>CAVXEA010000003.1:0-3447677 GCA_963760685.1 uncultured Acidobacteriota bacterium
TCGGCCACCTTCGCGTATGGCTGGAACGACTCCGAGCTGACGCGTTTCGCCGAAAGCATCCAGATCGCTCTCGACCCGCCCGCCTTTGCCGTGGTCGATCGCTCCGGCAACACCCCGGCCTTCGCGCCGCGCCACATCCTGAACCTGTGGGCGAGCAAGCGCATTGGCAAGGGCTTGAACCTCGGCCTGGGGGCGCGCTACGTCAGCGAGCAGTTCGTCGCGGAGAACGACGAGTTCGCGGTCGCGGGCTACTTCCTGCTCGACGCCATGGCCTCGTACACGAAAGGCCGGATCACCGCGAGCTTGAACCTCAAGAACCTGACCGACCGCGAGTACGAGACGCGCGGCTTCAGCGGCTACTCGGCCATCCCCGGCAACCCGCTTGCGGCCTACGGGCGCATCGCGGTGGCGCTCGGCTCGCGCAACTAGGCGCTCGAGTGGCGACCGTGAGCTGGGTGCCGGAAGAGAGCCGGCCGGAGGACGCGTCCGACCTCGAGCGCCAGATCGAGGAAGCGGTGTGCCCCGGTCCGAAGTGCGCGTGCGCCGCGAGGGCGACGAGTGGCGGGTTCGGGCCCTGGCCCCCGCCGGCTTCTGCGTGCGGGGCAGCTTCGGGGACCGCGACGTCAGCAAGGTGGTCGCAGAGATCCTCACCGAAGCCGGCTACCCAGCTCGCGCCTGAACTTCTTGCGTCCCGTGGTCTACTGTCTTTGCCCAAAGACCAAGAAGGGGGTCCATGCGCTATAGCTACGAAGAGCTGGCCGGGATGATCGACCATTCGCTGCTGCATCCGACGATGACCGACCGGGAACTGGCGGCGGGTTGTCGGCTGGCGAAGAGGTACAAGGTCGCCGCGGTGTGCATCAAGCCGTACGCCGTGAAGATGGCGGCGGGGTTGCTGAAGGGAACCGGCGTCGCGGTCGGGGCGGTCGTCGGATTCCCTCACGGTGGCAGCACCACCGAGAGCCAAGCGCTACGAGACCGAGCGCGCCTGTCGCGACGGCGCCACCGAGATCGACATGGTCATCAACGTCGGCAAGGCGCTTTCGGGCGACTGGGCGTACGTCGAGAAGGAGATCCGCGCGGTCGTGCGCGAGGCACATAGGCGCGGGCGATCGTGAAAGTGATTTTCGAGAACGACTTTCTTCCGAATGACGCGGTCAAGAAGAAGCTGTGTCGGATCTGCGATCGGGCGGGCGCCGACTTCGTGAAGACGTCGACCGGCTACGGGTTCGTGAAAGGCCCGGACGGAAGGTACTCCTACCGAGGGCGCCACTGAGCACGATCTCGCGCTCATGCGCCTGTCGACCTCCAAGCGCGTGCAGGTGAAGGCCGCGGGCGGAGTGCGGGATCTCGACACGCTGATTCACGTGCGCGACCTGGGCACGACCCGCTGCGGCGCCACCGCTACGGCGACCATGCTCGACGAGTACAAACGGCGGGTAGCGGCCGAGAAGGCGGCCCAGAATGCGGACGCCGAAGCGGAACCCACGGCGTCGCGCACTCCAAAGCACCTGGGCGGCAGCGAGTACTGACCGGACGTCAGAGGGCTCGGCCAACTCACTTCGACGGCGGCGGGGCCGGGCCCAGGGCGCCCCCCCGCGGACCGGCCCCGCGGCTACGCGCACGGTGCGACAAACCGATTCGGCCAGGCATCCCCGGCTATCCCAGGCCACGATTCGCACCGCGACCGGGAACGAAACCGAATTGTCAAACACGCTTCCCGCGATGCCACACCCCCCACCGAATGGCCGGTTCATGAAGACGAAACCGCAAACGGCCTCACCGTCGGGGTCGACAAACGAGTAGTCCACCTGTAACCCACCGTCGCGCTTCAAGGTCACGACATTCTCGATGCGAGGGCGGGCGTTGGACTGGCAGGCCGTCGCCTGAGCGGGCGAGGGAACGGGCTGTCCGGGGATGAAGGACACCTGATCCGTCGACGCCGAGCAGGAGGAAGGCTGGGGCGTTGGCGTCGTGGGACCCACGCCGTCTCCACAGGCCACGAGCCATGGCACCAGCAGCAGGGCAGGGGACCGTGGCCTCACTCCGGCATCCTTTCTGCAAGTTGCGAGGGTCGGAGGATACGCCGCCCGCGGGAAGCGAACAAGCCGCCCTCGGGGCGAGGAGCAAGAGCAGGGCGCGGCCGCCCGGCACGGCAACGCCGCTCGCCGGTGACCGCGGGGAGGGTCTAGTGGCTGCTTCTTCTTTAACTCCTGCATGGCGGATGGCATTGTCACAGTTGTGTAATGTCACTCGCCCAACAGACGCAATCACGAGTGCGAGTGCTACTCGCCGACGCATCCCCCTTCGAGTCGTTGAAAACTGGCGGTTCCGTTGCACGAGACCGAGGATCATCCAGGGAGGCATGGCGCATCGCTGTCTCCGGGTGGCGCCTGGCGCGGGCGGTCTCCACCTCGTCGGGCAGTTCGGCGTCGTCTCCGGAACGGCGCTCGACATCGTGTTGGCGCGCCGGCTTCAGCTCGGCGACCCCGACGGTGACCTTCGACGGGCGATCCGCACCTTCGGACCCGCGTAGCGGCCGAGCGCATCCTAAGGACCGATTTCGTCCCCGGGGCAGCGGACCACGGACAGTCCCTCGTTAACCTGCCGATGTTCACGGCCGCGCCCACGCGGACCCGCCAAGAGCTTGCGGTGGTGGGCGGGTTCGTCGAGGTGTTCCTGGCCAAGGAAGGCCACCCGGGGCGAGTGGGGATCACATCCTCGAGAAGATCCAGGTGCCGACTCCCGCCACCCTGTACGGCGCCTTGCTCGCCGGCGTCGACTACGTCCTGGTCGGGATCCACCGCGACATCCCCGAACTCCTCGACTGTCTCGTGCGCCATGAGCCGGTGGCGCTTCCCCTCCACGTCACGCATGCCGGCCCCGACGAGCCTTTCGAGTTGCGCTTTGCTGCCGCTCGACATCCTGGCTCAGGCCCCACCCACGCTGCGGCGGCCTCGCTTCCTGGCGATCATCGCCTCGGCCACACTCGCCGTGAGCCTGGCCCGACGAACCGCGGGCGTGGACGGCTTCGTGGGTGGAAGGGCCCAGCGCGTAGGCACGATGCGCCGCCGCGTGGTCCGATGATGCTAGCCGACGGCGAGCCCGGTCTATGGCCCGCGGGACGAAGTGGATCTGGCGAAGATCCGTGCCCTGGGACTGCCCTTCTGGCTGGCCGGCTCGTACGCAACTCCGGAGCGCCTGCGGCAGGCCCTGCGCGAGGCGCGGCCGGGATCCGTGGGCACCGCCTTCGCCTTCTGCGAGGAATCCGGGGCCGATCCCTGCTGCGCACGCGGGTGCTCCAAGAGGCCCGTACAACCGGGGTGTCAGTGTTCACCGACCCCCAGGCGTCCCGACGGGATATCCCTTCAAGGTGGCACTCGCGGGCACGCCTTTCCGATCGGGCCGTGTACGCAGCGCGTGAGCGGCGCTGCGATCTCGGCTACCTGCGCGAGTTGTATCGCCGAGCCGACGGGACCGTCGGCAGCGGTGCCCCGCCGAGCCGGTGGCGGAGTACGTCCGCAAGGGTGGCCAGCCCGAGGACACCGAGGGCCGCAAGTGCGTCTGCAACGGGCTGGTCGCGACCATCGGTCTTGGTCAGTGGCGCGGGGGCTGGCAAGAGCCCTCCCTCGTGACGGCAGGAGACGACGCCTCGGGCCTGGCCCGCTTCATCCCCGACGGCCGGGTTTCCTACTCGGCGGCCGACGTGATCGACTACCTGCTCGACCGCTCCGCGGCCTGAGCTTTGGCGGCAGCGAGTACCTGACGCGGAAGTCAGGGCTCGGTCAGCTCACTTCGTCGGCGGCGGGGCCGGGCCGAGGGCCACGCCCCACGGACTGTCTCCGACCTTGACCCGCGCGGTCACGACGCGGCGCGCGACGTCCACGATGGAGACGTCGTTCGAAGGGCCGTTCGCGGTGTACAGCGTGGCGCCGTCGGGGCTGATCGCGATGCCCCACGGACGCGGGCCGACCTCGATCTCCGCCACCGGCTTGTCCGTGGCGGTGTCGAGAATGACGACCTTCTTGCCGCGGCCGGTGGTGACGTACACGTGGCGGCCGTCCGGAGCCGCGACGATGCCCATGGGGCGGCGCGTTCTCGCCGACGAGGGCGATGGTGCGGAGGGGCACGTGCCGCACCGCGTCGACCACGGCGACCGAGTGGCCGTTCTCGCAAGTGACGTAGGCCTTCGTTCCGTCGGGCAGGAAGGCGGTGGACCGCGGGCGGGGCGCGGTCGCGAACTTGCGGATGAGGGTCGCCTTCGCGGCGTCGATCGCGAAGACCTCGCCGTCCTCCTCGGAGGTCACGTAGACGACCGCGCCGTCCGGGCGAAGCTCGACGCCTTCCGGCTCGCCGCCCACCTTCACCGCCGCGATCACCTTGCCGTCGGCGACGGTGACCACGCTGACCGTCGCCGCGTCCTCGTTGGAGACGAACAGCCGCCGGCCGTCCTTGCTGACCGCGAGCTGCTCGGGGTCGGTGCCCACCGGCATCACCTTGACGAGCCGAAGGGTGCGCACGTCCACGACCCCGATGCCGTCGGCGGATCGATCCGGCGGAGGCAGGGTCTTCTCGTCCACCCCGGGCGGGGCGTAGGGCGAGCCACTGAGGGCCACGTACAAAGATGGCGCCGTCCGGGCTCAGGCGGACGCCGCGGGGCCGCTTGCCGAGCCGGACCGTCGCGAGCGACCTTCTGCGAACCGAGGTCGATCACGCTCAGATCGCCCGAGCGCTCGTTGGTGACGTAGAGGCGCCCCGCGGGCGGGCTCACCGGCCAGGCCCGACCCGCCGCGAGCACGCAGACGAGCACCGCCGCGAAGCAAAGCGGGGCGCGTCGGCTCCCCCTCACTCGCGCTAGGCGAGCGCTTGCTTCGCGAAGGCCAGGCACTTCTTCACCTCTTCGACCGGCGTCCCTGGCCCTTGTACTCGTACTCGACGTGGGCACGGATCGGCCACCCGTTGCTCTTGAGGAGCTTCAGCACCTCGCGGATCGGAGTGTCGCCCAGGCCCCAGGGGGTGTTCTCGCCCTGGTCCTTCTTGCGGTCCTTCAGGTGGATGTTCGTGATGTCCGCGTGGTGCTCGTGGATGTACGCGACCGCGTCGAAGTTGGCGGCGGTGAAATGCCCGATGTCCAGGTTGACCTTGAAGTACTTCGACATGGCCATGGCCGCGGCGAAGCTCTCCGGGGTGGCGAACTCGTTGGGGTCGTCCACCTTCGAGTGGCCGTGCATGGCCACCACCATCTTGTGCTTCTCGGCGAAGGGGACGACGCGCCGGGCGACCTCGAGGGTGGTCGAGGCGGTGATGATCGACGCGCCCAGGGCGCGCGCGATCTCGAAGCCGCGGTCGATCTCCTCGTCGGTGAAGGTGGGGCCGAAGGAGTAGTTGAAGCCGAACACGCTCAGGCCCGCGGCGTCGAACTTGGCCTTGATCCCCGCAAAGTGCGCGAGGGGCGTGCGCAGCCTGAAGGCCCGCAGGTCCTCGCGGAACTTCTTCGCCTCGGGCGAATCGGGCGCGGGACGGGGCGCGCCGGGAGTGGTGGCGGGCCGCGGCTCGATCTGCGGCGACCACAGCTCGCACTCGGTGATCTTGCAGTCGGTCATGGCCTTGATGATGGCGTCGACCGCGTCGCCACCCTCCGAGCGCGGCAGCTCGCGGAAGCTGTAGGTCTGCACGCCGAGGCGCACGGCCTTGCCGGCCTCGGCCGCGGTGGCAGAGAGGGCACGGGGCAGGGCGAGGGCGGCAAGGCTCATCTGGCCGAATTGTCGGCGGGTGTACATGAAAACCTCCGTCTACTGCTGAAGGGTGAACGCGAAGAGCTGATCGCCCGCGCCGACCACCACGTACTGCCGGCCGTCGAGCAGGAAGGTCTGCGGCCCGTTGGTCGTGTTGGTCCCGAGCCCGGCGTGCCACAGCGGCTTGCCCGTGCCCGCGTCGTAGGCGACGAAGTGGCCGCCGCCGTCGTTGCCGAAGAGAAGCTTTCCCGCGGTGCTGAGCAGGCCCATCGGACCGCCCCCGTCCCCCCACGCGCTCTGGGCCAGGGGCCTGCTCCAGGCGATCTTGCCGGTCTTGTAGTCGATGGCCTTGAGCTCCGAGCCCAGGTTCGCTGATGTGGCGCTCGGCCGCCGCCCAGCCCTGCGGGCGCGGGTCGGTGTCGGTCAGGTAGAAGAAGCTGAATCCCCGCATGGTGCCGACGTAGAAGAGGCCGGTGTCGGGGCTGAAGCTCGGAGGCGGCCAGTTGGTGGCGCCGTCGGTGGTCGGCGACACGAGGGTGCCCGGCACGTTCGCTTCCTTGGTCGGGTCGGGAATCGGCTGGCCCTTCGTCGTTGAGCCCGCTCGTCCAGTTGAGCGAGTCGATGAAGCGGCTTCGTCAGGAGGTGCTGGCCGTTCGTGCGATCGAGCAGGAAGAAGTGGCCGTTGCGGTTGGCCTGCGCGATGAGCTTGCGCGGCTTGCCGTCGATCACCCCGTCGATCAGCATCGGGGTCTGCGCGGCGTCCCAGTCGTGGGTGTCGTGCGGCGTCGCCTGGAAGTACCAGGCCATCTTGCCGGTGTCCGGATTCACCGCGACGATCGACGCCGTCCAGAGGTTGTCGCCCTTCCGGCTCTGTCCCGCGAGCACCGGGTTCGGGTTGCCGGTGCCGAAGTAGTAGAGGTTCAGCTCCGGATCGTAGGTGCCGGGCAGCCACGGCATCCCGCCGCCGTGCTCCATCGAGTACTCGTCGGGCCAGGTCTCGGCGCCCGGCTCGCCCGGCCGCGGGCGTCGTGTACCAGCGCCACTGAAGCTCCCCGTCTCCGGATCGCGCGATTCGAGGTAGCCCGGCACGTCGAGCGAGTCGCCGCCCACGCCGATGATCACGTGGTTGCGGATCACGATGCGGCGCGGCGGTCGAGAAGTACTCGCGCTTCACGTCGGCGATCTCCTTGTGCCAGCGTTCCTTGCCCGTGCGTCGCGTCGAGGGAGACGAAGTAGTTGTCCGGCGTCAGGAAGTAGAGCCAGTTGCCGTACATGCCGACGCCGCGGTTGCCGATGTGGATGCCGCCCGGGTCTTCCAGAAGTAGTGCCAGACGCTCGCGGCCGGTCCGCGCGTCCATCGCCCAGACGTGGTCGGGCATGGTGAAGTAGAGGACGACCGTTCACCAGGAGCGGCGTCGACTTGATCTCGGGCCGGAACCCGCCGCTGCCGGGAGGCGGCGCGTCCGGGCCTTCGCCGCCCACGATCGCGCCACTCGCCCCGGGATTCGGACGATACACCCAGGCCAGGGTCAGCCCCTTGACGTTCGTCGCGTTGATCTGGCTCAGGGTGCTGAAGCGGCGGCCCGAGTAGTCGCCGTTGTAGGTGGGCCACGCGTCGGTCGGAGGCTTGGTGAGGAGCGCGGGATCGAGCCCGGCGACTCTTTCGGCCCCGGGGGCCACGGCGCCCAGGCCCAGCACGATGGCCGCGTACAGGAAGGACCTCTGCATTACTTGAGGCTCGCGAGGAAGGCCGTCATGTTGTGGATGTCCTTGTCCTTCCACTGGCGCAGCATGTCCACGTGCGCCTGCAATGGATCCGTCAGGGTCACCGTGGGGATTCCGTCGGTACGCAACCAGGTCCTCGGCTGCTGGGTCGCCGCGTCGTAGACCATCACGTCGAAGTCCGTGACCAGGATCAGGGGGCCGGTGAAGGTCTCGCCGGCCGCCGTCTTCACCGTGGCCTGGACCGCGGCCTTTTCGAGGAAGGGAGGCAAGTCGCGGCCGCCACCGGGCCGGCGCCGTGGCCCACCGCGCGGCATGACGAACCGGCCCTGGAGGGTGGTCGGATCGTACAAGGCGCCGATGCCCTTCAAGTCGCCGGTGGTCGAGTGACAGGTGCTGCACTTGCCGGCGCCGGAAAAGAACGCCGCGCCGGCCTTGGCGTCGCCCACCACGATGTCGAGGATCTTGTAGTCCCCGCGGTTCGACACCGACTGGATCGTGGAATGGAGAAACGCCGCCAGATCGCTCACGTCCGTCTCGGGCAGGTCGAACTTGGGCAATCGGCCCGCCCTGAAGGCGCGGCGCGGGGAGCCCCGGGTGCGGGCCCTCTTCGAGCGTTGGCTCGAATGGGGCCGGGCCGACGTCCTCGAAGGCGGCTGCCTGTTCGTCGCGGCCTCGACGGAGCTCGACGACCGCGAGGGGCCCGCGCGCCGCGAGCTGGTGCGGCAGCAGAAGGAATGGCTGGGGCTCCTGTCGACGGTCGCGGACTCCGCCGTGAGCGAGGGCCACTTCCGCTCGAAGCTCGACACCGGGCAGTTCGCCCACGACGTCTACGGCGTGATGCTGGCCTGGCACCATGCGCGCCGGTTGCTGCACGACCCCCGCGCCGAAGAGCGCGCGCGGCGGGCCTTCGACGCGCTCGTGCTGGCCGCCCGGCCCCCGCGCAAACCCCGGACCTCCGCCGCTTCCTGAGCAGAGACGAAGGAGCCCTTCTGATGGCCGAGTCTTCTCCCCGCCTGGCGACGAAGAAGGGCGCGAACCATCGAAGCGCGCGGGGGCTGCTGACCACGGCCTTGCGCCTGCTCGGCCGGACCGCGCCCGGTCTCGCCGCCTCCGTGGCCGACCGCATCTTCTTCACGCCACCCCGTCCGCGGCGCTCGCGCGGCGATTCCATGCTCCGTCGTGGCGAGGGCTTTAGTCTCCGGGTCGAGGGACGCCGGGTGGCGGGCTGGAAATGGGGACGCGGTCCCGCCGTGGTGCTGCTCCACGGTTGGGGTGGCCACTCCGGTCAGCTCACGTCCTTCGTGCCTCCCCTCCTGAGCCGAGGCCTGTCGGTCGTGGCCCTGGACGCGCCCGGCCACGGCCGATCGTCCCGGGGCCTCTCCTCGGCGGTTCAGTTCGCCCGGGCCCTCCGTGCCGTGGTCGAAACCACCGGTCCGGTTCACGGCGTGGTGGCCCACTCGCTCGGGGGGGCCGCGGTGGCCCTGGCCGCGCGGGACGGCCTGCCCGTGACCCGCGTCGTGCTCATCGCTTCGCCCCAGAACCCACCGGCCTGGGTCGAGCCTTTCGCGGCACGGCTGGGCATCGCACCCCGACGTCGTAGAGCTTGATGAAGCGGCGAAGTGAGCGCCGCCTCGGCATCCTGTGGGACGACCTTCGGGTGCCGGCCCTGGTCGCGGGGCTAAGGCAGCCGCTCCTCGTCGTCCACGACCGGCACGATGCCGAGGTGCCGTTGTCCGACGGCGCGGCCATCGCCGCGGCCTGGCCGGGGGCGCGGCTCCTCGAAACCGCCGGCCTCGGACACAACCGCGTGCTGCGCGATCCCGAGGTCGTCGCCCAGGCGGTCGCCTTCGTGGCCGAAGGCGCGCCCCTCACGGGGTGCGCGGACTCTCTCGAGCAGAACCTCTACGACCGCGAGGCGAGGTCCGTCGAATGGGGGAGCCGTCCGGCGCCTTCCGCCTGATGCCGGCCGGGCGACGCTTCTGCTCGCGGGCGTGATCGGAGTCGTGGGCTGTCAGCACCGGCCGATTTGCCGATCCCGGCGCTCGAAGTCATCCAGTCCACCCACGACCACTACCTGAGCGCGGCCGGAGCCCGAGCCGCATTCGGCCCCGACATGGGCCACCACGTGCTCCACGCCATCGAGGCGACGAGCCACACCTTCGTCGGCGGCCGCGAGGCCCTGCTCGAGCAGCTCCGGCTCTCGCTCGATCGCGTCGCGGGCTCCTGACGATTTTCCTCGACCACCGGAGAGGAGGTACTCTCCGTCTCATGTGCAAGAACGTCGCTTTGGGCCTGGCTTTGTGCGCCGCGCCGGCTTGGGCGCAAACCCCGGTGGCCGAGCTCGCCAAGCCGCCGGCCGACGCGCGCAGGTTCGTCATCGTGTCGACCGCGGGAAAGCATGGCGAGGGCAGCGTGTGGACCTCCGCCGACGGCGCCCACATGGGCCGGATGAGCATGCTGTTGCGCGGTCAGGTGTGGGAGGAGGACGAAACGACTCGCTTCGGCCCCGACAACTTGATCGCACACTACGAGCTGCGCGGGACGAGCCCGCAGGGCGACGTGGCCGAGAGGTTCGACGTGGCGGGGGGCAAGGCGGTGTGGAAATCGCAGGTCGACGGCGGCTCGGCCGCCTATGCGACGCCGGCCTTCTACCTTCCCGCAGGGCTCAGCATCGCCAATGGCCAGCAGATGATCGAGCGACTCATCGCCGCGCCCGATCACTCACTCGCCCTGCTCCCCGGCGGCCGCGCCCATGCCGAGAGGCTGGCCACAGCCACGATTGGCGAAGGCGCCTCGCGCAAGAGTCTCGTCGCCTGGGCGGTGACCGGGATCAGCAACTCTCCATTCCCGGTCTGGGCGACCGAGGACGGCCGGTTCTTCGCATCGATCGGCACGCTTTCCTTCGTCCCCAAAGGCTACGAGGCCGCACCCCCGGTTCTCGAAAAGGTACAGGACGACGCGCTTGCCGCGCGCTCGCCCGCGCTCGTCCGCAAGCTGCTCAAGACGCCCGCCGGGCCGGTCGCCTTCACCAACGTCCGCGCCTTCCTCGACGGCGCCCGCTTCGCCGAAGCGCCAGACCGTGGTCGTCGACAAGGGCCTGATCGTGACGGTCGGCCCCGCGGCCAGCGTGACGCCGCCCAGGGACGCGCAGATCATCGACGGGGCGGGCCAGACCCTCGTCCCCGGCCTGTGGGACTCCCACATGCACTTCGGCGACGATTCGAGCGGGCCCATGCTGCTCTCGCTGGGCATCACCTCGGCGCGCGATCCGGGCAACGTCACCGCACTCACCAAGGCGCGCGCGGCGCGGCGCGCCAAGGGCGATCTCCTGAGCCCCCGCATCTATCCCTACACCTTGATCGACGGCAAGGGACCCAACACCGCGCAGGCGGCGGAGGTCGTCGACCTCCGAAGCCGAGGCCGTCGCCGCGGTTCGCCAGGCCAAGGCCGACGGCATGTCCGGGGTCAAGTTCTACGGGACGTTCGACCCCAGGTGGCTCCCCGCCGCGACCGCCGAGGCGCACAGGCTCGGCCTCCACGTCGCCGGCCATCTCCCCGCCGGCATGCGCACGATGGACGCGATCTCAGCCGGCTATGACGAGATCACCCACATCTACTTCACGATGATGCAGGCGATGCCCGACGAGGTGGTCGCGCACTCGAACGGGATCATGCGGTTCGAGGGGCCGGGCCGCTACGCCAGCCGCGTCGACCTCGAGGCCGAGCCGATGAAGTCCTTGATCGCGACCATGGCCAGGCGGCAGATCACGGCTGACCCCACCTTGGTCGTCGCCGAGAGCCTGTTCGTGCCCGAGAATGGCGACCTCTCGCCGGCCTACGCGCCGTTCGTGGGCACGCTTCCGCCCGCCACCGAGCGCGCCTTCCGCCAGGGCGGTTTCGCCGTGCCCAAGGACCTCACCCGCGCCGACTATCGCAAGAGCTTCCGCAAGCTGTCCGATCTCGTCGCCGCGCTCCACAAGGCCGGCGTTCCGATCGTGGCCGGTACCGACGGATCGGGTCTCGAGCTCGTTCGTGAGCTGGAGCTCTACGTCGATGCCGGCTTCACCCCCGCCGAGGCCCTCGCCGCCGCCACCCTCGCACCGGCCAGGCTTCTCGGCGTGGACGCGCGGACCGGGTCGATTGCCGTCGGCAAGGCCGCGGACCTCGTCCTCGTCCTCGGGCGATCCCTCGCAGAGAATCGGCGACCTCCGCCACACCCGCATCGTGATGATGGACGGCAACCTGATGGACGCCGACGCCCTCCGCGCCGCCGCTGGCTTCACGGGCGCCCCGAAGCGCGCCGAGTAGTCGGCCCTCGACCTAGAGGCTCGCGATGCAGTCGATCTCGACCAGCGAGTTGCCGGGGATGCCGCCGGCGGCCGCGATCGTGGTGCGAACCCCGGGCTCGGGGCCGAAGCGTCCGAGGAAGACGTCGTTCATTCCCTTGTAGTCCTTGAGGTCGTTCAGGTAGACGTTGACCTTCAGGACCTTCTCCATCGAGGAGCCGGCGAGCTCGAGCTTCTTCTGGATCTCGTCCAGCACGTGCTTGGTGTGGGCCGTGATGTCGCCCTCGAAGTGCGCCCCGATGCCCGAGATGAACACGAGGTTGCCGAAGGTCACGATGCCGCTGAAGAGCGGCGTCTTCTCGGGCTTCTTGCCGCCTTCCCAGAGCACCTTCTTCACGGGCTTGTCGGCCGGCTTGTCCGCGGCCGTGGCCGTGGTGGCCACCGCGGCCGCCGCGACGGCGGCTACGGGGCCCTTCTTCAGGAACGTTCTGCGATTCGCCATGTTCACCTCCAGATGCCGTCCCAACGTGGATCGCCCGTGGACCGATAGTCCCGGGGCAGGGTGCTCCAGTCCGGCCGCGTGAGACCGTTCGTGTCGTAGACCACCTTGCCGTCGCGGAGCGTCAGCTCCAACCAGAGCCGCTCCGTGCCCATGCGGCGCGCGCCAAACGAGTCGATGAAGCCGAAGCGGCCCTTCTCGAGCCGCAAGACCGCCACGTCGGCGGGCGCCCCCACCCCGAGCTGCCCGAGCTCCTCGTGTCCGATCTCCCGCGCGGGATTGGAGGTCGCGCGCGCGATCACCTGGTCGAGGGACAGGCCCAGGGCCAGGAACTTGGACAGGACGTTCAGCATGTCCTTCATGCCCGAGTTCATGCTGCCGATGTGCAGGTCGGTGGAAATCGAATCGGGGAGGAAGCCTTCCTTCACCGCCGGGACCGCGATGCCCCAGGAGAAGCTCCCCCCGCCGTGCCCCACGTCGAAGATCACCCCGCGCTTCCGGCCTTCGAGGAGCCCGGGATTGACGCGGCCCGAGGGGTCCTGCTCGCCGCGTATTCCCGAGTAGACGTGGGTGTAGATGTCGCCGGGACGGAGTTTCTTGGTGACGAGCTCGGCCAGGGGCCGTTCGGCGCGCTTGGCTCCGAAGTCGACCATGACCGGAATGCCGGCCCGCGTCCCCGCGGCCACCGCGCGCTCCACGGGCGCCCACTCCGGGCCCTCGTAGTGCGCGGTCTTGATGCCGACGATCAGCCCCTTGTGGCGCAGCGCGGTCTCGGCCGTGGGCCCGGCGTCCATGTCGTCCAGGACCTGCTCGAATGCCGGACCGCGCATGCCGTTGCCCACGATGTTGAGGAAGGCCAGCACGCGGGTCTTCGACCGGTCGATCACCCGCTCCTTGAAGGCGTCGAAATTGCGCCAGCCCGCGCCCCCGGCGTCGGCCACGGTCGTCACCCCGACGCGCAGCGTGAACCCGTCAGGGTACACGCTGTTGTCGCCCGCGTACGAGTCCTTCTCGCCCGTGCCCGTGAAGACGTGAACGTGGATGTCCACGAGGCCCGGGGTGACGAAGAGGCCGCGGACGTCGACGGTCTTCAGCGCCTCCGCGGGATCGATGCGCTCGGCCACCGCCGCGATGCGCCCGGAGGCGATGGCCACGTCGCGCACTCCGCTCACGCCATTGCGAGGATCGATGACGTGGCCGCCCTTGAGGAGGAGGTCGTACTTGGGCGCGGCCGACAGGGAGCCCGCGAGGCCGACGAGGAATGCGAGGCCGGCGGCTCGTCGAGCCACGGCTTTGGGCCTACGCCTGGCCATGGACCCGCCTCTTCGCCGTCCACCGGGCGGCGCGGTATTCGCCCATCTCGAGCGGGCCCGACATCTCGTCGCCGGTCACCTGGCCCGTGAAGGTGTAGCTGAGCGCGTCGCCGTGCGACTCGGGGTAGTCGCTCGCGATGCGAACCGTGTTGCCTTCGATCGTGCCCGAGAGGTCGCGGGACACGAAGTCCCCCTGATGAGAGCCGGAAAGGCGGCTCCCCTTCTGCATCAGGTGCAAGGTGTGGCTCGAGACGCCCGCCGCGTACTCGATGCGGACGTCCCACTGACCCGTGAGGTCCGCCGTGGGCGCGGCCGGCGCGGCCTCGGCCGACCGGGGCGGATCCTTGAGCAGCGCGACGATCCGGTCGGCCACGATCCTCTCCTCGCCCGCGGCCAGCATGTAGGGCGTGACCAGAAGGCCGGTCTCCGCCTCGCCCTTCACGTTCGCGGGGAAGACCGCGACCCGCGGGTCGGTGTCGAAGAGATGCCGGGCCGCCTGCGGCCCGGTGATGCCGAAGCGTTTGGGGTCCCAGAGAACTTGCAGCGAGGGCGTCTTGTTGGACAGGCCTTCGGGCTGCACGCCTGCCGTCCTCACGCCCTCGACGGTCTTGACCCGCGCTGCGATCGCCTCGAGCCACGACGTCCACTGCGCCCACTCGGCGGCGTGGTCGCGCTTCATCCACATCTCCACCGCGGTGAGCATGCCCATCGCCTCTTCCTTGCCGACCTTCAGGGCCCGGGCGAAGCCGTGGTGGGGCGCGCTGTGGACCCAGGCCGCGCGGACCAGGTCCTTCCGGCCCAGGAGCAGGCCCGCGGTCTGCGGCCCGCGCAGGCACTTACCTCCGCTGTAGGCCACGAGGGTGGCGCCGGCCTCGAGGTGCACGTTGGGCACGGTCAGGATCTCCGCGGCCGCGTCCACGAGCACCGGCACCGCCTTGGCCTTCGCCGCGTCGCAGATGACGCGCGTGGTGAGGGGGCCGGCCTCCGCTTCGGGTCCCGCCAGGATGTAGACGAGGGCCGTGCGCGGGCCAAAGGCCGCCTCGAGCTCGGCCACGGCCCCGACCTCGATCACGCGCACGCCCACCGCGCGCACCGCGGCGTCGTAGACGTTTCGCGAGTGCTTCGGGATGATGGCCTCGTCGCGGGCGAAGCCGCGCAGGTCGGGAAGGCGCACGTGGAGGTCGGGGTTGCCCCCGGCCACGCAGGCGGAGGTGGCGTGGGTGAGGGCCGCGGCGCAGCCCGAGGTCACGAGGCCCCACTCGGCCCGCGTCAGCTCCGCGAGGCGCGCGCCGATGGCGTCGGCCAGCTCGTCGAGGTGGACGTGGTGACGCGCCGCCGCGTCCATCGCGGCTCGGACCTCGGGCAGCATCCGCGAGCCGCTGATGATGGTGTAGGTGCCGCGGGCGTTGATGAGGGGCCGGACTCCGATCGACCGGTAGACCTCGCTCCCCACCGGAGGGGCCGCGGCCTCGGCCGCTTCCTTTCCGAGCAAGGCAGGCACGGCCAGGAGGGGGCTTCGCTTCAGCAGGTTCCGACGGCTGATTGCGTAGGCACTCATGAGAGGCTCCTCCACCAAGAGACCCGGGGACCGGTCCACCTCAGCGGCACCCAGAGCCACCGCAGCGGGAGCATACTAGCCTTCGAAGCGGAGGGGGAAGCCATGGATCGCCGCGCCTTCGTTCGACTGCTCACGGCGGCGCCGCTGGCCTCGGCCGCCGCCGCCGACCTGCCCGCGCCGAAGTACCGGGTGGTGAGCCCCTATGCGGCCGCGCCCCAACCGGGGATGCCGGGGCCATTCCCGGGACGGGTGGCGAGCATCCGTTCCCCGAAGTGCCTGGATCCTACCGGCGACGTCGCGGACCCGGACGTCGTGCGCGAGATGATGACCCGCGGCATGTGCTCGCTGACCGGCGAGACGACGGCCCTCGAGGCCTGGAAGCGCTTCTTCGATCCCGCGGACGTCGTCGGGATCAAGGTGAACTGTGGCGGGCACCCCTATGTCGTCTCGGCGCCCGAGATCGTGGCCGAGGTCGTCCGTCAGCTCCTCGCGGTCGGGCTCACCCCGCCGCAGATCTACCTCTACGAACGCTTCCAGAACCAGCTCGACGCCGTGGATTACGGCCCCCGCCTGCCCGAAGGTGTGCAGATCGTCGCGGCGGAAGCGGCGAACCGGCGCCTGGACAACGGCGGCTACGATCCCTCGACCTACGTGGAGGCGGACTTCTTTGGCGAGGAGGACACCCGCTCCAACTTGATGCGCCTCGTGTCGCGTCGCCTCACCAAGATCGTCAACATCCCGAACATGAAGGACCACGGCGCGACCGGGGTCACGGGCTGCCTCAAGAACGTGGCCTATGGCAGCTTCTCGAACGTCGCGCGTACCCATTCGCACGGCGTTTCCCACACCCTGTCCTGCGTGGGGACCCTGGCCGCGGTCGAGCCCCTGCGCTCGCGCACCGTCCTGCAGATCATGGACGGCCTGCGCGGGGTGTGGCATGGCGGGCCCTTCGCGCGCACGCGCCGCTACGTGTTCGAGCCCCGGCAGATCCTCTTCGGCACCGACCCCGTCGCCATCGACCGGCTGCTTCTCGACATCATCGACGAGAAGCGCAAGGCGGAGGGTGCGATCTCCATCTGGGACCGGTCTCCGGCCTCTCTGCGGCCCGACGACGAGCGCGCACGCGACCTCGACCCCAACGTGAACATCCTGATCCGGGAGCCGGGACACGTGGAGTTCGCCTCGAAGCTGGGGCTCGGGGTCTTCGACCGGGCGCGGATCGACCTCCGGGAGACCTCGGTGTGAGCCTGCTCGTTCTCCTGGCCGCGCTGCCGACGCTTTATTGGACAGGTCCCGTCGAGACCGCGCCGACCCTTCGAGAATCGGGTATCGAGCGGATCGCGGTGCCACCCGAGTCCGTCGAGGCGTGGACCGCGGCCGGCTTTGCCGCCACGCCCCTGAGCCCGGCCGCGCTCGAGTCGCGGGAGAAGCTCCCCGCGCCGGGTATGCAGGGGCAAGCCGCCCTGGCCTCGGCCACGCGCACGCCCTGGGTCGTCGCGAACGGCTGGCGCTTCGTGCGCAAGGCCGGCGGCCAGTACCTCTACGACGCTCCCGCGGGCCGCGCCGCGCTGGCCGCGGCCGAAGCGTTCGCCTACGGCGCGGACGCGGTGCTCGAGGTGCAGCCTTCGGACCTGGGCGACCTCGGGCGCATGCTCGCCCTTGTGCGCGAGGCGTCGCTCCCGGACTTGCCTCCGGTCACCGACATCGCGGTGGTGGACGACAGGTCGGCCCTCGTCGGCGAGGTGATGAACCTGCTCGCGCGCCGCAACCTCCTGTTTCGCCCGGTCACGAAGGCGCCGGCGAAGGGGATCTTCACCGTCGAGCTCGGCTCCCGGGAATATCCGAAGCAGGCCGCGGCCGACCCCGCCGCCCTGGCCCAGAAGGTTCGCCGCACGCTCGGCGACGAGCAACGGTCGCTGCGGCTCTACGGCAGCGAGGTCGTGATCGGCCGGCTCACGGGCGACGCGGGGCGCGCACGGCTCGACCTCGTCAACTACGGAGGCCGCGACGTGGTGGGCCTGCGGGTCCGCGTGCGCGGCCGCCATGCGGTCACCGACGCGCTCGTCGCCGGACAGGGTCGGGTGCCCGTCGAGGACGCCCTGGTGACCGACGAGGCCACCGAGTTCACGGTCGCCCGGATGGGAGCGTACGCGGTCGTTCTCCTGCCCGTCCTGAAGTAGGTCGGCTCAGTTGGCGAGTCGGACGAGCCGACAGCCCCGCCCTCGGGGCAGGAAGAAGAAGGCCTCCGTCTCGGGCAGGCTCTTCAGGTACTGCTGACTGCCCGAGACGCCGAGCACGAAGAAGGCATCGTCGAGCGCATCGCCCGCCGTGCCCGTGCCCGTGATCACCGCGACGCCAGCGACGTCGCGGGCCGGGAGGCCCGTGCGCGGGTCCATGATGTGTGAGTACCGCACGCCCCCCGCCTCGAAGGACTTCCCGCGGACTCCCGACACCGACAGGGCGCGGTCGCAAAGCAGGACCTTGCGCGCGATCTTGCCGGGATGGAGCGGGTCTTCGAGGGCGACTTCCCAGCCCTCGCGCCCGGGGGGCGAGCCCAGCGCGTAGATCGTGCTGCCCCCGGCGCTGACCAGGGCCGCGCCGACGCCGGCTCTCGCCAAGACCTCGACCGCACGGTCCACCGCGTAGCCCTTCGCGATGCCGCCGAGGTCGAGCTCGACGCCCCGGCGGTCGAAGCGGACGGTGCCCTCCGTCGCGTCCACCGCGACATGCGTGTAACCCACGCTCTCCTGCGCCGCCCTGACCTCCGCGGCGTCAGGCAGGCGGCCTTCGCCCCCGAAGAACCCCCAAGCCTTCATGAGCGGACCGACCGTGACGTCGAAAGCCCCCGCGGATTCGCGGCTGTAGCGCAGGCAGAGGGCGATGAAAGCGAGAAGCTCGGGCTCGACGGCCACGGGGCCCTTGGCCGCTTCGCGATTGAGCCGGGACAACGGGCTCTCGGGGCGGTAGTGGCTCATCAACCGGTCGATGCGATCCACCTCGTCGAAGGCGCGCTCCACCGCCTGGGCCAGGGCGGGAACATCAGGGCCGTAGGCCACGATCGTGTAGGCGCAGGCCATCGAGAGACGGCTGGCTTCGTGGCGGTGGAGCGCCCTCGTAGCGGGCGTTCCACCGCCGACCGAAGGGACGAGGCCCGCGAGGGCGGTGCCGAGGAGAGCCCGGCGGAGCCCGGGCCGCGGCGACGCAGTGAGCTTCAGCGCGCCTTCGTCTTGTAGCTGCGCTGCTGCCGGGTGCTCGGCACCGAGACGGTGTAGCTCTTGCCCGAGGGCTCGACCGAGAGCTTCAGGTACTGGCCCGTGCAATTCTCTTCGAGGTTCGCGATCCGCTCGGGGGCCGTGTTCATGGCTCCTTCGCCCACGTTCTTGTGCATCTGGTACACCCCCTCGACCGACTTCAAGGCGGAGGCGGCGGCGATGCTGCCCTTCTCTCCCCCCTTGCGCGGCCCGTTGTTGAAGACCACGACCGTGGGCCGCAGGGTCGCGAGCAGGGCGGGGTTGTTGCTGTTGTCGAGCCCGTGGTGGTCCGACTGGTAGACGTCGACGCCGCCCACGCGGTCGGCCGGGCACACGAGCTGGCCCTCGGCGTTCCAGGTGAGGTCGCCGCCGTCGAAGAAACCGAAGCGGCCGAAGTCGAGGCGCAGGACCACGCTGTTGGCGTTGTCGCTCGGATCGGGCTCCTTGTCGGTGGCACCCGCGCAGGCCTCGTTGGGAGTCGCGGAATCGGCGGCCACGAACTGCTGAAGCACCCCCAGGAATCGGATGCGCACGGGCGCCGCGCCAAAGACCTGGGTCAGGAGCACCTCGTCGCCCGGTTTCACCACCATCCGCCGGCCGACCTTGGCGCTGCGGTAGGCGGCGAGCGCCGGCTCGGCGCGCTCCGCCTCCGGCGCGGAGTCGAGGCCGTGCTCGTAGAGGGTGCCGATGGGCAGGAGCGCACTGAGCTCCGCGAGGCCGCCGAAGTGGTCGAGGTGGTAGTGGGTGACCACGAGGTGGTCGATGTGGTCGAGGCCCGCTTCCTTCGCGATCTTGTGGATCCGACCCGCGTCGCGGCCCCCGGGGAAGCCGGTGTCCACGAGCACCGACTCTCCGGCCGGGGTCACGATGAGAGTCGCCCCGCCACCCTCCACGTCCACCCAGTAGATCTCGAGCGGCTTCGGCTTGGCGGCCGCCCGAGCCACGGCCGCGGAGAGCAACGTCGCGAGAAGAGCCAGGAACGCCGAACGCCGCACCATCTTCCCATACCCCCTTTGCGATATCCTTCGACGGCATCCTGAAACGGGAGGAGAAAGACCCGATGGCCCGCGACCCGGTGACGCCTCACGACTTGCGCGGCGTGTTCGCCGTTCCTCCCCTGCCTCGTCGGCCCGACGCCCATCGTACCCTCGACTTCGACGAGGCGGAGCGTGTGGCCCGACACGTCGCCCAGGGCGGAGTGAGCCGCTTCCTCTACGGCGGCAACGCCTTTCTCTACCACGTCTCCCTCGGTGAGTACCAGTCGCTGCTCGACTGGCTCGCCGGATTCCCGGCCGACCGCTGGGCCATCCCGAGCCTCGGCCCGTCGTTCGGAAGGGCGATCGACCAGGCGCCGCTCCTGCGCCGCCACTCGTTCCGGTGCGCGATGATGCTGCCTTGCGGCGATCCGCGGGACGCCCAGGGGATGGAGGCTGGGCTCCGGGAGATCGCGGATGCGGCCGGCCTGCCCCTCGTCCTCTACCTGAAGTCGGAGGACGGGTTCGGCTCGGACCTGGAGCGCGGGCTCGACGCCGTGGGCCGGCTCGTCGGGGACGGGACCTGCGTCGCCGTGAAGTACGCGGTAGTGCGGTCCGACCCCGCGCGCGACCCCTACCTCGATGGCCTTCTGAAGAGGGTCGATCGGGCGCGCGTGGTGAGCGGCATCGGCGAGCGCCCGGCGGTCGTCCACCTGCGCGACTTCCGTCTGGCGGGGATGACCACGGGGTCCGGCTGCCTAGCACCGCGCCTCACCCAGGCGCTCCTCGATGCGTGCTACGCGGAGGCCTGGGGCAAGGCGGAAGCCCTCTGGGCCGAGTTCGCGGCGCACGAGGACCTGCGCGACGCCTGGGGGCCGGCGCGGGTCCTGCACCAGGCGACCGAGCTCTCGGGTGTCGCGAAGACCGGGCCCATCCCCCCCTTCGTCTCGGCCTTGAGCCCCGCGCAGGTCGAAGCACTCGCGCCCGTCGCGCGCGCGCTCGTGGAGAAGAACGCGTGAGCCCGACGCGCAAGGACCCCAAGGACCTGCGCAGCTACCGGTGGTTCGGCAAGGACGACCTGCGGTCCTTCGGCCACCGCTCGAGGGCCAAGCAGCAGGGCTATGACGCCGCCGACTACGCGGGCAAGCCCATCATCGGCATCCTGAACACGTGGAGCGACGCGAACCCGTGCCACGGGCACTTCCGGATTCGTGCCGAAGAGGTGAAGCGCGGGGTCTTTCAGGCCGGCGGGTTCCCGATGGAGATCCCCGTGCTGACCCTTGGCGAGACGTTCATGAAGCCCACCACCATGCTCTACCGGAACCTCCTGGCCATGGAGGCCGAGGAGGCGCTCCGGTCGTATCCCGTGGACGGGGCGGTGCTCCTCGGGGGCTGCGACAAGACGGTGCCCGCGCTGCTCATGGGCGCCATCAGCATGAACCTGCCCGCCATCTTCGTCCCCGCGGGTCCGATGCTGCGCGGCAACTGGCGCGGCCGCACCCTGGGGAGCGGCAGCGACGTGTGGAAGTACTGGGCGGAGCGGCGGGCCGGCGCCCTCGGCGAATGCGCGTGGCGCGAGATCGAGGACGGGATCGCGCGCTCGTTCGGGACCTGCATGACCATGGGCACGGCCTCCACCATGGCCGCCGCGGCCGAGGCGCTGGGCATGACCCTGCCCGGGGCGTCCTCGATCCCCGCCGCCGACTCCAACCACTCGCGGATGGCCGCGGCCTCCGGCCGCCGCATCGTGGAGATGGTCTTCGAAGACCTGAAGCCCCGCGACGTCCTGAGCACCGAGGCCTTCGAGAACGCGGTAACCGCGACCATGGCCCTGGGCGGGTCCACGAACGCGATCATCCACCTCATCGCGATGGCCGGGCGGGCCGGGGCCCGTCTGGACCTCGACCGCTTCGACGCGCTCAGCCGACGCACCCCCTACCTCGGCAACATCCGCCCTTCCGGCGAATACCTCATGGAGGACTTCTTCTACGCGGGGGGCCTCCGCGGATTGCTCACGCGGCTCACCGACCTGCTCCACACCGGATGCCTCACCGTGACCGGCCGGACCCTGGGGGAGAACATCGAAGGCGCCCTCGTCCACGACGACAAGGTCATCGCCCCGCGAGAGAAGCCTCTCGGGCCCGAGGGCGGCGTCGCCGTCCTGCGGGGGAACCTCGCGCCGAGCGGCGCCGTCATCAAGCACACGGCCACGGAGCGCCGGCTGCTCCAGCACGAAGGCCCGGCGGTCGTGTTCAGGAACTACAACGACCTCGAAGCACGCATCGACGACCCCGCGCTGCCCGTGACCGCGGACTCGGTGCTGGTCCTTCAGGATGCGGGTCCCCTGGGCGCCCCCGGCATGCCCGAGTGGGGCATGCTGCCCATCCCCAAGAAGCTGCTCGCGGCGGGCGTGCGCGACATGGTGCGCATCTCGGACGCACGGATGAGCGGCACGAGCTACGGGGCGTGCGTGCTGCACGTGGCCCCCGAGTCGTTCGTGGGCGGTCCCCTCGCCTTCGTCCGGGACGGCGACGTCATCGGCCTCGACGTGGCGGGCCGATCCTTGACCCTGCGCGTGTCCGACGAAGAGCTCGCCCACCGTCGCGCCGACTGGAAGCCGCGCGAGGTCGCCTATCCCCGGGGCTTCGGCCATCTCTACGCTCGCCACGTCACCCAGGCCGACCGGGGCTGCGACTTCGACTTCCTCGAGGGCACGGCACCCATCGCCGAGCCGGAGATCCACTGATGAACCTGCCGGAGAACGCCTTCAAGCGCAAGATCGCCGCCGGCCAGCGCCAGATCGGCTTCTGGCTGTCGCTGGGCAGCGCCGCCGTGGCCGAGGTGATCGCGGGCGCGGGCTACGACTGGATCATGATCGACGCCGAACACGGGCCGAACGACCTTTCGACGGTCATCGACCAGCTTCGCGTCCTCGAGTCCGGACCCGCGACGCCGGTCGTGCGTCCGGCCTGGAACGACCCCGTCCTCATCAAGCGCCTGCTGGACGCGGGCGCGCCGGCCCTGCTCGTGCCCTTCGTGCGAAGCGCGGAGGAGGCGGCCTCGGCGGTGGCTGCCACGCGTTACCCCCCGCGAGGGATCCGCGGCGTGGCCACGAGCCAGCGCGCGAGCCGCTGGGGCCAGCGGACCGACTACGTCCAAAGCTACGAGCGCGAGCTGTGCGTGATCGTGCAGCTCGAGACGGCGCCTTCGCTCGGCCGCGCTCGAGGCCATCGCCGCCGTTCCCGGAGTGGACGCGCTCTTCATCGGCCCCTCCGACCTGGCGGCCGACATGGGCCACCTCGGCGAGCCTGGGCATCCCGAGGTGCAGGCCGCCATCGCGGACGCGGTGGCTCGATGCCGTCGAGCGGGGAAGCCGATGGGCACGTTCGCCCCCGCCGCAGAAGATGCGCGGCGATACCTCGATCTGGGTATGACTTTCGCCGCGGTTGGGGCAGACGCCGGTGTACTGCGGCGAGGCGCCGAAACGCTCCTCACCACGTTTCGCTAAGGCCCCTTTTGACGTGGGCAATCAGGCCCGGCGATCGATCGTATAAAATATATTGATCTCGATCCTCGAACCGTGGCAGGATTGCCGACCATGAAACGTCGCCTCGGACCTACCAGTCGGTCTGACCTCCAGTGCGAGGCGTAGTGGTCAGACCACTGGCGTTCGAAACGGCGACGCCGCAAGGTGGGGCCAGGAGCCCGTCTTCTTATGCCGAGAGCCCCGGAACCGGACCTGTCCGGGTGCAAGACAGAGCAAGGGGAGCGGGAGGGAGAATCGAATCGTCAACCGCTACTCCGGGCGAACATCGGCTCGCAGGCGGTCTTGACATCCGCCTGCAGAATGATAGAAGCATGACAACTGATAGCCGCAATCGTTCATAGGCATGACAACAGGACCTGAACCGCTGGTGAGCCGCCGGCCCGACGGCCGGCAACGTGGTGCCGCTAGTCCAACGCCCGGGTTCCCTCGGGGAACCTCGGGCTTCCGGAGCGAGCAGTAGCTCGGAGGATTTCATGAAGAGAAGCCACTCCCGGACCGCTGGGTTGGTCGCGCAGACCCTGCTCGGCCTGGCCGTCCTGTTCAGTTTGATTCCGACACCCGCGACGGGGCAGGCCGTCACCGGGACGATCCTGGGAAAGGTGGCCGACACGAGCGGCGCCATCATCCCCGGCGCCAAGGTGGTCCTGGTCCAGGCCGCCACCGGGTTCACCCGCACCGTGATCACAGACGCCAAGGGTGAATACACCGCCCCGTCGATCCCCACCGGCACCTATACCGTCACCGGCGAGTTGACGGGGTTCAAGACGATGACGCTGGCCAACGTGCATGTCGGCGTCGACCAGAAGATGCGCATCGACCTGAAGCTCGATGTCGGTGCGATGACCGAGACGGTCGAGATCCAGGCCGAGACCCCGCTGGTCCAGACCTCGACCTCAGATCTGAGCATGACCGTGGAGGGCAAGACGATCGAGAGCCTGCCCCTGAACGGCCGAAACTTCGTCAGCCTGACCCGCACGATCCCCGGGGTCAACCGCGGCGTCGGACCCGGCGGCGGCAATATCGACGGGGCGGGCAGCCTCGCCTGGCGTGCTTCCGCTTCCTTCTCCGCAAACGGCCAGCGGCCCCGCGACAACAACTACATGCTCGACGGCGTCGACAACAACGAGACCTGGCTCCAGACGGTCGTGGTCTTCCCAAGCGTCGATGCGCTCGACGAGTTCAAGCTCCAGACGAGCACCTACTCCGCCGAGTTCGGGCGCTCGATGGGTGGGATCGTCAACCTGCAGATCAAGTCGGGCAAGAACAACTTCACGGGCAACGCGTTCGAGTTCCTGCGCAACGACGCGCTCGACGCGAACAACTGGTTCAACAACCGGGCCGGGCGACCCAAGCCTGATTTCAAGCAGCACCAGTTCGGGGGGACGATAGGCGGGCCGATCATCAAGGACAAGACCTTCTTCTTCGCTGACTATCAAGGGATGCGCATCACGCAGGCCCTCACCTATCTTTCGACCGTCCCTTCAGACTTGATGCGCCAGGGGAACTTCTCGGAGATCAACCGGCCCATCTACGATCCCCTCACCGGTCAGCCGTTCCCGGGCAACATCATCCCCCAGAACCGCTTCGATCCCGCCTCGGCAAACGTCCTCCGCGAGCTTCTCCCTGCGCCGAACACGGCGGGTAGCCGCAACAATATCGGCCAGCCGATCAACAACTACCTGATCAACCCGAACCAGGAGCGGCAGGACAACCAGTTCGACGTGAAGGTCGACCACCAGCTGAGTGCTTCGAACCGGTTCTTCGTGCGCTACAGCTTCCAGAAGACCCACCGCTTGCTGCCTCCCACCATTCCCGTCGTCGGTGACGCCGGGTTCACGTTCGGCAGCGGTGACGGTGAAATCAAAGCCCAGAGCTTCGCGTTCAACGACACCCACACCTTCAGTCCGAACTGGCTCAACGAGGTCCGGGTCGGCTACAGCCTGATCAAGTTCAACATGACCTCGATCGGCTATGGCGAGAACCTGGCCGAGCAGATGGGGATTCCCGGTGTGAACATCAACCCGGTCAGCTCGGCCTTTACCCAGCTCCAGTTCGAGCAGGGCGGATCGCGGAACATGGGCGGGAACGGGAACCAGCCGCTGATCACCAACCTGGGTAACCTGCAGCTCTTTGACAACGTCACCCACATCCGGGGCCGCCACACCTTCAAAGGCGGCGCGAGCGTCATTTTCCGCACTCGCGAGGTCCTGAACGCGGACAGCATGATGGGGCAGTTCTTCTTCAGCCAGAACCAGACCTCGAACTGCGCGGGCATCGCGAGCGGGTGCTCGGTCAACGCCAATACCGGCTTGGACGTCGCGAGCTTCCTCCTCGGCTACGCGCGGCGCAAGAACCGGGCGATGACGGTCGAGGACACATACATGGAACGACGGCCGGAGTGGTCAGCCTACGTCCAGGACGACTTCCGTGTGACCCCCAAGCTCACGGTGAACATGGGACTGCGCTGGGACATGTTCGTCCCCTGGGTGGAGGACGACAACCGCCAGTCGAACTTCGACCCGTCGACCGGCAGGATGGTCGTCGCTTCGGACGACGCGGTGATCAACGGCGTCAAGGTCGGGCGGTACCTGCAGACGTACGCGAAGGACGACTTCGGTCCCCGGCTCGGCTTCGCCTACGACCTGACCGGCAACGGCCGGACCGTGATCCGCGGCGGCTTCGGCATCTTCTGGAACTGGGGCGTGGGGGGAACGTCCTCGTCGAAGGGCACGAACCAGCCATTCCTCCAGGCGACGGACCTCCTCGCCAACGGGGGCGCGACCAACCTGACCCTGTCGAGCGGCTTCCCGCCCCCGCCCGCCATCGACCCGAGCCTACCCCTCGTCGGGGCCACGCGCTCGGTCTTCGACATCAACTACCGCGACCAGCACTCCATGAACTGGAACATCAACGTCCAGAAGCAGCTTGGCCGGGACTACATGGTCGAGCTGGCCTACGTGGGGACCCGGGGTCGGGGGCTCACCTCCAAGACCGACCTGAACCAGGCCCCGAACATCGTGGGAGTGACGAACCAGAACATCAACCGGCCCTACATCAAGCAGTCCCCCGGCCTCACGACCGTGAGCACGGCCCAGAGCCTGGGCGAGCTCGACTACCACGCGTTCCTCTTCAAGGGGGTGAAGCGGTTCACGAACGGCTTCTCCGCGCTCGTCTCCTACACCTTCGGCAAGGCCATCGACCTCGTGTCCAACAACGACGGCCCCATCTTCACGAACATCTTCGACCCGCAGTACGACCGAGGGCCCGCGGACTACGACGTGACCCACACCCTGGTCGGCAGCTTCGTCTACGAGCTGCCCTTCGGCCGGAAGCATGTTCTGGGCGGATGGCAGTTGAACGGGATCGGCGTCTGGCGGAGCGGGCTCGCTCTGACCGTCAGCCAATCGGGGACCATGCAGTCGACGGGCATCGGCAACAACCGACCCAACCTGGTGCCGGGAAAGACGGGCGCGGCCGCAGACCCCACGATCGACCAATGGTTCGACCCGACGGCGTTCGTGCGGACCGAGCCGACCGGTACCTTCGGCAACATCGGACGAAACACCCTGCGCGGTCCGGAGATCTTCAACATCGACATGTCACTCGTCAAGCACACGCAGATCGGCCGGCTCGACACCGAGTTGCGCATCGAGACCTTCAACCTGCTCAACCATCCGCAGTTCGGGCCGCCCGCCCGCACCTTCGGCAACGCCGACTTCGGGCGGATCACGACCTCTGCGAATCCGAGCTGCCAGACCTGCGGCACCTCGGAACGACAGATCCAAATCGGCATGAAGGTTCGCTTCTGAGCCTCGAGCCGTAGCCGACGCAAGGGGCGGGTCCTCATGGGGGCCCGTCCCTTTTTCTTCGTCACCAAGAGGACGCCGGCTCCGCGGATAGCGCCGTGACTGGCAGACCCCAGAGGTTCATGCCTTCAGAGGCGGTCTGCTTGTAGCCACTTCGATCGAGATGATGCAGCACATCGATCGGCCGGCAATCGATCCAGTGTGGAAAGTGACGGTGTAGCCAGGTGTAGGCGGTGGCGACGGGTCTTGGCTCGGCCGCCACTGTCAGGCAGACGATGGCGAGCCGGCCTCCTGGCCGCAACACGCGCTTGATCTCGCTCAGCACGAGATCGATATCCGGTGGGTCGAACAACTCGAGAGTGAAGCTCATGAACGCTGCGTCGAAGGTCGCCGCAGGGTAGGGAAGCGACCGCGCGTCGCCCTGTTGCAGATGGACGTGCCTCGGACAGTCCGCAACCCGGCTCCGCGAAAGATCGAGCATCCTCGCCGAAGAATCGAGCCCGCAAACCATCCCGCGTAGCCCCACTGCCCGCGCGAGCGTCACCAAGGCCCGTCCGGTCCCCGCGCCGATCTCGAGGACACGCTCCCCGGGGCGCGCGTCCAGGAGAGCGAGCCCCCGATCTCGCGCCTGGTGCTCGGCGGGGTCCGCGATCAGATCATAGGCGCCACTGATCCGGTCGTAGAGCGCGCCCGGGCTGCCGTCGGCGACCTTGCTCATGGCGTGTGACGTGCTCCGAGGATAGCACCACCCGGGATGGTTGGAGGTCAAACCGACTCCTGCTATGGTTGAGGACGAAGCTTGTGCAGAAACGGGGCCGAGTCGCGGGCACGAACCGGATTGGCGTGAGATGGCGTCGGGGCCAGATCTGGGCACGACGTGCCCTGAACCGGCTACCCCTCCCTGAGAGCCAGAAGCTCCACCTCCTGACCTTCGTGATCGGCGGCTGCTGCGGACTGGCCGCCGTCGCGTTCCATTGGCTTCTCGAATCCCTTCAGAATGGCGTCATCTACCGCATAGCCGGTACGCTCAGCCCGTGGCGTGGGCCCCTCTTGATCCTCGTCCCCGCGTTGGGAGGGCTGGTGGCCGGCGCTCTGCTCTATTTCTACGCTCCCGAGGCTCGGGGAAGTGGGATCCCCCAGGTCAAGACGGCCTTTCTCCTCGAAGGCGGGCGGATTCCATTCCGGGTGATCCCCGCCAAGATGCTCCTGCCTGCGATCAACATCGGCACCGGGGCGAGCCTGGGGCGGGAGGGGCCAACGGTGCAGATCTGCGCCGCCATCGCCTCCTTCCTGGGCCGTGTCTTCGACCTCCCGCGAGAGAGCCTGCGCAGCCTCGTTCCCGTCGGTGCGGCCGCCGGGTTGGCGGCGGCGTTCAACACTCCGATTGCGGCGGTGACGTTCACCCTCGAGGAGATCCTGGGCGATACGGCGGCGAAACCGTTGGGGTCGATCGTCATCGCCTCCGTCATTGCCTCCGTGGTCGAGCGTTGGCTCCTGGGCGAGCACGCTCTCTTCAGCGTCCCGCCGTATCGGCTGAACGGCGTCAGCGAGCTGCCCTTCTATCTGCTCCTCGGCCTGGTCGCCGGCCTGGCCGCCGTGGCCTTCAACGTTTCCCTCCTGAGACTCCGGGCCTGGTTTCGGGATCAACGCCACGTTCCCGCGTGGGCGACCCCAGGCGCGGGCGGGCTCGTGCTCGGCCTCCTCGGCCTGTCCGCCCTGTTGCTCACCGGCTCCTCGAGCATCTTCGGTGTCGGATACGCGCAGCTCGCCACCGGACTTCAGGGAGGGATGCCCCTGAAGCTGATGCTCATCCTGGGCGTCTTCAAGCTCGCGGCGACGGTGGTGTCCTACTCATCCGGCTCATCGGGCGGGATCTTCGGACCCTCCCTCTACATCGGGGGGATGCTCGGAGGAGTGGTCGGGGTCTTCGCCAGCTTCGCCCTCGGCCACCCGGCCACCCAGCCCGGGGCCTTTGTCCTCGTAGGAATGGGCGCGGTGTTCGCGGGTGTCGTGCGCGCGCCCATTACCTCGATCGTGATCATCTTCGAGATGACGAACAACTATTCCATCATCCTGCCCCTCATGGCGGCCAACATCCTGAGCTACGCCCTGGCGCGCCGTCTTTCCCCGATGCCGATCTACGATGCTCTCTTGATGCAGGACGGCATCCACCTGCCGCACCCGAGCGGCCATCCTCTCCGTCAAGTGCGCGCCTCCGCGGCGATGACCAGGCGGCTCGTCACGCTCCAGGCGGGTTGGACGGTAGAGGAAGCTCAGCAGCGGCTCCGGAAGGTCGACCGCACGCACCGCGGTTATCCCCTGCTCGACGACCACGGCCGGTTCGTCGGGATGCTGGACGCGATGGAGATCGATCGATCGTCGCCAACCGGTGACGGAGCTCGTAGGCTCGCGGAGCTGCCCCGTCGACCCTCGGTGCATGCGCATCCTGACCATATGCTCGATACCGTCCTCGTCAAGCTCGGTCGCATCGGGGCGAAAGAGCTGCCCGTGGTCAGCCGCAAAGACCCCGGGAAGCTCCTGGGGGTCGTCAGCATCGACGATGTGGCCGCGGCCCTGGCGCGCGCCGCGCATGGGGCGGAGGGAGCGGCTTGAAGTCAGTCGCGCACGCCTAGCGCCGCGGCGAGGTCAGTCAGGACTCGGCGCGCGCTCGCGAGTCTCGCCCGAGGTGTCCGGGAGAGAACCCGTTGGACCGCGGCCTCCACCGTCCCGCCCCCGGCCGCGTCGATACGTCGGCCCTTGTTGGTGACCACGAGCCAGGCCCGTCGACGATCCTTCGGATCCGCCCGTCTGCGGATGAGGCCCTGTCGCTCGAGCCGCTTCAGGACTCCGGTGAGCGTGCTCGGGTGCACGTGCAGGAGTCGCGCGACCTGGCCCGCCGGAATGCCCGGGAAGCGAGAAAGCATCCTCACGACGAGGCGTTGCGGCCCCGTGACCCCGAGACTCGCGCTCATGCGCTTTGAGGTCTTCTGTAAGGCGTGATCCAACGCCCAGATCAGGCGCATGAAGTCGAGCACGCCACCCAGTTGTGGAAGATCAGCATCCTGACCGGTGGGTCGAATCATGATCGCTTGTCGAGAGCGACCATCGTCTCTTGGCGAAGGCGCATCCGAACGATGGGGGCCAGGATCGCCTCGTCGTCGGACACTAGCACGTTCGACCACGCGAACCTCTGCAGGGCCTCTGCGCTGCCTCGCGCCAACATGCTCTTCAACGGGCGGAACCGGTGGCGGCGAGGTGGCCGGTGAGACGGCCGGTGAGACGGCCGGTGAGACGGCCCGTGAGGCGGTCCCGGCTACGAAGACGGGCCGCGTCCACCAGCATGCGGCCGGCCCACCGGTACACGTTGAACTCGGCGATGAAGGTACGCATCGAGCGCATCCGGTCCCGTTGCTCTTCTCTGGGAAGAGAGAGGGCCCTGGCCAGGGCGTCGCTCGCCTCGTCCATATCGTAGGGATTCACGATGAGGGCCTCGGTGAGCTCGCGCGCGGCACCGGTGAACTGGCTGAGCACCAGCACCCCGCCCTCGTCGTCCCTCGCCGCGATGAACTCCTTCGCCACGAGGTTCATGCCATCGTGAAGGCTGCTCACGTAACAGAGGTCGGCGGCGCGGTAGTATCGGAACACGGTCGGTGGCTCGTGGTGAGCGCGAAGCAGGATCACTGGGCGGTAGCCGGCCTCGCCAAAGCGCCCGTTGATGCGCGCGGCCAGTTGCTCGACGCTCTCGTTGTACTGTCGATATCGATCGATCTCGGTCCGGCTGGGTGCGGCGAGCTGGATGAAGGTGAAGCGCCGCCGGTATTGTGGAAAGCGCTCGAGCAGCCTCTCCACCGCCAGGAGTCTCTCCTCGACCCCCTTCGTGTAGTCGAGTCGGTCCACGCCCACGCCGATCAACGCCTCGGGGCCGAGCTTCAGCTCCTCGGATAGGGCACGCCTGCACTCGACCGCCGAGGGCGTGGCGCTGGACCATCGAACCGGCCACTCGAGCGAGATGGGGTAGGGCCGGACGAGGGTGCTACGCCCGCGCTGGACGACCGCGTGCTGCTCCCGGTCGATGCGCGCTTCCAGAAAGCGGTCGACCGACTCTACGAAATTGTTGCAGTGGAACTGGGTGTGGAAGCCCAGGATGCTGGCGCCCAGCATCCCTTCGAGCAGGGCTTCCCGCCAAGGACAAATCGCCAGGCGCTCGGAATTGGGCCAGGGTATGTGCCAGAACATGATCACCGTGGCCCTGGGCAAGCGCTCGCGGATGAGGCGGGGCGCGAGCGCGAAGTGGTAGTCCTGCACCAGGACTATGGGGTCCTCCGAGTCCACTTCCGTGCACACCGCGTCGGCGAACTTCTGGTTCACCACCTGATAGTGGTTCCAGTCTTCGGTTCGGAAGATCGGTCGGACGTCGGCGATGTGGCATAGAGGCCAGAGGCCCTCGTTCGCAAGCCCGTAGTAGTAGCCCTTCTCCTCCTCGGGGGTGAGCCAGACCCGCCGTATCAGATACGACTCTTCGCCCGGCGGCACGCGAACCCGGGAGTGGCGGTCGGCCGTCTCCCTGTCCGCCGATCCACTGCCGTGGGCGACCCAGACCCCGGAACAGGCCCGCATCACCGGCTCCAGGGCGGTGACGAGGCCGCTTGCCGGGTGCAGCACCTTGATGCTGCCGTCCTTCATCCGCTCGTGCACGTAGGGTTCGCGGTTCGCGACGATCACCACTTTCTCGCCGTGCAGGAAGCGGTTCAGTGTGTTCTTGAGACGCTGAGGAGTCCAAGCGCCTCCTTCCCCGTCGGATTCCCTCTCTGCGACGATGCGGTCCACGAGATCGCGAACGTCTCGCAGGATCGGTTGAAACTCGGGTCGCTGGGTCCCGCTGCGGAGGAAGCCTCGAAGCTCGTCACTCCACCCCCGCCAGGCGAGGCGCGCGGTGACGATGGTCACCACGGCAGCCGTGGCCGCGAGGAGGCCGAACGCCCAAAGGAGAAACTGTCGGGTCGTCGCTTCGCGCCGTTGAACGAAGCTCAGGTCATGGACCAGCACCAGGAACCCGAGCGGTTGGTCGTCGTCGATCACGGGAATGGCGCTTACGCGAACATCGCCGCCGGGGAGAGTCACGACGTTGTTCCACGAGGTCCACTCCGCGGCGGGAGCCTCCTTCGTCGGGCGGACGTGGCGCCCGAGGTCGGGGCAGGCGAACCGGCGCGGGTAGTCCTTGGTGCTGGTGAGGAGGGTGAGGTCCGCGGCGCAGGCCGCGGCGGCCATGATTCGCTCGTCACGAGCAATCTCGGTGAGCAGGGCCTTGAGCGAGGTGCGTTGCTCCTTGCGCCAGTGGGCGATGAGGGCCTGGCGCGAACCGCTCGCCACGAGCTGCACCCGCAGGCTGATGTCCTTCTCGAACCAGGCCCGGGTCGTCTGTTGAACGATGACGGAAGCCGCCCAGGTGACGAGCGCGAGGCCCAGGACGAGCGCAATCATGAATCGGACCGCGCGGCGCATGCCCAGCATTTGAGCACGCAACACTTGGCGTCGCAATCATCGTCACGGGTCCCACCCCCCGCTCTGCTTTGGCGCCGGCTCCTTGATGACGGGGGCCACATCGTCGGTAGAAGTCGCTCGAGTCGTGCTCGAGGCTTTGCGACAGTCAGCGGGACGACCGCTTGATCGACGCAAATGTGCTGAGGAGCAGCCAGCTCGGGAAGGCGCGGCGCAGCCTCGGGGCGCCCTCGAGCCGGAGGCGGCCGGCGCTGATCTCGGGCCCGATGGGTCTCTGGCCGCGCCAGATCTCGGCGAGCGTCCTGACGCTCGTGGTGACAGCGAGGTCGATCTCGTAGCCCGGCGGCTTCAGGCACACGTCGACCCTGCCATCCTTGCAGACGAGCCAGAACGTCCTCTGCCGCGCCGCCGCGTCCGTGAAGTCGAGCTCGATGACGGTCCGGCCTCGCGGCAGGGCGTTCGCGTCGAGACGGCGGTGCATGGCCCAGACGAGCCAGCCCGCGTCGAGGTCCTCGTCACGGATGGCTCGAGCCCAGCGCTGTCCCCATGTGCCGATGGCCCCGATGACGGGGCGCAGCTCCTCGCCGGCAGCGGTCAAGACGTAGGCCGGCTTGCTGCCGCCCGGCCCGGGTGATCGCCGGACGATACCGGTCCACTCCAGCACGTCGAGCCGTTGCTTGAGCAACGACGCCGATATGCCCGGCACGCCCCGGCGGATCTCGCTGAAGCGCGTGGCGCCCGCGCAGAGCTCGCGCACGATGAGCAGCATCCAGCGCTGCGCCAGCGTTTCGGACGCTAGCGCCACCGGACAAAACTGTCCATAGGCCCGATCCACGCGGCAATCCTACACTTGCCATCCACCGCGCGGTCCAGAAAGATGACTGGATCCGCGCACGGGCGGGGCCTACCGTGGCTCCATGGCTTCTTCATACCGCTCTCACCTGCTCTCGCGGCGCACGTTCCTGGCGTTCGCGGCCGGACCGGCCCTGGCGCGAGCGGGCCCGGCCCGAACCGTACGTCTGCCAGCAGACGGAACCGTACATCTGCCAGCAGGAGGAGGGTCGACTATGCGCTTCGACCGGGATCGATTCGTCAACGACTGTGTCGCGGCTAGCCGCGAGCGCGAGGCTCAGGCCGCTGTGCGCGAGGTACTCGCGCGTGCCGTCAGGGAGCCCCACCGTGTGCTCGCCGGGCTGGGCCCGCTACGGGAGGCGGGGCTCGACGTGCTGCACCGCTCGCTGACCCTGACGATCTTCGCCGCGCACTGGGCGCCGCGGATGAGCCTGCCCGCCCACGAACACCGCCTGTGGGCCTTGATCGGCCTCTATACGGGCCGCGAAGACAACATCGTCTGGCGGCGTCTCGACCCTGGCCTCGAAGCCCACGGGGCGAAGGTGCTGTTCGCCGGCGACGTCGCGGCCCTGCCGACCGACGCGGTGCATTCCGTGACGAACCCGTTGCCGCGCTTCACCGGGGGCCTTCACATCTACGGCGGGGACTTCTTCGCTACGCCTCGCAGCCAGTGGAACGCTGAGACGCTCGCGGAAGAGCCCTCGGATGGCCGGACCATCCGCGCCATGTTCGAGCGCGAGAACGAGCGTCTGCGGCAAGAGGCCTGCACGCCGAGCTGACCACCAGCGATCGAGCCTGCCTTCACGATGAGCAACCCGCAGGTGGGCCTGCCCTGGCTTACGAAGCCGAGCCGCCCCGGCTCATCTCGGGGGTTGCGAGGCCATTCCGGTCCGGGCCAGGGCGTAGAGGAAGCGCCTGCCTCGAAGGTAGAGGTCCCCTCCGACGACCACCGGGCTCGCGTCGAAGCCGTCGGCCAGCCGGTTCTCCGCGAGGACTTGGAGCTTCGGCCCCGGCGCGAGCACGAGCGCCTTCCCGTCCCGGCCCAGCAGGTAGATCCGGCCGGCGGCCGCGACCGGAGACGCAAACACGTTGCCGAGGCCCACTCGTTCGCTGAATCGGGTCGCACCGGTCGCGGCATCGACCGCGGTCAGGATGCTGGTGACGTGCTTGAAGAAGTAGAGCTGGCCCCGATAAAGGAGCGGGCTCGACACGTACGGCGTGTCCCGGTCCCGGGTCCAGCGCACGGCACGGCCGCCGTCCAAATCGCCTTTGGCGCCGTGGAGGTCGACGGCCAGCATCCGGGGGCTATCCAGCTTTCCGCTGGCGAGGTAGAGGATCCCCGCATCGTAGGTCGGCGTGGGGATCGCATTCATGCCCAGTCCCGAGAGGCTCCACAGCACGTCGCCATTCCGGAGGTCGTAGCCGCGGGTGCGCCCCCCCGCGGCAACGATCACGTGCACCCGAGCCTCGTGCTCGACGATGAGCGGCGTCGTCCAGGAGGTCTGCTCTCCGGGGCGCTTCTTCCGCCACCGCTCCGTGCCCGTGCGCTTGTCGAGGGCGACGATGAAGGAGTCGCCCTCGTGGTCCCAGTTGACGACCAGGGTGTCGCCCCAGAGCGCGGGGGAAGCCCCCTCGCCGTAGCCGAGACGCGTGGTCATCTCGCCGAGGTCGATCTTCCAGGCCAGCTCGCCCTCGAGCGTGTAGGCGAACGTGCCCGCGGAGCCGAAGTGGGCGTAGAGCCGCTCGCCGTCAGTGACCGGCGACGCGGTGGCCCAGCTCGACTCCTGGTGGTGGCCTTCGTGGGGGACGCACTCGACGGCCACCCTTTGCCACGCGACGGCGCCGTGGTGGCGGTCGTAGGCGGTGACCAGGAAGCGCTGCTTGCCCTTTCCTGCGTCATCGAGTGGCCGGGCCGAAAGCACGTAGATCCGGTCACCCCACACGATCGGGGTCGCAAGGCCATCGCCGTCGACCGCTACCTTGAAGCGGACGTTCTCCTGCTCGCTCCACTGGACCGGGGGGTCGCCGTCGGGGCTGATCCCATTGCCGAGGGGTCCGCGCCACCAAGGCCATTGCGTCCCGACCGTGGCGTCGGCCCCCGAGGCGTGCCCGGCGAGGCCGAGGGCGAGCGCGGCCGCGCTCACGCACAGGAGCGCCGGGCTCGAACGGAGAACGCTCATGCTGCCGATTGTCCCCCGCGGGCTCTCGTGGTGCCAAACCCTCGAGGACCTCCCAGAGCCGGCGCCAGGGGGGGCCACGTCCTACGCCAACAACGGTGGCGCGACGAGGCCCGGAGGGGACAGCAGTCGGTGGCGGCCAGAGGTTGTCGTCGCCGCCGACGCGCTCGGGCTCGCCGAGCGCCCCTCGTGTGCAGGGCGCGAGTTGGGAGTGCCCAACGACTGGGGTAATCTCGGGGCGTCGAGGCGGCCCCAGCGGGCCGGCGCGGGCAGCCGTTCTCGCTCAACCTGACCATGCCCGGGCTCGCGGCCTTGTTGTTGCGCCGTCCGCCCAGACCAAGCCATGGATGATCTCTGGTACAAGGACGCCATCCTCTACGAGTTGCACGTCAAGGCCTATTCCGACGGCAACGGAGACGGCATCGGGGACCTCCCCGGGCTCTTACGGCGGCTCGACCATCTCCAGGAGCTCGGGGTGAGCTGCTTGTGGCTGCTCCCCATGTACCCCTCGCCGGGCCGGGACGACGGCTACGACATCGCGGACTACCTGAGCGTCCACCACCAATATGGGACGCTCGACGACTTCCGCCGAGTTCTCTCCGCCGCCCACGAGCGTGGGATGCGGGTCATCACCGAGCTCGTGGTCAACCATACCTCCGATCAGCACCCCTGGTTCCAGGAGGCCCGCAGCTCCAGGGACAACCCCCGTCGCGACTACTACGTTTGGAGCGACACCGACGAGACCTACGAGGGTGTGCGCATCATCTTCACGGACACGGAGCGTTCGAACTGGGCCTGGGACCCGGTCTCGAAGGCCCACTACTGGCACCGCTTCTTCTCCCACCAGCCGGACCTCAACTACGACAACCCCGCGGTGCGCGAGGAGATGTGGGAGGTGATGCGTTTCTGGTTGGAGCTCGGGGTGGATGGTTTCAGGGTGGACGCGGTGCCGTACTTGATCGAGAGGGAGGGGACATCCTGTGAGAACCTCCCCGAGACCCACGAGGTCCTCAAGTATTTCCGCCGCCGGATGGAAGAGAGCTATCCGGGAAGAATGCTGCTGGCCGAGGCCAACATGTGGCCGGAAGAGGTCCGCCCGTACTTCGCCGATGGCGACGAGTTCCATATGGCCTTCCATTTCCCGATCATGCCGCGCATGTTCATGGCCCTGCGGCTCGAGGACCGCAAGCCCCTGGTCGAGATCATCGAGCGCACCCCTCCGATTCCCGAAAGCTGTCAGTGGGGGCTCTTCCTGCGCAACCACGACGAGCTGACGCTGGAGATGGTCACCGACGAGGAACGGGACTACATGTACCAGGAGTACGCGCGGGATCCGGTGGCGAGGATCAATCTCGGCATTCGCCGTCGCCTGGCACCGCTTCTCGACAACGACCGCCGCCGGATCGAGCTCATGAACGCGATCCTCATGTCGCTCCCCGGTAGCCCAATCCTCTACTACGGGGACGAGATCGGAATGGGGGACAACATCTTCCAGGGCGACCGCAACGGCGTCCGCACCCCCATGCAGTGGTCGGGGGGTTGGAACGGGGGCTTTTCCGAAGCCGACCCCGAGCGCCTCTACCTCCCTCTCATCTCGAACCCCGTCTACGGGTATCAGGCCGTCAACGTGGAGTCCCAGAGACGGCAGGAGAGCTCGCTCCTCAACTGGATGAAACGGCTCATTCATGTCCGCCAGTCGACCAAGGTCTTCAGCCGGGGGACGATCGAGATCCTGAAGCCCGCCAACCATCGCGTTCTCACCTACCTGCGCTCCCTGGACCGCGAGAACGTTCTCGTGGTCAACAACCTCTCGAGCACGGCCCAGGCGGTGGAGCTGGACCCGGGCCCACTGGCCGGCGCCATCCCCATCGAGATGTTCGGCCGCAGCCTCTTCCCGCGGATCGGCACCGCGCCCTATGTCCTGACCCTGGGTCCGTACGACTTCTTCTGGTTCAAGCTGCGGCGGCTCTGAGCGTGGACAGCCTGCTCTCCGACGACCTGCTTCGCCAGCTCATGGCCACGGGCCAGGTCGATATCGTGGTCGGCGTTCCGACCCTGAACCATGCCACCACCGTGGGCGGGGTCGTCCGCGCCGTACACCTGGCCTTTTCCGGTCCCTTCAAACGAGACCGGACGGTGCTGCTCAACTTCGACGCGGGCTCGAACGACGGCACGCCCGACATCGTGCGGCGGGCGTCGCTCGTGGAATCGGAGACCCTGGTCGCGCCCCAGGCCTTCCGCACCGTCCACCGGATCAGCTCCCCCTATCACGGCCTCCCCGGGAAGGGCGGAGCCTTGCGGGCGCTCTTCGCAGCGGCAGAGCTGCTCGACGCCAAGGCCGTGGCCCTCTTCGATCCGGACGTGACGAACATGGATGCGGACTGGGTGGAGCGCCTCGTCCGACCCGTCTACCGCGACGGGTTCGACTATGTTGCGCCGATATTCACACGCCACCCGGGGGAGGGCCCCCTCGTGACCCAGCTCGCACGCCCGCTGGTCCGCGCCGCCTACGGACACCGCATGCAGGAGCCGCTGTCGAGCGAATTCGGCTGCTCCATGCGCTTCGCCTCCCACTGCCTGGCGAAGGACGTCTGGTCGAGCCCCTTCTTGAGCTACGGCATAGACATCTGGCTGGCCACCACGGCGCTGGCCGGCGGCTTCCGCTGCGGCGAGGCCGTCCTGGGCCCTCGTCTTCAGGCGCCTTCGGCCCAGAGGCCCGCGCTGCCCGAGCTGTTCCGGCAGGTCGTGGGGACCCTGTTCACGTGCCTGGAGATGCACCAGTCGTATTGGCTGAGCCGGGAAGGGTCCGAGCCGCTGCCGCGACTGGCGATCGGTCCGCTGTGGAACCCGGACGGCATCGCGCTCGATCCGGCGCCGCTTGCCGAATCGTTCCGGAGCGGAGCTCGTGACCTGCGGCCCGTCCTCGAACGCATCCTCGATCCGGGCACCTGCGCCGAGGTGGAGCGCGTGGCCGCGCTCGAGGGGCCGTCGCCAGAGTTCGGCAACGAGCTATGGATCGAGACCTTGACCCAGTTCGCGGCTGCGCACCACCGCGAGGTCATTCATCGGGACCACCTGGTCCGAACCCTGGTTCCCCTCTACCTCGGACGAGCCGCCTCCTTCCTCGCGGAGAACGCGGCGTGTGCAACGGCGGCGGTGGAGGAGAGCCTGGAGGCCCTCGGCCTCGGGTTCGAAATGAGTAAGCCGCACTTCGTCCGGCGCTGGAAGGGCGAGGAAGGGAGCTGAGCCATGGCCGACATGTTTCTGGACATCCTGCGCGAGACCTGGACCAACTACGCGAGCGCCGCACGCGCGTTCCTTCCCCGAATCCTCGCCACCTTGAGCATCGTGCTCGTGGGTTGGCTCCTGGCCCTGTTCTTCGGCTTCCTGACGCGCAAGATGCTGGGCTGGATCCGCCTGGAGCGGCTCTCGGAGCGCACGGGCACCGCCGAGCTTCTCAAGAAGGCCGACCTCCCTCCCGCCAACCGGCTCGCGGGTACGGTGGTGTTCTGGCTGGTCTTCGTGGGCTTTCTGCTCTCCGGGCTCGACGCCTTGGGCTTTCGTGGGGTGGGGGGGCTCTTCTCGGACTTCGTTCGCTTCATCCCCCGGCTGATCGTGGCGGTGCTCGTCCTGATCGTCGGCTTCCTGGTCGCCAACTTCGCCTGGCGCGCCTGCCTGCTTGCGGGCGTCAACGCCAACCTGGCCGGCTCCCGTCTCCTCGCCGGAGGAGTGCGGGTCCTGATCGTGGTGCTGACCGCGGCCATGGCCCTCGAGCAGATCGGAATCGCCCGGAGCGTGGTGCTGACCGCCTTCGCCATCGGCTTCGGAGCGGTGATGCTGTCGGTCGCCATCGCCTTCGGCATCGCCGCCGCGGGGCTCGCCCGCCACCTCGTCGAGGCGCAGTTCGTGGTGAAAGAAAAGCCCGGATCCGACGGCATGTCGCACCTGTAGCGTGCGAGCGGCCTCATCGTCCTGGGCCCGGCCAGGACCTGGGGGGCTATCGGACTGACCGCCGACCGATCAAGGCCGGGGGGAAGACTCGAAGCCCCTCCTCGAGCGTGCCAGATCGCGGGCCAGCTCGTCGCGCATGGCGCTCTTGATCCGGCCGAGGAGGAGTCCTCGCAACCATCCCCCAGGTGGGTCGATGAGCGCCCGGATGGATCGGATCAGATAGGTGCCGTGGGCGTCGGACGAGGGCAGCAGGGTCAGGAACTCGCCATAGGCCAGAAAGTAGTGGCTATCGTAGAGGTGCTTCAGGGCGACGAGATAGCCGGTAGCGCCACCTTCGTCCACCCGGCGCAGGCACATGTGGACGACGCTCACCACGGGCTCGCGCAGCCTCTGTTTCGACCAGTAGAAGACGTTCTCCACGGCGGAGGGCGGGGCGCGCTTCGGGAACTGGATGAAGTATCGGTAGAACTCTGGGTTCGCGCGGACCAGCCCGGGGCTGTCTCGCATGATCTGGTGGAAGGCGACCGCCACGCTCTCCGGCCTCTCGTTGTCGTCGTAGACGGCCATCGCCGACGCGCCCTGCTCCGCGTAGGTCTTCACTTGCTCCACGAGGAGCCGCTTCATGACCTGCGTCGCGCGCGCTTGGGCGTCGACGGAGCCCCAATCGATTGCGCGAAACGCATCCATGGCGTGTCGCCCCAACTTGACGTCACAGGCGCCAACCTTGCACCCGCGGAGCCCATCCAGGTCCCGAGCGTCGATGATCAGCGGCTCGACGTCGGCCAGGCGGGGGGGCGTCCCGAAGCGGCCGATCTGCAGCATGCGGCTTCCGCTCCGAGAAACCTCGATCCTGCGGATGCCGTCGGCCACGGCCTCGGGCGAGGCCCCGACTCGGGCCACCCCTGTCACAAAGGCCGCATTGTCCTCGCGTTGCGGCAAGATGCGGGTGACTATGCCACCGTTCCGGACCCTCGCGACTTGGGCCTCGGTGAAGCCCGTATTTCGCATCGCCGCGGCCAACTCCGGGAGCCCCTCGGCACTCGGAGCCGCCATCGCGACCGCATGGCCTCCGCCGCAGACCCCTCCCAATACGGCGGCGACCCAGACCCACGAAGGCCGGCGGCCCATCTGGCATCCGAGCATGAGGCCACACTACCTCGGATCCCCGGCGTCCGCCTCGCGTCACGGGACCATGTTGGGAGGGTGCCTCTGCCGCGCCCCTGGTCGATCTTCACTCCCCCGGGAAGCTCACCCGCACCCCGTCCACCAGAGTATCGCCCGGATGAATCACGACCCTTCGCCCGGCGTCGGCGCCGGAGACCACTTCTGCATCGACGCCGTTCTGGTGCCCGATCTCGAGGCGCCGCAGCCTTGCTCGGCCGCCTTCGACGAGGAAGACCATCCATGAGGCGCCCTGCCGGAAGAGACTGCTGATGGGCACCTTCAGCACGTCCGGCTCCTCCCAGATCACCACCCGAACCTCCACGCGGTAGGCGTCGCCCAGTGGCTTTCGATCCGCGATAGAGCCGGTGAAGTCCACGATCACGTTGACCCGTTGCTCTTCCACTCCGAGCGCAGAGATCTTCAAGAACCCGGCGGGTTCGACGCGCCTCACCCGGCCGGCGAGCGGCTGCCCGCCGCCCCACTGCTCGACGATCGCAGCGGCGCCTTCCCGGATTTTCACCGCGTCGGTGGAGAGGAAGTCGGCCACGATTTCGAGGTCGCCGGCTGCGCCCAGCTCGAGGAGAGGCGTTCCGGCGGGGAACACGGCCTCGCTTTGCTGAACCCGGGTCAGCACGATCCCGTCGATCGGCGAACGGATCTCGACCGTGGGCGCGCCGGCACGTCGACCCTGCTCCACCAACTGGACCTTCGCCAGGTCCAACTCGTGCCCGGCGGCCTCCACCGCGAACTCCGCCGCCCGGAGCGCCTCCCCGGCCGTCCGCGCCGTTGCTTCCGCTGCCTCCAGGGCCTCTTGCGAGGTGACGCCCTGCCGGGACAGCTCCCTCTGTCGCGCGGCTTCGGCGCGGGCGAGGTCCGAAGCGGCCCGGGCACCGAGGGCGGAGGCCTGGGCCTGGCCCACCGCCGACTGCGCCGCCGCGACGCGAGCCTGGGCCTCGGCCCGGCTTCGGGCGTCGAGCAGGCTGGGATCGGCGGGCTTGAAGGTGGCGAGGAGCGTCTCGCCCTTCCTGACCTCGTCTCCCGGCTCGAGCCCGATTCGCAGCAGACGGCCGCTGACCGGGGCCGACACCACGTAGCGGTCGTGTATTCGCGTCTTGCCCTCGTGGTCGACGGTCACGCGCATGGGGCCGCGGGTAAGCGCGGCCACGTCCACGGGGACAGCCTTTGGCCACAGTCCGAGGGCGAGGAGGGCGACCATCAGGACGACGCCCGCCACGAGCTTGCGGTGCTTGAGGTAATGGTCTATGGACAAGCTCACTCCCTCTGCTTCAGTACGCCCACGAGGTCGAGACGATCGAGCCGTCGCCGCACGACGAGCCCGGAGGCCGTCGCAGCCACCGCCACGGTGAGGGCGGCCCCGGCCATCGATTGGGGAGTGGCCACGAGGGGAAACCGGTAGAGCTCGCTCTCCACGGACCTGACGATGAGCCTCCCCAGGCCGTACCCCATCGCGAGCCCCGGCGGGATGGCGACGAGGGTGAGGACGGCCAGCTCCCCGAGCAAGATGAGCGAAATCTCGGCGATGGTGAAGCCGAGGACGCGCAGGGACGCGAGCTCGCGGCTGCGCTCGGACAGCGAGATCCGGGCGGCGTTGTACACCACGCCGAAGGCGATGATGCCGGCGAAGAGGAGGTTGAAGGTAGTCATGAGCCCCATGTTCGCGGCCATGGTGCGCCGGAAGCTCGCGAGGGCGGCGGCGGTCACGCTCACTCCGGCAACCGCGGGTGTGTTCTTGAGCTGGTGATAGAGGCCGTCGCGCTTCGCCCTCTCCACCTGGAGGTAGGCGCCGGACAAGCTCGCTCCCTCGCGCAGCAGTCGGTGCAAGGCGCCAATCTCCAGGTAGGCCGAGAGCCCGACGTAGTCGTCCGCCAGGCTTGCGACCAGAGCCTCGCGGACCGGGCGCGCGCCCTCCAACACCTCCAGCGTCACCAGGTCGCCGGGACGGACGCGGAGCACTTGCGCCAGCATCCGCGAAAGCACGAGTCCCTCGGGGGGTATGGGCACCACGCGTCCCTCTCGATCGACCACCCGGTTGAGCGTCGGCTCGGCCACGAGCCCGGTGAGGACCACGTCCCGATGGCGATGGCCGAAGCGGATGCGGGTGGGAACGGAGCGCAGCGGCTCCACCGCCATCACCGCGGGCATGGCTTTGAGCTCGTCGAGCGCCCCCGCCGAGACCGGCTCCACGAAGGTGACGGTGACGTCCTGACGCTCGGCCACGGAGAACTGCATGCGCATCAGCTCCTCCGTGGCATCGATGAAGAAGAAGCCGACGACCAGGATGGCGGTCGCGGCCGCGATGCCCAGGATCGAGGCGCCCGCCCGCCAAGGCTGACGCTCCAGGTTACGGAGAACCATGCGGGTGACGTGGGTGAGCCCTCGCCGGACCCAGGCACGCTCCGCCAGGCTCGTTCGGTAGCGCGCCGGCGGGTCGGGCCTCATCGCCTCCGCCGGGGGTATCGCCACCGCGCGTCGCACCGCGAAGAGCGCCCCCAGGGTGGCGGCGGCGAGGCTGACCCCGACCGCTCCGAGGGTCACGCTCGTCGAGAGGTGGTAATCGAGCAGGGGAAAGCGGAAGTACTGATTGTAGAGCCCGATCATGCCTGCGCCCAGCCAGGCGCCGGAAGCGGTGCCCAGCGCGGCGCCCAGGAGGGCGATGGCCAGGGCCCACTTGACGTAGTGCCAGGCGATCTCGCGGTTGGCGTAGCCGATCGCTTTGAGGGTCGCAATTTGCGGGCGCTGGATGGCCAGGGCGCGGGTGAGGGCGACGTTCAGGAGGAAGGCGGCCACCCCCAGGAAGATCAAGGGGATGAGGATGCCGAAATTCTCGAGCTGCTGGAGCTCGCTGTCGAGCGCCCAGTTCGAAGGCTGGAGGGCGCGGGGCACTGCCCCCAGCCCGCCGTAAGGAGCGAGGAGCGGGTCCAGGCGGGCGACGACCTCCGGGCTCGACGCGTCGGGGGAAAGACGCAGGGCCACGTCGTTGAACCCGCCCTCCATGTTCATGGCCGCGCCCAAGGCGCGCCGTTCCATCCAGAACACACCGAAGTGGCTGTCGTCGGGGACCATCTCCCCGGGCGGCATGACGTAGACGTACTCCGGGGAGAGGGCCACTCCGACGATGCGCAGCATGCGGCGACGGCCGTTGATCACGGCGGCTACGGCGTCTCCAGGCTGGAGGTGCTGCGCCCGCACGAAGGCATCGCTGGCCAGGACCTCGTCGGGTCGTCCGGCCTCGATCCAGCGGCCGCTCTGCAGGAAGACGTCGTTCAACCGGGGCCGGCCCAGGGCCGGGATCGAGACGAGTCGGGCACGAACCGGCTCCGCCAACCCGGCCACGTCCACAGTCACGTCAGCCACGACCCGGGTCTCCGCCAGGGCCACTCCGGGGATCGCCGCGATGCGCTCCGCGAGGGCCTGGGGCGCGCGCTTCAGAGAGGCGAACACGTCGGCGAAGCGCTGGCGTTCGTAGTAGGCACGCTGCGTCCGGCGCAGGGAGTCGAAGTTGGAGAGATACATGGTGAACATCGCCACTCCGGCGGCGATCACGAGAGCGATGGCCAGGGCTTGGCCCCTCATCTCCCACAGGTCGCGTAGGAGCTTGAGATCGAGGGCCCGGAGCGAGAAGCGACGTTTCACCACCGAAGCTCCTGGGGCGAGACCTTGTGGGCGTTCGTTTCCACCCCGGTGATTCGGCCGTCGGAGAGCCGGATCACCCGGTCGGCGAGGCCGGCGATGGCGGCATTGTGGGTGATCACGGCCGTCGCCGTGCCCAGCTCATGGTTGGCGCGCACGATGGCTTCGAGCACGAGGATGCCGGTCGAGATGTCGAGAGCGCCGGTGGGCTCGTCACAGAGGAGGACCTCGGGCCGCTTGGCGATGGCGCGGGCAATGGCCACACGCTGCTGCTCGCCGCCCGAAAGCTGGGACGGGAAGTGGTCGAGGCGGTCCTCCAGGCCCACGATGCCGAGAGCCTCTTCCGGCGCCAAAGGGGCCGCGACGATCTCGGTCACGAGCCCTACGTTCTCGCGGGCGGTCAGGCTCGGGATCAGGTTGTAGAACTGGAAGACGAAGCCCACATGCCGGCGCCGGTACTCCGTGAGCTCGGGCTCGGTGGCGGTCGCGAGATCTCGGCCGCGGTAGAGCACGGAACCGCTGGTGGGGACGTCGAGGCCTCCGAGAATGTTGAGGAGCGTCGACTTGCCGCTGCCCGAAGGGCCGAGGAGGCAGACGAGCTCGCCCCCGTCCAGGCGCACGTCGACACCGCGGAGAGCTTGGACTTCGATCTCGCCGACGCGGTAGGTCTTGACCACGCTGGTGGCCTCGAACACAGGAGCCGCAGCTCGGTTACCCACGCGCCCCTCGACGCAAAGGGCCCCTACCGGCCGGCCATCCCCTGCGGCGGCCACGCGAACCGCGCTCACTCGCGGGCGAGCTCGAGACGGTACGGGTTGGAGGCACGTCGGTACCGTATCATGGGGCGCGCCCAGAAGCTTTGTGGTCCAAGTACCTGGGGGCGGGGGGAACGGTTGTCCGGCGGGAGGCCGGCACAGGCCGCTCTGGGAAACGGAGTGAGATAGCATTTGCCCATGAGTCCAACCGCTCAATCGCCCCCGTCCAGGCCCAGCGAGCGAGTCGTTGTGGTCTCAAGTCGTCTCCCGCTCACGCTGCGGCGCGGCGGTAAGGGCTTGCGGGCGAAGGCCACCGGCGGCATGGTCACGGCCATGCGCCCCGTTCTCCAGCGAACCGGGGGACTCTGGATAGGGTGGCCGGGCGACTCGGGAGGGGAAGGGGACGAGGAAAGACGGGAGCTCCTCGAAGGGTGGGAGCGAGAGCAGCGTCTTGCTGCCGTGGAGATCCCGGCGGAAGTCGCGAAGAGGTTCTACTACGGGTACGCCAACCAGACCCTCTGGCCCCTCTTCCACGAGTTCCCTTCCCGCTTGAGGTTCGACCCCGAAGAGTGGGAAGCCTACAGCGAGGCCAACCACCTCTTCAAAGACGCGGTCCTCGAGCGTCTGCGGCCCGGCGATCTCGTCTGGATCCACGACTACCACCTCATGCTCTTGCCCCAGCTCCTGCGTGAAGCGGCTCCCGACACGACCATCGGCTTCTTTCTTCACATCCCCTTCCCGTCGCCCAACCTCTTTCGGGTGCTGCCCCGGCGCGAGGAGCTTCTTCACGGGTTGCTGGGGGCCGACCTGATCGCATTCCAGACGCATGGACACCTGCAGCACTTTCGCGCTTCGGTGCTCCGCGTCCTGGGGCTCGACAGCCGGATGGACCGGATCCAGGCCAAGGGGAGGTTCGTGCGCATCGAGGCGTTGCCCATCGGCATAGCCCCCGAGGAGTTTACGGGGCCGTTGAAGTCGAACGCGCCGGTGCAGAAGGCCCTGGGGGACTTGCGGGACCGCTTCAAGGGACTGCGGATCCTGCTCGCGGTCGACCGGCTGGACTATACCAAGGGCATCCCCGAGCGACTCCGAGCCTTCAGACGGCTGTTGCGCAGTCGACCGTCCCTCCGTGGCCAGGTGGTCCTGATCCAGATCGCGCCCCCCTCGCGCGAACGGATCGAGGGCTATCGCGAGCTCCGGCGGGAGGTGAACGAGCTGGTGGGTGAGATCAACGGTGAGTTCAGCACCCCGGAGTGGACGCCGCTCGTCTTCATCCGGCGAGGCGTGTCGCGTCCGGAGCTGACCGCCCTCTACGCCGCCGCGGACGTGTGCTGGGTGTCTCCCCTGCGCGACGGCATGAACCTGGTGGCCAAGGAGTACGTGGCCTGCCAACGCGGCGAAGGGGGGGTGCTCCTGCTCAGCGAGTTCGCGGGCGCCGCCGCGGAGATGGGCGAGGCGCTGCTCGTGAATCCCTACGACGAAGAGCGCATGGCCTCGTCGCTGGAACGGGCCCTGGACATGCCGGCAGAGGAAGGCCGGGACCGGATGAGCGCGCTCTATCGCCGGGTGGTGCGGAACAACGCGGTCGCCTGGAGCGAGCGCTTCGTGGAGGAGTTGCGCCAGTCGGCCTCGGCACGCGTGGGTGCGTCCATCGAGGCACCTCGCCCCCTCCCGATGACGGAGCTGGTGCAAGCCCACCAGTCGGCGAAGAGGCGCTTGCTGTTCCTGGACTATGACGGCACCCTCGTTCCCTTCGCGAACCGGCCCCTGGAAGCGAGGCCCTCGGACGAGCTGCTTGCGCTTCTCGGAAGGCTCAGCGCGCGGGTCGACCAACAGGTCGTGCTGGTATCCGGGAGGCCTCGCCGTCAGCTCGACTACTGGTTTGCCCAGATCGCGGGGCTGTGGCTGGCCGCCGAGCACGGCGCGGTCGTCCGCGATCCCACGGCGTCGGAGTGGGCACCTCTTCGCGCCACCGTGCCCTCCGACTGGAAGGCACGGGTGCAACCCGTCCTCGATCACTTCGTCGACCGGACGCCCGGAAGCTTCGTGGAGGAAAAGGAGTATTCCCTGGTCTGGCACTACCGCATGTCCGATCCCGAGTTCGGTGATTGGTTGGCGAGCGAGCTCGCGGCTACTCTCGGGGATCTCCTGACCGAGACGGAGTTGCGCGCGGTGCGTGGCCACAAGGCCATCGAGGTCCGATTGGCCTGGGCGAACAAAGGAGAGATCGCAGGCCGGATGGAAGGGCTGTGGCCCGCGGACTTCCGCCTGGCGATCGGCGACGATCGCACGGACGAGGACCTCTTCGAGCGCCTCCCCCGAGAGGCGTGGACGATTCACGTGGGGGAAGGGCCCTCATTGGCTCGCTTCTGCCTGGAGAGTCCCGCGGCGGTCCTCGCCCTGCTGAGTCAGCTCTGCGCGGTCGTCAAGCCCGCCCCTGTCGTGAAGAAGGGACCCCCCGGGGCTAATGCGGGTTGGAGGCCAGCCAGGCGATGTAGGCGGCGTACGACGTCAGCAACAGGGCCCCGCCGCCCCGGGTGAGGATCCCCTTCCGGACCACCAGCGGGAAGAGGACGAGCGTGAAGGCCAGCATCACCCACAGATCCGAGGCGATCAGCCGCGGATCGAACAGCAGGGGGCGGGCCAATCCCGCAGCTCCGAGGATCATCAGCAGGTTGAAGATGTTGGACCCGACGACGTTCGCAACCGCCATCTCCTGCTGCTTCCGGAGTGCCGCCGCAACGCTGACCGCGAGCTCGGGCAAGGAGGTGCCGACGGAGACGACCGTGAGGCCCACCACGCGCTCGCTCACCCCCAGGCCGCGGGCCAGGCTCACCGCTCCGCTGACCAGCGCCTGGGCGCCCGCGACGAGTCCCACGAGGGCAGCGAGGGTGCCGAGGACCAGCTTCCACATCGGCTCCCGACTCAGGCCCTCGGCCCTTTCGGGCACCGCCTCGCCCACCAGCCTCTTCTCGGCGGCCGTGATCTCTCGCCGTGCCACCCACACCGCATAGGCGACGAAGCCCGCCATTGAGGCGAGAAAGAAGGCTCCTTCCAGCCGGTCGAGCCGCCCGTCCCGGCTCAGGAGCAAGGCGATCCAGGAAGCGAGCACCAGAAACGGGTATTCGAAGCGGAGCACTCCGCGAGCCACGGGAATGGGCATGATGAGGGCACAGCTCCCGAGGATGAGGCCGATGTTCGCCACGTTCGAGCCCACCACGTTGCCCATCGCGATTCCCGGAGAGCCTCGCAGTGCACCGGTCACGGACACGACCAGCTCGGGGGCGGAGGTCCCGGCGGCAACGATGGTGAGGCCGATCACCGCAGGCGTCAGCCGTGCCTTCTCGGCGATGGCCGCGCCAAAGTCCACGAGGCGGCTCCCGGAGTAAGCCAGGACGGCGGCACCGCCGGCGAGGAGGAGCAGGTCCACCGGCATCATTCACTCTCCTGAGGCCCGGCCCAGGCGGGCCCCGGCAGCATACCTCGCGATCCGGCAAAGTTGCGCGCGTCAGAACCGCGGAGCCTGGATATGTGGCTCGGGGGAGCCCCTCGCGAACGTGATAGGATAGTTTGAGTACAAACGACCGCACGTTCGCCGCGATGCGGGGGCAGGCGCGGAGGAGGCGCTCGTCGGATGGAGGAAGAGACATGACTCGATACATCCTGCCGCAATTGCCTTACGACTACGCATCCCTGGAGCCTTATGTCTCGGGGAAGGCCATGGAGCTGCACCATGGCAAACACCACGCGGCCTACGTCCACAACGGGAACACGGCCTTGGACCGCCTCGACGAGGCAAGGGCCAAGGAGGATTTCACGCGCATCGCGGCCCTCGAGCGGTCTCTCGCCTTCAACCTGTCGGGTCACATCCTCCACTCCATCTTCTGGCGCAACCTCGTGCCCAAGGGCGGAGGAGAGCCGTCCGGGCCGCTTGCCCAGGCCTTGCGGCGCGACTTTGGCACCTTCGATCGCTTCCGTGGCCATTTCGTCGAGGTGGCGGGCAGCATCATGGGCTCTGGCTGGGCGGCCCTGGTGTGGGAGCCCCTGGGCGGGCGGCTGCTGATCACGCAGATCTACGACCACCAGTCGAATCTCAGCCAGAGCGGTGTCCCGCTCATGGTGCTGGATGCCTGGGAGCACGCCTACTACCTGCAGTACCAGAACCGAAAGGCAGAGTTCTTCGAGAAGGTGTGGAACCTCTGGAACTGGCAGGACATCGCCGGGCGCTTCGAGGGCGCGCAGAAACTCGAGCTCAGAGTGGCTTGAGCCGCGCCGTGCGCCACAAGGCGCGCACGAGGAACGCCGCATCCGAAGAGTCGGGCGATGGATCGCCATCGGGGGTGGCGGGGGCTCTGCGCGGGCCCCGGCGACCAAGGGGGCCGGAGGAGGGTTGACGCGATGCGACTGGCCGTGGCAAGCGCGCCGGGTGGTGGATCCGTCAGACCTCGACTCGGGAGGCTGCGAGTCCTGGTCGTGGAAGACCACGACGAATCGAAGGAGTGCCGCGACCCTGGGGAGCTAGCCGTTTCCGCTACTTTCGACCATGGCGACTGCTGGGAAGGTCGGAAAGGCCCCTTCCCCCGGGGCTCAGCGGCGCGGAGAGCCGAGGTGGACCTCTGTGCCTGCGGGGAGCGCACCCCAGTCCCGGATCTGAGTACCGCGACGAGCGGTGCCGTCCGGCAGCACGTAGAGCGTGTCCGCATCCCGGTAGCGGGCGCCCGCGATGGCCCAGGCCGTGCGTCGTTGGTCGATGACTCCCGAGGGGCGAGCTCTCCGGCGTGGAGGAGTGACCTTCGCCCGAGCCCTCCCAGGGTCGTATGCGCCCCGAGGGCCAAGGACGCGCCCCGCCAGGACATCAGGATCCAAGGCGTACTCCCTTTGCAGGCCTGCGCGTCGTCGGTCGAAGTTGTCCGGGCCTGGGTCACGCTTTCTTCCTCTGGTGCTCCGCGAATGAAACCGGTTCGGAAGCGCATAGGCGACTCGCCAGTGCTCGAGGACGTCACGGCTGGCGACATGGAAGCGCTTGCGGAGGACGGCGACCAGCCACCGCAGGGAGCGATACTGACTCGCGGTGAAGGGAACGTCGTGGAAGCCCTCCAGCTCGATGCCCAGGGAATGGTCGCTCAGGTTCTCGATCCCCGTCCACATGCTCAGGCCGGCGTGATCGGCGCGGTAGGCAGGGTCCAGGATCCGATAGATCGTCCCGCTACGCGACAAGAGATAGTGGGCGTGCCCTCCCTGGGTCAACCCGTCCTCGAGGAGCTTGCCCCGCGACAAGGTACGCAGGGCGCTCGGCAGGCCGCACTCCGTCGAGTGGATGACGATGAAGCGCGTGTCCTGTCGACGCCGCTTCGCGAACGATGGGTTCAGGTGATCCTGGTAGTCCAGAATGGTGGTGGCACTCGCATTGATGGGCACGGCGAGACCAAGGACGAGCAGTCGCAACCGGAGGCACGGGAATGAGCGGTCCTCGAAGCCTCTTTCCTTCCGAAGCCGGGGCACGGGAATATTGGAGCACAAACTGTCTTGGGGACCAACGGTTGTGGCGAGCTTGGAGGACAAGCTAAGATGCGTGACTAGGGAGGGGCGAAAGCCTGGGCTCATAGGTTGGGCGAGGGTCTCATTGGTTTTACGCACACAGCCGGTCCCTTGGTGGGCCCCCAATGATCTCGTCGCGCAAGCGCATCAGTGACCGGGGTTTGGCAGGCTCGCCCTCGAGGCGGGGACGCAGTGGCCCGGGCACAGTTCTTGCCTCTCTGGTAAGGGTTCGGGCCCAGTCTCCGAGGGCTTGCATCGGACAACGCAGGGCCGTTCGAATGGGGAGCGAACCACGATGAGCACCACACACGCGCCGGCCTGCGACACGCGACAGGCCACCGGTCTCCAGGAGCGGTTGAACACCGACTGGCATGAGCGGGGGCTCCAAGGTTTCACGCTGGTCGTCCTCGCCCATTGGGCAGAGCACATCCTGCAGGCCATCCAGATCTACGTGTGGCATTGGCCCGTACCCGAGGCACGAGGTGCGCTTGGCTACTTCTTCCCGTGGTTGGTCTCGTCCGAGTCCATGCACTACGGATACGCGCTGGTGATGCTGGTGGGCATCTGGTTGTTCCGGCCGGGGTTCACCGGAAAGCGCGATCATCTCTGGTGGACCATCGCCCTCTGGATCCAGTTCTGGCACCACATCGAGCACGCTCTGCTCCAGGGCCAGGCGATCGCCGGGCAGAACCTCTTTGGGCGCCCCGTGCCCACGAGCCTCATCCAACTCTGGATCCCTCGCGTCGAGCTGCACCTCTTCTACAACACCGTGGTCTTCATCCCGATGGTGATCGCGATGTACTACCACATGTTCCCGACCGCAGAGGCCGTAGCCGGGCAGAGGTGCTCGTGCGCGTGGTCCGTCCAGCCGACATCGATCGCCGCCTGATCGCCGGGCTCGGGGGGCTCGAACGGGCCGCCGCCGTCCTGGCCGCTGCTCTGGCCTTCGGCTGCCCGGGTGGAGCGGCGATCCCGGATGCGGGCCGCCTGTCCTGGACCCTCTCGCCGGACCCTCCGCGCATCGGTCCCGCGGTCTTCGCGTTGTCCCTCGTCGACCTGGCCTCGCGGCCGGTGGTCGGCGCCCGCTGGCAGCTCGAGGGGCAGATGACTCACCCCGGCATGCGGCCGGCGGTGGCAGAGGTCACGCCGGTCGCAGCCGGTCGCTACGAGGCCCGGCTCTCTTTCAGCATGGCGGGGGACTGGGTCGTGCTCGCCCGCGCCGACTGGGGGGAAGGCCAACGGCTGGAACGGATCATCCCAGTGCGAGTCGGGCCCTAGGCATGTCGTCCCGCACGGAGGCCACACGCAAGCCGGACTTGCTCCAGTGGCCAGCCGTCGGCCTCTTCCTGCGGTGGCGCCACGCGCGTGCCAGCATGCAGATCGTCATGCTGGGCCTGGCCGCGGCGATCGTCCTTCATGGGCTGCTTGGCCCCTCGCTGGCTCCACGGAATCTCGCGACCGTCCTCACCTGGGTCCACTACCGGGGCTTGCTCGTCCTTGGCCTTCTCATCGCCGGGAACCTCACCTGTGCCGCTTGTCCGATGGTCTTGGTTCGAGACCTCGGGCGGCGCGTGCGCAAACCGAAACGACGCTGGCCGGTGCGGCTCCGAGGCAAGTGGACGGCCCTGGGTCTGACCGTCGCCTTTCTCTTCGTCTACGAATGGCAGGATCTCTGGGCCACGCCTCGCGGCACGGCAGCGCTCTTTCTCGCGTACTTTGCGGTTGCCCTCATCATCGACCTCACATTTTCCGGCGCGAGCTTCTGCAAGCACGTCTGCCCGATCGGCCAGTTCAACTTTGTGGCGTCGACCCTCTCGCCGCTCGAGGTACGGGTCAAGGAGCCGGCTCGCTGTGGCGACTGCCGTACTCACGACTGCATCCGCGGGGTGCGCGCGGCAACCCCCGTGAGCAACGTGATTCTGCAGCGGGGTTGCGAGTTGGGCCTGTTCCTGCCGAGCAAGGTGGGCAACCTCGACTGCACCTTCTGTCTCGACTGCATTCAGGCCTGCCCCCGGGACAACGTGGTGCTCGCGCCGCGTCTACCGGGAGCGGAGCTGTCCGACGGCGCCCGGCGCTCCGGCATCGGCCGTCTGGGGCAACGCCGGGACCTCGCGGCCCTGGCCACCGTGTTCGTCTTCGGCGCCCTCTTGAACGCGTTCGGCATGGTTGGTCCCGTCTACGCCGTGGAACGCAGCCTGGCGGCGGTCACCGGCCTCCGGAGCGAAGGTGCCATCCTGGCCGTGGTCTTCGCGTTCGGCCTCATCGTCTTGCCCATCGCTCTCGTGGGCTCAGCCGCGGCCGCCACGCGCCGACTCGCGGCCCCCGGGAGCTCGTTGCCGACGATCGCGACGGCTTATGCCTATGCCTGGGTGCCCTTGGGCTTCGGCATGTGGCTGGCCCACTCCGGCTTCCACCTGTTCACCGGCTTCCTGACGGTGATCCCGGTGGTGCAAAGCGCCGCCTTGGATCTCTTCGACGCGCCAGTCTTGGGTGGGCCCTTCTGGACCTGGGCAGGCCTGCGCCCGGGCGCCGTGTACCCCATTGAAGTCGGCTTCCTCGTCCTGGGAGCCACGGGCTCGATCGCCACCGCCTTCGGCATCTCGCAACGAGAGCACCCGCAACGGGCCGAACGCGCGACGGCTCCCTGGGTAGTCGTGGTTCTCGTTCTCACCGCGGTCTGCCTCTGGGTCCTCTCGCAGCCCATGGAGATGCGGGGCACGTTCTTGTGAGCCGAGGCGGGAACGTCTTCGTAGCGCTCGCGCAATCTGTACTCGTCTCCCTGCTGGGCGCCGCGGTGGCCACGGGCCACAGTGGCCCGCCGTTTCCCATCGTGTCCGATCGAGTCGTGGGGGCCTACAACATCTCGGTCTGGACCGACCCCGACACCACCGACGATCGAACGCCGGGCGGCAAATTCTGGGTGATCGCCCACTCCGCGGACGGAAGCGACCCCGCCCCCGCTACCCGAGTCGTCGTGGTCGCGCGGCCGCTCGATCGACCCGGCCCGGAACAGCGGACGGCGGCGGCGTCCCAGCAGGGTGCGTCATCGCGGTATTTCGCGAACCTCGTGCTGGACCACGAGGGAAAATGGCAGATCGACGTCTTGGTCGACGGCCCAGGCGGCACCGCCTCCACGTCGGCCGAGGTCGACGCGACCTACGATCTTCGTCCATCCGTCGTAGTGCTGCCGTTCCTGCTCCTTCCCTTCCTCCTGGTCGGCTTTCTCTGGTTGAAAGCGCTCCGCACAAGAGGGCAAAGGATCCGCCGCTAGACGGGGATGCACTCGGATGGGGCCGTCCATCACCTCCTCCAAGACCACCGGCCACGCCGGCTACTTGCGGTTGATCGACCAGAGGAGCAGGGGTGGGGTCAAGATCGTGGTGGCGACGACCATGAAGACCGCCCCCGCATAGGTCCCCGCGTCGACCACGGGCTTGCCCGCCAGGACCAGTTGTGAGCCGATCCCGGCGAAGATCAGGCCGACCTCCCCGCGCGGCATCATTCCCAGGCCCAGGGTGAGGCCGGAGACCCCCTTTGGCGCCGCGGCGCCGCAGGCGAGCTTCCCGAGGATCGCGGCCAGCGTGAGCAGGGCCGCGAAGCCGAGGACCGAAGCCGACGCGAAGGATCCGAGGTCGACGAGCATTCCCATGCGGATGAAGAATACCGGGACCAGCAGGGCCGTGAGCGGCACCAGGCTCTCGTGAAGGGGCGGCTCGCCTCGCTGCACGTGCCCCTCGAAGTGAGCGTCCTCCAGGACCAGTCCGGCTGCGAACGCCCCCACGATCGGCGCCAGACCCGCCCGGAGCGCGAGGTAGGAGAGGAGGAAGCAGAAACCGAGCGAGAGCGACAAGACCACACCGCGGCCACGGAGGGCGAGCGCTCCGCGAAAGAGGCGCGGGGAGATCAGCGAACCGACCAGGAGCGCTCCCACCAGGAAGACGAACGCCTTGGCCACGATCCAGATCACGGATGCGGCGGAAAGCGCCGCCCCCGCGGCCGCGGCCGTGATGATGCCCGCCACCACCGCGAGGACCACCAGGCCAAGGACGTCGTCGATGACCGCGGCGCCCAGGATGATCCTGGCGAATGGCGCACGAAGAGCGTCCGCATCCTTGAGCACGCGCGCGGTGATCCCGACGCTGGTTGCGGCCAGCATCGCGCCCAGGAAAGCGTGGAGCATCCACGACTCCCGGGGACGCATCAGCTCGCCGACTCCGAATCCGAGCAGCATGGGCGTGACCACGCCGACCAGGGCCACGAGCGTGGCCCGGCCGCCGACCGCCATCATCTCCCCGGGCGTCGATTCCAGACCGACTTGAAAGAGCAGCAGGACCGCGCCCAGCTCCGCCATGGTCGTGAGCGTCTCGCTCGACGCCAGGGCCGAGAGGTCGGGTCCGCCGAAGAGCGCGGCGTTTCCGGCCAGGATCCCTACGATCAGCTCCCCGAGCACCGCCGGCTGGCCCAGGCGCTCCACCAATTCCCCGGCGAGCTTCGCGCAGACGATGGCGAAGGCCAGGGCCAGCAGGACCGTGGGGACGACGCCGGGTTCGTGGCCGGCGCCGGCCACCCCAAAGGGCACGAGAGCGTTCATACGGTCCTCCGCTGGCGAGAGACGTCGATTGTTCGTTTCCGGGGACGAGACGGAGAGGGCGATTACGAACGCGAAGGCGGGTCGTGCTGCGAGCTGGGGGTCGCGGCAGGAGACCAGGGCGTGAGCGCGGGCGGGTGGTATTCGCTGGCGCGGAGCATCGAGCTCTCATTATCGCCCAAGCGCGCCGTGCCACGAGCCGCAAGCTCGACGACGCGCTGGGCAGCCATACCCCGTCGCCCGGTGAAAGGGCACAGAAGGCCGCTCATAAAGCGCGCCGGTCCGGGATAGAATCCGCGCCAGCCAGGATGAAGACCACGCGCACGTCGTTGTCGCCCAAGGTCACGAAGCCGCTCCTTGCCCGGTTGCGACGGGCCAACGCGGCTTTCGCTCGCCAGTACCCGGGCGATCCCACCGAACGCCAGCCGGTCCACACGGTCTACGGGGGAGCCCATCTCTTCAAGGCCGACTCCGTCCAGAAGCTCGGCGAGCGGGCATTGAAGGCGCTCGCGGAGTACGCGCCCGGCCCGCAGGTCCTGGCGGAAGCCCTGGGCCTCAGCGGACACGCCGAGAGCGTCTACGCCCGCGTGAAGGCCAAGCTCGCGCGCGAGCCGGTGGAGGACTATCGAATCGACTTCGAGGACGGCTACGGAAACCGCCCCGACGCGGAAGAGGACGGGGAAGCCGTCCGCGCCGCGCGGGAGGTGGCGAAGGGGATGCAGCTGGGATCGCTCCCGCCCTTCATCGGCATCCGGATCAAGCCCTTTTCCGCCGAGCTCCACGCGCGGGCCATTCGAACCCTCGACCTCTTCGTCACCGCCCTCACCCTCGAGACGCGCGGCGCCCTTCCCCACGGTTTCGTGGTCACGCTGCCCAAGGTTACGATTCCCGAGCAGGTGCGGGCCGCGGCGCAGGTCATGGCCGGCCTCGAGCGCAAGACGAGGCTCACGGCGGGCGCCCTGAAGCTCGAGCTCATGGTCGAGACGCCCCAGTCCATTCTCGGACCCGGGGGCGAGGTCCCCCTGCGCGCGCTGGTCGCGGCCGGAGCCGGACGCTGTCGGGGCGCGCACTTCGGCACCTACGACTACACCGCCTCGTGCAACATCACCGCCGCCCACCAGTCCATGGACCACCCCGCCTGCGACTTCGCCCGGCACGTCATGCAGGTCTCGCTCGCCGGTTCCGGCCTCCTCTTGTCCGACGGCGCCACCAACGTCATGCCGGTGCCGCCTCACCGCGCGGATGCCCATGGCCTCTCCGCCGACCAGATTCGCGAGAACCACACGGTCGTCCGTCGCGCGTGGCGGCTGCACTACGATCACGTCCGCCGTTCCCTGGCCCACGCCTACTACCAGGGCTGGGACCTCCATCCCGCCCAGCTCCCCACTCGCTACGCCGCCGTCTACGCCTTCTTCCTCGAAGGCCTGGACCAAGCCGCGCGCCGTCTGCGCGGCTTCACCGAGAAGGCCGCGCAGGCGACGCTCCTGGGCGAGGTCTTCGACGACGCCGCCACCGGGCAGGGCCTCCTCAACTTCTTTCTTCGCGGCTTGAGCTGTGGAGCCCTGAACGCGGAGGAGGCCACGCGCACGGGCCTCACCGTCGAGGAGATCAAGGGCCGCTCGTTCCTGAAGATCCTCGAGGGGAGGAGGCGGCGTGGATCCCGTTCCAAGTGAGTGGCTGAACCTCCTCCTCCGCTGGTTCCATGTCTTCGCCGGGATCCTCTGGATCGGCCAGACCTGGCTCTTCACCTGGTTCGAAGCGCATTTCGAGCCGACTCCTGACCGGAGCGAGGTCTCCGGAGAGCTCTGGATGGTGCACAGCGGCGGCTTCTACAAGGTCGAGAAGCACGAGGCGCCCCGCGTGCTCCCGCGGTCCTTGCACTGGTTCCGCTGGGAGGCGGCGCTCACCTGGATGAGCGGGATGGGCCTCTTGCTCCTCGTCTACTACGCGGGGGGCCTCCTGGTCGACGACCGGGTCGCGGACATCGGCTTCGCGACCGCCGCCTCGATCGGCCTCGTCCTCCTGGCCTCGTCCTGGTTCGTCTACGACGCCCTCTGCCGCACGCCCCTGGGTCGGAGCGCAGCGGGTCTGGCCGTCTCCGGCTTCGTCCTGATCCTCGCCCTGGCCTTCGGCCTGAGCCGCGTCTTGAGCGGGCGTGCCGCGTACATGCACGTGGGCGCCGTGCTCGGCACCCTGATGGCGGCCAACGTCTGGGTACGGATCCTGCCCGCGCAACGGCGGATGATCGCGCTCGTGGAGGGAGGTGGCGTGCGCGACCCTGCTCTCGGCGCCGAAGCCAAGCGGCGTTCTAAACACAACACGTTCCTGGTCGTCCCTCTCGTCTTCATCATGCTGAGCAGCCATTTCCCCACGATCTCCTACGGACACCGTTACGGCTGGCTCATGCTCGGAGTCTTCGTTCTCCTGGGGTGGGGGGCCGCCAAGGTGGCGCGCGAACGCTGAATGGGGGCGACCGAACCGCGGCTCTTCCCCCCGGCCCAGTTGCACGCCTTCACGAAGAGCGTCTTTGTGAAGCTGGGCGTTCCGGAGCCCGACGCCGCGCTCGCCGCGGACGTGCTCGCCGCGGCCGACCTGCGGGGAATCGACTCCCATGGGGTGGCGAGACTTCACACCTATTTCGACCTGCTCACGGTGGGACGCATCAATCCGCGGCCGACGCTCCGCGTGGTCCGCGAGAGTGCCAGCACCGCGACCGTCGATGGGGACAACGGTCTCGGCCTCGTGATCGGGCCCAAGGCCAACGAGATCGCCATGGGCAAAGCGGTGGAGGCCGGCAGCGGCTGGGTCGCGGTCTGCCACACGAACCACTACGGCATCGCCGGCTACTACCCTCTTCGGGCCCTCGAACGCGACCTCATCGGTTGGGCCATGACCAACTCCAGCCCCGGGGTGGCGCCCCTCTGGGGCGCCGAGCGCATGCTGGGCACGAACCCGATCGCCATCGCCTTCCCGGGCCGTGAGGAGCCCGCGATCGTGATCGACATGGCTACCTCGGCGGTGGCGTACGGGAAGATCGAGATCGCGCGCCGGGCGGGCAAGCCCATCCCCAAGGGCTGGGCCATCGACCGGGCGGGCCACGCGACCACGGACCCCCAGGCCATGATCGACGGCGGGGCGCTCCTGCCCCTGGGCTCCGAGCGCGAGCTCGGAGGGCACAAGGGCTACGGCCTCGGTCTCATGGTCGACGTGCTCTGCGCGGCGCTCTCGGGCGCCAACTGGGGCCCCTTCGCCCCGCCCTTCGCGATCAGCCAGGCGATTCCGAAGCAGAGCGTGGGCAAGGGCATCGGCCATTTCTTCGGCGCCATGCGCATCGACGCTTTCCGCGACCCCGAGGAGTTCAAGGCCCAGATCGACCAGATCGTTCGCGCGCTGCGGGCCACGCGGCCCGCTCCCGGCACGAACGGCCCCTTGATCCCCGGTGACCCGGAGCGACTCGCCGAGAAGGAGCGTGCGCACACCGGCGTTCCGCTCGTGCCCGCGGTCGTCGCGGACCTCGAGGACATCGCGCGGCAGACCGGGATTCCTTTCGACTAGGCCCGCGACGCGCCCCTAGGTCCCCCGGTAGGTGGAGTAGCCGAAGGGGCAGAGGAGCAGGGGGACGTGGTAGTGCTGGGCCGGGTCCTTGACCTCGAAGAGGACGCTGACGCTCGGGAAGAAGCAGGCCACCTTGCCCGCTCGGAAGTAGGCCGCGGTGTCGAAGGTGAGACGGTAGAGACCCCGCTTCGGGGACTCGTCCGGCCCGAGGTCGGGAATCCGGCCGTTCGTATCGGTGACGCCGCGCGCCAGGGCCCGCCACCGGCCCTTGCCGGACAACACCTCGAGCCGCACCGGGAGCCCGCGGGCGGGGACCCCGCGGGCGGTGTCGAGGACGTGGGTGGTAATAGCGCTCATGAGCCGCTCCTCACGATGCCAAGAGCTTGAGGAGCCGCAGCCGGGTGATCTTGGCCTGCTCGCCGGCGGCGATGCGCAGCTCGGTGTCGGGGTCGTTGTGGAGACGTCCGCGCAGCAGGCTCAGCATCTCCAGCGCCGACTTGCCGGTCGCGCACACGATGAAGATGTGGCCGAAGCGGTCCTCGTACGCCTGGTTCTCACGGTGGAGCGCCTCCAGGGTCTCCTCGGAAGCCTGAAGAGCCCCCGATTGTTCGCCTTCGGCCCACGGGCGCGTCTGTGCGAACCGCGCACGCAGCGCGGCCCTGTCGCCGATCTTCGGATGGTGGGCGAAGGCTTCGCGCCAGTCCTCGGGGGCGAGCGCCCGCCAGGCTTCTTCCGCCTTGGCCAACAGACGCTCGCGATCGAGGAAGGGACGGGCCGCGATCATGCGCTCGACCCATCGCTCCGAGCCGCAGCAGCGTCGCAGGGCGGCCTTCGCCTCGGGGAGCGCCAGCCCGTCAAGGTGCGACAGGGCGTCCATGGAGTCGCAGACGGCTCACTCCGCCGTCGGGGTAGATGTTGAAGCGGACGTGGCTCAGGGGGCCGGTGCCCTTCCGGGGTCGCAGGAAATGCCGACGGTGCGCGGCAAGAGGGGTCCGGGGCAGAAGCTCCTCCCACTTCGTCGCCTCGCTCGTCAACCGGTCCAGGCCTTGCCCCTCCGCGAGACAGCCCTCGAGAGAGCAGCTCTCCGGAAAGTTGCCCTTGAAATGATTCGTGTCGACCTCGATCTTCTCGACCACGCCGACGGCGGCGAGTCTCAAGACCAGCCAGTCGTGTCCCGGCCCGCGCCGTCGCCGGGTCTCCCAGCCGTCGCCCATGTTGACGGACCGGCCGGGCATGATGAGGTTGTCCTTGGAGCCGAAGTGCATGTCGCTCGCGCCCAACACCAGGCCCCCGTTGCGGATCGACGCGAGGTCCAGCAGGCGCTTCGCCCGAAGAGCGGACGACGCGTCCACCTCGCCGTAGACGCGCAAGCGCGCGACCCCGCCGTCGGGGTAGATGTTGAGGCGCACGTGGGTGTAGACGTCTCTGGCCTCGATGGGGAAGAGGTTCGCCGCTCCCCCCCGGAGCGCCGAGGGCGGCAGGATCTCCCGCCACGCCGTCCGGGGACCCAGGAGCGCCCGCTTCTCCACCCTTCCCGGGCGAAAGCAGGCCTCGATCGAAGCGCGCTCGGGGAAGTTGCCGATGAAGTGATTGGTGTCAACGTCGACCCCGCGGATCTGGCCCGCCATCCCCAGGCGGATCACGCACCAGTCATGGCCCGGGGTCCGCCGCCGCCGCGTCTCCCAGCCGTCCATCCACTTCCCCCGGTCGGTGTACTTGTCCGGGATGAAGAGGCCGCGGCCGGGCCGCAGGAGGTTCTCCTTGGGGGCGAAGAACTCGTCGTTGGCGGCGAGGGCCTTTCCCCCGACCCGCGCGAAGGCCAGATCAACGAGATCGACGAGGCTCGACAGCGAACACCTCCCTGGGCCACGAGGCCCCTTTCGCCGAGGGAGGAAGAATGATAGCCGACCCCCGGGGACAAGCGGCGTTCAGGGCCACGCGGCGTATCGCGCGCCGGTCCAATACAAGAAGCGCTCCGCCGGTTGGGTCCCGTCGACGATCACGTCGCCCCGCAGCTTCGGGTGGTTTGCGGACGCCACCTCGTCCTTCCGAAGGAAGCCCAGTCGAGCTCCCGCCACGCTCTTCAGGAGGTAGGCCTGCCTCGCCTCGTTGCTCCGAACGCCCGCGGGCCCATGGCCGTGGACGACGGCCACCAGTCTCTCGCCCTTCTCCACCCGCACGGATCGCGAGGGCCCGAGACTCGCCCGCGTTCTCCCCAGATCTTCGACGATCCAGTTGCGAAGATCGTCGTTGATCGCGTGCAGTCGCTCCTCCGTGGGCTCCACCACTACCGCCACGTCCTGCCAACCGTCGCCGTTCCAGTCGCCGGCCGCGCTCACCGGAACCTCGGCCGGGCTCTTCACGAACCCCGAGAAGGCGCGAGCGATCGCGGCGCGCACGTCCACGGGCGTGGGCGGGGCCAGGGTCACCGGAGTCTCGGGGGCCGAGGCGGGCACGGGTAATACGGCAAGCGGCTCTTCACTGGTCAGGGGAGGGGGTCGGCGCAGGCCGCCCACGAGCGCGGCGGCCGCGGCGACGCACCCTGCGAGAGTGACCCAACGGCGCGCAGTCATGTTCCGGGGCTCCCGAGGGCCGGCCGCCGCGACGCACGGCCGGCCCTCGAACGAGCTAGAGCGAGTTGAGGAATGCCAGGAGCTGGGCCTTCTGCGCCGTGCTGAGCCCCCGGTAGCTGTTGGCGACGGAAGTCGCCTGACCCGCGTGACGCAGGATCGCGTCGTGGGCGGTCGCGCTCAGGCCGTCGTGCATGAGCCGCGTGCGACTACGCACGCCCCAAAGGGGCGCCGTGCGGACCTGGTTCCGCGTGGCCGGGCCGCCGTTCTGGACGATGCCGTCACCCGTACCCACGTCGTGGAGCAGGTAGTCCCCGAAGGGGTGGATCACCTTGTTGGCGAGGGCCGCCGGGACCTTGAAGGCGCCTCGGTTGATCTCGGTTCCCAGGGGCAGCGTGGTGAAGTTACGGACGTGGCACCCGGCGCAGCCCACCTGGTCGAAGAGTGCGGACCCACGCTGCGCGCCCGGGTCCGCGGCGAGAGCGCCATCCCGAGGGGGCACGCCCAGGGCGCGCATGAAGCGGGCGAAGACCTCGATGTCCTCGCCGTCGTCCTCCGGGTCCGCCACGTTGTCGGTGACCTGGACGCCGCCCACCGTGGTCCGGCCCATCGACGTGTTGTCGGCGCCTTGCAGGGGGCTCGTGATGCCCATCTCGTTCAGGTAGGCGTCGGCCGAGAACGAGACGAGGCTCGCGTGCTGGTTCTTCCAGCCGAAGCGTCCGCCGCGAGTGAGCCCGCCCGCCTCCAGGACCGGCACCTGGATGAAGTTGCCGCGCATCGACGGGGGCTGGCGGTTGGCGATGGCCACGATGGCGTTGCTGTCGAGGGCCTCGACGAAGCCGTCGCCGAGGGTGCTCAGGGAGACGCGGAAGGTCTGGACGTCGTAGCCCGGAAGGACGCGCTCCTGGAACGCAGGGTCGATCGCGCGGTCGTTGATGAGGGAGCCTCCGGGGTGATCGACGAACCGGCCGCCGTCGAAGCGGCCGGCCCGCAGCTCAGTGATCTGGCTGCCGGCGCCAGAGACCGGGTTCTGGTGGCATTCCACGCACGACTGCGCGTTGTACACCGGGCCGAGGCCGTCCGTGTTTCCCTCCCGCTCTTCGAAGGTCATCCGGTCCTGATCGAATTGGGCCTGGGTGGTCAAGCCGTTCGTGACGAGGTTCATCTGCGCATCGAAGGCGACGGGTGCTTCGGTCGGGGCCTGGGTGAGCGCCGGGGGGAGGACGATCGCCGTGGCCACGAGGCCTGCGGCCATCAACGCTAGAGCTCGAGTCATGTTTGCTCTCCCTTGACGAGGGTGTGAGAAGCGACCTCTCAAGAGAGCCGTCGGTCCCGGGGGAACATCTGCGAACACAGTTCCACCCGGGAATCGGGCGACGCGTTTGAGGGGCGCCTCTCGGTCCGGATAAACGCCCCTCAGGCCAGTCGGAGCAACCCTGGCCGTTCCTGCGGGCAACTCAGTTGCGGCACGTTACACAAAGCGCATCGCAGGCCGCAGTGAGAGGAATCACCCCCGAGGGAGCCCCCTCCCCAGGACCTTTCCCGCGGGAAGGGGCGAGAAGGTGCCTTGGTCCCAGACCACGCGGCCTCGGAGGTATGTCGTCTCGACCACGCCACGGAGCCGCAGGCCGGCATAGGGAGTGAGTGGGTGACGGTGATGGAGATCCGCCGGCCGGACCTCGAACGTGGCCTCCGGGTCCCAGACCACGAGGTCCGCGTCCTGGCCGACGGCGAGGCGCCCCTTGCTCTCGCCGAAGCCGGCGAGCTCGGCCGGCCGCCGGCTGAGCCAACGCGTCATCTCTTCGATCGAGAAGCCTCGCCTCTGGGCCTCGGTCCAGACCACCGGCAACCGCAGCTGAAGCGAAGCGATGCCCCCCCAGGCCGCCAGGAAGTCGCCGGCGGCGAGGCTCTTCCGATCGGGGGAGCAGGGCGAGTGATCGGACACCACCATGTCGACGACGCCTCGTCGCAAGGCAGCCCAGAGCCCTTCCCGGTTCTCTTCGTCCCGGATCGGCGGGCTGCACTTGAAGTCGGTTCGCCCCACCGGGACGCCTTCCGCGGCCAGCGCCAGGTAGTGCGGGCAGGTTTCCGCGCTGAGCACGAGACCGGCCTTCTGCGCGGCTTCGATGTCCGAGACCGCTCCGGCCGAGGAAAGGTGCACGACGTGGATCGCCGCCCCGGTCTCATGCCCCAGGCGGATGAGGAGGCGGATGGCCTCGTTCTCCCAGGACGCGGGACGCGTGGCGAGGTAGGTCGAATAGAGCCGCGCGTCGCCCGTCGGCGCGGGGCCGGGAAGCTCCACCTCGGCGTGGGCCAGCAAGGGGACACCGCGTCGCGCGAGGATGGGCAGGGCCAGTCGAAGGTCGCTCTCGCCGACGTGCGGGAACTCGTCCACCCCGGACGGGACCAGGAAGGCCTTGAACCCGCAGACGCCGTCGTCGATCAGGCCGGGGAGCTCAGAGGCGTTGTTCGGCACGACGCCCCCCCAGAAGCCGCAGTCCACGAAGAGCCGTCCCCGGGCGGCCCTCCGCTTGGTCTCCAGGGCGGAACGAGTGATGGTGGCGGGAATGCTGTTGAGGGGCATGTCGACGAGCGTCGTGACCCCGCCGGCCGCGGCCGCGCGCGTGGCGCTCCAGAAGCCTTCCCACTCCGTACGGCCGGGCTCGTTGATGTGGACGTGGGAATCCACGAGGCCGGGCATGACCACGCTCGTGCCGAAATCGCGCCGCGAGCAGCCTCTGGGCACGTCCCCCGGGGAGATGACGGCGGCGATCCGCTCGCCCGACAGCAGCACCGCGGCCGGCCGAAGCCCCTCCTCGGTCAGGACACGCTGGCTGGAAATCGCGAGCTCAGGGACGAGGCTCATCCGCGGGCATTGTATCGTCGGGCTCGCCGGGGTCGGCCGAGGCCGAGGAGGGGTCGGTCCTCACCGCGAGCTCGTCCTCGAGGGCCGCCCGGTAGGCCTCTTCGGTCAGCGCGTCGACCGACCGCAGCTTGGCGAGCAGGCCGTCGACGAGCGGGCGGAAGCCGGGCGACGGGTGCCCGCTCGCGAGCGACCGCTGGTACTTCACCGGCCCGGGAATGAGGGCCACCAGGAGCGCCATCTGTGCGGGGGTGAGCGCGCGTGGCTCCTTGTCGAAGTACCGGCGCGCCGCGGGCCGAAGGCCGTAGAGGTCGGGGCCCCACTCGATCACGTTGAGGTAGATCTCGAGGATGCGCTCCTTGCCGAGGCGCGCCTCGAGCAGGAGGGCCAGCGAGAGCTCCTGCAGCTTGCGGCCCATGCGTTTCTCCCGCGTGAGGAAGAGGTTCTTGGCGAGCTGCTGGCTGATCGTCGAAGCGCCGCGGGCCGCGCCCCCGCGGGCCCAGTTCGTGAGGATCGCGGCGGGCAACTCCGAGAGGTCGAGGCCGCGGTGCCCGAAGAAGGCCGAGTCCTCTCCGAGGAGCAGCGTCTGCACGAAGAGGGGCGGCACGTCCGGGTAGGCGATGAAGTCCGGGGACCCTGGCGACACGTCGATGGCCCGGTGCCCGCCTCCTGCGAGTGCCATCTCGTGAACGAAGTCGCCGCGCAGCCGCTCGATCGCGGGCAGCGGCCGGGCCGGAGGCTTGAAGTCCAGCCGCTGCGAGACCACGAACGAAGGAGGATCGGCGATCCGACCCCGGAAGCGCACGGAAAGGGACGCGACGCCCAGGTCGACGGGACTGGAAGAGCCGGCGGGCCGAGGGACCGCGGTCGCGGGCGGCTCGATCCCCGCGGTCGCCAGCAGGCGCCCGAAGTCAGCGCGCTCGACTTCGAGCGTACCCTCGATGCGAGGATCGCGCAGGGCATCGTCGATCCGAAGCGAGCCGCCGGCCGCGACGCTGTCGCTTTCGACGCGCCAACGGGCGAGATCGAAGCGAGCTTCCGCGAGGTTGCCGCTCCCGTCGAGCCGAATCCCCACGTCGGTGGGAGGCCCAAGGTCGCGCCCCCCGGCCTCGCCCCCCACCCGGAACCCGTGGAGGCGGAGATCGCCGTCGAGCCGCACCGAGCCCGGACCGGCGCTCAGGTGGACGGCGCCTCCTATGACTCCGGGGTCGAAGAGAGGCTCACCGAGGCGCACCGCGAGCATCCGGCCCGCGGGCACGTCGGTGGCGAGAAGCTCGGCCCGGGTGCCGCCGTCGATCCGTTGCCACTTGACGGCGAGGCCCGTGGCCGGCTCCTCGAGCTCCACGGCGCGCCCCCCTTCGGGCGGGTCCACGACCTTCCACCGCGACGGCGCCGCGTCGATCGCGAGCCCGCCGGGACCTCTCACCGCGAGCGGGCCCACGGCGACTCGGCTGCGCCCGGCGAGGCCGCGGCCCCAGACCCGGAGGGTCACGCGAATGGTCTCCGCGGTGAGCGACCACGCTCCCGGCTTCTCGATGCGAAGTCCCGTGATCGCGAGAGGGGTCCCGAAGCCGACGTGGACGTCCCTGACCGTCGCCACGAGGCCCCGCTCCGCGGCGCCGCGCACGATCCTGGCGACGATGCGCCGCTCGGCCCAGCGCGGCCCGAAGTAGGAGACGCCCGTCAGGAGAGCGAGGAGCGTGCAACCGGCGACGAGGAAGACGCCGAGGGGAGAGGGCCAACGGGACGCGCACCGCCGTAGCCTAACCGGATCGCGCGGCTCCGTCGCCGTGCCGTCATGTCTTCCCTTGCCCGACCACCAGAGGGTCGCGCGCTACGTGGCTGTGGGCTCAGCTCCCGCACCGACGGACCGCCAGTCGGAGCCGCTCCTCTCGTATTCCACGAACCGGGCCTCACGGAAGGTCCTGCGATCCCACACACGGAGGGAGAAGCCGAGCCGCCCGGGGGAGGTTCGAATCACGTTGTAGCTGTTGGCCTCGTTCCGGAGGCGATGGGAGGTCGCGGTCCCTGCCTGGGCCACCAGGATCGCCCGCTTGATGCCGACGTGATGCGTCCGGATGTCGCCGGTGTAACCGTGGTGCAGGTGACCGGCCAGCACCAGGTCGACGCCACAAGCCTCGGCCGCCTGCAGCGCAAGGGCGGCCCGGCCCACGAGCGGCGGCTCGGGGTCACCGGGCGGTGGCAGGAACGGGTGGTGGGTCACGAGCACCTTCAGCACCTGGGGCGGCAGGGGACAGAAGCGCTGACGAAGCCCGTCGATCTGGGCCGGGGAGAGGCGTCCGTCCTTCCAGGTGTTCGACCGGGCCGTGTTCAGACCAAGGACCGCGATCGCCTCCGTGGAGAAGAAGGGGTCCACCTCGGCGGCGATGTAGCGGCGAAAGCGGGCGAGGGGGCGCACGAAACGACGCACGACGTCGAAGAAGGGGATGTCGTGATTGCCGGGGACCACGAGCTTCGGGGCTCGGATGCGATCGAGGAAGAGGCGCGCGGCCGCGAACTCGCTGCGCCGGGCGCGCTGCGTGAGGTCGCCGCTGACCGCCACCACCGAGGGCGCGATCGTCGCGAGGTCTTCCAGGAGGCCCTCGACCACGTCGGGGCTCTCGGCCCCGAAATGGAGGTCGGAGATGTGCGCGAGGATCTTCATGCCCCTGCCGGGGCAGAATCGGCCGCGGGGATCAAGACGCGCAGGGCTCGTGGCCGGATGACGTAGCGCAGGGGCGACGTCATGCGCACCACCTCGCCGTCGAGGGAGACCCGCAGCGAGCGTCGGCGGGACCGGATCTCGACTCCCGGAAGCGCCAACGACCGAAAGTCGCGGTCCTGCTCCAGGCGCCCCAGGAGCGCTCGAAAGGCGAGGCGGAGGAGACCCACTCGCCCCGTGTTGCGTGTGAGGTAGACGCTCAGCGCGCCGTCGTGCAGGCTGGTGCGCGTTCCCAGGGCGAAGAGCCGCATGTCGTAGCGGTTGTTGCCCACGAAGATGAAGGGCGTGGTCAGGGCCACGGCCCGGTCCTCGACCTGCAGGATGACGTCGAGGAGGGGAAAGCGTCGAAAGACGTCCACACACGCGTCGAACATGGCCGGCCACTTGCCCCCGCCGTGCCGGTGGCGGAGCTCCTCGCGATGGGCGATGGCAGACGGGTACAAGCCGACGGAAGAGTTGTTCAGGAAGATGCGGCCGTTCACCTCTCCGACATCCACCTCCGTGACGCGGCCCCCGAGGATCGTCTCCACGGCCCGGTCGAGGTCCAGGGGGATGCCGAGGTCCTTGGCGAAGTGGTTGAGGGTGCCGAGAGGCAGGACGCCGAGGGGCTTTTGGCCACCGACGAGGACCGCCGCGCCCGCGCTCAGGGTGCCGTCACCGCCGCCGAGGACGATCACGTCCGCGTCCGAGGCAGCCGCCCTGGCCACCGCTGCGGGCAGGGTCTCCTGGCCGATGGCCACGACTTCCGCGTCCAGACGGCCGCGCTGGAACGCCTCCCGCACCCGCGAGACCGTGGCGGAGGCTGGGGCGCCCGCGATCAGCCCGGCGGAGGCGTTCAAGACCACGGCCGCCTTCATTCAGCAGCTCGGAGCCGTTGGAAGACAAGGCGTCACCGCTGCTCCGCCACGATCTCGAAGTCGATGCGGATCTCGTTCGCGACCTTGACCGTGCCCCCGCCCGCGCTGACGGGCTTCATCCCGAACTGGTCGTGGCGCACGGTCGTTTCACCGGTGGCCTTCAGGGAGCGTCCCTGGAGCGTGACCTTGACGGGCAGGGTGATCTCCTGGGTCACTCCGTGCAGGCTCAGCTCTCCCACCAGGCTCAAGTCGTAGGCGCCATTCGGGAGCGCTCGGCCGGTGACCTTCTTCGACCGGAAATGGATCTCGGGAAAGCGGACGGCGTCGAGGACCTCCGGCCCGTGCATGATCTCCTCCACCTTGGGTGCATCCCCCGAGGGCTCGCCCTCGGGGAGCACGCGCAGGCGCACGCTGGCAAACGTGAGGTCGACGCTCGACGCGCCGAGATCCGCGGGGTCGGCCGTGACCGTTCCCGAGACCGGAGCCTGCACCTCGTGCCGATGCCCCGCGAAGGAGAAGGCGCCGCTCTTTCCCACGTGGACTCGCACTGAGCTCTTCGATTCGACGACGGGATACGTCGCCGCGCCTGCGCCGGCAAAGGCGGCAGACCCGAGGACCAGGAGAACGCTCATCATGACGACGAGAACCCGCATCAAGGGAGCCTCCAGGGCCGAGACGGGCCCCATGTTCGCCGTTCACCTTCAGTTGAGCACGAAACGTGCCATGCGAGCATAATGGCCCGGTCTTGCGCGTCGGGTTGCCCCGACGCCGTCTGCTCGGAGCGGGAATGAAGAGGCAACGCATGGTGAGGCCGGTCGCCGCCGGCATCGGTGCCGTCGTCATCGGCGGTGCCCTCGCGTGGGCGCGGGGCCCGGCCGCCACGCCCGCGGGGTCCGACTCCTTCGTGCGCGAGGTTCGACCGATCCTGGCGGTGTCCTGCGTGCGTTGCCACGCGGCCGGCCTGGCCCAGGGAAAGCTTCGGCTCGACACGCGCGAGGGACTCCTCCAGGGCGGGGCCTCGGGACCGGCGGTGCTGCCCGGCAACAGCCAGGGCAGCCCTCTCTATGAGCGCCTCATCCTGGACGACCCGCAGAAGCGGATGCCCTGGCTCTCGGATCCGCTTTCGCCAGCGCAGGTGGAGGCCGTCCGCCGGTGGATCGACGCGGGGGCCGCCTGGCCCGAAGGCGTGAAGGTCGAGGCGGCGGCACCGCCGGCCGCGCCGCCCGTTCGGGCACCCGCATCGAACCCCCGGTCGCCTTCCGACGGTCCGGCGATCACGTTCAACAAGGACGTGCGTCCGATCCTGGCCGCGAACTGCTACGCGTGCCACGGACCCGATCGCAACAACCGCCAGGCCGGGCTGCGCCTCGATCGTGAAGAGGTCGCGAAAGCACCTCTGGCCTCCGGACACGTCGCCGTCGTTCCGGGTGCCCCCGCCCAAAGCGCCCTCATCCAGCGAATCACGGATCCGGACGAGCAGAGGCGGATGCCCCACGTGTCGAGCGGCAAGGAACGCCTGGGACCGCGCGCAGATCGACACGCTGAAGCGGTGGATCGCCCAGGGGGCGCCTTGGGAGCCGCACTGGTCCTACATCCCCCCGGTGAGGGCGGCGCTGCCCGCCGTGAAGAACTCCACCTGGGCGAAGGGCGCCCTCGACACCTTCATCCTCGCCGAGATCGAGAAGCAGGGCCTGTCACCCTCCGCCGAGGCCGAGCCGAACGAGCTGCTGCGGCGGGTGAGCCTCGACCTCGTCGGCCTGCCGCCCACCCCCGAGGAGATCCACGCCTTCCGCGCGGACAAGGCGGAAGGGGCCTACGAGCGGGTGGTGGACCGCCTCCTCGCGTCTCCCCGCTTCGGCGAGCGGATGGCGATGTCCTGGCTCGACCTCGTGCGGTACGCGGACAGCGTGGGCTACCACAGCGACAACTCCCGCGTGGTCTGGCGCTATCGCGACTACGTGATCGACGCCTTCAACCGGAACCTGCCCTTCGACCGCTTCACGGCCGAGCAGCTGGCGGGCGACCTTCTGCCCAGCCCGACCTCGGAGCAGAAGATCGCCTCGGGCTACAACCGACTGCTGCAGACCACCGAGGAAGGCGGCGCCCAGCCCCAGGAGTACCGCGCCATCTATCTCGCCGACCGCGTACGAAACGCCTCGACGGTATGGCTCGGCGCGACCCTTGGCTGCGCCCAGTGCCACGACCACAAGTTCGACCCGTACCTCGCGCGCGACTTCTACAGCTTCGGCGCGTTCTTCGCCGACGTGAAGGAGAAGCCGGTGGGCCGGCGCGAGCCGAACTACCTGCCGGACGAGAAGCAGCGGCCGCTCCTGGAGGCGGCTCGGCCGAGGTGGACGCCCTCCGCGAAGCAGCTTCAAGAGACGACGCCCGAGCGTGAGGCGGCGCAGGCCCGCTGGGAGCCGACGCTCGCCGAAGAAGCCCGCCCCGGCCTTCACCACCATGGAGCCCGTGGAGGCCACGTCCACGCAACGGCACCCGGGTGCTGATCCAGGGCAACGACTTCTCGATCATCGCGACCACGGCCAATGGCCCCAAGCCGCCCCGCGACACCTACACCGTGAAGTTCAAGACGGAGCTCTCGGGCATCACCGCCTTCCGGCTCGAGGCGCTGACCTTCGAAGAGCTGCCGAGGGGCGGTCCCGGACGGGATCCCCAGGGTGGCTTCGTCGTCTCGGAGATCACCGTCATGGACGGAGCCGGACGGCCGGTTCGGCTCCGCAACGCGACGGCGTCCACGGCGGCGCCCGTGAAGGGCGAGAGCCGCTCTGGCCCCGCAAGCGGCAATCGACGGCCGAGTGGACGAGCGGCGGGTGGGCACTCGCTGCCGCCGACGGCAACAACCATCGGCTGGTGATGGAGACGACCGAGCCCGTGGGCGCCGGGGGAGAGACGGCATTCACCGTCGTGATCCGGCAAGAAGCCGGCCAGGGCCGGACGCTCGGCCGCTTCCGCATGTCCGCCTCGGCCGAGGCCTGGCCGGTCGCGCACCGAGCCGGGCCCCGAGGTCTCGAAGGACATCCTGGATATCGCGGCCAAGCCGCGCGCCGAGCGGACGCCGGAGCAGAAGGACCGGATCGCGAGCTTCTATCGCCAGGTCGCCCCCGAGCTTCGGCCTCTCCGCGCCGCTCTGCGCGACGCCGAGATGAGGAAGGCCGACCTCCTCGAGAGCATTCCCCAGTCGCTGGTCACGACGGCGCAGGAGCCGGACCCCGTGCGCGTCCTCGCCCGAGGCAACTGGCAGGACGAGTCGGGCGCGCTCGTGGAGCCGGCGCCCCCGCACTTCCTGCCCCCGATCGGCGCGGCCGGCCGCTCGCGCCACGCGCCTCGACCTCGCCCGCTGGCTCACCTCGAAGGAGAACCCGCTCACCGCGCGGGTGTTCGTCAACCGCCTGTGGAAGGCCTACTTCGGCCAGGGCCTGACGCGGACCCTCGACGACCTCGGCTCCCAGGGGGAGTGGCCGACCCACCCCGAGCTTCTCGACTGGCTCGCCGTCGAGTTCGTGGAGAGCGGCTGGGACGTGAAGCACATGGTCAAGACCCTCGTCACCTCGGCGACGTACCGGCAGTCCTCGCGCGTCACGCCCGATCTGCTCGGAGCGCGATCCCGACAACCGCCTGTACGCCCGCCAGTCGCGATTTCGGCTCGACGCCGAGCTGGTCCGCGACAACGCCCTGGCGATCAGCGGCCTTCTCTCGACGCGCATGGGCGGGCCGAGCGTCCACCCCTACCAGCCCAAGGGCTACTGGGCGTACCTCAACTTCCCGCCGCGGGAGTGGGACGACGACCCCGGCGAGGACCAGTACCGCCGCGGCGTCTACACCTGGTGGCAACGGACGTTCCCGCAGCCGAGCCTCCTGGCCTTCGACGCGCCCAGCCGCGAGGAGTGCGTGGCCGAGCGCACCCGCTCCAACGTGCCCCAGCAGGCCCTGGTGCTCTTGAACGACCCGACCTACGTGGAGGCGGCGCGCGTCTTCGCCGCGAGGATCCTCCGCGAGGGCGGGACCTCGTTCGAAGACCGACTGCGCTGGGCCTACGCGCGGGCCTTGGCACGGGCTCCCCGGGACGAGGAGATGCGAACCTTGTCCGCCCTTCTCGCGAAGCATCGCGCGAAGTACAGGGCCGACCCGCAAGCCGCGCGGAGGGTGATGACGATCGGCCAGGCGCCCGCGCCCCAGGGCATGAGCATCGAAGAGCTGGCGGGCTGGACCTCGGTCGCCCGTGCGATCTTGAACCTGCCCGAGGTCATCACCCGGTCATGACGGCGCGAGGAGTTCAGGAATGACCCTGGAGATACTGACCGACGACCTTCAGGCCTTGCGGGAGCGGTGGACGCGCCGCGCCTTCCTGGGCCGATCCGCAGCCGGCCTGGGCTCGCTGGCTCTGGGCCTCGTGCTCGATCCCGCGCGCTACCTTCGCGGCGCGCCGCGGCCGCACCGAAGTGGCGCGGGGTGATCTCACCCCTGCCTTTCGCGCCCAGGGCCAAGCGGATCATCCACCTCTACCAGGCCGGAGGTCCCTCGCACCTCGAGCTCTTCGACTACAAGCCCAAGCTCGCCGAGATGGACGGCCAGCCCATGCCCGAGTCGTTCACCAAGGGCCAGCCGATCGCCCAGCTCCAGAACCAGAAGCTGCGCTGCTTCGGTCCCCAGCACCCGTTCGCCCGCTACGGCCAGTCGGGCCAGGAGATCGTCGACCCTCCTGCCCCACATCGGCGAGATCGCCGACGACATCTGCATCGTGCGCTCGATGCAGACCGAGCAGATCAACCACGACCCCGCCCACACCTTCATGAACACGGGCACCCAGATCTCCGGCCGGCCTTCGGCGGGCTCCTGGCTCTGGTACGGGATCGGGGCCGACGCCTACGACCTGCCCGGCTTCGTGGTGCTGATGTCGCAGGGCCGCGGAGGCCAGATGCAGCCGATCGCCGCGCGGCAGTGGCACAGCGGCTTCCTGCCCAGCCGCTTCCAGGGCGTGCAGTTCCGCGTCCAAGGGCGACGCGGTCCTCTACCTGCGCGATCCCGAGGGCATCGTCGAGCGCGCAGCAGCGCGACGTGATCGACGCCGTGACCGCGCTCATCCGCAGCCAGCCGGACGGGGTCGACGACCCCGAGGTCGCGGCGCGGCTCAGCCAGTACGAGATGGCCTTCAAGATGCAGGCGAGCGTTCCCGCCGTCACCGACTTCTCGAACGAGCCGAGGTCGCGTCCTCGAGGCGTACGGCGTCGAGGGCCGGGACGGCTCGTTCGCGGCCAACTGCCTGCTGGCCCGACGGCTGGCCGAGCGCGGCGTCCGCTACATCCAGCTCTACCACCGCGACTGGGACCACCACAGCCGCATCAAGGGCGACATCGTGATGAAGGCCAGGGAGGTCGATCAGGCGTCCGCCGCGCTCGTCAAGGACCTGAAGCAGCGCGGCATGCTCGACGACACGCTCGTGGTCTGGGGCGGCGAGTTCGGGCGGACGCCCATGGCCCAGAGCGACGGCCGCGACCACCACATCAAGGGCTTCTCGATGTGGCTGGCGGGCGGCGGGATCAAGGGCGGCATGTCGCTACGGCGCCACCGACGAGCTCGGCTACCACGCGGTCGAGGACGTGGTCTCCGTCCACGACCTGCACGCCACGATGCTCTACCTCTTCGGCATCGACCACACGAAGCTGACCTACAAGTTCCAGGGCCGCGACTTCCGCCTCACCGACGTCGCACGGCCAGGTGGTGACGAAGATCCTGGCCTGATGCGGCGGCGCCACGTGCTCGCGACCGACGCGAGGCCCTGACCATGCGCCCTTGCCCGTGACGTGGGCTTCGGATCGCCGAGCGCTGGTGTTCGCGCTGGCCGCGCTCTCCGACGTCCCCTCGGCCGCGGCGTCCATCGTGAGCCCCGACTACGAGGCGCTGCTCCGCCTTTACGCCCGCGGCGAGCGGGCGGCCGCGATCGCCGCCCTGGGCCAGATGCGCACGAGCCAACTCGATCAGCAGGTGCGGGCGCTGCAGCGCGCCGCCAAGGACGCCGCCCGCTGTCCGAGCTGCCCCGACCCCCTGGAGGGGCTGCCGCTGAAGGCAGCCGTGATGCTCCACGTGGATCGCGACGAGGCGGATCGCCCCCCGGCTCGGGGCACGGAGCAGCCCCGCCTTTGCCCGGCCGAGCATGCGCGGCGAGCGGGCCAGGTCGCCGCGATCCTCGCCCTGCGGGAGCCGGGCAAGCCCTTCGCGCGGAGCTTCTTCCTCGCGATGGCGGAACGCTGCCAATGGGACTTCTGCCTGAACGCGGCGGTGGAGTGGGGCCGCGACGGGCTCGAACGCTTCCCACGCGACGCCCTCCTGCTTCTCACCGTTGGCGCCGCGTACGAGGAGCAGGCGACGCTTCTCGCGCCGCCTTCGGCCCGGTCGGGGCCGGCTCGACCGGTGGCGGCGCAGGTGCCTCGCTCCGAGGTGATCGCCGAGCGCAGGCTCCGTTTCTCGGAGGCGCGCCGCTTCCTCGCGGCCGCCGTCAACGCCGACCCGGCGTCGCTCCAGGCCCGTCTGCGGCTGGGTCGGGTGGAGTGGCGATTGGGCAAGGACGATGCGGCGTTGCGAACGCTCGAGGACTCGGTACGCGCCGGCGGTGCGCCTCGGCTCCTCGGCCTGGCCCATCTCTTCCTGGGCCAGGTCCACGAGCGAGCGGGTCGGACGGACGCGGCCCTCCGCGAATTCCGACAGGCCCTCGACCTCGACCCCGAGTCGCAGGCGGCGGCGGTCGCCCTCTCGCAGGTCTTCTGGACCCTCGGAGATGCGGAGGGCGCGCGCAGCGTGATCGAAGGGGCCGTGGCCCTCGCGGGAAAGCGCTCGACTCGAGACGCCTACTGGGACTACCTGGCCAGCAACGCGGCCTCCGCGGACCAGCTCTTCGAGGAGCTGCGCCGGGAGACGCAGGAGTGAGCCTGCGCTCGGCGCTGGCGCTGCTCACCGTCCTCGCTGCCCTTCCCCTCGCCGGGGCGCAGGCTCCGCCACCCCTGTTCCGCGCTGAAGTCGCTTACGCCCACGTCGACGCCTTCGTCTCGAACGGCGGCCGTACCGTCCCCGGCTTGCGCGCGTCCGACTTCGAGCTGCGGGACAACGGGGTGATCCAGCAGGTAGAGCTGCTGTCGGCCGACACCAGGCCCTTGCCGGCGGTGCTCGTGTTCGATACCAGCAGCAGCGTCGTGGGCGAGAGGCTGCTGGCTCTGCGCAACGCCGGCCTTGCCTTTCTCGACGGGCTCCGGCCCGCGGACGAGGTGTCTCTCATCACGTTCTCGGAGGAGATCGTCCACGCGGCCCCGTCCACCAGGGACAAGGAAGCATTGCGGGGCGCACTGAAACGAATCGAGCCAGAAGGCGCCACGGCCGTCTTCGATGCTCTCTATGCCGCCCTCGCCCTCTCGGACTCGCACGACCGCTCGCTCGTGGTGTTGTTCACGGACGGCGAGGACAACATGAGCATCCTCGGCGAGCGTCAGCTCCGGACGGTTGTCGAGCGCTCGAACGCTCTCGTGCACGTGGTCGTCCTGCGGGACAAGAACCTTCTGCCCATGGACGGCGAAACGGACCAGGCCCGCGCGCTCCGCGAGATCGCCGATGCGTCCGGAGGCCGCTTCTGGACCCCAGACTCTCCGGAGCGTCTGCGCGAGGCCTTTGCCACCATCGCGGCCTCGATGGGGGAACGCTACGTGCTGCGTTACGAGCCACAGGGTGTGAAGCGCGAGGGATGGCATTCCCTGGAGATTCGCCTGCGCACCGCCAAGGGCTCCGTCCAGGCGCGGCGTGGCTACTGGGTGGCCCATCGCCAGTAGGGCATTGGCTCTCGAGTCAGGCGTGGCTGGAAGTGGCGGTCACGCTCAGCAGCTGAACCTGGGCATCCTGGAGCCGGCGGCTGATCACTTCCGCCAGCCGCCGCATGATCACGCTGCTGAAGTGCGGATCGTCGAGCCGGCGCGCCAGCTCGGAGCGTGCGAAACCGATCACGCGACACTCGCGCGTGGCGCGGGCCGACGCCGTGTAGAGGTGGGGTTCGATGAGGGCCGACCAGCCGAGGGGCTCGCCCGCCGGCAGGGTCGAGAGCGGCATGTCGACGCCTTCCGCATCGAGCACCGTCTCCATCTCCCCGTCGATCAGGAAGTAGAGGCTGTCGGCTGGTGTGCCCTCGGCGAAGAGCTTCGTGCCGGCGGGCAGGCACTGCTCCCGGGCGGCCATCGCGAGGTCCCGGAGCTCGTCGTTCGAGAAACCCGCGAAGAACGTGTAGCGGCGCAGCAGCTCAGGCGAGATCATGTTGGCCTCCCTGCCGGAGCGGGCTCCGGCGCGCCGGCCCGTGCCTCGGCCAGCACCGTCTCCACCGCGTGGGGGACCGCGGCCGCCACCGCCGGTGACAGCTCCTCGGAGAAGCCCGACACGTCGCGGGCCGTGACCGCGACGATGGCGACGTGGGGCATCTGCAGTCCCAGCTCTGCCCCCAACCGCAGCGCGGCGGGCAGGCTCAGGTCGTGGGACGATCCGCTGTTCTCGGTGGGCATGTCGTCGGGGCCGAGCCGCACCACCACCCCGGGCGGGTAGCCCTCGGCGCAGAGCGCGTCGACCAGGATCGCCCGGTCGTAGCCGACGAGCCGCTCCATCAGCCGGAGCCCGCCGTGATGCTCCTCGTCGACCTCGACGCCGTCATCCGGAGGCAGCCGGCGCCGCACGGCGTCCGCCACCGCCAGACCCACGCGATCGTCACCCAGGATGGCGTTGCCGAGGCCGAGTACGAGGGTCTTCATCGCCTCCCCCGCGACAGGCGGCGCAGCTCCTTGCCCACGGAGTCACGGATCGTCACTTCGAGCGGCATCTCTCCGGGCAGCGAGTGGGTGGCGCAGCCGAAGCACGGGTCGTAGGCGCGGAATGCCATCTCGACCATGTTCGAGCAGGCCCTCGGTGACGACCGTGCCCTCGTGGATCAGCGACTGCGCCGCCTTCTTCACCGACATCGCGATCGGGCGCGTTGTTGTTGGTGGTGCCCACGACCAGGTTCACGCGCGTCAGCACCCCACGCTCGTCGGTCCAGTAGTGATGGGTGAGCGTGCCGCGCGGCGCCTCGACGCAGCCGACGCCCTCGTCCGGGGTGGCGGTGGGCAGCACGCCGCACGTTGGGGTCGGCCATCTCCGGATCGCTCGCCAGCTCGACCCAGCGCTCGGCCGCGTACAAGCAGCTCGACGAGCCGTGCCCAGTGCGTGGCCAGGGTGTGGTGCACGGGCTTGCCGCCGAGGGTGTCGTAGATACGCTCGTACTCCGCCTGCGCCAGCGGCGTGGCCATGCCGTCGGCCACGTTGCAGGCGCGACGAGCGGGGTCGCCTTGTAGACGCCGGAGTCGCTCGCCATCGACGAGGCCCTTCCAGCCGACCTTCTTCAGGTACGGGAACTTCAGGTAGGTCCACGGCTCGACGCGCTCGGCGATGTAGTCGCGGTACTCGCGCGGGTCGTACTTGACGCGCTCGTGGCCCTCCGGGTCGGTCACGCGGATCATGCCGTCGTAGAAGTTCACGCGGTTCCGCTCGTCGACCATGCCCATGTTGTAGGTGCTGTGGATGAAGACGTCGCTCCTGATCATCTCCACGTAGACGGGGTTGCCGAGCACGACGTCGTCGAACAGCTGCGAGCGAGAAGCGCGCGAACTCGACGGCCTCGCGTGCCGCGCGCCATCGATCTCCTGGCGCTGCTCTTCGTCGATTCCGCGGCTGACGCCGCCGGGCAGCCCCCAGTTGGGATGCACGCGCCGTCCGCCGATCATCTGAATGAGCGCGTGCCCGTCGTGACGCATCTTGAGCACGCGCGCGGCGACGTCCATGCCCACCTTCTTGACCACGCCCAGGATGTTGCGCTCGGCCTTGGGCGCGTCGGGCCCCACCACGAAGTCGGGGCCGCCCAGGGCGTAGAAGTGCGTGGTGTGGTCGGTGGCGTAGAAGATGCTGTAGAACAGCTCGCGAAGCTTCTTCGCCGCCGGCGGCGGATCGACGTGGAACAGCGCGTCGAGCGCCTTGGTGGCGGCCAGGTGGTGGGCCTCCGGGCACACGCCGCAGATCCGGCCGGTCAGGTTCGGCATGTCCTCCGCCGAGCCGGCCCACGCAGAACTTCTCGAAGCCGCGCAGCTCCGGGATCTGGAAGTAGGCGTTCGCCACTTCGCCCTCGTCGTCCAGGAAGATGTCGATCTTGCCGTGCCCTTCCAGGCGGGTGATGGGGTCGATGGACAGGCGGTTCATGGCAGGTCACCTCGCGGCCGGCGCCTCGCGCTCGGCGCGCCGCCGCAACAGGCTGTGGGCCAGGCTGAAGCGGTAGAACGTCCCTATCGGGTCGGGAATGCCGTCGGCGATGATGCGGTCGATCTCCTCGGGATCGTTGCTGTCGATCACCGAGGCGAGGGCGCTCATCATGCGCGCGCCGAAGTCGCTCGACGCCGTCGTTCGCGCCGTAGCAGCCGATGCAGGGCGAGTTGACCTGCGGGCACAGCGCGCCGCAGCCGGCGCGGGTGGCGATGCCGCAGCACACGAGCCCCTGCTCCAGCAGGCACAGTCTCGTGGTCCGGCAGCATCTGCCAGGTGCGGTGGATCTCCTTGATCTTCTTCTCGTGGCGCGTTCGCGTGCATTCGTCGCACACGGTCGTCTGCGCGCCGATCACCGTCCCGCGCTTCGGCGGCAGTTTTCCCTCGAGGATCGCCTCCAGCAGCTCCGAGATGCGTTCTGCCTCGGGCGGACAGCCCGGCAGGTAGTAGTCGACCTCCACCGTCTGGTCCAGCGTCCTCAGCGTGTCGTAGAAGACCGGCAGCTGGAGCGTGCCCTCGGGCACGTCGCTCGCCGGCTGCGGGCGGACGCCCTCGGGGTTCTCGGTCGAGAGGCCGTGCGCCGTAGACGGTCGTCGAAGATCTCCTCGCGGTCCGCCAGGTTCGCCAGTCCCGGGATGCAGCCTTCGTGCGCGCAGGAGCCGAAGGCCACCAGCAGCCGGCTCTTGCGCCGCAGCAGTCGGGCCATGTACTCGTGCTCGCTCGTGCGGATGCCGCCGTTCAACAGGCAGACGTCGATGGCGCCGTCCGTCGAGCCGCTCGACGTCGCGGATCTTGCCGTCCATCACGCAGGGCCACAGCACGATGTCGAACGCCTCGGCGACGTCGCAGAATCTTCTCGTCCATGCGCCAGGATCGAGATTTCGCAGCCGCCGCAGGAGGCGGCCCAGTAGACCGCGAGCTTGGGTCTCTCGCTCATGCCGTGCACCTCTTCGCGCTCGCCGGCCATGGTCAGAAGCGCCGCGTCGAGCGCTGCGCTCCGCTGCAAGCGGCCCGGCCAGTCGAGCGGACCGAGCGCCCGCACCTGCTCCACCAGCTTGTCGATCGCCGCCGCGAGCTGGCGCCCTCGGCGGCCGAGGCCCACTGCAGGCGGAGGCGAGCGTCCTCGACGCCCAGGGCGCGCAGGGTCGGGCGGAGCATCGCGAAGCGCCGCATGGTCTTGTAGTTCTGCTCCAGGTAGTGGCACTCGCCGGGATGGCAGCCGGCGATCATCACGCCGTCGGCGCCCAGCGCGAAGGCCTTGAGCACGAACGACGGATCGACGCGGCCGCTGCACATGATGCGGATGATGCGCACGTTGGGCGCGTACTTGATGCGGGCGGTGCCCGCCAGGTCGGCGGCGCGGTACGAGCACCAGTTGCAGAGGAAGCCCACGATCTTCGGCTCGAAGCGTGCCGGTTCGGTCATGGCCGTGCCTCCGCGGCGTCCCAGAGCAGGCCGTCGATCTCTGCGCCGATCTGCTCGTCGGCGAAGTGGGCGCCGTCGATGACCCCCGCCGGACAGGCCGCCACGCAGGTGCCGCAGCCCTTGCACAGCGCGCCGTTCACGCGGCTGACCTCGCGGTCGTCGTCGAACTCGATGGCGTTGTACGGACACATGGTGTTGCAGATGCGGCAGCCGGAGCAGGCCTCTTCGTCTGATCGACGCCACGATCGGCTCGATCATGACCCGCCCTTGGCTGATCATGCCCGCCACGCGCGCGGCGGCGGCGGCGCCCTGGGCCACCGAGGCCGGAATGTCCTTCGGGCCCTGGCAGGCGCCGGCGACGAAGACGCCGTCGGTCATGGTGGCGACGGGGTCCAGCTTCGGGTGGCGCTCGGTGTACCAGCCGTCCATGCTGCACGAGATGCCGCAATTCAGAGCCCAACCTCGTCGGCGTCGGCCTGCGGTTCCAGGGCGCCCATCAGCATGACCATGTCGACCGGGATCCGGCGCTGCTTGCCCAGCAGCGTGTCTTCGACCTGGACGATCAGCTTGCCCTCCTCGCCCGGCTCGCGGGCGGCGTCGGTCACCTCGGCCACCTTGCCGCGCACGAAGTGCATGCCCTCTTCCAGCAGCCGTTGGTAGAACTCCTCGTAGTCCTTCGTGCGGCGCGCGCATGTCGATGTAGAAGGAGTAGACCTCGGCCTCGGTCTTCTCCATCACCAGGTGCCCGAACTTCAGCGCCGCCATGCAGCAGACCGCGGAGCAGTAGGCGTTGTAGTTGCGGTCGCGGCTGCCCACGCAGTGGATGATGGCCACGCTCTTGGGCTCGGTCTTGCCGTCGCGCAGCACGATCTTGCCGTTGGTCGGGCCGGCGGCGTTGCACAGCCGCTCGAACTCCAGGTTCGTGATAGACGTTGGCCAGCCGCCCGTAGCCGTACTGCGGGACGCGGCGTGCAGTCGAACAGCTTCCAGCCGGTGGCCATGATGATGTTGCCCACGTCCAGCTCGACGATCTCGTCCTTCTGCTCGAAGTCGATCGGCACCCGGCGGGCAGAACACTTCGAGCAGACCTGGCACTTGCCGCGCTGGAAGTACGTGCAGTCGGCCGTGTCGATCACCGGGATACTGCGGCACGGCCTGCGGGAACGGGCGTGTAGATCGCCTTGCGGTAGCCCATGCCGGCCTCGAACACGTCGTCGACCATCGACTTGCGCGGGCACTTCTCGATGCAGATGCCGCAGCCGGTGCACTTGTCCTCGTCGACGTGGCGCGCCTTCTTGCGGATCTTGCACCTGGAAGTTGCCCACCGAGCCGCTGACCTCTTCGACCTCGGAGTAGGTCAGCAGGGTGACGTTCTCGTGCTGGCCGACTTCGGACATCTTCGGCGTCAGGATGCAGGCCGAGCAGTCGAGCGTGGGGAAGGTCTTGTCGAACTGGGCCATGTGGCCGCCGATCGACGGGCTCGCGCTCGACGAGATAGACCGTGGTGGCCGGCGTCGGCCAGTTCGAGCGTCGCCTGGAGGCCGGCGATGCCGCCGCCCACCACGAGCGTGGCCGGGTTGACCTTGACCGCCATCGGCTCGAGCGGCTGGTGGTGGGTGACGCGCTCGACCGCGGCCGACACCAGCGCCTTGGCCTTCTCGGTTGCCGCCGCCTTGTCCGCGGTGACCCAGGAGACGTGCTCGCGGATGTTGGCCATCTGGAAGAGGTAGGGGTTGAGGCCGGCGCCGGCTGCAGGCGCGGCGGAAGGTCTTCTCGTGCAGGTGCGGCGAGCAGGCCGCCACCACCACGCGGTCGAGCCCTTCTTTGCGATGTCCTCCTCGATCATCTCCTGGCCCAGCGACGAGCACATGAACTTGTAGTCCTTCGCCAACGCCACCTGGGGCAGCCCCTGCGCCCACTGGGCCACCGCGTCGACGTCCACGGTGCCCGCGATGTTGCGACCGCAGTGGCAGACGTAGACGCCGACGCGCGGCGCGGCTTCTCCGAGCGGCCGGTCGCTCATGACCGTGTCCTGGGTCCCGCGCAGCGGGGCCGTGCCGGCATGGGGAGGGAGGGGTCGCCTTTCTTCCGTCTCGCCGGGGTCGTCCCGGTGGCCGCCGGAGCCGGCACTTGCACCCCGATCTTCGCGAGCGCGCTGCGCGCCGACACGATCTCGCGGCCGAGGCCGAGATCGCGGGCGCGCAGGCCCAGAGGCCAGCCCCACGAGCTGCGTGAAGTAGAGCACCGGCAGCTGGAAGTCGGCGCCCTTGGCCTGGTTGACCTGGCCCTGGTATCCGTCGAGGTTCAACTGGCACATCGGGCAGATCACGGCGATCACGTCGGCCTTGTACTCGGCGGCGCTGCGCAGCAGCCGGAAGATCAGCGCATAGGCCGTGTCGGCGCTGATCTGCGTCATGTGGCCGCCGCAGCAGTGGGTCTTCTGCGGGAAGTCCACGACGTCGGCGCCGAGCGTCGCCAGGAGGTCGTCGAGCAGCATCGGGTACTCGGGATCGGCGGCTGCCTCGGGAGGGTGGCCCGCGAAGGCGGGCCGGGTCAGCAGGCAGCCGTAATAGGGGACGACGCGAAGGCCGGCCAGGGGCCGTTTCAGCTTCGTCCGGATAGCTTCCAAACCGACGTCCGCGACGAGCACCTCGAGCAGGTGACGCACGCGCAGGGCTCCCGGGTCGAAGTGGAGGGCGCCTGCCGACAGCGCCTCGTTGACCTCTCGACCCAGCTCCGGATGTGCCGCCATCGAATGCGCGGTCTTGCGCAAGTTGAGGAAGCACGCGCTGCAAGGGGCCACCAGCGTCGGTTGGCCCCCGCCGTTCGCGAGCTGCGCCTGGGCCAGCGCCAGGTTGCGTCCGACCAGGGCGTAGGCGGCGGAACGGTGGAGCGCGAAATACTCGGTGGCGCCGCAACAGTTCCAGTCCTGGATCTCTTCGAGCTCCAAGCCCAGTGCGCTCGCCACCGCGTGGGACGAGACCGCGTAGGGGGCGGCGGAGCGCTCGAGCGAGCAGCCCGGGTAGTAGCCGTAGCGCAAGTCAGGCTCCTTCCAACGCCTTGGCCTTGTCGAGGATGGCCGTGAGCTGCGGCAGACCCTTGATCCGCGACGGCCGCATCGCCAGGCGGTCCTTCAGGAACATGTCGAGCGCGAGCGGGCCCTGGCCGATCTTGCGCAGCGGGCTGTGGGTCAGGTGGTAGCGGGTGGCCAGGCCGAGCTCGAACGAGCGGCCGTACTTCTCGACGTAGCCGATGAAGGTCTCGGAGAAGTCGGGCGCCGCGCTGTCGTCGCACAGGCCCGCACGCACGGACATCCGCTTCAGGCTGTACATGAGATCCGTGATCGGGATCTGCTGCGGACAGCGGACGGCGCAGTAGTAGCAGGAGACGCAGTACCAGGGCGCATTGCTGCGCAGGACCTCGTCGCGCTCGTCCGCGGCAATGAGCGCGAACAAGGCGCGTGGGGTGTGGTCCATGTCGGGGCCGGACGGGCATGAGCCGCCGCAGGTCCCGCACTGGAGGCAGAGCCGCAACCGCTCGCCGCCGGGCGTCTCCGCGATGACTTGCTGTTGGAGGCTGGTTGTCTTGTCCGTGGAGCCCATCGCGCCCTCCGAACGGCAGAGCAAGACCCGGTGCGGCTACGCGTCCCGGCGCACGAACGTACCGTTCATGAAGCGTGCGGCGACAGCACCGGCCGCGGGCGGCGGCAGGCGTCGCCCGAGGTTCATCAGTTGCGTGCACTCCTGGTGGCAGAGGTCCTCGCCGAACGCCACCCCTGAGCAGCTTTGGACCTCCTTCCACTGGCCGGTGCGGATGTCCTGCTCGATGCGGCAGGCCACCACCTCGGTCGACTGCGGGCAGACGAGCAGGCCGTGCTGCTCGCGGCGCAGTGCTCCGCCATGCAGCCCGACCCGCGCCAACAGCAGGACGACGCCGATGAGCAGCAGGCCGGACAAGAGGCCAACCCACTCGACTGGCATACTCACCCCCGCAAAACAGGGCCGCACGATCGGGAGCGGATGCGGTTGGTCTCTGGCTGGGAGGCAGCCCGACCGGCGTCCCCGATCGTCAATTTGCAAGAGCTCTGCCAGGCGCAAAGCCAGGTCTTGCCTGCCATAGGCGGCCCTCTGACGCAGGTTCTACGCTGCACTCCGCACGGGCCGCGCAGTTCCTGCAACCGGGTGCCCGAGGGCCTGTTTCAGTCTGTTACATCCCCGAAATAGGGCAGACACGCCCCGAACGCATATTCCGAGTGCCCGCGGAGGGGCTTGGGGATGAAGAAGCTCACCTGGGGTCTGGTCGCCGCCTTTGTCGCGGCCGGGCCCCTCGCCTGGTGGGGACGGGTGGCGGCGACGCGAGGTCAGGAACGCCCGGGCGGCCCCGAGGTCGCGCGGGCGGCGCGCCGCGACATCGGCGCCGTGGTCAAGGCCACCGGCGTGATCAAGCCCATGATCGGAGCCGAGGTGAAGGTGGGCTCGCGCGCGTCGGGAGTCGTCGCGCGGCTCTTCGTCCGGATCGGCGACACCGTCCAGAAGGGCCAGCTCCTCGCCGAGCTCGACCTCCGGGAGCTCCGGGCGCGGAGCGACCAGGCGGCTGCGGCCCTCGAGTCGGCTCGGGCCAGCGCCAGTTACGCGCAAGCCGATCTCCGGCGGAAGCGTGATCTGGCCATGGCGCAGCTCATCGCGCCGAGTGATCTGGACCTGGCGGAGCGGGCCGCTGCGGTGGCGGAACAGCAGCAAAGGGAAGCCGAGGCGAACCTCGAGTACACGCGGACGCAGCTCGGTTACGGCCGCATCGACGCGCCGATCGCCGGCATCGTGGCCTCGGTGTCGACCCAGGAGGGCGAGACGGTGGCGGCCAGCTTCGCCGCCCCCACCTTCGTGACCCTCCTGGACCTCTCCCGCCTGGAGGTCTGGGCCTATGTGGACGAGACCGACATCGGCCGCATCCGGAACGGCCTCCTGGCCCGCTTCACCGTCGACACCTACCCCGACCAGGAGTTCGGTGGTCGAGTCACCGCGATCTACCCGCAGGCCGAGCTCCGGGACAACGTCGTCAACTACGTCACGGTAGTGCGGTTCGACTCACCGAAGGACCACACCCTGCGCCCCGAGATGACGACGGCGGTGAGGATCGCGCTGGAGAGCCACGAGAACGTGCTCGCGGTCCCGCGACGGGCAGTGCGGCGAGAGGGAAGCCGTGCGTACGTGGTCTCGCCGCGCGGCAACGAGACGGCCCGAGTCCGGGTGACGACGGGCAGCCGGGACGAGATCTATTGGGAGATCACCTCCGGGCTCCGCGAAGGCGACGAGGTGCTCGTCGGCGACCTCAGGAGTGTGGCCGGTTCTGCGAGGGAGTAGGGACACATGATCGAGCTTTCGGGCATCGGCAGGACGTACCAGCGGCCCAGCGGCGAGGCCGTCCGCGCGCTCCAGGACGTTTCCTTCCGCATCGACCGCGGCGAGTTCGTGGCCATCGTCGGCACGTCGGGCTCGGGCAAGTCGACGCTCATGAACGTGCTCGGCCTCCTGGATCGGCCCGACGGAAGGGCGCTACCTCCTCGACGGCCAGGACGTGGCGGCTCTCGACGTCAACGACCAGGCGAGCCTCCGCAACCGACGAATCGGCTTCGTCTTCCAGGCCTTCCACCTGCTGCCGCGGACGAGCGCCCTCGAGAACGTCGAGCTGCCGCTGCTCTACTCGGACCGAGCCTCGACCTCGGGCCTCGGCCAACGCGCGCTGGAGGCGGTGGGCCTCGGCGACCGCATGGACCACAAGCCTTCGGAGCTCTCGGGCGGGCAGCAGCAGCGAGTGGCCATCGCGCGCGCCCTCGTCAACGATCCCGACCTGCTGCTCGCGGACGAGCCCACGGGGAACCTCGACGCGACCTCGGCCGGAGAGATCATGGCCCTCTTCGACGCACTGAGCGCGAGCGGCCGCACCATCGTTCTCGTCACCCACGATGCAAGCCTCGCCGCCCGTTGCGGGCGCATCACCCGCCTCGAGAACGGCCGCGTGGTGGGCGACGACCGCCGCACCCCGCCCACGACAATGGCCCGGGAGGATTCATGACCACGAGCCAGCTGGTCCAGAGCAGCCTCCGGGTCATGGCCCGCTACAAGCTCCGCAGCGGGTTGATGATGCTGGGCAGCCTCATCGGCGTGGCCGCCGTGACCTTCGTGGTCTCGGTCGGGGCCGCGGCGGAGCAGAAGCTCCTGGCCACGGTCCGCCAGCTCTTCGGCGCGTCCTCGATCATCGTGACGGCCGGGGGCGGGTTCTTCATGGGCGGGCCCCGCGGCGAGGCCGCGCGGCTGACCCTCGACGACGTCGTTGCCGTGGCCCGGGAGGTTCCCGCGGTCGAGGTCTGGGACCCGATGCAGGTGATGCCGGGGGGCCAGGTGCGCCACGCCGATCTGGCCACCACGGCGCGAGTCCTGGGTCAGTCCGAGCGCTTCGAGCGCGTCTGGGATCGCGGGGTGTCGCGCGGCGAGCTCTTCGACGCCGCGGCCGTGACCGGATCGGCGCGAGTGGCCGTCATCGGGGAGACCGTGGCCCGAAGTCTTTTCGGGAGCGAGGACCCGCTGGGGGCGGAGGTGCTCATCGGACCCGTGCCCTTTCGGGTGATCGGGATCCTGGAGCGCTTCGGGACGGACCTCCACGGTATGGACCGGGACAACGAAATCGTGGTGCCCATCTCCACGGCCATGCGCCGGCTGCTCAACGTGGATTCCATCCGGGCCGCCAAGCTCCTGGTACGCGATCCCGGTGCCGTGGAGGCGGCGACGCGCGAGGTCAAGAGGGTCCTGCGGGAACGCCACCGGCTGGCCACGGGCCAGCCCTCGGACTTCACGATCGTGACCTCGGTCGCGGTTCGCCAGATGGTCGCGCGCACCGAACGGGTCCTCTTCCTGTACCTGCCGCTCGTCGCGGGAGTCTCTCTCCTCGCGGGCGCCGCGGTGGCCGCGAGCCTGATGCTCTCGTCCGTGAACGAGCGGATCGGCGAGATCGGCCTGCGGCGAGCGGTGGGTGCGCGGCCCGAAGACATCCGCCGGCAGTTCCTGGTCGAGACCACGATGACGACGCTCACGGGAGGTCTCGTCGGCGTCCTGATCGGCGGAGGCGGCGCCCTCGTCGTCGCGGGCCACCTGGGCCTGACCGGGACTCTTCCCGGCCGCGCGATCCTCCTGGGCCTCGCCCTTTCGACGGCGACGGGCCTGCTGGCCGGGGTCCTGCCGGCTCGTCGGGCCGCGCGGCTACAGCCGGCCGACGCGCTTCGGTGAAGATCGGTCGCGGCCTCCGGTCTTCGATTCGGGGCCTCCTTGCCCACAAGGTGCGGGCCGCGCTGGCCGTCGCGAGTGTGGCCATGGGGGTGGCGGCCGTCCTGGTCACGAGCGCCCTCGGGAAGGGCGCGCAGCTCGAGGTGCTGCGGGGCGTCGAGGCGATGGGCACGAATCTCGTGGTGGTGAGACCCGCGCAGGTGAAGCGCCTCGTGGCCCGGAAGGGGGTACGCGGCTCGGTGACGAGCCTCCGGGTCGCAGACCACGAGGCCATCGCCGCGCTCGCGGACGTCGCTGCGGTCGCTCCGGGCGCGGATGGAGCGGTTCGGGCCCAGGCGGGCGGGGGCTCGATGCGGGTCAGCCTTCTCGGCACGACCGCGACCCTGGCCGGCTTGCGAAACCTGTCCCTGCGCGCGGGTCGCTTCTTCGACCCCGAGGAGGAAGCCGAGGCTCGGCGCGTCGCCGTGCTCGGCAGCCGGGTAGCGCAGACGCTCTTTCCCGAGGAGTCGCCGGTCGGGACCACCCTCCGCCTGCGCGGGATCCCGTTCGAGGTCATCGGCGTCCTTCAGGCCAAGGGCGTTCTCGCCGATGGCTCCGACCAGGACAACCAGGTCTTCATTCCCATCCGCACCGCTTTACGCCGGGTCTTCAACTCCACCTGGCTCGGCGCGGTCTTCGTGGGGGTGCGGGATCCGAAACGCATGGACCAGACCGAGGACCATGTGCGGGCGCTGCTCCGCGAGCGTCACCGCCTGGAAGCCGGGAAGCCCGACGACTTCGCGGTCCAGAACCAGGCCAGGCTGCTCGCGATGCAGAGAATGACCTCCGACTCACTCACGCTCCTCGCTTCGGGTCTGGCGGGCGTGTCCCTGCTCGTCGGGGGCACGGGCATCCTGGCGCTGATGCTCCTGTCCGTGAAGGAGCGGACCGTCGAGATCGGCCTGCGCATGGCCGTGGGCGCCCGGCCGAGGGACATCCTCGTCCAGTTTCTGACCGAGGCGACCCTGCTCGCGGTCCTGGGCTGGTTCGCCGGCCTTGCGGTCGCCGTCCTGGGGGCGACGATCGTCTCCCTGGGCACAGAGTGGAGGGTGAGCTTGCCCATCGAAGCCGTGATCGCTTCCCTGGCCATGACGGCCCTGACGGGTCTCGGCTTCGGCGCCTTTCCCGCGCGAAAAGCCGCCCTCCTGCCGCCGATCCAGGCCCTCGGCACGGCGTGATGGGCCATCATAGGAAGCCATGCCCACTCCCACCCCCGGCGGTACGAGAGTCCTCCTCATCGACGACGACGAGGCTCTGAACGCGCTGCTCACCGAGTACCTGGGCCGGTTCGGCATGTCCGTCAAGGCGGTCGCTCAGCCGGACGAAGGCCTTCGCGCCCTCCGGGCCGACCCGCCGGACCTCATCGTTCTCGACGTGATGCTTCCGGGAATGGACGGCTTCGCCGTGTGCCGGAAGGTCCGCGAGACGAGCCGCGTGCCGATCGTGATGCTCACCGCGCGGGGCGACGTCATGGACCGGGTGGTCGGGCTCGAGCTGGGGGCGGACGACTACCTGGGGAAACCGTTCGAGCCGCGGGAGCTGGTGGCCCGCATCCAGGCCGTGCTGCGGCGAGCCGCGCAGGGCGACGACGAAGACAGTGCTCGGGCAGGCGACCTGGAGGTGAGCTTCACGGCCCGCTCTGTCCGTCTGGGGGGGCGCTCCCTCGAGCTGACCACGGCGGAGTTCGAGCTCCTCTCGCTCTTCGTGCGCAACCGCGGGCGGGTCCTCACCCGAGAGCGCATCCTGGACCAGACTCGCGGCGTCGACTGGGACGCCTACGACCGCTCGATCGACATCCTGGTCAGCCGCCTGCGCCAGAAGCTCGGCGACGACGCCCGGCGTCCGGTGTTCATCAAGACCGTGCGGGGAACGGGCTATTCCTTCGTGGGCGGCGACGGTGATTGAGGCCTTCCGCGTCCCCGGCATCCGGGTGTCCATCTTCGCCAAGGTCGTAGTCATCATGCTGGTCCTGGCCATGAGCCTCATGCTGATGGTGGCGCTGTTCTTCGGCATGATCGTTCACCCCCGGATCGGCGCCTCGGCGGACCGCATGTTGGAGGAGTACGCTCGTCTCGTGGCGGCGGGCTCGCCCAATCTCGAAGCGGCGAACGATCTCGCGTTGCGGCACGGCCTTCGGATCCGGTACGAGGGGCCCGCGGGAGCGTGGGCCACGGACGACAGCCTGCCCACCATCGACGAGTTCCGAAGGCGACAGGCGGCGGAGCCCGACTCGATCATCTGGGGACGCAGTCGTCGTCTCCTGAGCGCGCCGGATGGGGGCACCTACCTCTTCTCGTGGGAGTACGCCCGAGGATTCAAGGTCGCCCACGACCAGCTGCTCTTGCACCTGCTGCTGTTCGTGGTCGCGGCGTGCTTCGTCGCGCAGGTGGTCCTGCGTCGCGCCCTCCGCCCGCTGCGCGCGCTGCACGAGGGGGTCGCGCGGCTGAGCGAGGGGGACCTCGACGTCGTGCTGAAGAACCGCAGCCGCGACGAGTTCGGGGTCCTCACCGACGCCTTCAACCAGATGGTCCGGCGCGTGAAGGGGATGATCGAGGCCCGGGACCAGCTGCTGCTGGACGTGAGCCACGAGCTGCGCTCGCCCCTGACCCGCATGAAGGTGGCGCTCGCTCTCCTGCCCGACGGCCTGAAGAAGACGCGCATGGACGCGGATGTGGCCGAGATGGAGGCCATGCTCACCGAGCTCCTGGAGCTGGAGCGGCTCCGCGACGGGCGCGGAATCAAGACGGAGCGGCAGGACCTCGTCCTGGTCGTGCGCGAGGCGGTGGAGGCCGTCGGAGACGGGCCCCCCGGGGTTCGCGTCACATGCCTGGAGCCCGAGATCCTGCTGGAGATCGACGGGGACCGGATCCGCACCGTCCTCAAGAATCTCCTGGAGAACGCGGTCAAGTACTCCCTTCCCGACAGCCGGCCGGTGGAGGTTCTGGCCTCCCGGAGAAGACGGGACGGTCGAGGTCCACGTCACCGATGACGGTCCGGGCATTCCCGAGGCCGATCTGGGCCATCTCTTCGAGCCGTTCTTCCGGGTGGACCGGTCCCGCTCCAAGAAGACCGGCGGCTACGGCCTGGGCCTGAGCATCTGCAAGCGGATCATGGAGGCCCACGGCGGGGGCATCTCCGCCGTCAACAACCCAGGGCGCGGAGCCACGTTCACCTTGACCTTTCGCAAGGCGTGATCCCGTGGTTGGGGCCTGAGAGTAGGATGGACCTGTGCTCGTACCGCTCGCGACGCTCCTGATCGTGGTGGCCCTTGCGGCGCCCGCCCCCCAGGCGACGCCCGAGGCCTTGGTTTCCCTCGACGCGAAGGACGCGCCGGTCGCGGGCATCGTCTCGGTCCTCGCCGAGGTGGGTCGCTTCCAAGTCGTGTTCGACCCCGCACCACCGTGCCCGCTCACCCTCAAGCTCGCGGAGGTGCGCTGGCGGATCGCGCTCGAGACGGTCCTCCGCGCCTGTCGGTTGGCGGTCGAGGAAGAGGGCGGGGTGCTCCGGATCGCACCCGTCGAGCGTCTGGGGGCGGAGAGCGAAGACCGACGCAGGCTGGCCGATGAGCATGCCCGGTCGGGAGCCCACACCCTCTCCGCCTTTCGCCTCTCCTATGCCCGCGCGGCCGAGATCGCGCCGATCGTGAAGCGGTTGTTGTCTCCGCGCGGCGACGTCGTCTACGACACGCGCACCAACACGTTGATCATCGTGGACTAGTCAGCGCCCTCAGGGCTCGAGCCGGATCGCGTGGTCGACCGCGGCCTGGGCAAGGAGCCGCGTCGAATCGAGGGTCGGCAGCGGAGACCGCTCGGGGGGCACCAGGAGCGGGATCTCCGTGCAGCCGAGGACCACCGCGTCGCAGCCCTCGTCTTGGCCGAGCCTCCGTATCACGGCCTGGTAAGCCGCGAGCGAGCCCTCGGTGAAGAGGCCATTGACCAGCTCCTCGAAGATGATCCGGTTGAGCTGGTCGATCTCCGCGGGGCGAGGCGCCCGGTGCTCGAGGCCCAACGCGCCGAGCTTCTCCGGGTAGACCGGGCCCTCCATCGTGTAGCGCGTGCCCAGGATGCCAATCCGGCGAAAGCCTTTCGCCTTTGCCGCCCCCGCCACGACCTCGGCGATGTGGAGCCAGGGGAGCGGCGATTCCTTCGCCACGTGCGGGAACGCGATGTGAATCGTGTTGTCGGGGCAGATCAGGAAGTCGGCCCCCGCGGCCTGGAGCTTGTTCGCCGACGACAGCATCAAGGCGGCCACTCCCTTCCAGTCGTCCCGGTCGATGGCCTCCATGTACTCGGCGAGGCAGTGGGTGTGCAGGCTCACCTCGGGATGCGCATAAGGACCCAGGCGCTCGCTCCCGTAGAGCGACACCGTCCGGTAGCAGAGCGCAGCCCCCTCGGTGCTGCAGGCCACGATCCCTATGTGCGCCGCCATGGTCCCTCCGCGTGTATCGTACGACACGAAACGGGAGGGTCCATTGAGCCTCGAGCCGCCTCGCCGCATCGCAGCCTACGAGCGGCTCGCGCTGTCCCGCGAGGGGTGGCTGCTCTTCGCGGCCAAGGCCGTGCGCGCCTTCGGCTTCGGCTGGCTCTCGGTCGTCCTTGCCTTGTACCTCGCGAAACGCGGCCTGTCTGCGGCCCAGATTGGTGCCGTGTTCACGGCCACGATGGTCGAAGACGCGCTGCTGACCATGCTTCTCTCGGCCATGGCGATGCGGATCGGCCCGGCTCGCGTCATGGTCCTCACCGCGCCCCTCATCACCATCGGCGGCGTGGTCCTGGCCTTGGCGCAGACTCCGTGGGTTCTCCTGGCCGGCGCCGTGCTGGGCACGCTGAGCCCGAACGGCCAGGAGGCGGGCCCCTTCACCGCGATGGAGCAGGCCCTCTTGCCGGGCGCCGTGCGGTCCGGGTCGAAGACGCGCGTGTTCGGCTGGTACAACGTCTTCGGCTTCCTGCCTGCGGCCCTCGGGGCTCTCGCTGCGGGACTCTGGCTGGGAGGGGCTCTCGCGAGGGGGATCGACGAGCTGACGGCTCAGCGCGCCATGCTCTGGGTGTATGCCGGGGGCGGCGTCGCGCTGGGCCTGATCTGCCTCCGCATCGCGAAGGAGCCCGAGGCCCGAAGCGTCGCGGTGTCGCAGCCGGTCGGGGTCCTGGGCCTCGGCCGCTCCCGCGGCGTGGTGCTCCAGCTGGCGGGCCTGCAGGCCCTCGACGCGCTGGCCGGCGGCTTCATCATCCAGAGCCTTCTGGCGTACTGGTTCCATGTCCGCTTCGGCGCGGGGCCGGAGGCGCTCGGGGCGCTCTTCTTCGGCACGAATCTGCTCTCGGCCCTCTCCTTCCTGGTCGCGACACGCGTCGCCGATCGCTTCGGTTTGCTGAACACCATGGTCTTCACGCACCTGCCCTCGAACGTCCTCCTGCTCGTGGTGCCCTTCATGCCGTCGTTCACGTCCGCGGCGGTCGTCCTGTTGCTGAGGCACGTCCTCTCGCAGATGGACGTGCCGACCCGCCAGGCCTACACCATGGCCCTCGTCGCGCCCGAGGAGCGGCCGGCGGCGGCCGGCCTCACCGGGAGCGCCCGTGCCCTGGCCCAGGCCTGCGCGCCGTTCGTCGCCGGCGCGAGCATGGGGGTGACGGCCACGGGGCTGCCCTTCTTCTTCTGCGGCGGGCTGAAGATCGTCTACGACCTCGCTCTCTTCTTTCGCTTCCGCTCGGTCCGATTGGACGAGGGCGGCCCCTCGTAGCGCCGGCCCGGTCGCCTCGGGCAGGACGCGGGCCGAACATCCTGCCAGAATAGGCGCGTGGCAACCTTCGAGTTGCTGGTCAACGGCGTTCGTCGTCGCGTGGAGAGCGACGCCGCGGAGACACTCCTTCGCGTTCTTCGCGACGACCTCGACCTGACGGGCACGAAGTACGGATGCGGCGAAGGGCAGTGCGGTGCTTGTACCGTGCTCGTCGACGGCCACCCCATCCGCGCCTGCGTCACGAAGGTGGCCGCGGTGGCCGGCAAGCCGGTGACCACGATCGAGGGGCTCGAAGTCGACGGACACCTCCACCCCGTGCAGACGGCCTTTCTCGAGGTCGATGCCATGCAGTGCGGGTACTGCACGCCGGGCATGATCGTCGAGGGCGTGGCCTTTCTGCGACGCACCCCCGACCCGAGCGAAGCGGAGATCGCCCGCGTGATGGAGGCGCACGTCTGTCGTTGCTGCGCCTATCCGCGAATCGTCCAGGCCCTCCGCCGGGCGGCCCGGGAGACCAACCTCGCGACAAGGACCTCGAAGAAGGGATCCCGATGAGGGAGCGCCTCCGGTTGGGCCGGCGCCATTTCCTCGAGCTTCTCGGAGGCGTGGTTGTCCTGGCCGTGGCCGGTGACGGCGAAGGGCAGGAGTCGGGCCGCGGGGGAGCGGAGAGGGCGGCCGACTCCGACCTCTCCGCCTGGCTGCACGTCGCCGAGGACGGGACGGTCACGGTCTACACGGGCAAGGTCGAGTTCGGCCAGAACATCCGTACCTCACTCGCCCAGGCCGTGGCCGAGGAGTTGCGGGCACCGCTCGCGAAGATACAACTGGTGATGGGGGACACGGACCTCACCCCCTTCGACGCGGGCACGTTCGGAAGCCGGACTACGCCGACGATGGCCCCGGTGCTCCGCAAGGCGGCCGCGGTCGCGCGTGAGATGCTCAAAGACCTCGCGGCCACTGAGTGGCACGTAGATGCGAGCGGACTCATCGTGGCGGACGGGCGCGTGAGCGATCCCCGGCAAGGCCGCGCCATCGGATTCGGCGAGCTCACGAAAGGCCGGAAGCTCGTCCGAAGCCTGAAGGTCGACCTGCCGTTGACCCCCGCCGAACGTTGGACCGTCGCCGGCCGGCCCGTCACGAAAGTGAACGGCCGCGATTTCGTCACGGGCCGCCACCGCTACACCTCGGACGTCACCCGACCCGGGATGGGGCACGGCCGGGTTCTGCGGGCGCCCGCCATCGGTACGACGCTCGTTTCCCTCGACGACGCGGCCGCGCGGGCGATGCCGGGAGTGGTCGTGGTCCACGACGGCGAGTTTGCGGGCGTAGTCGCATCGAGTGCCTCGCTCGCGGCCCAGGCCCTCTCCGCTCTCGGGCCGCAGTGGAAGGACACGCCCCAGCCCTCGGGCAAGGATCTCTTCACCCTCTTGCGCAGGCCCACCGGCGCCCCCTCTCGTGGCGTCCCCCACGTCGTCGGCTCGGTGCCGGAGGCCATGAGCGCCGCCGCGCAGCGACTCGAGACGACCTACACCGTCGCCTACATCGCCCACGTCCCCCTCGAGCCACGGGCCGCCGTCGCCGAGTGGAGCGACGGCCGCCTCACGGTCTGGACCGGGACCCAGAGGCCGTTCGGGGTGAAGAGCGACCTGGCGGAGGCTTTCCATCTGCCGGAAGACAAGGTCCGGGTCATCGTGCCCGATACCGGCTCCGGCTACGGGGGCAAGCACACGGCGGAATGCGCCATCGAGGCCGCCCGGCTGGCCAGAGCGGCCGGCCGTCCGGTGAAGCTCGGGTGGAGCCGCGAGGAGGAGTTTCGCTCCGCGTACTTCCGCCCGGCCGGCGCTATCGACGTGAAGAGCGGCGCCGAGCCAAGCGGCAAGCTCGTGGCCTGGGAGATGCACAACTACAACTCCGGCCCCTCGGGGATCCGCACCCCCTACGACGTGCCTCACCAGCGCATCGAGTTCCACCCCGCCGATTCCCCCTTGCGCCAGGGCTCCTACCGCGGCCTCGCGGCCACGGCCAACCACTTCGCCCGCGAGTCACACATGGACGAGCTGGCCGCGGCGACGGGAGTCGATCCGCTCGAGGTCCGCCGCCGCAACCTGAAGGAGCCCCGCCTGCGCGCGGTACTGGAAGCCGCTGCGGAGCGCTTCGGCTGGGCGGCGCGCAAGGCTTCGCCAGGTGGCGGCCACGGGATCGCCTGTGGGACCGAGAAGGGAAGCTACGTGGCCACCGCGGCCGAGGTGAAGGTCTCGGCCGACGGTACCGTACGTGTGCTCAGGCTGGTGACCGCCTTCGAATGCGGCGCGATCGTGAACCCGGACGGGCTGCGCAACCAGGTCGAGGGCTCGGTGCTGATGGGCCTCGGAGGCGCCCTCTTCGAGTCGGTCGAGTTCGACCAGGGCCGCATCCTGAACCCGCGCCTGTCCCTCTACCGCGTGCCCCGCTTCGGCGACGTCCCCGAGATGGACGTCGTGCTCCTCGACCGCAAGGACCTGCCGTCGGAGGGAGCGGGCGAGACGCCGATCGTCGCCGTGGCCCCGGCCCTGGCGGGTGCGATCTTCGCGGCCACCGGCCGCCGCCTCCGGTCGCTGCCCCTCGCGCCACGGGGCGTGCCAAGAGAGAACGTCGGCTAGGCGCTTCGGCGAGGCCCGCCCCTCCACGTCGATGGCCGTGCCCGGGTCGGACCCGCAGGCGGCAACCGAGCGGGTGCCACCACGCGCTTGACGCGGCACCTCGCCAGGCCGAGACTCCTCAGGATGTTCGCCCGGCTTCTGAGTGCGCAGGGCCAGAGTCGGTCCGCGAAGACGGTCGAGGTCTTCGGGTGGCTGATACTGGTCGAAGGCGCCGTGATGCTTCTCGCTCCCCACCTCGTCCAGCGGATCCTGGATCTTCCGCCGCTCGGCGAGCAGGCCGCGAGCTACTTCCGCGTCGTCGGACTCTTGACCGGTGGACTGGGAATGCTCTACGTGGTGAGCGGGCGATTGAGCGCCGAGGGGTTCGTATTCGCCACTCTGCTCGATCGGCCGCTCGTCCCGCTGCTGATGGCGGTGCTGTGGCGCCTGGGAATCGTCCCTGGCCCGCTCGCCCTCGCTTTCTCGATCCAGGACTTCGCCAGCTTCCTGTGGACCCTCAAGAGGTGGCGCGCCGAGGCGGCGCGAGCACGACCTGGTCCCGAACGTTCCTCGGCCTAGGACGACCTGGCTCTCGTCCGCGGCCCAGGCCCGTCTCCTCCTCGACTCAATTCCCTCCGGGCACCCCGATGCTCTTCGCCTTCTGCTCCTGGATCAACCGGTTGTAGATCTCCAGGTGCTCCCTGGCCTTCAGGGCGTTTCCGCTCCGCTGGAAGGCGAGCGCGAGCTGGTATTGCGCTTTGATGTAGCCCGGCGACTGCTCGACCACCCGGGACAGGTGCCGGATCGCCTCATCGTAGCGGTCGGTTCGGTTCTCGAGCATCCCCAGAACCAGGTTCGTTTCGAGATAGGTGGCGTCGAGCGCCGCCGCCTGTGCGAGCCACGACGCGCACTGCCGGTCGTCTCCGTTCAGGTAGGCGATGTGAGCGAGCTTGGCCATGCAGGCGAAGCAGCGCGCATCGCGCGCCAACTCTCGTTTGAGGTGCACCTGCGCTTCGTCGCTGCGCTTCTGCTCGAAGAGCACCGCCCCGAGATGGTAGTGGGCCTGCGGCAAGTCCGGGGCCTGACGCAGCACCTGCTCGAGCTCCTTCAGGGCGGCGCCGAGCTTGCCGACGGAGTACAAGCAGATGCCCAGCCGCAGCCGCGCCTCCACGTTCTTCGGCGCGTGCTTCAGGACTTCCTCGTAGGCTTGCGTCGCCAGCACGGGTTCCTGCAGCTCGTACAGGCAGTCGGCCGCCAGGACCATGAGCGGAGAATCCAGGGGCGGGAAGCCGTAGCCATCGGCCTGCCGGAGAAGCCGCAGCGCCTCGTCCTTCGGACCGTCGCGGGCCGTGAGCAGGCCTTGGACGAACAGGGCCTCCGCGACCCGGGCTTGCAGGTCTGGGGCGGGAGCCCCGGTCGGCGAGGCGGTGCGAACGCTCTCCTGAACCCGCCTGGCGACACGGTTCCACTGGGCTCGAGCCTCGGGGAATCGGCGGTGCCGGATGAGGCAGTAGGCGGCGTCCAGCGCGAAGCGTTCGTCGGCGTCCAGCTCGGGCTCGAGCCGGCGGACGAGAGCTGCGGCCGCCGCGAGGTCCCCGGCGGCCAGGTGCTTGTCGAGCAGCGCCAGGTCGGCGTCGTGTCGCCGGGAAGACGGGACGGGGGCATCGCCGCGCGGCGACACCTGGGCGGCAGCCCCGAAGGGCAGGCCGACGGCGAGGAGGAGAAGGGCCCGGGCCGCCATCATCAAGGCGCCGCCTCCACGACGTGCAGGATCTTGTTGATCGCGGGCTTCACGACGCGCTGCACGATCCCGCTGGGCCACGAGACCTCGACGTAGGCGATGCTCGCTTCGGTCCCGAGCCCAAAGTGCACTCGCTTGTCGCTCGCGGAGTAGATCCCGTTCGCGGTCGTCACGTGCTCGTGGAGGGTGCGGCCCGAGGGCAGCACCAGCCGGACGCGGGCGCCGATGCCGTCCCGGTTGCTCCGGGTGCCCTGGAGGTCCAGCAGGATCCAGTTGTGGGTCGCTCCGCCCTTCTTCACGAAGAGCGCGGCGGGCCCGTTGAGCCGGGACACGGCCACCTCCAGGGTGCCGTCGTTGTCGAGGTCCGCCACCGCCACTCCCCGCCAGGCGCCCGGTACGGTGAGGTCCTTGCCGACGCGCTCGGACAGGTCCTCGATCCGGCCCTGGCCCAGGTTGCGGTACAGGAAGGAGCCCTCCTCGTACTTCGCACCCGGACTGTAGAGCTCGACGTTGTCGACCACGTGCGAGCCGGCCGAGAAGATGTCCTTCAGGCCGTCGTTGTCGAGGTCGAGGAACCGGGTGCTCCAGCCACTGTGCGCGACCGAGGCCGGCCCGATCGCGGAAGGGAACGTCCGGTCGAGGAAGAAGCCTTTGCCCTGGTTGACGAAGAGCGTGAAGGTGTCCTGTATCAGGTCGGTCACGAAGATGTCGGGCCAGCCGTCGTTGTCGAAGTCCTTGAAGTCGCAGCCCATGCCCGAGACCATGGCCCCGGTCTCGTTGGCGGCGACCCCAGCCTCGAACGCCACCTCCGAGAACTTCCCGTCGGCGCCGTTCCTGTACAGGAAGTGGGGCATCCTGTCGTTGGTGACGAAGACATCCATGCGTCCGTCACCGTCGAAGTCGGCGATGGCGACGCCCATTCCCTTGCCGAGGGGACGGTTCAGGCCGACCTTCTCGGAGACGTCGGTGAACGTCCCGTCGCGGTTGTTGTGCAGGAGCACGTTCGGCAGGGGCTTGAAGACGTCCGGGTCGCAGTAGATGCGGTGACCCGGCTGCCGCCTTCCGCACCAGTCGTCCTTGTTCTCGGCCAAGGTCCACTGGAAGTAGTGGGTGACGAACAAGTCCAGGTAGCCGTCGTTGTCGAAGTCCAGGAAGGCCGCGCTGGCCTTCAGGGGATGGCGCGGCATCGCGACCCCCGCCCGGGCGGTCACGTCCTTGAAGCGCCCGTTGCCCTCGTTGTGGTAGAGCACGTTGTCGCCGTAGTTGGTCACGAGGACGTCCACGTAGCCGTCGTTGTCGTAGTCCCCTACGGCGACACCCTGCGGATAGCCCTTGATCCCGGCGCCGCTCAGTCCCGACTCGAGGGTCACGTCGACGAACCGGCCCTGGCCCGTGTTCCGGAACAAGCGGTTGAAGCTCGCGGGATCGCTGCGCAGGTGCTCGGGCGAGGGAGCCCCGTTCAGGAAGAAGAGATCCACCCAGCCGTCGTTGTCGTAGTCGAGCGCGGCGACGGCCCCGCCGAGCGTCTCGAACGGGTACTTCATGTCGGTCGCGAAGTTCGTCTCGAGGAAACGCACGCCGCGCGCCTCCGCCTCGTTGACGAGCACGAACGGAGACTCGAGGGTCTTCGTCGAGGTCGGGGTAGGGAAGAGCAGCGCCACCACGCAGAAGCTGATCCCAAGGCGGGTGAAAGGGGTCACGATCGTCCTCGTTTCTAGCGGCCCCCCCGGTTCCCCAGCACTCGAGAAGAAGGCCCACAGGCAGTTTCATCCGCGGCGACGGCTGGGGAGGGACAGCCAACCGGCAGAGAGAAGGCTTCAACCGTAACTCCCGCCGCCCCGGCCAGGTACAGTGCGGTGGCCGGGTCGTCCAGGTTACGTCATGGAGACGCTACGCCCTTTGCGGAGAGATCGTCAAGATCACGATGACCTGGATGGCCCGCCCTGGCCTCCGCCCGGGATCGCGGGGCGGAGAGCGTGCGCGCACGTTCTTCGTGGTCCACGGGTGCGTGACCGGGCTCACACCCGAACCTTGACAGGGCGGGCGCGACCCCCCAGCATTGCGGCAACCGCAGTTCCGAGGGGTCGTATGCTCGTCACGCCGGTTCGTCGACCACGCGTCGTTCGCACTCGTGCCGCGTCGACGTTCGTCGTGGTCTTGGCCCTGGCCGTCGTTTCTGGCCCCCTCATCTCCGCTCAGGACCTGCCCCCGGCGTTCGTCGATGCGCCGACCCCGGGCGTGCGCTGGTCCGGCGCCCGCGGCATCAACGAAAGCGTCGCCACGATCATGGCTCGGCAGGCGGCGCGCGACGGCCAGGTCGGCCCTCCCTTCACTCTCGACAAGCCCGTGCTCCACCTTCCCGAGAAGGCGCAGGGCGACCCGGACTCGGCCGCGGTGTCGCGCTGGCCGATCGACCTTGCGCTGGCGGCAAGCGGGCTGCCCGGTCCGCGGCTGCCCCAGCCCGTGGCCGTCGACTTCCTCGGGATCTCGGGCGGGCTCTTCAGCACGGAGTCGGGCGCCGTGCCCCCCGACAGCATGGGAGGCGTGGGGCCGACCCAGGTCGTGGTGGCCTCCAACGGGCGAATCAAGGTCTTCGACAAGAATGGCGTCCTCGGGCCGCTCAACGTGGCGGACGACGTCTTTTGGGCTTCCGTGAGGAACGGGGATCCGGTGACCGACCCGCGGGTCCGCTATGACCGGCTCTCGGGGCGATGGTTCTTGAGCATCATCAACATCCCCACCGACATCTCCGGCAACCCCCAGGGGCCGAACCACATCCTCATCGCCGTCAGCTCGACGTCGACCATCTCGAGTACGTCGAGCTTCAGCTTCTTCGAGTTCCAGCAGGACGTCCCTCCGCCCGCCGGCGTCGACCTGAACGGATTCGCCGACTACGACACCCTGGCCGTCGACCGCTTCGCCGTCTACATCGGCGCCAACATCTTCAGCCAGGACACGAGCGCGTTCGTGGGCTCGAGCGCCTGGGTCATCAACAAGGCCGACCTCCTCGCGGGAACCTTGACGGTCACCGCGTTTCGCCAGCTGGCGATCGGTACGGGCGCGGGTTGCACCACACCGCAGGGTGCGACCAACGACGACCCGGGCGCCACCGAGGGCTACTTCGTTGGGGTGGACGGCGCCATGTCGGGTCGACTGGTCCTGCGGCGGGTCTCGACTCCCGGCGGCACTCCTTCGATCTCGGGAAACCTGAACCTCTCCGTCCCCACGACCCGCGCGCCGATCGGCGTCTTTGCGCGCGACGTCCCGACCCTGCCGCTCGACGGGCTCGACGACCGGCTCTTCGTGGCCCACGTCCGCCGCAACAAGCTCACGGGAACGAGCAGCCTCTGGACCGCCCACAACATCGAGGTGGACGCCACGGGGGTCGCGGCCGCCGGAGGGAGAAACGGTTCACGCTGGTACGAGGTCGGGAGCTTGACGACGACGCCCACCCTGCTCCAGGCCGGCACGCTGTTCGACAGCGCCGCCACGAACCCACGGAGCTACTGGATTCCAAGCGCCAACATGTCAGGCCAGGGGCACATGGCGCTGGGAACGACCTTTGCGAGCGTCAACGACTATGCGGGCGTCGCGGTGGCGGGCCGTCTCGCGGGCGATCCTCCCGGCTCTACCGCCGCTCCCACCATCGCGGAGGCCGGCCTCTTCGCCTACGACGACCTCGTCAGCAGCCTGCTCGGCCTTCCCAGCCAGCGCTGGGGCGACTACTCGCAGACCGTGGTCGACCCCAACGACGACATGACTTTCTGGACGTTCCAGGAGTACTCGGCCATCGACGACTTCGGCGGATGGGGCGTTCGCGCCACGCAGCTTCGGGCACCGCCGCCGGCCTCGCCCTCGGCCGCGAGCCCCCCGACGATCGCCGCGGGCCAGGCGGCCGTCTCCGTGACCGTGACCGGCACCTCCACGTCCGGCTCGGGCTTCTTCGACCCCGGGCCCGATACGGGCGGTCCAGGCTTCGCCAACCACATCGCGGCCTCGGTGAGCGGCGGCGTGACCGTCAACTCGGTGACCTTCACGAGCCCCACGCAGTTGACCCTGAGCCTGGACACCACCGCGGCCACCGCGGGGCTGAAGACGGTCGCCATCACCAACCCCGACGGCCAGAGCGCGAACGGCGCGATCCTCACGGTCTCGGGCGTGACCCCGACGGGCGCGGTGCTGTCCGGGACGAAGACGGTGACGGGCAGCTTCGTGCCGGGTGGCGCCATCACCTACACGATCGTCCTGACGCAACACCGGCACGGGAGCCCAGGCGGACAACGCCGGCAACGAGCTCACCGACGTGCTGCCGGCGGCCTCGCTGACCCTCGTGTCGGCGAACGCGTCGAGCGGGACCGCGACGGCCACCCCGGCCACCAACACCGTCACCTGGAACGGCGCGCTCGCGGTTTCGGGCAACGTGACGATCACGATCCAGGCCACGATCAAGGGCACCGTGTCCGGCGGGACGCTGGTCTCGAACCAGGGCTCGATCAGCTACGACAGCGACGGCAACGGCTCGAACGACGCCTCCGCCCAGACCGACGACCCGGCGGTGGGCGGTGCGGCCAACCCCACCGTCTTCACGGTCTCGGGCGTGACTCCGACGGGCGCGGTGCTGTCCGGGACGAAGACGGTGACGGGCAGCTTCGTGCCGGGTGGCGCCATCACCTACACGATCGTCCTGAGCAACACCGGCACGGGGGCCCAGGCGGACAACGCCGGCAACGAGCTCACCGACGTGCTGCCGGCGGCCTCGCTGACCCTCGTGTCGGCGAACGCGTCGAGCGGGACCGCGACGGCCACCCTGGCCACCAACACCGTCACCTGGAACGGCGCGCTCGCGGTTTCGGGCAACGTGACGATCACGATCCAGGCCACGATCAAGGGCACCGTGTCCGGCGGGACGCTGGTCTCGAACCAGGGCTCGATCAGCTACGACAGCGACGGCAACGGCTCGAACGACGCCTCCGCCCAGACCGACGACCCGGCGGTAGGCGGTGCGGCCGACCCCACCGTCTTCACGGTCTCGGGCGTGACCCCGACGGGCGCGGTGCTGTCCGGGACGAAGACGGTGACGGGGAGCTTCGCGCCCGGCGGCGCCATCACCTACACGATCGTCCTGACCAACACCGGCACGGGGGCCCAGGCGAACAACGCCGGCAACGAGCTCACCGACGTGCTGCCGGCGGCCTCGCTGACCCTCGTGTCGGCGAACGCGTCGAGCGGGACCGCGACTTCCACCCCGGCCACCAATACCGTCACCTGGAACGGCGCGCTCGCGGTTTCGGGCAACGTGACGATCACGATCCAGGCCACGATCAAGGGCACCGTGTCCGGCGGGACCCTGGTCTCGAACCAGGGCTCGATCAGCTACGACAGCGACGGCAACGGCTCGAACGACGCCTCCGCCCAGACCGACGACCCGGCGGTAGCGGGCGCCAACAACCCCACGGTCTTCGCAGTCCGAGGAGCGTTCTTCACCGTGACGCCCTGCCGGATCGTGGACACGCGCACCACCCCGAACGGACCCCTGGCCGGGCCGGCGCTCGTTGCCGGCGCCTCCCGCTCGTTCACCCTCGCGGGGAGCTGCGGCATTCCCGCGACGGCGAAGGCGGTTTCCCTGAACGTCACCGTGACCCAGCCCACCGGAGCCGGCGACCTGCGCCTCTATCCGGCCGGGCAGTCGGCGCCGCTCGTCTCGACGATCAACTGGGTAGCGGGCCAGACCCGGGCCAACAACGGGGTTGCGACGTTGTCCGCGCTTGGCGGCCTCGCCGTGCAGTGCGACCAGGCGAGCGGCACCGTGCACCTGATCCTGGACGTCAACGGCTACTTCCAGTAGGCGGCGCGCCCGCTCGCGGGGCGCAGGAGGGTCGCGGCGCGAAGTGCGGCGGGGTCACCGTGAAGCCGAGAGTCAATAGGAGCCGCGAGGAGGCCGAGGCGGTCGAGCCAGGATCGAGCCATGGGGCGCGAGCCTATCGCAGCGATTGGGCCGTGGCCATCACGAGTGGCGACTGCAGGAGCGGGGCACACGGCGTCGGCGGGGGAGGCTCGTCGGCGAAGACGACTCGGGCGCGGTATCTCCGAGATGTCGGGGCGCGCACGCCCGGGTCAATCCCACGGCGCTATACTGCCAGTCTACCGAGTGTCTGACGTTCGAGAACGCGGGCCAGCAATGAAGGGTCTGGCTGACCTCCATGGCTGGGACCGCCGGGGGACAAGGCTTTGTGATGCCTCGGCAGCTCGAGCAGAAGCTGGCCACCACCCTGACGCGGGCCTCTCCGATCAACCCCTGCTGGCGATGCGCTACGGTCAGCACTGAGAACTCCCGGAAACTCGGTCCATGAGCGATCAGCTCCCGCCAGGGTCCGTGGTTGCCGCCCGGTACGAGGTCCAAGCCTTCGTGGGCCAGGGAGGGCTGGGCGCGGTCTATCGCGCTCGTGACCTTGTTCTCGAAGAAACCGTCGCGCTGAAGGTGTTCCGACCCGAGCTGGTCCGCTCGGAGGAGCTCGTAGCGCGCTTGCGTTCCGACATCAAGCTGGCCCGAACGGTTCGCCACAAGAATGTCTGTTGGATCTACGAGTACGGAGAGGACGGGCCCCTTCGCTACATCGTGATGGAGTTCGTGCCTGGCCAGGACTTGCGCGAGGTGATGCGCATCCCGGGGCGTATCACCTCGGCCACGGCCCTCGACTACAGCATCCAGACGGCAGAAGGCCTGGCCGCCCTCCACGACGCCGGGATCATCCTCAGCGACCTCAAGCCTTCCAAGGTGATGGTCGATGCCGCAGGAAGGGTGCGGTTGATGCACTCGGGCCTCGCCAGGCTGCCCGCCACATCGGGCACACGGACCGGGGCCGGTGTGGTGATGGGACCGGCGGACTTCCTGAGCCCCGAGCAGGTGCGTGGCGAGAGCATCGACCAACGTGCCGACATCTATGCGCTCGGGGTCGTGATGTACGAGCTCTTTACGGCTCGTCTGCCCTTCACGGAAGACTCGTTCGTCGCGAACCTGCACAAGCGCCTTCAGGAAGATCCGCCCTTCGACGTTCCCGGCCTCGAGAGCCCCGTCCGACCGGTGGTGGAACACGCCCTCGCGCGTGACGTGGCCCTGCGCTACCAAAGAGTCGCCGACCTGCTGAGCGACCTCAGGGCACTCGCTCCCCGCATGCCCAACCGGCCAGCCGACACCGGCGCATTCCCGCGTCCGTCGATCCCAGAGGCGCGGGCAACCGCGGCGGCTCCGCCTGCCCGGCCGCCCGTGGTATTGCCGACGCGAGCCGCGCCCGCGGCATCGCCGCCGCGGGGCGGGGTCCTGGACGTGGTCGGCGGATTGGCGGGGGCCGTGGGCGCGGCGGCGAAGGCCGTCTTCGACTGGGCCCGCCCGAAGCGAGACGGCGCCGATTCGCGCAAAGGTCCGTCGCCGGAACCCGGTCTCGCGGGTCCCGGGCCCGTGGCTCTCGGCGATCCGGCGCTCGACGCCGTGGAGGCCAGCGTTTTTGCCCCCGCACAAGTCCGCTTCGGCGAGAGATTCCTGGTCCAGGTCTTCGTCCACCTCCTCGAGCAGCGCGCGCAGGCGCACAAGATGGCCACGCTCTTCGACGCGAGCGCGACCAAGCGCGGATTCAGGACCCTGGCCCGGCGCATCGCTCGAGGGACGAACCTGTCCTTCGAGCTGCGGGTCCCGAGTCTCGATGTGGCGGAGCCCGTGCAATCCCTTGTCTGGAACGGGCGGCCCGAGGCGGTCCAGTTCGGCGTCGGGTTTCGGCCGGACTCGACGGTCATGGGGGGAACGGTCGTCGGTGCCATCACGGTCATCGTCGGATCCGTTCCTGTCGGCCACGTCAAGTTCAAGCTCGACGTCGTGCCGGGCGTCCCTCGACTTCGAGAGGAGGCGTCGCCCTGCGAGGCGCACCCTTACGAAATGGTATTCATCTCCTACGCGTCGGAGGATCGGGGCAAGGTACTGGCCCGTGTTCAGATGCTCGATTCGCTCCGAATCCGGTACTTTCAGGACATCCTGAGCCTCGATCCCGGCCAGCGATGGGAGCGGGCCCTCTACAAGCACATCGACGAGTGCGATCTCTTCCTCTTGTTCTGGTCCAAGGCGGCCCGAGACTCAGCGTGGGTATTGAAGGAGGTCCGCTATGCCCTGGACCGCAAGAAGGGCGACGAGCTTCTGCCGCCCGCGATCAAGCCCGTGATCCTCGAGGGCCCACCGCCCGTTCCCCCGCCTCCCGAGCTCGCAGGCTTGCACTTCAACGACCGCCTCATCTACTTCATGAATGCCCAATCCTGAGGTAGACCGCTAGCGGTCCCCCGGGCCGAGGGCCCGCAGGCCGGCGGCGGCGCCTTTCTGGTTCGGGTCCAGCGCCAGAGCCCGCGACCAGCATTCTCGGGCGCGGTCCCTTTCCCCCAGCCAGTAGTTGGCCTTGCCCAGGTTGGTCCACATCTCGGCGTCCGACGGGGCCAGGTCCACGGCCTTCTCGAACGAGACCCGGGCCTCGCCATAGCGCTTGGCCTCGCCGGCCTCGGCACCTCGCCGGTGGTACTCCTCGGCGAGGGCCCGTATGTTTCGACGCACCATCGGATGGTCGGCGAAGAGCTCGCGGGCCCGCCGCCAGTCGACTTCCGCCGCATCGAGGTCGCCGAGCTCGAAGCTCGCGAGGCCGCGACTGATCCAGGCGTTCAGCAGCGTCGGGTGAATGGCGAGTGCGCGGTCGAGGTGGGCGCGGGCGAGCTGCAATCGCTCGGTCCGTGGCGCGCCGTGGGGGAGTCGTCGGGCCTGTTCCACGAGCATGGCCCCGGCGTTCGTCCGCACCAGGGCGCTGTTCGGGACGGCGGCGACGTCGGTCGTGAACAGCGTCTCGTCGTCGCTCCAGGCCCGGTTGCGCACGACGGTTGCGGCACTTCCGACAAGGGTCAAGAGGCCTACGGCGGCCCAGACGGCTCCCGTGTAGGGAATCTGTCGATACGAGTAGTCGCAGGCAAGGGGGTGGGGCCAGACGAGGAGACGCAGGTATCGCGCGAGAACGGCAATCTTCGTGGCGATTGCTTCGCCGGGGGCGGCGAAGAGGTAGGGGTTGTTGAGCAGCTCCTTCGAGGGAGCCAGGCTCGCGCCCACGAACGACAAGCGCAGAGCCACGTACGCCGCGGCCACGGCCAGGTGGCCGCGGACGGCGCGGAACATTGCCCCGGCGCCCCGCCGCCCGCGGAGATGAAGGAGCACCGGCAAGAGGACGAGGAGGGTGAGGCCGTATTCCTTGGAGAGAAGCGCCAGGGCGTAGAAAATCAGGGAGAGGCCCAGGTCCCGCCCTCGGCCCGACTCGTCGTGGCGAAGGGCGAACGCCAGGGTCAGGAGGAAGAAGAGACAAGACAAGAGCTCGTCCCGCCCCTTTATGTTGGCGACCGCCTCGGTGTGGATCGGGTGGACGGCGAAGATGAGGGCGGCGAGGAACGCCGCGGGGCGCCCCGGTGAGAGCCAGCGGCGCAGCACCCAATAGAAGGCCACGACCAGGACGGCGTAGAGCGCGACGTTGACGAAGTGCCGCTCGGCGGCGTGGTTTCCCACGAGCCCTTGCTCGAGGGCGAAGGTCAGGGTCGAGAGCGGCCGGTAGCGGCCGGCGGGGAGCTGGTTCTGGCTCACCCCGAGGCTCTCGTAGTAGCTGGCGAACGCGTCCTTGGTCAGGATGTCGGGGATGCCGCGGAAGCCGGCCTGCACGAACCTGTTTTCGACCAGCGCCACGCCGTCGTCGAAGGCGTAGCCGCTCGCGAGGGTGTTGGCGTAGATGGCGAAGGCGAGAACGGCCAGGGACACAGACCGCCAGCCCTCGGGCGAGAGGCCCGGCCGTCGGTCAGGCCGCGGGACGACGGGGGCCGTCGGGGTGCGGCGGCGGCGAGGGCCCCGCGTCGCTACACGAGGCAACGCGTACCAAGCGTGCGCTGACGAGGCGGGGTCGCGCGTGCAGACTACGGCTCGCGGGCGGAGACGGTCAAGCAACCGCTACACGCGCGTCGCTCCCTTTCACGACTGGGAGCCCTGCAAGCGCATCAGCCCGGTTCCGAGAAGCCGTAGGCGATCACGACCCGCTCCTTGAGCTTTTCCACCTGGCCGAAGCCGGTGAACTGCTCGTACCGGATGGGGAAGACCTCGAAGTAGTTGGTGCGGCCCGTTTCGACGTTTCCGTTCATCTCGATGACGGAAAGGGCCCGGTTCTGGCCTTGGCCCTGCGCGGTGTTCAGGACCCAGAACCAGATGCCGCCGCCCTCGACGTAGTCGAAGGTCATGGTGAGCGTGCGATGCGCGGCGTCGTGCTCCACGACGGGAAAGGCCTGGTGGATGCCCTCGATCTCGACCCGCGTGTCGGTCGCGGGGTTCCGGGAGTCCTGGGCCGGGAAGCTCAACGGATCACGTTCGAGGCTCACGAGGTTGTCGGGCGGTCCGGGATGGACGAAGGTATATCGCTTGCGGCCGTCCTGCCCCGGGTCGATGGTGGCGAGCCGATAGCCGAGAACCTGCCAGCGGACGACCACCTGGCCGGCCAGGTTCTTCACGCCGAAGGCGAGGGAGGCGAGCGCACCGCTCTGCTGGAAGCCCTGGAGCGCGTTCTCGAAAGGACCTGCGTATTCGAAGACGAACGGCAGCTCCACGGAGGGCCCTGGCGTCTCACTGGGGCGCCCGTTACCCAGGAACCCTGGAACCCGCTCGATCTCCAGACCCGGTCCATTCGCGACCACGACGATGTCCTGCATGACTCCTGCGACTTCGACGAGAACGGTGTTGTCGATCACGTCCGGCAGGCGCTCCGTGAAGCCTCCCAGGATCCCGGTGATTCGGCGCGCGTCGATCGTGAAGTCGTCGGCGAGCTTCGCGTTCGTGATCGCCTTGTCGGCGATCATGCGTGTGGTCACGGAGCCGTCGCCTAGGGTTCCCGGCGTTCCCGCAGGTCCTGTGGCGCCCGTCACGCCCGGCGCGCCCGGAGTCCCGGCCGTGCCGGTGGGACCGGCGGGTCCGGTGGGGCCGGGAAGGCCGCTGAGCCCGGCCGGCCCCGTGGGGCCCGGCGGCCCGGGAGGCCCGGGCTGGCCTTGAAGGCTCTTCACGACGACCTCCACCTTGTCGCCCTTTTCTCCCTTCTCGCCCGGGTCCCCTCTGGGGCCGACCGGCCCCGTCGCCCCGGCGGCCCCGATGGCGACGTCGACGGAAAAGTGGCGCCTTGCGTCGCCGCGCCCCGACGAAACCACCAGCAGATAGGTCCCGGGCTCGGTGGCCGTCAGCCGGGCGAGGATCGACGCGTCCGTGGACGAGAGGACTTCCAGCTCGTCCATCTCGCCGTGGGGTCCGCCCAGCCAGACCGACGGGTGGGCGCCGAAGTTCCTGCCCAGGATGGAGAGGGTCGGAGGATCGGCGTCCAGGCTCGGAAGCGTCTGCGTCACAACGGGGGGACCCGGCAGCGGCTTGTCGTCCCCTCGGTGTTCTTCCCCCCGGGCGAGCGGGACGAAAAGGGCCGTGAAGGACGACAAGACACCGAGAATGGCGACCGCGAGCCCCAGTTTCCTGACGGGCATGGCTTCCTCCAAGGTTTGGTGAGCCTCAGAATATGACGCGAAAACCAGGGGAAAAGATACTCATCTTTCCGGCGGAGCGGCCGCTACGAGGACCTCATGAAGCGTCTGGCGCACACCCGCAGCGGCCGGAGCTTGTGGTCGGAGGACTTCGAGCACGATCGTCTCTATGGGACGGAGGTGCGTCTGGAATAACGCGCGAGAGCGCTGCCGCTCTCTACAGAGCGCTGCCGCTGTTCTTGACTCCCGTCGCGAGGGGGGCGTAGCGTGCGCTCAACAGACAGGGGGGCGGACATGCCCGAGGAACCTGCACCACCTCCGATCTCGGAAGCGAGCACGCTGGACCGCCCTGCTCGTTGTTCCGACGGCTCTTTCGGCCGCTATCGACTCCTCCAACGTCTCGGAGAAGGAGGCATGGGGGAAGTCTGGCTCGCCGAACAAACGGAGCCCGTTCGTCGCCAGGTTGCCCTCAAGGTCATCAAGGCCGGGATGGACTCGGCCCAAGTAGTCGCCCGGTTCGAGGCGGAGCGGCAGGCTCTGGCCCTCATGGACCACCCTGCCATCGCCACTGTCTTCGACGGTGGGACGACACCCCAAGGCCGTCCGTACTTCGCCATGGAGTACGTCAAGGGCGAGCCCATCACTGTCTACAGCGACCGGCATCGGCTCAACACGCCGGAGCGACTTCAGCTCTTCATGCAGGTGTGCGAGGGTGTCCAGCACGCGCACCAGAAGGGGATCATCCACCGCGACCTGAAGCCCTCGAACGTCCTCGTGACGATCCAGGACGAGCGGCCCGTGCCCAAGATCATCGACTTCGGGGTGGCCAAGGCCACATCTCAGCACCTGACTGAGCGGAGCTTGTTCACGGAGCTCGGCGTCCTCATCGGCACGCCCGAATACATGAGCCCGGAGCAGGCCGAGATGGGTAGCCTCGACATCGACACCCGTACCGACATCTACGCTCTCGGCGTCCTGCTCTACGAACTGCTCACCGGCTCGATTCCGTTCGATCGCAAGGAACTGCGGCAAGCCGGCTTCGCGGAGGTCCAGCGGATCATCCGAGAGAAGGAACCGCCGCGACCCAGCGCCCGGATTACCCAACTCGGCCCCGATTCCGCCGAGACCGCGAAGAACCGTCGCACGGAACTGCGCCGCCTGGCGAACGATCTGCGAGGTGATCTGGACTGGATCACCATGCGGGCGCTCGATAAAGACCGGACGCGGCGCTACCAGACGGCCAACGTCCTGGCCATGGACGTCCGCCGCCACCTCGCCAACGAACCGGTAATGGCCGGGCCGCCGAGTGCTGCCTACCGGGCGGCCAAGTTCGTGCGGCGGCATCGGGTCGGCGTCGCAGCTGCCGTCCTCCTGGTAGTCCTGCTAGGAGGTTTCGCGGCGGCAATGGCCATGCAGGCCCGACGGATCGCGCGGGAGCGGGACACTGCCCAACGCCTGGCGACGTTCATGGTGGATCTGTTCAACGTGTCGGACCCGAGCGAAGCGCGAGGCAACACGATCACGGCGCGAGAGATGCTCGACAAGGGAGCCAAGAAGGTCCTCCAGGGGCTGAAGGACGAACCGCAGACGAAGGCGATTCTCATGGCCACCATGGGCAATGTGTACTCGAATCTCGGGCTCTACGAACCGGCGACGCCGCTCCTGGAAGAAGCACTGCAGACTCGGAGACAGGTGGGCAGCCAACCCGAGATCGCGAAGAGCGTTTCCGATCTCGCATGGCTGTTGCTCAGGAAGGGTGAGTACAAGAACGCCGAGCGCCTCTTTCGGGAAGGTCTCTCCACCCGGAGAGAGTTTCTGGGCAATCAGCACGTCGAGGTGGCGGAGAGTCTCTTCGGTCTCGGTGCCGTTCTGTTCTACGAGGGTGACTATGCAGGTGCCGAGCCCCCCTATCGCGAGGCGCTCAGCATTCGACGAGGGCTCCTCGGGAACGACCATCGCGCCACCGCAGCGAGCCTGGAAGCACTCGGGACCGTCCTGCACGTCAAGGGCGAATTCGCCAACGCGGAGCCCTATTACCGAGAGGCCCTCGAGATCGAGCGACGCCTCCTCGGACGCGACCATCCCAAGACCGTCAGCTGCCTGAGCAACCTTGCGGCCCTTCTCCACGAGAAGGGTGATTACGGGGCAGCCGAGACGTCGTACCGTGAAGTGCTGGCCTCGGACGAGAAGTTGTTCGGCGGCGAGCACCCGCGTGTCGCGACCGACCTCAACAATCTGGCGGAGCTCCTTCAGGACGACGGAAGAATCGCGGCAGCGGAGCCTCTCTTCCGAAGGGCACTGGCCATTTGCAGGAAGGCCCAGGGTACCGGTCATCCCGACACGGCGATGACGTCAGCGCGGCTGGCACGCGTTCTCGCGGAAACGGGGAGCGGCCGTGAGGCTGAGGGCCTGGCTCGCGAAGCAGTCGCCGTCCTTGGGGCGCAACTTCCGTCGGGGAACCCCGACAGAGCCGAGGCAGAGAGTCTCCTGGGATACTGTCTCCACACCCTTCACCGCTATGAAGAGGCCGAGCCGCTGCTGGTGAGAGCCTGGGTCGTCCTCCAGGCCACGGAGCCGCTGCGTCGAAGAACGAGGAGGGCTCTCGAGTTCGTGATCGGCCTGTACGAGGCCTGGGGCAAGCAGGAGAAGGCCAGTGAGTGGCGCGCCAAGCTGGTGGCTCAGGACGCGGCGGCGACCCAGCCGAAGAAATGACGCTTCCCTTGGGCCGCGGCTCAACGTGCGTGCTGCCCACCCTCCCTCGCCTGGCCCACCGCCCGACGCGGAATAGGCGGAGTGCGAGGACGGGGTTCGACTTGTGGGCCCTGCCGCTCGTTGGAGGTGGCGAACCGTTCCCGGTGGGTGAGACGCAGTTCCACGAGTACGACGGCCAGTTCTCTCCGGACGGGCAAGGAGATCGCGTTCCACTCGAACCGATCGGGGCGGTTCGAGGTGTAGGTTCAGCCGTTGTCGGTGCGCAGTACGTCGTGTCTGCCGATGCGCAGCGGTTTCTGATGAACACCTTCGTACAGGGGCACTTCGGGCTCGAGCTGTGGTGGGAGGACTTCCAGCACGATCGTCTCTATGGGACGGTCCGGGCCGTGAACCCCTTCCGAGATGACCCATCCGTTCACTGGGTCCTTCACGGTGACGAAGCCGGCAGGTGCCCGGTGAGAAGGACGAGGACGGGGGGCGCGGCGGTGGGGCAGAGGTTCTATGGCGCGGGTCGGACTGGGGCGGGCAGTGGGATCTCGCCGCGCACGGAGACCTTGTCGGCCGCGGGGAAATCCGGCGGCACCGGGAAGTCCGCGGGGCGGCCCGCCAGCCACTGGAGGGCGCGCACCATGACCGTTTGCAGGCCGGCGCAACGCATGCGCGCGGGCTGGGTGTCGCCCTTCCAGACGTGGCCGAAGGTCGAGGTGTAGACCCGGCCCTTGCCGTAACGGACCGTCCATTCGAGCGGCCAGTTCATCTTCGTCTGCGGATCGAAGCCCCAGGAGAGCACCTCCAGGTTCTGCGCCGGACCGCGAGCGTAGTGGTAGACCTCGATGTCCGGGGTCAGCCACACCCGCGGCAGGCCGGCGTGAATCGGATGATCGCCCACGCGGTGCACCACGGTGTCGAGCTCGCGCGCCGTGGCCGGTGTCGCGGCCCTCGCCGGCGGGGATGCGGACGGTGCGGCCATCGGGACCGACGGCGAGGGCCCCGCCGAAGTCCTTCTTCCGCCAGCCGAGGCCGATCATCTCGTTGTAGGCGGGCCAGTCGGCGAAGGCGTTGTTGCCGGCATGCCAGACATAGACGCCGCCGCCGTCGCGCACGAACGCCTCGAAGTCCTCCTGCACCGCGCGCGGCCAGGGCGGGCCGCCGCCGAGGTCGTTGCAGGTCTGGATGACGACGTCGTAGTCGGAGAACTTCGGCCGCCACGTGTCCCAACCCGGCGCGTCCGTCGTCTCTGGCGCGGTCGAGACGTCCACCTTGAACATCCCGGTCGGCTCGAGGATGCCGCGGATGAGCGCCGTGGTGAGCCGCCAGTCGTGGTTGCTGTAGCCGTCCACGATCAGCACGCGGACGGGCGGCTCGACGGCGAAGGCGCCCGGGGCCGGCGTCGCCAGCAGCACGCACAGGATCAAGCCAAACGGAAGCCAGGTCGTCATGGGAGCGGAGCCCATTCTACGACGCCTCCAACCCAGGGCATGCCCGAGACTCTCCGGACTCTCGTGAGGCGTGCGTTTGGCCTTAGACTGTGCGCTCGCGGCCGGACCGGCCGCCGACTTCGCGGGAGAAGGCACGAATGGCGGCGGTCAAGGGTCTGCGCTGGTGGATGATCGGGATCGTCATGCTGGGGGCGATCCTCAACTACCTGACCCGGAGCACGCTGGCGGTGGCGGCCCCCACGATCCTGACCGAGCTCCACATCGCCGAGCGCGAGTACTCCTGGATCACCGCGGCCTTCCAGGGCGCGATCATGCTCCAGCCGCTCTGCGGCCTCGTCCTCGACACCATGGGACTGAAGCTCGGCTTCGGCCTCTTCGCCCTCGCCTGGTCGTTGATCAGCATGGCCCACGGCCTGGCCGGGAGCTGGCAGGCCCTCGCCGGCCTGCGCGGCCTGCTGGGCCTGGCCGAAGGCTCGGCCAACCCCGCGGGCATGAAGGCGGTCTCCGAGTGGTTCCCCGCCCGCGAGCGCGGCCTGGCCGGCGGGGTCTACAACATCGGCGCCTCGGTGGGCTCGATGCTGGCCCCGCCGCTCGTGGCCTGGGCCATCTTCCAGTACAACTGGCAGTCGGCCTTCGTGATCACGGGCGGGCTCGGCTTCGTGTGGCTGTTCCTCTGGATCTGGCTCTACGAGTCGCCCGCGCGCCACCCGTCCCTCACCCCCACCGAGCGCGACTACATCGCCGCGGGGCAGGAGGCCCACCTCCAGGGCGACGGCCGCCGCCCCTCGATGCTCAGCATCGCGGCCCGGCGCAACTTCTGGGGGATCGCGGTGCCCCGCTTCCTGGCCGATCCGACCTGGGGCACCCTGACCTTCTGGGTGCCCCTCTACCTCACGAAAGCGCGAGGCTTCGACCTCAAGGAGATCGCACTCTTCGCGTGGCTGCCTTTCCTGGCCGCGGACCTGGGCTGCCTGTTCGGGGGCGCGCTCGTGATGTGGCTCCAGAAGCGCGGCATCGGCCTCATCGACGCCCGCCGCTGGGCTTTCACCTGCGGGGCGTGCCTGATGGTGGGCATCGCCGGGGTCACCTACGTGGCGAGCGCCTATTGGGCCATCGCCCTCATCTGCCTGGGCGGGTTCGCGCACCAGACCCTGTCCGTCACCGTCATCACCATGGCCTCCGACTTGTTCAAGCGCAACGAGGTGGCGACGGCGGCGGGGATGGCGGGCACCCTGGGCAACGCCGGCGTCCTCGTCTTCTCCCTGCTCATGGGAAGCCTGGTGAGCCAGGTCGGCTACGCGCCTTTCTTCGTCGGCCTCGCGGTGCTCGACCTCGTGGGCGCCGTCGTCCTCTGGACGGTGGTCCGCGAGCCGCAGCCGCTGGCCCCCGCCGTGCCCGCCTAGGAGGAGGCGACATGACCACGATCCAGAACCCCATCCTCCGCGGCTTCAACCCCGACCCCTCGATCGTGCGCGTGGGCGACGACTACTACGTCGCCACCTCCACCTTCGAGTGGTATCCGGGCGTGCAGATCCACCACTCGCGCGACCTCGTCCACTGGCGTCTGCTCACGCGGCCCTTGTCGCGCGCCTCCCAGCTCGACATGCGGGGGGACCCCGATTCCTGCGGGGTCTGGGCGCCGTGCCTCACTCACCAGGGCGGCCTCTTCTGGCTGATCTACACCGACGTCAAGCGCTACGGCCGGACCACCGTGGGCGGGGCCTCGGGGGCGTCGCTCCGCGACTTCCACAATTTCCTCGTCACGAGCCCCACCATCGACGGCGAGTGGTCGGACCCCGTCTACCTCAACAGCAGCGGCTTCGACCCCTCGCTCTTCCACGACGACGACGGGCGCAAGTACCTCGTCAACCAGCTCTGGGACCACCGGCCCGGCCACAACCGCTTCGCGGGGATCGTGCTCCAGGAGTACTCGGTCGCGGAGAAGCGGCTCATCGGCCCGCGGGCGAACATCTTCGCGGGCACGCCCCTGGGCCTGACCGAGGCCCCGCACCTCTACAAGAGGAACGGCGTTTACTACCTCCTCACCGCCGAGGGGGGAACCGGCTGGGGCCACGCCGTGACCATGGCCCGTTCGACGAGCCTGACCGGGCCCTACGAGCTCCACCCCGAGGTCTACATCATGAGCGCGCGTCACCGTCCCGACGTCGCCTTGCAGCGCGCCGGGCATGCTGACTTCGTGGACACGCAGGATGGCGAGACCTACATGGTCTACCTCTGCGGCCGTCCGCTGCGCAACCGCGGGCGCTGCACCCTCGGACGGGAGACCGCCATCGCGCGCATGCAGTGGGGCCCGGACGGCTGGCTCCGCACCGCCGACGGAAAGGGCCTTCCCTCGGTCGAGGTAGAGGCGCCCGCGCTGCCCGCCCACCCCTTCCCGGCGCCGGCCCTGCGCGAGGACTTCGACGACCCGTCCCTACCCCTCCCTTTCCAGTGGCTGCGCACGCCCTACGCCGACGAGATCCTGAGCCTCACCGCGCGTCCCGGGCACCTGCGGCTCATCGGCCGGGAGTCGATCGGCAGCCTCTTCCGTCAATCCCTGGTCGCCCGGCGGCAGCAGTCCCACTGCTACAGCGCGAGCACCCGGATCGAGTTCGAGCCCGAGCACTTCCAGCAGGCCGCCGGGCTCGTCGCCTACTACGGGGGGACGAAGTTCCACTACCTCCACGTCTCGCGCGACGAGACGGTGGGGAAGCACCTGCGCGTCATGTCGGCGCTCCCCGACCAGGTGCAGGCCGACGCCTTCACGCCGCCGGTAAAGGTCCCGAGCGGGCCCATCGAGCTGAGGGTGGAGGTCGACCACGAGCGGCTGCTCTTCGCCTACCGGATCGGACAAGGCGCGTGGCAGTGGCTCCCCCAGCAGCTCGACGCCAGCATCCTCTCCGACGAGGCCGCGGCCCCGGGCACCCCGAACTTCACCGGCGCCTTCGTAGGGCTGGCCTGCCAGGACACCTCCGGGGCGGGACACTCGGCGGACTTCGACTGGTTCGAATACCGGGAGCGGGAATACCTGGCCGACCCGCGGGGATAGACGAGATGCGCAGTGCCGAAGGCGTGGTCGCAGGGCCCGGCTCAGCGAAAATACCCGTTTATGTCGACGATAGCGTGGACGGACCCGCTGGGTTGGTCGCATTGGATCGTGAGCGTGCCGCCCACCCCCAATGCCACCACTGTGTTGCTGGCGCGTGTCTGTCCAGAGGCATAGTTGATCGCGGATGCGAGAGGGGCCACGGTAGCGCCAGGGTAGAGACGTAGGTCTCCCGCCTCGCTGGCACCGGTGACCGTGACGTTGATCGAGACGGCACGTGCATCGGCCGGCAGAGTGCAGGTGTCGGCCAGGACGAATGTGCGCGGTCCGTCTGTCGACGATAGTGCGGGCCCACCGTAGGGCCCGTTGATCTCTCGGGTGTCCAGAACCCGGCAGGGGGTGACCGTGTAGAACTGCTGCCCCGGAGGAGGTGGGAGGGTAGACACGGCCCAGAGCTCCCGCCCTTCCCACATGCTTCGCGCGCTGAAGAAGACCAAGGTATCCGCAAGCACCAGCTGCTGGGGCTCCGATGCGATATCGCTCAACCGTTGCGTCCCATTCTCGGTGCCGTCGCTCTTCCAGAGGCGATCATCGAGACCTTCCCGTGCGGCGAAGAACAAGGTCCCATTCCCATTCAACAGGTACCTCGGCTCCGAACCCGCCGGGCCCGCATTGATGTCTCGGACTCGAGTCGTTCCTTCTGGCGTGCCGTTGCTCTTCCAAAGCTCCCTGCCGCTCGTTCCTTCCTCTGCCGCGAAGAACACGGTCGAGCCAACCGCCGTGATGGAGGCGGGCGCGGAGGATAGCGCGCCCGGCCAGATGTCCCTGACCAGCCTCGTCCCGGCCGGCGTACCGTCACTCATCCACAGCTCGTTCCCCGTGGTGCCATCCGTGGCCGTGAAGAAGAAGCGTGACCCCACGACCACGAAGCCCGTCGGGTCCGAGGAACTCGCTCCCGGCGCAATGTCGCACAGGATCTGCGTGCCGGCTGACGTTCCATCGCTCTTCCAGATCTCGCGCCCGTTGATCCCGTCATTGGCCGCGAAATACGCCGCGCCCCCAAAGGCGAAGTAGGCCGAGGGGTCCGAAGAGCCGCTCCCGGGCACGATGTCGCTCACCAGCACCGTGCCGGCGAACGTGCCGTCGCTCTTCCACAGCTCGTTGCCGTTGACGCCGTCGTTCACGGCAAAAAAGAGCGTCCCGTCGATGTCCACGAGATGCGTCGTTGGAAGCGGTAGAAGCGAAGACGAGCGTCCGGGCAGGATGTCTCGTACCAGCGTCGTTCCCGTTTCGGACCCGTCGCTCTTCCACAACTCGCCTCCGTGGGTGGAGTCGAAAGCTGCGAAGAAGAGGGTATCGCCGACGCGGGTCAACGCATGCGGGGAGCTCAGGAGGTGAGCCTCACTTGGAGGTTCTGGTTCGATATCCTTGACGAGGGTCGCCCCTCCAATTCCGCCCCTCCAGAGCTCCCGGCCGTGCCAGAAGTCGTTCGCTGAGAAGAACAGCCAGCCATTCATCGGCGTCAGCTCCATCGGGCTTGAATGCCGCCATCCAGGATTGATGTCCTGGACCAGGACGGTCCCGGCTGCCGTTCCGTTACTCCTCCATAGCTCCGTACCGGTCCCGGGATAGTCGAATGCGGCGAAGAATAGCGCCCCCCTCAAGACTGCAAACTGGTCGAGGTTCGAGTCGCCCCCGGGATAGATGTCCTTGACGAGATAGGGGGTCTGCGCCCTGGCGAGGGGGACGCCGAGTGTAGCGACGAAAAGCAAGGACAGCGCCGCCTCCCCGAGGCGGGTCATCCTCAAAGCACGGAAGCGCTCGTTCCTCATGGTCCGCTCCTCCTGTAGACGCTTCGCTCGATTTCGAGCGGGAGGGATACACGCCTCTTGGGCTTGCCGCCGTAGGTAGCTGTAGCAGCGCTGCACCCGAGAACTCGCGGCCACTCGGGCGGTTGAGAACCCAACCATCACCCTAGCCAAACGTCCAAGTACGGCCAATGGTCCGAATGATCCACGATGTGCTGGCCGCTGAGCGAAGGCACGAGGCCCCCGCGGAAGGGTCGCCCTACGGGCGAAGCCCGGCCAGGGCGGCGGCGCTGGCCAGGCTGAAGATCGCCACGAAGAGGGTCAGCGGATCGGGCTCGCGGAGCTGCGGTCGGAGGACTTCGAGCACGATCGTCTCTAGGGGACGGTCCGGGCCGTTAGCCCCTTCCGAGACTGACCGGCTCAGCCGGGTCTCTCGAGTGCGTACTGGATCGCCTGCGCAAACGACATGGCCCGTCCTTCCGCTGCCGTCGCCCGGAACGCCGCGTCCCCGATGGAGGCGATGGCCGCGCTCAGGAGGCTCTCCTGCACGTGAGTCACCGTGTTCTGACCGGTGGCGCCGACGCTCTCGAGCAGTCTCTCGGCGGCGCCGTACAAACGGGCCGCCCGAATCGCATGGCCCTCGGCGGCGGCGACCATGGCCATCGTCTGCAGGCACCACGCGACGCCGCGACGATCTCCAAGCTGTTGACAGAAGTCGATCGCTTCGTGACCGAGCGCTCTTGCGTCGGCGTGACTTCCTTGCAGCGCTCGCACCGTGGCCACGTCGCACAGGAGGATGCCCAGCGACCACTTCTCACCGTGATGGCGCATGAGCGCCAAAGCCTGCTGGAACAGCTCGGCGGCACGGGCCTGATCGCCCTGATACAGCGCCGCGTACCCCAGCATTCGGAGCGCCAGGGCGAGCGGCTGCTGTCCCTCCTCATCGTGCCTCGCAGTGAGAGCGACGCGATGCGCGTCGGCAGCCAGCGCGGCCGCGCGTGCGAAGTGGCCGGCGTCCGACTCGAAAATAGCGTCGAATCCGAGAGAGAACGCCTCTGCCCAGGCATCGCCGGCGGCGCGCGCGACTTCGAGGCTCTTGGCAATCGCTCCGGGCGTGGCAGGGTCGCCTTGGAACGCGGTCAGGTGCACGAGGCCCACGTACGCCCTCGCCACCCTTGGAGACACGTCGGTGCAGACGCCGAGCGATTGTCCCAGCCGTCGCTGCCCCTCGCTGAAATAGCCGCGTTTGGTCCAGAACCACCAGAGCGAAGTGGCCAGCTCGAGTCCCCGGTCCGTGCACTCCGGCGCACCGGCAGCCCAGTCCAACGCCGAGCGGATGTTGTCGTGCTCTACCTGCAACCGACTCAACCACGCCACTTGATCGGATCGGGTCAGCTCGGGTTCCGCTCGTTGCGCGAGCGCCAGGACGACCGCGAAGTGACGGGCGCACACCGAGCTGGTCTCCCCCGACCGAAAGAGGCGATCCCGTCCGTACTGGCGGATGGTTTCCAGGAATCGATATCGGCGATCCCCGGCGGGATCCTCCTCGACGATGACGAGCGACTTGTCGACCAGGCCCGACAGGAGATCGACGATGTCGTCGCGCTCGATCCCTTCGCCGGCGCACACCTCCTCGGCGGCTTCGAGCGTCCAACCACCCGCGAAGACCGACAGGCGACCGAGGAGGAGACGTTCCGGCTCGCGGAGGAGGTCGTAGCTCCAGTCCACGGTGGCTTCGAGCGTGCGCTGGCGTGCGACCGCCGTGCGCCCGCCGCCCGTCAGCAGCCGGAAGCGATCCTTGAGCCGGGCGTTGATCTGATCGACCGAGAGGACCGAGACCCGGGCCGCCGCCAGCTCGATCGCGAGCGGAATACCGTCCAGGCGGCGACAGATCTCCGCCACGGCGACTGCATTCGCGCCGGTCAGCACGAAGGGCGTGATCGCGGCGGCGCGTTCGGCGAAGAGTCGCAGCCCCTCGAACTCCAGGAGGCCTTCGGGGGTCAGCGCCTGCCCCGGCGACGGCAGGGTCAGCGACGGCACCCGCCACACGGTCTCCCCCTGGATGCCCAGACCTTCGCGGCTCGTCGCAACGATTCGGAGCTGCGGCGCCGCACGAAGCAACGTCTCCGACAACTCCGCGCAGGCCGCGATCAGATGCTCGCAATTGTCGAGTACCAAAAGCACCTGCCGCGTGCGCAGGTAATCGACGAGTGCCTCCACGAGCGACCTGTTGGGCCCCTCCGACACGCCAAGGACTCCGGCGATCGCCTGAGGCAGCAGCGCAGGATCGGCGAGCGGCGCAAGATCCACGAGCCAGGCGCCGCCCTCGAAGTCCGTCTTGTGTCGATCCGCGAGCTGCAGGGCGAGGCGCGTCTTGCCACAGCCACCGGCTCCCGTCAGGGTGAGCAGACGAGCGGACGCAAGCAGCTGGCCCAGTTGGTCGAGCTCTTGTCCGCGCCCGACGAAGCTCGTGAGCTGCTCGGGCAGGTTGTGACGGCGGGGGAGCTCCCCCGCCGGACGCGCGTCCGAATCGCGCTCCAGATTGCGCAGATCGACCAACAGCTCGCCCGCCGTCTGATACCGTCGCCCTGCCTCCTTCTGGAGGCACTTGCGGATGATGCGCTGGAATTCGGCCGGGACGTTGGCTTGGGCATGCCCGATTCGCTCGATTGCCTGGATGTCGGTCGGAGCGGTAAATGGCAGTCGCCCGGTCGCGGCCTGATAGAGGACCACCCCGAGCGAGAACAGATCCGACCGCTGGTCGACGCGAGCCCCGATCGCCTGCTCCGGGCTCATGTATGCGACGGTGCCGACGACCATCCCGGCGGCCGTGTTCTGTGATCGCGTGACGTCCTCCTCGCTCGCGCGGTCGATCCGGGCCACGCCAAAGTCGAGCACTTTGATCTGACCGCGAGGCGTCACCATCAGGTTGGCGGGTTTGATGTCTCGATGGACAATTCCGTTCGCGTGGGCGGTTTCGAGTGCATCGGCGATCTGGATGGCGATTGCCAGCAGGTCAGCGATCACTAGCGGGGCGACCGCAATCGTGTCCGCCAGCGTCCGCCCCTCGACATACTCCATTGCGATGAAGCAGACGCCGTCACTCTCGCCGACGTCGTAGATCGTCGCCACGTTTGGGTGCGAAAGCGCGGAGGCCGCCCGGGCCTCCTTCTTGAAGCGGTTGGCACGATCCTGATCGACAGCGTAGTGCCGAGGCAGGATCTTCAAGGCGACCTTGCGGTCGAGCCGTGCGTCTCTGGCGAGATAGACCTCACCCATGCCCCCAGCGCCGAGCGACGCGTCGACGACATACGGTCCGAGGCGAGTACCGACGGAAAGTGGCATCGGCTTCGGTGTCCTCTTCTCCTATTGGCGAGTACCCGGTCCTTCTGGGGGGACTCGAAAGGGAGCGACAGGGAGGAGTGGCGCGATTATATGTCACGGCCCTTCCTGGCGAGCCGTCGGTATAATCCAAACACTCGAGCCATGAGACTACGGCAGGGCGATTGCCTCGGCCCTTACGAAGTCCTCTCCGCCCTCGGCGCGGGAGGCATGGGCGAGGTCTACCGCGCGCGCGATACGAAGCTGGGACGTGAGGTCGCGATCAAGATCCTGCCGCACCTCTTCACGAGTGACCCCGAGCGCCTGGCGCGATTCGAGCGGGAAGCGCGGATGCTGGCGGCGCTCAACCATCCGCACATCGGCGCGATCTACGGCCTCGAAGACGCGGACGGCGTCCGCGCGCTCGTCCTCGAGCTCGTCCTTGGCGACACCCTGGCCGATCGGATTGGGAGTGGACCCTCGCCCCTGCCGGAAGCGTTGATCATCGCGCGGCAGATCGCCGACGCGCTGGAAGCGGCTCACGAGCGAGGAATCGTCCACCGCGACCTGAAGCCGGCCAACATCAAGATCACGCCCGACGGCATCGTGAAGGTCCTGGACTTCGGCCTCGCGAAGGCGACCGCCGACGGATCCAACCCGGACCTCTCGCAGTCGCCGACGGCCACCAGCGGTGGCACGCGCGAAGGAATCGTTCTCGGGACCGCCGCGTACATGAGCCCGGAGCAGGCGCGCGGGAAGATCGGTCGACAAACGAGCGACATCTGGGCCTTCGGTGCGTGCTGTTCGAGATGCTGACGGGCCGGCTCCCCTTCCCGGGGGAGACCATGGCGGACACGGTGGCGGCGATCCTGGGCCGCGAGCCCGACTGGCACGCCCTGCCCCCGGCCACACCGGAGGCGATTCGGCGCCTGCTGCGCCGCTCCCTGCAGAAGGACCTCAAGCTTCGGCTCCGCGACATCGCCGACGCACGCCTCGAGATCGACGAGGCGCGAGGCGAACCGCTGTCGCCGGGTCATGCGGCGACGCCCCTCCACCGCAGGGAGCGGTTCGCCTGGCTGGCCGCCGTCGGCGTCCTCTCCCTCATCGCGGTTGCCATGGCTGCGTGGCCTCGTCGCCCGACGCCGCTACCAGCCGAGGTGCGGTTCGAGATCGACACACCCGCGGTATCGGATCTCGAGGATCTGGCATCCATGGCCCTGTCCCCGGATGCGCAGAAGCTTGCCTTCGTTGCCTCCGTGGATGGCCAGCCCTATTTGTGGGTCCGTCAGCTCGACTCGGTCGTGTCACGCCCGATGCCGGGGACCGCCGACGCCTTGACGCCATTCTGGTCGCCCGACAGTCGTTCCGTGGCGTTCTATGCGGATGGCGTGCTCAAGCGCATCGATCTCGCGGGCGGATTGGTGCGGACATTGACGGATGCGCACGTCGGGGTCGGTGGCGCCTGGAATCGCGAGGGCGCGATTCTCCTCGTGCAAAACCCGGCCAGTCCAATCTTCCGCGTCTCGGCGGACGGCGGCATGTCGGTTGGTGTGACTCGACTCGGAGAGGGCCACGCTGGTCACAGCTCTCCCCAGTTCTTGCCTGACGGTCGCCATTTTCTCTACTACGTGACGGGCAGCCCCGAGGCTCGCGGCGTCTACGTGGGTCAGCTCGATGGGACGGCGACGCGAAGGCTGGTCGATTCGGAGTCGGCCGCGGTGTACGCCTCGGGTCACCTCCTCTTCGTCCGCGGGGGCACCCTCTTCGCCCAGGGCTTCGACCCGTTCCGGCTGGAGGTGACCGGAAGCCCGTTCCCGGTGGCCGAAGGCATCCTGGGCAGCACGCTGGCCGAGGTGCGCACGGGACTATCGGCCGCGGCGGGAGGCGCCATAGCGTTTCGGGTGGGGTCGAGAAAGGTGGAACGGCAGTTCGTCTGGGTCGACCGGTCCGGCAAAGTGACGGGAAGGGTCGGCGCTCCTGACAGTACACTCGTGCTTTCTCCCTCCATCTCGCCCGACGGCGGTTCCCTGGCGTTTCTGAGACGCGCGAATGGGAACTCCGACGTCTGGCTGCTGGATACGCGACGAGGTGTGCTCAGCCGGTTCACGGATGACGCGGCCGAGGACATCTTCCCGGTCTGGTCGCGTGACGGGACCCGCATCGTCTTCACGTCGAACCGCAACGGCACGCTCGCCCTGTACCAGAAACGGACGACAGCCGCGGGCGTCGAAGAACGACTGCCCGGCACTGAAGGGGCTGTCGCCTGTGACTGGTCGCCAGACGGTCGGTTCCTCTTGTATTCGAGGCTTGGTCCCAAGACAGGGTCTGACTTGTGGGCGCTGCCGATCGTTGGAGGTGGCGAGCCGCTCCCGGTCGGTCAGACGCAGTTCCACGAGCGCGACGGCCAGTTCTCTCCCGACGGCAAGCAAGTCGCGTTCGACTCGACGCGATCGGGGCGGGTGGAGGTCTATGTCCAGTCGTTCCCCGGACCCGGAGCCGCTCTGCAGGTATCCACGAGCGGGGGCGCTCAGGCGCGCTGGCGACCGGATGGCCGCGAGCTGTTCTACGTCGCGCAGGACGGACGGCTCATGGCGGCTTCCATCCAGGTTGGCGCGGACGGCCAGCTCGTCGTCGGCGTCCCTCTTCCGCTCTTTGCCACGCAGGTGTCCCGCCGATTGGGCATGGCGCAATACGTCGTGTCTGCCGATGGACAGCGGTTTCTGATGAACAACTTTGTGCTAGAGGGCAGCCCGACTCCCATCAGGGTCATCTTGAACTGGCAGCCCCACCCGTAGAGCCCGCATCATTCACGACCCCGCACCTGGTGATGAGCGGGTGTGCCAAGTGAGAGCGTCGGCTAGTCGCCTCGGCGAGGCCCGGCGGTTACTCGTATCGGAGCGCGCGGATGGGATCGACGCGGCTGGCCCGCCGCGCGGGGATGAAGCCGGCCAGGGCAGCGGCGCTGGCCAGGCTGAAGATCGCCACGAAGAGGGTCAGCGGATCGGCGAAGTGGACGCCGAAGAGCTGGCTCTGGACGTAGCGGGCCAGGGCCAGTGAGGCCGGGATGCCGATCACGAGGCCGATTGCGAGCAGGAGCAGGGCCTCTTTCAGCACCAGCCAGACCACGTCCTTGCCGAAGGCCCCCAGTGCCATCCGCACGCCAATCTCGCGCGTGCGGCGCGCCACGCTGAAGGCCATGACCCCGTAGAGCCCGACGCTGGCCAGGAGGGTGGCGAGCACTCCGAAGGCGCCCGAGAGGCCCGCGGTGAGCCGCTCGATCAGCAGCGAGTCGGTCACGCGCTGCTCCATGGTGCGGACGCCGTAGAGGGGGAGATTCGGGTCGAGCTTGCGCACTCGGTCGCGCGCCAGGGCCACGAGCTGGTCCGCGGGCAGCGTGGTACGGACGTAGACCGTCATGTCTCCGACGTACTGGCTGGCGAGATAGGGGACGAACATCTGGACCGGGATCTCGTCCTTGAGGCTCGTGTACTTGATGTCCTTGACGACCCCCACGATCTCCATGTCGATGGGCGTGCCCGGGTCGGATCCGAAGCCGACGCGGCGACCCAACGGGTTCGCCTCGCCAAAGAACTTGTGGGCAAACTTCTCGTTGATCACCACCACCCGAGGGACGAGGTCGTCCTTCTCAGGTCCGTGCTTGAGCTGCTCGGTGTCCTGGAGCGTGAAGTCCCGACCGGCCACCACTTGCACCCCGAGAGCTTCGAAATAACCGGGGCTGATCGAGTTCATGTAGGGTTCGCCTTCCTGGGGACCTTTACCCGTCTGGCCCTCCACCGTCACCGAGCTGTCCCACTCGTTGTCCTGCATGATCCCGACCGAGGCCAGGCCGATCGCGCTGACGCCCGGCAAGGCGCGAAGGTCGTCGGCGAGCTGACGGTAGAACGCCTTGCTCGCGTCCGGCTTGTAGCTGTTCAGGGAGGGATCGACGTTGAACGCGAGGAGCCGCTCGGTGGGGAAGCCCGGTCCGAGCCCACGGAGGTTCATCAGGCTGCGCACGAAGAGGCCGGCGCCGACCAGGAGAAGAAGGGACAGGGCCACTTGCACCGACACCAGCCCGCGGCGGAAACGGGCCTGCCGCACTCCGCCGGCCACGGACCCGGCTTCGTCCTTGAGGGTGGCGGCCAGGGCGGGCCGCGTGGCCTGAAGCGCCGGAACCAGCCCGAAGACGATGGCCGTGACCGCTGCCACCACCGCGGTGAAGAGCAACACGCGAAGGTCGGGCGCGGCCGAAAGCTTGAGCGACGAGGCGTCCGAGGGCAGCAGGCCGAAGACAAGCCGATTCGTCACGAAGGCGAGAGCGGTGCCGACCACGGCGCCCAGCACCGCAAGCAAGAGGCTCTCGACGAGCAACAGCCTGACGATCCGGGCTCGGCCGGCGCCCAGAGCCAGCCGCACCGCCATCTCCTTGTCGCGGGCGGCGGCGCGGGCGATCAGCAGGTTGGCCACGTTGGCGCAGGCGATGAGCAGCACGCCCGCGGTCAAGGCCAGGAGGAGCAGGACCGGAGTCTCGAGCTGGCGCCGAAGGTAGGAACGCCCCTGCCCGCCCGGCAGGACCTCGAGGACGTTCTTGAGAAACTCCGCGCGGGTCTCGGGCGAGGCGTTCCGGAAGGCGGCTTCCTTGACCTCCATCTCGAGCACACCCTTGAAGAACGGCTGAACAGAGGCCTGGGCCTGCTCGCGCGTGACGCCCGGCTTGAGGCGGCCGAAGGCGTTGACCCAGCGGTGACGCCGGTCCTTCAGCGAGTCCCAGAGCGGCGTCATCTGGGCCTTCATCATCACGGGAACGAAGATCTGCGGCACGAACTCGAGCTGCACCCCGGAGAACCCCGGGGCCGCGACCCCCACGATCGTCATGTTGTGACCGTTCACCACGATCGTCTGGCCCACGACCGCCGCATCCCCACCGAACCGCGTCTTCCAGTAGTCGTGGCTCAGCACGACCACGGGATGACCGCCGGGCGTTTGGTCATCGGCCGGGGTGAAGGTGCGTCCGAGGGCCGCGCCCACCCCGAGGACGGGGAAGTAGGTGCCCGACACGAGCTCTGCAGCCACGCGCTCGGTGCCGCCCCCGAAGGTCAGGCTCACCGAAGTGGGGAAGCGGCAGAACATCCCGCTCATCACCTGGTTGTTCTGGGCGAGGTCCAGGTACAGCGGATGGGAGAGGGCGTTGCCGCCCCAGTTGCTCCCGTAGTGCATCCCCTTCATGTTGAAGAGGACCAGTTGCTCCGGGTCGCGGACGGGCAGCCGCCGGAGGAGGACCTGGTCCATGAGGGTGAAGATCGCGGTGTTGGCCCCGATGCCGAGGGCCAACGAAAGGACCGCCACCGTGGTGAAGGCCTTGGACTTACCGAGCCCCCGCAGCGCAAACCTCAGGTCCTGCATGAGATGGAGCATACCGGCTCTTGAGACGCCAGACCGAACCCAAAGGTTGTGATTGATTCTGTCGGGCTATCGGCCGACGGGCAGTACGTCGTAATCTAGGGTCTCATGTGGACCACTGCCACCGTCCTACGCCTGCTCGCCTCGGCGCAGCTCTGCTCGCTGGCCCTGGTCGTGCTCCGAGGCGACCGCCGCGACCGAAGCGCCCAGGCCACGGTTGCCTTCCTGATCTGCTGTGTGGCTCACAGCTTGTTGCCCCCGGCCATCGCCAACGGGTTGCCCCTCCCCCTGCTGGACGCCGTGGCCGCCCTTGCCTTGCTGCTCCCCCTCTCGTTCTGGCTGCTCGCCAAGGTTCACTTCGAGGACGACTTCCGCCTCGAAGGCCGACATTTCCTGGGCCTGGCCGCCTACCTGGTCCTCGGCTACGCCTGCTGGCGTGCCTGCACCGGCCGCTCGCCGCAGGCGCTCCTGCCCGAGTCGGCCGATGTCGTTTGGAGACTCATCCCGCGGCTCGTGGGTCTGACTCTCCTCGTCCACGCGCTGCTGACGGTCTACGTCGGCGCGCGCTCCGACCTCGTGGTCTCGCGCCTCCGGCTCCGCAAGGGCTGCTTGTGGGTCGCCGGGAGCTACATCTTCGTCGAGCTTCTCGGCGAGGCGATCCTGCTCGGCTCTCCGGCCGAGCCCACCGCCGGCCTCCTGAACGCCGCCGCCACGTTCGCCGTGGTCTTCGTGCTCACCGCCGCCGCGGTACGGGTGCGGCCCGAGATCCTCAAGCCCCCCGCGACCGTCCCCGAGGAAGCGCCGCTGCTCGATCCGCGTCTCGCCGCTGAGCTCCGCAAGCTCGTCGAGGACGAGCAGGTCTTTCGCCAGGAAGGGCTCACCATCGGCGCCCTGGCCGATCGCCTCGGCGCTCACGAGTACAGAGTGCGCGAGCTCATCAACGACCAGCTCGGGTTCAGGAACTTCAACTCGTTCCTGAACCACTACCGGGTGCGCGAGGCGCAGAAGCTCCTCACGAGCCCGGACCGTCGCCTGAACGTGGCCGAGGCGGCTTACGAAGTGGGCTACCGCTCTCTCGGCCCCTTCAATAAGGCCTTCAAGGACGCCACCGGTCTCACCCCCACGGAGTTTCGCGCGTCTCGAGCCGCGTCGACCGCAATCCGACCGGGGTCTCCGGAGCCGTTCAAGGCATCGACCGATCCGGACACCGAGCCGGCCTGATGTCACCCCACGTGCCGATCGCGTCTCTCCTGGCCCTTGGCGTGATCGGGGCGTCGGGCTGCTCGTCCCTTCGCACGGTGTCGTCCGAGCAGCCGAAGACGGCACCGGTCGTAACTGCCGTGCCGGTTGCGACACCCGTAGCGACGCCCTCGCCAACCGCGAAGCCCGTGGCCGCGGACGCTGTCTTCGAGGCCAAGGTTCGACCCATCCTGGCCACGAGCTGCGCACCTTGCCACAACCCCGGTGGCAAGATGTACGACCGACTGCCCTTCGACGACGCCCAGACCGTTCGGTCCCACGCCGACGGCGTTCGCAAACGCCTCAAAGGGGAGAACCTCCAAGCGCTCGAAGCCTGGCTCGCCGGGAGTTGACGGGCGAACCGGCCATTCCGGCCCCCAGCTACTCGTGTCGCAGCGCCAGCACGGGATCAATGCGCGATGCCCGCCGAGCAGGCAGATATCCCGCCAGAGCCGCGACCGCCACGAGGAGCAGAATGGCCAACAAGATCGCGGGCGGATCCATCGGTGTGATGCCGAACAGCACACTGGCCACCAAACGGCCCATGGCCAGCACGCCAGCGAGCCCGATGGGAATGCCGATCAGAACGAGCTGAAGGACCTCGCGGAGGACCAACCAGAGGACATCGCCTCGCGTTGCTCCGAGCGCTTGGCGAATACCGAGTTCCCGAGTTCTGCGGGCGACGGAATAGGCCATGATCCCGTAGACGCCGATCGCGGCGAGAAGGGCCGCAAGCGCGCCGAAGAACCCCGAGAGAGCGCTGACCAGCCGCTCCTGGGCGACGGACTCGTTCAACTGCTGGCGGAAAGTCTTCACGTTGAAGACGGGGAGATCCTTGTCGAGCGCCTGGATCTCGCGCCGGACCGCCGCGACCAGGGGATTCGTGGTTTTGGTCGCTCGGACGAACAGGGTCGGCATCCAAGGCCGGTCGCCCTGCGCGATCGAAAGGTAGACGGCAGCCCGCGGCTGCTCGCGAAGGCTGACATGCTTCGTGGCCTTCACGACTCCGACGACCTCGAATTCCTCCACCCGCGAGGCGCGGCCAACCCGGATCCGTCTGCCGATCGGGCTTGATCGCTCGAAGAGGACGCGCATCGCGGTCTCATCCACGACCGCGACCTTTGGAGCACCCTCGCGGTCAGCGAAGGAAACATCGCGCCCGAACAGGAACGGGATGCCCGCGGTCTCAAAGAAGCCCGGGCTCACGCGATCGACGAGCGCAGTTGAAGGCCTTTCGGCCGGGGTCTCCGATCCCACCACCTCAATTTCACGTTCGTCTTCCCGCCCGCTGAAGGGGCCCGTCTCGGCCAAGCCGGCCGAACGCACGCCCGGTAGACCCTTCACTCGTTCGATCAAGTCTCGACAGAAGACCCTGATCTGCTCGGGCGCGTAACGGTCGTGCACGTGCTTCATCGTGAATAGTAGGACTCTGTCGGTCTCAAACCCTGCTTGGACTCCTTGGAGACTCTGGAGACTCCGAACGAACAGGCCTGCGCCGGTCAGCAGCAGCAGTGACAGCGCAACCTCGGAAATCACCAGTAGCTTGCGCAGATCGAACGCACGGTTGCGCCGTTCCGGGCTCTCGCCCTTGGCGGCCGAGAGCAGGTCCAGCTTCGTGGCCTGAATGGCCGGTGTCAAGCCGAACGCCAAGGCAGCGAGCAGCGACACGCACAGGGTAAAGGCGAGGGCCCGCAGGTCCGGAGTGACATCGAGCGACGTGCGGACGTGGCTCTGAGGGAGGAATCCAAAGAAGATGCCGACGCCCCCGTAGGCCAGCGCGACCCCGACCGATGCGCCCAGGAAAGAGATCAGCAGGCTCTCGGCAAGCAGCTGCCGGATGAGGCGCGCGCGGCCGGCTCCGATCGCCAGGCGCACGGCCAACTCCCGTCGCCGCGCCGTCGCACGGCCCAGGAGGAGCGTTGCGACATTGGCACAGCAGATGAGCAGCACCGTGCCGACCATCGCCATGAGGATCGCCATCGGGCGGTCGAACTGGTCACGCAGCCAAGAAGTCCCACGCTCGGCGGGGAGCACTCGAATGCGCGTCGCCCCAACTTGCGAGTCACGGATGAGATCCGGGTTCGCGGCGAGGGCCTGCCGATAGGAGAGCTCCGTTGAGACTTCGGCCTGCTGGAGGCTGACCCCCGGCCTCAGCCGGGCCGTCAACGCGGCAACCCTCTCCTCCATCCGTAGCAACGGCATGGCTGGCATCGCCTTGCCGAGTGCCTCCGGCAGCTTCGGAACCCGCACCTCAAAGGACGTGCCGACGTTCGTGCCAAAGAAGCCGCGGGGTGAGATGCCGACCACGGTAAAGGGATAGCCATTCAGTTGAATCGCCTTGCCCACCACGCCGGGGTCCGCGCCGAAGCGTCGCTGCCAGAAGTCGTAGCTCAGTACGGCCTCCGACGCCCAGGATCCCTCCTCGATCTCCCGGGAGAAGGTGCGGCCGTGGGCGGCTCCGACGCCGAGCACCGCGAAATAGTTCCCCGAGACGGCTTCCCCGACCACGCGCTCGGTGACGCCATCCACGGTGAAGCTCAGGCCGTCTGCCTCGCTGAAGAAGATGACCCCGGAGAACACGTCGCTGCCGTTTCGAACCTGTGGGAAGAGGAGCAACCCGGGGAAGCGTCGCCCGGATGCGCTCCCTGCCCTGGCCACCGTCACCACGCGCACGAGTTGCTCGGGATGGTTGACGGGCAACCTCTTCCACCAGATCGCGTCCATCACGCTGAAGATCGCGGTGTTGGCCCCGATGCCGAGGGCCAACGAACCGAGCGCCGTGGCCGTGAAGACGGGGCTCTTCGTCAATACCCGCATCGCGTGACGCAGATCCCGGGACAGGTCATCGAGCCAGGGCCAGATCCAGACGCCCCGCGCGTCTTCGCGGGCGAGTGTCACGTTGCCGAGGGCCAGGCGGCTCGCGTGCGCCGCTTTCTCTGCCGGCAGACCAGATTGCTCGAGCCGTTGCTGCTCGAGGGCACGGTGGGTCTCGAGTTCCTCGGCGAGCTCGGCCGCGGCTTCGCGCTGTCGGATCCAATAGCGGAAACGGCGGATCAACCTGCCCATAGACGCTCTCAGGCGGTCTGGAGAACCTTCTGGATCGCCGCGATCAGCCGATCGAACTCCTCACGCTCGGAAGCAAGTTGTTTGCGGCCCGGAGCCGTGAGGGTGTAGTAGCGAGCCCGACGGTTGTTCTCGGACGTCCCCCATTCGGCTCTGACCCAACCATTCAGGAGCAGGCGCTGCAACGCGGGATAGAGCGAGCTTTCGCCGACCTGCAGAACGTCGTCGGACACGTCCCTCAGTTGCTGGGCAATACCGTAGCCGTGCATGGGGCTACGCGCCAGTGCCTTCAGAATGAGCAGGTCGAGCGTGCCCGGAAGGAGATCGGGTGCCGACTCATGGCTTCCCATCGTCTGTCGACTGGAAGGTAAGGCTCTCGCGATGGCTTGTCAAGCTCCATCGACAGACGAGGGGAAAGCTGGGAGCGACTCAAGACCTGGGCGCGCACTCCGCGAGTGGGCAGGCTGACCTACTTGGCGGCCACCGCCGCCGCCGCCGGCTCCACCGTCACCGCGTTGGTCCGCGCCACGCCGTCCGCCAGCTTGTACTCGAGGCGAACCCGCGTCTTCGCCGGACCGGCGATCTTCAGCTCGCAGGTGGTCGTGGCCGCTTTGTCCGGCGTGACAGGCGTGCCCTCGGCCGGCCCGCAGGCGAGATCGGGCCGGGCCTCGAAGCCCTTGCCCTCGTCCACCGCGACCACGGGCGCGGGCAAAGTCAGGGTCCGACCCGAGACCGCGGTCAGGGTGAGCTTCACGTTGTTGTCGCCCGCGGCCTTTTCGGCGCGCAGCTTCAAGTAGGGGCCCGCGGCGAGCGCCGTGGACGCCACCGCGAGAACACCCAGGGTGGGGGCAGTGACCATGAAACGGAAGCGGTTCAAAGGGACCTCCTTGGAAAGCGGTCAGCAGGCCTGACCTGATCTGTCCAAGGTCGGTCGGGGGAGCCTTCTCGTCTCCCGGATTGGTCGCGGATCCTGGCCGATTTCGGAATCAGCCAGCCTTTGGGCGGGGGGACGGGGTGGCGCCCTGGCGGCGCCGCCCCGCCCGGAGGCTCACTTGCTGGGAGCGACAGCCGTCCCCTGGGTGGTGAGCACCTGCCATCGGCCGGCGCGCTTCACGAAGGTATCGGTGAAGCGATAGGCCCCGCTGATGTCCTTTCCCATGTACGTGGCCTTGATCGTGTTGCGGCCCGTGACCACGCCCACCTCGCCGTGAACCCGTACCTTCATGTCGTCGAGCTTGAAGGTCGTGAGCTTGAAGTTGCCGGACTTGACGTTGTCGATGTCCTGGGCCTTCGTGAAGGTCGCGCCCGCGGGATCGATCGCCAGGTACTCGTCCGCATAGAGGCGCTCGAGGGCCGGCACGTCAGACTTGATGGTCGCCTCGGCCCAGTGGTTTTCCGCATCGAGCAACTCTTTTTCGGCGGCCCCGGGCGCCTGGGCGCGGGCGAGCGCGGGGGTCAGGGCGACGAGGGCGAGCAGCGAGAGAACGGATGTCCGAAGTCGGTTCGGCATATGCCTCCTCTTAGAGTGGCTGGCGCGAGACGTTGGCTCGCCGCGGCGGGAAAGTGCAGCGCCGGCTGGCGCCCCACGCGAAGCTCATGTCACATGATGAGCGCGTGGATCATGTCACGGCCGCGGCGACCACATCAAGGCTTCTATCCACGGCTCCCTGAGCACGATCTCGGTCGCGAACGGTGGAACTCGGCTAGGAGCTGGCGAGCTCCAAGCCCGCGGCTTGGAAGCGCCGGAAGTCGACCCGGTTGTGTGTGGCCAATGTGGCCTTCGCCCGAATAGCGGTGGCGGCAATCATGCAGTCGGCCAGCGAGCCCCGTCGTCGCCCCGTCTGGTTGAAAAGGTCGGCGGCGAGCGCAGCCGTGTCTTGCCCGAAAGGGACCAGCCGCGTCACGATCTGGCCCACGAGCTCGAGGAGCGGCGCTTCGACCGGACCGCAGAGGAACTCGGCCCAGGCGACGGTGCTCATGGCCACCGACTCACCAGCTCCGAGAAAGGCGCGGAGCCGTTCGTCTTCCCGCGAGTCGCGGACGAGGGCGCGGATGAGGAAGCTCGTGTCGAGATGGATCAACGCGCCCGTCGCTCCCGGCGCGTCGAGGCCGCCCGTCGCTCCGCCCGGACGGCGGCCGACCAGCGTGCCGCCTCTCGGGGGGCAAGACGGCCCGCCTTCTGCAGGCGGTCAAGCGCCTGCACCGCCGGGGATGGGCCTGCCGGGCGCGAGGGAGAGGCCGAGGCTCGGATCGCTCGTCGGAGTGCCTCCGACTTCGACACGTCCCACCGTCGGGCCAGGTCATCCAGTGCGCGGATGGTCTCCAGATCGAGGGCATAGGTGGTCTTGACAACTGAGGTGGCCATACTCAATACGGTAGGGCCTTACCAAAGGGCCGTCAACCTCGCATCAAGGCCATTGGGTCCCGTGGGGGCCTCTACGGTTTGGGCATGAGACGAGCTGGAAGGGCGAACCGTGGAAAGCAGCTCGTCACCCTGGTAGAGTCACGGCTCCGAGGAGCCCTCCCATGAAGACGACGCTGATGCTCGTCGCGAGCCTGGCGCTGGCGGGACCCGCCACCGGCGCCGACCAACCGTGGGAGAAGCAGGCCGACGGGGTGGTGGTTCACGCCAAGGGCGTCAACGTCCGGCTCCGGGTGTCCTCCGACCGCATCTTTCGGGTGACGAGCTGGCCTGCGGGCGCGCCCGAGCCCTCAACGCCGAGCCTGTCGATCGTGGCCCGCTGGTCGGCAGCGCCCTTCGAGGTGGCGGCGGAACCGGCGGCGGCCGTGGTCTCGACCAGGCGGGTGCGGGCCCGGGTCGCCCTGGCCACGGGACAGGTGTCGTTCAAGGACGCTTCCGGGCGCGATCTGTTGAGCGAGCGAGCCGACGGGGGGAAGGCCTTCAAGCAGGTCACCGCCCACGGCGAGACGGCCTACCAGGTGAGCCAGGCCTTCGACACGGCCGCCGACGAGGGCCTCTACGGTCTCGGGCAGCACCAGGACCGGCTGCTCGACATGCGCGGCCGCGATATCGACCTCTGGCAGCGCAATCGCGAGATCGTGGTCCCGGTGCTGGTCTCGAGCCGCGGATGGGGCCTTCTCTGGGACAACCCGTCGCACATGAAGTTCGGCACGCCCGAAGACGTGGTGCCGGTGCCGCCGGCGCGCCTCATCGACGAGGACGGCAGACCGGGCGGGCTGACCGCGACCTACTTCTCCGACCGCGACATGAAGGTGGCGATCGGGGTGCCGCAGCCCGGTCTGCCCGCCGCCTCGGCCATTCCCGCCGCGATCGCGCCCAGGGTGCTGGGCGTGCGCTGGACGGGCCGCCTGATGCCCGACTCGTCGGGAGAGCACGCGCTCGTCAGCCACCGGGCCCTCAACTACGTCCGGCTCTGGCTCGACGACGAGCTCCTCATCGACTACTGGAGCCTGTTCGTGCGGGCCGACGAGACGGTTCGGGTGCCGCTCGAGGCCAAGCGCAGCTATCGCCTGAAGATCGAGTGGCGCCGGGGCGACGCGAACGGTCCCTTCGACCTGCAAGTGGATGCCCCCGCGCCCGTCGCGGCCCACGACCCTCTGGTCGGAGTCGGCCGAGGGCATCGACTACACCTTCATTCAGGGCACGAGCCTCGACGACGTGATCGCGGGCTATCGCGAGGCCACGGGTCGGGTGCCGCTCCTGCCGAAGTGGGCCTACGGCTACTGGCAGAGCCGCGAGCGGTACAACTCGCAGGCCGAGCTGCTCGACGTGGTGCGCGAGTTCCGCAAGCGGCGCTTCCCGCTCGACGTGATCGTGCAGGACTGGCGCTACTGGCGGGACGGGGAATGGGGCTCGCACATCTTCGACCCCACCCGCTTCCCCGACCCCCAGGCGATGACCGACGAGGCGCACCGGCTGAACGCGCGCATCCCCATCTCGGTCTGGCCCAAGTTCTATCCGGGCACTGCCAACTTCGACGAGATGAAGAAGGGCGGCTTCCTCTATCCTCACACCCTGGACACCGGGACCAAGGACTGGCTCGGCTACGTGTTCACGTTCTACGACGCCTTCAACCCCAAGGGTCGCGAAGTCTTCTGGCGGCAGATCAAGGACGCGATCTTCTCGAAGGGCTTCGACGGCTGGTGGCTCGACGCCAACGAGCCCAACCTCGTCGACGACCCCTCTCCCGAAGAGCAGGCGATGCTCATCGAGCCGACCGCCCTCGGGCCCGCCGCGCGGGTCATGAACGCCTATCCCCTCGTGCACAGCGAGGGCGTCTACAAGTCACAGCGCGAAGCGGCCCCGGATCGACGCGTGGCCATCCTCGCGCGCTCGGCCTGGGCCGGCTCGCAGCGCACGGGTTCGATCGCCTGGTCGGGCGACACCACGGGCCGTTGGGAGGTGCTTCGCGCCCAGATCCCGGCCGGCCTCTCCTACTCGCTCTCCGGGCCTTCCCTACTGGAGCCACGACATCGGCGGCTTCAGCGTCGACTACCCGGGCGGGAACAAGAACGAGGAGTACCGGGAGCTCTTCGCGCGCTGGTTCCAGTTCGGGGCCTTCACCCCGATCTTCCGGGCCCACGGCCAGACCCCGTACCGCGAGCCCTGGTTCTACGGCGGCGAGGATCATCCCGCCTTCCGGACCCTCAAGAAGTTCACCGAGCTGCGCTACCGACTCCTGCCCTACATCTACGCGGTGGCCGCGCGGGTGACCCTCGATCACGACACCATGATGCGGGCTCTGGTCATGGACTTCCCCGACGATCCGCTCTGCCGCGACGTGAAGGACCAGTACCTCTTCGGGCCGGCGCTCCTCGTGAGCCCGGTGACCGCATCCCACGTGACCGCGCGCCCGGTCTACCTGCCGGCGGGCCGCTGGTACGACTTCTGGACCGGCGCGTCGCTCGACGGCGGGCGCACGATCGACGCCCCGGCCGCCTACGAATCGATGCCCCTGCACGTGCGCGCCGGCTCCATCGTTCCCATTCGGTCCGCCGCGGCAGCACGCCTTCGACGGCCCGGACGATCCGGTCACCCTGTTCGTCTACCAGGGCCGTGACGGGGCCTTCTCGCTCTACGAGGACGACGGCCTCACGAACGCCTACGAGACCGGCGGCTACGCCCGCATCCCCATCACCTGGCGCGAGGCCGACAAGACCCTGAGCCTCGGCGCGCGGACCTCTGGCTTCGCGCCGACCCCCAAGGCGCGGACGCTTCGAGGTGGTGTTCGTGAGCCCCGACCGGCCCGCGGGCTACGGCTCCGGCAAGGGCCAGGTCGTGCGCTACGAGGGAGAAGCGGTCACCGTTCGACCCTGAAGGCGGCCGGTCAGCCTTCGGGCGTTTCGAGGATCTGGCGGAGTCGGCTCGACAGCGGAGCGGGCAGGGCCTCGAGCCACGACGCGTCGACCAGCCCCACGTCGACGAGATCCCGCAGGTGGGTGCGGTCCTTGTCGCGGAACGAGGTCAGCTTCATGCGGACCAGAGGCTCCAGGGACAGGATGGCAAATCCACCGCTCACTTCGGCCTCGGAGACGTCGGGGGCTGCCTCTGGGTAATCCGGCCGGACATGCTCCCCCGCGAAGACCACGTGGACGGCGTCTCGGGCTCTTGCGGCAGGCCCATCGAGGAACATTTCCATGCCGGCGGCGTGCCGCCTCAGGAAGCCCGCCCTCGCTAGGGCCACCGTGGCGGCTTCGAGGTCCGCGCGACGCAGCAAGAGGTCGACGTCGCGGGTGTTGCGCACCGCCGATTCATCGACTCGGGAGACCCAGGCGGCGATCGCATTCCCTCCCACGACCGCGTAAGGGATGCCTGCCTGGTCGAGGGCCCCCGTGGCCCGCAGCAACCGCTCTCGCACCTTCTCCACGGCCCTCGCCATCCTTTCCCAAGACACCGCGCCGATGGCCGTGCTCGTCATGCGCGCTCCTCCGGGCCTCTCCCCAAGAGGATACAGCGGCCGCGTCCTCATGCAACGGTCCCGACCGCGGGAGGCGGACGATCGTCTAAACCAGCAGAGTGTCACCGTACCCGCGAGTGACGATGCGGATCTTCGCGGTGGTCGGTGACCGCCGTCTTCGCCACTTCGCTCGCCCCTGCCCAGGCGCCGCCGGCCGAGGAGGCGCGCACGCCGGCCGACGACCCGGCTCCGGCGGCCCAGTCGTCGCACCCACTGAGCGAGTCCGCGGCCCGGATCGTCCGGAGGCTCGAGGAGGAGGGCAAGCAGGAAGACGGGAAGCCCCGCTGCGGGAAGATCTCGGAGGGAGTGCCCTGCTTCCCGGTCTCGACTTTCAAGAGGCAGACCGGAATGGGCGAAAGGGTTCTGGGAGTCGCTGGGCGATCTCGGACCGAAGGAATCGCCGAGCCCGAGCCGGCCCCCGACGCTAGAGGAGCTGAAGCACTTCCGTCCGGGCCCGGTGGGGCCGGTCGTGATCCTGGGGAGCTTCGATCCGACCTGCGTGGGCAAGTCCGTCCTCAAGAGCCTCAAGGGGAAGAACGACACCTACTACCTCTATCGGTTGCGCGACGTCGCCGGTGAGCGAGTCGCTCTCTACGACCGTCGACTGGATTCCGCCACGTTTCAGGGCGCCCTGGAGTTGCTCGGCCGTTTCGACGGCGAGTGCAAGGCACTCGCGGCGTATCGTCGGGAAGATCGCCGGACCGCTGCCGCCCGGCCCTGAGGGAGCCTACTTGCGTCCCTTGCGGACCGAAGCGGGCGTCGATGGCGAATCGCGCCCGGACCGAGGAAGGCGATGGGAAGCGAAGACGAGCAGGTAGATGAGCGCCAGCTCGGGGTTGCCCCAGGCCTTCGCGGACTTCGTCGGAGACGGGCGCGACCCCGAGCGCGTTCAGGAGAAGGCCGTGGGCGTGGTGGCGTCCGAACGCGGCCACGACCATGGTCGAGGCCGCGAAGGCGGCCGCGACCCGCGTCCCCAGGCCGATGGCCACGAGGAGCCCGCCCAGCGAACTCGGACAGCGCCGCCGCCCAGGCGAAGACCACGGGCACGGGGAAGCCCAGCTCCGCGGTGGCCTTGATGAAGCCGTCCTGGCCCGAGGCCAGGCCAAGGACCTTGCTCCAACCGTGAGAGAGCGCCAGGTACAGGCCGGCCAGGCGCAGGATCAGGAGGCCCATGTCTCGCGCCATGCCCTAGACCTCGGTCAGGTGCTCGACCTTGCCCGTGCTGTCGCCGATCGACTCCGGATGGACGCCCATGCGGTCGAGCAGGGTCAGGTAGAGGTTCGTCATCGGCGTGTCCTTCGGGTACACGACGTGACGCCCGGGCTTGAGGCTGCCGTCGCCCCGGCCCAGGAGCAGGACGGGCAGGTCCTCGTGGGTGTGCTTGTTGCCGTCGCTGATGGCGCTGCCGTAGACCACCATCGAATGGTCGAGGAGGGAGCCGTCTCCGTCGGGCGTCGCCTTGAGGCGCGCGATGAAGTAGGCGAACAGCTCCAGGTGAAGCTCGTTGATCTTCGTGACCTTCTCGATCCACTCCGGGTTGTCGCGGTGGTGGGTGAGCGGATGGTGGGGATCGCGAACCCCGATCTCGGGTAGGTCTGGAGGCTGCCCTCGCGCCCGATCATCATGGTGGAGACCCGGGTGAGGTCGGCCTGGAAGGCCACGACCTGCAGGTCGAACATCAGCTTCACGTAGTCGGCGTAGAGCACCGGGATGCCGCTCGGCTTCTCGATGGTGGGCCGGATGTCCCGGCCGTCCTTCTCGGCCTGCTCGATCTGCCGCTCGATGTCCCGGATGCCCTGCTGGTACTCGTCGATCTTGCGCCGGTCCGCCGGGCCCGAGCTCCTGGAGCGAGCTCGCGGGTGCGCGCGCCCACCACGTCGAGGATGCTCCGGCGCTCGCGGATCGCGCCTGGCGCGGGCCGCCGGGTCGAGGGGCACGTCTTCGGCGCCGAAGAGGCGCTCGAAGGCCGAGCCGGGGATTGATCTCGGGCGGCATCGGGGTCGACGGCCCGCGCCAGGCGAGGCTGTTGGTGTAGGCGCAGCTGTAACCCGAGTCGCAGTTGCCCACCGTGCGCGAGTCTTCGCACCCGAGCTCGAGCGAAGGGAAGCGGGTCACGCGCGGCCATCTTCTGGGCCACGATCTGGTCGGCGGAGATGCCGTTCTTGATGTCGGCCCCCGCGGTCTTCTTCGGGTGGACGCCGGTCAGGAAGCAGGCCGCCGGCCCGCGCGTGGTCGCCGGCTCCGTCCTGGAGCGCGTTCGCGTTGTGGTGGGCCAGCCCGGAGAGCACCAAGAGGTCGTCGCGGAAGGGCGCGAGCGGCTTCAGGATCCGCGACATCTCGAAGTCGCGGCCGGTGGCCTTGGGCGTCCAGTCCGCGAGCACGATGCCGTTGGGCACGTAGGCGAAGGCCAGGCGGACCGCCTTGCCCGCAGTCGCCGGTCGAGGCGAAGGCGGGGGTCATGGCGTCGAGCATGGGCAGCGCGAACGAGGCGCCGATGCCCTTGAGCAGGGTCCGCCGCGGCAGGTGCTTCCGCGTGATCGGGTTCATGACGCGCTCCGGTCTCCTCTCCGCATCTGGAACGGCAGGCTGTTCACGATCTCCAGCGACCAGGGCCGAGAACCGGTAGTCGCTGGCGCGGCCAGGCTGCGCCGCGATCGCCTTCACCGCCCTCTTGTCGTAGCGCTCGAGCCCGCGACCGAGGGCGTAGGTCAGGAGCTTCTCGGTCATGCCCACGGCGAAGGCGTCCTTGTCCTGCTTCAGGATCTGCTTCAGCTCTTCCGGCCCGTGGAAGCTCCGGCCGTCCGGAAGCGCGCCCGCGGGGTCGATGTCCCACTTGCCGTCCTGGGTCCGCCAGGCGCCGATGCGCGTCGTAGTTCTCGAGCCCGAAGCCGATGGGGTCCATGCGGACGTGGCACGACGCGCAGGTGGGGTTGGTGCGGTGGGCCTCCATCTGCTGGCGCAGCGACGCGGACGCGCTCACCTTCGCCTCGTCGAGCCTCGGCACCCCGGCCGGCGGATCCGGCGGAGGCGCGTTCAGGATGTTGTCGAGCACCCACTTGCCGCGCAGCACCGTCGAGGTGCGGGTCGCGTAGGACGAGACCGTGAGCACGCTGGCCTGGGTGATGACGCCGCCGCGCTCGGTGCCGGTCAGGTCCACCCGCCGGAACTCGGGCCCCTTGACCCAGGGGATGCCGTAGTGCCGCGCCAGCCGCTCGTTCATGAAGGAGTACTTGCCGTCGATGAGGTCGAGGATGCTGCGGTCCTCGCGCACGATGCTGTCCAGGAAGAGCTCCGTCTCCTGGCGCATCGACAGGCGCAGGTTGTTGTCGAAGTCGGGGAACCGCTCGCGGTCGGGCGCGACCGACTCGAGGCCGCGGAACTGGAGCCACTGCCCGCCGAAGGCCTCGACCAGCGCCTTCGACTTGTCGTCCTTCAGCATGCGCCGCACCTGGGCCGCGAGGACCTCGGGGTCGCGCAGCGTCTTCCGCTCGGCGTGCCGCAGCAGCTCTTCGTCCGGCATGCTGGCCCAGAGGAAGTACGACAGGCGCGAGGCCAGCTCGTAGTGCGCCGATGGGGTGGTCGGTCGAAGCCGCGCCGTTCGCGTCGTCCCTCTCGATGCGGAACAGGAAGTCGGGCGAAACCAGGATCGCCTTCAGGGCCAGGGCCGTGGCCTCCTCGAAAGAGGCGCCTTCCTTGCGCGCGCCGCGTGAAGAGGCGCAGCAGGGGGTCGACGTCGCGTGGCGGTGACGGGCCGCCGGTAGGCGCGGCGCGCGAGCGAGGTCACGATCTGTCGCGCGCAGCCGGGAACGTGTCCGCCGCGCAGGTGACCGCAGGCGTAGACGCTGCGGAGGCTCGCTTCCTTCGGGCCCTTGGCGGGCGTCGAAGGGGCCGATCACCTCGAGGCGCGACACCCGCGCCTCGTTGACCGGCTTCTTCTCCGCGCGCCGTGCCTCGAACCGGCGCCGCGCGGCTTCGACCCTCTCGGGCGGGGCGTCCTTGCGCGGCTTGAACTCGGGGAGCTCGGGGGCCGCGCCGCTTCGACGGATTCGGGCCGCCGTAGGACGGCGGGCAGGCCCTCGTAGAGGCGAAGCATCGAGGCCGCGAGCGTGTGCTCGCCCGCGGTCACTCGGACCCGGACCTCGCGCCTGGGTTCCGAAGAGCTCCTGATGGTCGAGCTCGAAGGTGGCGACGCCCTGCGGGATCGAGGTCGACGACCTTCACCTGCTCGCCGTCGATCCAGACCGCGATGTGCACCGGCTCGGACCCGAGCGGACGCGTGCCCCCGGGCACGATGCGGATCGTGTACTCGCCGTCCACCGGGAAGCGATGGGTCGCGACCAGCGCGTTGGGCAGGCTCAGACCCGTGAGGTCGTAGTCGAAGAGCGGGCACCGTGCTCGGCTGCACCTTCCCGGTCCGCGGCGTGAGGCGCGACCATCGACGGCTTGCTGGCCTCGGGGCCGAAGAGGGCGGCGCGCGTCACCTTGTCGGCCGCCGTCAGGTACTTCTCGAGGAGGGCGGGAGACAGGGACAGCACGTCGCCGATGTTGTCGAAGCCGTAGCCCGCGTCGTCCTGGGGGAAGTCGTCGGCCGGGTGGGTGTCCACGGCGAGGAGGTCGCGGACCGTGTTGTTGTACTCGGTCCGGTTGAGCCGCCGCGCGGTGACTCGCCCGGGGTTGGGAGGGGCCATCTGATCGACGCGATCGAACTCCTTCTCGACCCAGTCGGTGATCGCCTTCACCTCCGCGGCATCGGGCCGGGGGAAGCCCTCCGGCGGCATCTGGCCCGTCTTCAGCTTGACGAGCGCGGTGTCCCAGGTGTGCGCGTCCTTCGTCACGTCCTCCGCGGTGCTGAAGGCCGCGAAGTCGACGCCGCCGCTCTTGAGCTGCGCGTTGTGGCACATCAAGCAGCTCTTGGCCAGGAAGGGCTTGACCGTGGCGTCGAAGGCGCTCGACTCGGGCGCGTTCGGGGCCGCAGGAGCGGCAGCCAGGCCCATCAGGGTCAACGAAAGCAAGGACGGGATCACGCCAGAGATTCTACCCCGGCGCCCGTCCGTCTTGGGTGGACGGGTGGACCGCGGCCGTCCACAATGTGCCGGAATGAAAGGGGCCCTTACCATGAGTCGCGGTCCTGGTCTTCGCCGCCGTCCTGCGGGCGGGGCCGGCCCTCGCCGCGGAGGATCCCGCTGCCCTCCGCGACCAGGCCGCCTTCCGCGCCGCCGCGGAGAACGGCGTCCGTACCGAAGAAGTGTTCCGCCGCACGCGCAAGATGCTCCACGCTTGGCTCGCCTATGCCGACGAGCGCACGCTTCTGCTCCCCGACTACCTGCCCGGCGTGAAGCGCGCCACGGCGCCGATGGACCTCTACACGCCCCACAACTCCGGGGCCGACAACTACCCCTATCTCGTCGCGACCGCCTTCTTCACGGACCGTGCCCTCTACGAGGGGCGGATGCGCGAGATGCTGCAGAACGAGATCCGCTACACGAACGTGAAGGACGGCGTCCCGGGCAACCTGGAGCTGAAGACCCAGAAGCTCGGGCCCCTGAGCCTCTTCGGCGCGGCCGAGTACGCGAAGGACGGCCTCCTCGCCATCACCGAGCTCCTGGGCCGCACGCCCTGGTTCTACCGGATGGCCGACATGACCGCCGGCCTCATGCAGCAACGCGCCGGTCCAGAGCCGCTTCGGCCTCCTGCCCGATTCCGGCGCCGAGCTGAACGGGGACGTGCTCCAGACCCTGGTCCGCCTCGCCACCATGACCGGCGACCGCCGGTTCCTGGAATGGGCCGAGCGCATCGGCGACGCCTACATCGAGGAGGTCCTGCCCGCGAACCACGACCTGCCCGGCTACACCTGGGACTTCACGAAACACGAAGGGCCCGACCGGATGCGGCTGCGCGATCACGGCAACGAGATCGTGGTGGGCCTCACCCTGCTCCACGCCCTGGAGAGCGACTGGGGCCGGCCGCGCGCGGCCACCTATCGGCCGGCCATCGCGAAGATGCTCGACCGCATCCTCGCTTCGGCGAACCCGGACGGGATGCTCTACGACGAGATCCGCCCTTCTGATCTCCAGCCCTGAGCCGACATCTCTCGGACAACTGGGGCTACGTGTACGGCTCGGTCTACACGCACTTCATGGTGACGGGCGAGAAGCGCTACCGCGACGCGGTGCTGCGCGTGCTTCAGAACCTCCCCCGCTACCGGGGCCACGACTGGGAGAACGGCAGCCACGACGGCTACGCCGATTCGATCGAGAGCGCCTTGTATCTCGTGGCCCGCGAGCCGGTGCCCGAGGCCATCTCGTGGATCGAGAGCGAGACGCGGACCCTCCTCGACTTCCAGCAGGCCGACGGGACGATCGAGCGCTGGTACGGCGACGGCAACTGGAACCGCACCCTGCTCCTCTACGCGATGTGGAAGACGCAGGGCTGCTACGTGGAGGACTGGACGCGAGGGGTTGAAGCTCGGGCGCCAGTCGCGCAGGGCGACCGCCTCTTCGTGTCGATCGAAGGACCGGCCGACTGGAAGGGCAAGCTCCACTTCGACTACGCTCGCCACCGTCGGAGCCTGAACTTCGAACGGAACTACGTGCGGCTCAACGAATGGCCCGAGTGGTTCACGGTCGACGAGAACACGCTGTACCGGGTGGTGGACGGCGCCGGACGCGAGTCCTTGCGCCTCGGTTCGGATCTGAAGGACGGGATCGAGGTCGTGGCCCCGGGCGCCTGGTCGTGGAGAGGGCGCCCTGAGCCGTTCCCACGGAGAGGGAGGAGAACCATGAGAAGGCGACATTTCCTGGGAGCCGGAGCGGCGGCCCTGGCCTGGTCGCGCATGCCCGCCTACGCGGCCGAGCTCGCCGACCAGAAGAAGCGCGTGGGCCTCATCGGCCCCGGCTGGTACGGCAAGACCGACCTCTTCCGGCTGATCCAGGTGGCGCCCGATCGAGGTGGTCTCGCTCTGCGACGTCGACAAGCGCATGCTCGCGGACGCCGCCGACCAGGTCGCGTCGCGCCAGGTCTCGAAGAAGCGCCCGCGCACCTACGCCGACTACCGCGAGATGCTCAAGGAGAAGGACCTCGACATCGTCCTCATCGCCACCCCCGACCACTGGCACGCGCTGCCCATGATCGCGGCGGTTGAGGCCGGGGCCGACGTCTACGTGCAGAAGCCGATCAGCGTCGACGTGGTGGAGAGCCAGGCCATGCTGGCCGCGGCGCGCAAGCACGGGCGCGTCGTCCAGGTCGGCACGCAGCGGCGCAGCACGCCGCACCTGGTCGAGGCGCGCGACACGATCATCAAGGAAGGCCGGCTCGGCAAGGTCGGCCTGGTCGAGATCTACTGCTACTACCACATGCGCGCGCGACAGAACCCGCCGGACACGGCGCCTCCGGACTACCTCGACTACGAGATGTGGACGGGCCCGGCGCCGATGCGGCCCTACAACTCGCTCGTGCACCCGCGCGGCTGGCGGGCCTTCATGGAGTACGGCAACGGCATCGTGGGCGACATGTGCGTCCACATGCTCGACATGGTGCGCTGGATGCTCGACCTGGGCTGGCCCACGCGGGTCAGCTCGTCGGGCGGCATCCTGGTGGAGAAGGACAGCAAGGCGAACATCTCCGACACCCAGACGGCGACCTTCGACTTCGACGACCTGCGCGTGGTCTGGACCCACCGGTCGTGGGGGAGCGCCGCCCGATCCCGAAGTATCCCTGGGGCGCCACGATCTACGGCGACAAGGGCACGCTCAAGGCCAGCGTGATGAGCTACGACTTCATGCCCGAGGGCGGCGGGCCCGCGGTCCACAAGGACGTGACCTACGAGCTCGAGCAGTATCCCGACGACAAGGTCGAGAAGGACCTCGAGCAGCACGTGGCCCCCGCGATTCGCGCCCACATGAAGGACTTCCTGACCGCGATCGAGAAGCGCAGCAAGCCGGTCGCGGACATCGAGCAGGGCCACATCTCGAGCGCCTCGTGCATCCTCGCGAACCTCTCGATGCAGCTCGGCCGGACCCTCCAGTGGGACGCGGCCAAGGGCCAGGTCGTGGGCGACGAGGAGGCCAACCGGCTCCTGCGCCGGCCCTACCGCGCGCCCTGGGTGCATCCGGACCCCGCCAAGGTCTGAGGTCCCCGAGGATCGAGGCGGGCTCAGAAGATCCGGAAGGTCACGGGGGCCTGAGCGGCGAGGACTCGCTGGATCGCGGCGCGTCGACCGGACCCTGAAGACCCTGCGTGCCGCTACCGCGCCGGTCTCCGGACCCGTTCTGACCCGCCCGCGGTGGAAGCTTCCGCTCGCCCGCTTCAGACGGGTCTCAGGAAGCATTCTGCTCTCGCCGGACGCTCTCCCACCGGCATGTCGGCTGGTGTGGAGATCACGTGTCGAGTCTACAAGCCCCCGCATCCGGTGTTTATCGGCGCCATCGGCCTGAAACGACCGCGCTTTACGAGGTGGTGCGGGATAACCTCGAGACGCTGTACGGAGCGATCGGCGATGGTGCGCTCGCGGTGCGGATCCCCAAGCACGCCCGCAAGGAACTGGAGGCCTACTTCGATTGCGGGCTGCTCTGCCGGGGCTTTGCGCGACTGAAGTGCCAGGACTGCGGGGAGGGGCGGCTGGTGTCGTTCAGTTGCAAAGGCCGGGGCTTTTGCCCGTCGTGTACGGGCCGGCGGATGAACGCGACCGCCGCGAACCTGATGGAGCGGGTGCTGCCGCCAGAGAGCGGGCTTCGCCAGTGGGTGCTGACCTTCCCGTTCTCGTGGCGGCGGCGCGCGGCTTGCCTGGCGAACCGCTCTTGTTTCACTTACCCTCTCGGCGAGATCGTGCGCTTCGGCTACGACGACGGATACTTCGAGACGTATCCGGCCAAGGTGCGGGGGCTGAGCGTCGAAGAGGTGGCTCTGGCCACGAAGGTCCTCGACCCGGACCGGCTCATCTGGGTGGTCGTGGGCGACCGCTCGAAGATCGAAGCCGGGATCCGCGAGCTGAACCTGGGTGAGCTGCGGGTCGTCGATGCCGACGGCAAGGTGCTCTAGCAATAGACTCGTGCCCGAGCCTCCGCGTCGACCCCGTTTTACGAGGCCGGTCGCCGCCCGGCAAGGGCTACTGACACGCCTCCGACGAGCATCCCGACGAGGACGGTCATACAGATCCATCCCGTCATTTGAGGGACGAGACCGCCCGAGAACCACCTGACGAGGGGCGGCATGGCGGCGAACTCAGGCATGGTGGGGGGAACCGCGTCGTAGTGCGTTCCCCATCGGGCGTACGTCGCGACCAGCATCACGATGGCGACGGGGATTCGCGCGGCAAAGCCGTAGAGTACGAGCGTTCGCGCCAGGGCCGGCCAGCCACGAAAAGCGATGGCGATGGCCAGCCAGAAGCTGATGGAGGTGACGATGAGGATAGCGGCGCGGGGCAACTTCATCGTGACCACGATGGCTGCGATCATGATGACGAGCCCGATGAGCGCCCAGCCCGAGGCCTTCCACCCGCTGGCGGGGCCCTCGCCCCGCCCATTGAGCTTCAAAGCGAAATAGACCCCGAACACTGGAATGAGCCACGTGATGCCCACGAGGGAGAACCCACCGCCCACGTGGCTGAACCACACCGGGGACCAGTTCAAGAGTTCGCCCACGAGCCGAAGGAGGGTCACGGCGAAGGTGATTGCGGCCGGAATTGCGATCAACGGCAGGGACGCCGCGCCGACGTGCTTGTTCCACATTCTTCTATTGACCTCGCCGGGAGCGTAGGGCCACGGGGCGGAGCATCATCGCTTGAGGGCCGTGGCCCAGTTCTGGATGAGGGTAATGGGCACGACGGTCTCGTCGCCGGAAGTGACGTTCGCGAGAAACCGCTGGCCGTCCGGGGCGGCATCGAAGTTCCGGACGACCGGCACCTTGAAAAGCGCCCTGAAGAGTTGTTTCGGCTCGCTGGCTGCGAATGTCTCGCCGGCCTTGACCTCGACCGACATGAGCGCTCGGCCGTCGCGGACGAAGAACAGCTCCTTGCCGTCGCCACGCCACCGGGGCGAGAGCCCGCCATCCCGCGAAACCCGGGTCTTGTGTCCCGGTCCTGGAAAGGGCTGGACGTAGATATCGCCGCGCTGCCCGCCTTCATCCGAGGCATACGCCATCCATCGGCCGTCGGGGGAAAGCTGGGCCAGGCCCTCGGGAAACGCGGTCTGGACCACCACCGTCGCCTTCCGGTCCGCCAGTTGAAGCGACCAGATATCGCTGCGCGTCTTGGCCCCGTACTGGTCGAACAAGACGAGTCGCCCGTCGCGCGACCAGTGGCTGGCGGTCTTGGCGGAGTTCGATGCGAACAGCAGCCTCTCGTCCGCGCCGCCAACCGCTTTCTCATACAAGTCGCCTCCTCCGCCGCGCTTCGAGCTGAAGACGATGCGCGCATCGTCGGGCGACCAGATGGGGTTGGAGTCGTCCGCCGGATCGAAGGTCAAGCGGGTCTCTAGCCGGCTCGCGAGGTCGTAGATCCAGAGGTCTCCCCGCCCCCCGCGATCCTCGACCCGGCAGACTACGCGCCGACCGTCGTGCGACAGCCGCGGATAGTCGAGAGCCGTGGCCTCGATCCCGGTCTCGGTCTGCTTGCCCTCCCGGTCGAACCACACGAGTTGCGAGTGCTGGGCCGAGGCGGCCGCCTGGTACGCGAGCAACCCGTTCTCCGAGATCGAGAAGGCCGCGAGGCCGTTGGCGGAATCGACCTGAACAGGGGCCGCAATTCGGGCCGCGGGTCCGGAGAGGCTTCGCTTGATCGGATCGAACGGCTGCGCCACGAGGGCGCCATCCCTCGAGAACACGAGGTACCCGGGAGGCGCGTAGCTCGCACTCGACCGCACGTCGACGAGACGTTTTGTCTCGTTCGATCCCAGGGTGCCGAGGAAGACGGCGCCTGCACTCGTGGGCGAAGCGTCCTCGATAGCGGTGAAGAGGAAATGGTCGCCGTCAGGGAGGAACGACGGCCAGAGGTGCGCCATTCCCTGTCGCGACTCGTCGAGCTGGGTGACCGGCGTGACGATGCCCCCGCTCGCGGCAATCCGCGACAGCCCCTCCCCCGACCGCCCGCGAAAAACGATCACGTCGTCGCGGTTCCAGGTCCCGCCCCGACCGACGGGGGCGTCGCACAAGAGGTGCGGTGGCCCGCCCGAGGCTTCGATGGTGTTGAGCTTGTCGTCGGCGAAGAACCCCAGGTTCCGGCTGTCCGCAGACCAGAAGGGATGCATGGCGCCTTCCGTCCCGGGTAGCGCCTGGGCGATGGCGCCCTCGAGGGGTCGGACCCACAGCCGCCTCTTGCCATCATCACCGGTTGCGACGAAGGCGATGCGGCGACCGTCGGGCGAAAGCGCGGGAACGCTGCGGACGAAGTCCAAGGTCGCTTCCGGTGGCGGAGGCAGGGTCGACTGGAGCTTGGGCTGCGGCTCGCGGTTCGCGTCGCGCCAGAGGGACACGCAGAGTCCCCCCAGGCCCGCCGCCGCGATCGCCACGGCGCCCCAGGCGGCGCGTCCGCGCCTCAGGCGTCGCGGGACGACCGACGGCCCCGCACTGCCCGCGCCCGCCTCCTGGATCCACTTCAGCTCCCTCAGCAGGTCGTGGGCGCTCTGCCAGCGCTCGTCCGGGTCCTTGGCCAGACACGCGGCCACCACGCGGTCGAGAGCAGGCGGGGTCAGCGATTGGAGGCTGGAGATCGGCGGCGGCTCCGAAGCGAGGATCGCCGCGATGAGACTGGCGTGACTCTTCCCCTTGAAGGCCCGATGGCCCGTGGCCATCTCGTAGAGCATCGCCCCGAAAGCGAAGAGGTCCGCTCGCGCGTCGGGCTCCTTGCCCTCGAGCTGCTCCGGGGCCATGTACTGGAAGGTGCCGACGATGCTGCCTTCGGCGGTCAGGGGCTTCTCTCCGGTGGCGAGAGCGCTCAGCTCCGAGGCCGCCGACACCGGCCCGTCCGAGGCCCTTAGCTTGGCTAGTCCGAAGTCGAGCAGCTTCGCTCCCGACTTGGTGAGCATGACGTTGCCGGGCTTGAGGTCGCGGTGAACGATTCCGTGACGATGGGCCATGTCGAGGGCCCCGGCGATCTCGATGCCCTGGCGCAGGACCAGATCGAGGGGGAGTGCGCCCTTCTTGAGCCGATCCGCGAGGCTCTCGCCTTCGAGACACTCCATGACCAGGAAGTCGACACCGTCGTGCTGGCCGATGTCATGGAGGATGCAGATGTGGGGATGGGAGAGGGCGGAGATGGCCTTGGCCTCCCGCTCGAAGCGCAGGCGTCTCTCGGGGCTGGCTGCGAGGTGGGCAGGAAGGACTTTGATAGCGACGGTGCGGTCGAGGCGTGTGTCGCGGGCTCGATAGACCTCGCCCATTCCCCCCGCGCCGAGGGGTGACGTGATCTCGTAAGGACCGAGGCGGACGCCGGCGCTCAGGGGCATGTAGGGGCTCTTGGAACGGTGCTGATGATTATAGGCGGGACCGTCAATCCGCTTTCCCCACAGGACAGGAATTCCTCAAAGCGGGGGTTAAACGACGAGAGGCATTGCGAGCACGCGGCGTGCTGTGGCGGGGTCAAGCGTGTTGAGACGAGGTAAGCTAGGGGCACCCATCGGTGCCTTTGCCGCCACTCCCCGAAGACGACCCGGCTGCCCCGCGCACGCCGACTCGCGCACGACGCGCGAGCTGGCTCGAGCGCCTGCTCGGGGGCTTCACGTCCTTGTCCTCCGGCACCGCCCCTCGCGAGACCGCACCCCCGAGCGCATTGGCCGCTACCTCATCCTGCACAAGCTGGGACAGGGGGGCATGGGCATCGTCTACGCGGCCGAGGACCCGAGCCTGGGCCGGCGCGTTGCCCTCAAGACCATCGCGCACCCCGACGAAGAGAGCCGGATGCGCTTCCGGCGTGAAGCGCGCGCCACCGCCAGCGTCAACCATCCTCATGCGTGCCAGATCTTCGAGATCGGCGAGGACACGGGTCGGCTCTTCATCGCCATGGAGCTGCTGGACGGGGAGCCGCTGTCCGAAAGGCTGAAGCGTGGGCCGCTGGCCCTGGGCGAAGCCATGAGCCTGGGGCGGGAAATGCTTTCCGCCTTGGGCGCGCTGCACGCGCAGGGAGTGGTCCACCGCGACCTGAAACCGTCCAACGTGTTCCTCACCCCGCACGGTACGAAGGTTCTGGACTTCGGCCTGGCGCGGCCGCTCCCCAAGGCCTCGACCGGTGCGCTCTCGCGGGACAGCGACCTCACGAGGTCGGGCCTCATGGTGGGCACGCCCCGGTACATGGCGCCGGAGCAGATCCTGGGCGACGCGATCGACGCGCGCGTCGACCTCTTCGCCGCGGGTTCCGCCGCTTCTGCGGTGTCGGGCCAGTCGCCGCCGGCGGGGCCGCAGTGGGTGAGCCGCCTCGCGCCTCTCGAACCGCAGGCCCTGGCCTACGACAAGCCGCTGTGCGCGTCGCTCGACGGGTTCACGTTGCACGCGGCGACGCGGGCGGGCGCTCTCGACCCGGCGGGGCGGGAGGCTGCTGCACTACGTGCTGCGACCTCCGGTGGCGCAGGAGCGGGTGGAGCAGCGTCCTGACGGCCTGGTGCGCATCACGTTGAAGAAGGCCTACAGCGACGGGACGATCGCCGTGGACATGGACCCGCTGTCGCTGCTGTGCCGGCTGGCCACCAGCGTGCCTCCACCGCGGTTCCACACCGTGAAGTACGCGGGGGTGCTGGCCCCCGCGAGCCCGTGGAGGTCGCGTCTCGCGCCACAATTGCCCGAAGCCACGGACGCGGGCGACAAGCCGGGCAAGCCGGCTCACGCGGGCGCCTACCGCCCGTGGGCTGAACTTCTGGCCCGAACCTTCGCGGTGGACGTTCTCGCCTGCCCCAGGTGCCAGGGGCGGATGAAGCTCCTTGCGCTGGTCAAGAATCCCGCGATCATCTCCCGCACCCTCGCCACGGTGGGGGAGGCGGCCGAGGTGCCGCGGCGGTCGCCCGGTCGCGGTCCGCCCTACTGGAAGAGCCGCGTGCTGCGCCGGCAAGTGCTCGGAGACGAGGACGAGGGCGCAGGGCGTGGCCACGGGGCAGGCGAGGAGGTCGCGTAGCCGCGGGATAGCGTGGGGTGGACCACGGTGCGGTTGCGCCTGCGCGTGGATCGTGGCGGCGCGACGGGAGCCCGCTACGGGCCGCAGGCGGGCCAAGGTGCACGCTGCGATGGAGAGGCCCAAAGGCGGGGTTGGCCGCCCGCGGCCCCCCGGCGACGGCGCGCGGCTTGCCTGGCGAACCGCTCTTGTTTCACTTACCCTCCCACTGCGTCGCACTCCACGGTCGCCGGCTTCGTCTCGGTGAAGAGCAGCATCGGGTTCCCTCCCTGCTGCCGGGGGATGAAGCGAATGCCGGCCGCCGTTACCCGGGGCCGCCCGCCTTGGGCCGGATGTGGGGAGGCCTGTCCTTCAGCGTGCTCCGGTCGGGGCTCCCCGGAGCCTCCCTCCCGAGAGGAGGGTTCAGAGGGGCAGGCGCATCTTCTCGAGGAACGCCGCGTAACGCGGGTCGGCTTCGAGGTTCTTGAGCAGGGGGTCGCCCTTCACGTCGCTGAGCCCGCCGTCCCGCTGGGTGTAGGCCCGCTCGAGCCACGCGAAAGCCTCTTCCACCTCGCCCCGGAACGCGAAGACCTCGGCGATCTGGAAGGCCGCGAAGGACCCGTCCTTCTTCAGAAGCTCGGCCAGGACCGCGTTCGCCTCCTTCTTCCGCCCCAGGGCGTGATACGCGAGGGCCCGCCCCTGCCGGCGCCATTGGTCGTCTTGCTGCTCCCTCTCCATCTCCTGGAGCGCCACCTCCGGCTTCGACGCGAGTGAGGTAGATCCGGCCGAGGTGCAGATGCGCGAGTGGGTAGTCCGGGTTGAGCTCGAGGACTTTGCGGAAGGCCGCTTCCGCCTCGTCTAGCCGGCCGGCGTACCAAGCGTAGATGCCGAGGCCGAAGTGCGACCCCACACTCAGCGGGTCGAGCTCGACCCTGTGCCGGGTCAGATCGATCGCGGCGTCGAAGCGGCCCAGGGTGGCGGCCAGGGACGCTGCGCCCCGGACCACGGTGGCATTCCCGGGCTCGAGCTCGAGGGCTCGGTCGTAGGCAGCCTCCGCTCCCGACCAGTCCCAGTCGTAGGCCATCCGGATTGCGCCCAGCGCCAGGTGCGCCTCGGCCAGGTTCGGATCCAGGGTGAGCGCCTTCTCCACCTCCACTCGGCTCTTCCTGAAGCCCTCGTGCACCGGGACGTCGCCTTGGCCCGATTCGAAGATGTGGGCCTCGGCCAGGCCCACCCAGGCCAGCGCATATGCAGGATCGAGCCGGAGCGCCTGCTCGTAGTAGGCGATCGCCTTCTTCAGGTCTTCGTTCGTACGGCGGGCGAAGAAGTACTTGCCCTGGAGGTAGAGGTTGTAGGCCTCGGCGTTGCTGCCGCGCGACGCGGGGGGCGACCGGTTCTTCCCGAGCAGCTTCACCTTCAAGGCCCGCGACACCGAGCGGGCGATCTCGTCCTGCACCGCGAAGATGTCGGTCAGCTCCCGGTCGTAGGTCTCCGACCACAGGTGGAAGCCGTCCGCCACCTTCACGAGCTGGGCCGTGATCCGGACGTGGTTCCCGGCCTTGCGAACGCTCCCCTCCAGCAGGGTCGTCACGCCGAGCTTCTGGCCGATCACCCGCGGGTCCTCGTTCTTGCCCTTGAACTGGAAGGACGAGGTGCGCCCCGCCACCCGCAGCTCGGGGCTCTTGGCCAGGACGTTCAGCAGCTCCTCCGCGAGTCCGTCGGAGAAGTACTCCTGGTCCTTGGCCTGGCTCAGGTCCGCGAAGGGCAGGACCGCGATCGAGGTCACCCCGGGAGGGGAGGTCGTCGATCCGGGTTCCGGACCCTTGCGTCCGAGCCAGACACCCGCGGCCGTCGCGAGCACGAGGCCGAGCGCACCCAGGCCGATCCACCACCTGCGCTCCAGTCGAAAAGGAGCGACGGTAGGTTTCGTGACCGTCCCCGGAACCGTGTCCCGCCGCAGGCGCTCCAGATCCGCCTTCATGTCCGAAGCGCTCTGGTAGCGCAGGCTCCGGTCCTTCTCCATCGCCTTCGCGATGATCCGCTCCAGCTCCCCCGGCACCTTCGCGTTGAGACGCGAAGGCGCCACCGGCTCCCGGGTGAAGATCGCCTCCAGAAGCTCCCCCGTGCTCTCGCCGGGAACGGGCCTCACCCCCGTCGCCATCTCGTACAGGACCGCCCCGAACGAGTAAAGGTCCGTGCGCGCGTCCAGATCCTTCTCCCGAGCCTGCTCCGGGGACATGTACGCTACCGTGCCCAGCAGCGTGCCCTGGCGGGTCAAGCTGGCCGCCTGGCTCGCCGTCGCCTCCTCCGAGCTCACGACCGTTCGCGGCTGGCTCTGCTTGGCCAGCCCGAAGTCGAGCAGCTTCGCCTGGCCTCGTTCCGTCACGAAGATGTTCGCGGGCTTGATGTCCCGGTGGACGATGCCCTTGGCGTGGGCCGCATCCAGTCCATCCAGAAGCTGCAACCCCAGCTCCAGGATGCGCTCCGTAGCCATCGGCTTGCCGCCGATGCGGTGCTTCAGGGTCTGGCCTTCCATCAACTCCATCACGATGAAGGTGTGCCCCCTGTCCTCGCCGATCTCGTGGAGCACGCAGATGTGAGGGTGGTTCAGCGCGGAGGAGGCCCGAGCCTCACGTTCGAAACGCGCTCGCGCCTGGACATCGTTCCTGAGCTCGTCGGGCAGCAGCTTGAGCGCCACGTGCCGGCCAAGGCGCACGTCTTCTGCCTCGTACACGACACCCATTCCGCCCCCTCCGAGCCGGCACAGGATCCGGTAATGGGACAGCACCTCGCCGATCCTCACGGGGTCTGGCATGGTCACCGCGGCCGGCGCGGCGCCGCGCCCACGGGGACCTGGCCCCTCATGAGGCTCTCTGCTTCATTCAAGATCCGAGCTCCGCCCCCATTCTGCGCCGGTTTGGCGCTCGCTGGTGATCTCATCGATCCGCGTATCGTTTGGCTGCGGCGAGGTCTCGCCGCAGCTCCTCCGCCGTGCGGCGCGGTCCGTAACCAGGCGTGTCGCGCTGTATCCGCCAACCCTCCTTGAGCGGTCCCGCGTCCACGGTGTCGAAGCCGAATTGGTCCAGGAGATGCATGACCGTCTTCTTGGCCGCCGCGTCGTCGCCGGCGATCACCAGGGCGCGACGGTTCTTGGAGCCCGCCGGCTGTCCGTGCGTGGTGAGCTCGGCCGCGTAGATGTGATTGAAGGCCTTTACGACCTTTGATTTCGGCAGGTGTGCCTGCAGCAGCTCGGACGTCGTCGTCGATTCATTGTCGAGCTCGGGGATGTGGCCGTCACGTTCAGGGTAGTAGTTGTTGGTATCGATGACGACTTTGCCTGCCGTAGGTTCGACGGGCACTTGGCGGTAGTTCTTGAGCGGGATCGTGACGACCACGATTTCTCCCGCCTGCGCCGCTTCGAGCACGGTCCCGGGGCGCGCCTTGGTCCCGAGCTCCTTGACGAGCGCGGACAGGGTCTCCGGCCCACGCGAATTGCTGATCACCACGTTGTAGCCGTTTTCCACTGCGAGCCGGGCGACCTGACTCCCGATGCGTCCCGCGCCGATGAGACCGATCGTTGCCATTCGAGTCCTCCGATCAGAATGAGGCTCCCGCCTCCCGCAGCAGGCTGTGCATGACCGCGTCGACTGGTTTCCCATGCAGGAGGAGCCGGTGCCTCAGGACTCCTTCCCGTACGGCACCCGCTCGCTCGGCAACGCGGCGACTACGCTCGTTGCCCACGGCGCACAGGATCTCCAACCGCAAGAGGTCGGCGTTCCGGAAGGCGAACGCGGCGAGCTGGCGGACGGCCTCCGTAGCTACTCCGCGACCCGTCGCCGACGTGCGAACCCAATACCCCAGGTTCCCGAACCGGTGAACCCGGTTGATCTGGTTGATGCCGCAGCCCCCGAGGAACCGACCGTCGGTGCCCAGAATGGCGAAGCTGTACTCGTGCCCCCCGGCCGCGAGCGGGGCCCGCGAACGGATCCACTCGACGGCTTCGGCAACGGAGTACTGCGCATGACACCACGGCAACCAGGGGTACATCTCGGCGACAGACTGGTGGGCAGCCTCCCACAGGGACTTGGCATCATCCGGCTCGTAGGTGCGGAGAATACAGATCGCCACGCGGGTGAGCCAAATGGTACGCACTTCTCTCCACGCGCTCAAAGCGAACCCACCCAAGCATCCCCAGTCACGCGGCGACCCGCCGTTCGTTCATACTCCTCCTCGTCCGGCGGCTCATCCGGCCGCGGGGGGGACGAGCCCGAAGGAGAAGAAGCATGGCCGAGAAGATCGTGACGGCGAAGATCGATGCGAAGGCCAAGACGGTCACGCCCGGCATGTCGGCTGGTGTGGAGATCACGTGTCGGGTCTACAAGCCCCCGCATCCGGTGTCTATCGGCGCCATCGGCCTGAAACGACCGCGCTTTACGAGGTGGTGCGGGATAACCTCGAGACGCTGTACGGGGCGATCGGCGATGGTGCGCTCGCGGTGCGGATCCCCAAGCACGCCCGCAAGGAACTGGAGGCCTACCTCGATTGCGGGCTGCTCTGCCGGGGCTTTGCGCGACTGAAGTGCCAGGACTGCGGGGAGGGGCGGCTGGTGTCGTTCAGTTGCAAAGGCCGGGGCTTTTGCCCGTCGTGTACGGGCCGGCGGATGAACGCGACCGCCGCGAACCTGATGGAGCGGGTGCTGCCGCCAGAGAGCGGGCTTCGCCAGTGGGTGCTGACCTTCCCGTTCTCGTGGCGGCGGCGCCTGTCGCAGGACGGAGCACTGCTGGGCCGGCTCACGCGGATCGCCGTGGAGACGGTGCTGGCGTTCTAAGTCGGCCGGGCGGGGGAAGAGAGTGGGCTCGGCGCGAAGAGCGGGGCGCTCACCGCCGTGCAGAGAACGTCGTCCGACTTGCGACTCAATCCACATCTCCACGTTATCGCCCTGGATGGCGCCTGGCGCGAGGAGGACGGCGAGCTCGCCTGGGAAGGGCTCCGCCATCTCAGGACGAGCGAAGTGGGCGAGGTGCTGGAGCGCGTGGTGCGGCGCATGGAGAGACACCTTCGGAGGAGCGGACAGCTCCGGACCCTTGAGGACAGGGCGGGTGCGGACGGGGAGAGCGACCCTGAAGGGAACCTCGCCGCTTCTGCGGTGTCGGGCCAGTCGCCGCCGGCGGGGCCGCAGTGGGTGAGCCGCCTCGCGCCCCTCGAACCGCAGGCCCTGGGCTACGACAAGCCGCAGTGCGCGTCGCTCGACGGGTTCACGTTGCACGCGGCGACGCGGGCGGGCGCTCTCGATGCCGGCGGGGCGGGAGGCTTTGCTGCACTACGTGCTGCGCCCTCCGGTGGCGCAGGAGCGGGTGGAGCAGCGTCCTGACGGCCTGGTGCGCATCACGTTGAAGAAGGCCTACAGCGACGGGACGATCGCCGTGGACATGGACCCGCTGTCGCTGCTGTGCCGGCTGGCCACCAGCGTGCCTCCACCGCGGTTTCACACCGTGAAGTACGCGGGGGTGCTGGCCCCCGCGAGCCCGTGGAGGTCGCGTCTCGCGCCACAATTGCCCGAAGCCACGGACGCGGGCGACAAGCCGGGCAAGCCGGCTCACGCGGGCGCCTACCGCCCGTGGGCTGAACTTCTGGCCCGAACCTTCGCGGCGGCGCGGGCGGCGGAAGGCTGCTGGCGCGCATAGTCAGTGAGGCCCTTGGCCGCCGCCGCTTCCGCGAGGTCGAGCCTCGGGTCGTCGGAAAGCGGCGGGGGGAGCTGGCGCAGACCGCCGATGGTAGCCAGGGCCTCGGCCGGCTGGCCGGCTCAGGTTTGTGCGGCGGCGAGCCGCAGGCCGAAGTCCAGGCGGTCCGGGTAGAAGAGAAGGAGGCTCTTGTAGACCTCGGCGGCCTTGGGCCACTCCCCCCCGGTCTCGGCGCGCGAGTTGTCAGTCGTTGGCCGGCGGCGCCTTCAAGGTCGCGCAATTGCCGGCAAGAGGCTGCCCGGCAAACAGCTTCTTGACGAACGGCACCGAATCGACGAGCGACGCGTTGACTGCCCCGCCATGATCCTGGCCCGGATAGTAGTGTGTCTCGACGATCGATCCGGCGCGACAGGCTGCCGCGGCGGTTCCGTACTGGAATGCGGGCAGCGCGGCTGTATCCGCGAGGCCTATCCCGACAAAGACCGGATGACGGAAGCGCAGCGTCGGCCAATCCTCTACGGCAGCGACCTTCGCGCGATCCGGCCACACCTTCAACACGTCGTCCAAGGGGACAGCAGGGCCAGGCCGCACACAGGTCGTTGCCGCGGCGGCGTAGCCCCGCATGCCGGCCTCGGTCAGGTAGTCGGATGGCTGGAACGTAGGATCCATTACCTGGAACTTATGGAGTATCAGAAACAGAAACGTGCTGGTTCGTCGCGACGCCGCATACTGCGGGCCCGCTACTCCGGTCGCGACCGTCCCTCTGATTTTTAGGGTCGGGGCGTATCCTCTGGCCAGACCCGCGGCAGACAGCGCCGCATGCGAACCCTGCGATTGCCCGACGATGACCACGGCATTCGCCAATTCCGGAAATGCCCTGAGCGCTGACCGCACGCTGTCGAGCACACTCCAGCCCTCGGGTCGCACCGCCATCCATGGATGTCCGCCAGGGGTGCCGAGGCCTTGGTAGTCGGACGCGACGATCGCATAGCCCTGCGCCAGCCAGGCATTCAAGTAGTCCGTGTCGCGCTTCCCACGCGTCATCCACGAGGGTGCGCACACATCGCCGGTGCCGGTGGTGCCGTGGGCCCACGCGACAATCGGCCAGCCGCCGACCGGTACGGTCCCTTTGGGAAAATAGATCGCGCCGGACACCGCGATCGCGGTCTTTCGATCGATGCCGTCGGTAGAGGTGTACAGGACCCGAAGCCCTTTTGCGGCGTTCGTCAATTCCAGGTGATCCGGAACCGGTTCCTGGCGCAACAGCGCGCCGGGCAGGCCGGAGAGCTTTTCGTTCCAGACATAGAAGTCGGAAACACCGCCGTCACCATGCGCCGGGCCACGGGCCGCCTTGGGGTTGTTGCGTTGAGCTCCGAACGCGATGACGGTGCTCGCGAGCACAGGGGCGCTCAGCACAAGGATCAACATGCGCCATCGAGTATTCATGGTGTGAGGGTAAGTGAACAAGAGGGTAAGTGAAACAAGAGCGGTTCGCCAGTCAAGCCGCGATGATCGCGGGGGGCCAACTCCTGAACGCCACCAGCCGCCTCTCCCCACAGTCCTGGCACAAAAGCCGCGCAAAGCCCCGGCAGAGCAGCCCGCAATCGAGGTAGGCTTCCAACTCCTTGCGGGCGTGCTTGGGGATCCGCACCGCGAGCGCACCATCGCCGATCGCCCCGTACAACGTCTTGAGGTTATCCCGCACGACCTCGTACAGCGCGGTCGCTTCGGGCCGATGGCGCCGATAGACTCCGGATGCGGCGGCTTGTACACCCGACACGTGATCTCCGCACCTGCCGACATGCCGGTGGGAGAACGTCCGGCGAGAGCTGCCTTCCTAGCAACCCGCGGAGCGGGTGAGCGAAAGCTTCCACCGCGGGCGGGTCAGGACGTGTCCGAAGACGGCGCCCCGCGCGGCTGGCGGGCCTTCATGGAATACGGCAACGGCATCGTGGGCGACATGTGCGTCCACATGCTCGACATGGTGCGGTGGATGCTCGACCTGGGCTGGCCCACCCGGGTCAGCTCGTCGGGCGGCATCCTGGTGGAGAAGGACAGCAAGGCGAACATCTCCGACACCCAGGAGGCGACCTTCGACTTCGACGGCCTGCGTGTGGTCTGGACCCACCGGTCGTGGGGGAGCGCACCCGATCCCAAGTATCCCTGGGGCGCCACGATCTATGGCGACAAGGGCACGCTCAAGGCCAGCGTGATGAGCTACGACTTCGTGCCCGAGGACGGCGGGCCCACGGTGCACAAGGACGTGACCTACGAGTTCGAGCAGTATCCGATCGACAAGGTCGAGAAGGACCTCGAGCGGCACGTGGCCCCCGCGATTCGTGCCCACATGAAGGACTTCCTGACCGCGATAGAGAAGCGCAGCAAGCCGGTCGCGGACATCGAGCAGGGCCACATCTCGAGCGCCTCGTGCATCCTCGCGAACCTCTCCATGAAGCTCGGACGGACGCTGCAGTGGGACGCCGCCAAGGGCCAGATCGTGGGCGACGAGGAGGCCAATCGCCTCTTGCGCCGGCCCTACCGCGCCCCCTGGGTGCATCCCGACCCGACCCAGGTCTAGAGGCGGGAGGTCAGAAGATCCGGAAGGACACCGGGGCCTGCGCCACGGTCGCCACCGGGCGTCCGTGCTTGAGGGCGGGGGCGAACTCCCAGCCGCGCACGGTATCGAGCGCCGCCGCGTCGAGCAACGGGATCGATTGCACGATGCGAGCCCTCACCACGCGCCCGGTCGAGTCGATGACGAACTCGACGACCACCACGCCCTCGACCTTGCGCACGAACGCGTCCGACGGGTACTTCGGCTTCGAGGGGTTCAGGAGACGGGGCGCGCGATCGTAGTCGTAGACCGGCACTGGACCCGTTCCCGTTCCGCCGATCACCCCGCCGACGACCCCGCCGGGCACCCCGCCGACGATCCCGCCCTCCACCCCTTCCTCCATACCCTCGGGGACCCCTGACTCGCTGCCGGTCGGGCTGCCCGTACGCTCGTCGGCAAGCAGGCTCGGCTGAACCGGTGCCGCGATCGCTTCGATCGGCGCTTCAAGACGCGCTTCCGCCTTGACGGGCACCGGTTGCGGAGTGGGAGGGGCTTCCGGGACCGCTCGGTGGCCTCCCTCGGGAGAGCCCTTGGGCAGTGGCGGCGGGGGCGGCGGGGGCGGGTCGTAGATCAGGACCCGAAAGACGTCGGTCTGCGGGGTCTCGAGGAGCGCCTCCGGCAGGAGGATCGGGACGAGGACCAGGACGGCAGCGAGAAGGGTGTGGACGGCGACGGAGAAGGCCAGCGGCCCGCCCCGTCGGGTTCGAGCCCGATCGAGCACTCCCGAGAAGAGCGGCTCATCGTCAGGCGCCGTGCTCCCGGTGGCCGGTGGTCCCGTCGCGGCACGAATTGCGGCAGCAGGTGCGGGATCGTGCAAACGTTGCATCGGCTTGACCCCGGGAGGCCCCCTGGACGCCCCCCATGGTCCCATGAGCAACCCGCGTTCCTGAAGAGGAAGCCAGAGCCGCCGCGGCGCGGCCCGGCCCGCCACGGCCGTGGTAGGCTTCGCGCGACGTCCGGCGGGGGCCTTGGCGTCGAGAGGGACCATGGACAAGAGCGCGCCCGAGGGAGCACCGCTGACCCGCGTCGAGTGGCTCATCTGCATCGTCGCGGCCATCGGCTTCGCCTTCGACATCTACGAGCTCCTGATGCTGCCCCTGGTCCTGCCCGGGGCACTCGTGGAGCTGGGCGGCCTCCAGCTCGGAAGCCCCGAGTTCGCACGCTGGCGCGACCTCATGTTCTACGTCCCGGCCATCGCCGGGGGGACCTTCGGCCTGCTGGGTGGGTACCTCACGGACCGGATCGGCCGCCGTCGGGTGCTGGTGTGGAGCATCCTCCTCTATGCCTTCTCGGCCTGCGGCGCCGGGTACGCGACCTCCCTGCCCGCCCTCCTCGTGCTGCGCTGCTTGACCTTCGTGGGCGTGTGCGTGGAGTTCGTGGCCGCGGTGGCCTGGCTCGCGGAGCTCTTCTCCGACCCCAAGCGGCGGGAGAAGGTCCTCGGCTACACCCAGGCCTTTTCGAGCCTGGGCGGCTTCATGGTGAGCGGCGTCTTCACCCTGCTCTCGAAGTACGGCGCGGCCCTGCCCGCGATCCATGGCAGCCACGAGCCGTGGCGCTACACCTTGATCTCAGGCCTGATCCCCGCCATCCCGCTGATCCTGATCCGCCCGTTCCTTCCCGAGTCGCCGGCGTGGCAGCGACAAAAGGACGCGGGCACCCTGAAGCGGCCGAGCTTCGCGGAGATCTTCCGGCCCCAGTACCGGCAGACGACGATCGTCACCACGATCATGTTCGCGTGCAGCTACGGCGCCGCGTTCGGGGCGATCCAGCACCTGCCGCAGATCGTGCCCGGCCTCCCCGAGCTCAAGGGCCTGCCCCGGCCGCAGATCCAGGCCACGGTCGGCACCGTGCAGCTCATCCAGGAGCTGGGCGGCCTCTTCGGCCGCTTCGTCCTCGCCTACCTGGCGGTCATCGTGGTCTCACGGCGCGCCCTTCTGCGTGTCTTCCAGGTGCCCGGCCTCTTCCTGGTGCCGCTCGTGTTCCTGTTCCCCGCCACCCGCGATCTCGAGCTCCTGAAGTGGGGGATCTTCTTCGCGGGCATGCTCACCGTGGCCCAGTTCAGCTTCTGGGGCAACTACCTGCCGCGCGTCTATCCCGTCCACCTGCGCGGCACCGGCGAGAGCTTCGCCGCCAACGTCGGGGGCCGGATGATCGGCACCTCGGCGGCACTTCTGACCACGCAGTTCGCCGCGATGATGCCGGGAACCACGCCCGCGGCCCGTCTCGCCCTGGCCGCCGCCGGCGTCGCGGCCCTCGTGTACGCCGGGGGCTTGATCGCGAGCTTCTGGCTGCCCGAGCCGCCGCGGGACCGTCTGCTCGAGTAGAAGGCCGGGGCGGCCTGGCGCAGAGGCTTGTGCATGTCCGTGCGAGAAACGCGAGCCAGGCGGGTTCTACTCACAGCTGTTGCCGCAGTATCTCTCCTGGCCTCGATCGCGAAGGCGCAGGACTCCTACACCATCGGTGTGGCCCTCCGTGGCGACAATCAGTGCGGAATCGCGATCTGGAATGTCGCGCCGCGATCATCCGCTGATGCGGCCGGGATTGTCGCGGGCGACTACCTTCTGGCGATCGATGGAGTGGAGACAGCGGGTATGACCGCCGAAGAGGCATCGCGGCGAATCCGCTCCGCCACCGGCGGAGCCGTCAGCCTTGCGCTCTCAAATCGTCGCAAGACGTATTCCGTGCGTGTCGTTCCCGAGCCTCTATCGGTCGTTGTCAGCCGGTCGGGAAAGAAGGTACACAAGGGGATCATCGTGCCCCGGGACACGACGGCAGCTGAGATCGAAAAGATGATCTCGTTTGATGAGAGCCGTGCGGTTTCACGCGTGTTTCCGCAGCATTACCCCTCGGATCTAGGCCTCTACTACGGCGGCTTTGAGCTGCTGATCCTGGAAAAGCCCGACGAAGTGATCGTAGCTGGCATCGAAGAAGGCCCTGGGTCTCGGGCCGGCATTCATTGGGGCGACAGGGTCCTCAAGGTGAATGGCACAAGCGTGATCGGGAAGACGGCTTCTCAAATCGAGGGGTTGCTTGTGAGTACTGACCCCCACTTCATAGACCTCGCCATCGAGAGAACGGGCGCGCCGCGCACCGTGAGGTTCAAGACCGCGCGCGCCGCCGCCATCCTCGGCGAAAACGGCAAGCAGGCGATCGATGGGCAATTCGTGCCGGCGGGGCTGGACCCTCGAGCGGCCAAGTGCTTTGCCGCGATGCGTTAGTTGGCCTAGCAGGGCGAGCAGGCTGAATCAGTCGCGAAGCTCGGGGGGCAGTCCGCACTCGAGCTCGAGCCTCTGGCGGGTGGCCGGATGCACGAGGCCAAGCTTGTGGGCATGGAGCCGATAACCGGATTCACCGGGGAGGGCGGGGTTCGGCCCGGGAATCCCGCCCTGCACGTACAGGGGATCACCGACCAGGGGGAATCCGGCCGCCGCGAGGTGGATGCGGATCTGGTGCGGCCGTCCCGTTGCGATCGTCGCTTCGACGAGCGCCTCTGCGCCCCGGGTGGCGAGGACGCGGACGTGAGTGAGGGCCGGCTTGCCGCTGGCCGAGGCCGCGTGGACCTGGCCGAGCCGAGGGTGGGGCACGGGGCCAATTCGCGTGTCCACCGAGAATTCCGATGAGTCGGGCACGCCCCGGACGAGCGCGCGGTAGGCCTTCTCCACGCGTCCCTCGCGCCATGCCGCGCTGACCACGCTCCGCGCCAGCGCAGTGCGCGCGAAAAGCGTGAGGCCCGAGGTCCCGCGGCCGAGGCGGTGCAGAGGCGTGGCTTCGGGGTAGCGCGTTTGCACGAGGTGCAGGAGGGTGTGAGTCAGGAAGCCGCCGTTCGGAATCGAGGGGAGGCCGCGGGGCTTGGCCACGGCGAGGAGATGGGCGTCGCGGTAGAGGACGGCGAAGGCGAGCGGGACCTTGGCCTCCTCCCAGGGCGGTCGCCGCCAGACCAACCATTGTCCGGGGCGCAAGACGTCGCTTTCGACCGCCGGTCGATCGCCGATCCGGACCTCGCCCCGCCCGATCCGCTCCCTCCACACGCCTTCGCTCGAGTGCCGGTACCTTGTCGTCAGATGCGCGAGGACACTGCGGCCGGCGCTCGCGGCGCCGATCTCTTCGCGGTACTCGAACCCCTCGTTCATGCCCTTGGGCGGGGCTTGCCTCAATTCGGAGGCAGCGCCCCCGCGAGGAGAAAGACGAGCGCCGCGTTCCAGTTGATGGCGTTCTCGTTGCTCGCGTAGGAGGCTTCCTCGTCCAGGTACATGCGCTCGGTAGGCGTGCCCTGAGGGAGCTTCTGCATCGCCGGGTCCTGGCGCGAGCGGTTCGGGCCTCCCGAGAGAAGGCCCGGCCAGGGCTCGGGCTTGTCGTCGGCCCCGCTCGGCCGATGGTGCGGATGCCTGAAGGGGTGGGCGCCGACCCGCGTGACCCAGGAGAGCGAGAACGTGTTCCGCCCGAGCAGGTAGTGGAGGTCGTCGAAGGCGGCGTGCACGTATCGGGGATCGTGCTTCATCGCGTCGGCCACGAGGAGCTGCACCCCGTAGTTCGCGGCCACGCCGTTCGAGCCCCACACGTAGTCGGCCGGCGTCATGCTGATGCGGTAGCCGTGGCGGGCCGAGCGGTCCACGATGGCGTCGGCGGCCGCCAGCGAGTCGGCGCGAATCGCGGCCACGGCGGCCGCGTCCTTGCCCCCGCCCAGCACGTAGGTCCAGAGCGCCATCGGGCCGACGCTCGGCCAGCTCTGCGGCCCCACCGGCCGAACCGAGGGCCGGTGGGCCGCAAGCTGCTTCAGGAAGGAGGAGTGGTAGGCCTCCTCGCCGGTGGTCCGGCCGAGCTCGGCCGCGGCCCACAGGCGCTCGTCGGAGCAGTCGCGATCGCCGTACTCGCCGGTCGAGACGCCGGCCGGGTTCCTGAAGAGAACGTCGGGATGCGTCTCGAGCCAGGTCCAGGCCCGGCGCGCGGCGTCCTGGACCTTCGTGGCGTAGGCCGCGTCGAAGGAGCGGTACACGCGGGAGGCGATGGCCATCACCGCGGCGAAGTCGGCGGTCGCGCACGAGCTCTTGAAGGGGTCCGTGCCCGTGCCGATGACGACACTCGTGAGCGTGTCCTTCTCCGGCATGACGAAGCCGCAGAACCGGTCGCTCGTCTGCTTGTGCCACACCCCGCCGTCGGCGTCCTGCATCTTGAGCATCCAGTCGAGGTTCCACCGGACCTCGTTCAGGAGGTCCGGGATGCCGTTGCCGGATTCGGGGAGGCCGAGCTTCAGCTTCGACACGCGCTTGCCGAAGAGCTCGTACGTCCAGAGCAGGGTGCCCGTGGTGAGGCCGGAGTTCACGACGTAGCGGCCATAGTCTCCGGCATCGTGCCAGCCACCCGTGGGTGCGCCGGGGCCGCTCCTGCCGGAGGACGCGTGGAAGGCCCCCTCGAGGTGACAGGCGGCATGGGCGTAGCCCGGAAACTCGGGGCCGAGGTCCACCGCGGTTCCGCAGCGCTGCCCGTAGAACGACCGCATGGCCAGGGCGAAGGGGCGGACGAAGACGTCCGGGCCGATCGCGAAGTCCCAACTCCGCCCGACGCCTGGCACCTCGACCGTGTAGGTCCCGCTCTTGGTGAGCGCCGTGAAGTCGGCGGCCTGCACCGCGTCGCCGGAGTCGGGGTCGGTCACGGCCGCCCCCAACTTGCCCTGAAAGGCGATCCCACTCCCGCCCGCTCGTCGGACCGTGAAGGACGCCGCCTTTGTCTTCGCAACGACGAAGGCGACCTTGGGCGCGTCGGGCAGGTAGCCGACCTGGTCCAACTTGATGTCGGTCGTCGGCGCGGCCAGAGCGGCCAGGAGCAGCAAGGGCGTCATCGGCGTTCACCTCTGCCGCGGAATGTAGCACGGGGTATATTTTGGAGTATGAGAGTCAAGACATCGGTGACGATCGACGAGAAGGTATTGCGGGCGATCGACCGGGTCACGAGTCGAAACCGAAGCCGCTCCCGCGTGATCGAGGATGCGGCTCGCGAGTTCGTCGCCCGCCGCGCCCGAGCCGCGAGGGAAGCGCGCGACCTGTTGATCCTGAACGGCGCGGCCGAGGCCCTCAACCGTGAGATGGACGACGTCCTCGCCCACCAGGGCGACATTTGAAGCGAGGCGATCACTTTCGCGTGCGACGCCCGCGGCGGGGGGGACGATGAGGGTTTCCGTCGAGGGTGCTGAACTCCACTGTTCGACCCGTGGCACGGGGCCTGTGTGCCTCCTTCTGACGGGTATCGGCACGGCGCCCTATGAGGCCCAGACTCCTCCGGCGTTGAGCAATCGCTTCAAGCTCGTCTATGTCGACCTGAGAGGAAGCGGACGGTCCACGGGAGAAGCGACGGCTCTCACATTCGACGCCCTCGCGGCCGACCTCGAGGCGGTCCGACGCGGGCTCGGGCTCGACCAGATTGCCGTGCTCGGGCACTCCATCCTGGGCCTGCTCGCGATCGAGTACGGCCGGCGTTGTCCGGAGTCCGTTTCCCACGTCGTCGCCGTCGGTACCCCGCCCATCGGCGACATGACTCGGGTGGCGGCGAGCGCCGCTGCATTCTTCGAGGCGGACGCTTCCCCGGCTCGAAAGGACGTCCTGCGAGACAACCTGGCCAGTCTCCCCCCCGAGGCCTCCCTGCTGCAGACCCTCTTGGCCCAGACGCCCCGACGCTTCTTCGACCCGCGCTTCGACGCCGCGGCGTTGTTCGCAGAGGCGGTTCCGAGGCCGCAGCTTCTGATGCACGTCATGGGAACGCTCGCACCCACATGGGACGTCGCCGTCGGGTTGAGCGCGCTGCGGGTGCCGATCTTCATCGCCCATGGACGCTACGACTACGTGGTTCCCCACGTCCTCTGGGACGGCATCGCGGCGACGCTTCCCACCGCGACCTTCCAGCTCTTCGAGAAGAGCGGGCACCAGCCCTTCTTCGAGGAGCCCGACCTGTTTGCCGCGACCCTGGCGGACTGGATGGCCCGGTCGCCGGGCCGCTAGTCGGCAACTACTCGAGGTGGAGGCTCTCGTGATCGGGCCGCCAGCCCGCGGGCCCCTTGCGAAGATACACGCTCCCTTTCCGCTTGCCGTCGGATCCGCTCCCTTCGACTTGGAGCTCGGCCCAGTCTCCCTTGGTTCGTCCGCCCGTGACCTTCAGCGCCGGGAGCTTCAGGCTGTGGCGGTCGTAGAGCGCCACCTCCCAGAAGCCTTCGTCGGTGACGTCGTCGGTCTCGGCGAGGAGGGGATCGCCGGCCACGAAGCACCCGGCTTTCACCGCGGCCTTGTCCTTCTTCTTGACCGCCTGACGGCAGGCCTCGAGAGCCTGGGCGGGCGCGCCGCCGGTCGCGGGCAGGGGGCTAGCGCCGGTCACGGTCGCCACCGGCAGGTCGAGGGTCAGGTTGATGGTTGGGCCCTTGCCGTCCGAGTAGTCGGCGGGCTGGATTTGCATGGAGCCGCGCAGAGAGGTGCCCTCGACCTTGACCTTCGACTTGGACCCAGCCTTGCTGTCGCCGCACCAGCCGCAGGAGGCCCGGCCCCCGAGAGAATACGAGGAGCCGGAGTAGGACCCGTCCTTGCTGAACTCGAGGTCCACGTATTTTCCGTCTCCGCCCTGGGCCAGCTGCCGCTCGAGCTCGGCCTTGAAGTCGATGACGCCGTCGAGCGCCTTGCGATCCAAGGGCTTGGCCGAGAGCCGTACCTTGATCACCGCCTCGTCTCCGAACTCGGCCTTGCCTTCATAGGCGAAGCCGTCGGCGACCTTGAACGTCGCGGCGTCTTTGGAGAACGTGCCGCTCGCCCCCACGGCGGCCAGCGCGGGGACGGCCGCGGAAACCACGAGCCATCCCAAGGTTCGGCCCAGAGCAACCCCCATCACCACCTCCTTCGTCCAACCGATTGTAGTCCGCCAGGCCAGGTCAAGGGTTCACCGCTGGCTGTGAGATCCTGTTGTCGCAATAGAGACACCCACACATGAACCGTGTTCGAGTCGCAACGTTCTTCATCGCCGTCGCAATTGGCGGTGGGGCTGAATTGTCCGGCGATGATCTTCCCATCGGGATCATCGACTTCTACGGGCTTGGCCGCATCTCGGAGAGCGAGGCCCGCCGAGCGCTGACGGTGAAGGAGGGTGACTCGGTCTCCTTGCTGGGCGACGAGCCGCCCGCGTTCATGGCGGAGTCAGAGCGTCGACTCGCGACCCTGGCCGGAGTCGCGCGTGCGCACGTGGAGCTGGTTTGTTGCGACGACGGTCGTCAAATCGTGTACGTGGGCCTCGAAGAGCAGGGCCGTCCGCCTACGCATCTTCGCGTGGCCCCCACCGGCAAGGTGCGCTTGGCCGCCGACATCGTTCGGGTGGGGAGTGACTTCGACAAGGTCTTCATGGAGGCCATCCAGGGCGGGGACGCAGGGGAGGATGATTCCCAAGGCCACGCACTCAACCACGACCCGGCGACGCGAGCGGTGCAGCAGCGTTTCATCGGCTACGCGGCGCGGGACTTGAAGGACCTGCGTCACGTGTTGCGGGATTCGTCCGACGCCGGGCAAAGGGCGCTTGCGGCGCAAGTCCTGGGCTATGTGCCGCACAAGCAGGATGTCGTCGATGATCTCGTGTACGCAATGGGCGATTCTTCCGGCGAGGTGCGCAACAACGCGATGCGCGCCTTGGCCATGTTTGCCGCCATGACTCCGAGCGCAGGGCGTCCGGTCGTGCGCGTGCCTGCCGAACCCTTCGTCGGTCTGCTCCGTTCCCTGCTGTGGACGGACCGGAACAAGGCGTCGCTCGCGCTCCTGGGCCTCACCGCGCGCCGCGATCCTGATCTGCTGGAGAGACTGAGACGGGAGGCGATCGTGCCCCTGGTCGAGATGGCCCGCTGGAAGAGCATGGGCCATGCGGAGCCCGCCCTCACCATCCTCGGACGAATCGGCGGCCTTTCCGACGAGGCGACCAGGGCCGCATTGGGACGCAGTGAGCGTGAAGGCATCATCAACGCGGCCCTCGAACGACCCTGACCCCCAGCCCCTCAGCGCTTGCGGGTGAGCTCGAAGCGCCCCGTGTGCTCCTGGCTGCCCGACTTCGCGGTCCACTCCTGCACCAGGTGGTCGGGATCGTGGAAGGTCAGCACGAGGCGCGTCATCCGGTGCTCGTCCGCGGAGCGGAGGTTGGTCGCGTCCACGAAGGCAAACGCCAGGCGGTCGCCCACGAGCCCCTGCGCGCGCATGCGCGACTGGTTTCCGATCGAGCAGTAGTGGGTCAAGAGGAGACTCGATCCATCGGGATGGTAGAGCGTGACCATCTGGCTCGAGTCGTGGCTCTCGAGCGTCTCCAGGAGCGCGGTGCCATCGGAGACGAGAGCGTAGGACGCCCCGGCGGGCTTGCCCTCGAAGGTCCCTTGCCACGTGCCCACCAGCGATTTCATCCGGACCCAGGAGGAGGGGCCAGACTCCCCCGCGCCGGTGGGGAGGGCGAGCCCCGCGATCAACCAGATCGCTCCCGGCCATCCGCGTCGTCTCATGACTCTGCTGCTTCGGTTGCGGACAGCAGCCGCGCCATCGAGTCGAAGCACCCGGCCCAGCCGGTGTCGTGGTCCTGACGCGAGGCTTCGTGCGGGAACCCCTGCTGGGTCAGTACGACCTCCGTGCGCTCGCCTCGGTCGAGAAACTCGACGGTCACGAGCGTGCGGCCCGAGTCGCCCGGGTTGGGGTGGTCGTCCCAATCCCAGGTGAAGACGAGCCGTTCCGGTGGCTTCACCTCACGGTAGGTCCCGTGGACGCACCAGGGCTTGCCGCCGCTCTCGCCCGCGAAGCGATAGTGGCCGCCGGGCCGAGGGTCGAGCTGCGGGTCTTCCGTCCAGCGTCCGTCGCTCGGCTCGATGAACCAGCGCCTTATTGCTTCGGGCGTGGTCCACGCGCGGAAGACCCTCTCACGCCGCGCCGCGAAGGTGCGCGCGGTCCGGAGCGAGAGCGCCTGGGGGAGGTCGGGTGGGGCCATGGGTCTTTCTCCTCGGTTTCTGCAAGGTAGCGGTTCAGCGAGTCGAAGCGCTTCTCCCAGAACTCGCGATAGCCATCGATCCAGGAAGCGGCTTCGGCCAGGGGCTCGGCCTCGAGCCGGCAATGCCGCACCCGCCCTTCCTTCTGGGTTCGGATCAGCCCCGCTCGCTCCAGGGCGGAGACGTGCTTCAACAGCGCGGGCAGGGACATCGGTTGCGGACCGGCGAGGCTGGAGACCGGGGCCTCGCCGAGGGAGAGCTGGGCCAGGATGGCTCGACGAGTCGGGTCGGCGAGCGCCGCGAAGGTCGCGTCCAGGGGCGGCATATAGTTAACCAATAGGTTAACTATATGTCTGCGGCTCGCGCCTGTCAAGGGCCTGGGTTCAGCCGGAGCTTTGCGAACCGTTGAGATATGGTGGTCTCGTGTGGAAGAAGGGCGATCACCTCACCCACCGCTTCAACCCCGAGCTGGGGCTCGGGCGAGTGGTGGCGGTCGAGGCGCGCGCGGTCGCGGTCGAGTTCACGAAGGACGGCACGCGCCTGCGCCTGGCGCGCGATTCGCCGGCGCTCGTGCCGGTGGACCTCGGACCGGGCCGACGCGTGCGGGTGTCTCCGGGCCGCGACGAGGCGGTGGTGGCCGAGGCTCTTCCGGACGGACGGATCCGGTTGGTCGACGGCCGCGAGCTGGCGAGCGCCGAGCTGTGGCCGATCGACCTCGAAGGCGGCCTCGTCGAGCGCCTCGCCCGGGGTGACTTCGACTCCTCGCCCGAGTTCGCCGATCGCCTGGAGGCCCTGCGGCTCCTGGAGCTTCGTGAGGCCTCGGGCCTCGGCTCCTTCCTCGGAGGCCGCATTCGGCTCTACCCGCACCAGCTCCACGTGGCCGAGCGCGCCACCCGCCAGGACCCGGTGCGCTGGCTGCTCTCCGACGAGGTCGGAATGGGCAAGACCATCGAGGCCTGCCTGATCCTGAACCGCCTGGTGCGGACCGGCCGCGTCGAGCGCTGTCTGGTCGTGGCTCCCGACACCCTGACCGTGCAATGGCTCGGCGAGCTGTGGCGCAAGTACCACCAGGTGTTCACGCTTCTCGACGAGGAGCGCCTCGGCGACGTGGCGCGCGACTTCGGAGCGGACTTCAATCCCTTCGACGTCCATCGGCGCGCGGTGGTGTCCCTCGAGGCTCTCGTCGCCCGGCCGCGGCTCACCGAGCAGGCGGTGGCCGCGGGCATCGACCTCCTGGTCGTGGACGAAGCGCAGCGCCTCCGCCGTCGGCCCGGGCACGCGGGCGAGCCGGCCTGGCGCGCGGTGGCGCCCATCGCGGCCCTGGGCCGCCACGTCCTCCTGCTGAGTGCGACGCCTCTCGAGGACGACGCCCATGGGTTCTTCCGTCTGCTTCAGCTCCTCCGGCCGGAGGAGTTTCCGGAAGCGACGATCTTCGAGGATCGGCTGGCGAACGGAGGCCCCCTGCCGCCATGCACCAGCTCGACCCGCCGCGCCGACATCGGTGGGTTGCCGCCTCGCCAGCCGGTGGCCATCGCCCTCGAAGACGGTTCGGGCCTGGAGCTGCGTTTGGATCTGGAAGGCGCCCTTCGGCGCGCACCGACGCCGCATGCCCTCGCGCGCCGGCAGAAAGCCGACCGGGTCCAACGGGCGCTCGCTTCGGGGGCGGCGCTCCGGGCTGTCCTCTCGGCCGACGAGAAGGACCTGCGCGCGAAGGCCACGGAAGCCGACGCTCGAGACCCCCGTCTGGCCTGGCTGGCCGCGCGCGGGCGGGAGTGGAAGGAGGCGGGGGACAAGACCCTCGTGTTCGTCGCGCACCGCGAGACCGCCGAATGGCTGCGCGAGGCGCTCAGCCACCGCGCCCAGCTCGCGTCCGGCGTGTTCCACGAGGGCCTCACCCCCGCGCGCCGCGACCTCGAGGTCGCGCGTTTCCGTCGGCCCGAAGGCCCGAGCCTGCTGGTCTCGACGGAGTGCGGAGGCGAAGGCCGCAACTTCGAGTTCTGCACCCGTCTCGTCTTGTTCGACCTGCCCTGGAATCCGGTGGCGGTGGAGCAGCGCATCGGCCGGCTCGACCGGATCGGGAGGCGGCTCCCGGTGGAGATCGTGCTCTTTCGGCCGGCCAAGGGGATGGGAGCCGACGTCGTGCGGCTCTACGAGGCCATCGGCCTGTTCCGCGAGCCGATCATCGGCCTCGAGCCGCAGCTCGCCGGCCTCGAAGAGGCGCTCCAGGCCACCGCTCTCGATCCCGGCGCCTCGCTGTCGAGCGAGCGCATCTTCGCCCTGCTCCACGAGGCGCTGGCTGCGCGGACCCGCATCCGCGAGGCGGCCTACCACGAGCTGCACCGGGAGCGCTATCGCGCGGAGATGGCCGACGGCATCCAGGCGCGCGTGCCGACCAATCTCGACCTCCTGAACGAGCGGGTGGTGACGACAGCCTGCGCGCGGCTCGGCTTCGGCGTCGAGCGGCAGCGAGGCCGGCGCCGCTTCTCCATCGACTTCGGCAGCGAGGCCCTGGTGGATAGCCTGCCGGGGGTGCCGGGCGGATCGAGCTTCCTGGGCACCTTCGACCGCGAGGAGGCGGTCGAGGACGAAACCCTCGACTTCTTCGCCGCGGGGCACCCGCTCGTCGAAGGGATCCTGGGCCACATGGAGGAGAGCCCCCGCGGCCGCGTGGCGATCCTCGCGTCTCCGGGAGCCGGAAGCGGCCTCGCGGCGGTCTACAAGGAGGGGCCGGCGTTCGAGGTCGTCGCGGTCGACGAGGAGGGCCACCCTCGTCCGGACTGGGCGGCCCTCCTGCGCCGCGGACCGATCCCCACGGGTCGGGCTTCGCGCGACGTGGCCGACGAGGAGGGCTGGGCCGACTGGGTGGAACGCATGGCGGGGTTTCTGGATCCGGCGCGCCGGCCCGTCGCCCTGGCGGCGGTGGTCGCGGAAAGGTGAGGGTGCAGGACCCTCGGTTCCACCGCGCGACCTACGTGGGCCACAAGGGCTGGGTGTCGATGGACGCGGCCAGGATCCGAAGCGGGAAGGAAGTGAAGCTGCTGGTCCTCGAGAGCTACCGGCTCATCGCGCCTCGGAGGAGCTTGGCCAAGCTCGAGGGTGGCCACCCATGAGCCTCCCCATCGTCGCCCTCGCCGCCCTCCTGCTCGCCATCGTGTTGAGCTTCAGCAGCCGTCTGAACGTGGGCATCCCCGCCCTTGGCCTGGCCTGGCTCCTCGGCGCGCTGACGCCGGGCTCGAAGCCCGAAGCCCTGGCCGCGGTGTTCCCGGCCTCCCTCTTTCTGACCCTCCTCGGCGTGACCTTGCTGTTCGCGGCGGCCGAGTCGAACGGCACCCTGAAGCGCCTCGCGGAACGCTCCGTCGCCCTCGTGGGCGGCGACCGGCGGCTCGTTCCCTGGATGCTCTTCATCCTGGCCGGAATCGTATCCGCGGTGGGCCCGGGGGCCGTGTCCTCCGTGGCCCTCGTCGCCCCGCTCGCCGCGCCCATACGCGCGCGCCTCGGCCTGCCCGCCTTCATCGTGGCCCTGTTCGTCGCGAATGGAGCCAATGCCGGCAACCTGTCGCCCCTGAGTGTGGTCGGCATCATCGCGAACACACGGATGGCCGAGGCCGGCCTCGCGGATCACGAAGTGAAGGTCTTCGCCGCGAACCTTCTGGCCCACGTGGTGGTCACGGCCGCGGTCTATCTGGTCTGGCTCCGGCGAAGCGAGGCCTTGAAGTCACCTTCGCCCGTGGCCGCGGGCGGCGGGCCCGAGCCTTTCGAGCGCAAGCACAGCGTGACCCTGGCCGTGCTCGTGGCCTGGACCATCGGGGTGATCGCCTTTCGGCTTCCCGTCGGCTACTCGGCGCTCGTGGCCGCGGTGGTACTCCTGGCCCTGCGCGCTGCCGACGAGGGTGAGGCCTTGCGCCGCCTGCCCTGGGGCGCACTGCTCATGGTCTCTGGGGTGGCGACCCTCGTGGCCTTCGTCGAGAAGGCCGGGGGTCTCGACCTCATGAGCGCCCTCATCGCCCGCCTCAGCACGCCGGCAACCGTCAACGGAGCGGTCGCCTTCGTCACCGGGCTGATCTCGACCTGGAGCAGCACCTCGGGGGTGGTGCTCCCGGCGTTTCTCCCCACGGTGCCGGCCCTGGTCGAGCGGTTGGGCGGCGGCGATCCGCTCGCGGTCTCGCTGAGCATCAACGTGGGATCGTCTCTGGTGGACGTTTCGCCCTTGTCCACCCTGGGCGCCCTCTGCATCTCGGCCCTCTCCGACGCGGACACGGCGCGCGATCTCTTCCGGCGCCTCATGGCCTGGGGCCTTTCCATGACGGTGGTGGGCGCGCTCCTCTGCCAGCTGTTCGCCGGGTGGCTGGCGCGCGTCTGAGTCGCGCCGCCCCGGCACCTCGCGCGGGCTGCCGGTCAAGGACGCGCGAAAGACCTAGGCGTTTCCGTGCAGAGACTCGAGAGCAGCGAGGGCGGCGCCGCGAGCCCCCGCCATGTCGCGCTCGGGCACGAGGGCGAACTGGACGACCCGGGCTTGCTCATCCTTGAGCAGCGTGTTCTCCCGCACCTTCGCCAGGAACCAGTCGCGGAACTCGGGCGCCGATTCCACGACGCCGCCGCCCACGAAGTAGGCGTCCGGATCGGTGAAGTTGGCCGCGATCGTGAAGAGGCGCCCGATGGCCTGGGCCTGCTGCTCGAAGATGTGGCGGGCCAGGGGGTCGCCCTTCTCGCCATACGAGCGCACGAGCTTGGCGGCCTTCACGATGTCGCCCACCTGGCCGAGGTCGTGGCCCGGGTAGCGCGTCAGCCAGTAGGGCAGGAGGTTGTGCTCGATCCCGGTCAGGGAGGCCACGCTCTCCACGTCCGCCGTGAAGCCGCAGTTGCATGTGGGCAGAGGCTGGCCCTCGCCCAGGAGACCGTTCATGGGAATGTGGACGTGGCCCAGCTCGCCCGCGAACCCGGCCGCGCCCTTGACGATGCGACCCGACTCGACCACGCCGCCACCGAGTCCGGTGCCCACGATGGCCGAGATCGACGAGCGGTGCCCGGCCGCCCCTCCGAAGCACGAGTAGTGCGCGTAGAGCGCGGCCGCGTTGCCGTCGTTGTTGTAGGTGACGGGGAGACCGAGGCGCGTCTCGAGGGCCCCGCGAAAGTCGAAGCCGCGCCAGCCGGGGTGAGCGAAGTTCGTCGAGCCCTTGGACGAGATGACGCCCTTGGCGCTCGCCGGTCCCGGGGTGTCGAGCCCGACCGCGCGGACCCTCTCCCGCGCGACTCCGGTCCGGGTGAGGATTCCCTCGAAGGCCTGGGCCAGCGCCTCGACCGCCACGGTCGGCCCTTCGAGCACCTGGCTCGGAGTCTCGACCATCACGTCCACGAGGAAGTGGCCGGAAGGCAGGGCGACCGTCGCGTTGTTCTTGTTGCCCCCGTTGTCGAGGCCCACCACCACCCACGAGTCCTGCGTGTTCAATGTCGCGCTCCTTCGTTGTCGTCCCCCGGCAGGTTGACGGCTTTCTTCCTGAGAGTTCTTTGCCAGAGCATCCCTCCGGCGAGGAGCAGGCTGGCCAGGGCCAGGGCGGTCTGCTTGCGCCAGCCCAGTCCCGGAGCACGCCCCAACTCCAGAATGTCGGCGCCGAGCGAAACCACCAGCAGAAAGAGCCCGGCCATTCCCAGGAGACCTTCACCGATCAGGAGGCCGAGGACGATGCAGAGGAAGCCCACCTCCGCCCCCGTGATCTGGCGCCAGCCGAAGCCGCTGCGGCCGCTGATGGACAGCCGGTCGACGCTGATCGTGAGCAGGGTCAGGATCACGCCCGCGTAGATCAAGAGCCGCGCCGAGCCGACGGTAATCTCACGCACGCCGCTGCGCTCGTACCAGACCCGCCGCCGATCACACTCGCTGCAGAACTGGCGCAGCTCGCCCTCGTGGCTCTGCGAGACCACGGTCACGATCGACTCCGTGCCGCACACGGGGCACTTGCGAGTGTCCATTGGGCCTTGGCCTGCTCCTCGGGCACGGGAGGAAACGACGACCGCAAATGTTACCTCGTTTGGGTCGGGGCGGGTCCGGCCGAGGGGCGCTCTGCGCGGATCGCGCTTCGTCACGCGAGGAGCCGCTCGAGGTCCTCGCGCCGCAGCTCGCCGATCAGGCTCTTGTCGGCGCCGAGCAGGGCGTCGGCCAGGCCGCGCTTGCTTTCCTGAAGCTCCAGCACTTTTTCCTCCACGGTTTCCTTGGCGATCAGGCGGTAGGCAAAGACGTGGCGGACTTGACCGATGCGGTGGGTGCGGTCGATGGCCTGGGCCTCGACCGCCGGGTTCCACCACGGATCGAGGAGAAACACGTACTCGGCCGCGGTCAGGTTCAGGCCGAGCCCGCCCGCCTTCAGGCTGATCAGGAAGAGGCCCGGCCCGGATGGCTCCTGGAAGCGGCGCACCCGAAGGTCGCGATCGCGCGTCCGGCCATCGAGGTACTCGTAGGTGAATCCCCGCTCGTCGAGCCTCTGGCGCAGGATCGCGAGAAAGCTCGTGAACTGCGAGAAGACCAGGGCCTTGTGGCCCTCGGCCCTCACCTCTTCGAGGCGCGGCAGGAGGAAATCGATCTTGGCGCAGGGCTCGCCGACCCTCCTGGCGTCGATCAAGCCGGGATGGCAGGCGGCCTGGCGGAGCCGCAGCAGCGCCTCGAGGACGTGGATCTTGGAACGGCCGATGCCGTCGCGCTCGATCCGCGCGAGGAGCGCGCCGCGGTAGTGGCGGCGCAGCTCGTCGTAGAGCTTGCGCTGCGGGGCCTCGAGCTCGCAGTGCACCGTCTGCTCGACCTTGGGCGGGAGGTCGCGGGCGACCTCGCCCTTGGTACGGCGCAGGATGAAGGGGCGAAGCGCTCGGCCCAGCACGGCGCGCTCCGTCTCGTCGAGTCCGTTCCCCCCGCTGTTCTGAAACGGCCCGCTTCGCCCCAGCATTCCGGGGTTCAGGAACTCGAAGAGGCTCAAGAGCTCCCCGACGTGGTTCTCGATCGGGGTGCCGGAGAGGGCCAGCCGCTGGCGGGACTTGAGCAAGCGCACGGCCTTGGCCGACACCGTCGCCTGGTTCTTGACCGCCTGTGCCTCGTCGAGCACGACGTAGTCGAACTCGACGTCCTTGAGCAGCAGCATGTCGCGCCGAAGGGTCCCGTAGGTCGTGAGCACGAGATGGGCAGAGGCAAAGCCCTTTGCCTCCTTCGCGCGCCCCGGGCCGATGTGCTCGAGGATCCGCAGACGCGGGACGAACCGGGCCGCCTCGTCCTTCCAGTTGAACACGAGCGAGCGCGGGACCACGACCAGCGAGGGGCCCTGCTCCTCGCCGCGGGCCGCGCGGCGCGCCTCGAAGAGCGCCAGTACCTGAATCGTCTTGCCGAGGCCCATGTCGTCGGCGAGGCATCCGCCGAAACCGAAGCGCTCGAGGAAGAAGAGCCAGCCGAGGCCCTGGCGCTGATACTCCCGAAGCTGGCCCACGAAGCCCGGGGGCTGGTCGGCGGGCCGGATCCCGTCGAAGGCGCGGAGCGCCTGGCGCGCCTGGGCGAAGCCTTCGTCCTGGGCCACGTCCGGCTGGGCGGCCAGCAGCGCGTCGAGCAGCGCCGCTTGGCCGCGCCGAAAGCGCAGCGCGCCCTGCTCGGGAGAGCCGAGCGAGGCGAGGAGACCGTAGCGCTTCAGCCACTCCTCGGGCAGCATGCCCACCGTTCCGTCGCCGAGGGCGATCGTGGTCTCGCCTCGCCGCAGCGCGGCCAGCACCGCGGGCAGCGAGACCGAGGCGTCCTGGAACTCCACTTCGCCCTTGAGGTCGAACCAGTCGATGCCGGAGACGACCTCCATCCGGACCGCCCCCGCGGACCGGTAGAGCTTGCCCTCGGCCTCGACGTGCCAGGCCTCGGCCAGGAGCGCCCGAACCGCGCGCGCCAGGTGCCGCGGCGAGAGCTGAAGCTCGCCCGTCCCCTGCGCGCCGCCCGCCCGCCGGAAGCCGAGCTCCTGGAGACGGCCGGTGGCCGCGGCCTCCCGCGCGCGATCGCGGATCACGAGCCTGCGCTCGGCGATCTTCGGCACACACCAGCTGGGGTTGGTCGCGGGCACGAGGGTACCGGCGTAGTCGAAGCTCAAGGTGCAGGGCAGCCGGTCGCTCCAGTCGTTGGGGGAGGCCTTCACCACCAGGTGAGGGGCGGGCACGCCCTGGCTCTCCTCGAGACGCAGCTCGGGGTCGAGCCAGAGGCGCGGCCGATCGCGTCGCCGGAGCAGGCGCTCGAGGGCCTGGGTAGCGTGCGGCCGCGGCACCTTGATCGCGCCCCGCCGCCTGAGGTCGGCAAGGATGGGCATCGAGTGCGCGTGATCGAAGCGCGCCGCCTTGCCCTCGAAGAAGACCAGCCGGTCCACGAGCAGGTGAGGCTCGTCGAGCGTGCGCCGCTCGTCGCCGCGGCGAAGGTGACCGTCGACGAGGTAGTGCCCGTCGCCTTTGCGCATCTCGAGCCAGAACTCCCAGGGTGCGCCCGGATCCCAGGCCAGGTCCGAAAGGGGTGTGGTGCTGTCGCGCCGGAGCAGGCAGCGGCCGGAGGCGCACAGGCGGGGGACGAGCCACTGGTCGAGGCCGTTGTGGAGCCGGTACAAGGTCGGGGCGTTTCCTCCAGGAAACGCGTAGGGCGAGTCCTGCGCGCCGCCCAGGAGCGCGAGAAGCTCGCGGTCCGCGGGGTCGGGCAGACGAGGGATGGCGTCGAGTCCCAATCGCACGGACCCCGGTGCACCCCAGGTTCCGGCCTTCGACTGCCGTCTCCGAGCCACCTCCACGGCGAGCACACCGCCGGCGAGCGTCGTGGGCACGTCCACGATGTACACGATCTGGCTGCCAGCCGGCTCCGGCGCACTGGCCGGGGGGAGGCTCGCGGCCGCGAGGTCGAGCCGATCGCGCCAGGACTCACGCCGTGCGAGGGCGCCGCCGGCCGGCCGCGCCCGTCCCTGGAGGTCGAAGGCGGGGACGAGGTCGTCCCCGAGGTCGTCGTAGTCTTCGGGTGCGAGCACCATTCCGGAGTCGGTCCCGAGGTCGACCCGGGGCCCGGTGCGACGGGAATCCAGGAGCCCGGAGGCCTCGGCCCGGAGGATGGTCGCCCAGATGTGCTTGCAGGGGCCGGCGCCAAAGGCCGGGCAGGTACACGAGACTTCGAGCGCGTCTGCGTCGAAGCCCAGGGCCACCAGGTACCGCCTCGTCCCCTGCACCGTGGCCGTGATGCCAGACGCGTCGGCGTGGGTGATGCGGACGGCCCCGCGGAGGTGGTACCGCAGGCCCCGCTCGCGCACGTGGGGGGCGAAGCGATGCCGCAGCCGGTCGCTCGCGAGAGGAGTCGGGGGTGGGGGTGGGCTTGCCGTCAAAACCCCTCAGTCTCCCACACTCGTGGTCGTTCGTCCGGCCGCCCGCCGCTCCTTCTCTCGAGGAGGGTGGCGCCTAGGGCACGATCACCCGGCGCTGTCCGCCCCGGCTCGTCAGGGTCAGGCTCGTTCCACTGTCCTTGGCCAGCATGTGGATGCCGGGCTCGGTCGCTCCATCGAGCAGCACCAGGCCCGACCCATCTCCGCCGGCGCCCAGCTTGACCCGGACCTCGCCCCGGGTGTCGCGAAGTCGGAACACGGCTTCGCCGTCAGGCTCGACCTTCAGTTGGGCACGAACTCGCCCCTGCTGGTCCACGAGCTCGATGGTCCTCGCGCGCACGGTGTCGGCGTCGCCCGCGGCGGACAGGCGGTTGGCCTGGGTGAGCGACACGGCCATGAACAGCGCGTTGACGCCCGTCAGCACGACGAGTAGACGATGTGCTCTCATGCCCGCCTCCACATGGGTACCGCCACGCTACGCCAAGGAGTCGTGCTGTCAAGCGCTTGGGCCTGCCGCTTGGCCTGCCGTGCGGCGGGGCCGCGCTAGTCCGGCGGAACGAGAGAGGCCGGCGTCGCGTCTCGTGGCTCGACGAAGATGCGGACCTGTCGCGGCTTCACGTAGAAGCGCTCGCCCACGATCGGGCGGAGGGCCTCGAAGGCATCGCGTGTGGTCTCGACCTGCACCAGGCGCTGGTCACCGTGCTCGAGCTCGAGCTTGATCACGGCTCCCGCCGGAGTGACGTGCCGGAGCGTGGCCCAGAATCCGTCTCCCGCCTCCGCGCGCGCGAGGGTGAGCTCGTAGGGCCGCGCGAAGCCCTGGGCCTCGCGGGGACCGGACTCGGCGTGCTCGGGGTAGTCCACGGACAGGGGCCCGAGGTGGGCGCGGCCGCTCTCGACCCGCCCGTGGAACATGTTGACGTTCCCGAGAAAGCCCATCACGAAAGGCGTGGCGGGGTGGTCGAAGACCTCTTGCGGGGTGCCGATCTGCTCGACCCGGCCCTTGTTCATCACCACGATGCGGTCGCTGACCTCCAGGGCCTCTTCCTGGTCGTGGGTCACGAACACGCTGGTGACCCGGATCTCGTCGTGCAGGCGCCTTAGCCAACGCCGCAGCTCCTGGCGCACCTTCGCGTCGAGAGACCCGAACGGCTCGTCGAGCAGCAGCACCTTGGGCTCGACGGCGAGGGCCCGAGCCAGGGCCACGCGCTGGCGCTGTCCGCCCGAGAGCTGGGAGGGCTGGCGGTCGGCGAGCCAGTCGAGCTGCACCAGCTTCAGCAGGTCCGTGACCTTCGCCTTGATCGCGTCCTCCGAGGGGCGCGTCCGCCGAGGCCGCACGCGCAGCCCGAAGGCCACGTTCTCGAACACGCTCATGTGGCGGAAGAGGGCGTAGTGCTGGAACACGAAGCCCACGCCGCGGTGGCGCACGTCGCGCACCGTCGCATCCTCGCCCTCGAACAGCACCTGCCCCTGGTCGGCCCGCTCCAGGCCCGCGATGATGCGCAGGAGGCTGGTCTTGCCCGATCCCGAGGGGCCGAGCAAGGCCACGAGCTCGCCCGTGGGTACCCGGAGGCTCACCTCGTTCACCGCCACGAAGGAGCCGAACGACTTGGTGACGCCCTTGACCTCAATGGACATCGGAGTCCTCCGCGTGCGGCCCGAGCCTGCTCGCCGACCGCCATTCGACCGCGGTCTTCGCGATCAGGGTCACGAGGGCCAGGAAGGCGAGCACGGACGCGGCGGCGAACGCGGCCTGGAAGTTGTACTCGTTGTAGAGGATCTCCACGTGCAGGGGCAGGGTGTTGGTCTTGCCACGGATGTGCCCGGAGACCACGGAGACCGCCCCGAACTCGCCCATCGCGCGCGCATTGCAGAGGATCACGCCGTAGAGCAGGCCCCACTTGATGTTCGGCACCGTGACTCGCCAGAAGAGCTGCGGGCCCGAGGCGCCCAGGACCCGTGCGGCTTCTTCCTCCTCCGTGCCCTCGGCCTGCATCAGGGGGATGAGCTCGCGCGCCACGAAGGGGAAGGTCACGAAGAGGGTGGCCAGGATCAGCCCGGGAACCGCGAACACGATCTTGATCCCGTGGGCCTCCACGAAGGGGCCGAGGATGCCCTGTCGTCCGAACAGGAGGATGAAGATCATGCCCGAGATCACGGGGGAGACGCCGAAGGGCAGGTCGATCAGGGTCAAGAGCGCGTTCTTGCCCCAGAAGTCGAACTTCGCGATGGCCCAGGCCGCGGCCACGCCGAAGAGCAGGTTGAGGGGCACCGCCACGCCTGCGACCAGGAGGGTGAGCCGGAGCGCCGCCAGGGCCATGGGCTCGCGCAGGGCGTCGACATAAGCGGCGGCGCCCTTGGCCAGCGCCTCGTGGAACACCGCGACGAGAGGCACGACCAGGAAGAGGCCGAGGAAGGCGAGGGCCACGCCGACCAGGCAGACCTTCACCAGGATCGGCTCGCCAGTGGCGCGCGTGGTGACGGAGCGGGTGCGAACGGCCAGGGTGGCCACGCTCAGTGCGCCGTGGCCCGTCGCGCGCTCCAGGACTGGAGGCGGTTGATGGCCAGGAGGATGACGAACGAAGCCAGGAGGGTGACCGCCGCGATGGCGGTGGCGCCCGCGTAGTCGTACTGCTCCAGCTTGGTGATGATGAGCAGGGGAGTGATCTCCGTCTTCATCGGCATGTTGCCGGCGATGAAGACCACGGAGCCGTACTCCCCGAGGCCACGCGCGAAAGCCAGGGCAAAGGCCGTGATCCAGGCCGGGAAGAGCGCAGGCAGGACCACGCGGAGCACCGTCTGTAGCCGGCTGGCTCCGAGGCTGGCGGCCGCCTCCTCCACCTCGGGGTCGAGGCTCTCCAGGACGGGCTGGAGGGTACGGACCACGAAGGGAAGGCCGATGAAGGTGAGGGCCAGGGTGATGCCCAGGGGCGTGAAGGCGACCTTGATCCCGGCCTTCTCCAGGGGAGCGCCGAGCCAGCCGTTGGGGGCGTAGACCGTGGTGAGGGCGATCCCCGCGACCGCGGTGGGCAACGCGAAGGGCAGGTCCACGAGCGCGTCCACCAGGCGCCGGCCCGGGAAAGGGTAGCGGACGAGCACCCAGCTCACGATCAGGCCGAAGACGCCGTTGACGGCGGCCGCCGCGAACGAGGCCCCGAAGGTGAGCTCGTAGGATGCCACCACCCGGGGAGCGGTCACCGCCGCCCAGAAGCCGGAGAGGCCGAGGCCCGCGCTCTTCCAGAAGAGGGTCGAGAGCGGGATGAGGACGACCAGGCTAAGGTAGAAGAGGGTGAAGCCGAGGGCGAGGCCGAAGCCGGGCAGGACGCTGTGGCGCTTGAAGGGCGGTCTCCCGGACGATTGTGGTACTTCTATAGGTTTGATAGACATGGGCCGCCGCTCACGCCCGCCCCTTGGGCGCGCGGCCTTTCTGGGCCCGGAGCCGGCGATTGCGGGCGACGAGATCCTCGAGGCTCGTGTGGTCGAGGATGGCGGCGGCCGCGTTGCGCACGTCCAGGAACAGGTCGAAGAGCCCGGCGTGTCGCGGCTCGGTCTTGACCCGGTAGGCCAGCTCCACCGCGTCGCCGAAGGGTGCCAGGGGGCCGTCGACGATGCGGACCACCTCGCCGATCAGCACCTCGCCCGGGGCCCGCCGCAGTCGATAGCCTCCCTCGCGGCCCCGCTGGCTGGCCACGATGCGAGCGTTCTTCAAGGTGACGAGGATCCCCTCCAGGAACTTCTCGGGGATCTGCTCCTCGTCCGCGATCTCGTGGATCTTCACGAGGCCGCGCTCGTAGGACTCCGCCAGGTGGGTAAGGGCCTTCAGGGCGTAGAGCCCGCGGTTGGAAATCTTCATCGTAATCTCGATCGGAACAGTAGACTATTGGACCGGACCCTGTCAACCGCCACCCGCCGGGCGCCCATCCTCGCGCGGGCATGACAGAGGCTCACGGCGGTTGTAGCATTGCTTGGCCACGCGGTCTGCCCCCAGGAAAACATGATTGATCTGTCGATCGACGATTGTCTGGCCGAGCGCGACCGGCACTCGGGACCGGACCAGGCGTTCCACGCCGAGCTGCGGCGCCGCGTCCGCGCGCACTTCGAGTCGTTCGGCACGCCCTCGGGGAGCCTCGCCGCCTCGCACCCCGCGACCGCGTCGGACCTCGGGCCCCTGGGGTCGAGAACGGGAGGGACCGCCGCGGCCCACGCCAAGACCGCGACCCTCTTCGCCTGGCTCGTGGCTTCGTACGTCCTTCTCGTCTTCGTGGCCGACCAACCGTGGACGGCGGCGCTCTTCGCGGTGTCCCTGGCCCTGGCCATGGCCGGTATCGGCTTCAACGTCATGCACGACGGCGGCCACGGCTCGTACTCGCTGGATCGCCGCGTCAATCGCCTGATGGCCCGGAGCCTCGACCTGCTCGGGGGAAGCTCGTACGTCTGGCACCGCAAGCACAACCTCCTGCACCACACCTGGCCCAACGTCCCGGGGGTCGACGACGACATCGAGACGGGAGGGCTCGCGCGGCTGGCCGTGGCCCAACCCCGCAGGTTCTTCCATCGCTTCCAATGGCTGTACATGTGGCCGCTCTACGGGTTTCTTGCGGTCAAGTGGCAGTTGTTCGACGACTTCGCGTTTCTCGCACATGGCCGGGTCGGCGTGCGCCAATTCCCGCGGCCCCGCGGCGGCGAGCTCGCGGTGTTCTTGGGGGGCAAGGTCCTCTTCTTCGCCTGGGCCTTCGCGATCCCCCTCCTCCGACACCCGTTGCCGATGGTGCTCGTCACCTACTTCGGCTGTGTCTTCGTGCTGGGCCTCACCTTGAGCGTCGTGTTCCAGCTCGCGCACTGCGTTCCCGAAGCCGCGTCCGGCGCCGCCTCTGCGCGTTCCTGGGCACGGCGCCAGGTCGAGTCCTCGGTGGACTTCGCCCGGGGCCACTGGCTCGTCACCTGGTACCTGGGCGGCCTCAACTACCAGATCGAGCACCACCTGTTCCCGCAGGTCGCCCACGTGCACTACCCGGCGATGGCCCCCATCGTGGAATCGGTCTGCCGCGAGTTCGGCGTGCGCTACTCGGCCTACCCGACGCTTCGAGACGCCCTGGGCGCACACCTGCGGTTCCTCCGCGAGCTCGGCGCCTCGCCCGCTTCCGCCTGACCGCCGCGCGCGCCCGTTCGCGCGAGATCCGCCACAAAGCACAGTAGACTCGCGCCGCTCGCGGGCCCGGCGGTTCACGCTCTGAAAGGCTGCCGCGCGAGGACCGGAGGCCTCGATGACCCTAGCCGCCCTCGCCTTGCTCCTCGCCCTGTCGCCCCCGGACAGCGCCGAGGTTGCCCCCGACGTGGCCGAGCCGGGTTCGATCGAAGCCATCGCGGCGGCCACGACGGAGGCGCGCTTCCTCTCGCCCTGGGTCAGCTACCTGCCGGAGTCGGCGAGCGTGCCGTCACCCCGCGACTTCCTGGGCCGCATCGCGGGCGCCCCGGGCGAGCTGGCCGACACGGCCAAGGCGGAGGGCTACTTCCGCGCCCTGGCTGCCGCCTCGCCGCGCGTGAAGCTCTTCACCATCGGCCGGAGCGAGGAAGGGAGAGACATCGTGACCCTGGCGGTGGCGGATGAAGCCGGCATCCGGGACCTCGATCGCCAGAAGGCGGCCACCGCCGCCCTCGCCGATCCGCGCCAGACCGATCCCGCCGCGGCCGAGAAGCTCATCGAATCGACGCGACCCGTCTACTACCTGAACGCGGCGCTGCACTCCGACGAAACCGGCTCCACCGAAGCGATGCTGGAGCTCGCCTATCGTCTCGCCGTCTCCGAGCAGCCCATGATCCGCCGCATCCGCGAGCAGGTCGTCGTCCTCATCAACCCGGTGTCGAACCCCGACGGCCGCGACAAGGTCGTGGAGTGGTTCTACCGCTTCCTCAAGGGCAAGACCGACTATGGCGCGCTCCCTCGGCAGTCGCCGCCCTACTGGTCGAAGTACGCGTTCGTGGACATCAACCGCGACACGCACCAGCAGGTGCACGAGACCACGAAGGCGGTCCACCGGATGTTTCACGAGTGGCATCCCACCGTGGTCCACGACCTCCACGAGGCGGTCGGGCTCCTGCTCACCTGGAACGGCACCGGTCCCTACAATCCCCACATCGACCCCATCACCCACGGCGAGTTCCTGGAGCTGAGCTTCCACGAGGTGCGGACCCTGACCGCTCTGGGCATGCCCGGGGTTTCCACCTGGAACTTCGGCGAGGGCTTCGGCCATCACTACCTCGACTCGGTGGCCATGAACCACAACAGCCTGGGGCGCGGATACGAGACGTGGGGGAATGCGACCGCGGAGACCGCTACGGCGCACTCTCGACCCTTCGTCGACCACCATGGAGTGGTACCGGCCCCTGCCTCCGCCGCGCGAGTTCATCTGGTCGGCGCGCGACAACGTGAACTACACCGAGACCGGGGTCCTCGCCGCCCTCGACCGTGTGGCCCAGACCCCCAAGGAGATGCTCCGGAGCTTCTACACGAAGGGCTACCACTCCTGGCGCAAGGGGCAGGATGAGGCGCCCTATGCCTTCGTGATCCCCGAAGACCAGGGCGATCGGCTTCGGGTCGCGCAGATGGTGGGCCGGCTCCTCGACCAGCGTATCGAGGTCTCGCGGGCCATCGCACCCCTGAGCCTGAAGGAGGGCCAGTTCCCGAAGGGCTCTTACGTGGTGCGGCTCGACCAGCCCTATCGCAACTACGCCGTGGACCTGCTCACTCCGCAGCGGTTTCCGAAGACCGGCGGGGAGCCCTACGACGACATCTCCTGGGCCTTTCCTCCGCACTACCGGCTCGCGGCAATACCGATCGCCGACGCCTCGGTGAAGAACCTGACCCTGTCGCCGCCTCTACGCGAGGCGCCTCGGCCACCGGGTGCCGTCGTCGGTGCGGGGCCCGTGTTCCTGATGAAGGACACCGGACAGGAGTCCTTGCTCGCCGCCCGGTACCGCCTGGGGGGCTTCCGTGCCGAGGTCGCCGAACGCGCCTTCCGCGCCGCCGGCATCGACTTTCCCGCCGGCTCCTGGATCTTCCCGGAGCAAGACGGCCTCGCCCCGACCCTGCGCGCCGTCGCGGACGAGCTGAGCCTCGACTTCACGAGCGTGGCCGCGGCCCCCGACGTGCCGCGCCACGACGCGCCCTCGCCACGCCTCGGGGTCTGGGTGCCCTGGGCCGACACCGACTCGATCGGCTGGATCCGTTACTCGCTCGACCAGCGCCGCGTGCCCTACACCTACATCCGTGACGAGGACATCCGTGCCGGCCGCCTACGCGAGAAGGTGGACGCCCTGCTCTACGGCCACGTCGACCTCGAGCTGGCCGAGCAGATCCACGGGCTGCCCAAGCAGTGGGGGCCCATGCCTTTCAAGAAGACCGCGCAGACCCCAAGCCACGGCACGCCCGCGGAGTCGGACGACATCACCGGCGGCATCGGCTGGGCGGGCCTCGCGCAGCTGCAGATTTTCGTCGAAGACGGCGGCCTGCTCGTGACCTTGGGCAGCGGGAGCGCCCTGGCCCTCGAGGGCGGCCTCGTGCGCGGCGTGCGTCGCGCGTCCGGTGGCGTGCCTCGAAGCAGCCAGGGCGGTGGCGAGGACTCGGCCGCGGCTGCTCAGGGGTCGAAGACGCGCACCCCCGGCTCGCACCTTCGCGTCAGCTTCGCTCGCCCGGAACACCCGATTGCCTACGGCTACCCCGCGCGCACGCACGTCTTCCGGCAAAACTTCCCGCTCTACGACGCGCCGCTGCGCTGGCTCCGCATGGCCTACTGCACCTCGTGCCTCGACGGACCCGAAGACCGCAGCGGGATCGTGCTCGAATGGGGCGACGACAGTGGCGCCCCTCTCGTGGTCAGTGGCCAGGCCTGGGGCGAAGCGGGTCTCGTCCACCGCCCCGCGATCCTCGACCTGCGCGCGGGCAAGGGCCACGTCGTGGCCTTCAACTTCAACCCGCTCCACCGCGACCTGAACCGCGGCGACCACCGCCTGGTCTGGAACGCCATCCTCAACTGGAAGGCGATCGTGGGGGCGGGGGGGATGGAGTAGGGCTCTTCGAGACTCCCGATTGCCGGCAGACCTCTCAACGTCTGCCGCGGCCCGAGCTCTTTGTGCAGGATTCGTCATTCCGGTGCCCGACGTCATGGGGTGCTCGGGATCGCCCTACAACAGGCTCTGGCGTGGACCTCCCCGAGCATCCCAGCGTTGTACGCTAGAGGCCAGGCGCGCGCCGGTCATCTTTCCCTGGACTGTCAGAGGAGAAACGCGGTCGCAGCCCAACCTGTGTTCGGCGGACACGCAGATGTGTGATGGGAAGGAATGACATAGCTAGTGGCGAGACGAAAGCGGACGAAGGTAACAATGCCTTGAAGCAATCGCTCGTGCACCAGGCCTTTGCCCGCCAACTGGAGACGCACTGGAACGATAACTTGGCTCATGCTTGACTCACTTGAGCGCGCAACGGACACGAATGCCCAGCCCGCACCAACCCTGAACGGTCAGCTCCAGGAAACCTGATGTCCGACAACGAGGCGTCGCGATCGAGCATCATCCTGTACCAGACGGGGGACGGCCGCACGCGCATTCAGTGCCGGTTCGAGGATCAGACGATCTGGCTGACGCAGGCGCTCATCGCTGAGTTGTTCCAGATCACGCCCCAGAACGTAACCATTCACCTGAAGGCCATTTTTGGCGAGGGCGAGTTGTCGGAGGAGGTAACTTGTAAGGAATCCTTACAAGTTCGCCAGGAGGGCGCCCGCGACGTCTCGAGGCGGCTTCGCTACTACAGCCTGCCTGCCATCCTAGCTGTCGGCTACCGCGTGCGGAGTTCCCGCGGGACGCAGTTTCGGCAATGGGCTACGGCTCGGTTGAGCGAATACCTGGTGAAGGGTTTCACCATGGACGACGAGCGGCTCAAGAACCCGCCAGGCAAGGGTCAGACGGACTATTTCGATGAGCTGCTCGAACGCATCCGGGATATCCGGGCGAGCGAGAGGCGAGTCTATTTGCGGGTGCGGGAGATCCTGGCCTTGGCCGCCGACTACTCGCCTTCCGAGCCGGAGACGCAGGCGTTCTTTCAGGTGGTGCAGAACAAGCTGCATTTTGCGGCCACGGGAAAGACCGCGCCCGAGTTGATCGCCGAGCGGGCCGCCTCGGCGCTGCCGAACATGGGCTTGACGACTTGGAGGGGCGGGGTGGTTCATAGCGACCCCGACATTCTCGGGGGCACGCTCGTCTTCGTGGGCACACGGGTGCCGCCCACGGTGAGCCGCGACCAGACGGTGGCCGCTCTCGAGCAGGCCAAGGACGTGGCTGGGCACGACTCCCATTCCTGATGTCCAGGCGGCGCTCGGAGCCATCACGCCTGGGCAGGTCGTCAGAGTCGGTGCCTGGCCCGAACCGCGATGAACGAGGCTGAGACCCGGGCCGAGCACATCGACCCCGCCTTGAAGGACGCGGGTTGGGGTGTGGTCGAGGGGCAGCCGGGTCCTGCGGGAGTATCCGATCACGCCGGGGCGGATCGAGGGCCTAGGGCGACGGGGGAGGTCGCACCAGGCCGACTACGTGCTGGTGTATCGAAACCGGAAGCTGGCCGTGGTCGAGGCCAAGGCATTGGACCGGCCGCTGACGGAGGGTGTGGCTCAAGCCAAGGGCTACGCGGGGAAGATGGCCCTGCGCTTTGCGTATGCCACCAACGGGCAGGGCATCTACGGCGTCGACATGGAGACGGGCAAGGAAGGCGAGGTCGCGCGCTATCCTTCGCCGGACGAGATGTGGTCGACGACGTTCGCGAAGGCGAACGCCTGGCGCGACCGGTTCGCGACGGTGCCCTTTGAGGACAAGGGGGGCTCGCACCCCAGCCGCTACTACCAGGACATCGCCGTCGAGCGGGTGATGGAGGCCATCGCCGAGGACCAGCCACGGATCCTTCTGACGCTTGCCACCGGCACGGGAAAGACCTTCATCGCCTTTCAGATTGCCTGGAAGCTGTTCCACAGCCGTTGGAACCTGAGCCGCGAGCCGAGTCGGCGACCGCGCATCCTCTTCCTGGCGGATCGGGTGAAGCTCTTCATGGAGCAGATCAACCAGGCGGAGAAGACCTTGGTGTTCTGCGCGACGCAGGATCACGCGCTGGCCGTACGCGACCTCGTCAACCAGACTAAGACGAGCAGCGATCCCAACTACTGCCAGCGCGTCACGTCCAACGATGGGGAGCTGGGCGAGCAGCATTTGCGCGACTTCCAGGACAACGAGAAGACGATCCCGACGATCCTCACGACGTCCCAGAAGCTCTCCACGGGCGTGGACGCTCGCAACATCCGCAACATCGTGCTGATGCGCCCCATCAAGTCGATGATCGAGTTCAAGCAGATCATCGGGCGGGGCACGCGGCTCTACGACGGAAAGGACTACTTCACGATCTACGACTTCGTGAAGGCGCACCACCACTTCAATGACCCCGAGTGGGATGGCGAACCGATGGCGCCGGAACTCAAGGAGCACATTGTCGAGCCGCCGCCCGGAGGGCCTTTGCCGCCTGGCCCCGGGCCCGAACCCGGTCCCGGCCGGCAGCGGGTGAAGGTCAAGCTGGGCGACGGCAAGGCCCGCACGATCCAACACATGATGTGCACGACGTTCTGGCACCCCGACGGCACGCCGATGTCCGCGCAGCAGTTCATGGAGATGCTGTTCGGGAAACTGCCGGAGTTCTTCAGGGACGAGGCTGAGTTACGCGCCCTCTGGAGTGAGCCCGAGACGCGGCGAAAACTCCTGCAGGGTCTCGCCGAGAAGGGGTTCGGCGGCGAACAACTGGCCGAGATGCAGAAGATCATCGACGCGGAGAAGAGCGACCTTTTCGACGTGCTGGCCCACGTTGCCTACGCGTTGGCGCCGGTGACGCGCGAGGATCGCGCCTCGCGCGCCAGGGTAGGTATCAGCGCGAACTTCAACCGGAAGCAGCAGGTCTTTCTGGACTTCGTACTGTCCCACTACGTCAGCGTGGGTGTGGAGGAGCTGGACCAGGAGAAGCTCACGCCGCTGTTGAAGCTCCGGTACCGTGACTCCATCGCCGATGCCGTGGCGGATCTGGGCCGACCGGACGAAATCGGGCGGGTGTTCTCCGGCTTCCAAAAGTACCTGTACGAGCACGAAGCAGTGGCCTGATTTTGTACCGGAGGCCTACGGACGAGCCTCGAGACGGTACAGGTGTGACTCGGTGCGGACGAATACAGCGCGGTCGGCGATGGCCGGCGTGGCCATGACGCCCTTCTCGGCGAGCGCGCCGCGGCCGAGCTCGCGGTACTCTCGGCCGGGGGCGATCGCGACGGCCGATCCGTCCTCGGCGAAGAAGTAGATCGCACCGTCCGCGAAGAGGGGCGAGGCCGAGTGGCCGCCGCCGCCGACGCGGTGCTGCCAGACCTCGGCCCCGGTCTTCGCGTCGAGGCAGGTCACGACCCCGCCCGCGTCGGAGACCGCGTACACCAGGTCGCCCACGAGCACGGGCGAGGGCTTCGCACCGATACCGCGCGTGACCTTCCAGGCTATGTGGGTGTCGGTTACGTCGCCACGCCCATCCGGACGGATGGCCAGGAGGTCGGCCTTGCCGAAGCCGGTGTCCACGTACACGAGACCGTGGGCGAAGAGCGGCCGCGCGGCCGCGGAATGCTGGGGGTAGCGCACACGCCAGAGCTCGCGGCCGGTGAGTGGATCGAGGGCCACCACGGCCTTGGCCGCCGGGCTGATGAGCTGAGGCTTCCCGCCGACCTCGATCACGATCGGGGTGGCGAACCCCTTCTTCTGGTCGCCGTCGTCGGTGCCGAAGTCGTGGGTGCGGTCGGCCTTCCAGACGGTCCGTCCCGTCTTCTTGTCGAGGGCCACGACGTACTGGAGGTCGTAGCCGTCCAGATGCACGATCAGGAGGTCCTTGTAGAGGATCGGCGACGAGCCCGGTCCCCGCCAGTGGTTGCAGGGGAGGTCGCGCCGCGTCCACAGGACCTTGCCGGTCGCGGTGTCGAGGGCCGCGGTCCCGTAGCTTCCGAAGTGGACGTAGACCCGCCCCTCCTCGATCACCGGGGTGGGCGACGCGTAGCTGTTGTACTGGCGCGTGTCCTGGGGCTCGGCCACTTCGAAGACCTTCTGGTCGAAGAGCACCCGGCCGTCGTCCTTGCGGAGGGCCAGGACCGAGAGGACCTTCCCGTCCAGGGTGGCGGTGGTGAGCCACACCTGCGTTCCGAGCACCACCGGGGACGACCAGCCGCGGCCGTGGATCGTCGTCTTCCAGGCCACGTTGCTGCCTTCGGCCCACTCGCGCGGCAGGCCGGTGGAGTCGGAGTGCCCGGTGCCGGAGGGGCCGCGGAACTCCGTCCAGCGGCTCTCCGCAGAGGCGCCGCCACACGCGAGGACGGCCGCGAACGTCGGCAAGAACAGCCTCATGGGAGTCGCCCCTCCAGTCATCGCGCCACGCGCCGGGGATTCTCGCACGACCGGCGCAGGGGGGCCGACGTCAGCGTCCCGGTGGCACGAGCCTCACTGCATCGCCGACCCGGATCACGCCGGGGTGGAGCACTTCCGCATTGAGCGCGAGACGCCCCCCGAAGCGGCGACCGATGTCGCGCAGCACCTCCGGATCCCGCTCGAGGGTGTCGGGATCGACGGTGGTCATGGGGCATCGCGGGCGAAGCGAGTCCAGTCCCACCACTGCTTCCCCGATCCGCAGCTGCCCGCCTGGCCAGTGGGTCTCGTCGAGCCCCGGGACCCCGCCGATGAGGATGTTGGGGCGCAGACGGCGGACGTCACGCCCGAAGGCGGCCACGGCGCCATCGGTGGCCACGAGCAGGGGCAGGATGTCGAATCTCTCCGGCCCCTCGTAGGCCTCGAGCCACGCGTCATCGCCGGCCGCGGCCCGAACCAGGTCGAGGGCTTCCTGGCTCCGCCAGGGCCAACCGTCGACGAGCGGCTGGCCGTCGGGCCCGAGCGACCCGTGGAGTCCCAGGAGGTGGTGATGCTGCCGTGAGGTGCGTACCCCTTCGGGGCCGCGCACGTGAACGATGCGATCGCCGGGGATCCCGGCACGTACGAGATTGGCCGCCTCCAGCCGCTCGCCGGCCAGGGTCTTCACCGGATAGCGCCACAGGGCGCTGACGCGAAGCGTCATCGTAGGCGCAGGCATGGGCGAGGCAATTCTACCGGCCGCGCGGCATTGTGACGCGCCATGGTCCGAGTTAGCGTTGCGCCAGCGAGGTGGCCATGCCCCGGGTGATGATCGTCGACACGGACACCGCATCGGACGACGCAGTCGCGCTCGTCATGGCCTTGCGCGCCCGCGATGTGACCGTCCTGGCCATCACCGTGGTCGCCGGCAATGTCGGCCTGCCCCAAGCCAGCCGCAACGCGCGGTTCACGGTGGAGCTGTGTGGCGCCTCGGTGCCGGTGTTCGAAGGGGCCGCGCGTCCGCTTCTACGCGAACCACACACCGCGCAGTTCTTCCACGGCCAGGACGGCCTCGGCGACCAGGGCTACCCGCCGCCGCGCAGGCCGCCCGCGCCCGGTCACGCGGTAGGGACCCTCATCGACACGATCCACGCGAACCCCGGGCTTCTCCTCGTGACCCTCGGGCCGCTCACCAACATCGCCCTCGCGCTGCTCCAGGCCCCCGAGATCGCGGGCCTCGTCGGCCGCTGTGTCGTGATGGGGGGCGCGGCCTGCACGGTCGGCAACGTCACGCCCGCCGCCGAGTACAACATCTGGTGCGATCCCGAAGCGGCGCGCATCTGCTTTCGCTCGGGCATGCCCATCGAGATGGTGGGGTGGGAGCTGTGTCGAGGCCCGGCCTGCCTGGACGTCAGGGATGTAGCGACCGTGCGCGCGCTCGAGACACCTCTCGCGCGTTTCGCCATCGACTGCAACGCGAGCGCCATGGAGGCCAACCGCCGCCTCTTCGGAGAGGAGGGCATCGGTCTGCCCGATCCGGTGGCCATGGCCGTGGCCCTCGACCCCAAGGTCGCCACCCGCAGGAGCCGCCACGCCGTGGACGTGGAGTGCGAAGGCACGCTCACCCGAGGCATGACGGTGGTCGACGGTCTCGACGTGGTACGGCGCGGACTCGCGAGCCTGGCGGGATGGCCGGCCGAATCCGCGACCCGCGAGCCTCACGTCACCGTCTGCTGGGAGCTCGACGTGCCCCGGTTCAAAAGCATGCTGTTCGAAGCCCTGGGCCGGGCGCCGACTCGATGAGGCGGCCGAGCTAGCGCAGGCCCGCGCGGTCCTTGGTGACGACGGCCAGGGACAGCCCGTCGTAGCCCTTCACCCCCACGGTCTGAAGGACCGTGCCGGCGACTCCGGGTTCGGAGGCCACGCACTCGAGGTAGCGGCGGACGCCCTGCACGTTCGCATCGGCGCTGCCGGCGTCGGCGACCGCCCCCTCGCGGACGACGTTGTCGGCGACGATGAGCGTGCCCGGCCGCGAGAGGCGAAGCGCCCACGGCCAGTAGCGCGGGTACCCGGGCTTGTCGGCGTCGATGAACACGAGGTCGAAGGGGCCCGCGCCCTCTTCGACCAGGCGGGGCAGCGTCTCGAGGGCCGGCCCCAGGCGCACCTCGACCTGGGCGCCAAACCCCGCCCGCGCGAGGTTCGCGCGAGCGACGTCGGCGTGGGTGGGTTCGAGCTCGAGGGTCACCAGTCGGCCCTCGGGCGGCAGGGCCCGGGCGAGCCAGAGGGTGCTGTACGCGCCGAGGGTGCCGATCTCGAGGATCCTCCGGGCCTGCATGGCCAGCGCAAGCACGTAGAGCAGCTTGCCTTGCGCCGGCGACACCGCGATGGCGGGCAGGCCCGCGGCCTCGGTCGCCTCGACGGCCGCATCGAGAGCCGGGTCTTCGGGGAGGAAGAGCGAGGAGACGTACTCGTCGACCGAGGTCCAGAGCGGGTCAGCCATAGTGGCCTCGGAGCCTACACCATCCGCCGGGGTCAGGACAGGCTGCACCGTGGCGCGACCATGGTAGGGTCTGCCCATGAACCGAGCCGGGGCGAAGTAGGGGTTATTGGAAGCGAAGGGCGAGCCCCGGCGCCGACGTGCGGGCGAGTCGGTCGAGGATCTGTGTCGCGCCTGCAAGGCCGACCGCGATCACACCGTGATCGCGGTCGACGGTCAGGGTGTGCCCTTGCGGGTCTCTTGTGACTTCTGTGGCAGCCAGCACAACTACCGGGGAGGAGCCGAACGGCCGCGCGGAGCGGGCACGCCTCCGGAACCCCTGGCCCTCGTGTCGGAACGAGAAAGGACATTCGAGCCCATGACCGGCGAGACCAGCCTGACCGATCTCGAAGCGATGCTTCGTCGGGTCATCCGTGAGGAAACGGGCCTCACGCCGGTGGCGCCCGCGGAGAAGTGGCGCGGCGGCCACCTCGTCCTGCGCCCGGGCAACCCGGCGCTTCAGGAGAAGGCCTGGCCGATCGAGACGTTCTTCCACAAGGTCGTGATGCTTCGGAATCGGCTGCGCACCCTGGAGCAGCAGGTCAACGCCTCGGCCCTGCCGGACGAGGAGAAGGTGCGGCTGCAGGGCTATGTCACCGCCTGCTACGGAAGCCTGACGAGCTTCAACGTCCTCTTCGCCGAGGAGCACGACCGCTTCCAGGGCGCTTCGACGGAGTAGGCGTGCTCACTTCCCCGGCTGTTCGCGGGCGAGCTTGCTGATGCGACCGAAGGCGTTCCAATCGGCGACGTACAGGTCGCCCTTCGAGTCCCAGGCCGCACCGTGGGGTGCGATGAACTCGCCGTCCTTCCAGGCCGAGGGAGGCACGTTGTATTTCCCGCGCAGCTCGAGGTTCGGGTTGTCGCCGAGTTGCGCCAGCACTTCGTAACTCTCGTCGAACATCGTCACCCGCCCGTCGAGGTCGACGACGAGCAGGTCCTTGCCCCGCGTCACCACCTTCGAGGGAAGACGCAGATCCTTCTCCACCTTGTCGACGTACCTGCCGTCGAGGGTGAAGCGCTGCAAGCGGTGATTGCGCCGGTCGGCCACCACCACGCGCGGCTCCGCACCCCGCAGGTCGAGGCCCACGCCGTGGGGCTCGCGGAACGGCCCCGCCCCCTCCGTCCCGTTCCAGGACTGCACGTATTCGCCCTTGGCGTTGAAGCGGTGCAGCCAGTTCCGGCCGTAGCCGTCCACCACGTAGACGTCGCCGTTCGGCGCCACGTCGAGCGCGGTCGGGACGTACTCCTTGGCCTCCTTGTACATCCCGTTCTGGTCGGGAAAGGGAATGGTCATCAGGATCTCCCCGTCGAGCGAGATCTTCAGGACCTCGTGTCGGTTCAAGTGCGCGATCCAGATCACCTCCCGACCGTCGGGCTCCTTGACCAGCCGCATGCCGTGCACCCCGCCGCCCAGGGCCTGGCCGAAGACCCTGGCGATGCGGCCCTCGGTGTCGACCTCGAAGATTGCGTTTCCGGTGTCGACGCTGAAGTAGATCCGGTCCTGCGAGTCGACCACGACGTCCCCGTGCGTCTGGCCGACGTTCATCCCCGGCGGCAGCTTCAGCCAGCCCGGGACCCACTCGTAGGTGTGGCGGCCCTCGCCCATCCTGACGCCTCCCTTGGCAGGGGTCGCCGGGACGACCGGTCCCGCCAGCGTTCCCCCGGCCTGCGCCGCGAAGAGGCCCGCGAAGATGCCAAGCACCAGGTTTCTCTTTTCGCTCATGGCCGTGGCACCTCCGTGGCGGCGCCCCTTTCTACCGCATATCGACCGCCGAAGGTGAACTGGGTACTCTCCCAAGACCAGCGACGGAGGCGGGCCATGGCTTTCGAGAACGGCGTGATGATGCAGTATTTCCACTGGTACACGCCGGGCGACGGCTCGCACTGGGACGAGGTGGCCCACCGCGCGAGCGAGCTCGCCGAGGCCGGGATCACCGCGCGTCTGGCTTCCGCCGGCCTACAAGGGAACCGGAGGCGGCTACGACGTGGGCTACGGCGTCTACGACATGTACGACCTGGGCGAGTTCGACCAGAAGGGCTCGGTCCGCACGAAGTACGGGACGAAGGAGCAGTACCTGAACGCCGTGCGTGCCGTGCAGCGCGCCGGCCTCCAGATATACGCAGACGTGGTGCTGAACCATCGCATGGGCGGCGATACGGCGGAGAGCGCGCGGGCGACCCCCTACCCGCAGGACGACCGCTTGCGCCCCAAGGGCCCACCCGAAGACATCCAGTCCTATACGCATTTCCGGTTTTCCGGGCGGAACCGCCAGCACTCGAGCTTCGAATGGCACTGGCGCCACTTCGACGCCGTCGACTACAACGCGCTTCGCCCCGACGAGAGGAACACCGTCTACCTCTTCGAGGGCAAGGCCTTCGACGACCAGGTGGCCCTGGAGAACGGCAACTTCTCGTTCCTCATGGGCTCAGACCTCGACTTCCAGAGCCAGGAGGTGCGCGACGAGGTCACGGTCTGGGGCAAGTGGTACCTCGACACGACCGGGGTGGACGGGTTCCGCCTCGATGCGGTCAAGCACATCGCGGCCTGGTTCTTCCCGGAGTGGCTCGATGCCATGGAGAAACACGCGGGGAGGGACTTGTTCGTGGTGGGCGAGTACTGGACCCCGGACGTGGGAGCCCTGGACTGGTACCTCGACCGCCTGGGCGGCCGGCTCTGCGTCTTCGACGTGCCTCTCCACTACGCCTTCCGCGACGCGGGCCAGGGAGGCAAGCAGCTACGACATGCGCAGGATCCTCGAAGGGACCCTGGCCAAGGTCCGGCCCACGCAGGTCGTGACCTTCGTCGACAACCACGACTCGCAGCCGCTCCAGGCCCTGGAGTCCCCGGTCGCTCCCTGGTTCAAGCCGCTGGCCTACGCCATCACGCTGCTGCGGCGTGAGGGGTACCCGTGCCTCTTCCACCCCGACTACTACGGGGCCGAGTACGAGGACTACGGGCGGGACGGCCAGCGCCACCGGGTGACCCTGCCCTCGCACCGTTTCCTCATCGACATCTTCCTGCGCGCGCGCCGGACCTACGGGCACGGGCCTCAGTACGACTACTTCGACCACTGGAACCGCGTGGGCTGGACCCGCCTGGGGGACGCGGAGCACCCGAAGGCCATGGCCGTGCTCCTGAGCGACGGGCCCGAGGGGACGAAGTGGATGGAGGTGGGGAAGCCGAACGCCCGATTCGTCGACCTCACCGGGCACGTGAGGGAAGCCGTCTTCACGAACGAGCACGGTTGGGGGGAGTTCCGCTGCCAGGGCGGCTCCGTTTCGGTCTGGGTTCAGGAGTAGGCAGGCTGCTACCATAGCCGCGGCGGTTTGGCGCGGAGGCGCGCGGTTGCTCATCTCCTGCTCGGGTTGTGGCAAACGGGTCTCCGACCGGGCGCCGAAGTGCCCCTTCTGCGGAGTCGTCCAAGCCGGCCCACCCGCCGAGTCCGCCGCGCCCGCGGTCGCCCCCGCTCCCTTGGCCCCCGCCCCGCCGCCGGCCGTCGCTCTCGCGCCGCCCGCGCTGCCCGGCCTCTACCGTCGCGGTGATGCGATCGGCGACGCCTACCGCGTCCTCGAAGTCCTCGGGGAGGGCGGCTTCGGCATCGTCTACCTCGTCTCGGCGCGGCGGAGTGGAGCCCTTCATGCCCTGAAGACCATTCGCGACGAGTGGTTGCGCGACGACGCCACGCGCGCGCTCTTCCGCAAGGAGGCCGAACTCTGGATTGCCCTCGGCCGCCATCCCTACCTGGTCCGCGCCGACTACGTGGAGGAAGAACACGGGCGCCTCCTCCTGGTGATGGAGTACGTCGCTCCCGACGCGCGGGGCATCTCGGGCCTGCAAGGACGCCTCGAGCGCGACCCGCCCGACCTCGACCAATCGCTGCGCTGGGCCATCCAGTTCTGCCACGGCATGGAGTACGCGTACTCGCGCGGCATCCGCTGTCACCGGGACATCAAGCCCGCGAACATCCTCCTCGGCGCCGACGGCGCAGTGCGCATCACCGACTTCGGCATTGCGGGGGTGGTGGCGCCGGGGGCCGAGGCGTCAAAGGCGGCGCAGGTCGAGGGAATGGGCGGGACGGTGGCGGGGACGCGTGTTCGGGACCCCGACCCACATGTCCCCCGAGCAGTTCGCAGGACGCGGCGAGCTGCGACGAGCGCAGCGACGTCTACAGCTTCGGCATCGTGCTGTACCAGATGGCGTCGCGCGGCGTCCTTGCCCTTTCTGCCCCACATCGCTCCCGGACCCGACGCGGCGCGGCGCTTCTTCCTCGCGATGCGCCGGCTGCACGAAGCAGAGCCCCCTGCCCCTCTCGACTCACCGATCATGCCCATGATCGCGCGATGCCTGCAGAAAGGTCGAGCGGCACGTTACCCGGGCTTCGCGGCCCTGCGCGCCGACCTCGAGCGCCTCTTGCGCGAGCGCACGGGCGAGACGGTCAGCGTTCCCGAAGAGGCGAGGAGCGCCGCCACCGAGCTCTGCCAGAAGGGCATCAGCCTGGCGAGCCTGGGCCGTCACGAGGCCGCCCTTGCCTGCTACGACGAGGCGCTGCGCCAGGGCCCCGGCCGGGACGACGAAGGCGCCCTTCACAACAACCGGGGCAACGCTCTCTCCCACCTCGGCCGCCACGCGGAAGCGCTCGAGGCCTTCGCCCGGGCCCTGGAGCTGCGGCCCCGCTACGACAGCGCCTTCGCCAACCGCGGTCTCGCCCTCGCCCGCGCCGGCCGGTTCGCCGAGGCGCTCCTCGACTGCGACCTTGCGCTCGGCCAGAACGCCCGCAGCTCCGAGACCTGGCAGGCACGCGCGGTCGCGCTCGCAGGCTTGGGGCGGCGCGACGAGGCGATCGCCTCCTATGACCAGGCGCTGGCCATCGACGACCGCGATCCGCTCGCCTGGGGCAACAAGGCAGGCCAGCTGCTGGAGCTCGGCCGCTACGCCGAGGCCCTCCCCTGCTACGACCGCGCTCTCGCCCTCGATCCCCATGCGCACCGCCGCTGGGTCGGCAAAGCCACGACCCTCGCACAGATGGGACGCCATGACGAGGCGCTCCTCTGCTACGACGAGGCCCTGCGACTCGACCCCGGGGACCCACACGCCCACTACAACAAGGGCAACTCGCTCGTGCAGCTCCAGCGCTACGAGGAGGCCCTGATCTGTTTCAGGCAGGCCAACCTCCTGGCCCCGAAGGCCGCGAGCCCCTGGTACAACCGGGCGGTGGCGGAGCTGGTGCTCGCGCGGCCGAAGGAGGCGGGCGCGTCTTTGCGGCGCTACCTCTCGCTGGACCCGCCCCGGGACAGCCTGTTCGCCGAAGCCCAGTGGCTCTTGAACGGCATCGACACCGGCCAGCTCACGCATCTCCAGTCGGGCGGTGGCCCGCCGAAGCAGGGCGAGCTTCGCGCAGCCGCGGAGCTCGGAGGCCCCAGCCCCCCTGCGGCCACGGCAAATCCCGCCGTGGCCAGTCCGGTCTCGCTGCCCCAGGCGCCGCCTCCCGCGCCGCCCCGGGTCCGTCCGCCCCTGGGTCCGACCGTGTCCGACCTGAACAACGAGGGCAACGCCCAGTTCCAGGGGGGACGCTTCGCCGAAGCCCTGGCTTGCTTCGAGCGCGCGCTCGCGCTCGACCCCTTCGACGCCACGGCCTTGGGCAACCGAGCCAACGCCCTGTTCAAGCTCGGGAGGGTCGAAGAGGCGATCGCGTGCCACGAGAGCGCCCTCGCCTGCGACCCCTTCTTCATCGCGAGCTGGTCCAACAAGGGGGCCATCGAGCTGCTGAGCGGCCAGAAGTCACGGGCCCTCGCCTCGTTCCGTGAGGTGGTGGCCCTCGCCGGCAAGGGGTACGAGGCCAACCAGGCGGACGCGGAGGCGCAGGTCCGCAAGCTCGAGCAGGCCGGAGTGACGGCGCCGCCACGGGGCGGCCTGGGCTGGCTGGGGACAGGGGCGCGGCAGGGCGCGCGCGGCCGCTTCCCGGACGCCATCGAGGCCTTCGATCGCGCCCTCGCTCTTGCCCCCGATCTCACGGAAGCCTGGCTCATGAAGGCCGAAGCTTTGCGCCAGCTTCGGCGCCCCGACCAGGCGATGGCCCTCCTCGACGAGGCCCTGCGCCGTCGGCCCGACGACCCTCGGATCTGGCACGCGCGAGGTGCGGAGCTGGCCAAAGCGAAGCGGTACGAGGACGCGGTCGCCTGCTTCGACCGCGCGCTCGCGGGGGAGCCGCGGCATCCCGCCTCGTGGAGCGACCGTGGCAAGGCCCTCGGGGTCTTGAAGCGCTTCGAGGAGAGCATCGAATCGCTCGAAAGGGCCATCGCCCTGCGCCCCGAGGTCTCGGCCCCCTGGCTCAACAAGGCCCTCGCCGAGGAACAGGCGAACCGTCCCGCCGACGCGGTGCACTCCTTCCGGATGTTTCTCGGGCGGGCCACGCCCGAGCAGAGGCTCCAGGCCGAGATGGCGAGGGATCGACTGGCCCTCCTCGAGCCGCTCCTCGGGGAGAGCGTGCGCACGACGCCGCCGCCCGTCGACGAGGCGATGGCTGCCTACGACCGCGCTCTCGCCTTGGATCCCCACAACGTGGCCGCGCTCACCAACAAGGCCTCGCTTCTTCGGCAGGGAGGCGGCAGGGAGGGGGAAGAGCCGGCCCTCGACCTTCTGATGCGTGCGGCGGCCATCGAACCCGAAAACCCCGAGGTGTGGATCAACCTCGCCACCAGCTACGCGGCGGTCGGAGTCCACAAGCTGGCCGTCGAGGCCTGCGACAAGGCCCTCGCCCTCCATCCGCACGACGGGGAGGTACTGGAGATGAAGGCCGACTCGCTCGCCCGTCTGAACCAGCCCCAAGGCTCGCTGGACGCGGCCGAGCAGGCCCTGGCCCTCGAACCCCTCCGCGCCCACGCCTGGTACCTGAAGGCCAACGCCCTGGCCCGACTCTCCCGCAAGGAAGACGGTCTCGCCGCCTACGACCGCTGCCTGGCGCTCGATCCCGGGAAGGCGAACGCGTACTTCAACAAGGCCTACGAGCTCTTCGAGCTCCAGCGCTACCCTGACATTCCGAAGCTCTGCGAGCAAGCCCTGGAGCTCCACCCGCGATTCTCCTGGGCCGCGGAGCTCCGCGCGCGTGCCCTCGAAGCGATGGGTCGTTCCGACGAGGCCTTGGCCGCGTACGATCAGGCCCTCGCCATCGACGCGACCGATTCAGGGGTCTTCAACCACAAGGCCCTGCTGCTCCAGAAGCTGAAGCGCTACGACGAGGCCGTGGCTACATTCGATCGTGCGGTCGCTCTCGAGCCCAAGGCCCTTGCCCTCCTCAGGAGCAAGGCCGAGTGCCTCGAAGAAGCGGGACGGCCGGCCGAGGCGGCTACGGCGTGGCAGCGCTTCTTGACGTTCGCGCCAGGGAACGACCCCAAGGTCGCGCAGGTGCGTGCCAAGCTGTCTTCCCTTGCCCGACATCGTCCGTCGAACCCCGCGGCGTCGGGCGGACACGTCGCCGGCCAGGTCCCGCTGCCCCTGCGGAGCGGGGGGGCGCCGCCGGTGCCGCCCTCGGCAGCGAACCCCGCCGAGGCCCTCAAGAAGGGCCTCTTCTGCCAGAACCAAGGCCAGAACGAGCGTGGGCTCGAGTGGCTCGACCTCTGCCTCGCGGGCGATCCCACGAATGTTGCGGCACTCGCGGCCAAGGGCGAGTCGCTTCGTCTCCTCGGCCGTCATGGGGAAGCCCTGCCCTGCTTCGAGCAGGCCCTCGACCAGAACCCCTCGCACGCCCCGACCTGGCTCAAGAAGGGCGTCTGTCTCGAGTCGCTCGCCCGGCACGAGGAATCGCTTTCGGCCTTCGACCGGGTGGTCGCGCTCGATCCGCGCAATCCCCTCGGCTGGAACAGCCGCGGCCTGGCCCTCGGCAAGCTCGGGCGTGGCGACGAGGCCGTGGCCGCCTTCGAGCAAGCGCTCACCGTCGACCCGCGCTCGCCGCTGCCCCGCTTCAACCTGGCCGAGCTGCTCGAGCGCCTGGGCCGGCCCGAGGACGCCGCGAAGTCCTATCAGCAGTTTCTCGGCCTCGCGAGCCCCGCGGTGCTCGGCGCCGAGGTGCAACGCGCGCGCCAGCGCCTCAGCGCGCTGCGCGGGGCGAAGCCCTGACCGGCTCGGGCCGTCGCCGCACCGCGGCCTAACCGGGTATCATCCCCGGGGGCACGGGCCTCGCGCTGGTCGTCCCGGGCTGAGTCGCGGGCGCCACGAGGCGAGGCAGAGTCGTCCACGAGAGTGACCACGAGGAGGACGAGATGGCGAATTTCCGACCGTGCCGTTCCTGGGGCTTGGCCGCCCTGCTGGCGTTTCTCATGGGCGGGGAGTCATCGCGCGTGGCCGCCCAGACGCCTGCCGCTGCTCCCTCTCCCAAGAAGAGCGTCTCCGGAAAGCTGGAGCGCCTCGACAAGCAGCTGAACGGGCTCATCATGCGCGCGGACGACAACCGGCGGCTCGCCTGGCAGTTCGACCGCAGCGTGATCGCCGAAGTGGACAAGTTCGCCAAGCCCGGCGACGCCATCATCGTCATCTATCGCCAGATCTCGCCAAACGAGAAGCGGGTCACGGCCATCGCCTTCCCGGGCACCGCAAAGACCCCGATCTACGTGAACCTGACGGGGGAGCGCGTGGTGCTGCGGAGCGTTCCGATGGTGGATGGTGCCTGCACCAACACGAACCCGGACGCCGTGCAGGAGACCATGATCCCTGCGCAGGGGAGGGCGGAGATCGCCGAAGCCTGCTGGTGCTGCGCTTCCGCCGACGAGAAGGCCTGCATGCCGGGGAACAAGACGGGGCTCGGCCAAGCCCTGCTCGTCAAGTGCTTCGAGTGAAGGCTGGGTTCAGGAACCCCCCGGAGGGTCGTGGGAGCTCCTCAAGCCTCCGGTAGCTTCTGGCCCGCCTTGGGCTTGAACTTGAAGAGGTTCTTGTACTCCTGCCCTTCCTTGAACCACCGGTCCTCGGGGTCCAGGAGCTGCTCCTCCCAGATCGGATCCGTGAGCTGCTGGAAGCGCGCCGCGTAGCGATCGACCCAGGCCCTCACCTCGGGGTCCTTGATGATGTCTTCGGAATGCTCGTGGCCCGAAGGCACGAGGTGCTCGGCTACGACCTTGCGCAGCACCTCCGGGTTGTCCACGATCATGCACGGGCGGCGCAGGTTGCCGCTCGCGTTGTACGGGAACTCGCGTCGCAGCGCCTTGAAGAAGGGCGCGTTCACCGCCTCCACGATCGTCTTGTCGCGGATGTTGTCGAGTCCAAAGTGCGCGAACACGCACGGCTCGATCTGGCCGGAGTTGAGGATGTGCATATAGGTGCGGGCGGCGAGGCACCCGGCCGCTGCCGGCCCGTCGTTCCAGAAGTCGGCGAGGAAGATGGGATGGCGCCGGCGCAGCGCGGCCACGCGCTGCCCGCACGCAAGCCGCTGCTCCGGAGTCGGGACGAGGTCCAGGAGCGGATCCTTCCCCACGGGCATGAACATGAAGTACCAGGCGAAGATCGCTCCCCGCTCCACCCATTGCGCGACGAACTCGTCGGCCGTGACCTCGTCCACGTTCTCCCGCGTGTAGGTCACGCTGACTCCAAAGAGGACTCCCGCCCTCCGCAAGCGCTCGGCGGCGGCCAGCACCTTGTCGTGAACCCCACGGCCCCGGCGTGCGTCGGTCCGCGCGCCGTCCCCCTCGACGCTCATCCCCGGGGCGACGTTGCCCAGGCGCGCCAGCTCGCCGACCGTGGCCTCGTCGAGGAAGGTGCCGTTGGTGTAGGTCAGGAAGAACATGTCGTCGTACTTACGGAAGATCCGGAACCACATGTCCTTGAGGAGATACGGCTCGCCCCCGGAGACCACGACGAAGTAGGCGCCGATGGAGCGGCACTCGTCGAGCACCCGGCAGATCTCGGCCTCCGAGAGCTCGCCGCGCTTGGAGTAGAGGCCCGAGTAGCAGCCCGTGCACTTGAGGTTGCAGCGCATGGTGGGGCTCATGACCACGAAGCTCGGTACCCAGAGGTCGTTCGCCTGCAACGCCGCTCGGCGGCGGGCTCCGACCACGGCCCAGTTGTAGACGAGGTTGCCGAGAAGCTGCCGCTTCGCGCGCGGGTTGAGCTCCCGTCCGAGGCGAGCGAAGAGGGCAGCGAAGCCGCTCTCGGTCTCGATGTCGCGCTCAATGGTGTGAAGCAGGCTGGCCAGGCCGAAGCTGTGGTGCTTGGGCCCTGCGTTCACGGTCGCGACGAAACGCCGGAGGTCCTCGTAGCTCCCGGTGAGCATCCCGCCCATGCGCCGGGTCAGCACCCAACGACCAAGCCGATCCACGAGCGCCCTCGCCATCGAGCTCTCGGGCGGGTGCTTGACCTCGTTCAGTCGCGACCGTACCCCGGGTGTCTGGTCCTCGACAAAATGCAGCACGTTTCTGTGCCTCCCAAGCGGGGGTGGGTGCAATTTGAGTGCCCAGCGAACAGCCGCTGCGAAGTGCTCTCAAATGACTGATGAGAAGAGGGGTGACCTTGGGTTGAGCTGACCGGTCGTCGGCGGGCGCCTACGCGGTCACGCACAAATTGCCGCCGGAGCAGGCGCGCCGCGACCAGGATCGGGTCTGCGCCCGCGGGCCGTGTCGGCCGGGTCCGTCGGCGCAAGCGTCGTGAAGGGCCGTACGATCGGCCCGGAGGAAGGACGCTCAACCCCGCGTGCTAAGCTCCGCTCCGTGTCGGCCCCGAGGAGCTGCCCGAGCTGCTCGAGTCCCCTCCCTGCGGGGAGTCGCTTCTGCGGGTCCTGCGGTCAGCCCGCCGTACCCTCGTCCGCGCTGCCGACGATGGAGCGTCCGCGATCGCGCCCCGTCGTCTTCGGAGGCGCGGTTCCTTCCCGGCGTCATCCTCGCCGGCCGCTACCGCATCATCGGACTTCTGGGACGAGGCGGGATGGGTGAGGTCTACCGGGCCGACGACTTGAAGCTCGGTCAGCCGGTCGCCCTCAAGTTCCTGCCGCCGGGATTCGACACGAACGCCGAGCGCCTCCAGCGTTTCCTCGACGAAGTGCGCACCGCGCGCCAGGTCTCCCACACCAACGTCTGCCGGATCTACGACGCGGGCGAGGCCGACGGGCATCACTTCCTGTCGATGGAGTACGTCGACGGCGAGGACCTGGCGTCCCTGCTGCGCCGCATCGGGCATCTCCCGAAGGACAAGGCGATCCAGATCGCGCGACAGCTCTGCGCCGGCCTCGCGGCCTCCCACGAAATCGGCGTGCTGCACCGCGACCTGAAGCCGGCGAACATCATGATCGATGGCCGTGGCCGCGCGCGCATCACCGACTTCGGCCTCGCCCGGTTCGTGGAGGAGATCGAAGGCGCGGAAATCCTCTCCGGCACTCCGGCCTACATGGCGCCGGAACAGCTCGCGGGACGGGAGGTCTCCGTCCGCAGCGACATCTACTCTCTCGGTCTCGTGCTCTACGAGCTGTTCACCGGGAAGCAGGCGTTCAAGGCGACTCGGTGGACGAGCGGAGGCGCTGCAATCGGAGACGACGCCGTCTTCCCCGTCGAGCCTCATGGAGGACTTCGATCCGACGGTGGAGCGGGTCATCCTCCGCTGCCTGGAGGCGGATCCGGCGCGCCGGCCATCCTCGGCCCTGGCGGTCGCGGCGGCGCTCCCGGGTGGCGATCCGCTGGCCGCCGCGCTCGCCGCCGGAGAAACGCCGTCCCCGGAGATGGTGGCCGAGGCGGGAGACAGTGCTGCGGTGTCGCCGGCGATCTCCTGGAGCGCGCTCGCCGTGTTCTTCGCCGCGCTCGGCGCCTTCGTTGCGCTGTCGCCCCGCACTTCGCTCTTGGGATTGGCGCCGCTCGAGAAGCCGCCCGAGGTGCTTCAGGAGCGCGCGCGGGAGATCCTCGCGGAGGCGGGCCACGACCGGAAGCCGGCCGACAGTCTCTTTGCCTTCGAGGCGAATCGCGACTACCTCGAGGACGTGCTGCGGCGAGCGGGGTCGGGCGCACTCCGATGGGACGTCCTCCGGGCGACCCCGCCGAGCGGAATCGTCTTCTGGTATCGCCAGAGTCCCGCACCGCTGATACCGCTGAACGGAGCCCTGATTGGATGGTGGCTGGAAGATCCTCCGGACGCAACGCCGGGAATGGCGCGGGTCGGCCTCGACGCCGACGGACGGCTGATCTCGTTGCTCGTGGTTCCGGACGAGCGTACGCCGCCAGGACCGGCTGCGCCGGAGCCGGACTGGGGGCCGCTCCTCCGCGCGACCGGTGTCGATGCGACTTCGCTCGTGCCCGTGCCGCCGGAGTGGGCGCCACCGGTCTTCGCGGATCGTCGCGCCGCCTGGACGGGATCGTGGCCCGGGAAGCCGGAGGTACCGCTCCGGATCGAGGCCGCCGCGGCGGATGGCAAGCCGGTATCGCTGCGGATCGTCCTGCCGTGGACCCGCCCCGCGGAGGCGCCGGAGCCGCAACGAGGCTTCTGGAATCGAGCCTCGCAGTTGATGCACGTGTTCTTGCCCGGAGTGGTCGTCGTGGCGGCAGGCTTCGTGGCGCTCCGAAACGTGCGCCGGGGCCGGGGAGACCGCCGCGGCGCGCTCCGGCTCGCCCTGTACCTGGGGGCCGCCCGATTGCTGTGGTTCCTCGGGGCGCATCACGTGGCCTCGACCGCCGAGTTCGACCTGTTCATGTCGCACCTCTCGTACGCCATGCTGCGGGTCGGGCTGGCGTACGTGTTCTACCTGGCGATCGAACCCTACGCCCGCAGGCTGTGGCCGCGGATGCTGGTTTCCTGGGTGCGGATTCTCGACGGAGGCTTCCGCGACCCCCTCGTGGGCCGCGACCTCCTGGTCGGGGCTGCTGCCGGCGCGTTGGTCGCCCTGGTGGGACGGCTCCAGTTCTGGATTCCCGCGGCGCTCGGCGGAACGTCGGCGCTCCCGACCTTCGGTCACTGGACCTTCGAGCCGCTCCGGGGAACCGTGCCGGCGTTCGTCTCCGTCGTGGGCATCCATACCCAGGCGCTCCTGGAGATCATCTTCCCGATGACGTGGCTGCTGATCTTCCGGTTGTTGCTGCGGCGCACCGTTCCTGCCGCTCGTCGTCGCCGGGCTGCTGGGCTCGATCCTGTTCTACCCCGAAACGGGGAGCATCCCGGGATACATCGTCGGATGGGCCTTCAGCATTGCGCTTTTCTGGGGTGTTCTGTTCCGATTCGGTCTTCTGGCCTTCGCGGCCATGTTCCACGTGTACAGGCTGCTCGACCAGCTGCCGCTGACGCTTGCACCCGGACGGCTGGTACCTGGGGGCGGTGCTTCTGGCCCTGACCTTCATCGCCGCTCCGGCGCTCTGGGGGTTCTGGACGTCACAGGCGGGACGGCCGCTGTTCCGCGACGAGATCCTGGAGCCGGCGGCGCGGCGCTGATCGGCCTACAGGTCGACCGCGTACACCCGGATCGGCGTCCCGCCCTTGAAGCGGTCGGGCTTGTTCTCGAGCTTCAGCACCCCGCGCGGGCAGACGTGGGCGCACATGCCGCAGCCGACGCAGGCGGCGCGCTTCACGTCCTGGTTGGCCATGGCGTATGCGCGGACGTCGATGCCCATCTCGCAGTAGGTCGAGCAGTTGCCGCACGAGATGCACATGTCCTTCTTCACGGTGATGCGGAAGCGGCCGAACTTCTGGACGAGGCCGAGCATCGCGGCCATGGGGCAGCCGAAGCGGCACCAGACGCGCGTGCCCATGAGCGGGTAGAGGCCGACGCCGACCACGCCCGGAGAACATCGCGCCGATGGCGAAGCCGTAGTAGTCCTGCACCTTGAAGGCGAAGCTGCGCGAAGTCGGGGTGCTGCTTGCCGATGGCCCAGTTCACCCAGACGATGGCGGTGGCCACGAGCGAGAGGAAGAGCACGGTGTGGATCGAGACCTTCTCGATGCGCCAGGCCGTGGGCGACTTGTCGGAGAGGTGCCGCCAGGGCTCGCCCGCGGTGTTGGCGAGGCCGCCGCAGCCGCAGATCCACGAGCAGTAGAAGCGCTTGCCGAAGAAGTAGGCGAGGAGCGGAAAGGCCACGAGGGAGCCGAGGAACGACCAGGCCAGGATCAGGAACGGCTGCTGCAGGATGTAGCTCGGGTAGAGGTACTCGATCTTGAGCGGCCAGAAGTAGGAGAAGTAGTGCTCGCGGTCGGTGAAGACCTTCATCACCAGGGGCAGCGCGAACGCGAGCACGACCTGCACCGCGACCACCACGCTCGTGCGGATGAGCTGGTACCGGCTGTTGCCGTGGCGCTTGATGACGAAGAGGCCGCCCACGATCATGGCCAGCGTGTAGCAGGCGCCGTAGAGCACCCACTTGCTGTGGAAGGCCTTGGGCAGCGACAGCGCCCCCGCGATGCCTTCGGCCAGGCGCTGGATGGGGTCGGCCGCGAAGCCCCGGTAGGGATTGCCGCCGAAGTAGAGAAGGACGTAGGCGACGACCAGCACCGCCGAACAGAGCCAGGCCACGGGCTGCCGGTTCGACACCGGATGCTTGTACGTGTTCATGAGGCCGGCTTGCATGAGCGCTCCTCAGGCCCAGACCGCTTCGGGCAGCACCCGGAAGCGCGGCATGAACTCCTCGTCGAACTGCGCCTCGTGCAGGTGCTCGAGCACCCAGTCGAGGCTGCGGCGCTCGTGGATCCACCGCAGGCAGCGGCTCGTGGTCCCAGCGGCTGCCCAGCATGTTGAAGCCGACCACGCGGTCGCCCTTGCAGACGATCTTCTGGCTCACGAGCTGGCCGGGCACGCGCTGGAACCAGGTGCGCACGTCGGGTCCCGGGTCGAGCGGCGTGTTGTCGAAGTTGAGGAGCGCGGGGACCCAGCCCGCCGTGGTCCACTCGAGGTCGAAGAACTTCGCCGAGTTGTACCAGGCGCCCCGGCGGTAGGCGACGTCGTCGCCGAGCATCGACAGCGCGGCGATGCGGCCCTGGTCGCGCGCGGTGTACCAGAGCTGCTCGGGCCGCCGCGAGCCGTCCGCCCAGGTGACGTTGGCGCAGTCGCCCGCCGCCCACACGTCGGGCGCGCCGGCGCGGAGGGCGTCGTCCACCTCGATGGCGCCGCCCGTGGCGAGGGCGAGGGGGCCGCCCGCGAGGAACGCGGTGTTGGGCACGACGCCGATCGAGGTGACCACGAGGTCGGCCGGCACCTCGGATCCGTCGACCTTGACCGCCCGGGGCCGGCCGTCGGGACCGCGCAGGATCTCCTCGACGTCGATGCCGAGCCGCACGTCGATGCCGTGGGCCCGCATGTGCTCGGCCACGAGCGCCGATTCCTTGCCGTCGAGGGCGAGCGGGAAGTACCAGTTCTCGCGGATCAGGAAGGTGACGTGGAGGCCGCGGTCGTGCAGGATCTCCGCGACCTCGACCCCGATGAGGCCGCCGCCGATCACCACCGCTCGCGCGCCCTTCCGGGCGTCGCGGTCGAGCCCTTCGAGATCGCGCAGGGTGACGAAGTAGTGGAGGCCCGGGCCCGCGGCTCCCGGCCAGGGAGCGGGCCGGGCCTTGGAGCCCACCGCGAGCAGGAGCTTGTCGTAGCCGAGGCGCCGGCCGTCCTCGAAGACGAGGGCGTGGGCCGCGGCGTCGAGGCTGCGCGACGCGGCCCCTGACGCGCTCGAACCCCATCCTCTCGTAGAGCCGGCGGTCGTAGGGCTCGGTGTCCTGGAGCCGGGTCTGCCCGCGAAGACGTACATGAGCGCGGGCCGCGAGAAGAAGTGGTCGTGCTCGTCGGAGACGAGGGTGATCCGCGCCTCGGTGTCGCGTTGCCGCAGGGCGAGTGCCGCTTCGATGCCGCAGACGCCGTTGCCGACGATCACGTAGTGCACGGGTCGTCTCCCCCGAGGACACTCCCTTGAACGAAGGCTCCACGTGTTCCATTCCAGGTCTTCGAAAGATAGCACTTCTTCGACGGGCGAGGCCCGCGCTGGAGAGGGGCGTCCTCTCGTCCTCAGCGGCTGCCAATCGAGGTGATTCTATCGGTCCCGACCATAGACCACCCTGCCGCCCATGACGGTGGTCACGACCTCGAAGTCCTTCACCTTGTCGACCGGCTCCTTGAAGATGTCCTTCGAAAGGACGACGAGGTCGGCCAGCAGGCCCGGCGCGAGGCGGCCCTTCCTCGTTTCCTCGAACGAAGACCAGGCCGGCCCCGCCGTCCAGGCGTCGACGACCGTCCTGAGAGGCAGGCGCTGCTCCGGACCGAACCCGCCCTCGGGCTTTCCGTCGAGGGTGCGTCGAGTGAGCGCGGTGTGCATGCCTTGACGGGGATCGAGCTCCACCACCGGCCAGTCGGTGCCGAAGGTCAGGCGGCCGCCGGCATCCTGGATGCTCTTCCAGCCCAGGCGCGCGACGCCCGTTCCGGACCGATGTTGACGGCCCAGACCTCGAGCACGTTGGGGATGGGGTTCGCGTGGAAGGGCTGCATCGAGGCCATGACCCCGAGCTTGGCGAAGCGGGGAATGTCGGCGGCGCTGACCGCTTCGATGTGCTCGATGCGGTGGCGGCGGCCGCGGGCCGGCGCCGGGTTCGACTGGGCGGCCCGCTCGAAGGCGTCGAGGGTCATCCGGATGCCCGCGTCGCCGATGGCGTGGACGAAGATCTGCCAACCCCGCCCGTCCATCATCTTCACGATCCGGTCGAGGTCCGTCCACGGTGTAGTTCGGGATGCCCCGGGTGTCGCGGTTCGCGTAGGGCTCGAGCATGGCCGCGGTGTGGGCCTCGATGACGCCGTCCGCGAAGAGCTTCACGGCTCCCGTCTTGAGCCGGGCGGTGTCGGGATGCTTCTGCAGGATCTCGTCGTACTGGCTCGCTCGTTCCTCGCTGAACCCTGGCGGGGCGGAGAGGGCGGCGTAGACGCGCACGCCCAGCTCGTTGCGGCGCTCGAGGTCCACGAAAAGGTCGAACTCCTCGGGCTCGACGCCCGGCGTCCTGAACGCTCGTCACTCCGAGACGCTGGGCCTCTTTGACCGCGCGCCGCAGCGCCCGAGCTTGTCCTCTCGCGACAACGCGGGCAGGACCTTGTGCACGAGGTCCTGCGCGTCCTCCTTGAGCGCCCCCGTGGCCTCGCCTGTCGTCGGGTCGCGGACGATGACGCCGTTCTTGGGGTTGGGCGTGGCCTTGGTGATGCCGGCCAGGGCCAGCGCCCGCGAGTTGACCCACGTGGTGTGGCCGTCGTAGCAGGTCATCATCGCCGGGCGGTCCGCGACCGCCTCGTCGAGCTGCGCCCGCGTCGGGAGACCGCCCGGGAACGAGCCATAGAGCCAGCCGCGCCCGAGCACCCACGGCCGGTCGGGATGGGCGGCCGCGAAAGCGCGGATCTTGGCCTGCACGGCTCCCGAGGTCGCGCGGCCTCGAACAGGTTCACGCGGTCGAGCGACTGGCCGCCGCTCAGGAAATGGACGTGGGAGTCGTTGAAGCCCGCCATCACCGTGCCCTGGCGTGCGTCGATCACCTGCGTCTGGGCCGTCTTCAGGGCCTGGATCTCGGCGTTCGTGCCCACGCGCAAGACCTTGTCGCCGGCGATCGCGACCGCCTCGGCCATGGCCCCGCCGTTGCCCGGGTAGACCGCGCCGTTCATGACGATGAGATCGGCGGGCATCGCCGGCTCGCGGGGCGCGCTGGCCACGGCGACCGTAACGGCAAGGCCGACGATCAGGGCCGGAAGGGATCGGGCGAGCGAGGGGTCTTTCAAGGGTTTCTCCACGGGCGTCGCCGGCAGCCCCACACCCGGCAGTCTATCGCGGGCGGGTGGCGCCCTGCCCTCCTCACTGGCCGGTCGAGAAATGTGCGATGGATCTCACGGAGGCGACCGCTCCCGAGACGGCACGAAGAGCAGGGCCATGATCGCGTTCTCCCACCAACGGTTGCAGTGCGCGGCCCCGATGTGACGTCGCCCGCCCCGAGCCAGGTGAGCATGATGACGATGCCGGGCCCGAACGACCGTGCGTATTCGAGGAAGGAGCGGGGCACCGGCGGGGGCGCGGGAGGTGAGGCGGGGGAGCTCATTGCGCCGCATTCTGCGCCGTTGCGTTTGCGGGAGGCAACGAATCTCGGCCTCCGCGGGTGTATCGACCTGGACACGCCTGGCGGATGGACGATCGCGGAAGAGAATGACACCATCGTCGCAGGCGGCTCGAGCACCATGTCCGCGATCCCAAGTCACGTCACGCGACCGACCGGGTCCACGATCCGCCCGGCGATCCAGAACGTCGGATTCCGGACCGGCAGTCACCGGACGTGAGCGTCGAGCGAGCCGACGACGACGACCTCGCGCCCGCGGACTGGGGCCGCGTGAAAGAGGTGTTCCAGGAGGCCCTCGAACGGGACGTGGCGCTACGCCCGGCGTTCGTCGCGAATCGGTGCGGGGAAGATGCGGCCCTCCAGAAGACCGTGGAGGCCCTCCTCGCCGCCCACGACGAGGCGGGCTCGTTCCTCGAGACTCCGACGGAATTGGCGGGTATGGCGGCCGGCCTCCTCGGCCGCGGTGAGCTGACGGGGGCGCTCGCCATTGGCAGCCGGGTCGGGCCGTACGAGGTCCTGGCCTTGCTCGAGGCGGGCGGGATGGGCGAGGTCTATCGGGCTCGCGACGTACGCCTCGGCCGGGACGTGGCGGTCAAGGTGCTGCTGCCTCACTACTCGAAGGACCCCGATCGCCTGCGACGCTTCGAATCCGAGGCCCGCACCGCGGGGGCCATCAACGACCCCAACATCGTGACCGTCTTCGACGTGGGCTTTGACCAGGAGAAACCCTATCTCGTCTCGGAGCTGCTGGAAGGGGAGACGCTGGGCCACCGCCTGCGCGGCGGGCGTCTCGGCGTCCGCCAGAGCGCCGAGTTCGCCGCCCAGATCGCGCACGGCCTCTCCGCGGCCCACGAGAAGGGGATCGTCCATCGCGATCTGAAGCCCGACAACGTGTTCCTCACGAAGCGCGGCCCCGTGAAGCTCCTCGATTTCGGAGTCGCGAAGCTGATCCATGGGGCCCCCGACGAAACCAAGGAGCTCCTCGCGGGAGGGAGCCGGGCGGAGAGCACGCTCATGGGAACACCGGGCTACATCGCACCCGAGCAGCTGGAAGGCAGCGCCGTGGACCACCGGGCCGACATCTTTGCCCTCGGGGCGGTGCTGTACCTCATGCTCACGGGGCGCTTCGCTTTCGCGGAAGAGACCACGTTCGAGGGCCTGCGCGCGACGTTGACCAAGGCCCCGCGGCCGTTCTTGCCCACGGACGGGGTGCCGCCGAATCTACAGCGTATCGTCCTGCGCTGCCTGGAGAAGCGGCCGCAGGATCGCTTCCAGTCCGCCCACGAGGTGGGCATCGCATTGCGAGAGTTCATGGGGAGGCCTGTCGGTCTCGGTGGGCGCTCGGTTGGGCTCGGCATCGCCGCCGCGGTCGTGCTGCTCGTCGCGCTCTTCCTGTTCGATCGCGGACGCCACGCCGTTCCCAAGGGCGGGCCCGGGCCCGGCGTCGTCCGCTCCCTGGCGGTGCTGCCCTTCGAGAACGTCTCCGTTGGCGCCGACCAGGACTACTTCGCCGACGGGATGACGGATGCGCTCATCGCGGAGATCGGCCACACCCACTCCAGGGGTTTGCGGGTCATCTCTCGCGCTTCGGTCATGCCCTTCAAGGGGCGAAAGGCGGACCTTGGCGAGATCGGGCGTGCGCTCGGGGTGGACACCGTCGTCCAGGGCACGGTCCGGCGCGCCGGGAGAGCAGGTCGCACCTTGCCGTTCGGCTCGACCCGCGCCGCCACGGGAGAACGCCTGTGGGCCGGCAACTTCGAGGGGCGGATGAACGCGATCGGTGAGCTCCAGCACCAGGTTGCAGGCGCCATCGCGACGGCCATCGCACCGGCCGACCAGCCCTCCCGCCCTTTGCCGCGCCCCCGTGAGCCACGGAGCGTCGAGGCCTACGAGGCCTACCTTCGGGGCCGCTACTACTGGAACATGCGGTCGGAGGAGGGGATCGCCAAGGCCATCGACCACTTCAACCGTGCCCTCGAGCTCGACCCTCTCTATGCGCAGGCCTACACGGGCCTCGCCGACGCCCTGGTGACCCTCGGCGACATGCTCTACCTCATGCCTTCCCACGACGCGTTCGCGAAAGCCGAAGCGGCGAGCCTGCGCGCGCTCGACCTCGATCCGTCCCAGGCGGAGGCGCATGCGACACTCGGCCATCTTCGAACGCACGCCTGGCGGTGGACCGAGGCGGAGACGGAGTTCCAGAGCGCGCTCGCGTTCAATCCCGCCTACGCCACCGCGCACCACTGGCGTGCCTACAACTTCGCCTCCCTGGGCCGGTCGGACGAAGCGATCGCCTCCATCGGGCGCGCCCAGGAGCTCGATCCGCTGTCGCCCATCATCGACGCGGACCGGGCCCAGATCCTCTTCTTCACGGGCCATCCCGACGACGCCATTGCCCAGTGCCGGAAGACCCTGCAGGTGAACCCCGGTTTCGCCGAGGCGCGACGCATCCTGTTCCTGGCCTTGCAGCGCACCCACCGCGACGCCGAGGCGCTCCACGAGCTCAGGGCCTATCATCGGCTTCCGGGTGGAGGCCCGGGCGGCAGCGTGGGCTGGGCGTACGCGGTGCTGGGCCATCGCGCGGAGGCCCTGGCCGTGCTCGAGGGAGCAGGAGCGGAGCCCGCAGAAGCGATTCGTGCCGCGGTACGACCTGGCGGTGATCTATGCCGGCCTCGGTGAGATCGACCGGGCGTTTTCGTTGCTCGACGAGTCCCTGACCACCCACGATCCCGAGAGCATGATCCTTCCCGTCGATCCCCGGCTCGATGCGCTGCGCGGCGACCCCCGGTTCGGGGCCCTTCTCCGTCGCATGGGGTTGCCGCCGCCCTGATTCAAACCGGGGCGCTCAGGCGGGCGCCGCCAGGGCCCCGGCCCGCCTGGTTCGATTCTTCGACTGAACGATGTGGGCCACCTGGTCCAGGATCACGGCCACGAGGATCACGGCGCCGATGATGATGAAGGTCCAGTTGTTGTCCAGGCGGAAGATCCGCGGAGCACCGCTCGCGTCGCGGTAACGCCACTGGAACATGTTGATGCCGTTGTCGATCACCCGCATGATGCAGGAGCCGATGATCGAGCCCACGACCGTTCCTTCGCCGCCGCGCAGGGACACGCCGCCCAGCACCGCCGCCGCGATCGCGTAGAGCTCGTAGGCGATGCCCACCTGCTGCGACATCTGGCCGATGTAGGCCGCGTAGCAGACCCCGGCGATGCCGCCCGAGAGGGAGGACAAGACGTAGGTCAGGGTCTCGACCCGGCGCACCGGGACGCCGGAGTACTCGGCGGCCTCGCGGTTGCCGCCGATCGCGTAGACGTAGCGTCCGAACACGGTGAAGTGCAGCAGGTAGGCCGCGACCACCGCCACGATCGCCAGGAGCAGGACGGGATAGGGGAGGAGCGGGCTCGACTCGGAACCGAAGAAGCCCGCCGTTGGCGAGCCGCGCGAGGGGCACGTCCCCGAGGCTCAAGGTCCCTCCTCGGACCACCGTCTGCGACACTCCGCGGAGCAGGAGCATCCCTCCGAGGGTGACGATGAACGGCTGCAGGTTGAGGCGCGTGATGAGGAGGCCCTGGGCCAGGCCCACCAGCGAGGCCACGGCCAGGGCCACGGGGATGCCGATCCAGAGCGAGTAGCCGAGGCCCCCGGCCGCCGGGTTGTCCGGGTAGTACTGCCCGGAGACCTTGGCGATCAGCACGCCGGTCAGGCCGATGACGGAGCCGATGGAGAGGTCGATCCCGCCCGTGATGATCACGAACGAGATCCCGATGGCGAAGATCCCGAGCATGGAGATCTGACGGGTGGTGTTGATGAGGTTGGAGGCCCCGAGGAAGTCGTGGTTCGTGGCCCAGAGCCCCAGGCAGAGCAGGACGAGCGCCACGAACATGCCCAGCTCGCGCCTCATGACGCCCGCTCGAGCTCCGACTGCGCCGGTCATGAGCCCGGCCACGCGCTCGGCGGTCGAGGCCGGCGCGGGGCAGGATGCCGGCGATGCGCCGCTCGCGCATCACCACGACGCGGTCGCTCATCCCGAGCACCTCTTCCATCTCGGAGCTGACCATCAGGATCGTGAGCCCTGCCTCGGCCAGGGACGCCATGTGGCGGTAGATCTCCGCCTTGGCGCCCACGTCGATGCCCGCGGGTGGGCTCGTCGAGGATCAGGACCTTCGGCTGCATGGCGAGCCACTTGCCGAGGACGACCTTCTGCTGGTTCCCGCCCGAGAGGTTCACGACCCGGGTGTGGATCGACGGGGTCTTGACCCGGAAGCGTGCGATCTCGGTCTCGGCCACGCGGCGCTCGCGGGCGCGGTCCAGGAACCCGAAGCGGGCGTAGCCGCGGATCGCGGGGAGCGAGGTGTTCTGCGCGACGCTCATGGGCAGCACGAGGCCGTGGCGCTTGCGGTCCTCGGGGGCCAGGTAGACGCCGCGCGCGATGGCCTCGCTCGGCCGCTCCGGCCGAAAGGCGCTCCCCTCGAGGCGGATGAGGCCGCCCAGGGCCGGGGTCGCGCCGAAGAGAGACTGCATCAGCTCCGTGCGTCCGGATCCCACGAGGCCCGCGAAGCCCACGATCTCGCCGCGAAAGGCCGCGAAGGACACCGGCGCGGGAGCGCCGGGGACCAGGAGGTCTTCCACGGCGAGCACGGTCTCGGAGAGCGCGCGCTCGGGCCTGTCCGGGAAGTAGTTGGCCGACAGCTCGCGGCCCACCATCAGGGCCACGATCTTCTCGTGGGTCGCCTCGGTCCGGTCGAGGTCGCCCACGTGGCGCCCGTCGCGCAGCACCGTGATGCGGTCGGCGAGGTCCAGCACCTCTTCCATGCGATGGGAGATGTAGACGATGCCGATGCCGTCGCGGCGGAGCTTCCGGATGATCTCGAAGAGCCGCTGCGACTCGCCCGCGGTCAGGGACGAGGTCGGCTCGTCCATGATGATGATGCGGGCCCGGAGGGCCAGGGCCTTGGCGATCTCCACCATCTGCATCTCGGCCACGGTGAGCCTCGACACGGGCGTGTCGGGAGGGTGGGCGAGGCCCACGCGGCCGCAGCAACTCGGCGGCCGCGGCTCGCATCGCGCGCCGCCGCAGGGGACGCAGGAGCCCCACCGGGCCCTCCTCGCTGCCGAGGAAGATGTTGCCGGCCACGTCGAGGTTCGGAGCCAGCATCAGCTCCTGGTGGATGAGGGCGATGCCGGCGCGCTTGGCGTCCCGCACCGACTCGAAGCGGAGGGCCTGGCCCTCGACGAGGATCTGGCCCTCGTCCGGCGCGTGCGCGCCCCCCAGGATCTTGATGAGCGTCGACTTGCCGGCCCCGTTCTCGCCGGTGAGGGCCAGCACCTCGCCTCGCCGGAGGTGCAGCGAGGCGCCCTGGAGCGCCACCACTCCGGGGAAGCGCTTGGTGATCCCGCGCATCTCGAGGAGGGGCGGCGGCGCGGCCGAGGCCTGGCTCGCCATGGTCGGGATCAGCGTCCGGAGGCTACTTCTTCCATTCGGCCAGTCGCTTCTCGAAGTCGTCCAGGGTGTTCTTGTCGACCACCTCGACCCCGGTGTTCTCGATGCCGTTCGCCGGGATCTCGGCGCGCGCCTTGTCGAAGTCGGTGGCCAGGCGGTGCATCCACTTGGCGGAGCGATAGCCCATCTCGAAGGGGTGCTGCACCACGGTGGCCGCGAGCGTTCCCGCCCGGATCCCCTTCAGGGTGCCGTCCTCCTCGTCGAAGACCGCGGCCAGCACCTTGCTGCGCTTGCCCGTGCCCTCGAGCGCCGCCGCGATCGCGGGCCCGTTGTAGGACCAAAGGCCGCACACGAGGTTCACGTCGGGCCGGGCGTTCAGGATGTCCTCGACGTTGGAGCGCGCCTTCGCCCGGTCGGTCTGGTCCTCGCGCTTCTCCACGATCTCGATGCCGTGACCCGCGATGGCGTCCTCGATGCCCTCGAGCCGCTCCGCCGCGTTGTCGGCCGAGAAGAAGCCCACGAACACGGCCATCTTCCCGCCGCTCGGCAGGAGCTGCACGATCCGCTCGCCGAGCGTCTTGCCCGCCTCGTAGTTGATGGTGCCGACGTAGAGCAGCCGCTTCGACTGCGCCGCATCGGAGTCGAAGGTGATCAGCCGGGCCTTCTGGGCCACGTTGTTCAGGGTCGTCACCTGGTCCTTGGGGGCGATGGACGCTGACCGCGATGGCGTCGTAGCCCTGGCTCACCAGGTTCTCGAGGATCTGGTTCTGCTCCTCGGTCTTGCCGTTGGGCGGCATCTTGATGTCGACCTGGACGCCCGCCTCGCGCTCGTACTTGTGGATGCCGTTGCCGGCGATCTTCCAGAACTCGGCCGTGTTGTTCGTGACGAAGGCGAGCTTGACGACCTTGGCCGACTCGCCGCTGCCGCCACCCTGACATCCCAAGGCCACGGCGAGCGTCGCCAACACGCAGGCCAGTTGCCCCCGACGGACGCCACTCAGACCGTGCATTGCTTTCACGAGAAACCCCTTGCCTTTCCCGGACAGGCCGTGATTCTAGCCGGACGCCGAGGACACGTCCACGGCTCCAGAGGGATCTCTGAACCTGCGGAGTCCGCGCCAGGTGCCGACCTCCTCCGTCCTGGACAGACGCGGGGTTCCTGCCCAGAATGCTCCATGAGCTTCCTCCTCCTCGTCCTTGCTGGCGGCGCCGGTCCTGCCCGCAACGACCACCTCGCCCGAGCCCGACCAAAAGCTCGTGCGCGCGATCTACGAAGAGCTCGTGAACACGAACACGAGCTACGAAACCGGCAAGACCACGCCCGCGGCCGAAGCCATGGCCAAGCGCCTGCTGGACGCGGGCTTCGCACGCGAGGACGTCTTCGTGGGCGGAGCCGCCCCGCACAAGGCGAACCTCGTCGCCCGCTACCGCGGCACCGGCGCGGCCCGGCCGCTTCTGCTCCTGGCCCATCTCGACGTGGTCGAGGCCAAGCGGGAAGACTGGAGCGTCGACCCTTTCACCCTCCTCGAGAAGGACGGTTACTTCTACGGCCGCGGTACCGGGGACGACAAGGCCCAGGCCGCCATCTGGGTGGCAAGCCTCATCCGCTTCAGGCGAGAGGGACTGCGGCCGTCGCGCGACCTGATCCTGGCGCTGACCGCGGACGAGGAAGGCGGCGGGCCCTACAACGGCGTCGATTGGCTGCTGCAGAATCGAAAGGAGCTGATCGATGCCGAGTTCTGCCTCAACGAGGGCGGCTGGGGCGAGATGCGGGGTGGAAAGCGGTTCTTGAATCTCGTCCAGGTGGGCGAGAAGCACTCCGCGAGCTACCGGCTCGAGGTCAGGAATCCCGGCGGCCACAGCTCGATGCCGGTGCCGGAGAACGCCATCTACCGTCTGGCGGCGGCCCTGCAACGAGTGGCGACGCTCGAGTTCGACTTCCGGCTCAACGACGTCACCCGGAAGTACCTCGAAACCCTCGCCGGCCTCGAAGCCGAACCTCTCGCCTCGGAGCTGCGGCGCGCGGCGGGCGGAGACACCGAAGCCATGAAGGCCGTCGCGAAGGCCTCGCCTCAATGGAACGCGGTGATGCGCACGACCTGCGTCGCCACCGGTCTCGACGGCGGCCACGCCGAGAACGCGCTGCCCCAGACCGCGGGGGCCCGGATCAACTGCCGCATCCTGCCGGAGCAGACTCCGGAGGAGGTGCAGGCGGTCCTGCGCAAGGTGGTCGACGACGACAAGGTCGCGATCACGATCCTGCGGGCCCACGGCTCGAGCCCGATGTCGCCCCTGCGCGAGGACGTGGTCGCGGCCGCCGGCCGTCTGACCTCGACCTTCTGGCCGGGCGTCGTGACTCTTCCCTACATGGTGATGGGCGGCACGGACGGGCGCTTTCTGCGCAAGGTCGGCATTCCGACCTACGGGGTGCAGGGGATCTTCTACGATGCCGGCGACATCCGCTTCCACGGTCGCGACGAGCGCGTGGGGGTGCGCGAGTTCTACGAGGGCCAGGAGTTCCTCTACCGGCTGGTCAAGGAGCTGGTGACCACCCGCTGACCGCGCTTTTCCCTGGCCGGGACCGAGCCGTTCCGGCTACAATCGTCACCTTCCATCGGTCGCCAGGGTGCAGTGGCCCCTCTGCTGGCGCGCAGCTTACACACGCTGCGTCAACGTACTCGTAGGGAGGAGCGATCCAATGACAAATGTGGTGATCACCGCCCTCATAACGGGCAAGAAGAGCGTGACCTTGATCAGCAGTCAGCCTGAGCTCACCGACCAGAATACCTTCTCGGTCGAGAACGGGGACTCGTTGGAGTGGCGGGTTCAGGACCCCACCCATGCGGGAGTCGGGTCGAAGGCGCGCATCAAGTTCGTGGACTTCCCGAGGAAAGAGGAGGAACGACGTCTCCTCATCGGTGGCAACACCTTCGAGGCGGACACCCATGGTGTGATTCGCGGGGGCCTGGTCGACCCGCAGGCGTTCAACGGCCAGTATCGCTATCTGGTGGAACTGGTGAGCCCCGATGGTACTTCCGCCAGGCTGGATTGCTCATGGGCATCCAGTGTCGGTGGTGCGTCAACGCCGACGGGCATGGGCGGGGGCAAGAGGGGCGGCGGACCCTGACGGAGCCGGACCCCGCGCTACCTGCCACTCCCGACTTGCGCCGGAGCGAGCAGCTCTTGAAACGCGGGCAAGTGGCGTAGCGACTCGAATCCGGGGATGCCGAACCACTTTGGAGAGAGACCACGCCGGCGCGCTTCCTTCGCGTCGACGATCGCGTGGTTCTGCTCCCCACAGAGCGCGTAGATGAGCGCCGCCTGGAAGACCACCTGCGGATCGCGGTCACCCTCGGCGAGGGCTTGGATCGTCAGCGCGACCGCCGAAGCCGCATCGCCCAGACGGGCCAACGCCTGCGCCTTGATCAATCGTTCGGACACGGTGAGGGCGCCGCTCGCTTCGCGCCGGGCGACGCTATCGACCAGCTCGCGATAGAGCCGGTGAGCGCCCTCCTCGTCTCCGGCACCTTCGAGTGCTATGCCCAGGTTCAAGCGGTTGAGAAGGTCGTCCGGCACCAATTCGAGGGCCCGCCGATAGGCCCCCGCGGAGGCGGAGTAGTCTCCCGCAAGCAGCAGGCTCCATCCAAGATTGCTGAGATCCGGTTCGGTGACCTTCTCCTTCAGCAGGCCCTCGTAGATCCGGGCCGCATCCCGAGGATCGCCCATCAGCCACTCCAGCTCCGCCCTCATGGCCAGCCCCTTGGGATTGCCGGGTGAGAGCTGAAGCAACTGCTCGAGATGCTGGCGCGCCCTCTTCGCGTCCCCGAGGTCCATCTCGACTCTGGCGACGTTCCAGAGGTTCTTCCACGACGGCCGCTCGAGCACCAGCCTCCGGTGAACCTCCGCCGCCTCCTGGAGCTTGCCCTGACGGGCCAGAAGCCTTCCGCGCGCACGCCACGCGCGAATGTCCCCGGGCGCGCTCCTCTCCAGCTCGGCCAGTGCCGACTCCGCATCGGCCATTTGCCCGGTCTCCAATTCCAGCAGGAAGCGCTCATTGGCAAGTCGCAGGTCGGCGACCTGGTGGGCGACGGCCGACTGGAGGATCGCCTCGGCCCGCGGACGGTCGCCCAGGAGGCGTGCCGCCCGGGCCGACAGCAGGTAGGCTTCGGTCAGGCCAGGCGAGGAGCGCGTGAGCTGCTCCAGCGCGTCGATGTCCGGGCGCACCAGCGCCTCGCCGATCTCCGCGCGCTTCAGCAACTGGAGGTAGCGCGCGTAGTCGGTGCTCTTCACCTCGATACGCTCACTCGACGATCGCGGGCGGTGGTCGGGAAACGCCTCGCGGATGTGGAGGGCGACGGCGCTAGCCAGGGCGAGGGAGTCTTCGGGCTCGCTCGAGACATCGAAGGAACCCGTGCTAGTGATCAGGCGGCCGTCGCGGGCGCGTTCGCGGCGCAGCGAGACCCGGCACCAGTGGCCCTGGCAGGCGACGGTGGGGACGACGATCTCGTCGGCGGCCACGGCGCGGGCGGCATCCTGGACCGAGAGCGGGCCCTCGGGGAGCTCGCTGGGCTCGATCGGCTCGATGCCCCCGAGACCCGCGAGCGCACGGAGCGCGGCCTCACGGAGCGCGAACGCGGCGAGAGTAGACCGCTCGTCTCCCGGTGCTGGAGCAATCCTGGGCTCCTGGACCAGCACGGCATCGGGCCGAGCCGGCGGCCGGCTCCACCAGAGGGCGACGCCGGCGATCGCAACGAGGGCCAACACGAGGGTCGCGGTCAGCAGCGGCCAGCGACCAGCGGATCGACGGCTCTCGATCCTTCGGAGCCGCTCCGCGACGCTCTCGGCGCTCGCGGGCCGTCGCGCCGGATCCTTCTCCAGGAGGTCCTTGACGAGCGTCGCGAGAGGCGCGGGCACGCTCGGATTGAGGTCCGACGCCGAGGGCGGCACCTCGGCGATCACCCTCTCCAGGGTCTGTCCACGGTCGTCTCCACGAAAGGGTGACCGCGCCGTGCAGATCTCGTAGATGAGGACCCCCAGCGAGAAGAGGTCGGACCGCACGTCGAGCGTGCCACCCTTCGCCTGCTCGGGCGACATCGCGCGGCGCGTGCCCACGACGGCCCCTTCGGCCGTCAGCGAATCGTCGTCGGCCCCCGGTTCGAGGCGCTTGGCCAGACCGAAGTCGAGGATCTTCGCCTGGCCCGACGGGGTGACCATGACGTTCTGGGTCTTGAGGTCACGGTGGATCAGGCCCAGGCCGTGGGCCGCGGCGAGCCCCTCCGCGACCTGGCGCGCGATCCCGATCGCCTGGGGCACGGGCAGAGGACCCCTCGTCAACATCTGCGCCAGGGTGCGTCCCTCCACGTATTCCATCACGATCGCGTCGCCGGACTCGTCCTCGAGGATGTCGTGAACCTGGACCACCGCGGGGTGGTTGAGGGTGGCCGCGGCGGCTGCTTCGCGGCGGAGCCGCTCCCGGGCCAGGGGATTCATCTGGCGGCCGGCGTGGATGCGCTTGATGGCGACTTGCCTCTGGAGGCGAGTGTCGAAGGCCAGTACCACGGTGCCCATGCCGCCGGAGCCCAGGGCGCCAAGGACACGGTAGACGCCGATGTGCGCGGCGTCCGTCTGATCCGCGCCGTTTTCCTTGGCGGGTGTCGACTTCTCGCCCGCCGCGGTACTGAGGACACCCGGGACGGCAGGACGGAAGAGCGGGTCCTCCGGATTGGTCAAGGGACCCTCGTGAGAGCTCGTCGACAGAAGGCGTCGCCGAATGCAGCGGTATGGGGATTCTAGCGCAGACGCGACGTTCAGCGAGCGCGGAGGTGGTCGCGGTAGAGCCGCGCGACGACCGCCATGCCCGCATCGGTGAAGTGCGGGCCGCCCTTCGTGAAGACGTCGCAGGTGGGGGCGGCGACCTTGGGCCCGGCGAAGACCAGGCCCGGCCAGCGCGCCACCACGGCGGCCACCGCTTCGTCCACGTAGGGCTCGACCACGGTCATGCCGCTCCCGCAGGTGCGATTGCCCGGGCCCCGGAGCATGGTGAGCAGGTCGATGCGGCGTACCCCGGGATACTTCTCGCGGACGGTTTCGACCACGGCCGAGAGCTTTTCCCGCCAAGCCTCTTTGGTCTTGTACTCCCAGTTCACGCCCGTGAAGATGATGCGGTCCGGGTTGTCGGAGCGCTGCGCGCAGGGCGACTGCGGCTTCATCGTCCAGAGGTCGCTCGCGGGGTCGGCCCAGAGCTCGACGAAGGCGTGGGAGCGCCAGAGGGCCTGCCAGCGGCTGCCGTCGATCGCCTCCTCGAAGCCGGCCCCGAACCAATCACCGGTGACCGACACGCCCATGACCTGCGTGCACACGAAGGAGTCGGCCGACGCTGGCGGGGTGGCCACCTGCTCCGCACCCGCGACTGCCAGCGGCCGAAGCAGCGACAGGGCCAGGAAGGCAAGGCGACGCGGCGCTCGGGTCGTCATCGCGAGCGAGTATAGATCCGCAGCGCCGAAGCCGGCGCACTCGGGCCCTTTGATTACCGAACACGTACGCGAGCGTCGATTCGCGTAACTGTCGATGGCCCCGGAACCGGCTCCTGGCTCCTGGCAACCCGCGCACCCTGAAGGGGTTGAGTTGCGGAGAGGGCGCTGACCCTCGCGGGTATCCGACTTGCAAGGCATACCCCATCCCGACATTCGTCGTCGTGCCGGACTCGACCGGCTGACTTTCAGATTGAAAAGGAGCTCTGGACCATGCGAACTCGACTCTTCGGCCTCTCCCTCGCCATGCTGGCGAGCCTGACCCTGCAGCCGTCCCCCGCCAAGGTCTCCGCCGACGAAGACCATGGACGCGTTCGGGGCTTCTCCGCCGCGCTCGTGAGCTTCAACGAGGTGCCGTCGATTTCCAGCGGCGACGCCAAAGGCTTCTTCCGGGCGCGCCTCAACCGTGACGGCGACGCCCTTCACTACACGCTCAGCTATTCCGGCCTCTCCGCGCCGGCGATCATGGCGCACATCCACCTCGGGAAGAGCCGCACGAACGGCGCAATCATGGTCTGGCTCTGCCAGACCGCGACCAACCTCGACCCGACCACCCTGGCTCCGACCTGCCCGGTGACCGAGGGCACGGTCGAGGGGACGATCACCGCGGCAAACATCGTCAAGGCGGGCCCGCAAGGGGTCGACGTCGGTGAGTTCGACGAGTTCCTGAGAGCGCTCCACGAGGACGCCGGCTACGCGAACGTCCACACCACGGCTTTTCCGAGCGGCGAGATCCGGGGCCAGGTCAAGTGACGAAGGACGGCGCTCCCTCGCGGGGCGCCGTCTAGCCCGCCTCTTCGAGGAGGCGGATCAGGTAGGCCCCGTACTCGTTCTTCTCCATCGGCTTGGCGATGCGCCGCACGTCGTCGGCGGAGATGTAGCCCATCTTGTAGGCCACCTCTTCGAGGCAGGCGACCTTCTGGTCCTGCCGCTCTTCGATGGCCTGGATGAAGGTTGCGGCTTGCAGGAGCGACTCGTGGGTTCCGGTGTCGAGCCAGGCCATGCCGCGCCCGAAGATCTCCACGTGCAGGTCGCCCCACTCGAGGTAGGCCCGGTTCACGTCGGTGATCTCGAGCTCTCCCCGGGCCGATGGCCGGAGCTTCGCGGCCACGTCGAGGACGCGGTTGTCGTAGAAGTAGAGGCCGGTGACCGCGAAGGGTGAGCGGGGCTTTGCCGGCTTCTCCTCGAGGCCGATCGCCTTTCCCGCGGCGTCGAACCAGACGACACCGTAGCGCTGCGGGTCGCGGACGCGGTAGGCGAAGACGGTGGCTCCGGCCTTTCGGCGGGCCGCGGCCTGAACGGTGGTGGCGAGGTTCGCGCCGTAGAAGATGTTGTCGCCCAGGGCCAGGGCGACGCTGTCCCCGCCCACGAACTCGCGGCCGATGACGAAGGCCTGGGCCAGCCCCTCGGGCCGGGGTTGGGCCGCGTACGAGAGGCGCAGACCAAACTGGCTTCCGTCGCCGAGCAGCCGGCGGAAGCCGTCCTGCTCGTGGGGTGTCGTGATCACCAGGATCTCGCGGATGCCCGCCAGCATCAGGGTGCTGAGCGGGTAGTAGACCATCGGCTTGTCGTAGACCGGCACGAGCTGCTTGCTCACGGCCAGGGTCACGGGGTAGAGGCGGGTGCCGGACCCCCCGGCGAGGATGATGCCTTTCATGGCCGCGGGCAGGATACCATCACCGCCGACGGCCGCCCCCCGGGTGGCCGCGGCTCATGGAGAAGGAAACACCGAGACGCGAGGGGCTCTTGCGGCTGGTCCGCGGCGACTTCGAGATCCGCCACGGCCACCCCCTCCCCTTCGGCGCCACCTTCCAGAGGGGCGGGATCAACTTCGCGATCTTCTCGCGCCACGCGACCGCGATGACCCTGGTCTTGTTCCCACCGGGGGAGAGTGTCGCCGCCCTCGAGCTGCCCCTCGACCCCCGGCAGAATCGCACCGGTGACGTCTGGCACGTGCTCGTGAGCGGCCTGGACGCGGGCATCGGCTACGGCTTCCGGGCCGCCAAGAGTCCCAACCTCGAGCCCCGGATCCACCGCTTCGACGAGCGCCGGGTCCTGCTCGACCCCTACGGCCGGGCGGTGGCCGGCCTCGAGTCGTGGGGCGGGGGCACCGAGGATGGACCCTTCGCCCGGCTCGGCCACGTGCGGTCGGTGGTGATCGACGAGGACTTCGATTGGCAAGGCGACCAGCCCCTCAATCGGCCGCTGGCCGAGTCGATCATCTACGAGATGCACGTGCGGAGCTTCACCTGCCACTCGTCCTCCGGGGTCGCGCATCCGGGCACCTACCGGGGGATCGTGGAGAAGATCCCGTACCTCGCGGAGCTCGGGATCACGGCGATCGAGCTGATGCCGGTCACCGAGTTCGAGGAGAGCGATCACTACTTCGAGAACCCGACCACGGGCGAGCGGCTGCGCAATCTCTGGGGCTACCAGCCGCTCTCGTTCTTCGCGCCCAAGGCCTCGTACGCGACGACGGCCGGAGCGCCGAGGCGGCGGTACGGGAGTTCAAGGAGATGGTGCAGGCCCTCCACCGGGCGGGGATCGAGGTCATCCTCGACATGGTGTTCAACCACACCGGGGAGGGCGACGCGGCACGGACCCCTGGTCTGCTTCCGCGGCCTCGCCAACACGACCTACTACCTGCTGGACCCGAAGGACGGCCGCTACCTCAACTATTCGGGCTGCGGCAACACCATGAACTGCAACCACCCCGTGGTCCGCAACCTCGTGCTCGACTCGCTGCGCTACTGGGTCACGGAGATGCACGTGGACGGGTTCCGGTTCGACCTGGCCTCGATCCTGGGCCGCGGCCAGGACGGCTCGGTGCTGAGCAGCCCGCCGCTGCTCGAAGCGATCGCGGCCGATCCGATCCTCGCCCACAGCAAGCTGATCGCCGAGGCCTGGGACGCGGCCGGGTCTCTATCAGGTGGGCAGCTTTCCGTCGTGGGGACGCTGGGCCGAGTGGAACGGGAAGTTCCGCGACGAGGTGCGGCGGTTCGTGAAGAGCGACGCGGGCATGGCCGCGTTCCTGGCCACCCGTTTCGCGGGCAGCCCCGATCTCTACCGCGGCTCCGGCCGTGCGCCCTACCACAGCATCAACTTCGTCACGAGCCACGACGGGTTCACCCTTCAGGACCTCGTGAGCTACAACGAGAAGCACAACCTCGAGAACGGGGAGGACGACCGCGACGGCCACCCGGACAACCTGAGCTGGAACTGCGGGGAGGAGGGGCCGTCCGCGTCGTCCGAGGTGAACACGCTGCGCCGACGCCAGGTGCGCAACCTCGCCGCCTTGCTCCTGCTCTCGGAGGGGGTGCCGATGATCCTGGCCGGCGACGAGGTGGGCCGTACGCAGAGGGGCAACAACAACGCCTACTGCCAGGACAACGAGATCTCGTGGCTCGACTGGGGGCTTCGCGAGAAGAACGCCGACCCTCTTCCGCTTCTTCTCTCGCCTCATCCGCTTCCGCAAGGCACACCCCGCCCTCCGGCGCGAGACCTTCTTCGAGGACGACCGGACCGGGCCTCCTCCGGTGGTGTGGCACGGAACGAAGCGCGGCAAGCCCGACTGGACCACCGAGTCCCGCGTCGTGGCCCTTCATCTCCTGCGCAGTCGAAGCGACGAGGACATCTACGTCGCGGTGAACGGGCACTGGGAAGCCCAGGACTTCGAGCTGCCCCTGGTCGGGCGGGGCCGGCGCTGGCGGCTGTTCGTCGACACGACCCGAGAGCCCCCGGAGGACATCGCCGAGCCCGGGGCGGAGTCGGCGATTCCTGACCGGCCGACCTTGCGTCTCGGCCCTCGCTCCCTGGTGGTCCTGGTGGCGCGGTGAGCGGCGGCGCCGACCGCGCTATCGGACCAGCGCCTTGACCAGGCGGTCGTAGAAGTCGACGCCTCGGTAGAAGTCCTCGACCCCCACTCGCTCGTCCTTTCCGTGGGCTCGCTTGTTCTCGGGGTCCACGAAGATGCCGGAGATGCCGTAGGTCGGGATGCCGGCCGCGCGCAGCCACTTGCCGTCCGACGCGCCCGCGTCCATGACCGGAACCACCGGAAGCCCCGGCCACATCTCCGAGACCACGCGCTCCATGGCCCGGGTCACTTCGGGGTCGAGGGGCGAGGCGGGGCCCGCAGTGGGCTCGCCGACCACGCTGAGCTTCACCGCGGGATCGTTCACGGCCTGGGTGAGCGCCTGGCGGACCTGCTCCTCCGTCATCTCCGGTAACACGCGGCAGTTGACGTTGGCGGTCGCGACCTGGGGCAGGGCGTTCGGGGCGTGCCCAGCCTGCACCTGGGTGGCCACGCAAGTGGTGCGCAAGAGCCCGTTGTAGAACGGGCTCTCGGAGAGACGCGCGACGGCCACGGGGTCGGGAGGCTCCGCGGCGGCGGCGCGCATGTCGGCCCCGATCGTCCCGCCGACGAGCGGGGCCTGCTTCGTGAAGTAGGCGCGCACCACCTCGTTGATCGCGGCCGGAAACCGCAGGTCCTTGACGCGCAGCAGGGCGGAAGCCAGCTCGTAGATCGCGTTGTCCTTGCGCGGCCGCGAGCTGTGCCCGCCGGGATTGACGACCTCGAGCTTCCAGTCGAGGTACCACTTTTCCGCGACCTGCATCGCGGTGAGGAGGGGACGGCCGTCCGGGCCGTAGAGGAAGTCGCCGCCGTCGGTGTTCAGGCAGTAGGCCGATTCGAGGAGGCTCCGCTGATTCTCGAGCAGCCACTTCACGCCGTTGTCGTCGCCGTTTTCCTCGTCGGCGGTCGCGGCGAGGATCAGGTCGCGGTCGGGGCGGAGACCCTCCTTCTTCCAGCGGATGAAGTTGGCAGTGAGGAGCGCGACGCCTTCCTTGACGTCGTAGGTGCCGCGGCCGTAGAAGAAGCCGTCCTTCTCCACGAGCTGGAAAGGATCCGTGGACCAGTCTGCCTGGGGTGCCTCGACCACGTCGAGGTGGGCGAGCAGCAGGATCGGCTTGCGCTTGCCGGTGCCGCGGATGCGGGCCACCAGGTTCTGCTTGCGGGGCTTGGGGCCCAGGATGCGCACGTCGTCTTCGGCGAATCCCGCGTCGCGCAGGCGCTTGGCCACGGCCTCCGCCGCCGGGGTCGACCCGACCCTCGACTCCGTGGACGGGATCGCGACGAGCTCCGCCAGGATGTCGCGAGCGAGCTTGTTCGTGGTGGGAGAGACCTGGGCTCGCCCGGTGCCGGCGCCGGCCAGGGTGCCGAGAAGGACGAGGGCTATGGGTCGGAGCTTCTGAGGCATGGTCGTGGAGCCATTCTCCAGTGAATCAGGCAATCCGTGAGGCTCGGTTGGCGGCGGGGTCAGGCCTTCGCCTCCATGATCCTCCGCGCCTTGGCGAGCGCGCGCAAGAGGCCGGCGTCGGGCCCGAGGGTCGTCCCCTCCGTTCCGAGGGTCGCCACTTCGTCCCAGGAAACCCAGCGCATGTCGCGGGTCTCTTCCGTCGATCGCGAGAACACGGCGTCCGCGGGGGCCACGACCAGATAGCGCAAGTCCAGGTGCTGGTGAGCGGGCTCGGGCCCCCGCGCCGGAATGTCGTGGACGTCGACGTCCAGCGGCCGGGGGCGCCCGCATGAAGAGTGAGCCCCGCGAGGCCCGTTTCCTCGAGGGCTTCGCGCAGCGCCACGTCCTCGCCCGCGGTCTCCCCGGGATCGGCGTGCCCGCCCGGCTGGAGCCAGCGGTCGAGCTTCTTGTGGTGAAGCAGGAGGGTGCGCGTGCCGTCGGCCGAGAGCACGATCGCGCTGCCGGTGAGATGGCCAACCGCGATCCGCCGGTCGAAGGGGTCGGGGTTTTCGGCCACGAACGCGCGGATCTGCGCCAGGTCGGCGGCCTCGGCGTCGTCCGCGGGCCGGTGCCGGGCGAGCGCATCGGCAAGCAGGCTCATGGACGGCATTGTAGGGGTCAGGTCTGGAATCGTGAATTCCAGTTCACAATTCCAGACCTGACCCCGTTGGGCACAATGGAGCCTCCGGCGAGGGCAAGAGATGGACATCGTCGCGGTCAACCACGAGGGGACTCTCTTCGTTTCGGGAGAGATCGAAGACTGGACCGTGGTCAAGGGCCACGGCATCGACACGATCGTGGACATGGACGGCGACGTGGACCCGGGTCTGCCCGAGGCGCCCAACCAGATCCTCTATGTCTATTTCCCCATCTTCGACGAAGCGCTCCCGTCGCTCCAGAAGCTCGACTCGGTGGGACGACTGGTGGCCGACCTCGTCGGCAACGAGCATCGGGTGCTGGTCCACTGTCGCATGGGTCTCAACCGGTCGGTGCTGGTGATCGCCACCGCGCTCACGTACCTGGGCTACTCCGGGGAGCGGGCGCTCACTCACTTGCAGGGGATCCGTCCGGGAGCCCTCTACAACGAGACGTTTGCGGAGCACGTCAAGACGCTGCCGGCCCGCCGGCTCCGCCTCGAGCTCGACTGAGGGCCGCCAGGGGCCAGCGTCGCTCGACCGGCCGCCCAGGGACTATGATGCGCGCACGCCGGTGGCACACTCCCCAACGGAGGCCCGTCATGACGCGTTGCGCTCTTCTCCAGCCGAGCATCGGGACCAAGGCTCCCACCCTCCTGGCCCTCGCGGCCATCGTGCTCGGCCCGGGCGCCCGCCCCGCCCGGGCGCAAGCCAGCGCCGCCGGTTTCTACACCTTGCCGCCCTGCCGAGTCATCGACACGAGGGCCTCCGGCGGGGTCCCCATCGGCGGTGGGTACCCCCTGTTCGGCAACACGGTCCTCACCGCCGACGTGCGGGGGGCGTGTGGACTGCCAGGGAACGCGATCGCGATCTCGTTCAACGCCACCGTGACCCAGCCCACGGCCGCGGGGAACCTGCGGATCTACCCCGGGAACATCTCGACTCCTCCGGGGACCTCGTCGATGAACTACATTGCGGGACAGACGCGGGCGAACAACGGAATCGTGCCCTTGAGCGCGGACGGCAAGTTGAACGTGTATTGCGGCCAGGCCTCGGGGACGGCCCACGTGATCCTGGACGTCAACGGCTACTTCGCCACGACCGACCAGGTGGCCACGCCCGCGGGCCTGGCCGTGGTGGTGCATCCCGCCCCTGAGGTCGAGATCACCTTCGACAATGTGACGACACCTGGATTCACGACGGCACGGGTTCTCGAGTTTGGCGACATCCCGGGGCGGTCCGGCCCCGTAGACCTGAAGAACTTCTTCCCGCCGGGGTCTCCCGAGCAGGCGCTGGTGCCGAGCGCTATCGTCCCCCCCTACGTCGTGCCCCTCCCGAAGGGCGGGCCCGGCGGCCTGAACACCTTCGTTCTCTCGCTCATCGACTCGACCGCCAGCTTCGCCCGCACCGCGGAGTTTCACGGTCACGAGAACTTCCGCCTCGGGTGGGACCCGCCCTGCAGCAACCCCGCGGACCGCACCCAGGAGCCACGCACCTTCTACGCCCGGGAGAGCAGCGAGCCGCCCCTCGCGGAGGAGAGTGGCTTCGGGGGACCGGGGTTCGTCGACATCTCCTCGGGCTGCGGGAGCAACAAGGGCAGCGGCTGGAACTTCTCGGCCTACCTGACCGCGCAGAGACACGCGCAGCCCCCACGACATCGCCCAATTCATGCTGACCCAGATGCAGGCCGCGCTCACGCAGCTTTCCACGTTCATCACCAGTGGGGTCCTCACCCAGCTCGGCAACGAGGTCACGGCCGCCATCAGCACCCTGGATACGACGCCCGCTTCTTCGCTCGCGAACGTCGACAACGTCATCACCATCGTGGACGCGAACCCGGGAGCTTTCACGAACACCACGCGCAACGTGAGCGGCGAGCTCGTGGGACGCGCCCAGTCCGCACGCTACATGCTGCGCAAGTTCATCGGGTTCGATGCCTACACGGAGCCGGAGCCCTTCCAGGCCGCGATCCAGGGGCTCACCCCCACGACGATCACGTTCGACAACCTGGGCTTGGACCAGATCCTCCCCAGCCCCACGACGCTCTCAGGGGCGACCTTCAACTTCTCAGCCGTCGGCGGCTTTTCGGGCCTGGCCACCGACGATTTCTTGTCCGTCTCTCATCCCCAGACCCTGGGCATTGACCGGCTGGGGTGCGCCCCTGGTCCGTCCTGCAAGTTCTTCTACCCGGGAGACAGCGTCACCGTGACCTTCAGCCCGCCGGTGCGCGCGATCGGGGCCTTCTTCTCGTCGAACGCGGGCGCGGCCACCCTGCAGGAGTTCATCACGGTGTCGACCCCGGTGGGGACGGCGAAGAACCGCAATGCCTTGCCCGCGGGATCGTACGGGTTCCCGGCCTTCAGCCTGCGATTCGTGGGCCTCGTTTCCGAGGTGCCGTTCAGCACGGCCACCTTCAGCACCTCGGCGTTCGGGATGGTGATGGACGACCTCACCTTCGCTCGCTGAGGGCGGAAGGGCTTCTACCGGGTGTGCGGGCGTGAAGTGAGGCCGGCGAAGCTCGCCCCCGCAGCATGCTGCCACAAGAACTCGTTGTTGCAGCCGTCCGGAAGGCCCGCGGCGCAGGCGCGGCTCAGCAGGTCTGCCGCCCGAGCGGGATCCCTGGGTACGCCGGTCCCCCTCGCGGTCAGCACGCCCAGGTCGTTGCAGCCCCAGGGGTCGCCGGCCTCGCAGGCCTTGGCGTAGAGGGCGGCCGCGCGGGCCATGTCCGCGGGAACGCCTTGGCCGCGCTCGTACGAGAAGGCGAGTGAGACGCAACCAGCCGGCTCGCCGCCGTCACAGGCCTGCTGGTAGAGCGCGAGCGCTCGGGAGAGGTCGGCCGGAACGCCGTCTCCTCGCTCGTAGGCCGAGCCGAGGCTGACGCAGTCTTCCAGGTAACCGGCCGCGCAGCCCTTCGGGAAGCCGGGAGCACCCGTCGACCAGCTCCACGCTGATCTCCACGGACGCGCCGCCTCGCGAGACGCCCAGGCTCACCCTTTGCCCCGCGCGACGCCGGCGCAGCTCGCGCACCAGGTCTCCCTGGTTGCGAACCTCGATCCCGTCGATCGCCCGGATCCCGTCACCCTTCCGGAGGCCGGCGCGAAAGGCCGGCCCTCCTCGGTTGACGTTCGCCACGAGGACGCCGCGGCCCGGACCGCCGGAGGACGCGGAGGCATCGAGCTGCAGACAGAGGATCCCGAGCCGCGGCGACTCCGCGTCGAGGGCCGCCAGCCCCTTGCGAGCCAACTCCTCGATCCCCACCATTTGCCACTCGGCTTGCGCCTCCGGCCGAGTGCGTTCCTCCCTGGCCGTGCGGATGGCCTCCTGAAACAACCGGCGAGCGTTGTCATCGTCTCCCAGGCCCATGTAGGCCTCGGCCAGAAGTGAGGCGTCCGCGGCGATCTCGTTTGGTTCACGGACCCGGCTGTAGAACGGTGCCAGCACCCGGATCGCCTCCCCGTAGTCGCCGTGCCTCACCCCAAGCGACGCCCTGTACATTGCCCAAACCGGACGCCAGTCCGGGGTCTGCGTAACCACGTCGAGAAGGGTGGCCAGAAACCCGAACAGCACGAACAAGAGGGCCACGCCGGTCACGACCGCGAGCGCCGTGCCGGAGCGGACGGACTCCGGGACCCTGATCCTCTTCCGGAGTGAATAGAGCACCACGAGGGCCACGATGAGCAGCGGCGAGAGCCGGACCACCGAATTGGAGGCAAAGATCAACATACGGACGGCCAGTGGCAACTCCCGGTTCGAGAAGCTCGCCAAGCTCGCGGCGGTCGGGATGACTTTCCACAGGTAGAAGCCGACGATCAGGCCGGCCGCGATCATGAGGCCCACGCTGTTGATGTTCATGAGCTGGCGCGCGCGACGACGACCGCGCGCCTGGGTTTCGGACGCAAGGATGAGCGCCCGCTCCGCCTCCGAGAGCGCGATCCCCGGAGTCTGAGCGAGCGGCAACGCCTCTTCGAGCGGCTTGCCTTCGGCGAGCAAGAGGTCTCGCGGCTTGCCCTTCTCCCTCCAGAGCGCGGCCGCCGTGGCCACGCGACCGCGAACCCGTAGCAGCTCGCGGTTCTCCTCGACGAAGCTGCGGAGCCGCGGCCACGAGTGCAGCAAGGCCTCGTGGGCGATCGAGACCACGGCGCGGCCGTCGTCGCCCCGGTCGGCGACGAACAGCCTCGCTGCGACGAAGGCATCGACGAGGGAGCGGCTGCCCGCTGCGGCGAACGAGTCGAGCGGCGCGTACCGTCGGTGCAGGGTCTCCTCCTCGCCGGTGGCGACCGCCACCAGGGCGCGGAATACCCCAGGGAGAGCGTCCTGGACCGAGGTGGAAAGGGAGGCGAAGACCGCCTCGGCCCGTTGGGCCAAGGCTCCTTCGACGCCGCCCATGCGCTCGTACGCGGCGTGAGTCAGGAGGCCCTCGGCCGTGCGCTGCCGGTAGAGGTCCTCGAGGGTGAACTCCAGGAGGGGAAGGTTGCCGACCTGACCCGCGGCCGCGTCGCGCAAGACCTCGTCGAGTCGGGCCTGCGTGCTCGGGTCCTCCTCGAACGCGAGCCCGGCCGCCCGCGCCGGCAGACGGATCATCTGCCCGATCTCGGCGGGCGTCGGTGGCCCGAGGTGGTATTGGCCCGCACCTTCCTTCAGGGCCATCAGCTCCGCGAGCTCCTCGCAGCGGGCGTAGTAGTCGCTCCGGAGCGTGCCGATGACCCACACGCGGCCGCTCCGTGCCAGGGCCGAGAGCGCGTCGACGAACCCCTTCCGCTCGTCGGGTGTGACCTTCTCGAGAGTGAACAGCTCCTCCATCTGGTCGATCACCAGCACCAGGCGCGTGTCGGGTTGCTCCGTCCACCCCTCCGCGCGCTTCATCGCGGCGGCGGCCTGGGAGAGCCCGCCCTTCACCAGGGGAGGCGCTCCCTTCGGGCTCTCGCGCAGCAGTCGCGCCAGCTCGCCGGCGGTCGTGCCATCGGCCCCGAGCTCCGGAAGCGCCTCCTCTCGCATCAGGGCCGAGGCCAGGCCGTCGAACAAATTGCCGGAGGAATCGGCGGGCCGGAGAATCGCCCGCCGCCAGAGGCCCACGCCTCCGATCGTGCCCGGTCGCAGCAGCAGAGGCAGGACCCCGGCCCGGACCAACGACGACTTGCCGCTCCCGCTCGTGCCGAGCACGAGCGCGAAGGCCCGCCCGCTCGCGGCCTGCGTCTTGAGCGCGGCGAGAACGTCCTCCGTGGCCCGGGACCGTCCGAAGAAGATGCGGGCGTGCTCGAAGTCGAAAGCAGCCAGGCCCCGGTACGGGGAGCCCGACGTCCACGTGGGAGAGGGCTCGTCGGACTCCTCGATCGCCTTCCCCAACTCCGCGTAGGACCCTGGGCGCCGGCCGGGATCCTTCTCGGTCATGCGCTCGACGAGCGCTGCGAGTTGCGGGGGCGTCTCCGGGCGTTTCTCGCGGAGCGAGGGCAACGGCGTGTGGAGGTGGTGGGCCACCACCGCCGCGGGCGTCGTGCCGTGAAACGGTCGGGCCCCCGCGAGCATCTCGTAGAGGACGATGCCCAGGGAGTAGATGTCGCTCCGGAGGTCCACGGTCTCTCCTCGCGCCTGCTCGGGAGACAGGTAGTGAGGGCTCCCGACGAGCTGGCCCGTGTGGGTCAGCGATGCTTCATCGCTGGCCACCTCGGGAAGCGCGAGCTTTGCCAGGCCGAAGTCCGCCACGCGCACGTGGTCGCGCGCGTCCAGGAGGAGGTTCGAGGGCTTGATGTCGCGATGGACGATCCCCCTTTCGGAGGCCGCCTCGAGCGCGCCCGCCACCTGCAGCACGATCTCGATCGCCTCTTCGACGGAGAGTCTTCCGACTCGCCGGATGCGATCGCCCAGGCTCTCTCCCTCGACGTACTCCATGACGAGGTAGACGACGCCGGCGCTCTCGCCGTAGGAATAGACCCGCACCACGTGCGGATGCTCGACCGTGGCCATAGCACGCGCCTCGCGCAGGAACCGCACGCGCGCCCCCTGGTCTCGCGGCCCCCGGTCTCCGGAAATCACCTTGATCGCAACCAGGCGGCCGAGGGTCGTGTCCTCGGCCAGGTAGACCGTCCCCATCCCGCCTTCGCCCAGCTTGCGCAGGATTCGGTGGTCCCCGAGCGTTGTGCCGATCAGCGACGCGGCGGCTTTGCCTCGGTACGGTGCGGTCGCAGGGAGGAGCGGATCCGAGCCCTGGCTCAGGGTATCGTGGTCATCCCCTTCCGAAAGTGGGCCAGGCGAAGAGGGCGGATCCTCGCTCATGAGTGTGCCCGGAGTATAGACCGGGCACACTCGAGCGGCGGACGCTTCAGGCGGCGGCTTCGGCCTCGGCTTCGATCACGGGCGCCGGCAAAGGCTCGCCCTTGCGGATGCGGAATCGCTCCGCGTTCTTCGGCAGGAGCTGGATGTCGCGGGCGATGCCGAGCGCGGCGAGAACGCGGATCACCATCCAGTTGGTGTCCACTTCCCACCATTCGAGGCCGTGCCGAGCCGAGCGCTGGAAGGCGTGGTGGTTGTTGTGCCACCCCTCGCCCCAGGCCAGGAGCCCGACCCACCACAGGTTCGTGGAGCCCTCAGGGGTCTCGTAGGTCCGGTAGCCCCAGGTGTGGGTCGCCGAGTTCACGAACCAGGTCGTGTGCAGGACGACGACGAGGCGGAGGAAGATGCCCCAGACGACCAGCGACCAACCGCCCCAGGCATAGAGGGCCAGGCCCACGAGGACGTTCGGGCAGCACGTGGATGCGATTCAGGACGCGGTGGAACGGATCCGCCACCAGCTCGGGCGCGAAGCGAGCCTCCATCTGGCGACGGTCCATGCCGAGATCGCAGAGGATCCAGCCGATGTGGCTCCACCAGAAGCCGTCCTTGGGGGTGTGGAAGTCCTTGCCCGGCTTGTCGGACTGGGCGTGGTGGACGCGGTGCATGGCCACCCAGCTGATGGCGCCGCCCTCGCTGGCCAGCGTTCCGCAGATGGTCCCCAGGTACTCGAACCACTTGGGCGCCTTGTACCCGCGGTGGGTGAGCAGGCGGTGGAAGGTCACGCCGATGCCCGACGGACCCCGAGAGCCACCACAGGAAGAGCAGGACACCCAGACCCGTCCACGTGAAGTGCCACGCCGCCGTCAGGGCGATCGCGTGAATCACCGCGAAGTAGACGACGTTGACGTAGTCGAAGCGCTTACCGTTCCAGGCGAGGGTCAAGGGGCCTCCTCTCGCGCGCCGGTTTCCCGCGCTGCGCGAACGAGAGTGAGCCTAGCATCCGACCCTCAGGGGGCAATGTCACAGTTCTGCAATACTTCGGCGGCCGCTAAGTCTCAGGTGCGAATGGCCATTCCGCCGGACGAGCCCTTGGCGACGAGCCACACGATGCCGCCGATCACCAGGAAGGGGAGAAGCGGGATCGCGAGCAGCAGCAGCGGAATCGCGACCACGGCCAGCACCGTGACCACGAGCCCGAAGGCCAGACCTGCCAGGCCGGACACGACGCCTATGACGCCCTTGAGCAGCGCGCCCAGGATACGGAAGGGCAGGAGGACGGCGAAGAACACCACCTTGAACAGAACGACGGGGAGGATGACCAGGGCCGCCAGGCACAAGCTCCCGAAAACCAGCAGTGCGACCATCGTGGACCCCTTCCAGAGAGCCCAGCCGCCGGGCAGGGGTGCCCGGCTCCGGCCTTCACATTTCTTTACGCACGAGGGCGGCTCGGGGTTCCACGAGCGCTACGGCGCTTTCGTGGGACAATGCCAGGTTTGCTGAAGGGCGCGATCACGCGCTCTCGAGGGAGGTCGAGTCGCCGATGGCACCCCAGTTCATCTTCACCATGAAGGACCTGCGCAAGGTCACCCCCCAGGGGAAGGAGATCCTGAAAGGGATCTGGCTCTCGTTCTATCCCGACGCCAAGATCGGGATCATCGGCCCCAACGGCGCGGGCAAGAGCACGCTCCTGCGCATCATGGCCGGCCTCGACAAGGACTTCGCGGGCGAGGCCTTTCCGGCCGAGGGCACGCGGATCGGGTACCTGCCCCAGGAGCCCCAGCTCGACCCCAAGAAGACCGTGCTTCAGCACGTCGAGGAGGCGGTGGCGGGCCAGAAGGCCATCCTCGACCGCTACGAGGCGCTGTCCGCGAACTATTCGGACGAGACCGCGGACGAGTTCGCGCGGCTCCAGGACCAGATCGACGCCGGCAACCTCTGGGAGCTCGACCGTCACGTCGAGATGGCCATGGACGCGCTGCGCGTTCCCCCGGGCGACGCCGACGTGACCAAGCTGTCGGGCGGCGAGCGCCGGCGCGTGGCGTTGTGCCGCCTGCTCCTCCAGCCTTCCGACATGCTGCTCCTCGACGAGCCCACGAACCACCTCGACGCGGAGTCGGTGGCCTGGCTCGAGCGCTTCCTGCAGGAGTACAAGGGCAACGTCATCGCCATCACCCACGACCGCTACTTCCTCGACAACGTGGCGGGCTGGATCCTCGAGCTCGACCGCGGCGCCGGCGTGCCCTGGCAGGGCAACTACTCGTCCTGGCTCGACCAGAAGAAGACGCGTCTCGCCCAGGAGGAGAAGGAGGAATCGTCCCGCGCCAAGAGCCTGGAGCGCGAGCTCGAGTGGGTGCGCATGGCTCCGCGCGCGCGGCAGGCCAAGGGCAAGGCCCGGCTCGCCCACTACGAGGACCTGCTCGCGGAGCAGCAGGCCGCGGAGAAGCGCGAGAAGGCCGCGGAGATCACGATTCCGCCCGGCCCGCGCCTGGGCGACCTCGTGGTCGAGTCGAAGGGCCTCCGGAAGGCCTACGGCGAGAACCTGCTCATGGACGACGTCAACTTCATCCTGCCTCGCGGCGGCATCGTGGGCGTGATCGGCCCGAACGGGGCGGGCAAGACCACCCTCTTCCGCATGCTGGTCGGCGCCGAGAAGCCCGACGCCGGCGAGCTGCGGATCGGCGAGACGGTCAAGCTGTCCTACGTCGACCAGAGCCGGGACGCGCTGGTGGGCGAGCGCTCGGTGTGGGAGGAGCTCTCCGAGGGCGGCAAGGACCTGCTCATGGTGGGCAAGCGCGAGGTCAACTCGCGCGCCTACTCGGCCTCCTTCGGCTTCCGGGGCCCGGATCAGCAGAAGAAGGTGAAGGACCTCTCCGGCGGCGAGCGCAATCGCCTTCACCTCGCCTCCCTGCTCAAGAGCGGCGGCAACCTCCTGCTCCTCGACGAGCCCACGAACGACCTCGACGTCGACACCCTGCGCGCCCTCGAAGAGGCGCTCCTGGCCTTCGCGGGCTGCGCGGTGGTGATCAGCCACGACCGCTGGTTCCTCGACCGCATCGCCACCCACATGCTGGCCTTCGAGGGCGACAGCCAGGTCGTCTGGTTCGAGGGCAACTACCAGGACTACGAGGCCGATCGCCACCGCCGGCTCGGGGCCGAGGCCGACCAGCCGCACCGGATCAAGTACCGGAAGCTCGCCTCGCGCTGAGCGTGACCGACTACTGCCAGTAGCCGGTTACGTCGAGGATCACATCCACCGAGCCGCCGCCCGCTACGGCCGGCCACACCGTCAGGCGGCCGGAGTCGTCGAGGGACAGGCTCGCGTCATTGGCCCGGGTCTGACCCGCCGAGAAGTTGAGCGTGCTCGTCGGTGGCGGGCAGCCGGTCGTCGAGAAGCTGAGGTGGCCGGGTCCCGTCGGATTCGTCACCGTCACGTTCGCCACGACGGCCCGGGCGGTGGCGGGGACGTCGCAGGTCCCACGCAATCGCAGAAAACGGGGACCCGAGAGGGCCCGCTCTCCAGGCAACCGAGTGTCGACTAGTCGGCAAGGAGCCACGGTGTAATACGAGAGCCCCTGGACCTGGCCGCCGACGTAACCACCAAGCTCGGACGTGTTGCCCGCCTGGTCGGTGGCGCTCGCCACGACGGGGCCCAGGGGATCCGGCCAGGACCCGTTGAGGGGCGGAGGGAAGGAGACGTCGAAGAAGGCCCTCTCCGCCGTGCCGAGGCTGACGGTCGTCTTTCCAAGAAAGGTCGAGCCCGCAAAGAGCCGGAGGGACAGTTGTGCGTTGACCCGTCCCGTCGCGCTCCCTGAGACCGCGACGGATCCATCCCCCGGGCGCACGCTCGCGGCACAAACTTCGGGGAAGTTCTGAAGCGCGTTCGGTCCATCGTCGGCGTCGCCTTCGTCGTTCGCCGTAGGCCCGTCGCCGGCCAGGTCTATGCCCAGACCGCCGTTCCCAAAGATCGCGTTCGCCAGGAGCGCATTGCCTCGCGTCAGCGTGTCGGCGCGTCCGTCGCCGACCTGGATACCCGCGAGGGCGTTGCCGCCGATGCTGTTGGGCGGATACCAGACGAGGGCCGGGCCCACGTCATCCGTTCCGATGGTGTTGCCCGAAGCGGACCCGTGCAGGTAGACCCCGTTGCCTCCGTTGCCGCCGATCGAGGTGTAGCGCACGAGGTTGCCCGACCCCAGGATCTCGATTCCGTGGCCGCCGTTGACCACGACCGCCGTCGGGTGGTCGAAGCACCGAAGCCCTCCGCAGTCCACGTAGCCGCCGATGATGTTGCCGCTCCCTCGGATGACGAGGCCTGTTCCCTGGAAATTCCTGATCGAGAAAGAGTAGATGGTCGAGTTGCTCGAGTCGAGGACGAGGCCGTCGACCGGCCCGGCCAGGCTGCCGTCGAGCTCAGGTACCGCGGAACCCAAGATCGAGAGCACATGGCTGACGAACACGGGTTGGGTAATGACCGGCAGGGCGGAAGTGGGCTGGATCTTCATGCCGGGAGGCGAGAACGAGATGTCGGCGCCGCCGTTGGAATTGGCGTAGGTAATCGCGTCGCGCAGCGTGCAGGTCCCGATTCCGGTGGTGGCGCAGCCGGGAGCGTGCAGGGTGTCGCCGGCATCGTTCACAGTGATGCTGTAGGTCAGGCCGACCGTCGGGCGTGAGAACACCGAGAGGACAACGCCGGCGGCGAGCAACCCGGGTCGAGGCGTCATCAGGACCTCCTCTGGCATGGCGCATCGTGGAGGGTCAGACCATTCTAGCTTCGGTCGCCGACGCGTTTCAGTCCCCGGAGCTCGTCTCCGGTGTGGCTTCCGTGGCGCCCGTCGGGCGCAGCCGCCGCCCGCGCGCCGCGTACATCGTGCGGTCGGCTCGGCCCAGGACGGCGTCCAGCCCTTCCCCAGGTCGTCGGAAGGCTTTGCCCATGCTGAAGCCCGCGGGGCTGTCGAGGGCGGCCGCTTCGAGGAGGCGCTCGGAAACGGTGTCGGCCTCGGCCTCGGACTCGGCCTTCACGATGAGCGCGAACTCGTCTCCGCCGGTTCGCACCAGGATGTCGTCGGCGCGATGCTGTCGGCCCACGAAGTGCGCGAAGCCCCGCAAGACGCGGTCGCCCTCCTCGTGGCCGTAGGTGTCGTTGATGGCCTTGAAGCCGTCGAGGTCGAAGACCAGACAGGCCCAGCGCGAGGTGGGCCGCTCGAGATCGCTCCGGGCCGCCTCCAGATGGCGGCGGTTGTAGCAGCCGGTCAAGGGATCGCGATGGCTCAGCTCCTCGAGCCGCCGCTCCAGCTCCTTGCGTGCGGTCACGTCGCGCACGATCGAGCGCATCCGCCTCGGTATTCCGTTGGCGTCGAGCACGAACGAGCTCTGGGTCTCGGCCGCGAAGGTGGAGCCGTCCTTGCGCCTCATCCGAAACTCCAGGAGCTCCTGGCGGCCCGACTTCACGTAGCGGACGCCCTTGTCGAGGCTGGGCCCGACATAGCGGGCCAGGGCGGCCTGGACCTCGTCGAGCTGGTCCTCCGCGAAGAGGGCCGTTCCCGGCAGTCCCGCCTGGACGTCCTCCGCCTCGTAGCCGAAGAGCAACTGGGCCATCCGGTTGAGGTACACCACCCGCTGCTCGACGATCTCGGTCTCCACGAAGGCATCGGGCAGGTGATCGAGCAGCTCGCGCACCTGCGCCTTCAGGTCGTCGATCTGGCGTAGCAGCTCCTCGCGTGCCGGGTCCTCGTCCAATGGGCCGTCTCCGGGATCCGCCGAAGCTACCTGCCTCGGAGTGAGCTTGTCAACGCGCCGCGGGCCGAGTCCAGCAAGAGCTTCGGCGCGGCGCGGAGCAGGCGCCCTTTCAGACCGGCGTAGCCCTGATGGCCCAGGACGAGGTCGCCCAGGACGTCGCGCACCGAGGCGCTTCGCGCGGCGTAGGAGACCATGCGGCGGGTGAAGCCCGGCGCGTAGAAGCGGGCGTGGAGGCGGGCGGAGCGGAGGAGCTCGGAGCCGAAGTCGGCGAGGACCCGCTCCGGGTAGCGCGCGGGCGAGCCTTCGGCCCGGATCGTCTCGGCCAGGAGGCGCGCCGACCGCAGCGCGTAGTAGATGCCCTCGCCCGTGATCGGGTCGGCCAGGGCGGCGGCGTCGCCCAGGAGGGCCCAGCTTGCCCCCGCGATCTCCGCGAGCGACTGCGGATCCGCGGACGGCGAGGGGATCGTGTGCGCGTAGCGACCGTTCTCGTCGTCCACGAGCGCAGGATGGGATCGGGCGACCTCCGATTCGAGGCGAGCCAACAGGTCCCGCGAGGGTCCCGCGGTGAGGGGCGCACAGATGCCGACCCCCACGTGATCGCGCCTGGGGAAGAGCCAGAGATAGCCGGCCAGGCCAGGCGTGAAGCGCACGACCATCTCGGAGGTTCCCCGCGCGAACCAGCCGGTGGCCATGGTCCGCCTCGCGGCCGGGGTGGGTGAGAGGAACGTCCGCCGGACGAGGCTCCCGGCTCCGTCCGCGCCCACGATGACGTCGAACCTCGATTCGTCGCCGGCCCCGGTGCGCACGAGCCCGGTCGCCTCCACCGCGACCACGCGCTTCTCGACGTGCAAGGCGCCGGCCGCCGTGGCGCGCCGGAGCAGCCACGCGTCGAGCTCGCGGCGGCTCGCGATGGCCACCGGCCTCGCGAGGGGGACGTCGACCCATTCCCCCTCGCCCGACTCGAACCGGCAAGCCTCGACCCGTCGGGCCGGCAAGGGGTCGTCGGCCGGGGCCGCGGGGAGCAGGCCGAGGGCCTTGGCCGTGAGCCCGCCGCCGCAGGGCTTTTCGCGCGGGTGAGACGCGTCGAAGACGGTCACCGCGGCGCCGTCGGAGGCCGCGTGGCAGGCGAACACCGCCCCGGCAGGCCCGGCGCCGACGACGGCGATCCTCACCCGCCGCGCTGGACGCCGCGCGCACGTGCGTGGCCGCGCTCGAGAGCGGACGGCAGGGCTCGAACCCGTCGCGGGGTCAAGGGCCCGAAACCGCGAGCAGGGTGCGCTCGCGCCGCAGGGCGTAGGGCAAGGCGGAAACGAGGAGGAAGAACATCAGCACTTCGGAGTCGCCGAAATTGTACTCGAACAGTCCCGACACCATGACCGCGAACCACGCAGCCAGGGCCGCGACCGCCACCCAGCCCGCCCCCCGCCGGTCAGGAGAGCCGAGGAGCCGGCGCGACTCGCCCCACGCGTCCATGAGCGCGCTCGCCATCCACCACAGCCAGAACAAGGCGCAGGGGATTCCGCGCTCGGCGGCGAGCTGGAGGGCGTTGTCGTGCAGGTGGGGGGCCTGGGCATTCGGGGCCTCAGGCCAGCGGTAGGACGGGTACTGGCTCAGGATCATCCCGGGTCCCTGGCCGAACACCGGCTTGTCGCGGATCATGTCGACTCCCGCGTGCCACATGTAGTAGCGATCGACGCTGCTCGCGTCGGTCAGGGTCAGGCGTTCCACCACGGACGCCGGCCGCACCACCACGAGGACCAGGGCGGCCGCGGCGAAGACGACGAGCGCCTTCCGCGCGCGGAGGAGGATCACGACGAAGGTCCCGACCGCGGCGCCGATCCAGGCATTCCGGGTGCGCGACACCGCGAGGGCCCAGGTCCCGAGGGGAAGCATGACCGCGGCCAGCACCGCTCCCGTCGCGGGCCCGGGCCAGGAGCCGCGGGCGACCGCCATCTTGCCCCCGGCCAGGACCAGGGCCAGGACCGCCAGCTGGGTGGCGCGAAGGCCCAGGCCCGCAGCGTACGCCACGGCGAGCAGGAGAAGGCCACCCGCGATTCCCGCAAGGAGGCGCCCGTCTGCGGGCGACCACCGCGGCCGCTCGCGCCCGAAGGCGAGGCGTGCCGCGGCCACGACGGTCGCGCTCATCACCAGGCCGGCCGCCGACATGTAGTGGCCGAGAAAGCCCGAGGGCCGGTTGTTGAAGCCATCGAAGCCCAGGACGTGGTACTGGAGCACCACGAAGCCGGCGAGGGCGATCCCGCCGAGGAGGGAGGCGCTCATGACGCGGTCCCGGATCCGCGGGTCCGCGAGTGAATCGACGGCCAGGAAGAAGACCCCCAGGAGCAGCAGCTTCTTCGAGTAGACGTGAGAGGCCGCGGGATCGGAAGAGAAGGAGGCGGAGAGCAGGGTCCAGACCGCGAAGGCGAGGATCGGCGCGCCCAAAGGGGTGCTCACGGGCGGAGTGCGGTCGAGCAGGAGTCGAACGAGCAGCACGCCGAGGGCGGCGTAGAGAAGGATCCCGCTCGCGAAGATGGACGCGAAGGCCGCGACGGCAAAACCGCCGAAGAGGCCGAGCTGGAGGCGCAGGAGATCGGCGCGCGGCGCCTTGAAGGAAGGGGCGGAGGGCAGCTAGACCTCGATCTTGGCCTCTTCGGGGAGCATCACGGGGATGTCGTCGTCGACCGGGTACACGCGCCGGCATCCCGCACAGCGAAGGCCCTGTTCGTCCTCGGTGGGCAGGACCGGCGTCTTGCAGACGGGGCAGGCCAGGACCTCGAGCAGATCGGGATGTACGGGCATCTCGCGAGTCTAGCCCAGAACGGACCTCGGCCGTCCCTCCCTCGGGCTACAGTGCGGGGGTCGGAGTCCTCTCCCGCCGGCAAGAACCCTTGGAACGACAGGCAAACCTGATTGGAGGAAGCCATGCGTGTGCAGTTCGTCGAGCGGGAGAACGGTCCGGAACGGTTGGTGTGCGAGGCGGAGGTGGTCTTCGACGAGGCGGACGAGCCTCTCTCGGGGATGAAGCTCGTGGGCTTTTCGCTCTGGCGGAGTCCCGAAGGAGAGGTGTTCGTGACCTTTCCGTCGCGGGCTTTCGGGGTGGGGGGCGAGCGCCGCTACTTCGATTACCTGCGGTCGGTCGAGGGCGGCGCCGCGGAAGGCAAGCGGGTGAAGGCGTGGATCCTCGAGGAGTTCGAGGCCCGCACGCGCGCGGCTTAGGGCCGGCACGGACCCCGGGGTTGCGCCCGTCCCGGCGCAACCCCGTTTCCCCGAGCTTTGACTAGACCTCGGTCGCGGTGTGATGATTTCATGAGGGAGAGTGCCCCACGACCATGTTTATTCTCGCCGCCTTGATCCTGATCGCACCGGCCTCGAAACCTCCTGTCCAAAGCGCGCCGAAGAACCCAGGCCAGGAGACGGGTAGCCGCAACGAGGCCTACTACCACTTCAGCCTCGGTCTCCAGGCTCGCTTCTCCGGAGACGGCGCGGTCGCCCTCGAGGAGTATCGACACGCCCAGAGGCTCGACCCACGGTCGGCCGACGTGCGGGTGGAGACGGCGCGCCTCCTCCGCGACATGGGCCGGATCGACGAGGCCCTCGTCGACGCGAACGAGGCAGTGAGGCTCGACCCGGAGAGCGCGGGCGCCTTCCTCACCCTCGGCCAGCTGCACCAGCTGAAGGCCGAAGGGAAGGAAGCGGAGAACCAGATCAGACAGGCGGCCACCGCCTACGAGCAGGTGGTGAAGCTCGACCCCACCGACGTCACCACCCTGCTCGCGCTGGCCAGCATCTACGGCCAGCTCGGCGAGCACAAGGATGCGCTTCGGATCTGGGAGAGGTACCTCGAGCTCGACCCGGGCAACTTCGACGCCTACGTCAAGATGGGCGGCCATCTCCTGGCCTTGGGCGAGACGGACAAGGCGGCGGCGGCCCTCAAGACGGCGCTCGAGCTGCAGCCCGACTCCGCCCGCACCTACCAGGCCCTCGGGGACATCTACGCCAAGGCGACCCAGTCGGACCAGGCGGTCTTGAACTACCGGAAGGCCCTCGAGCTCGACCCCGCGAACATCCGCGTGCGCCTGGCCCTGGGCGAGATCCTGATCCGCTCCCGGCGGCCCAAGGAGGCGCTGGCCGAGGCCGACGCCGTGCTGAAGGCCGACACCAAGAATCGCTTCGCCCTCGACCTGCGCGGGCGCGCCCTTCGCGATCTGCGCGACTTCGACGGGGCCAAGGCCGCGGTCGACCAGCTCCTGGGTGAAGACGCGACCGACCTCAAGGCCACCTATCTGAAGGTGACTATCGCCGAGGCGCGTCGCGACTTCGCCGCCGCCGCCGCCATTCTCGAGGAGATCCTCAACCGAAAGCGTGCGGGCGAGGACCCGGAGGAAGCGGCCAGCAACGATCGCGTCTTCCTGATCCACCTGGGCTTCGCCTACCAGCAGCAGAGCCGTTTCGCGGATGCGGCGCAGGCCTTCGCGCGCGCGGCGGCGACCGGCGGCGAGCCCGATGCGACTCTGCTCGGGTACCGCGCCGAGGCGCTCTTCCTGGCGAAGGACCTCGATGCGGCGCTCACCGCCACGCGAGCGGCCCGCGCCAAGTTCCCCGACGAGTCCGACCTCGCGAGCCTCGAGGCCACGATCCTGCGCGCGAAGGGCGACCAGGCAGCCGCCCTCGCCATCATCGAGGGCCTGGCCCAGAAGTCGGACGGCAACGTCAAGGTGCTGGGAGAGGTGGCGGACTTCTATCGCCGTGCCCAGCGCTACCCGGAGGCCGAGGCCGCGCTGCGCAAGGCCCTCGTGGCCGACCCCAAGAACCTCGCGGTGCTGTTCCAGCTCGGGCGCGGTGATCGAACGCCAGAAGCGGCTCGACGACGCGGACGCGGTCTTTCGGGACGCGCTCCTGATCGAGCCGGAGTCGGCGCCCATCCTCAACTACCTGGGCTACATGAACGCCGACCGCAACGTGAAGGTGGACGAGGCGCTCCGCTTCATCGAAAAGGCGGTGGCCCTCGATCCCGAGAACAACGCCTACCTCGACAGCCTCGGGTGGGCGCAGTTTCGCCTGGGCCGGGTCGACGAGGCCGAGCGCAACGTGAGGAAGTCCCTCCTGAAGCAGGAGAAGAACGCGGTCGTTCTCGATCACCTGGGAGACATCCTGAAGGCCCAGGGGCGCGTCGCGGACGCGCTCGAGTTCTGGCAGAAGGCGCTCCGGGGCGAGGACGAGGACGGGGAGCTGGATCGCGTCCGGGTCGAGAGAAAGGTGAGGGACGCCCAGGTCGCACTGCAGGTCGGCGTGTCTCAACCGTAGTCTGCGGATGCTCGGCAGGACCCCGGCCGGAGGTCGCATTGGCCGTGGGGCCTCCTGGCTGCTGGCGTTCGCCACCTTGCCCACCGCGTGTGCGAGTGCCGTCCGCGTGCCCCCGGCCGAGGTCGCGGAGCGCGCGCGCGTCGCGTCGACCTACAGCGCCACCGTACGCGTCGACCTGCGCGGACCCGAGGTGAAGGGCCGGGCGCGGGCCTTCGTCGGATTTCAAAGGCCCGATGCCCTGCGCATCGAGCTGCCCGGACCGGCCGGCCCGCGGCTCCTGGCGGTGGCCCGCGGGGGCGCGCTGGTCGCGGTCTTTCCGGCGGAACGCGCGGTCTTCACGGCCAGAGCCACGGCGGACGAGATGGAGTCGCTCTTCGGCGTCGCCCTGACCCCGGCCGAGCTGGCCGATCTGTTGGTGGGCATCGCCCCCGCCCGTCTCGAGCGCTACGAGGCGCTCTGGGGCCCGACGTTGCCGCGCGAGGTGCGGGCGGTCTTTCCGGGCGGAGCCCGCCTGACCGCGCGGGTCGACGAGGCGGAGATGAATCGGTGGCTTCACGGCCGCGGCTTTCGAAGCGCCGGCGCACGAAGGCTTCCGCGTGGTCGACGCTCAGGAAGCGAGGCGCTTGTGGCTGCGCTGACGTCCTTGCGCGTGAAGTCCCACGCGAAGATCAATCTCGGCCTCGAGGTGCTGGGCGTGCGCTCCGACGGCTACCACGAGCTGCGCACCCTGTTCCAGACCGTGGAGCTGCACGACGACGTCACGATCACCCTGCGCCCGCGGTCGCAGGCGATCGAGGTGGCGTGCGACCACCCGCTCGTCCCCGCGGGCGAGTCGAACCTCGCGCACAAGGCCGCGGCGGCCCTGCGCCAGTTCGGACGACCGACGGGCGGAGTCGGAATCGAGATCAGGAAGCGGATACCCGTCGGGGGGGGGCTCGGGGGCGGAAGCAGCAATGCCGCCGTCGTGCTCATGGGTCTCGATCGTCTCTGGAAACTCGGGTTGGGCCGCGCGGGACTGCACCCCCTGGCGCGTCGACTCGGTGCCGATGTGCCCTATTTCCTGGTCGGGGGGACGGCGCTGGGCTTGGCGCGCGGGGACGAGGTCTATCCGCTCCACCGGCAGATCCGGGGCCACGTGGTCATCGCCGACCCCGGCTCTCCGGTCTCGACGGCCGCGGTCTTCCGCCGGATCGACGCCCGTTTGACACCCCGCGAAAACAGCAATACTATTTTTCGCTTTACATCGAGGGACTTGGAGGGGAGCGGCTGGTCGCTCCTGACCAACGACCTCGAGCCGGCGGCCCTCGAAGAGTCCTCGGTCCTGAAGGCCAGGGCGGGGCGCATAAGGGGCCTCCTGGTCCGTGAGGGAGCGCTTTTGGCCGCACTTGTCCGGGAGCGGGTCGTCCTATTTCGGCTTCTTCGACGATCCCGCTCGTGCACGCGGCGCGGTCGCCGCTCTCCAGGAGGCCGGCGTCAGGGCGTGGCGCACGCGGACTTTGAGCGTCGAGCAGTACCGTCGAGCGTGGGTGTCGGGCAAGGCACCGTTGGGGTAGGCCCTCTCGGGCATCGGGGAGGAACGGTCACCATGGAGATCACGGACGTCAAGGTCATCCCGGTCGAGGACGAGAAGCTCAAGGCGTTCGTCTCCATCGTCTTCGACCAGTGTTTCGTCGTGACGGACATCAAGATCATCCATGGTCCGAAGGGGCTTTTCGTGTCGATGCCGAGCAAGAAGCGGAAGGACGGCACTTTCAAGGACATCGCCCACCCGCTGAACAACCAGATGCGGCAGTACCTCGAGGACAAGGTCTTGTCCGTGTACCGGCAGCAGGTCGGGTCGCCAGCGCCCGTGCCTGGTGCCTCGGGCGGGGTCGAAGCGGGCACGCCGCCCGCCGCGGCGCCGACCGAAGCGTCCTAGCCGGGCCGCCGGAAGCATCGCAGTTGGGGCGTGGCCAAGTGGTAAGGCGCGGGGCTTTGGACCCCGGACCGAAGGTTCGAATCCTTCCGCCCCAGCCACCCGTGCGGGCGCGGTCGCTCTAGAGTCTCCCAGATTCCATGACCAGAGACCTGAAGATCTTCACCGGCAATGCGCACCCCGATCTCGGGGAGGCGATCGCCCGCTCGCTGAAGATGCCGCTGGGCCGCGCCCACCTGGCGCGCTTCAGCGACGGTGAGGTCTGGTTCCAGATCCAGGACAACGTGCGCGGCGCCGACGTCTTCGTGGTCCAGCCCACCGCCCCCCCGGTCAACGAAAACCTGATGGAGCTCCTGGTGATGCTCGACGCCTTCAAGCGCTCGAGCGCGTCGCGCATCACCGCGGTCATCCCCTACTACGGCTACGCGCGGCAGGACCGGAAGGACAAGCCCCGGGTCCCCATCTCGGCCAAGCTCGTGGCCGACCTGCTCTCGACCGCGGGCACCGACCGCATCCTGACCATGGACCTCCACGCTTCCCAGATCCAGGGCTACTTCGACGTGCCCGTGGACCACCTCTTCGCGGCCCCGGTCATCATCGAGCACGTCCTGAAGATGAAGCTTCCCGACCTCACGGTGGTCTCCCCGGACGCCGGGGGCGTGGAGCGCGCGCGCGCCTACGCGAAGCGGCTGGACGCGGCGCTCGCCATCGTGGACAAGCGGCGCGACGCTCCGAACGTGGCCGAGGTGCACAACGTCATCGGCGACGTGGAGGGCCGCACCTGCCTCATCGTGGACGACATCGTCGACACCGGCGGCACCCTGGCCAAGGTGGCCGAGGCCATCAAGGCGGCGGGGGCCCGGGAGGTCCTGGCCTCGTCGTCGCACGCCGTGCTCTCCGGGCACGCGGTCGAGAAGATCGAGAAGAGCCCCCTCAGCAAGCTGATCGTCACCAACTCGATCCCCCTGTCCCCGGACAAGCGGTCCGACAAGATCGTCTCCTTGTCGATCGCCAAGCTCCTGGGAAGGGCCATCAAGAACATCCACGACGAAACGTCGGTCACCAGCCTGTTCGTATGAAGCCCGTTCGTATGAAATCATTGTCGCGAGGAGTCGAAAATGCCTGAGATCGTGGTCACGGCCGAGAGCCGGACCGAAAGCGGAAAGAACGCCAATCGGCGCCTGCGGGTCAAGGGACTCATCCCCGGCGTCGTGTACGGAGCCAAGAAGGAGACCCTGCCCGTCGCGGTGTCGCCCAAGGACATCGGCGCCATCCTGAAGAGCGCCTCCGGGGAGAACACCCTCTTCGACCTGGACCTTCGGGGCAGCCGGCGCAAGGTGATCCTGAAGGAGTTCCAGCGGGAGCCCCTCAAGGGACGCCTCCTGCACGCCGACTTCTACGAGGTGGCCCTCGACAAGAAGATCGAGGTCAAGGTGCACGTCGAGGTCGTGGGGGTGCCGGTCGGGGTCAAGACCCAGGGCGGAATCCTGGACTTCGTGACCCGCGAGCTCGAGATCGAGTGCCTGCCCACCGAGATCCCGGACAAGATCGCGGTGGACGTCACGGCCCTCGAGCTCGGCAAGCACCTGCGCGTGTCCGACCTCCAGATCCCCGCAAAGATCACGGTCCTGACCGAGCCCGGGGTCGTGGTCGTGCACGTGGTGGCGCCGCGCGCCGAGGAAGTCGCGGCCCCGGTCGAAGCCGTGGCCGGAGCGGAGGCCGCGGGCGAGCCCGAGGTCATCAAGAAGGGCAAGGTCGAGGGCGAGGCCGAGGGCGAGGCCGAGAAGGAGAAGCCCGCGAAGAAGGAGAAGGAGAAGAAGTAGCCTGCGCTTCGTCGTCGGCCTCGGCAACCCGGGGGAGCGCTACCGGCGGACGCGGCACAACGTCGGCTTCATGGTGGTCGACGCGCTGGCACAGCCGGTTCCGGCCGCCCCGGGCCACGAGGAGCACGAGGCCTGGGTGGCCGAGGCGACGGTGGGCGGAGAGCCGGTGCTTCTGGTGAAGCCGCTCACCTTCATGAACCGCAGCGGGGTCGCGGTCGGGCGGATCCTGGCCGAGCGCGAGGCCGGCTCCCGAGTCGCTGGTCGTGGTCCTGGACGACGTCGTCCTCGACCTCGGGGTGGTGCGCGTGCGGGAGGGCGGCAGCCACGGCGGACACAACGGTCTGCGCTCGATCATCGACGTGCTCGGAACCGACGAGTTCTGCCGGGTGCGGGTGGGGATCCGCAAGGGCGACGTCGGGCCCGACCTGGCGGACTACGTGCTCTCCGACTTCCCGGCGGACGACGTGCTCGTGGTCCAAGAGGCGGTGGGCTGGGCCGCGGAGGCGGTCGACTGCCTCATCCGCGAGGGGGCCGCGGTCGCCATGAATCGCTTCAACGGAGCTCCGAAAGACGTGAGATACTAGGAGAGTCGTTCTGACTCCTTGCTCCCGGTAGGGCCCTTCGGGCCCGAAAGGGGCGGCTCGGGCAGCCCAGAGGCTGCCCGGAATGATCCGGAAGGAGGATCTCGAGTGAGCCAGCGTGTCTACGAAATCCTGTTCATCGCCGACCCGAATCTCTCGGAGCCGGAGGTGGACACCTTGACCGCCCATCTCCAGGGGTTCGTGGAGAAGGAGGGGGGCAAGGTCGAGAAGGTCGAGAAGTGGGGCAAGAAGCGTCTTGCCTACCTCGTGAAGCGCCACCGCGAGGGTTCCTACGTCCTGCTGGTGGCCCACGGCGGCACCGACATGATGCGGGAAGTGGAGCGCCGCATCCGGGTCACGGACGGCGTGATCAAGTTCATGACCGTGCGCGTCGACGAGGAGCTCAAGAAGGCGGATCGCCGCAAGGCGAAGCGCACGGCGGAGGACGAGAAGAGACGGAGCCGTTCGCCGGAGCGGCCCTCGCCGGCCTCGTTGCCTTCGGCCGTGCCTTCCGAGGAGGTGCAACTGTGAGCTTCGGCATGGGTCGTCCGGGCGGAGGCGGTCGGGGTGGCGGAGGACGGGCGGGGGCGGGCGGAGCCGCGGGCCGCGGCGGAGACAAGAAGGACGCGGGCAAGCGCTTCTTCTTCCGGCGCCGCAAGGTCTGCAAGTTCTGCGCGGACAAGATCGACTACATCGACTACAAGGACGTCAAGCTGCTCGGGCCGTTCGTCCCCGAGCGGGGCAAGGTGCTGCCGCGGCGGATGTTCGGCACCTGCGCCGAGCACCAGCGCAAGCTGACCCTCGCCATCAAGCGCGCTCGCAACATCGCCCTCCTGCCGTTCGCGTCGGAGTAGCGGAGAGCCCAGGAGTTGACGCCGACGAGCCCAGAGGCGCCGGTCTCGGCCCCCGCCCCCACCGGGGCGGTGGCGGAGCCGCGCGCCTTTGGCATCCTCGTGGCCGGCGGCCTCTCGGCCGCATTGTTCGTTCCCTGGCTCCTGGTCGTGGGCCGGTTCATTCGCCTCGCATGGTGTCGCCCCTGCCCCTCATGTTGCTCGAGGCTTCGGGCCGGTCTCACCTTCAGCCTGCTCGCCGCCGCGCTTTCGGTCGCGCTGGTGGCGGGCGTCTTCGATCCCGTGCGCGCGCTGCGCTCTTCTTCTGCTTCCTCGGCGCCCCCGGGCCTCCTGATCGGCGACGCCATGGCCCGCGGCCGGGGTCTTCTGCGGGGCTGCGCCTGGGCCTTCGCCCTCGTCTCCGTCGCAGATCGGCCTGGCCCTCGTGCTTCGGGGCGACCGCCAGCAGCTTCTGGCCGCGCGCGTGATCGAATCGGTGGACATCCTCGCTCCCCGGAGTTCACGGACGACTTCAAGACCCGGATCCCCGCCGAGCAGGTCGCGGAGTGGACGCACGCAGGTCACGCAGCTTCGCGAGGTGATGGCGATCGTATACCCCGCCGCTCTACATCATCTTCGGCGCGCTCATCGTTCTCGCGCAAGGCGGCGCTCCTTCGCGTCTATCTGCAAACGGCGCGATCCGGGCTGGCTCGAGGGAGACGAGTTCGAGGGCCTCCGCTGGCCCTCCGTCCTGTCCATGGCGTTCGTGCTCGCGGGCGCCGCCGTGGCCCTGCCCGCCGCTCGTGCGGCCGCCTACAACGTGCTTCTGGTGCTGGCCTTCTTCTTCGCGCTCCAGGGCCTGGCCGTGGCCGCCTTCTACGCGCACCGCCTGGCCGGGCCTCCGTTCCTGCGCGCCGCGGTCGTGGTGCTCGTGCTCGTGAACCCCTGGGCGCCACTAGATCCTGGCGCTGCTGGGGCTTTTCGACATCTTCTTCAATTTCGAAAGTGGGCCCTCCCCCCGGAGGCCCGCGAGGGTTAGGAGCTGAACGTGGAAGTGATCCTGAGGGAAGACATCCAGACGCTGGGCCGCCGCGGCGACGTGGTGAAGGTGGCCGAGGGCTACGGCCGCAACTACCTCCTGCCGCGGGGCATGGCCATGGCCGTGAACGACTCGAACAAGGCCATGATCGAGAAGGAGAAGAAGGCCCACGTCGCCCGCCTCGCGAAGGAAAAGAGCGAGTTCGAGGCCCTGGCCCAGCGCATCGCGAGCCTGCGCTTCATCGCGCCCCGCAAGGTCGGGCGAGAACGACGCCCTCTACGGCTCGGTCACCTCCGGCGACGTGGCCGACTTCCTGAAGGGCAAGGGCATCGACATCGACAAGCGCAAGGTCCAGCTCGAGGAGCCCATCAAGAAGCTGGGCGAGCACGAGGTCGGGATCAAGCTCCACCCCGAGGTCGTGGCCAACCTGAAGCTGCTGGTCACCAAGGAAGGGTAGGCGAGCGCCCCTCGATCCGCGCGGGCAGCCGAGCGGGTCGGGGTCGGGTGGTGAGTAGGCCGCAGCTCCTGGCCGCCAGGTGGACCCGATCTGACCGGCGTTCGAGTCAAACTCCCCGGTGCTAATGTATGAGCGTGGCTTCTCCCTCACCGGATCTTCGAGAACGGCTGCGGCGAATCCGCGTGGACGAGTATCACCGGATGATCGAGGCGGGCATTCTGGGTGAGGACGAGCACGTCCAGCTCATCGATGGAATGCTCGTCGCGATGAGTCCGCAGGGGCGGCCTCATGCTTTCGTGATCCAGAAACTGAATCGGCTGCTCGTACGGGCGCTCCCGGACGACTTCGAGGTCTTGACGCAGCTCCCGCTCACGCTCGGCGACGACAGCGAGCCCGAACCCGACCTGGCGGTGGTCCACGCCCGGGATGCGGCGTCGCGCACCGAACACCCGACCACCGCGCTACTCGTCGTCGAGGTCGCGGGCGACTCGCTGCGCTTCGATCGGAAGTCGAAAGCCGCTCTCTACGCCCGCGCCGCGATTCCCGAGTACTGGATCGTGAACCTGGGGGAAGCCTCAATCGAGGTGCACCGCGGGCCCGACACGCCGCTGGCCACGTACAGAGAGACCCTCGTGTCTCACCGCGGGGAGATCCTCACCGCAACCGCGGTGCCCGGCGATTCGCGTGGAAGTGGCCGTGCTGTTTCCCGAGCCGAGTAGAATCGGCGCTCACCGTGGCAACCGAGGCGCTTCCCAAGACCGACAAGACGCTTCCCCACAACGCCGACGCCGAGCGCACCGTGCTCGGCGCGGTGCTCGTGGACAACGCCGCCTTCAACTCCGCGGCCGAGATCCTCACCCGCGAGGATTTCTACCGCGAGGGCCATCGCCGGATCTTCGATGCCATGGCCGCGCTGGCGGAGCGCAGCCACCCCATCGATCTCGTCACCTTGAAGGACGAGCTCGTGCGCGAGTCGGCGCTCGAAGGGGTGGGCGGGGCCGCCTACCTCGGCAGCCTGGTGGACGGGGTTCCCCGCATCACGAACGTCGACCAGTGGGCACGGATCATCAAGGAGAAGGCAGTCCTCCGGAACCTGATCCACGCCGGCAACCGCATCGTGCAGATCGGCCTTCGAGGCCGACGAGGACACCGCCCTCATCCTGGACCGTGCCGAGAAGTCGATCTTCGACATCGCGGAGCGGCGGATCCGCCAGGGATTCGTGGGCATTCGCGAGATCGTCAAGGAGAGCTTCCGCACCATCGACCAGCTCTCGCAGTCGAAGGACCTCGTCACCGGGCTTCCCACCGGTTTCGTCGATCTCGACGAGAAGACGAGCGGCCTCCAGAAGGGCGACCTCGTGATCGTGGCCGCGCGCCCGGCCATGGGCAAGACCTCGTTCTGCCTGAACGTGGCCCAGAACGCGTCGCTGCGGGCGGGCGAGACCATCGGCCTCTTCTCCCTCGAGATGTCGAAGGAGCAGCTCGTGCTCCGCATGCTCTGCGCCGACGCGCGGGTCGACGCTCATCGCCTGCGCACGGGCAAGCTCCAGGAGAAGGACTGGACCCGCCTGGCCAAGGCCTACGCCGACCTGTCCAACTCGCGCATCTACATCGACGACTCGGCCATGGTCACTCCGCTGGAGATGCGGGCGAAGTGCCGGCGCCTCAAGGCCGAGCACGGGCTCGGCCTCATCATCGTCGACTATCTGCAGCTCGTGACCGGCTCCGGCCGCATCGAGAACCGGCAGCAGGAGATCTCCTCGATCAGCCGCTCGCTCAAGGGCCTGGCCAAGGAGCTGGCGGTGCCCGTCATCGCCCTCTCCCAGCTCTCGCGCGCGCCCGAGGCCCGCACCGACAAACGCCCACAGCTCAGCGACTTACGTGAATCCGGAGCTATCGAACAGGACGCAGACATCGTGATGTTCATCTACCGCGAAGAGGAGTACAAGCAGACCGACGAGAACCGCGGCATCGCGGAGATCATCATCGGCAAGCAGAGGAACGGCCCCACGGGCACGGTGAAGCTCGCCTTCATCAAGGAGTTCACGCGGTTCGAGAACATCGCGTGGCAGCCGGGCGGTTGAACTCGATGGGGTATCCGCGTCTCTTCCTGGTCCTCGCATTGTCCGTACCGACCTCCGGTTCCTTGGCCCGAGCGCAGGTCCCGAACGCGATGCCGGTCTGGCAGAGCGGCGGACCGCACGCGGGTTTCATCACGGCCCTCGCGATCGATCCGCGGACGCCCTCGAACATGTTCGTGGGGACCGAGGCTGACCTCTCGACCTTCGGTGGCCTGTTCGCCTCGACCAACTCGGGCGTTTCCTGGATCGCGCGCTCTGGTCTACCGAGAGCGCCCGTCTTTGCCCTCGCTGTCGACCCGAGCACGCCCTCAACTCTCTACGTCGCCACAGGTCGTGACGTCGACCTGCCCATCGGCGGCCTCTTCAAGTCGACCGATTCGGGAATGACCTGGACCCTCGCCAGTCCCGGCAACCCTTCCTGGGATGTTCATGCCCTTGCCGTCGATCCGTCGTCGCCGGCGACCCTCTATGCGGGGACGAGCAATGGAGTGTACCGGTCGATCGATGGCGGCGGCTCCTGGGCCTTCGCCGATATCCCTGCCCGCGTGAACACAATGGTCATCGACCCCTCGGCGGCATCCACCGTCTACGTGGGTACGTCGGGGGGGGTCTACAAGACCACGAATTCGGGGGCGAGCTGGACCTCGGTAAGCGGCGGCTTGACCACCCTCGACGTGGCTGCGCTCGCGATCGATCCGAGCGCCCCGGCGACCCTGTATGCGGGGACGCGGGGGGGCGGGCTTTTCAAGTCGACGAACGCCGGTGGCCTGTGGGGCGCCGCCAACGCGGGGTTGACGAGCCTCACTGTCCTGGCCCTCGCCATCGATCCTGCTAGCCCGGCCAGGTTGTACGTCGGCACTTCCGGGGAGGGCGTTTTCCGGTCGAACGATTCCGGCACGACCTGGGCGCCCACCAACACGGGCCTCATGAACCGGCTCGTCACGAGCCTGGCGATCGATCCGGCCGTCCCGGCCACGGTGTATGTCGGCACGCGCGGCGACGGAGTGTTCAGGTCGACGAACTCAGGTGACACGTGGCGACAGGCCAGCACCGGATTGCCCCGGCCCGTGGTCTGGGCGCTGGCCGTGGAAGCCGCGACTCCGGCCACTCTCTACGCCGGCACGCAGTTCTCGGGCGTTTTCAAGTCGACCGACTCGGGACAGACCTGGGCCCCGGCCAACACCGGACTTTCCACGCTGGAGGTTCGCGCCCTGGCGATCGATCCCAAGACTCCGGCCACGCTCTACGCGGCCACCCTTGGAGGCGGGGTCTTCAAGTCCATGGACGGGGCCGGGTCTTGGGTCCCCGCGAACCTAGGCCTTTCGGACGGGGAGACCTTCGCGCTGGTCATCGACCCGAAAGTCCCATCCACCCTCTACGTGGGGACGGGCTCGGGAGGGGTCTTCAAGTCCACGAACTCCGCCGGCAGCTGGGCCGCGGTCAACGCCGGCCTCCCCTACTTGTTCGTCTCGAGCCTCGCCGTCGATCCTGTCAGCCCGTCGACCCTGTACACGGGCCAGGTCTTCAAGTCCACCGACGCAGGGAGCAGTTGGCATCCCGCGAACGTCGGCATCGAAAGCCAGACCGTCTACGCGCTGGCCATCGATTCGAGCCGACCCTCGACCCTCTATGCCGGAACGGGCTCGGGCGGGGTCTTCCGGTCGACCAACGGGGGCGATACGTGGGCCGCCCCCGACGAGCCCGGGTTGAGCCGCCAGTATCTCGTGTTTGGAGTCTTGGTGGATCCCACGAGTCCTGCTTCGCTCTACGCGGGAACCGGTGGCGGCGGGGTCTTCAGCTCGAACGACGCCGGCCTCACTTGGTCGCCCACGCGCCCGGCCACCCCGGATCTCAGTGTCCAGGCCGTGGCCCTGCGGCCAGGGACGGCGGACACGCTGTACGCAGGCACGTACGCTGGGGTGTGGCAGCTGTTGCTCCGGGCTCCGGCCCTCTACTACACGTTGTCCGCCTGCCGACTCGTCGACACGAGGGCCGCGGACGCGCCCTCTCTGGCGCCTGGCCAGACGCGAACATTCAAGCTGGCCGACCACTGTCAGGTCCCCTCAACCGCCCGCAGCGTCTCACTCAATGTCACCGCGGTGGGCCCCGCGAGCGCCGGACACTTGCGCCTATTCCCGGCCGATGCGCCCCTGGTCGCGAGCTCCACCCTGAACTTCGCGACGGGCCAGACGCGAGCCAACAATGCGATCATCCCCCTCAGTGCCACGGGTGAGGTCTCCGTCTTCTCCGGTCAGTCCACAGGTCCCGTCGACCTGATCATCGACGTCAACGGCTACTTCGAGTAGGCGCGGGAGTTGACCAAGCTCAAGACCGTCTTCGCCTGCCAGGCTTGCGGGTTCGAAAGCTCCAAGTGGCTGGGCCGCTGCCCCGACTGCGGCGAGTGGAACAGCTTCGTCGAGGAGCGGCAGGAAGTCGCGCCGACCGGCAAGGCGCGGCAGGGGAGCCTCGGCCTCGAGATGGGGGGCAAGCCCAAGCCCTACGACATGATCGACGTGGGCGAGGCCGAGCGCATCCCCTCGGGCATCGACGAGTTCGACCGCGTGCTCGGCGGGGGCATCGTGCCGGGATCCATGGTGCTCATCGGGGGAGAGCCCGGCATCGGCAAGAGCACGCTGCTCCTGCAGGTGGCGCACCTTCTCGGGCGCTCGGGCGGCGCCGTTCTCTACGTCTCGGGGGAGGAGTCGGAGCGCCAGATCAAGCTGCGAGGCGACCGGCTCGGGATCACGGGCGGCGGCCTCTTCCTGATGGCGGAGACCTCGCTCGAGCGGATCCTCGAGCAGGTCGACCTGCTCCGCCCGTCGTCCCTGGTCGTGGACTCGGTGCAGACGATCTTCTCGGCCAAGTTCCCTTCGGCTCCGGGCAGCATCAGCCAGGTGCGCGAGGTCGCGACCCAGCTCCTGTTCCTGGCCAAGGCACGGGGGATCACCATCTTCCTGATCGGACACGTCACGAAGGACGGCAATCTTGCCGGTCCCAAGTCGCTCGAGCACATCGTGGACACCGTTCTCTACTTCGAAGGCGAGAAGCGCCAACACCACCGCATCGTGCGCGCGGTGAAGAACCGGTTTGGCGCGATCTCGGAGATGGGGGTCTTCGAGATGACCGGCAGCGGCTTGCAGGCGGTGGCCAATCCCTCCGCCCTCTTCCTGGCCGAGCGGCTCCTGGGCTCGCCGGGCTCGGCCGTGGTGGCGACCATCGAAGGCTCGCGTCCGATGCTGGTCGAAGTCCAGGCCCTGGTCTCGCCCACGTCCTTCGGCACGCCGCGCCGCATGTCCCTGGGCATCGATCCCAACCGCACGAGCCTGCTCCTGGCCGTGCTCGAGAAGCGAGTGGGCCTCGAGCTTCTCGGCGACGACGTGTTCGTGAGCGTCGCGGGCGGGCTCGAGGTGTACGAGCCTGCGGCCGACCTGGGGGTGGCCGCCGCGGTGACGTCCTCGTTCCGCAACCGCCCGCTTCCGCCGCACACGGCGCTTTTCGGCGAGGTGGGCCTGGCCGGCGAAGTGCGAGGGGCGGGGCAGGCCGCCCTGCGCATCCGCGAAGCCGCCCAGATGGGCTTCACGCGGTGCATCCTGCCGGGGCGCAACCTACCCCGCGAGCCCGAGGGCGAGGGGATCGAGCTCGTGGGCGTCGACAACCTGAGCGAAGCCCTCGACCGCTTGTTCGAAGAGTAACATTCTCGGCCGAGCCCTGCGCGACGGCGCTGGGCTCGCCCGAGTTGTTCGGCACTCCCTCCGGGAGATGCCTCGAATTCGCCAGACCTCGCGAACGGGTTTATCATTGCCGACATAAGTGCCGTAGGGACCATGGCCATTCCTTCATCTTCCGGCGACTCCGATCATCTCGGGCCCGTTGCGTCGCGCGGCCCCGTGAGGTTCCACCCATGTGGCTCATCCTCTTTCGCACCGTCGTGGTCGTGCTCCTGGCCCAGGCCGGCTATTTCTATTCGCCGTTTGCCGGCCGGCCGTGGCCCGGAGCGCTGCTCGGCTTCCTGACCGCTCTTGCTGTCATTGCCTTCGAGGTAAAGGTCAGGTCCGTCCCGGCCCACCACCTGGTCGGGGCCCTCGTGGGCGGGGTGACCGGCCTGTTCGGCGCTCGCCTCGTGTGGGGAGCCCTCGAAGGGCTCGACCTCGCGGCCGTCCATCTCCTCCACGCCGCCCTCATCGTGTTCCTGGTCTACATCGGGATCGTGATCGGGGTGCGCAAGGGCGAATGGTTCGAGCCCGCCCGCATCATCTCGGCCTTCAAGGACTCGTCGCGCATCCACCAGTACAAGGTCCTCGACACCTCGGTGATCATCGACGGCCGCATCGCGGACATCTGCGAGACCGGCTTCCTCGACGGCACGCTGGTGGTGCCGCAGTTCGTGCTCCGCGAGCTGCAGCAGGTGGCCGACTCGTCCGATTCGCTGAAGCGAAACCGCGGTCGCCGCGGGCTCGACATCCTCCAGAAGATCCAGAAGATGGCGGGGGTGCACGTCCAGATCGTGGAGACCGACTTCCCCGAGGTGCGGGAGGTGGACCTGAAGCTCATCGAGCTGGCCCGCAAGATGTCGGGCAAGATCGTCACCAACGACTTCAACCTGAACAAGGTCGCCCAGCTTCGCGGCGTCGCCGTCTTGAACATCAACGAGCTCGCCAACTCCCTGAAGCCGGTCGTCCTGCCCGGCGAGATCCTCCGCGTGTTCGTGATCAAGGAAGGCAAGGAGCAGGGCCAGGGCGTCGCCTACCTCGACGACGGCACCATGGTCGTGGTGGATCAGGGGCGGAAGGCTTTGGGACGCACCATCGAGGTGACGGTCACGAGCGTCTTGCAGACCACCGCGGGAAAGATGATCTTCTGCCGGTGGGCGGAAGCGACGGCCGCACCCACGGTGCCCGGAGCCCCGGAGGACGGGGTGCGACGGGAGGCCCGGCCGGCGGAGCGCAACGAGCGTGGCCGCAACGGTCGAGAGGGCCAACGCCGGGAATCCGATCGCCGCGAGGAACGATCGACCATGGCGCCGGTGACGCCGGCGTCGGAGGCCGTAGCCGAGGCGCCCTCGATCGAGAGCGGCCCCTTGCTGGCGTCGACGTCGGTCGAAGTCCCCGTCGCCAAGCCCGATTAGCCTGGCCCAGCCAGGGCTTGTCCTGGCGGAAGGGCCAGGGCCGCATCGCCGCCTCAGGAAGAGGAATGACATGTGCCGACGACCGCCCCTTCTGACCGCAGGCGCGTTGCTCGTCGCGGTCACGGCGGGGGCCGAGCCCGATCCGGCCTCCCTGCGCCGGGCCCTCGACGCGGAGCTCGACCGGCCCGCGCTGGCCTCGGTCTTCTGGGGGGTGGAGGTACGGAGCCTCTCGGGGGGCAAGGTCCTCTATTCCCGGAACGCGGGAAAGGCCTTTCGCCCCGCCTCCACCCTGAAGCTCGTGACCACGGCCGCCGCTCTCGACGCGTTCGGCCCTGAGGCGCGGGTGCGGACGACGGTGGAGTCCGCGGGCCGTCAGGACGCGTCGGGTCGCATCCTGGGCGACGTCTTCCTCGTGGGCCGAGGCGACCCCGCCCTGGGCGGTGGCCGATATGGCGACGGGCAACCGCTGCGCCCCTTCGAGGAGATGGCCGACGCTCTTCGCGCAGCCGGGGTGAAGCGCATCGAAGGCCGGGTCATCGGCCACGAAGGCCTCTTCGCGGGCGAGCGCCGCGGCAACGACTGGGGTTGGGAGGACCTGGTCTGGTCCTACGGCGCCGAGGTTTCGGCCCTTTCCTTCAACGACAACGCGGTGGGTCTCAAGCTCTCCGCCGGAGAGCAGCCCACCGACCCCGCAGTTCTCGATCTCATTCCCCCCTCGGCCTTCTACCGCGTGGAATCCACGGTGACCACCGGTCCCCCCGGATCGAAGACGGAGCTTCGCCTGACCCGGGACTCGGGCACGAACCGGATCCGGCTCTCCGGAACCATCGCCATCGGCGACGAGCCATGGCAGGGTTGGGCCGCCCTCGAAGACCCGGCTGCGTACGCGGCGACGGCCTTCGCCGAGGTCCTCGCGGCGCATGGCATCCAGGTCACGGGAGGGATCGCCACCTCGTCCGCGCCCTTGCCGGCCGGGCGGAGGGAGCTGGCGGTCCACGAGAGCCCGCCGATGGCCGAGCTGATCAAGAGCGTCAACAAGGAAAGCCGCAACCTGTACGCCGAGTGCCTGCTTCGCCTGCTTGGCGCGAGGCTGACCGGTGAAGGCAGCGCGGCTGGCGGGCACCTCGCCGTGGGCGAGTTCCTGAGGCGCCAGGGGGTGCGAACCGAAGGCTGGGGTCTGGAGGACGGCTCCGGCCTGTCGCGCGCGAACGTGGTGACCCCCGCCGGCCTCGTCGATCTTCTCGCGGCGATGGACCGACACCCGCATGCGGCCGCCTTCCGCGACTCGCTGCCGGTGGCCGGAGCCGACGGGACCCTGAAGGCGCGCATGAGGGGGAACGCGGCCGCGGGCCGGGTCGTGGCCAAGACCGGGACCCTGGCCCTCGTCAACGCCCTCGCGGGCTACGTCACGACGGCCCGCGGAGAGCGGCTCGCCTTCGCGGCGCTGGCCAGCGGGCAACTGAAGCCGGCGGACGCGGTCGCCGCGCTCGACGCGCTCGGGATCGTCCTGGCGGGGCGCTAGGCGCCACCCGGTCAGGGCGCCTTGTCCGGATCCTCCCGGACGTAGAGGACTCCGGGACTCGTGAGCAGGGCCTTCGTCTCCTCCGGGGTGAGGTCGTCCCGCACCACGACCTTGAACGGGTCCCCGAAGAACATCTTCGCGTTCATGGCGTCGACGAGGGCGTTGATCCGGACGTAGGTGCGGGCCAGCGCCTTGTCCGCGATCACGGTGATGCGCAGGCCGTCCACCGCGATGATCCGGACCTCCGGGAGCTTGCGCGCCCGGTTCATGAACTTCTTGGTGGCCCGGTAGCGCCGGTTGCGAATGGAGCGGTAGATCAGCAGGCCGAAGCCCACGAGCATGAGCAGGAGAGGGATGACGTCGCCCTTCGCGCGGAGCAGAACCACGAGGACCGCGATGACGATGGCGCCTCCCATCGCCGGCCAGGCCCACTCGCTGGGCGTGAGCTCCCGAAGGGAGGCCAGGCGCTCCTGGAGCCTCAGGCCCAGCGGTACCTTGGAAGAGATCCCGCTCTCCACCTCGCGCTGCACCGCGCGCAGGTCGCTGGTCAGCTCCTTCGTGTCGGAGTAGCGGTCCTGTGCCCGCTTCCGAAGGCAGCGGCTGATCACGCGCTGAAGGCTCGGGGGCAGGTTCGCGCGGAGCGCGGTGATCGGCCTCGTCTCCTCGAAGGCGATCGCGTGCAGGGTGTCGATGGGCGAGTTGCCGGAGAAGGGAAGCGTGCCCGTCACCATCTCGTAGAGCATCACCCCCAGCGAGAAGATGTCGCTCCGGTGGTCGAGCTCCTGCCCCCTGGCCTGCTCGGGGCTCATGTAGCGGAGGGTGCCGAGCACCATCCCGGCCTGGGTCCGGGCCATCGTCTCCATGTGGCTGAGCTCGTCGCCACTCGCCGCTCCCGGCTCCTTGGCCGTGTCGAGCAGCTTGGCCAGGCCGAAGTCGAGGATCTTCGCGTGGCCGTCGGGGGTCACGATCACGTTTTCCGGCTTGATGTCCCGGTGGACGATCCCTGCTTCGTGGGCCTTCGAGAGGCCCGAGGCCACCTGGGCCCCCACTTCCAGCGACCCCAGGAGGTCGAGCTCGCGTCCCTTGATGAGGGCGCGGACGGTCTTGCCCTCGACCAGCTCCATGGCCATGAACACGGCGCCTTCCGCCTCGTCCACGTCGTAGACCTGGGCGATCGCGGGGTGGTTGACGGCGCAGGCGGCGCGCGCCTCCCGGAAGAATCGTTCGCGGCGGGCCGGGTCCTTCGTGAGCTCCTCGGAAAGGAACTTGAGGGCCACGGGCCGCCCCAGGCGCGTGTCGCGAGCCCGGTACACGACCCCCATCCCTCCCTTGCCGAGGATGGACAGGATCTCGTAGTGCTTGACCTGACTTCCGACCATGGACGTCGCATCCTATCTCAGCCCGAGACGCCCCACCGAGGCCCCTGCCCAGCTCAACGTAGAAACGGGGGCCGCGGTTCGTCGGAGCGACGGGAGTTCGTCCCATCCCGGCCCAAATTAGTGAGTGTATGATCCCGTGGCCGGCCCCATGAAGACCCTCCTCTTCGAAGCCGACCCCGGCGTCCGGCACTCCTTGGCGGCGATACTCACAGCGCGCGGCCACGATCTGGCGGTGTGCGCGACCGCCGAGGAGGCGAGTGCCGTCGCCCTCGCCGGGCCGCTCGACCTTCTGATCCTCGACTGGTCCGCTCCCGACCGCGGCCTCACGGTGAGCCGGATCGTGCGGAACCGTCCCTGGAAGCGCGCTTGCCTCGTGGTCGCCCTCGTGGGCGAGGAGGAGCCGCAGCAGGTGACCGAGGCCCTGGCCTCGGGAGCGGAGGATTTCCTGGTGAGGTCGCCCGATCCCGCCACCCTCGTGGCCTGGCTGGTGGTGATGGAGGCGCGGGTCGATGAGCGCGCGGCGGTCGAGAAGGAACGCCTCGTGCTCCGCGCGCTCATGGACCACTTCCCCGGGAACATCTACTTCAAGGACACGCAGAGCCGGTTCACCCGCGTCAACCGCGCCTTCGCCGATTACCTCGGGGTCAAGGACGCCGCCCTGGTCGCGGGAAAGACCGATTTCGACATCTTCTCCGCCGAGCACGCGAAGCAGGCCTTCGAGGACGAGCAGGAGGTGATCCGCACGGGCGTGCCCATCCTCAACGTGGAAGAGAAGGAGACCTGGAGAGACGGGCGCGAGACCTGGGTCTCGACCTCCAAGGCCCCTCTCCGCGATGGGGAGGGTCAGGTCGTGGGCACGTTCGGCATCTCCCTGGACATCTCCGAGCGGAAACGGGCCGAGGCGGCGCTGCGCCAGAGCGAGGAACGGTACGCCCTCGCGGTGCGCGGCGCCAACGACGGGATCTGGGACTGGGACCTGCGTGCCAACCGACTTCACTACTCCGCCCGGTGGAAGGGGATGCTCGGGTGGAGCGAGGAAGGGATCGGGAACACCCCGGCCGAATGGTTCGATCGCGTCCACGCCGACGACCTGCCCCGGGTCCGGGCCAAGATCGAGGCCGCGCTCGCGGGCAGCGAGTCGCACTTCGAGGACGAGTATCGAATGCGGCACCGGGACGGAAGCTTCCGCTGGGTGCTCGGTCGCGGCTTCGCGGTCCGGGACGAAGTCGGCGTCGCCTACCGCATGGCGGGTGCGCAGACGGACGTCACCGACCGACGGGCCTACGATCCGCTCACCGGTCTGCCCAACCGGGCCCTCTTCGTGGAGCGGCTGGAGGGCGCGCTCGACCGGGCCCGCCGCCGACGGGGCTACTTGTTCGCGGTCCTGTTCCTCGATCTCGACCGCTTCAAGCTGATCAACGACAGTCTCGGGCACCTCGCCGGCGACCAGCTCCTGACCGTGCTGGCCAAGCGCTTCTTGAGCTGCATCCGCCCCGGCGACGTGATCGGTCGCTTCGGCGGCGACGAGTTCGCGATCCTGCTCGACAACATCGCCGACGCGGAAGACGGCACTCACATTGCGGAGCGCATCCTGGCCTCGGTGGGGGAGCCCATCGACCTCGACGGGCACGAGGCCGCCCTCTCCGGCAGCATCGGCATCGCCTTCTCGGCCACCGGCTACGAGAAGGCCGAGGACCTCCTCCGCGACGCGGATACCGCCATGTACCGGGCCAAGTCCCTGGGCCGGGCCCGCTTCGAGGTGTTCGACGAGGCCATGCGGGCGCGGGTGATGGCTCTCCTCAACATGGAGAACGACCTGCGCCGGGCCCTGGAGCGTGGAGAGCTCCACGTCCACTACCAGCCGATCGTCTCCCTCGCCGATGGCCGGCTCGTCGGCTTCGAGGCCCTTGCCCGCTGGCGGCACCCGCAGCGGGGAATCGTCTTCCCGGCCGAGTTCATCCCGGTGGCCGAGGACGCGGGCCTCATCGTGCCCATCGGGGAATGGGTGCTGCGCGAGGCCTGCCGGCAGCTCCGCCTCTGGCACGACCGCTTCCGTTCCGAGCGCCACCTCTCGATGAGCGTCAACTGCTCGGCCCGCCAGTTCGCACGCTCCGATTTCCCCGCGGCCTTCGAGCGGATCCTCGACGAGACGGGCATCGATCCCGCGGCCTTGAAGCTGGAGATCACCGAGAGCGTCCTCATGGAAGGCTCGGAGACGGTCACGAGCCTGTTCAACCGGCTGAAGGAGATGGGGGTCGAGCTGCACCTGGACGACTTCGGGACCGGCTATTCGTCGCTCAGCTACCTGCACCGGTTTCCCCTGGACGCCCTCAAGATCGATCGATCCTTCGTGGCCAAGCTCGACGCGGTCGACGGCGGGCTCGACGACGGGCCGGCCTTCGTCCGGAGCATCGTGGCCCTCGCCCGCAGCCGCCGGATGGGCGTGATCGCGGAAGGGGTCGAGACCGCCGAGCAGGTGGCCCACCTGCGCGATCTCGACTGCGAGATCGGTCAGGGCCACTACTTCTCGCCGGCCGTGGACGAGGAGATGGCCGCGGCCCTGATCGCCGGCCCCCTTCCCTGGGAGGTGGGTGCAACATTCCAGAACCTTCCTCCCCTGCCGCGCGTAAGGAGGAGGTGAGCGGCGCCTCGGGGGGCGCCCGAGTGAGGGAGGCCTGGTATGCGGCGTCCGGTGATCCTGGCGATGGTCGGCTTGGGAGTGGTCCTGGGGACCAACCCGCCGCTGCGTGCCCAAGGGCCGAGTCCCTGGCTCCATGTGCGGGTCGAGGAGACGAGGGGGAGCAAGGTGAACGTCAACCTGCCCCTGAGCGTGGTCGAGGTGGCCCTCAAGGCGGCGCCCGAGACCGTCATGGGAGACGACCACTTCCGCTTCGGACGGCACGGGCGGGACCTCCGGATCTCCGACTTCCGGAAGATGTGGCAGGAGCTGAAGAAGACGCCGGACGTCGACCTCGTCACGAGCGAAGAGCGGGACGAGAAGGTCACGGTCGCCAAGAAGGGTGACCTCCTCCTGGTGCACGTCGAGAAGGCCGGGGGCCGCGAAGAGGTGCACGTCGAGGTGCCCACCGCGGTCGTGGATGCCTTGTTCGAGGGTGACGCAGACACCTTGAACGTCCGGGGCGCCCTGGCCCTGCTCCAGACCCGCCGCGGGGACATCGTGCGGGTCAACGACAAGGACAACTCGGTCCGCGTCTGGATCGACGAGAAATAGCCATGCTGAAGCTGATCCTGGCGGGAGCGGTCGCGGTTCCGGTCGCGGGGGCGGGAGTGGTGGCGGCCACGGGTGTGGCCTGGGTGGACGTGAGGGAAGGTGGTAGCAACGGGACCCACATCGTGCTTCCCGTACCTCTGGCGCTGGCCCAGACCGCAGCCGCCTTCGTGCCTGACCAGAAGCAGCACATCCACGTGGGCGCGGCCGCGAAGTACTTGCCCATAGCGCGGGAAGCCCTCGAGGCGCTTGCCGACGGGCCCGACGGCGAGCTCGTCCGCGTCGAGGAGCGCAACGAGCAGGTCGTGATCACCAAGGTGGGGCGGTCGCTGCACGTCCAGGTCAAGGACGACGGCGAGGAGGTCGAGGTGAACGTGCCCATCGAGATGGCGCTCGAGGTGATTGGTCCGGACGGGACGATCTCTCCGTCCCGGGCCATCGGCGCCCTCCGCCACGCCCGGCTCAGCAAGCTGGTCGAGGTCCACGGCCGGGACGGCGAGCAGGTGAAGATCACGGTCTGGTAGGCTCGCCGCCCGGGCGGACCTCCCGCGCCCCGGCTCCGGGCTAGACTGCCGGGGTCATGGCCCGCCCGTCGCACACCTTTCGCCTCGACCCTTTCGCCGCCGACTACGACGCCGCACTTCAGCTGAACGAGGCCGAGGAGCCGACGGCCAACGTCGACACGATGGTCGAGCGGGCGGCCTGGGAGGCGGTGCGGCCCAGGGACACCCCTGGCCCCGTCCGGGTCTTCTTCGTCGACGGCGTGCGCAGGGTGGAGCACCGGTTGCTGGTCGAGAGCGCCCTTGGCTCGCTCTTCGGGCTGCTCGGCTCGTACGGGGTGGGTGCGGCGTGCCTCGAACGCCGATCGGCGCGCATCAGCCACGAGCACGTCGGCCGCCTTTGCGTCGTCGGTGGGGGAGCCCTCCTGCCGGGTATCACCGCGACCCTGCCCGGAGGTCGCTCCGCGCTGGCTTTCGAGCCGCGGCTCGTTCCCGAGAACACGCCCCTGGCTCCGCTCGACGGGCTGCAGACCGCCATGCGCGAAGGCGAAGCGCGGCTCGCGGAAACGCTGGGAGCAGAGGGCGAGATGGTCGTGCTCGACGGTCCCCTCACTTTCCTGGGATCCACGACGGCGCCGATCGTGGGTCTCGTCAAGCGGCTCATGCGGTCCTACCTCGCTGCCCCCGAAGCCGGCCTGCTGCGGCGGCTCGAGGTGGGCGCGCGCACCCCGATCTTCCTCATCCAGGACAAGAGGGCCCCTCGCTATTCCTGGTACCAGCGCCTGGCCCAGGGCCGAGCCATCCAGGCCGCGCTGACGGGCGTGGTCCGGCTCGAGACGTCGGGCGCCTTGCCGTTGCCGCAGGCCGTGGCCCTGGCCGACGCCGCGTGCCTCATCCTGCCTCGCCTGGCCTCGGACGCAGCCCACGACCCGCGGGCCCCGAGCAACCTCGTTCCCATCGGGGGCCTCGAGCAGCGCCTGCGCCGGCTCCTGGGCGATTCGCTCCTGATCCGCCGCGCCATCGAGGCCTGGCTTCTTCGCGAGGTATCGGCATGAGTGAGGCCGTGGGCCGGGTCCTGGGCACGGTCGACGCCATGCCCCTCGACTTCTGGCTGGGTGTGGCCGAGGGTCAGTACGTCCAGCTCGACGACGTGGTCGTGGTCGAGACCCCCCTGCCGGATGGGCGCACGATTCGCCTCTTCGGCGTGGTCGACGTCGTTCGTGCGCGCCACGAGGGAGCCAGGTTCGACTCGGATGTGTTCCTGATCGAGGAAGGCGTGTTGCCGGCTTCAGTGGCGCAAGCGGCCCACGTGCGGGTCACGCGCGTGGAGCCCGAAGTCTTCGTGCCCCCTCGGCCCGGCCAGGAAGTGGCCCGTGCCTCCGGTGTCGATCGCGACCAGGCCCTCTTCTTCGACAAGATGGAGCGTCGCCTGCCCATCGGCCTTTCCCGCGACGGTGAGCCGGTGTTCGCGAACCTCGACTTCCTCGACGGCACCCGCGGCGCCCACGTCAACATCTCCGGCATTTCCGGGGTCGCCACCAAGACCACCTACGCGACGTTCCTGCTGCACGGCCTCTTCACGAGCGGCGCGCTCGGGGGCCGGGCCGCCAACACCCACGGCATCATCTTCAACGTCAAGGGTGAGGACCTCTTGTTCGTCGACCAGCCCAACCGTGGCCTCGACGCCGAGGGCCGTGCCGAGTACGCGAAGCTCGGCCTGCCCGTGACCCCCTTCGAGCGCGTGCAGATCGTGGCCCCGGTGCGGAAGGGCTCGCGCGAGCGGTTGCCCGACACCGGGAGCCGGCAGGAAGGCATCACCGCGTTCTTCTGGACCTTGCGCGAGTTCGTGGACGAGCGGCTCCTCCGGTTCCTGTTCGCCGAGGCCGACGATTCCTCGAGCCAGCTCGGTTTCGTGCTCGACCGCGTGGAGGCCAAGCTGCACCAGGCCGCCGCGGCCGAGGGCAAGACCGCCGACCCCTGGATCGCGATCGACGGACAACGTATCGAGTCGTTCGACGACCTGGTGGAGGTTCTGACCGACCGCGGCCCCGACGGCGAGAACCGCTCTCGCACCGAGCAGTGGGCGGGGTTCGCGGCGGCCGGCACCGTGGCGGCGTTCGAGCGACGCCTGGCGGCCGCGGCCCGACACGTCGGTCACCTGGTCCGTGGCCAGGACGTAGGCCGCCGCGAGCAGCACCGCCTCGACTGGCGCCGGGCCCAGACCACGGTCATCGACATCCACGGTCTGCACGACCGCGCGAAGCGATTCGTGGTGGGCGCGGTGCTGAAGCGGATGTTCGAGGAGAAGGAAACCCTGGGCACCGCCGAGCCGCTCGTGTTCGTGGTCCTGGACGAGCTCAACAAGTACGCGCCGCGCGAGGGCAGCGGGCCCATCAAGGAGGTTCTGCTCGACATCTCCGAGCGCGGGCGCAGCCTGGGCATCGTCCTCATCGGGGCCGAGCAGACCGCGAGCGAGGTCGAGAGCCGCATCGTGGCCAACGCGGCTCTCCGTGTCGTGGGCCGGCTCGACCTGGCGGAGGCCGAGAAGGCCGAGTACGGCTTTCTGACCGCGGCGGGGAGGGCCCGGTCGGGCATCCTCAAGCCCGGGACCATGATCGTCCAGCAGCCCGAGATCCCGATCCCGCTTCTCCTGCGCTTCCCGTTCCCGGCCTGGGCCACGCGCAAGAGCGAGGTCGACCAGCGGGCCACGACCGAAGCCGAGGTCTTCAAGGGCTTCACCGGCCGGGACTGACTTGCGCTTTCTGCATACCGCCGACTGGCACATCGGGAAGCCTCTGCGTGGCCGATCCCGCATGGACGAGTTCGCGGCGGCGCTCGACGAGGTTTATCGGATCGCAGCCACGAGCCAGATCGACGCCGTCCTCCTCGCAGGCGACGTCTTCGATTCGCCGGCTCCGCCACCCGAGGCCGAGAAGCTCGTCTACGACTTCTTCGCCCGGCTCATCCCCGAGCGCATCGCCTGCGTCGTGATCGCGGGCAACCACGATCACCCTCGCAAGCTGGCAGCCCTCGCCTCTCTCCTCGAAGGCCTCCAGATCCACATCCGATCCGAGGTGCGTCCTCCAGGACAGGGGGGTGTCGTCGCGGTGGCGAGCCGCGACGGGAAGGAGCAAGCCAGGATCGCCGTGCTCCCGTTCGTGCCCGAGCGGAAGGTCGTCGACGCCTGCTCGGTGATGGGTCCCGAGCACGGCTGGTACGAGGCCTACGCCCGGCGCCTCGAGCAGATCCTCCACTTCCTCACCAAGGACCTGACCGCAGAAACCGTGAATGTCCTGGTCGGCCACCTCCTCGTCTCCGGGGCTCGGTTTGGCACCGGGGAGCGCCAGCTGCACCTCGGCGACATCTACGGGGTCAACGCGGAGCAGCTCCCCGGCAACGTGCAGTACGCCGCCCTCGGCCACCTCCATCGCCCGCAGGAGCTCCTGGCGCCTACCAAGACCTGCTATTCCGGTTCCCTGATCGAGCTCGACTTCGGGGAGAGGGAACAGGACAAGCGGGTCGTCCTGATCGACGCCAAGCCCGGACGAGCGGTGGCCCTCGAATCGGCGCCGCTTTCCGCGGGCCGGCGCCTGCGCGATGTCTCGGGCACCTTGGCCGAGCTGCGGGTCCTGGCTCCAGAAATGGGCGCCGATTTCCTGAGAGTCAGCGTGAAGGCCCAGGGGCCGACGCCGGGACTCGCCGACGAGGTGCGCGACCTGCTGGAGAACGCGCTCGAGGTCACGGTCGACTACCCCCGCCAGGCGAGCGCCGAAGCCGTGGGCGCGAGCTGCCGGACGCTCCAGCCCGCGGAGCTCTTCGCGCGGTTCTACCAGGCGAAGAACGGCACCGAGCCCGGCGAAGACCTCAAGAAGCTGTTCGAGGACGTGTATGACGAGGCCCACGGTTGAGGCCGCTGCGTCTCGAGCTCGAAGGATTCACGTCCTTCAAGGAGCGTCTCGCCCTCGACTTCGACGGGCTCGATCTGTTCGCCATCACCGGGCCCACGGGCGCGGGCAAATCGTCGCTCATCGACGCGCTGGTGTTCGCGCTCTACGGGCAGGTGCCCCGGGTGGGTCGCGAGTACAAGCAGCTCGTGAGCCACGGCGCCGAGCGGCTGTCGGTGGGTCTCGACTTCGAGGTGGGCGGCAAGAGATACCGGGTGGCGCGCACGGTCCGCGTCACGGGCAACCCGCAGGTCGTGCTCGAGCGCCAGACCGACACCGGGTTCGAGCCCCTGGCCGGGCGCGTCAAGGAGATCGAAGAGGCGATCGAGACGATCGTGGGCCTCGACTACGACGCCTTCACCCGGTCGGTCGTGCTTCCCCAGGGCCAGTTCGACGCGTTCTTGAAGGGGGAGCCCAAGGAGCGGCGCAAGATCCTGGTGGCGCTCCTGAACCTGGGCGTCTACGAGGACATGCAGCAGATCGCGAGCCGCCGCGCCCAGGATGCTCGCCGCGAGGCGGAGTTCATCGCCAACCAGCTCGTGGGCGACTTCAAGGACGCCTCGCCCACGGCGCTCGAGGACGCGCGGACGGAGCTGGCGGGGGCGCGCCTCCGAAGCCAGCAGTCCGAAGCCGCGCTGGCCGGCCTCGCCCAGGCGCTGGCGGCGGCGCAGCGTGTGGCCACCGCCCGTCGCGACCTCGAGGCCATTGGCCGCGACCTCGTCGCCGAGCAGGGGCGAGCCCTGAAGGCTTCTGGCACGCTCGCCGAAGCCGGGGGACGTCGCGACACGCTCCTGGCCGAGCAGGCGGAGGTCCGCCAGCGGCTCGAGGCCGTCCGCTTCGACGCCAGGCGCCACGAAGCCCTCCTGGCCGCGAAGCCGCGGGCCGAGCAGCTCAGTGACCTCGAGCCCCGGCGCGAACGCCTCGACCAGGCGCGGGCCGATCTGGCCGCCAGCCTTCTCGCGGCCCGAGGCCGGCTCGCCGAGGTGGAGACGGCGGTGCCGCTCCTCGACGAGGGACATCGAGCGGCGAAGGCCGAGGTCGACAAGGCGCGGGCGGAGCGCGAAGCACTGCACCGACGGCACGCCGCCGTGGAGCTGCGGCGTCACCTCGAGCCGGGCGCGCCCTGCCCCGTATGCGAGCAGGTCGTGCGCGCGGTGCCCGGAGGTGCGGCCGCCGCGAGCCTGGGTGAGGCGGACGCCGCGGTGAAGAAGGCCGAGACGCGCGAGGCCGAGGCACGAGCGGCGCTCGAGCGCTCTCGCATCGCTCTCGAGCGCGGCCGCGGCGAGGTCGGCCAGATCGAGACCCAGGCCGCGCAGATCGAGTCCCAGGGCGAGGACCTGCGGCAGCAGGGGCGCGCCGTGGCCGCGGCCCTCGAAGGGCTCGGGGTGAAGCCCCTCGAGCTCGCCGATCCGAAGGCCCTGCTCGTGAGCCTGTCCACCGAGCTTCTCGGGCTCGAGAGGGAGCGCGTGAATCGCGATCGTCTCGAAGCCGAGGTGCGCCGGTTGGAGACCGCCGCCACCCAGCTCGAAAGCGCTTTGGCCGCCGCGCGGAGCCTGCGGGAGGCCGCGGAGAGTCGGGTAGCCGATCTCGAAACGCGGTCCAAGGGGCTTCGCGAATCCAAGGCCGCCGCGGAGAAGGATCTCGAGCACCTCGCGGAGCGTGGGGACTGGCTGCCTGAGGCCGGGACCTCTCGCTCCCCGGCCGGGCGGGTCGACGAGGTGGCCCTCCTCGAGGCGCGCCGCGACGCGATCCAGAAGGACGCGAAGGACACCCACGCGCAGATCGCGCGTCTGGAATCGTCGATCGAACGGCTGGAAAGGGATCTGGCCCGGAGCCTCGAGCTCCAGGAGCGAAAGAAGACGCTCGACGCCCAGGCCGCCCTGGCCAACACCCTGGCCCAGCACCTGCGCGCCGACCAGCTCCTGGCCTTCATCCAGGAAGAGGCCCTGCGCCAGCTCGCCAGCGACGGCTCGCGTCGCCTGGAGGCTCTCTCTCTTGGCCGCTATTCGCTCGCCGTGGACGACCAGGAGTTCGCGGTCGTCGACCACTGGAATGCCGACAGCCATCGCTCCGTGAAGACCCTTTCGGGGGGCGAGACCTTCCTCGCGTCGCTGGCCCTGGCTCTCGCCCTGGCCGAAGGGCTCGCCGGTCTCGCATCCGAAGGCCGCGCCGGCGACCCGCTGGAGAGCCTCTTCCTGGACGAAGGCTTCGGTACTCTCGACCCCGAGACCCTGGCCCAGGTGGTCCAGGCCCTCGACGCGCTCCACGGCGGAAAGCGCATGGTGGGGGTCGTCACCCACATTCCCGAGCTCGCGGCCCAGCTCCCGGCCCGCATCGAAGTGAGCCGGGGTGATGGGACCGCTCGGGTCCTCGTGTCCTGAAGGCGCCGCCGAGGCTGCTCGGGCAGCCACGGTCCTCTAGCCGCCGAGGCCCTCGGGGCTCGCTTTCCTCCGTCGTCTCGTTCGCCAGAGCAGGGCGAAGCCGAGCCAGGCGCAGAGGGCGGCCAGGGGCCAGGCCAGGAGGGCGGGCCAGACCACCCCGACGAGGGCCAGAACCAGGAGCAGCAGGCCCCCGGGCACGGTGAGGCGGCGCTCGGCGGGGCCCAGGACTCGGCGCGCGGTGAGAGCCGAGCCGAGGGCGTTTCCGATGCGCAGGGCCCCCGCCGCGGCCCGGCCCGCGCTGCCCCCCGCTCCTTTGGTGCGCTTCACCCGCGCCTCGCCCGCAGCCCGCACCCGCCGGCGTGGGTTGAGCACGACCTCGGTCGTGTTCTCGAGGTCCTCCAGGTACTGGCTTTCCATCTCGCACCCGAACCCCTCGTCCTCGATCACCACGTCGAGCTCGCGGTTGCCGATCCAGCTCGCGAGGTTGAGGTTGGTCGAGCCCACGCGGGCCCAGCGCGCGTCGGCCACGGCCGTCTTCGCGTGCAGCATCGGCCCGTTCCACTCGAAGACGCGGATTCCCGCCTCCAGCAGCGGCCGATAGCCCGCGCGTGAGATCGCCTGCATGAGGGCGATGTCACTGCCCCGCCCGGGGACCAGCAGGCGCACGTCGACGCCGTCGCGCGCCGCCGCGCGGAGCGCCTGCACGTAGGCGCTCGTGCCCGCGTAGTAGGCATCCGTGAGCCACAGGGTCTTGCGGGCGAGGGCCGCGACCAACGTGTCGAGGCGGAAGAGTCCCGCGGTGCCCGAGGTGGTGGCGACCACGCGCAAAGCGACCTGGCCCTCCTCTGTCGCGGGCGAGGGGGCGGGTCCAGATGGCTCGGGCGGCAGCGGCGGCCCGCAGGCCGCCCAGGTGTCAGCGAAGGCTCGGGCCACGTCGGCGACGGCCGGTCCCCGGATCGCGACGCCGGTATCGCGCCAGGCCGCGATGCCTCGGTCCGGATGGCCCTCCCAGGCCCGGCCGACGCACAGCCCCGTCACGAAGGCCACGTGGCCGTCCACGACGATGCACTTCCGGTGGTCGCGGCTCAGCCAGCCGAGAGGCTCCTCGAGCCGCGGAGGGTTGTAGCAGCGCACCTCGACCCCGCTCTCGCGGAGCCGCCGCCAGAACGCGCGCGAGGTGTTGCCGAGGCCGCCCATCCAGTCGTAGACGACGCGCACGGGCACGCCCTCGCGCGCCTTCGCGGCCAGCGCTTTGGCGAAGCGCTCGCCGACCGGGTCTTCCCTGAAGATGTAGATCTCGAAGTGAACGAAAGCCTGCGCCTGCGCGATGGCCTCGAGCCAGGCGGGATAGTTCTCGCCCGCGTCCCGCAGCAGCCGCACCGCGTTGCCGGAGACGAGGGGCACTCCCGCAGCGCGCGAGAAGGCCTGCTCGGCGAGGGCCCGGAGGTCGAAGCTCAAGGCGATGCTCGCCACACGGACCTGAGCTCGTGAAGGAGCGCGGGCTCGGGAACGGCGGTCCCCGCCCCGACCACCTCGACACGGGTCAGGGGCGCCGTGGGGAAGAGGCGGTCCGAGATCACAGTCTCCCCGTCGTTCGCGAAGACCTCGAGGGTCGAACGATCGAACAGGATTCGCAGGCGAACGCGGTCGCCGGCTGCATGTTGCCAGCGCACCGGGCCCGCATGACGGCCGGGATACGCCTCGTGGAAGGGGCTCTGGCGCGAGCGCCGGCGGTCCACGAATACCTCGAGCGGCTCCGTGGTCACTCCGATAACGACCTCTTCCCCGGCCGCGTTCGTGAGGCGGAGGCCCCCTTCCGGGGAGGCGCCGCGCACCACCTCGAGCTCGATGTCCGCCGAGCCGGGCAACGCGGCCGAGCGCGACACGCGCAGGGGCTCTGTGCGGGTGCGCAGCGCGCGGAGCTCCGGCACCGGCGATTGGACGAGCCGCAAGCCCTCGGGCAGGCGCCGGAGCGCGAGCGTGCGCGGAACCGATTGCACCCCGCGCCACGGCGAGGTGGGCTCGTCGTTCGCGTAGAGCCAGTTGCTCATCCAGCCCATCCACACCGGCTGGCCGTCCGCGCGGGACAAGTTGGCGAAGGACAGGGTGGCGTAGAAGTCCTTGCCGTAGTCGGCCCAGCGCGTCGTGGTGGACGGCTCGTCGCTCGTGAAGCGGACGCCGTCGAACGTTCCGACGAAGTACTGATCGGCGGAACCCCCGGCGACACCTCCCGGGTTCAGGTCCACGTCCAGCACCCACCTCGTCACCCCCGGCTCGCCAAGGACGGGAACCACGAAGAGGTCCGGGCACTCCCACACGCCCCCCTGGGCCCCGGCGGGGCCGAAGTCGCTGAGCGGCTCCCAGCGCCGGAGGTCGCGCGATCCGAAGAAGCGGACCTTGTGCTCGTCCGGCAGGACGCTGACCATCACGAAACGCGCGGTCGGCGCGTGCCAGAAGACCTTGGGGTCGCGAAAGTCCTTCCGCCCGAGGTCCAGCACCGGGTTGCCCGCGTACTTCGTGAAGGTGCGCCCGCGGTCGCGGCTGGCTGCGAGGTTCTGGGTCTGCCGGTCCTTGGTGTGGCCGGTGTAGACGGCGACCAGGCAGGGCCGGCCGCCGCAAAGGCCGCTCCGGTCCTCGTGGTCGACGACCACGCTGCCGGAGAAGACCATGATCCCGTTCTCCTCCCTCAGGGCCACGGGCAGGTGCGTCCAGTGCAGGAGGTCGGGGCTCACCGCGTGCCCCCAGCTCATGTGGCCCCAACGGTCGCCTTCGGGGTTGTGCTGGTAGAACAAGTGGTATTCGCCCTCGAAGAAGACGAGCCCGTTGGGGTCGTTCATGAAGTTCCGGGCGGGGGTGAAGTGGAACTGCGGGCGGAGGGGCTCGTCCAGAACCGCTGCATCGGCGCGGGGCCAGGCGGGAGCGATCGCCGCCAAGAGGGAAGCGAGGAAGGGCAGCAGCTCGGCGGTTCGTTTCTTCATGGGCCCTCCGTTCATTCGCGCGTCGCGAGGAGACGACAGTACAATCGAATGAGCAGCCGATGGAAATCGATGTCGCTCTCTCCGCGGACCTCGTCGGGAAGGTCCGACTGGGCCTCTTCTTGCTGGAGGGTGTGCGCGTGCGCGAGGCCGATCCGATCCTCACGGCCGAGGTGGACGGCTATTGCGCCGAGCTTCGGGCCAGGTACGGGGAGGGCAAGAGTGCGGAAGTGCCGGGTGCGGCCGACGCCCGGACTCTCTACAAGGCCGTCGGCCTCGACCCCACGAAGACCCGGCCCTCGAACGAGGCTCTCTTGCGCCGCGCCTTGAAGGGCGAGCCGCTCTACCGGATCAACACCCTCGTGGATGCCCTCAACCTGAGCTCGCTGCGCTTCCAGCTGCCGTTCGGCCTCTACGACCTCGACCAGGTCCGTCCCCCCGTCGTGCTCCGGCGGGGTACAGCGGGGGAGAGCTACGAGGGCATCCGGAAGGCGGCGGTGCACGTGGACGCCCGCCCGGTGCTCGTCGACGCGCAGGGGCCGTTCGGGAACCCGACCTCCGATTCGGCGCGCACCATGATCACGACCGCGACGACCAAGGCATTTGTCGTGGTCTATGCGCCCGTGGGCTACAACCCGACCCGGCTCGGGGCGGTGCTCGACGGGACCTCGGAGCTGCTCCGGCGGCACTGCGGCGGCGCCGAGGTCGGCCGGCGCACCCTGCCCTGATCGTCGCCGGACCGGACCCGCGGGGGTCCGACCGCGCGCTACGATGAACGCTCATGACCGCGGCCTCTCTCGCTCCTTTTGAACCGGCCGAGCCCGCCGTTCTCGCCGGCCTCTCCGAGGCCCAGCGCGAGGCCGTGCTCCACGGCGAGGGGCCTCTCCTCATCATCGCCGGCGCGGGCACGGGCAAGACCACGGTGCTCACCCGGCGCATCGCCCACCTCATCGCGAGCAAGCGCGCGCGTCCCGAGGAGATCCTCGCCCTCACCTTCACCGAGAAGGCCGCGGTGGAGATGGCCGAGCGCGTCGACCAGCTCATCCCCTATGGCTACGCCGAGACCCCGATCTCGACCTTCCATGCCTTCGGCGACCGCGTGCTCCGCGAGGCCGCGCTCGAGATGGGGATGAACCCCGAGTTCCGCGTGCTGAGCGAGCCCGAGGCCATCATCTTTCTCCGCGAGCGCCTGTTCGCCCTGCCCCTCGCCCGCTTTCGTCCGCTCGGCGATCCCACCCGGCATCTGGCCGCGCTGCTCACCCTGGTGAGCCGCGCCAAGGACGAGGACGTCTCGCCACGGCAGTACCGCGAGTGGGCCGAAGCAAGGCTGGCTGGCTTGTTGGCCGCGCCCTCGTCCGATTCGCTTCACCGCGCCGCCGAAGACGCGGCCCGGACCCACGTCGAGCTCGCGGCCTTCTACGAAGCCCACCAGACGCTCCTGGCCGAAGCCGGGCTCGTCGACTTCGGCGATCAGATCCACCGCGCCCTCGAGGTGCTGCGCACCCGGCCTTCGGTCCTGGAGCGTCTTCGCTCCCGCCATCGCTACATCCTGGTCGACGAGTTCCAGGACACGAACCACGCGCAGCTCGAGATGCTGAAGCTCGTGGCCGGCGACGCGCCCAACATCACGGTGGTGGGTGACGACGATCAGGCCATCTACCGTTGGCGGGGCGCCGCCGCGGCCAACCTGCTCGCCTTCCGCCGCCTCTACCCCGGGGCGCGCGAGGTGGTCCTCACCGAGAACCATCGGTCCACCCAGCTCATCCTCGACGCCTCGGCGCGCCTCATCAGCTACAACAACCCGTATCGGCTGGAGGTGGTGGCCAAGATCGACAAGCGCCTGCGGGCACAGCGGCCGGGGGAAGCGCCGGTACGCCACCTGGCCTTCGACACCGCCTCGGCCGAGGCTGACGGGGTGGCCGGGCTCGTCGAGCAGAAGATCCAGGAGGGCGCACGCCCGCGGGACGTGGCCATCCTGGTGCGCAGCAACGGGGACGCCGAGGCCTTCCTCCGCGCCTTGAACGTCAAGGGCATCCCGCATCGCTTCAGCGGCAGCCGCGGTCTCTATGCACGCGAGGAGGTCCGGCTCCTGGTCTCGTTCCTCCGCGTGCTCGCGAGCCCCGACGACTCGATCTCGCTCTTCTACCTCTGCGCCTCAGAGGTCTACCGCATGCCCGAGATCGATCTCTTGCGGCTCAATCAGTACGCGCGGCGCAAGACGCGGCCGCTGCTCGAGGTGTTGCGCGCGCTCCCCTCGAGCGAGGACCTGGTCGGGGTGGGGGGGGAGACGCGCGCTGCGGCCGAGCGTCTCCTGGCTGATCTCGACGAAGCCGCCCAGGAAGTCCCACGGCGCCGCACCGGCGAGGTCCTCTACGGCTTCCTTCAGCGCTCGGGGACGCTCGGACGCCTGGCCGCCGAGGGCAGTGCTGCGGCCGAGGCCAAGGTCAAGAACATCGCGAAGTTCTTCGAGACCGTGAAGGCCTACGGCGACGTGGCTGAGCACGACCGCGTCCCTTCGTTCGTCTCGCACCTCGACCTCTTGCGCGAGGCCGGCGACGATCCGGCCATTGCCGAGGCCGAACGCGACGACGACGCGGTGCACGTCCTCACCGTGCACAAGGCCAAGGGCCTCGAGTTCCCGGTCGTCTTCCTGGTGGGCTGCGCCGAGCAGAAGTTCCCGTTGCAGCGGCGGAGCGACCCCCTGAGCCTGCCTACCGACCTCGTGAAGGAAGAGCTGCCCGGCGGCAACGGACACGTCGACGAGGAGCGGCGGCTCTTCTACGTGGCCATGACGAGGGCCAAGGACGAGCTGATCCTGACCTCGGCCGCCGACTACGGCGCGGGCCGCACCCGCAAGGTCTCGCGCTTCGTGGTCGAGGCTCTCGACCTGCCGTCGCCGCGACCCGCGTCGCGGGCAAGCCAGGCCATCGAAGCCCTCTATCGTCACCGCCCGGCTCCAGAGCCGCCGCCGGCCAGCGATCCCCGGATCCCCGACGACGAAGTCCTGCGCCTCTCCTACGGTCAGATCGACGACTACGAGACCTGCCCGCTCAAGTATCGCTACGTCCACGTCCTCCGCGTGCCTCTCCTGACCCACCACGCCGTGGTCTACGGCCACGCGGTCCACGAGGCCGTGCGGCACCTCTTCGAGGCCCGGCTCGCCGGTCGGGTCTTCTCTGCGGACGACCTGGTGGATGCGTTTCGGGCGGCCTGGGTCTCCGAAGGCTTCCTCTCGCGCACCCACGAAGAGCAGCGCCTCCTCGCGGGCGAGGCCATGCTCCGCCGTTTCCACGCCGAGGAAGCGACCGCACCCTGGAACCCGACCGCGGTCGAGCAGGAGTTCGCGTTCACGATCGAGCGCAACCGCGTCCAGGGACGTTACGACCTCGTGGTGGAGCGGGACGGACACGTCACGATCGTCGACTTCAAGACCGGCGACGTCCGCGAGGCGAAGGCCGCGGAGAAGCGCGCCCGCGAGAGCCTTCAGCTCGACCTCTACGCCCTGGCCCACCTGCGGACCAAGGGAAGGCTGCCCGATCGGGTAGAGCTGCGGTTCCTCGAGACCGGTCTCGTGGCCGGCAAGCGCCCGACCCTGGAAGACGCGACGAAGACCGAGGCGCGCGTCAGGGCCGCGGCCGAGGCGATCCGGGAGCGCGCCTTTCCGGCCACCCCCACCTGGATGGCTTGCGGCCAATGCCCGTTCCGGGACATCTGTCCCCATACCGCGCGCGCCCCGGAAGGGGAAGCCTGAAGGAGGGTGCTTGGGACTCGAGAAGACGTGCGAGGTCGTTGCCTTTGGCAAGACGGTCACGGCGAAGGTGCAGCTCGAGCCTTCGGAGCTGATCGTTCGGGGCGTCCTCAAGCTGAAGATCCCACTGGCCGAGGTCACGCGCTACGAGGCGAAGGCGGGCCAGCTCCGTCTCACTCGAGGCAAGGAGACGATTCGCCTCGCGCTCGGCGCGGACGCGGAGAAGTGGGCGCTCAAGATCCGCTACCCGCGGGGCCGGCTCGACAAGCTCGGCATCAAGCCGGGGATGCGGGTCGCGGTGCTCGGAATCGACGACCCTGATTTCCGCGACGAGCTTCGGGGGCGGACCGACGACGTGGCGGCGGGGAAGGCGAAGAAGGACACCGATGTCGTGATCGTCGGGCTCTCCGACCAGAAGGACCTGCCTCGGCTCGAGGCCCTCCAGCGCACGATCAAGAAGAACGGTGCCATCTGGGTGGTGTGGCCGAAGGGCCGGAAGGAGTTCCGCGAAGACGACGTCCGCGCCTACGGCCCGAAGGCCCACCTCGTGGACGTGAAGGTGATGAGCTTCTCGGATACGCTCTCGGGTCTCAAGATGGTCATTCCGGTCAAGGAGCGCTGACATGTCAAAACGTATCGGGTTCGCGGGTCTGGGTCTCATGGGGAGTCGCATGGCCGAAAACCTGCGAGCCAAAGGTTTTCCCCTTACCGTCTGGAACCGCACGCGCGAGCGCTGCGAGCCCCTCGTGCGTGCCGGAGCCAAGAGCGCCGCCACCCCGCTGGAGCTGGCCCAGCAGTCGGACGTCGTGGTCGCGTGCGTGGCCGACCCGGCCGCGGTCGAGTCCCTCGTCTTCGGCGAGCAGGGCCTCCTCGGCGGGGTCCGTCAGGGCTTCCGCTACGTCGAGTCGTCGACCGTCTCTCCCGAGATCACGAAGCGCGTGGCCGAGGCCTTGCGGGCGAAGGGCGCCGATCTTCTGGAGGCCCCGATGACCGGCAGCAAGAACGGCGCAGCCTCGGGCACGCTTTTGTTCATGACCGGGGGCCGGCCCGAGGTTCACGAAGAGCTGCAGCCGGTGCTCATGGCCATGGGCACGAAGGCCATCTACTGCGGCGAGGTGGGCCAGGGCGCCACCATGAAGCTCATCGGCAACTCGATGATCTCCTTCATGCTCGAGGGTCTGTGCGAGGGGCTCGTGGTCGGGGGCAAGGCCGGGCTTTCCGCGGAGAAGATCATCGAGGTCTTCATGGCCTCGGGCTTCGCCTCGCCCTACTTCCAGTTCAAGGGCGGGGCGATGGCGCGGCGCGACTTCGAGCAGCACTTCTCGATCGACCTGCTCGTGAAAGACCAGACCTTGATGCTGGCCGAGGCCGCGGCCTTGAAGTCGCCGATGCCGGGGCTCGCGGCCATCCGCGAGGTCTGCCAGTCGGCCCGCGCCCTCGGCTTCGGGCAAGAGGACATCGCGGCGGCGGTGAAGGCGATCGAGCGGTCGGCCGGCTTGGGCTGATCCTCCTCACCCCGGTTCGATGGTACCCTTGCGGCTCTCGGTTGTTGGAGCCAACACCCCCATGACAATGGATCGCGCCCGTTCGTTGTCGCTCGCCGCTCTCTTTGTCGGCCTCTCGTGGCTGTCGTGCGCCGCCCCGGCCCAGGCCGCCGCCGACCTCATCGTCGACAAGAGGGGCCCCACGTCCGTCAAGCCGGGGGAGACGGTCACCTATGTGATCAACGTCTACAACTTCGGCCCCGACGCCGCCGCCGACACCGTGATCGCCGACCCCACTCCGGCCGGCCTCGTCTTCGTCTCCAACACCGGCGACTGCACGACCGCGTTTCCCTGCGACCTCGGGATCCAGGGCGCGAACCAGGAGCGCATCATCAACGCCAAGTACCTCGTGCCCACGAACTACGCGGGGCCCGACGCGATCCTCAACGAGGCCACCGCCACCACCTCCACGGCCGACTCGGACACCACCAACAACAAGGGCTCGGCGACCACCGCCGTGGTGCGCATCGCCGGGTTCAACACCCTACCACCCTGCCGGATCATCGACACCCGGGAGAGCCCTGGCCCCCTGGGCGGACCCGCCCTGGGCGCGGGCAGCGTGCGCACCTTCAACGTGCGCGAGACCTGCGGCCTGCCCGGCAATGCGAGCGCCGTATCCTTGAACATCACGATCACCGGCCCCACCGGTGACGGCGACCTCCGCCTGTTCGCCGGTGGCGGCACGGCCCCCCTCGCCTCGGCCATCAATTACTCGGCCGGCCAGACCCGGGCCAACAACGGGATCGTGCCTCTGAGCGCTTTGGGGACGCTCAGCGTGCTGTCAGACCAGCTCGCGGGGACGACCCACGTGATCCTCGACGTGAACGGCTTCTTCTCCGTGAGCGACGAGGTGCCGACCCCGGCGGGGGCCTTCGTACGGGTGAGGCCGGCGCCCGAAGTCGAGCTGACCTTCGACAACGTCACCGTCCCCGGAGTCACGACCGCGAGCGTCATCGAGTTTCCCGACAATCGCACCCTCGACGTCGATCAGGACCTGCGGGACTTCTTTCCGCCGGGCTCGCCGTATCGCTCGCTGTTGCCGGGGGCGATCATCCCGAGCTTCGTCAAGCCGCTCGGAAAAGGTGGGTCCGGCGGCGTCCCCACTTTCGTGTTGTCGATCGTCGACACCACGGCCGTCTTCAGCCGCACCGCCGAGTTCCACGGGCTCGAGGAGTTCCGGCTCGGCTGGCACCCGCCCTGCACGGTAACCGCCGATCCGACCCAGGAGCCGAGGACCTTCTACGCCCGCGAGGCGCCCAAGAACGAGCCGAGCCTCGTGGAGGAATCGCAGTACGAGAGCCCGGTGTTCGTGGACATCTCTTCGGGCTGCGGCAGCAACAAGGGCAGCGGGTGGAACTTCTCCTTGTACCTGACGGCTCGCGACACGCGGACTCCCTTGCAGATCGCGCAGTTCATGCTGACGAACATCCAGCAGGCGATCTCGTCGCTCGCGCCCTACATCGATCAGGGCGTCGCGGGTCAGCTCCAGGGCCAGGCCTCGGGCGCCTTCGAAACCCTCGTCTCTGCCCCCGCCAGCTCGCTCGCGAACATCAACACCTTCCTGGCGATCGTGGACGACCCTGCGAACCTCGCCTTGTTCGACAACTCGACGCGCAACGTGCGCGGTGAGATGGCGGGTCGCGGGCAGGCCGCGCGCTACATGATCGCCAAGCTCTTGCCCACGGGCGCCATCGTCGAGTTCCCCTTGCCCAGCACGGGGGCCTGGCCCTTCGGCATCGCCGCCGGCCCCGACGGCAACGTGTGGTTCGCCGAGACCTTCGGGCAGAAGATCGGCAAGATCACTCCGGCCGGCGTCATCACCGAGTTCGGCCCCACCGGGGGCCAGCCGGTCGGGATCGCCCTTGGATCCGACGGGAACCTCTGGTACGCCGAGCACACCGGGCAGAGAATCGGAAGGGTCACGCCCGCGGGCGTCATCACGGCGTTTCCGGATCCCGCCTCCAGCTACCCCTACGGGATCGCCGCCGGTCCGGACGGCAATCTCTGGTTCACCGGTCGCCTGGGGGCCACGATCGGCAGGGTCACGACGTCGGGTGTGGTCACCGACTTTCCCATACCAGGAGTGAATCGCAACCCGAGTTGGATCGCGGCCGGCTCCGACGGCAACCTCTGGTTCACTGAGATCGACAGCAGCAGGATCGGTCGGATCACCCCTGCGGGGGCGATCACCGAGTTCCTGATCCCCACGGCGAGCAGCGGTCCCCAGGGGATCGCCGCGGGGCCGGACGGAAACCTGTGGTTTACGGAAGCGATTGGCAACAAGATCGGGCGGATCACTCCGGCCGGTGTCATCACCGAGTTCCCGATTCCCACCCCGGCCAGCAAGCCCTGGGGAATCACGGCCGGCCCGGACGGCAACCTCTGGTTCACCGAACAGACCGGCAACCAGATCGGCCGTATCACCACGGCGGGCGAGATCACCGAGTTCCCGATCCCTACTGCGAACAGCCAGCCCTACAACATCACCACGGGCCCGGACGGCAACCTCTGGTTTGGGGAGAACGCGGGCAAGATCGGCCGCATCAGCCCCTGACCGTGGACGGCCTTCTCACCGGGGAATAAAGGACCCGACGCGGCCGGGGGGCGTGGCACAGTAGCGGCGGTGACCAGCGTCTCTTTTGCCGTGATCGCGGGCCTCGTCTTGGGGGGCCTCCTTGCTTCGCTCTGGTGGCACCTCCGCGCGTCAGCGCCGGCTCCCCCCGATGTCTCCCGCGGGCTCGAACACCTGCTCGCCGAGATCGGCCGGCTGGGCCGGGTCCAAGACGTCGTCCGCCGCGAGGTGCAGGAGGGCCGGGAGTCCTCCCTGCGCGACCTGGCCCAGGCGACCCAAGGCATCCGGGGTGACCTGGGAGAGGCCCGGCGCGCGCTGGCCGAGGTGAAGGCGATCGAGCAGAGCCGCGGGCGCCAGATCGACCAGGCGGCCGACAGCCTGCGTCGCCTCGAGGCCGTGGTCGCGGGATCGTCGAGCCGAGGCCAGGGCGGCGAGAGCGTGCTGGCCCGGGCCCTCGGCCAGCTTCCTCCGGACCTGCTGGAGGTCAACGTGGCCTTCGAAGGCAAGGTGGTGGAGTTCGCGCTGCGCCTGCCCGACGGGCGCTTCCTCCCGATCGACAGCAAGTGGACGAGCGTCGCGAGCCTGGAGCGCCTGGCCGACGCGGACGAGCCTGCCGAGCGCCGCCGCCTTCAGGAGCAAGTGGCGCGCGAGCTTCGGGCCCGAATGCGAGAGCTCGCGAAGTACCTCGACCCCGAGCGCACCCTCTCCCTCGCCGTGCTCGCGGTGCCCGATGCCGCCTACGCGGCCGCCCCCGAGGTCAACACCGATGGCTATAGGCAAGGCGTGCTCATCGTGCCGTACTCCCTGGCCCTCCCGTATGTGTTGGCTCTCTACCGCCTCGCCGCGCGATTCGGTACCGCGATCGACCAGGACCAGCTCGGTGCGCGCCTGCGGGATGTCGAGGTGGGCCTGCGCCGGATCGAGGACGAGCTCGAAGGTCGTCTCGCGCGCGGGCTCGTCCAGATCGGCAACGCGAGGGACGCGGTCCGGGACCACGTCCGAGAAGCACAGGGCGCGCTGCGGCGGCTCCTGCGTGCCGAGGGCCGCGAAACCGAGGGCGTTGACCCCGCGCTAAAGAGCGGATAGCCTTGAGGTTGACCCGTTCTTTCGGGGTCGCTTCCAGAACATGGAGATCTTGTTCGTTCGCCGCGGTCCGGGGCCCCGCGGGGCTTTCTCTGCTCCAGGACCGGCCTCGTGAGCACGGAGGCCCTGGCCATCCTCGTGGCCGCCGGTCGAGGCGAGCGCATGGGCGCGACGCGGCCCAAGGCCTTTCTCGCTCTCGGCGGAGAACCGATGCTCCTGAAGTCGGCCCGGCCCTTCGAGGCGGCGGCATCGGTCGTCTCCCTGGTGGCCGTGGTCCCCGCCGCGGACGTCGCCGCCGCCAGGAGCCTGCTCGCGCCGCTCCAGAAGCTCGTCGCGGTGGTGGCCGGGGGCGAGCGGCGACAAGACTCCGTGCTCGAAGGCTTGAAGCAGGTGCCCGACGGTTTCGAGGGGGTCGTGCTCGTGCACGACGCCGCCCGACCCTTCGTGGACGAGGCGCTGATCGAGGCCGTCGTGGCGGCCGCGGCGCGGACCGGGGCGGCCCTTCCGGTGCTGCCGCTCGTCGACACGATCAAGCGGTTCCGCGAAGGCCACGTGGTCGAGACCCTGGACCGCGGGGAGCTCGGCGCGGCTCAGACGCCGCAGGGGTTTCGCATCGAGCTCCTGGAGCGCGCGTACGAGCAGGCCTTCCGCGACCGGGTGACCTTGACCGACGAGGCCCTGGCGGTCGAGCGCATCGGAGCCGCGGTCGCGGTGGTGCCCGGCTCAGCCAAGAACCGCAAGATCACGACGCCCGAAGACCTGGCCTGGGCCGAGGACCTCCTGGCCGGGCCGCGCGTGGGAGCGGGCGCTTGAGTTACCGGGTCGGCACCGGCTTCGATGCTCACCGTCTGGTGCCCGGCCGGCGCCTCATGCTCGGCGGCGTGCTCATTCCCTCCGACCGGGGGCTCGAAGGCCATTCGGACGGCGACTGCCTGATCCATGCCGTGTGCGATGCCCTGCTCGGCGCGGCCGCGGCGGGCGACATGGGAGAGCACTTCCCGAGCTCCGACCCGCGCTTCGCGGGGGCCGCGAGCCGGGTCTTCCTCGAGCACGTCGCGGACCTCCTCCGCGACCGGGGGCTCACGGTCGCGAACGTCGATGCCACGGTCATAGCCCAGGCCCCCGCCCTCGCTCCCCATCTGGGCGCGATGCGCGAGGCCCTGCGCGGCATGCTCCGGCTGGCGCCGGGAGCGGTCTCGGTCAAGGCCAAGAGCGCCGACCACATGGGCGCCCTCGGCCGTGGAGAGGGGATCGCCGCCCAGGCCGTGGCCCTCGTTACGGGGGCCGCGTGAGCCGGAAGCACCTCGCCGGAATGTTTCTGTGTGCCGCCGCCTGGCTCACCCTGGCCTCGTCTGTGTTCGGAGGGCCAGCGCGGAGGGCGGACGACGCCAAGCCCGCAGCCGAAGAACCCGCGCCTCGCCCGAATCCCTGGGTGCCGCGGCCCATTCGCCTCGTCGCGAACGAGGTCATCCAGAGAGCCCTGCCGAGCATTCTGGCCGCGCCGTCCGACACCGCGCTGCGCGTGTCCGTCAAGGATGGGCTCGTCGGGCTCGGATCCTACAACCCTCGTGGCGGCGCCGATTTCGGCATGTACGCGCCGCCGCGCCACCTCTTCCCCGGGGCCGGCGTCGGCAACAGCCTGAACGTCGACCCCAACACTGGACGCTCCTACTTCACGAACACCCCATGAACCTCATCTGCGGCATCAATCCCGTGCTCGAGGCGCTCACCGCGGGCACCCGGCACTTCGACCGCCTCCTCGTGGTCAAAGGCCTGCGCAATCGGCGGATCTCCGATGCGATCGGCCGCGCCAGCAAGCTCGGTGTCCCTCTGCGCTTCGAGCCGCGGGAAGCCCTCGACCGCATGTCGGGGGGCGTCCCGCACCAGGGCCTCATCGCCGTCGTGTCGGAGAAAGCCCTCGTGGACCTCGAACAGCTTCTCGGGGTGACGCGCGATCCTGCCCTCGTCGTGGTCCTCGACGGCATCGAAGACCCCCGGAATCTCGGGGCCATCCTGAGGACCGCCGAAGCCGCGGGCGCGGACGGGGTCGTCCTTCCCGAGCGGCACTCGGCCGGACTGTCCGAGACCGTGGCCCGCGCCTCCGCGGGCGGGCTCGAGCACGTGCGGGTGGCCCGCGGCGGCAACCTCGTACAGGCCCTCGAGGCCATGAAGGCTCGAGGGATCTGGGTGATCGGGTTCGACGCCTCCGGCACGGAACGTTGGGACAAGGTCGATTGTCGAGGACCCGTCGCCCTCGTCTTCGGCGGCGAAGGCAAGGGGCTGCGCCGCCTCGTTCGCGAGCACTGCGATCACCTCGTGTCCTTGCCGCTCTTCGGCCACGTGGCTTCCTTGAACGTGTCGGTGGCCGCAGGCATCGCACTCTACGAGGTCATTCGCCAGCGGGGCGTGGTTCCGAGTCACGTGCGCCCGATTCCGGTCCGCGCCACGGGAACGGGGCCTCACATCGTCGGCCCTTCCGCGGACGACGACGAGCACGATCCGGGGGCCGGGCATCGCGATCCCTCGTCGGGCGACCTGGGAGACGACGACCACGGGCCCGAGCCAGGCCTCGTCGAGATCCACGAGGAGGCCGCGTGGGCGGGCCCGACGGTGTTGAAGCCCGCCGGCTTCAGCCGCCGGAGCGGTGCGGCGGCGGGAGGCCGCAGCCGCGGGCCCCAGAGGGGCCGGCGTCGGCCGCCCGGACCGCCGCGACACCCCGACAATCGTGTCGGCCCGAGCGCGCCCCCGGGAGAGGCCCCCGGTCCCGGCGCCGGGCCGGGCCCCGGCGCTCCCCGGGGGAAGGGGCGCCGGAGTCGGCGTCGCAAGGGAGGCCGTCCCGGTGGGCCCCCCACGGCTCCGGGAAACGCCGGCGGGGCGCCGCCGCCACCGGCCACCCCCTCTTCGAGCGGCGAAACCGCGGGTCCGGGCCAGGCGGGAGGCCCCCCGGCGGGCAGGGGAGGGCGACGCCGGCGACGTCGGCGACGTTGACAATGCGCGCCTTCTGGGCATCCCCCTTGCAACGGCTTTTCCCCTTTGATACCATCGACGTTTGTCGCTGGCGTAGCTCAGCGGTAGAGCGGCTGATTTGTAATCAGCGGGTCGGGGGTTCAATTCCCTCCGCCAGCTCCACCCGAAGAGCACGCGCGAGCGCGGACGGGTCGGGCGCCGCCGGCGGCAAGGCGCGGGGAGGTAGCGAAGCGGTCAAACGCAACAGACTGTAAATCTGTCGGCCCTCGGCCTTCGAAGGTTCGAATCCTTCTCTCCCCACCACCGAGCCTCCTTCAAGACGTGAGGAAGCGCCTTGGAGGAACCGGTGGCGACGAGCGAGGGGTCTCTGGGAACGCGGCGTCCCCCAGGGAGACGAGGTCGAGGCGGGTGTAGCTCAGCTGGTAGAGCGCCAGCCTTCCAAGCTGGAAGTCGCGGGTTCGAATCCCGTCGCCCGCTCCATCGTGCGTGCCAGGGAGTGGTCGCGGGGTTGGTCGGAGGGTGCAGGAGTCGTGTCGGGGCCCACGTAGCTCAGTCGGCAGAGCGCGTCCTTGGTAAGGACGAGGTCACCAGTTCGAATCTGGTCGTGGGCTCCAAAGTAAAGGCGAAGAGCGCAGACCAGGGAACACTCACGAAACTGACGAGAGGCTGAGGAAGAGCGATGGCCAAGGAGAAGTTCGACCGGTCGAAGCCGCACGTGAACATCGGGACGATCGGGCACGTGGACCACGGGAAGACGTCGTTGACGGCCGCGATCACGAAGGTGCTGGCGGCTTCGAACCCGAAGGTGACGTTCAAGGCCTACGACCAGATTGACAACGCGCCCGAGGAACGTGAGCGTGGGGTGACGATCAACGCTTCGCACGTGGAGTACGAGACGGGGAACCGTCACTACGCGCACGTGGACTGCCCTGGGCACGCGGACTACATCAAGAACATGATCACGGGCGCGGCGCAGATGGACGGGTCGATCCTGGTGGTTTCGGCGGCGGACGGGCCGATGCCGCAGACCCGGGAGCACATCCTTCTGGCGCGCCAGGTGGGGGTTCCCTACATCGTGGTTTTCCTGAACAAGTGCGACATGGTGGACGACCCTGAGCTTCTGGACCTGGTGGAGCTCGAAGTGCGCGAGCTTTTGAAGTCCTACGAGTTCCCGGGGGACGACATCCCGGTGGTCCGGGGGTCGGCCCTGAAGGCGCTGGAGGGGACGGGGAAGGACGACTCCGCGAAGCCGATCCTGGAGCTGATGGAAGCGGTGGACAAGTACATTCCGATGCCGGTGCGCGACATCGACAAGCCGTTCCTGATGCCGATCGAGGACATCTTCACGATCTCGGGGCGTGGCACGGTGGCCACGGGCCGGGTGGAGCGTGGGAAGGTGAAGGTGGGGGAGGAAGTGGAGATCGTGGGTCTCCAGAAGGAATCGCTGAAGAAGGTGGTGACGGGCGTCGAGATGTTCAAGAAGCTTCTGGACGAAGGGGTGGCCGGGGACAACATCGGCGCGCTGCTTCGGGGAGTGGAGCGGAAGGACATCGAGCGGGGGATGGTTCTGGCGAAGCCGGGGAGCATCACCCCGCACACGAAGTTCAAGGGCGAGGTCTACGTCCTGAGCAAGGAAGAGGGCGGACGGCACACGCCGTTCTTCACGGGGTATCGGCCGCAGTTCTACTTCCGGACCACGGACGTGACGGGAGTGGCGACCTTGCCGGACGGAGTGGAGATGGTGATGCCCGGAGACAACACGCAGATGACGGTGGAGCTGATCACGCCCATCGCCATGGAGAAGGGCCTGCGCTTCGCAATCCGCGAGGGCGGCCGCACCGTGGGCTCCGGCACCGTCACCGACATCATCGAGTAGGAAGGGCAGACACCCATGCGCGACAACATCATTCTCCAGTGCCCCGACTGCAAGCGGCGGAACTACGTCACCACGAAGAACAAGAAGAAGACCACGGAGCGGTTGGAGCTCGCGAAGTACTGCCGCTTCTGCCGCAAGCACACCGCGCACAAAGAGACGAAGTAGGAAGCGAAACGAGACAAGGGCGAGAAGCAGATCGGGGCGGAACCGGCAGGCGCAGAACGGAGCAGGAGCGCGTAGGCCAGTAGCTCAATTGGTGGAGCACCGGTCTCCAAAACCGGGGGTTGGGGGTTCGAGTCCCTCCTGGCCTGCCAGTCGGGGGACGTCGTCGGGTTAGCTTGGAGTGGCAAGGGATGGCCGTGGCGGACGCAGAGAGGTCTGAAAAGATAGCAAAGGCCGAATCCGGGGCCGGGGGCCAGCCCGCCTGGCTCGCGAACAGCATCGGCTGGGGGCCTCGCAAGATCAAGGAAGGGCGTGACTTCCTCTCCGAAGTCCGGGCCGAGCTCAAGAAAGTCACCTGGCCTTCCCAGAAAGAGGTGTACTCGACGACCATCGTGGTGATCGCCACCACCGTGTTCTTCGGGTTCTACCTCTGGCTCCTCGATCTGGGCTTCTCGCGTGTTCTTTCTCACGTTCTCAAGGGGTGATCGTGGAGACCGTGACCTCCAAGCAGTGGTACATCGTGCACACCTACTCGGGCTTCGAGAAGAAGGTGTCGGAGAGCCTTCGCCAGCGGGCCAAGGCCTACGGGCTCGACGACCACATCGGACGGATCGAGATCCCGACCGAGGAAGTGGTGGAGATGAAGGGGGGGCGCAAGGTCCAGACCGCCACCCGCTTCTTCCCCGGCTACATCCTCGTGGAGATCGAAACGGAGGAGGCCTCGGACGGGAAGAAGATCCCCGACTCGACCTGGCACCTCGTCAAGAACACCCCCAAGGTCACGGGCTTCGTGGGCTCGGGCAACCGGCCGGTGCCCCTCTCGCAGGAAGAGGCCGACCAGATCTTCAACCAGGTCAAGGAATCGATCGAGAAGCCGAAGCCGAAGTACACCTTCGAGCGCGGCGAGGGCGTCCGCATCATCGACGGGCCCTTCTCGAACTTCCAGGGCGTGGTGGAAGAGGTCAATCTCGACCGCAACACCCTGAAGGTCATGGTCACGATCTTCGGCCGTTCCACTCCGGTGGAGCTCGACTTCCTGCAGGTCGAAAAACTCTAGTGGCAAGGTAAGTCTTCAATGAAGAAAGTCGTCGGGCAGGTCAAGCTTCAGATCCCCGCGGGAAAGGCCACGCCGGCCCCTCCCGTCGGCCCCGCGCTGGGCCAGGCCGGGGTCAACATCATGGACTTCTGCAAGGCCTTCAACGCGCGCACGGCCAAGGACGAAGGGCTCATCATCCCCGTCGTCATCACCGTCTACGCGGATCGCTCCTACACCTTCATCACCAAGACCCCGCCCGTGGCCGTGCTCATCAAGCGGGAAGCGGGGATCGCGAAGGGGAGCGGGGAGCCGAACAAGAACAAGGTCGGCAAGATCACCATGAAGCAGGTCGAAGCCATCGCGAAGCTCAAGCTCCCGGACCTCACCGCGGCGGACCTCCAGGCGGCGGTCAACACCGTCCTCGGCACGGCGCGCAGCATGGGCGTGGAGATCGCGGGCTAGTCGTCATCGTTTGACCACGAGGCGCTCCTGGTTGGGCGCCAAGAGTGGGAGCGCCGATTCGCTGAAGGCGCGAAAGGAGTGGGATGGGTCGGGTCGGAAAGAACTTCAAGAAAGCCAAGGAAGCGGCGGCGGCGAAGCCTCAGTATCCGCTTCCCGAAGCCGTGGTCACGGTGACGAAGGCCGCGTTCGCCAAGTTCGACGAGACCGTCGAAGTGGCGATGCGGCTCGGGGTCGACCCCAAGCACGCCGACCAGATGGTGCGGGGGACGGTCATCCTGCCCCACGGGCTCGGCGGCAAGGCCAAGAAGGTCCTGGTGGTGGCCTCGGGCGAGAAGCTCAAGGAGGCCCAGGACGCGGGTGCCGACCACGTGGGCGGGGAAGACATGGTGACGAAGATCCAGACGGAGAACTGGCTCGACTTCGACGCCGTGGTCGCGACCCCCGACATGATGCGGTCGGTGGGCAAGCTGGGGAAGGTGCTCGGGCCCCGTGGTCTCATGCCCAACCCCAAGACGGGCACGGTGACGTTCGACGTGGGCAAGGCGGTCAAGGAGATCAAGGCCGGCAAGGTGGAGTACCGGGTGGACAAGACGGCGATCATCCACGCCCCCATCGGCAAGGTCTCCTTCGGACCCGACAAGCTGCTCGACAACGCCAAGATCCTCATCGACAGCGTGATCAAGGCGAAGCCGGTGGCGGCCAAGGGAAAGTACGTCAAGTCCATCGCCTTGAGCTCCACCATGGGGCCGGGTGTACGGGTCGACCTGGCTTCGGTCGAAGACCACTCCTAGCCGGATCGAGGAAGAGATGAATCGCGCAGAAAAGCAGGTACTGATCGACGAGCTCCGCACCGAGTTCGGGTCCTCGCCGCACGCCGTCCTCCTCGACTTCAAGGGGTTGAGCGTCAACGCGGCCACCGAGTTCCGCAAGAAGGTCCGTCAGGCAGGGTCCCGCTACCGTGTGGTGAAGAACTCCCTGGCCGTGCGGGCCGTCAAGGGCACTCCCCTCGAAGGCCTGGGCCCGAAGTTCGAAGGCACGACGGGTGTCGCCTACACCGGGACCGACCCGGTGGCCCTGGCCAAGGTCCTCGTCGATTTCCAGAAGGAGCACCCCGCCCTGTCGCTCAAGGGAGGGATCGTGTCGGGCACGGAGATGCTCGACGCCGAGGGTGTGAAGGCCCTCTCGACCATGCCGAGCCTGCCCGAGCTCCGGGCCCGTTTGCTCGGTCTCTTGCAGACGCCCGCCACCACCCTGGTGCGCCTGTTGAACACGCCTGCCGGTCAGCTCGCGCGGGTGCTCAAGGCTCACCAGGACAAGGAAGAGGGCCGGTAGGAATTTTCCAGGGTTTTAGTATTCGTAGGCTCTAGCAGAAGGAAGAAGAGAAAAATGGCTGACATTCAGACGATCGCGAACGATCTCTCCGGGCTCACGGTCATGCAGGTGGCCGAGCTGGTCAAGGTGCTCGAAGGCAAGTGGGGCGTCTCGGCCGCGGCCGCGGCTCCGGTCATGGTGGCGGCGGCGGGTGGCGCGGGTGCACCGGCGGCGGCGGCGGCCGAAGAGCAGACCGAGTTTGCGGTGCACCTCGTGACCACGGGCGACAAGAAGATCAACGTGATCAAGGTCGTTCGGGAAGTGACGAGCCTCGGCCTCAAGGAGGCCAAGGACCTCGTCGACGGCGCGCCCAAGCTCGTCAAGGAGGGCGTGTCGAAGGACGAGGCGGCGGCGATCAAGAAGAAGTTCGAGGAAGTGGGGGCGGCGGTCGAGATCAAGTAGCCGTTCTTGTGGGAACGCAAGAACGCCTGCTCCGAGCCACGAGCCTTTTGCGGCACTCCCGGGGGGGACGTGTGTCCTCCCGGGCGAGCCGCCTTCGGGGCTTCGTACTCGGGAAGCGACCACGGCTCCGTGCTCTTGACTGAGGGGTTCTGACCGAAATGTACACGGCTTCCAAGAACGTTTACCGGGAACGGATCGACTTCGCCAAGATCAAGGCCTCGATCCCCATCCCCAACCTCATCGAGATCCAGAAGAACTCTTACGAGCGCTTCCTGCAGATGCGCGTGTTGCCGGGAGACCGGGAAGACGCGGGCCTTCAGTCCGTGTTCAAGAGCGTCTTTCCGATCAGCGACCTGCGCGAGAACTGCTCGCTCGAGTTCGTCGACTACGCGATCGGCAACTGGGAGTGCAAGTGCGGACGGCTGGTCGGTCTCGACAAGCTGGGGCGGCCCTGCGCCTTCTGCGCGGCCACCCTCGTCACCGATCCCCGAGGAGACCGCGAGATCCACTGCCCTCGCTGCGGCCGTCTGAACGAGAACAAGCCCATCACCTGCGAGACCTGCGACGAGCCGGTCGGCTTGAAGCTCAAGTACGACGTCGACGAGTGCCAGGAACGGGGCATGACCTTCGCCGTCCCCCTGAAGGTCACGATCCGGCTCGTGGTGTGGGACAAGGATCCGGAGACGGGGGCCAAGACCATCCGTGACATCAAGGAGCAGGAGGTCTACTACGGCGACATCCCCCTGATGACGGAGAACGGGACCTTCATCATCAACGGGACGGAGCGGGTCATCGTCAGCCAGCTCCACCGTTCGCCCGGCGTCTTCTTCTCCCAGCCCGAGAAGGGCCTCTTCGCGGCGCAGATCATCCCCTACCGCGGGAGCTGGGTGGAGTTCGAGTACGACTCCAAGAATCTCCTCCACGTGCGCATCGACAGGAAGCGCAAGTTCCTGGCCTCGGTGTTCCTGCGCGCCATGGGCCTGAAGAGCGACGGCGAGATCCTGAAGACCTTCTACAAGTGCGACCGCATCCAGGTCCGCGAAGGGAAGCTCTACTGGACGGTCTCCGACAATCTTCTCGGCCTGAAGCTCAGCAAGACGATCCACGGCCCCAAGGATGCCTCGGGCAAGCGCGACGAGCTTCTCCACGCGGGCAAGAAGATCACCGCGGCCGTCCTGGATCAGCTCAAGAAGCTGGAGGTCGCCGAGATCGAGGTGACCGAGACCGACCTCGAGGGTGCCTACACCCTCACCGACATCGTCGACCCCAAGACCGGCGAGGTGGTGCTCGAAGGCAACGAGCCCTTCTCGCCGCGGGTGATAGCACTCGTCCTCGATGCGCAGAGCCAGATCAGCGCGTTCGACGTGTTCTTCCCCGAACGCGACGACGTCGGGCTCATGATGGCGGCCACGGTCAAGAAGGACACCATCAAGACCCCGGAAGAGGCGCTCATCGAGATCTACCGCCGCATGCGCCCGGGCGATCCTCCGACCCTCGACTCCTCGCGCAACCTCTTCGAGGGGATGTTCCTGAACCCGCAGAAGTACGACTTCTCGCGGGTGGGCCGCTTGAAGCTCAACACCAAGCTCGGCCTGGGCTCGGCCCTCTCCGAGAAGATCCTGAAGCTCGAGGACATCACCGCGGTCATCGCCTTCCTCCTGCGCCTCCGCCGGAGCCCCCAGGACGTGGACGACATCGATCACCTCGGCAACCGCCGTGTCCGCAGCGTCGGGGAGCTGCTCGAGAACCAGTTCCGGATCGGCCTCGTGCGCATGGAGCGCGCGATCAAGGAAAAGATGAGCGTCTACCAGGAGATGGCCACGGCCATGCCCCACGACCTCATCAACGCCAAGCCGGTCATGGCCAGCATCCGCGAGTTCTTCGGCTCGAGCCAGCTCAGCCAGTTCATGGACCAGACGAACCCCCTCTCGGAGATCACCCACAAGCGGCGGCTCTCCGCCCTGGGGCCGGGCGGCCTCTCGCGCGAGCGCGCCGGGTTCGAGGTGCGCGACGTGCACCCCACCCACTACGGCCGCATCTGCCCCATCGAGACCCCGGAAGGCCCGAACATCGGCCTCATCTCGAGCCTCTCCTGCTTCGCGCGCATCAACGAATTCGGGTTCATCGAGAGCCCGTACCGGAAGGTGAAGAGCGGCCGGGTGATGGACTACTACCAGGTGCTCGACGCCGGCGACACCCACTACAAGGTGGGCGACGTGGTGGAGCGCGCGGAGATGGAGGGGGAGAACAACGCCGCCAAGACGCGGAAGAAGAAGCCGGCGGACATCGAACCCTATTGCTTCTACCTGTCCGCCTGGGAAGAAGACCGCTACACGATCGCGCAGGCCAACCTGCGCCTGGCCGAAGACGGGGCCATCGTCGACGACCGCGTCTCGGCCCGGAAGACCGGCAACTTCATCCTCGCCAAGCGGGACGAGATCGAGTACGTCGACGTCTCCCCCAAGCAGCTCGTCTCGGTGGCCGCGTCGCTCATCCCGTTCCTCGAGAACGACGACGCCAACCGCGCGCTCATGGGCTCCAACATGCAGCGCCAGGCCGTGCCCCTCCTGCGCTCCGAGGCCCCGGTGGTGGGCACGGGCATGGAGCACATCACGGTGAAGGACTCCGGAGCGGCCACGGTCTGCCGCCGCGCCGGGGTGGTCGACTCGGTCGACTCCCGCCGGATCATCATCCGGGTGGAAGCCCAGGACGGTCCCGACAAGGGCAAGGAGATCGGGGCCGACATCTACAACCTGACGAAGTTCAAGTGCAGCAACCAGAACACGAGCATCAACCAGAAGCCCATCGTCAAGGTGGGCCAGCACGTGGCCAAGGGGCAGATCCTGGCCGACGGCCCCTGCACGGACATGGGCGAGCTGGCCCTGGGCCGGAACGTGCTCGTGGCCTTCATGCCCTGGCGCGGCTACAACTTCGAAGACGCGATCCTGGTCAGCGAAAAGCTCGTGCGCGAGGACATGTACACCTCGATCCACATCGAGGAGTTCGAGATCGAGGCGCGCGACACCAAGCTCGGGCCGGAAGAGGTCACCCGCGACATCCCGAACGTCTCCGAGTCGCTCCTCAACAACCTGGACGAGAGCGGCATCATCCGGATCGGGGCCAGCGTGAAGCCCGGCGACATCCTGGTGGGCAAGGTCACCCCCAAGGGCGAGACCCAGCTCACCCCCGAAGAGAAGCTCCTGCGCGCGATCTTCGGAGAGAAGGCCGGCGACGTGCGCGACGCCTCCCTCGTCTGCCCCCCGGGCATCGAGGGCATCGTGGTCGACGTGAAGATCTTCTCGAGGAAAGGCGTCGAGAAGGACGACCGGGCCAAGCAGATCGAAGACGCCGAGCTCTTCATGATGGAGAAGAACCTCCGCGACGAGATCCGCATCCTCCAGGACGAGCGCGACAAGCGGATCGAAGACCTGCTCGAGGGCAAGACCGCCCTCTCCGACCTCCTGAACGCCCGGGGCGAGAAGGTGGTGAAGAAGGGCCAGGAGCTCACGCGCGAGACCCTGTCCAAGCTTCGCCACTCCGACATCCTGAAGCTCCGCGCCAAGGGCGACGGCGACGACGACGTGGAAGACGGGCTCAGCGAGATCGTGGACAAGACCGAGCGTCAGATCGAGGTCTTGAAGGCGCTCTTCGCGGAGAAGGAGAGCCGGCTGAAGCGCGGAGACGAGCTGCCGCCCGGCGTGATCAAGCTCGTGAAGGTCTTCGTCGCCATGAAGCGCAAGCTGAGCGTCGGAGACAAGATGGCGGGCCGCCACGGCAACAAGGGCGTCATCGCCCGGATCCTGGCCGAGGAGGACATGCCGTACCTCCCGGACGGAACCCCGGTCGAGATCGTCCTCAACCCCCTGGGCGTGCCCTCGCGCATGAACGTGGGCCAGATCCTCGAGACCCACCTCGGTTGGGCGGCCAAGGCCCTGGGCATCCACTTCGCGACGCCGGTCTTCGACGGGGCCCTGGAGAGCGAGATCAAGCAGTACCTGGTCCAGGCGAACCAGCAGGAAGAGAAGCGCAACCCGCTCCGGCCGAACCTCCTGGAAGCGGGCAAGACCACCCTCATCGACGGGATGACGGGGGAGCCCTTCGAGCAGAAGGTCACCGTCGGCTACATCTACATGCTGAAGCTCTCCCATCTCGTCGACGACAAGATCCACGCCCGGTCCATCGGGCCCTACTCGCTCATCACCCAGCAGCCCCTGGGCGGCAAGGCCCAGTTCGGAGGCCAGCGTTTCGGGGAGATGGAAGTGTGGGCGCTCGAGGCCTACGGGGCCGCGCACATCCTCCAGGAGCTCTTGACCGCCAAGTCCGACGACGTCTACGGACGGGCCAAGATCTACGAAGCGATCGTCAAGGGCGACACGTTCTTCACCCCCGGACTGCCGGAGTCGTTCAACGTGCTCATCCGAGAGCTGCAGAGCCTGTGCCTGGACGTCGAGCTGATCAAGTTGAAGCACTGATCGGAGCGGGAAGAAGACAATGAGCCTGATGATGCCGATGAGGCCGAACCTGGAGCCGGGACGGGCGACGATCGATTTCGACGCGATCAAGATCCGCCTGGCCAGCCCAGAGAAGATCCGCTCGTGGTCGCACGGAGAGGTCACCAAGCCGGAGACCATCAATTACCGGACCTTCAAGCCGGAGCGCGACGGACTCTTCTGCGCGAAGATCTTCGGACCGATCACGGACTGGGAGTGCTTGTGCGGCAAGTACAAGCGCATGAAGCACCGGGGCGTGATCTGCGACAAGTGCGGAGTCGAAGTCACCCAGTCGAAGGTGCGCCGCGAGCGCATGGGCCACATCGAGCTCGCCTGCCCGGTCAGCCACGTGTGGTTCTTCAAGGGGCTCCCGAGCCGCATCGGGCACCTGCTCGACATCACGCTCCGTGACCTCGAGCGGATCCTCTACTTCGAGTCGTACGTGGTGGTCGACCCCGGCGATTGCCCGGAGGTGAAGCGGCAGGAGCTGCTCACCGACGAGCGGTATCGCCTGCTTCGCGACAAGTTCCCGCGGCTGCGCTGCGCCATGGGCGCCGAAGCCATCAAGGAGCTGCTGCGCCGGGTGGACGTGGACAAGGACGCGGTCGAGCTGCGCGAGCGGATGAAGACCGAGAACTCGGTCCAGAAGAAGCTCAAGTTCGCCAAGCGCCTGAAGGTCGTGGAGGCGTTCCGCAAGAGCGGCAACAAGCCGGAGTGGATGATTCTCGACGTGATCCCCGTGATCCCGCCCGAGCTTCGCCCCCTGGTTCCGCTGGACGGCGGCCGCTTCGCGACCTCCGACCTGAACGACCTCTACCGCCGGGTGATCAACCGCAACAACCGCCTCAAGAAGCTCATCGAGCTGCGCGCGCCCGACGTCATCGTGCGCAACGAGAAGCGCATGCTGCAGGAGGCGGTGGACGCGCTCTTCGACAACGGCCGCCGCGGCCGTGTCCTGCGCGGGGCCAACAACCGCCCGCTCAAGTCGCTCTCCGACACCTTGAAGGGCAAGCAGGGTCGCTTCCGCCAGAACCTGCTCGGCAAGCGCGTCGACTACTCGGGCCGCTCCGTCATCGTGGTCGGGCCCGAGCTGAAGCTGCACCAGTGCGGCCTGCCCAAGAAGATGGCGCTCGAGCTCTTCAAGCCCTTCATCTACAGCAAGCTCGAGAAGGAAGGCCTCGTCACCACCATCAAGGCCGCCAAGGAGATGGTGGAGCAGCAGAGGCCCGAGGTGTGGGACTTCCTCGAGGACGTGATCAGCGAGCACCCGGTGCTCCTGAACCGCGCCCCCACCCTGCACCGCCTGGGTATCCAGGCGTTCGAGCCCATCCTCGTCGAAGGCAAGGCCATCAAGATCCACCCCCTGGTCTGCACCGCCTTCAACGCCGACTTCGACGGCGACCAGATGGCCGTCCACGTGCCCCTGTCTCCCGAGGCCCAGATCGAGGCCAGCGTGCTCATGCTGTCCTCGAACAACATCATGTCGCCGGCCAACGGGCAGCCCATCGCGGTCCCCTCGCAGGACATCGTGCTCGGCTGCTACTACCTGACCAAGGAGAAGAAGGGCACCCGCGGCGAAGGCCGGGCCTTCGCTTGCGGCGAGGACGTCCTGATCGCCCTCGAGCACAAGGAGGTCGAGACCCTCACCCCGATCCGTCTCATGTACTCGGGTGAGCTCGTCGACTTGACCACGGTCTACGACGACCAGGACGTCATCCACACCGAGGTCCAGACCGTCAAGAACCAGGTCATCAACACCACGGTCGGGCGCGTGATCCTGAACGACCACCTGCCCGCGGGGATGCCCTACATCAACGGCCTCTTGCGCAAGAAGGGCCTGCAGCACCTGGTGCAGTTCGGCTACCTGCGCTTCGGCCTCGACCGGACGGTCGAGATGCTCGACGCGATCAAGGACCTGGGCTTCACCTACGCCACCCGCGCCGGCATCTCCATCGGCATCGACGACCTCCTGATCCCCGAAGAGAAGGAGAAGGAGGTCACGAAGGCGCACAAGGAAGTGATCGACGTCGAGAAGCAGTACCTCGACGGCGCCATCACCAACGGCGAGCGCTACAACAAGGTCATCTCCATCTGGTCCGCGGTGACCGAGAAGGTCGCGGACGCGATGTTCAAGAAGATGGAGCGACAGGACCAGGAGGGGCTGGAGTTCAACCCCATCTACATCATGGCCGACTCCGGCGCTCGAGGCAGCAAGCAGCAGATCCGCCAGCTCGCCGGGATGCGCGGCCTCATGGCCCGCCCCTCGGGCGAGATCATCGAGAACCCGATCACCTCGAACTTCCGCGAAGGCTTGACCGTGCTGCAGTACTTCATCTCGACCCACGGCGCCCGAAAGGGCCTGGCCGACACCGCGCTCAAGACCGCGGACTCGGGCTACCTCACCCGGCGGCTCGTGGACGTGAGCCAGGACGTGATCATCAGCGAGTACGACTGCGCCACCATCGACGGTATCGACATCCGGCCCATCATCGAGTCCGGGGAGGTCATCGAGCCCCTCCGCGACCGCATCGTGGGCCGGGTGAGCCTGGACGACATCCGCGACATCGAGGGCAAGGTCATCGTCAAGGCCAGCACCGAGATCACCGAGGAGACCGCGAACGAGGTGCAGGCGGCGGGCATCGAGCGGGTGCGCATCCGCTCCGTGCTCACCTGCGAGGCCCTGCGCGGGGTCTGCGCGCTCTGCTACGGGCGCGACCTCGCCACCGGCAAGCTCGTGGAGATGGGTCTCGCGGTGGGGGTCATCGCCGCGCAGTCCATCGGCGAGCCCGGCACCCAGCTCACCATGCGGACCTTCCACATCGGCGGTACCGCGAGCCACACCACCCAGCAGACCACCCTGGAAGCGAAGAACGCGGGCACCTTGAAGTTCCACAACCTGACCACGGTCAAGAACAAGAAGGGCGACCTCGTGGTCATGAACCGCTCGGGCGCCCTCATCATTCACGACCAGAAGGGCCGGGAGCGCGAGCGGCACGCCGTCGTCTACGGGGCCAAGCTGAAGCTCAAGGAAGGGGCCGAGATCAAGCAAGGCCAGCTCCTCGTGGAGTGGGACCCCTACTCGTTCACCATCCTCACCGAGGAGGAAGGACGCATCTCCTTCAAGGACATCGTGGACGGCCAGACCGTCCACGAGCAGGTGGACGAGAACACGGGCATGGCCGCGCTCGTCATCATGGACTCGCCGGACGAGAAGAAGCAGCCCCGTATCGAGATCAAGGACGAGAAGGGCAAGACCCAGAAGAAGTATCTGCTGCCTTCGGGCGCCCACCTGATGGTGGAGGACGGCAACGAGGTCGCGGCCGGCGACGTGTTGGCCAAGATCCCGCGCGAGACCGCCAAGACCAAGGACATCACCGGCGGTCTGCCGCGCGTGGTCGAGCTGTTCGAGGCCCGGCGTCCGAAGGAGCCGGCGGTCATCACCGAGGTCGACGGGGTGGTGAAGTACGGCGACGTCGCCAAGCAGCACCGGAAGATCTACGTGACCGGCGAGGACGAGCAGGCGCGGGAATACCAGCTTCCGCGCGGCGCCCACATCAACGTCCAGGAAGGCGAGCGGGTGAAGGCCGGCGAGCCCTTGATGGACGGTCCCATCGATCCGCACGACATCCTGAAGGTGCGGGGCGAGAAGGAGCTGCAGCGCTACCTGGTCGACGAGATCCAGGAGGTCTACAGGCTGCAGGGCGTCAACATCAACGACAAGCACATCGAGGTGATCGTCCGCCAGATGATGCGGTGGATGAAGGTGGAAGACGTCGGCGACACCGAGTTCCTGATCGACGAGATCGTGGACAAGTTCCGCTTCCGGTCGGAGAACGAGAAGGTGGCGAAGGTCAACAAGCGCTCCGCGACCGGCAACCCCCTGCTCCTCGGGATCACGAAAGCATCGCTCAGCACCGATTCGTTCATCTCCGCCGCGAGCTTCCAGGAGACGACGCGGGTCCTGACCGAAGCCGCGATCAGCGGCAAGGTCGACCATCTGCGCGGACTCAAGGAGAACGTGATCATGGGCCGGCTCATCCCCGCGGGCACGGGTATGGAGTTCTACCGCAAGATCAAGATCCCGGAGGAGGTCGTGGAACGGCCGGCGGGCGGCCTCGAAGGCGCCTACGAAGCCGAGTACGTGGTCGAGCCCGAGCACATCAAGGAAGGCGCCGAAGTCTAGACCGAAGGGGGCCGCGAGGCCCCCTCGTCCGCCACCCCGTCGCGTCGCCTCCCGGAAAGGGCTGCGCGGGCACCCGGTTGTGGCAGAATGACCATCGGTTCCGGCTGCCCATGCGCAAAGTCACGGCTCCTCTCGCGCTCGTCCTCGCCCTGCTGACGGGGTGCAGGGCCAAGGAGAGCCCGGCGAACATCGCTTCCCTCGTCGAGGACCTCAAGAGCTCGGACAAGGAGAAGAGCGGCCGCGCCAACCTGGCCCTGATCAAGGCGGGCGCGCCGGCCGTGCCCGCGGTGATGGAGCTCCTCTCGACGGACGACCCTCGCCTGCGCAGCCTCGCCCTTTCCACCCTGTGGGGTATGGGGCCGGTGGCCGAGGCGGCGGTGCCCGCGCTGGCCGAGATCTTGTCCGATCCCGATCCGGAGATGCGGAACGCCGCCGCGATGGCTCTCGAGACCATTGGCCCCGCGGCGGTTGCCGCAGTGCCGGCTCTGATCAAGGCCCTCGGCGACGGCGACCGTCGCGTGCGGCAGGCTGCGGTCAAGGCCCTGGGCAACATCGGGCCCGGGGCTCGGGAGGCCGTGCCCGTCATCACTCGCGCCGTCAAGCGCGGAGCGTGGCCGGAAGCCGAAGAGGCGCTTCGCCGGATCCAGGGGCGGCCCGAGGAAAGCCCCACGCCGGAGGAGGCGCGCTAGGCGCGAGCCCGGCGAACCATCCATGACCGAGACAAGGCGTTCGGCGATGAGCCTGGTGGGCCGGCTCGAGGACATCGAGCTCCCCGAGCTGATCCAGTTCCTGGCCAACAACCGGAAGACGGGCCGGCTCACCTTGAGCCGCCGCGGTGGCCACGGCGTCGTCCTGATGCGGGCCGGGCGCATCCTCTACGCCGCGTCCAACTCGGTCCGCGAGACCCTCGGCAACCTGCTGGTGTGCCGCGGGCTCATCACCGAGACGACACTCATGGAAGCGCTCGAGCACCAGCATTGGGGGCACGAGGCCAAGAGGCTGGGCGAGATCCTGCTCGAGATGGGCAGGCTGGAGGAAGAGGCCCTCGAGCAGGTGATGAAGGACCAGACCCGTGCCGTCATCCAGGAGCTCTTCGGCTGGACCGCGGGATTCTTCAAGTTCGAGAGCCTCGACATCCCCGATCGCGGGGACGTCGAGGTCGATGCCCGCGACTTCTTGCTCATGAAGGGCGTCAACACGGACGAGGTCCTGCTCGAGGCGGCCCGACGGTTGGACGAGAGCCGCGAGGTTCCGCCCGACGCAACCGCGGCTTCCTTGCTTCCCGGAGCCACCGAGGAGCCCCAACCCGCCCCCGCGGAGACCCCGAGCCTGGCCGACCTTCGCGCCCCCGCTCTGCGTGGCGAAACCACCTTGGGCCTCATGCGCCAGGCGGCCCGGGTGGTGAGCCGTGGACTTCTCCTGGCCGTGCGCGGAGACGAGGCGCAGGGCGTCGGTCAGCTTGGGATCCTCGCGGAAGGCACCGGGGAGAGCGCGGCCAGGATCAGGCTCCCTCTCGACGTTCCGTCGGTGTTGGCCGACGCGGTCCAGCGCAAAGAGCCCTACCTCGGCCCGCTCGACAGCGCCCAGGGCAACGAGACCCTCGTGGAGCGCCTCGGCGGCGCCAAGCCGACCGCGGTGCTGGTCGTGCCCATGGTGGTCGCGGGGAGCGTGGCCATGCTCTTCTACGGAGACAACGCCGTGGACGGGCGAGCCATCGGCCCGACCGAGGACCTCACCCGCAGCATTCTGGAGGCGAGCCTGGCCATGGAGAAGGCGGCCCTCGAGGAACGCCTGCGGGATTTCGAGCGCCGCTATCCGCGCTAGACGAAGATCTCGGGCCCCCAAGGTCCGGTTGAAGCGGGCAGGGGTTCGGCCTTAGTCTTGGCGGCATGAAGAAAGAGACCCCATTCCTTGGCACCATCGGCGTCCTCCTCGTGCTCCTCGGCTTCGTGCCGATCAGGCCGGTGAGCGGCGCTGCGGCGGGCGCGCCCCGTAAGACCCTCGGGACCATCGAGCGCAAGGACCCCCGCCTGGATGCGATCGTGCCGAAGGATGCCGTCCTCGAGGTCCTGGCCGAGGGCTTCGCGTGGACGGAAGGGCCGGTATGGGACAAGAAGATGAGCCGCGTCCTCTTCTCTGACATCCCGGCCAATGCGATCAACGAGTGGACGGCAGCCGGGGGCATCAAGCTCTTCCTGAAGCCCAGCGGGTACTCGGGAAGCACCCCGTTCACCGGCCGCGAGCCCGGGTCGAACGGCCTCACGTACGACGCCAAACGCGAGCTCGTGCTCTGCCAGCACGGCAATCGGCAGATCGCGCGCCTCGAGAAGGACGGGAGCTTCAAGACCCTTGCCGACCGCTACCAGGGCAAGCGGCTCAACAGCCCCAACGACCTCGCCTACCGCTCGAACGGCGACCTCTACTTCACCGATCCGGCCTACGGCCTCCCCAAGACCTTCGACGACCCGGGCAGAGAGCTCACCTTCACCGGTGTCTACCGCCTGGCGAAGGACGGCACCGTGACTCTCCTGGTGCAGGACCTGAAGGCCCCGAACGGGATCGCCTTCTCACCCGACGAGAGGACTCTGTACGTCGCCCAGTCCCATCCCGAGAAGGCGGTGGTGATGGCCTACGACGTGCAGGCCGACGGCACCGTGAAGAACGGCCGGGTCTTCTTCGACATGACCGCGTGGGTAGGCAAAGACCGGCCGGGGCTGCCCGACGGCCTGAAGGTCGACCGCGCGGGCAACCTCTTCGCGACTGGTCCGGGCGGCGTCCACGTGCTCACCCCCAAGGCCGAGCTTCTGGGCACCATCGCCACCGGGGTGCCGACCGCGAACTGCGCCTTCGGCGAGGATGGCCGCACCCTGTTCGTGACCGCCAACACGACCCTCTGCCGCATCCGTCTCACGACCCGGGGCACCGGCTTCTAGGGCGAGCCGCGCGCGTCTCGCCGCCCCCCCGTCCCCGGCGGGGCCGCGTTGGCTTATCATGAGCGGTCCGCGCGCCCACGACGGCCGGCCCGGACGGGTCGCGAAACGGTGAGGGTGTTTCTATTGGACGCCCGTTCTTGACTGAATCGGTCCCTGCCCAGGCAGACCTCCAGGAAGCGCTCTACGAGCTGCGCCAGTATTTGTCCGACCGTCTCGCCCCCCTGATGGCGATGGATTCGATCACCCTGCTTCTGGGCTTGCCCGCGCGGGTGATGGCCGACGAGATGGCGGCGTGGTCGGCCGCGCAGGCCCAGATCCAGGGGCCGAGGGTCCCCTTCTCCGACTACCTGTTCCATGCCGTGCGCAAGGTGCATCTCATGGAGGAGTTCCACCTCCTCCCCGTCGACGAGCTCGAATCGTTCCTGGCCGATCTCGTGCCCGCGGTGCTCGAGCACTGCCCGGCCGAACAGCGCGAGCGGCTGAAGACCGAGCCTCGGCAAGATCGGGCAGGCGCGGCCCACGAAGCAGGACAAGGTCGAGATCCTCTACCGCCAGGGCGACGGCGTCGAGATGCAGGCCACCTCGGCGGCTCAGCCGCTCGGCGGTCATGGCCGAGGCCTTCACCGACGCGGTGCAGGACCTGCGCCGGCTTCCCCTCATCCTGGAACGGCTCGAGCGGGTGCCGCCGACGCCGGCGGGGATGGCTGCGGGGCCGGCTCCCCACAGGTGCTGCGCTCTCCCCGGTGCCGCGCACGGCCCTCCTCGCCGAAGCCCTCCTCGAGGCGGCCCTCGGCTCCCGGAACGGCGCCGAGCTCGACCTGTACCTGGATCGCATCCGCCAGAGGGGCGGGGCCTCGGGTACCGACGAGATGTTCCGTGCCCTGGGCCAGAGCCTCTCAGGCTGGCTCTTGCCCGCGGCGGCGGGGCAGCCGGTGGCCCCCGAGGGGGTGCAGGTGGACGCGATGCGTCGCCTGATCGCCCTCCCCGAGGACCCTGCGGAAGGGGCGCGCCGCTTCCGCGAGATGGTGCACACGGCCCTCGAGCAGTTCAACGAAGGCGCGCTCGGGCCGCGCGGTGAAGATGTTCGGGCTCGCCGAGCAGATGATCGCCGAAGGCAAGGTGAAGGGCGCCTTCGTCGAGCCCATGGTGGCCACCGGACACGAGTACCTGAACCCCGAGCGGCTGAAGAAGCTGGCCGAGAGCCCGGACAAGCACCCCTACCTGCGGCCGGTGCTGCGCTTCTTCCGCTCCTATGGCCCGCGAAGCCTGCTCGATCAATTCCAGGAAGAGACGCGGCGGGACAAGAGACGCCTGCTTCTCACCCTCATCGAGGTCCACGGCGAGGCGGGACGGGCCGCGGCCTACGAGCGCCTGGTCGCGGACCCGGGCGGAACCCAGACCGACGTCTACCTCATGCGCAACGTGGTGAGCCTGCTGCGGGCGATCCCGCGCACCGACGACACGCCTGCTGCGGTGGACGCGGAAGTCGCCCGCGTCGCCGGGCTCCTCCGGCCCGGCGTGCCCCTGCTCCTGATGAAGGAGGTCTTCCAGTACCTGGGGCAGGCCCGTCACGAGCGGGCCGAGCGAGGCGCTGATCGAGTTCCTCGCCGGTATCGAGCAGGCCCTCGCGCCCTTGAGCCTCGACCCCGAGGATCGCGAGGCGCTGATGATCCAGGCCGACCGCGTCTGCTCGGCTCTCGCTCGCGCCGCCACTCCCGCGGCCGCGGGTGGCCCTCGTCGAGCCACGCGCTCCTGCGGACCTCGGCCCTCGGCGACACCCTGGCGCGCCTGTCCGATCTCGGGCGCCAGGACCTGTCGGGCACCCCGGAGATCGTCGCCCGCCTGCTCGAAGCCATCCGGGCCGACCTCCCCCGCGGGGTGCTTGAGCCGCCTCGTGCCCACGCGTGAGACCGACCTGCGCCGTCTCGTGGCGGCCCTCTCCAGCACGCCCTCGCCGGAGGTGCGCCAGCTCTTCGCGTCGCTTGGTCGAGCGATTCCCGAACGAGAGCTTCGGCCGGGAGGCCCAGAAGGCGCTCTCACGCCTTCGACGCCCCCGTCCGCACCCCCTCGGCGCCGGCCAGCCTCTCGGGAGACCTCGAGCTCTTCGGCCTGCCGATGCTGGTCCAAAGCCTCGCCGACGCCAAGCGGACAGGCATCCTTTCCCTGCTCGACCGCGAGGGCAAGCCGGTCGCGACCCTGAATCTCGACCGCGGCCAGCTCCGGGGAGGCCGACTCGGCCACCTCTCCGGGCGAGAGGCCCTCTACCAGGTCATCGAGAAGCCGTTCCAGGGGACCTTCGCCTTCGTCAGCCGGTCGGATTTCGGGAGCGAGGTCGCCGATCCCGAGCCGGTGATGAACCTGGTCCTCGAAGGCGTGAGGCGCCACGATCACTTGCAGCGCGGCCTGGCCCTCGTGCCCGAGGAGGTGCCGCTCGCGGCCTCCGGCAAGAGCCCATCGACGGTGCCGAACGAGCCCGACTACGACCTCGTGGTGAAGCTCTGGCAGAAGGCCTGTGGCGGCGCAACCCCGCGCCAGTGCGAGACAGAGCTCGCCGTGGACTCCTACCGCATCTGGAACGCCCTCGCCCACTGGGTGGAAGAGGGCGCCTTGCGCCTGAAGTGACGGGCCTGGGGAGCCCGTTGATGGCGAGCCTCGCCTTGGCCCTCGGGCTGGTTGGCGCTCCCGTCCGGCCTGTACACACCTACTCGATCGTGGCGCGCGATCCCGCGACCGGGCAGCTCGGCGTGGCCGTCCAGAGCCACTGGTTCTCGGTCGGCGCCATGGTGCCCTGGGCGGAAGCGGGCGTCGGTGCGGTGGCGACCCAGTCCTTCGTGGATCCCTCGTACGGCCCGCTCGGCCTCAGCCTGATGAAGGCGGGCCGCTCGGCGCCCGAGGCGCTGGCCGCGCTGCTCGCGGGAGACGCGGGCCGGGATGTCCGGCAGATCGGCATGATCGATGCGCAAGGCCGCATCGCGACCCACACCGGCAAGCTCGACATCCCGGCCGCGGGCGGGCAGGTCGGCAAGGACTACGCGGTTCAGGCCAACCTCATGGAGAGAAACACCGTCTGGCCGGCCATGGCCAAGGCCTTCGATGGGGCCCGCGGCGACCTGGCCGACCGCATGCTGGCGGCCCTCGACGCGGCCCAGGCCGAGAACGGTGACATCCGTGGCCAGCAGTCGGCCGCGCTCCTCGTGGTGAAGGGGCGGTCCTCAGGTCGTCCGTGGGCCGACAAGGTGTTCGACCTGCGCGTGGAGGACAACCCGCGACCCCTCGACGAGCTGCGCCGCCTCGTGCGCGTGGCGAGGGCCTACAACCACATGGGGGCAGGAGACGACTGCGTGACCGTCAAGGATTGGGCGTGCGCCGAACGCGAGTACGGAGCCGCCCGCGCCCTCGAGCCCGAGAACGGGGAGATGGCTTTCTGGTATGGGGTTGCCCTCGTCACGGGAGGACGGATGGATGCGGCCCGGCCTCTGTTCGCGCAGGCCTTCTCGGCCGAACCTCGCTATCGGGAGCTGGTGAGGCGCCTTCCCGGCGTCGACCAGCTGCCCAAGGACCCCAAGGTCCTCGAGACGATCCTCGCCATCCGCTGACTCCAGACCCTCTCGCGCGCCCGGAACCTAGGGCTTGGTTTCGTCGGGGACGACGTTCACGAGCGCGAGCTTGGGACGCTTGCCGACTGAGGCTTCGACCACGGTCACCGAGGCGTTCTTGAGGCTCAGCGCCTCCCACTCGGCCACCGGGCGGCCTTCCAAGGCACCAACCAGAGCGGCAATCACCTCGCCGTGGCTGACCACGACCACCGCTTGCCCCCCACGTTCACGGGCCAGCGAGGCAACCAGCTCGGTCAGCCGACTGGCGACCTGCTGGAGCGATTCCCCGCCCGGAGGTTGCGGATCGCGCCCCGCCTTCCACTCGGCCTCGCGTTCGTTCCAACCGAGGGGCTGACCCCCAGGGGAGCGGCCGATTTCCAGGGACCGCAGACGGGGCTCCACCGGCGCCCCGTCGATGGCGAAGGCCTTCTGGAGGATGGCGGCGGTCTCGCGCGCCCGTCCGGCGGGAGAAGTGAGGACCAGGCGGACGCGCTCGCCGCTCAGCAGGGCAGCCGCCCGGTCCGTTTGGGTGCGGCCCAGCGCGGTCAGGTGGTCGAGCGCTTCCGGGGGCAGCTTGGGCCTCGGCTCGAGGTTCGACAGGGCCTGTCCGTGCCGGAGCAGGAATACCCGAACGGTGTCAGCCGGGAGGGGCGCAAGGGCGCCCAGCGGTCCCGGCTTGGCCGGGGCGGAGTCCAAAGCAGCGAGCAAGAGCAGGGCAGGGAGCATGGTTCCCCAAACCTTACCGGGCTCTAGGGTCCACGGTCAACGAACCCCACGCGCAGAATATGCCGGCTTGGGAGTTCCCCTCAGGCCCAGGACGAGGGGATTTCGGGTTAACCCCTCTTGACACCAGAGTCTTTTCCTATAGTATTGGAGGGTTGCTCTGCTGCGGTCTCGCGCCTGTAGTCTGGCGCGTCCCCCTAGGGTGTTGGAGGTCAGGTGCCTACGGTCAGTCAACTCGTCCGGATTGGTCGGTCGCAGCTTCGCACCAAGACCGACTCTCCGGCTCTTCAAGGATCGCCCCAGAAGCGCGGCGTGTGCGTGCGGGTCTTCACCTCGACCCCCAAGAAGCCCAACTCGGCCCTCCGCAAGGTAGCCCGGGTCCGGCTCGTGAACGGCGTCGAGGTCACCGCGTACATTCCGGGCGTCGGGCACAACCTGCAGGAGCACTCGATCGTCCTCATCCGGGGCGGCCGCGTGAAGGACCTGCCGGGCGTGCGGTACCACATCGTTCGCGGGACGCTCGACGCGGTCGGGGTCCAGGGCCGCAAGCGTAGCCGCAGCAAGTACGGGACGAAGCGTCCCAAGGCGTAGGGAACGTCGCACTTCCGGCGGTCCGAGAGCGGACGGCCGGTGGAGGTTGGTCGGATAAAAGGCCCGGCGGGAAGCGCTGGGAAGACACGGTCGGGGAGATCGGACCTGCCGGTGCCCAAGTCGGGCAGACAGGTGAGGATCCTCGAGGCGGGGCGGTTTCAGGCCTCAGACGACGCCGAGGGCGACGTTCGACCCGACGCGCCGTCTGTTGTTTTTTACGAATGGCGGGAGGGCCCCAAGGGGCGCTTCAGCCGGGAGCGGAGTCAAGGGATGCCACGTCGCGGCACAGTGCCTCGGAGGGAAGTCGTCGCCGACCCCCTCTTCAACAGCGGGCTCGTCACCAAGTTCATCAACTGCATGATGTACGGGGGCAAGCGCGCCTCGTCCCAGGCCATCATGTACGGGGCCTTGAACGTGGTCCAGCAGAAGACTCAGGAGGACCCGCTCAAGGTCTTCAAGAAGGCCGTCGACAACGTCAAGCCTTCGCTCGAGGTGAAGAGCCGCCGCGTGGGCGGGTCCAACTACCAGGTGCCGGTGGAAGTGAACCCGGCCCGGAGGACCTCGCTCGCGCTCCGCTGGCTCATCGGCTTCGCGCGGAAGCGCCCGGAGAGGACCATGGAGCAGAAGCTCGCCATGGAGATCCTGGACGCGGCCAACCTCCGGGGCGGGGCGGTGAAGAAGAAGGAAGACACCCACAAGATGGCCGAGGCCAACAAGGCCTTCGCCCACTATCGCTGGTAGCGGAAGCGCAGGAAGACTGATCGTGCCGAGAACCACACCCCTAGACCGGACCCGGAACATCGGGATCGCGGCGCACATCGACGCCGGGAAGACGACCACTACCGAGCGGATCCTCTATTACACCGGGGTCAACTACAAGATCGGCGAAGTGCACGAAGGCACCGCCACCATGGACTGGATGGAGCAGGAGCAGGAGCGGGGGATCACCATCACCTCCGCCGCGACCACCTGCTTCTGGAAGGACCACCGCATCAACATCATCGACACCCCGGGGCACGTCGATTTCACGGCCGAAGTGGAGCGCTCGCTGCGCGTCCTGGACGGCGCGGTGGCGGTGTTCGACGCGGTGGCCGGGGTGCAGCCGCAGTCCGAGACGGTGTGGCGCCAGGCCGACAAGTACAAGGTCCCCCGCATCGCCTTCATGAACAAGATGGACCGGGTGGGCGCCAACTTCCTTCACTCCATCGAGACGATGCACGACCGCCTGAATGCGAAGGCGGCCGTGGCCATTCAGCTGCCCCTGGGGTCCGAGGAAAAGCACCAGGGCGTCATCGACCTCGTGGAGATGAAGGCGTACCGCTACACCGACGAGACCCTCGGGTCCGAGTACAAGACCGAGGAGATCCCCGCCGACGTCCTGGCCGATGCCCAGAAGCAGCGCGAGTTCATGATCGAGAAGGTGGCCGAAGCCGCCCACGAGGCGGGCGACGATGTCCTCTTCGAGAAGTACGTCGCAGGCGAGACCCCGACCGTGGCCGAGATCAAGGCCGCCATCCGCAAAGGCACGATCGCGATGACCCTGTTCCCGGTCATCTGCGGCTCGGCCTTCAAGAACAAGGGCGTCCAGCCCATGCTGGACTGCGTCATCGACTATCTTCCCTCGCCTCTCGACATTCCCCCGACGGTGGCGAACGAGCCGACCACCGGGGAGCTCGTGGCCCGCGAGCCGAAGGACGACGCGCCCTTCAGCGCCCTCGTCTTCAAGATCATGACCGACCCCTTCGTCGGCCAGCTCGCGTTCCTTCGCGTGTACTCCGGCAACCTGAAGAGCGGGGACCACGTCCTCAACTCCACGAAGGGCCTCAGGGAGCGCATCGGCCGCCTCCTCAAGATGCACGCGAACAAGCGCGAGGAGATCAAGGAAGTCTACGCCGGGGACATCGCGGCCGCGGTTGGTCTCAAGAACGTGACCACGGGCGACACGATCTGCGACGCGGGCAAGCCCGTGGTGCTCGAATCGATCACCTTCCCCGCCCCCGTGATCGCACTCGCGGTGGAGCCGAAGACCAAGTCCGACCAGGAGAAGCTCGGCACCGGCCTGGCCAAGCTGATGCAGGAAGACCCGACCTTCAAGGTCGAGACTGATCCCGACACCGGACAGACCAAGATCTCGGGCATGGGCGAGCTCCACCTCGAGATCCTGGTGGACCGGCTGAAGCGCGAGTTCGGGGTCGAGGCCAACGTGGGCAAGCCCCAGGTCGCGTACAAGGAAACGATCCGCAAGGACGCCAAGGCCGAGGGCAGGTACATCAAGCAGACCGGGGGCAAGGGCCAGTACGGACACTGCAAGATCGAGCTGTCGCCCGCGCCTGGTCTCGGGTTCGTCTTCGAGAACGACATCACCGGTGGCTCGATCCCCAAGGAGTTCATCAAGCCGATCGAGATGGGCATCCGTGAAGCCCTCGACCGGGGGATCATCGCCGGCTATCCGGTGGTGGACGTCAAGGTCCGCCTCTGGGACGGCAGCTACCACGACGTCGACTCCAACGAGATGGCCTTCAAGATCGCGGGCTCCATGGCTTTCCAGGAAGCGGCCAAGAAGGCGCATCCGGTGTTGCTCGAGCCGATCATGAAGGTCGAGGTCGTGACCCCCGATGACTACACGGGCGCGGTCACCGGCGACCTCAGCAGCCGCCGCGGCCAGCTCGAGGGACAGATCTCGCGGGGAGGCACCCAGATCATCACGGCGGTGGTGCCCCTCTCCAACATGTTCGGGTATTCCACCGACCTGCGTTCGCGTACCCAGGGCCGGGCCACCTACACCATGCACTTCGAGAAGTACGCCGAGGCGCCCCGGAACGTGAGCGAAGAGGTCGTGGCCAAGGTGATGGGCGGCAAGGTCGCCAAGGACTAGCGGTCCAGCAAGGGAAATCAGGAGAAGCGATGGCCAAGGAGAAGTTCGACCGGTCGAAGCCGCACGTGAACATCGGGACGATCGGGCACGTGGACCACGGGAAGACGTCGCTCACGGCCGCGATCACGAAGGTGCTGGCGGCTTCGAACCCGAAGGTGACGTTCAAGGCCTACGACCAGATTGACAACGCGCCCGAGGAACGTGAGCGTGGGGTGACGATCAACGCTTCGCACGTGGAGTACGAGACGGGGAACCGTCACTACGCGCACGTGGACTGCCCTGGGCACGCGGACTACATCAAGAACATGATCACGGGCGCGGCGCAGATGGACGGATCGATCCTGGTGGTTTCGGCGGCGGACGGGCCGATGCCGCAGACCCGGGAGCACATCCTTCTGGCGCGGCAGGTGGGCGTTCCCTACATCGTGGTGTTCCTGAACAAGTGCGACATGGTGGACGACCCTGAGCTTCTGGACCTGGTGGAGCTCGAAGTGCGCGAGCTTCTGAAGTCCTACGAGTTCCCGGGGGACGACATCCCGGTGGTGCGGGGGTCGGCCCTGAAGGCGCTGGAGGGGACGGGGAAGGACGACTCTGCGAAGCCGATCCTGGAGCTGATGGAGGCGGTGGACAAGTACATTCCGATGCCGGTGCGCGACATCGACAAGCCGTTCCTGATGCCGATCGAAGACATCTTCACGATCTCGGGGCGTGGCACGGTGGCCACGGGCCGGGTGGAGCGTGGGAAGGTGAAGGTCGGGGAGGAAGTGGAGATCGTGGGTCTCCAGAAGGAATCGCTGAAGAAGGTGGTGACCGGCGTCGAGATGTTCAAGAAGCTTCTGGACGAGGGCGTGGCCGGAGACAACATCGGCGCGCTGCTTCGGGGAGTGGAGCGGAAGGACATCGAGCGGGGGATGGTTCTGGCGAAGCCGGGGAGCATCACCCCGCACACGAAGTTCAAGGGCGAGGTCTACGTCCTGAGCAAGGAAGAGGGCGGACGGCACACGCCTTTCTTCACGGGGTATCGGCCGCAGTTCTACTTCCGGACCACGGACGTGACGGGAGTGGCGACCCTGCCGGACGGAGTGGAGATGGTGATGCCCGGGGACAACACGCAGATGACGGTGGAGCTGATCACGCCCATCGCCATGGAGAAGGGCCTGCGCTTCGCGATCCGCGAGGGCGGCCGCACCGTGGGCTCCGGCACCGTCACCGACATCATCGAGTAGGAAGGGACCTTAGTCCATGCTGATGAACGAGAAGATCCGGATCCGGTTGAAGGCGTACGACTACCGGATCCTCGACCAGTCGACGACGGAGATCGTGGACACGGCCAAGCGAACCGGGGCGCGGGTCGCGGGCCCGATTCCCCTGCCTACCCTCAAGAACCGCTGGACCGTGAACCGGTCGCCGCACGTCGACAAGAAGAGCCGCGAGCAGTTCGAGATCCGGACCCACAAGCGCCTGCTGGACATCTTCGAGCCCACGCCCCAGACCGTGGATGCGCTCATGAAGCTCGACCTGCCGGCGGGGGTGGACGTGGAGATCAAGGCGTTCGGCAAGGAGCACGCCAAATAGGCGGTGTTGATCGCGAGGGGCGCCGGCGCCTGCCGACCCCGAGAAGCGATCGACCAAGCGAGAGAGAAGAGACAAGACCATGTCAGTGCAGGGACTCATCGGCAAGAAGGTCGGCATGACCCAGGTCTACGCCGAAGACGGGCGGGCCATCCCCGTGACCGTCATCGAGGCGGGGCCGTGCGTGGTCGTCCAGAGGAAGTCTGCCCCGAAGGACGGCTATTCGGCGGTGCAGCTCGGCCTCGTGGAGGCCCGCAAGGTGAAGCACGTGCCGAAGCCCATGAAGGGCCACTTCGAGAAGGCGGGCCTGCCTCCCTGCCGGGTGTTGCGAGAGTTCAAGGTCGAAGCCGGGTCCGAGGTGAAGGTGGGGGACAAGGTCTCGGTTGCGCTCTTCGCTCCCGGAGACACGATAACGATCGTGGGCGTCAGCAAGGGCAAGGGCTTCCAGGGGGTCGTGAAGCGCCACCACTTCCGCGGCGGCGCCGCCACCCACGGCTCGATGTTCCACCGCGCCCCCGGGTCCATCGGGGCGTCGGCCTTCCCCTCGCGCGTGCTGAAGGGCATGCGCGCGGGCGGGCACATGGGCTCCGATCGCGTCACCCTGCGCAACGTCAAGGTGGTGCGGGTGGATGCGGAGAGCAACACCCTGGTCGTGAAGGGTGCCGTCCCCGGCGCGGGCGGTGGGTACCTGGTCATCAACAAGAAGGCCTCCGGGAGGTAATGACCATGGCCGAGAAGAAGGACAAGGCGAAGGCCGTGAAGAGCGCCGCGAAGCCGGCGGGCAAAGCGCCGAAGGCTCCCGCGAAGAAGGCGGTTCCCGCGGCCGCGAAGGCGGTCCCCAAAGCCAAGGAAGTGAAGCCGCAGGCCCCGGTGGACCTTTCGAAGGCCGAAGTGGTGAACGCCGAGAACAAGAAGGTCCGCGAGGTGTCGTTGTCGCCCGACGTCTTCGGAGGGCGGGTCAACACCCACCTTCTCTACGAAGCGGTCAAGCAGTACCGGGCGGGCGGACGCAGCGGCACGCACATGACCAAGAACCGCGCCCTCGTCTCGGGTACGGGGAAGAAGCCCTGGAAGCAAAAGGGCACCGGCCGCGCACGCGTCGGGGAGGCTCGGAACCCCCTCTGGCGTCACGGCGGCACCGTCTTCGGTCCCACGCCCCGTGACTACTCCTACGACATGCCCAAGAAGGCGCGGGCCGCGGCGCTTCGCTCCGCCCTCACCCAGTGCCTGAAGGAGGGCGGCCTTCGCCTCATAGACTCCTTCCCGGTCGAGGCCCCGAAGACCCGCATCCTGCGCGGCATCCTGGACAAGCTGGGCATAGTCGGCAAGGCCCTCCTCGTGGACCACGAGCCCACCGACAACCTGATCCTGTCCGGGCGCAACATCCCCGGCCTCAAGGTCGTGGCCGCCACCCACCTGACCGTCTACGACGTGCTCGACTGCCGGCATCTCCTCCTGTCGCAAGAGGCGCTCGGCAAGCTGGAGGAACGGCTCACGCCGTAGCGCGGGCCCAAGAGACCATGAAGAACCTCTACGAAGTGATAAGGCGTCCCCTGATCACCGAGAAATCCACGGCCCTCAAGGAGACCCAGGCGACCCTGGCCTTCGAGGTGCACCGAGATGCCACGAAGCCCGAGATCAAGAAGGCGGTCGAGTCGCTCTTCGGCGTGAAGATCGCCGACGTTCGCGTGGCCCGCGTGCACGGGAAGGTCAAGCGACAGGGGCGCTACGTGGGCAAGCGTCCGGACTGGAAGAAAGCCTACGTCGTCCTGAAGAAGGGCGAGAAGATGATCGAGTTCTTCGAGCAGGCCTAAAGGAAAATGGCACTCAAGCAATTCAATCCGACGTCCCCGGGCCGGCGATTCATGACCAGCCTGACCTTCGACGAGATCACGAAGGACAAGCCCGAGAAGAGCCTCACCGAGCCCCTGCGCAGGAGCGGCGGGCGCGACAACCGAGGCCGCATCACGGTGCGTTTCCTCGGTGGCGGCCACAAGCGCCGGTACCGGATCATCGACTTCCGCCGCGACAAACGGGAGATCTCGGCCAAGGTCGCGGCCATCGAGTACGACCCCAACCGGTCGGCCCGCATCGCGCTGCTGCACTACGCCGACGGGGAGAAGCGGTACATACTCTGGCCGGAAGGCCTCAAGGTCGGGCAGACCGTGGTCGCGGGTGACGCCGCCGACATCCTGCCCGGCAACTGCCTCTCGCTGAAGGCGATCCCCGCGGGCACCATGATCCACAACCTCGAGCTGCGCCACGGCAAGGGCGGCCAGCTCGTCAGGAGCGCCGGCGGCGCCGCTCAGCTCGTGGCCAAGGAAGGGCAGTACGCCCAGGTCAAGCTGCCCTCGGGCGAGGTGCGCAAGATCCACATCGACTGCGTGGCCACCGTGGGCCAGGTGGGCAACCTCGAGCACAAGAACGTGTCCTCCGGGAAGGCCGGGCGCACCCGTTGGCTCGGACGGCGCCCCCACAACCGGGGTGTCGCCATGAACCCGGTCGACCACCCGCATGGTGGCGGCGAGGGCAAGACCTCGGGTGGCCGTCACCCGGTGACGCCCTGGGGCAAGCCGACCAAGGGCGCCAAGACCCGCAACAACAAGCGCACCCAGTCGTTCATCGTCAAGAGGCGGAAGTAGCCATGGCAAGGTCGCTGAAAAAGGGCCCCTTCGTCGACGACCACCTGCTCCGGAAGGTGGAGCAGATGAACGAGGCGCGGGACAAGAAGGTCGTGAAGACCTGGTCGCGTCGTTCCACGATCACTCCGGAGATGGTGGGCCACACCCTGGCCGTCTACAACGGCCGGAAGTTCATTCCGGTGTACATCACCGAGAACATGGTGGGCCACAAGCTCGGTGAGTTCTCCCCGACCCGCACGTTCAAGGGACACTCCTCGAAAGTCGAAAAGGTGACCAAGGTCGCGGCGGCGGCGGCGCCGCCGGCCAAGGCCTAGGGGAACTCCGATGCTCGAAACGCTAGCCACCACGAAGTACCTGCGCACCTCGGCCCAGAAGGCCAAGCTGGTGCTGGACCTCATCCGGGGCAAGAAGGCGGCGGACGCCCTGGCCATCCTCCGCTTCACCAAGAAGTCGATCGCCCGAGACGTGGAGAAGACGCTCCGGTCGGCCATCGCCAACGCCGTGCACGTGGCGGACAAGAACCAGAAGCGCCGCCTGGACGAGGACGACCTCGTGGTGAGCGCCTGCTACGCCAACCAGGGGCCGTCCCAGAAGCGGGTCCGCCCCGCGCCCATGGGCCGGGCCTACCAGACCCTGAAGCGCACCGCTCACATCACCGTTCACGTGTCGGAAAGGGAGAAGTAGCCGCATGGGACAGAAAGTCCACCCCATCGGGTTTCGCCTCGGGTTCAACAAGACCTGGCGCAGCCGCTGGTACGCCGGGAAGGAATACGCGAACCTCCTCCACGAGGACCTGGCGCTCAAGAAGGACCTCAAGAAGCGCTTCAGCCACGCCGGCGTGTCGCGGGTCGACATCGAGCGCGCCGCCAACAAGCTGAAGATCAGCATCTTCACCTCCCGCCCCGGCATCATCATCGGCCGCAAGGGGCAGGAAGTGGACAAGCTGAAGCAGGAGGTCCAGAAGAAGACCGGCAAGGAGGTCTTCATCAACATCCAGGAGATCCTGAAGCCCGAGCTCGACGCGCAGCTCGTGGCCGAGTCGGTCGCCCTCCAGCTCGAGAAGCGCATCGCCTTCCGTCGCGCCATGAGAAAGGCGGTCGACGCGGCCCTGCGCTTCGGCGCCAAGGGGATCAAGGTCCGCGTCTCGGGCCGGCTGAACGGGGCCGAGATCGCCCGCTCCGAGTGGTACCTGCACGGGCAGCTGCCGCTCCACACGCTGCGGGCCGACATCGACTACGGCTTCCACGAAGCGAAGACGAGCTTCGGGCAGATCGGGGTCAAGGCCTGGATCTACAAGGGCGAGCACGACGCGCTGCGTCCGCTCAAGGGCCTGTAAGGCGAGGCAGGGAACGTCATCATGTTGATGCCGAAAAAGGTCAAGTTCCGCAAGGTGCAGCGGGGCCGGATGAAGGGCAAGGCCTGGACCGGGAGCACCGTCGACTTCGGCGACTACGGTCTGAAGGCGATGGAGTGCGGCTGGGTGAGCCAGCGGGAGATCGAGGCCGGCCGCATCGCCATCACCCGCTTCATCAAGAGGAACGGTCGCATCTGGATCCGCATGTTTCCGGACAAGCCCATCACCAAGAAGCCCCAGGAGACCCGCATGGGCAAGGGCAAGGGCGCGCCCGACTCCTGGGTCATGGTGGTGAAGCCCGGACGCATCCTCTACGAGATGGAGGGAGTGCCGGAGACGGAGGCGCGTGAGGCGCTCCGACTGGCCGCGAACAAGCTCTCCATCAAGACGCGGATCGTGGCCCGCGGCGCGGAGGTCGACTGATGAAACCGGAGCAGATCCGTGAGCTCGGCAAGGACGAGCTCAAGGGCAAGGAGAAGGAGCTGCAGGAGCAGCTCTTCCGCCTGCGCTTCCAGAAGTCGCTCGGCCAGCTCGACAACGCGCTGAAGCTCCGCGAAGTGCGCCGCGACATCGCCCGGGTGAAGACCGTCCTGCGCGAGAAGTCGGCGGGCGAGAGGTAAGAAATGGCTGACGAGAAGAAAGCCGCGGCGGGAAAGAGGCGCGAGCAGGTGGGCGTGGTCCTCTCCGCGAAGATGACGAAGACGGTGGTGGTGGGGGTCGAGCGGCTGGTCCGCCACGACCTCTACCGCAAGACCATCAAGCGGACTTCGACCTTCATGGCCCACGACGACGTGGGAGCCAAGAAGGGGGACAAGGTCCGCATCGTCGAGACCCGGCCCCTGTCCAAGCACAAGCGGTGGCGGGTGGAAGAGATCGTGGGCAGGGTCGTGGTCAAGGACGACGACCTCTTGCCCCAGGCCTGACGAGGAGAGAGGGACACCATGATCCAGATGCGAACGATCCTCGAGGTCGCCGACAACTCCGGCGCCCGGAAGATCTCCTGCATCCTTCCCGTGGGCGGGTCCACCGGGCGCTACGCGCGTCTTGGGGACATCATCACCGCCAACGTCAAGGAGTCGGCCCCCGACGCCCCGGAGCCGGTGCGCAAGGGCAAGGTCGTGAAGGCGGTCATCGTGCGTTGCCGCAAGGAGCAGCGCCGGCGCGACGGGTCCTACATCCGCTTCGACCAGAACGCGGCCGTGCTCATCAACGAGGCGGGGGAGCCGGTGGGCACCCGCGTGTTCGGGCCGGTGGCGCGTGAGCTTCGCGACAAGAAGTTCATGAAGATCGTCTCCCTGGCCCCGGAGGTGCTCTGATGGCCAAGCCGGCAGAGCGGGTGAAGATCAGGCTCAAGAAGAACGACCTCGTCGAGGTCATCGCGGGACGCGATGCGGGCAAACGCGGAAAGATCCTGATGGTCCTGCGCGAGAAGGGCCGGGTCGTGGTCCAGGGTGTGGGCTTCGTGAAGCGCCACACCCGGCCGAACCCCCAGCGCAACATCAAGGGCGGCATCGCCGAGCGGGAAGCGGCCATCCACGTGTCGAACGTGATGATCGTCTCCCCCGACAACGACAAGCGGACGCGCATCGCCGCCAAGACCCTCGCGGACGGCCGCAAGGTGAGGGTGAGCCGCAAGACCGGCGAAGCCCTGGATAAGTAGGCGCGGCAAGTGAGCGGAGACGAGTGATGACGGCACGAATCAAGGAGACGTACTCGAAGGAGATCAGGCCCCGCCTGATGAAGGAGCGGAGCTACACCAGCGTGATGGCGGTGCCCCGGCTCCGGAAGATCGTGATCAACATGGGGGTGGGCGAAGCCACCCAGAACATCAAGCTCCTGGACGCGGCCATGGACGAGCTCGGGAAGATCGCGGGCCAGAAGCCGGCGGTCCGCCGCTCCAAGAAGGCGATCGCGGCCTTTCGCCTGCGCGAGAAGATGCCCATCGCCGCCACCGTCACCCTTCGCGGCGACCGCATGTACGAGTTCTGCGACCGTCTGTTCAACGTGGCCCTGCCCCGCGTGCGCGACTTCCGGGGCCTGCCCACGAGCTCGTTCGACGGGCGCGGCAACTACACCCTGGGCCTCAAGGACCAGATCATCTTTCCCGAGGTCGACTATGCCAAGGTGGACAAGCTCCGCGGCATGAACGTGACCTTCGTAACCACGGCCCGTACGGACGAGGAGTCGAAGCTCCTCCTCCAGTACCTCGGCATGCCGTTCCGGAATCAGTAGAGGAGGAGGGGAGTGGCCAAGACGTCGCTCATCGCCAAGGCCCGTCGGACGCCGAAGTTCGCGGTGCGTAAGTACACGCGCTGCCGTAGGTGCGGCCGGCCCCGCGGATATCTGAGGAAGTTCGATCTCTGCCGCATTTGCTTCAGGCAGCTGGCCCTCGCCGGGGACATCCCGGGCGTGGTCAAGGCGAGCTGGTAGAGAACGGGCGAGAGGAAAAGATCACATGAACATGACCGATCCCATCGCGGACATGATCACCCGGATCCGCAACGGAGTCCGGGCCCGGCTTCCCAAGGTGGACGTTCCCGCCTCGAAACTGAAGTCGGAGATCGCCCGCATACTGAAGGACGAGGGTTACATCTCGAACTTCAAACGCGCCGAAGACGGCAAGCAGGGCACGATCCGCGTGTATCTCAAGTACGGCCCCGGAATGGAGCGGGTCATCACCGACCTCCAGCGGGTCAGCCGCCCGGGCTGCCGGATCTACTGTGGCAAGGACCAGATCCCCAGGGTGCAGGGTGGCCTCGGGATCAACATCCTCTCCACCTCGCGCGGGCTCATGACCGGCCGCAGCGCCGCTCGCGAGGGCGTCGGCGGCGAGATCCTCTGCAACGTCTGGTAAAGGAGTCGCCATGTCTCGCGTCGGACGCAAAGTGATCGCCATCCCCCAGGGAGTGAAGGTGCAGGTGTCCCCGAAGGCCCTGGAGGTGCAGGGGCCGAAGGGCAAGCTGGAGACCCCGGTACCGCCCGGGATCTCCTTCTCCCTGGAGGGAGCCGAGCTCACCTGCAAGCGCACGAACGACGAGCGCCAGCAGCGGGCCTTCCACGGGATGGCCCGGGCCCTCGCCCAGAACGCGGTCAAGGGCGTGACCGAGGGCTTCTCCAAGGAGCTCGACATCGTCGGCGTCGGCTACAAGGCCGCGGTGGAGGGCGCAAAGGTCGTGTTCGCACTCGGCTACTCGCACCCCGTGGAGTTCAAGATCCCCGAGGGGATCAAGATCGCGGTGGACAAGCAGACGCACATCGTGGTTTCGGGCATCGACCGGCAGAAAGTGGGCCAGGTCGCGGCCGAGATCCGGGGCCTTCGCAAGCCCGACCCGTACAAGCAGAAGGGGATCCGCTACGTCGGCGAGATCCTGAAGAAGAAGGCCGGCAAGGCGGGCGCCACCGGCGGAGCCAAGTGAGGAGGACGGGAACGCCTGCGCCAGATCTGGCCAGGGAACGCCCGTTGAGCGAAGGACAATGAAGGTCAAGACCAAAGAGGACATCCGGCACCGCATCCGCGCGCGCATCCGCAAGAGGCTGTCCGGGACCCCGGCACGGCCTCGGCTCGCGGTGTTCCGTAGCCAGACCCACATCTACGCCCAGGTCATCGACGACGAGGTCGGCCGCACCTTGTGCGCAGCCTCGACCCTCGACAAGGACCTGAAGGGCAAGGTGAAGACCGGGGGCAACGTGGTCGCGGCCAAGGAGGTCGGCAAGCTGATCGCGGGCCGGGCCCAGGAGAAGGGCATCCAGGCCGTCGTGTTCGACCGAGGCGGCTTCCTCTATCACGGACGCATCAAGGCCCTGGCCGACGCGGCACGCGAAGCCGGGCTGAAGTTCTAAGGACGGCCATGAGAGCACCAATCGAGAAGATCGACGTGGCCAGCCTGGACCTCAAGGACCAGGTGGTCTCCATCAACCGCGTCACGAAGGTGGTGAAGGGGGGCAAGAATCTCTCCTTCAGCGCGCTCGTCGTGGTGGGCGACGGCGCCGGCTACGTCGGCTACGGCATGGGCAAGGCCCGCGAGGTCGCCTCCGCGATCAAGAAGGGGGTCGAGGCCGCCAAGAAGAACGTGGTGCGCGTTCCCATCACGGAGAAAGGGGCGACCGTGCCCCACACCGTGACCGGGAGGTTCGGCTCCGCGAGCGTGCTCCTTAAGCCGGCCTCCGAGGGGACGGGCGTGATCGCGGGCGGGCCCGTACGCGCGGTCATCACCGCGGCCGGGATCCAGAACATCCTCACCAAGAGCCTCGGCACCACCACCGCCCACAACGTGGTCAAGGCCACGGTCGACGCCCTCCTTCGGTTGAAGGCGCCGGAGCGGGTGGCCAAGCTGCGGGGCAAGACCCTGACCGAGATCCTCGGGATCGAAGACAAGAAGGCCGAAGCCGCCATGCCGGTCGCGCCGGTCGTACCGGCCGCGCCGGCCCAGGCGTAACGGAGCCAGGGCATGACGAAGGCCAAGAAGGCGTCCTCGGGGGTGATCAAGGTCAAGATGATCGGCAGCGTGATCGGCTGCCCGGACAAGCAGCGCGCGACGGTGCGCGGCCTGGGCTTGCGGCGCATGCACCAGGTCGTGGAACGGGAAGACACGCCCATGGTGCGAGGGATGGTCAAGAAGGTCCCGCATCTGGTCCAGATCGTCGACTGAGGGGCAAGGAACAGTGGCACTACACAATCTGAAGCCGGCGAAGGGCAGCACCAGCGCCAGGAAGCGCGTAGGCCGGGGTCCGGGCAGCGGTCTCGGCAAGACCTCGGGCCGCGGGGAGAAAGGCCAGAAGAGCCGCAGCGGCTACGGGCGCAAGCTCGGCTTCGAAGGCGGCCAGATGCCCCTGCATCGGCGCGTCCCGAAGCGGGGCTTCACGAACATCAACCGCAAGGAGTACGTGGAGGTGAACATCGGCCGCCTCGAGATCTTCGACGCGGGCACGATCGTGACCCCCGAGGTCCTGGAGCGACGCGGCATGGTCAAGAACGTGCGCGACGGGATCAAGGTCCTCGCGGACGGGAAGCTGACCAAGGCCCTCACCGTGCGCGCCCACAAGTTCTCCGCCAAGGCGCAGGAGCTCATCACCGGCCTCGGCGGCAAGGTCGAGGTCATCGAAGGCTGACGATGCTACAAAGCCTCCGGAACATCTGGGACATCCCGGACCTCAGGAAGAGGGTGCTCTTCACCCTGGGGCTGCTCGCGGTGTACCGCTTCGGCAACCATATCCCCACCCCGGGCATCAACACCGCGGCCCTCGTCGATTTCTTCGAGCAGAACCGGGGGAACTGGTTCGGGCTCGTGGACATGTTCTCCGGGGGCAACCTGGCCAAGGTCACGGTCTTCGCCCTCGGGATCATGCCCTACATCTCGGCCTCGATCATCCTCCAGCTCCTCACCGTGGTCTGGCCCTTCCTCGAGAAGCTCAGCAAGGAAGGCGAGCTCGGCAAGCGCAAGATCACCCAGTACACGCGCTACGGGACGGTGCTCCTCTCGATCGTGCAGTCGCTCGCGATCGCGGCCTACCTGGAGCGGATGACCTTGAGCAACAACTTCAAGATCGTCGAGCATCCCGGGATCGGCTTCAAGCTGCTGGTGATGCTGACCCTGACCACCGGCACCGCCTTCATCATGTGGCTGGGCGAGCAGATCACGGAACGCGGGATCGGCAACGGCATGAGCTTGATCATCTTCGCGGGCATCGTGGTCGGGTTCCCCAAGGGCGTGCTCGATACGTTCAGCATGTTCCAGCGCGGTGAGCTCGGCCTGATCGCCCTCTTGTTCCTGCTCGCCATGATGGTCCTGGTCGTGGCCGCGATCGTGTTCGTGGAGCGTGGCCAGCGGCGTATCACCGTGCAGTACGCGAAGCGGGTGGTGGGTCGTCGGATGTACGGCGGCCAGTCGACCCATCTCCCCTTGCGGGTGAACACGAGCGGGGTCATCCCCGTGATCTTCGCCTCCTCGATCATCGCCTTCCCCCAGACCATCGCCTCCTTCTTCCAGGCCAACAACCCCTGGATGCAGTCGGTGGCCGACCAGCTCAAGTGGGGAATGCCTCTCTACAACGTCCTCTACGTGACCTTCATCATCTTCTTCTGCTACTTCTACACGGCCATCGTCTTCAACCCGGACGACGTCGCGGAGAACATGCGGAAGTACGGCGGGTTCATCCCCGGCATCCGGCCCGGAAAGAAGACGGCCGAGTACCTCGACCACATCCTGGGACGCATCACGTTCGGGGGCGCCATCTACCTGGCCCTCGTGGCCATCCTGCCCGAGTTCCTGATCACGGGGTTCCGCGTGGCCCCCATTCCGGTGATCGGCCCCCGGCTCGACATGTTCTTCACCGACAACGGGCTTGGCTGGATCACGGAAGGGCTGCACCTGAACTTCTACTTCGGGGGCACGTCCCTGCTGATCGTGGTGGGGGTGGCCATGGACACGATAGCCCAGGTGGAGGCGCAGCTCATCATGCGCCACTACGAGGGCTTCAGCGGCAAGGGAGGCAAGAGGATCCGTGGCCGTCGGTAGCCCCCAGCGCGCCGCCGCGCACCACGCGCCCGTGATCTTCCTCGGCCCCGCCGGGGCGGGGAAGGGCACGCAAGCCGCCCGTCTGGCGGAGCGCCTTCGTGTGCCCCGCATCTCCACGGGAGACATGCTGCGCGAGGCCCTGGCCCAGGGGAACGCCCTGGGACGTGCGGCCGCGCCATACCTCGAGCGCGGCGATCTCGTGCCCGACGACCTCCTTATCACCATGATCCGGACGCGGATCGCGGACCCTGACTGCGCCCCGGGCTACGTGCTCGACGGCTTCCCGCGGACGTTGCCGCAAGCCGAGGCCCTGGAACAGATGCTGGGAGAGGAGGCCCGCCTGGCGGTGGTGCTCAACCTGGAGGTGCCGCGGGAAGAGCTGATGAGGCGGCTCTCCGGCCGGGGCCGCGACGACGACCGGGGCCAGGCCGTGGAGCACCGCTTGCAGGACTACGAGGACCGCACGCGTCCGCTCGTCGAGTTCTACTCGAAGCGCGGACAGCTTCACCGCGTGGACGGCTTCCGCGCGGTCGACGCCGTGTCCGCCGACCTGCAACGGATCGTGGAAGGCCGGGCGTGAGCGTCCAGAAGTCCTGGGCCGAGCTGCAGACCATGCACCGCGCGTGCACTCTCGTGGTGGAGACGCTCGATCTCCTCGAGCAGGCCGCCCAGCCGGGAGTGAGCACCAAGGAGCTCGACCGGATCGCGCATGACAACTTCAAGAAGCACGGCGCCCGGCCGGCCTTTCTGGGCTATCGGGGCTACCCGGCGACGCTGTGCGTGTCCATCAACGAGGAAGTCGTCCACGGGATCCCGTCCGAGCGGCGGAAGCTCAAGGAAGGCGACATCGTGGGCTTGGACCTCGGCTGCGTGGTCGACGGCTTCTTCGGCGACGCGGCGCGGACGGTGGGCGTGGGCCGGGTGAGCGACGAGGCGCGCCGGCTCATGGACACCACCCGGGAAGCCCTCTTCGCCGGGATCGAGATGTGCCGGCTGAACAAGCGCGTGGGCGACATCGGGCACGCGGTGCAGAGCCGAGCCGAGAGCAAGGGTTATTCGGTCGTGCGGGAGTTCGTGGGCCACGGCATCGGGACGAGCCTTCACGAAGAGCCCCAGGTCCCGAACTACGGGCCCGCGGGCCGGCGCGAGCGGCTGGTGAGCGGGATGTGCCTGGCCATCGAGCCCATGGTGAACATCGGCGGTGCCGAGGTCGACGTCCTGAAGGACGGCTGGACGGCCGTGACCAAGGACCGCAGCTTGTCGGCGCACTTCGAGCTTTCCGTCGCCATCACCGAATCCGGGCCCTGGATTCTCTCCGAGCCCTACCCCTACGCGGCGGCGGTGGCTCATGGCTAGCGTGGCGGGTCAGGGACTCGAGGTGAACGGGGTCGTGCGCGAGGCGCTGCCCAACGGCCTCTTCCGCGTGCAGATCGAGGGCGACGCGGGCGGAACCGCGGTGGCTCACGTGGGGGGTGGCGGGAGCCTGCTGCGCCTGCTCCCGGGGGACGCCGTCGTCCTGGAGCTCCTTCCCTACGACATGACGCGCGGCCGTATCGTGAGGAAACGGACCTAAACGAGGAACCTTTGTGAAAGTAAGGTCGTCGGTCAAGAAGATCTGCGTCAAGTGCAAGGTGGTGCGCCGCCACGGGGTGGTGTTCGTCATCTGCGCGAACCAGAAGCACAAGCAGAGGCAGGGGTAAGAAGGCTATGGCACGTATCGCAGGCGTCGACCTTCCGCGGGGCAAGCGGGTGGAGATCGCCCTCACCTACATCTACGGGATCGGCACCGCCCGGAGCAACGTCGTCCTGGGCAAGGCAGGCATCGACCCGAGCGTGCGGGTGAAGGACCTCTCCGAAGAGGAGGTCAGCCGCATCTCCAAGATCCTCGACGCCGACGGCGCGGTGGAGGGCGACCTGCGCCGGGACGTCGCCATGAACATCAAGCGCCTGATGGAGGTCGGCTCGTACCGCGGGATGCGGCATCGCCGCAACCTGCCCGTCCGGGGCCAGCGCACGCACACGAACGCCCGCACCCGCAAGGGACCGCGCCGGGCCATGATTCGCGCGAAGAAGGCGTAGGAGGCCTCGCATGACCAAAGTCGTCGGCGCCAAGAAGAGCAAGAAGGAGAAGAAGCACGTGGTGCACGGCATCGCCCACGTCCATGCCTCCTTCAACAATACCCACGTGACCATCACCGACCTCGAGGGCAACGTGGTCACCTGGTCGAGCGCGGGCACCCTGGGGTTCAAGGGCTCGCGCAAGGGCACGCCCTTCGCCGCCCAGCAGGCCGCCACCACTTGCGCCACCGTGGCCAAGGACTCGGGGCTGCGCTCGCTGGACATCCGGGTCAAGGGCCCGGGCAGCGGTCGCGAATCCGCGATCCGCGCGCTGCAGGCCGCGGGGGTGGAGATCAAGTCGATCCGTGACGTCACCCCCATCCCCCACAACGGCTGCCGGCCGCCCAAGCGGCGTCGCGTCTAAGGAGTAATTGCTTTGGCGAGATATACAGGTTCGGTCTGCCGCCTCTGCCGCCGGGAAGGGATGAAGCTCTTCCTGAAGGGGGACCGCTGCTTCACGGAGAAGTGCGCGATCGAAAAGCGGAACTACGCTCCCGGCCAGCACGGCAAGGGGGGGCGGATCAAGAAGCAGGTGCAAGGCTACGGCCTGCAGCTGCGTGAGAAGCAGAAGACCAAGCGCGTCTACGGGATGCTCGAGGGCCAGTTCGCCCTGACCTTCGACCGCGCGAGCCAGGAGAAGGGGGTCGTCGGCGAGACCCTGCTGAGCAAGCTGGAGCGCCGGCTCGACAACGTGGTCTATCGGCTCGGGTTCGGCGCCTCGAGGGCCCAGGCCCGTCAGCTGGTGCGGCACGGCCACGTCCGGGTCAACGAGAAGAAGCTCGACATCCCGTCGTTCCAGGTGCGGCAGGGCGACGCGATCTCGCTCGCTCCCCGCGCGGCCAAGAACGCTCTCGTGGCCCAGTCGGTCGAGGCGGTGAAGGGCCGGGGGGTGCCGAAGTGGCTGGAGCTGGACGCCGCCGCGATGAAGGGGAAGATTCTGTCGATGCCCGCGCGGGACGACGTGAACTTCCCGATCCAGGAGCAGCTCATCGTCGAGTTGTACTCGAAGTAAGGTAGGAGACTCAAAAGATGCTGTGGAAAGGGTTCCAGAAGCCGAAGCGCCTCGAAGTCGACCGGGAGTCGGCCACCGAGCACTACGGCCGTTTTTCCGCCCAGCCCTTCGAGCGGGGCTTTGCCACGACGGTCGGCAACTCGCTCCGGCGCGTGCTGCTGTCGAGCATCGAAGGTGCCGCGATCAGCGCGGTCCGCGTGGAGGGCGTCCTCCACGAGTTCTCGCCGATCCCGGGAGCGATGGAGGACACCACCGACCTCATCCTCAACTTGAAGAAGATCGCCCTCAAGATGCACGTCGAGCATCCGAAGACCCTCTTCCTCAAGACCTCCGAGGACGGGGAGATCCGGGCCAAGCACATCACCCCGGATCCTGACGTCGAGATCCTCGATCCCGAGGCCTACATCGCCACCCTGGGCAAGGGCTCGACCCTGTCCCTGGAGATGCGGGTCAAGCCGGGCCGCGGCTACGTGTCCGCGGACAAGAACTTCGACGAGGACCTCTCGATCGGCTGGATTCCCGTGGACTCGGTCCACTCTCCGGTCAAGAAGGTCAACTACTTCGTGGAGAACGCCCGCGTCGGACAGGCGACGGACTACGAGAAGCTCACCCTCGAGGTCTGGTCGAACGGCGCGGTCAGCCCCCGCGACGCGGTGGGCCTGGCCGCCAAGCTCATGAAGGACCACCTCACGATCTTCATCAACATCGAGGACGAGGACGAGGAGGAGCAGACCCCGGTCGAGATCTCCGAGCACGACCGAGAGGCCTGGTCGGAGAAGCTCACGAAGAGCGTCGACGAGATGGAGCTTTCAGTGCGCTCCTACAACTGCCTGAAGAACGCCAACATCCGCACCATCGGCGAGCTCGTGCAGAAGACCGAGGGGGAGATGCTCAAGACCAAGAACTTCGGCCGGAAGTCCTTGAACGAGATCAAGGAGATCCTGACCACCATGGGGCTCTCCCTGGGGATGAAGCTCGACAACTGGCCCACGGCCCAGTAGGGGCGTAGAGCGAGCATCGAAGGAATACCTGGAACATGAGACATCGGGTCGCACACCGCAAGCTGGGCCGGATCACGCCCCACCGAACGGCCCTTCTCCGCAACCTCGCGACCGCGCTCTTCGAGCGCGAGCGCATCCGCACCACGCTGATGAAGGCCAAGGAGCTTCGTCCCTACGCCGAGAAGCTCATCACCCTGGCCAAGCGTGACGCCGATCGGCTTCATGCCCGTCGGCTCGTGCTGCGCGACATCCGTGACGAGACCGTGGTGAAGAAGCTCTTCGACGACCTCGGCGCCCGCTTCGCGGCGAGGGCCGGCGGCTACACCCGCATCCTTCGCCTCGGACCCAGGAAGGGCGACGGGGCGGAGATGGCCATCCTCGAGCTGCTGGGATCCGAGTACAAGCCGAAGGAGAAGGTCGACAAGAGCGCGGCCAAGGACGACAAGGCGAAGACCGCCGGCGCCAAGAGCGGGGCCAAGAAGAAGGACAAGAAGGAAAAGGAAGCGCCCGCGGAGTAGGGCGAGCTACTTCACCTCGGGCCGCACGGTGGCGGACGCCGCATCCGTCGCGTACTTGAACTCCGCCACCAGGAAGATCCGCTCGGCCCGGGTCCTCCGGAACGTCCAGCTCGCGACCGCCTGTTCCGCGGCGCGCTTGAAGACCTCGGGTCCGGTGGAGCCCTTGACCGAGGCGATCCCGGCCGCGTCGACGGAGAAGCTCACGTCGACCGTGCCCGTGGCCTGCGCCATCCGTGCGAAAGGCGGCGACATGGGGCGCCGGCCCCGCGTCAGATCGGGTACGCCGGGGGTCAGGGTCACGTCACGAACCGCGGAGAGGCCGTTTTCCGGGGGTTCGGCGGGCGGGGGGACGCTCAACACCTCGACGGCCGGAGCCTTTGGCGCCGAGCCCGGGACCAGCGGCGCTCGCTGCACCGAGAGGGCCGCAGCAGGTGCCGGTGGGGTCGTGGCCCGTGCCTCTGCGGTCGCCGGACCCGGGCTCGCGGGGCTCGACGCGGGCGCGGGATAGCTGGCCGCCGCCGGTGGGGTGGGAGGTGCGACTGCGGGCAGAGCCGTGGCCACCGCTGGCGTCGGCGGCGGGCCCGCCGGCTTGGGGGTAGGCGCCGGGGCGGCGGGCGGCGTGGGGGTAGCCCTGTCCTGCTCTGCCGGCGGTTTGCTCGGCGGGCTCGCGACCACGGCCGGAGGAGGCGGGGCCGGAGCGGGGAGCGTGGCCGTCGGGCTTGGCGCCGCAGTGACCGGTGCCGCCGTTGTCGCGGCCGGTGGCGGCTGCGGTGCTGGTGCGACGGCGGCCGGGGGCGTGGGGGAGGTCGGAGCCGCAGCCGCCGCGGGCGCGCCTGTTCCGGAGTCGGCCGTGGCCACGGATTCGCTGCGCCGCAGCCCGTCGAGGCGGAACTCCACCCTCGGCGCGGTCCCCTTGGCCGAAGGATTGAACTGGGCGTGGACCTGGAACGTCACCGTCGCCTCTGAAGGCTCAGGCGAGAAGCGCCAGGTGCGCAGCGCCCGGGCCAACGAGTCGGCGTAGGCGGGCGGGCCGTCCACGATGCGCAACTCCTCCACGTTGCCCTCCGGGCCGAGGGTGACCTCGGCGGTGGCGGTGGCGGTCTCCCGCGCATCCGGGGGCAGGGGCGGGAAGGCCCCGGCGCGAAGCTCGGGGATGCCTTCCTGGCGGGAGCCGATCTCGGGGATCTTCATGGCGAAGGTGATCGGGACCGTGAGCTTGACGCTCACCGCCTTGCCGTCGACCTTGGTGACCTCGTACTCCCACTGGCGAACCGCGGTGAGCGCGGCCTCGTCGAAAGGCGGGATGCTCCGAATGATCTGGGCCGACGACACCTTGCCCTGGGTGTCGATGACCAGCTCCACGATCACGATGCCGCGCTGGCCGCGCGCCTGGGCCTCGGGAGGGTACTCGGGAAGGACGGTCTTGGTCTTCTTCGGCGCGGGCACGTTGTTCTGACCCGCGACCACCGGTTCGTCCGCGCGGCCGGGCAGCCCCAGGGCCAAGGCCATCGCCAACGTCACCCAGACGACCGAACGCGCTCTCATGGGAGTCTCCTTCGCGGGTCCCCGACTCCCCTCATTCTATTCCTCTTCCTTGACCTCGCCCTTCTCCGCCCGGGCCGAGGCGATGAGCTTCTCCTGAAGGTGCCCGGGCACCTCGTCGTAGTGGGCCATCTCCATGTGATACGAGCCCCGTCCCCCCGTCATCGAGGTCAGCTCGGCGTCGTAGGAGAGCATCTCCGACATCGCCACCTCGGCGCGAATGATCTGGTAGTGCCCGCGCGGCTCCATTCCCTGCGGCCGGCCCCGTCGGCTCGAGAGGTTGCCCATCACCGCGCCGGCGTACTCCTCCGGCACCGCGATCTCCACCTTCATGATCGGCTCGAGGAGGGTCGGACGGCACTTCGCCACCGCGTCCTTGTAGGCGAGGGAGCCCGCGATCTTGAACGACATCTCCGAAGAGTCCACGTCGTGGTATTGCCCGTCGAAGAGCTCGGCCTGGAAATCGACCATGGGGAATCCGGCCAGGAACCCCCGCGTCCGCGCGTCCTGGATGCCCTTCTCCACCGCGGGGATGAAGTTCTTGGGGATCGAGCCCCCGAAGATGTCGTCCACGAACCTGAAGTCGGATCCCCGCGGCAGCGGCTTCAGGCGGATCTTGCAGTCGCCGAACTGTCCGTGCCCCCCGGTCTGCTTCTTGTGGCGGCCGTGGCCTTCGGCGGCCCCCTTGATCGTCTCCAGGTAGGGGATCTTCGGCTTCTTGAGGTTGACCTCGACCTTGTAACGCTTGCGTAGCCTGGCCACCACGACCTCGATGTGAAGCTGCCCCATCCCGGTCAGCAGCATCTCGTGGGTCTGAGCGTCCCGCGAGAGGCGGAGGACGGGGTCCTCTTCCATGAGACGGTGGAGGGCGACCGAGATCTTGTCTTCGTCGCCGCGGGTCTTGGGCTCGATGGCGAAGGTCGTCGCCGGCTCGGGAAAGGTGAGCGCCGGAAACACGATGGGGTGGGCCTTGTCCGCGAGGGTGTCGCCGGTCTGGGTCTCCTTGAGCTTGGCCACCGCGCCCAGGTCGCCGGCCCCGATCTCCGGCACCGACGTCGGCTGCTTGCCCTGGAGCAGCTCCAAGGCCCCCATCCGCTCGCTCACGTCACGCGACGCATTGTGCACGACGCTGTCCGCCTTCAAGGTCCCGGAGTACACGCGGAAGAGGGAGATCCGCCCGGCGTGGGGATCGGCGATGGTCTTGAAGACGAAGGCCGAAACCGGCTCGGTCGGCAAGGGCTGTCGCGAGACCACGGCGCTCGTCACGGGATCGCGGCCCTCCACCGCGCCGCGGTCGGCGGGCGATGGGAAGAGGTCGACGACGTCGTCGAGCAACGGCTGCAGCCCGATGTTGCGCGCGGAGGACACCGGAAACACCGGGAAGAGCTTGCCCGCCATCACCGCGTCGTGGAGGCCCTTCACGAGGTCGTCGTGGGGGAGGGTTCCCTTCTCGAAGAACTCCTCCATCAGGCTTTCGTTGGTCTCGGCCACCATCTCCACGAGCTTGTCCAGGGCTTGCTGGGCCGCGGCCTTCACGTCGTCCGGAATGTCGACGGCCTTGAAGTTTCCGGACAGGTCATCCGAATAGATGTCGGCCCGGTTCGCGAGGAGGTCGGCCACGCCCACGAAGCCCTTCTCTTCGCCCAGGGGAATGGCTACCGGCACCACCCCGCGCCCGAAGGCACCCTCGAGAGCCTCGAGGGTGCGGGCGAAAGAGGCCCGGTCCCGATCCATCCGGTTCACGACCAGGATCCGGGGCAGGCCGTCCTCGGCGGCGCAGTCCCACGCCTTCTCGGTCTGGACCTCGACCCCGGCCACCGCGTCCACCACGACCAGGGCCGCGTCGGCCACGCGCAGAGCGGTGCGGGCTTCGGCGAAGAAGTTGGCGTAGCCGGGGGCGTCGAGCAGGTTGACCTTCACCTTGCGCCATTCGCCATAGGCGAGTGCCGTCTGGAGGCTGATCTTGCGCTCGATCTCGTCGGGGTCGAAGTCGGTGACGGCGGTGCCGTCGTCCACGCGGCCGAGCCGGTTGATCGCTCCCATGTCGAACAGCAGGGCCGACACCAGCGAGGTCTTTCCGCAGCCCCCGTGCCCGACGACCGCGACGTTGCGGATGTGGGGAGCATCGTAGACCTTCATGGGGTCTCCTCCTTGTTTCGCAACCCGATTCGTGCACGGCTCGGGCTCCAGGCGCCCGAGCCTCGACTGGACCGGATCATATCACTGGGCCCGAAGCCCGGTCGGGGGCGCGCGCGGTGGGGTGGCGTCACCCTGGACCTATAATCGGAAGGTGGTGTTGCCATTCTCGAGCCGCGCGCTGCTCGCTTTCGATGCGGGCTCCGTCTCCACCGCGCTCGTCAGGCGCGGGCTCCGGAGCGCACGCGCCGTCTCGTCGTCGAGCAGCCCCCTCCGCGAAGGGGCCCTCGTCCCGTCCGCGTTCGAGCGGAACCTCCGCGACCCCGACGAGGTGGCCCGGGCGATCCGTGAAGCCTTGGAGCCCCTCGGGTCACGCAGCAGAGGCGTCACCCTCGTCCTTCCCCACGGCGTCTCCCGCGTCATGATCCTGGACCGGCCCCGGGCCCAGGACCCCACCGAATACGCCCGCTTCCGCCTCGGGGCCAGCTTGCCATATCCGCCCGCCGAAGCCGTGGTCGACTTCCTTCCGCTCCCGGGGGACCGCATGCTCGCGGCGGCGGTCCGTCGCGAGGTGGTGGTGGAGTACGAAGAGGCGGCGGCGGCGGCGGGGATCGCACGCCGCGGGGTCGATCTCGCTCCGCTGGCCGCGGCCGCGGGCGCCCACCCCATCTCCCCGGGCTTCGACGCCGCCACCGTCTTCCTGGTGCTGGGCGACGTGGCCTCGTGCTTCTTCGCCTACGACGGCGGCCTTCTGCGCGGGGTCCGCATCCGCCGGCGCGACCGTGAGCGCGGAGAGGCCGAGCGGCTGCGCCAGGACGCCTTCCGCACCGCGGTCGAGGCGGGGCTTCGGGGCGACCCCGGGCTGCTCGTCGCGGGTTGTGGAGCCGATGGGATCCTCGATCACTGGACCGCGGCCGGTCGCGGGGGCCGGCTGCTGTCTCTCGTGCCGGAAGCCGGCCCGCTCCGCGAGGCAGGTGCGCGGCCGTGGCTCGCGGCGGTCCTCGCCTGATGCGGGCGCGCGACTTCTCGACCGAACGCCGCTCTTCCCGGAGCGGGCTCGCCCTGGGCCTGGCCGGCGCGTTGGCCTTCGGGGTCGCCGCGCAGCAGGCACTCGTGGCCCGCGCCGAGCTGGGCCGGGCACAAGGGCGAGTGGCCGAAGCGCGCCGAGAAGTGAGCGCCATGCGCGAGCGTTTGAAGCAGATCGACGCACGCCCCGGGGTCGATCAGGCGGCGATGGCGCGGGCGTTCGCGGCCACCACGAAGCCGCCCTCGCAGGTGGTGCGCGACGTGGTCACGCTGATGCCGCCCGGAGTTCGGCTCGACCGCCTCGATCTGACCTATGGCCCCGAGGTGGAGGTCCAGGTGCGGGTCGTCGCGCGCGGCGTCGCGGACTATGACGAGTTCGTGGACCGGCTCGCCGCTTCGAGCCGATTCGCCGCCCTCGAGCCCGGCCCCGAAACGCGCGAGGGTGAGCTGCGGACGAGCCTCCGCGCGGTCTATCGCGGCGGGTCCGGTCGATGATGGATCGGCGTCTTCTCGCCCTCGTGCCGCTCCTCCTGGCCGGTGGTCTCTATCGAAGCATCGCGTCACCCGCCAGGGACACCACGGCCCAGTTGGAGGCCGAGCTTCTTCGCGTTCGGGCCGAGGGTGAGCCCCTGCGCCGCCGCCTGGCCGAAGGTGAGCCGCAGCGTGCCGCCCTGGACGCGTGGCGCCAGGCTGGCCCGCGAGGCGACCGCTCGTTGACGGGCCTGCGCCACCTGCTTCTCCAGTCCGTTGCGGGGACCCAGGTCTCGGGCTTCCGCTTGAGCGTGGTGCGGGCAAGCGCCCCGCTGGCCGCCCACGCGCAAGTCGCGGCACTCGGGGCCTTCTCCGACCTCCTGGATCTCTCTGAGCGCCTCGTCGGCCCCACGACCGGTGTCGTGCCCCAACGGTTGAGCTGGGCGATCGCGGGCTCGGAGCTGACCTTCGAGCTCGACGGCGTCGTCCTGGGCTCACGATGAGGACCCGCCTCGTCGTCCTGGCCGCGGCGCTCGTGTTCGCCGTCATCCAACTGTCGCGGGAGTCGGGGCGCGCGGTCGCTCCTTTGCCGGGCGAACCGGATCAACGGTCATTCGCGACCCCGGCAGCGCCCAAGGTACCCGTTTCGCCGTCTCCCATGCCCTTCCGCGATCCCTTTCGTTTCCTGGATGAAGAGCCCCTGGCCCGTCCCAGCCCGGGCCCCGCGAACCTCGTGGCCAGGCCGCCCTCGCCCGAGCCGGCCCCCGCTCGCTCGCGCCTCGTGGGCCTCGTCCGAAGCGCGGGTGGGCTTCGCGCGGTCCTGGTGCTGGACGGCGAAGTGGTGCTGGCCTCGGCCGGCGACTCGGTTGGTGGATTTCGCGTGCTGTCCCTCGATGAGGACGAGGGCGTTCGGATTCGTGACCCGGAGGGACTCGAAGCGGTGCTCGCGCTCCCCGATCAGCCTTGAGACCCTGGCCGGTCAGGGAGGATCGAGGCCTCGGTCGGCTTTGACCCTCCCCCTCCTGCATGTTACTTTCCGCATCCAACTTCATGGCGCCACGAGAGAAGTTCGGGAAGCTCGTTCTCCTGGAGGAGAGCGACTTGACCGGCCTCGGGCAGGAGTATCGCGCGGCCAAGCTCGGCCCCGCGGGTCTCGAGAAGATCGTCACGATCTTGCGGCTCAGCCCGGCCATCTCGGGCCACGCGGAGATCGCGCGCAGCTTGATGGACCAGGCCAAGGTGGCGGCCCAGCTTCAAAACCCGCACATCCTGAAGATCTTCGGGATCGGGAAGGTCGAGCAGACCTACTACATCTCTTACGAGCACACCGAAGGGAAGAGCCTCGGAGCCATACTCGAGCGTTGTCGCCAGGAGGTGTTTCCCCTCCAGATCGAGCATTCGCTCCTCATTGCGAGCAAGGTCTGCTCGGCCCTCGAGTACGCGCATGGACGCAAGAACGAGGCGGGCCGGTACTTCCACGGGTTCTTGACCCCCGGGGCGATCCTGGTTTCCTACGAGGGGGAGATCCGTGTCAAGGGCTTCGGCTACTGGCCGAGCCGGGTCAAGGAAGTGCTGGCCTCTGAGGAGTTGCGCTACCTGGCCCCGGAGCAGAGGAATGGGCCGGGCGAACCCAGCTCCGACGTGTTCGCCCTGGGGGCCATCCTCTTCGAGGCCTTGACGGGTGAGGCCCCGAGCCCTGGCGAGGAAGCGGGGCAGGTCGCGACCGCCAGGCTCTCCAGTCCGCAGAGCGACGACGACAAGATCCCCGCCCCCGTCGCGGACATCCTGCGCAAGTCACTCGCCGCCGATCCGACCGCGCGCTATCCCGACGTGCAGGACATGCGGAAGGCTCTCGACACCCTGCTCTTCTCCGGGGACTTCTCACCCACGACCTTCAACCTCGCGTTCTTCATGCACTCGCTCTACCGAGAGGACATCGAGCGGGAGGCCAAGCGGCTCAAGGAGGACCGCGAAGCCAGCTACCTCGAGTTCCTGACCGACGAGGCGGCCCGAACCGCCCCGCCTGTACGCCCGGCTCCCGTTGCTCCGCCCTCGGCCCGGACCGAGCCGCTCGACGCCCGCGCGATCGCCGCGCGGCTTCCGGCCTCGGCGCCCCCGGTGATCCCGCTGGAAACGCCGCACGTCGGTCCCGTCCCGACCCCGCCTCCGTCCGCCCACGGGGCCTCTGCCCGCGCGCCGAGTCACGAGGCGACGGGTCACTTCGTCACCTCCAGGGAAGCGGCGGCTGGCTTCACCTTCCACAAGGAAGAGAAGAAGGCCAAGAGGGTCCCCCTGGCCGTGCCTTTGCTCCTGGTGCTTCTCCTCGGCGGCGGCGGGTACTACTTCTTCATGATGAGGCCGCAGGCTCCGGCGGCCCCGCCCCCCACCGCCGCGCCCGCGACCCTGAGCCCCGAGGCGCTGGCCGCCCAGGCCCGGATCAAGGAGCTCGAAGACAAGCTGAAGGCGCTCGAAGAGGAAAAGGCTCAAGCCGCGTTCAAGGCGGCCGACGAAGCCAAGAAGAAGATCGAGGCGCAGGCCGCGGCCAAGGGACAGACCGTCGATCCGGCCGCCCTCGAGAAGGCGCAGGAAGAGGCGCGACGCAAGTCGAAGGCCGAGCAGGAGAAGCGGCAGCAGGAAGAGCAGCGGCGGCTCGAGGAGCAGAAGAAGGCCGAAGAGGCGCGGGTCGCCGAAGAGAAGCGACGCGCGGACGAGCAGGCCCGGGTCGAGGCCGCGGCCGCCGCGGCGCAGGCGGCGGCGCAGGCGACCCCGTCGCCCACCGAAGCGCCGCCGTCCGCGGCCCCGCTGAAGGCGGGTACGCTCGTCGCCCTCACCGATCCGGGAGTGGTGGCCCCGGTGGTCGACCGGCAGCCCCAGCTCGTCTACCCGCCGATCGCTCTCCGCCAACGTGTGGACGGGGTCGTCGAGCTCAGCGTTCTCGTGGACGAGAAAGGCAACGTCGCGGACGTGACGGTCGTGACCCCGGCTGGGGGGAAGGCGGGGCTCAACGAGGCCGCGGTCGAGAACGTCAAGCGGCGCCACTATCGGCCCGCCGTCAAGGATGGTGTCCCGGTTCGCGTGTGGGTCGCGGTCCGCGTCCGTTTCGAGCTGCCCAAATAGGCGGAGCGACCCGGGTCGACACCCCTGAAAAGGAACGGGGGGTGCTCGTGGCACCCCCCGAAGCCGCGCTCGGGTCGGGAGCGAGCCCGATCCGACCGCGGTACGTCTCGTTACTGCGGTCTTCTAGAAGCCGCCGCCGTGAGGCATTCCGCCGCCCGGAGGCGCCGCTTCCGGCTTCTCCTCGGGGATCTCGGACACGAGAGCCTCGGTGGTGAGCAAGAGGGAAGCGATCGACGCCGCGTTCTGCAGCGCCGAGCGAACGACCTTGGTCGGGTCGATGACGCCGGCCTCGACGAGGTTCTCGTACTCCTCGGTGAGCGCGTTGAAGCCCTCTTCGGCCTTCTGGCCGTGCACCTTGGCCACGACCACGGCGCCCTCGTGGCCGGCGTTGCCCGCGATCTGCCGCAGTGGCTCTTCGAGGCAGCGGCGGATGATGTTGACCCCCACCTTCTCGTCGCCCTCGGCCTTGATGGCCTCGACCGCCTTCACCGTGCGCAGCAAAGCCACGCCGCCGCCGGGGACGATGCCCTCTTCGACCGCGGCCTTGGTCGCGTGCATCGCGTCCTCGACCCGCGCCTTCTTCTCCTTCATCTCGGTCTCGGTCGCGGCCCCGACCTTGATCACGGCCACGCCGCCCACGAGCTTGGCCAGCCGCTCCTGGAGCTTCTCGCGGTCGTAGTCGGAGGTCGTCTCCTCGACCTGGGTGCGGATCTGCTTGACCCGGCCCTCGATGTCCTTCGACTTGCCCGAGCCCTCGACGATCGTGGTGTTGTCCTTGTCGATCGTGATCTTCTTGGCCTTGCCGAGATCGTCCAGCTTGATGTTCTCGAGCTTGATGCCGAGGTCTTCGGTGATGGCCTTGCCGCCGGTGAGGATCGCGATGTCCTCGAGCATGGCCTTCCGGCGATCGCCGTAGCCCGGGGCCTTGACCGCGGCCACGTGCAGGGTGCCGCGGAGCTTGTTGACGACCAGGGTCGCGAGGGCTTCGCCCTCGACTTCCTCGGCGATGATGAGCAGCGGCTTGCCGAGCTTGGCGACCTGCTCCAGCACGGGCAGGAGGTCCTTCATGCTCGAGATCTTCTTCTCGTGGATGAGCACGAGGGCGTTCTCGAGCACGACTTCCATCCGCTCGGGATCGGTCACGAAGTAGGGCGAGAGGTAGCCGCGGTCGAACTGCATCCCTTCCACGACCTCGAGCGAGGTCTCCAGGGTCTTGGCTTCCTCGACGGTGATGACCCCGTCCTTGCCGACCTTCTCCATGGCCTCGGCGATGATGTTGCCGATGGTCTCGTCATTGTTCGCGGAGATGGTGCCGACCTGGGCGATCATCTTGCCCTTGACCGGCTTGCTGAGCTTCTTGAGCTCTTCGACCACCACGGCCACGGCCTTCTCGATGCCGCGCTTCACGGCCATCGGGTTGGCACCCGCGGTCACGTTCTTGCTGCCCTCACGGTAGATCGCCTGGGCGAGAACGGTCGCGGTGGTGGTGCCGTCGCCGGCCACGTCGGAGGTCTTGGACGCCACCTCGCGCACCATCTGCGCGCCCATGTTCTCGAGCGGCTCCTTGAGCTCGATCTCCTTGGCGACGGTCACGCCGTCCTTGGTGATGAGCGGGGAGCCGAACTTCTTGTCGAGGACGACGTTCCGGCCCTTGGGCCCGAGCGTCACCTTCACGGCATCGGCGAGCCGGTTCACGCCGCGAAGGATCGCCTGGCGCGACTGGTCACCATAAGTAATCTGCTTAGCCATTCGAGAGAATCTCCTCTGCTCGTACTCGTTTGAAGGACCGGGTGGCCCCTCGAGGATGGAAATCTTCTAGCCGACGACGGCCAGAACCTCGTCTTCGCGAAGGATCAGGAACTCCTCGCCGTCGATCTTGATCTCGGTACCGGAGTACTTGCCGAAGAGGATCTTGTCGCCCGCCTTCACGTCGAGCGCGAGCTTGGTGCCGTTCTCCAGCACCTTTCCGTTGCCGGCGGCGATGATCTCGCCCTCCTGCGGCTTCTCCTTGGCAGAGTCGGGGATGATGATTCCCCCCTTGACCGTCTCCTTCTCCTCGATGCGGCGGACCAACAGGCGGTCGTGAAGCGGCCGAACTTTCATGAAAGTCGTCTCCTTTCGAAATGAGGGCACGGGGAAGCCTCGGCTCCCCGGACCGTCAAACCGCTAAGTGATTCTGGAGAAAAGGCATAGAGGAGGTGAAACCGACCTGTCAGCACTCATCCCCAGCGAGTGCTAAATCTAGCCTTGAGCCTTCCCTTTGTCAAGGCGACGAAGGCAGCCCGCATCTCTTGCGCCGTGCCGTTGTCACGAGCGGGCCACGCCGTCCCCGGCCCCAGCCCGCTCAGGAGCCGGCGGTGAGCTTGTACTCCTCGATCTTCTTGCCGAGCGTGTTCCGGTGAATCCGCAGGTCCTTCGCCGCGCGCGACAAGTTGCCCTTGTGCCGGAGGAGCACGCGCGCGATGAAGCGCTTCTCGAACTCCCGCCGGGCGTCCACGAACAGGATCCCCTTCTCGACCATCTCGGAAACCAGCGACTCCAGCTGCTGCTTCACCGAACGCTCCCGCTCCGGCCGTCCCACCCCTGGGGCCTGGCCGGTCTCTCGAAGGAAGGTCGACAATGAGCGCGCCGCTCCGAAACTGCCGTGAGCGCCGTCACCGCTTCACCGGGTCGACCGCCCTCGCGGGGGTCTCCAGGGTCGCCGGACCGCTCAGGCGCCGGAAGGCCTCGAAGTACTTCTCCCGCGTGCCTTCCACGACTGCTTCGGGCAATGCGGGTCCTGGCGGCCTCTTGTCCCACGCCAAGGTCTCCAGATAGTCCCGTACGTACTGCTTGTCGAAGCTCGGCTGGCTTCGGCCCGGGGCGTACCCGGCCTTGGGCCAGAAGCGCGACGAGTCGGGGGTGAGCGCTTCGTCGATCCAGATGAGCCGCCCCCCTCGCATGCCGAACTCGAACTTCGTATCCGCGAGGATGATCCCCCGGTCCTCGGCGTGCGCGCTCGCGCGCCGGAAGAGGGCGAGGCTCACGTCACGAAGCTTCGCCGCGTCTTGCTCTCCGATCCTCCGGGCCGCCTCGTCGAAGGGAACGTTCTCGTCGTGGCCGCTTTCCGCTTTCGTGGCCGGGGTGAAGATCGGCTCCTCGAGCCGCGCGGATTCGCGAAGGCCCTCGGGCAGCGGGATCCCGCAGATCGCCCCCGAGCGCGCATAGTCCTTGAGCCCCGAGCCCGCGAGATAACCCCTCACCACACACTCGATCGGGAAGGCGTCCGTCTTGGCGACGATCATCGAGCGGTGGGCGAGCTGGCTCTCGAAAGGCCGGAGGGATGCGGGGTAGTCCGCAAAGTCTGCGGTGAGCACATGGTTCTCGACCACGTCGCGCAGGAGCTCGAACCAGAAAAGCGACAGTTGGGTGAGAACCTTGCCCTTGCCCGGGATTCCCGTGGGGAGCACGACGTCGAAGGCGCTCAGCCGGTCGGTGGCGACGATGAGGAGGCGATCGCCCAGGTCGTACACGTCGCGCACCTTGCCGCGACGCCAGAGCGGAAACGCGTCGATTCGTGTCTCGACGAGCGGTTCGTCGCGTCTTCTCGCGATGTCGTCGAGGATCGCCGTCAAGAGATCACACCCGCTTGTGCCCAACCACGGTGGGGAGTCGGAGGGGCGGGAGTCTACCTAAACGGAGCGAGGCCGCGCAAGGAAAAACTGGATCAATCTTCCTTGGCGGCCTGCATCGCGGAACTCTCGAGGGTCACGTCGCCGCCCTCGGCGTGGAGCCGCACCGCGGGTCCTCCGCTGCCGAGCGTGCCCTTCACCGACTGCGGTGTCGTCTCGGTTGCGGTGAAGCCGGGAACGTTCACCTCGATCTCACCACGGCGCACTCGCGCGTCGAGGTCGAATCGGCTCGCACCGGGAACGTCGAGGCGGATGGCTCCGTTCGAGGTCTTCACGGAAACCGGTTCGGCGATGGCGCCTTTCGGGCGCAGAGTCGCCGCGCCGCGCTCGACCTCGATCTCGATCGGGCCCGAGAACGCTTCGAGGTCCACCTCGTCGCCCGAAACCTTGCCCCGAACGCCCTTCGCGAGCTCTCGGCCCGTGAAGCCTCCGTGCTCGACGCTCACCACCACCGGGCCGCCGATCCGCTCGAGCTTGACGTGGTCGAAGGTGGCCCGGGCGTCGACCTGGCCCTTGACGTCCAGGGCTTCGAGCTCGCCGTGCTCGACGTGGAGCCGGGCGTCACCTCCGACCTCCGACACCGTCAAGCCTCCGAAGGAAGACGATACCTTGGCGGCGCCGGTCACGCCCGTGACCTTGACCCCGCCATGCTCTCCCTGGACATCGAGGTCGCCACCGATCCCGGTCACGGTCAAGCTTCCGTAGGCGACCGCCGCCTGGAGACCTCCCGCCTTCTCCACGGCGACGTCCCCGTGCTGGGAGTCGATCGTGACCTTGCCCACGACGTCCTTCACCTCCACGCCGCCATGGCGTGAGGTGAGGGCGAGGGCCCCCTTGACCTCGACCACCGCGACGTCCCCGTGCCGGCTCTTGACGTCCGCGTCACCCGAGATGCGCTCCACGTGGACCGTATGGAACGAGCTGTCGATCTCGGTCCGCGCGACGTCCTTCACCTCCACCTCGCCGTGTTCGTTCTTGACCACAACGAAGGCACCAGCGGGAACGTCGAGCGTCAGATGGGTCTCGAAGCCCACCTCGTCTGCGCGCCGGGTGAGCTCGTCGCGATTCGTGGAGATGCGCAGTCCGGAGCCGCTCTCCTCGGTCACGAGCTTGATCCCGGCCGCGAACTCGCGGGCCTTGTCTTCCGTGGGAAGGTAGACGACCTTGGCGAGCCCGACCCGTACCTCGTTGGCCTTGCCCGCCCGGACCCGGACCGCGCCGAAGGCGTTCGCGACCTCGATCCGGACGTCGGCGCTCGCGGGCCGGGTGGCTTCCTCGGCGAAGCGGTAGGAGCTCCCGTAGAACTTGCCGCCGAGCACGCGGCAGCCCGAGGGCCCGATGTCGATCTGGTTGCGGACGCTCCAAGCCGTCTCCATCGCGGCGCCGAAGCCGAGGATGAGGATCAGGAGGCCGATCTTGCGTGCGCTCACGAATCCTCCCCGGTCAAGGACTTCCCGGTCCGATTCACGACGAAGGCCACGAGCTCCACGGCGCCCCAGACCACGAGCGACGCGGGCCACCAGGTCCGCAGCGTGGACAGGAGGTCGAGCTTGCCGAGGTTCGCCGCCATCCAGACGGACCCGAGGGCGACGAGCAGCAGCCCGAGGACCAGGCCCTCGGACTTAAAGGGACGCGCCACCACTCGTCTCACTTGCCTTGCGCCTCTTCATGGAGGCATAGACCATGGCCGCGCCGCCGGCGATCAGGAGAACCGGCCAATAGCGTTCGACGGCCGCGAGGTTGATCCAGCCGAGGTTGTGGGCCAGGAGCACGACCCCGAGCCCCACGAGCGTTCCGCCCCAGGCCGGCGACTCCGGGTTCTCGTCCTCGTCCACCGGACCTCCGCCCAGGAAACGGGCGTTGATGGCCGAAGCGCTCCTGAAGGCATCGACCAGGTTGTAGAGGTACGCGAACGGGATCAGGAACGCGAAAGGCATGGGGTTGATCTCGGCCGCGCCGTAGATGCCCGTGACCCAGGCCGCGAAGAACACGAAGGCCTTCGCCGGCTGGCCGTTGTAGATCTGGCCAAGTCCGGGGAAGAGCGAGAGGACCAGGGCCAGGGTCGGATTCTTGGGCAGCTTCACGTAGGTCCCGGGCTGAGCCGGGGGAAGCGGGGGCGGGCTCGCCATCTCGGGCCTCGTCACGGGGGTGCTCATCTTCCATCGCTCCTTTGCGAGTGGCCCGCGCTTTCACGCCGGGCCGTCGTCGTCGTCGATAGCGTCTACGTGCGGTCGTCGCTCGCAGTTCGAAAAGGTTGGCGGGCGGCGATCTGGGTATCGCGACCAAAGGTGGCCCGGCCGCGGCTCCTCTTCGCCTGCTCCTCGTTGGCCCGCCGCTTCTCGAGGAGGCGGCGGTAGTCGTCCACCCGGTCGTTCATGCGGTCGAGGCGGCCCTCGAACGCGGTGCCGATCACCACGCGCAGGAGGCGCACGTCCTCCACCAGCCGGTCCTTGCGCTCCAGGATGTAGGCCCCGGCGTTGACCGTACGGTCCACGAGCCGGGCGGCCACGCGCGACGGCGCCGGCGATTGGGTCGCGTAGAGCACGCCCCCCGTCGTGAGAAGGGCGAGCGCGGCCGCTGCGGCCTGGAGCCACGCGGGCACGCTCACCGATACCAGGAACCGGACCGGTCGCGGTCGGCGCGAGCGCAAGGCCAGGGTCGCGGCCCGCCCGGCCAGATCGGCGGCGGGCTCCAGAGCCGGGAAGGTTCGAAGGGTGTCCACGACCAGGGCCAGGGCCGCCTGAAGCGCGCGGCAGTCCGGACACCCCGCGAGGTGGCGCTCCAGGTCCGCGGTGAGCAGCAGGTCGAGCGTGCCCTCGAGGTGGTCCGAGAGCAGCTCCTCGGCGCGCTTGCAGTCCATGCCGCTACTCACGTCTCCCTCCCCAAGTCCCGGCGGCGGGCGAGGAGCCGCTTCGCGAGCTCGATCCGCCCCCGGTTGATCCGACTCTTCACCGTGCCGAGCGGCACGCTGAGGGTCGCGGCGATCTCGTCGTAGGGCAGTCCCTGCAGGTCACAGAGGATGAGCGGCTCGCGCAGGTCGAGAGGGAGCGCGCGCAGGCCCCGGTGCACCAGGCGGGCCCGCTCGTCGCGCTCGAGGTCGGCGAGCGGACTCTCGTCGTCTCCGGCCGCGCGCTCGACGATCTCCGGCTCCTCGACCCGGCGTAGTCGCTCCTGTCGCCGGCGTCTGTAGTGGTCGATGGCCTGGTGGCGGGCGACCACGCCGAGCCATGACCCGAAGGCCCCGTCCGCCTCCCGGTACTGATCGAGCGTCTGGTACACCTTGACGAAAACCTCCTGGGTCAGGTCCTCGGCCTCGTCCACCCGGCCCGTGAACCGATACGCCACGGAGAAGACCCGCCGCGTGTGGCGGGCCACGAGGTCCCGCCACGCCGCTTCGTCGCCGCTCCGGCAGCGCGCCACGAGATCGCCGTCGTTCTCACAAGGCAGTGGGCGAATGTCTCCTGGCGATCGGCCTGCCATCACGAGAACGCGGCTATGGCGCCTCCGGTTCGAAAAGGTGGGAGTTTGACGCTCGCGCGAGCATTGTAGTAGAGTGCCGATCCGCTAACAAGTCTTTGCAAGGAAAGGCTTTGTGAGAAGCCTAGAGATGCGTTGAACGGCACCCAGCTCCGCAGGCTCGCCGTCGGGGGCCTGTTGGCCGCCGGACTCCTCGCCGCCGTTCTCCGGGGGGTGGAGTGGCCCGCCTTGCTCCGGGCCTTGCGCGAGGCCCACCTCGCCCCCCTGGCCGGGCTGCTCCTCGTCAGTGTGGCGACCTACTGGATCCGGGCCTGGCGGTGGGGCTTTCTTCTCGCCCCCCTGGGCCAGGTCCCGCTGTCGCGTCTTTTTCCGGTCACCATGATCGGGTTTCTCGCGGGGCTCGTGGTCCCGCGCGCGGCGGAGGTCTTGAGGCCCTACCTGGTCTCGCGCAGCCACGGCATCCCGACGGGCGCGGGCTTCGCGACCATCGTGGTCGAGCGGCTGTTGGATCTTCTGACCGTCCTCACCCTCTTCGCGGTCTACCTCTTCGTCCTGCCCGCCCCTCGGCAGCAGACCCATGGGCCCCTTCTCGACGTCCTGAAGGTAGCGGGCGCGATCACTGCCCTCGGGGCCGTCGCGGTCGTCTTCGTGCTGGTGGCGTTTCACCGGAACGCCGGGCGCGCCATGAGCCTGCTCGACCGCGTCTTCTCGCGGCTGCCCGCGCGGCTGTCGGGGCCGGCCGGCCGCGGGTTACGGGCTTTCGGGGAGGGACTCGCCGTCCTTCAAGCCCCCGCCGGCCATCTCGTGGCGGTCGTCGGTCAGTCGTTCGCACTCTGGCTCGCCATCGCCCTCGGGTTCGCGTTCAACAACGCGGCCTTCGGGATCGACCTGCCGTTCCACGCCACGTTCCTGCTCATCGCCTTTCTCACCGTGGGGGTCTCGATCCCCACCCCGGGCATGGTGGGCGGGTTTCACGCTTTCTATCTGCTCGCGATGAGCCAGGCCTTCGGCACTCCGAAGGACACGGCGGTGGCGGCCGGCTTGACCGCCCACGCCCTCTCGAACCTGCCCGTCCTGATCCTGGGGCTCGTCTACCTCGGGCGCGAGGGGCTCACACTTGGAAAGGTGGCGGCGATGACCGAGGAGAAGGCCGGGACCGGGGCGCCCCCGAAGGACGCCCTTCGGGCCGAAGCCGGGGCAGGCCGGAGATGAAGTGCCCCTTCTGCGCGCACCTCGAAGACAAGGTCGTGGACTCGCGGGAGAGCAAGGAAGGCGACGTGATCCGGCGCCGGCGAGAGTGCCTCTCCTGCGGCAAGCGCTTCACTTCCTACGAGCGTATCGACCAGATCCCGCACCTCGTCGTGAAGAAGGACGGTCGGCGGGAGCGGTTCGACCGCGAGAAGGTGCTGGCCGGGCTGCTGAAGGCCTGCGAGAAGCGGCCGGTGCCGGTCAAGTCGTTGGAGCTGATCGCCGACCGCGTCGAGGCGATGGTCCACGAGAACCCCGATCGCGAGGTCCCGGCCGACCAGATCGGGGAGTTCCTGATGGAACGCCTGCGCGAGCTCGACAAGGTGGCCTTCGTCCGCTTCGCCTCGGTCTACCGCGACTTCAAGGACGTCGACCAGTTCATGGCCACGCTCAAGGGACTGCTGGAGACGTCCGGGCAGTAGCGACCGCCAAGGGGCGCGACCCTCGTCGGAAGACGGCCCCGTAACTTGCGGCGCGCTACAATCCGCAAGCCCGGTGCCTCGCCCCAAGTTCCGTAACAACGCGCGTCTCGTCTTCCTGGTGACGGCTGCAGCCCTTGGTCTGTTCGTCGGGATCGAGGTCCTGCTGCGCAAGAGCCGCGACTTCTCGCCCGACTTCCTGGCCTCGGTCCTGCTCTACGGCCTCACCGTCTTGAACCTCTTTCTGCTCCTGACCCTGGTCTTCGTGCTCGGGCGCAACCTGGTTCGCGTGCTCCTGGAAAGGCGGCGGGGGGTGCTCGGGGCGCGCTTTCGGTTGCGGCTCCTGCTCGTCTTCCTCATCATGGCCATCGCCCCGGCCATGCTCGTGCTCCTCGTGGGGAGCGATCTCATCCAGCAGACGGTCGACCGCTGGTTCAACGTGGACGTCGAGCGGATCCTGTCGTCCTCGCAGGCGCTCGGCACCGCCCTGCGCGAGTCGGTGACGGAGCGCACCCGGATCGACGCCCGGGCGCTCGGCCGGGAGGTCGAGAACCAGCGACTCCTCCTGGAAGAGGGCACGGGGCGGCTGCGGAGGCTCGTGGAGCGGCGGGCACGCGAACGGCACCTCGATCTGGTGACGGTGCTGACCCGCGAGGGAGAGCTGCTGGCCGTCATGGACCCGCGGCTTCCCACGTCGGGCGATCCCGCTCCCGGAGAGGCCCTGGCCGAGGCCGCCCTCCTCGGCCGCGAGGCGGAGACGACGGCACCCTTCGGCGCGGGCGAGCTGGTGCGGGTCGGGGTGCCCGTCAAGGACGCCGCGGGTCGGGTCATCGGAGCCGTGGTGGTGTCGACGCTATTGCCGGAGGCCGTGGCCGCCGAGGCCCGCGAAGTCCAGGAGAGCTACGCGAAGTTTCGCAAGGCCCAGACCTTCCGCGACCCCATCAAGGCGGTCTACCTCTCCCTCTACCTCTTCCCCGCCCTCCTCACGCTTTTCGGCGCGGTGTGGTTGTCGCTCTACCTGGCGCGACGGATCACGACCCCCCTGCGCCTGGTCGCCGAGGGAGCCGAGCGCATCGCGGCCGGTGAGCGCGGGGTGAGGGTCGACTTCCCCTCCGGCAGCGACGAGTTCGCGGCCCTCATCGCCTCCTTCAACCGCATGTCGGAGCGCTTGGCGCGCAGCGAAGAGGAAGTCGAGTTCAACCGCACCAGCCTGACCCGCAAGAACGAGGAGCTGGAGGAGCGGCGCCGGCTCACGGAGACCGTGCTCGAGACCGTCGGTACCGGGGTCGTGGTGGCCGACCACGAGGGGACCCTGACCGCGATCAACGCCGCCGCCTGCCGGCTCCTCGAAACCGATGCCTCGGCCGTCGGCCTGCCCCTGGCCAAGGTGCTGGCCGGCCCGGGCCGCGACGAGGTGCTCGAGATCGTGGAGCGCCTTCTCTCCGGGCGAGTGGCCCGCCAGGAGCGGGAGGTGCAGGTTCCCTCGCGAGGACGTTACCGTCACCTGGCCGCGACCGTGGTGCCGCTCCAGGCCCCGCTGGGATCGCCGCCCGGGGTGGTTCTGGTGCTCGACGATCTCACCCCGCTGATGCGCGCCCAGAAGGTCGCCGCCTGGGGCGAAGTGGCGCGCAAGCTCGCCCACGAGATCAAGAACCCGCTCACCCCGATCCAGCTCTCGGCCCAGAGGATCCGCAAGGCCTACATCAAGTCGGCCCCGGGGTTCGAGAAGATCCTGACCGAGTGCAGCGAGGCCATCGTCAAGGAGGTGGACGCGCTCAAGGACCTGGTGGACGAGTTCGCGGAGTTCGCGCGCCTGCCCGCGGCCAACCTGGTTCCCGCGTCGCTCCACGACGTCATCGACGGGGCCTTGTCCCTCTACGACGGCCTGTTCGCGGAGGTGCGCATCGAGCGTCGACTGGCCGCCGAGCTGCCCCCGGTTCGCCTCGACGCGGGACAGATGAAGCGGGTGGTGATCAACCTCGTCGACAACGCCATCGAGGCCACGGGCAAGAAGGGCGTCGTGGTCCTGGAGACGGGATGCGACGTGCGAGAGGGGCGGGTCCGCCTGGTCGTGGCCGACGACGGGCCCGGCGTCTCCCCCGAAGACCGCGATCGGCTGTTCGTGCCCAATTTCTCGACCAAGAAGCGAGGAAGCGGCCTCGGGCTCGCCATCGTGAGCCGCATCGTGCAGGAGCACCATGGCGTCATCCGGGTGGAGGACAACCCCCCGCACGGGGCCCGCTTCGTGGTGGAGCTGCCGGTCTCAGGGGACAATCCCGGGAAGCTCGATGCGTGAGAAGGTCCTGATCGTCGACGACGAGCCCGGCGTGCGCACCTCGCTCCTGGGGATCCTGGGAGACGAAGGCTACCAGGTCACGGCCGTGGAGAGCGGGGAAGCGGCGCTCGCGGCCCTCGAGGGGCAGAAGTTCGACCTTCTGCTCCTCGACGTGTGGCTCCCGAAGATGGACGGGATCGAGACCTTGTCCCGGGTCCGCACCCTCGATCCCGAGCTGCCCGTCGTCGTGATGTCCGGCCACGCCAACATCGACACGGCGGTGCGCGCGGTGAAGATGGGCGCCCTCGACTTCGTCGAGAAGCCGCTCTCGCTCGACAAGACCCTCGTGGTCGTGAAGAACGCGCTCCGGCAGCGCCGGCTGGAGAGCGAGAACCGGTCGCTGAAGGCGCAGGTCGAGCAACGCTTCCGCATGGTGGGCGAGGGGCCCGCGATGAGCGCGTTGCGGGCCCAGATCGCCCAGGCCGCGCCGAGCCACGGGCGGGTGCTGATCTTCGGCGAGAACGGGACGGGCAAGGAGCTCGTGGCCCGTAACATCCACGCGCAGAGCCTGCGCGCGGAGGGGCCCTTCGTGGAAGTGAACTGCGCGGCCATCCCCGAGGACCTCATCGAGAGCGAGCTCTTCGGACACACGAAGGGCGCCTTTACCGGCGCCTTCGCCGCCCGCAAGGGCAAGTTCGAGCTGGCCGACGGGGGCACGCTGTTCCTCGACGAGATCGGCGACATGACCCTGAAGACCCAGGCCAAGGTGTTGCGGGCCCTCCAGGAGCAGAAGGTGGAGCCGGTCGGAGGCGCCACCTCGGTCGCGGTCGACGTCCGGGTCATCGCCGCCACCAACAAGAACCTCGAGGAAGAGCTGCGGAAAGGCAGCTTCCGGGAGGACCTCTACTTCCGGTTGAACGTGATCCCGTTCCAGGTGCCGCCGCTGCGCGAGCGGCGCGAGGACATCCCGGCCCTGGCCCGCCACTTCGTGGCGGAGGTCGCGGGGGAGTACGGCAAGCGTGCCAAAGACCTCTCCTCGCGCGCGATCGAGGTCCTGGCCGCCCTGCCCTGGCCCGGGAACGTGCGCGAGCTGCGGAACACCGTCGAGCGCGTCTTCATCATGACGCCCCGCGACGTCATCGAGCCCGAGGACCTGCCTGCGCCCCTGCCCGCGGCCGGGTTCGCCGCAGGGAGCGGCGCAGCGCCCGAGCCGGTGAGGGAGTTCCCTTCCCTGGCCGAGGCGCGCGTCGACTTCGAGAAACGCTACCTGTGGAGCAAGTACCAGGAGTGCGGCGGCAACATGAGCCGCACCGCGGAGGCGTTGCAGGTCGAGCGGTCGAACCTCTACCGCAAGATGAAGGGCTTTGGGCTCCTTCCTGCCAAGCGCGGCGAGGGGGAGTGATCCGCGCTACTCGGCCTCCGCGATCTTGCGCTCGAGGATCTGCGAGAGGTCGAAGCGCTCGAGGCGCAGGAAGTGATCGGCCGCGTCCACGAGCGCCTCGGAGGGCACGAGGCCCACGATCTCGCTGCCGACCACGCTGACGCCGTACCGCTCCGCCTCGCTCTTCACCGTCTCGAACACCCGGTGAAGCGGCGTCTTCTTGAAGTCGGTCATGTTGATCGACACCTGGGCGATCCCGCGCTCCTCGAGCATCAACCCCATGGCCTTGACGAAGCGGAAGCCGCCGCTCGAATGACGGATCCCCTTCGCGATGCTCTTGGCGATCAGGACGTCACCGGTTCCGAGGTTGACGTTGTAGGCGATGAGGGGCATCCGCGCGCCAATAGCACTCGCTCCCGCGGAGGGATGCGGAGCCCGGGGGCCGAAGTCGGGGACCCAGGCCGCATCCTTCATCTTCTCGACGAGGCCCTCGAACTGGCCGCGGCGCACGTCCTCGAGGTTCTTCCGATGCGGAGCCGAAGCCGCTTCTTCGTAGAGAAAGACGGGGACCCCGAACTGCTCGGCCACGGCATTGCCGACGTCCCGCGCGAGCGCCATGCAGTCCTTCATGGAGGCGCCTTCGATGGGGATGAAGGGCACGACGTCCACCGCCCCCATGCGCGGGTGCTCTCCCTGGTGCGACCGGAGATCGATTCTCGCCGTGGCGACCTCGAAGAGGGCCAGGAGGCCGGCTTTGAGAGATGCCTCCTCGCCCACCAGGGTGAGGACGCTCCGGTTGTGGTCCTTGTCCGACTGCACGCCCAGGACGCGGACGCCCGGCGTGCCTTTCAGGGCCTGGACCGCCTCGGCGACGACCTCGGGGCGACGGCCCTCGCTGATGTTCGGGACGCACTCGATGATCCGTGGCATGAGCGTTTAGTATCACAGGTGTGGCCCTTTCTCCTTGAAAACCGCCGCCGCCTTTCTCCATAATCAGGCGACAACTGGAGGACGATGAGCTCGACGAGGCGCCCCGACCCGGCAACGAGGCCTGAACCGCTACGACAAGGGTGGGCCCTTCTCGCGCGGGGCCGGTTCCAGGAAGCGGGTTGGGCTTTCGGTCGCATCCTTCGGGAGGAGCCGCATCACCACGAAGCCCGTCGCGGGCGCGAGCAGGCGTCGGATCGCCTGGCCGAGGCCCGCCGGCAGGCGGACCTGAGTCTCGCCGAGGCCGAAGCGGCTCGAGCGAGCGGCGACGAGCTCGCCGCGCGCAGGCTGGCCGAGGAGGCACTGGCCGCGGGTGCCGATGCGGATGCGGCACTTGGGCTCCTCGACCGACTGCCGACCGCGCCGGGAGCGATGGCTGAACCGGCCCGTCGCGAAGTCCCCTGGCGGGCGCCCCTCGACAGGGCTCCCGGGCTCGTCTGGTCCCGCGTCGGCCTCGTCTCCTTCTGGGTGCTCGCCTTCGGCCTGCTCGCCACCGGAGTGGCCTCGAGCTGGGAGCAGGTCGTGGGTCGGCTCGCGAGTGCTCCGCGCCAGGAAACCGGTCGTTGAGCTGCCCCTCCTGCGGCGAGTCCCTGCTCGGCGGATCCGAGCGATGTCCAGGGTGCGGCGCGATGGTGGCGCCGGTGGTCCACGGTGCTCTCGCCCCCGATTCGCGAACCCTGCCCGCGCGGTCGCGGGCCGAGGGGCCTCGGGACGTCCCTGGGCTCCGCCGCCGCGAGAAGAACTGGCAGGACGAAGTCCGCGACCGCGTACGCAAGCGCAAGAAGAAGCGCGGAGAGGATCCAGCCCTTCCCCTCTTCGAGTCGGAGCCCGGGACGTCTTCGGCGGCGGAAGTCGGGGCCGAGGCGGTCGAGGCGCCGCCCGTCCCCGAGCCCGCACCCGAGGCGGAGGCCGAGCCGGTGCGGGTGGCGCCGGCGCCGGAATGGGTCGCGCCGACGCGGGAGGAACGTGCGCCGTCCTTCGAGGGCAGGATCCTCGACCGGGTCGATCCTCTCGACAGCCTGACCGACCTTCCCCTCCGGATGGCGGATGTCGTGGCGCCCTCCGCGGCGCCGGGGAGCGGGGTCCCCGACCTCGTCGCTGAATTCGAGGCATCTCCCGAAGGGAGTGGCGAACAACTCGAGCGAGGCCCGCGTCGTCACGCGGGAGTTGCTCGAGAATTCGAGGCATCTCCCGAAGGGAGTGGCGAACAACTCGAGCGAGGCCCGCGTCGTCACGCGGGAGTTGCTCGAGAATTCGAGGCATCTCCCGAAGGGAGTGGCGAGCTCGCCGAGAGCGAGGGCTGGAGCGTCGACGCGCCCCTCGAGCCGCGGCTCGAACCCCCGCCGCGACCAAACGACGAGCGGCCGGTCGAGCGGCCGGCGCAGGCGCTGGAGCGGGCCCAGGCCGCGGCGGTCGATGTGGTCCTGCTCGCCGCGCTCTCTTCGGTCGTGGTCTATTTCGCGAGCCGCTTCGCGCACGTTCCGATCGACGGTCTGCGCCCGAGCTGGCCGTACCTGGGCGCGTATCTCGCGTTCCTCGCCCTCGTCTATGCGGTCTACTTCACCGGCACTACGGGCCAGACCCTCGGAAAGATCGTCTACGGCCTTCGCGTGGTCGACACCGCCGGACGACCGCCGGGTTACATGCGCGCGGCGGGCCGGGCGGCTCTCGGGGCTTTGGGCGTGGTCCTCGCCGGTCTGGGCCTCGTTCCCGTTCTCTTCGACCCGGCGAGGCGCGCGTTCCATGACCGCGTGCTCCACACGAGGGTCATCCGGGGCTGAGCCCAGGGCGTCTCGTCGCGCGCCGGGCCCCAAGATCATGACTTCGCCTCCGGGAGCCCTCCCTTGGATGCGGTGACTCTGGACGGGATGCTCGGCGAGCTTCGGCCCGCCCTCGTGGGCCGTCACCTGGGTCGGGTCCGGATCGCCGGCCTCCACGCCGTCTCGTTCGAGATCGCGGGTGAGCGAGACGCATGGCTCTGGGTCGAGGCCGGCCGCGAGATCGCCGGCCTGTACCTCCTGGATCGCGCGGACGCGCGGGATCTCCAGGAGCTCGCCGGCGGTGAAGGGGCAGCCGCCGGCCGTACCCGCCAGGCCCTGCTCTTGCTGCGAAAGCACTTGAACGGAGCCCGGGTCCATTCCCTGCGCCGCATCCCCGGAGAGCGCGTGGTCGTGATGGAGACCGGGACCGCGCTCCTGGCCCTGCGCCTCTCCGGAGCCGCGGCCGTGACCCTCGTGGTGGACGGCGCGGCCATGGCGACGCTCGGCGAGGGCGGACCGGCCTGGCCCTTGCCCGATCCCGCTCCGCAGAGCGAATGGGATCGGATCGAGGCGGGAGCCGTCGCGCGGGCTGCGAGCGACGCTCGAGCAGGCTCTCGGGTGGGCGCCATCCTTACGCTCGTGCCCGGCCTGGGCCCACGGCTGGCCCGCGAGCTCGACGGGTCGGCCGAGTCGTTCGAAGCCCTTCGCGATCGCCTGCGGGCCGCGCGTCCAACCCTGATCGCACCCGCCGCGGTCGCCGACTGGACCGACGCGTCTTTGGGGGACAGGTCCGTGACCTTGCTGCCCGTAGCACCCCCGGAGGCCAAAGGCACCATCCTTCACCCCGACTCGTGGCGGAGCGCCGCCGCCCTCTTCCTGCGCGCGCGGCTTCGCGGCCTTCGCTTCGGCGAAGAGCGCCGCCGACGGCTGGACGAGGCCCGCCGCACCTTGCGCCGGCTCGACCGGCTGCGCGAGCATCTCGAGCGAGACCTCGCGGGAATGGCGGAGCCCGCCACCCTGAGGCGCCAGGGAGAAGCCCTGCTCGCGATGCCCGCCAACGCATCCGTGGTCCGCGAAGAGATCGCGGTCCCCGACCCGTACTTCCCCGAGCGGACGCTCACGATCCGCCTCGACCCCCGGTTGTCCCTCGCCCGGAACGCCGAGCGCCTCTTCGAGAAGGCCCGCCGGATCGAACGTGCGCGCCGGCAAGTCGAGGAGCGCCTGGCCGACACCCGAGCCGAGATGGAAACCGCGCGCCGCGCCGAGGAAGCGGTTCTTCTCGCCCAGAGCACGAGGGACTTCTCTCCTTCGGTCCCCCGGGAGGACCCGTCTTCGGCGGGATCTCCCGGCCCCCGCCGCTACTTGACCTCGAGGGGCCTCACCCTTCTCGTGGGTCGGGGCGCGAAGGAGAACCACCACATCACGTTCGGCGTGGCGCGCCCCGAAGACCTCTGGCTCCACGCGCGCGACGTTCCCGGCGCGCACGTCATCCTGCGCGACGACGAAGGGCGAGCGGTCGCCGACGACCTGCGCGAAGGGGCCGAGGTGGCCGCCTTCTTCAGCGAGAAGAAAGGTGAAGGCCGGGTCGACGTCCACGTGACGCGCCGCAAGCACATCCGTCCGGGACGAGGAGGTGCGGGGCGGGTCACCATCGGTCACTCGGACACCCTGCGCGTCGAGCCCAAAGATCCCGAAGGCCGGCTTCGGCGGCGCTGAGCCGCGCGCTATGATGCCCGCACCCATGAACGACACCGCCGCCGCGCGTCTCTTCTCGCGAGCCGTCGACAAAGGGGCGCACCTGGTCGCTACCGGCCTGCTCTCGGGTCATTCCCCCTTTGCCCCGGGCACCGCCGGGTCGGTGGTCGGCCTCCTGCTCTTCGTGCCGCTCGCGTGGTCTTCGCTACCGGTCCAGATTGGCTTCTGCGTCGCGGTCTTCTTCGCGGGTGTCTTCGCCGCCGCCCGCGTCGCGCGAAAGTTGGGCCTCGAGGACCCCGGCCTCGTGGTGGTGGACGAGGTGCTGGGCATGTGGCTGTCGATCATCGGCCTGCCTTTCACCCCGATGGTGGCGATTCTCGGGTTCATCCTCTTCCGTGTCCTCGACATCGTGAAGCCGTACCCCGCCGCCGCCCTCGAGCACCTGCCGGGGGGCTGGGGCATCATGGCCGACGACGTGGCGGCTGGCCTCTACGCCAACCTCCTCCTGCGCGTGATTCTCCTGGTGTGGCCGGTCGCGTGAGGGCCGAGATCCTGGCCGTGGGCAGCGAGCTCCTGACGCCCTTGCGCTCGGACACGAACGCGCTCTGGCTGACCGAGCGGCTCTTCGAGGTCGGAGTCGAAGTGGGGGCGCGAACCACGGTCGCGGACGATCCCGCCCTGCTCGAATCGGCCTTCCGCACGGCGCTTTCACGCGCCGACCTCGTGATCTCCACCGGCGGGCTCGGCCCGACCGAGGACGACCTCACGCGTGAAGCCGCCGCCGCCGCCCTGGGGCGCGGCCTGCGTCGCGATCCCGGGGCCCTCGAAACCCTGAAGGCGCGCTTCGCCAGGTTCAAGCGCGTGATGGCGCCCATCAACGAGAAGCAGGCGGACGTGATCGAAGGCGCCTCGGTGCTCGAGAACCCCCGCGGCACCGCACCTGGGCAAAGGGTCGAGGACGGGCGCCTCATGCTCGTCCTGCTTCCGGGTCCGCCTTCGGAGATGAAGCCGATGTTCGAGGAGCAGGTGCTGCCCGTGGTTCGTGCGCGGACGGGGGGAGCGGTGCTCAAGACGCGGGTCTTGAAGATGGCGGCGATATCGGAGAGCGACGTCGACCAGGCGGTGGCCCCGCTCTACAAGACGTTCACGAACCCGCGCACCACGATCCTGAGCGCGCCCGGCCAGGTGGAATTGCACCTCACCGCGGCCGGCTCGTCGCTCGCCCTGGTGGAGGAACGGCTGGAAGCCCTGACCTCCGGCATTCGCGACCGCATCGGCGGCCGGATCTTCAGCGAGGACGGCCGCGAGCTGCCGGTGGTGGTGGCCTCCCTGCTGCGCGAGAAGGGACTTTCCCTGAGCGTAGCCGAGTCCTGCACGGGCGGGCTCCTCGCCGCACGCCTCACCGACGTTCCCGGCTCGAGCGCCTTCTTCGAGCGCGGCTTCGTGACCTACTCCAATCGATCGAAGACGGAGCTTCTGGGCGTGCCTTCCGAGCTGATCGCCGCGCAGGGCGCGGTCTCGGAGCCTGTGGCCGCGGCCCTGGCCGCGGGTGCCCGCCGCTCGGCCTGCTCCGACATCGGCATCGGCATCACCGGCATCGCCGGTCCGGACGGCGGCACGCCGGACAAGCCGGTGGGCACCGTCTGCATCGCCCTCGACGGGGCCGCAGGGACGCGCGTGCGGACCGCCCTCTTCCCTGGCGACCGTGAGCGGATCCGGCATCAGGCCACGCAGTCCGCGCTCGAGATGCTGCGGCGAGGGCTCCTGGGTCTCTTGCCCTTGTGAGCGGCGGTCGTGGCCGAGCGCCGCGGGCGGGGGGTGACGGGGCTCCCACCACCGATTCGGTGCGCACCTTTCTCGCCCTGGACCTTGGCGACGACCTGCGCCATCGACTCACCGGACTTCGTGAGTCGCGCAGCGGTTCGTTCCCTGGCCTGCGGTGGGTTCGACCCGAAGGCATTCACTTGACCCTGCGCTTCCTGGGCCAGGCGACGAGCGAGCAGATCGCCCGCCTGCTCGCCCTGCTCGAGCCTGCGGCGCGAGCCGCCGGCCCCATCGACGCCACCGTCGCCGGCCTCGGCCTCTTTCCCGAACGCGGAGCCCCCGGTGTCTTGTGGCTCGGGATCTCCGCCGAGGAGCCCCTGGCGCAGCTCCAGGCAGCGTGCGAGGGCGCCGCCGTCGCGGCCGGGTTCCCGCCCGAGCGCCGTCCCTTCCGCGCGCACTTGACCCTGGGCCGCTGGCGCGACCGCGTGCCCCGGCCCGCGCTGCCCCCCGTGGACCTCGGCCCGACGCGTTTCTCTACCCTCGCTTTGTTCAAGAGCGAGCTCCGGCCGAGCGGCGCGGTCTACACGGAACTCGGCCGATGCCCCCTGGAGGGTCCCGGCGCGGACTGAGGTCTCGAGAGGAGTGGCCAGATATACTCGCCCCCGCGACCATGCCCCGGACCCTTCTCCTGCTCCCGGCGAGCTATCTGATCGGCTCGATTCCGTTCAGCTATCTCGTGGCTCGCATGTTCGGGGTCGGCGACGTCCGCCGGGTGGGGAGCGGCAACGTGGGGGCCACGAACGTGATGCGCTCCGCGGGGAAGACGGCCGGTATCCTCGCCTTCGCGCTCGACGCGGCCAAAGGCGGCGCGGCGACCTATCTGGTCTCGCGTCTCACTCCTGGCGACGTCCTGACTCCCTCGCTCGCCGCCGTCGCCGCGGTGCTCGGCCACGTCTTCCCGGTCTGGCTCCGGTTTCGCGGGGGCAAGGGCGTCGCCACCGGGGCCGGCGCCTTCTTCCCGCTGGCCCCGCTGGCGGCGGGGCTGTCGATGGTGGTCTTCGCGGTCACGCTCCTGGTTTCGCGCTACGTTTCGGTCAGCTCCATCGTGGCGGCCACCAGCTTGCCGATCATGGCCGCCTTCTTCGGCGCGCCCCCGGCGGTCTGGCTCTCGGCGGCGCTGTGTGTGGCCGTGATCGTGTGGAAGCACCGGCCGAACCTGGAGCGGCTCTTGGCCGGAGCGGAGCGCCGCTTGGGAAGCAAGACGTGAAGGTCTCGGTCGTGGGCGGCGGGTCCTGGGGTACGACCCTCGCGGTCCATCTCGCGAAGACGGGACACGACGTGACCCTGCTCGTCCGGGACGAGGCCCGGCGTGACGAGATGAGGGCCCGGCGGGAGAATGCACGCTACCTGCCGGGCCTCACCCTGCCGGCCGACCTGCGGGTCGAATCCGGATTCGCATCGGCCCGAGGCGCCGTGATGGTCGTCGTGGCCATCCCTTCCGAATCCTTCCGTTTGGTGTGTCGTGGCCTCGCGCCGGTCCTCGGCGCGCAGACACCGTTGGTCTCGGCCACCAAGGGCCTCGAGATCGACACTCTCCGCCGCATGAGTGAGGTCGCGGCCGACGAGGCTCCGGGCCGGCCGCTGGCCGTCCTCTCGGGTCCGTCGTTTGCCCTCGAGGTGGCGCACGGCCAGCCCACCGCCGTGGTCGTGGCCGCGGCGGACGCCGCGGTGGCCAAGTCGGTGCAGCAGGCCTTCGCGAGCCCCACGTTTCGCGTCTATTCGAGCGACGACGTGGTCGGGGTCGAGCTGGCGGGGGCCCTCAAGAACGTGATCGCGATCGCCGCCGGGATCGTGGACGGGCTCGGCTATGGCCAGAACACCGTCGCCGCTCTGGTCACCCGCGGCCTCGCCGAGATCGGTCGACTGGGGGTGGCGCTCGGCGGGCGCCCCGAGACCTTCTCCGGCCTGGCCGGTCTCGGCGACCTCGTCCTCACCGCCACCGGGGCGCTGTCGCGGAACCGCCAGGTGGGCCGCGCCCTCGGCCTCGGCAAGAGCCTCGACCAGGCGGTCCGCGAGACGGCCATGGTGGCCGAAGGCGTCCGCACGACCCGGGCCGCCTGTGCCCTGGCCGAGCGGGTGCGGATCGAGATGCCGATCGCCGAGCAGATGCAGGCGGTGCTCTACGAGGGCCGGCCTCCCCGGGAGGCGGTCGACGCGTTGATGATCCGAAGCTTGAAAAGAGAGTAGAATTTATCGTTCCGGTGGGATCTCGACCCGCCGCAAGGGCCTATGTATCGCCTGCTTTACCAGGACGGCGACGTACCGCAGAGCTATACCTTCACGACGGGCGAGGTGGTGATCGGACGATCGCCCGATTGCCAGATCGTGCTGAAGGATTTCGGCATCTCCCGGACCCACGCCCGGATCGTGGTGGACGAGGACGGCATCCGCATCGCCGACCTCAAGTCGAAGAACGGGACCCAGGTGAACGGCGTCCCCATCGTCGAGGCCCCGCTCAAGGACGGAGACCGGATCCTCCTCGGCAAGTTCCAGCTCGCCTTCAGCAAGACCCTCGAAGGCAAGGTGGTCCTCGACGAGGACAAGCCGCTCTCCGAGGAAGCCGGCACCATCATCCGCAGCGTGGGCGAGCTGTCGCGGCTCCTCTCCACCACGGACACGAAGGGTGGGGTGGCGTTGGCGGACGCCAAGAAGGCGCCGGACGTCGCCGAGATCGAGAAGTCGAACCGGATCCTGAAGGTGCTCACCAAGGTGGCGGAAACCCTGATCGCGGTCCGGCCGGTCGAAGAGGTCCTCGAGCAGGTCATGGACATCGTCTTCGAGCACATCCCCTCCGACCGCGGCTTCCTCATGCTCCAGGAAGAGCCCGAGAACAAGCTCGTGCCCATGGTGATCAAGCACCGGAACCCCGGGTCCGGGGTGGATTCAGGGAAGATCACGATCTCGAAGACGATCGCGGACCGCGTGCTCAAGGACCGTGTCTCGATCCTCACCTCCGACGCAATGGTCGACCCGCGCTTCGGGGCCGGGGACTCCATCCGCTTCCACGGCATAAGGAGCGCCATGTGCGCGCCGCTTTGGAACAAGGACCAGGTCATCGGGATCATCCACGTGGACTCCCCGATGCTCACGAACTGCTTCACCTTGAACGACCTCGACCTCCTGACCGCGCTCGCCAACTACGCGGCGGTGGCGGTGGAGCGCGCGCGGCTCAACCAGAAGATCGTGGCGGAAGAGAAGAAGAGGGAGCGGCTCGGCCGGTTCCTCTCCCCGCAGGTCACGCAGCGGATCCTGAACGCCTCCGATTCCCAGGGGGCGGCCCTGGGCGTGCCCGAGGTGAAGGACGTCAGCATCCTCTTCGCCGACATCGTGGGCTTCACCACCATGTCGGAGAAGATGAGCCCGGCCGCGGTCGCCCTCCTCTTGAACGACTACCTCTCGCGCATGACCGACGTGATCTTCAAGTACGACGGGACCCTCGACAAGTACATCGGGGACGCGATCATGGCGGTCTACGGCGCCCCCCTCGACATGCCCGACCACGCGGCCGCGGCCGTCAAGTCGGCCCTCGAGATGCAGGAGCGGCTGACCGAGTTCAACTCGGAGCGCAAGGAAGGACCACACCTGCGCATCCGCATCGGGATCAACAGCGGCAAGGCCGTGGCCGGGGAGATCGGGAGCATCAACAAGAAGGAGTACACGGTGCTGGGCGACGTGGTGAACACCGCGAGCCGCCTCGAGAGCTCGGTGGCCAAGCCCGGCATGGTGGTGATCGGGGAGAACACCTACAACGCGGTCATCGACCAGTTCGAGTGCAAGAGCATGGGCTCCTTCACCTTGAAGGGCAAGGAGAAGGTGGTCTCGGTCTACGAGGTCGTCTCCCTGGCCCGGGCGGCCGACGCGGCGCCGTCGCCCGGTGTCGCCTCCCAAGAGGCCTCGTAGCACGATGAGCGAGGGCCTCGCCCGACGCCACCGCGGGCGCATCCTCACCTCCCTGATGCTGCTCCTGTTCGCGGTGGGAGTGGTGCCCTTGCTCGGGACCTCCTACAACCTCGTCTCGAAGGCGCAGGAAAGCCTCAAGGTCGACCAGGAGGTCATCCAGCTCGACAAGGCGCGGGGCCTCTCGCAGCAGGTGAGCCTCTACGTGCAGAGTCTGCGCTCGCAGGTCGAGGCCATCGCCCGCACGCTCGAGGTCGGGGTGGTCAACGGCAAGCTGCCCCGGATCAACTCGAAGGCGCTCGAGCGCTACGTCGGGGGCGACAGCAACTTCTGGTACCTCGGCGTGTTCGACCCCGAGGAAGGGCGAGGCCAGGCCGCCACCGGCTTCGATCTCCAGGACGCGTCGATCTTCGCCGCCCGAGACGAGGGGATCGCGACCGCTCGCGAGGGCCGGTCGATGATGGGCCAGCCCATCATCTCGAACTCGCTCCAGGGGGAGCCGCTCATTGTCCTCTCCGAGCCGATCATGGCGAACAAGAAGGCGCTCAGCGTGGTGGTGGCCGTGGCCACGCTTCTCCCCGTCTCGCGCATGACCAGGGAGATCGGAGACGACAAGCTCTACCAGGTCTACGTGGTCGACAAGCAGGGTCGCCTCGTGGCCCACTCCGACGGCAAGCGAGCGCTCGGAGTCGACTTGTCGACCGTGGACATCGTCAAGTGGTTCCTCGAATCGAAAGGCAAGGGGCGCGTCACCACCCCATTCACGATCGGTACCGACCGGGGCACGATCAAGATGGTCGGCACCTCCTACCCGGTTCCCGGCTCGGACTGGGGCGTCATCGTCCAGGTCGAGGAAGACCTGGCCTACGACTCCGCCATCCAGATGCGCAAGCACGCCACCATCTTCGTGGGGGTCGTGACCTTGCTCGCGGCGTTCCTGGGCACCCTCTTTGCCGGCGAGATCAGCCGTCCCATCCAGAAGCTCGCGGAAGGGGCACGCCGGCTGGCCGGCGGCGACTACTCGACCCGTGTGTCGGTGCCGAGCCGGAACGAGGTGGGGGTGCTGGCCGACGCCTTCAACCAGATGGGGGACGAGATCGAGAAGGCGATCGAGGAGATCCGGCAGGCCGCCACCAAGAACAAGGAGCTGTTCATCGGCTCCATCCGCATGCTGGCGAACGCGATCGACGAGAAGGACCCCTACACCCGCGGCCATTCCGAGCGGGTGGCCTACTACTCGATGGTCACGGCGCGGTACCTCGGCATGCCTCCCGACGAGGTCGAGAAGGTGCACCTCTCCGGGATCCTCCACGACGTGGGCAAGATCGGCATCGAGGACAAGATCCTGCGCAAGGCCGCCGCCCTCACCGACGACGAGTACGAGATCATGAAGCAGCATCCCACCAAGGGCGCCCACATCCTGGCCGCGGTGCCCATGCTCCAGGAGATGGCGGGCGCCGGCCTCCAACATCACGAGAACTGGGACGGTACCGGCTATCCCGACGGGCTCAAGGGCGAAGAGATCCCCCTGCTCGGACGCATCGTGAGCGTGGCCGACGCCTTCGACGCCATGACCACCGACCGACCCTACTCCAAGGCGATGACCCATGACGCGGCCATCGCCCGTTTGCGGTTCCTGATCAACAAGAAGTTCGACGGGGCGTGTGTCGAGGCCTTCGCCAAGGCGGCCGAGGCGGGCGAGCTGAGCCCCGCCAAGGCACGGCGGGCGGCGGTGGTGGCGCGGCAGCAGGGAGGCCCGAGCGAGGCCGAGGCGGGCCCGGAGCCGGCCCCGCTGGTCACCGCGAGTTGAAGCGCAAGCGGGTTCGCGCGCGGGGCGCGAGAATCTTGGAAGGAGCTTCAGGAACCATGGCGCGAAGGGCGCTCTTTGCGATGGTCGTCTTGTCTGCGCTCGTTCAGCCCTCGGTGGCCCGCGCCCAGAAGCCGCCGGGTGGTGACGCCGAGGCGCGATTCTCGGCCGGGCTCGTCCACCTGCGCGAAGGCCGCGCCGAGTTGGCCCTCGAGGAGATCAAGAAGGCCGTCAGCCAGGACGAGAAGAACCCCTACTTCTACAAGGGGCTGGGACAGGCTTACGCGCAACTCCGGAAATTCAAGGATGCGATCGAGGCCTTTCGCAAGTCGCTTCAGTTGAATCCCTACTTCGTCGACGTTCGCAACGACCTGGGGATGGCCCTCATCCTCTCGGGGAAGCGCGAAGAGGGCCGCAAGGAGTTCCAGACCGCGTTCTCCGATCCCACGAACCCCACTCCCGAGATATCGGCGCGCAACCTCGGTCAGTCCTACCTCGAAGACAAGAACTACGAGGAGGCCATCAAGTGGTTCCAGTCGTCGATCGCGCGCAACAAGATCTACGCGGACCCGTACCTCGGGGTGTCCGACGCGCTCACCGCGACCGGCCGTCTCGACGACGCGATCGCGCAGCTCGAAGCCGGAGTCCGGGAGGCGCCTGGCGACCCGGCCCTCCTTACCGGCCTGGGCGAGGTCTTGCTGAAGGCCGGGCGCTTCACGGAAGCGCGGGTACAGCTCGAGTCGGCGATCAAGAAGGATCCCGCCGGAGCCTGGGGCCGCCGGGCTGCCACCGTGCTGAAGACCGTTCCCAAGTAGCGCCGCCCGGGTCGAAGATTGCCTTACCTCCTGATCCTCGAGCGGCTCCTGCGCGCGGTGGCCGGCGCCCACGCCGCCCTCCTGCTCGACGCGTACGGGGAGGTCGTGGTCGAGGCTGGAGCCAAGGACATGCGCCACCGGCTGATCGGCGCTTATCAGGGCATCGCCTTCGCCACCGCCCGGCGCGCGGCCGAGCGCCACGAGATCGGGCGCATCGACCAGTTCTGCTGTCGCTACGCCCTGGGAACGATCGCGCTCACCGCGCTCAAGGACGACTACTACCTCATCGTCTCCCTGGCCCCGGAAGCGAGCCTCGCCGTGTGCCTGTGGCACTCGGCCCAGGCCCGGGTAGAGCTGAACGCCGAGCTGTGAGGCCCGCTTCCACGTTCCCGTGATGGGTGCCCTCGACCGCCTCAAGGCCGGCCTCTCGCGCACGCGCCTCGCCCTCAACACCCCGCTCGAAGACCTGGTTCGGGGACGGCGACCCCTCGACGTGGCCGATCTGGACGCAGTGGAGGAGGCGCTGATCGCGGCCGATCTCGGGCTCCCGGCCGTGGCGGAGGCCATGGAGCAGCTGCGGGCCCGGAGCGGACAAATCGCGGGCGGGGGCAAAGCCGCGATGCTCGACCTCCTGCGCGACGAGGTGCGCAGGGCCCTCGAGCTTCCCGCGGGTCGCGTCCCTTTCTCGTCGAAGCCGTGGGTCGTCTTCCTGGTCGGGGTCAACGGAGCAGGCAAGACGACGACCGCAGGGAAGCTGGCCCAGATCTGGACACGGGAGGGCAAGACCTGCCTCCTCTGCGCGGCCGACACCTTTCGGGCCGCGGCGGACGCCCAGCTCGAGATCTGGGCCCAGCGCTCAGGGAGCCCTTTTCATCGTGGTGTGGCCGGGGCCGACCCCTCGTCGGTGCTCACCGACGCCCTGCGGGCGGCCCGCGCCCGGGCCCACGATGCCGTGGTGGTGGACACCGCGGGTCGCCTCCACACCAAGGGCAACCTCATGTCGGAGCTCGAGAAGATGGCGCGGGTGGCCAGCAAGGAGATGGAAGGCGCGCCCCACGAGACCCTGCTCGTCCTCGACGCCACGGTGGGGAGCAATGGCCTGGCCCAGGCCCGCGAGTTCACGAAGGCGGCGGCCGTGACCGGCCTCGTGCTCACCAAGCTCGACGGCACCGCCAAGGGAGGCGTGGCGGTGGCGGTGGTTCGCGAGCTCCGCGTCCCCATCCGCTACGTCGGAGTCGGAGAGACCGCGGAGGATCTCCTGCCCTTCGACCCCAAAGCCTTCGCCTTCAACCTGGTCGGGTAGACTCCAGTTGTGGCCGCCGAGGATCAGAGGTTCATGCGCCGGGCCCTCGAGCTGGCGGAGCGTGGTTCGGGAGAGACGAACCCGAACCCGATGGTCGGCTGCGTGATCGTGCGGAGGGGCCTCGTGGTCGGAGAGGGCTGGCACGAGCGGGCGGGGGGTCCCCACGCGGAAAGGGTCGCCCTCGATCGCGCGGGGTCACGGGCCCGTGGGGCTACCCTCTACGTGAACCTCGAGCCTTGCGCGCACCTCGCCAAGCGCACGCCGCCTTGTGCTCCTGCGGTGGCGGCTGCGGGCCTGCGGCGCGTGGTGGTGGCCATGCGCGACCCGAATCCCGCGGTGCAGGGCCGAGGTCTCCGCGTCCTCCGCCGGGCGGGGATCGCGGTCACGAACGGCGTCCTTGGCCACGAGGCCCGGCTTCTCAACCGCAGGTTCGTGATCGCGCAGGAGAAGGGCAGGCCCTTCGTCCTGCTGAAGGCCGCCCTCACCCTGGACGGCCGCATCGCGACCGCCTCGGGTGAATCGAGATGGATCACGACGCCGGCGCAGAGGCGAGACGCGCGCGCCCTGCGCCGCCACCACGACGGCGTGCTGGTCGGCATCGGTACCGTCCTCGCCGACGACCCGATGCTCCTGCCCTTGCCGAGGACGAAACGGCCGTTCTTGCGCGTCGTTCTCGACTCGCGTCTGCGCCTCCCCCTGGCGAGCCGTCTCGTCCGTACCGTCCACACGGCGCCCGTGGTCGTTCTCTGCGGGCGGGGCCGCGCGAGGCGTCGGCGGGCGCTCGAGACCTTGGGAGTCACCGTTCTCGTCGACTCCGAGTCGGCGGGCCGCGTAGGGACGCGATGGGCGATGAGGGCGCTCTGGAACGTGGGTGTCCGCAGCCTCATGGTCGAAGGCGGCTCCGAGGTCCTGGGATCGTTCCTGGCCGCCCGCCTCGTCGACGAGGTGGCCCTCTTCCGTGCTCCGATCCTGCTCGGAGGCCGCACGAGCCTCCCGGCGTTCGGCGGCCCGGAGCCGAAGCGTCTCCGCGACGCGCTTCGCCTGGTCGGTCCTGCGCTCGCGGCTCCCGAGCTGTGGTCTCCGAAGGGCGGTTCGCGGAAGAGCCGCGGACTGAGGAGCTGAGAGCATGTTCTCCGGAATCGTGGAAGAGACCGGCCTCGTCCAGAGCGCCACGCGCCGGGGCGACGTCCTCACGGTGCGTATCGCGGCCCGCCGCGTCACCGCGGACCTCGACGTCGGAGGCTCGATCGCCGTCGCGGGCTGCTGCCTCACCGCCATCGAGGCCGATCCCTCCGGCTTCACCTGTGAGCTGACCGAAGAGACCCTGCGCCGAACCGCGTTCGAGCGCCGCCTTCGCCCCGGGGCGCGGGTGAACCTGGAACGTCCCTTGCGGGCCGACGGGCGCTTCGACGGCCACATCGTGCAGGGCCACGTCGACGCGGTGGGCACCGTCCTGGAGCTGCGCTGGCTCGGGGCCTCGGCCGAGCTGTCCCTGGAGGTCCCGGAGGCCCTCGAGCGCTACCTCGTGGAGAAGGGATCGGTCGCCGTGGACGGCGTCTCCCTGACCGTGGCCGCCCTCCGCCCGCGCGCCTTCACAGTGGCGCTCATCCCCTATACACTGGACGAGACGAGCCTCCGGGATCTCGGGCCCGGCGATCCCGTGAACCTGGAAGCCGACGTCGTCGCCAAATATGTGGAGCGCCTCCTGGTGAAACGGGAGGGCTGACCGAGGCCCGAAGAGCCATGCCGGCCATGCCGTTTTGCACGATCCCCGAAGCCATCGAAGAGATCCGGGCGGGCCGGATGCTCGTGGTCATCGACGACGAGGACCGCGAGAACGAGGGCGACCTCACGATCGCGGCCGAGAAGGTGACCCCCGACGTCATCAACTTCATGGCCCGCCACGGCCGCGGCCTCGTGTGCCTGCCCATGACCGGCGACCGCCTGGACGCGCTCCGCATCCCGCTGATGGTGCAAGACGACGAGAACAGCGCCAAGTTCGGCACCGCCTTTTGTGTTCCCATCGAGGCCAAGAAGGGAACCACCACCGGGATCTCCGCGGCCGACCGCGCGCGCACCGTGCTCGCCGCCATCGATCCTTCGACTCGGCCCGAAGACCTGGCCCGGCCGGGACACATGTTCCCGCTGCGGGCGGTGCCGGGCGGCGTGCTCCAGCGGTCGGGGCAGACGGAGGCGGCGGTGGACCTCGCCCGCCTCGCCGGGCTCTACCCGGCGGGAGTCATCTGCGAGATCATGAACGAAGACGGGACCATGGCCCGCCTGCCCGAGCTCCAGCTCTTCTGCCGTGATCACGACCTCAAGATGATCACGGTCAAGGAGCTGATCCGCCACCGAATGAGCCACGAGCGGCTCGTGCGGAAGATCGCCGAGGCGAACCTGCCCACGACCTACGGCGCCTTCCGGATCCATGCCTTCGAGAGCCTGATCGACCGCCAGCAGAACGTGGCCCTGGTCATGGGGGACCTCGACCCCGAGGAAGACGTGCTGGTGCGGGTGCACTCGCAGTGCCTGACCGGAGACATCTTCCACTCGACCCGGTGCGACTGCGGGGACCAGCTCGACAAGGCCTTGGACATCATAAAGAAGGCGGGAAAGGGCGTTCTCCTGTACCTCGGGCAGGAGGGGCGGGGCATCGGCCTCGTCCACAAGATCATGGCCTACCAGCTCCAGGACCAGGGCCAGGACACGGTCGAAGCCAACGAGGCCCTCGGCTTCAAGGCCGACCAGAGGGACTATGGCATCGGGGCCCAGATCCTCGTGGAGCTCGGGGTTCGGCGGATGCGCCTCATGACCAACAACCCGCGGAAGTTCGTCGGGCTCGAGGGGTACGGGCTCGAGATCGTGGAACGGGTGCCGCTCGAAGTGGCGCCTTCCGACGAGAGCCGGCGCTACTTGAAGACCAAGAAAGAGAAGCTCGGGCACCTCTTGAGGAGGGTGTAGCACCCACCCGCCGGACTCCTGGTCTTCGGCCCTAACCCGCTCGCGGCCCTCGGGTTAGGTTTGACAACAACCGGCTCCTGCCCTAACATCAACCGTTACCGTGGTTTGACCCAAGGAGTTCGTTCGGGTCGCCTCGGGCCTTAATCTCTTTGTCAGACTGCCGGCCGGCACAAGGGGCGGAGTTCGTGTTCGAATCGCTGAGCGAAAGGCTACAGGGCATCTTCAAGTCGCTGCGTGGTCAGGGCACCTTGTCCGAAGCCCACGTGGACGCGGCGCTCCGAGAGATTCGCCTCGCCCTGCTCGAAGCCGACGTGCACTTCCGGGTGGTCAAGCAGCTCATAGGGCGAGTGCGCGAGCAGGCCACCGGCCAGGAGATCCTGAAGAGCCTCAGCCCCGACCAGGCGGTCCTGCGGGTCGTGCGCGACGAGATGATCGCCCTCCTGGGGGGCAGCGCACCCGTGAAGATCGAGGTCTCGCCCAAGCCGCCCTCGGTCGTGCTCATGACCGGCCTCCAGGGATCCGGCAAGACCACCACCACCGCCAAGCTCGGGCGCTGGCTGAAGTCCCGCGGCCACCACCCGTTGCTGGTCTCGACCGACGTCTACCGGCCGGCGGCCCGGGAGCAGCTCCAGAAGGTCGGCGAACAGGCCGGGCAGAAGGTCCATCATCCCGAAGCCCTGACGGAGCCGCGGGCCATTCTCGACTCGGCCCTGCGGGAAGCCCGGGCGGTGGGCCACGACTTCGTGCTCGTCGACACCGCCGGCCGTCTCCACATCGACGATGCTTTGATGTCCGAGCTTCAGGACCTGAAGGCCATCGCCCTGCCCAGCGAGGTCCTCTACGTGGCCGACGCCATGACTGGCCAGGACGCCGTCCGGAGCGCCGAGGAGTTCCATCGCCGGATCGGGATCACCGGCATCGTGCTCAGCAAGCTCGACGGCGACGCGCGCGGCGGCGCCGCGCTCTCCGCGGCCGCGGTTACGGGGTGTCCGGTCAAGTTCGCGGGTCTCGGCGAGAAGGTGGACGCGCTCGAGCCCTTCGACCCGGCCCGCATGGCCGGGCGGATCCTGGGCATGGGCGACGTGCTCGGGCTCATCGAGAAGGCCGAGGCCTTCGTCGACCGCGAGCAGGCCGAAGCGCTCGTCAAGAAGCTGCGCAAGAGCGAGTTCACCCTCGAGGACTACCGCGACCAGCTGCGGCAGCTCGGCAAGATGGGGCCGCTCGACCAGGTGCTCTCGATGCTGCCGGGCATGGGCTCGTTGAAGGGCGTCGACGTGGACGCGGGGGAGCGGGAGATGCGGCGCGCGGTGGCCATCATCGACTCCATGACCCCGCGCGAGCGACGCGAGCCGGCGGTCATCAACGGCAGCCGTCGCAAGCGCATCGCCAAGGGCAGCGGGCACGCCGTGGAAGACGTGAATCGCCTGCTCAAACAGTTCGTGCAGGCCAGGAAGCTCATGAAGGGGATGTCGGGGGGTGCGAAGGCGATGAAGCGCTTCGCCTCGCGCGTGCCCCAGTTTCGTTGAAAGGACGACGATGCTTTCGATCAGGTTGAGAAGGACGGGGACGACCAAGCGGCCGTACTACCGCGTGGTGGTGGCGGATTCGCGGTCGTGGCGGGACGGTCGTTTCGTGGAGATCCTGGGGCACTACGACCCCCGGAAAGACCCCGCGGTGGTCAAGATCGACGCCGAGCGCGCGCAGTACTGGATCGGCAAGGGGGCTCGGGCCTCGGACACGGTGCGGAGCCTCCTGAAGCGCAAGGCGGACGCTTAGGGCAGGTTCGTGAAGGAGCTCCTCTCCCTCTTCGCCCAGGGCCTCGTGAAGGACGCGGGACGTGTGTCCGTGCGCGAGAGGTCCGAGGACGGGGTGGTGAGGCTCGAGATCGAGGTGGCGCCCGCCGACCGGGGCCGGGTGATCGGCCGTGGCGGGCGGACGATCGACGCGCTGCGCACCGTGATGCAGGCGGTGGCGGCGCGCCGGGCCGAGAGCTGCTCCCTCGAGGTTCTGGGATGACCCCCGCTCGCGCCTTCAGCGCTCTCATCACCATAGGCCGCGTGGTGAAGCCCCAGGGGCGAAAAGGGGAAGTGGTGGTGGAGCCCTTCTCGGATCGGCCCGGCCGCTTCGCCGAGTTGCGCAGGGTGTTCCTGCCCGCGGAAGGGGACGCGGTCGCGGAGCGGCAGGTCGACGGCCAGTGGCCCCACAAGCACCGCGTCGTCCTGAAGCTCGCCGGCGTCGATTCCATCGACGACGCCGAGCGCCTTCGGGGGATGGACGTCCGCATCCCCGAGGAAGACCTCGACGTCCTCCCGGAGGGCTCGTACTACCACTACCAGCTGCAAGGGCTGCGGGTGGAGGACGAAGGAGGTGCCGTCCTCGGGGACGTGGCCGACATCCTGAAGACCGGGGCGGGCGCGGACGTGCTGGTGGTGAGGGGGCCCAAGGGGGAGTTCCTGTTGCCCCTCGTCTCCTCCTTCGTCAAGCAAGTCGACCTTCACGGAGGCCGGCTGGTCGCCGCCCCGCCGGAGCTCATCGATGTTGCGGGTTGACGTCGTCACCATCTTCCCGCGGATGATCGAGGCCCCGGTGGCCGAAGGCATCGTGGCGCGCGCGCGGGAGGCTCGGCTCGTGGAGATCCACGTGCACGACCTGCGCGGCTTCACCGATGATCGGCACCGCACCGTGGACGACGCGCCTTTCGGCGGCGGTCCGGGCATGGTGATGAAGGCCGAACCCTTCTTCCGCGCCCAGGACCGGATATTCCCGACCCTCGGGGCCAAGGACGCGGTCGTCCTGCTTTCGCCCCGGGGCCCCCGCTTCGACCATCGGACGGCCGAGCGCTACGCGGGCCTCGAACGCCTGGTGCTCCTTTGCGGCCGGTACGAGGGCATCGACGAGCGGGTCCGCGAGGGAGTGGCCACCGAAGAGCTGAGCCTCGGGGATTTCGTGCTCACCGGGGGGGAGGTGGCGGCCCTCGCCGTCATCGAGGCCGCGGTACGGCTCATCCCCGGGGCCCTCGGCGACCAGGATTCGGCGGAAGAGGATTCGTTCGCCGACGGGCTTCTCGACACCCCACATTACACCCGTCCCGCCGTGGTCCGCGGGCGGGCCGTGCCCGAGGTCCTGATCTCGGGTGATCACGACCGGGTGCGCCGCTGGCGGCAGGAGCAGGCCCTGCGCGCGACGCTCGAGCGGCGGCCGGACCTGCTCGCGAGCGCCCGCCTCACCGCCGAGGACGAGGGACTCTTGCGCCACATCGCCGACGAGACCGCCTCGTCCGGCTCCACACTCGAAACCGCAGTCATTCAAAGGTAGGAACGAAAGCCATGAATCCGATCGACAGCACCGAAGCCGCCGACCTCAAGAAGGGGCTTCCTCGGCTGACCGCCGGCGATACCGTCCGCGTCCACGTGCGCGTGAAGGAAAGCACGGTCAAGGAAGAGATCAAGGGCAAGCCCAAGGAGACCGAGCGCGAGCGCGTGCAGGTCTTCGAGGGGATCGTCATCGGCCTGCGCGGCACCGGGGCCCGGGCCACCATGACCGTGCGCAAGGTGTCCTTCGGGCAGGGCGTCGAACGCATCTTCCCCCTTCACGCGAAGACGATCGAGAAGATCGAGGTGGTGAAGCAGGCGCAGGTGCGCCGGGCCAAGCTCTACTACCTGCGCGGCCTCAAGGGGAAGTCGGCGCGGGTCAAGGAGAAGAGGATGGACACCGCCGTCCGGGGAGCCTAGGCTCCCGCGGGCTCGTCCTTGGTCGGACGGCGCGTCGTTGGGGTTCGTCCCGGTTTGCGGGAGTGGCTGGCATGACGGCGGCGAGGGTGCTTGAGAAGGAGCGAAAGAGGCGGCCCCTGGTCCACCGGGGGGTCGAGCTTCGTTGCGGCACCGAGTTCGAGGACGAGGTGCGCGCGCAAGGCTACGTGCTTCCCGCCGGGGTCGACGAGGTCGGTCGGGGGGCTCTCTGCGGCCCCGTGGTGGCGGGGGCGGTGATCCTGGGCCCCACCTTCGACGCCGACGGGCTCGACGACTCGAAGCGCCTGACCCAAAGGCAGCGCGAAAGGCTCGACCTGCGCATCCGCAAGGATGCGCGGGCCTGGGCCCTCGGCATCGCCTCCCCCGCCGAGATCGACCGCGTCAACATCCTTCGCGCCACCCTCCTCGCCATGCGCCGGGCCGTCGAAGGCCTGGTGGTCGCGCCGGATTGCCTGCTCGTGGACGCTCTCACCATTCCCGGGCTCGCCCTGCACCAGCGGCCGATCGTCAAGGGCGACGCCTTGTCCGTCTCGATCGCGGCCGCGTCGGTCGTGGCCAAGGTGGCCCGCGACGGTATGATGCGGGAGTGCGACGCGCGGCATCCCGGCTACGGCCTGGCGCGGAACATGGGCTATGGCAGCGCATCGCACCGCGCCGCCTTGCGTCGCCTGGGCCCGTCGGCCATCCATCGTCGAACGTTTCAGGGCACCGAGCGTTGGCTGTTCTGAGCGTGAACCAGGCCGAGCACGACTAGAGTGGCCAAGATCAATCCCGTCAAGGTCAAACAAGACGCCGAGAAGGAAGAGCGGGCGGGCCGCGTCGACAAGGCCATCCTGCTCTACCGGCAGCTCGTCGACGACAATCCCCGGGACTGGAACACCATCAAGAAGATCGGGGACCTCTACGTCCGGCTCAACAAGAACAAGGAAGCGAGCGGCGAGTACGCGAAGGTCGCGGAGTTCTACTCGCGGGACGGCTTCCTCCTGAAGGCGATCGCGGTCTGGAAACAGATCAACAAGCTCGACCCGAGCGCCCTCGACCCCTACGTCAACCTGGCCGACCTCTACGCCAAGCAAGGCCTCATGGTCGAGGCCAAGGGCCAGTACCAGATCGTGGTCGACGAGTACATCAAGCGCGGGAAGGTCCGCGAGGCGGGCGACGCGCTCAAGAAGATGGCGGACATCGATCCGTCCGACCTCAAGGTGAGGAGCAAGCTCGCCGACCTCTACACCCGCGACGGCAACTCGCAAAAGGCGGTCGAGGAGCACATCGCGATCGCGGACGAGCTGCACCGGAAGGGCCACCTGGCCGAAGCCCTCCAGGTCCTGGAGAAGGGCCTTCGGATCGATTCACGGAGCGTGCGGCTCCGCAGCGAGCTGGCCCGGATCCACATCGTCCAGAAGAACTACGAGAAGGCCATCCAGTGCCTCGAGGACACTCCCCAACGGGCCCCGGACGACGCCGAGGCCATGACCCGGCTGGGTGAGGCCTATCTCGGGGCCAAGCGCATCGCCGAGGCCGAGGGCATCTTCAAGCGCCTCCTGGGGCGCGAGCCCGACAACCAGGAGGCCCGGACCCAGATGGGCCGGGTGTACCTGCTTCAGGGCCAGTTCGATCAGGCCTTCGAGCAGTTCCTTCCGGTGGTCGAACGCCTCGTGGAACGCAAAGAGGGGGAGCGGGCGGCGGTCCTCCTCCAGCAGGTGACCCAGAGAAATCCCGCCCATGTGAAGAGCCTCAACAAGCTGGTCGAGGTCTACAGGCTCCTGCGCAAGGAGGGCGCGGTCATCCTCACCTATTCGCAGCTCACCGAGGCCTACATCAACCAGGGCCAGATGGATCAGGCCGCCGCCGTCCTCGAGATCCTGCAGGGGCTCGAGCCCCAGAACGAGCAGCACCGCAGCAAGCTCGCGTTCGTGAAGCGCAAGCCCCAGGCGGGAGCCGGCGCGCCCGCGCCGGCGAAGCCTCCGTTGCCGCCGGACTCGTTCGTGGAGGAGGATTTCGAGCTGGCCGCGCCCGAGCCAGGCCCGACCCTCGACGCGCCCACGACCTCCCCTGCGTCCTCAAGGCCGAGCATCGAGCTGTCGGGTCCCTTGACCGAAGAAGACCGGGAGTTCGTGGACGAGCACCTTGCCGAGGGTCGCGTCTTCCGCAAGTACGGCCTCGTGGACAAGGCCGCTGACCAGTTCGACGCGGTCATCTCGCGTTTCCCGGACAACATCGAGGCCCGCCAGGAGCTGCGCGACATCTTCAAGGAGAAGGGCCAGACCGACAGGGCCGTCGAGCAGGTCCTCGCGATAGCCGAGATCCACCGCCTGAAGGGGAACGAGGCGGCCGCCGCGCAAGCCGAAGCCGAAGCCGAAACCCTTTCCCCGAAGGCTGCGGCGCCGGCCCCGGCTCCGGTCGAGGCCCCGGCCCCCAAAGCCGTGCCGATCGCGGCTCCGCCCGTGGCTCCGCCCGCCACCCCGGCCCCGGGGCCGGTCGCGGCCTTCGAGCTCGAGGAGGAAGCCGCGGACGAGGAGATCCCCCTCGAGGTGGAGGAGTCCGGCCTCGACGGGCCGGCCCTCGACGTCCCGGACGAGGGCGGGGGAGGGTTACCCCAGCTCGACCTCGGGGACGCGGGCGGAGAGGAGCTGTCCGGGCAATTTCTCGATGAGGAGCCCGCGGAGATCCCGGTCGCCGAAACCACGGGAGCCGGCGGGTCGGTCGAGGAGGCCCCGGCCGCGGAGGCTCTGGCTCCATCGTTCGAGGACGAGGAGTCGATCTCGTTCGAGGACGAGGCCACGCTCTCGCTGGAGGAGCCCGAGCCCGAGCCCGCTCCTCCTCCGCGAAAGCCGGTCCCCGCACCTCCAGTCGTGCCGGCGGCGAAACCGGCACCGGTCGCGGCCAAGCCCGCCGCGGCCCGCGTCGCGCCTCGCAGGGTCGCTTCGCCCCCGCCCGCGCCCCCCTTGCGCCGGTCGGCCGTGGCCGCGAAGACCGGCGCCGACAGCGCCGTGCCCGCCGATCTCCAGCGTGTCTTGGCCGAGGCCGAGGAGTTCATCTCCCTGGGCTTCGTGGACGACGCCAAGGACGCTCTCCACGAGATCCACCTGCGCTATCCCGATCACCCCGCCGTCGCTGCCAAGCGAGCCGAGCTGGGCCTCGACAGCGCCCCCGCGCCTTCGCTCGTTGCCCCCGCGCCGGCCCGCAGGAGCGAGGTCGAGCTGTTCGACGAAGGCGAGACGGCGACGCCCGATGCCGCCGACCTCCTCCAGGAGGAACCGCCGCCCGAAGCCCCCTTGGTCGGCGGGCTGGAGGACGCGCTTTCCGGGCTCGACCTGGAGGAGCCGGAGCCGGAACCCGAGCCCGAGCCGGAGCCGCCCCTGGGCATGCCCGAGCCCGAGTTCCCCTCCGCGCTGGGCGAGAGCGAAGTGGACGCGGAGGGAGGATTCTCGGGCGGGATCGATCTGGGGGCCGAGCTCGGCGACCTCTTCGGGGCCCACTCGGCCGTGGCCGAGGTCGAGGCCCCGGTGGGGGGGACCGATTTTGGCGATGCCGGCCTCGCCGACATCTTCAAGGAGTTCAAGAAAGGCGTCGACAAGCAACTCGGCAAGGAAGACTACGACACCCGGTACAACCTCGGCATCGCCTACAAGGAGATGGGCCTCATCGACGAGGCCATCGCCGAGTTCCAGCTCGCGGCCAAGGACGAAGGGCGCCTGCTCGAGTGCAGCAGCATGCTCGGGATCTGCTTCCTCGAGAAGGGAATGCCGAAGCTCGCGGTCAAGTGGTTCGAGAAGGGGCTGACCGCCCCGGGACGTTCGGAGGAGGAGTACCAGGGTCTCAAGTACGACCTCGCGATGGCCCACGAGTCCTCGGGCGAGGTGGACCGGGCCTTGAGCATCTTCACCGATCTCTACGGGCAGAACGCCAACTTCCGCGACGTGGCCACGAAGGTTCGGGAGTTGGGAGCCAGCTCGCGCTAGCTTGGGCCTCGCTCCGCGCGACATCGGACACCGCGTGACCCTGGTCTTCTCGATCATGAGCTCCTTGCTCGTCGGCGTCGTGCTCGTGCTGGCGCCCTGGACCTCCCTCTGGGAGGCCAACTATCTGCTGCAGCCCCACCCTGGCCTGCGGGTCCTGCTGCTGAGCCCGGTCGCGCGTGGCGCGGTGAGCGGCCTGGGCCTCGTCAACGTCCTCCTGGCGTGTCACGAGGTGCGGCAGCTCGTCACGGGCAGGGGTGAGCAGACCTGAGGCCCCATGCGGCCTGGACCGGGCGGCGCGGCCCTGGACCTGCTGTACCAAGGGGTCCTGCGCGCCGGCGAGGACGCCGCCGCGGTCCGTGCCTTGCTCGCCGAGCACCTGCCGGACGAGAACCTGCTCGCGGCCCTGCTTCGCCGCGCGTTGCCGATCCGCTTCCTGGAGCACGTGGCGACGACGCCCCCGTGGTCGGAGCGGCCGCTCGTGCTGGCGCGGGTGGTCCTGAACCCGCGGGCGCCCCGCGGTCTCTCCCTGCGGCTCGTCTCTTCGCTCTACTGGCGCGATCTCGCCGAGGTTGCCATCAGTCCGACCGTTCCGGGTGCCGTGCGCGTCCGGGCCGAAGCCAGTCTCCGCGATCTCTTGCCCGACCTGCGCCTGGGTGAGCGCATCACCCTGGCCAAGATCGCGACCCCTCTGGTGATCACCACTCTGCTCTCCGACCCCGACGTGCGGGTCCTCGAGAGCGCGCTCCTGAACCCGCGCCTGCGGGAGGAAGATTTGGTGACTGCCCTGCGGCGGGACAGCGCGCCGCGCGCGCTGAGCGAAGTGGCGGCTGCCTCTCCGAGATGGAAGGAGCACTACGCGGTGCGCCTGGCCCTCGTTCTTCAGCCCCGGACCCCGCTGCCCCTGGCTCTTCTCCAGCTCAGCTCGCTGCTCAAGGGCGACCTCATCCGGGTAGCCCGCACTCCAGGCTTGGCCCCCCTGGTCCAGGCGGCGGCGCTCGCCACCGTGGAACGCCGGGCAGGTCTCCGCCGCGAGTAGGGATTCGAGGTACGTCCCGAAGGAAGTGCCGAACAACTCTCAGGGGCTCAGCCAGATAGCATTTTGACGCGATTTGACACGGTTCAGGGCAGTCCCATAAAATCGCCTTGGTCCAAGGACCCGTTATTTTAGCCAACAGGAAGAAACGCACCGTTGAGCCAGGAACGGTAACGCATGGCCTCTTTCGGAGAGAACCTTCGCAGGGAGCGTGAGCTCCGGGGCGTGAGCCTTCGGGAGATCGCGGATGCGACGAAGATCAGCGTGCGGTTTCTGAAGGCCCTCGAGGAGGACCGGGTCGACCTCTTGCCCGGCGGACTGTTTCCCAAGGCGTTCGTGAGGCAGTACGCGCGTTATCTGGGGCTCGATGCCGAACGTTACGTGGCCGAGTTCCTCTACGTCGCGGGAGAGCACCGCGTGGCTTCCCCGCCCGTGCTCCCGCCCGAGCCGCGTGCCCTCCCGCGGGGTCTGATCTTCTTCGGGGTCGTGGTCACGGCTGGCGTCGTTCTTTCCTTGAAGCTCGGCGGCGCGCCCGATCGCGCCGCTCGTCAGGCGCCGTCTCCGGTTGCGGAGCCTGTGGCCCCGGCGGCAACCACCGCGGAGTCCACCGAAGGAACGTCCGGTCCCCTGGCCACCGCGGTCAGGACGCCCGACGGCCTGGTGCTCACCTTGAAGGCCCAGCAGGACTGCTGGGTCGAGGCGCGGGCGGACGGGCAGACCGTCTTGAACCGTGTGCTGGCCGGGGGCGAAACCGCGACCCTCGAGGCCCACGGCCAGATCGTGCTCTCCGTGGGGAACGCGGGCGGCCTCGCCTTTCGGGTGAACGATCGCCCGGGAGTGCCTCTCGGCAAGAGCGGCGAGGTCAAGCGCAACATCGTGATCACTCGCGACAACATCCCTTCCCTGGTGCAGCAGGACGCGTCCTCGGTTCAGGCCTCGCACAGCAGCTGAACCGGATATGAGCGAGGCGCGGGCCACCAACCCCCTGGTCGATCAGTTTCGCAAGGGGGGAGTGCCGAAGGAGCTGCGGCTCATGGCCGCGCAGGGGGCGCTGCCCCTCAAGCCCGAGGACCTGGTCGAGCTCCTCACCGACCTCACCGCCGATCCCGATCGTGGAGTGCAGGAAGCCGCCCGCCAGTCCCTGGCCGCTTTCCCCGTGGCGGAGCTCGTCCCCATCGCAAGGAGCCGCCAGACCCCGGCATCGGTTTTGACCTGGACCGTGACCTTTCGCCCGGAAAAGGAAGTCCGCGAGGTCGCGCTGCAGAACACCTCGCTTCCGGACGAAACCATCGAGGCGTTGTCGCGCGAGCTACCCGAAGAGCTGGCCGAATTGGTCGTCATCAACCAGACCCGCCTGCTGCGCCGCATCACCCTGCTCGAGGGGATCGAGGCGAACCCGAACCTCAGCAAAGACCAGAAGCGGCGTCTGCGCGAGTTGCGCGAGACCTTTCACATCGGGGAGCAGCCGGCCCCCGCGGTCAGGCCCCCCGAGCCGAAGGCGGCCCCTCCGCCCCCGCCGGTCGAGGAGCTCTTCGAGGACCTGCCGATCTCCGAGGACGAGGCGATCGTCCGCTATCTGTCGGAGGCGGAGAGAGCGCAGACGGAGAAGCTCAGTGCGGTTCAGAAGATCTATCGCCTCGACGCCGCCGAGAAGCTGATCACCGCCCTCAAGGGGACCCGGGAGGAACGGGCCATCCTGGTCCGCGATCCGAACCGGATCGTGGCCGCCGGGGTACTGGGCAGCCCCAAGGTCACCGACGCCGAGATCGAGTCCTTCGCCTCCATGAAGAACGTCTCCGACGCGGTCTTGAGACAGATCGGCAACCATCGCGAGTGGACCAAGCGCTACGGCGTCATCTCCAACCTCGTTCGCAACCCCCGAACTCCGCTCGCCATCTCGCTCGGGATGGTCTCGCGTCTCAACCCGCGCGACCTCAAGAGCCTGGCCGTGGACCGGAACGTTCCCGAAGCCATCCGCAAGCAGGCCCAGCGCTTCGTGCGGACGCCGTCGGGTGACATGGCCAAGCACTGAGCTTCCATGCCGAACTATTACGAGCTCCTGGGAGTCGGCCGCACCGCCACCACGGCGGAGGTGCGCCAGGCCTACTTGCGCCTCGCCCGCGAGAAGCACCCCGACCGCTTCTCGGATCCCGCGGAGAAGGCCCGGGCCCAGCGCTCCTTCCAGGACCTCACCACCGCCTTCAATACGCTGCAAAACGAAAGCAGCCGTCGCGAGTACGACGCCGAGGTGGAGCGGCCGAAGCCCGTGAGCCCGGCCGAGATCGCCCAGGAGGCGTACGCCCGCGGCTTGCAGATGCTCGAGGCGGGCCAGCTCCAGGACGCGGTGACCGCGCTGCATGCGGCGGTCCATCACGCGCCCAACGAAGCGCGCTATCACGCGGTCCTGGGCCGGGCCCTCGGTCGCCATCCTCCCGCCGCCCGCGAGGCCATCCAGGCCCTCGAGCGCGCGGTCCAGCTCGCTCCGGGCTCCGCCTCCTTCCATGCCGAGCTCGCCGCACTGTTCCTGAAGCAGGGGCTGCGCCTTCGCGCCCAGAAGGCGGTGGAGCAGGCCTTGCGTATCGATCCCAAAGAGCCGCTGGCCCGCCGAGTCTCCGAGAACCTCGGCCCGGCCTGAGCGCAGGACATCCATGAAACTCAAGTGCCAGGCCGTCACCGACGTGGGCAAGAAGCGCAAGGGGAACGAGGACAGCTTCTGCGTCAACCCCGAGCAGAAGCTCTTCGTGGTCGCGGACGGCATGGGCGGACACGCGGCGGGCGAAGTAGCGTCGAAGGTGGCGGTGGACGCGATCAACGAGTTCATCTGTCTCACCAGCGGCGACGAGGAGATCACCTGGCCCTTTGGCCTCGACGAGAACATCTCCTACGACGGCAACCGGCTGAAGACCGCGATCCGCCACGCCAATCGCAAGGTCCTCGACGCCACCAAGGAACGGAACGACCTCGAGGGCATGGCCACCACGGTGGCGGCGGTGCTCGTGGACGGCGACCAGGCCAACCTGGGCCACGTCGGCGACAGCCGGACCTATCTCTTCAGCGAGGGCCAGCTCACACAGCTCACCACCGACCACTCGTGGGTCAACGAGCAGATCCAAAGCGGGGTAATCTCGGCGGATCAGGCCCGGAGCCATCCCCTGCGCAACGTGGTGACCCGTGCCCTCGGGGGCAAGCTCGACCTGGCCGTCGACGTGCAGTCCCGGGTCATGCGTCCGGGAGAGATCCTGCTGATCTGCTCGGACGGCCTCACCACCATGGTGCCCGACCCGAAGATCGAGGCGATCCTGGCCGAAGCCGCGGGCGACATCGAGCGCGCGGCGACGGACCTCGTGGCCGCGGCCAACGCCCAGGGCGGCGAGGACAACATCACGGTGGTCCTGCTGAAATTCGAAGAATAAAGCGATGCTGCCCGATCCCACCGCGAAGCCGCAGATTCGCATCGGCCGCTACCGGGTGATCGGCCGTATCGGCCGCGGTGGGATGGGGATGGTGTATCGCGGCCTCGACGAGACCCTCGAGCGCGAGGTGGCCTTGAAGACGCTCACCACCGAGGGGACCCTCGACGAGGAGAGTCGGCGGCGCTTCGAGATCGAGGCCAAGGCTGCGGCCAAGCTCCAGCATCCCAACATCGTCACCGTGTTCGAGCTCTCCCAGGACCGCGGTGTGCCCTACATCGCGATGGAGCTCCTCTCGGGGACCGACCTCGAGACCCTGATGCGGACGGGAGAGCCCCTGCTCCTCCAGGAGAAGCTCGAGATCGTGATCCAGATCTGCCGCGGGCTCTCCTACGCTCACGAGCACGGTGTCGTCCACCGGGACATCAAGCCCAGCAACATCCGTCTCCTCGACGACGGCACGGCCAAGATCATGGACTTCGGGATCGCCAAGCTCGGAGGGACGAACCTCACGAAGAGCGGCATGATGGTGGGGACCGTCCACTACATGAGCCCGGAGCAGGTGCGGGGTCGGCCGCTGGACGGGCGAAGCGACGTGTTTTCGGCGGGGGTGATCCTCTACGAGCTCCTCGCCGGGCACCGCCCTTTTCGCGGCCCGGGCGCGACCGAGATCCTCTACAAGATCGTGAACGAAGAGCCGGAAGAGCTCGACGTCGAGGCCCTCGGCGGGAACCCGCTCATGCACGAGGTGGTGAGTCGGGCCCTGGCCAAGCTGCCCGAGGGCCGCTACCCGACCGCGGCCGCGTTCGCGGACGAGCTCGCGAAGGTGGTGCGGGCCCAGGCGAGCGCCACGAACCCGAGCCTCTCCCCCGAAGTGGTGGAGGCCCTCCAGCAATCGAAGCGCCTCCTGAAGGAAGGAAAGCCCGAGGATGGCCTCGCGCGGCTCCGGAAGCTATCGGTCGAGCACACGACCTCCGTGGAGGTCCGCCGGGCGCTCCGCGGCGCCACGCGGGAGATCGAGCGGCGCAAGGCCCCGCCCGAGCCGCCCACCGCCGTGTTCCCGGAGCTCGAGGCGACGTTCCAGGTTCCGCCGACGCGGCGGGGCGATGCGGCTGTTCCGCCGACGGCCCAAGCGGCGACCTCGATACCCCCAACCGTTCTTCAGGCGCGCGAGGCGGCCGAGCCACCCCGAACCGCGGCTCCCGCCCCGACCGGCCGCAAGGCGGCCATCCTCGGCGGCCTCGCGCTCCTGGTCCTGGCCCTGGCCGCGGGCTGGCTCCTCCGCGGCGGCCCGAAGGCCGAGCCCCCGCCCGTCGCCGCCGACCTGCGGGTTCCCGTGCGGTCGGTCCCCGCGGGTGCCATCGTGCTCGTGGACGGCAAGGAGACGGGCCTCGTCACCGACGGCGAGCTGGTCCTGCCCAAGCCCTGGCCCGGGCAGGTGAGCCTGACCTTCCGCAAGCGCGGCTTGCGGGAGGTGAGCCGTGTCGTGAAGCTGCCGCTCGCCGCGGGCGAAGTGGTGAGCGTGACCCTCGAAGGCGCCATCGCCGCCTTCGCCGTGGTCAGTGAGCCACCAGGGGCTTCGGTCGCGGTCGACGGCAAGCCGGTGAAGGGGGTCACTCCCCTCGAGATCACACTCGACGGTGCTTCCGAGCATCGGGTGACGGTGGGTCTCGAAGGGTACGGCTCGAAGGATGTCGTGGTGGCCGCAGGCCAGACGCCGTCCGAGCTCCGGGTCAAGCTCGAGTCCGCAGGCCCGATGGGCGCGATCGGGGTCGTCTCCTCCTATCCGGTCGACGTCCTCTGGAAGGGCCGCGTCCTCTCCCGGGGCCAGGCGCAAGCCCACGTCTCGGTCCCCGCGGGCCGGCAAGTCGTCACCCTCGTCGCCTCGACCTACTTCCTGAGGTCCGACCAGGCGGTGACCGTCCCCCCGGGGGAGAGGTGACGGTCGAAGCGCCGGGTCTCGGCAAGCTGAACGTCCGCGCCAGCCCCGACAACTGTCAGGTCTTCGTGGACGGGACCTTCGTGGACTATCCGCCGATTCTCGACCGGCCCGTCGCCGCGGGCCCGCGCGTCGTCGGCTTCAAGTGGCCCGACGGCGGCAAGAGCGAGCAGACGGTCGAGGTCCCTCGGAATGGCTCGGCATTCGTCACCGGACGGAAGGAGTGAGGGTTGCGTCTTAACTGCGTTCTCGCCGCCTCTCTCGCGGTCGCCGCCGCCGCGGCCTCCGCCCAGGACCTGCCCGACCAGCAGCAGCAGGCGCGCCGCCTGCTCGAGGACGGGCGAGCCTACTGGGCGCAAGGAAAGCTCAAGCAGGCCCTCGACAACTTCAACACCATCGTGGCGGGCTTCGCGAGCACCGACTCGATCGGTCCCGCGTTGCTCGAGATCGGCCGCTACCGCCTGGAGGTCGACGGGGACGTGGAGAAGGCGCGGGCCTCCTTCGATCAGGTCGCGAAGCAGTACGCGACGAGCGAGGCCGCGCCCGGCGCCTATTACAACCTGGGCCTCCTGACCCTGAGCCGCGCGACCACGGCCGCCGAGCTCGAGGACGCGCTGGCCCAGTTGACGCGCGTGCTGCGCCTCTATCCCAAGAGCGACTGGGTGCCGAAAGCGCTCCACGCCCAGGGCCTCGTCTACCGCAAAGCGGGACGCTACGCCGAAGCCGTCGACGTGGCGCGCCGCGTCTTCCTCGAGTACCCGAGCAGCGACGCCGCCCCCGCCGCGCAGTACCTGGTGGGGCAGGGCCTGGCCCTGCTCGGCGAGCCCCTCCAGGCCATGGAGGAGTTCCAACGCGTCCGCAACCGTTTCCCGGAGAGCGAATGGGCCGCGCGGGCCCTCGAGCGGACGACCGCCCTCTACCGGCTGTATGGGTATGGCAAGCCCACGTTCGCTCAGGACACCGGGTACAACGTCGGGGTCGGCGACCTGTCGAAGGACGTGCGCGCGATCCTCATGACCCCCCAGGGGGTGCTCTGGATCGCGTCCGAGAAGACGAAGAGCACGGTGCCCCTCGATCCGTCGGGCAAGCCCGGGCCGAGCATCCCGGCCGAAGAGCCCCGGGCCCTCTCCCTCGATCCGCGAGGCCAGATCGTGGTTACGGCTCGTCTGGCGGTACGGGTGGGGACGAAGGACATCAAGAGCTTCACCATTCCGTCGGACAAGCCGGTGCCCGAGCCCCTCGAGAAGATCAACGCCGCCGCCGTCACCCCCGGAGGCAGCATCCTCGTGGCCGACGAGAAGCGCAACAAGGTCTACCGGTTCAACACGCGTTCCGAGTTCCAGTCGACCTTCCCGGACCCGAAGGACGCGAAGGAGCGCGAGATCACGCGTCTGTTCGTGGACGGGGAAGGCGGGATCGTGATGCTCGACCGCAACGAGAAGACGGTGCGGGTGTACGACGAGACCGGCAAGCTCCAGCGCACGGTGGGTCCCACGGGCCTGCGCAAGCCCGTGGACGTGGCCATCGACCCTTTCCGAAACGCCTACGTCGCCGACGAAGAGCTGGGCGTGCTGATCTTCTCCCCCCAGGGCCAGCTGCTCCACACCCTTTCGGGCGCCGAGCTGCGCCGGCCCAAGACCCTGACCCTCGACCCCACCGGCGCGATCCTGGTGTGGGACGACAAGGCGGAGAAGATCCTCAAGTATCGCTGAAGGAGGAGGGTGAACGTGCGACGTCTGCTGCTGGTCTTCCTGGTCCTCGCCAAGACCGTCGGTGCCCTGCCCGCGCAGGAGCCGCCGCCCGCCGGCGCCCCGGATCCGGGAGTGCGCGAGGTCCAGGCCGCGCAGGACCAGCTTGCCCGGGCCATCGCCGAGTTCGAAGGGCCCAACCAGAGCCGGTCGATCGTGCTCTTCGACGACATCATCGGCCGATTGGAGGGTGTCGAGCGTCAGAGCGGCCTTCCCGTGCGCGGGCGGGACATCCTGGTCCAGGCTTATGAGCTGCGGGCACGGGCTTATTTCAGCATCGGCCTCCAGGAGAAGGCCTCGGCCGATTTCCGCCAGCTCGTGCAGATCAAGCCCGACTACACGCTCAACAAGGAGAAGGTCTCGCCCAAGGTCATCGAGGTCTACAACCTCGTGAAGAAGTCGCTCGTGGGCTACCTCGCGGTCTCCTCGACGCCGGCAGGAGCCAAGGTGACGCTCATCTCGGGCGGCGACCGCAGAACGGAGCTCGGGCTCACCCCCTTCTTCCCCCTCGAGGTCCTGGCCGGCGACTACACCGTGGAGGTCACGAAGGAGGGCCACAAGAGCGAGACCCAGGCGGTCAGCATCGCTCCCAAGGAAACCAAGGCCCTCGAGGTCACCCTCGTCCGGACCCTGGCCAGCATCCTCCTCATCACCGAGCCGGCCGGGGTCGAGGTCTGGGTCGACGGCGAGTTGCGCCTGACCACGGGGGGCACCCTGGTCCCCGAGTTCTACGAGATGGCCCGGGGCAAGGGCCTCGAGCCCTCGCGGGCCTCGGCCCGCACCGAGGTGACAAACCTTTCGCTCGGCTCCCACATCGTGGAGCTGCGTCGTCGTTGTTACGAGACCGTTCGCCGAACCCTGCCCACTCCCTTGGCCCAGGACTACGAGATCGAGCCCATCAAGATGGAGGACTCGCAAGGGTCCTTGCAGCTCACGTCCGAGCCCCCGGGCGGAAAGATCTTCCTGAACGGCGAGGCGAAGGGGTTGACCCCCGCCGAGATCCCGGGGGTCTGCTCGGGCAAGATCCACCTCGAGGTCAAGCACAGTACCGCCGGCAAGTTCATCAAGGACTTTACCCTGGGCAAGGACGAGTCCCTCACTCTCGACTGTCCGATCCGGCCGAGCCTGGCCTTTCTCGGGAGTGTGGCCGACACCCCCGCCGGCGAGCGCGTGCTGGCGGACGCCGACGAGAAGATCCGCGAGAACCTGCAGAAGATCACGAGCCTGAACTTCATCGTGCCGCCCCGCGAGAGCGTCGATCGGGTTCTCGACGGGGAGAAGGTGACGAGAAAGGCGCTCGTCGCCGGAGCGGGCGTCGATCCCGACGTGGTCCTCAAGGTGACCGAGAAGCTGGCGCTGGCCCTCGACGTCCAAGGCTTCCTGGTGGCGGTGCTCCCCGAGGCCCAGCTCCAACGCACCGCCGTCTTGTACCTGCTCGCGGCCGGCAACGCGGTCGCGGAGCCCGGAGAGGTCAACTTCGCCGAGGCGGCTTCCTACCTGCGCTTCGTGTCCAAGATCGACCAGCGCGCCACCGTCTATCGCCCCTGGAGCGGGCTCATCACCGTGGACACGCTCCTGCACGAGGGCGTTCCCGTGCTTCGCGCCGTCCCCGGGAGCCCGGCCGCGCAGGCGGGCATCCAGCCCGGTGAGGTCGTGACCGGCGCCGAAGGGAAGCCGATCAAGGCGACCGCCGCGGTGCTCTCTTTGGTCGAGCAGAAGAAGGCGAAAGACAAGCTTTCCATCGACGTGAAGGGAGCATCGGGCTCGCGCACGGTGGAGCTCACGCTGTCGGAGACCCCCCAGGAGATCCCGCTCTTCGAGCCCACTCTCCTCTACAACAAGGTCATGATGGACCTCCGGCAGCAGGTCGAAGGCTACCCGGGCACGGAGCAAGCCGCCTTCGCCCGGCTCAACCTCGCGCTCTGCTCCATGCACTTCCTGGAGTTCGCCACGGCGCACGAGCACCTCACCAAGGCCAAGGCCGAGCTTCCCCAGCGGCCGGGCCTCTCCCAGGGGACGGCTCTCTACTACATGGGGGTGGCCCTCGACCGCCTCAACTATCGGCCTCAGGCCATCGAGGCCTTCAAAGCCGCGGCCGCCCAGAAGGACGCGACCCTCTTCAACAACGACGGGCCCGCGGTGGCTCCCCTGGCCGCACGGCGGAGCGCGACGCCCTGAGCGCCTCGTCGCCCAAACCCGCGAAGCTCGTCTGGCTCCGGAAGGATGGATTCGAGGTCGAGTTCCCGCTCGAGGCCGAGGTCCTCACCGTGGGCCGCGACGAGGAGGCGGACATCCGCGTCGACGAGGCCCTGGTCTCGCGCAACCACGCCCGCATCGAGCGGCGTAACGGTCGCTACTTCGTCCTCGACCTGGGCTCGACGAACCGCACGAGGGTCAACGGCGCCGCGGTCAGCGAGCGTGAGCTGCGCCACGGCGACGAGGTGCGCTTCGCCCGCGCCCGCTGCAAGTTCGTGGAGGAGGGTGCCCTTCCTTCCACGGAGGGTGCTTCCTAGCCGGCCTCAGCTCGGCTCCGGGCCGGTGTCGGGGCGGCCCAGGTGGAACCCCTGCCCGAAGTCCACCCCCATCGCGCGCAGGGCGAGGCTCTCTTCCTCCGCCTGGATCCCTTCCCCGATGACCGAGGCCCCGATGCCGTGGCCGATGGCCACGATGGCCTTCACCATCGCCTGGTTCACCGAGCTCGAGTGGACGTCCCGCACGAGGGCGGTGTCGATCTTGAGAAAGTCGGGCTTCAGCCGGGCGATGGACTCGAGACCCGAGTAACCGGCGCCCACGTCGTCCACCGCGAACGCCATCCCGAGGTCGGTGAAATAGGACATGGTCTCCCGGAAGAGCCCGTAGTTGTCGATCACGAGCTTCTCCGTGATCTCGATGACGATCCGCGCGGGAGCCACCTGGGCCTTGTCCAGGAAGTCGATGAGGGGCTTGCCCCGGAACTGGGGATCGCGCAGGGTGGCGGGAAGGGTGTTGACGAAGATCCGAGCGTTCGAGGGAATGCGGCCGGACGAGAGCAGCGCGCGCTTCCGGCACAGGCGGTCGAGCTCGACGAGCAGGCCGTGGTCGGTGGCCGCGCCGAAGAGGGCGTCCGCGGGCTCGAGGCCCGAGCCCCTGGGCCCCCGCGAGAGGGCTTCGAAGCCCATGACCGTCCCCTCGCGGAGGCGGAGGATCGGCTGGTAGGCGGTCACCACGCGGTCGCGCAGGAGCACGTCCTGGAGCCGCTCCAGCACCACCAGCTCGTCCGTCTTGCGCTGGTGAACGGCCTGGGTGAGGGCGTCGCCGATGGCCCGCGCCACGACCCTTTCCGTGCCGAGGAGCGGGTTGTGGATGGCGAGCCCGTACCCGACCTCGAGACGAGGAGGGCTGCGCCGGTAGGGGAAGGTCGTGCGCGAGAGGTTCGGGACCAGGGAGCCCACGAGGCGACCGCGGGCGGCCCGCAGGTCCGTGAGGGACAAGGGCACGCTTCGCCGACGCTTGCGCTCGAGGAAGAAGACGAAGCGCAGTCCCCGTGGCCGCTCCAAGGCGACCACGTCCCCCAGGCGAAAGTCCTTCCCGCGCTGCTCCTCGAGCACGCGGAAGATCCGCTGGCGCACCTCGTCGTAGGCAGCGGCCCCGTACTGGTCCTCGATGGACGCCAGCGACGAGGCGTCCAGCACCAGCAGACCGAGGGCGCCGCGCTCGACCAGGTCGCGGTCGAGGTCGGCGAGGAGCTCGTGGTAGCTCGGGACGGGCTCGCTCACGAGCGCCGTGTCTTCGGACGCTCGCCGCGCTTGACGTCGATGTCTCGCCTCATGATCCCGGGGACTGGCGGATGATAGCCGAGCTGCCTGCGGATAAGAAGCACGGCCGAGCTCCGGGTCGGGCCCGGGGGCTTTGCCTGATAGAATGCCATCCCTTCGGAGGGGATTTGCCCATTCTCGCGCGGATCTTGAGAGACCGCGGCATCGTCACGGAACGACAGCTCCAGGAAGCGATCCAGCATCAGGTCCTCTACGGGGGCAGGCTCGGAACGAACCTCTTCGAGCTGGGCTTCATCACCGAGGAGCGCCTGCAGGAGGCCCTGGGACGCGCCCACGGGGTGACCGGGGCCGCGGTGGACGTCCGCGAGATCCAGCCGGAAGCCGTCGCTCTCCTCCCGAAGGCGGTGGCGGCCCGCTACAAGGTCTTCCCCTACAAGGTCCGGGGCAAGACCCTCTTCCTCCTGATGGTCGACCCCACCGACCACACCGCGGTGGCCAAGGTGGGCTACTCCCTCGGCTACATCGTCCGGCCCATGGTCGTGCCCGAGTTCCGGATGATCCAGCTCCTCCACGACTACTACGGCGTCGACGAGCGCTGGCGCTTCAACGACACCCGCGAGCTTCACTCCGCCGGCTCCCAAGGAGCCGGTCGACCTCGCGACCGCGGCTTCGCGCATCGACTCCGCCGCGACCCGGGACGAGGTCATGGAAGCGATGCTTTCGATCTCGCACCGGTTCTTCAAGCGGGTGATCTTCTTCATCGTGCGTGAGCCCTGGGTGCTCGGCTGGAGCGGGCTCGGCGAAGGCATCGACCGGTCGCTCGCGGCCAGCCTGCGCATCCCCCTGGACCAGCCTTCCGTGTTCCAGACCGTGGTGCGCGGCAAGACCCTGTTCATCGGTCGGCTGGGGCCCGAGGAAGAGAACCATCGCTTCATGAAGGCCCTGGCGAAGCGGCCGGGCACGAACGCGGCGCTCTTCCCGATCGCGGTGCGGGGCCGGGTCGTCAACATGATCTACGGGGACAACGGCGCGGCCGGGCAGGTCAAGCCCGATCTGGGCGAGCTCATCGTGCTCGTCCAGAAGGTGCCGCGCGCCTATCTGCGGATCATCCGCAGGCGTATCGCAGAAACCAGGAAGAGCGTCGGCGAGACCACCAAGCCGGCCTGAGAGAGGGAATGACCATGATCGAGAGAGTCAAAGAGATCCGTCGCCGCCGCAAGCGCAAGGACGTGCGCAAGAAGGACAAGAAGCGGGCCGCGATCGCGGCGGCCAAGAAGCCGGCCAAGAAGTAGGGGGGACCGGATCGTTGATGGGCGGACGTCGCCTCATCATCGGCGCCCTCGTGTTCCTGGCGACGGCCGCGGGAGCGGAAGAGCGCCGGAAGCGGATTCTCCTGTCCAACGACGACGGGATCACGGCCCCGGGTCTCATTGCCGTCTATTCCGAGCTGGCGCGGCTGGGGGAGGTGACAGTGGCCGCCCCCGCTGAGAACCAGAGCGGCGCCGGCCACAGCATCACCTTTGGCCAGCCCATCCTCGTGAAGCAAATCGCCCCCCTGGCCGTGGGTGAAGGCGCGCAAGGCCCCTGGTATCGGATCGCGGCTCGCCCCGCGACCTGCGTCCGGCTGGCCCTCGCCGCGCTCCTCAAGGACCCCCCGGATGTCGTGGTGTCCGGAATCAACCGCGGCGACAACACCGGTCTCACCGTGTACGTCTCGGGGACCCTGGGCGCCGCGCGGGAGGCGGCGTTCGACGGGCTGCCCGCGGTCGCGGCCAGCCTCGTGATGCCGGCCAGGGACTACGGGCCTGGGGCGGTGGTCATTGGCCGCATCGTGGCCGAGACCTTGAAGCGTGGCCTGCCCAAGGGCACCTTCTTGTCGGTGAACATCCCGACCGAGATCCGGGGCGTCAAGGTCGTGCCGCACTCCCGGAGCGCAGGCGTCAACACCTACGAGCGTCGCCAGAGCCCCGATGGGGACCCCTACTTCTGGAACCTCTGGAGGGACCCCGAGGATTCCGACCCGGAGACCGACGTGGGAGCGATGCGCGCGGGCTACGTCGCGATCACCCCGCTCCGCATCGACGTCAACGACGCGGGGGCCCGCCAGGCGATCGAGGCCTGGGGCCTTCGTTGAGCCTCTCCGAGAGGCTCCCCGGCTTCCTCTCCGCCTTCGCCTTCCGCGACTACCGACGTATCTGGACGGGGGCCTTCCTCTCCAGCATCGGGACCTGGATCCAGGACGTCGCCCTCTCCTGGCTCATCCACACCCGCATGGGCGATCCCTTCTACCTCGGCCTCCGCGCCTTCGCTTCCGACGTGCCTTTGATCGCGTTCATGCTGGTGGGGGGCGCCGCCGCGGACCGGTTCGACCGCCGCCGGATCCTGGTTGCGTCGAACCTCTTCCAGATGTCGATGGCCGCGACCCTCGGACTCCTCTACGCGACCGGCCACCTCGGGATCGCCGCGATCCTGGTCATCGCGTTCCTCACCGGACTCGCCCAATCGCAGTCGGCCCCCACCTATCAGGCCGTGCTCACGAGCATCGTGCCGGGGCCCCAGATCCCGAAGGCCGTGGCCTTGAACTCCCTGCAGTTCAACCTCTCGCGCGCCATCGGGCCGGTCATCGCCGGCCTTCTCCTCGCGCGCCTGGGCGCTGGCGCTTGCTTCGCCGCGAACGCGTTGTCGTTTCTCGCGGTGATCTTCGCGCTTCTGCGCGTCGAGCTCGGCTCGGCGTCGTCCACGGTGGCGCACGAGAGCCTGGGTCGAAGCCTGGGGACGGGGCTACGCCACGTAGCCGCGAGCCCAGTGCTCCTCGTCCTGACCTTCCTGGCCGCCACGGGTAGCTTCCTGGCTTTTCCCATGGTCACCTACCTTCCCGTCATCGCAGGAAACGTGCTGAAGACGGGAGCGGCGGGCTACAGCCTCCTGCTCTCGAGCTTCGGGGTCGGGGCCATCGTGGGGGCCCTCGCCACGGCGCAGAGGGGGCGGGCCCCGAGACGAGGGCGAACCCTGGCCCTCGCCTTCGGCGTCTACGGCGTGTCGACCCTGGGCGCGGTGCTCTCGCGCCGGCAGGACATCGCCCTTCTGCTCCTGCCCATCGCCGGGGCGAGCCTCGTGACCGCGTTTTCCACCGTGAACTCGCTGGTCCAGGAAAACGCGCCCGACGCGATGCGGGGTCGGGTGTTGAGCATCTTCGGCTTCGCTTTTCGCGGCGGCATGCCCGTGGGCAGCCTCCTGGCCGGCGCCCTGGTCGCACATCTGGGCGCTCCGGTCGTGATCGCCGTCTTCTGCGCGGTCCTCGTGGCCATCGTGGGGACGACCTACGTTCGCTCGCCGGTGCTGAAGGCGCTCTAGAGCCGCCGCGCCTGTCGTGCAGTCCAGGACGCCGACGCGCACCGGTGGACCGACCAAGGCGACCGTTGCCGCCGCGGACGATTGACGTGGATGCTCCGCGCGGAGCAGACGTTCCCGCCCTGCGGGCCACGCAAGTCGACCCGATGGTCGTGCTGCGAGCGGAGTCGCGAATCGCGGAGAAGGGCGAGCTCGTCATCCTCGATCTGCCGAATGCGCTCGGCGGCGAGCCCGTCGAGAGTCCGGGTGCGGACGCTCTTCCGCCGCGAACGCCAACCCCAGCTACCTTACTAGACGTCGAGGGTGAATCTTGGCGCGACGCGCACTCACTCGAACCAGCCGACGACGTCGAGGACGAGGTGGACGGAGCCCCCGCCCATATCGGTCTGCACTGAGACCTGCCCCTCGGAGCCGAGCCCCAGGATCGCGCTGTTGGCGCGCACCTGGCCGGGCTGGAAATTCACCGTGCTCGCGAAGGGCGCCGGCGAGCCCGCGGGGAAGATGCGGAGGTCTCCGGCCTGGGACGGTTGCACGATCGTGACGTTCGCGGCCACCGCGCGGGCGGAGGAAGGGATCGTGCAAAGACCGCTCACGGCGAACGTCCGCACCGAGCCGGCCAGGAGCGGCGTGGGCGCCGGAGAACCGTTCCGCGTGTCCAGCACACGGCAGGGCGACGCAACGTGGAGGCCCAACCCGGGTGGCGCCTGCCTTAGCGTGAATGGTTGACCGGCGATCTCGATCGTGGCGCTTCGCGTCGGACCCGAGTTGTCGCTGAGGGTCACGATGACGACACCCGTCCCCGTGCCGGCGCCTCCGACGGTGACGAAGGGGTCGTTGGCGACGACCGGATATGGGCACCCCGCCTGCGTGACCACCAGGATCGGTACGCTGGTTGCGCTGCTCGGCACCGAAGTCGAGGAGAAGCTCGCCTCGAAAGTGCATCCATTGACCGCGGGGATGTCGTCCTGGCTGTCGACGAACAGCGTGCCAAAGTACTTCCGTCCACCCGAGGTCAGAGTCACGTAGGCGCCGCCGAGCGCGGCCCCCGGGGGGAGTTGCAGGTCGAGCGCATGCGCGGTCGTGCTCTGGATCGTGAGCCCCATGGTCTGGCCGTCGGCGTCCGTGAGCGTAAGGGCGGGGCTCGGAAGCGCGCCGACACCGTAGGCATTCAGCCGAATCGTTCCGCCCGGCGCGTATGCCGCCAGCTCTCGGTACTGAGTATCCGTCACGAACAGCCGCCCTGACGTGTTGTCGACGACGTTGTTCGCGGTGACGACGCCACTCGACGTCGTGTCGACCACGATCGGCCGTAGAGCGTCGCCCAGCCTCGGCGGGTACGCATTGGCCAGATCGGGCCGGCCGTTGGCATCCAGGACATAGTTGCCGCTCACGCTGCCGCCCGCCGTGTTCCCGAGCCACACGCCGGAGCGGCCGGAGTCGGCGATGAAGTTGTCCGTCAGGTTGATGTTCGAGAGCGGGCTGCCGGCCATCAGGTCGTAAAGGCTGGTCAGCGTCACCGTCTGGATCGCCCCGAACTCGAACCACCACCAATCGGACTTGATGTTGGTGCCGTCGATCACGTTCCTGGCGACGCTCAGGTTCATCGGCGGTGCCGTCGGGGGGTCCCCTGCCACGGCCAGCGCTTGCAGGATGAAGAACCCCGACCATGAAGAGTGTCGGATGTAGTTGCCGCGGATGGAGCTGTTGGCCAGGCCTTGAATGTAGAACCCCTTGCAGCAGCTCTGGCTCTGGACCGTGTTCCGCTCGATGACCGTGTTGCCCCCGTTTTGACTCGCGTCGGTGGAGTACATGACCGACCCGGCAAGGTTGGCGGGAAGATCGCGATCGAAGATGAAGGTGGACTGGTAGGGCGGAGCGCTCGTAGGCGGGCTCTGGGAAACGACGACCGCGTTGCCGAGAACGACTCCATCTGAATACCTTTGAAAGGCGACAGGCGTGGCGATCGGTACCAACTCACGCTCACCAAGAACGGTTGGGACGCCGAGGGTACCCTCGACCACGAGAGTTCGGCTGCCGGGCTGCGTGACCACCGTTCCAACGAATCGACCTCCAAAACCGAACCCGTCATCCATCGTGCGGATGGACCGGGAGAGCCGAACCTGGTTGTTGGGCCCAACGAAGTTGAACCCGCTTCCGAACGTGCTGACCAGGCGATCCGTGCCCGGCTTCGGGATCGAGTAGAGGCGTTCGAAGAGAGCGCCCTGCGCATCCAGCGCACTCACCGCAGCGCTGCTGGACGAGAAGACGGAGGCGCCTCGAACGGTGCAGCCGGTGCAGTGATTGGTCGCGAGCGGACTGGCGATCCCCTTCATCGTGACGACGGCGACGTCCCCCACTCGGAGGGTCGCGAGCGGGTCGTAACCCAGACTTCCGGGGATCGTCAGGCGACTCCCGCCGATGGGCAGCTGGACCGGGATCCGCCTCGTGTCGAACGCCGGCTGGCCACCACGAAAAATGTGCAGCTCGACCAGGTAGGGTGCCGGAGACGGGACGGAGTTGAAGGCCACGGGATCCTGCCACCCGGGTTCGGGGACGTAAGCGATTTGAGAGCCCTGAGCGTCTACGGCAACGACACGGACCTGAGTGAAGGGAAGCGGCTGATAGTCGGCCGTGAGGTTCTGCAGGACCGCATTCGTGGAGTAGTACACGATGATCCCGTAGTAGAGCGGGTGCGTGAAGACGAGGTCGGCCCCGTGAAGGTCGATCGTCATGTTGTCGATCCCGTTCAGGGCGACGTGCGTGTTGTCTTGAAGGCTCAGGAAGTAATACGTCCCCGGGTCAGCGACGACCGTAGGAATGCCGTGGGTCTTCGCGTACGCGACGCCGTTCGTCAGGAGCGGCCCCGCGTCCTGGGAGGGCTGGTTGGGGACCATGTTCGTCGAGGCGATTCCCAGCGGAACAAGGTCTTGCGACAGGTTCAGGGTCTGGGACGCCCCGGGCGACGCCAGGAAGACCAGAAGCACAACTCGTCCGGCGATCTGCTCGCGCGCGAACGGCATTCTTACCGCACGCACCGGTCCTCCGTCCTTGGTTGGCACATTATACTTGGACCCCGCCACCGCCTCAGCCGTTCGCCTAACAGCGGCATGCGCCTCCCCTGGTGAAGGCGGTGAGGCGCCGAAGACCTCCGGCCGTACCGCCACCAGCGCCGGCTTGACCCGAAACTGGGGCGGGTTTAACGTGCTGCTGGTTCGCCGGGGCCAAGGAGGCCTCTCCACCATGAAGCCGGCCGGCCCTCCGCCTTCGACCGGACGCCCCCGCGGCACCTACAGCGCCGGCACCTACATCGCCTGTGCCGCGTGCGGACGCCTGCTCAAGATCGAATGGGCCGTGCGCAGCCTCGTCTGCTCGTGTGGGGCACGGGTCAGCGTCGTGCCCGTCCCCGGTAAGTAGGCTGTCCGCGACCGAGCATCCGGGAGGGTCGCGCTTCCCCTTGGACGCGGCCGTCGTTCCGGCACTTCTCATCCTGATCGCACGCGACCTCCTGCTGCACGATCCGCCGCGGATCCTCGCCTGGCGGCTCCTGCACGACCCACGACTTCAGCAAGCCCCCTCCTGGCTGGCCGCGCTCTTGCCCCGAAGCTCGCCCGGCTTCGATCGCGATCCCGTCGCACTGGCCCTCGCGGGCATCGCCGTTGGTCTCGGGCTCGTCTACCTGGCCCTCGCCGTCTTCGGGATCGGCCCGAGGTGGCGCGCCCTGGTCGTCGGCGTGGGTGCTTCCGCGCTGATCGTGGCGCCCTCCCTGGCCTTCATTGCGATGGGACTCGCCACGGATCGGCCCTACGGCCAGGACGGCGGCGTGGTGCAGCTTCCCCTGGCCCTCGACAAGATCCTCGCGGGGGAGAGCCCGTACGGCGCCGACTATTCCGATTCGATCCTGGGGCAGGAGGCCCGTTCCTCGGCCTTCTGGGAGCCCTTCGGGGGCAACCCCATCCTGCGCCACCACGCCTACCTTCCGGGCACCCACGCGATCTTCATGCCCTTCTACCTCGCCGCGAAGGCGACGGTCGGCGTCTTCGATCCCCGTTTCGTCACCCTCTTCGCCTACGCCCTCGCGGTGGTGCTCGCGGGGCTCCTCTTCGAGAGCCTGCCCCATCGCCTCGTAGCCGCCGGCGTCGCGGCCCTCAACCCCCTCGTGTACTGGCACCAGATCTTCGGCGCCAACGACATCCTGTTCGTCGCCTTGCTCCTGGCCGCCTGGCTCGCGGCGGAGCGACAGAGGCCACACCTCGCGGGTCTGGTGCTGGGCCTCGCCTGCGCGACCAAGCAACTGGCCTGGCCCTTTGCTCCGTTCCTGCTGCTCCATCTCTCCGGGGCCCGTGAGTGGGCAGGGCTCTTCGGCCGCGAGGCCTGGAGGCGCGTCCGGGGGCCCTTGGGGCTGGCCGCCGTCGTCTTCGTGGCGATCGTCGGTCCAGTGGCGGCCCTCGACCCGAAGGCCTTCTACGCGGACATCGTGATCTACAACGTGGGCTTGCCGGGGGGCGACAACTACCCACTAGGCGGCACCCCCGGTTTTGGCTTCGCGAACCTCTTGATCTACTTCGGCCGTGTCTCGAGCCTTCGCGAATACTTCCCGTTTGGCGCCTTCTACGTGTTGCTGGTCCCTCTGGGCCTCGCCCTCGTGCACGCGCAGTTGCGCGAGAGCAGCCTCCCGAGGGCCTTCCTGAACGGCAGCACGGCGCTCCTCGCCTCCCTCTACTTTTCCCGCGTCGTGCACCCGAACTACCTCGTGCCCCTCGCCATCCTCCTGCCGATCGCGCTCCTGGCCCGGGGACGACCGGCCGACGGTGTAGTCGTGCCGCTGACCCTTCTCGCGGCGGGCGTCTTGGCCGTGGAGAACGGCGTCTTCCGGCTCACCTGGGACCAGGCCGTGGCCGCCTTGTGGCCCAAGACCCTGACCGGCCTCGGCGCGGCCCTGGCGCCGCGCGCTGCCTCGGGTCTCACCGCCGACCCGATCGGGACCGGTTTCTCGGGTCTGTCAGCGGGGCTCGCCCTCGCCTACCTGATCGCGGTGGCGCTCGAGGCGTCGGCCCGGGTGCGTCTAGTCCTCGGAGCGATCGCGGTGGTCCTGGTGGTCGTCTTGCCGACGGTGCTCGTGGTCTCCATCGGCGATCGAACCGGAATCCGCGGCCAGGACCCGTGGGTTGTCCAGGCCCCGGCTGATGCGGCGCGGCTCGCCACGGGCGTCAGTCCCTTTGCGGAGCCCCCGGCCGACCGGCCGAAGGGTCGTGAGGCCTGGTCTTCCAGCTTTCGGCTCGAGCCCGCACGGCTCCTCGTTCCCGACCGGCCCCTTGTCCCGTCGGGCGTCCCCGTCCTGAGCGCTGGTCTTCGCGGGCTTGGGTTCCGCGATCCGCGGTGGCTGACCTTGATGGCCCTGGCCCTGGCCGTGGCTCTCCTCTGGCGCTCGGTCGCTATCGAGTCACGGCCGTTGGCCCTCGGGATCGTCGCCCTCGCCGTGCCCGTCGCCTTCGGCACCTTCTTTGGTTCGCCCTTCACGTTCGCGGCACTGCTGCTCTGCGCCGCGTGGTCGCTTCGGCTGCGACCCGCTCCCGCGGGCGCCCTATTGGGCATGGTGGCCGCGACCACGGGGCCGGCCTGGCTCGCCTTGCCCTTCTTCCTTCTTCCGTTTGCCGCAGCCGAGCGGGTGACGTGGACGCGCCGTGCCCTGAACGCCCTGGCCATCGCATTCGTTGCCTTGTGCTTGCCCGCCGTTCTCCTCGGTCCGAGGGCTTTCTGGTCCGCTCTTGCGAGGCCTGACGTGATGGCGCCCGGCTTGGGCCTCGTGAACTTGCTGCTGTACTGGGGAGCGGAGAACGCACCGCCGGCACGAGTGCTCTTCGCGGGCGTTCCGCTGATCGGTCTGGCCGTCGTCGCCGTCCTCTGGCGCCGGTTCCCGGCGGTCGCTCCGGAGGGCAGGGCCGCACTCGCGGTTCTCGCGGTCCTTTTCCTGATGCCGTCGGTCTCCCCGGAAGCGGTGGCGCTGCCGATCCTGTTGGCGGCTCTCCCGTTCCTGCGCTCCCCAGAACCTCTAGCCTGAAGGGGCCGGGCACTTTGCCTCGGGCGGGGCGCCCGAACTAGGGATGTTCTCCCGATACGCGGATCTGCGCCAGTCTCAGTAAGTTTATTAGCACGGCCAACTTAGGCGACATGAACGCTCTGGCACACGCGTTGCTCTCTCTCCTGCGCGAAGGGGAGTGACATGGAGAGCCAAGAGAAGTCGCTGAGTATGGGCCGCGGCCGGATCCTGGTCGTGGACGACTCGGCCGTGGTGCGAGCCCTCGTCGGAGGCTGCCTCCGGCGGGCCGGATTCGACGTTGCCGAAGCCGACAACGGCAAGGAGGCCCTTCGCCTCCTCGGGAATGAAGCCTTCGATGTCGTAATCACCGACCTCCACATGCCGGAAATGGGGGGGCTTGCGATGCTTGCTGAGCTCCGCAAGAAGCGGCTCAGCCCCGAGGTCATCATTCTGACGGGCTCGCGGGCCGGGGACGTCGACTCGGCGATCTCCGCTCTGCGCTTGGGCGTGCACGACTACCTCACGAAGCCGCCCCAAAGCGCCGAGACGATCATCGTCACCGTGGAGCGAGCCCTCGAAAAGAAGCGCCTTCGTGACGAAAACGCGCGCCTGGTCAAAGAGCTCCAGACGCTGAGTCTCACCGATCCTCTCACCGGCTTGCCCAACCGGCGGGCTTTCGAAGAGGCCCTCCGCCACGAGAAGGCCCGGGCTCGACGCCACGGGCACACCCTCGCGGTCGTCATGCTCGACATTGACCACTTCAAGAAGGTCAACGATACCTACGGCCACGGCGGCGGCGACGTGGTGCTCCAGCACTTCGCAGCCACCCTGTCCCGCGTGCTTCGCAGCGGCGACGTGCTCTACCGCATCGGAGGCGAGGAGTTCGCAGCGCTGCTGCCGGAGACCACGCCCACCGCCGCGCTCGAAGCCGCCGGCCGAGTGCTCGCGGCTGTGGCCGCGAGCCCCGTCCCGTACGAAGACGCCAGGGTGCGGATCACGGCCAGCGCCGGGGTCGCGTGCACGAAGGGTCTCGACGACGGCAAGAACGTGGTGGCCGAGGCCGACGCGGCGCTCTACGCGGCCAAGCGGGGCGGTCGCAACCGTGTGTTCGTGCCCCTGACCGCACCCAAAGCCCAAGAGGCGTTGGCCAGCTAGCCGTTTGGTTTTCGCCGGGACTTCCCCGGCTTCTTTAGGAGACGAGAGATGGCGACTTTGGTGCTCGAGGCCGAGACGATCGAGATTCCCGTGAGTACACGAAACAGTCCGCGGAACGGCCCCGTCGCGGGGCGGGCGAGCTGGCCCACCATCCGGATCGACACCGAGGGGGCGACCTACGTGGGCCAGGTCTGCATGCCCGAGACCAAGCGACGGCTGTCAGACGTCCTCGCCGACGAGCGGCCGTTCCTGCACCTCGTGAACGTCTCGATCAACGGCGACGCCGAGCGAGAGCCCTTTCTCGCCCTCAACAAGAGGTTCATCCGCGCAGTGCGCATCGTCGACGAGGACAAGCTCGCGGACCTGGTGCTGGTGCCGACCGCCGATTGACTACTTGCTCCGCGGCCGGTCCGCCCCCAGCTTGTTGTAGAGGGTCTTGGCGTCGATGCCGAGCGCCTTGGCGGTCCGGCCGCGGTGCCCGTGGTTCTCGTCGAGCACCGTCTGGATGTACTCCCGCTCGAGCTCGGCCAGGGTCAGGCCGGTGCGCATGGCGCTCTTCCAGCCCGGCGTCCTGGACTTCGAGGGGCAGGTCGTCGGGCTCGAGGGTCTCGCCGGTGGCGAGGACCGCGGCCCGGCGCATGACCATCTGCAGCTCGCGCACGTTGCCCGGCCAGGCGTAGGCCTCGAGCTTCTGGACCGCGGCCGGCTCAGCCGCTGCTTCCCGCCGGCCTTCTTCAGGAAGTGCGCGGCGAGGAGAGCGATGTCGCCCTTGCGCTCGCGCAGCGGGGGCAGGCGACAGGGTGACGCCGTTCAGCCGGTAGTAGAGGTCCTCGCGGAAGCAGCCCGCGTGCGATCTCCTCCTTCAGGTTCTTGTTGGTGGCCGAGACGATGCGCACGTCGAGCCGCACCGGAGCGCGTGCCCCCGACCCGGTAGAACTCGCGGATCTCGACGGCCCGCAGCAGCTTGGCCTGAACCGCGGGGGAGATGTCGCCGATCTCGTCGAGGAACAGCACGCCGCGGTCGGCCAGCTCGAACATGCCCGGGCTTGCGGGCCATGGCCCCGGTGAAGGCGCCCTTCTCGTAGCCGAACAGCTCGCTCTCGACCAGGTTCTCCGGCACCGCCGCGCAGTTGAAGGCCACGAAGGGCGCGCGCCGCGCTCGCTCCGCTGGTGCATGGCGCGGGCCACCAGCTCCTTGCCGGTGCCGCTCTCGCCCTGGATCAGGACGGGCAGGTCGGACTGCGCCACGCGTCGAGGGTCGCCAGGAGCGTCGCTTCATGCCGGGGTCCTCGGTGATGATGCCGGCCGGCGCGCTCCTGGAGCTCGAGGCGCAGGCGCGAGCGAGAGGTTCTCGCGGCGCAGCGCGCCTTCTCCGCGGCCTTCGTCGACCAGCACCTCCAGCTCCTCCATGCGCACGGGCTTGGTGAGGTAGTCGTAGGCCCCGAGCTTCATGGCCTCGAGGGCGGTCGCGACGCTGGGCGTAGCCGGTGAGCACGATCGCCTCGGTGGCCAGGCTCCTCGTCGGCGACGTGCCGCAGGACGTCGATGCCGCTGCCGTCGGGCAGCATCAGGTCGAGGAGCGCCACGTCGAACTCGAAGCTCCGCAGGTGCTCGATGGCCGTCCGCCACCGTCTCTGCCGGCGTCGGGCAGGAAGCCGCGCGCCCGAAGCTCCTCGCACAGGATCTCGGAGAGGGACTTGTCGTCCTCGAGCACCAGGACGCGGACCCGCCGCGGTCGCCAGGTCACTGGCCTGCGGGGAGCGGGCCGGCGCGGGCAGGACCACCGCGATGCGCGTGCCCCGCCCCGGCTCGCTCTCGACCTCGGATCGTCGCCGCCGTGCGAGGCCACGATGCCGTGGCAGATGGCGAGGCCGAGCCCGGTCCCCTGGCCCACCGGCTTGGTGGTGAAGAACGGGTTGAAGATCTTGTCGCGGATGCTCCGGCGGGATGCCCGCTGCCGTCGTCCGTGACCGCCAGCACCGCGCGGCCATCGGCGCGCGCGCGGTCTCGACCTCGACGTGGCCGCCCGCGCGGCGTGGCGTCGAGCGCGTTCATGAGCAGGGCCAGCAGCACCTGGCGGAGCTGACCGTCGTCGGCGGGCACGGAGCCGAGGCGCCGGTTCGAGGCGAAGGCCGAGCGCCACCTGCTTGAGCTTCATCTGGTGGCCCACGAGGTCGGCCGCCCTCTCCGCGAGCGCGTTCAGGTCGGTGGCGCGCGTCTCGGGCTTGCCGCGAGCGAGCTGAACTCGAGCAGGGCGCGCGATGATCTTCTTGCAGCGGAAGGTCTCCTCCTCGATCGTCTTCAGGTAGCGGGGGAAGTTCTTGAAGGCCTCGAGTCGCGCGAGGCGCGGGTCCTGCGCGCTGCCGCAGCAGGCTCTCGGCGCGCAGCGCGATCGAGGCCAGCGGCGTGTTGATCTCGTGCGCCACGCCCGCCGCGAGCTGGCCGATGTCGGCCAGGCGCGCCGCCTGCTGCATGCGCTGCTCCTGCTCCTTCTGCTCGCCCAGGTCCTTGAGCAGGACCACGAGGCCGCTCAGGGCTCCCGTCTTCCTCGCGCCAGGGAGAGATGGTCACCTGATGAATGGTCGGAAGGCCCGTGTAGCGTGCCTCCGCCGTGCGCGCCGCGCAGTCGGCGAGGCTCAGCGCGATGGGGTCGGCGGAGCCCGCGGCTGGAGGAGCCGAGAAGTGACGCGCACGTCCGAGTCACGACGTCGCGGATGCTCCTTCCGACGGCGCGCGCGAAGCCGAGGTTGGCGCGGCGAACGACCCCGGTCGTGTCGAGGATGGCGAGGGGGTCGAGGATGGCGTCGAAGGTCGCCTCCCATTCACGCTTGGCCACGACCAGGGCCTTGATGAAGAGGGTCTGGGGATGCTCCGCCTCGGAGGCGCCGATCATCATGGTGACAGGGGGGCCGTCTGGCCGGCGCGCCAAGCTCTCCCGACAGGGTCGCCGCCTCCTCGGGGGTGACCCAGGCCAGGGCGTGGCTCGACGTCCATCGACGCCAGGTCCTGGAGGCGGTCGACTCGGGTCAGGTCCACGGATTGACGGGCCAGGAGCGCCAGCCACTCCCCCTGGCCGCGGCCCGGTCGAAGACGGCGACTCGCACGCGACGAGGCTGGCTGGCCAGGCGCCGGTGGTCCGTCGCGGGCCCTCACTTCGCGGCCGCCCGCGGATCGCCCTGCTCACGGTAGGTCGCCACGAACAAGCGCACGACCTTGGCGTCGAACTGGGTGCCGGCGTTGGCCTCCAGCTCCTGGAGCTGCTCGTCGATGCTCCGCTTCGGCCTGTAAGGCCGTCGCCCGGCCCATCGCGTCGAACGCGTCGGCCACGGCCACGATGCGGGCGCCCAGGGGGATCTCTTCGCCGGCCAGGCCGCGCGGATAGCCCTTGCCGTCCCAGCGCTCGTGATGGGCGTGGATGATCGCGACCGTCTCCTCCCAGAGCGAGATCGGCTTCAACATCTCCATGCCCAGGGTGGTGTGCCTTTCGAGCGCCCGACGCTTCTCCTCGGAGAGGAGCTCCGGGCTCCTCGAGCAGGTCGTGATCGATCCGCACCTTGCCGATGTCGTGGAGCAGCGCCCCGTAGTGGATGTTGCGGCGTTCGCTCTCGCTCAGGCCCATGCGCCGGCTGATCATGTCGGAGAGGGCGGCCACGCCGCGCGAGTGGCCCGGCAGGTGGATGTCGAGGTCCTCGAGGAAGGAGACCAGGATGTTCGAGGTGTGGGTGAAGAAGTTGAGCGACCGCTCGTGCTCCAGGGCGTTGTCGATCGCCACCGCGGCCTGGCGGGCGAGGGCGCCGAGCACTTCCTGCTCTTCCGCGGTGAAGGCGCCGCGCTCGCTCCCCGCCACCACCAGGGCGCCCAGCACCCTGCCGTGCCGCAGCGGCGCGCAGACGTAGCCGGGCGAGGCCTGGACCGAGTCGCAGCGGTGCGAGTAGCGCGGATGGGCCTCGGGATCCTCGACCGCGATCGTGGTGTCGGTCTGCGCGGCCAGGAGCGCGATGCCCTTCCTCGCGTGCCCAGGCGGACGCCCGCGCAGGTCGTCCGCGCCGTCTCCCTCGCCCCCGGCGATGAGGAGGTCGCCGTCCGGACCGGCGTCGAAGAGGAGGGCCCGGGCCGCGGTCGCGCGGGTGGCCTGCCTGGCCGCGTCCACCACCCCGCCGCAGGAGGAGGTCCAGGTGGGTCTCGGCGGCGAGCGCGGTGGTGCTCGCCTGCAGCGCGCGCAGCAGGCGGTTCGACTCCTGCAGGCGTTCCGTGAGCTCCCGCGCGCGCCGGCGAAGGCTGGCCTTTCCGCGGCGCTCGCCACGGTGCGCTCGACGAGGTCGATCCGGATCTCGTCCTTCTGCAGATAGGCGAAGACGCCCTGGCGGATCCCTTCGAGGGCCGAGGACATGTCTCCCTGGCCGGTGAGGATGATCACCTGGGTCTCGGGGTCGTCGTCCGCAGTTGCTCCACCACCTCGATGCCGCTCAGGTCGGGCATCTTGAGGTCCACGACGGCGACGTTGAAGTCCCCATCGCGGGCGCGCGCTACCGCCTCCCGCGGGTCGGAGAAGCGCACGACCTCGTAGCGCCTCTCGGACAGGAGCTCGGCGATCATCCCGCCGAAGGCCACATCGTCGTCGACGACCAGCACCTTCGCCAGGAACTCGGCCATTCCGCCTCTTGTCTCTTTGCGGGCGGACTCTATTGTAGCCGCGGCCGGCCGGTGTCAAGCTGAAAGAGTCCGCGCTTGCTTCGGCGGAGTCTGGACCTCAGAGGGCGCGGAGCCAGGCGGCGCCCGCCTCGTCGAGGGTCTCCCCGAAGATCGCGACGAAAGCCGCGTCGGCGCCTCGCCCATCATGGCAGGCCCGGAAGAAGTGCGAGACCTTGGGGAGGCCGTGGACCTTGACGAGGTAGCCCACGAAGGAACCCGCCACGGCGTAGCCTTCCCTCGGGTCCACGGCATCGAAGCCGGCAATGAGCGAGGCGAGCGTCGCCGTCTTCGCCACGTTCTTGGCCACCCGGTCGACCGGCTGCCCCTGCCAGCGGCCGCGGTCGCCCAGAGCCACGGCCAGGCCCTCCTGGAAGAACGGTCCCGGGTCGCCGAGGCTGTGCGCCACCACGTGGACGATCTCGTGGTTCTGGCTCGAAAGGGTCGAGTGGACCTGGCCGAGGCCGGGGAGGGTGAGGCCGCCGGCGTAGCGGCCCGTGGCCGCCGCGATGTCCTCCGGCCGCTCGTAGACGTAGTAGTCGACGCGGGTGGAGATGCGGTGGCCCAGCGCGGCCTCGACCCGGGCCAGCTGCTCCTCGGGCCGACGCACGTCCAGGCGCGCCACGCCGCGAGAGAAGAAGGCGAAGTGGGTGGTCTCGGCCCGAAGGGCAAAGCCCGCGAGGGGAGCGGCTGACGAGAGGGAAGCCGCGGCCAGGTTCAGGCTGACAATCGCGACCGCTGCATCGAATCCACTTGTCCACGCCCCGGTGGATTGCAAGGGGTCGGCCTGGGATCCATGCTCTCGTAAGTCATTAGTAAATAAGCTATTTAGGTGAGATTGGGCCTGACGGCAGCAGATCGGGCACTATTGCCGATCAGACGGGGCAGTCTCGCGGGAACTCGCGGAACACGCGGCCCTTAGTCCTGTGCCGCACCATTCGGGCGGATGTGCGCGTTCCCGAGAGCGAGCTCGCCAAGAGAGTCAGGCGGAGCGGCCGAGCGCCTCTCTCACCCTGTCCGCGAGGGCGGCGGTGGTGAACGGCTTTTGCAGGAACGAAACCCCCGTGTTCAGCACGCCGTGATGAGTGATGACCTCGTCGGTATAGCCGGACATGTAGAGCACGCGCATCCGGGGCTGACTCGGCGCCAGCGCGCGGGCGAGGTCGGTCCCGCTCATCTTGGGCATCACGACATCCGTGAGGAGGAGGTCGACCGTCTCCGGCGCGCGTCGCAGGACCTCCTGGGCCTGGATCCCGTCGCTGGCGGCCAGGACCCGGTAGCCCTCTTCGCGGAGGATCTCCACGATCATCTCGCACGCCGCCTCCTGGTCCTCGACGACCAGGATGGTCTCGGAGGCCCGCGTCCGCGCGGCCTGCCTCTTCGCCACTTCCGGAGCTTCCGGCGGTTCGTCCACCCGGGGCAAGTAGATCTTGAACGTCGTTCCCATACCCAGCTCGCTGTAGACCCAGATGTAGCCACCGCTCTGCTTCACGATCCCGTAGACCGTGGAGAGGCCGAGGCCGGTGCCCTTTCCCTTGCCTTTCGTGGTGAAGAAGGGCTCGAAGATCCGGCGCCTGCGTCGTCCGCGTCCATGCCCTCCCCGCTGTCGCTCACGGCCAGCATCACGTAGCGACCCGGCAGCCGCGGGGGGATGGACGCGGGCGTAGAGGTCGTCCAGCTCGACGTCCGCGGTCTCGATCGTGAGGTTGCCTCCCGTGGGCATCGCGTCTCGGGCGTTGACGGCCAGGTTCAAGAGCACCTGCTCCATCTGGCCGGGGTCGGCACGAACCCGGCCGGTCGCGGCGAGGTTCGCGACGAGCTCCACGTCCTCACCGAGCGACCGCTTCAGCATGGCCATGACGTCCTTGACCACGACCCCGAGCTCGAGGACGCGGGGCTGGAGCACCTGCTGGCGGCTGAAGGCGAGGAGCTGCCGGGTGAGGCTGGCCGCGCGCTCCGGCCGCGGCAGGATCTTGCTCGAGCTTCCTCCGCTCGGGCGCTCCGGCGGGCAGGGGACGCGCCAGGAGCTCGGCGTAGCCCATGACCACGTTGAGCACGTTGTTGAAATCGTGGGCGATCCCGCCGGCCAGGCGGCCGACGGCTTCGAGCTTCTGCGGACTGCCAGAGTTGCTGCTCCAGCTTCTTGCCCTCGCTGATGTCCTGACCGATCGCGATCGCCGTGCCGTCGGAGAGGCGCAAGTGGGCCCATAGGGCATCGATGACGCGCCCGTCCTTCGTCCTCGTCTGGATCTCCGCGAAGCGCCGCTCGGCGGCCGCGATGGACGCCCGGAACTTCTCGCGACTCGCGCGCTCGGGATAGAGCTCCGCCAGGAAGTCCACCTTCCACGTCTCTTCGAGCTTCCAGCCGAGCGTTCGCTCGAACTCCCGGTTGACGATGACGGGACGGCCCCCCTCGTCCAGGAAGGTGATCATCACCGGGATGTGGTCGAAGAGGCCCTGCAAGATCTCGTGCTGCCGGTGGCCCGCCTCCTCGGCTTCCCGGATCCGGGTGAGGTCGCGAACGGTCCCGGAGAAGAACCGCCGGCCGAGGACGCGGAACTCGCTGACCTGCAGCTCGATCGGGAGGGGGGACCCGTCCTTGCGGCACGCCCACGGACCTCGCGCACGCGCCCGATGATCCGGGCAACGCCGGTCCGCACATACCGCTCGAGATGGCGGTCGTGTTCCTCCCGGTCGGGCGAGGGCATGAGGATCTTCAGGTTCTGACCCACGAGCTCGTGGTGCTCGTACCCGAACATCTGCTCCACCACCGGGTTCGCCGACTGGATGATGCCGGCCTCGTCGATGGTCAGGATGGCGTCGACCGACGAGTCCACGATGGCGCGGCTCCTCTCCTCGCTCTCGCGCAAGGCCTCTTCGGCCAGCCTGCGCTCCGTGACGTCGCGGGCCGCGGCATAGATGACCTGCTGGTCGAGGGCGGGAGTGGCGCTCCAGAGCAGCCAGCGGTAGGTCCCGTCCTTGGCGAGCCAACGGTTCTCGAAGGCGTCGACCTCGCCGCCCGCGACGAGCTTTTCGAGCTCGGCTGCGAGCCGGCCGGTCCTCGGGGTGCACGAGGTCGAGCACCCCGACCGTGGCCAGGTCCGCGAGATCGTATCCGAGCAAGGCCTTCCACGCCGGGTTGACCTGCCGAATGTGGCCGTCGAGGCCGGCGATGCGAGGAGATCTGGGCAGAGCGAGAAGAAGCGGTCTCGCTCCAGGCGGCCACCTCCACGATCTGCTGGTCCTTGGCGCTTCGCGGCGTCGTCACGCGGGCGCTCCGAGCACTTCACGGATCTTCTGGCGGAAATCGTTCCCGCTCGAGCTCGCGGTAGACCCAGGTTCTGCCTTCGTCCTGCTTCACGATCCCGTTCACGATCTGGGAGACCTTGAGGTCGGCGATCGCGAGCAGCTCATTGCCTTGCTCTGCCACGTGCCAGTCGCGCGCCCGGGCATGCGTGACGCAGGCGAGCGCCGCGATCGCCAGAGCGAGCGCCACGAATACGGAACGAATGATGGCAAGGGGAAGCGTGCGTGCAGCCCAAGCGAGCGGGCGACGCCTTCGCTCCCTTGGGCCATCGAGCACCCCCGCAGCTAGGTAGTCGTCGAACGAGAACTGCGCGATGATACTCCTCTTGCGCCGTCTCAGGTGAAAGAATCCAGAGACCTTCCTGTCCATGGGCTGAGAATGAGCTATGATCTATACACCGAACTGCGAGAGGCGTGCGATTCCATGGCGGCACCTGTCCGAGCGCCGCTCGCTGGCTTGTGCGAAACCTTGAAGGGGAGGCGCCGTTGAAGGCACCCCGAACCTTGGCCCGGGTGGCGGATCCGTCGTCTGAGCTCAGCGGGGACCCGCCATGAGCGTTCCGGCTCCCGACCTCGCCGACGGGCCAGCCCCCGCGCCCGAAATCCCGTCGCCGTCTCCTCGGCCAGATGCTGCTCGATCGCGGGATCATCGACCAGAGGCAGCTCGACGAGGTCCTGCTCAGACAGAAGACGGAGCGGGGCAGCCGGGTGGGCCGGCTGCTCGTCGACCTCGGTCATGTCACCGAGGCGCAGATCTGCGAGGTGATCGCCGATCAGCTCAACATCCCCGCGGCCGACCTCGCCGCGGTCGACGTCCCGCCGGACGTCCTGAGCCGGTACCCAAGGAGCTGGCCACGAAGTACCTCTGCCTGCCCTGGTTCGTGGAAGGCCGCGACCTCTACCTGATCATGGCCGACCCCACCAACCTCGCCGCGGCCGACGCCATCGCCTTCGCGTCCGGGCTCAGGGTGAAGCCGGTGGTGGCGCCGGAGAGCGAGGTCGCGGCCGCCCTCGCGCGCTTCTACTCCGACGAGGAGGCGTCGCTCGCGCAGTTCGAGAACATCGAGGTCGACATCGCCGGCCAGCTCGCGGTGGTGAGCGAGACGGAGATGGAAGACGCGGTCGAGCAGGACCTGGAGAAGGCCGCCCAGGCCATCCCCCTCGTGAAGCTGGTGAACGGCATCCTCACCGACGCGATCCGGGCCGGCGCCTCGGACATCCACATCGAGCCGCAGGTGAAGGGAGTGGACCTCCGCTACCGCGTGGACGGGCTGCTCCGACAAGTCATGACGATGCCGAAGAGCGTCCAGCAGAAGGTCGTCTCGCGCATCAAGATCATGTCGCACATGGACATCTCCGAGCGCCGCAAGCCCCAGGACGGCCGCGCGCGTCATCGCTCGAGGGCCGGCAGTACGACCTGCGCGTCTCGACCTTGCCCACCGCCGACGGCGAGAAGGTCGTCATCCGCATCCTGGTGCAGGACCGGGCCAAGGTCGCGCTCGAGGAGCTGGGCTTCGAGCCCGACGTGCTGGCCACGCTTCAAGGACCTGCTGCAAGCGGCCGCAGGGCATGATCCTGGTCACCGGCCCGACGGGCAGCGGCAAGACGTCGACGCTCTACGCCGCCTTGAACCTCCTGCTCTCCGAAACCACGAACATCGTCACCGTCGAGGACCCGGTCGAGTACCGGCTGCCGGGCGTCAACCAGGTGGCGGTCTCGGACCAGCGCGGGCCTGACCTTCGCGGCCGGGCTGCGCTCGATCCTGCGCCAGGACCCGAACGTGGTCATGGTCGGCGAGATCCGCGACCTCGAGACCGCCGCAGGTCGCGTTCCAGGCCGCGCAGACCGGCCACCTGGTGCTCTCGACCCTCCACACGAACGACGCGCCCAGCGCCGTGACGCGCCTGGTGGAGATGGGGATGCCGGCCTACGTCGTCGCCTCGTCGCTCGTCGCCGTGTTGGCGCAGCGCCTCGTCCGGCGGCTGTGCGACTGCAAGACGGTGAAGCCGGACGGGAGCGCCACGCCGCAGGGATGCGAGGTCTGCCGCTTCAGCGGGTTCAAGGGGCGTATGGGGGTCTACGAGCTGATGCGGCTCACCCCGCGCGTGCGGAGCGTGCTCCTGGCCCGCGCGTCCGACGACGTGGTGCGGCGGGCCGCCCAGGCCACGGGCATGCGGACCATGTTCGCGGACGGGCGGCGCAAGGCCGAGCGGGGCCTCACCCTCGTCGAGGAGGTGGCCCGGGTCGTGCCGCCGGACGAGTCCGAGGAAGCGAGCTGCGACGCAGCCGTCCGTGCCCGAATCGCTCTCCGAGAAGGTGAACGAGCCGCGGCCGCCCGCGGATCCTGGTCGTGGACGACGACGCGGCGCTCCTCGAGGTCCTGGCGGAGACGTTCCGGGGCGAGAGCTACGAGGTGATCACCGCGAGCAACGGACAGGAAGCCTTGGCCTGCGTGCACCGCGACCACCCGGACCTCGTCCTCACCGATCACCAGATGCCGGTCCTCGATGGGCTCGAGCTCCTGAAGCGGCTGCGCAAGGACCTCTCGACCTGCCAGGTCCCGGTGGTGTTCCTGACGGTGCTCGACGCCCCCGACGCCGAGGCTCAGGCGCTCGACCTCGGGGCCGACGACTACGTGGCGAAGGCGGCGCCGCGCGCCACGCTCCTGAGCCGGGTGCGGCGCGCGCTCTACAAGGGGCAGCTGATGAGGGGCGGTCATTGAGAGGGCGCGTGCTGGTGGCCGACGACGAGGAGGACCTCAGAGACCTGTATTCCCAGGCCCTGGTCGAAGCCGGCCACGAGGTAGACCTGGCTCCTGACACCAAGACGGCGCTTCAAGCGCTTCAGCGAGGGACGTTCGACGTCGTGGTCTCCGACATCGTGATGCCGGGCCTCGACGGCATCGCTTTCCTGAAGGCGATCCACGAGCAGGACCCGGACCTTCCGGTGATCCTGGTCACGGGACAACCCACCCTGGACAGCGCGATCCGAGCCATGGAGTACGGCGCTGTCCAATACCTGGTCAAGCCGGTGGGGATGGACGCCCTGGTCAAGGCGGTGGAGCGGGGCCTGCGTCTGCGCAGGATCGCGACCTTGAGGCGCGAGGCCTCCGACTACCTGGGCCATCTGGGCCAGCAGGCCGAGGCCGGGGCCGGGCTCGATGGGAGCCTGACGCGGGCCCTCGGTTCGCTGTGGATGGCCTACCAGCCCATCGTCAGGGCTTCCGATGGACAGATCCACGGGTACGAGGCCCTCCTCCGGTCCGAGGAGCCGAGCCTGCCCCACCCCGGCGCCGTGTTCGACGCTGCGGAAAAGCTGGGCCGAGTCTCCGAGGTCGGCCGCGCCGTGCGGCGCAGCGTCGCGAGCTCTCTCGAGACGTTGAAGAGTCCCGGTATTCGTGAACATCCACCCCCTCGACCTGGCCGACGAGGTCTTGCTGGGGTTCGACGACCCGCTGGCCCCTCGGGCGGGCGACGTGGTACTGGAGATCACCGAGCGGGCCTCGCTCGAAGGGATTCCGGACTTCCGCACGCGGGTCTTGAGCCTTCGGGACATGGGCTACAAGATCGCCGTGGACGATCTCGGGGCGGGCTATGCAGGCCTGAACACCTTCGCCGCCCTCGAGCCCGACGTGGTGAAGCTGGACATGACTCTCGTTCGGAACTGCCACCAGGAGCCCGTCAAGCGGAAGCTCATCGGCTCCATGGCCGCCCTCTGCAAGGACCTGGGTATGCAGGTGGTGGCCGAGGGAATCGAGACCGTTGCCGAGCGTGGTGCCGTCGTCGATCTCGGCTGTGACCTCCTGCAAGGCTACCTGCTCGGCCGCCCTGCGAGGCTACCTGCCTCGCCGGCAAGCTCCTAGGCCGCTCCCCGAGCCCGCCCGACTTCAACGATCCATTCCTCCTTCACGGGAATGAAAGGTCGGTCGGGAAGAGCGCCCGCACGTCCGGGCGAACGGCCCGACCCGGTTCGCGGCCACGCACCGGGCCTTACAGGCTATCTCGTGTGAAGTCAGCGGGATGGCCGATCTGCAACCCTTTGGCATGCGGGGTGCAGTGCAGATGGTCCGGGGAGAGAGACAAAATGGTCAAGGGAGTCCTCGAATCGACGCCGGTCCAACTCGCCGGACCGCTGTCACAAGCAGCACTCGTTCAGGTCCTTCGCGCGCTCTTCGTCGGTCGCCTCACCGGGCAGCTCGCGCTGACGCGCGACGACGAGACCGTTGGGCTGCGTTTCATCTCGGGTCATCTCGTGAGCGGCTCCTCCGGGCCGGTCGCGGGGCGCCTCGGCGAGATCCTCTTGCGCTCTGGAGTCCTCCCTCGCACCGAGCTCGACCGTGCCCTCGAACAGGCCGCTCGTGAAGGCCGCCGCCTCGGCCCGGTGCTCGCAGAGCGCGGGCTGGCCACGCAAGCCCAAATCGAGGAGGCCCTTCGTCTCCAGGTCCGGGGAGTCCTCTTCAGCGCTTTCTTCTGGCGCCAGGGCGCGTTTTGCTTCGAGCCGGACGACGGATCGACCTCCGCGCTCGAAGAGGTCAGCCTTCGCCTCTGCACGGCCCAGCTCATCCTCGAGGTAGTCAACTCCATAGAGCAGCCGTCCGCGGTACGCCAGGCGCTGGGCGATCTCGACCGCCCTGTGGCCGCGGTCGAGGATCCTCGCGTTCGTCTCGAAGGGATGACCTTGAGCCCGGCCGATGCCTTCGTGCTGTCTAGGGCCGACGGCGAGCTCACCGCCCGCGAGATCCTGGAGATCACGCCGCTCAGCAGTGAAGACGTAGAGCGGAGCCTCTTGTCCCTCCTCTCGATCGGAGTCGTGGCGTGGGGTAGCCGGAAACGGTCACGCCTCGTCGGCCACCCCGACCAGACGGTCGCCCTTTCGCGCGACGCTGTGCGCCAGGCGATCGAAGCCGGTGCCGAACAGACGGCGAATCGGATGACGGAGATCGACACCACTTTCGCGGCCCTGAACGGCAAGACCCACCAGGACGTGCTGGGCATTGATGCCTCAGCCACAGCGGAAGAGGTTCGCGCGGCGTACCAGAGGCTCACCAAGCGCTTCCATCCCGATGTGGTCGGTGGGTTGCCGTCCGAGCAGGCGGCCCGGGTTCGCGCCGTCTTCATGCGGATCTCCGAGGCCTACAACGCGCTCCGTACGTCCGCCCCCCTTGCCCGCGCCCCGCGCGCCGCCGCGGTCGTGTCGGAGACCGCAACACCCCCTCTGGCCGCGCCCGCAGCGGAGCCCGTTCCCGCGAAGAGCCCAGAGGAATGCCTACGCGAGGCGGAGGAAGCGCTCGCCGAACGCCCTTGGGAGTCCTTGGCGCTTGCCGAACGTCTCCTCGACGAAACCAGCGGCCCGCTCCGGCGGCAGGCGAGGCTGCTGCGGGCTCGCGCGCAGCTCAGGAATCCGGTTTCCTGGCGGGCGGGAGAGGTGGAGCTCCGCGAGATCCTGCTCGAGTTCCCGACCTTCGTCGACGCGCTCCTCGTGCTCGGCACCTTCTACAAGGATCGCGGTCTTGCGGCCCGCGCTCATTCGACCTTCAGCAAGGTCCTCGAACTGGACCCAGGCCACCGGCGCGCACTGAACGAGGTGAAGGACCTTCCTCGTCCAGAGGCCGGCCCGATGCGATTCTCCGACCGCTTGGCGTCGGCGCGGGCCTAGCCCCGACTGACGCCTTTCGCTCAACCCCCTCTCACCCTCACCCCGCCTGACCCCGCCCGCAAGCGGCCTTAGCCTTCCGCAACGGTGGAGGCCTCAATGGTGCGATGGGACTCTGAGAGTGACTACATTTGCATCATCGCGTCTGGTGCTTGCACGGCGCCGGAGCAGTTCTCTGTGGTCCGAATGGCGGCGTCCAAGAAGACACGGCCTCGAGACGATTTCCGCATGCTGTTCGACGGCCGGGACCTGACCGATGCTTCCCCATCGACTGACGTGCTCCAATCGTACGCGGAACGGATCGCTGATCTCGGCTATCGCCGCTTCGCCCTCGGGGTCCCGCCACCCAGAATCGAGATCAGTGAGGTCTTCGCCCTCCACTGTCTGGCCAACGGCATCGATACGAAGGTATTCGTCGGCGACCTGGTGAGGGCTCAGTCGTGGCTCCTGGGTGAGACGGTCACGAGACACGGCGCCGCATAGGAAGCCTCGCCCGGCAAGGCTGATTCCTTCTACTCGGGGTCCTTGCCCTGGGCCCAAACGATCGCCGCGTCGAGGTGGTCTTTGAACACGCGAAAGGGTGCCTCGACGGTCTCGGCGACGGCCTCGGCCAGGCGGCCCATGCCGTATTGGGCCGGTCGCGACGCCGGCACCACGATCGCCCGGCGGGGAATAGCCGTCTCGTGCATCCGCTTCGAGAGAAAATCGACTCGCCGGCGAGCCTCGTCTGGGGATGGGACGCGCAACATCCTCCGTATGTCGTGAACGACTCCCATGCCCGTTCGAAAAGTCGGGTCACTTAAGGAGGCGTCCACGGCGGCCGTCCATTCCTCGAACGTCGCGTGCTCGTCGCTTTCGAGGAACACGACGCCCTCAATTCGCCACGACACAGGCATGTGGGGGAAGTGTCGGTCGCCACGGCCGAAGGGTCGAGGCCTTGGAGGGCGTGGTAGCGGGTCAGCAACTGACCCACTACCGAGGGCGTCTCCTTCGGCCACACGGGCGTATGCTCACGAGATTCCTCCCGAGCGCGCCAGGGCCGGGCCCGCCTCCCCAGCGGCGTCCGCGTCCTGGGCGCTCGTGTCACACCGCTGTCGAACGGCTGTTAAAGGGGGCCGCCTCTCATGCGAAGCATGACCAGCGACAACGTCCTCGACTTGGGCTATTCCGTTCTCGTCGCAGCTAGCGACTCGAGCTTCTCCTCGATGATCTAGGTGAGTAGCAAGCGAGGACGTAGGACCTCCCGGCGTGTTATCGTGACCGCCGTTGAGGCGGTCCCTCCCCGCCTCCTTCAGTCGCTACCGAGGCGACCCGGGCTGGTTCTCGTCGGTAGGGGAGGGCGGTTGTGGCCGTCAGGATCACGCCGGCGTCGGTCAAGGATCGGATACCCGACAGCGTCCTTCGCAAATTCGTCGACGACATAGCGTCCGGTGCTACCCTCACCAATACGACTGCACTGGTCATGGCGATCGACACGGGCGCGGCGATCGCGCCGGCACTGGCCGTTGAGGTCCTGGGCCTGCGCGCCCCGGTCCTTCGCGTCCTCACAGAAGGTTGCCCGAGGGCCGGGAGGTTCTGCGCCTGGTGTGCCACGGATCTGGTGCCGGAGCGGGAGCACCATCGACCGGAGTGCCCGTGGCTCTCGATCGTGAACGCATCCTCGTTCCTCGATGGCATCCAGGCGACGCTTGGCACAAGGGTGACGGACACCGAACGCCTTGAGAGAGTCCGCGAGCTCGCTCGGATCCTCCTGGCTCCCTCGTCGTCGGGGAAGTGCGCGATAGACCTTGCGGACCGGGGCTTGTGGAGTGAGGCGCAACGATCGGCATACCTCGAGCTCAAGCGAGAGGCGGGCCTTCTGGCACCCGCTGGCCAAGAGCCCTCGTCGCTCCGAGCGCCGCTCAAGGTCCCTCCCAACCGCCAGGGAACGAGCGACCGAATCTGACCCGCAATTGGAATCAGCCCGCCGGGGCCTACAAGCGGAAGTCGCACCCTCGGCCTGACCATGAAGCGCGCGGTCATCATCGGCGTCGCGTTGGCGGTCTTCCAGGTCGCTTCGATCGTGCGTGTGAGTCTTTGCCTCAGGGCCCCAGCCAAAGGGCAGGCTGGAAAGACCTGATGTTCGAGTTCCGCCGTGCCAGCGGCAGTCTGAGCCAACCTCCACTATGGCGGAGCGGCAATCGAACTCCTCGACACCAGAGCCGCTGTTGCGCCGTCGCTCGCAGGCGAGGTCCCGGCCTCAGCACCCTAGCCGCGCTCGAGCAATCGAGAGGCCCGTCATTCGCGTCGCGATGGCCTCGACTGCCACCAAAGGACAGCCGTTTGCCTGTGGTCTCCCGTTGAGGAAATGGGTCGAAAAGTGATAACCTCTGCTCTCGAGGGCCTCCAGGCGGGAGCGGACGACTACCTCGTCAAGCCGGCTGCGCTCGACGAGCTGATACTGAAGCTCACACGACAGGTGGGGCGAGTGCGACGCCTCCGGGCCGGCGCTGGATCTTCCCCGCCTGTGGATGCCATCGCCTTGGCCGCCATCGAGGCCCGGCTGCTTCGGAACCCCAGCGAGGTCGTGCGCCTGGGACGTTTCGAGATCCGTGGAGTCCTGGGGCGCGGCTCGATGGGTACGGTGTTCCGGGCCTGGGACTTGAAGCTCGAGCGCTCCGTCGCGCTGAAGACCGTGCGGGCGGCCGTGGGGATGGCTGGCTTCTGGAACGAGAGTCTGGTCCGCCGCCTCATCGGGGAGGCGGCCATGGTCGCGCGCTTCAACCATCCCCACGTGGTCACGGTGCACGACGTTCACGATGCGGCCGACGCCGCCTATTTCGTCATGGAGCTCGTGGAAGGGCCCAGCCTGCAGGAGCTGTTGGGAAAGGGCGCAAGGCTCGGCCCCGAGGCCCCACAACGTGCTCCTCGGGCAGGACGGCGCCATCAAGCTTACCGATTTCGGCATCGCGTCCTTCGTGTCCTCGCAAGTGCCTAACGCCCTCTTCGGCACCCCCGGCTATCTACCGCCCGAGGCGATCCAGGGCGCGGGCGTGGGGGCTGCCGGGGATCTGTTCGCTCTGGGGGCGGTGGCCTACCGCTGCTTGACCGGACGATCGGCGTATGAAGGCCGTACTCCCAAAGAGATATTGAGGAGCACTTTGAACACGCGGCCCGCGGCGTCTCCTGGAGATCGGGGTTGAGGTCCCTTCGGAGGTGGACGCCATCGTCGCCGGCCTCCTGGAGCCCAATCCGAATCGGCGCATCAGCGACGCCTTACTCCTCGCGGCGGAACTGGAACGACTGTCGGTCTTCTGGCGATGGCGCTGGACCATGCCACCTCCCAGCCTGACGCGCACTGCGGGCGACTCGGCCGCCGGAGCCACCGACGTTCCCCACGCCCAGATCGTGCCCAGCCTGGCTGACGAGACGCGCCCGGTCTGAGGCTCAGGGCGACGCAGGTCTCCACGCCAACCTCACCGACGACGACACCGCGCACCACCTCGCCCGTGATTCGCCAAACCGGATCCGACCCGCTTCCGATTCCTTGATCGCAGCCTGAAGGACGCTAGAACACCCGGCGGGTCAACCGCTCGACGCTGAACTTCGCGGTGTCGGCGACCGCCATCACCGCCATGACCCCGGCCTGCACCGGGTCGGTCACCACCAGGTCGGCGGCGTCGGGGACGCTCCCCGCCATGTTGAGGCTGATCACGAGCAGGCCCTGGGCGCGGACCTCGCGCACGGCCTGCTCGATGTCTCCGCCCATGAGGGACCCCGCGAGGACGAGGGCCCGCGCGCGGGGCAGGCGGGTCACGGCCCGCACCGCCTCGGCGAGCGTCTTCTCGCCGACCAGGGGGATGGTGTCGACCGAGATGTGCTCGCCCCGAATGTTGTGGCGGTCGGCCTCGGAGATCGCTCCGATCGCGACTTGTCCCACCTGCGCCCCGCCGCCCACGATGATGATCCGCTTGCCGTAGACCTGCTGGAACGTCTCCACGAGGGTGGCGCTCTTGACCACGCGGCGTCGCCCGCAGCTCGGCCAGGAGCGTCTCGGGAGGCTCCGGCAGGTCCACCTCGAAGTAGAGGGCGCTTTCGGTGGGCCGACGGTCGGTGATCTCGACCGAGGTGATGTCGCCGTTCCGCCCGGCGATGACCCCGCTCAGCTGGTGGAGCACCCCGGGGCCGTTGACGGCGATGACGGCGATGCCGATCCGCCCGGTCCCGGCGTTCGAGCTGCTCATGAGAGGTTCAGGATTGGTGCCGGAGGCGGGACTCGGTCTCCTTTGCGGTATTGCACCCGCGTAGGTTACTGGAAAACAAGAACGCCAGAAACGCCACACCCTACCAAAGACCCTATAGCACGCACGTATTACACACTTGCAAAGGTGATCGAACGAGGTTAACGTACAATCATATGGTTGTATTTCGAAAAGAGAGGAAGAGGCGCTCAACCAGCTCTTCCGTGCCTTGGCCGATGGCACGCGACGCGACATCTTGGCGCGGTCGCTCACGGAAACGCCATCGGTGTCCCATCTTGCTGCGCGCTACGAGATGAGCTTCGCCGGCGCGCAACAGCACGTCGCGGTGCTCGAGCGCGCGGGTCTCATTCAGAAGCGCGCAAGCGGCCGCGAGCAGCTGGTCTCCACCAACCGCGCGCGGCTCAAGCGCGCAGGGAGCTGCGGGAACTGTCGATCCATCTGGCGCCAGCGCATGGCGCAGCTCGACGATGTTCTTCTGCCGAAAGGAAGGTGACCATGCCGTTGACCTCTGTCACCAAAGACGCCGAAGCTGACCTTTTGGCCAAGCCGCCGACAGTTCGCTGGCGAACCCCCATGCGGCAACAGAATTCATCACTACCCACCGTCCGGAGAGTCTTGAATGGGGTCCGTTCGAGGGCTTTGGACCGGCCATCGTCGAGGGCATTCGCCGCATCAAGTCGCAGGACGGCCCGGACCTTATCCTCTCGGGTAGCTCCACGCTGACATCGACGCTGCTCGAACATGGGCTTGCGGATGAAGTCGTGCTGGCCGTCTATCCGGTCCTGTTGGGCACGGGGGAAGCGCTTCTTTGCGGAGGGAACCCCGCCACGCTCATTCGAGCTCGTCAGCACGAACGCATTTCCGTCCGGCATCATCTCATCACCGGAGTGCCATATGCGGGTATCGTGTCGAGGAGATCGACGATCCTCTGACACGGAGAGTCCGGTACCTGGACAAGCTGGTCGATGAGTTGGCGAAGGGTCGGAGATGGAGAAGGTCTTGAGATCCGCGGTCAGCCGGGAGCGTAGGTGAAACGAGAGCGATTGGCCAGTCGAGCCGCGTCTTGGCGTGCGGCCAACCCCTACCGAGGGCCCGTGGTTGTACCCCGGCACTTTCGCTCGTCCCGGTCCGGGGGTGCTTCGGTCGCGCCAACCCCGCGCACGGGTTGTTGACCTGAGCCTCGCCCGAGGCGCAGACTCTTGCGGACCCCTCCCCTCTCGTGCCCAGGCGCCGGGCGACAGGCCCGGCCGAGGAGGTGAGGAACGCCCATGCCGGAGCTCTTCTCGTCCGACGGCTTCATGCCGCACGGGCACTGCTATCTGTGGCAACCGGGGCTGGTCTGGCTGCACCTCGTCTCGGACCTGCTCATCGCCCTGGCCTACACCACGATCCCGTTCACCCTCGTCTTCTTCATCCGCAAGCGGAAGGACGTTCCCTTTCGCTGGATCTTTCTCTGGTTCGGGCTCTTCATCGTCTCCTGCGGAGGCACCCACCTCTTCGAGGCCTGGAACCTCTACCATGCGCACTACTGGCTGGCGGGCTGGCGAAGGCCTTCACCGCCGTGGCCTCGCTCGCCACCGCCTCCTGCTCGTGCGCCTGGTGCCCGAGGCCATCGCCCTGCCTTCGCCCGACGACCTGCACCGGGCAACGAGGGCTTCGAGAGTCGGAGGTATCGCGCCTCCGAGGTCGGCTTACCGTCGATTCGAGACGTCGCCTCGAGCTGCCACCGAGATTGTCCGGCAGGCAATGGCTCGGCGCTCGTTCGCTGAGCTCGTCCATCCCGAGGACGCTGCCGCCTGGATCTTCGAGGCGGCGTTCCGCGGCGAGGCCCCGCCCAGCCCACGCCTCCGCTCCGAGCCGGAGAATGGCTGACCTTCGAGAGCACGGCGACGCCTCAGCTTCGAGACGGTCGCGTGTGACGGTCCTCGGGGTGGCCCGCGACGTCTCGGCTCGGGTGCGTGCGGAAGCGCGCTCTTGGAGAACCGCGTCTGCGCGTGCCGCTCGACGCCATCCTCGTCTTCGACGACGAGGGTCGCTACCTGGACGCAAACCCCGCGGCGTCCGCCCTGCTCGGCTACACCCGCGACGAGCTGCTCTCGCTGACCACGCTGGACGTCACGCCCGCCGCGCATCGAGCGCGGGTGCCCGAGGAGCTGGCGCGCCTTCCATGAGCGGGGCGTCTACTCCGGCGAGTACCCGCTGCTGTGCAAGGACGGAAGCGTTCGCGATGCCGAGTTCCGGTCGGTGGCCAACATCCTGCCGGGCCTCCACTTCGCCATCGCGCGCGACGTCACGGATCGCAAGCGGATGGAGGAGGAGCGCGAGGCGCTCTTGCGTCGCCTGGTCCACCTTCAGGAGGAGGAGCGCCGGGCGATCTCCCGAGAGCTCCACGACGAGGTCGGCCAGCTCCTCACCGGGCCTCGGGCTCATGATCGAGCACGCCGACGGCGCCGGCGCCGCGGACCGGCGGCGAGGAGATGAAACGGGTCGTCAACGAGCTGATCGGGCGGGTGCGCGACCTCTCGATGAACCTCCGGCCGCCCATGCTCGACGAGCTCGGCGTGTTGCCGACGCTGCTCTGGCAGATCGAGCGCTTCGAGAAGCAGACCGGGCTCGCCGGTCGATTTCCGCCACGCGAACCTGGACCGACGCTTTCCGCCGGAGGTCGAGCTGACGGCGGTCCGCGTCGTCCAGGAAGCCCTCACCAACGTCGCCAAGCACGCGGGAGTGACGAGGGTCCGGGTGGAGGTCTGGGCGACCGAGAGACCCTGGGCGCCCGGATCGAGGACCAGGGTCGGGGCTTCGACGTGCAGGCGGCGCTGCGCGGGCACTCGAGCGGCCTCTCGGGCATTCGTGAGCGGTGCCGGTTGCTGCGAGGGCAGCCTGAGCGATCGAGTCGACGCCCGGGAGCGGGAGCGCGCCTCTTGGTCGAGCTGCCCCTTGGCGACCGCCCCGCGAGCGGAGCCGAGCCATGACGCCGGCCACGGTCGTTCTGGCCGACGACCATCAAGTGGTGCGCGAGGGCCTTCGGCTGCTGCTCGAGGCGCAGCCCGACCTCTCCGTCGTCGGCGAGGCCTCCGACGGGCTCCAGGCCGCCGATCTGGTGGAGCAGCCTGAAGCCCGACGTGCTGGTGGTGGACCTGATCATGCCCGGGCTCGGCGGTCTCGACGTGGCGCGAGAGGCAAGGAGACGCTCCCCCAAGACCCGCATCGTCATCCTCTCGATGCACTCGAGCGACTCGTTCGTCCTCCAGGCCCTCAGGAACGGCGCGTCCGCGTACGTGCTCAAGGACTCGAGCGCGGCCGAGCTGGTCCAGGCCATCCACACGGTGCTCGCCGGGCGGCGCTACCTGAGCCCGCCGCTCTCCCAGAAGGCCATCGACGACTACGTCAAGAGGGCGGAGGGCACCGAGGTGGACCTCTACGAGACGCTCACCACCCGGGAGCGCGAGGTGCTCCACCTGGCCGCCGAGGGCCTCGGCAACCCCGCCATCGGCGAGCGGCTCGGGATCAGCCCCCGCACCGCGGAGACGCACCGCACCCACCTCATGGAGAAGCTCGGCCTGCGGAACACGGCCGACCTCGTCGTCTACGCGCTCCATCGCGGCCTCGTTCTCGGGGCGCCGCCGGATCCGCTGGCCCCGCCGCCGCGCAAGGACGACCGCAAGGGCTGAGTCGGTCGCCCGAAATACGGGCTCTTTGGCCCCGAAACTACGGGCATCCCCGCATAGAACCAGTCTCCGGACCGCCCTATCGTTGACGAACAGAGATCCTTGGCCGAGCGCACAGACCCGCTGGCGGAGTCGTCGCGAACAGGATCGTTGGCCGAGGCGCGGTCGCAGAGTCCGTGGACCGCCGGGGGAGGCGCAGTGGTTCAGGCAGGTAGCGCGAAGGTCGCGACGCCTATGGATGCGGAGCTCCCCACGAACCGTGATTCCAGCCGCCCGAGCGACGCGAGCCTGGGCCGCACGTTCGGCATCTTCCTCGTCCTCTACCTGGTCCTCGCCGCGCCCCTGCTCACCGGCCGGGACGATCCCAACCTTCACACCATGGCCGACACCACCATTTGCCTCGTGACAGGGATCCTCGCCTGGCTTCTCTGGGAGCTGGCGTCTCGCGAGAGCGATCCGTTGTCCTGGCTGGCGGTCGTCTTCGCGGTTGGTGCGGTCTTCGAGCTCGTTCACGCTCTGGCCGCCATCGAGTTGATCGAGTCCGCCGTGCCGCTTACGCTTCCCGGCCGGACTTTGGAGGCCTTCGACCTGGCCGGCCGCGGCGCACCTCTTGCCCATCGGCATCGTCGCGGCCCTCGCGCTGTCGGAGAGCGGCCAGAGGCTCACCTGAAGGCGTTCGGAGGCGGCACGCTGATTCTCGGCCTGGCCGTGACTGCTCCTCTTCCGAGGGATTCCCCCCTACGCAGCCGACCCCTGGGCAGGGGTTGACGCGCCCGTCCCTCCTGCTCGCTCCCCTTCTCTGGATCGCGGCCGGCTGCCTTCTGCTGGCGGCGCCGTAAGGCCGTCGCCCTGGGAGGCCCCTTGGCGCTCACTGCGGCGATCCTGGTGATCGCGCACTCGTCGATGCTGTTCTCGAGCGCTCCCCACGACGCGATGGCCATGGTGGCGCACCTCGGAAAGGCGATTGGCGCTGCTCTTCCTGATGTCCCACGTGATCCAGGTGCGCGGCGCGGGCATGCGACACCGAGAAGCCGCCACCGCGGCGGCCCTCCAGGAAGGCGAGGCGCGGCTCTCGGGAATCGTCGACTCGGCGATGGACGCGATCATCACGATCGACAGCGGCCAGCGCATCGTGCTCTTCAACGTGGCGGCCGAGAGGATGTTCCGCTGCGCCGCCCGCGAGGTGATCGGCCAGCCTCTGGACGAGTTCATCCCCGCTCGCTTTCGCGCCGCCCATTCCCACCACGTCGAGCAGTTCGGCGCGGCGGGGGTGACGTCCCGCTCGATGGGCTTGCTGGGCGCGCTGAGCGGCCTGCGTCGGGACGGTGAGGAGTTCCCCATCGAGGCGTCGATCTCGCAGGTCGAGGTGGCGGGCCAGAAGCTCTACACCGTCATCCTCCGCGACATCACGGAGCGCAAGCGGGCGGCGGCGGCGCTCCTGGAGAGCCAAGCGCGGCTGTCGGGCATCGTCAACTCGGCGATGGACGCGATCATCACCGATCGACAGCGCGCCAGCGCATCGTGCTCTTCAACGTGGCGGCCGAGACGGATGTTCCGCTGCGTCGCGCCGGCGAGGTGATTGGCCAGCCTCTCGACGACTTCATCCCCGCTCGCTTTCGCGCCGCGCCATTCCCGCCACGTCGACCAATTCGGCGCGGCGGGCGTGACGTCCCGCTCGATGGGCGCGCTGGGCGCGCTGAGCGGCCTGCGCAGGGACGGCGAGGAGTTCCCCATCGAGGCCTCGATCTCGCAGGTCGAGGTGGCCGGGCCAGAAGCTCTACACCGTCATCCTCCGCGACATCACGGAGCGCAAGCGAGCCGAGGAGGAGATTCGGCTGCTCAACGCGGAATTGGAGCGACGCGTGCTCCAGCGGACCGCCGAGCTCGAGCTGGCCAACAAGGACCTGGAGGCCTTCAGCTACAGCGTCTCTCACGACCTGCGCTCGCCGCTGCGCACGGTCGACGGGTTCTCGCAGGCGGTGGTGGAGGACTTCGGCCCTCTGCTCCCGCAGGAGGCCCAACGGCAGCTGCGCGACGATCCGTGAGGGCGCGCAGCGAATGGGCATGCTGATCGACGATCTCCTGGCCTTCTCGCGCCTGGGCCGGCAGTCGCTGAGCAAGCGGGTCGCGGTGGACATGGAGGCCCTCGTCCACGAGGTCCTGGAGGAGCTTCTCCCCGAGCATGCGGGACGAAAGGTCGATCTCCGCATCGCACCACTCCCCCGTGGGGAGGGAGATGCGGCCCTACTCGGCAGGTCTGGATCAACCTCCTGTCGAACGCGCTCAAGTACACGCGCAAGACGCGAAGCCGCGGTCATCGAAGTGGGCTCCGGGGTCGAAGGACGGCGAGAGCGTTCTACTTCGTCCGCGACAACGGGACCGGATTCGACATGCGGTACGCCAACAAGCTCTTCGGCGTCTTCCAGCGGCTGCACCGCGCGGAGGAGTTCGAGGGCACCGGCGTCGGTCTCGCCATCGTGCAGCGAATCGTCCACCGCCACGGCGGACGGGTCTGGGCCGAAGCGGCGGTGGACCGCGGCGCCACGTTCCAGTTTCACCCTTCCGAGAGGAGCCGCTCTGAGCAACGGACGCGGTGATCCTGCTGGTCGAAGACAACCCCCAGGACCTCGAGCTGACGCTCCGGGCTCTCAAGAAGGCCAACCTCGGCAACCGCATCGAGGTCGCCCGCGACGGAGCCGAGGCGCTGGACTTCATCTTCTGCGAAGGGGCGCACGCCGGGCGCAAGATCGAGGACGTGCCCAAGGTGGTCCTGCTGGACCTGAAGCTGCCCAAGGTCGACGGCCTGGAGGTGCTGCAGCGGATCAAGAGCGATCCGCGGACCAAGGCGATCCCGGTGGTCGTGCTCACGTCGTCCAAGGAGCAGAGCGACGTGGTGGAGAGCTACCAGCTGGGCATCAACAGCTACGTCGTGAAGCCGGTCAACTTCGACCAGTTCGCCGCCGCCGTGCAGCAGCTCGGCCTGTACTGGCTGCTGCTCAACGAACCGCCCGCGGACGGGCCCGTAGGTGCCGGAGGCCCTCCGGGTCCTGATCGCCGAGGACAAGCCCACCGACGCCGAGCTGGTGGTGCGCGAGCTGCGGCGCGCGGGCTTCGAGCCGGACTGGCGGCGGGTGGACACGGAGGCGGACTACCTCGAGGCCCTGGCGCCCGACCTGGACGTCATCCTCTCCGACTATCGACGATGCCGCAGTTCGACGCGCCTCGAGCGCCTGCGCCTGCTCCGGGAGCGGGAGCTCGACATTCCCTTCATCCTCGTGTCCGGCACGATCGGCGAGGAGACGGCGGTTGCGGCGATGAAGGAGGGGGCGAACGACTACCTGCTCAAGGACCGGCTGGCTCGCCTGGGCACGGCGGTGCGGCAGGCCTGCAGCAGAGACAGGAACGGCGCGAGCGAGCGCGCGCCGAAGCCGAGGTCCGCCGATTCGTTTCGGCCAGCCCCGCGGTCATCTACGCATTGGCCGTCAAGGATGGGGTGCTCGAGCACATCTGGACGAGCGACAACGTCGCGGCCTTCACCGGCTACGACGCACGCGAGGCTCTCGGGCCCTCGTGGTGGATCGACAACATCCATCCCGACGATCGCGAGCGGGTGCTTGCCGCTCACCCGACTCCCTATGAGCTGGATCACCTGCTGGTCGAGTACCGATTCGCAGCGAAGGGACTACAGCTTCATCTGGATACGGGACGAGAAGCGCCTCCTGCGCGATGCGGCGGGCCGGCCCTCGGAAGTCGTGGGCTCCTGGGTGGACATCACCGAGCGCAAGCTGGCGGACCTGGCGTTCGCGGAGAGCGAAGCTCACCTCCGCCTGGTCATGGACGCCGCCGCGATGGGCAACTGGGAGCTCGAGCTCGGGACCGGCAAAGCCACAGGGTCCGCCAAGCTCTTCGAGCTGTTTGGCCTCGATCCGGAGCGGCGAGAGCCCCAGCATCGAGGTGTGGCGCGGCCTCGTGCACCCGGACGACCTCGAGCGCGCGCTCTCGGCGATGGAGATCGGCCGGCGTGAACGCTCGACGGTGATCCTCGAGCATCGGATCCGGCGCGCCGACACTGGACGCATCACCTGGTTGTCCGTCGCGGGGCGCTTCGTCTCCGACGGTCAAAGGAACGCCGTTCGCTTCCTCGGAGTCGTGTTCGACGTCACGGAACGCAGGCAGGCCGAGCGGCTTCGGGGCATGCAGCATGCCGTGACCCGGGTGCTGGCCGACTCGGCCTCGTTGAGGGAGGCCGCGACCGCCGTCATTCAAGCCGTGTGCGAGATCGTGGGCGCGGAGTTCGGCGCCCTCTGGGAGGTCGACCGCGCCGGCGGCCAGCTGCGCTGCGCGGACGTCTGGCGCCGGCCTGGGCTCGAGGCGGACGATCTCGAGGCTCAGACTCGCCAGATGACACTCGCGCCAGGGGCCGGGCTGCCCGGGCGCGTGTGGGTCGGCAGCACCCCGCTCGTCATCCCCGACGTGGGGGGCGGCGACGACATTCCTCGCGGAACCGCGGCCGCGAAGGCCGGGTTGCGTAGCGCCTTCGGTCTTCCCATCCTGCTGCGGGGCGAAGTGCAAGGGGTGCTCGACTTCCTGGGCCACCACCGGCTCGATCCGGAGCCCGAGCTGCTGGCCATGCTCTCTGCGATCGGGAGCCAGATCGGCCAATTCATCGAACATCGAAGCGCAGAGCAACAGCTCCTACAGGCCCAGAAGATGGAGGCGGTCGGGCAGCTCGCCGGCGGCATCGCCCACGATTTCAACAACCTCTTGAGCGTGATTCTCGGCTACGCCCAGCTCGCGGCGCGGGACCTCGGACCCGAGCACAAGGCGAACCGGCGTCTCGAGGCCATCTCCAAGGCGGCGGAGCGCGCTGCGGCCCTGACCCGCCAGATTCTCACCTTCAGCCGCAAGCAGGCCGTCGACACGCGCCTGTGCGACCTCAACCGCATCGTGGAGGAGATGGAGACGATGCTTCGCCGCCTCATCGGCGAGGACGTGCGCCTGGTCGTCGCCCTGGGCGAGGGGCTGGGCCGGGTGCGCGCCGACCCCGGCCAGCTCGAGCAGGTCATCATGAACCTGGCGGTCAACGCCCGGGACGCCATGCCCTCCGGGGGAAGGCTGGTCATCGAAACCGAGAACGTCGACCTGGACGAGGCCTACGCCCGGAGCCATCCCGAAATCCATGCCGGGCCCCACGTCATGCTTGCGGTCAGCGACACCGGCGAAGGCATCGGGCCGGGGGCCCTGGGCCGGATCTTCGAGCCGTTCTTCACGACGAAGGGGCCCGGAAAGGGAACCGGGCTCGGTCTCTCCGTGGTGTTTGGGATCGTGAAGCAAAGCCGGGGGACGATCTCCGTCTACAGCGAGCCGGGTCTCGGGTCGACGTTCAAGATCCATCTCCCGCGGAGCGTGGCGACGGAGGCACCGACGCCCACCGGCGCCCCGGAACCCGCGAGGGGCGGATCGGAGACCGTGCTGCTGGTGGAAGACGAGGACGCCTTGCGCGCCGTCGTGGGGGAGGCCCTCCGGGAGGCGGGCTACGAGGTGCTCGAAGCCCCGGATTCCCAGGCTGCGATCCTCGTGGGCGCGCGAAGCGGGCAGGAGATCCAGCTCCTGATCAGCGACGTGGTGCTTCCGGGGCAGAGCGGACCGGACCTGGCGGCTCGACTCCGGGAGAGCAGGCCGGGCCTCCGGGTGCTCCTCATGTCAGGTTACACCGACCGAATGCTGAATGGAGGATCGGCCGTCGAAGCCGGAACGCCGTTTCTCGGCAAGCCCTTCACCCTCGACGCTCTCCTTCGAAAGGTCCGCGAAGTGCTGGACAAACCCGGTCCGAAATGAGGGAGCCGCCCGTCCGGTCCCCACACCTCGGTCAGGAGCTGGGGCGCCTCTGGCGGGGCATAGATCCCGCTAGCGGGAATCGGGTCCGGTGACTGTCTCCTCTCCGAGCTGCAGCCGATTAGCCGACTCCCGGCTCCGAGATGAGGAATCGCGGCCGCTCGGGGTCGGGGTCGGGTGGAGCGCCTGGTCCCGGACGGTCACCTTTCGTTCGGCGAAGTCGATCCGCACGTCGCCGAAGCGAACCACGTTCAGGATTGGTGCCGGAGGCGGGACTCGAACCCGCACGGGTTTCCCCACACGCCCCTCAAACGTGCGTGTCTGCCATTCCACCACTCCGGCACTCGGTGTGGCGCAAACCTCAATGCTAGAGTCGGCGCCTGGGCCTGTCAAACCCGGGCGCGCCGCAGGTCCTTGGCGATCTCGCGCGCCGCGTTCGCCCCCGGCCCGCCCGTGACCCCGCCGCCGGGATGGGTTCCCGCGCTGCAGAGGTAGAGGCCCGCGATCGGGGAGCGATAGCGCGCCCACCCGAGGAGCGGCCGCGTGACGAAGAGCTGGTCGAGGGCGGGCTCGCCGTGCGAGGGGTGGCCGCCGGTGAGCCCGTAGGTCTCCTCGAGGTCCAGCGGCGTCAGGACCTGTCTGCCCGAGCACGAGCGCGCCGAAGCCGGGCGCGTACTCTTCGAGGAGCCGGGTCGTCGCGTCGGCGACCTCGTCGGCGCGCTCCTTCCAGGAGCCCGTCTTCAGCCGGTAGGGCGTGTACTGCACGTAGACGGACATCACGTGCTGGCCCGCCGGGCAGAGCCCCGGATCGGTGATCGACGGGATGGTGATGTCGAGATAGGGCCGAGGGGACGGCTCGCCGTACTTGGCCGCGTCGAAGGCCCGCTCGAGCGCGTCGATGTCGGCGCCGATGTGGATGCGGCCGCGCAACGCCGAGGCCGCGTCCGCGCCCTTCTGGCCCGCGAACGCGGGGAGCCCGGACAGCGCGAAGTTGACCTTGGAGGCCATGCCCTGGATGCGGTAGTTGCGCACCCGGCGCACGTCGTCGGGATCGAGCAGGGCGGGATCGAGCATGCGCAGGAAGGTGCGGGGCAGATCGACGGCCGAGACCACGGCGCGCGCCGCGATCTCCTCGCCGCCGGCGAGCACGACGCCGGCTGCCGCGCCGTCCTTGCGTGAGGATCTGGGCCACTTCGGCGCCGGTGCGGATCTCCGCCCCGAACGATCGCGCCGCCGCGGCCAGGGCCTCGGTGAGCGCGCCGAGGCCGCCCTTGACGAAGACCGTGGAGCCCGCGCCGTTGCCTCCGGACGCCGCGGCCTGGAGCAGCAGGTTGGCGGTCGTCCCCGCCGACCAGGGCCCCGCGAAGGCGCCGTGGATGCCGCGCGCCGCGACCACGGCCTGCAGCAGCGGAGTCTCGAACCACTCCTGGACGAAGTCGGCCACCGCCATCGGGCCCCAGCGCAGCAGGTTCTGGCCGTCCTTGCGGCCCGAGCCGTCGAAAGTCGATCCCGATGCCGAGGAAGGGCCAGGCCTGGGCGAAGCGTCGGCTCGTCGAGGTCGGGCGGGGTGACGCTCAGCACGCGGCCGAGCACGGCGGAGAGCCGGCCGAGGTTCGCGTGGAACTCGGGCCAGGCCTGCGCGTCCTTCGCCGAGAGCGACGACAGCCCCGCGGCCGTCCGCTGCGGATCGCCCCACAGGCTCAGGCTGCGGCCGTCGGGCAGCGGCGCGAAGACCCGCGGCTCGGCCTCGATCAGCGAGAGGCCGTGCCGGGCGAGGCCGAGCTCCTCGATCAGCGAGGCGCGGAAGGGCCCGGCGGTGTGGGCCACGGTCGAGGCCTTGAAGCCGGGGTGGAACTCCTCGGTGACCGCGGCCCCTCCGACCCGCGGCCGCCGCTCGAGCACCACCGGCTTCAGGCCGGCCTTGGCCAGGAGCGCCGCGGTGGTGAGGCCGTTGACGCCCGCCCCGATGACGACGAGATCGGCCTTCACGCGACCTTCCCCCGGTCCCAGTCCTTCAGGATCTCGAGGGCCGCGATCCGGCCGGGCGCGCCCATGATGCCGCCGCCGGGGTGGGTGGCCGAGCCGCACATGTAGAGGTTGCGGAGCGGGGTCCGGTAGCGGGCAAAGCCCGCGACCGGGCGCAGGAAGAAGAGCTGCTCGAGCGACAGCTCGCCCTGGAAGATGTTGCCCTCGGACAGGCTGAACTCGCGCTCGAGGTCGAGCGGGGTCAGGACCTGCCGGTGCAGGATGATCTTCTTGATGTTCGGCGCGTACTCCGCGAGGGTGTCGATCACGGTGTCGCCGAAGGCCTCGCGCTTCTCGTCCCAGGTGCCTTCGCGCAGCTTGTAGGGCGCGTACTGCACGAAGCAGGAGAGCACGTGCTTGCCGGGAGGCGCCACCGAGGGATCGGTCAGGGAAGGGATGACGATGTCGATGTAGGGGCGGCGCGAGAAGTCGCCGTACTTCGCGTCGTCGTAGGCCCGCTCCATGTACTCGACGCTCGGGGAGATCGACATGGCGCCGCGCAGGTGGGCGCCCGGCCCGGGCATGGACGTGAAGTCGGGCAGGCCGTCGAGGGCGAGGTTCACCTTGCCCGACGAGCCGCGGTACTTGAAGCGAGAGACGTCGGTCAGGAACTCCGCGGGCAGGACGCCCGGCTCGCAGAGCTTCACGAAGGTGACCCGGGGATCGGCGCTCGAGACCACGAGGGTCGCGTCGATCTCGTCGCCGCCCGGCATCACGACCCCGGTGGCCCGGCCGTTCTTCACCTTGATCCGCTCGACGGGCGCCTCGGTGCGGATCTCCACCCCGGCCTCCAGCGCGGCGCCGGCGATGGCCATGCTGATGGCGCCGGTGCCCCCGCGCGAGAAGCCCCAGGAGCGGAAGGCCCCGTCGATCTCGCCCATGTAGTGGTGGAGGAGGACGTAGGCGGTCCCCGGCGAGCGCACGCCGAGGAAGGTGCCGATGATGCCGCTCGCCGACATCGTGGCCTTCAGCACGTCGGTCTCGAACCACTGGTCCAGCATGTCGGCGGCGCTCATGGTCATGAGCTGGACGAGGTTGTGCTGGTTGATGCGGGAGAGGCCGCGGAAGCGCTGGCCGAGGTCCAGCAGGCGCCCGAAGCCCGGCAGGTCGAACGAGAACGGATCCGGCGGCACCATCGACAGGATCGGCTTCACGAAGCGGGCCATGTCCACCATGGCCTTCGCGTACTCGTCGTAGGCCTCGGCGTCGGTGGGCGAGTGGCGGTAGATCTCGCGGCGCGTGCGCGCGTGATCGCTCATGCGCCAGAGGTGGTCGCCGTTCGGCATCGGGGTGAAGGTGCCGTCGAGGGGCAGGATCTCGAGCCCGTGCCGCGGCAGGTCCAGCTCGCGGATGATCTCCGGACGCAGCAGCGACACCACGTAGGAGCAGACCGAGAACTTGAAGCCCGGGGAAGACCTCCTCGGTCACGGCCGCCCCGCCCAGCACGTGCCGGCGCTCGAGGACGAGCACCTTCTTGCCGGCCCGGGCGAGGTAGGCGGCGGTGACGAGACCGTTGTGGCCGCCGCCGATGACGATCGCGTCGTAGGATTTCGCCATAGAGACCGCGCGCATTCTAGTGGCTCAGTCCGAAGAGCCGCAAGGAGAGGGCGGCTACCGATTCACGTGGTGAACCGGTCGCTCGCGAGCTCGGGCCGGCTCAGCGCTCGCCGAGCTCCTCGAGGACACCCTTGATGAGCAGGGGCCACACCGTGGTGGCGTCGGCGAAGACCTCGGCGAAGCGTCCGCCCTCGGACTGCGGCACGAACTTGCCCCAGGAGACGCCTTCGGAATAGGTGCAGCCGGAGAGCCCGCCCCAGTGCACGGGCTCGGGGCAGATGCGCACCGCGTAGTGGTAGCGGGGCGGCACGAGGTCGACGCCCAGCCGGTGGTTCGTGATGTCCACGTAGGGGCCGACTTCCTGCGCCCAGTTGCGAGGCACGCCGCCGCCGATCGTGAAGATGCCGAGGCGCTTCGCCCCGAGCGCGAATCGGGCGAAGCTGTTGAGATCGAGGAAGGGGTTGTAGCGCGGCACGTGGTCGAGAAGCGCCATCGCGTCCGACACGCCCCGGGCCTGGGCCTTCTTCATGGCCCAGGTCGAGAGATCGAGGCCGAGCTCGGAGTCGGTGAAGGCGGGACATAGACCGGCACCTGCTTCAGGAAGGCGCTCCGGAGCACGCCCGCGCCTTCGGGATCCGCGGCCAGGACGCGGCCCAGGGCTCGATTGACGATCTCGCTCGAGAGCACCGGCTCGCCCTCGAGGCCGTCGAGCGCCTTGCTTGCGAACTCTTCCACGTAGTTGAGATTCGCCTCCATCTCCAGCGTGTCGTAGACGCGGTTGTAGCCCTTGTCGAAGAGCTCCTCGTCGGAGACCCGCGGATCGTGGCGGTAGTGGACCATGCCCACGGCCTCCGAGAGGCCATGGGCCATGAGCGCGCCCGTCGAAACCACGGCTTGAACCATGCCGGTGTCGATCATCTTCGCGATGACCTTGCCCATCTTGGCGATGGTCATGGCCCCGGACAGGGTGAGGACCACCTTGCAGTCGGGGTCCTGAACCATGCCCAGGGTCACGTCGAGGGCTTCGCCCAGCGAGCGGCCGCTGAACGCGGTCTTCGCCATTCCCGCGAAGGAGGCCGGCAAAGGACGTCACCCGATCGAGGTCGAGGCTCTCGAGGGGGATGAGGCCGTCGGAACGGCCGTCATGGAAGTCGCGATGAGCGCTCATCGTGGGATTTCACCACAAAGGCCAATGCGGCACAAAGAAACGGCCTGATGCCAGTCTATCTTTCGCCAGTCGAGGGTGGACGACGACGCGGAAGTGCCCAGTTCTCGAGGGCCAGTCCTTTCACGCGTCCGAGCTCCGCGGTGTTGTTGGTGACGAGCGTGAGCCCGAGGCTCTTCGCGTGTGCGGCGATGAACAGATCATGCGCGCCGATCATGGCCCCGCGCCTCTTCAGATCGGCACGAATCTCGGCATAGTGGCTGGCCGCGTCATCGGATAGGTCCCGCACCTCGACGTAAGGAAGGAAGGCGTCGAGCGCGGCAGCGTCCTGGCGGTGACGCGGTGACACCGCAACCCCGTAGGCCAGCTCGCACCTGGTGATGACCGACATACACACGTCCGCCACGGGTAAGGCCCGCAAGCGACGCAGCACCGACGGGCTCGAACGCTTCATGATGCAGGAGCAGGTATCGGTGTCCAGCATGTAGCGGGCCATCAGGGCTTGCGCTCCTGCGCGGGCAAGGCTTCCACGTCGTCCATGAACGTGTCGGACGCCGCCTCACCGCCGTCGAGATAGGCGTTCCAGTCGGCCGGGCGGGGAGAGAGGATCACGTCCTCGCCCTCCTTGCGGATGAACACTTCGTCGGTCGTGAACCGGAACTCTCTCGGCAACCGCACGGCCTGGCTGCGGTTGGTCATGAAGACCTTGGCGGTGCGCGGCATGGTCAGGACCCTCCCACCTCAAGTACCATATACGTGAGTATATCCCAGCGGCTGCATTGGTTCCCCCGAAGCACCTTCGACCTTGACTGGTATTCATATCATTGTCAGTATCAAGGTATGAACGGCACGCGTCGGGTGACCGCCAACCTGCCCGTCGACCTGCTGGAGGAGGCCTGCCGGGCGACGGGCAAGGGAATCACCGAGACGCTCGTGAGCGGGCTCGCCTTGGTCAAGCGAAGCGCCGCCGCCCGCAAAGCCGCGCGCCTCCGCGGACGGCTGCATCTCGACGTGGACCTGGAGGTCTCGCGTGAGCGCTCTCGTGGTTGACACCTCGAGCTGGATTGCCTGGCTCGCGGGCGGGGGCTCGCCCCTGATCATGGAGGCCCTAGAGGAGGGCCGCGTCCATCTTCCCGTGGTGGTGGCCGCCGAGCTCTTGAGCGGCCGGCTCGACGCTTCCGAACGGGCCGACCTTCAGGACCTGCTCAGCGACCTGCCTTCGCTCGGCCTCGACCCCGAGCATTGGTTCCGCGTGGGGAAGCTGCGCTCGGACCTCCGACTCCTCGGCCTTTCCGTCTCGACCCCCGATGCCCACGTGGCGCAGTGCGCGCTCGACGCCGGCGCCGACCTGCTCACCGAGGACCGCGTGTTCCAGAAGATCGCGGACGCCGTGCCGCTTCGCCTCGCCCCGATGGAGTAGATCGCCACCGCCGAACGCGTCGGGTCGCGAGAGCGAGGGTCAGACGAGCGGCGTCCGCCCGGGCATGGCCACCGGCGCGACCGGCAACGGACCCATCTCGTACCGGGGCGGCCGCAGATCGAGCTTGGAGGCGTTCATCGCCCAGTCCCACTTCAGGGCGCGGCCGGTGTAGGCGCTCATGCGTCCCATCACGCCGGTCATCGTGGCTTCGGCGAGCCGGACGCCCTCGTTGATCGGCTTGCCCTCGCGGATGCTGCGGATGAGCGCGGCGTGCATCTCCAGGTCGCCGCTCGACCCTTTACCGTCGAACTCCCACGACTTCGCGCCGGTGATGGTGGCCGTTCCGCGATCCACGTGGGCGGTTCCCCGGGTACCGTGGATCACGTTGCCGACGCGGGTGCTGATCCCCCGCTGCTGCGTCGCCATGGCGAACATGGTCAGGCCGTTCGCGTACTCGTAACGCACCGCGAAGTGGTCGAAGATGTTGCCGAACTGCGGCCCCGTCCGGACCTGCCTGCCCCCGAGGCCCTGGCACACGACCGGGGTGGCACCTGCAACCCAGTTCACCACGTCGAGGTTATGGACCAGCTGCTCGACGTAGTGGTCTCCCGACAGCCAGGTGAAGAGCGGCCAGCAGCGCACCTGCCACTCCATGTCGCTCCACGACGGTTGGCGGTCCTGGTAGTGCCAGAGCTCCATGTCGCCGATCCAGAGCGCCTCCAGGTGGGTCAGCTCTCCGATCTGGCCGTCCCTGATCCTCTGGACCAGCTCGAGGTACTGGGGTGCGTAGCGCTGTTGGGTCCCCACGACGAGGGACAGCCGTTTCTGGGTGGCGCTGGCGGACGCCTCGATCAGCGAGCGCACTCCCACCGGATCGACCGCGCCAGGCTTCTCGACGAACAGGTGCTTGCCCGCCTTCACGGCGGCCGCGACCATCTCGGGGCGGAAGCCCGGAGGCGTGAGAAGCATGACCAGGTGCACGTCGTCGAGGGCCAGGACCCTCTGGTAGGCGTCGAACCCGAGGAAGATCCGCTCGGGCTTGACCTTGACCTGACCCGGGACCTCCGCGCGCAGCTTCTCGAGGGCGGCGTCGACCTTGTCCTGGAAGAGATCGGCGATCGCGACGAGCTCCACGCCGGCCGTCGATTGCAGGCAGTAGACGGCGTCGGCAGTGCCGCGCTCGCCGCAGCCGACGACCGCCACGCGGACGGTGTCCGAGCCTGCGGCGAAGACGCCGCTCGCCGGAATGGCGAGGCCCATGCCCGCCGCCGCCACCGTCTTCCCGAATTCCCTCCGCGAGACCGAGCCACCCGCACTTGCTGCCATGGCGACCTCCTCGAGAGCCCCAGTCTCGGGACTCCTCCTCCCGCCCGTCAATGGGCCTTGTGATCCCCTCGTGGTCAAATGTCCCTCGTGCGCATCGACGAGCTCCGGCGGCGTCTCGACGAGCTTTACCGACACTACGACCACCGGTTCGTCACGCCCGACCCGCTCGAGTTCGTGCGGGCGGAGGCCGAGCCGCGCGACCGCGAGGTGGTCGGGCTCCTCGCCTCGTCCCTGGCCTTCGGCACGGTGGGACAGATCAAGAAGAGCATCGGCGTGGTCCTCGAGGCGCTGGGACCGGGGCCGGCGAGTGCGGTCCTCGGTCTCGACCCGCGGGCGCTCAGCGAAGGCTCACCGGCTTCCGGCACCGCTGGAGCGACGGGCGCGACATCGCCTGTCTGCTGTTCTTCGCGCGACAGATGATCGAGACGCGAGGGTCGATCGAGGGCTTCTTCGCCGAGGGCGTGGAGCCGGGTGCCCCGGACATCTCGGGCGCTCTCCGGTCCTTTGCGGAGCGGGCCCTTCGTCTCGACCACGGCGGTCTGTATCGGGGCCATCGGCTCCCCGCCGACGCGGGCGTGCGCTACTTCTTCCCCTCACCGGCGGACGGCAGCGCCTGCAAGCGCCTGAACCTCTTCCTGCGATGGATGGTGCGGCGCGACGCCGTCGACCTCGGCGTGTGGTCGGTGATCGAGCCCCGGTCGCTGGTGATCCCCCTCGACGCCCACATCTTCGCGATCTCGCGCCGCGTGCGCCTGACCCGCTACAAGTCGGCGGGCTGGACCATGGCCGCCGACATCACGAAGCGCCTCCGGCGGCTCGATCCCGAGGACCCCGTGAAGTACGACTTCGCCCTCCACCGCATGGGCCTCTTCAAGAAGCACGACGAGATCGGCTCCCTGCGTGGCTGAGTCGTCACGGCCGCGAGACGATCGCCGCTACGGGCGGTCGTAGGGGCATGGGTCGTAGCACACGTGGTCGCCCCCCTTCTCGAGCGGCCGGATGCGAAGCGGGTAGTTGAAGTACTCGAGGCGGTAGGCGGCGTGCGCGTAGGTCCGACCCCCGTCGAAAGCGACGAAGAGCTGGTAGGTGAGCACGCTCCAGGAGCACGCGATGAGACCGAGGGCGGCCACTCGGGCCTGCGCGGTGCACAGCCACCGGCGGGAGGACGGATGCCGGCGAAGGTAGAGCAAGAGGAGGCTCGACAAGACGAGCATGGGCATGATGGCCGCCCTGACCGATCGATTGCGGCTCCAGACGATCCCCGCCACGTAGAGCGCGAGCAGCAGCCAGTGGCTCCAATAGAGGGCGCCCAGGCCCGAGCGCAGCTCTCTTCGCACCCGCCGGCAGACCGCGTGCGCGGACAGCCGGCGGCGCAGACGCCCGCGCCGGCCCGAGCGGACCACCCGGCCTGCAACCGCCGCGAGTAGCGCCAGGAAGACCAGGGCCAACGAGGGCCCGACCACGAAGAGGGCGACGTGGGGGACCCATTGCCACAAAGGGTGGAAGTACGAGGTCACGTCGGCCTTCGCGAGGGTCACGCGGAGCGCCGAGCCCAGGGGGACGGCCAGCGGCACCACGAAGCAGGCGATGACGGCGGCGAACGTCGCCGCCTCGGCGAGACGTCTCTGGGCCAGGAGGCTCGAGACGACGGCGAGGAGGATCACTGCGTAGCTCGGGGCCGCGTACTCCCGCGCCGACCCCAGGAGGCCCATCAGGTAGGCCGTCGATCCCGCGGCCAGCACGGTCCGTCGCAGGGTGCCCCTGTCGCTGCGCGCTGGTGCCGACAGGAGGGAGGTCGCGAGCAGCGCGAGCGCGGGGCCGGCGGTGAGGACGAGGTTCTCGGTCAGCACCCACCGACTGATGCCGAAGACGATGGGTGAGGAGGCGTAGAGAAAGGCGAAGGCGAGGGCGAAGGGGGCATCCCGGGTCGACCAGTAGCCGAACAGCAGAACCGTGGCGCACTGCACGCAGAAGAAGGCGACGTTCACCAGCTGGAAGGCCCGCTGAACCTCTGTAGAGCCGGCCATCTCGCGTAGCTTCAGGCCCAGGGCCGCCCAGCTCCCGTACCCGTTCACTCGGCCCGCGAGCAGGGGAGGGGCATGGGGCGTCACCGCATTCGCGAAGAGCCGGGCGGCGCTCTCTTTGCCCGCGACGATGCGGGCGTCGCGCCGGATGAGCGCGTCGTCCCATGGCGTCTGGATGGGAACGGCCCGAAACGCGGCATAGAGCCGCAGACCCAGAACCGCGACGAGGGACAAGGAGGCCGCGGCCAGGAGGAGGGAGTCGACGAACGGCCTGGGCGCAGGCTTCGCAGGATCGGGCAATCACGACCTCAGCATGCGTGAAGGGGAAGGATGAGCCGCCTCCGGGAGGATCTCGGCGTGCGTCGGGTGCGCAGGGGAGTATAGAGGACTAGCGGGGCGACGCGAGCCAGCCCCGGACCTCCGCGATGTCCTTCGGAGAGATGGTCCGCGCGCAGGGTATCGATCGAGACCAGGATCACGGGGGCGCTCGGCCAGGTCCCGATCGTCGCGGAGGAGCGGCAGCCGGCGAGGGTCGCCACGACTGCAAGCGCGGCCGCCCATCTCATCGGGCCAGGATACCATCGCGGCCTCTGGTGGCCGGTGCGCGCGGGCGGCTACAATGCACCGCTCGTTCGGAGAGCGCAGGAGGCATCGATGTTCGCATCGAAGATCTGGGCCGTCGTCGCTGCAGTCACCCTGGTGCTCGGGGCTACCGCGGGGGCCCAGGACTGGCGTGGCGGCCAGGGGCGCCTGGAGGGGAAGGTCATGGACGCGGCCGGTCAGCCCGTAGAAGGCGCTTCGGTGAAGCTGCAGCTTGCAGGCCGCGGGGGAACGGTCCTGAAGACCGACAAGAAAGGGCGATGGGCGATCGTCGGGATCGTGGCGGGCAGCTGGGCCGCGGACATCGAAGCAGCGGGCCCTCGTCTACCTGCAGCTCCAGAAGCTCGCCGAATGCAAGGCCGACTTCACGAAGGTGCTGGAGCTCCAGCCGGACGGACCCAAGGCCGAGACCGCCCGGAAGGCGCTCGCCCAGCTTCCGAAGTAGAGAGAGCCCCATGACCAGGCGCGTGCTGAAGATCCTGGGCGTCACCTTGCTGGGACTGGGCTGCGCCGCGGCGGGCTTCGTCCGCTTTCGCTTCCTGACCCCGTCCGGGAATGTCGAAGAGTTCCGTGCCTACTACGTCCGCCAGTCGGACGGCATGCCCAGCAACGGAGCCGTGAAGGTCACGTTCCTCGGCACGTCGACCCTGCTGATCGACGACGGCGAAACGCAGCTCATGACCGATGGGTTCCTCTCCCGGCCGTCGCTCTGGACGGTGGCGACGTCCAAGATCGCCACGGACCCCGCGGTCGTGGACGCGGCGCTGGCGCGGGTCAAGGCCGATCGGCTGAAGGCGATCTTCGTCGCTCACTCCCATTACGATCACGCGATGGATGCGCCCTACGTGGCGCGCAAGACCGGGGCGACGCTGCACGGTTCCGCCTCGACCCTGAACGTCGGGCGCGGTGGCGGTCTGTCGGAGTCGCAACTGGCGCTTTACGCCCCGGGCAAGCCGCTGACCATTGGGCGGTTCGTCGTGACCGTCCTCGCCTCGAAGCACACCCCTGCCGTGAAGGGCGTGAACGACGACCTGGGCCAGACCATCGACGCGCCGCTGCAACCGCCGGCGCGGGCCAGTGCGTACAAGGAGGGTGGGGCCTTCGACGTGCTGATCCAGCGCGGTGCCCGGGCTCTGCTCGTGAAGGCCAGCACCAACTACGTGGAAGGGGGGCTCGACGGCGTTCACGCCGACGTGCTGTTCCTCGGCACGGCCATGTTGGGGCTACAGGAGCCCGCGTTCCAGAACGCCTTCTACCTGAACACCGTGGGCAAGGTGCACCCACAACAGGTCATCCCGATTCACTGGGACGACTTCTTCCAGCCCCTCAGTGACCACCTGGAACCGCTGCCGAAGTTTGGCGACAACCTGGCGGCCAGCTTCGGCTTCATGATCGCCCGGCTGTCTGCGGACAAGATCCAGTTCTCCATCCTGCGGGGCTACGAGAGCGTGATGCTCTTCTCTGGCGGGGAAACCTAGGCGCGGGTCACCGCGCACGCGGAGGCGCACCTCGCGCCGATGCGTTCGGTCACCCGATAGTGCGAGAGGGTCTGGCCGATCAGGCCGCGAATCGGGGACGGGTCCACGCCGCTCATCGCGCGGGCGACTCGACTAGCGACGGCCAGTTCGTGACGACGTGAAGCTTCGCCTTGCCCTGCTCCTGGACCGGGAGCTTGACCAGGAAGCGCTGGCCGTCCGCGGTCGGGGCATAGTCGTCGAGGGCCAGGTCCGTGAGACCCCGGAGCTCGAATAGCTCAGTGGGCGCGCCGACATCCAGCCGATCCCCTGCCGCCTGCACGCCCACGGCCATCAGTCTCCTCGAGGGAGTGACGTAGAAGAGCTCCCGGCCGTCACCCCGCCACTTTGGCTGGCCACCACCGTCCACCGACACGCGTACGCGATCCCCTTTCCGACGGAAGGGCTCCACGTAGACCTCGTAGCGCCCTGACTCGTCCGACATGTAGGCGAGCCAACGGCCATCGGGCGACAGGTGCGGCTCGTCGACCTTGGCCCCCGCGGCCCGGGCGACTTGGACCGGATCGCCTCCCCCGAGCGGAAGCGCCCAGGCGGTCATCGTGCCGCCTCCGATGGTCCTGCGAAGGAAGAAGAGCGTCTTGCCGTCCGCGGACCAGCTCTCCGCGTGGTCCTGCTCCGGCGTGTCCACGAGCACCATCTCGGGATCGCTGACCCGCAGGCCCTTCCGCCGCACTTCGGCCGCCTTGCCATGCCCCCAGACGCTGAATGCGAGGGAGCGCCCGTCGGGAGCCCACACGGGGTTGGCTTCGATGTCGGGCGTGGCCGTCACGCGGCTCGTCACCCCGCGCGCCACCTCGATGACCCAAAGATCCGCTTGGCGATTGTCGACATCGGAAATCTCGACGGCCACGTTCCTTCCGTCCGGCGAGAGGGCGATCTGGCCGTAGCGGTCCGGAGCGCTCACCGACCCGAGGCCTCCGCCCTTCCGGTCGAGCCACGCCAGTTGCACCTGTCCGTTCCCGCTGACCCCGGAGAAGAAGGCGATGGTGCCCCCTTCTGAGACGCCAAACCACCCGAGGGCAGCAGATACCGTCCAGGCGCCAACCGAGGACGCGATCGCGATTGGCTCACCAGCCGTCCGCGCCCGAGTGGCGTCAAAGCCTTGCGCAAACAGCGTTCCTTCGCGGGCGAAAAAGAGATGTCCGGTCGAGAAGACGTAGTGCGCCCAGTCGCTTGCGACCTTCTGGCGCTCGGCCGGCGCGTCGAGCGACGCGACGTAGAGACCGTCCGCTCTCGAGCCTCCGATCGCGAACAAGAACCGGCGGCCATCGGGCAGGAACTGCGGCTGGTGGTGGTTGGTCTCGCCACGAGAAGGGTCGAGCGTCGTCAGCGGCCTGGCCTCGCCCCCTGTTGCGGCCACTGCGTAGATGCGTCCGCTGAAGCCTCCCGCGGAGAAGAGAATGGTGCCGCTGCGGCTCCAGTCGCCGCCGCCGGTGCCTCCACTCCCTCCGATTCCGCAGCCTTCGCACGCCTCGGGCTTCGCGCAGATCCGCTGCGCCGTGCCGCCGGCGAGCTCGATACGGCGGAGCTCTCCCTTGGCGAAGAAGGCGATGGACTTGCCGTCGGGGGACCAGATCGGCATGTCCTCCACACCCTCGGTGCCGACTAGCGGGCGCGCGTCCAGCGACTCGAGCGAGCGGGTCCACAGCATGGCTGCGCCTGTGCCCCGCTGCGGTGAATCGGGGTGGGCCACGAACGCGATCTCGCGCCCGTCAGGCGACGGCACCGGCCAGCCAAAGTCGGCAAACGACCAGCCGGCGGGCGCGTCGGTCGCGAAGCGTACGGGACGCGGCCTTTCCGGGACCTCGGTCAGGTGAACGATGGCAAGGGCGGCCGCAAGGACGGCCGCCACGAGAAGGGCCGCCCCCCAGGCCAGGCGCTCTCGTGTGAGACGGCGGCGATCGACGTGCGGTGTCTCGCTGGCCTGGTCCGGCGCCGATGTCGATGCGCCGCTCGCCGCTCCCCCGATGACGTCTTGCAGTTCGAGCCGCGCGGCCCCGATGTCGGGCAGCCGTTGCCGCGGGTCCTTGCGCAGACATCGCGCAATCAGGAGCCGCACCGCCGCTGGCGTCGTCGCCGGCAGCGCGCCCAGGTCCGGCTCCCGGCTCACCACCGCCGCGATCACGTCGGTCACCGTTTCGCCCGTGAACAGCGCCCGGCCCGTCAGCATTTCCCACAGCAGCACACCGAACGACCACACGTCGGCTCGCTTGTCGACTGCCTTGCCTCTCGCCTGCTCCGGAGACATGTAGGCCGCCGTCCCCAGCACGACCCCCGCCATCGTCCCGCCGCGCGCCAGGGTTGGCGACTGCGACAGTGCAGAAGCCGACGAGCCGTCGCCCCCCGCGTCGCTCGCCCACGCCTTCGCCAGCCCGAAGTCCAGCACCTTCACCTTGCCGTCCGGTGCCACCTTCACGTTCGCGGGCTTGAGGTCGCGGTGCACGATCCCCTTGGCGTGCGCCTCTTCGAGCGCCTCCGCCACCCGCATCGCGATCTCCAGCGCTTCTTCGACCGGGATCGCGCCGCGATCGAGCCGCTGCTTCAGGTCTTCGCCCTCGACCAGCTCGAGGGCCAGAAACGGCCCGCTTTCCGACTCCTCGATCCCGTAGATCGCGGCGATGTTCGGGTGGTTGAGGGCGGCGAGGAGGCGCGCTTCGCGTCGGAAACGCGCGAGGCGTTCAGGGTCGCCGGCCACCTCCGCGGGCAGCACCTTGATCGCCACGTCGCGACCGAGGTTCGTGTCCGTCGCCCGGTAGACCTCGCCCATCCCGCCCGCGCCGATGCGTTCGGTCACCCGGTAGTGCGCGAGCGTCTGGCCGAGGAGCGAGCTCACCGGGGTTTCGTCAAGGCGACTCCACCTTCTGGGCTTGGCTTAGCGGGCAGACACTATCGCCTTCGCGGGGCGAGGGTCAAGATCGAAGGCGCTGCCCGTCTGGCTAGATCCGATCCCGGCCGCCTCGCGCGTCTCCCTCCTGCCGGCGCAGTTCGAAGCCAAGCTGTCCAAGAGCCTTGGCACACTTCTGGCCCGAGAGGCTCGGCAGCTTGGTCACACGGTTGCGAGCACGGCCTGGAATGTCTCCACTGGAACCGGGAGGCCGTCATCGGAGAGCGCCGCCACATACCCCCGGATCGCTTCCCGGGCGTTGGCGAGGGCTTCTTCCTTGGTCTTCCCCTGAGTAATGCATCCCGGGAGGCTGGGGCACTCGACGACCCAGTAGCCATCTTCACCTGGGTACAGGATCACTTGCCGCATGGCACCTCCAACCAATGGATTCACCAGAGACGGCCCAGACGTGCTGCCGCACCGCACATCGGTGCCGCCCGGGCCTTGCATATTGTCCCTCGCTGCTCACTGGCCCGGCAACGCCCTGGCTCCCGGCGCGGATCGTTTCCGCGCGAGCTCTGAGCTCGACCGCTCGGTCATTGCGGAAGAAGCGACGTCCAGTTCGTCACGACGCGCATGCGGCTTCCCGCTTCTGTCGGCACGATGACGAGAAAGCGCTGTCCGTCCCCGGTAACGGCGTACTTGTCCGCGTCGGGGGTCGGGATCACACCTTCTAAGAGCACGACCGGACGCGCCACCTCCAGGCGGTCGGCGGATGCTCTCACCTCGACGGCCATCAAGCGGCCGCCAGGATCGACGTAGAAGAGCTCCTTGCCGTCGCCGCGCCACCTCGGTTGTCCTCCCATGGAGACCTTGACCCGCTCGCCGGAGCGACGGAAGGGCTGGACGGAGACGGCCCAGGCCCCGGATTCCTCAGAGATGAAGGCCACCCAGCGTCCGTCGGGAGAGATCTGGGGCTCGTCCAGCGGGTAGCTCCTCTCGAGGATCAGCTCCGGATCTGCGTTGTCGCTTGCGCTCAAGGCAGCTATGGAATGAAGGCCCGCCCGTTCGAAATGGACGAGCACTTGCCCCCCCATCGACCAGCTATCCGGAAATGCGCCCGCCGGGGCCCGAGCGAAGGGTCTCTCGACCTCGTTGCCGTAGAGCGCCTTGCGGTAAAGGCGGAAGGCACCGTCCCGGTTGGATGCGAACACGATCTCCCGGCCGTCCGGTGACCAGATTGGATCGGCGTCCGCCACACCCGGACCGAACGTCTGTCGAGTGGCGACGCCTCGTTCGACGTCCATGGTCCAGATGTCCCGCCCTCCGTCTCCGAAGGCATCCGCCGCTAGGTGCCTCTGGTCGGGCGACAGTGCGATCTGTCTAAACTGTCCCGGCGGTCCGACCGTCCCGAGCCTTGCGCCCTTGCGATCGAACCAGACCAACTCGGAGTCGGGGCTTTGTCCTTCCGAGTACACGAGGAGGCCACCCGAGCCGGCCGCAAACCAACCCCAGCCGAATGCTTCTCGCCAGGACGCCACGGAGGGGGCGATCGCCACCGGCTCTCCGGTGAGCATGGCCCGCGTCACGTCGAGGGGCTGAGCGAACAGCGTCTGGTCCAGCACGAAGAGAAGGTGGCCCGCCTGGTAGTCCGCGCGCGTCAGGGTCGGCAGCAGGCGTCGTCTCTCCTGGGGCGCGTCGAGGGAGGCCAGGTGCAGGCCAGCCCGTTCGGGCCGGCCTGCGACCAGGAAGAGAAAATGACGTCCGTCGGGGAGGATCTTCGGCCACCAGTGGGCAGTCTCACCGTGGGATTCGTCGTGCGTCGTGAGGGGTTTTGCCTCGCCTCCGCCCGCGGACACGGTGTAGAGCCGCGCCGTCATTCCCCCCGCCGAGAAGAGGATGGTGCCATCGTCCATCCAGTCGCCCCCGCTCGCCCAGCCGGTCGGGAGCCCACAGATCTTCTGTATGGCGCCGCTGGCGAGGCTCACCCGCCGGAGCTCGCTGTCCATGAAGAAGGCGAGCGAGCGGCCGTCCGGAGACCAGAAAGGCAGTACGCCTTCGGCGCCCGGGACCTCGCGGCTCACCATCGAATCGAGGGGACGGACCCACAGCGTCGCTCGATCGCCCTTCGACATCGCCGCGAAGGCGATCTGGCGACCATCGGGTGAGACGGCCGGCGCTCCCCAGAGCACCGGCTTCAGCTGGTCCGGCACGTCGAGCACGAAGTTGCCAGGCGCCCGGAGTTCCGGCACTCGAGTGAGCCGGGCCACCGTCAGGTAGCCCGCCAAGCCGGCGGCGAGGAGAAAGGCTGCCGCCCAGACCCACCGCAGGCGCGCGACGCGCCGGGTTTCCCTGGCGACGGACGGGGCACCTCCTGCTACCTTCCCGGCCGGCTCCTCGGTCGAGCCCGCGATCACGTCCTGCAGTTCGAGCCGTGCCGCGCCGATGTCCGGCAGCCGGTGCCGCGGGTCCTTGCGCAGGCATCGGGCAATCAGCCGTCGCACTGCCGCCGGCGTCGTCGCCGGCAGCGCGTCCAGGTCCGGCTCGCGGCTCACCACCGCCGCGATCACGTCCGTCACCGTCTCGCCGGTGAAGAGCGCCCGGCCCGTCAGCATCTCCCACAGCAAGACACCGAACGACCAGACATCGGCCCGCTTGTCGACCGCCTTCCCGCGCGCCTGCTCCGGCGACATGTACGCCGCGGTCCCCAGCACCACCCCCGCCATCGTGCCGCCCCGCGCGAGGGTCGGCGACTGCGACAGCGCGGAGGAGGACGAGCCGTCGCCCCCTGACTCGCCCGCCCACGCCTTCGCCAGCCCGAAGTCCAGCACCTTCACCTTGCCGTCCGGTGCCACCTTCACGTTCGCGGGCTTGAGGTCGCGGTGCACGATCCCCTTGCCGTGCGCTTCTTCCAGCGCTTCCGCCACCCGCAGGGCGATCTCCAGCGCTTCTTCGACCGGGATCGCCACCGCGATCGAGCCGCTGCTTCAGGTCCTCGCCCTCGACCAGCTCGAGGGCCAGGAACGGCCCGCTCTCCGACTCTTCGATCCCGTAGATCGCGGCGATGTTCGGGTGGTTGAGAGCGGCGAGGAGGCGCGCTTCGCGCCTGAAACGCGCGAGGCGTTCAGGGTCGCCGGCCACCTCCGCCGGCAACACCTTGATCGCCACGTCGCGACCCAGGTTCGTGTCCGTAGCCCGGTAGACTTCGCCCATCCCGCCCGCGCCGATGCGTTCGGTCACCCGGTAGTGCGAAAGCGTTCGGCCGATCATTGTGAAGTGGTCATCATTGCTGAAGAAGCGACGGCCAGTTCGTCACAATGTGGAGCTGGGGCTTGGCAATCTCCTCTGTGGGGATCTTCACGAGAGAGCGCCGACCGTCCGCGGAGGGGGCGAAGTCGTCCGTGCCGTAGTTCCGCTGGCTGCGCAGCGCGAAGAGGCGCCTGGGCGGGCTGACCTCCAGCCGGTCGTCCTGGGTTCGTTGCAGGCGCTTGTCCTGGACCTTGTAGGCGACACCCATGCCTCCCTCGCCGAGCCTGGCCAGGATGCGGAAATGCGCGAGAGTCCGACCTTCGAGGGGATCGGGCATGGCTGTGGTTCGCGCGGGATTGTAGCGCGCAGCGCCTCGCGCGTCTTTGTCATGCATGACTCAGACCCGCCGTAGAACCTCCGGGTGGCGCAAAGTGCTATCTTCGAGCAGACCATGACCATCCCCTCCGCGGCTGTGACACCGGCTCTCCCCGAAGGCGTCCGCCGCTTGGTCAGTCGCCTGGGGGCCGAGCCGTCGGTGCGTCGCGTCATCCTTTTCGGCTCGCGAGCGCGCGGGGACGCGGGGCCGCGGGCCGACGTGGATCTCGCGGTGGACGCGCCCGGCCTGGCGCCACGCGAGTGGCTCCGACTCGCGGACATGGCCGACGCGGCGGACACGCTGTTGAAGATCGACCTCGTGCGTCTCGACGAGGCCCCCCCGGAGCTTCACGCGCGCATCGAAGCCGAAGGGCGAACCGTCCATGGTGAGTAGCGAGGACGCGCGCGCCCTCGTCACCCTGGGCCGCGCGCTCGATCGGCTGCGCGAGGCGCTGGGGGTGCCGGAAGACCACCCCCTGGCCATCGACGGGACCATCCAGAGGTTTGAGTTCGCGATCGAGCTTTCCTGGAAGGCGATGCGGCGCCTGCTGATCCGGGAAGGCATCGCCACGAACACTCCGCGCGAAGCCCTGCAGGAAGCCTTCCGCGCCGGATGGCTGGCCGACGAGGGCGCCTGGCTCCAGATGCTTCGCGACCGAAACGAGACCTCGCACACCTACAACGAAAGTGTGGCTCGCCGCATCTACGCGAACGTCCGCTCGGCCTTCCCAGAGATGGAACGGACCTATCGAGTGATGAAGGCACGTTTGTCGGAATAGTCCCCGCGCCACGCGGCCTCGCTGAGTCGTTCGAGGCGCCTGCCGATCACGAGGCGCACGGCTTCGGGAACTTCCAGGCTGTCGATCCGCAGTTAGAGGACCTCCAGCCGGCATCTTGGTTCGCGCAGGACTGTAGCGCGCGGCGCGATTCGTGGGGCAAGCTCATCGGGGTGGCATGCTCCGCACGGCATGACCCATGGACCTCGAGAATGCATGCCTCGTATTCTGTGAGCGTGCAAACGACCTTCAGCCTGCCCGATCCGATGCTCGTACGGGGCACGCCGGCGGGCTGTAGAGACGGGGCGTACGGTGACCTCGGTCAGCGGAAGTTCTCCATCAGCATCAGCTCGTACTGTGCCACCGCCGGGGTTTCACCGAAGAGAATCCACTTCTCGTCGGGGGAGACGGTGAGGGATCCATGGCCAAGATGTTCGGCGTCCTTTCGATAGAGCAGCGCCGTCCGGCCGGTGCTGAAGTCCAGGTACTGGACCTCGAACTCTGGCCGGCCAGGCGTCACGTCCCGCTCTGTCGCGTAGTAGAGTCCCCGCCGGGCCAGCGCCCAGTCCTCCCAGCCGATGGGCCCCTTCACTATTTCCGACTCCTCTCCACCCGAGAGGGACACACGCCAGACTCCCGATGGGGGGGATTTCGAATAGTAGAGATCCCGGCCGTCCCCCGACTCCACCGCGTAGAAGCCGCCACCCCGCGTCACCTGGACGGCGGCCCCTCCCTCGGCCGGGATCTTCCAGATTTCTGAGCGGCCCGTGCGAACCGAGTGGAAGTAGATGGAGCGGCCGTCGCGGGACCACGTCCCGCGTGTGTCCTCCGAGGGTTCCTGGGTCAGCCGCCGGGGTGTTCCTCCGTCGGCGCCGACGACATAGAGGTCCCAGTTTTCAGCCTCGAGCGAATCGAAGACGAGCTTTTGCCCATCAGGCGACCATCGCGGCGTGCCCGAAGAGCTCGTCGAAGTCGTGAGCTGGACGGCCTGGGAGCCGTCGGCATTGCTCAGCCAGATGTTGGCAACGCCACTCTGCGCCGATTGGAAGGCGATCTTCCGGCCGTCCGGGGAGTACGCCGCGTTGGAGCCGGCGGCGAGGAGCTTGTGAGGCGTCGCCGTGGACCCGGACCCTCCGGGGTGCGCGAGTCTCCAGATGTCCGTGAGCCACTTGGCACCTTCACGCTGTTGGTACACCATGCGGTTCCCGCGGATGGAGGCGCCGATGGCGCCCTCGCCCACCCCCACGACCGGTTGGACCGCTCCGCCGGCCAGCGGCACTCGGGCCATCCTGGGGTAGATCGAGAAGACGATCTCGGTTCCGTCCGATGTCCAACTGAGAGACGCGGCATTCTGGTACTTGCCGAAAGTGAGCCGCCGGGCCTCCCCACCGCTCACAGGCTGGACCCACACGTCCTCGTTGCCCCCGAGTGCGCCCGACCGGACGAAGGCCAGGAGGCGCCCATCGGGTGAGATCTGGGGCCAGCGGTCACCCAGCACATGGGGCGGGGGAGACGTGAGCGGCCGCTTCTCGAGCGTGGCGAGGGAGAGCCGCATGATGCGAGGGGACGCGTCCGCGGACGCTCTCTCGACGAAGGCGATCCACTCGCCGTCCGGCGCCCAGTGCAACACCTCCCCAAAGTGGCCGGGGGCCGCCGCGGGCCCGGTGACGTCGACGAGCTTGCGCTCCTGCCCGCCCAGCGCGGGGATCGTAAAGATCGCGGCGGTGTCGTTCGCGGAGACGCGCACGAACGCGATCTGCCGGCCATCGGGCGACCAGGTGGGAAACACCTCGGGAGCGGGATCCTCCGTGATGCGCAATTGCTTCGTGCCCGGGCCCACCGCCTTGACGTAGATGTCGCCCTTCCACTCGTAGGCCACCTTCTCGGCGTCGGGAGACAGGCGCGGTGAGTTCTTCTCCCCGCCGCCGGTCGTGAAGGGCGTGATTGTGATGGGCCCGGCTGGGGTCCGCGAAGTCCGGCCCGCGAGCGACCACCACACGAGCGCCGCCGCCACCACGGCACCCGCCAAGGCCCAGAGCAAAGGCCTGCGATGACTCGTTGTTCCGGCTCGGGCTGCGGTCGCGGGTTGAACACCCGACGGCCCCGAGGTCGTGTCGCGCCGCAGCCGCTTCAGGTCGGCCATCAGCTCTCGCGCCGACTGGTAGCGCAGGTCCAGGTCCTTCTCGAGAGCTTTGCCGATGATCCGCTCCATCTCCGCCGGCAACGCAGGGTTGACCTGCGTCGGTGGGGTCGGCTCGCGGTTCAAGATCGCATCGAAGAGGACCGCGGCGGTGTCGCCGTCGAAGGAAGCCCGACCGGTAGCCATCTCGTACAGAACCGCCCCGAACGAGAAGAGATCCGTCCGAAGATCGACGGCCTTGCCCCGCGCCTGCTCGGGCGACATGTACGGCATCGTCCCCAGCACCGTCCCTGGGCTCGTCAGATGCTCGGCCGGGGCCGAGGATGTGGTCTCCCCCGGCGCGTTGCGTTCCGGTTCCAGCATGGCCAGGCCGAAGTCCAGGAGCTTCGCTTGCCCTCGCTTGGTCACGAAGATGTTCGCGGGCTTGATGTCGCGGTGGACGATGCCTCCGGCGTGGGCTGCCTCGAGCGCGTCGGCAATCTGGAGGGCCAGGTCGAGCAGCGTCTCCGTGGGCAGGGGCTGGCCCTTGATGCGGTGTTCGAGGGTCGATCCCTCCATGCGCTCGAGGGCGATGAACTGCTGGCCCTCGCTTTCGCCAATGTCGTAGACCGTGCAGATGCCGGGGTGGTTGAGGGCGGAGGCGGCCCTGGCCTCCCGCCGAAACCGTTCCAGGGCCTGCGGGTCCTGGGCAACACCCTCCGGCAGGAACTTGAGGGCGACGGTCCGGCCCAGGCGTGTGTCCTTGGCCTCGTAGACGACGCCCATGCCGCCTCCTCCGAGCATGCGGAGGACGCGATAGTGGGAGACGGTCTTGCCGATCATCGACTGGCGTTTTGAGCGGCTACAACGCCCTTCCCGCCAACGGATCTCCGGCCGGATCGCGGGGTCTCACATCTCATGCCTGGCTCGAGGATGGGCCATTCTACACGCCGACGTCCTCGTGAAGTTGAAGGCCCGACGGTATAATCGAGGCCATGAGCGGACCTGAGGATGCGCCAGCTCCAACGCCGGTCGATCGAAGATCGTGGCCGGTGCGTGTCTACCGGCTGGGCGCCGAGCCATCCGACGATCTGAGCGCCACCACCACGCCTGAAGAACGACTGGCGATGATGGAGCCCTTGGCGCTCGAGGCTTTCGCGCTCTCGGGGCGCTCATGGCCTGCCTACCGGCGCGCGGAGTCTCCCGTCTGCCTCCGACGCCTGGGCGAGTGAACGAGGACTTCCGGGACCTGCTCGCGGCGCTCGTCCACGCCAACGCGCGCTTCCTCGTGGTCGGTGCACATGCCATGGCGGTGCACGGTGTGCCCCGAGCCACAGGCGACCTCGACGTCTGGATCGCCCGAGACTCGACGAACGCCGAGCGCGTGTGGTCGGCGCTCGTTTGCTTTGGCGCGGCTGTGGCGGCCATCGGGATCGACCGAAACGACTTGACCCATCCCGACCGGGTCGTTCAGATCGGCCTTCCCCCTCGCCGGATCGACGTCCTGACCGCGATCAGCGGCGTCGAGTTCGAGGAAGCATGGCCAGAGCGCGTGACGCACGAGATGGACGGCCTCTCGATAGCCTTCCTCGGACGAGCGGCACTCGTGCGCAACAAGCGGGCGAGCGGCCGCACGAAGGACAAGGCGGACCTCGAAGCACTCGGCGAAGACGGCTGAGCAACGACCGTTGGGTTCACGAACCGACAGGTGAGCCGATCACGATCGACCGCGGCGGTCGGTCGAGGCCGTTGCCTGTCTAGGGCCGATCCCGACGGACCTGGATCCCGCCCGACGGAAACCGTTCGTCGAACGAATAGACGGCCCCGACGCGGGCGGACCTCGCCGCGGCCCACACCATGGCGTCGGCGAACGAGACGTGGTTCGAAGGCCGACACAAGAGCAACCCCTGTATGACCGCTCCCTTGTCGAGGCGAAACACAGAGAGATTGCGCCTTTGCAGAAGCTCTACCAGTCGGTCGATGACCGCGCGCCGGGGGACGCCGTAGACCGAGCCCAGCACGAACGCCGTTTCGGCCACGACCACGTCCGTGACCATGAGGGGCGTCTCGCCGTCGATGATCCGCGCCGCGCGCGCCGCCAGGTGCTTCGGGTCTCCGGTCAGGTAGCGGACGATCACGCTGGTGTCGAGGAGTGCTTTGGTCAGGGTCGGCTCCGACGTACCTTTTGCCGAGCGGCCCGCGACCACGCTGCCTCCCTGGCCTCTGCCAAGCGGCCTCGGGGCCGTTTCCGAAGCTCTGTCGCCAGGCTCCCCTTGAGCGAACGTTCGTGAGGCGGCGGAATGAAACGGATCTCGACGTGATCGTCGACGACCTGCTCCAACGCCTCGTACCCCGGCCGGATGTCCAGAAGATCTCGGGTCGGCTTGGAGATCACCACCTGCCCCTTGGGTCCGACTCGGTTGCCCATGGTATGACCTCTCGCTGGAAGTATAACCTCAGTTCCGCCGTCGCGGCGGTGGCGAAAAGGACGCTGTTCATGGCGTCCGGCACGTCGTGATCGGCGCGGCCGCCCATGCTGCGCGGAGAGCGGCGCGGGGGGGGGCTCTGGTCAGGCGTCGAATGCGTCTCCGAGCGCGGCTACAATCCGCAAGAGATCCCGGCTCGAAATGCTTGCCCTGGGCGACCGTCTCGGCCCTTACCAGGTCCTTTCGCCGCTCGGCGCGGGAGGCATGGGCGAGGTCTACCGCGCTCACGACATTAAGCTGGACCGGGACGTCGCTCTCAAGGTCCTTCCCCAGGGCTCGCTCGCCGACGAGAACGCACGCAAGCGCTTCCGCAAGGAGGCCCTTGCGCTGTCGCGGCTCTCTCATCCGCACATCGCCTCGCTCTTCGACTTCGATACGAGCGAGGACGGCACCGACTTCCTGGTCATGGAGCTCGTTACCGGGCCCTCGCTGGACGCGAAGCTCAGGCGCGGTCCCCTGCCCGAGAGAGACGTGGTGCGACTCGGCTCGCAGGTGCTGCGCGCGCTCGTGGCCGCGCACGGGCAGGGGATCGTGCACCGCGACCTCAAGCCGGGGAACATCAAGCTCACGCCAGACGGCCTCGTGAAGGTCCTCGACTTCGGCCTCGCTCGCGTCGCCGTTGCCCCCGTCGAGGGCGCCTCCACGGACTCGGTGAGCGGGCTCGTGGCCGGCACGCCGCCCTACATGTCGCCGGAGCAGCTCCTGGGCAGGGACGTGGACGCACGGACGGACGTGTACGCGGCGGGGGTAGTGCTCTACGAGATGGCCACGGGCCGCCGGCCCTTTGGCGAGGCGAGCGGGCCGCAGCTCGTGGCAAAGATCCTGAACGAGCCGATGCCGCCGCCTCGGGAAGTGAATCCGGCGCTTTCGCCGCAGCTCGAGCAGGTGATCCTGAAGGCGGCGGACAAGGACAAGGAGCTTCGATACCAGACGGCGAAGGAGTTGCTGATCGACCTCGAGCGCCTCGCGGCCGGAACGGCGGCGGCTTCGGCGCACGGGAGCGGCATTGCACCCAGGGCCAAACCGCTCGGTCACGCGCGCCGTTTGATGAAGACCGGCGTGGTCGCGGCGGCCCTGATCGCAGTCGTCGGAGCCGCTGTTGCCTGGATGCTCCGGCCGCGCGAGCCGCGGATCGCCTCGACTCGCGTGCTTGTCCGAATCGAACCTGGCGGCCTCGAGACCGACGGGGTGAACGTCTACTACTCGACCAGTGACGGCCTGATGGTCATCCCTCTCGAAGGCGGGCAGCCGCATCGCATGCCGTTGCCCTGGCAAGACGACCTGGCTCTCCGAGGCATCCGACGGGATCCCCCGATGCTGCTGCTCAAGCGACGACAGGAGCTGTGGCGGGTCCCCCTGACGGCAGACGCCCCGACCCGCCTCGACGTCCCCCCGGTCACGACGGCGGCCTGGTCCCCGCAAGGCGACCGGCTCGCGTGGATCGAGGACCGGCAGACCTCGCTGGTCCTCTGCGTCGGCGATGCCGACGGTGCCAATCGCAGGACGCTGGTCGAGGTACCCAAGGCCGGGAGCGCCGCGGCCGTCCTCTTCCTCGTGGGCTGGCATCCTTCGGGCCGCTGGCTCCGGTACATCCGCAGAGACGGACCGCTCGTGGTCGACGTGAATGTGGACGGGACCAGTCGGCGGGAAGTCACCTACGTCCCGTGGCCCGACGAGTGGTCCGTGAGCACGGCCTGGACGCCGGACGGCGCGTTCCTGGTGCTGGGAAGCCAGCGCGGCATGGTCGCGGTTCCGGAGGACGGGCAATCGTGGTGGCCCTGGCGACGTCGCGCTCCGGCACGGCTGGGTGGGCCGACTCACGCGTTCATCGTGCGGTTCACGCCGGACGGACGAAAGCTCGTGGCGTTCGTGTTCCGGCCCAGCGCGGAGATTCTCCGGTTCGACAAAGCTGCCGGCGCTGGGAGCGCGGCGATCCTGGACGGCACCCGGGCGTGGACGGCGGCCTATTCGCCGGACGGGTCTCGCGTCGCGTGGGTCGCCGCCGAATTCTGGCCAGGACGGCTTTGGATCGGCCGGCCGGAGGGCACGGAACGCCGGCCCCTGAGCGACCTGGACGTGCGTTCCTTCTCTCCGCCCACGTGGTCACCCGACGGGCGCCTCGTCGCCTTCACCACCGACCGGGAGAGAGCGCTCGCCGAGGCTCCCCGGCGGCTCTATCTAGCGTCGCCGACGGCGGGAACAGTGGAGCCGCTGACGACCGAGGACCCGAAGGCGTCACAAGCCGACGCGTGCTGGTCCCCGGACGCGAGCTGGCTCGCCTATGGCGAGGAGCCTACCGACAAAGGACCACCTCCCTACATCCGTCGGGTGGAGCTCGCCACTCGTCGGGTCACGAAGCTCGAGGGATCGGGCGGACTCTGGAGCCCGAGGTGCGCGGCTGACGGGCGCATGCTGGCCCTGGACTGGTCCGCACAGGTCGCGGAGTCGCGGTCGCACAAGGCGGGCAAGAGACACGTGCTTTTCAAGGTTCGTGACCCGGCTCTCGGCCGCTGGACCCCGTTGGCCGTCGAGCTGCCCCCGGGAGGCGACGGGGATGGCGCCTGGATCTCCTACCCCAGTTGGTCTCGCGACGGCCGCCACGTCTACGGAAACGCAAACAACCGCTGGCTCGTTCGCTTCGACGTGCCATCGGGTCGCCTGGAGGTGGTGGCGGATTGGAGGGGAGTGGGCACGGAGTGGCCCGGAATGACGGCCCTCGACCGCGAGGACAACCCTCTCATCACGCGCGACATGACACAGCGCGAGATCGTCGTGATGGACCTGGAGTCGCAATGATCGGCCTCGCGCTGAGGCAGTACTGTCAATCCCCTGACCGGCCTCGTCTCCCTGCCGGCCCACCACGTCCCGTTCAGCATCATCGACGATACGGTCACTCGAAGTTCTCGACGAGCATGATGTCGGCGGTCTCGCCTCCCGCTGGGAGTAGAGGATCGAACGCCCGTCGGGCGACAAGGTGAGCCCGCCGGCCCAGAGCGCCGGTTGGCCGGGGATGTCGACGATCCGCTGGACCCTGCTCGTCGCCGGGTCGAAGAAGGCGATGGCCGGTCCCGCGCCGCTCGCATCGATGTAATGGATCCCGCCGGGAACCGGCAGCCAGTCAGTGACCAGGCCACGCGCGAAGGGCGGGAACCCGGCAACGGCACGCTCGTCGCCGCCGCGCTGAGCGCGTCCGCGATCGGGATCGCGAGACGCAGGACCTCGCGCACGGCCATCCCGCCCTGCGGGATCAAGCGGTCGAGCGTCCGGCCGGGCAGGTACTCCATGACCAAGAAGTCCACTCCCTCCGAGGACTCGATCTCGTGGATGGTGACGATGTGGGGGTGGTTGAGGGCAGAGGCCGAGCGGGCTTCCTGCAGGAAGCGGCGACGTCGGGCGTCATCCTTCAAGTGATCAGCGGGCAGGACCTTGATCGCCACCTCGCGACCGAGGCGGGTGTCGCGCGCGCAGTAGACCTCGCCCATCCCGCCGGCCCCGAGAGGCCCCAGCACGCGGTAGGGCCCGAGGGCGCTGCCTGGGCTCAATGGCATGGTCGGGCGGATTATCGCCCAGACCCAAGCGGGCGCGCCGGAGGCCGCTGGAAGCAGCTCGAGGTGCGGCTCGCCTTCGCCGCCCGGTTCAGCAGGCGCCGGGCACTCGCGGGGACTACGTCATCAGCCAGGAGTCTCCTCGTGGCCGGGAAGTGTGAAGGGCGCGCCCGAGAGGAAGGGCCTTCGACGAACCGCGGCGTCCACTAGCGCACCGGCGTCCGCGATCAGCCTGAGGGCGGCCTCGCGATCCACGACGAAGCGCCGGAGGCGCGCCTGCCGCATCGCAAGCTCGTCGGCCTCGCTGAGGCCCAGGTCGAAGGGCTCGGCGCTCATTGGCGTCGGAGCCGGTCGAAGTAATCGGCGAGCCCGGCCGACTCGAAATAGCCCCGTGCCTCCACCGGATCGAGATCGGGAAGCGAGAGCAGGAACTGAAGGTCCGCGAGGTCGGAGTAGCGAGTGTTGTCCTTGGCGAAGGCCTGAGCCTTCATGGCCACCAGGTGCTCCGGGCGCGGGACGGGCGCTTCGACGGCGACCGTGATCGCCTTGCGAGAGCATCCCGCAAAGACCGCGTCGGCCGTGGTCCCGCTCACGTAGATCACGTCTACGCGACCGAGGGCGCGGTCCGAATGCTGGTGATTCGAGAAGCCGGGCTGGATGCTGAGGGTCGCGAAGTCGTGCCCTTCGAGGAACGCCACGAAATCGTCGCGGGTCCGACGCGGGGCCAAGAGGTCCACATCGAAGGTGGCCCGCGGTGCTCCGTAGGCGAGGAGCGCGAGGCCTGCCACGAGTGCGTAAGGCTCTCCGCGGCTCTCGAAGAACGGGCGGACCAGATCCAGCACGCGCGAGACATCCATTCGCCAGTGCCCCAGGACGAGTGTAACTGAGCCGCGCCCGTGGGGGCCTAGCGGTCCGCCGGTTCGGCCTGGAAGATCGGCCGGCCGGCCTGGGACGTGTAGAACCCGAACGCAGCGACCTCTCCCATCCCACCCCGGCCGACGAGCGAGACGATGCGATACCGACCCGCGATCTTGGTGCCGGGCAGGAAGCGGCCATGGACAGAGGAATCCGAGTCCGAGCGTGGCGGCGGCTCGCCGGGCTTTTCGGCAGTGGCCAGCGACAACTCGAACGAACCGCCGCACGAGGAGCAACGCTCGCTCGTCTCGGGATTCGCCGCGGCGCAGGTTGGGCAGGTCCTCATTCCAGCGCGGCCCCTTCTAGAGGATTGGGCATGGCTCGTCGTTGGCGCGGGATTGTATCGCGCGTTGGGCCGGCTTCCCTTGGCGGCGGCGGAGGGCCTCTCACCACATGGTGGTATGGTAGTATTGCCTCGGTATGGCAACGACCAAGGTCACTTTCACCCTCGACGGCGATACCATCTCCCGTCTTCGAGCCACTGCCGACCGGCTCGCCATCGCGAAGAGCGCGGTGGTTCGCGAAGCGATCCGGGAGTTCAGCGAGCGGTCGGGGCGCCTGCGTGAGCGCGAGCGCCGCCACTTGCTCGAGACCTTCGATCGCCTGGTACCCCGCATCCCCTCGCGTCCCCTGGGCGAGGTAGAGCGAGAGCTGGCAGGTCTGAAGCGGGCCCGACGCGCGGGCGGGCGAAGGTCGGGTCGGGTGCGGAGGTGATCGTTCTCGACACCTCGGTCTTGGTCGACGCGCTAAGCGGGCCCCGCCGTTCGGCGCCGGCCCTGCGCCGGGCGATCGAGCAGGGCGAACGCATCCTGCTGCCGAGTCTGGTCCTCTACGAATGGCTGCGCGGACCACGCCAGCCTGAGGAGCTCGCCGCCCAGGAGGCGCTCTTTCCCGCATCCAAGGCGCTCCCCTTCGGGCCCGCCGAAGCCGCGCGCGCCGCACAGCTCTACGTCTCGCTCCCGCGGAGACGTGGCCGGGAGATCGACCTGGCGATCGCGGCCTGCGCCCTGGCTCTGGGGGCGCGCCTTTGGACCCTCAACCGGCGCGACTTCCGGGATCTGACCGGGCTGGAGCTCTACCCCCCGAGCTGAGCGCTGCGGGGCGAGGGCTTGGAGATCAACGCAGACCCGCCAGCAGCTTCAGGTCGATCGACTCCGCCATCGCCTTGGGGATCGCGCACCACGGCGTCGAAGTCGATGACTCCGTCGAAGGCGCCGCTCTCGCGGATCCACTTGTTCACGGCCTGACGCTTCTGCTCCTTGGGAGCGCTGAAGTAGTCCGCCGTCGGCAATCCTTTGAACGTGTCCTCGCCCGGCGTGAGGGTGGCCCCCAGGATGCGCATCCCGTGCAGGTGGGCGCGAGCGATGAGCTGCTGATAGCCGGCGACGTGGAGTCGGCCTTGAAGTCGGTCTCGCCGATCTTGTCTCCGGCAACGACCTGGGTGGTCTGGCCCGCGTCCCGATGGAATGTGGTCACCGCGGTCGGGTCTGGCAGGAAGAAGCTGACGACGATACTCGAGAGCGGAGCCACGGAAAGGTCGACCGGGTCGCTGATCGCCGGCGCGCCAGGCGGGATCACGATGGAAGCCCGGCCGCCGAGGCTGACCGTGGCCACCTGCCGGACGGTCTCTCCTCACAGGTTTCTGGGCACCCTGACCGGCGCCGGAAAATCCGCTGCCCACACGGGCTGCGGCTCGGGGTCCAGGTGGCGATCCAATCGTCGTCGGCTTCCGCAACGGAGGTAGTTTGTAGCGCTGCGGCCAGTACGGCCGAGAGCGCAAGGGCCAGGAACGGTCTACGGTTCATGATCGTCATGGCGCCTTCCCCTTGCGGGCTCGAGCCTACTGCTGGAGCCCCTTGCTCTTCAGCCACTCCTCTTGCCGCCGTCGGATCTCGCGCTCCCGCGCGAGCGCGTCCTCGTCGATGGCCACGTTCACGGGGTTCTGGCTGCGAACCGTGTCTTCCGGGGTTCTGAACTTCCGTGGATCCAGACCGTCCAGGATCTTCAGGGCGTAGTCGATGAGGCCGCTCACGTAGGCCTGGCCGGATCCGCGCGCGGCGGTCGCGAGCCGCGGCGAGCCAAAGTACCCGGGCCACGCCGGCGCGCGCGCGAGCCGCACCAGGTCGTCCCAGCTCTTGCCCGTCTGAGGCGGCGCCTTTGTGTACGCGGGATTGACGAGGTCCGGGCGCACAAACAGGCTGCCGCTGGTCTCGATGGCTCCGGCGTGAACCGAGAACCCGTCCTCCGCCTGCTCGGCCGCGGTGAGCGGGTCGGGCTGAATCGGCAGGGCGAGCCCCATGAGGTGCACCATCTCCCCCCCGTAGGTGTCGTGGAAGAAGTCGCTCACCTGGTGGAGCATGCGGTTGTGGTTCGGCGCGCCATGCCCGTGGATGATGAACCCTCGCTTGAACCCCTGGTCGCCCAGCTCCATCAAGAGGTCCATGAAGACGGCACGTTGGGTCGAAGAACGGACGGCATAGGTTCCCGGGAACGCGTACCGGCGTCCGATCTCGTTGGCGCCACCCGTCCCGAGCGGGATGGTGGGGAAGACGAGGGCCGTCCAGCCGGGACGGGCTACGATCGCCTCCGCCAGCCGGCGGGTCAACCACTCGTTCCAGTAGCCGTCGTTGAAGCAGGGCAGGTATGGCCCGTGCTCCTCCAGAATGCCGCCGGGGATGAGCACCGCCGTCTTTGCGCGGTCGAGCGAGCGGATTTCTTCGGTGTTCATCTCCGCCAGCCTCCGCACCTGGGCCGGCGAGGCGCCGGCGAAGCCCAGGAGCACGGCCGCGGCGACGATCGCGGTGCTACGTCGATGCGCCATTCGACCCTCCATGTGCGGGGCTGCGCCGGCCGCTGAGGCGGACGCGGCGGCACCGCCCAAAGGAACGAAAAGATAGCACCTTCCTTTTGCGAAGCGGCAGCACTTCCTTGGCCACGATCCCGGTCACCACGGCATCCGGATCAACGACCAGTGGCGGATCTGCTTTCGGTGGCGGGAAGACGGCGTCTACGATGTCGAGATCGTGGATTACAGCTGAGGAGATGCGATGAGCAGGAAGCAGTTGGACCCGATTCCCCTCGGCGAGATCCTCAGGGAGGAGTTCATGCGCCCCCTGGGCATCAGCATCTCCGCGCTCGCTCGGGACATCGCCGTACCCGCGAACCGGATCAGCCAGATCGTGAACGGCAAGCGCGCCCTTTCCGCGGACACCGCGCTGCGGCTCGGGAAATACTTCGGAGTCTCGCCCGAGATCTGGCTCGACCTCCAATCCGACTACGACCTCCGCCTCGCCCGACGGACGACGTGGAGGAGCGTCGAGTCCCGCGTCCGGACGCACGTTGCCTGAAGCATCGACGGGCTGAAGGTCGCCCGCGGGCCGAGAGGCGATGCTGTATGCTTGCCGCCACCTCCCGATGATCGGCCAGACCGTCTCCCACTACCGCGTGCTGGAGAAGCTGGGGGGCGGAGGCATGGGCGTGGTCTACAAGGCCGAGGACACGCGGCTTCACCGCGACGTGGCGCTGAAGTTCCTCCCCGAGACCCACTTCGACAACCCAGAGGCGCGACAGCGCTTCGAGCGTGAGGCACAAGCTGCGTCGGCCCTGAACCATCCCTACATCTGCACGGTTCACGACATCGGTGAGCACGAGGGGCAGCCCTTCATCGTCATGGAGTGCCTGCAAGGGATGACCCTGAAGCACCGCATCGCGTCCGGGCGGTTCAGCACCGAGGACATCCTGGACCTGGGCCTGCACGTCGCCGACGCTCTCGACGCCGCGCACGCGAAGGGAATCGTGCACCGCGACGTGAAGCCCGCGAACATCTTCGTCACCGCGCGCGGGCAGGCCAAGGTGCTCGACTTCGGCCTGGCCATGCTCAGCGAGAAGGCGGCCTCGGACCTGGACGGCGCGACGGCCACGCGCGAGAAACACCTGACGAGCCCGGGCACGGCTCTGGGGACGGTGGCCTACATGTCTCCGGAGCAGGCGCTCGGCAAGCCGCTCGACGTGCGGACGGACCTGTTCTCGCTGGGAGTGGTGCTGTACGAGATGGCGACCGGGGCTCTGCCCTTCGGCGGTGACACCTCGGCCGCGATCTTCGACGGGATTCTGCACAAGGCACCGACCTCGCCGTTGCGGTTGAACCCTGCGCTGCCGAACGAGCTGGAACGGATCGTCAGCAAGTGCCTGGAGAAGGACCCGGACCTGCGCTACCAGTCGGCGCGGGACTTGATGGCCGACTTGAAGCGCCTGCGACGCGACACGACCTCGGGACAGTCGGCGGTTCAACCCGCGGCCGCGGGGACCGGAGAGGTGCGTCGCAAGAGCCCGCTGCTCTGGGTTGGGGCAGGCGCCGCGCTGCTTGCGGCGGCACTCGGCTGGTGGGCGCTCAAGGGGCGCGCTCCACGGGCGTCGCTCGGGCCCATCACGATAGCGCCCTTCACCACCGACGGCGGTGGCAAGTCCACGCCTCGTCTGTCTCCCGACGGCGAGAAGGTCGCGTACTGCTGGGCGGGGCCGAACGACGACAACTGGGACATCTACGTGAAGGCGGTAGGCCCGGGCACGAAGCCGCTGCGCATCACGGACGACCCCGCCATGGACGGAAGCCCCACCTGGTCGCGCGACAGCCGGCAGATCGCGTTCGCGCGTGTTTCCCCGGCCAATACGAGCGCGATCTACACGGTGCCCGCTCTGGGCGGGCAAGAGCGCAGGCTCGTCGATGTAGCCGGGCCCGCAACCGCAAGCTTCTACCTTCTTCCGAGCCTGTCCTGGGCGCCTGACGCCGAGTGGCTGGCCTTCGTCGAGAAGGCGTCGGAAAGCACGCCGGCCCGCATCCTCCGCCTCTCTCTCGCGACTCTCGAGAAGCGTCCCCTGACGTCGCCGCCGCAGGATTCGCTGGGTGACCGCGAGCCCCAGATCTCGCCGGATGGTCGCCTCCTGGCCTTCGTGCGTTCGGCGGGCCGGGGGTATGGCAACCAGGACGTCTGGGTCCAGCCCGTGAGCGGTGGGGAGGCCCGGCAGCTCACCTTCGGCAAGTACGGATGGGTCGCGACCCTCAGTTGGACCGCGGACGGATCCGAGATCGTCCTTTCGGATGCCTTTGCCGGGAGGATCGCGCGTGTATCACTCATGGGGGGAGTGCCCCAGCCGGTCGTGGGGGTGGGGGAGAGTGCGATCGAAGCATCCTTCCGCGGGACTCGGATGGTTTACGTCCAGGCAGCTACATCGGTATTGGACATGTGGAGACTCCCGCTGCCCGGTCCTCGGCCGCCCTCCGCGCCTGCAGAGAAGTTCCTCGCCTCCGCTGGTAACCTGTCGTACTCACCCGACGGCCGGAAGGTCGCCTTCGAATCCAGCCGGGGGGGCACCAAGAGCATCTGGCTGAGCGATGCGGACGCCTCTCATCCCGTCGAGCTCACCACTCTCAAAGGCGAATCGGGCACGGCACGATGGTCTCCGGACGGGCGCCGTCTCGTGTTCGACTCGCTCGAGGCCGGCAACTGGGACCTCTATGTCGTTGGCGTCGACGGGGGGATGCCCCGGCGGCTGACCCAGGAGCCCTCGGAGGACGCAACCGGGACCTGGTCCCGGGACGGCCGCTCCATCTTCTTCCACTCGGATCGCACCGGTCGTTCCGAGATCTGGAAGATCTCGCCCGAGGGAGGGACGGCCGTACAGGTGACGCAGGGTGGCGGCTACTACGCGGTGGAGTCGGAGGATGGTCGATACCTCTACTACTCGAAAGGTGACTCAACCGGAATCTGGCGCATGCCGCTCCCGACTGGAGACGAGTCGGAAGTGGTGAAGGGGCCCGTGGACTGGGAGGAGTGGGCCCTTGGCCGGCGAGGGCTCTACTACGCGACGATGCGTTGGAAGGTGTTGGGTCGCCGGCATGAGTCCACGGTCCAGTACCTGGACTTGAGCTCCGGCCGCACCACGCTGCTCTTCCGAAGGGAAGGCGTCGTTCGTCATCAGTCCCTGGCCGTCTCGCCCGATGAGAAATGGATTCTCTTTGGTGAGGCCCCGACGGGGCAGTCCGAGCTGATGCTGATGGAGAACTTCCGCTGACCGAGGCGCCTGGCGCGCCGCCCCTGGGCCGCGGGGGCGCTACAAGCGGCCCGCCGACAGGGCGGCGAAGCCAGCGACGCCCTTCAGCCGGCGATCGAAGCTCGCCGTGGCATCGCAGCCGAGCCGCAGGTTCTTCCGCCCGATCAGGCAGTCCGCGAAGTCCGCCTTGCTGACCTTGAAGTCGGACAGCGCCAGCCAGGCCAGATCGGCGTCCTCAACGACAACTTGTTCCGTCGTCAGCACCTGCTCGATCACCGCCGCGACTTCCGCCCTCGAGTATTCGTAGGTGCGCCCCAGCACCCACACTAGCTCGCACAGGACGATGACGTTGACGAAGATCGGCTCTCCGCGCGTCCTCGCTGATTCCAGAAAGCGGGACGCAGCGCGCTCCTGTCCGGGGTCGTCCCGCGTGATGTAACGGACCAGGACGTTGGTGTCGACGCCCTTCACCGGCGCAGGCCGTGCTTGTCGGCGACGGCGCGAGCGATTCCCTCGTCCATCTCTTCCACGCTGTGCGGCCGCCGACCTTTTCGGTAAAGCATCCCGTGCAACTCTCGCACGTCGGTCTTGGCCGGCTTCAGCACGACGTTGCCGTCGGAATGAACGACGAAGACCAGTCGGTCCCCGGTCTCGAGCCCGAGTCGCTCGCGAACGTCCTTGGGAATTGTGATCTGACCCTTGCTCGTCAAGGTGGCGGACGGCACCAAGGCCTCCTTTCGAAATATTCAATTCCCTACTAAATGGTAAGGGAAGTTGCCCGAGGCGCCAAACTCCTCGCGGCCGGCCACCACGCCTGATGGGCCCCGGACGGCCGGAAGATCGCCTGCGGATCCTCCGTCCTGAATAGGATGGAGGCTACTTTCCTTCGCCTTGTCTTCCCGCGCCGACGGCGATCGGGAAGCCGCGAGCGAAGAGGCGTCTGGCCGTGTCGTTCAGGGCCGTCAGCGTGAGCTCGCCGGGCTTCGGGGCGGTGGCGTCACGGAGCAGCGCCTCCGCGGCGCTCGCCGAGCCGTCTCGCCGCCGCGCGGCCTTGCCGCGAAGGTACGCGCCAGCTTCCCGCAGTTCGGCCTCCGTGAACGTCCCTCGCGCCGTGTCTTCGAGGGTCCTACGGATACGGCTCAGGACCTCGGCCGTGTCCTTCGCGTCGCAGGCGGTGCGTACGGCGAGCCACGAGGACGAGCCCTCTCCTTCGAGCGACGCTTCGACGGAATACACGAGGCCAGGGTCGACCAGGACATCGGCGAGTCGGCCCGCGTATCCGGTCTCGCCGAGCAGGTACACGAGAGCCTCGGTGGCGGCGGCGTCGGAAGGCCGGGAGCGGTCGCCCGGCCACACGATGAGCAGCTCGTCCTGCAGCAGGTCGGGCAGCGAAAGCCGGACCTCTTTCCAAGCGTCGGGTCCCCTTGGCCACGGCTGGGCACCTCGAGCCGCAGGCGTCGTTGACGGCGAGCCCCGGAACGCGCCCTCCGCGGCGACCCGTACGGCACTTGTGGTCACGTTGCCCGCTATCGCGAGTCGCACGCGGCCGGGAGCGATCTCCCGCTTCCAGAACGCGGCAAACGTCTCCGCGGTGATGCGGGACAGGCTCGTAGCGTCAGCCCACGGGGGGCGAGACATCGCCGAGGACGCAGGGAAGAGCTCGCTCAGCGCCCGTGCCAGGAGCTGGCCCTCCGCGGACGCGTTCTGCTCGTCGGCGTGCCTCGAGGCCGCGGCCCGCAGGTCTTCGAACGCGCGGCCGGACGCGGCCGGGCAACTGAGCCGGCGGGCCAGGCTTTCGAATGCCTTGGGCGAGATCCTCAGGCAGGACGGAGGCCGTCACTTCGATCGCGTGGAGATTGACCGCCGCGACGGGATCGTGTCTCGGCGTCCAGGTGAGGGTGGGCGCGTCGGCGGTCTCGTCGGCGAGAGGCTCCGAGAGCGCCGCCGCCGCCAGCGCGGCAAGCCCCGGAGTTCCGCCATCGTGGGCCGAGCCCACCTCGATCCGGCCGTGGAGCGACGCCAGGGACGAGCCCGATTGCTCCTCCACCTCGACGGTGAGGCCGGACGCTAGACGGAGCGACGTGCGAATGGAGCCCGCCGCCTTCGTGGGGGATGGCGGCACGGGCAGGGCAGCTGTCGTCGATACCGACCGCGCGGGTGGCCTCGCGGGGCGCTGGGCATCGGGCTTCGGCAGGACCGCCGCGTCAGGCGGGCGCGTGGTCTCAGCTGCGGTCTTCAGCGGCTCGAACCAACCCACCGTGGCGCGGTCGGGCCCGAGTCGCTCGCGCACGAAGCGCCGCACGTCCTCGAGCGTGACGCGCGCCACTCGCTCCGGCAGGGTCTCGAGATGGCCATAGCCGCCCGCGACCTCGAAGAGCGCGAGCTGGTGGACGCGGCCACGCTGGTCGTCGAGGTCGAGGGCCAGCCCGGTGCGCATCTGGTGGACGGCTCGGCTCACGTCGGCCGCGGTCCAGGCCTTCGCTGCGGCCGTGTCCAACGCGCGGAAGAGGGCCGCTTCCGCACTCGCGAGCCCGTCGGCCTTCGGCACGTTGGCCGAGAGCGTGTAGACGTAGGGATAGGTCGAGACTTGCCAGTCGGAGCGCACGTCGCTCGCAAGCCCAGCCGTCGCCTCGTCGAGGACGGTGCCCAGGGCCTTGGGGTAGGGGCCGCCGTGCCCAGCGCTCCGCAGCACCCCGCCCGCGAACCCGCGGCCGCCGGCCAGGAGCGCGTCGAAGAGCACGAGGGCGGGGAAGTCGGGGTCGCGGAGGGACGGCGCGCGGAAGGCCAGGATGATCTGGGCATGGGGGGCCGGGTGCCTCATCGTGATGCGCTTGGGGCCGGAGGGCGGAGGCTCGATCGCCCGCACCGCGGTCGACTCGCCGGCACCGGGCAGCGACCCGAAGCGTGCGCGCACCTTCGCCAGGACCTCCTCGGTGCTCACGTTCCCGGCCACCACGAGGACTGCGTTGTTGGGCTGGTAGTAGCGCCGGTAGAACGCCGTAGGCGTCGTCCCGCGTCAGCGCCTCGACGTCCGACAGCCAGCCGATCGTGTTGTTGCGGTAGGGGTGGATCTCGAACGAGGCCGCGAGCACCGCGTCGTAGAGAAGCGACTGGGGGTCGTCGTACGACCGCAGCTCGGCGAGGACGCTCGTCCGCTCCTTGCGGAAGCCCTCCGGGTCGAAGGTGGCCGCCGCCATCCGTTCCGCCTCGACGTTCAGGAGGTGGTCGAGCCCTCCGCGCTCCAGGGTCGAGGCGTAGTAGGTCTGGTCGATCCAGGTGTAGGCACTCGTGCGGCCACCCTGGCGCGTGATCGAGTCGGCCAACTCGTGGCCGGGGAACTTCCTCGTCCCCCGAAAGGTCATGTGCTCGGCGTAGTGGGCGAGTCCGGTGGTGCCCGCGGTTTCGTTGCGCGCCCCCACCTTGTACGCCACCGCCACGGTGACGAGGGGCGATGCCGGGCTCCTCCGCGACCAGGACGGTCAGGCCGTTGTCGAGCACGGCACGGTGGACCCCGCCCACCGCGGCGGTGCCCGAGGGCCGTGCGAGGGCGATTGCGAGCGTGGCGAGCACGCCCGCGATCAGAGGGCGGGACCCCAGACGCGGATCCGGCCGTCGGCCAGGGCGACCACGATGTGGTTGCCGCCCGCGAAAGACGGCGACGCCGGCGAAGCTCTCCTCGCCGACGCCCCACAGGGCGGCACGGGGCTTCTCCTCGTGGATGTCCCAAAGCTGCGCCGAGTTGTCGAGGCCGACGCTGATCAGGTGCTCGCCGTCCGGCAGGAACGCCACAGACACGGCCGGCTTCTTGAGCCCGCCCAGGAGTGCCGCGGGCTCGCGGGTGGCGAGGTCGAAGAGGCGGATCGTCCGGTCGTGGCTCGCGGCCGCGACGTGGAGCCCGTCGGGAGCCGGTACGAGCAGGCTCACGAGACCCTCCGGGCCGCGCAGCGTCGCGAGCAGCCGGCCGGTGCGGGCATCCTGCAGGCGCAGGACGCGGTTCGCATGGCCGGTCAGGATCCAGTCGCCGCCGCCCGCGTAGGTGAGGGCGGTCACGCCCGCGGGCTGACGGTGCAGCTCGCGGCGTGGCTCTCCGGCGAGCGCCGCGCCCACGTCCCACAGGCGCAGGTTCGAGTCGACCGAGCCCGTGGCGAGGGTCGAGCCGTCGGGGGAGAAGGCCAGCGCTCCCACCAGGGCGTCGTGCCGCAGGCGCTCGGCGGCCTCCGTCGCCCCGCTCCATGTCCCAGAGGTGGACGCTGCCGTCCACGTGGCCGGAGGCCAGGAGGGCGCCGTCGGGCGAGAAGGCCAGGCACAAGGCCAGCGCGTCGTGGCCCGTGCGCTGGTGCATCTCGGTGCGCAGGGTGGCGACGCGGGTACGCGAGTCGAGGTCCCAGACGCGGATGCCCCCGTCCGATCCCGCGACCACCAGCATGGTCCTTGACCGGCGAGAGGACGGTGGTCTGGGTCGCGGGAGGCTCACCGAAGGTGGCGAGCTCGCGAAAGACCGAGGCGCCGCGGGCCCGCAGCTCCATGGTCACGTAGCCGACCGGCGGCTCGTGGGGGAGCGGGGTCGGCATGGGCATGGGGGTGGGCGTCGGCTCGGACCGCACCAGGGGGACGGCGTTCGCGGCGGCGGCCGCCCGCACGGTCGTCGCCGCGTTGCCGCCCACGGCGGCCGAGAACACGGGCGTCGGGCGGCGGATGGTGGAGCCGTCGCGAAGCTGCTCTTCGATGACGCCGATCAGGGCGACGATGCCGGTGCGCGTTGGCTCCAGGGTGAGGGCGCGGCGGGCCGCGGCGAGGGCCCCGTCCAGCTCGCTCTTCGCCAGGAGGTCCCGGGCTTCGGCGAAGTTGCGCTCGTAGGCCCGCTCGCGCGCGGCGGGCGGGAGGGCCGAAGCCGCGGGCTTGGCCGCCCCCCGGACGCCCTCGAGGGCGAAGGCCATCTCCGCCAGATCGCGGAAGCGCGCGTTCGGGTCCTTGGCCAGCGCCTTGTGGGCGACGGCCACGAGGGCGGTCGGGTAGCTGAAGGGCCTTGGCGTCCAAGGGGGGCAGGGGCTCGTGGACGATGCGGTAGACGAGGCTCGTGATGGTCGGGGACTCGTAGGGACGCCGCCCGGCCAGGAGCTCGTAGAGGATGACCCCGACCGCCCACATGTCGGCGCGGTGGTCGACGCGCGCGCCGATCAGGGCCTCGGGGGCGATGTAGCTCGGGGTCCCGAGCACGAGCCCGGTCTGGGTCATGTTCGAGTCGGCGAGGCGCGCGATCCCGAAGTCCACGATCTTGACCGAGTGGTCCCGGCGCACGTGCACGTTGGCCGGCTTCACGTCGCGGTGGAAGACCCCCTGCTTGTGGGCGTAGTCGAGGCCGCGGCAGACCTGGACCACGATCTTGAGCTTCTGCTCGCGGGTCAGACGGTCGGACGGGGACCATCGCGTGGGCGAGGTCGCTGCCTTCGAGCAGCTCCATCGCGATGAAGAGGGTCTCCCCGGCTTCGCCCAGCTCGTAGATGGTGACGATGTTCGGGTGCTGGAGCTTGGCCGCGGCCCGGGCCTCGCGCTGGAAGCGCGCGAGGGTGTCTCCCTTGCTGAGCAGGCCGGGGTGGACCGTCTTCAGGGCCACGAGCCTCTCGAGGACCGGGTCGCGGGCCTTGTAGACCGTGCCCATGGCCCCCTTGCCGAGCTCCTCGAGCACCTCGTACTTGCCGATCTTCCTGCTCAGCGTGGCCCTCGCTCGCCGCTCATGATACCGGCTTCAGAGGCCCTGCGTCGCGCGCAGCGAGGGCGGGCCCGAAGGCCTCGATGCGCCACCGCCGCAGGCCCTCGATGCCCTCCAGCATGCCGGAGGTCGCGCGGGGCGACTCGGCCAGGCGGTCGATGAGGCGCTGGGGCAGGATGACCGACGGATCGAGCTTCTGCGCCTCGGCCTCCTGGGCCCGCCAGGCCTTGAGCCTTGCCGCGCGGGCCTTGGCCTCGTCGGACACCACCGGCCGAGGCTCCCGCGGGATCCGGGGCAGGTCGGCGTCCGGGTACGCTCGATCCCCGCTCGACCGCGCGCCAGGAGGTCGCCGGCGTGCTCGAGGAAGCGGCTCGGCAGGCGGAGCCGCGCGAGGTCGTCGCGCGTGCTGGGGCGCGGCTTCGGCCAGGGCCAGGAGCGTCTCGTTGCCCAGGATCTTGAAGGCCGGGGTGTCGGTCCGCTCTCCGCCCGGGCCTCGCGCCAGGCGAAGAGCTCGCGCAGGATGGCGAGGGCGCGCGGGGAGAGGCGGCGCGCGCCCTTGACCTTCTGATAGGCGTCCTTGTCCTTGCGCCGGCGCGCCGGCTCGAGCGCGGCCACGGCCGCGCACTCCTCCGCCACCCAGGCCAGGCGGCCCACCGCCCGCAGCTGGTCTTCGAGCCGCCGCGCGGATCTCGAGCAGGTGCAGGACGTCGGCCAGGGCGTAGGCCTCCTGGGTCGGGGTCAGCGGCCGACGCGACCAGTCGTCCTTCTGGCTGGCCTTCGAGAGCTCGACCCCCAGCTCGCGTCGCGCGACGGCCTGGAGGCCGATCTCGGGCAGGCCCAGGAAGCGGGCGGCGATCATGGTGTCGAAGACGCCGGCGAACGAGAAGCCGAAGTCGCGCTTCAGGGTGGTGACGTCGTAGTCGGCGCCGTGGAGGACCTTCGTGACCCCGGGATCGGCCATGAGCGGCGCGAGCGGGCGAAGGTCGCGCACGGCCAGAGGGTCGATGAGGACGGCCCTCCCGCCGGTCGGAGGCGAGCTGGATGAGGCAGACCTTCTCGAAGTGGTGGTAGAGGCTGTCCGACTCGGAGTCGAGGGCGAGGGCCCGGCAGCCGCGAAGGTCGTCGGCCAGGCGCTGTCAGCTCGTCGGGCGTCCTGATCCACTCGGTCACGGCGGGGAGTATAGAGGGGAAGGGGTTTCCGCGCCGGTCCCGACGGGCTACACTCGCGCCTTCCGGGAGGCCCGCCGAGCGACTCCGGCCCCGAAACCGTCGAGATCGAGCCCCGCCAACCCGCGAGGACCAGCGTGATCCTCCTCCACGGCCTCGGGGCCGACGGCCACGACTTCGAGTCGATCGTGCCCGAGCTGCGCCTGCCCGATTCCCTCGCCACCCGCTTCGTCTTTCCCCACGCCCCGGTGCGGCCCGTGACCCTGAACGGCGGCTACCGGATGCGGGCCTGGTACGACCTCTACGGGCTCGACCGCGGCTCGCGCGAGGACGAGGCGGGCATCCGCGAGTCGGCGGAGACCGCGCACCGACTGATCCGGCGCGAGGGCGAGCGGGGGATCGCGGCCGACCGCATCGTCCTCGCCGGCTTTTCCCAGGGCGGGGCGATGGCGCTCTTCGCGGGCCTGCGCCATCCCGAGCGCCTCGCGGGCATCCTGGCCCTCTCGACCTACCTGCCCCTGGCCGCGACCCTCGCGAGCCGAGGCCCATCCCGCGAACGCGGCGGTGTCGATCTTCATGGCCCACGGCACGGTCGACCCGGTGGTGGCGCTCGGCCTCGGCGAGCAGTCGAAGGACGCGCTTCTGGCCCAGGGCCTGCCCGTCGACTGGCACACCTACCCGATGCCCCACAGCGTCTCGGCCGAGGAGATCGCCGACATCCGGGCCTGGCTCCTCGAGGTGCTGTCCCGGCTAGCCCGGCCTCGCTCGGCCGCCTTGGCCTCGTTCCAGAGCGCGTCCATCTCTTCGAGGTTCGAGTCGGCGGGGGTGCGGCCGGCCTCGCGGAGCCGGTCTTCGATGTGGCGGAAGCGGCGCCGGAACTTGCGGTTCGCGCCCTTGAGCGCGCTCTCGGGATCGACGCCGAGGAGGCGGGCCACGTTCACGGCCGCGAACAGCAGGTCGCCGATCTCCTCCTGGACGGCCGCGGATCGGGCGGCTGTCGCGACGTCGCCTCCCGCAGCTCGGCGACCTCCTCGTCGAGCTTCTGCAGCGCCCCGCCCGCATCGGACCAGTCGAAGCCCACCCGCGAGACCTTGGTCGTCATCTGGAAGGCCTCCATGATCGCGGGGAGGCCCTTCGACACCCCGTCGAGCATCGAGGGGTTCGGCGTCGTCCTTTCCTTGCGCGGCCCGCTCGGCCTGCTTCAGGGCTTCCCAGTTGCGGAGCACCTCGCCCGAGGTGCTGGCCTAATCGTCGCCGAACACGTGGGGATGCCGGCGGACCATCTTCTCGGAGACGCGGCGCACCACCGAGTCGATGGCGAAGGCGCCCCGCTCCTTCGCGATGTCGGCGTGAAAGACGACCTGGAGGAGAAGGTCGCCGAGCTCGCCCGCGAGTGCCTCGTCGTCCTCGAGGTCGATGGCCTCGGCCACCTCGTAGGCCTCTTCGATGGTCATCGGCTTGACGCTCGCGTGGGTCTGCTCGCGGTCCCAGGGACAGCCTCCGGGGGCCCGCAGCCGCGCGATGAGCCGCACGAAGTCCTCGAAGAGCCGGCTCGCGTCGCGGGGACGAAGGTTCCATGGGCCCGATGATAGACGACGGCGCTACTTGGCCCTGAGGGCGATGCGGCGAGTCTGGCCGGAGGTCACGTCCTCGAGGTCGACCGACTCGAAGCCGATCTTGCCGATCTTGTAGCGGTTGGCCACGACCTCGCCCACCTTGCCGGTCAGGATCTCGTTCCGCTCGGTGACCAGGATCGCGACCTTCAGGCCACGCGCGTTGTCGAGCGAGCCGATGAACTTGAGATTCAGGGGCGGCAAGGGTGGGAACCGGCGGCGGCGTCGGCTCGAGGTCGGCCATCGGGCACGGGCGTCGCCACCATCTCGGGAGTGGGCGTGGGTTCGGGTGTCGGGCGGCGCGGCCGAACTCGAAGATGTCCCGCTCTCCGGCCTTCGACTCGCGCGGCGCGGCATCGACCCGCTCCAGGTCGATGCGGGGGATCTCGTCGAGCCTGGCGTCCGCGGCCGGCCGGCCCGGAGCACGCCGGAGAGCCCGACGTGGCCCGCGCAGCGCATCGCGACCACGGCCGCGAGGACGACCGCGGTCACGGCCACGAGCCGGGTCTCGCGCGGGTTCAGCTTGCGCAGGATCAGTGCCACTCCACCCTCGGTATCCGCGTCCTCAAGGTACGCGCAGGTTAGCACGTCTATTCCCGGGCCCCCGGCGGCCGGGCGGCTATACTGGCCGCCATGAAGGCCATTCGCTTCGAAGCCACGGCGGCCCCGAGGTTCTTCGGCTTGCGGACGTCCCGTCGCCGGTGCCCGCACCCGGCCAGGCCCTGGTCCGGGTCGAGGCCGCCGGGCCTCAACTTCATCGACGTCTACCAGCGCACCGGGCTCTATCCGGTGCCGCTTCCGCGCACGCCCGGCCTCGAGGGCGCGGGACGTGATCGTCGCCCTCGGTCCCGAGGTGAGCGGCCTCGCGGTCGGGCGACCGGGTCGCCTGGTCGAGCGCGCTCGGCTCCTATGCCGAGGAAGTCGCGGTGCCGGCGGACCGGCTGGTCAAGGTCCCGCGCCGGCGTCGACAGCCGCACCGCCGCGGCCCTCATGCTCCAGGGCATGACCGCGCACTACCTGGTCGAGACCGTCTACCCGCTGGGCGCCGGGAAGACCTGCCTCGTGCACGCGGCGGCCGGCGGCGTCGGCCTGCTGCTCGTGCAGATGGCCAAGCGCAAGGGCGCCCGGGTCTTCGCCACCGTGTCGACCGACGAGAAGGCCGCGCTGGCGCGCGGCGCCGGCGCCGACGTCGTCATTCTCTACACGAAGCAGGACTTCGCGGCGGAGGTCAAGAAGCGGCACCGACGGCCGCGGCGTCGACGTGGTCTACGACTCGGTCGGGCAGACGACCTTCGAGAAGGGGCTCGACTGCCTGGCTCCGCGGGGCATGATGGCGCTCTTCGGCCAGTCGAGCGGGGTCGTGTCGCCCGTCTCCGCCCTCGGCCCTGGCCAAGGCGTCGCTCTTCCTGACCCGGCCCACGCTCTTCCACTACGTCGCCGACCGCGCGAGCCTCGAGTGGCGGGCCGGCGACGTGCTCGGGCCAGGTCGCCTCGGGACAGCTCGAGGTGCGGATCGGCCGGACCTTCCCGCTCGCGGAGGCGGCCGAGGCCCACCGGGCGCTCGAAGGCCGGCAGACCACGGGCAAGGTGCTGATCATTCCCTGAAGCGCTCGCTCTCGCGGCCGAGGAGTCGTCCCAGAGGCCGGTGCGGCACGCGGGCTTCGGCGCCTCGGGCGGCGCGGCCGAGCGCGGCCGCGCGCCCGCGTGCCCGGGCGCCAGGTCGAGGACGCGCCGGAACATCGCATCGGCCCGGCTGCGCAGGCCGCGCCGCTTGTAGACGTTGCCGAGCATGAAGTAGGCCTCCACGTCGTCCGGGCTCTCCGCCACCAGGATGTGGAGCTGCGACTCGCCGCGCTTCTCGGACCGGGGGTCGGCGAGGAGGGCCTCGGCGAGCAGCCGGCGCACCCGGCGGCGCAGGTCGCCTTCCACGAGGTCGATCGACGGTCTCGAGGACGCGCGCGGCTTCCGCGGGTCGGCCTTCGGCCATCTCACGCTGCGCCTTGGCCAGGGTTTCCTCGGCGACCTCGTCTTCCATGGACAGTCACCACGACCGGCGCGGGCGACGAGGGGCGCGACGGCTCGGGCGGTCAGGGGGCGCCGGGGGGGGGCGGCGGGCATGCCCGAGCTCCAGCGCCCGCTCCGCGGCGCGGGTGGCGATGTCGGGCAGCTTGAACGCGGCCTTCGCCTCTCCCTGGAACTCCACGATGCCCGCGCAGAGCAGGCCGAGCAGGGTTCGCTGCGCCTCGTCGTCTCGAGCGGCAGCATCTCCATGACCTCGCGCCCGGTGAGGGTGCCGTCCACGCGCGAGAGGAAGTAGCCGTCGGCCGTGGTCAGGCGGAGGCGCTCGAGCTTCAGGCCTCGGCTCAGGACCAGGGTCCGATCCGTTTCGCCCAGCGCGTAGCGCACGACCGAGGGATCGGCGATCTGGCGGACCGCCTCCAGGATCAGGTCTTCGGTGACGATGTCGAGGCCGATGTCCTCGCCCGCGGGCGTCGCCTGGTCGTGAAAGACGTAGGTTCCCTGGTCGGCGGCGAAGGCGCGAGCCAGGATGTCGCGGACCTGGTCGGCCACCGCGCGCTCGAGCCCGGCCCGGTCCACGAGGCCGCCGCTCCTCCAGCACTTCGGCGAGGGCCTTCGCGTCGCGGCGCATGACGGTGAGGGCCTGCTGGAGGTCGGCCTCGGCCAGGAGGCCCAGGCCCAGGAGGCGCGCGGGCAGCTTCTCGCCCTCGACGTTCGTGAAGGCGGCGATGATCCGGCCCGTCGCGGAAGCGCAGCGCGCGCTTCGCTTCCCCGAGCTCGAAGCTCAGGAGACCGGTGCGCCTTTCGCCGCGCAGCTCCGAGGAGCAGGGTCGGGAGCGTCCAGGGGGAGAGCTGTCCTTTGAGCGCGGACTTCGTCATGGTGCTCCTGTCCATCTGCAGCAGGCGTGCCAGCTTCAGGGAACGGATTCCGTCAATCTCGCGGCCTTCTGCGCGGTTCGCCGCCCGGCGACGGCGGATCGTGGCTGATTTGAGGACAGGCCGCGGCCGATGGCCGGGCTCGGCAGGCGGCTACTGGAAGTAGCCGTTCACGTCGAGGATCACGTGGGCCGAGCCGCTCGCCTGGTTGCAGCGGATCGACACCGCGCCCCGCGTTGCTCAAGCGACACGACGGCGTTGTTGCCGCGGGTCTGGCCGGCCAGCGTAGTTGAGGGTCGAGGTGCCCGGGGGTCGTGCCCGTGGGGAAGAGGACCAGGTTGCCGGCGGTCGTGGGTTGGGTCACGGTCAGGTTGGCGGAGACCGCCTTGGCCGACGTGGGAACGCCGCAGGGCCCGCCGCCGAGCGTCACCACGCGCTCCGCGCCGGCGGCGAGGGCGGGACCGCTCCCCGTGCGCGTGTCCAGCACCCGGCAGGGGGTGAGGGTGTAGAAGCGCGTCGGCACGGGCGGGGTGGGCGTCCCGAGGGTCACGACCGCCAGGGTGGCGGAGCGCGCGGCGAGGGTGAGGTTCAGGCCCCCGCCGGCCGGGGTGGCCGAGCCCATGGCGCGGAGCCGGTTGGCGCCGTCGAAGCCGAAGAGGGCCGCGGTCTGGGTGAGGCCCGCCCGCCACCGCCACGCTGACCGTGCGCGCGGCCGTGTGCTTGTTGAAGAGCAGCACGTAGAGGGTGTTCCCGTTGCGGATCGCGTAGGAGCCCACCTGGTCGACGTTGCTCGTGGTCGCGCGGACGGTGTCGCCCGCCACCTTGCCGCCGACGCCGTTGTAGTTGAGGTAGAGCAGGAACGCGTCCTCGACGCGCGAGTTGTCGGCGGGCGCCACCCAGCGCGTGGCGAGATCGACGCCCTTCGCGGCCGAAGATGGCCAGGGCCTCGGCCTGGGCGAGCGCGCTGCTCGCGCCGTCGTCGTTGCCCCAGTTGTACTCGGTGATCGCGAGCTTCGTGCCCGGGTAGCGCGCCGCGATCCAGGCCTTCATGCGCGGGATCAGCTTCACGATCCCGCCCTGCCAGCCGGCGCCCCCGATCCACGACTCGTCCACGTAGGCGGGGTCGTACAGGCTCTTGAGGCTCGCGCAGGCGCAGGGCCGAGGTCGCGGCCGACTCGTCGTCGGAAAGGTGCACGCCGCTCGCCTGCGGGTAGTAGTGGATGTCGAGGTAGTCGATGAGACGCAGGCCGCGCGTGGGCGTCGGCGTAGTCCTTGGCCTGCTTCAGGTACCAGTCGAGGAAGTCGAGGCTGCCGTGGGCCGCGCGGTCGGCGCCCGGGCCGCAGTCGTCGGCGGCCGAGAAGAAGTAGGCGCACCAGCCCCAGTCGGCGGGCCCGAAGACCTGGGCCGCGGGGTCCTGGGCCTTGATCGCGGCCGCGTAGTCGCGGGTGCGCTGCCAGAGCTCGTCGTAGGTCGAGCTTCGCGGGATGGACGTCCTGGTGGGTCGAGGTCCAGAGCGACGGCTCGTTGTCGAGGGCGAAGAACCTGACCCCGCCCGCGCCCGCCGTCCCGAACTGCGCCGCGATGTGCTGCATCCAGCGCGTGACGTAGGTCGGGTCGATGGGGGTCGAGGTGTCGGCGGGATCGTTGCGTGGTGATGGGCGTGCCGTTCGTCCTGATGCCGTTGCCGGCGTCCGCGGTGCACCAGGACGCGTTGCCGCTCGCGATGCACTCGTTGCTCTGCTGCGCTCCGTACTTCGCGATCGAGTAGCCCCAGCGCTTCTGCCGGTCCTTGGGGGTCCAGCCGATGGTGGGAACCGTGAGCAGGACCTCGCCGCCCGCGGCCCGGGTCTCGGACATGAAGACGTCGGCGGTCGAGCCGTTCGGGCAGGTTCGTGGAGTTGCCGTCGACGATGTTGAAGAAGAACCAGTCGCTGGCCGTGTTGTGGGTGTCGAACTCCCACGAGTAGCGCGTCACCGAGTTGCCGCCCCAGCGGCGGACCGGCCAGCGCAGCCGGTTGGCCTGGGCCAGGCTGCCGAAGTTCACACCGTAGATCAGGGGGGAGACCGCTCGCGATCGGCGTTCGGGTCGATGGTGACGGTGACGTCGGCGGCTCGGACCGGACCGGCGACGGCGAGCCCGAGAAGGAGACGAGGGCCCCAGCGAACGGAGCGAGAGCTGGGACATGGTACGAGGCACGATACGCGGGCGTGCTCGGCTCGGCTGTGGGGCGGGTCACACGGTCTGGGCGAGGCGGGACCCGTTGACCCCGATGGTGCGGTCCCCTAGCATAGCTTCGTTGAACGAATCGACCTCCGGCAACGCCTCGGTCTGCTCCCTTTCGGCCGCGCGCACGTGGCCGGCGCCTCGCCCTCTTCGGCGCGACGATGGTCGGGTCGTGTGGCAGCGACGGGGGACCGCCAGTCCGTCCCAGCCCGTCCCCGCCCGGGGGAACCGTGGCCGGTCGCTATCTGCTCGAGATCCAACCCGGAACGAGCTGCGTCACCCTGCCCGGGTCGAACGTGCCGCGCGGCCCCTATTCGTTCCCCATGGTGGCGTCGGCGGGCGGCACCACGCCGCATCCGGGCGTGCAGGTGGTCATCGAAGGCGTCGCCTCGTCGCTCGAGCTCGAGTTCAAGTACACCGACTTCACTCTTCGCGGCGGCCTCGGCACCACGGGCGAGGGCGTGCTCACGAACCAGGGCCAGCGCTTCTGGATGAACGCCATCGGAACCGGCGCGGTGACCCAGAAGTCCGACGGCATCGGTGAGGTGACGGCGGGGACCCTGATCGGCTACATCGCGGTCGCACCGGCGACGGCCGTTCAGAACGACGCCGTCGCGTGCTCGACCACCGACCACACCTTTACCCTGAAGGTTCGATGATCCAGCGCTTGCCGCGGCCGTCTGGTGCATGGCCCTCGGGGCGGCCTTGCTCTTGCTCTCGACCGGGGGTCAGAGCCCCGTCGCCCACGGCGCGTCTCCTGGACCGGTTCGGGTGCGCGCCAGCGCCGCCTTCGCGCCGTTCCTCGAGCCCGCGCTCGCCGCCTTCTCGCGCGAGTCGGGCCTCGCGACGGTTCTCGACGTCGGCGAGCCCGATCCCCCGGGTGAAGCGGACGTCGTCGTCGGCGACGACGTCGAGCTGCAGCGCCTGTTGGAAGGGGGCGCCGCCGATGTCGCCTCGTCGTTCGACCTCGGCTACATCCCCTGGGTCTTCGTGGTGCCCGAGCGCTCGCCCGAGTCGGTCTCGGCTCTGGCATCGGCCGACCGCGTCTACCTACTGGGCGGGAAGGTCGGGCTCGTGGGCCGCGCGGCGCTCGACGCGGTGTCGAGGGACCGCGTTCGCGTCTCCAACGATCCGAAGGAGCTCCGGCAGGCCTCGTACGCCCTCGTGCCCCGCTCGCTGGCCGGGCCCGGCGAGCATCGCCCCGCGAGCGTCCGCGCTCTCGTCGCCACCGCCGCGATGGTCAGGGCCGCGCCCCATCCCGCGGGCGCGCGCCAGCTCCTGGCCTTCTTGAAGAGCCCACGCGGCCGCGCGATCTTGTCGTCGTGGCTCGACGCGACCGAGACCAGCGATTCGGGAGCGGGCCCGCCGCAACGGGCCGGGGACTGGGCTACGCCGCGTCGGTCGTGGACTGGTGGTTGCCCGGCTGCTCGCTCCAGCGCAACGGCTACAACGATCCGCAGCAGGTCCTCGGTCCCCCCGACGCCGTCTTTCTCGGCGTGAAGGACACCTATCTGGGCATCATGAGCCTCGGCCAGGGCGGCTACGTGACGGTGGACATGGGCGCTTCGGCGATCGACGGCCCCGGAGACGACGTCCGGGTCTTCCAGACGCAATCCGGAGAGCCGGTGACCCTCTACGCCTCGACCAGCTCACAAGGTCCGTTCACCCTGCTCGGTCTGCGCTTCGATTGCCGCACCCGCTCGCCGGGCCTGTTCTCCAATCACTGCGACTTCGATCTTCACGACGGCGGCCTCGCAGAAGCGCGCTATTTCAAGATCGAGGACGGGGAGATCTATCCCTGCCTCGGCGGCGGCACCCTCACCGAAGGCGCCGACATCGACGCGATCGAGATCCTCAACCTGAAGCCCTGACCCCCGGGGCGTAGTAGGATCCGGCCCGATCTGCCGATGATGAAGGCTTCCGGTCTCGGTCGACGAGCGCTCGTCTTCGTAGGCCGCGGCCTCGTCCTCGTCGGACTGCCGATCGCCCTGGTCATCGCCGGGGCTGCCTTCAAGCAGCGCGGAAGCCTTCTCGAGGCGTCCTTCGCCTTGCTCCTCTGCCTCGTCCCGGTCGCCTTGGGCCTCGCCCTTGCGGAAATCGGACAGCGGGGGAGCTGGCGACAGACGGTCTCACTCCGTGGCCTCATGCAGTCGTCCGTCGGCCTGGGGCTGGCCTTCGCCGTGCTCAGCCTCATCCCGATGTACGCGTATCCTCGCCTCGCCGCCCTCGTCGCTTTCTTCGCCCTCTGCGGTTTCGCGGTTCTGGATCCCGCGCTCAACGTCACGCGCCCCTCCTGGTGGTGGGGAGCGTCGGCGTCGGTCATCGTCTGGATCGTGCTCATGAGCCTGCTGGTCGGAGTGGCCGACTCGCTCCAGAACCTGCGTGAAGGCACGATGGTGTTCCTGCTGCCCTTCATGGTGTACCCCATCGCCCTCGGGGTCTCGGGTCTCGCGCGGCTTCTGGGCACCGCCCGCGGGTGGCCGGTGTCGAAGACCTTCTGGGTCGCGGGCACCGTCATCGCGGCGGGGTTCTGTGGCTTTGTCGCGCTACAGCTCACCTTCGCCGTCCTTCCCGCCGCGATCGAACAGATCACCGGTAACACCCTGCCGAACACCGTCTACTCGGGGCAGGACGGCAAAGTGGTCGCGGCCGAAGCGGGCCGGCTGGACGTTCAAGAGGACGGTCGCGGCCCCGTGCTCTATCGGCTCACCCCCGAGACCCAGTTCGACCTTCGCGGACCCGGACGCGGCAAGGCGACATCCCCCGCCGGCCCCTCCTGGCTCACCCCCGGACAGCGCGTCAGCATCGACTACGTGTACCGCCAGCGGGAGAGGCAGGCCAAGCTCGTCTGCATCTGGGTCGAGCGAGGTCCCTGCCTGCCCACTCCCATCTCGCCGGCACCCGAGAGTGCTCGAGCCGCGGCGCCTTCGCTGTCCGGGACCGTCTGGGAGGGTCGGCGGGTGGGCCCCCAGGACCGTCCCGGAGGGGGCGAGGCCATTCGGCTCGAGTTTCTCGAGGCGGGAGCCTTCGCCGCGACGAGTCTCGACGAGGGGCCGGGATCCCGAAGCGCCGGCCGCTGGACGCAGGATCGGGGCGCCGTGTTCATGCAGGTGAACGACTGCTACGCCCGCTACAACGGCGTGATCGAAGGCGATAGCCTGCGCGGGACCTTCGACAACGAGGTCAACTTCCACGCGACGTGGAATGCCCGAAGGACCGCAGGCCACCCCTAGAGAGAGGGGATTCAAGAGCCGTCCTCCCGAGACCACTGGTCGGCCGAGAGCCTCGACGGCGCTACCGGATGGCCTTGTTCCACCGCCATGAGACCACCCCGATCGCGCAGACGCCGAACACCGACAGGGCCAGCCCCCAGTAGACGCTCCTCGGCCGGTAGGCGAGCTCCACCGTGTGGCGCCCACCGGGAACGGACACGGCCATGAACGCGACGTTGGCGCGCCGAACCCGCTCGGGGCGGCCGTCCACACGGGCCTGCCACCCGGGATCGTGGGTGTCGAGCAGCACGATGAGGCCCGGGCGGTCGAGATCGGCCTCGATGCGCAGCCGGTCCGCACGGGCTTCGATGATGCGGGACGACCCGTGGAACGGTCGCTTGTCCCGCACGCCCTCGTCCGGGACGACGACCTCGCGCCGGAAATCGAACGAAGGGTCCAGCAGCAAACGCAGGGCGTCGTCGTCGCTGGCCGAGCGCGCTGCGCCCACGGCGTAGGTGCGCGGCAGCCGGCCGGGCACGCGAAAGGCGAGGAGGGGCACCCCGTGCAGAGAGGGGCTCAGGCCGACGGCGGACAGGCCTTCGAGCCCCTCGCGGTGCAGGCACAACACGAAATCCACTCCCCCGAGCTGCAGCAATCGCAGCCGCTCTTCGGGGGACGCCCCGCGGAACGCCGATACGAGCCTCTCGAGAGGGGTCGGAGAGAGTCGGACCACGTCGACGTCGAAACTGCCCCGGATCCCCCAGCGCGAGCCGGTGGGGGGCAGCAGGTCCACGTGGCTCGCCATGGCCCAGGCGAGGTTCAAGGGCCCCACGGGCAGACGCACCGCGGCGGCGGCGGCCTCCGGCGGGAACGGCATCACGCTGTAGTCCCAGGAGAAGAGGCGGGGCGACCCGGACTCCGGGAATAACGCCAGGGTCGGCGGTGGACGGTCGAACAGGCCCCGCGGCGCCGACGGGTTGACGCTTCGGTTCACGAGGGCGAGGTCGGCCACCGCCAGCAACCCCGCCACGAGCGCCCATCGGCGGGGCCGGTACGCGGCGAGGATCCAGACGCCGGTCGCCGCGAGCGCGCAGGAAGCGAGGGCTGCGAACGTCGGTGCGAGCAGCACGGAAAGCGCCGGATCGCCCGGCGCGGGGGTGAGCCAAGGTGAGGCCGCCTGCGGCCGCTGTCGAATCACGAGGAGCCCGGCCCACGCGAGCGCGACCGGCGCGGCGATCCAGGCCGATCGGCTCCGCCTCGTCCCGTCCACTCCGTGTCCCACCAGCCGGGCGATGGCAAAGGCGGTGAGCAGGAACGCCTTCATCGGATAGCGCAGCAGCTGCGCCGGCGGCACGAGACCCGTGATCAGCCCGTAGACGGGGAGGTGTCGCCCGAGCGCGAGCGTGACTCCGGCCCCCGCGAGCACGGCCGCGCACGCGCGTTGCCGGGGCGACGCCGACACGAAGCCGTGGGCCGCGAGCACCAGGGCCCCCAGGCCGAGGTAGAGCGAGTGCAAATACGGGTCGCGCCCTTCGAACAGCAGCGCGCGCACGGGGCCGGAGAGCGGCAGGTCGCTGAGCGGGACCGGGTACAGCGCCTGGAGCAGGTGCCACGGGTGGGTCGACCAGTAGGCGCGCACCGCCCACGGCAACTGCGCGCGGCCCGCGCGCAGGGCCGCCTCCAGGGACGGGAGCCACTGCGCCGCCGAGAGCGTCGCGCCTACGAGCGCGGCCAGGGCGATCTGGCGGGCCCTCACCGCAGCCGCGGCGGGTCGCCACTCCATGGTCGCGGCCGCTTCGACCGCTATCGCAAGCACCGTGAGGGCCAGCACGTCCGGGGAACCGGCCAGCACTTGCGCGGCAAGGCAGAGGCCGCACGCCGCCGCCCGGGAGGCGGCGCCCGTCCGGAAGCCCTCGCCGGCGAGGTACACGGCCCAGGGAAGCCAGGCCAGCGCGGTCATGTGGTTCCAGCCCACCACCAAGGACAGCACCGGTCCCGAGGCGATCCAGCAGGCGGCCCCGGTCCACGCTGCCCATCGCGAGCGACCTTCGCTCCGGAGCAGCCGAAAGAGGCCGGCGCCGGAGAGCGTCAGGTGGGTGACGACCAGCAAGGTGAATACGTGCCAGGGAGGGAGGACGAGGTTCAGCCAGGTGAATGGGTAGAGGACCTGGTTGTTCGCGTTGGCCAGGAGGGGCATGCCGAAGGAGAGGCTCGGGTCCCAGAGAGGCCAGGCGCCGTCGGCAACCGCGCGGACCAGCGTCTCCATCTGCCCGAACCACAACTGATGGATGTCGCGCGCGAAGAGGATGCGCCCGCCGAACACCACCTCGCCAAAGACGACTGCGACGAGGAGCAGCAGGCCGCCCAGAGCGACGGCTCCCGCGGCTCTGTGCGGACGCATCAGAGCGATTCCTCCGCGCACCTTCGGCGACCCGAGTCATCAAAGGCGAACGCCGGGGCAAGCAGCGATGCTTTGGAGTTCACGGCTTCCGGTATGCTCGCACCCCTTGTCCTTTCTCCTGCATCTTTCTCTTGACATAGATGTATTAATGCACTAGTATAATAGTACACATGGGCGCCAGTGTGCTGACCATCGATCCACGGGACAAGACGCCGATTTACGCCCAGATCGAGCACGGGTTACGCGCGGCGATTGCCACCGGCCGGCTCGGCCTGGGCGAGCAACTGCCGACGGTGAGGCGACTCGCGGTCGAGCTGCAGGTCAATGCCAATACGGTGGCGCGTGTCTATGCCGATCTGGAAGAGTCCGGCGTTCTCGAGACGCGCCGCGGCGTGGGGTCGTTCGTCGCGGTCGGACGCGACAGGGCTAGGCCGGCGGGAGAAAGGGCCCGGCGCCTCAACGCCTTCGTGACGCGCGCACTGGCCGACGCCAACCGGGCGGGCTTCACGGTGGACGAATTGATCGGGGGCCTGACGGCTCACCGAAGGGAAGGAGCCTGACTGTGTTTGCTCTTGCTCGTCATCTCGAAAACGCGTCCCGCGTCAACGTCGTCGCGATTGCGGTGCTCCTCGCCTCGTTGGGGCTCGGCATCGCCGGACGGGCCATTACCGGCAACCCGTATGTACTCGTGGGATTCCTGGTCCTCGGCGCGGTCGTCATGCCGTCACCCCGCATCGCCCAGCAGTGGGAACGCGCGGTCGTGCTGCGCCTCGGCCGGTTCATCGGCCTTCGCGGCCCCGGTCTGTTCTGGATCGTGCCGTTCCTGGACACCGTGTCCTCCTGGATCGATCAGCGTACGATCACTACGAACTTCGCGGCCGAGCAGACCCTCACATCGGACACGGTGCCTGTCAGTGTCGATGCCGTGCTGTTCTGGATGGTGCACGACGCCGAGAAGGCGGCGCTCGAAGTGCAGGAGTACGCGCAGGCGGTGAGCTGGGCGGCGCAGACCGCGTTGCGCGACATCATCGGCCGGACGGCGCTCACCGATCTCCTGCGCGGCCGCGAGAAGATCGAGCAGGATCTCCAGCAGCTGATCGACGCGCGATCGAACCCATGGGGCGTCACCGTCCAGTCGGTGGAGATGCGCGACGTGGTGATTCCAGCCGCGCTGCAGGACGCGATGTCGCGCGAGGCGCAGGCCGCGCGCGAGAAGCAGGCGCGCATCATCCTCGGGCAGGCGGAGATGGAAATCGCGCACTCGTTCCAGGAGGCCGCCAAGTCGTACCACGAGAACCCGACCGCGCTTCACCTGCGCGCGATGAACATGCTCTATGAAGGGCTCAAGGAAAAGGGGGCGCTGATGCTCATTCCGAGCAGCGCCGTCGAATCGATGGGCATGGGCGGCCTGATGGGCGCGGCCGCGCTGCAGCAGCAGCGCCTCACCGAAACGGGGCGGCAGTGACGGGGGAAACCGCAAATGATGCTGGTCGTCTCTGCCTTCATGCTGAATCTCCTGGCGCCAGTCGGACGTCCGTCCGAATGCGCTTCCTGGCACGACCCATCCAGGCACCAGGCGCGATTCGTTACCGTGGAGGACGGCGTCCGGCTGGAGGTGCTCGATTGGGGCGGACATGGACGGCCCATCGTGCTACTGGCGGGATCGGGGAATACCGCACACGTCTTCGACGGCTTCGCGGAAAACCTCGCCGGAGCCCACCACGTCTACGGCATCACCCGGCGCGGGTACGGCGCGTCCAGCCATCCTGACTCGGGTTACACGGAGAAGCGCTTGGCGGAGGATGTCCTTCGCGTGCTCGACTCGCTCAGGATCGTGGCGCCTGTCCTCGTCGGTCACTCAATGGCCGGTGAGGAGTTGACGAGACTGGGCGATGAGCATTCGGATCGGCTGCGCGGCCTCGTCTACCTGGATGCGGCGGCGGACCCGGCCGACCTTCCGCCGAGTAGCCCCTCGTACATCGACCTGTTCCACAATTTGCCGGAGCCGATGCGGACCCGGCCTTCGCCTTCGTCGTCAGACTCGCGGTCTTTTGTGGCGTACCGCGATTGGCGCGTTCGGATCGGTGAAGTCGCATTTCCGGAGTCCGAGCTGCGCAACGGCTTTGAATGCAATCCTGACGGTTCAGTCGGGAGGTTCAGGACGACCCAGGCAATCCACGAAGCAATCGGCGCGGGTGCCCAGAAGCGCGACTATGCGAGGATCCGGGTGCCCATACTCGCTCTCTTCGCCGCTCCCGGCGGCAAGCCGAAGTATCAGCCGAAAGACGCTGAGGAAAGCGCGGCAATCGAGCTGTACGAAGCCGCCACTGCCGCCTTTATTGATGTTGGGAAGAAGAAGCTCCAGAGCGCTGCGGCTGGCGTGCGCATCGTCGACTTGCCTGGGGCGAATCACTATCTGTTTTTGAGCAATGAGGCGGACGTGCTGCGTGAATTGAGTGCGTTTGTGGGTGGCTTGCAGTAGTCAGGACGGTCCGGATATCGCGTGCCCTCATTCGTTCATGGTGCCGGAGGTGGGGGTCGAACCCACACGAGACCAGGTCTCTCGGGATTTTGAGTCCCGCGCGTCTGCCAGTTTCGCCACTCCGGCCCGTACGGCAGACGACGAGTCTACGGGACTGGGCCGTTTCTTTCCAGTATCCTCCCTCGCCCGACATGCCGCCGATTTGGGAAGAGATCCGCCAGGAGTTCCCCGGCCTCGCGAGCCAGGCGTACCTCAATGCCGCTGCGACCTGTCCCACGCCCCGACCCGTCCGCGCGGCGGTGGACCGGTTCTACCGGGAGCTCGAAGAGGAAGGCGACGGGGCCTGGGACCTCTGGATGGAGCGGCGCGAGGCGGTCCGGTCCCGGTGGCCCGCTTCATCGGCGCCGAGGCCGACGAGGTGGCCTTCGCGCCCAACACCTCCACCGGGATGAACTTCATCGTGGACCTCCTCGCCGAGGACGGAGCCGTTCTCTCCGACGAGCTCGAGTTCCCGGCGGTGACTCTCCCCTGGATCCACCGCGGCATTCCGGTTCACCTCCTGCCTGCGGTCGAGGGTCTGCTGCGGCTCGAGTCGTTCGCCATCGACCAGGCGCCGCGCGCAGGAACCATCGCGATCAGCCACGTCCAGTTCTCGAACGGCTGTCGACAGGACCTCGACGCCTTTGGCCGGATCAAGGCGGGCCGGCGCCTCGTGGTCTGCGCGCAGCCAGTCGTTGGGAGCGTTTCCCGTCGACGTGAAGCGGAGCGGGATCGACGCCCTCGCCACCGCGGGCCACAAGTGGCTCTGCGCCGGGTTCGGGGCCGGCTTCTTCTACGTCCATCGCGACATCCTCGCCGCGCGTCCCCCGCGGACGATCGGCTGGATGAGCGGCGAGGACCCCTTCGCGTTCGATCGTCAGCGCTGCAAGATCCTGGCTTCGAACCGACGTACGGAGCTCGGCTGCCCGCCCTTCGCCCAGATCTTCGCGCTCGGGGCCGCGGTCGAGTTCATCGCGGGCATCGGCATCGAGGCGATCGCCGAGCGGGTCCTGGCCCTCAACATGTACCTCACGTTTCGCCTCGGCCGGGCCGGTATCGAGGTCCTCTCGCCGGGAGGCGAGCAGAGGTCGGGCGAGACCCTATGCGCCGTGGCCGAGCCCACCCGGGCCCACGCCTTCCTCAAGGAGCGCGGCATAGCCGTCACCCCGAAGCCCGAGGGGCTGCGCATCGCCACGCATTTCTTCAACGACGAGAGGGATATCGACCGCTGCGTTGCGGCCCTGGCTCGCGTTCATCCAGGACGCTCTGACCGCGCGCCTGGACACCTCTCGGGGCACCCTGCTAGAATCGTACTCACGGTCTTTCCTTTGCCACAGAGCTCCCGCCAGTAGAACCCTAGAAAGCGAGGTCAGCGTGGACTTCCAGGTCGGTGAGAAGGTCATCTACCCGAACCACGGCATCGGCATCGTGGAGAGCATCCAGACACGGCCCACACCGGCCGGCAAGATCAGCCTTTATCAGCTCCGAATCCTCGCCAACGACTCCCGCGTGTGGGTTCCGCAGCAAAACGCTGATGGCGTTGGGCTTCGACCGGTCATCACCTCCGGCGAAGTGCGGAAGATCTTCAACCTCCTCTCCGACGCGAGCATCGACCAGCACTCCAACTGGAAGGGCCGCTTCAAGGAAAACTCCGACAAGATGCGGACCGGCAGCCTCTTCGAGGTGGCCGTGGTCTTCAAGGGGCTCAGCCACCTGGCCCGAAAGAAGGCGCTCTCGTTCCGGGAAAAGCGCATGCTCGACCGGGCTAAGTTCCTTCTGGTCAGCGAGATCGCGGAAGTCGAGCGCATCGCGATGCCCTCCGTCGAGGAGCGGCTCGACAAGGCTTTGACCAAGAGCGAGACGCCGCGCATCAAGCCGGTGCAGAAGCCGGTCGCGCCCCGGCGCACTTCCGACGCCTAGGCTACAAGCCGTAACCCGTTTGATTCCTTGACTTCGGGGGATTGCCCGGCTACAATCCCGCGTCTTTCGCTGCCTTCCACCGACGAGCGCACCTCGCACTGGATGGGGAAGCAGGGGAGTGCCCGAGGATGAGCGAGCCGGCCCGCAGCGCCATGACCAAGGCGGACCTGATCAATGTCGTGGCGAAGCGCCTCGACATCACCCAGGTCCAGTCGGGGATCATCGTCGAAGCGGCCCTCCGCAGCATCGTCTCGGCCTTGCAGACCGGCCAGGAGGTGGAGATCCGCGGCTTCGGCAGCTTCCGCTTCCGCAACCGCGCCCCGCGCAAGGGACGCAATCCCAAGACCGGCGAGAAGGTGGACGTCCCTCCGAAGAAGATCCCCTATTTCAAGATGGGGAAAGAGTTGAAGGCCCTCCTGAACGGGGCTGCCGCTTCGGAAGAGGCCTCGACCCCGGGCCCGCCCTCCGAATCCTGAGCCCGGCGCGTCCGACCGGCGGGATCCTGGGATGATCCGAACCGCGCTGGTCCTCCTGTTCCTCGGCCCCTATTCGATCCTGGCCAGCGCGCTCGGGTACCCGCTGGCGCGGCTTCTGGGCTCGCCGAGGCTCCTCTACGCGCTGGGGCGGTTCGGGGTCCGGACGGGTTTCGCCGCTCGCGGGAGTGACGGTGGTGTTCGAGGGCGCCGAGCGGTTCTCGGGCGTCGGCAACGTCATCGTCATGCCCAATCACGTCAGCAACCTCGATGCCGCTATCGTCTTCGGCCTGATCGACCTCCAGCCGAAGGCCGTGCGTGAAGAAGGAGCTCTACTCGTTCCCGTTCGTGCACTACTGCTTGCGCTACGCGGGGTTCATCGAGATCGACCGCAGGGACGCGATCCAGTCGAAGCGGGCGATCGCGCGGGCGGTGGCGGCGCTCAAGGCAGGCAGCACGTTCATCATCTTCCCCGAGGGCACGCGCAGCCGCAGCGGGGAGCTCGGCCCCTTCAAGAAAGGGGCCTTCGTGGTCGCGATCGAGGCGGGGAGCACCATCCTGCCCCTGGCGGTCTCGGGGGCCGACCGAGCTCCTGCCCTCCGGGGCGATTCCTCATCCGTCCCGGGACGGTCATGGTCCGTGTCCTGGACGCCGTGGACGCGTCACAGTACAGTTACGACGATCGCGAGCGCCTCATGGACGAGGTGCGCGGCCGGATCGCCGCGGCCCTGGCGCCGGTCGAGGGCTGAGAGCAAGGTTCACATGGCACTGGTCGTGAAGGAAAAGCGGACCACGCCTCGCATCCAGCCCTATATCGTTCCCTGCCTTCTCATCGACGGGGTGGGCGAGCAACGACCTTCCGGCTATCTCACCGATCTCTCGAGCCGGGGCGGACGGGTGGCTTGCGAGGGTCAGGCCCCCGAGCCCGGAGCCGCGGTGACGCTCGAGTTCCGGATCGGCCGCCAGGTCGAGCTCGTCGCGGGTCAAGGCGGCCGTGAAATGGGTGAGGCGGGCTTCGCGCGGGACGCGCTCCGTGGGACTGCGGTTCGAGAGAGTCGCCGCCGCCGAGAGGAAGGCCCTCGAGGCCCTGGTCGAGGAGTTCCGTCAACGCGTGGCCGAGATCGGTCAAGGATGAGCATGGACCAGCACGATCGCCGCCGACCCACGAACCCCTTCGCGATCAGCGGGGGCTGGCTTTCCCTGAACGACGACGACCTCCTCTACCAGATCGAGTCCCTGGGCGAGGGCTCCCACGACAAGGACGACGCCCTGGTCGAGGTGGTCCGCAGCGAGCGTCATTTCTTCATCCGCCAGGAAGCGGCCAAGAAGATCCACAATCCCGAGGTGCTGAAGGCCTTCGCCGGAGACCGCCACATCGGGCAGATCCTGGTGCGGGTCATGAACCGCAACTCCGACGTGGCCTACCTCGAGCGGCTCCGCAGCGAGAGCCGGCACCTCGAGGTGAGGAAGGCCGCGGACGCGCAGCTCCGCCACATCGCGGGGACCCTCAAGAAGATCTGAGGCCGCCTTCATTCGAGGAGCAGGGTCACGGCCTCGTCCAGGGACGCCGGCGTGCGCGTCCGGGCGCGAGGCCGCGAGGGCCTCGTGGTTCGGGAAGCCCTCCGGGAATCGCGACCGCGAACCCCCCGGCCGCCCTCGTCATCTCGACGTCTTCCGGGCTGTCTCCGACGTAGGCCGCCTCCTCGGGGCGCACCGCCGAGACCGCGGAGGGCGCCATGAGAAACGGCTCCGGTCGGGGCTTCTTGAGGGGCAGGTCGTCGCCGCAGACCACGACCCCGAAGAACGAGGCCACGCCCAGGCTCGAGGAGCTCGCCCGTGACCCGCCTGCGCTCGCCGCTGGTGACGAGCCCGAGGAGCAGGCCCGCGGTCTGGAGCCGCTCGAGGGCGGGTCGGGCCCCGGGCAGGAGGGCGTTCGTCTCGCCCGGCGTAGTGGACCTGCCATTGCCGGTCGGCTTCGGGCCAGTCGCTCCTCGGCGCAGGCCCATCGCCCGGTAGGTGCGCTGCCAGGCGGGCGAGTAGGTCTCGGCAAAGCGGCGCCGGTCGAAGGGGATTCCGAAGTGGGCGAAGAGCGAGACGTAGCTCCGGTAGGTCGCTTCGGCCGAGTCCACGAGGGTGCCGTCCCAGTCGAAGAGCACCGCCCGGAAGCGGCGGGGGGTCACGAGTGTGCGAAGACGATGCCGGTGACGAGGATGGCCAGGACGGCGAGGGACACGAACCCAAACCGACGATCGCCCTTCCCGAAAGAGGCCCAGGGTCAGCACCAGGACCCGGACCACGGGGGTGAGCATGAGCAGCACGACGCCGGTTCGGAGCAGCGGCTCACTGTCCGAAGGACAGGCCCAGCGAGCAGCAGCGCTCCGCTCGCGACCACCCCGGCCGTGAGCACACGCTCGACGCTGCGTCTCCAGGCGGCGGGCGGTGGTCACGGGAGCCGCAGCCCCTTGACCGCCATCTGGGCGCCCACGACGAACAGGACCGCGGCCATGAACACCTTCAGGGATCGGGCCTCGACGGCGTGGGCGAGGCGCGCGCCCGCCAGGCTCCCGGGCAGCGCACCGAGGGCGATCGCGGCGGCCAGGCGGAGGTCGACGTCGCCGCGGCCGTAGTAGACGAAGGCCGAGGCCGCCGCGGTCACCCCGATCATGAAGGCGCTGGTCGCGGTCGCGACCTTGATCGGGATCCCGCAGAACGCGTTGAGGACCGGGACCTTGATGATCCCGCCTCCGAGACCCAGGAGGCCCGAGATCGATCCGGCCAGGAGGGACGCGCCGAACGGCCAGGGGCGCGCGCCGCAGGCGGTAGACGTAGGTCCGGCCGCCCTCGTCCAGCCGGCCGCCCAGGAGGCCCGCGTCCACCTCCAGGTCCGCGATGACGTTTCGTCGCCCGGAGCGCGAGGCCATGATGAGGCCCATCGCGGCCAGGGTGAAGCCGAAGATCGTGAACAGGTGCTTGGGAGCCAGCAGGGCCGCGAGGATGCCGCCGGTCAGACCGCCGATGGTGGTGGCGATCTCGAGGGTCATCCCCAGGCGGAAGTTCACGAGACCGCGTCCGAGGTTCACGGTCGAGGTCACGGACGCGGTGGCGATCACGGAGATGAGGCTCGCCGCCACCGCGGTCCGGAAGGGGACGTCGAAGACGAGGGTCAGCACGGGCACCAGGAAGATGCCGCCGCCCAGGCCGAGCATCGCTCCCACGAGGCCCGTCCCGGCGCCGGTCAGCGCGTAGATCCAGGGGGACAGCGAGCATGGGCGCCCGTATCGTAGCCCAGGACTGCACGCGGACCTAGAATGACGGAGATGACAGCGCAACTTGCCGAGCCCGGGGCCGGGCTCCTGGCCCTCGCCGCGCTCCTGCTGCTGGCCCGGCCTCGCTGGTCGTGCGCGCACCCTGGCCCTTCGTGCCCTTCCTGTCGCTGTCGTTCTGGCTGGTCTCCTGGGACTGGCTGCCCCGGGAGGGCCGGGACGCTACCGGTTCCTGGTCGTGACTCTCGCGTTCTCGGCGCTCCTCTCCGGCCTGCGTCTCCTGAAGCCCCTGGAGGCGAGTCGGCCCTCCTGGCCGACACTCGTGGTCGTGGCCGCCGCCCTCGGCCGCCTGGCTCCCTTCTTCCGGTGGCCGGCGGCGCCCGGCCTCGATGCCGGCTTCTCGTCGGCGTCCGCGCTCCTGCTGGTGTGGCGCGATGGCCTGCCCGCGTCCTATCTGCCCCTCTATCCGATCCTCGGCTTTGGCCTCGGCGACTGCGGGGCTCGCCGACTCTCGCCGCCGACGTCTCGCTCCTGGCCGGCATTGCTCCGCACCGCGCGCCTCCTCCTCGCGACGCTCGCCTCCGAGGGGCTGCTTCGTCCTGGCCCTCTTCGCGTTTGCCCGACGGTTCTGGCCCGGCGCCGTGGTCGGCCCTGGGGGCCGTCGCCGCTGGCCGCGCTCGGGCTGCTCGTGGTGGCCCGGGCGGAGGCGGCGGGCGGAACGGCACTGGCCCTGGCCCTCGCGATCGCTGGGGCCGCGCTCGTTCTCCACGCTCGTGGCCGGTCTGCCCGGGTCGCGGCCGGGGTGCTCTGGGCGGGCGCCGTGGCGGTGTCGCGCTCCCCTGGCGGCGGCCGGAGGAGTGGCGACCGCTGGCCACGATCGTGGCCACGCGGCGCGAGCCTCGGCCGCCTCGGGCTGGCGGCCACGTCGCCCGCTCCTCGCCGCCCCTGTGCTCTGGCGGAGCATCGACGCCGGCCGCCTCGAGCGTCTCGCCGGCCCCTTTCCCCTGGCCCTCGTGCTGCTCATCGTGACCGGCATCCCGGTCGACCGCCGGTCGCTGGACCTGGCCCGACCGGAAGACGTGGGGACTCGCCGGCGTGCGGCAGCGATCACCCTCGTCGCCACCGTGGCCGATTGGGGCCTGCGAGTCCGCACGGCTCGCCGTCACGGCCGACGACCTCGCGGCGGCGGCCTGGCTTCGGGACCACAGCCGGCGCCACGGACGTCGTTTGCGCCGGCGACGAGGCGGCGCGCGCCTGGATTCCCGCTCTCGCCGGGCGTGCGGCGAGCCCACCGCCGGTGGCCTCAGTCCGTGCAGGCCTCGCGTCTCGCACGCCGCTCACCCCGTGCCGCTTTCTCTGGGGCCCGCCAGGCCGGGGGCCTCTCTGCGCCGCGTCTTCCGACAGGGCCGGGTGAGCGTGACCCGCCTGTCTCCGGCGGCTCGCACGACGCGCCCTGACATTCTTTCACAGCCGTGGAGTGAACCCGTCGCGCGGCCCTGCGTACCTTAGTTGCAGAAGAGCGTGGCGTCACGACGGGGTGACGGCGTGTCGGGGACTGATCGACTGCCCCCAGAGAGGTCCCCAGTGGCGCGGCCGTTTTGTCGGACGCCACGCTCTCCTGTTCCGATCCAGGCCCAGCCCCACGGCCCGCATCGAGCCTCCGCTTTCGAGGCTCTGCTATCATCGCGGATGAAACTGAGCGAGGTCGTGGGTTGCGCGTGATGCTCTGGACCAAGCGAGTCCTTCTGGCCCTGGGGGTCTCTCTCCTCGCCTTCGTCTTCGGCTGGGTGCCCTACTGGCTCGGCGGCGTGGCCACCACCCGGAAGTTCCAGTTCCCCGACAAGGAGAACGCCGGCCTCACTCCCCGCATCTTCCAGCTGCCCTCCGAGGACGTGTCGTTCAAGGCGCCCGACGGGACCGAGCTTCGGGGCTGGTGGGTACCGGCCGCGGACGCGAAGGGCAGCGTGGTCCTGGCCCACGGCCTGAACCGCTCGCGCATCGAGATGGTGAAGAAGGTGCCGTTCCTCCACGGGCTCGGATGGAACGCGCTGCTCTTCGACATGCGCCATCACGGGGAGAGCGGGGGCGCGGCCACGACCTTCGGCGACCGCGAGAAGGACGACGTGCGGGCCGCGACCGCCCTCGCCCGCGCTCGCGCCTCGGGCCCGGTCGTGCTCTGGGGCGTCTCTCTCGGCGCGGCGTCCGTGATCCTGGCCGCGGCCGAGGACCCGACGGTGGCGGGGGTCGTGGGCGACAGCAGCTACCGCAGCCTGCCCGACACCGTCCACCACCACATGAGCGCTCTTCCGCGGCTTTCGCTGGTGGGCCCGGATCGTGCCGCCCTGGCCGACCGCCGACGAGGTGCTCTTCTGGATGGGCCGTCGGGGCGGGTTCGATCCCGCGGCCACCGACGTGCGCGCCGCCGCCGCCCGTCTCGCGGGCCGGCCCGCGCTCTTCGTGGCCAACACCGAGGACCCGCGCATGCCCAAGGAGATCGCCTTCGAGCTCAAGGAAGCGGCGGGCGACGAGGGCCATGGTCCTTCTCGTGCCCGGCAAGAGCCACGGCGGCGCCTGGCGCGACGGCACCGCCGCCTACGAGGCCGCGGTGACGCGAGTGCTCGAGGCCGCCCTCGCCGGACCCGGCAGCGCCCACCTCGCGTCGGCGGCTCGGGGGCCGCGCTCCGCGAAACCCTAAGGAGTCTCCCTTGAGCCAGGAAGTGAAGAAGCACCACGCCCCCTTCCCCGAGGAAGACAACGGCGAGGCCAAGCCGCCGGAGCAGACCTCGTCCTACACCATGGTCGATCCTCGCTTCCGCGAGATCTACTTCCAGTTCTACAAGGAGACCTACAAGCCCTCGGTGCTCGACCGCAAGACCAAGGAGCTGGTGGCGATCGCCGCCAGCCTGACCGCCAAGTGCCAGGGCTGCCTCGAGGGCCACATCAAGAAGGCGCTCAAGTTCGGGGCCACGCGCGAGGAGATCTCGGAGTCGATCGCGATCGCCATCGGCGTCAACGCCGCCGCGATCGTCGACCTCACCGACATCGCCGCCGACAACATGAACCTGAAGCTCTTCTAGCCCTCCCGGGCGGCTCTCGAGCTTCTCCCGCAGCCAGGTCGGGATCTCGCGTCGGACGAAACGTGGCCATGTCCACGATGACCATGGTGTTGCGGGCCAGGAAGACGGGCCGACCCGCCACGCTGCCCTCGTAGCGCATCCTCACCGACGAGCGGCCGACGTGCTCGGTGACGACCCCGATCTCCACCGGTCTCCGTAGCGCACGGGCGAGAGGAACTCCATCTCCACCTTGACGGTGGGGAAGCCGAGACCCGCCCCGAACACCTCGGGGTAGGTCCGTCCCACGTGGCCCGCGAAGAAGTCCTCGAGGGCCTCGTGCAGGAAGTTGACCAGGTTCGGGTAGTAGGCGATCCCGGCCGCGTCCAGGTCACCGAACCGGACGAGGATGCTGGTCTTGAACAACGGGGCTAGGCTTTGCTCCCCAGGTGCTCCATCACCGACAGGGTGAGGATCTCGGACAGGGTCTCGAAGGAGGTCTCGCCGTCTTCGGCCGTCGCCGCGGTCGGATCCCCGAAGTAGGCGTCTTCGCCGCCCGCCTCGAGGAAGGTCTTGGCGCCCTTCTTGAGCGCGGGCGCCAGGGCGTCCATGGGGGGCAGGCTGATCCGGGCCTTCTCCCGCACCTTGTCCGGGGCCGCCGCCATCATGAGCGACGTCTCGAAGGCTCCGGCGTGGTCCCCGGCCTGGAAGGCCGCGCCGAGCTGGTCGGCCCAGCGCTTCTTGGTGAAGTCGGTGAAGCACACGTTGGCGCCGGCCTTGTTCGCCTCCTCGACCGCCTTCTTCACCGTAGGCGAGATGGTCGGGCTCCAGGTGGATGTTGACGAGGGCCACCGCGCGGAACTTCTTGGACGCGGCCACGCAGATGTCGCGCAGCAGCGCGGTCACGGTCTCGGGGGGCAGGCTGATCGTGCCCGCGAACTCGGCGCCGAACTCGGCCACGGTGAAGGCGACCGGGGGCAGGATCAGCGACGGGATCCCCCGCGCCTTGAGCTTGGCCGCGCCGCGGCGGGCCATCTCGGTGGCGATCACGGTGTCGGTGGCGATCGGGAGGTGGGGGCCGTGGGCTTCGGTGGCTCCCACCGGGAGCGAGCGCCACCGGCCGGTCTTTCATCGCCTGGTCCACTTCGGTCCAGGTCATCTCGGGAATCTCGATGTTCTCACGCATGGCCATCGAAGGATGAGATCCTTCTCTCCTTTCGCTTTGGGGACTTTCTTCAGGGAGTCGTTCGGGAGCGGCGTGCCGCTCTCGTTTCTTATACTCGATCGCGGACCGGCGCGCCAGCAACCGGGGCGGGGTCGCCCGCTTCCAGCCGGCGATAGCCGCTCTCGTGGTAGAGGAGGGGCCGCCCGGGTTTGGTCGTCGAGGCGAACGCACCTCGCCCACGAAGATGGTGTGGTCGCCGGCCGGGTGGGCGGCGGCGAGCCGGCACTCGATGTGGGCGAGGGCCCCCGACACGAGGGGCAGCGCCGCTCGTTCCGGGTACGAGGCTCCATCCCCGTGAACTTGTCCGTGCCCCCGCCCGCGAACCGGCGGGAGACCGACTCCTGCGATTCCGCGAGCACGCTCACCGCGAAGAGCCCGGACTCCTCGATCGCGCGACGGGCCCCGAGGCGGTTGTCGACGCACACGAGCACGAGCGGCGGGCTCGAGGCTCACCGAGCAGAAGGAGCTCGCGGTCAGGCCCTGGGGCAGGCCCGCGGCATCGCGGGTCGTGACCACGGTCACGCCGCTCGCGAACTGTCCCAAGGCTCCGTCGGAACTCGCGGGCGTCGATCGCCATTCCGCCCCGTTTTACCGCATTCCTTCATCGGTCACAAAGCACGGCGCGCGCGCCCGGTCGCCCGGCGATGGAGGGCTACCTGGCTCGCCAGGAGCCACAGGCGCAGGCCGATGCGCGAGGCCACGAGCGCCTCGGCCGCCCACGAAGAAGAGGGCCTGGGTGCGAAAGCCGGTGGGCTCGAAGACCGAGTCGAGGAGTCCCCAAGCCGCGAGCAGCGACCCCGCCCACCGAGGGCGACGCCGAGGTACTGCGCGGCCGCGGAGCCCAGGTGACGGGCGGCCAGGCGAGGCCCCCGAGAGGAAGGCGAGGACGGCACTCTGCCGGTCCTCGAGCACGAGGATCACCTTCGCGTAAGAGCGAGACCATGTGCACGAGGCCGAGGGCCAGGAGGAGGAGCGCGTACCGCGCGAAGGACCAGGCGAGGGCGGTCGTCTCGGAGATCGCCTCCTTGGCGCGCGATCTCGGCGAACCGCGACACCGGCGCCCAGAGGACGAACACGAGGCCGACGCGCCACGAGGGCGAAGGACCCCGATGCGAATCAGGCGGCCGGCGTAGAAGCCCGAGCCGTGGAGGAAGCCTCGGATCGTGAAGCGCCCCTGCGGCGCCCGGAAGACGCCGAGGACGCCGCCGGTCAGGCAGAGCTGGACGAGCCACGAGACGAGGCCGAGGCCGAGGACGAGCGGATCGAGGGAGCCGGTCGGGGGCTCCGGGCTGCGGGCGCCGATGCGGCCACGCCCGCGAAGAGGCCGGCCGGGCAGGTGTCCCTTGAGCAGGAGCTCGAGGTTCTTCGCGGCGAAGCCCGAGCCCGAGGAGCTCGGGCGACAGGTGGCGCGCGTAGCCGGTCTGCCGCTGCGACCATTCGCTCCACCAGTCGTAGTCGAAGCCCGTGGTCAGGCGCGCGGCGGCGTCGGTGTTCCGGAGGTCGCGCTCCAGGGCCAGGCCGAGGGGGAGGGCCAGGAGAGCGGCGAGGGCGAGGTTGGCCGCGAGCAGGAGCGGGACGAGGCCGAGGCTTCGGCGCAGCGTCCGGAAGCCGTCGACGAGGTCGCGCATCAGCCGAGCACCGAGTGCAGCTCCAGCAGGTTCTGGAGCCAGAACAGGAAGCGCGCCGACCACTTGGTCGCGGCGCGTCGCGCCAGGCCCTGCTCGTCGCGCCAGGCGTTGTTGGTGGGATTGACGTCGAGGGCCAGGCGGCCCTCCGGATCCACGACCGCGTGCACCACCTTAGGCCCGCCGGGGTAGCGGAAGCGGACCCAGCGGTCCTTGCCGTCCCAGCGTCTCGCGCTTCCGGGTCCCGTCTGCGAACTCGACCAGCACCTCGACCGGCAGCCGCACCTCGCCGAGTCGCTCGACGGTCACCTCCGCGTCGAAGCGGTCGGGGGCTTGGGACTTCGGCGCCGGGTTCCTTGTAGGTCAGCCCGCCCGGCCCCTCGCTGAACCCGACGAGCACCCGCGGCTCGCGGTTCGCGGCCGAGACCGCGTAGTCGCAGAGGTCGCTCGAGAAGAACGTCTCCGTCGAAGAACCAGCGGTAGTCCTGGCCCGTCACCTCGTTCACGGTCGCGATCAGGTCCTCCGTGGTGGGGTGAGCGAAGCGAAAGCGTCGCGCGTAGGTGCTGCAGGACGTCGCGCATGGTCTCGTCGCCCAGCAGGCCCTCGAGGGTCTGAAAGGTCAGGGCGGGCTTGCCGTAGGAGTTCACGGTGTAGGAGTCGACCGACCGGTAGTCCCAGGCGCGCCGCGTCATCACGTCGGACTTGCCCGATCGGTCCGCAGGTCGTCGAGGCTGCTCCTTGCCGCGGCCGATCCACACCCGGGGAGCGACCACCGGCCAGCCGCTCCGGCTTCCGCGGCCCCCATCCGGCCCGAAGTAGCGGTGGCCGAACCCGGAGGGCCCGAGCTGCTCGAACACGGTCTTGTCCTCGAAGTACGAGTTCAGGCCCTCGTCCAGCCACGCCTCTTCGAACTCGTTGTTGGCCACGAGGCCGTACCAGAACTGATGGCCGCACTCGTGGATGGTCAGGCCCTCGGGCTCGCGCAGCTCGGGTGGGGCCCAGAGGTTCGTGCCCGGCGGTGAAGAGCGTCGGGTACTCCATCCCCCCGGACGACGAGTTCCAGGCCGGGTCGATCACCGTGACCTGCGGGTAGGGATAGGGTGCCGACGCCGCTGACCGTAGGCGCGCAGCGTCGTCTTCGTGGCCTCGAGATAGCGCTCGGCGAGGTGGGCGTGCTCGGGCTGGACGAGGAGCCGCACCTCGACCGGCGGGAAGCCGGCCTCGTCGAATCGCGTCTTGCGCTCGAGGTACCGCCGGCTGGCCGTCCAGGCGAAGTCGTGCACGTCCTCCTGGACGAAGCGCAGGGTTTCGGTGCCGTCGCGCGTTGGCCTTCGTCTCGGTCAGGCGTCCCGTGGCTCCCACCACGAAGCCCCGGGGCAGGGTGAGGCGCACGTCGTAGACGCCGAAGTCCGAGAAGAACTCGGTCCAGGGATGGAAGGTGTGCTCGTTCCAGTGGCCCTTGTACCAGGCGGCGATCTTGGGGAACCACTGCACGATGAAGTGGTAGTCGTGCACCCAGCCGGCCCGGCCCACCCCGCCGCCGTGGGGGATGAGCGAGGTCCACTCGATCGCGAACCTCACGGTCTCGCCCGGAGCCACGGGCGAGGCACTCGTGACCTCCATGAGGGTGCGGTCGTCCGCGTTGCCGTCGTCGGGATCGACGTACCGGATCGTTCGGCGTCAGGTCCTCGCCGGGCGAGCCGAGGAGGCGGATGGACCGCACCTCGGTGTAGCCGAACGCGCGCGCCTGCGACGGGTCGCCGAAGCGGGCGGAGCGCCGGCCCTCACCCCGGGCCGAGGTCGAGAGGCTGTTCCGGAACGCGTTCCAGTAGAGGTGAAAGGGAAATCGCGAGAGCGGCTCGCCGCTCGTGTTGGTCCATTCGAGCACGAGCTTGCCGTCGATCGTGATGCTTCGCCTCGTCGAGCCGAGCCTCGATGGAGTAGTTCGCGGTGCGCGGCGACTGCGCGGGAATGGGTGGAAGCTCGGACGCGCTCGGCGAGCCGGCCACGGTGGCGGTCGGCCCATCGGCCTTCGTCGGCAAGAGCGGCAAGAGCGGCAGGACGGCGGCCCCGGCCGCAATCACGACCAGGAGGGCAGGAGCCGTTCTCATGCGGCGGATTCTAGAACGAACCCCGCCTCTGGGGTCAGGTCTTGAATTGTGAATTGCGATTCACGATTCAGGACCTGACCCAAGGGGCTCAGAAGCGGAAGGCGAACCCGGCCGTGGCCTGGTAGAAGGTGGGATTGAACTCCACCGGATCGAGTCGCTCGACCGCGCCTCTCAGGATCTCGTCGAGGGCCGGGTTGGCGACGGGCTCCACGAGCTCCCAGCCGAGGGTCTGCTTCTGGAACCGGAAGGCTCGCCCCTCCGCCTGAAACGAGACCGTCGCGCCGAGCGGGACCTGGAGCCCGACCGCGCCGGTGACTCCCCATCGTCCCTGGCCCTCGCTGGGGAGGGCCACCGCCCGAATGCTGGCTCGCGCCACCTCGATGGGGGGACCGAACCGACTGAGCCCGACCGCGAGGGATTGCGTCACCGTGGCTTCGACCTTGGGCAGGTAGCTGCCACCGACCGAGAGGGAGAACCGGACGCGCCCCGGGGTGCGGAGCTTGAGGCCGAGCGAGAGCGGGGTGAAGCGGTCCACGGCGACGCTGCCCGGGGGCAGATCGAGGTTCGCGGTGAAGGGCGGCAATGGCGGAATCGCAACCGTGGCCACGTAGCGCACGCCCGTGGCGTCCACGTTGATGCCGACCGTGTCGAAGCGGGCCTCGATCCCAAAGGCGTCGGCGGGGAAGTAGGTCAGGGACGCCCCCGCGGCCAGGCCGCCCCGGGCCGTGAGCCCGAAGGTTCCCTGCTCGACGATCGAGACTCCTGGGAGGGTCGTCGGGAGGTGGAACGCGCCCGGGTCGTAGCTGAACGTCTGCTCGTAGGTCGGGATCGACTGGCCGGCGAACACGCCGAGCTCCAGCTCGCCCGCGGCGCTGCCGGTCGGGACGAGGAGCAAGGACCAGAGGACCGCGCGCGACCTCTTCATGAGAGGAGGGTAGCGCATACGCCGCCGTCCTTCATGGCGCTTCGAGAAGTCCTTCGGGCAGGCTTGGGTCCGGCTGGGGCCTCGCGGCGATGGCCGTCTCGCGAGCCGAGGAACATCTGCGCGACCGCCCCCCAGTTCTGCAGGCGGCGGAAGCGCCTTTCTCCCTGATTGTGCGGGGCGCTGAAGAGGAGGGGTGTGCCTCGGAACCGGTCGAAGTGTCGGGACGTGTCGTCGATCAGGTAGTCGACGTCGAGCACGCCCTTGTCTCCACAGAAGACGATGTGGCTCGAGGGGATGAAGGGGAAGTGCTCGCGGAGCCAGGCGTACTTGTCGGCGAACGAGGTGGGCACTTCCATGGCCGCGCGTGGCGATGAAGACCTCGTAGCGCTCGACCAGCTGCCGGATCACGTCGCTGGCTGTCCTCGATCAGGTCGAGGTCGCGGAAGAAGCCCGGCGCGAGCACGAGCTCGCGAGTGGCTCAGAGCCTGGCCCTGCGGGACGGAGTCCTCCAAGGAGCGGCCGGTCAGGTCGCCGCGGGTCAGCTGCGCGCCGAAGGCCTGGTTGTAGAGGCGCAGGTGCTTGCCCAGGCTGTCCGCGATCACCTCGTCCATGTCGATGGCGATGCGCAGCCGCCGGGACGCCTCCGCCCGGGCTCGCGGGGGCCGAGATGGGCGTCACCGCCTTCAGGATCAGGGTCACCGAGACGAGGAGGGCGGCCGCGACGTTGGCCAGGATCACGGCCCGGGCGCCGATCAGGCAGCCGTAGGCGAGCCAGAGCAACACCCCCGTCAGGTACAGGCCCAGCATCCCGTAGGAGAGGTCGCGCCCACCCTGCCGCCGAACGCGGACGATCTGGGGCACGAACGCCACCGTGGTACAGACCGCCGCCACGGTGCCCACCGACCGCGACCCATTGGTCCAGGGACATGACGAAACCTCCGCTACCGATCTTGCGACCCATACTACGATTCCTCAAAATGATCTTCTGGTAAGATGTGATAATCAATGGTTATGCAGTGAACCCGCCCCCGGACCTGGACGTCGGCCGAGCTGCGGTCGCTCGTGGCTTTGGCCGAGCAGCGGCACTTCGGGCGCGCCGCGGAGGTCCTCGGCATCTCCCAGCCCGCGCTCAGCAAGCGCCTCCAGCGCCTGGAGGAGAAGGTGGGCGGGCGTCTCGTCTCGCGCGGCTACCGGGACCTCCGCCTCACCGAGCCGGGCCTCGTCCTGCTCGGTCAGGCGAAGGGGCTGTTGCAGAGCGCGGACCTCGCGCTCGAGACCTCGCGCCAGGCCCTGCGCGGAGGGTCGGGCTTTCTGCGCATCGGATTCGGAGTGGCCAGCATCGCGCAGACCCTGCCCGGCATCCTGCTCCGTTTCCGCCGGTCGCATCCGCGCGTGCAGGTCCTCATGCGCGACATGTCGAGCCCGGCCCAGCTCCAGGCCTTGCGCAGCGAGGAGATCGAGCTCGGGTTCGTGCGCATGCCCGTCACCGACCCCGCCCTCGAGTGCAGACCGGTCCACTACGAGCGGCTGGCGGCGGCCGTGGGCCCGGGCTCGGCCTGGCGGGACCGGACCGGCCTCGCGTCCCTGGCCGGAGAGCCCTTCGTGGTCTGCTCCCGTGCCATCTCCGCCAGCTACTACGATCACGTGGTCGCCCTCTGCCGGACCGCCGGCTTCACGCCCCGCATCGTCACCGAAACGAACGAGCTCTTCTCCCTGCTCCAGCTCGTCCGTGCGGGCATCGGGGTGGCCCTCGTCCCGAGCGCGTCCGCGGCGATGCGCGTTCCCGGGGTAAGGTTCAAGGCCGTGCGTCAGAAGGAGGCGGCATGGGACATCGGCCTCGCCTGGCGCAAGGGCCCCGAGAAATCCCCGTTGCTCCTGGCCTTCCTCCGCACGGCCCTCGAAGTCTTCGGCGAGCGGCCCCGCGAAAGGAGCTGACATGAAGGCCTTCGGCCGGACGCGCTCCACCCGGATCATTCTGCGGCTCCTGCTCTACGGCGGCGCTCTCTTCGTGGGCGTGCCCCTCGCCTTCTCCTACGTGATGACCCGGACCTTCCCTCTGGCCGCGCCGAGCCGACCGCCTGTCGGCTTCGAAGAGCTGGCCTTGTCCTCCGACGGCTTGAGGCTCCGGGCCTGGCTCGCCAAGGGCGATTCCCGGAAAGCCCGCGGCGGTCGTGATCCACGGCCTCGGCGACTCGCTGGAGAGCTACCTGGGCCACGCGCGTCTCTTCCAGGACCGCGGGGAGACGGTTCTCCTGGTCGATCTCCGGGGCCACGGCGCGAGCGAAGGCACGCACACGACCCTGGGCGGCCTGGAGAGCCACGACGTCCGCGCCGCGATGCAGTATCTGCGTGAGCACGATCTGGCCAAGAACGGCCTCATCCTTGATGGGCCACTCGATGGGCTCCGTGGCCGTTCTCCTGGCCGCCGCCGACCAGAAGGACCTGCGCGCCGTCATCGTCGAGGCTCCCTACGATACCTACCGCGACACGATCGCCCACCACGCGCGGCTGCTCTATGGTCTGCCTTCCTGGGTCCCCATCATTCCCCTGGCCATTCGCGCGTCCGAGTGGCGCGCCGGCTTCGACGCCGACGACATCGACGCGGTCGCTGCCGCCCGCCGCATCAAGGCACCCCTCCTGGCCATCGTGGACGGCATCCGATCCCCGGATGACGGTGGCGATCGTGAAGCGCGTGGTCGACGCCCATCCCGGCCCGAAGCGGCTCTGGGTTGCCGCCGGAGTCGACCACGTCGGTGCCATCTACCATCCCGACTATCGGAAGGTGGTCCTGGGTTTCCTCGACGAGAACGGGCTCGCGCCCGTGGCCAAGTGAGCTCTAGCCATCAGAGTTGCCTTACGAACTCCTTGACGCATCCGCGAAGCCCGTCGGGTTGTCGACGTGGACGACGTGTCCGCCACCCCAATGAGAGCAGGCGAGTGTTCGGTCTTCGCGAGGCCATCTGCTCGACCGCAGCTTGAGTCGTCACCCGGCTCTCGCGTCCGCGGATCAGCAAGGCTGCACACTTGGTGGCGAGCCAGTCTTTCCAGTGATCACCGGAGAGGGATTTCCCGGACTCGACGATCTCGCGTACGTCGAACGCGAGCCTCCATCCCGTACGCGTCTCCCGGAACGAGTCTTGGAGGTAGGGCAGGAATCGGGATCCCCCGCCCAGCGGCGGTGAGAAGCGGCTGCTGGGCATCGGCGGCGTGCTTGACCATGCTGACTCAGGGCCGGCTTCCCTCGGCCAGTCGTGGTCAAGCCCTCGTCAGGGATGGCTCACGAATGCCCCGATGGCGAGGCGGTCCTCTTCGGACAGCTCGACGAACCTGACGCCCATGCCGAACTGGGGCATGGCGTGCGCCACCTCGGCGGCGGCGCTGATCTCGCGACCCGCGAGTTGGAACGTCAGCTTGACCCGGGACCCGACCGGGAGGTGAGTCATGGAGTCGATGAAGGCGCCGGTGGTGCTGAGGTCGCTGATCCTGGGGTTGAGCGGACTCATTCCCATGCCGACGCCCGTGCATACCACCTCGGACGGGAAGGGCACCCGCGGCGCCCGGCGTGACTCATTCATCGCGGTCTCACCCAAAGGCGACGGTCGAGGAGCACCCTGGCGCCCTCGAAGAGGCACCTTGGGACGCTCCGCGACGCCGCTTCCCAACTAGGGAGACCGTACCCCTCGGCGCGAAGCGCGTCAAGGCCGAGGGGGGCCGAGGGGGGGGCGTGGGTGCGGACTCCTGCGACTAGGTCTTCCTCACTTTGGGCGTGGTGCCGACCGTAGTGGCCGCGCTGAGGTCGCCGCGCCCGGTGCCCAGCGGCGCCATCGCCCCGAAACGACCGTGCTGGAGAGGTCGTGCGGGATAATCTCGAGACGCTGTACGGGGCGATCGGTGATGGTGCGATCGCGGTGCGCATCCCCAAACACGCCCGCAAGGAGCTGGGAGGGCTACCTCGATTGCGGGCTTCTCCGCCGGGGCTTTGCGCGGCTTTCGTGCCAGGACCGCGGGGAGAGGCGGCTGGTGGCGTTCAGTGCAAGGGCCGGGGCTCTTGCCTGTCGTGTACGGCGCGGCGGAGCCCGCTCCGGCGCGCGGCCGAGCGAAGGTGCAGGGTGCGATGGAGGGGCCGCCTCTGGGTCGCCGCCGCGGGTTCGCTCAGAGGAGCGTAAAGCCCTCAGCCCGTCGTAGGTCCCGGTCGAAGGTGTAGGTCGTTCGAGCCCCACGCGACCGGCCGACCAGACCGAGCAGGTAATCGGAGAGATCGCCCTTTCCCTTCGAGTACGCCTGGAGAGCTTGCTGCGTCAGGTCCGCGTCCTCGAACTGGAAGGGGGGCGTGCTCAGCAGGCCCTGGACCGCCGCAGCTACGTCACTGCGTGACGCCCCATAGACGCTCTCCAAGACCCACTCGAGCTCGCAGAGCACCGGGTTGCTGACCAGGCAGGGATCGCCCGCCTCCACGCACGTATCCACCAGCGCGCGCGCTCTTTTCGCCTGGGCCTCATCGTCCTGCACGAGGAAACGAACCAGGACGTTGGTGTCCAGGGCGATCAAGCCTTGTCCCTGGAGTGCTTTCGCCTTGCTCTTCGCCGAACCGCGGCGCGCATCTCGGCCAGGGAGGCCGGTCGCCGTCTGGCGAGCCGCCGGAGCAAGCCGTAGAGCGCTTCGACCGGTGGCTCTCGCTCCCGCTCGAGGGTCACGCGGCCACTGGCATCGACCCCGACGCGAAGTCGGTCGCCCTGGGTGAGGGCCAGCCGATCGCGAACCGCCTTGGGAAGAGTGATCTGGCCCTTCGAGGTGAGAGTGGTAGTGCTCATGCGTCTCCTTACCGACTCTATGATATCACGCACATGGTAAGGACATCACGCACCCCCCGACGGGATTGGGCTGACCGCGCCAGTGAAGGCCCTCCTCCGGTGGCGGCAGTTTTACTTGTCCGTGGTTCCGGACCAGAATCCGGCGCGGATCGGGAGGGACTCATGCCAGATCGGCGGACGGTCCTCAAGACGATGGCCGGAGCGGGGTTGCTCGACGGCGGCCTCCACCCGGCGGGTGCTCGGGGCCAACGACCGGGTCCGCGTGGGGCTGATCGGCAACGGTCTCATCGGCAAGCGGCACCTGCTGGACTTCCAGGCGCAGCCCGACGTCGAGATCGTCGGCGTTTCCGAGGTCTGCGACGAGCGGCTGGACGAGGCGGCGAGCATCGTCGGCAGCGGCGCGCTCCGGCACAAGGACTTCCGGCGGATGCTCGACCGCACCGACGTCGATGCGGTGGTCGTGTCTCGACCCCCGACCACTGGCACGCGCTCATGACGATCCTCGCCTGCGCGGCCGGCAAGGACGTCTACGTCGAGAAGCCGCTGACCCACACCCTGCGCGAGGGGGAGTGGATGCTCCGCACGGCGACGGCGCATCGTCGCGTGGTGCAGAGCGGCACCCAGCAGCGCTCGGGGCGTCACTATCAGCGCTGCCGGGAGCTGGTCCGCAGCGGCCACATCGGCGACGTCCGCAGCGTGAAGATGGCGGCGCATCGGAACATCCTGCCCGGCTTCTCCGCAGGCGGTCGGGCAAGCCCCTCTCCGCCGCGGACTGGGACATGTGGCTCGGGCCGGCGCCTTTCGTGCCGTTCGACGCGCACCGCTGCCTCTATCACTTCCGCTGGTTCTGGGACTACTCGGGCGGCCAGACCACGAACCTCCTGGCCCACGAGATCGACGTCGTGCAGTGGTTCACCGTGGGCGCATGCACCGCAGCGGGTGACGGCGATGGGGGGCCGCCTCGCCCTCCAGGGCATCGGCGAGACGCCCGACGTCTTCGAGGCGATCTTCGAGTACCCGGGCTTCCTGGCCACCTGGTCGCAATCGCGAGGTCGCGGCGAGCGGCGGCGGCGGCCTCGAGTTCCACGGCACCAAGGGAATGCTGAAGCTGAACCGCGCCGGGTTCGAGATCGTGCCCGACAGGCAGATCTCGCCCGAAGACCAGATTCCGCGCTTCACCGCGCCGCGCGGCCTTCGACCGACGACGCGCCGCTGCGCACGACCGCGCTCAAGGAGGACGGCTTCGAGCAGGTCCGCGACCAGTTCGTGCCCCACGTGCGCAACTTCCTCGACTGCGTGAAGTCGCGGGCCGTCCCGGCTTCCGACCTGCTAGAGCAGCCACCGGACCGCCATCCCCTGCCACCTCGCCAACATCGCCATGAAGGTCGGCCGCGTCCTGCGCTGGGACGACGCCAAGGGGGACGTGGTGGGCGATGCCGAGGCCTCGAAGCTCCTGACCAAGGAGTACCGGAGCCCCTGGGACCGCGAGCTCAAGGGAGCGTTGCCCCGTGCGTGAGGATCGCCGGGAGTTCCTGCAGGACGCTGGCGGTCGCAGCGGTGGGCCAGGCCGCCGGCGTGCGCGCCGCGCTTCGCGGCCGCCAACGGTCGGTACGCCATCGCCTACACGTCGTTCGCGGTGCGCCTCCAGCGGGGACGGGACCTGATCCGCGGCGCCGGCGCACCCTCTCTGCCCGCGGAGGCCTTCATCGACCTGTGCCGTTCGTTCGGCGCCGACGGCTGCCAGCTCGACGTGTCGCAGCTCGCCTCGACCGAGCCCGCGTACCTCGACGGCCTCAAGCGCCGCCTCGGCGAAGCGGGCCTCTTCGTCGAGCTATCGGCCAACGCGAAGACCCTCGAAGACGAAGCGAGCTTCGCCGACCTGGTCACGTTGGCGCGCCGACTCGGCGCGCCCCGGGTACGCGTGGCGATCCTCCACGGCCGTCGCTACGAAGACTTCCAGACGATGGCCGCGTGGCGGGAGTTCGCCGATCACTGGCGGCAGACCTTGCCGCGGCTGAAGGCGGCCCTCGACCGCCAGCGGTTGCCGGTCGGCATCGAGAACCACAAGGATTGGCGGGCCGACGAGCTCGTGGCGCTGCTGCGCTTCGTCGACAGCCCCTACCTCGGGGCCTGCATCGATTTCGGCAACAACATCTCCCTGCTCGAGGACCCCCTCGACACTGTCACCAAGCTCGCGCCCTACGCGGTCACGACGCACCTCAAGGACATGGCGGTGCGGCCCTACGAGCGCGGGTTCGAGCTGGCCGAAGTGCCGCTCGGGACCGGCTTCTGCCCGCTCGTCAAGATGATCGAGGTCCTGCGGGCCGCGAAGCCCGACGTGCCGCTCTGCCTCGAGATGATCACGCGCGATCCCCTCAAGGTCCCCTATCTGGACGATGCTTACTGGGTGACCTACGAGAAGCGCGACGAGGCGCGCATCGAGGCCTTTCGCGCGGGTGTCCTCTCGAAGTCGGCGAAGGAGCCGTTGCCCAGGATCGCCGGGAAGACCTACGAGGAGATGGTCGCGGTCGAAGACGAAAACGTGCGGCGCTCGACCGCGTTCGCACGCAAGAACCTCGGCGTCTGAGCGGGAGCCAGGGGATCCATGGGAGAGCCACGAACGCGTACTCGACCGGTTTCGCCTCGACGGCCGGCGCGCGCTCGTGACCGGCGGCGGGCAGGGGCTCGGGTCGAGCCATCGCGGGTGCTCTAGCCGAGGCCGGAGCCGACGTCGCCCTGGCCAGCCGAACCCGCGCCACCTGCGACGCCGCGGCCGGCGGAGATCGCCGCCGCGACCGGCCGTCGCGCCCTGGCGTTCGCGGCCGACGTGTCCGTGGCCGACGACGTGAAGCGGCTCGTGGCCGAGGTCGAGCAGGCCCTCGGGCCGATCGACATCCTCGTCAACAACGCGGGGATCAACATCCGAGGCGCGATCGAGGACCTCTCCGAAGCGGACTGGGACGCGGTCATCGACATCAACCTGAAGGCCCCGTTCCTCTGCGCGCGGGCGGTGGGCGCGGGCATGCGCGCGCGGGGCTGGGGCCGAGTGATCAACCTCGGCTCGATCCTGAGCGTGATCGCGATCCCGGGCCGCGCCCCCTACGCTTCCGCGAAGGCGGGTGTCGTCAACCTCACGCGGGTGCTCGGCCTCGAGTGGGCGACTTCGGGCGTGACCGTCAACGCGATCTGCCCCGGCCCTTTCGCCACGGAGATGAACCGACAGCTCCTGAACGATCCCGCGAAGTACAAGGCGTTCGTGGAGAAGATCCCCATGGGCCGCTGGGGCGAGCTGCACGAGATCACGGGCGCCGCGCTGTTCCTCGCTTCGGATGCCTCGTCCTTCGTGACCGGCTCGGCGCTCTTCGTGGACGGGGGCTGGACCGCGCAGTAGGGCGTCGGGTGTTTCCAGCGCTCAGTGGCCCTTCTCCTCCTCCGTCAGGTCGTCGTCGGGGCCCCACATCTCCTTCTCGATGCCGACGTCCATGAGGCGGGTGCGGAGTGCCTCGAAGCCTCGGTTGTCGGGCCGATCGCCGTCACGAAAGCCCTCGAGCACCTCCTCGATTCGAGAGACCCGACGGGCCAGCCGCGCGACGATCTCGACGGTGAAGCGGGCCTCGCCCGCTTCGAGCTTGGCGAAGGTCGCGGCTGTGCCGAAGGTGCCGAGCAGGGTCAGGAGCTCGGCGCTCAGGCTGTCGGCCGCGTCCACCAGCTCTCCCTGGAGCAGCGAGTCGCGGACGAAGGACAGGGCATCCTCGATCTCCTCGTCCTTCCAGTCCTCGCGGAGCCGGTCCCAGGCCTCAGGCGACAGGACCAGACCCTCCCCGCCTTCGTCCGCCGCCGCCGCCACTTCGCCGCAAAGATCGACGATGCGTCCCATCCGGTTCTCCGTTTCGTCGCGCTAGCGCGCGCCCTCGAGCAGCGAGGCCGCGACGATGAGCCTCTGGATCTCGCTGGTGCCGAGGTCGATGCGCAACGCCCGCACCTCACGATAGAGGCGCTCGACCGTCGCCCCCCGCATCACGCCCTGGCCGCCGTGGATCTGGACCGCCCGGTCCACCACGCGCTGGGCCATCTCGGTCGCGAAGAGCTTCGCACCCGTCGCCTCGCGGCTGATCCGCTCCTGGCCCTGGTCCTTGAGCCAGGCCGCGCGACGTACCAGCAGGCGAGCGGCTTCGAGCTCGACGTGCATGTCGGCAAGGGCCATCTGCGTGGCCTGGAGCTCGGCCAGGGGCTTGCCGAACTGCCGGCGGGACAGCGACCACCGCAGCGCCTCGTCGAGGGCGCGCTGGGCCAGGCCGCAGGCCGCGGCGCCGATGCCGGGCCGGAACGCATCGAGGGTCGCGAGGGCGAGGTTGAACCCCGCGCCCTCGTCGCCGAGGAGGACGGCGGGTACCGCGTCGAAGCGCACCTCGCCCAAGGCATGAGGCGCCATCGGCTCGAGGGCGTGCGTCGAGAGGCCGGGGGCCCCGCCATCCACGAGGAACATCGACAGCGCCTTCTTGCCTTCCTGGGGACCGCTTCGCGCCAGCACCGTGTAGAGGCCGGCGATGCCCGCGTTGGTGATGAAGGTCTTGATCCCGGTCAGGCGCCAGAGCGCGCCGTCGCGCTCGCCCCGGCAGCGTACCGAAGCGAGGTCCGAGCCGGCCTCGGGCTCGGTCAGCGCGAACGCACAGAGCACCTGCCCCGAGGCCACCGCGGGCAGCCAGCGATTCTTCTGCACGTCGGTCCCGGCGACGGCGATGGGGTGAGACCCCAGTCCCTGGGTGGCGAAGGCGTGGTCGGCGAGGGACGAGAAGTAGGCCAGGGACTCGCGAACCACGACCAGCGAGCGCAGGTCCATGGTGCCGAAGGGCGGCATCACCGCGGCGCCCAGGATGCCGGTCCGTGCCAGAAGGCCGACGATCTCGATCGTCCGCCCCGCGGGGTCCTCTCGTCCTCCACGGCGGACCGGAGGCGCCGGTCGCCCAGGGCGCGGGCCTTGTCGGCCAGCTCCAGATGCCGTGCCTCGAGAAACGGGTCGTTCATACCACCGTGCCGCCGTCGACGCTCAGGGCCTGGCCGGTGATGCCGCGGGCGTCGTCGCCGCAGAGATAGAGGGCCAGGGCCGCCACCTCCTCGACCGTGACCATGCGCTTCTGCGGGCTCAGGTCTTCGAGGCGCCGTCGGGCCTCGGCCGCGGAGATCCCGGTCTTCTCCACGATGCGAGCGACGCCTTTATCGGTCATGGGAGTGTCGACATAGCCCGGGCAGACGGCGTTGACGGTCACGCCCTTGGCCGCGCACTCGAGGGCCGCGACCTTGGTGAGCCCGAGGACCCCGTGCTTGCTGGCGGCGTAGGCCGCGATGTACGGCATGCCCGTCTTGCCTGCGATCGAGGCGACGTTGACGACGCGCCCGAACCCGCGGGCCATCATCTCGGGAAGGGCTTCCCGGGTGGTATAGAAGACCCCGCTCAGGTTCGTCTCGATCACCGCGTGCCAGGTGACGTCGTCGGTCTTGATCAGGGGCGCCGAGGGCGCGATCCCGGCCCCGTTGATGAGGATGTCGACCCCGCCCAGGGCTTCCCGCGCGGTGCGGAACAAGGCGCGAACGTCCTCGGCCTTGCCGACGTCGGCGCCTTGCGCGACGGCGCGTCCCCCGTGCCCGCGGATCTCGTCCGCCACCGCTTCGACTTCGCCGCGTGTCCGCGCCGCCAGCGCCACGGAGGCGCCCGCACGGGCCAGGCGGAGTGCGATCGCCCGGCCAATCCCCCGACCGCCGCCGGTGACGAGGGCCCGCCGGCCGTCGAGGCTCATGATGGCTGCACGCTAAAGGTTTTGACGATTCCCGTCAACGCGTGGGCGGCCGCGGGGGCGTCCTCGGGACGAGACGCTCTCCCCGCGCGCCCTGTCCCCGTTTGGCGACGCGCCCCCCGCCGTGGGCGCGTGTCCACGGGACTTTCCTCGGCAATTCCGCTGGCAGGCCCTTTGCTCCGTAGTGGGGTGTCGGCGAGCCGCCCCGGGGGCACGGGGCAGAAAGCAGGAAGTGGTCATGACACGAGTTCACAGGATTTTGCGAGTGTCGAGCCTGGCGGTGGCCGGCCTGCTCCTGTTCGCGGGCGCCAGCGCGCAGGCCGAGGACAGCGCGATCGCGACCCAGGCCAAGATCGAGCGGCGGCTCGAGAAGGCGGGGCTGCTCGCGAGCGCCGATCTTCAGGTGGAGGTGAGCGGCAATACCGCGACCCTGCGCGGTGTCGTGATGACCCTCGAGGCGAGTCGCGGCGCGGAGCGAGCGGCGCGCAAGGAGGCCAAGGTCGTCAACAACCTGATCCGGGTCTTTCCGGACGCGCGCAAGGACGCCGACATCGTGAAGGACGTGCGAAGCGCCGTTCTCCGCTACCCCTACTACTCGGTCTTCGACAACGTCGAGTTCGGCATCGAAAACGGAGCGGTGGTGCTCCACGGGTCGGTGCGGAACGAGACCTACCGGGGCGACATCGAGGCCGCGGTGGCCCGCGTACCGGGTCTGCGTGAGCTGAAGAACGAGATCAAGGTGCAATCGACGAGCCCCTTCGACGATCGGCTCCGGCGGCAGATCTACGCCAGGATCTACGGGGACCGCCTGCTCCCGTTCGCCGGACACACGGACGCTCCCGTGCGCATCGTGGTGGACAACGGACGGGTCACCCTCGCGGGCTGGGTCAACAGCGAGGTGGATCGCCAGGTGTTCGGCAACATCGCGAACGGCACCCTGGCCTTCGCCGTGGACAACCGGATCAAGGTGGACGGAGAGCCCCCGGAACAGGACCAGCCGAAGGGAAAGTCGACCATCACCATCTGATCGCGTCTCACCGGCCCGGGGCCCTCGGGCTCCGGGCCTTCGTGTCTTCAGGCGACGCGGCGGTCCCTTCTCGCCCGCATGGTAGGCTCTCGCCGGGAAGAGTCGTCCCATGACCACGAGCCACGAAGGGACCGAGGAGCGAGTCGTCGGCCGGGTCATCGGCCGGCTGATCCCGTTCATCTTCCTCTGCTACGTGGTGGCGTACCTCGACCGCGTGAACATCGGGTTCGCCGCCACCGACATGCAGAGGAGACCTGGGGCTCAGCGACGAGGTCTACGGGTTCGGCGCCGGCCTCTTCTTCCTCGGCTACTTTCTCTTCGAGATCCCGAGCAACCTCATCCTGGAGCGCGTGGGTGCGCGCCGCTGGATCGCCCGCATCATGTTCGTCTGGGGCCTCGTCTCCATGGCCACGGTGTGGGTGAAGGACGCGCCCACCTTCTACGCCCTGCGCGTCCTGCTCGGCCTGGCCGAGGCCGGGTTCTTTCCCGGAATGGTCCTCTACCTCACCTACTGGATCCCCGCCCGCCAGCGGGCGCGGGCCGGCGCCCTCTTCATGACCGCCGCCCCGGTCTCGATGATGATCGGGGCGCCCGTCTCCGAAGCGCTCCTCAAGCTGGACGGGCTCGCCGGTCTCCATGGCTGGCAGTGGCTCTTCCTCGCGGAGGGCTTCCCGGCGGTGGTGCTCGGCGTCCTGGCCCTCGCCTACCTGACCGATCGACCGGAGAAGGCCCAATGGCTCTCGGCCGACGACCGGGAATGGCTGAGCCGGCACATGGAGCGCGAACATGCCGAGCGATCGCGCCATGGGTCCGGCCTGCGCCACACCCTGAGCGGCAAGGTCGCGCTCTTGTGCCTGATCTACTTCCTGAACACCTTCGCCACCTACGGTGTCTTCCTCTTCCTGCCCAAGTTGCTGCGTGAGGCTTCAGGCTTCAGCGGCTTCAAGCTCAGCGCCATCACCGCCATCCCTTTCGTCGCGGCCCTCGTCGGGATGGTCCTCATCGGCCGCCACTCCGACCGCACCGGCGAGCGCAAGTGGCACGTGGCGGCCTGCGCCCTCACGGGCGCTCTGGGTCTCGTCCTGGCCGCCGCCTCGCGGGAGAGCGTGCCCCTCATCGTGCTGAGCTTCGCGATCTCCCAGGTCGGCCAGCGCGCCGTCCAGAGCGTCTTCTGGGCCATCCCCCCGGCGTTCCTGGGAGGGACCGCGGCGGCCGCGGGCATCGGCCTGGTCAACGCGGTGGGGAACCTGGGAGGCTTCGCGGGTCCGTGGGCGGTGGGCTACTTGCGGCACTGGTCGGAGGGCTACACCACGGGCCTCCTGGTGATCGCCGCGGTTCTCGTCCTCCAGGCGGTCCTGGTCTCGAGCCTTCGCCTGACCCCGCGCGTGCCCGAGGGGATGGAGCCCGCGCTCGCCGCAGGCCCAGGCCCCGGCCAAGTAGCCGCCCGGAGCGATCTCGCACGTTGGTGGTAGGCTGAGCGATGCGCCGCGCCTGGCTCGCGACCCTCGCGCTACTGGCGGGCCCCGGGGCGGGGTCCGCCGATTTCGCAGCTCCCCTCCCGCACCCCATCGTGGGCTTCGCGGCCTTCGAGATCTTCGAGGGCGAGCTGGCCTCGCCCCGACTGAAGGCCGGCTATCGCTTCTATGTGGACCCGGCGCGTGGCGCCCTCTTCACGGTGATGCGCTACCGCTTGCGCCGGAGCGGAGGCGGGGAATCGCCCACGGAGAAGCTCGTCTGGAACGAGAGACCCGGGCAACCGGTCCCGCTGCGTTGCTTCGAGTGGGTCGAGGCCAAGGCGGGCGGCGCCTGGCGAGAGCTCGACCCCGGCGGAGCCCTTTACGCGGGTGAGATGACGACGCTGCGCCTGGTCCTCTCGGAACAGAACCGCGACTACCACCGCCAGATCGAGAGCGAGGCCGGGCGGTAAGGCCGCCCGCCGACGTGGAGGGGGCCCTCTACCGGCGGGTGACGGGCGCGTGCGCCCCGATGGCTACCCGCGTCTCGCGCGCGTGCCTCGCGGGCGCCCACCGAGCAATGGGCACGCAGGTGGCTCGCGGCAGGCGGATGCGGACCGGATCCCCGGCTCCGGCAAGGCTGTTGAAGAGGTCGAGCGCGCGGCCCAGCCGCGCGACTTCGATCCTGACGGCCGGATCGAGCTGGGGATCGAAGTCCTCGCCTCTCTGGAAGACCCTTCTGGCGATCGCGGCCAGGCTCAGGCTCTCCTGCCGGAACGCCAGCATTTCTCCCACCACGAAGCGGAGGAGGGCTCGGCCGCGTGAAGACGCGTCGAAGTCGCGGCTCGCGAGGACCCGCTCCAACTGCTCGCGACCGCCGGGGCGTCAGGAATGACTCCTGGCTGTGGCACAGGATGCCCCTCCTCCATACGCCGCTCCGTCCCGTTCAGTCGACACGGTCACGCTCCCCCGTAGTAGCCCTTGCGCGCCCGCGCGGTGGCCTCGGGCCGCGCGACCTCGACCCGGATCGTCCGCCAGTTGCTTCTTCCCTTCGGGCGGTTCATAGCCCAGCAGGTATCGGTGGCGCAGCGTCGATGGCGATCGACTCGACCGCCGCTCGGAGCATCTCTCCTCCCGGAAGCTCGTCGCTTCCCGGCGTGTAGTGCTCGAGGCCCTTCAGGATCTCGGCCCGCCCGCCGGTGTCGTCCGCGAGCTCGATGAGGGGCTTGCCGTCGAAGCTCTTCCGGCCTGCGCCCGGCCGCCCCGGCCACCGCCCGGACCTCCAAAGCCGCCCCCGCCTGGACCACCGCCGCCGGGCATGCCGCCATGCCCACCGCCGGCCCGTAGCCGTGACCGCCCCCCCCGGGCCGGCCTCCGTGCCCCGATGAGCCGCCCTCCACGAAGTTCCTCCGCGGGTTGCCGGCGTCGAGGCCGATCGAGAAGACCGGCACCTCGGACCGGCGCGCGATCTCCCGCACCTCGTCGAACGAGTTCTTGCTCGCGGTGTCGACTCCGTCGCTGACGATGACCACGGCCTTGCTCTCGGCGGGCTCCTTCGCCACGCGCCTGATGGCCACGAAGGCGGCGTCGTAGAGTGCCGTGCCCCCGAAGGGCTCGATGTTGTCGAGCACCTTCCCCAGGCGCTCGCGGTCGGAAGTGAAGCCCTGCACGACCCGCACCTCGTCGTTGAAGGTGATCACCATGATCTCGTCGGCGGGCTCGAGGAGGCTCACGAAGTGCCGGAGGGCCTCTTCCACCTGACGGATCTTGTTGTCCATGCTCCCGCTCACGTCGAGGGCCAGCGCGATGCGCAGCGGACGCCGCTCGCCGCTGAAGAGAGTCACCTTCTGCCGTTTGCCGTCCTCCAGGATCTGGAAGTCCTCGCTGCCGAGCCCGAGCACCGGCTCGCCTTTCACGTCGAGCACGCAGACGGGAACGCGCACGGTGCGCGCGATCGCCGGGAAGGACGGCTCGCGACTGCCCGTGCCCGTGCTCGGCGCCGGGGGCTGATCCGCGGGCTGCGGTGCCTTCGGCGGCTCACCCGAGGCCGCCCGCCGCAGGGCCGCGATCAACGTCTCGCTCGCTCCGGTCTGCCGGAGGTTCGCTTCCCTGGCGGCGTCGAGCTTCTCGCCGAACCCGCGGTTGCGCACCTCGTAGAGGATGGTGTTCTCGCTGATGCCCGCGCCCAGAAAGCGCACGACATCGGCGGTGGTGAGGGGGCCCTCGCCCCGGGCCGCGGTTGTCAACACGAGGAGCAGGGCCAACGCCCTCGCCACGATCCTGGCCTGTCCTCGGCCGCGATGGTTCATCGACATGGGCTCTCCCAAGCCTCCAGAGCTCGCCGCCTGGCGTGGTGGCGTCCTCGGAAGTGACACTCCTGCCCGCAACCGAGGACAGCGCGTGCCCTCCTCGGCCGCCGGTTCCTGCCAATGACGAAGAGCCCCAGCTTCGTCCCTGTCTCAGACAGCAGGATCCGTGCCGTCGCGTGTCGTCGTCGCGCGACTCGAGCCGACTACTTGCGCCTCGTTGTTGCTGGTGCCCAGGCCCCGAGCGTCCTGCCAGCCGCAAGGCAGCGCGCTTGCCTGGCGGATCACCGGAGAGCGGGTGAAGGCGAGGACGCACGGGCCTCCTCGCCGCGTCGTGCGGAGACGACGATGCCTAGTGGGCTGGAGCAGACGCGGGACGGTTCTTCGGCGTGAAACGCAACCGGCTCAGCAGCCAACCGGTGCTGGTCTTCACGACCGTCGCTTCGAATCCTCCTTCTTGGCTCGTATCCGTGCCGAACATGAGCCCCTCCGGCCCAGCCAGGGAGCCGACGACATGCCAGGTCCCTGTGGCGACGGCGACATCGGCATGGCTTGTTCGAATGCGGATTCCCTCGGACAAGAGGTGGCACGCGAACATGCTTGTCATCAAGCGCGTGTGATAGCCCGGCATGGGCTCGAAGGGCACGCTCCCCACCGGCTTGCTCTTGACCGCGGCCAATCCTCGGGTGAACGCCCGCTCGATCCGGGCGCGACCCACGAGCGCAGGCCCGCGCGCCGAGACGAATTGTCCGTTCTCGGACCACACCGAGCCGAGTGCTCTTGGATCCTCGGCGTTCCAGGCCGCGACAAAGCGGTCGAACACAGCTTCGACCGCCTTGTCGGTGGAGGCGGCTTCTTCAGCCTGAGCCCCCTGCCCGGCGAGGAAGCAACCGAGCCAAAGAAGCGCCGCCGTGTACCGAAGGGTCATCAGCCCTCCTTGGCCAGCCACCCGGAGCCTCCGTAGCCAGGCTCCAAGCCCGGCCGCAGGACGCGCTCGAGATGCATGGACCAGGCATTGCCTTTCCGCACCGTCACCCTGAAGAACGCCGAGGCGACGTTGCCCGCCGCGTCGATGGCCGTGCATTTCACCTTTGTCGTGCCCAGGGGAAAGATCGTGCCTGAGGCGGGCGAGCAGGTGACGGGCACCACACCAGAAACCGCGTCCACGGCATGGGGCAGTGGGTACGTGACCCGGGTCCCGTGTGCGTTGGACGCTGCGACGGTGATGTCGGACGGCACGCCGCTGATGACCGGGGGCGTGACGTCTCTGACGCTGGCGCAGGGGAGGGTCGGAGCCGGTGCGGTGAGGCGCAGGGGCCCCGTCGCGAGCAGCAGATCGACGATCACGGTGCCCGATTGCCCCGGAATGACGCTGCAGCTCGACCACGAGACGATCACGCTGTTCGCCTCGCCCGTGCCCGTTTCTGGGACACCGATAGGTAGTGGGGTGGCGACGCGGAGGCGTCGCGTGCCATCGTCGAGCACGACGTTCGTGATCCTCGCCCCGCGAAGCGGCCCCGTGCCGATGTTGCTCACAGTGAGGACGCCACCGATACGGTTGCCGGTCGAGCAGAAGAGAGACGATCGCAGTTGAAGCTGCGGCGTGCCCTCCGGGGCGATCGAATAGATCGCGCTGTTGGAGCTGCCCCCACCCGGCGCCGGGTTCACCACCGAGACCGTGTGGGTTCCAGGCAGGATCGGGTCTCCAGGAGTCAGGTCGAGCAGCAACACCGATCGCGACCGGAAGTTGACCGGTCGTTCGATTCCGTCCCACAGCACAACCGAACGCGGCGTGAAACCGGTCCCCGTCAGCTCAAGGCGGGTCGAGCCATAGGGGGTGTCGGCGGTCGCCAGCTTGTGCATCTCGTTCAACCTCGGAGTCGGATAGTCGAGCAGCAGGTCCATGGAGAACGGCTCAGTGGCGTTGATCCCGGCATTCACGAGCGCGAGCTTGTGGCTTCCCCCGAGCGACTGCAGGGTCGATGGAATGAGCGCGAAGAGCTGATAGCCCGTGCTGTAGACGGTGGTGCCGCCCTGGTCGACCGATGTGGTCGTAGAGCCCAGAAGCGTGGGAAGCGGCACGTCGTCGAGCGTGAGCAGCGACTTCGGGTCGAGCCACTCCACCGGCACGCCGGCAGACTGGAGGGGGCTCGTGTCCAGTCCGACGCCCAGCATCCCGCCGCCGGCCGTGAGCACCTCCGAGGCGCAAGGGCTTTGAAAGAGAGGGTTGTCGGTACCCAGAACCCCGCCGGGAGGATGTACCGGGTCGGTCGGAGTCTGGTCCACCGGAGGCGCCTGGGGCGCACCGAACGGCGCATCTCCACAGACGTCACCGAAGTTCTGCACCCCGTCGAACTGGCGGACGAACACCGATGGATTCAAATTCGGGGCGGGAGCCGCGGCCCAGAGCACGGTCATGTCCACGGGGTTCGAGGTCTGGTACCAAATGTTGAACGCCCCGGGCGTGGCTACCTGCAGGCGCACGGCTCCTTGACGCGCTACGGCGGCTGCGGGGATGTCCACCTTGTAGGTGTCCCCCCCATCGCGATGCCGGACGAAGGTGCTGGTCGTGGGCCCCCCGTTCACGAGGAAGACGTCGTCCGGCGGAGCTCGCCGCACCATGGCAAACACCTGCAACTGGTTCGCTCCAGGGGGAAGCGACTGGCTGCAAGGCCCGGGGTTCGGGAGATCCAGGATCGTCCCCGGGATCGCGTTCCCGGCAAACGTTGACGAGGACCGGAGGCCTCGTGTCCGCCGTGATGATGCGCTCCCGGCCGGAGACGGTCGGCTCCGTGTCGTCGGTGAGGGGGACCTGCGAGGAGTAGGTCGCGAGGTCGAAGGTCGCGATAGGGAAGGGCAAGGTGAAGGGGCCTCTTCCGGGGTTCAAGCTGAAGCTCGGGACGTCCACGTCGATGCCGAACACCTCGGTCGAGTCCCCGTGGAACGCGATGCGGAAGGGATCGGCGCGGATCGCCGGGGTTGCCTGGAGATGGGTGTCGTTGCTGAAGACGCCGCGCTTGTCGATGAAGGGGACCAGACGCAAGGCCCCACCGGCGGGCGGCGCGGTGGAAATTCGAACGTTCTGACCCCACCTCCACGGGTGCGGTCGTCCCGAGAGGTGTCCTGTTCTTCATCTTCCATCCTGAACCGTATCATCGGGTGCGGGTCGAGGCGAAGCTCTTGATGCACCCCGGCCGCGAGCCCGGCGTCCAGCTCCAGGATGTGGTACTCGAGATCCCCCAGGCCCAGGTCGACGGTATCGGTGAGGGGAAGACCGATGAGCGCGTTGGAGACAAAGTTCGTCAAGCCGATGCCCGCGAACAAGAAGTCGTCGTCGGGCACGAAGGAGACGAGGGAGTTGGGGTGGCTCGAGTCGCCTCGCGCCCCCTGGCCGCCGAGGATCGGGCGCCGGGCCGTTCCGTTGACGATGCCCGCGAGAGGCACGTCGCAGCAGCTGAAGGCCTTGGGCACGGCCGAGTCGAAGTGATCGCTCAGGCTGAAGAGCGGGCGATTGTCGTGGACGGACTTGTCGATGACAGTGACCTTGGTCCTCGGAAGGACGGCCCCTGCGAGCAAGGCGTCGAAATCGGTCTTGGCGCGCAGCTCGGCCTTGAACGTGGGTCCGGTGCTGAAGAAGCTCGCCGTCGCCTCGGGGCGATAGCTGGTCTTCACGACGAATGCCTCGCCGGGGAGGATCGTCTCGGGGTCGGGATACTCGATTTCCACGTCGAAGGGATAGTCGGCAAGCACCGACCCTGCATCGACCCCGGCGTCCAGGTTCAGCGCGGCGCCGAAGTGAAGGTTGTAGTCGATGCCCGCCCCCACCCGGAAGGTAGGGACAAGCGGGAGATCCACCGTGAAGAACTTGCCGAGAGTATCCGGCCCGAAGCCGAACGGCCCGGCCTTGACGGACTCAGCGATCCTGAACGGCACCGTGGTGTCCCAGACGCTCGTGGTCGTGTTCCAGCGCAGGCGATAGAACTCGGTCAGGTGATTGTTGAAGTCCTTCGGCGGCAGGGAGAGCACCTTGGTCTGGGCGCTTGCTTCGGATGGCGCCAAGCCCACTGCCGTGAGCGTAGCCACGACCGCCGCCCGCAGGATCTTCTGCAGGAAGTGCTGCCGTCGAACCCTCCGCGAAGACCAGTGACGACCTTGAGCGAGTTCCATTTGAGCTCCCCTGAGCCTTCCTTCATCGCCTTACGTCTCGAAGAGGCTCTCGTGAAAAGGCGCTGCCGCGCGTGACGTTCGTGCGTCGACCGGTGTGCATCCGATTTCGTGACGGTAGCAGGCGGCTCCCGACGGCGGCAGGCATGAACATGCGGTACGCCGCGGTGCTTCAGCGCCGCTCGCCCGAGCGCAGGCGTCGGCAACGCAAGCGCCGGTCGTCATCGTTTCAGGCTGTAGGCGGAAGGTCTGGCAGGGGCGTGGAGCTTCTCGGCGCCGTTGCCGCTACCCGCGACGGGCGACCGAGGATGGCGGCCACCGCCAGATCGGCGGTGACGTTGGCGGGCGTCCGGAGCATGTCAGGGATGGTATCTACGGCGACGAGCAGACCGATTCCCTCGGTGGGCAAGCCGGCGGCCAGGAAGATCGGAGCCGATATGATCAGACCTCCGGCGGGCACGCCAGGGGTCGCGAAGCTCAAGAGCACGGCCAGCACCGCGGCTTGCAGCAGCCGAGAGGGGTCGATCGTCGCCCCGTAGAGGCGGCCGATGAACAGCATCCCTCCCAAGGTCGCGGCCGGAGCGCAGTACTTGAAGGTCGAGACGGCGAGCGGCAAACAGAAGCCAGCCACCTCCGGCGGCAGTCCCAGGCGCCGCTCCGCGCCATCGATCAGCGCGGGAAGCGAGGCAAGCGAAGAGCGGGTGCTGAAGGCAACGGCCTGCGCCGGTGCGGCGGCGCGGCCAAAGCTTCGCCACGAGACCCTCCCCGCCCAGGCCGCGAAGGGATAGAGCGCGAGCCAGAGTGCCGCGTAGAGGGCCGAGGCGAGCATCACGTAGTAGCCGAGAACTCCGGCGGCGGCGACCCCGAGGCGGGCTGCCAGGGGGAATGTGAGGGCGAAGACCCCGAGTGGCGCCCACTTGAGGATGCCCTCGATCAGGACGCGCATGGCGGCGGCTACTGCCCGGGAAGGTTCGACCACGGCCTGCCGCAGGTCCGGCGCAACCCGTGTCAACGCAAGCGCAAAGGCGAGGGTGAAGACCACGAGCGGGAGCATGGCGCTCTCGGCCGCGGCTCGGAGCGGGTTGGTAGGCACGAGACTGACCAGCCATTGGCCCAGGCTCGGCACATCCCCCAGGTGCGCCGAGCCGGGGGCCTCTGCGCTGGCTCGCAGCGAGGCGGCGATCGCGGGGGTGAGAGGGAACCATTCGAGCAGCGGTGGTACGACGAGCAGGGCCACGAAGGCGCTCGCCGCGGCGAGGGCGACGAAGAGCATCATGGCCCGTCCGCCGAGCCTCCCGATCACCTGGGCTTCCGAGGTCGAGGCCACGCCGACGATCAGGCTTGCGACCACGAGCGGCACGACGGTCATGAGGATCGCATTGACCCAGAGCAGCCCAATCGGCTCGATGAGCGCGGCCAGAGCGAGGAACGCCGGGTCCCGGGTGATCTGGACGGCCGCTCCGGACGAGAGGCCCAGGGCAAGGCCAGCGACGACCCGCCGGGCAGGGGACACAAGAACTTGTATACTGCACCCCCCAAGCGGGCGGGACGCATGAACATGCGGTCTGGCCTCGCGATGAACCCTGGGGCTGCGGCGGAGAACGGAGCTCGCGGAGAGAGCTAGGTGATCAAGCCGTGGCGCAACGCCTTGCTCACGGCCTCCGACTTCGAGTGGACGTGCAGCTTCTCGTAGACATTGCGGACGTAGCTGCGGACGGTGTTCACGCTGATCCCCAGTCCGTCGCCGGCCGCCTGGTAGCTCTGGCCTTCCGCCAGCCGTTGAAGCAGGCTCAGCTCCTGAGGCGTGAGCGTTTCTGTGAGCGGATCCGGAGGCACGACCTTGCGAAAGAGGGTCACCACCTTACGGGCGATCTCTGGCGACATAGGGGCGCCGCCGGAGGCGGCCTCGCGAATGGCCTCGAGCAGGCGGGCAGGGCGTGTCTTCTTGAGCATGTAGCCGACCGCTCCGTTGCAGATCGCTTCGAACACGCGCGCCTGGTCGGCGTAGACGCTCAGCATCAGAACCTCCGTCTTGGGATTGCGTTCGCGCAGAAGCCGCACGCCCTCGGTTCCGGGCACGCCTGGCAGCTTGATGTCCAGCAGCATGACGTCGGCCGCATCGTCCCGGGGCGCACGGAGGGCTTCCTCCACCGAGCCGTAGCGGCCGACACAGCGATAGCCCGTGGCCCCGTCGATCAAGGTGGCCAGCCCTTCGCGCATGGTCCGGTCGTCCTCGACGATCGCCACGGACACTGCGCTCTGCGAGGCCGGGGCGCTGAAGTCCATCTCAGGAGACATCCTAGACGTGGCTCACCGTGGCTGCCAACCGCATGATCATGCGTGGCCGGTCCAAGGGAACTCGAGGGCGATCCGGGTGCCGCGTCCTCCCGGACCCGCGGTGATGGACAGGGTGCCGCCCAGCTCCGCTGCGCGAACCCCCATGTTCGAGATGCCGTGTCCTCCCGTGGAGGCGCCGTCCGCGGCCCCGGGCCCGAAACCGGCGCCGTCGTCCGTCACTTCGACGAGGAGGCGGCCGCCCGCTTCCGAGATCCGGACCGCAGCGTGTTCCGCCTGCGCATGACGCAGGGCGTTCGTGAGGCTCTCCTTCAGGATCAAGTAGAGATGGCGGCGGTGCTCGGGCCGGAGCTCCACCCGAACCGTGTCCGGCGGCGCTTCGAGGCTCCAGGAAACCCGGCTTGCCTCGAAGAGATCCGCGGCGAAGGTGCGCAGCCGGACGACGACGGCCTCGAGAGTGTCGAGGCGCGGGTCGACGAGCCAGACTACGTCGCCCATGTCGTCCACCACCCTGCGCGCCTCGTCGGCGATCGTACCCAGGATCGGGGCGGCATCGGGCTTTACGGCCTCGATCTGCCTGCGCACCACCTCGCTCAGGATGGCGATCCGTGAAAGGCTCGCGCCGAGGTCGTCGTGGAGATCGGCCGCGATTCGGGTCCGGACGCGCTCCACCGCGACCATGCGGGCGACGCGAGCGCGGTAGACGGCCAGGAGCGGCAGGGCGACGGCCGCGGCGACGAGAGCCAGGAACCATCCGCGTCGCCACACGGGAGCGAGCACCTCGAAGGAGACGCGGGCGGGTGTCCCTTCGCCGCGACCCGGGAGAAGGGACCGGACCAGGAATTGGTAGCGTCCCGGGGCCACGCCCGCGAAGACCACTGAGCGCCTCTCGGTAGGCGTACTCCACTTGCGGTTCGCGCCTTCGAGGACGTACTGATAGCGAAGGCCGTCGGCCTCGCGCGCGCCGGGGCTGACATAGTCGACCTCGAGCCGGCTGTCGTCGGACCGGAGCGCGATGCCGTCGACCGCCGACTCGCCGACCGCGGAGAGGTTCAGAAGCGCACCGTTCACCAAAACCGCGCTCACGAGGGTGGCCGGGGGCTCGGGAGCCGGCTCCTCGAGGGGGACGAGTCGTGCGATGCCGGCGGTGGTGGCAAACCAGATCCTTCCCTGGTGGTCGCGCAGCGAGCCCAGAATCTCGCCGCGGGGTAGGCCGTCTTCGGCTCCGTAGCGCACGACTCGGCCGGATTCGGGGGTAAACCGGTCGATTCCACGTGCGGTTCCCAGGAACAAGTCACCCGAGGGATCTTCCGCGATGCTCCAAACCGTATCGCTCGAGAGATCCTGCGCTTTGCCGTACCATCTCGCGTGAGGGTGATCCGCACCCGGGTCATCGATGCGCCCGAGGCCACCCCCCGTGCTGGCGATCCAGAGGCGGCCCTTCCGGTCCACGAGCAGAACGCGAAGATGGCCGACCCCCGCGTGAAGCGGGCCACTCTTCGGGGGATTCGTCGGAGAGGATGGTCTCGAACCGGCCCTCCCTATACCGGAGCAGCAGGCCCTGCTCGAGGCCGATCCAGATCTGGCCCGCCCGATCCTCGCCGAACGAATGCACGATGGGCAGGGTGTTGGGGAGGCCGTCGTCCTGGCCGTAGGTCCGGACGCGGCCGCGGGTTGGGTCGACGCGCGAGATGCCGTTGCCGTGCTCGGCGTAGGTGGCGATCCAGACGCCGCCCAGGGAGTCTTCGAACGCGCGGAAGACGTCGTTCGAACGCAAACCGTCGCGCGCCGTGAAGACGGCGAGCAGCGGCGCGGCGGCCAGGCCTTCTGCGGAGTTGGGCCCGATGCGCAGGAGCCCTTCCCCGGTCGGTATCCACCACCCGCGGTGGCGGTCCTGGAAGGCCACCTGGGACCACCCCCATCCCGGATTCGTGTGCGGATGCAGGGCGGCTATCCCCATTCGCCGAAAGCCCCGTTCGTCGAAGCAGCTCAGCTCCAGTTTGCCCATCAATGAGACCACGCAGGGTCGGCCGTCACGGGCTTCGAAGACGGAGGAGATGCGAAGGGCGGGAAGGCCGTCGTCGCGCGTGAAGGTGGTGAGCCCCCTACGGGCCAAGCGCCGGGCGCCCGACTCGGTGGCGACCCAGAGATCTCCGCGGGCGTCCTGCGCGAGTCCCCAGGCGTAGAAGCCGCGCACGACACTGGTAACCAGGGCGCTCCCTTTCTCGTCGAAGGCCAGAGTGGCCACCCCGAGGACCGTGCCCACCCACAGGCGATCTCGGGTGGCCAGGAGCGAATGGATGTTCGAGGCCGGCAGCCCGTCAGGGGCCCCGAAAATGCGCTCGATGAGCCGGGCGCGATCGACCCGGCCCGTGGGGTGGTCGACGAGACCCAGCCCCTGCCGCGTCGCGACCCACAGTCGTCGTCGCGCGTCCTGGGCGAGCGCGCGCACTTCGTCCGCGGGGAGGCCGTCGGCGGTCGTGAAGCGGTCCGCTCGCCCATCGGCGCCTCGCCGATAGAGCCCGCTGCCTGCTCCAACCCAGAGCCCGCCTTCATCGTCCTCGAGGACGGCCCGAACGGTGGGGTCGTTCTCCCCTTCCCGCGGGAGCCCGATCGGTACCTCGACGAGGGTGGCGCCCTCCGCGGTCTGGGCCACGCGGAACAGGCCGTCGGCCGTGCCGCACCAGATGGTCCCATCGCGCCCTTCCGTGATCGCGTTCACCACCGTCTCTCGACCATCGGACCGCATGATCGGAACGAAGCGTCTGGCCGGGGTGGCGGTGGGGACGAACTCCATGAGGCCGCGCTTGCAGCCGACGAAGTAGCGGCCGGCGCGGGTGCGAAGGAAAGACCGAAGCCCGTGCAGGCCGGCGCGATCCGGAGTGCCGAACGTCTCCACGCTGTGGCCGTCGAAGCGGGCGAGCCCGTCGTCGGTGCAGAACCAGATGAAGCCGCGCTCGTCGCTGGCGACGCAGGCGAGCTGGTCCCGGGGAAGTCCTTCGGCCGTGGTGAGAGAGCGCACCGGAAGCTGGTCGGCGATGCTCGCGCTCGAGACACACAGGCCGAACATCGTCGGCCGCGGCCAAGGTCAACCGCATGGCGAGCAGTCTCCGCCAATGCGGGGAACGAGCACAACTCGTTCACGTTTCGAGCGCGGCGAGCACCCCGGTCGCGGGGAAGGCGCTAGGGGCGGTAGCCCAGGATCAGCGCGCGGCAAGCACGAGGGTCAGGCCGGGCAACGCCGCGATCAACGCGAGGCCGATGAGCAGGACCACGAGATAGGGCCAGTAGGCGCGGGTCACGTCCGAGACGTCGACGCGCGCGATGCCGCTGGCGATCGAAAGGCCGACGCCCACCGGTGGCAGGAAGAACGCGATGCCCATCGCGGCCACGATCACGATGCCGTAGTGCACCGGGTCCACGCCGACGGCGCGGCTGATCGGGAACAGGATGGGGCCGAAGATCAGGAGCGCGGGCAGGCCTTCGAGGAGCGCGCCCACCACCACGAAGACGAACAGGGTCAGGGCCAGGAAGAGGGCGCGACTGGCGCCGAGGCCGGCGATCCACTCTCCGAGGGTCTGCGGGACCCACTCGCGGACGAGGATCCACGCGAAGGCCGAGGCCGCGGCCAGCACCCAGAGCGTCGATGGCGGTGACGATCCCGCTGCGCTCGAACAGACGCGACGAGGGTCGCCCGCCCGAGGCCGCCGGTCGCGACCCCGACCACCAGCGCGTAGACCACGGCCACGAGCGCCGCCTCGGTGACGGTGGTGATCCCCGTGAAGATGCCGCCGAAGAGGAGGACGGGAAGGCCGAGGGGTACGACGGCCCGCCGGGCGGCACGGCCGAGGTCGGCCCTCGACGCCCGCGTCGGCCACGGGCCAGCCCTGCCGCCGCGCCCGCACCGCGATCAGGACGAGGAGCATCGCCGCCAGCAGGAAGGCCGGGAGGAATCCGGCAAGGAACAGGGTCACGATGGAGAGGTTGACCAGGGAGCCGAGGACCACCATGGTCAGGCACGGCGGCACCAGGATGCCCATGGCCGAGGCCGCCGACACCACGCTCACCGCTTCGGCCCCGGAGTATCCCGCCTTCTTCATCGAAGGCACGAGCAGGGAGCTGATCGCGGAGACGTCGGCCGCGGTCGAGCCCGAGATGCCCGGAGAAGAGGACCTCGGCCACCACGACCACCATGGCCAGGCCGCCGCGCACCTGGCCGACGATCGCCATGGCCAGGTCCACGATCCGCTCCGAGATCGCGCCCGATTCCATGAGCGCGCCGGCCAGGATGAAGAGGGGGATGGCCAGGAGCACGAACGAGTCGACGCCGCCCAGGAGCTTGATGGGCAGGATGGTGAGGCTGACCCCTCCGATCCCGACCAGATAGGTGGCCGAGGTGAGGGCCAGGGTGAAGGCGAGAGGCAGACCGAGGGCCGGCGGTGACGAGAAACCCGACGACCAGGACGAGGAGCGGCATCGCGCCCGCCACCAGGGGCACGAGCACGGAGGCCAGCACGAGCGCCGGCCGTCCCGAGCGACCACGCGAAGCGGCGCCTCGCTCCGCCAGCCGGCGCGGAGCTGCGCGACGAGCACGAGCGCCATCAGCACCAGGGCCACCGGCAGCATCAGCGAGAGGGTCGCGCCCGAGAGGCCGCTCGCCGGCAGTTGCTCGCCCGCGCTCGATACCGTGAGCCGCCACGCGGGCACCACGAGGCAGAGGAAGAAGACGAGCAGCACGATCTGGAGGCCGCGGTCCACGGCCGCTCGCCGGGGCGGGGCCAGGAGCCGCACGAGCGCGGTCACCCGCGGGTGCTCGGAGTCCTGCAGGGCCCGGATGCCGCCCACGCACATGAGCCACACGAGGAGCAGCCGCGCGATCTCCTCGGTCCAGGGCAGAGGGCTATGGAGCAGGTGGCGGCCCACGACCTGAAGGCCCACCACGGCCGCCTGCGCGGCCACGAGGAAGGCGGTGGTCCACCCCGAGCACGCGCCTCGCCAGAAGCCCGTTCACGAGCTCGCTCGCCTCGGAAGGAGCATCAGCGCAGGGCGGCCCGAAGCCAGGTGCCGACCGCCAGCTCCCGAGCCTGCGCCTGCCACAGCGCCTCGGCCGCCTCCCGGAACGCGCCCGGATCGATGTCGCGGATCTTCATGCCCTGCTGCGGCGAGCTGCTCGGTCGCGGTCCGGTCCTCACGCTCGCCCATGCGCGCGCTCGCGCGAGGCGGCCTCGAGGGCCGCCGCCTCCAGCTTGGGGCGCAGGTCAGGAGGAAGGCGACCGAGGCCCACGCTCGAGGCGAACAGCCCCAGGACGCCCGCGATGTGACGGGTGCGCGCCATGAAGTGCGCGACCTCGAAGAAGCGCTGCTGGAGGGTCGTGCTCGCGTCGTGCTCGTAGCCGTCGATGACCCCGGTCTGGAGCGACGTGTACACCTCGCCGAAAGCCATCGGCGTGGGGCTCGCGCCCATCAGCTCCACCGCCCGAAGATAGATCGGCGACTGGATGGTCCGGATCTTGAGGCCCGCGAGCTGGCCGGCCTCGCTCACGTCGCGCGACCGCGTGACCACCTGGCGGAAGCCGAAGGAATCGCCCCAGGCGAGGGGGCGGACCCGGACCGCGGCCTCCATGTAGTCCGCGGCCTCGCGGCCGACGCTCCCGTCCACCACGCCGTGGACGTGGTCCCAGTCGCGCCACAGGAACGGGAAGTCGAAGAGCTGCAGCTTCGGCGCCACGCTGCCCCAGATCGCCGTGCCGGACACCATGAAGTCGACGAGCCCTTCCTGGAGCTGCTGGACCACCTCCCGCTCCTGGCCGAGGGTGCCGCTCGGAAACAGGCGGACCTGCACCGCGCCGCCGGTCGCGGCCTCGGCCAGCTCGCGGAAGGCGACGCCGAAGGAGTGAAGCGACGTGGGGCCGGCGGTCATCGAATGGGAGAGCCGGAGCACGATCGGCTCGCCCGCCTTGCGGGTGCGGCATCCGGCGGTCAGGACACCTGCGGCCCCGGCCCGGCGAAGGAAGTCGCGTCGACGAAGAGGCCGGTCCATGGGCTCGGGCCGGGATTATGTGCCGGATCCTCGGGTGAGGCTGTCTATCCCCGCAGGTGCTTGTTGAAGAACTCCACCGTGCGCTTCCAGGCCAGGGTCGCGGCGTCCTTGTCGTAACGCGGGGTGGTGTCGTTGTTGAAGCCGTGCTGGGTGCCGGGATAGGTGAACACCTCGTAGGGCACCTTGCTCGCCTTGAGCGCGGTCTCGTAGGCGGGCCATCCGGCGTTGATGCGGTCGTCCTTCTCGGCGTAGTGAATGAGCAGCGGCGACTTGATCTTCGGCACGTCCTCCGCCTTCGGCTGATTGCCGTAGAAGGGGACGGCGCCGCGCAGATCGGGCAGGCGCGTGGCCAGCATGTTCGCGATGCCGCCTCCGTAGCAGAACCCGACCGCTCCGATCTTGCCGCTGCAGTCCGTGCGGGCCTTCAGCCAGTTGGCCGCGGCCACGAAGTCTTCGCGGGTCTTGGCCTGGTCGAGCTTGGGGAACACCTCGCGCGCCTTGTCCTCGTCGCCGGGATAGCCGCCGAGGGGGAAGAGGGCGTCGGGCGCGAAGGCCATGAAGTCGTCGAGGCCGAGCCGCCGCGCGATGTCCTCGATGTGCGGGTTGAGCCCGCGGTTCTCGTGGACCACGAGCACGCCCGGCAGCTTGCCCTTGGCCTTTGCCGGGCGCACGAGGTAGCCGCGCATGGTGCCCGATCCCTCGGGCGACGGGTACTCGAGATACTCGGTCTTGAGGCGCGCGTCGTCCTTCGGGACCTGCTGGGCCTCCGCGAAGCGCGGGCTCAGGGCCTCGAGCAGCATGGCCGCGGTGGTTCCGCCGACTGCGAACTTGGCCGCGCGATCGATGAAGCCGCGCCGGTCGATGTTGCCGTGGACATAGGCGTCGAACAGGATGAGCAGCTCCTGGTCGAAATCCTCGGCTCTCTTCTGCTCCATGCTTGCCTCCCGGGGGCGGCTCATCCGGCGCGCCCTCTGCTTTCCTGGGCATTCTATCGAGAGTCCACCCTCATGGGCTGTCCGGCCCATGGACAGCCCGCCTGGGGGCGGGGGAGCCTACCCAAAGACGCCATCCCGCCGGGGCGTCGACGTCGGCCGGGTGCGTGACGAAGGTCCCATGAACGGGCCGCCGGGCCATGCGATGCGACGACGCCGTGTGCGCGAGCGGGGAAGGGTGCTCAGCGTGGGGGCGGCCGTCGGCCTGGCCGGCTTCCTCGCGGCGGCCCCGTCGGTCTGTCCCGAGGAAGGCTGGGTGCGAGGTCGTGGGTTCGAGCTCCGGAACCGCGGGCAGGACGCCCGGATCCGCCTCGAGGCCTATGGCCAGCTCGACTTCCAGTCCCTCCTCAACTGGCACGACCAGACCGCCGAGAGCAAGGTCGCGGACGACGACGTCGACCTGGCCCGCCTGAGGGCCGGTCTCCAAGGGGAATGGCGGCGGGTTTCGTTCGAGGCGCAAGCCGACTTCGTCGACGAGGACCACCTGAAGGACCTCTGGCTGGGCTTTCGCGCGACGAAGGCCCTTCGCCTCCGCGTCGGCCACCAGAAGGTGCCGGTGAGCGGCGAGTGGCTGACTTCTCCCCGTCGCATCGACTTCGCCCGACGCGCGTTGCCTGTCGAGAGCCTGGCCCCGGGGCGCGACTGGGGTGTGGTCCTCCACGGCGAAATAGCGCCGCGAGTGGAGTACCAGGTGGGCGTGTTCGCCGGGGACGGCCGAGGGAGCGTCGCTCGCGCGCAGACGACGACGGCGGCGCATCTTCTGCTGGAACCGGTCCGCAGCCTGCGCCTGGGAGGCTCGTTCTCGATCGCGCAGGTGGCCGCGGCCGCGGTGAGCGAAGGCGACGCGGGGAAGCCGCGGGGTCTCGAAGGCGACGCTCATTCCGGATTCGAGTATTTCTCGCGCAAGTTCGTGGACGGCCGGCGGCGGCGGCTCGGCGGGGAAGCGTCGTTCACGCGTGGACCGGTGCGGCTCTCGGGGGAGTACCTCGAAGACCGGGACCAGCGTCAGGGGCAGGGCCCTGACTACGGCGACCTGCCCGCGGTGGAGGGGCGGGGGTTCTCGGTCGTGGGCAGCTGGCTCGTCACGGGCGAGGCCAAGAAGGGCGCGGTGAAACCGCGGCGGCCCTTACCCCAGGGCCCCGGTGCGGTGGAGGTCGCCCTGCGGTACGACACGTTGCACTTCGACGACGACGGTCCCGACTCGGGTTTCGCCGGCGTGGGCGACCGCTCGCGGAACCTCGTCCCCCTGGGTGACCGGGCGCTCACGGCCGGGTTGTCCTGGTGGCCGGTTTCCGGAGTGCGGCTCCTGGCCAACGTGATGGTCGAACGGTTCGACGACCGCCGGCTCGCGCCGGAGCCAGGTCGGAGCGGGGACTACGTGACCTTCCTCGGACGACTGCAACTCGAGCTGCCCTAGAGGAAAGGAGGAGGCGCCCATGCGCTCGGTCCCGCGTGCCTTGGCTTTCGGTCTCGTGTTGGCCGTGGGCGGCGGCTGTGGCGGGTCCTCAGGATCGCCGCCCGCGGCTCCGGTCTCTACTCCCACCCCCAGCCCCGGGGGAGACGGCGGCGTGGACCCCATCTTCGACCAGGCGCGGCTTCACGAGGCTCGTCTCTTCATCGATCCCGCCGACTGGCACGCGTTGCAGGAGGATTTCTGGGCCAACACGTACTACGCGGCGCGGATCTCGCTCGACGGGCGGGTCCTCGACCAGGTGGGCGTCCGCTCGCGGGGTGAAGGATCGCGCAGCGGGGTCAAGCCCGGACTGAAGGTCGACTTCGATCGCTACGTTCCCGGCCAGGAGTTCGGGGTCTACAAGTCCCTGGACATCGACAACCAGCTCCAGGACCCGAGCTTCCTGCGGGAACGGCTCTCCTTCATGGTCTTCGAGGCCATGGGCATCCCCGCTCCCCACAACTCGTTCGCACGGTTCTACGTGAACGACGAGTACTGGGGCGTCTACTCGCTGACGGAACCGGTGAGCAAACCGTTCCTGAAGGCGCGCCTCGGCGAGGAGAGCGGCAACCTGTTCGACTACGAGTGGGCCTTCGCCTGGGATTTCTCCTTCCGAGGAGACGACCCCGGCGCCTACGTTCCCGTCCCTTTCCAGCCCCAGACGAACGAGGACCACCTCGACCCGAGGGGGCTCGTGAGCTTCATCCAGGCCGTGAGCGAGACGCCCGACGACCGGTTCGTGCAGGACATGGGGTCGTGGCTGGATCTCGCGCAGTTCCTGACCTACCTCGCGGTCGAGAACGCGATCGCGGAGACCGACGGGTTCCTGGGCCGGCAAGGGGTCAACAACTTCTACCTCTACGAGCACGGCCAGGGCCGTCGCTTCACCTTCATCCCCTGGGACAAGGACACGGCCCTCGCCACCCTCAGCGTGCCCGTCTACCAGGGAGTGGAGAAGAACGTCCTCGCGCGAAGGCTTCTCACGGATCCGACCGAGCGACAGACCTACGTCGCGGCGCTCCGGCGCGCGGTCACGTCATTCGTGAACGCGCGCTGGCTCGGGCCTCGGGCCGACGAGGCGTACGCCCAGATCCGCGCCGCGGCGCTCGAGGACTCTCGAAAGCCATGGACGAACCAGCAGTTCGAAGAGGCGGTCTCGGGCACCCGCGGGGTCATAGCCGGCCGTGAGGCCGACGTCCTGGCCCAGATCGGCGGGACTCAGTAATCGCGTTCCGGCACCGGCTCCAGCAGCAGGATGCGCTCGACGCCCTCGTGGCTCCCGAGCTCGGCCACGACGTCCTTGTGGCTGACGCCTTCCCGGAGGCTGACCGCGTAGCGAAGCTCGGTCACCGTCTTCGCCTGGGCCGTCTCCAGGGCCCGGAGCTCCACGCGCGCGAAGAGCTTCGCGAAGGGCTCCTTGAAGATCTGCTCGAAGTCGAGGCCGCTCGCGAGTCGGACACGCAGCAGGTGGGTGGCACGATTGGGGGCGAAGAGATCGAACCCGGAGATCACGATGACCGCCGCCCCGATGACGAGTGTCGTCATGGTGGCGAGGAGGTACTGGCGCGCGCCCGAGGCCATGCCCACGGCCATGGCGAAGAAGATGAAGCCGATGTCGCGCGTCTCGGGCACGGAGCGGCGGAAGCGGATGATCGAGAACGCGGCGAACACCGCGAAGGCGCGCTCCACGCTCTGGCCCACCACCATGATCACGGCCGTGACCACCATGCCGAGGAGGATCAGGGTGTGCACGTAATCCTGGGTATAGAAGGTGCCGCGGTGCGTGTGCCGATAGAGGGCGGCGATCAGCATGGTCAGGACGAAGGTCAGGCCGATCGCCGCCACGACCTCGACGGGCGGGATGTGCGAGTTGGGAGTCGGCTCGCCGAAAAGACGGTTCAGGAAGTCCACCCGAGTCCCATTGGGACGTGTCCTTCGGCCCGCTGTCCATGGGCCATAGGGACCGGGGGGCGGAGGGTCAGCGCTGCAAGAGGGCGGAGTCGAAGACGGCTCCCTGAACGTCCACGGCCTCGAGGAGGAGGGAGCGTGCGTCGGCGCGCGCCCGGAGGAAGTGGTTGACGGAGCGGCTGAAGGCGAGCTGGGCGATGGAGCGGATGGAGTCAGGGGGAGCGCCACCCCCGGCGGCGATCAGGTACAAGACGCCGTTCTGCGGCTTCATGCGCTGGTAGCCGTGGTCGTGGCCGCTGACGACCACGTCCACCCGGCCGGCCGTGAAGAGGGGCAGGAGGTCTCGCTGGACCCGGGAATTCCCCCCACTCGGGCCGCCGGAGAAGGGTGGGTAGTGCAGGTAGACGATCTTCCAGGTCGGACGCGCCGCCGCGAGGTCCTCGGCCACGAAGGTCCACTGCGGCGTGCCCGGCTGATAGGGCGTCGAGGCCACGTCCAGGGAAAGGAAGTGCACGTCTCCCCAGTCGAAGGAGTAGTAGCGGGGGTTGTGCTCCACGTTGTTGGCCGGGGTCACGAACACCTCCATCCAGGCGGCGCCGTTCCCGGTCTCGATGTCGTGGTTCCCGAGAGTGGGGAAGAGCGGCAGGTGGTCGATCAACCGCGCAAAAGGTTGGAAGAACACCTCGGGGTAGAACTCGCGCTCCCCGTGCGGATAGACCACGTCCCCGGCGTGCAGGAGAAGCTCGGGGGCGGGCGTTCCGGTTCGGATCACCTCCGCGATCTGCGCCTCCACTCCCCCGTGCCAACCGGAATCGCTGACCACGGCGAAGGTCACCGGACGCGAGGAGGCCAGGGGCGCGGTCGTGACCGTTCCTTCGGCCACGAGCTGTCCCGAGCTCGCCCTCAGCCGGTAGTGGTAGGCGGTGTCGGCGGCGAGAGGGCTGAGCCGCAGGGCGTGATAGCGCTGCGGCAGCGCCTCTCGCGCCACGCCCAGGACCGGGCCTGCGGGCGTGGCCCGGCTCCATTCCAGGCTGTACGCGTCGGCCTCCGCCGAGACGTGGCACACGGCCGCGGCCTGGGTGGAGACGTCCTGAAGATACGCCGAGGAGGTGGGGGTCTCGACGGGAGTGGGCAGGGGCGTCGGGTTCGACCCGCCCCCGCCACCGCATGCGACGAGCGCAAGGAAACCCCACAGACCCGCCGGGGCGTAGCGCAGGGTCCGCATCGCCGTCATCCCTTCGTTCCCAATATAGGCGCGCGCCCGCCCCGCGCAAGGATCGGATGGCTCATGTCGCTTCGTTACGACTCCGGCCAGGTCGACCTCCGGAACCATCGCGTCTTCTGCAGCGTCTCATCTCCAAGGCTCGAGAGGGCGAAGGGGGCCATGAAGGTGCAGTCGGTCAGCCGATTGGACGCGGGGGTGGGGCTTGCCTCGGGCTTGCGGCTCGGCCCCTACGAGGTCGAGGCACCGCTGGGCGCGGGCGGGATGGGCGAGGTCTACCGGGCGCTCGACACTCGACTGGGGCGCGAGGTCGCGATCAAGGTCCTCGGCCGGCATGCCGCGACCGATCCCGCGCGGCGCCAGCGGTTCGACCGGGAGGCGCGGCTGGCCAGCGCGGTCAGCCATCCGCACGTGCTCACGGTGTTCGACGTCGGCGTATGGGAGGACCTGCCCTACGTCGTCACCGAGCTGCTCGAAGGCGAAACCCTGCGCACGCACCTCCGCCCCGGCGTCCTCGCGGCGCGCGAAGCGGTGGGCTTCGCCATCCAGGTCGCACACGGGCTCGCGGCCCTGCACGCGCGCGGCATCGTCCATCGCGACCTCAAGCCCGAGAACCTCTTCGTCACCAAAGGCGGCCGGGTCAAGATCCTGGACCTGGGCCTGGCCGCACCGAGCCGAGAGGGAGAGGCCGCCGCGGCCGAACCCTGGGAAACCCTGACTACCGAAGGGGCCGCCGCCTTCGGCACCGCGGCCTACATGTCGCCGGAGCAGGTGCGCCGCCTTCCTGCCGACCCACGGTCGGACATCTTTGCCTGCGGCGTCGTGCTCTACGAGATGCTCGGGCGCCGCCGGCCCTTCCAGGAGGAGACCGCCGCGGAGACGATGACCGCGATCCTCCGACGCGAGCCGGCTCCGCTGGCCGGCCTCGATCCCTCGCTGCCGCCCGCCCTGGTGCGCATCGTCGAGCGTTGCCTCGCCAAGCGTCCCGAGGATCGCTTCCACTCCGCCCACGATCTCGCGCTGGCCCTCGAAGCGGCGCAGGGCCCCGCGCCCTCGCCGGCTCCGCAACCTCCCCCCGCGGCCCTTGCCCCCTGCGAACCCGCCATCGCCTCCCGCAGCCGCGGCGCGAGACTCGCGGTCCTCGCCCTGCTGATCGCGGCTTCGGCCTGGCTCTGGAGGGCGAGCGCCGCACGCGCCGTGGGGGCACCGGTCCTCGCGAACGGCCCCGCCGTCCTGGTCGGCTACGATCCCCGGCAGGGGCAGTTCGCTCCGTTCCTGCAAGGAATCGCCGCGGACGGTGTGGACTTCTCGCGCGACGCGGAATGGGCGGCCTTCACCACCTACCCCGAGGGCGTGCTCTGGCGGAGCCGCCTGGACGGTCGCGATCGACTTCCTCTGACGAAGGCGCCGCTGCGCGCCGGTTTGCCGCGTTTCTCGCCCGATGGCCGGCACATCGCCTTCGCCGCTCGCACCCGGGACACTCCCTGGCGGATCCATATCGTCTCGGCGAACGGAGGCGGCGAGGAGGTCCTGCCCCCTCTGGGCGTCACCGATCCGGGCTGGGAGCCCGATGGCAAGACCCTGGTGTTCGGCCCTCTCCAAAGCGGACCGACGGGGATCGTCCGCTGGGACCTCGCGTCCGGCCGGCCCCGCTTCGTGCCCGGATCGGAGAAGCTGTTTTCGCCCCGCCCCTCTCCGGACGGCCGCTTCCTGGCCGCCATCCGCAAGGCCGGCAGCGAGCTCGTGGTGCTCGACGTGGCGAGGGGCCAGTGGTCGTCCCTCACCGTGGACGCCGCGACCTACCCCGCGTGGACGCGCGACTCGACCTGGCTCTCTTTCCGGCGGACGGGGCAGGGCGCGGGGTTCTATCGCATCGATCCCCGGACGCGCCGCGAGGAGCGGGTCACGGCGATCGACGAGTCCGCCATGGCCGCGGGGGACGAGTGGGGCGCCTGGAGCGGACTCACCCCCGAGGGCGCGCCGCTCATGCTGTTCGATCTTCGCGGGAAGGGCGCGGTGACGGGAAGTGCGTCATCCCCCGGGGCTGCGCCCAGGTTCTAGGGGACCAGGCCGTCAGCGGGGCCGGCCGGTGCGGGTCGAGGCGAGCGGCCCCAAGCACCGGAACACGAGCCGGTAGGTCCCGAAGAGCAGCTCGTCGCCGTCCAGCAGCTCCGCCGGGCCCGTCACCTTCGCTCCGTTGACCCAGGTGCCGTTCTTGCTCTCCCGGTCTTCGAGGGTCGCCCGGCGGCCGCTCACCGTGAGCTGCGCATGGACGCGCGAGACCTGGGAGGAGGGCAGGCGCACCGCGCACTCGGGCCCGCGGCCGATGAGGCTCTGGCCCGTGGCCAGGGTGTACTCGCGATCGTCGGCGACCAGGGCGCAGCTCTCGGTGCCGGTGACCGCTGCGCCCTCTTCCAGGATCGTGCCCCTGAACGCGTAGCCGAAGCGCGGCACCGTGCGGATGAGAGCGGCCCCGCGTGCGGGATCGCCGACGGCCCGCCGCACCTCGCTCACCACGCGCGCCAGGCTCGTGTAGCCCACGTGGGTGCTCGGCCAGAGGGCGTCGCGCAGCTCCCCCTGCTTCAAGGGTCGCGGCCGGCTCTCGACCAGCAGGGCCAGGAGCTCGAAGGCCTTCGGCGAGAGGCTCACGGGGCGGCCCGCCCGCAGCAGCTCCCGGTTCAACGTGTCGAACACGCAGTCGCCGAACCGCACGCGCATCGGGTTCCACGTTAGCGGCGCGGGCCCGTGCTTTCAAGGTTGCCGCAAGGAACCCGAAACAGGAGGCCCACCCCGCGGCCGAGATTGAAGGCCATACGTCGGCGCCTTGACCCGCGCCGCCTGGCCAGGCGGCTCCCGAAGGGAGTCGCCCATGTCGCAATCGTGGTCTCATCGGACCTGCGTCCTCGCGGGCCTCCTGCTCGGGCTTGCCGGGGTCGTCGTCGCCTCGCCGACGCCAGGACGCGGCGCCAAGCCCCCGCTACGCATCCGCGTGCCCGACGCGGCGGGAATGGCGGTGAGGCGCGCCCTCCTCGTCGCACGACAGCGGCTCGGTACCTCCCGCTGTCGCGCGGTGCTCGCCGACTTTCGATCAGCGGGGCACACTCGGCCCCTGGCCGAGGTGCTGGAAGGCCTGGGGCAGACCGCCGAGCAGCATCTCGACGCGCTGCGCTTCGAGGACGGCACCCGCTTCCCCCGCTGCGCTTCGCCCGCGATACTGGCCTTCACGCATCCGGGGAGCGACACCATCTACGTCTGTCCCAGCCAGTTCAAGAGTGCGGTGCGGACCGACCCCGCCTACGCCGAGATGATCCTCATCCACGAGTGGCTGCACACCCTGGGCCTGGGTGAGAACCCGCCCACGAGTCTCGAGATCACCGCGCGCGTGACCGAACGCTGCGGCGACGCGCTGGGGCGGCACGCTTCTCCACCCTCAGCAGCCGAGCTCGATGATCCGCTTGGCTCGCCAATCGCTTCTGTTCGGCGCGGTTCAGAAGGGCGGACCTGGGTTCGGCCAGGACCTTCCCGTCCCGACGCAGCGACACCCTGAAAGCAATCCTGGTCGAGAGGTGCGCTGCTTGCCTCGCGTCGACTACGGGGTGTGCGGCAGCCAGTTGACGAGGACCCGAATCGGCTCGGGAGGCTTGCCGGGGAGGGCAAAGAGGAATCGCTGCCCGTCCCGACCGACGCCGAACCAGCCGAAGTCGTTGGGTACGTTTTCGATGCCGAGCGGCTTCGGCGCTCCGGAACGGAAGGTGGGGCCCTCCGTGTCGACCTCGACGGCCATCAGCCTCTTGGACCTGTCATGGAAGTACAGCTCTCGGCCATCGGGTCGCCAATGGGGTCCCCAGCCGAGGCTCGGCGATATCTGCCATTTCCCGGGGCCAGGCTTCCCCTCCGGCGTGACCTCTTGAACGTACACGTCCATCTTCCCGGTCTCGCTCGACATGTAGGCCAGGTAGCGGCCGTTGGGAGAGAACTTGCCTGCTGTCTCCATGGCGGGAGTCGTGAGAAAGGGCACCGGGCTCGCCGAACCTCCCGGAGAGACCGGGAGCACGAAGAGGTCGTGGCTGCCCCCGGCCCGGGCAAGGTTGTAGCACAGGAAGCGCCCGTCGGCCGACCAGCTCTCGACGTTCAGCCCGACGTCTTTGGAGGCGAGCACCATCTCCTCGTCCCGGGATCCGTCCGCGCGCTTCCGGTAGATCTCCAGCACGCCCCGACGATCGGACTTGAAGGCCAGCTCCTGGCCGTCGGGAGACCAGGCCGGGGTGCACTCGTCGTGAGAGTCGAAGGTCAGCCGGCGACCGGCACCGCTTGCCGCGTCCAGGATCCAGAGGTCGCGGCTCCCATATTCCCCCTGGCACACCGCGACGCTCTTCTCGTCGGGGGAGAGTGTGGGAGCCCAGTACATGCCCGGATCCCCAAGGGTCCCCAGGCTTCGCCCCGATCGATCGAACCATTCCAATCGACCGACACCCAAAGGCCGGGGGAACCAGGCCAACACCCCGTTCGCCGAGATCGAGAAGGCGGCCGACCCTCCCGTCGCGGCGCCCGTCAAACGCGCCACCTCCTCATCCAGGATCGGGACCGGCTCGCCGGACAGCGTGAGCCGGGCCGCGTCGAACGGCTGGGCGACCAGGGATTCGTTTCTGACGTAGACCAGGTAGCCGGGCGGGGAGTAGGCCGCGGTGTGCTCCGAGGCCACGATGCGCTGGCGCAGATCCGAGCCCAGCGCTCCCACGTAGATCCCCGCGTCCTCAGGGCGAGCCCCCAGAGACAGGTAGAGGTAGTGCTGGCCGTCGGGGAGGAACTGCGGCCAATACCGACCCGCCTCCCCGGGAAGGAGCGCGCCGAGCGGCTCCGGGTCGCCTCCTCGGGCCGGCACCTGAAAGAGCCTCCCCATGTCCGAGAAGACGATCACATCCGTCGTGCTCCAGGTCGCCCCGAGACCGGTCACCGCCCCGCCGCCCTTGAGGCATTCCTTGCACACGACTTGAGGAGCGCCGCCCGCGACGTTCACCTTCATGAGGCCACCCAAACCGAGCCTCCAGAAGGCGATCTCGCGGCTGTCCGGAGACCAGAAGGGGCCGATCCCTCTTTCGCTACCGGGTATCTCCGTCGGGTCGAGGGCATCGAGCCGCCTCACGAACAGGCGAGGCACCTGGTCGCCGCTCATCGCGAGGGCGATGCGCTGCCCGTCCGGCGAAACCGCATTCGGCCCGAACCCCACCTGGCTCTTCGGCGGCACGGCGAGGGGGAGGCGAACCGGCCGCGCGCCCGGGAGTCCCCGGGGGCGCCTGATCAGCGCCAGTCCCACTGCGACGGCCAGGACCGCAGCGGCCAGCCCCACGATCCAGACGCGACGCGCCCCGATGCGACGGCCCGGGGTCGGTTGCCCCGCCCATTCGAGCGCGTGCTTCAGCTCGCGCACCGACTGCCATCGCTCGGCCGGGTCCTTGGCCAGGCAGGTCAGCACCACCTTCTCCAACGCGGGGGGCGTGGTCGGCTTCAGGGTCGAGATCGGCGCGGGCTCGCGGTCGAGGATCGCGGCCATCACGCTGGCCGCGCTCTTGCCCTCGAAGGGGTGTTGGCCGGTCAGCATCTCGTAGAGGACCAGGCCGAAGGCGAAGATGTCCGTGCGCTCGTCCGCCTTCTTGCCGTCGATCTGCTCCGGGGCCATGTACCGCGGGCGTGCCCAGGACCACGCCTCCCTCGGTGAGCGTCGGGTGACTCTCTCCCGTCGCGCGGTCCGATCGCCTGTCGCTTGGCCAGGCCGAAGTCGAGGACCTTGACCCCGCTCTTGGTGAGCAGGATGTTCGAGGGCTTGAGGTCGCGGTGGACGATCCCGTGGCGGTGGGCGTGCTCGAGCGCGTCGGCGATCTGTCCGGCCAGGCGCAAGACATCGGCCACAGGAAGAGGGCCGCGAAGGGCCTTCCCCTCCACGTACTCCATCACCAGGTAGTCCGGCCCCACGTCGAAGAGGGAGCAGATGTGGGGGTGATTCAAGGCGGCAATCGCGAGCGCCTCGTTGCGAAATCGCTCCTCGAAGGATTCCTTCGAGACCTTCACCGCGACGGTGCGCTCCAGCCGAGTGTCGCGGGCCTTGTACACCTCGCCCATGCCGCCGGCGCCCACCGGGCTCACGATCTCGTAGGGACCGAGGCGGGTTCCGGGGGGATGGGGCATGGTCAGCTCAGTCTATCGGTCCGGCGGCAGCCAGTTCACCAGGACGCGGATGGGCTCCCGCATCTCGGCCCGCATGCTCAGCAGGATCCGCCGGCCATCGCGGGTGATGCGGAGGGGTCCGACTTGCAGTGGTCCACCATCGTCGGCCACGGCTATGCCCAGCGGCCGCGGGGCGCCGGCTTCGAAGGTCCGGCCGTCCGTCCTCACGTCCACCGCCATGACTCCGGGCTTGCTGAAGAAGAGGAGCTCCTTGCCGTCGGCTCGCCAGCGGGGCCGGAAGCCCCGATCGGACGAGATCTGCCATTGCCCAGGCCCGGCTTTGCCCTCGGGCGAGACCTCGCGGACGTACACCTCCGGCTTGCCGGAAGCAAAGGACGAGTAGGCGATCCAGCGCCCGTTCGGGGCGATGCTGCTGAAGGATTCCGGGGTCTCGGTCGCCAGGAAGGTGATCGGCGTGTGCTCCTCGGATCCGGTCATGGGCAGCAGGAAGAGATCGTTGTCGTGGCCGGGCCTCGCGGAGTTGTAGGAGAGAAATCGGCCGTCCGCCGACCAGTCCTCGGGGTGCAGTGGGGAGTCCTTGGAGGCGAGAACGAGCTCGTCCTCCCCCGATCCATTCGCCGCCTTCACGTAGATCTCCCGCACCCCCCGGCGGTCGGAAAAGAAGGCGATCCGTTGCCCGTCGGGAGACCAGACCGGGCCGCAGTCGTCGTGGGGATCGAAGGTGAGCCTCCGGCCCGCGCCCGTCGCCACGTCGAGGAGCCAGAGGTCGCGGTTCGACGCCGATTCCTCACGACAGACCACGACGGTCTTGTCGTCGGGCGACAGGGCCTGGCCGGAATAGCGCCCGGGCTCGCCCACGGTGCCCACCCTCTTGCCCGACCGGTCGAACCAGGTCAACTGTTTGAGGTCGGCCAGGGGGCCCGGGAGCCAAGCGAGCACCCCGTTCGTGGAAACGGAGAAGAGCGCCAGCCCGGCAAGACCGCCGGGAAACCGCGCCACTTCGCCCTCGATGACAGGAAACGCCTCTCCTGCCACCTCCAGCCGTTCCACGTCGAACGGCTGGGCCACGAGGGACTCGTCTTTGAGGAAGAGCAGGTATCCCGGCGGGGAAAACGCAGCGTTGTGAGCGGTCGACACCACACGCTTCCGGAGGTTGGAGTCGAGCGCTCCCACGAAGATCCCCTGGTCTTCCGTGCGCAAGGCGAGCGAAAGGTAGAGGTAGTGCCGGCCGTCCGGCAGGAACTGCGGCCAGAATCGCCCGGTCTCTCCTTCGGCCAGGTCGCCCAGCGACTTGGCCTCGCCCCCGGAGGCCGACACCCGAAAGAGTCGCCCCAGCGTCGAGTAGAGGATGACGCCGTCGCGGCTCCAAGTGCCTCCGTTCCCGCCTGCGCATTTGCAGATGGTCTGGGCCGGGCCTCCGGAAAGGTCGATCTTCATCAACCCGTCGCTGAAGAAGGCGAGGTGCGTTCCGTCCGGAGACCAGAATGGCTCGTCTGCCATCTCGCCGCCGGTGACGGGCTTGACCGTCAGGGAGCCTAGCTCCCGGAGGAATACCTGTGGCCGCTTGCCGGGCATGCGCACCGAGAAGGCGATCTGCTGGCCGTCGGGGGAGACGGCCAGCGGGGAGAAGATGTCGAGCCATCCCTTTGGGGGCAGCGGGACCTGGAGTAGGACCGGATGGGGCTTGCTTGGCTTCGCGTCACGACGCAGGATCGCAAGGCCGATCCCCAAGCCGATCAGGGTGATGGCGACGACCCCGATGGTCAGGGCGCGGCGGCTCCAGGGGCGGGAGATCCGCTCCGGCCGCGCCGCCCATTCGAGCGCGTGCTTCAGCTCGCGGACCGACTGCCAGCGCTCGGCCGGGTCCTTGGCTAGGCAGGTCAGCACCACCTGCTCCAGCGCAGGAGGGGTCATCGGCTTCAATGCGGAAATCGGCGTGGGGTCTCGTTCGAGAATCCCCGCCATCACGCCGGCCGCGCTCTTCGCCTCGAAGGCGTGCTGGCCGGTCAGCATCTCGTACAGGACGAGGCCGAACGCGAAGATGTCCGAGCGCTCGTCGGCCGGCTTGCCGTCGATCTGCTCCGGAGCCATGTACCGCGGTGTGCCCAGGAGAGCCCCTCCCTCGGTGAGCGTCGGGTGACTCTCACCGCTCACCGGTCCGATCTGCTGGCGCTTGGCCAGGCCGAAGTCGAGGACCTTGACCCCACTCTTGGTGAGCAGGATGTTCGAGGGCTTGAGGTCGCGATGGACGATCCCGTGCCGGTGGGCGTGTTCGAGGGCGTCGGCGATCTGTCCGGCGAGGCGCAGGACGTCGGTCACGGGAAGAGGGCCCCGCAGCGCCGCACCTTCGACGTACTCCATCACCAGGTAGTCGGGACCTACGTCGAAGAGGGTGCAGATGTGAGGGTGGTTCAAGGCGGCGATCGCGAGAGCCTCGTTGCGGAAGCGCTCCTCGAAGGATTCCTTCGAGACCTTCACCGCGACGGTGCGCTCCAGCCGGGTGTCGCGGGCCTTGTACACCTCGCCCATCCCGCCCGTGCCCACGGGGCCAACGATCTCGTAGGGACCGAGGCGGCTTCCCGTCAGGAGAGGCATGTTCAGGGTAGCCAATTCACCAGGACGCGGATCGGCTCAGGCCCTTTGACCGGCACGGACATGAGAAAGCGCGCCCCGTCCCGCGTTACCGCGAAGGCTTCATTGGGCAGGCTCGCGGTGACCCCGAGGGGCGTGGGGGCCCCGGGCTCGAAGACGGGTCCATCCGTTCTCACCGCAACCGACACGATGGGCGAGCCGACGCCAATGGTGGTGAAGAGAATCTCCCTGCCGTCTCGTCGCCACTGGGTGACCCAGCCGGGGGCATTCGAGATCTGCCATTTCCCCGGCCCAGGCCGACCCTCCGGCGTCAAGTCGCGGACGTAGATCTCGGGACCCCGCTCGGACTCGCCGGAGCAATAGACGATCCATCGGCCGTTCGGAGAGATCTTTGCCTTGTGCTCCAGGGGCTCCGTGGCCAGGAAAGGGATGGGCTTCCGCTCGCCGGGAGACTCCAAGGGTACGAGGAAGAGGTCAAGGTTGGTGCGCGGCCGGGGCGAGTTCAAGACGAGGAATCGGCCATCCGCGGACCAGTCTTCGATGTGCAGGGGGAAGTCCTGGGACGCGACCAGGAGCTCGTCGTCGCCCGACCCGTCGGCCGGCTTCTGATAGATCTCCCGTACCCCCCGGCGGTCGGAGAAGAACGCGATGCGCCGCCCGTCTGGCGACCAGGTCGGGCCGCAGTCGTCGTGGAGATCGAAGGTCAGGTGCCGACTCGCTCCCGACGGGACGTCGAGGACATAGATGTCGCGGTTCGTTGCCGACTCGACCCGGCACACGGCCACACTCTTCTCGTCGGGAGAGAGGGCGGGAGCGAACTGCATCGCGGGCTCGCCCAGCGTGCCCAGCTTCTTGCCCGACCGATCGAACCAGGTGAGCTGCCGGGGTCGGGGTGGCGTCGCCGGTGCGCCAGGCGAGAACACCATTGGCCGAGACCGAGAAGTGCGCGTGCCCGGCGGTGGTGTTTCCGCTGAGGCGCATCACCTGATCGAGGATCGGGGAGGCCTGGCCGGAGAGCTCGAGCCGCCCCAGGTCGAAGGGCTGCGCCAGAAGCGCATCGTCCTTCATGAAGAGCAGGTGACCGGAAGAGTAGGCGGCGTTGTGCGCCGTCGCCACGATGCGCTTGCGCAGCTCCGAATCGAGGGCGCCCACGTAGATGCCCTGGTCCTCTCGGCGCTGGTTCAGGGAGAGGTAGAGGTAGTGCCGGCCGTCGGGCAGGAATAGTGGCCAGTAGCGCCCGGTCTCTCCGGGGACGAGCGGGCTCACCGCGGCGGCCTCTCCGCCCCCGGCCGACACCCGAAAGAGTCGGCCCGCGTCGGAGTAGAGGATCTTGCCTTCTTGGCTCCAGGTCCCACCCTGCAGTCCTCCGACCCGACACAGGACCTCGGGTGGTCCGCCTGAGACGGTGACCTTCTTCAGGAGACCCGGCAAGGAGAAGAAGGCGATCTGCTTTCCGTCCGGAGACCAGAAGGGTTGCAGAGCGTGGCCGACCCCGGCCACCGGCGCGAGGGCGACGGCATTGAGGGCCCGGACGAACAGGGTCGGGAACGGCTGGCCGGCGAAGCTCAACGAGAGCGCAATCCGCTCTCCGTCCGGCGAGACGGCCAACGAATCCGTGGGACCGAAATTGGCCTTCTCGGGGATTACAACTGGGAACTGAACAGGCCGAGGCTTGGAAGGCCTTTCGTTGCGAAGGACGGCGAAACCGATGCCGGCGGCGAGGACTGCGACCGCTCCGCCGGCCACCGCCTTCCAGGACCGCCGACCACCTGCAGGCCTCGGGTCCGGCGCGGGAGGCCCACTCGAGCACATGCTTCAGCTCGCGGACCGACTGCCAGCGCTCCGCCGGGTCCTTGGCCAGGCAGGTCAGCACCACCTGCTCCAGCGCCGGCGGCGTCGTCGGCTTCAGGGCCGAGATCGGCACGGGCTCGCGGTCGAGGATCGCCGCCATCACGCTGGCCGCGCTGTTCGCCCTCGAAAGGGTGTTGGCCGGTCAGCATCTCGTACAAGAGCAATCCGAACGCGAAGATGTCCGAACGCTCGTCCGCCGGCTTCCCCTCGATCTGCTCCGGCGCCATGTACCGCGGGGTGCCCAGGACCGCTCCTTCAACCGTGAGCGTCGGGTGACTCTCTCCTGCCACCAATCCGCTCGGTTGGCGCTTGGCCAGGCCGAAGTCGAGGACCTTGATACCGCTCCTGGTGAGCAGGATGTTCGAGGGCTTGAGGTCGCGGTGGACGATGCCCTGGCGGTGCGCGTGCTCGAGGGCGTCGGCGATCTGTCCTGCCAGGCGCAAGACGTCGGCCACCGGAAGAGGGCCTCGCAGCGCCGCCCCCTCCACGTACTCCATGACCAGGTAGTCCGACCCCACGTCGAAGAGGGAGCAGATGTGGGGGTGATTCAAGGCGGCAATCGCGAGGGCCTCGTTGCGAAAGCGCTCCTCGAATTGCTCCTTCGCGACCTTGACCGCGACCGTCCGCTCGAGCCGGGTGTCGCGGGCCTTGTAGACCTCGCCCATCCCGCCCGCGCCCACCGGGCTCACGATCTCGTAGGGACCTAGGCGGGCCCCGGGACTGTGGAGCATGGCGGTCAGTGTAGACGAACTGGCAGCCGCGCCCTCACCGCGGCCGGCTGGCTGGCTAGAATCGAAGCTTGATCCCGAGCCGGATCTGCGCTACCTGTTGCGCCCCGCGATCGCGCAGGAGCGCCTCCTGCCAGCGCCCCGACGGCCTGGTGCGCATCACCCTGAAGAAGGCTTACAGCGAGGCGGTGCGCTCGCCCGTCGCCTTGACCGCTCAGGCAGTGCGACGTGCTGGGAAGCTATTCCACTTGCGTCAGGGCCGCAGCGGTTTCCTGCGCCGCTCGGTTGATCGCTTCCGCGATGGCGAGCAGCTGCTTCCTGGGGCCTCGCCACCGCAGGGTCTCGCTGCCCGCTCCCTCCGCCAGACGGACCTCGAGGACGGGAGTCATGTCTCGCGACCAAGCTTGCAGGGGGTCGACCTGACCGACGCTCATGGGTATCGCCACCATCATCAGCGTGCTGGAGCGAAGGATCGAGCCGACGGTCGTCCGCTTCTCGGCTCCCACCCACGCTTGCGCGGCCGCGAGCGGCAAGACGAAGACGATGCGCCCCCTTCGATCCTCGAAACGAAGCTCACTACCCTCGAGCACCAAGGCTCCGACCTGCTTGTGCGCGTCTCGTGAGCCGCCGAGGTACTTCACGTCCGTGAACTTCTCGGCTCGCGCCGGCGCGGCGGCACCGACCAGAAGCATCCCACCGACCAGGAACGCCGGTGCGGTCTTCGTCATCCCCCACCTCCCGTATTCCACGCCCTCAAGATGGGCCGGCAAGCCCTGGCTGGCAAGCGTGGGGCAGACGGTTTCTGGAAGTGTCACAAGCCTTGCTGAAGGAAGGGAGAGAGCCAGTACACACCGGGTCAGGCTCAGGACGAGGGCTCCTGTCTCTTGATACCCCGTTTCTTTCCCCTCGCGTCGATGGCGACGTAGGTGAAGATCGCCTCGGTGACCTTGAAACGAGGCCACTCCGCCTCGGTTTCGGCAAGGACGTGTTTGACCCAGACCTCGAGCTCAATGGCGATGGAGGTGCGACCTATTCGCCGCACGCGACCGTAGCAGCAGACGACGTCGCCGACTTTCACCGGCCTCAGGAACTTGAAGCCGTCCACGGCCACGGTGACGACACGAGAGCGGGCGGTTTCCTTGGCGAGGATTCCCCCCGCGATATCCATCTGCGCCATGATCCAGCCACCAAAGACGTCGCCGTTCGGGTTCGTGTCCGCCGGCATGGCGAGGGTCCGAAGGATGGGGCTGGCGTCAGAATCGACAGAATTGACCGGCTTGATCGGCATCTGCTTCGACGTCTTGAGGTTCATATTTGATCCCGATCTGAAACCTTACCGCACCTACGTCTGGCACGGCGCACGAGCCGGCCGCGGCGACCGGCGAGCCCCACCGAGGGCGGCCGGCCGGCGGATACCGCCCGTGGGCGGGCCTTTGGCCCGCACCTTCGCCGTGGACGTCCTCACCTGCCCCAACTGCCAGGGGCTCATGAGGTTGCTCGCGGTGATCAAGGAGCCCGCGAACATCACCCGCTACCTCGCGGCGACGGGCGAAACGACCGAGGTGCCTCAGCGGTGCTCTGCAAGATACGGAAGATCACGAACTCGGCGGGGCGAACGGGTGCGATACCAATCTCGCAAATGAGGCGACCATTGAGGATGTCGTCCATCGACATGGTGGTGCGGTCGCAGGTGACGAAGAACGCCTCCTGCTCGGTGCGTCCGACGAGCGCGCCCAGCCGCCACTGGGCCCGCAGGAAGGGGCGGATGGTGTCGACCACCCTGGCCCAGAGCCGGCCATCGTTGTTCTCGAAGGCGACCCACTGAGTGCCTTCGTATATGGAACGTTCTATGAGAATAAGGAGCCTGCGCACGCTGACGTATTTCGACAGCGCGTCCGAGCTCAGGGTGCGGGCGCCCCATACGAGGATGCCGCGGCCGGGGAAACTGCGCACCGTGTTCACGCCGCGGGGGCTGAGCACGTCCTGCGTCGCGTCGTCGATATCGAACTCCAGCGCGAGGGCGCCGCGCACCGCCTCGTTGGCCGGGGCCTTGAAGACGCCTCGTTCAGTGTCGGTGCGCGCGTAGACGCCGAGGACGTGCCCTCCTGGGGGGGGCACCGTGCGGGCCCCGGTCTGCGGATCCGAGGTCACGATCCAGGGGTAGTAGAACGCCGCGTAGCTGCTGTCCGCGTGGGTGGTTCGCGGGTCGAGCGCGCTCGCGCTGTTCTGGCCCTTCTCGCTATCGACGACTGCGAAACGGAAGCGCATGTTCTCGCAGTGGCTCACGATGGCCTTGGCGATCTCGACGGAAACGAATGGCGCGTACACGAGCGCGACCTCGCGATAGGGGTCGAGTTCGAGGGCGGCCAGCCCCTGCTCCGTGTTGCGGGCGGCGGCGGGCGCTCCACGGTAGTCGTCGACCCCGAGCGCTGCCGCGTCGTCGGCGCCGCCCGCCAGGACTTGGGCTCCCGTGGCCGGAGCGACACCGGCCGCGACGCCGGGGTTGCGGACCAGCACGCCGAGCGCAGAGCTCTCCGGACCCTGGTTGGTGTCGCCCTTGTCGAGGTCGATGAAGGGCACGCGCTTGCCGTAGTAGTCGGGCGAGTTCTCGTCGACCACGAGGTCGTCGAAGTCCTCGGTGTAGACGGGCTGATTGTCGGCCCTGCGTCCTTCCTGGGTGAACGGGTCGAAAGGCGTCAGGCCGGCACGCCAGTACGCGAGGCGGAGTCGGAATCCGACGCTGCTGCCGTCGGCCTTCCTCGTGGTGCTGGGCTCAATCTTGGCGACGACTCGGTTGCCCCACGCTCCAGCGCCCGCCGCGCGCACCAGGAAGTCGCAGAAGACGGCGGACGCGAGAGCGGCCCCATCGCCCACCAGCCGGCAGATGAAGACACGCTTCCCCCCGTTCTCGAAGAACCCGCTAGTCGCGTAGGGGAGGAACTTGATGGGGTCGAACACGTCCCCAAACCAGCGCTGGTACTCCCTGTAGCTGCTCACCAGGCGGGGCGTGATCGAGCCGCGCTCGGCCTCTCCCAGGAACGCGGCCGTGCTGGTGGGCACGCCCTCGATGGGCCGAGGTCGGCGCTCGATCTCTTCGATGTATACGCCAGGGTAGAGGTATTCAGGCATGGCCGTCCTTCGCGTTCACGTCAGCTGGCCGTGGACGGCCGCGTCGGGAGCTCGATCTCGCGTGGCAGCACTTCGTCGTGCAGGGGATCGCGCCCTTGGCGTCCTTGTCGAGGGACTTGAGGCCGTTCTCGATCAGGGCCTTATGGGGCTTGACCTTGTCCCCCACCGTACCACTTCGGCTTCGGCCTTGCTCGAGGCTTCCTTGTCCGCTTGGCCAACTCGGCACGCGCGGCCTACGCGATGTGCGGGAGGCCGATCAGGACCCCAGCCGCCGCAACGACAAAAGCGGCGCGCAGCGTGATTAGCCGGAGGTGCCCGCCCGTCAGGTCGATGGGCCGGACCTGGCGGAACGCGGCGTGATCCAGCTCGTGCGAGCAAGCGGGCAGGCACTGGGCGCCAGATCCTCTCTCGCGGATCCTGGTCCGGCCGGGTGAACTCAACGATGAATCGACGTTCTGGCGCAGGTTGGTCGTCAGGATGGCCAGTCGCTCGTATAGCTCCATGCGTTGAAGCAGGTAGGCCACTTCGATGTTCGCGTACCGGTCGTGCGCGTCCTTCACCTCGCTGCGCTTCCCCAGCAGCGCCTCGGCCTCGTCGATGAGGATTCCGGGCCCCGATCGGTGGGCTTCGAGGAACGCGAGGTCGATGTGTTTCTCGGTATCGCCGATGAGACTGCTGACGATGCGTGAGAGGTCGAGCCGCAGGAGCTGGATGCCCAGCCGGCGCGCGATGCCGAGGACCGCCATGGTCTTGCCGGTCCCGCTGGGCCCAAAGAACAGCGCGGTCGGCCAGAAGCACGACGCAGCCGCAGTGGAAGAGAGATGACCAATGAGGTGTCCAAGGCACCCAAGCCCACGGTCGGTGTCCTGAAACACCTCAACCCGCAGCTCGGGAGATTCGAGGCGTCTATTCCTTCACGATCTCCAAGTTCAGCCTCGTCGAGTATCTAAGGCGGTTGATGGGGGTTCTGGCGGACAAAACAGTCGGGCCGTGCCGCCCGCCTTCATGTGTGGTAATCCGCCTCGCAAACAGGCGGGGATCATGTCCAGCACAACTCTCCCGTACGGTTGGCCCCCTTTGGCCGCATCGGGCCTGCGGGTGTCGAGGTTCCTGCCCTGCGACGTCTTCTTGCATGTTTGCGGGTAGGGCTACCGCACGTTCCTGGACGTCGAGAACCTCGACGAAGATTCCGACGCGTACTTCCGGATTCCTCAGCGGACGGCTCCGGCTGGCTAGAATCGCAGCTTGATCCCGAGTTGGATCTGCCGCTCCGTCGTGCCGCACGAGATGCAGGCGGGGTTTCCGGCCATCATGGTGATCGCGCCGAACGAGGAGGTTCCGAACTGGGAGTTGGGCAAGGCGAACTGCGGGTGATTGAAGAGGTTGAACGCCTCGATCCGTAGCTCGGACAAGGCGCGCCCTAGGCGAGTGGTCTTGATCAGCGACAAGTCGATGTTGAAGGCGTGCGGTCCGCGCAGGATGTTTCGTCCCGCGGTGCCGAAAGTGGCCGTGAGGTCGGTCGTCGTGCGGAAGGCCGTGGGGTCGAACCACTGCTCGACCGTGGGCTCGGCCGCACGGCCGTCGCCGATCCGGTCAGGCCGGTTCGGGACGCCCGTCGAGGACATGCCCTGCGCCTGGGTGATGGTGACCGGCAGGCCCGTCCGCCAGTAGACGATTCCATTCACCTGCCACCCGCCGAGCCGCCTCTCCCGGCCGAAGGGCAGCGCGTAGATCCAGCTCGAGCTCAGGGTATGGGTCACGTCGTAGTCGGCCGGCCCGCGGTTGTAGGCAGGATGGAAGATGTCGGTCAGGGTCACGCCGCCGTCGTTGTCCGAGGCGAGGTCGATCGCCTTGCCGTAGGTGTAGGACGTCAGGAACGAGAAGCCATTCGAGAACCGACGCTGAAGCTTCACGAGCAGCGCGTGGTAATCGAGGGTCCCCGAGGTCTCGACCGTGCCCACGGTCCGCAGCAGGGGAGAGACCCGGATGTAGGGCCGGTTCAGGTTCGGGTTGTTGACACCGAGGGTGGGCGGGGCCTGGTTCTGATCGGTCTTGAGGACGAGCTGGCCGCCTTTCGACCCGACGTATGCGACCTCGACGAGAGAGTTGCGTCCGAGCTGCTGCTGGACGTTCAGGTTCCAGTTGAGGGCGTAAGCATCGCGCGCGTTCGTGTCGAAGGCGGACCGCGTGCTCCCCTCCGGCGGCCGGCTCGGATCCAGATCCGGCAGAGGGGGCGCGCCTCCGGAGAGCGTCAGGTTGGTCAAGAAGGTCGTGTTCAGGGTCGACGACCGGAGGAAAGGAGGGTTCTGTGCTTTGGACGACGACGTGCCGCCTGGGCCCCAATTCCAGAACACGCCGAAGCCGCCGCGGACGAGGGTCCGGCCCTTGCCGAAGACGTCGTAGGCGAAGCCGAGCCGGGGCCCGAGGTCCTTCTTCGAATACGTCTGCAGGTACCGTCCGACCTTCACCCCGGCGATGACGGCGTCCTCAGAGGCCACGACGAACCGGCCGGTCGAGGGATCGAAGTTCGACTGCCGGTCGTCCTTCTCCACCCAGGGGACGAAGACGTCCCAGCGCAAGCCGAGGTTGAGGGTGAGCCGGGAGGTCGCCCGGAAGTCGTCCTGGACGTAGGCCGCCCATTCCGGCCGCTTCTCCGTATAGGTCTCTTCCCCGATCAAGCCGCGGGTCTTCGTGATCGTGTAGCCGAGCAGGAAGCTGGCCACGTCGAAGCCCGAGCTCTGGTCCAGGCGAGGACAGGAGGGCTGGCCGGCGCAGTTCGAGGTCTGGTTCTGGTTGAAGATGAAGCCGCCGAGCGGGTTCGCGTTGTTCAGGATCTCCCGCGAGCGGAAGATGACGCTAGCCCCCGCCTTGAGAGTGTGCCGTCCCCGGATGTGGGTCACGCTGTCGAAGACTTGGAGGTTGCCCAGGTTGGTGATGACGCGCTGACCGGTGCCCAGGCTTTGCATTCCCCCCTGGGCAAAGACGATCGCGCTCATGCCCGAGGTGAGCTCGTCGCCGAGGTTGACGTTGGGGATGCCCATATCCGCGGCGATGTTCTGCCCGGAGCCTCGCGGCACGCCTTCCAGCCCGAAGTAGCTGTAGCCGAGCCGCAGCTCGTTGAGCCACCGCGGACCGAAGGTGTGGGTGTCGTTCACGGCCACGCTATGGGCCTTGATGACGCTGTCCACGTTCGCGAACCCGTCGCCCTGAGGCAACGAGGCCGGGAGGAAACGGCGGCTCTTCTCGAAGCTGTAGCGCACGAAGAACCGGTTGGCGTCGCTCAGGGCGTGGTCGATCTTCACGTCGAACTGGTCGTCCTCCCGCTCCTGTATGGGGTTGATCACGTAGTTCTCGACGATCTGCCCGCTCGGTGATTTCCGGCCTGGGGAGTTGGGCAGGGGGATGAGCTGGGCCAGGACGTTCGCGGCGGCGGGGTCCCAAAGATCACGGGGGATGACGCTTCCGGGAAACTTGAGCCCGGTACGCGGATCGTAGATGCTCCGGTTGAGCTCGGAAAAGTCACCCCTGCGCATGAGGTCCGAGGGGACGGTCGAGACCTTGTTGACGCCCTGGGTGCTGCGGAGCCCCTGGTAATCGGCGAAGAAGAAGGTCCGGTCCTCCCGGATCGGGCCGCCGAGCGTCCCCCCGAACTGGTACTGGCTGAGCTCGGGGCGGGCCTTTCCGGCCTTGTTGCTGAAGAAGTTGTTGGCGTCCAGGGCGTCGTTGCGCAGGAAGCCGAAAGCGCCGCCCCGGTACTGGTTCGTCCCCGACTTGATCTGCAGGCTGACGACCCCGCCCAGCGATTGGCCGAACTCGGCCGAATAGGTGCTCGTCTGAAGCTTGAACTCGTCGAGGGCGTCGACGCTCGGGAAGATCACGATGCTCTGGAGCCAGGACTCGTTGTTGTCGACTCCGTCCAGCAGGAAGTTGTTGTCGCGAGGGCGCTGGCCATTGGCGGAGAAGGAAGCCGAAGCCCGCCAGGCGAGGCCGCCAGACCCGTCGATGTTGGCGCCAGGGATACCTCGCGTCACCCCCGGAATGGTGCGGGTCAGGCTGACGATGTTCCGGCCGTTCAGGGGCAGGGTTTCGATCAGCCTTCCCTCGACAGTAGCACTGAGGTCGGAGGACGAAGTCTGCACCAGCGGAGCGCCGCCTTGGACGTCGACCACCTCTGCCAGCGCGCCGACGCTGAGGTCGAGGTCGATGCGCACCTTCTGGTCCACGCCGAGCCGCACGTTCGAGACGGTGACCTTCTTGAAGCCCGTGAGCTCGGCGGAAACGCGGTAGGTGCCGGTTGGAAGCGAGGGGGCAGTGTACTCGCCGCGGCCGTCCGCGACCACGGTCCGGGTGAGGCCCGTTCCCGTGTTGACCAGGACGACCGTGGCGCCGGGCACGAACGCGCGGCTCGCGTCCCTCACCTCCCCCAGGATGGTGCCGCTCACCGCCTGGGCGCGTGCGGCGTGGGGCCACAGAGAGGTCGTGAACGCCAGGGCGGTCACGCCCAGCCGGAGCACCCCCGCGAGTCGGACGCGCACCCTCTGCATTGGAGTTGCCGCATTGTACGCTCTTGGCGGCGCCCGGGACCAAGAAGCGAGCGCCAGTTGCGGCCCGCGGCCACGCGTCCCACAATCGCGGCCGACTCCATGAGATTCCTGCCCTTCGTCCTCAAGCACCTCCGCGCCACCTGGGTGCGCACGGCCAGCACGGTGGTGGCGATGGCGCTCTGCGTGTTCCTGTTCTGCACCCTGCGGAGCGTCCTCGACCATTTCGACCGGTTCGTCGCGAGCCGCAGCCCGCGGCGCCTGGTCACCCGGAACGCCGTGAGCATCATCGGGTCGGTGCCCCTCACCTACGCCCCCCGCATCCTGGCCCTGCCCGGCGTGAAGCGCGTGGCGGCCACCGTCATGTTCGGGGGCGTGCTGCCCGCCCGCAAGGAGGGCAAGGCGGACCCCGGCGCGGGCTGCGACACGGACTGGACGGCGGTCTTCCAGAACCTCGCGGTCGACGCGGAGCCCTACTTCGCCATGAGCCCCGAGCTCATGGTGCCGCCCGACCAGTTCCGCGACTTCATGGGCGACCTGCGCGGCTGCGTGGTCGGCAGGAAGCTCGCGGACAAGTTCGGCTGGAAGATCGGCGACCACTTCTTCCTCCAGAGCTCGGTCTCGGGAATGCGCAAGAAGAGCGGGCCCTTCGAGTTCGTGGTGCGCGGCTTCGTCGACACCGACCTCCAGAAGTACCCCGGCACCGACACGAGCCTGATGTTCTTCCACTTCAAGTACCTGAGCGAGAGCATGGGAGGGTGGAGCGGACACGCACCTCTTCACGGTGGAGATCGACGACCCCGACCGCGCGGCCGAGATCGCCGCCGCGATCGACGCCCAGTTCGAGAACTCGAGCGACGAGACCTTCACGGAAACGGAGAGCGCGTTCGCGGCCAGCTTCATGTCCCTGGTCGGCGACCTCGGCGTGCTCGTGAACGGGATCGGCCTCGCCGTGTGCTTCACCATCCTCCTGGTCACCGCGAACACCATGAGCATGGCCGTGCGCGAGCGGCGCACGGAGATCGCGGTCCTGAAGACGCTCGGCTTCGGCAGCGGCCAGGTGATGGGGCTGGTCGTGACCGAGGCGCTGCTCCTGGGCGCCGCCGGCGGGGTGCTGGGGATCGGCGGCGCGCTCCTCGCGATCTCCGCCTTGAACCGCGCGCCCGAGCAGACGTTCCTCGGGATCGCGCAGCTCGAGCTGCGGCCGGTGGTGGCCCTCTCCGGCCTGAGCGTCGCCCTCGCCCTCGGCTTCGCCGCCGGCTTCCTGCCCGCCTGGGGAGCCTATCGGGCCCGCGTCACGGAAATGCTGAGGAACACGTAGCCGTGCGCTGCCGCTTGTCCTACAACGTCCGCAGCGTGCGCGCGCGGTGGCCCGTGGCCGATGCTCGCCATGGTCGGCATCGCCCTCGTGGTGGCGGTCTTCGCCGTGCTCATGGCCATGTCGCAAGGGTTCCGCGCGGCGCTGCGGGGGACGGGCCGGCCGGACAACGTCATCGTCGTGAGCCGTGGCTCCAACTCGGAGGTGGTCTCCTTCGTGGAGCTCGAGGATCGCAACGCGATCCTCGACCATGTTCCGCGTCGTCGCCCGGCCCGGACGGACGGCCCCTGGTCTCCTGGGAATGGGTCTCGGTCATGGCCCTGCCGCGGAAGTCCGACGGGAAGCGCACCAACGTGGTGCTGCGGTCCGTCACGCCGCAGACGTTCCTGGTGCGGACGGGGATCCACCTGATCGCCGGCCGGCTCTTCGCTCCCGGCTTCGACGAGGTGGTGGTGGGTCGCCGCATCCTGGACCGGGTGCGCGGCCTCGAGCTCGGCGGGATCCTCCGATACCGGCGCAAGCCGCTCCGGATCGTCGGCGTCTTCGAGTCGGAGGGCGCCGCCTTCGAGAGCGAGGTCTGGGGCGATTTCGAGACCCATCCGCGCCACGTTCCGGCGGGGCACGCGGCTCGAAGTCGCTGGTGTTCCGCGTGAGCGATCCGGCGCAGATCGCGGCCCTCGACCGCTGGATCCGCCTCCAGCCGGACATGCTGCTGCGCGCGGTCTCGGAGAAGCAGTACTACGAGGACCAGGCCGGGCCCGTGGCCAACACGATCAAGGCCCTGGGCGGGCTGGTCGCGGTGGTGATGGGCATCGGGGCCGTGTTCGCGGCCATGAACACGATGTACCGGATCGTCGCCTCGCGAACGCGCGAGATCGGCACCCTGCGCGCGATCGGGTTCTCGCGGCGGGCGATCCTGCTCTCCTTCGTCGTCGAGTCGGCGCTCCTCGGCCTGGCCGGGCGGCGCTCTCGGGTGCCTCGTCGCGTCGACGCTGCACGGCTACTCGACCGGGACGTCCAACCTGCAGACCTTCAGCGAGGTCGCCTTCGCCTTCCGGATCACGCCCGCGATCGTCGCCACGAGCCTGGGCTTCGCGCTGACGATGGGCGTCCTCGGCGGGCTGCTGCCCGCGGTGCGCGCGGCGCGGCTGCCCATCGCGACGGCGATGCGCCAGGACTGACGGGCCCGCGGACCACCGCTCGCGCCACGAAGAATGTGCGCGTTGCGCCTCGTTTCGCCGCCGGTTCTGCGCCGAGAGTCCGGGTAAGGGCGCGGGCGGTCGCCGCTCTGGAGCCCGGAAGAAACCACGCCTGCCGCGATCCAGAAGAGATGTGGGGTAGGGGACTGGTCGAAGGCCACCTCGGCATTGACCTTGCACTTTCATCGAGTTGCGGGAGGACCTCATGGTGAAGGTCGATGGCCGGGGCACGGGGCTTATCCGCGTGCGTGCGCTGGACAAGAGCTACTGGCGCGGAGGAGAGGAGATCCACGTCCTCCAGGGGCTGAACCTCGACGTGGACGAGGGCGAGTTCATCGCCTTCATGGGCCCGAGCGGGTCGGGCAAGACGACCCTCCTGAACCTGCTGGGGGGGCTGGACGTTCCCTCCGCGGGCACGGTCACGGTGGCCGGCGACGAGGTCACGGCCATGTCCAGGAGAAAGCTGACGGCCTGGCGGGCGGCACACGTGGGTTTCGTCTTCCAGGCCTACAACCTCATCCCGGTGCTCACGGCCTACGGGAACGTCGAGCTGCCGCTCCTCCTGACGTCGCTCTCGCACCACCAGAGGCGTGAGCACGTCCATGCCGCCCTGCGCGTCGTCGGGCTCGAGGACCGCATGCACCACTTCCCGCGGCAGCTCTCGGGCGGCCAGGAGCAGCGCGTGGCCATCGCCCGCGCCATCGTGGCCGACCCCACCTTTCTCCTCTGCGACGAACCCACGGGCGAGCTCGATCGGCGGAGCGCCCGGGAGATCCTGGACCTTCTCTCCCTCCTCGTCTCCACCCGGGGCACGACCATCCTGATGGTGACTCACGACCCGCGCGCCGCCGAGCGCGCGAGCGCTCTCCTTCACCTCGACAAGGGGGTGCTCGCGGAGGCGCAGCGTGCCCGCGTCGAGGCAACGCTCGAAGAGGTGACCGCTTGAAGTACCTGAAGCTCATCCTCTCCAACTTCCGGCGGAAGAGGATCCGCACCGCCCTCACCCTCGGCTCCTTCTTCGTCGCCTTGCTGCTCTTCTCCCTCCTCGCCGCGCTGCGGGCCGGCTTCAACCAGGGCATCGAGGTGGCGGGGGCGGACCGGCTGGTGGTGATCGGCCGCACCGGCCTCATCCAGCCGCTGCCCCTTCCCTATCTCGAGCGCCTCCGGCGGCTTCAGGGAGTAAAGGACGTGGCCCATGCCACCTGGTTCGGCGGCATCTACCAGGACCCCAAGAACTTCTTTCCCCAGTTCGCGGTCGAGCCCGACCTGTGGAGGGCGCTCTACCCGGAATTCCTGGTGGATGAGGCCCAGTGGCGCGACTTCAAGGCCGATCGGCAAGGAGCGGTGATCGGCCGCAAGCTCGCCGCGCGCTTCGGCTGGAAGATCGGCGACCACATCCCCTTGAAGGCGCCCGGTTACCTCGGGGGCGGGGGCTGGGACTTCAACGTCCGCGGGATCTACCGGGGGACCAAGCGCCAGGACGACGAGAGCCAGTTCTGGATGCAGCACGCTTACCTGTTCGAGAAGGGGCCCGCGTACTGGAAGGGCATCGTCGGGTGGTACGTGGTCCGGGTGGCCGACCACAACCAGGCTCAGGCCGTGGCCACCGCCATCGACACGGAGTTCGCGAACTCGCCCTCGGAGACCCGCACCCAGACCGAGTCGGCCTTCGCCTCGGCCTTCGTGAAGCAGATGGGCAACATCGAGTTCCTGATCATGGCGATCGGCTCCATCGTCTTCTTCACCCTGCTTCTCGTCACCGGCAACACCATGGCCATCGCGGTGCGGGAGCGCACCGCCGAGCTGGCGGTCTACAAGGCGGTCGGCTACTCCGACCGCTTCGTGCTCGGTCTCGTGCTGGTCGAGTCGATGCTCATCGCGGCCGTGGGCGGGGGGCTCGGCCTCCTGGCCGGAGCCTGGCTCGGGAACCAGGACATCACGAACGGGATCCTGCTCATGTACCTGCCCGCGGGCGCCATCCTGGCCGGGGTCGCCGTGACCTTGGGCACGGGCCTTCTCGCCGGCCTCCTTCCCGCCATCTCCGCCATGCGCATGAGCGTGGTGGACGCCCTGCGGAAGGTGTGACCATGGCCATCCCCTTTTCCTACAACCTGAGGAGCGCCCGGGAGCGCTGGAGCTCGTCGGTGGTGGCGGTGCTCGGCATCGCGGGCACGGTGGGCGTCTTCGTGGCCATGCTTGCGCTGGCCCGGGGATTCAAGGCGACGTTGACCTCCTCGGGCGTTCCCGAGAACGTGATCGTCCAGCGGGGCGGCTCCGACACGGAGATGACGAGCATCCTGACCCTGGCCGACGTCCGGATCCTGGAGGATGCGCCGCAGATCGCCCGCAACGAGTCGGGGCCCCTGGTGAGCCCGGAGGTCGTGGTCATCGCGGCCATCCCCCTTCGCACCACCGGGACCGACGCCAACGTCCAGGTCCGCGGCGTCTCCTCGCGGGTGCTCGGGGTGCGTCCCCACGTGAAGCTCGTGGAGGGGCGGTTCCTGAAGCCCGGCCTGGCGGAGGCCATCGTGGGCAAGGGCGCACGAAACGCGTACGTCGGGTTGGACCTGGGCGCGACCGTCCGCATCGGCGCCGGGACCTGGACGGTGGTCGGGGTGTTCGACGGCATGGGCACCGCCTTCGACTCCGAGGTCTGGGCCGACGCGAACGTGCTCGATGGCTTCTACCAGCGGCCCACCAACGTCTTCCAGTCGGCCACCGTGCGGCTCCGGTCGCCGGGCGACTTCGCCGCCTTCGAGGCGACGCTCAAGGGCGACCCCCGCCTCAACCTCCAGGTGCAGCGGGAGCGCGACTACTACGAGAAGCAGTCGGTGGTGGTGACGACCCTGATCTCGGTCGTGGGCATGCTCATCGCGGCGATCATGGGCCTGGGCGCCGTCTTCGGAGCGCTCAACACGATGTACTCGGCGGTGGCGGAGCGGGCGCGCGAGATCGCGGTCCTGCGGGCGATCGGCTTCGGCGGGGGCAGCATCGTCTTGTCGTTCTTCGTCGAGGGGCTGATCATCGCCGGGGTGGGGGGGCTTCTCGGCTGCCTCGCGGTGATGCCGGTCAACGGCCTGACCACCGGGACCATCAACTGGCAGACCTTCTCGCACCTGGCCTTCGCGTTCCGGATCACGCCGGACCTCCTGGCCAGGGGCATGGTGTTCGCGATTCTCATGGGGGCGCTCGGAGGTCTGCCTCCCGCCATGAGGGCCGCGCGCGCGAACGTCGCCCGCACTCTGCGTGCGCTGTAGCCCTGGCCACGCTGAGCATCAACGCTCCATCTCCGACGAGCGGAGTGCTATCGTTTACCCGAGCCGAGATGTTGGGAGAGCCATGAAGCATCCCTCGATTGCGAATCGTGCGGTCCCCCGAAGCGGTAGTGGCCTCCTGGCCATGCTGCTCTGGACGGCCGGCCTGGCCGCCTGCGGCGGAGGCGGCAACGCGGCTGGCTCCGCCGCCGGCCCTCCCGCCGTGCCCGTGGAGGCGATCGTCCTCGCGGAGCACCCGGTGGAGCAGACGACCGACTACGTCGGGACCGTGAAGTCGCGGCGGTCGACCAACGTGAAGCCGCAGGTCGAGGGCTTCGTCACCCGGATCCTGGTGCAGTCGGGCGACCGGGTGCAGCCGGGAGCCGCGCTCATGCAGATCGACCCCAGCATGCAGCAGGCCGCGGTCAGCAACCTGGAGTCGGTGCGGGCCGCGCGCGAGGCCGACTTGCTTTACGCGCAGCAGGACGCGAGCCGGCTCCGGAAGCTGTTCGACGCGGGAGCGTCGAGCCGGTCGGAGCTGGAGCAGGCGCAGACGGCGCTCTCCAACGCCGACGCTCAGCTCAAGGCGATCGAAGCCCAGATCCGCCAACAGAAGGTATCCCTCGCCTACTACGGGGTGACCGCACCCACCGCGGGAGTGGTGGGCGACATCCCCGTGCGGGTCGGGGACAGCGTCACCCGCTCCACGGTCCTCACCACCATCGACCAGAACGCGGGGCTCGAGGTCTACATCAGCGTGCCCGTCCAGCAGGCCGCGGCCTCTGAAGGTCGGCCTTCCCGTCCACCTCCTCGACGACCGCGGGCAAGTCGGCCTCGACCGAGAAGATCTCCTTCGTGGCGCCCTCCGTCGACCCGGAGACCCAGTCGGTGCTGGCCAAGGCGAGCATGGAGAAGCCCGGCACCTTCCGGACCGAGCAGTTCGTCCGCTGCCGGATCGGCTGGACGAGACGCCGGCGCTGACCGTCCCCCTCGTGGCCGTCAACCGCATCAACGGCCAGTTCTTCGCCTACGTGGCCGAGAGCGGGGAGGGCGGAAAGGACGTGGCCCGCCAGCGGGCGATCGAGACCGGCGCCGTGGTCGGAAACGACTACGTCGTCAGGTCGGGGCTCAAAGTCGGGGAGAGGCTGATCGTCGCCGGGGTGCAGAAGATCGGTGACGGGGTGCCCGTGATGGTCAGCCGGGCGGGAGCATCGCCGGCCCCGGCTTCGCCCGCGGCCCCGGGCGGAAAGGGCGAGTAGCCCTTGCTCTCCGACGTCTTCATCCGCCGCCCGATCCTCGCCACCGTCTGCTCCCTTCTCATCATCCTGGCGGGGGCGATCTGCATCCCCCTGCTCCCGATCGCCCGCTATCCCCAGCTGACGCCACCGGCGGTCACCATCACCTCGTTCTACACGGGAGCGAACGCGCAAGCCGTGGAGAGCGCGGTCACCACTCCCATCGAGCAGGTCGTGAACGGCGTCGAGGGCATGACCTACATCCAGTCCTCCAGCACCAACAGCGGGGCGAGCACGATCACGCGTGTTCTTCCAGATCGAGCGCGACCCCGACCTCGCCGCGGTGGACGTCCAGAACCGGGTCAACCAGGTCCTGGGCCGCCTCCCCGCCGACGTCCGTACCCAGGGCGTCACGGTCACCAAGAACAGCGCCGGCTTCATGGGCGGTCTCGGGTTCTTCTCCAAGGACAACCGGTACAGCGCGCCAGTTCATCAGCAACTACCTGGACCTCTACGTGCGGGACGCCATCAAGCGGGTCCCCGGGGTCGGCAACGTGCTCATCTTCGGCGAGCGCAAGTACGCGATGCGGCTCTGGCTGGATCCGGCCCGGCTCGCCGCCCGCGGCATCACCGCCGGGGACGTGGTGCGGGCGCTGCGTGAGCAGAACCTCCAGGTCGCGGCCGGCGCCCTGGGCGATGCCCCCGCCGACGCCGGCCAGACCTACAGCCTGAGCGTCCGGGCCCTCGGTCGGCTCACCGAGCCGAGCCAGTTCGAGAACGTGGTGGTGAAGGCGGGCGCGGGGGCCGCCCTGGTTCGGGTCCGGGACGTCGGCCGGGTGGAGCTCGGAGCCGAGACCTACTCGTCCAACCTGCGCTTCGTGGGGCTCGAGGCCTCGGGCATCGGGCGTCCAGCTCCTGCCCTCGGCCAACGCGCTGGCCGTCTTCCAGGGGGTCATGAAGGAGATGGCCCGGCTGGAGAAGACCTTCCCGCCGGGCCTCGAATGGCGGCTGGCCTTCGACAACGTGGGCGTCGTGCGCGAGTCGATCAAGGAGGTGCTCATCACCCTGCTCGAAGCCATCGCCCTCGTCGTCCTGGTGATGTTCCTCTTCCTGCAGAACTGGCGCAGCACCCTGATCCCCGACCATCACCATCCCGGTCTCGCTGATCGGCACCTTCGCCTTCGTCAAGCTCTTCAACTTCTCCATCAATACCCTGACCCTCTTCGGGATCGTGCTCGCCACCGGGATCGTGGTGGACGACGCGATCGTGGTGATCGAGAACATCGAGCGCCACATGACCCAGATGAGGAAGACCTCGTACCGCGCCGCCATCGACGCCATGCGCGAGGTGTTCGGCGCGGTCGTGGTCATCGGCCTGGTGCTGGTCGCGGTGTTCGTGCCGGTGGCCTTCTTCCCGGGAACCACGGGCCGGCTCTACCAGCAGTTCTCGCTCACCATCGCCTTCGCGGTGATCCTCTCCGTCTTCAACGCGGTGACCTTCACCCCGGCCCTCTCGGCGCTGCTCCTGGCCAAGGAGAGCCACACCCACGGCCGGTTCTTCACCGCGGTGAACCGCGTGATCGACGGCGGCACCACGAGCGTACGTGCGCGTGCTGAAGCGCGCGCTCTCCCTGCGCCCGCTCATGCTCGGCCTCTTCGGCCTGGGCCTCCTCGCCACCTGGTGGCTCTTCCGGACCGTGCCCACGGCTTTCGTGCCCGACGAGGACGAGGGCTACTTCATCACCGTCATCCAGGCCCCGCCCGGCGCGTCGCTCCAGTACACGACGAACGTCGCCCAGCAGGCGGAGGCCGTGCTCTTCAAGGATCCCGACATCCAGGCCGCCTTCTCGGTGGTCGGGTTCAGCTTCAGCGGCGCGGCCCCGAACAACGGCCTCATCTTCACGAGGCTCAAGGGCTACGACGAGCGGCGCGGAAGGAGCCACTCGCTGGCGGCCGTGCTCGGCCGGGTCCGCGGACCGATGATGGGAATCCCCGGGGCCCTCGTGATCCCCTTCGCGCCGCCGGGGATCCAGGGCCTTTCCGTCTTCGGCGGGTTCCAGTACGAGCTCCTCGACCAGACCGGGGGCGACGTCTCGGGCCTCGCCAGCACCTTGGGCTCGTTCATCGGGACGCGCCAACAAGAGCGGCCAGGTGGTGGGGCTCTTCTCGAGCTTCCGCGCGAGCGATCCGCAGCTCGTGGTCGACATCGACCGGGAGAAGGCCCGCAGCCTGAACCTTCCCCTCCAGGAGGTGACCGACGCCCTCCAGGTGTTCCTGGGGTCCTCGTACGTGAACGACTTCGACTTCAACAACCGGGCCTACCGCGTCTACGTCCAGGCCGACCAGCAGTACCGCGCGCAGCCGAACGACCTGCGCGAGTACTACGCGCGGGCCGCGAACGGTGCCATGGTGCCGCTCGACACGGTGGTGCGGGTGAGCGAGACCACGGCGCCCCAGGTGATCAGCCACTTCAACCTGTTCCGCTCGGCGGAGATCAACGGGGTGCCCGCACCGGGCCGGAGCTCGGGCGAGGCGCTCCGCGCCATGGAGCAGCTCTCGCGGGAGGCCCTGCCGCCGGGGTTCGACTTCGCCTGGGCCGGCCAGTCCCTCGAGGAGGTGAAGGCGGGCTCGCAGGTCGTCTACATCTTCGCGCTGAGCCTGATCGTCGTGTACCTGGTCCTGGCCGCGCAGTACGAGAGCTGGGTGCTGCCCTTCATCATCCTGCTGGGTGTGCCCCTGGCGGTCATCGGCGGCCTCGGGGCCCAGCTCCTGCGGGGTCTGTCCAACGACGTGTTCTGCCAGGTCGGGCCTCGTGATGCTGATCGGCCTCGCGGCCAAGAACTCGATCCTGATCGTCGAGTTCGCCGAGCAGCTGCGCGAGCGGGGCCTGTCGATCCGGACGCCGCGGTCGAGGCCGGCCGCATCCGCCTGCGACCCATCCTCATGACCTCGTTCGCCTTCATCCTGGGCGTCTTCCCCCTGGCCCTGGCCACGGGCGCCGGCGCCGGAGCCCGCAACTCGGTCGGCACCTCGGTGGCCGGGGGGATGATCGCCTCGACGTTCCTCTCGATCTTCTTCATCCCCGTGCTCTACGTGGTGATCCGCTCGCTGGCGCCCGGCAAGGTGCGCCGGAAGGCCGAGGACGACTTGCAGGCGCCCGCCGTTCCCGGAGAGGCCCATGTCTAGGCGGCTTCTTCCGGCGTTCTGCGCCGGCTTCCTCCTCGGCGGCGCGCATCCCGGCCGCCGCGCAGACGGATCTCCCGGCGGCCCCGGCTGCCCGCGCCCGCCGGTCCTCGAACGCGTCGACCTTCGACGAGGCGGTGCGGCGTGCGGTCGAACGCAACCCGACGATCGGCCAGGCGGCCCAGGCCATCCTGCGCTCCCAGGCGCTGCTCGACCAGTCGAAGGCCGTCTTCCTTCCGCTCGCTCTACGGCCGCGCGGGAACGGTGATCCTCGACGACGCGCGCGGCTTCGCCGGCAATGTCACCCAGCCGCGCGTGCAGTCGACCTTCAACGCGACCCTCTCGTACCAGTTCCTCGCGACCGCGCAGTGGGCGGCCAAGAACCAGGCGGCCGACCAGGTCGCGGTCTCCCGAATCTCCGCGGAAGAGACGCGCCGCCAGGTGGCCCTGACCGCCGCGCAGTCCTACCTCGCCGTCATCGCCGCCGAGCGTCAGCGGGAGATCGCGGTCCGCAACCTGGATACCGCCAAGGCCCTGGCCGACTACGCGACCGCCCGCCTCGAGGGCGGAAAGGGCAGCCGCCTGAACCAGGTGCGCTCGTCCCAGCAGCTCGCGACCGCCGAGGGGGTGGTCGAGCTCACGGACCTCGGCGTTCGCCAGGCCCAGGAGGCCCTCGGCGTCGCCCTCTTCGCAGACGGTCCCGTGGACGCGAACGGCGATCCCGACCTGAAGCCGGCGGTGCCTCCGACGAACGACACCTGGCTGTTGCAGAGGCCGGATGTCCGACTGTTCACGGCCCAGGCCGACGCGGCCGACCGCGTGGTGCGCGACTCCTGGACCCTGTGGTTCCCCACCGGAATCGCGTCATTCACGCCGCAGTACGTCAACCCCGCCGGCTTCTTCGAGCCGGCCAAGACCTGGCGGGCGACCTTCCAGCTCCAGCTCCCGATCTTCGACGGGACCCTCCGCCCCACGAAGCGGGCGCGCATCGCCGACCGGGAGACCGCGCGACTCCAGCTCGACGCGGTCAAGGTCGAGGCCCGCTCCGAGGTTCGAGTGGCCCAGGAAGCGGTGGCGCACAACGAGCGGATCGTGGCCGCGACGCAGCGGGCCGCGCAGGACGCGGGCGAGGCCCTCCGGATCACCCGGATCGCCTACGAGGCCGGGGCCACGAGCAACATCGAGGTGGTCCAGGCCCAGCAGGAGGCCCGCAACACGGAGATCGTGGCGGCCGTCGCCGAGGACCGGCTGCGGCAAGCCCGTCTGGACCTGCTCCTGGCCCTGGGGCAGTTCCCGTAGTCGCACCCGCCCTCGGAACCGGCGAGATCACGGAGGCCAGGGCGCGGTTTCGAGCGCGCGGAGGCTCCCCACAAAAACGTTTGACTCCCGGCAGGGCAAGGCGTAGCGTATCCGCACTAACATTCGTGTGACGCACATCACTGCGAAACACTGGGTTCGCTCGGACCGCTCTGGGTCAACGTGAGGCGATCCGTTTCTGCGTGGAGCCGGATTTCTGCGTAGAGCCGCCAACCGGGTTACGAGCGGCGACGGCGATCGAATCAGGTGGGCACCTGGAGTTCTCCAGGGCCCGGAGATCGGCTGGAGGGTGCCCAAGGCACGGGCGGTCCGGCGTTTTTCCGCAGGGCCGAACGTCGCCTTTCTGGGCGGGGGTCGCCATGTTCAAGAGAGTCGCGTGCTTCGCGTTCACGCTCTTTGTGCCGGCCGCGGTGGCTCGGGCCCAGGGAACCATCACCGACCCTCCCGCCAGCTTCGTCCTGAGCGCCTCTGCTTTCGACAACACGCCGTCGGCGAACTTCACCGGCGTCTCGGCCACCCTGACCCAGGATCATCTCTTCGAGACCGGCTGGTGGTATCGCATCCAGGGGGACGCGGCGGAGACGCCGTTCCCGACGCCCACCACTCAGTCCTACGTCGGCAACGTCGCCACCCTCGGCTGGACTGACGTCAACGGGCGCGGCTTCAACGCCCAGCTCGTATACACCGTCGTGAACAGCGGCGGCCCCTCCGGCTACGTGATCGGGCAGCTCACGATCACGAACCCGGGTGGCTTGGCTCTCGACATCGACGTCTTCAACATGGTCGATGTCGACCTGCAGCCCACCGCGGGCGACGATTCCGCGACGCTGGTAACCGGAAACAACTGGATCCACCTCACCGACCCCGGTGGCGCTGTCGCCGAATACCGCGGTGCCGGCGCCAACGCGTTCCTGGTGCGCGACTACAACGGAACGAGGGTGGGCACGGTGCTCGGCGACGGGGCTGTCAGCAACTTCGACAACAGCGGCTTGCCCTTCGGTCCGGGCGACTTCACGGGCGGCTTCCAGTGGACGACGGTGACCATCCTTCCCGCTGGCCAGCGGACCTACAGCATGGCCCTGGCCGTCAACACCACGGCACCGCTCCTGGCGGATCTCGGGATCACGAAGTCCGACGCCCTGCCCACGTACTGCCCCGGCCTGGGCTTGACCTACACGATCCAGGTGACGAACGCGGGACCCGACGCCGCGATCGGGGCGTCGGTGGTGGACGCCTTCCCCGCCGATCTGACCAACGTCACCTGGACCTGCACGGCGAGCGCCGGCTCGGCCTGCGCCGCGCCGAGCGGGAACGGCAGCCTGAACACGACGGCCGACCTACTGGTGGGAGGGACCGCGACCTTCATCGTGACGGCCACGCCATCGCTCGCGACCGTCGGAGTCCTCGTCAACACGGTGGTCGCGGCGCCGCCGCCGGGCGTGGTGGACACCAACCTTGGGGACGACGTCGCCGTGGACACGGACGCCCGCCTTCCGAACTGCCCCCCCGTCGCCGCCGACGACTTCTACTCCACGAACGAAGACACGCCCCCGTTGGTCGTTCCGGCTCCGGGCGTCCTCGGCAACGACGCCGATCCCGACGGCGACCCGGTGACGATCGCGATCCTCACCGCGCCGTCCCACGGCGCGCTGACCGTCTTCAACATCACGACCGGCGCCTTCACGTACACGCCGGTCCTCAACTACAACGGGCTCGACACCTTCACCTACCAGCTCTCCGACGGGCCGACCTTGAGTGGCATCACCACCGTGCATCTCACCGTGAACCCGGTGAACGATCCGCCGGTGGCGAACCAGGATGCGTACACGACGAACGAGGACCCAGGCACTCTCAGCGTGCCCGCCCTCACCGGCGTTCTCGCCAACGACACGGATGTGGAAAACGACCCGCTTACCGCCGTGCTGGATTCTGGGCCGTCGAACGCTGCTGCGTTCACCTTCATTGGGGCCACCGGGGCCTTCAGCTACACCCCCAATGCGAACTTCAACGGCGTCGATAGTTTCACGTACCACGCCAACGATGGCGTTGCCGATTCCGCCACTGTGACGGTGGCCATCACCGTCAACTCGGTCAACGACGTGCCGAGCTTCACCAAGGGACCGAACCAGCACGTCGTGGGCGGAGCGCCGACGTCGGTCGACAACTGGGCCACGGCGATCAGCAGCGGACCCGCCAACGAGTCGGCCCAGATCCTGACTTTCCTCGTAACCAGCGACCATCCCGAGTTCTTCACGGCCCAGCCCGCCGTGAGCCCCAGCGGCACTTTGACTTTCGACCCGGCCCCGGGAGCGAACGGCGTGGCCACCATCACGGTGCGCCTGATGGACAGCGGGGGGACGGCCAATGGCGGCATCGACACCAGCGCGGCCCAGACCTTCACCATCCTGGTCGTGGACATCATCGTGAACTCTGCCAACGACATCGACGACGGCGTGTGCAACGCGACCCACTGCAGCTTGCGGGAGGCCATTGCTTTCGCCAACTCTGCGCTGAACCTCCCTGGGCAGCGTGACACCATCTCATTCGCGATCCCCGGGCCGGGCGCGCACACGATTGCGATTCTCTCGCCCCTCCCCGCGGTGGCGGAACCCGTGGTCATCGACGCTACGACCCAGCCCGGCTACACGGCAAAGCCACTCGTGGAGCTGAACGGCACTTCGGCCGGCCTGGGCATCGCGGGTCTCCGGCTGGGCGCAGGTCTCACCGACGTGACGGGTCTGGCCATCAACAGGTTCGAAGGGCACGGCATCGAGATCACGGGTCCGGGCACGAACCAGATCTCCGGCAATTTCGTCGGCACCGACGCCACCGGTCTTCTGGCCCGGCCCAACGGGGGGAGCGGCATTCGCGTCAGCGGCTCTTCGAGCAACCTGGTGAGGGGCAACCTGCTCTCAGGCAATGGCCGCGCGGGCGTCCGCCTCGAGGCCGGAGCCGACTCCAACTTCGTGACCGACAACCTGATTGGAGTGGGAGCCGACGCCACCACTCCCGTTCCCAACGGAGAAAACGGCATCCTCGTCCTGAGCGGCTCGAACAACGTGCTCAACGCCAACCTCATTGCCCAGAACAACACCCAGGGCGTGCAGGTCTCGGCCGGTCTCCACAACACGATTCGGTTCAACTCCATCCAAGCGAACGGGCTGCTGGGGATCGAGCTGGGCGCCGACGGGGTCACGCCGAATGACGCGGGTGACGCGGACAGCGGGGCCAACGGCCTCCAGAACTACCCGGTGCTGACGAGGGCCACCACCTCCCCGACCACGACCGGGATCAGCGGGGCCTTCTCGGGCGCCCCGAACACCGCGCTCTTCCTGGACTTCTACGTGAGCGATGCGTGCGACCCGTCGGGTTACGGGGAAGGCGTCTCGAGGCTCGACGGCCAATCCGTCACGACCGACGCGGGCGGCCAGGCCGTGATCCAGATCTCCAGCGGGTTCGCCGCGACCACCGCCGGGAAGTACCTCACCGCGACCGCCACCAGCCCGCAGGGCGACACCTCGGAGTTCTCGGCCTGCCGGAAGATCGACCCGTTGCCCATTTTGACCCTGACCGGCGGCGAGACCGCGGGCGTGTTGACGATCAACGAGGGGAATCCCACCGGCGGCCCGCCGACCCAGGCCCTCACCTTCTTCGTCCAGCTCTCCTCGCCGAGTGCGCTGCCCGTGAGCGTCACCTACCAGACGACGGATGGCACTGCCCAGTCCCCGTCGGATTACCTGAGCCTCTCCGGGACCTTGCTCTTCGCTCCGGGAGAGACGCTCAAGCAACTCGTGGTGCAGACGGTGCTCGACAACGATCCGGAGACGGACGAGTCGTTCACTCTATCGCTGGGGGCTCCGACGAACGCGGTGCCGGCGCAGTCCCAGATCCAGATCGTCCTGAAGGACGACGACGGAGCCGCGGGTCCACTCTCGCTCTCGGTGGCCGACGTGGGCGTGTCCGAGCCCCGTACCGGCGTCCGGAGCGCAGGGTTCGTGGTGAGCCTCTCCGACCCGGCGTTCCACACGGTCTGGGTGGACTACCACACCGTGGACGGGACGGCCAACGCGGGATCGGACTATACCTCCGCGACCGGGCAACTGGTCTTCCAACCGGGCGATCAGACGAAGACCATCCCCGTGGATGTCCTGGCCGACACCCTGCGTGAAGGGAAGGAGACCTTCTTCCTCGTCCTCACGAACCCCCAGGGGGCGCTCCTGGGACGGGGCCAGGGTACGGCGACGGTCGGCGATCCCCGGAGCTTCTTCACGCTCAAGCCCTGCCGTCTCTCCGATTCGCGCCAGGGGTCTGGAGCCTTTGCCGCCGGCGAGCTACGGATCTTCACCATGACCGGCTCCTGCGGGGTTCCGGACACCGCGATCGCGATCTCGGCCAACATCACCGTGGCCCAGCCGGGTGGGCTGGGCTTCATCGAGATCTTCCCCTCCGACAAGATCGCCCCCGCGACCTCGGTCCTCAATTTCCTCGGAGGCCAGACTCGAGCCAACAACGCGATCATCGTGCTGTCCCCCACCGGGCAGGCCACGGTCAAGAACGTCAGCTTTGGCACGACCCATGTGATCATCGACGTGAACGGTTACTTCGAGTAGGGGGAGGCGGGCGGTCAGCGCCGGCTCGCGAGGAGGGCCTTGTAGGCGGCCTCCATCGCGACCGAGGTTTCGTTGAGCAGTGCGAGCCAGCAGAGCTGGGCCAGGACGAGGGCCACCCCCGTCGCGATCGCCAAGACCGTGCCCGACTCGAGGAACGCCGGGAGCTTGATGTGCTTCCGCAGGAGAAAGACGAGCGGGACCAGCAGTAAGCCCAGCGGGATGCCCAGCCGCAGGATCCAGACCGAGGCTTGGATCGCGAGGTTCATCCCTCTGGGAAGGGGGAGGCCGAGCGCCGCAGACGTGTAAGCCCAATGGGGGACGAGGCCCCAGAGATAGAGGGCGGTCATGGCGGCGCTGGCCAGCAGAGCCAGGCTGTTCACGAGCATCGACTGACGCGCCCGCCGCCTCTGGGTGCGCAGCAGGGTGGCCCTCTCGTGGTCGAGTGGAAGGGCGAGTGCGGCGGGGGGATGGAGTGCCGCACTCTCCGATTCGCGGAGCCGCTCCGCGAACTCGGGATCCTGCTCGAGGAACGTCTCGACCAGCGCTCGGGTGTCGGCGCTGGCCTCGCCCGAGACATAGAGAGGCCAAAGGTCGACGACTACGTCTCGGGTGGGCGTCATCATGATTTCCTCCTGGCACCACGAAGCGCCGCGAGGCGGAGTCGTGCCCGATGGACCTTCACCTTCACGGCCGGAAGCGACAGGCCGAGGGCGGTGGCGATCTCTTCGTAGGGGATACCGTCCTGGGCCCGCATCAGCAGGGCCGCGCGGTCCGGCTCGGGAAGGTCTTGCAGCGCCGCGAGCACAGCCCTGAGCTCCTGTCGGGCCTCCGCAAGGGCATCGGGCCCCGGAGCCGTGTCGGAGAGGCCTTCGGGAAGCTCGACCTGGCGGGCCTCGTGGCGCCGGCCGTCGGCGTGCAGGTTCCGGGCGATGGTGAACAGGTAGGCCTTGACGCTCGCGGCCCGGATGGCGTCGCGGCTCGTCCAGACCCGCACGAAGGTCTCCGACGCGATGTCTTCGGCCTGGGCCGAGCTGCCCGACAGGTAGAGCGCGAAACGGTAGAGGTCGCGGGCGTAACGTTCATAGAGGGCCTCGAAGTCGGTCATGGAGCGGGCTCGGGGAAGATACGCGGAGGTGCCCGGGAAGTTACACGAGGCCCCGCCCGGAAAGGCCGGCGGACCCGGGGCCAGTGGACTATTGGCGATGGAACGCGCCGCTTGCCTTCACCTCACGCACCAGCAGAAGAGCCAGGAGCGACACGGAGAGGAAGAAGGTCGGGTCCTGGAGGGCGGAAGCGGCACCGCGTCCTCCCACCAGAAACGAGAGGCGCGCGATGGAGGCCAGGAGGCAAAGGCCGACCAGGAGTCTCCACAGGGCGCCGCCGACCCGGTCGAAGCCGTCGAGCAGCCAGTCGATCGGCCCTGCGGAGCCGATGGCTTGCACCAGGCGATCGAGCTCCTGCCGCGACAAAGGGCCGCTCGGTGAGGCGACGCCGGGCGAGCCCTCGAGGAAGCCCGCACCGGCCGTCGGGCGTCCCGCCTGACCGGCCAGGTGGTTGGCGAGGCAGCGATAGGCGGAGTTGATCTCGCGCATGCGTGAGGCGGCTTCGGCCTGATGGCCCGCCTCGCGGGAATGACGGTCCGGGTGCCACCGTCGGGCGAGAGCCTTGTAGCGCCTCCTGACATGTCCCACGGGCGCACCGGCCCGCAAGCCGAACACGGCATAGGCCCTCCGGACGTCGTCGGCCCTGGCCCTCATTTCCGGTGCCGGTGAGTCTACTCCCCCCGGGCCCCTGTGACAGAATGGCGCTTGGTCCTCCGCCATGCCCAAGATCAGCACCATCGGCTTCGATGCCGACGACACCCTCTGGCACAACGAGTCGATCTTCGAGGACGCGCACCGGCGCTACTGCGAGCTCCTGGCGCGCTGGCACGACGCCGACACCGTCGAGCGCACCCTCTTCGCCACGGAGATGCGCAACCTCGAACGGTTCGGCTACGGAATCAAGTCCCACGCCCTCTCCTCGATCGAGACCGCCATCGGGCTGACCGAAGGTGCGATCAGCGCCGAGGAGATCCACGCGATCATCGACCTCGCCAAGGGGATGCTCGACCACCCGGTCGAGCTGCTCGAGGGCGCCGCGGAGGTGGTGCCAGCCCTGGCGAAGCGCCACCGCCTGGTCTTGATCACGAAGGGCGACCTGCGAGACCAGGAGCGCAAGGTCCGCAAGAGCGGGCTCGAGGTCCACTTCGAGGAGGTCGAGATCATCTCGGAGAAGGACACCTCGATCTACCGGCATCTTCTCGCGCGCCATGGCGTCGCCCCCGAAGAGTTCGTGATGGTCGGCAACTCCTTGAAGTCGGACATCCTGCCCGTGCTCGACCTGGGCGGGTTCGGCGTCTACGTGCCCTACCGGATCACCTGGCAGGCCGAACAGGCCGAGCCGCCCGCGGCGGGCACCGCGGCGGGGAGGTTCTTCACGATCCCCAACCTGCACGCGCTGCCGCCCTTGCTGGAGAAGATCGCGGCCGGCTAGCGCCCGTGGCCCGACCGGTGGGTGCTATGCTCCAGTCGTTCGCCGGGAGGCTCTCGATGAAACACGTCATGCTCGTCCCCGCTGTCTTCGGCGCCGCTCTTGGCCTCGCTTCGATCACGGCCACGGCGGAGGCGCCCCCCGCCAACCTGGCGGGACGTTGGACGCTCAACCCCAAGATCAGCGACGACGTGGAGGCCAAGGCTCTGGAGGCGTTGGGGGGCGGCAAGACCGTCGGGAAGGCGTCTGAAGAAGTCGACCGTCGGGAGCTGCGCACGGCCATTCTCGGGATGCTTCCCGCCCTCGCGACGCTCGAGATCGATCAGTCGCCGACCCAGGTCAAGCTCGTCGACGCCGATGACGAGGTGCGCATCTTCTACTTCGGGCGAGAGCACGTTCGCGAGGGCCGCCTGGGCCGCAAGCTGCGCTGCACCTCGGAGTGGAAGGGAGCGCAGCTCGTGGTCACCGAGGTCGCGGACGACAGCAAGCTCACCGAGTTGCTGACCGCGGTGCCGAGCCGCAGGCAGATCCTGCACGTCGTCCGCCTCGAGGACAAGCGCCTCCGGGCCCCCCTCGAGGTACGCCTCGTCTACGACGCGGCCGAGCCTTCCCCCGCCCGGAAGGACTGATTCTCACCGCCTCTTCCCCGAGGCGGGTTGGTCGAGTGCGCCCAGGGATTTGGACGCGCTCGGCGAAAAGAAACGGGAACCCGCGCTCCTCGACCGGCGTCTAAACATGACGAATCCCCGGGGCAGGTGCGGCCTCGCTCGGCCCGCCAAGGAGGAGCACGATGATCCGGCTCTCCGACGTGGTCTACTCGCTCCGCCTGTGGCGGCGTCACCCCACCCTCGTCGCGGTCGCGGGCCTCTCTCTCGGTCTCGGCGTCGGCGCGACCACCACGATGTACAGCGTGGTGAACAGGGTCTCGAACTACCAGCTCGGCTTCGCCGACGCCGACCGCCTGGCCGTCCTCTGGAACACGGACCCGGACCACGGGGCCAACCAGCTCCCGCCCGACCTCGAGATCGTGCAGGCCGTGCTCGAGCGCGGAAGGTCGTTCGAGGCCTTTGGCCTGTTCCAGGGCAACGGCGCGCCGGTCACCCTCTCCGGGACCAGCGAGACGGGCCGGGTGCTCCAGATGCCGGTGGACGTCAACGCTTTGGCGATCGTAGGGGTCAAGCCCACGCTGGGACGCACTTATCGCCTCGAGGACTTCAACGACTTGATCAAGCAGAAGGAAGCCCGCGCGATCGTGGTCAGCTACGACACCTGGCAGCGCCGTCTCGGGCGCCGCGCCCGACGTGATCGGGACCACGATCCGGGTGGACGGCGAGTCCCGCACCGTGATCGGCGTGATGCCCAAGGGCTTCGCGCTCGTCCCCTGGGAAGACGACATCGCCTTCTGGGCGGCCAACGACCTGCGCAAGATCCCGCAGGCGCGCTGGATGATGGCGGTCGGGCCGCTTGAAGCCAGGCGTGTCGCCGGCTTCGGCCCAGGCCGAGGCGGCGCTCATCAGCCGCCAGATCCTCGAGGCGCGCGGCGAGAAGCCGGGCAACGCCGGCGCGCGCGTGGAGCTCCTGCACGAGGCGTTCTTCGGCGGCGCCAGGAACGCCCTGACCTTCCTGCTCGGCGCCGTCAGCTTCGTCCTGCTCATCGCGTGCGCCAACGTGGCGAACCTGCTCCTCGCCGCGGGCGCGGCGCGGCAGAAGGAGCTGGCTCTGCGCGCGGCCGCGGGCGCGGGGCGCCGGCGTCTCATGCAGCAGCTCCTCACCGAGAACCTGATGCTTTCCCTGGTCGGCGGCGGCCTCGGGCTGGTCCTCGCCTTCTGGGGGACGCGCCTCTTCGCGCTCATCGTGCCCTCCGGATTCCCCGAGCTGCTGCGCCACATCCAGGTGGATGCTCGGGTGCTGGCCTTCGGGCTCGCGATCTCCGTGGCTTCGAGCCTCCTGTTCGGCCTGCTTGCCTGCGCTCCGGGCCTCGCGCGTCGACCTGAACGAAGTCCTGAAGGAAGGCGGTCGTGGCGGGAGCGGCTCACGCCGCGGCGGCCGCAGCGCGCTGCTGGTCGCGGAGGTGTCGCTTTCGATGGTGCTCCTGGTCGGGGCCGGGCTCATGATGCGCGGGTTCCTCCGCGAGCAGAGCAACCTTCCCGGCTTCCCCACCGAGGGCCTGTTGACCGCCGACATCCTGCTCGGCGGCACGAAGTACTTCGACAAGACGCCGCAGGACATGAACCTGGTGACGCCCCAGGCCGAGGCGTTCTACGACGGGGTGCTCGAGCGCGTGCGGGCGCTGCCCGGCGTGACGCGGGCCGGCGTCATCAGCCGCGTGCCCATGGACGTGTGGCGCCATCCTTTCGCCATCGTGGGTCGGCCTGCCCCCGAGCCGGGCCACGGGCTCCAGGCGGACCTGAACGAGGTGGACGCCCAAGCCCTCGACACCCTCGGGATCCGGCTCTTGCGCGGACGTGGGATCGAGGAGCGGGACGTCGCCTCGGGCCCGTGGGTGGTGGTGGTCAACAAGACCTTCGCCGATCGCCACTTTCCCGGCCAGGACGCGATCGGCCAGGCCATCCGCATCACCATCGGTTCGGATGGTCCGGGCTCTGTCGCGGAGCCCAAGCCGCGGGAGATCGTGGGGGTGGTCGCCGACGTCACCTACCCGAGCTTCTTCAACGAGACCCCGGCCGCGGTCTACATTCCCTTCCGCCAGCACCTCTCCGAGTACGGCCGGGAGGACGAGTGGATCCACACGCGCAAGGTTCTGGCGGTGCGCACCTCGGTGGACCCGCTCAGCCTGGTGAAGGGCATCGAGGGCGCGGTGGCGCAGGTCGACAAGGACCAGGCGGCGCACGACTTCATGACCATGGAGCGACGCGTCGCGAACTCACCTTCGGTCACGAACAGCCGATTCTTCGCCTCGCTCCTCACGTTCTTCGGCACCCTCGCGATCCTGCTCGCCATGGTAGGCGTCTACGGCGTGACCTCGTGGGTGGTGGGGCAGCGGACCACCGAGTTCGGCATCCGCATGGCCCTGGGGGCCCGGGCCCGCGACGTGGTCACCATGCTGCTCGCCCAGTCGCTCAGGCCGATCCTGCTCGGCGTGGCCCTGGGCGCGCTCGGGGGCTTCGGCCTGAGCCGGGCCTTCAACGCCATGTTCTGGCGGCTGACCACGGTCGACCCGGTGGTCCTGGGCGGCATCTCCTCCTTGATGCTGGCGGCAGCCCTCTTCGCAGCGTGGGTCCCCGTCAACCGGGTGACCCGCATCGACCCGCAACAGGCGCTTCGCTACGAATAGGGGCGAGGCGAGGGCGTCCCTGGACTCTACTGGATCGTGATCTCGCCGCAGTACCCGTTCTCGGCGCAGGCCGTGAGCTTCCCCTTGCCGTAGATGAAGAGGAGGTACTGGTTGGTGGGGTGGTTGACACACCGGGGGACCACGGTCGAGTCGCTGTCCACGCAGGGCTTTCCGTTCATCGTCCAGGTGGGTCCAACGCGGCCCGTATCCCTGGCGTGGCCCATGAGGAACGCGTCACACGACTCCCGTTGAGGATGCCCTTCGGGCCGGGGCGGGCAGCAGCGGCGGCTCGGGTCGTTCATGATCGTCTCGCAGAACTTCTCGAATCCGGGCCCTCCCGAGCAGACGTTGGGTGCCGAATCGAGGACCTTCTTCTCGCCCTGGTCGTTATGGACCTTGACGTTGATCCGGGCCAGGGGGGGTGGCTCCGGAACGCACTCCGAGGTGCGCGGGTCCGGCGTCGGATCAGCAGAGGGCGTGGGTTTTGGGGTCGGCGTCGGGATGATCGTCGGAGTGGGGGAGGGCGCCGGCTTCAGGGTGATCGGGGTGGGAGTCGCCCCGGGCTGCGGAGTCCCGGGAGTCCCCGGGTTCCCCGGCCCGATGGGAGTCGTCGGGAGCTCCTCGGTGATGAGCCGGGTGCAGGCGATCAGCGCCACCGAACAAAGCGCGAAAACAATTCCGACCGGGAGTTTGCGCATGCCTGCTCCTCGTCTTCTAGAATTCACATTAGACCATTACACATAACTCCTCGCTCTGTCAATCTTTTTTGGCAGGGGGTGGTCTCGGGGTCTAGGACGGACCGTCCACACGAAGGCGCCGCATCTCCTCGAGTGCCTCGGCCGCCTTGGGATTCCCAACCAGGCTCTGAACCTCATCCGGGTCGCCCCTGTGGTCGTACAGCTCCTCGCTACCGTCGGGCCACTGGGTGTAGCGGTAGCGATCTGTCCGGACGCTGACCCCGAACGTGGGTGCCTTGGCCTTGCGGAACGAGACGGCCGCGGGCCTCCACCCCGCGTTCGGGTCCTCGAGCAACGGCCGCAGGCTGGCGCCGTCGAGGCCCCGCACGGGCGGGAGCCCCGCGAGATCGACGAGGGTGGGGTAGACGTCCAGGAACTCCACGGGCGCCTTGCTCGTTCGTCCCGGGTCGCGGACCTGGGGAGCCGCCACCACGAGGGTCGACCGCAGCGCCTGCTCGAAGAGGGTGTCCTTCCTCCAGAGACCTCCATGCTCGCCGAGGTGATAGCCGTGATCGCCGAGGAGCACCACCACCGTGCGGTCCCAGAGTCCCAAGCGCCGGAGAGTGTCGAGCAGGCCGCCCACCTGCGCATCGACGAAGCTGACGCAGGCGTAGTAGGCGGCGGTGGCCTCGCGGCGGAAGCGAGGATCGGGGTTCATGCCGGCGGGCTCGCGCCCGAGCAGCATGACGCCCGGCCTTTCCTGGGGGCGGTTCTTCACCGCGATTGCGGGAACGCCCGCGAGCTGGTCGTGTGGCTCGTCAGGGAGCACGATGCTCTCCGGCGGATAGAGGTCGAAGTACTTTTTCGGGGCCACCCATCGGACATGGGGCTTGCCAAAGCCCACGGCCAGGAAGAACGGCCGGTCCTTGTTCTTTTCCATGAGCCGCGCGGCCAGGCGGGCCCGGGCTCCGTCCGGCTCCTGCTCGTCGGGGTTGTTCGTGGCCTGCCACCAGCTCGAGCGGACGCTGTCCTCGTCCTGGGCGGCGTCCCCCGCGGGCTCGGGCGGAGGCTGTGGAGGCACGTCGTCGAAATCCCAGTGGACGTCCCGGGCGAACATGGTTTCGTAGACCTTGCCCACGCGAGCGGTGAAGTAGCCCTGGCGGTGGAAGTGCTCCTGGAGGGGGGTCGCACCCTCGAAGTGCTGAGCCAGGGGCGTGAGGTTGTTCCAGACGTCGGTGCGCTCGGGCCGCCAACCCGTGAGGAGTGACGACCTCGAGGGACTGCAGATGGCGACCTGGGCGTAGGCGTGGTCGAAGAGCCGTCCTCGCTTCGCCAGGCGGTCGATGTTGGGGGTGCTCACCGGGTAGCCCAGCGCCCCAATCTGCGGGCCCATGTCGTCGAGAATGATGAAGAGCACGTTGAGCTTGGCCGTGCCCGCCGGCGGCTCGCCGGGTTGGGCCGGGGCCGGCGTCTCGAACCGTGAGCCGATGAGGCGTCGCATCTCCTCCCGCACCGTCGACTGCGACGGGACGCGGACCACGTTCTCGAGCTCACGCGGGTCGGCGTCGTGGTCGTACAGCTCCTCGCTGCCATCGGGCCATTCGTTGTAGCGGTACCTCGAGGTCCGGGCGCTGCGGCCGATTTCGCCCGCCTCGCGGGCCGCCGCGGAAAAAGCAGCACGCTTCAGGGGGGCCGACGGATCGTGGAGCAGGGGGACCAGACTCTTCCCCTCGAGGCCCGGGACCGTGGGAAGGCCACAGAGGGAGAGGAGGGTCGGGTACACGTCGATCGATTCCACCACGGCCGCGGTGGGGACGCCCGGCTGGTCGAGGGCCAACCCGGCGACGACCAGGGGCACGTGGAGGACGTCGTCGAAGAGCACGTCGGTCCGCGGCAGCGCACCGTGCAGGCCGCGGTCCGCGCCCGTATCGCCCACGACCACCACCACGGTGTTGGTCCAGCCCTGGGAACGGTCGAGGGCATCGGCGAGGACGCTGAGCTGCGCCTCCACGGCCGCCGCACGGGCCGCGAGCGCCTCCGCCTGTCGCTTCCTTGCGTCGATGGGCAGGGCCCGCGGGCGGCGGACACCTCCGGGTCGGGCAAACCGGTCAAGGGAGGCCAGCGCGATCGCGGGCAGGACCGGGGTCGTGGCCCCACCTCTCGCTGGCGCCTGGACTGCGGCGCGGGGGGCGAGGCCGCGCTCCTCGGCGCGAAGGCCCACGGCGAGGAACAGCGGGCGGTCGCGGCTTTCGCCGAGGATCTCGACGGCCCGCCGCGACGCCTGGACCCCGGGCGGGTCCTCGGCCCGGTCCCAACGGAGCTTTGCCGCGATCGGACCCGAGTAGACGGAGCCGACGCGTGCCGTGAAGTAGCCTTTGGCCTGGAAGTACTGGTGGAGGGGGGTCGCCTCGCCGAGCTCGTCGGCCTCGCCAAAGACGCCGGTCTTCTCGGGGCGCAGCCCCGTGAGCAGTGACCAGCGTGCCGCACCCCTCGTGGCCGCGGTGGCGTAGGCATTCTCGAAGCGCCGTCCGTGGGCCGCGAGGCGGTCGAGGCCCGGAGAGTGGGGAAGCACCCCCAGGCCGTCGACGATCACGAGGATCACGTTGGGGCTGGCGGGGACCGAAGGCGCGCTGGGCCGGCCCGGCACGGCGACGCTCAGCATCACCAGGACTGCCGACGCGCCGAGGATCGAGCGCGCCCGCGGGCCCGGCCCCAGGAGGTTCATACCGGCGTCGAATTATAGCGGCAAGGCTTTCGACCGGGCGGAGCGAAGGGCTCGCGACCGCGGCCACAACTTTTTACGCAAGGGTGTTCAGTTTGCGCGAACAGCCTCAGCCGCCTTCGGGCCGGCTGGTTTCGATCGCGCTGCTGCCTCGGATCGAAACGATGAGCACGCGCGCCAGGGCCGGAGACGGGTTCTCCCAAAGCCGCAGCTCTCGGGGCAGTATCGTCACTGAATCACCCGCTCCCAGGGCGTGTTTGTCCGGTCCGAGCGTCAGGCTCACCTGTCCTTCGAGCACGAAGGCAAACTCCTCGCGAGGATGCGGATAGGGATGCTTGCCGCTGCGCCCGCCCGGCTTCAGGGTGATGAGCACTGGTTCCAGGCTGTGACTTGCGGTCATCGGGCTCAAAGCTTCGATCTCGGCGCTCGACCACCAACTGCCAATGGCGGCGCGGTCGGCCGCCCGAACGATGAGCCCGCCCTCTCCCTGGGCTGCGGCCGCGAAGAACTCGCCCATGGTCACGCCCAGGGCCGTCGCGATCTTCTCCATCGAGCTGATCGAGGGCGAGACCTGTCCGTTCTCCACCTGCGACACGAAGCTCGGGGAGAACCCGGTCTGTCCCGCCAGCTTGCGAAGGGACGTGCGCTGCTCCGTGCGCAAGCGCCGCACGTGAGCGCCGACGAGCTGCTGCTTGAGGAGCTGGGTCACGCCCGCCCACTCTACGACAGATCCCGGGGGGCCGCCACGGGGAGGACTCTCGCAGCCGGCCAGCCCACGCGACGGTAGCCAATCGAGACGTTAAGTAATACAAAACAATAGGAATAGTTCCGGTTGACAGGCCCACGGCGGTCCTCTCTAACGGTCGGGTTTCGTGCGTCAGGCTCGGTTTCCGACCTGCCATCCCAAGTGCCCGGCCCCGACGCCTGCGGGCGGTGGCCGAGGACCTCGTGAAGAACGGCGTCTGCGGAAGTACGTGACCACTTGCAGCCCGTCCTGGTTCTAGGCCGCCCGGGCATCGAGTGACACGAGGAGGGGAATGGATGAGAACGGACTACAAGGCGGGACTCGCCGTGCTGGTCGGAATTCAAGCCATCGTGGCCACCGGATGTGGGGGCTCGTCGCCCGCCGGAGGCACTACGACGCCGACCGCCACCGTGAGCCCGGCCCCAGCGCCCTCCCCGAACCCCGTCGCCGCCGCCAACGCGTGTGACCGCATCGGGGACGGAACCGTGCGGGCGCAATGCGGCAAAGGCGGCATGGCCTTCTTCGGCGCGGTGGACGGCGCGATCGACGATCTCATCAGGCAGCGCCCCGGGCTCTTCAACCTGAACGACGCGGCCGGAGAACGTTCCTACCGGGTACTCGACGAGGACGCCTACTACCAGGGCCTGGCCGACACCCTGGGCGCCGCAGGGTTCTGCGCCCGGATGGACTTCACGAACGCGTACCTCCAGGTGAAGCAGAGCAACGACTTCAGTGAGGACTACCAGGTCCTGACCACCCGGGGCTACACCCCCCGCGGGGTCTGGATCTACCGCGACACGTGCACGCCGGCTTCCTTCCCGTTGGCCCCGGCGGAGACGCTCTCCTACATCCGGATCTCATTCTTCGGCATCCGATGCTCGCCCGGCATCACGCCTCCCAACAAGGCCGAAAACAAGCTCCCCATGGACTGTGATGGCTTCCTGACCGCGACCCCGAAGGATCCCGACGGTCGCGACGTCCCCATCCAGATCCACGGTCCTGACATCACGTGGAGCTTCAAGAGAGGGGAGGAGCTCGTCTACCTGAGGCAGTGGCCGGATCAGCCCTTCAACCAGACGGTCTACCCGGTGGCGCTGGGATTCTTCAAGATTTGCGCGACCGTCATGGGCGTCACCGGCTGCCAGGGGATCGAGGTGGTTCCTTGAGCCGGAACTAGACCCCATGCCCGCGGCGGAGTCGAGTGCGGGCGGCTGAGCGGCTCGGGGTGTAGACTCGTGGCGACGCGCACCTAGGAGGTCCCGATGGCCACGCCGCCGCCCTCCCTCACGGTCTCACCGGTCGATGCGGCCCGCGCCGCGTTTCACCACACCCGGAGCCAGCTGTTCCCGATTCGCCTGGAGAAGTGGCTCGTGCTCGGGCTCCTGGCGTTCCTCGACCAGTGCGGCCGTACCTTCCGGGGCGGCGGTGGCTCGAGCGGCGGGGGAGGCGTCCACGGGCCCGCCGAACCGGGAGGACCGTGGCCTTCCGACGGCGGCAACCTCAGCGCCTGGCTAGAGCGCGCATCCGAGTGGCTCGCGGCCCATGCCACGCTGGTCGCCCTGGGCGCCGTCCTCGGGCTGCTCGTCTTCGGCCTGGTGACGGTGGTCGTGCTGTGGCTGAACGCGCGCGGCGTCTTCATGTACGCGGACGCGGTCGCGACCGGGCGCGCCGAGTTGAGCCGGCCCTGGCGGCAGCACGCGGCCGCGGCCTCGTCCTACCTCGGCTGGAGCCTTGGCATCTCGTTCGCCATCGTCCTCACGGCGCTCTTCGCCGGCGGCCTCGTCGCCCTGACCGCGTTCGCCTTCGTCGCCGGCCGCCTGCAAGGGTCTGGGCTCTGGCTGATGCTCGCGGGCATGGTCCCGGTGCTGACCCTGCTCGCGCTCGCCCTGCCCCTGCTGGCGCTCGCCGGCCTCGCCCTGCGCGACTTCGTGGCGCCCCTCCAGCTCGCCACGGGGCTGCCCTGCGGCGCGGCGGCGCGTCTGCTCGAGTCGCTGGTCGTCGCACAACCGGGCGCGTTCGTTCTGTACCTGCTCCTCAAGCTCCTCGTAGTGGTCACCACCGGGCTCGTGGTCGTGATCGGCGGCTGCCTCACCTGCTGCCTCGGCTTCCTCCCGGTCGTGATGCAGACGGTCTTCCAGCCGCTCTTCCACTTCGAGCGGGCCCTGTCGCTCATGCTGCTCCGCCAGATGGGCTACGACGTCGCCGCGCGCCTTGGGCCCTGAGCGTATGGACGCCCACATCGGACCACGGGCCTGAGCGCCCGGGGCCGCGGGTTCCTCTACCGTCGCCTCGCCGGGCGCGAGCTCGGGGTCTGGCTGTTCATGGCGATCTTCCTGGGCGCCTTCGTGGGGTTCGGCGGTGGAGTCCTTTTCTGGGCGGCCGGCGTGCAGGAGTGGCGCGCGCAGCGTGCGTCGGGCTCGTGGCCTGCGGTCCCCGGCCGCATCGCGTGGATTGGATCCTTCCGACGGACCAGCGGTCTCACCGTGTACTACGATTACGAGCACGCGGGCCGCCGCTTCCGCACCGGACACGTCGTGTTCGGTGCCACCAGCCGCGGCGAGATGCAGGCTTTCGACGAGAGGTACGACGTCGGCGATCCCGTGAACGTCTACGTCGATCCCGCCACGCCGGGGCGCGCGGTCCTGGAGCGCCGACTGGGCTCCCGCTGGCTGCTGATGCCGGGGTTTGGCCTGCTCCTGGTGGCGGTGGGGCACGTGGTGGTTGCTTACGTCTGGCGGGCCACGAAGCCCGGAGCGGGGGGGTAGGTCCCGCTTCTACACCTCCCAGGAAAAGGATCGAGAAGGAGCTGGGAATCGGCTGCGCCGCTGGCCCACCCGCACCATCCTGGCCCTGGCCCTGCGGTCCAGCGAGCGGCTGGCCGACCGGAGGAAGAAGGGCGAAGTCTAGGGCAGGGCCTCGGTGTCGTCGGCCCAAAGGCGCTGACCCACGTAGAGCAGGGCGACGCCACTGACCACGAACACCGCGAGCAGGAAGAGCGCCTGGGGCGTCCGGCCGTAGAGGAAGTTCCCGACCGTGAAGAGGGCCGACCAGATGACGGTGCAGCCGGCCACCCAGCCGAGCAGGGCCAGGGGGATGTTGTCGCGCGCGCTCGTGGCCGCGGCCTCGGGGATACCGGCCGCTTCGCGGACCCGCGCCCAGCCCGGGCCAAAGGGCCGAACCTTCAGGAAGAAAGACGCGAGGACCGCGCGGTCCGTCTCCGGCCCCAGGAACGCGGTCGAGACCCAGGACGCGGTGGTGACCGCAATCGTGACGAGAAGTGCTGCGTGCGTGCTCAGGTGCACGCCGTTCTTGGCCAGGACCAGCAAGACCAGGGACACCGCGAAGGAGCTGACCATGGCCACCACCTCGCACCACGCGTTGACCCGCCACCAGAACCAGCGCACGAGGTAGAGGAGGCCGGTCCCGGCCCCGACCTGGAGGATCACGTCGAAGGCGTCCTTGGCGGTGTCGAGCACGTAGACGAGCCCGGAGGAGCAGAGGAACAGGCCGAAGGTGGCGAGGCGCCCGACCATCACGTAGTGCGACTCGGTCGCGTCCTTCTTCATGAAGCGACGGTAGAAGTCGTGCACGAGGTACGAGGCGCCCCAGTTGAGATGGGTGAGGATGGTCGAGGAGTTCGCGGCGATCAGGCCGCCCACCATGAGGCCGATGAAGCCCACGGGAAGGAACTTCAGCATCGCGGGATACGCGATGTCGTGCCCGAGGAGGTTGGGATCGAGGTTCGGGAAGGCGGTCTGGATGTCGGAGAGCTGGGGGTAGACGAGCAGCGAGCAGAGGACCGACCAGGATCCAGGGCCAGGGCCGCAGCACGTAGTGGGCGACGTTGAAGAACAGCACCGCGCCCAGCGCGTCCTTCTCCGATTTCGACGCGAGCATGCGCTGGGCGATATAGCTGCCGCCTCCGGGCTCCGCTCCCGGATACCAGACCGCCCACCACTGCACGGCGATCGGCATGACGAAGACGGCCACCGCCAGGTCCCAGTTGCTGGTGAAGTCGGGCAGGACGTTCAGGTAGTTGAGTCCTCCCGGCCCCTTCATGGTCCCGAGCTTGCTCATGAGCCCGGAAAGACCGCCCACTTGCGGGCGCCTGGAGGGCGAAGTAGGCCGCGGCCACCACCGCCGTCATCTTGATGAAGAACTGGATCATGTCGATGACGAGCACGCCCCAGAGCCCCGAATGCGCGGCGAAGGCGGCGTTCAGCACGCCCAGGAAGAGCAGGGTCTGCCAGCGCTCCATGCCGAAGAGAATGCCCGCGATCTTGCAGGCGGCGAGGTTGACGGTGGCCATGATCATGCAGTTGAAGAGCAGGCCCAGGTAGATGGCCCGGAACCCACGCACCACGCTGGCTGCCTTGCCCGAGTAGCGGATCTCGTAGAACTCGAGGTCGGTCATGACTCCCGACCGCCGCCACAAGCGGGCGTAGAAGAAGACCGTGGACACTCCGGTCAGCACGAAGGCCCACCACACCCAGTTCCCGGCGACACCGTTGCGCCGAACGATGTCCGTGACCAGGTTCGGGGTGTCGCTGCTGAACGTCGTGGCCACCATCGAGAGCCCGGCGAGCCACCAGGGCACCGAGCGGCCGGAGGCGAAGAACTCCGAGGTGCTCTGGCCCGCGCGCTTCCCGAAGAACAGGGCCGGGAACGAAACAGATCAGGAGGCAGACGACGGCGATGACCCAGTCGATGAAATGAAGGTGCATGGTGGGCTCCCTCTGACGGTGGGCCGCGAGGCCTTTGACCCAGGGCCGCCGCCGAGCGTCGCGCGCGACATTACTACATCCGACCCGGGGCCGGGAGAGGACGACTCAGCGCTCCCGTTCGAAGTCGATGAAGCCCCGCTCGACGTCCGTATGCACCAGCCGGACCCGCAGACGGTCGCCCACGTCCGCGCCCTCGGTGCCCCGCATGAGCTTGCCTTCCACGGCGGGGTCGAAGATCCGCACCCAGGTGCCCTTGGTCGACGCGCCCGTGACCATGGCCTCGAAGTGCTCGCCGATACGGGAGGCCAGAAGCGCCGCGGCTGCCGACTTGCGAACCTGGCGTTCGATCTTCGTCGCGTCGTCTTCTTGTTCGGTGCAATGTCGGGCGAGCTCCCGGAGCTCGTCGTCCGTGTAGGGCGGAGCGCCTCCCTCGATCGCGGCCTTGAGCAGCCTCTGGGTGACGAGATCCGGAAAGCGTCGGTTGGGGGCCGTCGAGTGCGTGTAGTCCTTGGCCGCGAGGCCGAAGTGCCCGTCCGCCGTCTGCCCGGGCTTGTCCAGCACGTACTCTCCCGACCCCAGGAGCTTGACCACCGACAACGAGAGGTCGGGAAACCGCGAGGGATCCGCTTCGCGGCGGTGGACGAGAAAGGCCTGAAGGGCCGTGGCGCTCGGCTCGCCGGGCAGGGTCGTGCCGAGGTCCGCCGCCAGCTGGACGATCCGGGGCCAACGCTCGGGCGCGCGAAGCATGCGACGCAGGCTCGGAAAGCCTTTTGCTTCGAGAAAGCGCGCGGTGCACCCGTTGGCCGCGACCATGAGCTCCTCGATCAGCTCCTTGGCGCGGTTCTTCTCGTCCGGTCGCAGGCTCTGGAGCACCTCGCCGTCGAAGACGGCGCGGGCCTCGATGGTGTCGAGAGTCAAGGCCCCGAGCTCGGTGGCGGTTGCCCTTGAGCCCCTGGGCCACCTCGTCCTGGAGCCGCACTTGCTCCTCGAGGCCCCCCACCGCGTGAAGGGGGGTGGCGAAGGCCCTTTCCCGTCCAGCCAGGCCGCCACCGCGTTGTAGGCGAGCTTGGCCCGGTTCCGGACTACCGCCCGGTAGACCTCCGAGGCGCCCACCGTCCCGTCGGCGCCCATGGACATCTCGATCACGATCGCCAGGCGATCGACGTCCTGCCGGAGCGACGTGAGGTCGGTCGAGAGCTTCTCGGGCAGCATGGGGAAGATCTCGACCGCGGTGTAGACGGAGGTCGTGTTCGTGCCGGCGTGGTCGTCGATGGCCGAAGCCCGGGGCACGGTGGCGTCCACGTCCGCGATCGCCACCAGGACCTTCACGACGCCGCCGGCCAGGGGCTCGGCCACCGAGAGCTGGTCGAGGTCCTGAGAATCGTCGTTGTCGATCGAGGCCCACAGCCGGTCCCGCAGGTCCCGGACCTTCTCGGAGGCTGATTCGGATGATGCGCCCTTGATGGCGGCGGTCTCGGCCAGGGCCGCGGGAGAGAAGTCGGGAAGGAAGCCGCGCTCCACCATGGCCCGGCGGGCGATGACCCGAAGCGCGGTCCGGCTCGTCGAGGGATTCTCGGTCATCTCCAGACGATAAGCCCATTCGGGCCGCAGATCACCCGGCGCGGGCGATCCTCGGGGCCTGGGCGAGAAGGAGGGCCACGAGGACGGTGACCGTCGCTCCGATGAATGCGTACCACGTCCAGGCGACGGCGCCGGTCCACCAGAGACCGACCAGGACGAGGGCTCCGGCCACCATCCCGATCATCGTGGCCCTTCCGTCCACGCGGTTGCTCAGAACACCCAGAAGGAAGGCCCCGAGCACGGGTCCACTCGCGAGCGAGAGCACCGCGAGGCCAGCGTCGAGCACCGAGCGGTCCATCCATTGGGCGCCGAGGGCCACCGCAAGCTGCACGACCCCCCAGACGATGGTCGCGCGGCGCGAGACCCGCATGAGCGTGGCTTCGTCCGCGCCGGGGTTGACGTAGGGTCGATAGAAGTCGGTGACCGTCGTGGCCGCCATGGCGTTCAGCGAGGGAGACAGGGCGGCTGCCACGATCGCGGCCACGATGAACCCGGCGGGCCCTCCGACCAGCGAGCTCACGATGAAGTACGGCAGGATCTCGTCGTTGCGCGATACCACGGGGGGCGAGGGGGCGCCCGCGTAGAAGGCGAAGAGAGCAAAGGCCGATGAACAGGAACAGCACGAACTGAGCGAACACGATGATGCCGCTCAGCACGAGCCCCAGGCTCGCCTGACGCGCCGAGCGCGCGGAAAGAAGGCGTTGCACGAGGTACTGGTCGGTGCCGTGCGTGGCCAGGGTGAGGGCGAGACCGCCGATGAGGCCGGCCCAGAACGTGTAGACCACGTGCGGATCGGTCGAGAAGTCCAGCACCACGAGCTTGTGCGCCGCGGCGGCCGAGGCCAGGACGCGCGTGGAAGCCTCCGGGGATACGCGCGAGAAGTGCCCTGAGCACCACGATGGCCCCCGCGAGATAGACGAACATCTGGACGACGTCGGTCCAGATGACGGCGGAGACGCCGCCTCTCACCGTGTAGACGATCATCGCCAGCTCCGAGCAGCACGACGGTCACGCTCACCGGCACCTGCGTAACCACCGCGATGACGAGGGCGGTCGCGAACAGGCGGATGCCGTCGGCGAGCGAGCGGGTGATCAGGAAGATGACCGCGCCCGCGGTCTTGACCGGCGCCCCGAAGCGCCTCTGCAGCAGCTCGTAGGACGTGAAGAGCTCGCCACGGAAATAGGCCGGGATGAAGAGCGCGCTCACCAGGAGCCGGCCCACCACGTAGCCCAGGGCGAGCTGCAGGAAGGTCAGGTTGCCGCCGTAGGCCAGGGCGGGGACGCCGATGAAGGTCAGGGTGCTCGTTTCGGTGGCCACGATCGTGAAGCAGATCGCCCACCAGGGCACCGACCGGTCCGTGAGGAAGTAGTCCTTGGTCGTCTTCTGGAAGCGCGCGAACCACGACCCGAAGAGGGTGATGGCCAGCAGGTAGCCAAAGATGACGGCGTAGTCGGTGAGGCTCAGCACGAGCTCTAAGGCGCCCTTCTCGGACGCGCAACGGGCGGCATCGCTGCCGCACTATAGCCGTGCCCCCGGTAGTCCATCCACCCCATTCCCGCGTCGGACCCGCGTGCTAGACTCCGCGGTCGAGGTGTGAAGTGCATCTGCATCTGATCGACATCGTGATCATCGTCGCCTACCTGCTCCTCTCCGTCGGGGTCGGCTACTGGGTCTCGAAGAGAGCGTCCCGCGACCTGCGCTCGTACTTCCTCGGCGGGAACGTGATGCCCTGGTACGTGCTGGGCATCTCCGACGCCTCGGGCATGTTCGACATCTCGGGCACGATGTGGCTCGTCTACATCATGTTCGTCTACGGCCTGAAGAGCATCTGGATACCCTGGGTGTGGCCGGTCTTCAACCAGGTCTTCCTGGCGGTCTACCTCTCGACCTGGCTGCGGCGCTCCAACGCCATGACCGGCGCGGAGTGGATCGAGACGCGCTTCGGCAAGGGCAAGGGCGCGCAGCTCTCGCACCTGAGCGTCGTGATCTTCGCCCTCATCAGCGTGGTCGGCTTCCTGTCCTACGCCTTCAAGGGCATCGGGAAGTTCGCCACCGACTTCCTGCCCTGGCAGCTCTCCGCCAACGAGTACGCGCTCATCCTGATGGCGATCACGGCTTTCTACGTGGTCAAGGGCGGGATGTTCAGCGTGGTCATCACCGAGGTCATCCAGTTCTTCGTGCTCTCCACCGCCTCGATCGTCCTGGGCATCATCGCCATGATGAAGGTCTCGCCGGAGATGCTCCAGAGGGTCATCCCCGCGGGCTGGGACAACCCGTTCTTCGGCTGGCGGCTCGACCTCGACTGGTCGCAGCTCATCGCATCCGTGAACGCGAAGATCGCCTCGGACGGCTACTCCGTCTTCGGCTTCTTCTTCATGATGCTGCTCTTCAAGGGCTTCCTGGTGAGCGCGGCCGGGCCCGCGCCCAACTACGACATGCAGCGCATCCTCTCCACGCGCAGCCCCAAGGAAGCCTCGCTCATGAACATGTGGGTGAACGTGGTGCTGATCTTCCCCCGCTACTTCCTGATCACGGGCCTCACCATCCTCGCCCTCGTCTTCTTCAGCGACTCCATCCGGGGCATGGGCCACAACATCGACTTCGAGATGGTCCTGCCCTATGCCCTCGATCGCTTCGTGCCCGCCGGGCTCCTGGGCATGATCGTGGCCGGCCTCCTCGCCGCCTTCATGTCCAACTTCGCCGCCACCGTGAACGCGGCCCCGCCCTACATCGTCAACGACATCTACAAGCGCTTCATCAACCCCCACGCCCCGGAGAAGACCTACGTGCGCCTGAGCTACGTCGCCTCGCTCGGGGTCGTGATCCTGGGGATCACGGTGGGCTGGTTCGTGGAGTCCATCAACGAGGTGATCCAGTGGATCACGGCCGCGCTCTGGGGCGGCTACACCGCGTCGAACATCCTGAAGTGGTACTGGTGGCGCTTCAACGGCTACGGGTACTTCTGGGGGATGGTGGCGGGCATCGGCGCGTCCCTCGTGCTGCCCTTCGCGCTGCCGAGCCTCTCGCCCCTCAACTCCTTCCCCATCATCCTCGTCGCTGTCGCTCGTCGGATGCTTCGCGGCCACCCTCCTGACGCCCGCGGAGGACGACAAGGTCCTCGATGTCCTTCTACCGCCAGGTGCGGCCGTGGGGCTTCTGGGGGCCGATCCTCGCCAAGGTGCGCGCGGTGGACCCGGGCTTCCACCCCAACCACGACTTCTGGCGGGACATGTTCAACATCGCGCTCGGCATCTGCTGGCAGACGAGCCTCGTGGCCCTGCCCGTGTGCATCGTGATCCGCAAGTGGAACGGGGCGCTCACGGCGGCCGCGACTCGTGGCCGTGACCGCGGTGATCCTGAAGTTCACCTGGTACGACAACCTCGAGACCCGCGAGGACCGGATGATCGGACGCGCCGGCCAAGGCCTGAGACCTCAGTCGAGCTGCTTGCCCTTGGTCTCCGGCAGGGCCAGGGCCAGGAGCGCGGCCACGAAGAACGCGGCCGCCTGGAGGAAGAACGCCGACCCCAGCCCGAAGCGATTGGCGAGCAGGCCGACCACGGCCGGGGCGGCGGCCGAGAGCCCCCGGCCCACGTTGTAGCTCAGGCCCATCGCGGTGGCGCGGATCTCGGTGGGGAAGAGCTCCGAGGCGAGCGCGCTGAAGCCGGAGAAGAACCCGGTCCCGAAGAAGGCCACGAACGGGCCCAGGACCAGGAGCCAGAACGGCGTCTCCGCCATGCCGTAGAGCGGCACCAGCGCCGCCGCCGCCAGGAGGTAGGCGACGTAGCTCCGCCGGCGCCCCACGGAATCGGCGAAGAAGCCGAAGAGCGCGTACCCGAGCCACTTGCCCACGCCCATGATCACGAGCCAGGCCGTCGTCTTCATGAGGTCGAGGCCGCGCCCGCCCTGCTGCGACCGGCAACGAAAGGTAGGCGGGGATCCAGGTGAAGAGGCCCCAGTAGCCGAACATCCCGCAGGCGTTCATGGCGGTGGCGAGGAGGCCGTTCCGCCGGAGGTCCTTGCGCCAGAGGAGCCGGACGGAGCCGGCGCCGCCCGCTCTCGCTGCTGGCGAAGCCAGATCGCCGACTCCGGCACGTCCCGCCGGATCCAGAACACGATGAGGGCCGGCAGCACGCCCACGAAGAACACGGCGCGCCAGCCGAAGCTCGGCAGGACGAGGGCGACGACCGCCGGCCGCGATCATCTCGCCGATGGCCCAGGTCGACTGCATCAGGCCCAGGGCCTTGCCGCGGTGCTCCGCCGGCCAGGTCTCGGCGATGAGGGCCGCGCCGGTCGTCCACTCGCCGCCCATGCCCGAGGCCCAGGACGAAGCGGAAGATCGCGAGCTGCAGGATCGTGGTCGAGAGGCCGCAGGCCCCGCTCGCCAGCGAGTAGACGAGGATCGAGACCATGAGCGCGCGGGTGCGGCCGACCCGGTCCGCGAGGAAGCCGAAGAGCAGGCCGCCCACGGCCGAGGCCAGGAGGGTGAGCGAGTTCAGGAGGCCCGCGGTGGCCTTGTCCATCCCGAGGTCGCGCATCAGGTGCGCGAGGACCATGGAGTAGAGCATCACGTCCATGGCGTCGAGCATCCAGCCGAGGCCGCCGGCCACGAGCGAGCGGCGCTCGGCCTCGGTGACGTGCTGCGGCCACTCGAAGCCGAGAATGCGCCGCGTTTCTCGGGGAGGCGCCGGCGGGGCAGACATCGGTCGGCACTATAGCCCCGGCCACGGAGCCCATCCACCCCCGGTCGGGCCTCGACCCCGCGTGCTAGACTCCGCGGCGCGAACGCCCGCATGCCAGAGCTCCCTCCGCCGGTCGCCGAGTCGTCCCTGCTGCGCGCGATCGGCGTGCTCGGCCTCGCCGCCGGCATCGTCAACGTCACCGTCGGAGGCGGGATCTTCCGCCTGCCCGCGGACGTGGCGCGCGGGCTCGGGGCGGAGGCGCCCCTCGCCTACCTCGTCTGCGCGATCGCCATGGGCCTCATCGTCCTCTGCTTCGCCGAGGCCGGCAGCCGCGTCGACCTGACGGGCGGGCCCTACGCCTACGTGGAGACGGCGTTCGGGCCCTTCCTGGGGTTCCTGGCCGGCGTGCTCCTCTGGATCCTCGGCACCATGGCGGTCGCCGCGGTCTCGGTGGTCTTCGCGACCAACGCCGCGGAGCTCGCTCCCGGTGCTCAAGGGACCCCTCGCCTCGGCGAGCCTTCCTGGTCGCGGTCTTTCTCGCCTTGAGCGCCGTCAACATCGCGGGCGTGCGCCGGGGCACCGCGCTCAACACGGTGGCCACGGTGGCCAAGGTGCTGCCGCTCCTCTTCCTGGTCGGCGCGGCCCCGTTCTTCGTGGACCCGTCACACCTGGCCTGGACGGGTACGCCGTCCGCGCAAGCCGTGTCCCGCACGTCGGTCCTGCTCATCTTCGCGTTCTGCGGAGTCGAGAGCGCGCTTCTGCCGAGCGGCGAGGTGAAGGACATCGCGCGGACGGTGCCCCGCGCGATCTTCGTGGCCATGGCCGGGATCACCCTTCTCTACGTGGCCCTTCAGGTCACCGCGCAAGGGATGCTGGGAGCCGACCTCGGCACCTCGCCAACGCCCGCTCGCGGATGCCGCGGGACGGATGTTCGGGTCCACCGGGCCGGACCCTGCTCCTCGTCGGGGCCACGGTCTCGATGTTCGGCTACGTGAGCGGCATGATCCTGGCCGTGCCGCGGGCGCTCTATCGCCTTCGCCCGCGACGGGTTCCTTCCCGCGCCCCTGGCGTCGGTCCACGCGCGTTTCCACACGCCCCACGTGGCGATCGCCGTGCAATCGGCGATCGTGTGCGCCTTCGCCCTCACCAGCACCTTCGAGCGCCTCGTGATCCTGGCCAACCTCGCCGTGCTCGTCCTCTACGCGCTTGTGCTGCCTGGCCGCCTGGCAGCTCCGGCGCCAGGACGTGCGGACGGGCGGCGTGCCTTTCCATCTTCCCGCCGCAGCACCCGTCCCGCTCGCCGCCCTCCTGGTGATCCTGTGGATGCTGACCGGCGTGGAGCGCGACGAATGGACGGCCCTCGCGGCGGTTCTGGTCGCGGCCACCCTCGTCTTTTTCCTGACCGGCCCCTCGCGGCAACGACGGCAACGTCGGACAATGCTGTCGCCGAACGAGGCGGCCTGAGCCAGAAGGGCGATCCATGACCTTTCAGCATCTCTCCGAGAACCCGCGCGACAAGGCCCGGGCCTGGAACATTCCCCTGGGCGTGCCGGGCTTCCGCTACGCCGACCTCAACCGGGTGCGGCGGCTGGAGGCGCTCGACCGCGCGTTCCTGGAGGCGCCCTGCGGGACGACGACCCGGCCCTCGCGCGACGCCTTCGACGGCCTACCGCGCGCGGCGGCCCGATCGAGCGAGCTCGAGGAGTCGAAGCTGCTCATGGCGCGCGGCCCCCCACCTGGGCCGCTTCGTGGCCCGCCTCTTCCACGTCGAGGCCGAGCACGACGCGCTGTGCGCGCGCGTCCGCGCCGATCAGCTCCTCTCCCAGTGGAAGAAGAGCTTCGTGGAGCGCCGCGTCTTCAAGGACCCGCCCTCCCCGGACGAGATCGACGCCATGGACCCCGCCGTCCTCGAGTCGGCCTATCGCGCGGTCGTGGACACGCTTCAGCCCGACACCGCGCTCTCCGCCGATCCCGAGCGCGAGCTGGCCGAGGTCACGGCCGCGCTGCAGCGGGCCGTGGCGCGAGAAGCAGGACGAGGCCGAGGAGCAGCTCGCCACGGTGCGTGGCCTGGACCCGCGCCCTCGCCTTCCATCCCGCGCTCGCCCGCGCGACGCGAGCAGCTTCGCCTCGTTCCACGTCCCCCACAAGACCGACTACGCCGAGCTCGTGCCCCGGGTCCGCCCGCGGCCCGACCTGCCCGAGTACTTCGCAGGGCCCGCCCGAGACGCGGCGCTACCGCGACGGCTTCGACCTGACCGACCCGCGCTTCACGCCCGCGCGAGAACCTGCGCGAGGCCCACTACTGCATCACCTGCCACGAGCGCGGCAAGGACTCCTGCTCGACCGGGCTGCACGACAAGGCAGGGCGCCGTGCAGACGAACCCGCTCGGGATCCCGCTCGCCGGCTGCCCGCTCGACGAGAAGATCTCCGAGATGATCCGGCTCTACCGCGACGGCCACCCGGTGGGAGCGCTGGCCGTGATCATGATCGACAACCCGATGCTCGCCGGCACCGGCCACCGGATCTGCAACGACTGCATGAAGTCCTGCATCTTCCAGAAGCAGGACCCGGTGAACATCCCGCAGATCGAGACCGGGATCCTCACCGAGGTCCTGGCCCTGCCCTACGGCTTCGAGATCCTCTCCCTGCTCACGCGCTGGAACCCGCTGAACCGGCGGCGGCCGTCGCCCGCTGCGCTACAACGGCAAGAACGTGCTCGTGGTGGGCATGGGCCCGGCCGGCTACACGCTGGCCCATCATCTGCTGAACGAAGGCTTCGGCGTCGTGGGCATCGAGGGCCTGAAGGTCGAGCCGCTGACCCCGCACCTGCGCGGGGCCAAGCGCCGCGTGCCCAAGCCCATCCGCGACGTGACCGAGATCGTGGGCCCGCTCTCCGAGCGCCCGACCCTGGGCTTCGGCGGCGTCGCCGAGTACGGCATCACCGTGCGCTGGGACAAGAACTTCCTCGACATCAACTACATCCTGCTGATGCGGCGGAAGAAGTTCCGGCTTCTCGACGGCGTCCGCTTCGGCGGGACCCTCACCCTCGACGACGCCTGGGCGCTCGGCTTCGACCACGTGGCGATCGCGGCGGGCGCGGGCCGGCCGACCCTCGTCCCCATGAAGAACAACCTGGCCCGCGGCATCCGCATGGCCTCCGACTTCCTGATGGGCCTGCAGGGCCAGGGGGCCTACCGCAAGAACTCGCTGACGAACTTCCAGGTGGAGCTGCCCGCGGTGGTGATCGGCGGCGGCCTCACCGCCATCGACACCGCCACCGAGCTGCAGGCCTACTACGTGACCCAGGTCGAGAAGGTGCTCGAGCGCTTCGAGCGCCTGAAGCGCGAGCTGCCCGAGGAGAAGCATCTGGGCGAAGCTCGACCCCGAGGAGACGGCGACGCGTGCAAGACCTGGCTCCAGCACGGCCGGCTGGTGCAGGCCGAGCGCTCGGCGGCGCGCGCCGCCGGGCCGGCCGCCCGACTTCGCCCGCCTGATCCGCGGCCTGGGGCGGCGTCACCATCCTCTACCGGAAGCGCCTCCAGGACTCGCCCGCCTATCGGCTGAACCACGAGGAGGTGATCAAGGCGCTCGAGGAGGGGATCGGCTTCGCCGAGTGCATGAGCCCGGTCGAGGCCCTGCTCGACGAGCGGGGCCACGTGCGCGCGCGTGCGTCTGCCATCGCATGGCCATGGCCGACGGCAAGTGGAAGGACACCGGCGAGGTGGTCGAGTTCCCCGCCCGGTCGGTGATGGTGGCGGCGGGAACGAACCCCAACGTCATCTACGAGAGGGAGCACCCGGGCACGTTCCGCCTCGATCCCGACGACGGAGACCTTCGCGATGCACCGCGCCGTCGCAGCGGCCGGAGGGCGGCTTCGCGCTCGAAGCGGTGGCGCCGGGGGGCCTGGGCTTCTTCACCTCCTACGAGAAGGACGGCCGCTTCGTCTCGTTCTTCGGCGACGCCCATCCCGTCTTCGCCGGCAACGTGGTGAAGGCCATGGCCTCGGCGCTACGCTCGGCTACCGCGAGGTCGCGCGGCTCTTCGAGCGCGAGGTCGCGGCCCAGGAGCTCGGCGGAGCAGGCGGAGCGGGAGAACGCCTGGGTGCGCTTCGCCGAGGTGCTGGAGGACGGGCTCAAGGCCACGGTGGTCGACGCCATCCGGCTCGCCGATCGCATCGTCGAGGTGATCGTGCGGGCGCCCCTCGCCGCGCAGCGCTTCCAGCCCGGGCCAGTTCTACCGGCTGCAGAACTACGAAGGGCCCGGCCGAGGTGGTGGACGGGATCCGGCTCACCATGGAGGGCCTCGCCCTGACCGGGGCCTGGACCGATCCCGCGCGCGGGCTGATCTCGCTCATCGTCCTCGAGATGGGCGGCTCGTCCCGCTTGTGCGCGCTGCTCGAGCCCGGCGAGGAGGTCGTGCTCATGGGTCCGACCGGAACGCCGACCGAGATCCCCACGGGCGAGACCGTGCTCCTGGCCGGAGGCGGGCTCGGCAACGCCGTGCTCTTCTCGATCGCCGCGGCCCTGAAGGCGCGCCGGCAACCGCGTGCTCTACTTCGCGGGCTACAAGCGGGGCAACGACCTCTTCAAGCGCACGGGCCATCGAAGAAGGCTGCGACGTCGTGGTCTGGAGCGTGGACGAGGGGCGCCGCGATCACCGCCCGGCGGCCCCAGGACCAGATCGATCGTCGGCAACGTGGTCCAGGCCATGGAAGCGCTACGGCCGCGGGCGGCTGGGCCCGGTGACCCATGCCCTTGAGCGACGGTCGACCGCATCATCGCCATCGGCTCCGACCGGATGATGAACGCGGTGCGCGAGGCTCGCGCCGACGGTGCTTCGCGACCTGCTCCGGCCCGACGCACGTGGCCATCGGCTCGATCAACTCGCCGATGCAGTGCATGCTGAAGGAGGTCTGCTCGCAGTGCCTGCAGCGGCACGTCGATCCGGTCACGGGCAAGGACAGCCTCGTGTTCAGCTGCTTCAACCAGGACCAGGCCCTCGACCGGGTCGACTTCGGCTTCCTCGCGGGCGCGGCTGCGCCAGAACTCCGCGGCCGAGAAGCTGACGTCGCTGTGGCTCGACCACCTGTTCGAGCAGCGCGAGGTGCAGGCCGTCTAGGGACCTACTCGAAATAGCCGTTGACGTCGAGGATGACGTGGACCGTGCCCCCGGCCTGGTCGACGTGAACGGCCACCTGGCCGAAGTCACCCACGTGCACGATGGCGTTGCTCGCGCGGGTCTGGTCCGGACCATAGTTGACGGCGGAGGTTGCGGGCATCGCGCTCCCGAGCGCGTAGAGCCTGAGGTCGCCGGCCAAGTTGCCCTGCAACGCCGTGACATTGAGGGACACCGCCTTGGCCGAGGCGGGAATGTCGCACGCTCCCACGCCCGAGAACGTCCGGGTTTCGTTGGCCAGCACGGGAAACGGGTTTCCCAGGGAGGCCACGCGGGTGTCCGCGATCCGACACGGCGCAACGGTGTGGAAACGGGTCGGCCCCGCGAAGACGCCGCGTGGATCGTAGACCCCACCCGTATCGAGCGACGCGCTTCCGAGGCCGCCCCAGACGATCATCTTCGACCCCGTCCAGACCGCGGTGTGCCCGCGTCGGAGTGACGGTTCCGGGGGCAGGCTGGTTCCGGTGGGGGTCCAGCTGTTCGTGGCCGCGTCCCAGACGCCTCCGCCGGGGGCGAGGAAACCGCCCCAGACGATCATCCCAGTCCCCGCCCAGACCGCCGTGTGAGATTCCCGAGCGGAGAGGGGTGCGGTCGTGCCCAAGGCGGTCCAGGAGTCTGTGGCGGGATCGTACACTCCGCCGTCGTCGCGTGGGCCGTTCCCGCCATTGACGCTACAACAGAACGCGCCACCCCAGATCACCATGTTCGAGCCGGTCCAGACCGCGGTGTGCCCGGCCCGCGCGACGGGCGCCGCCGTGATGGACGTCGGGCCCCACGAGTTCGTCGCCAGGTCGTAAACGCTCCCGGTGTTCACTGGCTCATGGCAGTGGTCGACGGGCGGTCCCCCACACACCCTGGGATCCGTGGTGTACGCCTGGCCGCCCCAGAGGACCATCTTCGAGCCGGTCCACACCGCGGAGGAGCCGATCAGCGGCTTGCCGTTGGCGGGGATCGCGGTCCAGCTATCGGTTGCGGGGTCGTAGACGGCTCCGCTGTCCAGGGGGAGCCCCGTGCCCGTCGCACTGCCGCCCCAGACGATCATCTTCGAGCCCGTCCAGACCGCGGTATGGCCCGTTCGCGGCGAAGGGGCGCCCGTCGTACTCAGGGCCGTCCAGGTGTCGGTCGTGGGATCGTAGCTCCCCCCGGTGTCGAGATACCCGATGACGTCGCCCCAGCCTCCCCAGACCAACATCTTCGTGCCCGTCCACACCGCGCTGGCGTCGATCCGTCGCCACGGAGCCGACGCTGTGCTCATGGCCTTCCAGGTGTCCGAGGCCGGGTCGTACACACCCCCCGTGTCGAGATAGTCGTAGCCGTAGGGGACCATGACCGATCCCCCCCAGACGATCATCTTCGAGCCCGTCCACACCGCGACATGACCCTCACGCGGCGAAGGCGCCCCGAGGATCGACGTGGGCTTCCAGGTGACCTGCGCCACGGCCGCGGTCGGCCAACAGAGCGCCGCGACCAGAATCCACAAAGCACGGGTTGCCGCGGGTCCCCGTCTCGGCTGAGGTGCTACGCGGTCGGGCGCGAGAAGTGAGACCATGACTGGCGGCTTTCCGCTTCAAGATGTGCCAAGGTGCCCCAAGATGCAAGGGCCTCGACCCTCCGAGGCCATGTGCTACGATGTGTACATGAAGAGCCGTAGGCGCCTGGGTGTACGAGCGATGCGCCAGAATCTCAGCGTCTATCTCCGGCGCGCCTTGTCCGGAGAAACCTTCGAGGTCACCTCCCGCGGGCGGGCCGTGGCCGTGCTCGGGCCGGTGGCGAGCGGGCTCACACCGATCGAGCTGCTGGTCGCCTCAGGTCGTGCGAGCCCGCCGGAGGGCGACCTCTTGGAGCTTGGGCCTCCTCCAACACGCGGCCGATCGAGGAGACTGAGTCGAGCGCTGCAGGAGCAGCGTGCCGAGCGTTTCTAGGTCGGGCCTTCTCTACTTGGATTCCTCAGCTCTGGTGAAGCTGGTCGTCGCGGAGGCCGAGACGTCCGCCTTGCTGAGCTTCCTGGCCGCTTGGCCCCACCGGGTCACGAGCGCCCTGACCCGGGTCGAGGTGCTCCGCGCCGTCAAGAGGATCGATGCTGGACCGGCGGTGCGCACCAGGGCCACACGCGTCCTGGCGCGGGTCGCACTCATCAGGATCGACGATGCCGTCCTCGCCGCAAGCGCGCGGATAGCACCGCCCGATCTGCGAACCCTGGACGCCATCCACATTGCCACCGCTCGTTCCCTGGACGGGCTGGCCGGCATCGTCACCTATGACGCTCGGCTCAGCCGTGCGGCCTCGGGCGCTCGTTTCAGGGTCTGGTCGCCTGCCTGATGCCGCATCTCATCGAGCCGGCGGTGACGGGCCGAGCGAAGTGCCGGGGATGCGGCGAGCGAATCGCCGCCGGCGAGCTCCGCTTCGGCGAGGTCGTGGAGAACCCGTTCGCCGAGGGCGAGACCACGCACTGGTTCCATCCCGACTGCGGCGCCTACAAGCGGCCCGCGCCCTTTCTCGAGGCGCTGGCCACGAAGACGGTGCCGCTCGAGGAAGCCCAGCGACTGGAGGCGGAGGCTCGCCTTGGCCTCGCCCACGAGCGCGTCCCGCGAATCAGCGGTGTCGAGCGCTCGCCCACCGGGCGAGCGCAGTGCCGCTCGTGCAAGGAAGCGATCGGCAAGGACGCCTGGCGGATCACCCTCGTGTTCTACGAGGAGGGCCGCTTTTCGCCCGCCGGCTACGTCCACCTCGGATGCGGCCAGGCCTACTTCGGGACGGCCGCCATCCTCCCGCGCTTGCGGCGCTTCACGCCGCAACTCGGCGACGAGGATCTCGCGAAGATCGAGACCGAGCTGGGCCAGGGCGCGCCAGGCTGACCCAAGCCAGGGCTCAGCGGAGGCCTCCGACGACGTACAGGTCCGACAACGTGCGCCAGTAGTCGTAGAGATAGCCCTTGCCGTCCGGGGGCAGGTCGACGACCACGATGATGGAGACGCCGGCGGAGTCCGGCGGCGCAAGATCCAGCCAGGACGTCTTGTGTCCCGTCTTGAGGTCCAGCCGCGCCACGCGCGCTCGCGACCAGTCACCCTCTCGAACGAAGAGCGACGCTCCGTCGGCGCTGAAGCGAAGCGGGCGGTCGCCGACCGCGATGCCCGGGATGGGCTGGGGCGCACCGCCGTCGATCGGAAAGAGAACGTAGCCGCGCTCCCCGCTGGACGGAAGCCCCGGGAAGAGTCGGCCGTCCGGCGTCGTGCCGCACGCAGTCCAGACCATCGTTCCTTCGGGCGCGAAGGGCCGAGGCAACCCATCGGGCAAGGTCTGGACAAAGAGGCGGCGGGGTCGGCCGCGCTCGCTGCCTACCACGACCAGCCTCTTGCCGTCGGGAAGGAACTTGGCCCATTGGAGCTCGCTCACCGTTCCGCGGGGAAGCGCCCGGGCCTCGCCCGGGCCGACCGGTACCAGAAGGAGTTGCTTTGGGAAGCTCGAGGGCACCGACACCACCCACTTGCCGTCCGGGGAGACGTCCAGGGGCGATCCGTCCCCCAGGCGAAGGGGCGGCGAGCCATCCGTGCGTCGCAGGAAAGCGCTGCCAAACGAGCCGCCCCCGTCGCCGGATTCGTTGAAGAGAAAGGAACGGCCGTCCGGTGAAAAGAGGGTGCCCATGGTGGCGTCCAGCCACGAGTAGTCGCGCTCGGCGACGTCGCTGGCCAGGCGCCCGCGGGCCTCGGAGCCACGGCGGCCTTGCTCGACGAGGACCCGCCCATCGCCGGAGATGTCGAGCACCCTCAGATGGGTCCCGGTCTCCGCGACGAGCCGCTCGCGGCCGCCGAGGGTCACCGCGTGAAGCGCCTGGGAAAGGCCGGCCTTCGTGGCCGTGAACCAGACCTCGCTTCCATCGTGGGACCACGCTAGACCTCCCACCGCGCTCCAGCCCCGAGAGAGCACGGCTCGCTTGCCTCCCCGGTCCATCACAACCACCTCTCCCGCCAGATCGGTGATCGCGGCGGGGCGGTCGACGAAAGCGACGAGGTCGCCCCGGGGCGAGACCCGCAGGGTCTGAATGCCGCCGAGCCCGGTCGAGGCATAGAGCACGTGGCCAGGGGGAAACTCGATCCGAGGGCCAGTCGACTCCTGGCGGACGATCGCGAGGGTGCCGTCGGGCGCCCAGTCGGCTTCGCTCACGTGCTCCGCGATCTCGCGAGGGACGCCGCCCTCCAGGGGAAGGCGCGCGAGCGTAGCGTTCGGCAGAACTACGGCCATTTCGCCCGCCGTGGTCGCGGCAACCTCTCCCTGAAGGCCGAGGGCTCGCGAATCGACCGCATCCCTCCGGATCGAGAACACCTCGCTGGGCTCGTTCCCCCAGCGGCCCGAGTACAGGACCGATTGCCCGTCCCGGGCGAATCGCGCCCCACCGATGTTTCCGCGCCGGAAGGTGATGCGCGTCCAGCGTGGCGCCGGCCGTTCTGCCCGCTTCTGACCGAGAATGAAAGCGGCGCCCACAGCCAACGCGAGCGCAGCCGTTCCCATGAGCCAGCGCACGCCGGGGCCGGCAGGCTGGGCCGCGGTCGCGGCGGAGACGGCCGAGCTCGAGGACACCGCCTCGAGGGCGAAGGCGACGTCGCGGGCCGACTGGAAGCGCTGCTCCGGGTCCTTGTCCAGGCAGCGGCGGACCACCCGTTCGAGGCCCCCCGGCGCCGAGCCCGAGAATGTGCTCACCTCGGGTGGCTCGTGGTTCAGGACCGCCGACAGGGTGTCGGCGGCGGTGGCTCCTTGAAACGCGCGCTGGCCGGTCAGCATCTCGTAGAGGATCGCGCCCACGGCGAAGAGATCCGAGCGAGCGTCGGCTGGCTTTCCTCTCACCTGCTCGGGCGACATGTAGCCGACCGTCCCCATCACCAGGCCCGGCTGTGTCGCCGTCTGAGTGTCCACTCCTCGCTGTCCCTCGGCGCTGACGCCCTCGCTCAGACGGGCCAGGCCGAAGTCGAGGATCTTGATCCGGCCGTCCTTGGTGACGAAGAGGTTCTCGGGCTTGAGGTCACGGTGGACGATGCCGCGAGCGTGGGCTGCCGCGAGGCCCTGGCAGATCGGTCCGGCCAGCTCCAGGACCTTCCGCGGCGCCATCGCGCCGCGGCGCAATCGGTCACGGAGGGTATCGCCTTCGAGCAGCTCGAAGACCACGTATGCGGTCCCGTCCTGGGTGCCGACATCGTGCACCGCCAGGATGTGGGGATGATCGATCGCGGCGACTGCCTTGGCCTCCTGCTCGAACCGCCGTAATCGGTCCGGGTCGGGCGCGCCGTCCGAAGCGATGACCTTGATGGCCACGTCGCGCAGGAGTCGTGGATCGCGCGCGCGGTACACCTCCCCCATGCCGCCGGCCCCGATCGGGGCCACGACCTCGTAGGGCCCCAGGCGAGTTCCAGGGGAAAGGGCCATCACTGCTGCCGGAGAATCGACACAGTATAGTCGCCTCTCGTGCCCCCGCGTCGCCACTGTAGGACTCCGGGACTGACACCCATCGAGGGCTCCGACCAGCGCGGTTGACTTCGGCGATCCCAGGCTGGAAGATCCCTGCAATCAGTTGGGCAGTTCTAGCGGACGGATGCCATTGCAGATCCTGTTCCCTCTTTCGGCGGTTCGGCCGCGGTATCGCGGTGGTCCGCCCACGGCTCCTGCCCGAGCAGGGTCGCCGCCCGCTCCCGGCAGGACTCTCTCCTTCACGGGCCGCCGGCCTTGACCGGCGTGCGGAGGTTGCGATGACGCTGGTTGCCCTCTTCCTGGCCGCTGCGCTCGGACCCGACCCGGTGGGTTCCCCGCCTGCCGTCGTTCCCCACGTCGTCACGCCCGACGCGGCCAAGGAACAGGAGGCCGGGCCCGGAGCGTCCTCGGCCCAGGCCTTCATCGACGCCGGTCTCCGGGCCTACAAGAAGCGCCGTTTCTCCGAAGCTCTGGCCGAGTTCCAGAAGGCGACGGAGGCCGATCCCCAGAGTGCGGCGGCGGCGTTCTACCTGGGATACACGTATTACAAGATCGCCGAGCCGCGGCGCCCCAACGATCCAGGCAAGCGGAAGGCGGCGGAGCTCTTCGCCAAGGCCTTCGCGCTGGACCCCGCCTTCCGGCCCACGTTTGCCCCGGGCCCCGGAGCGCCCAGCGTCGCCTCACCCACCGACTACCTGAGCCCGGACACGCGCGCCACCGGCCGCCTCTCCGAGGAGACGATCGGGCGTCACGCCTCCGCGCGGCTAGGGGCACAGCAGGCCCATCTCATCCTGGACAACGACGCCGCTTTTCGCTCCAAGCTGGCGCTCGTGACCGGGGCGACGACCACGATCGACGCCATGTACTACATCTGGTCGGACGACTACTCCTCATCCGTGCTCGCCGAGGCGCTGATCGAGGCCGCGAAGCGCGGGGTGCGCGTGCGGCTGCTGGTCGACTACCACACGAACTACAGCCGGCTGGACGTCTTCTCGATGCTGGAGCGGCGTGCCCGTGGTGGCAGTGGCAGCCTGGAGGTGCGACTCTACAACCGGCCCACCCGGAACATCGTGCGGGACGCCGTCTACCTGACCCTCGGCTGCGGCCCCGCGGACCAGCGCGGGTCCGACCCCGGCTGTGCGCCGTTGAGACTGTCCGAGGTCGAGCGCCGTTTCGAGGACGAGCGCATCGACGGCCGGCCCGCCCGTGACCTTGGCATCTCGAACCTGAACCTGGCCCGCTCCGGTCTCTTTCTTTCCGGCTGGTACGCGAAGCGTCCGGACATCATGGCCCTGGCCGTGGTCCAGCCCCCCCCCTCCGCGCTCGAAGCGGCCCCCGTCCCGACGGTCACCGGCGACGAGGCGCGACTCGCCCGCGCGGAAGCGCGCATTCAGCTCACCACGGCCCTGAGCTTCCTTGGCTCCGTGCTCGACCCGGTGAACAAAGCGGTCAAGTCCTATCGGCCGTCCCGCGCGGCCGAGGCCGCCGACGCAGCCCGCGATTGGGACCACATCACCGACTACCTGCATCACAAGCTGCTCCTCGTCGACGGGACACGCCTCCAGCTCGGCGGACGCAACGTCGAGGACTCGTATCACATGCATCCCAACCCGCTGGTCCGAAAGTACGTCTTCATGGATACCGACCTGCAGGTCGATCTGGCCGCGGGTGGGGAGGCCATGCGGCGGGCGTTCGACCGGCTCTGGGGTTTCCGGAACATGATCGCCACCCTCGGCGAGGCACGCCAACACGCCCCCAACGACATCGCGGCGAACGGTGAGGCCCTGAGCGCGGCGAGGAAGACCTGTGCGGCTCGAAGCGACGCGGGGGCGCGTGCGCGCTGTGTGGGTGAGGAATTCGCGCGCGGTGCCTTGAACCAGTCGGCCCGTGAGCAACGGCGCTTCGAGGAGATGCGAGACAACGCGGAGCGCTACCGTCGGGAGTATGCACCGCAGTCCGGGCAGCCCCAAGGCTTCGACGTGGACGCCGGCGCGGGGTTCTTCTACGTGGAGAACATCCCCTTCGCGGGCGGCTTCGGGGAAGAGAGCAAGGCCCGGTCCTACGGCGCCCGCAACGGCCAGGAAGCCTACTCGGGCAAGAGGATCCATGGCCTTTGGCTGGCCAGCCTCCTGGACGCCTGCCGGACGGCCACCGAGGCCGCCCCGAAGCAGGTCTTCCTCCAAAACGCCTACTTCTTCCCCCCGTCCAACCTCACCCGGGCCCTGGGGCGCATGGTGGGCGGAGACCTCGACTGCCGCCACGTGACGGTCACGGTGCTCACCAACTCGATCGAGACCACGGACCTGAACGTGGTGAACCTCCTGGCCGGCCACGTCATCAAGGCCTTTGCCGAGCACGTCCAGGCGCACCGTGGCCCCGGAGCCGCCCGCGTCCGCTTCTTCGAGTACAAGAAGCCGGCCGCCGGCCCCGTCCTGTCGCTCCACAGCAAGGTGTCGGTGTTCGGGGACAACGTGATGGTTGGCTCCGCCAACACCGACGTGCGGAGCTACATGATGGACAGCAACAACGGCCTCTTCGTCCGGGGGGCGCCCAAGCTGCGGGACGCCTACCTGCGCTACTTCTCCGGGATCCTGGCCGACAAGGCTCGGACGCAGGACCTGACCGACCATTTTGCGAGCGTCAGCCGGGAGCAGATCAAGGCCGAAAACCAGGTGAGCTTCCGGGAGCTCCTGGCCAAGTACGGGGCGGAGAAGTACCTGAGCCCGGCGCAGCAAGGCGCGGCGGAAGCGGCGTTTCTCGGTCTTCTCGACAGGGTCTATGCCCTCACCAAGGCCTCCCTTGCGGGGAGCCCGGACGCGGATGCGCAGGCCGAGGAGTTCAACCGGCTTTTCAAACCGATCTGAAGGGGAGCTAGGGCGGCAAAGGGGGTCGACATGGGCATCTTGCGGGCTTCCGGTGAGGTCAGGCAGCGCGCCGCGGCGCGCGGTTGGCCCTCGCTGTCGGCGGTCGCGATAGCCGCGGCCTGCGCGGCACGGGTGTCGCCAGGGGCCGCCGCCGTGGCCGAAGGCGACGGCCAACCCGGGAAGAAAGCTCTAAGCGAGATCGTGGCCTTGGTGGCTCAGGCCCGCGGCGATGGAAGAACGAAGATCGCCCGGAAGACCCGGCCGATCGACGCTCGCCCCGCGAAGGACGGCGAGGTCATCGTGACCGTCATCAAGGGGGAGGGAAAGGAGACGCAGAGCCGCCCGGCGCGAGCCGGAGACTACGTGGTGCGCAACCGCTGTCCCGAGACCGGCAACGAGGAATACCTGGTCTCGGCCGACACCTTCGCCGACCGTTACAGGAAGACGGGCGCTCCAGCGACTTCCGACGGCTGGCAGGAGTTCCGGCCCGTGGGCAAGGAGGTACGGTTCCTGATCCTGAACACGGAGGAAGCGCCCTTCTCGTTCGTGGCGCCCTGGGGCGAGCTCATGGTAGCGCGGCCCGGCGACGCGATCGTGCAGGACCCGAAAGACGAAAAGGACGTGTACCGCGTGGCCCGTGCTTCCTTCGACTGCACCTACGAGACGGTGCGCTAGCCTCTGGACCTTCCTGTCGTCATTGGCCGTCTTCCGTATGCGCGAAGGCTCGGAGCATCGCCAAGAGCGCCTCGGCGGCGTCCGTTTCCATCCTAGCCTTGCCGCTCGTCTTTGCCGCCGGCGACTGCGCCCGCCGGAAGCTCTCGAGCACCAGGTAGGCAGTGTCGTACACTGAGGACCACATCCGCGGAGACTTGGCCCGCTCGTGCAGGTTCTTGTACGCCCTTTCCAGCTTGGCCCGCACCCCGCCGAGGTTCCGGGCGGCGATGGCCTCGTATTGCCGCAGCTCGATGTCCCCGACCACACTCCAGAAGTCCGCGTTGATTCCGGATTTCAGGTCGAGGTGCTTCTTGACGAGGTCCCGAAGCTTCGGGTCGAGACGCAACCTTGGTTTGCCGGCACCGAGCGTCACCTCGGCCGCCAGGCAATTCGAGGCCGGGTAATAGAGATCGGCGCCCTGCTCCGTTCTCCCCACCTCGAGGGCGTGCTCGTAGCACTTCTTCATCTCGATCAGATCCTGTCGAGCGCGTGCGGACTGCCCGGCGGCGGTGTCGACCAGGGCCCGGCGCTTGTACGCCGAGGCGAGGAGATCGTGGCGTTCCATGGTCGGTCTGAAGGCGACGAGCTGGTCGAGCCCGGTCAGCGCCAGTTGGATCAACTTGCGGGCCTCGACGATGGCGAGGTTCAGCTTCGTCTCCGCGTCGCTCAGGGCCCGGCGCGCGGCCGTCCTGGCTTTGGCAGTGGCCACCGGCGTCTTCGCCAGCTCCAAGGCGACCCGTTGCCGGGACATCTCGTCGCGGTGACGCAGCGCTTTTTCCACCGTTTCCCATGCGAATCGGCTGCGCGCGTTGCCCAGTTGCTCGGCGGCTCTCATCGAGGCCTTCCCGTCAGGGGCATTCACGGCGCGCTCGCACCAGCGGATCGCGCTCTCCATGGCGCCCGCTTCGAAGTACGCCTCGCCGAACAACTCGGCGACTTTGCCGATCTTGCCCCGCCCGCCCTCGAACAGCCTCTCCAGCGTCTTCTCCAGCTTCTGCAGCTGGTTGACCTGGGTGGCCGGGTCGTAGCCCTGGAACCGCGTCTGCACGAAGATTCTCTCGAGCTCCAGCTGGAGCGAGGTCGCCGATGCCACGAAGGCGAAGTCGTCGGCGCCGCCGCCCACGACCTGATTGGCATCGGGAACGTTCGGGCGGAACTGCCAGTCCGGGTCGCCGTAGCACTGGTACGCCGCCCAGGTGTTCACGTCACTTCGGTATTCGTAGGCCGCCGCGCGCGCGTCGCCCACCGCGTCGATGAAGCTCTTGCCGCGGAGCAGCGACGCATAGAACACCGTCGCGAACTCGCTGGCCGCGTCATCGTCGACCGCCCAGCCCGCGGCGATGACGCAGCGCACGCCGATGTCGATCAGCGCGCCTGCGACTCCGGATGCAAAGCGCGCCCGGTCGTAGCGCCGCTTCATCAACCGCTTGTCGTCGGCTCGCCCGAGATGGCAGCAGTTGACGAATACCAGCTCCGGCACGCGGCGCATGCTCCGAATCTCGTCCGGCCCCAGGAACGTGTCGTTGGACAGCACGACGCCGCCCGCCCCGCCTCCCTCCCCCAGCGAGCCATGGCCAGCGATGTGCACGATTCGCCAGGAGTCCTCGAACAGGGTATTGAGCACGTCCTCGGCTTTGGGGCCCGGCGTCGTGGGATCCGGGCTGACGAGCAGCTTGACTCGGGTGGCGTCGAGTGCGCCGGGCCCGGTCAGGCACGAGTTGACGGCCATGGCTTCGGCGCGCGCACCCTCGAGCCGAGGGTAGTCGTCCGGGCATTCCGGCTCGCCGATGATGAGGACGCTTGGCGTCCGCGTCCGCGTCGAGCACGTGCTCGCGGAAGGTGTCGAGGCGCAGCTTGCGGAGCAGCTTCACGCGGATCGCCCACGGCAGCTCGACGGAGTCCGGCTCCCGATTCACGTCGAGCAGCTCCCACGGGATGGCCGCGGTCTCCGGATCGAGCGCCATCTGAAGGGCGCCGGTGCCGGCCAGATCGGCTTCGATCTCGACGGGGATCAACAGGCTGAACATGGTGCGGCCGATCCGCTGATCGTGGTTGCGGTCGTTCGAGGCGGTGGCTACGAGCTCGCTGAGGAGACGGTTCTGCGTGCGCTGGCCGCGAACCTCGCTGCGCGCCCGCCGGGTGTCCAGCGTGTACTCCAGCGTGGGCTCGCCTTTCTTCAGTTCCTTGGTTTCGACCGTGATGAAGTCGTAGGCTGCGCCGCGATACCCCGAATCGGGCGGGCGCAGCAGCGCGCCTTCGCCGGGCCGGACGGCGACGTCCAGGTCGAACCAGTCAGGCGTCACGACCTTCTGCAGGCGCAACGCGTGCCACGCCTCGGTGGCGCGGTCCAGGTACAGCTCAATCAGGCGCAAGCGGCTGCAGTACGGCCACGGACTCGGCTGCGCTTCACTCCGCAGCAGGTCATTCGCCTCGGAGACGCCTTGCACGATGAGACGGGCGGCCTGACCCGCCCCCACGCCGGTGCCGCCGCTCCCGATCAGCGTGCTCGCGAGCTCGAAGGATGGGCCGGGCAGTGCTCTCCTCAGTTCGGGCTCGGCCAGCCGCCGCGCCCAGCCGATCACGGCGAGTCGCACCGTCCTCACGAGATCGAGGGCGCTCAGCTTTCCTTCCTGACCGAGCCCGACGACGATGACGGCGGAAGGGCGAGGAATGAAGGTGCCTTGCTCGGGGACGTTGTGGTTGATGAAGATCTCGTGTGATCCCACCGAGAGCGGATACGGCCCGATCTTGAGCGAATGCTCCATCACGCCGCCGACGAGCGCGTCCATCACCTTCTCGGTGCCCGTCAGCTTGGTCGAGGTGTAGTGGCCGAGGAGCAGGGCAGCGGGCTCGAAGGTGAGGTCGCCATTCGTCACGGAGACCTGCAGGAGCTTCCCGGGCTCCGGTCGTGCACGGCCGGCGGGTCGTGCTGCCGTCGCCGGTGCGGCGGCGGGCGTGCGGCGTGCGCGTGCGCCGGCGGGGGCCTCGCCACGCAGGAGACGGCGGTCGGGCAATGGCTTGCGCGGATCGACGCCGTTCAGGGGCTGCGGGCGCCCCTCGAGCGCGTTGACGAGAAAGTCCGCCGTCTCCGCGTGAGAGAAGAAGTCGACGTGGGTCACGGAGTCCTGGGGCAGGTTGCCGCCCGGTCCGAAGCAGCCGATGCGCGAGGCGGGGATGAACAGCGTGCTCGATCGATCGACTTGCCAGCCCCCGGCCGAGGGCACGACGAGGTCGTTGGCCGACCCGAAGAACTGGTCGAGGCCGGCGTCGAGGAGCCGACGGAAGAGGTCGGCGGTGGGATTGTAGTTGGCCACGAGCGCGGAGTACGCGTCGGCCGGAGGGCCGGGCGGGCTCTGGATCTGCGTGATCGGTTCACCCTGCCCGTCCATGGCGTGCAGGCCGGGAATGTCGCCCGACGCGTGATTGGCCAGCCAGACGAGGCCGTTGGCCACGAATTCCGCGCCGGTCGTGAAGGGGTTGTCCGGAAACATCTCGAGCACGTTCGCGATCCAGCCGACGGTCTGGTCCCATCGCGCGGGGGTGGCGAGGGGCGTGCCTTCGTTGGGCGAGGCGACCAGCACGGCTCGGCCCAGCTTGAAGCGCCGCGCGAGCGCGCCGAACTGGCTCGCGCGCTCCACGAGCGTGCGCAATACCAGGCCGCCGCGCGAATGCGTGACCACGTCGAAGGTCGTCGTCTGCTCCGGCAGGCCCTCGAGAAGCATGCGGACGTTCTCTTCGGGCGTGCGGCTCAAGGTGAAGTGGTCGAACGCGAAGAGGCGGTCGTCGTAGGCGTCCTTCACGCGCTCGAAGAAGCTCGAGGACGCGAGCGCTCGATAGGCCGACGCGGCGTTCGAGAACGTGCCGTGGATGAAGAGCAGCGAGCGTTTCGGGGACACCGGTTTGCCCGCCGCCAACGCCCCCGCGGCGAGAGTGTCCTTGGTGACCAGCAGCCAGCCTTCCTCGAGCCCGCGCTTCTTCCAGGAGCGTTCCTCGAAGGCCTTGACCAGCCTCGGCAAGGCCAGGCTCACGAGCTTGTCGCCCACCAACTGGGCGACCTTGACCACGGTGGCCTTGATCGCCTGCGCGGCGAGGCCTCGGGTCGTGGTCGGGCTCTGGCGGATCGCGACCTGGAAGCGCGCCTGCGAGGGCCCGCGCAGGCCGCGGCTCGTCGATTGCACCGGGAGGTGGAAGGTGAGGGCGTTCGACGGCTGACGGATGGCCAGGATGGCGGCCTGTCCGGGCTCGACGTCGCAGCTCAGATCGAGCACCGCGCCGCTCGCCGGCTGCCCGCGCGTCGTCGGCGCCGGGTCGAGAACGACCTCTTCGGCGATCCGCGAGTCTTCCGAAAGGAGCCACGGTGGGAGGTCGGGGGGCGTGCTGCCGACCGCGGGCGCGCCGCGTGTGGCTGAGCGGATCCGCCACCCGGGCGAATTCAGTTGAATCGGCATGGGACCTCCCTAAATTCAGGCGCCCTGCGGTTCTCCCGTCACAACATCTGAATCCGTCCGAAGGAAGGAGTCGATTGAGGATCGGGCAAATCGTATCCATTGTATGATCGCGATGTCAACGAAGACTCTTGAATGACGCTCGCGGGGGCGCGTCCCTGCCGCGCATCCCGGTGCCGCTCGAAGTGGGTGGTGAGAGGGAGGACACCGTATGAAGCCATTGAGGTTTGGCTCCAAAGGTGCGAGCGTGGTTCGCCTTCAGAAGAGGCTTCTCAAGGTCGGTTTCAACCCCGGCGCCGCCGACGGCGACTTCGGGCCCGCCACTCAGGCGGCCTTGCTGGCGTTCCAGAAGAGCGAAGGGCTCCTGGCCGACGGGATCGCCGGGCCGCGCACGCTGTTGGCCCTCGGGCTCGTCAAGGACGGCACCCTACCCTCGGTGATCGACCAGGTGACGCCGCGCATCGTGTCCGAGATGTTCCCGTTCACGCCGGTCGACAACATCAAGACCAACCTGAAGGCGGTGCTCGATGCCCTCGACGAGGCGGAGCTGTTCGACAAGCCGATGGTGCTGATGGCCCTCGCCACGATCCGGGCCGAGACCGAGAGCTTCCTGCCGGTGAGCGAGGGCCAGTCCAAGTTCAATACTTCGCCGGGGGGCAGGCCTTTCGACCTCTACGACAACCGCAAGGACCTCGGCAACCAGGGACCCACCGACGGCGCCGACTTTCGCGGCCGCGGCTTTGTTCAGCTCACGGGCCGGGCCAACTACCGGCGCTGCGGCACGCTGATCGGCAGGGGAGACGAGCTGGTGAAGAAGCCGGAGCGGGCGAATCAAAGGGAGGTGGCGGCCAGGCTGCTCGCCGCCTTCCTGCAAGGCCAGGAACGAGCCATCAAGGAGGCGCTCCTGGACCAGGACCTCGCCGCGGCCCGCAGGCTCGTCAATGGCGGAAGGCACGGGCTGGATCGCTTCACCGATGCCTACGAGCGCGGCGATCGCTTGATCGCGTAAGGCCTGCGTCCGCTCCTACTCCAGGTAGCCGTTGACGTCGAGGATGACCTGGACCGTGCCCGTCGCCTGTCCACAGAGCACCGCGAGCCGGCCCTGACCGTCGAGTCGAATGATCGCGCTGTTGGCCCGGGTCTGGCCCGGGGCGAAGTTGATGGACGAGGCCAGGGGAGGGCTTCCGCCGGCCGGGAAGAGGGTCAGGAACCCGAACGTCGACGGGGAGGTCACGGTGACGTTCAAAGACAAGGCTCTTGCCGTCGACGGGATGCCGCAGCGTTGGCGAAGGTCGAAGATCCGGGTCAGGCTCGCCGCGAGCGCGGGGGCGTCCGCGCTCCGGGTGTCCACCAGGCGGCAGGGGGACACGGTGAAGAAGAGGTCCCCGTTCAGGAGGGTGGCGATACCCTGGCCCCGGGCGAGGGGTGCGTTCACCGGGCTGGAGAGATTCAGGTAGAAGCTGCGGCTCTGGCCCGCGGGCACGCCGCCGAGGACGTTGATGGGGACCGTCTTGGAGATCTGGCCCGGAGTGAAGGTCAAGCTTCCGGTCTGGGCGACGTAGTGAGTTCCAGCCTTCGCGGTGCCGTCCGCCGTCCCGTAGCTCACCGACACCGTCTGGTTGCTGGCGGGTTCCAGCGTCACCGAGAAGCTGGCGGTATTCGTCCCCGAGGGCTTCACGCCGACCAGGATGTCGTCGACCGCGAGGCGGGGCGTGGGATCGATGACCCGAATCGAGAAGACCCGCGGCGCCGTCCGCTGTCCGGCATCGGCCACCTGGACGGTGAAGCTGAACGAGCCGGCCTGCGCCGGCTTGCCGGTGATCTGGCCCGTGCCCGCGTCGAGGACCAACCCCGGAGCTAGCGCGCCGCCCACGACCGCCCAGGTGTAGGGCGGCGTCCCGCCGGTGGCCTGGAGTGCCGCCGAGTAGGCGACCTTCACCGTGCCGTCCGGCAGGCTCGCGGTCGATATCGCGGGCAGGGTCGCCGCGACCGTCCGCAGCTCGCTCGCGAACACGCCGGCCCCGGAGGTGGCGGCGTAGAAGCTCGTGGCCTTGGTGCTGGTGTCCACCGTCCGCGACGATCCCCGTGAGATGTTGCGCACGCGCAGCTCGTCGAGGCCGCTGCTGTACGAGCTCCACACTCCGGTGGCGCTCGCTCCCCGGAAGACGCCTCCCGCTTCCTGGGAGGACAGGCTCACGAGCACCTCCTGCGAGTTCGGGTCCACCGCAACCGAGGTCACCGGCACCCCCGACGGCAGGCCCAGGGAGGCACTCTGCCAGGTCGTCCCCGCGTCCGCGCTGAAGTAGACGCCGCTCTTGGTGGTGGCCCAGACCCGGTGTGCGGTGCCGCCGCTGATCGCCAGGTCGGTCACATCGCGGTCGGTGAGCCCATTGCCCGCCGACGGCCGCCAGGTCTGTCCGTTGTCGTCGGAGAAGGCGACGCCGCTGCCACCGCTGGTGGTCGCCCACACCCGGTGGGCGGTGCCGATGCTCTCGACTTCGAGGCCCGTGAGCTGCAAGGACTCGAGGCCGCTGCTGTAGACCGCGAACGACGTCCCTGCGTCCCCCGAGTACGCGACACCCTGGCCGGCCACGGTTGCCCAGACGCGGTGCGCGACCCCTTCGTTGAAGGTCGCGATGTCGGTCACGCGCCCGGTCACCGACGTCGAGGCCCAGAGGCTGCCCGAGCTCGTCGACTTGAACAAGCCGCCATCGGTCGCCGCATAGACGGTCGAGGGCGAGCCCGGGTCGAAGGCGACCGCGTTGACGTAGAGGTTGCCGAGCCCGTTCACGCGCGGCACGTAGCTCTGGCCCTTGTTCGTCGAGGCCTGGACGCCGTAGCCCGCCGTGCCCGCGAGAAGGAGGTTGGGGTTCGAGGGGTCCTCGACGTTCACGTTGACCACGTCCGCGATGGTGCCGTACTCCGAGAGGTCGTTCCAGGTTGCGCCGGAGTCTTCGGACCGGAAGACCCCGCCAAACCATGTGGCCGCGTAGATCACGGCGGGCCGACTCGGGTCTACGGCCACGCCCTGGACGGTGGCGTGGAGGAAGGGCGTGGACAAGGCCGTCCACGTCCGGCCGCCGTCTACGGTCCGCAGGAGCCCCACTGTGGTTGGAGAACCGGCGAGTTGCCCGGCGTACGCGATCATCGGGTTCTGCGGGTCGACGGCAATGCTCTGCGGATTGGGCACGAGCCCCCCCCCGAGCTGCCACAGACCCACGGCCGGATCGAAGAAACTGGAGCCCACATAGACGTAGCCCGGGTTGGAGGGCGCCACGGCCATGGCCTGCGCCCCGCCCGGATGCACGCCGCCTCCGTAGAGGGACCAGGTCGTGCCTCCGTCGGTGGAGCGGTACACCCCGGAGGAGGCCGCGAGGTAGACCGTGCCGGGAAGGGTCGGCGCGAACGCCACCTCGAAGACGCTGTCCGTCGGGGGGATGCCCGTGCCCGCCAGAGGCGTCCAGGTGGTGCCACCATTCAACGACTGGTAGAGCTTCAGTCCACCCGTCTGACACGGGTAGCCGTTTCCGGCGCAAAGGTTGACGATCAGGTTGTTGTCGTCGAAGGGGTTTACGTCGAGGGCGGCGATCCACTGGCCGGGGGAAACGGTCAGGTTTCCGAAGCTCGGGTTGGGCTGGTACCAGGTGATCCCCCGGTTGTCCGAGCGCCACAGGCCGTAGAAGAGCGGCGCCGAATAGTATCGGTTGGAGTTCGAAGGGGCCACGCGGAGCCAGTAGCCGGGTTGGCCGCCGTTGGGAATGGACACCCAGCGTTGTCCTTCGGAGCGGGAGAGATAAGGACCTCCCGTTCCGGTGAGGATCAGCTCCTGGGGAGCGCCGGGGTTGATGGCGATCCGCGTCAGCTGTCGCTGAACGAGGCCGCTCGTGCGAAGCGACCAGCTCGCGCCGCGGTCGGCGGAAGCGAAGACGCCTTGTGTCTCTCCCTCCCAGAGGCGGTCGGCGTCCGCGGGATCGATGGCCAGCGCCGTGACCGAAGGGGAGCGGCCGGACACGCGTAGCTCGGTCCAGGTCTGGCCGTGGTCCTCGCTCTTGAAGAGGCCGCTCGTCGCTCCCACCAACACCAGCTGCGGGGCGCTCGTACCGCGGTCCATGGCCTGGATCGTCCCTCCGCCGACGGGAACGTTGAAGCGGGTCCAGGAGGTCCCTCCGTCGAGGCTGCGCTCGACGAAGCTCGAGCCCGCCCGGACGACGTCGAGCGGGTTCGTGGCCGAGGCCCGCACGTCGACGATGCCGGTGACGCCGCCGCTCACGTCGGTCCAGCTCGCGCCCCCGTTCGCCGAGGTGTACGTGCCTTCCGGCGTGTTGCAGGGGGAAACGGTGCGGCACGAGCGCGACGCGTACATCCGGCTCGGGTCGGACGCGGCGACGCTCAGGGAGCCGCGGGTCAGCCGGTCGTTGGCGCCGAGGCCGGCCGCGATTCCTCCCGGCGACGTCCAGCTCACGCCCTGGTTCGTGGAACGAAGCAGGCGAGGCGCCGTAGCCCCCTCGGGGAACGACGGGCAGGTGATTCCGTTCGAGAGCACGTTCACGGCACCCGTGCTGTCGACGTCGAGGGCGTCGAGGCGCATGGGAATCGGCGGATAGTCGGCGGCGCAGGGGAAGCCCCAGAGGATCCAGTCGTCCGCATTGGGGTCGTAGCGATAGACCTGCTCGGTCCAGCGCGAGTTCAGGTTCTGGCCGTCCGTCCATTCGTAGCCCGTCTCGATGATGAAGGCATCCGAGGTCGTCGGGCTGATCTTGATCCGCTCGGCGGAGCGGTTGATGCTTCCCAGGCTCGGCTTCTCCGTGCCTACGGGGCGCCAGGTGTCGCCGCCGTCGGTGGTCACGAAGATCCCGTCGAGAAACTCCGTGGAGGAGAAGAGACGGTTCGAGTCGTTGGGGTCCACCGCGATCTGCTTGATGTCGGGAGCGTAGTAGCCGAGCGCCGCCCAGTCGTCCCCGCCCTGGCCGAGCACGCGGATCGTCAGGCTCCGGTACGCGGTGGCGTTGACGGCATCGGTCACGCGCACGGTGAGGACCGCGGTCCCCACTGCACCGGCTGTTCCTTGCACGACGCCCCCCGCCGTGAGCGACAGGCCCCCGGGCAAGCTCCCACCCACGAGGGTCCAGGTGTAGGGGAGCGTGCCGCCCTTGGCGGCGATCGGCTCCGAGTAGGTGCGGCTGACCCGGGCCGGCGGCAGCCCGGGAGTCGTGACCTGGAGCGGACTCGTGGCCCCCACCACCAGCGAATAGGCGCGGGTCGCGACCCGCGGCGGGTTGGCCGCGTCCTGGACCCGGATCGTGAAGTTGTAGGTCCCCGCCGGGGCCGTGGGCGTGCCCGAGAGCAGGCTGCCACCGAGCACCAACCCGGGAGGGAAGGCGCCCGCGCTCCGGCTCCAGGTGTAGGGCAGGGTCCCGCCCGCCGCGGTGAACACGATCTCGTAGCCCTGGTTGAGGACGCCTGGAGGTACGGTGTCTGTTGTGATGCGCAGGGTGGACGGCAGAGGCGCACCGCCCACGCTGGTCAGCGCCTTGCCATAGCCCCAGATCGGGTTGGGCACGGGCCGAGTGCCGCTCGCGGTCACGAACGTGTCCACGGTCGCGCTGTTGATCAGGATGTTCCTCACCTGGACCGCATCCAGGGACGGGCTCTCTCCGAGGATCCGCGCCACGAGACCGGTCACCACGGGGGCCGCGAAGCTCGTGCCCTGCAACATGCCGAACGCGTGGTCGGCGCTCTGGTCCGTGAGCAGGGCCGTCGCCTCGGGGAAGGGATGGAACCGGTAGATCGACGTGAGCACTGCGGGCAGGGCGTCGCGCGACACCGCTCCCAGCACCCGCTCGCCCGGGGCCACGACCTCGGGCTTGATGCGCCCGTCCCGCGTTCCTCCGGGTGACGAGAAGTCCGAGATGTCCCCGTTCACCGCCGAGGTGTCGGTTCGGAGGATCCCGTTCACGTCCATCCAGCTCGTGAGGTACCTCGTTCCGGGGGCGTGCAGCCCCTGACTCCCGACCGTGATCGCGTTGTACGCCCCCCCCGGCTTGCCCACGAGCAGCAGGTTGTCCGCATTGACCGAGAGGTACGGGCTCGCGGCGCCCACCACCGATTCTTCGCCCAGCCAGCCGTCGTAGACGCCCGAGTCCCCGATCGCCTGGCCGGTCACCGTGACCGTCCAGGTCCCGGCGCGGGGCGCCGTCCCCGACCAATCGTCGACGAGGACGAGCGACTCCACGTCTCCGTTGAGCGGGCTCGGCCCGCCCATGTTCGCGATGAACACGTCGCCGCAGGCGGTCTGCACGTCCTGGTAGTCGCCGAAGTCCGCAACCACCGCCGGACAGCCGGGACCCGTGACCGTGATCCGGTTCTGGTCGCGCCCCTTCTGCCACAGGGTCAGGACCACCCGGTCGTTTCCGCGACCGGGGTTCGCGGTGTAGGCGGGCAAGACCAGGGTGTGCGTGTTCGAAGGCTGCGCGTAGCCCGCGAACGACGTGCCGCGGAAGTGACGATAGTGCGTGCCCCGGTTGTCGGACGCGTTTCCGGCCGCCACCACCACCACCTTGCCCGCGACGCCGGGGCCCACCAGGGCGTCGATCGCCTGCTCTTCCAGGCTCCGTCCGTCGTGCGAGCCCGCGATCGTCCCCAAGGACAGGTTCGCCACGTAGGGCCGGCCGAGCTCGGCAGCCTTCTGGTCGATGAAGGCCAGGGCGTTGATCACGTCCGCGCTCTCGAAGCCGAGGGTGCCGTCCTCGCGCGTGGCTTTCACCACGACCAGATCGGCGGCGGGGGCCACGCCTGGCTGTGCGGCGTCGTCACCCGCCGCCGCCGAGAGCCCGTGGGTCCCGTGCCCCGTCGTATCCCGCTCGCCAATCGCGCCCCCCGCGATGGCCGAGTTGATCTGCGCCTCGGTGTAGAGCGTCCCCCCGAACGGCCCCGTCCCGTCGAGGTCTCCGTCCGCGTCGAGGTCCCCGGGGTCGGACAGGTCCAGCAGGTACTTGATCCGCGTGGCCCCACCCGGGGTCCGGAAGTCCTGGTGGAAGACGTCGACACCGGTGTCGACGTAGCCGATCAGGGTTCCGGCGCCGTTCAGGTTGCTCGGCGAGATCCCGGTCCTGGCTGCGGAGACTTGCGCCCCCGGGACGGCCGCGCTCGACGCTCCCGCGCCCGGCCGGGCCGGAATGGGTGGTGCTGACAGCCGTTGGCTGGTCTCGACGGAAACGACGCCCGGAAGCTCGGCCAGGTCGCCCAGCCGTACCTGCTCGAGGCTGCCGGTGAAGATCGAGCCGATGCGGCCGTGGATGCGAAAGCCAGTGGACTCCAACGCCTCGGGCTCGCCCACGTACTTGACGATGAGGAGGAGGCGGGGCGCTCCCGCTTCGGCGGCCCGCTTTCGCCCACCGGGCGCCCCTTCTCCCCGCAGTCGGAGCAGCGCCTCGCTCGCCCGCTGCGCGGACACTCCTTCGTGCGCCACAGTCCCTGCCCGTTGGGCCCGCAGGAGCAGCTTGAGCGCGGTGTCCAGCCGGCGCTCGCCCGACTCGGTTGCTGGGGAAACCTCGACCGCGAAAGACAAGCAGACGACGGCGGCGCAGGTGTGCCAAAGGCCCCGAGATGCCACCAGGAACCTCCTCTTCTCCCGCGGTGCGGGAGGGAGAACAAGGGCGCAAGCAGTCAAGCCATGGAGCGCGTGAAAGACGGGTGTTTTAGGGCCTTAGACTACCACGCCCCACCCGCTCGGTTGAGGCCCTCACCGAGTGGCGCTAAGCTCCCCCCACACGACGGGAGACCGGCGATGATCGAGAAGGGCCGTGTCGTCGCGTCCCGGTACGAGATCCTCGAGTGCCTCGGCACCGGCGGCATGGGCGCGGTCTACAGGGCCCGCGACCGGGCTCTGCAGGAGGATGTGGCGCTCAAGGTCCTGCGCCCCGAGATGGGCGAGGACCCGGAAATGGGGCAGCGCTTTCTCGCGGAGATCAAGCTCGCCCGTCGGGTCAGCCACCCGAACGTGTGCCGGATCCACGAATACGGCCAGGACCAGGAGCTGCGCTTCATCTCCATGGAGCTCGTGGACGGGGTGGACCTGCGTCGCCTCGTGGGTTCCTCCCGCGGCCTGCCCGTGCCCGAGGCCCTCGACCTCGCGATCCAGGCCGCGGAGGGCTTGCAGGCCATCCACGACGTGGGCATCGTCCATCGCGACCTCAAGACCCCGAACCTCATGCGCGATCGACGCGGGCGCGTGAAGGTCATGGACTTCGGCATCGCCAAGCAGGCGCGCGGCCCCGCGGCCGCGAGCCTCACCGCCACCGGCATGATCCTCGGCACGCCCGAGTACATGAGCCCCGAGCAGGCCGGGGCGGGCCAAGTCGACGAGCGCAGCGACCTGTATGCGCTCGGGGTGGTCCTCTTCGAGATGCTCACGGGCCACGTCCCCTTCCGGGGCGAGACCCCGATGGCGACGGCCCTGATGCAGATCCGGGAGGCGCCGCCGCTCGAGGGCCGCGCCGCGGCGGGGATCCAGGACGAGCTTCTGCCCCTCCTTCGACGGGCGCTGGCCAAGGACCCGGCGGCGAGGTTCCAGACGGCGCGAGAGATGGCTGCCGCGATGGTCGCGCTGCGCGACCTTGTGGGGGCCGTGCCGAAGACCTCAGCCGCCCCGGCCTCCACGCTCCCCCCGAGGACCCTCGTCGAAAGCGCCTTGCCTACGCAGAAGGCTGAGCCCACGTGGCACGAGGCCACGCGCAGCACCGGCGGCCTCGAGGCGCACCCTCAGGACACGGAGCGCGTGGCAGGTGGGCTGGCGCCCACCGAACCACCGTTCCCGGCCCGACGCGGCGCCACTTTCACCGCCGGAGACGTGATCGCGGGGCGCTACCGCGTCGTGCGCTTCGTGGCGCAAGGCGGGATGGGGGAAGTCTACGAGGCCGACGACCTCGAGCTCGGCGGCAAGCTCGCCCTGAAGACGGTCAAGCCCGAGATTGCCGCGCAGAAGGGTGCGATCGAGCGCTTCAAGCGCGAGATCGCGATGGCGCGCAAGGTCACGCACCCGAGCGTTTGTCGAATCTTCGACCTGGGGCGCCATCGGTCCGCGGACGGGACCGACGTGACGTTCCTCACCATGGAGATGCTCACGGGTGAGACTCTGTCCGACCGTATCCGGGCTCGGGGGCGCCTGGGTCCCGCCGAGGCGCTGCCGCTCGTCACCCAGATGGGAGCAGCGCTCGACGCGGCCCATGCGGCGGGGGTCGTGCACCGGGACTTCAAGTGCTCGAACGTGATGCTCGTCCCGACCTCGACCGGCGAGCGCGCGGTGGTCACGGACCTGGGGCTCGCTCGGGCCATCGCACCGGACAACGAGACCGCGGCCCTCACCGGCACCGGGGACGTGGTGGGGAGCCCCGCCTACATGGCGCCCGAGCAGGTCGCGGGCGAGGCCATTGGCCCCGCCGCCGACGTGTACGCGCTCGGCATCGTGCTCTTCGAGATGGTCACGGGCCGGTGGCCGTTCGTGGGTGACACTCCCCTGAGCACCGCGGCCAAGCGGCTCACCGAGCGCCCGCCCTCTCCGCGGACGATCGTGGCCGACCTCGATGCCCGTTGGTCGGAGACGATCCTCCGTTGCCTGGAGCGCCAGCCCGCCGACCGCTTCGAGCGTGCCGGAGAAGTGGCGCGCGCCCTGGCCGGCGAGACGCCGGCCGCCCGCTCTCGGCCGGCCTGGGTCTGGCCGGCGGGATTGGCTGCGGCCGTCGCCCTCGGAGTGCTCGGGACCTGGGCCCTGGTGCGCCGGCCCTCTCCTCCCGGCGGACCCGGAGCCCAGGCCCCCGTCAGCGTGCGCCGCTCGGTCGCGGTGCTCGGGTTCAAGAACCTGGCCGGACCCGAAGCCTCCTGGCTCTCTACCGCCGTGGCCGAGATGCTGCGCACCGAGATCGCGGCCGGCGACCGTCTGCGCACGGTGCCCGGCGACGCGGTGGGCCGGACCAAGGTGGACCTGGCGCTCGGGGACTCCGACAGCCTCCCCGCCGAGACCCTCGCCCTGCTGCGGCAGAACCTGGGCGCCGATCTCGTGGTTCTCGGGTCCTACCTGGCCCTTGGTGACACCGCGGACGCGAAGATGCGTTTCGACCTCCGCGTCCAGGACACCGCGCGCGGTACGGTGGTCGGCACCGCCTCGGCCACCGGCACCCGCGACGGCCTCTTCGACCTGGTCTCGAGCGCGGGCAGCTCCCTGCGTGCGAGCCTCGGGCTCGATTCCGCCACGGCGCCCGAGGCCGCGGCGGTGAAGGCCGCTCGTCCTTCGAGCGCGGAGGCGGCCCGCTACTACGCGGACGGCCTCGCCAAGCTGCGGGTCTTCGACCCGAAGGCCGCGACCGGGCTCTTCGAACAGGCAACCGCCGCGGACCCGCAGCAGCCGCTGGCCCACGCCAGCCTGGCCACGGCCTGGGCGGCGCTGGGCTACGACAGCAAGGCCAAGGCTTCGGCCACGACCGCCGCGGGCCTGGCCACGGCGCTCCCTCGCGAGGATCGTCTCGCGATCGAGGGCCTCAAGTACGAGACCGGGGGGGAGTGGCCCAAGGCCGCCGAGGTCTACAAGAGCCTCCTCCTCTTCTACCCGGACCGCCTGGACTTCGGCCTGCGCCTCGCCGCGGCGCAAACCGCGGCCGGCCAGCCGGCCGAGGCCCTGGCCACGATTGGTGGCCTGCGCCAGCTGCCCCCGCCGCTTTCCGAGGACCCGAGGCTCGACCTCGCGGAAGCGTCGGCGGCCAAGGGCCTCACCGACTACGCGCGACAGCAGGCTTCGGCCGCCCGCGCGGCCGCGAAGGCACAAGGGATGGGCTCGCGTCTTCTCTTCGCCCAGGGCCGCCTGATGGAGGCGCGCGCCTTCGTCGACCTCGGCAAGTTCGACGACGCGGTGGCCGCCTGCGACGAGGCGCGCAAGGTCTTCGAAGCCGCGGGCGACGTGGCGAGCCTCGCCCAGACCGAGAACACGGTGGGCATGGCGCGGGTCATGAGCGGCAATGCCAAGGAAGCCAAGGCGCGCTTCGAGGCGGCGCTTCTGGACTTCCGCCGCCTCGGCCACCAGCGGGGCGTGGCCCAGCAGCTCGTGAACCTCGGCAACGTGGCCGCCGACGCGGGCGACCCGCGCGGGGCCGCGCGCCTCTACGGCGACGCGGTGGAAGCGTACTCGGCCGGAGGCGACAAGGCGGGCGTGGGCCGGGCGTCGAACAACCTGGGCACCCTGCTCTGGGAGGCCAAAGAGCCGGAGAAGGCGCTCAAGGCCTACGATCAGGCGCTCGTCGCCTGGCGGGAGGCGGGAGAGTCGCGGAACGTCGCCGAGGCCCTGTTCAACATGGGCGAGGCCCTCCAGGAGCTCGGTCGTCTGAATGCGGCCCGCACCCGATTCGAGGAGTCCTTGAAGATCAACCAGGACGCCGGCGCCACCGCCAACGAGGCGGAGATCCTGATGCACCTCGGCGAGATCGACCTGGCCGAAGGACGCGTGGCCGCCGCACGGCGCACCCTCGAAGAGTCGCTCACCGCGTACCGTTCGCTCAAGGAACCCCACGACAAGGAGCCGAGGGCGATCCGCGCGCTGGCCAAGGCCTTGCGCCGGCAGGGCAACGCGCCCGCGGCACTCGAGCGGGAGGCCGAAGCCGCCAGGCTGGAGGCCGCGGCCAAGGCTCGGGCCGAGAGCTCGAAGGAAGGATGATCTCCGGGCGGGGCGCCCGCCCTACGGTCCGGCGAGGTTCAAGGTCGCGGCCTCAACGGAGGTTCGTCGGCAAGGGCGGAGCGCCCTTCTTCTGGGCTTCCTTGTCCACGGTGGGGACGAAGTCCTGGAGGCGCGGCAGCTTCTTGCCGTTGATGAACAGGGTGGGCGTCGCCTGCACGCCCACGCGGCGGGCCTCCTCGATCTCGGCGGTGAGCCGCTGCTTCGTCTTCGGGTCGTTGATGCAGGCCTCGAGCGCCGTCGCGTTCAGGCCGGCCTCCGCGGCCATGCGGACCACGTCGGCGGGTCCGGGGTTGTGGACTCTCGGTGGTCATGACCTTGCCCTGGTACGCCGCGAACTTGCCCTGGTAGCCGGCGCAGATTCCGCCCATCGCCAGCCAGCAGGCGCCGGCGTGAATGGTCTGCTTCATCTGGTTGTTGCAGGCCTGATCCAGCGGGTAGTTCTTGTAGTAGACGACGATGCGGTTCCCGGCCTGGGGCAGGAAGGCGTCGAGCGCGGCCGAGAGCTGGCGGCAGAAGGGACAGAGGTAGTCGAAGTACTCGACGATCTGCACGGGGGCGTTGGCGGCGCCTTTCGACGGGACCTCGGTGAGGTCCATCGACTGCACCTGGGCCTTGTCGAACTCCTGCGACGCCTTGGCCGCGAAATACTGATCGAGCTTCTGCGGATCGTCGAGGGTCTGCTGCAGCTTCTCGGCCAGCTCCTTGTAGTGCTGGGCTTCGCCGCCCGCGGGGGCACCGCGGCGGTGGACGTCGGCGGCCCTGCGGACCGGGCGGAGCACTCGGGACCGCGGCGGTGGCGACGGGAGCGGGGCTGCCGGGGCGGCAGCGGACGCGCCGAGGCCGGAGCGGAACGCGTCCGCAAGGCCGATGAGGGCCCGGCCGCGCGCCGAGGCGCGCAGGGTCAGGGTCGACTGGGCTCCGGCCACGGCGGCGGCCACGGCCAGCGAGCCCGGCCACCCATCCGGCCAGGAGGAGGCGGCCTTCGACCTGCGACGACAGGCCGCGGAGCGCGCACGAAGCGCCCGGCGCGCCGGCAAGAGGACGAAGATCACCGCGGCGTTCAGGACGTAGGTCAGCAGGCAGAGCTTGCAGAAGGCCTTGATGGCGACGGCCTGGAGGGCCAGCAGGCCAACGTCAAGCACGAGGGCGATCACCACGAGGGCGAGGGCTGTGGCGGCGGCGGAGTCGCGCACCTCGGGGGCCAGCAGGCCGAGCGTCATCAGGACGATCAGGGAGAGGTAGAAGAAGAGGCCGATGGCGGCGAGAGGAACCCCGAACACGGCCGAGTAGGCGCTCTGGTTCACGATGTCGCAGCCGCTCTCCTGGCCCTCGCCGCAGACCTGGTTCACGGTGGCCGTGGCCGCTCGCTCGCCGTGATGCTGCAAGAGGAGCAGGCCGGACACGCCGGCGCCCAAGAGACACAGGACGACCGCAATCAAGAGCCGCTTCGCACTCGTTCCCAAGCCCACCTCCGTCACGACTCTAGCCTATCGGGGATGCCGCTTGCCGACGCAAGCGTCGTAGACGAAGCCGCCCAGGACGCCGCCCAGGGGCGGTGCGATGAGCGGCACCCACCACCAGCCGTTGCCCGCGCGTCCACACCGGGCCGCCCCAGCCCGCGAGCCACGTGAAGAGGCGAGGGCCGAGATCGCGCGCGGGGTTGATGGCATAGCCCGCGTTGAAGCCGAAGGCCATGCCGATGGCCACCACGAGCAGGCCGACGATCACCGGTCCGGTGCCGGGCGCGGGGGGCTGGTTGCGGGCTGTCGCCGAGGGCGAAGACGACGGCGAGCAGGAGCGCGGTGCCGACGACCTGGTCCACGAAGCCGCCGGCCAGGCTCAGGAACGGCTGCGGGTAGGTGGCGAAGATGCCGGCCGTGCCCTGGGGCCCGCCGACCTGCCGCACGCCGCCGTCGAACGCGTCGAAGGCTTCCCGGTAGGTGAAGAACGCGACGGCGGCGCCGGTGAACGCCCCCGCCAACTGCCCGGCGACGTACGCAGGCACCTTGCGCCAGGGGAAGCCGCGGTGGACCGCGACGGCCAGGGTGACCGCGGGGTTCAGGTGCGCGCCGGAGACTCCGCCGGCCACGTAGCAGCCGAGGGTCACGGCGATGCCCCAGCCGATGTTGATCGCGAGGTAGCTGCCGTTCGCGCCGCGGCTCAGGACGTTCTGGGCGACGACCCCCGCGCCGAAGGCGATGAGGACGAAGGTGCCCAGGAACTCGGCCAGGGCTTCTCTGCCGGTGTCGCGCATGGCGCCAAGCCTACCTCAGGCGACCCGCTTGGCACCGGCCGAGCGCCGACGCCGCGGGCCCCTCGTCCGGTATCATCCGCGCCATGCCCCACGTCGTGATCGTCGGAGGCGGGTTCGGCGGGCCTCCTTGCCGCCCGCGGGCTGGCAAAGGCCCCGGTCGAGGTCACGCTCGTCGACCGCGCAGAACCACCATCTCTTCCAGCCGCTGCTCTACCAGGTGGCCACGGCGGGCCTTTCGTCCGCGGAGATCGCGTCGCCCATCCGGCGCATCCTGCGCCGGCAGAAGAACACGACCGTGCTCATGGCCGAGGCCACGCGGCGTCGACCTCGACGGGCCGCCGTCTTCTCCTCGCCGACGGCGAGCTGCCTTACGACTTCCTGATCGTGGCCACGGGGGCCACCCATTCCTACTTCGGCCACGACGACTGGGAGAAGCACGCTCCCGGCCTCAAGACCCTGGACGACGCCTTCGAGCTGCGGCGACGCGTGCTCCTGGCCTTCGAGCAGGCCGAGCGCGAGGCCGACCCCGAGCGCGCGCCGGCAGTGGCTCACCTTCGTGGTGATCGGCGGCGGTCCCACCGGCGTCGAGATGGCGGGGGCCCTGGCCGAGGTCGCGCGCCACACCCTGGCGCGCGAGTTCCGGCGGATCGATCCGCGGACGGCGCGGGTCATCCTGGTCGAGGCCGGCCCGCGCATCCTCACGGCGTATCCCGAGGAGCTTTCGCGCAGCGCGGTCCTCCAGCTCGAAGGCCTGGGAGTCCAGGTCTGGACGGGCGCGCCCGTGACCGGCATCGACGACTCGGGAGTCTCGATCGGCGGCGACCGGCTCATGGCGCGGACCGTGGTCTGGGCCGCCGGCGTCCAGGCCTCGCCCATGGGCCGCGCCTTGGGCGCGCCGCTCGATCGCGCCGGCCGGGTCAAGGTCACGCCCGAGCTGACGCTGCCCGGGCGGCCGGAGGTCTTCGTCATCGGCGACCTGGCCGCGCTCGAGCAGGACGGGCGGCCGGTTCCCGGGGTGGCGCCGGCCGCGATGCAGATGGGCCGGCACACCGCGGCCAACGTCGCGCGCGCGGCTCGGGGAGAGGCCCTCCTCCCGTTTCGCTACCACGACAAGGGTTCGCTAGCCACCATCGGCCGGAGCGCCGGCGTCGCGTGGTTCGGAGGCCGCCGCACCCTCACCGGCTTCGTGGCCTGGGTCGCCTGGCTCGCGATCCACATCTTCTTCCTCATCGGCTTCCGCAACCGCTTCGTCGTGATGGTCACCTGGGCCTGGGCGTACGTGACCTACGAGCGCAGCGCGCGCTTGATCTTCGGCCAGGAGGCGACGAAACGGCCCGGTAGCGGGTGAGCGACCGGCTGCCGCGGGGACGGTCGGCGCGTCCTTATCCCGTCACGCAGTACTGAACATTTGGGTGACCGGCCTCGTCGTTCCTTCGATCGCCTCCGTCTTTGGCACTCGAAAGGTCCAAGAAAATGATCGCTCCAAGGTTCGCCGCGTCGCGCGCGCTGCTCGTGGTCCTCGTGTCGTCGTCGGGAGTCGCGGCCGAGCCGACGCCCAGTCCCGTCGCCAATGCCATCGACCGCAAGGCCTCCGCCTGCACCGACTTCTACCAGTTCGCCTGCGGCGGTTGGCGTGAGCAGCACCCCTTGCCGGGCGACCAGCCGCGGTTCGGAAGGTTCAACGAGTTGGCGGACGGCAACCGCGCGGTCCTCCGCGAGATCCTCGAAGGCCTGGCGAAGGACGACCCGCAGCGCGAGCCGCTCGACCGGAAGGTCGGCGACTACTACGCGGCCTGCATGGATGAGACCGGGATCGAAGCCAAGGGCCTCTCCGGCCTGAAGCCCGATCTCGACCGCGTCGCCGCCCTCGCGTCGAAGGCGGATCTGCCCGTCCTTCTCGCCCAGCTCCACGTGGCGGGCGTCGCCGCCGGGTTCACGCTCTCCTCGGCCCAGGACTTCAAGGACGTGACCCAGTTCATCGCCGACGTCGACCAGGGTGGGATGGGCCTGCCCGATCGCGACTACTACTTCCGCGACGACGTGAAGTCGGTCGAGCTGCGCAAGGACTACGTGGCCCATGTGCAGAGGATGTTCGAGCTCCAGGGCGAGGCCCCCGCGGTGGCGGCCCGATCGTCGGCGGTCGTGATGGAGATCGAGACCATGCTCGCGAAGGGAGCGATGGATCTGGTGAGCCGGCGTGATCCGGAGAAGGTCTACAACAAGATGAAGGTCGCCGAGCTCGCGTCCGTGACTCCTTCCTTCGACTGGACGCGGTACTTGAAAGCGACCGAAGCGCCAGCATTCACCAGCCTGAACGTCTCGGATCCCGGCTTCTTCAAGGGCTTCGAAGAGGTCGTGAAGACGCGGAGCCTCGACGACTGGAAGACCTATCTGCGCTGGCAGGTCGTCCACGGACAGGCCGCGCTCCTGCCCAAGGCCTTCGTGGACGAGAACTTCGCGTTCTTCGGCAAGGCCTTGACCGGGGCCACGGAGCAGCGGCCGCGATGGAAGCGCTGCGCCGATGCCGTGGACAACGACCTCGGGGAAGCGCTGGGCCGCCGCTACGTGGAGAAGGCCTTCGCCGGGCAGGCGAAAGAGCGCATGCTCGGCTTCGTCCAGGCCCTCGAGAAGGCCCTCGCCCGCGACATCGACGCGCTGCCGTGGATGACCGCGGCCACGAAGAAAGAGGCCCAGAGAAAGCTCCAGGCCATCGTCAACAAGATCGGCTACCCCGACATCTGGCGCGACTACACGAGCCTCGAGGTCGTGCGCACCGACGCGGTGGGGAACTCGCTCCGGGCCAACGTGTTCGACTTCCACCGCCGTCTGGGCAAGGTCGGCAAGCCCGTGGAGCGGCGGGAGTGGGGCATGACTCCGCCCACCGTGAACGCCGGCTACAACCCGAACCTGAACGACGTCACGTTTCCCGCGGGCATCCTGCGCCCGCCCTTCTTCGACATGGAGGCCGATGACGCGCTCAACCTCGGGGCCATCGGCTCGGGGATCGGGCACGAGCTGACCCACGGCTTCGACGACCAGGGCCGGCAGTTCGCGTGGGACGGCAACCTCAAGGACTGGTGGACGGCCGAGGACGCGAAGAAGTTCGAAGAGCGCTCGGCCTGCCTCGTGGACCAGTACAACGGATACACCGCAGTCGCGGACGTGAAGCTGAACGGCAAGCTGACCCTTGGCGAGAACGTGGCCGACGCCGGCGGCGTCCGGATCGCCTACATGGCGCTCATGGACCTCTTGACCGGCAAGGAGCGCCCGATGGTGGACGGTTTCACGCCCGAGCAGCGCTTCTTCCTGGGCTGGGCCCAAGTCTGGTGCGAGAACGTCAGCGACGAGTCGTCGCGATTCCTCGCCCAGGTCGACGTCCACTCCCCGGGCCGCCACCGCGTCAACGGCGTCGTCTCCAATCTGCCGGAGTTCGCGAAGGCCTATTCCTGCAAGGCGGGCTCGCCCATGGTCCGCGAGAAGCCTTGTCGGGTCTGGTAGCGGCGCTCGGCCCGACTTCGCTGGTTGTGTCGAGAGTGGTGGGCGACTACACTTATGCCGTATGAGTCATACAATCAGCGTTCGTCTTACAAAGGATCTCGCGGAGTGGCTGGAGCAGACCGCGGCCAAGACCGGCTTGTCTCAGGGCCGAATTGTTCGTGACCAGCTCGAACAGGCCAGGGCGGGGGCCTCGAACCAGGCCTTCCTGAAGCTGGCCGGCGCCGTGCGCGGTCCCAAGGACCTCTCCTCGCGCAAGGGATTCGGCCGACCGTGAAGGGGATTGCGGACACGGGCTTCCTGGTTGCATTCGCCAACCGGTCTGACCGCCATCACGACTGGGCGCTTCGCCTGTCGGAGGGCGTCACGGAGCCACTCTTGACTTGCGAGCCGGTCTTGGCTGAGGCCGCCTTCCATCTTCAGAGCACCGCCCTTGTCTTGGCCATGGTCAGGGAGGGTCTGGTCGAGCTGGCGTTCCATTGCGTCGACCACCTCCCTCGCCTCGATGATCTGGCTCGCCGCTACGCGGATCGCCGCCCGGACCTGGCGGATCTCTGCATCATCAGGATGAGCGAGCTCTACCCTCGGCATTCCGTGATCACGGTGGATCGATCGGACTTTGCCGTCTACCGTCGCAACAAGCGGGAGTCCATCCCCTTGATCTGCCCTCCGGAGGCCTAGAATCTCGGCTTTGGTGGCCGGCGGTCCGACTCTACCTTGCCGGGTCGAGGTGGGCGGCTTCCGAATCGCCCATCTCGACCTTGCCGGCGGGGAAGTACTCGCGCCAGCGCCGGGTGACGAGGGCCGCGGTGTCCGGGTCGCAGGCGACTTCCTTCGGGAACCAGGGCTTGAGGCGCGCGTCGATCAGCACCGGCGGCTCGTGCACGATGTGGTGGCGCACCACGCGCGTGGCCGCCGCGTGGATGTCGGCCGCGGGCTCGAAGCGCGTGAAGGTGGTCCAGAGGAAGTTCATGACGGAGGCCGCGGCCCGTTTCGGCTCGTCGGTGAGCACCAGGAGCGGCCAGCCGCGGAAGGCCGGGTGCGCGGCGAGGCGGCTCGCGGCTTCGCGGTCGGTCGCGTAGCCCGGGCCCGCCCACCACGAGGCAGCCGCCGCAGAAGACCCGCACGTCGGTCACTTCGGCGGGTGGAGAGACCGGGGGCCGGAATTCGCGCGGGAGCTCGCGCACGGGCTCGCCGAGCCCGAGCCACACGCCCTTCGACCCTTCGTTGACCCTGGGCCCGCTGTAGTCGAGGGTGTCCATCGAGAGGTTCGAGAACACGTAGAGGTCCGTTTCCGGGTTCGTCCGGGCGAGGACGTGCTCGAGGGTGGTCCGGAAATCCCGCAGGTCCACCGCGCGATCGGTCACGAGCAGGAACTTCGTGAGGGAGAGCTGCCCTTCGCCCAGGATGCGAAAGGCCGAGGCCATGGCCTCGCGCGCATAGCGTTGCTTGACCACCGCCGCGGCCAGCGAGTGGTAGCCCGTCTCGCCGTAGGACCAGAGGTCGGCGACCGCGGGCATGACGAGAGGGAAGAGCGGCGAGAGCAGCTCTTGCAGCAGGTCGCCGATGTAGAAGTCCTCCTGCCGCGGCTTGCCCACGACCGTCGCGGGGTAGATCGCGTCGCGCCGCCGGCAGAGGTGCTCGACGTCGAACACCGGGTAGTCGTGGCGCAGGGAGTAGTAGCCGTAGTGGTCGCCGAAGGGGCCCTCGGGCCTGCGGGCCTGCGGGCGAACCGAGCCGACCAGCGCGAGCTCGGCGTTCGCGACGAGCGGGTGGGGCCCGGGGCCATCGCAAAGCGGCAGTTTTTCGCCGGCGATCAGCGAGGCCAGCATCAGCTCGGGCAGGTTCTCGGGCAGGGGTGCGATCGCGGCCAGGATCAAGGCGGGCGGGCCGCCCAGGAACACGGTTACGGGGAGCGCCTCGCCGCGGGCCTCGGCCACCGCGTAGTGGAAACCTCCGCCCTTGCCGATCTGCCAGTGCATGCCGGTCGTGCGCCGATCGTGGACGTGCAGACGGTACATGCCGAGGTTGCTGTGCCCGGGCCGCTCGGGGTGCTCGGTATAGACCAGGGGGAGCGTCACGAAAGGCCCGCCGTCCTCGGGCCAGGTGGTGAGGACGGGCAGGCGATCGAGGCGCACGTCGGAGGTCGTCACCGTGGCGACGGGGCCGCGGTCGCGTCGCTTCAAGCCGATGCGCAGCGCCTCACCGGCCAGGTCGCGGGCGCCCCAGAGCTTGGCCGCGGTCGGAGGCAACAGGGTCTCGGCCAGGTCGACGATCCGCCGGATCAGGCGCGCGGGGCGGCGGCCAAAGGCCAGCTCGGCGCGTCGCGCGGAGCCGAAGAGGTTCGTGGCGAGAGGGAAGTCGGCGCCTGGGACATGGGTGAAGAGGAGGGCCGGCCCTCCCGCCGCGACTACCCGCCGATGGATCTCGGCCGCTTCGAGCCGCGCGCTCACCGGCGCCTCCACCACGGCCAGCTCCCCGCGGCGGCGCAGCTCGGAAAGGTACGAGCGCAGGTCGGGGAAGCTCGGATCGATCAACGGCTCTGGCTCCTTGGGAATGAAGGCGAGCCGCCTTCATTGCGCAGCGTAAGGGCCGTTCCCCGCGCGAGTCAAACCGGAGATACTGGCGCTCGCATGAAGGATCCCTCCCCGACCTACCGCATCCTCTGGGCCCCGTGTCCCCGCGAGTCGGACGTGGGCCGGCGCATCGGCGCCGACCGCGACCTCTGGCTTCCCTACTTCCTCGAAGGGGAGGGCCTCGCCAGGCTGGACGCGGGTCAGGGCGTCCCCTTCGACGACTACGACCTCGCCCAGGGCCTCCTGGCCGCGTACTTCGAGACGCCGGCGGAGCCCGGGGCGCCCCGGGACCTCGCCCCCTATCTGAGCTGCGCGCTGGACGAGCTGGTGACGGCCTTCCAAAGGCCGTCGCTCGAGGTCATGGTCCTCGAGCTCGCGCGGGGCATGGGCCAGCGGCACGGCTGGGCCCTCGCGCGCGAAGCGCTCCGCACCGGCCGAGCCCTCTTGCCGGAGAGCCCCCAGATCGCCTGCGACTACGTGGTCGCCCTCGTGGCGCATGCTCGAGTCGCAGGAGGCGACCGAGCCCGTGGCGGTCCTCCACGAGATCCTCGACCTTTGCCCCGCGGCCGACTCCGCGGCGCTTCGGCCGATGGCGCGCGAGTACCTGGCCCTCGTCCATCTCGGGGCTCTGGCGGCCGCGGGGGAATGCACGAGATCTCCCGGCTCGCCTCGAAGAAGCGCGGCGGCTCGTCGTCGACCCCTACCTGCGGGGCAAGCTCCTGGAGCTCGAGCGCCAGGTGGGACCGCTCGACCCGCACCAGTGGGATCTCTTCGAGTCGAAGGCGGGGCCCCGGACGGCATTCAGGGCAGAAAGGCGAGATGCCTGAGCTGCCCGAGGTCGAGAGCGCGCGGCGCCGCGCGGAGGCGGCGCTCTCCGGCCATCTCATCGTCGAAGTGGCTGCGGTCCCGGACCGCATCGTGTTCGCCGGGGTGAGCGCAGCGCGGTTCGCCTCGTCACTCCGCGGTCGGCGGGTCCTGAAGGTGCATCGCAAGGGCAAGCAGCTCTGGATGCAGCTCGACGAGCGGCCGTTCCCGCTCTTCCACTTCGGCATGACCGGCTCGTTCCAGATCTACCGGAACCTCGCGGACCGCCCGCGTTTCTGGAAGGTCGAGCTCTGATGGACGACGGCGTGCGTCTCGCCATGCCCGATGCGCGGCGCTTCGGGCGCATCCGCCTGCAGGACGAGCCGGAGCACGAGGCCCCGCTCAAGGACCTCGGCGCGGACCCGCTCCTCTCGCCGCTGTCCGCGGCACAGACGGCCGACCTGCTTCGCCGCCGCCACGCGCCGGTCAAGGCTGCGCTCCTCGACCAGCGCCTCTTCGCCGGGGTGGGCAACTGGATCGCCGACGAGGTGCTGTACCAGGCCCGCATCCGCCCCGACCGGCCGGCGTCGTCCCTGCGCCCCGCCGAGGTTCGCCGGCTCCGCTCGTGCCTCTTGTCCATCCTGCGCCGCGCGGTGGCGGTGGACGCCGACTCGGACCGCTTCCCCCGCACCTGGCTCTTCCACCACCGCTGGGGCAAGAACGCGGAGGCCCGCACCTCACGCGGCGAGAAGATCACCCACCACACGATCGGCGGGCGCACGACCGCCTGGGTCCCGAAGCGTCAGCGCTGAGCGCGCCTCGCGCCGAACCAGGCGTCCACGGTGCCGTAGATCCAAAGGACCACCAAGGCGAAAGAGAGGGCGTGGAACGTGCCCTGGTTTCGCGCCTGGATCTCGCTCGCCATGTCCCAGGCCGACATCGGGTCGATGACGCTCCCGTCGGTGGGGAGGAGGCGGAGGACCTCGGTCAGCATGCGCACCAGCAGGAAGCCGGCGGTGGCCAGGGTCAGGCCGACGAGGGCGAGGCCCTTCGCGTACTGGCGGTTGCGGATCTGGCCCGCGCCTGGACAGACGAGGGCCGAGAGCAGGGCCGCCCGCAGGGCAGGATCCTTGGCCCCGCGTGCCCGGCGGCGACGAGGTGCGGAGCGAGACGCGCCAGGACCCGCTCGCTCACGTCTTCGGCCTCGCGGGCCGCCACCGGCGCTGCCGCGAAGACGCGGGGCCCGCGATCGGCCTCGGCGAGGCCGGAGGGCGCGCGATCACGTGGACGTGCAGGTGGGGCAGGACCTCGGAGAAGACCGCGACGTAGGTCTTCTCGCACGGGGTCTCGGCCCGGAGCGCGGCCGCGACTTCGGCCACGAGCGGCAGGAGCGCTGCCTCGTTCCGCGGGGGTCAGCGCTTCGAGGCTCTCGACGTGCCGCTCCGGCGCGACGATCATCCAGCCGGGCACGCCGCCCGGCTCGAGCCGGGCGTGAACCACCAGGGGACCTCGGCGCAGGACGCGAACCGCCGATCCCGGCGCCGAGGGCGGCGCACTCGGCGCAGGTCGCCGGCTTCTCTAGCGGCGCGGGTGGGCCTCGCGGTCGCGGCGCGGACGGGGCCCGCGATCGGGCCGCGGCCCCCGGTCGCGGCCTCGCGGCTCCCTGGGCTCGGGGAGCGCGGGTCGGGCCGCGAAGAACGCCGTCTTGGCCCGCTCGAAGCGCGCGCGAAGCTCCTGGCCGCTCGGCCCCGGCGCCGGACCCAGCCGTTGCCAGGCGGCGTCGGCGGCTTCCACCTCGGCCGTGGCCTCCCGCCACTTCGCCAGGGCCGCGTCGCGGCCGCCGATGGTGTTCGAGGCCAGGGCCTCGCGAAGCCGTGTGGCCAGGTCCGCGACCGCAGGCGCCTGGCCCTCGGGCGTCGCCGCGGCGTGCGCCGCCTCGACCTTGGCGCAGAGCTTCTCCATCTTCGTGAGCGTCACCTCGGGGTCGAGGTCGGTGCCCGCGAACGCCGCGGGCTGGGCTTCGATGACGCGGGCGACCGCGTCCGCGAATCGAGTGTTGAGCGCAGCGGCCTTCTCGCGAGACACCGCCTTGGCCTGCCGCCAGTTGGCTTGCGCGGCGAGCACCTTCGCCGCGAGGCTCTCCGCCGGCTCCCCGGACCAGCGCGTCCGATCTCCACGCAGAGGGCCTCGCGGGCGGCCACCGCGGCCTCGTCCGCCAGCTCGTCCCGGCGCTTGTAGCGCTCGAAGAAGTGGTCGCACGCGGCCCGGAACCGCTGCCAAACCGCGTCCGACTGGCTGGCGCGCACCGGGCCGATCTGCTTCCACTCGGCCTGGAGCGCCTTCACTTCCGCGGAGGCCACTTCCCACTCGCTCGACAAGGCGAGCGCTTCGGCCCGGACGCACAGGGCCTCGCTTCTTCTCGAGGTTCTGCGCTCCTTCCGCGCGCCGCTTGTTGCGGTCCTCGTCACGCCGGCTGAAGAAGCGGTCGCAGGCCTTCCGGAAGCGGTCCCAGATCGGCTTGGACTTGTGGTGGGCGACGGGGCCGACCTCCTTCCACTCGGCCTGGAGCTTCTTGAGGGCTTCGGCGGTCTTCAGCCAGTCGCGCGGACTCGGCCAGCGCCTCGGCCTGCAGCGCAGAGCGCCTCCTTCTTCTCGAGGTTCTGCGCGAGCTCCTCGGCCTTCTTGGCGAAGTAGGCGTCGCAGCGGGCGCGCACCTCGTCGCGCGCCGCCTTGAAGCGCGTCCAGAGCGCCTCGGCCTGGTCCTTGGGGGCCTCGCGCGCCTGCTTCCAGCGGGCGTCGAGATCGCGGAGCTGCTCGGCGGCCTTCTCGAAGTCCTCGGTCTCCTTGAGGGCCTCGGCCTTCCGGCACAGCTCCTCCTGCACGTCCACGTTGGCGAAGTGCTTCCACTCGGCCTCTTCGCGCAGGTCCTTGAGCCGCGGGAAGAGGGCCTTGCGCGCGGCCTCGATGCGGCCGAGGAGCGCGTCCTTGTCGTGCTTCGAGGGCAGGGGGCCGGGCTCGTCGACGGCCGTGCGCGCGTCACGGACGGCGCGATCGGCGTCGCGAAGGGTCAAGGCCTCGGTCTTGACCAGGCCCTCGAGGCGCTGGGCCAGCTCGGCGAGCCGAGCGCGATTGTCCTTCGCCCGTTGCGCCTCGGCCTCGCGGGCCTCGTGGCGGCGCGCCTCGCAGCCGCGCCAAGGTGGCCTCCCACCGGGAACGCAGGTCATCCGGAGTGGCGCCCTCGGTCGCCCGCTGCTGCCACTGGGCCAGGAGGGGCTCGAACGCGGCCGCGACCGAAGCCAGGTCGGCCGTTTCCACGATCGCCTCGGCCCGGGTGCAGAGCGTGTCGAGCTCGCCGCGGCGGGCTTCGGCGGCCACGAAGGCCTCGTGCCGGGCCGCACCGGCCAGGACCGCCTCTTCGAAGCGGCGCGCGAGGTCCTCGGCTTCGGGTGCCGGTCCAGGGAGGAAGCGCGGCCCACGCCGCCCGCGCCGTCTCCAGGGCGCGAAGGGCTTCGCTGCCGCTGGCCAGTCCAACGCCTCGCAGATCTCCACGCGGGCCCGCAGGGCCTCCTCGTGCTCGCGGGCTTCGCTGCTCCAGGCGGGCGCGCTCGCGCTCGTAGGCCTCCCGCTCGTGGCGTCCGCATCGGGGCTCAGGACGGGAAGGGCGGCCACGACCGGGGGCGGCGCCGAGGGCTGGGCCATGGCCAGCAGGGCTCGCGCCCTCTTGCCCGCGGCGGGCACCCGGGCGCGGCTCGCGACGGTCTCGAGCGCGGCCCGGTCCGTGACTCGTCTCGACCGCGGCCAGGGCCACGGCCTTCACGTCGCTCTTCTGCGCGAGGCCCGCCAGCACCGCCGGGTCGTCGATCCGGCCGAGCGCCGCGAGCTTCGTGCCGGGGTCCTCGCACTCGCGGACGACCGTGGCCAGGGCCTTCGCGTCGTGGAGCCGGCCTACGGCCGCACGCCGGGTGGCCTCGCGGGGCGCCGACTTCGCGACCTCGGCCAGGTGGCGCTGATCCGCCAGCAGGGCCAGCGCCGCCTCGGCGGAGGCGTCGTCGTGGGCATGGACGGCCAGGGCCACGAGCCGCGCCGTGGCCTCCTCCCGGACCCCTCCGTCCTGGTCGTCGCGCGCGATGTCGCGCGAGGAGGGCCGCATCGGCGAGCTTCTTGACCGCGGCCCGCCGCACCCGCGCCTCCGGATCCTCGCGGACGACGCTTCGAAGGAGATCGGCGTCGGACGCGGGGATGCGAAGGACGGCCTCGGCGCGCACCGCGGCGTCGGGGTGCTGCCATTCGGGCTTGGTGCGCAACCGGTCGATGAGGGTCTTGAACGCCACCGATCCTCCGAAAAACCCACTATAGCGCGAGGAGGACGAGCTTGCCGACGTGGGCGCCTTCCTCGAGGACCCGGTGCGCCTGCGCGGCCTCGGCCAGGGGAAACGTGGCGTGGATCACCGGCCGAACGGCACCTCGGTCGAGGAGCGGCCAGACCTCCCTCCGCAAGGCGTCCGCGATCAGCGCCCTTGTCTTCGACCGACCGCGGGCGAAGGGTCGAGCCGGTGATCGTGAGGCGCTTCTGCAGGACCGGGAGCAGGCTCAGCTCGCTCTTCGAGCCGTGAAGAAAGGCGATCTGGACGAGCCGGCCCTCGACCGCCAGGCATTCGAGGTTCCTCGGCGTGTAGTCGCCGCCCACCATGTCCAGGATCACGTCGACCCCGCGGCCCCGGTCGCGTCCCGCACCACCGCCACGAAGTCCTCACCGCGGTAGTCGATGGCCCGTTCGGCCCCGAGCGCCATGCACGCGGCGCACTTCTCGGCCGAGCCCGCGGTGGCGAAGACGCGGGCCCCGAAGGCGCGCGCGAGCTGGATGGCGGTGGTGCCGATGCCGCTCGCTCCGCCGTGGACCAGGATCGACTGGCCCGCGGCCAGCCGGCCGCGCTCGAAGACGTTGTGCCAGACCGTGAAGCAGGTCTCGGGCAGGGCGGCGGCCTCGACCAGCGACAGGGCGGTGGGGATGGGCAGGCACTGGACGGCCGGCGCCGTGCAGTACTCGGCATAGCCGCCGCCGGCGACCAGCGCGCAGACGTCCTGGCCCGGGGCCAGGTCGGTGACCCCGGCGCCCACCGCGACCACGGTGCCCGCGACCTCGAGGCCCGGGATGTCCGAGGCCCCCGGCGGCGGAGCGTACTTGCCCTCGCGCTGCATGCAGGTCGGGCCGGTTCACGCCCGGCCGCGGCCACGCGGATCAGCACCTCGCCGGGCTGGGGCTCGGGCGTCGGTCGCCGCATCGGGCCGAAGGACCTCGGGCGGTCCCGGGGCCGTGATCCCGATCGCGGTCATCTCCCGCGGCACGACCGCGGCCTGCCCGGACGCGGTCACGGCGCCGGCGCCGCCTTGGGCCCGTCGAGAGACTCGAGGGTCGCGATCGAGGGCGGCCTCGTGACTGCTGCAGCCGCGGGCCACGGCCTCGGCCTGCGCCATCGCGCGAAGGACGTTGCCCTGCGCGAGCTTGGCGAGATCGGCGTCGCTCCAGCCCCGGCGGATCAGCTCGGCGAAGAGCCTCGGGTAGCTCGACACGTCCTCCAGGCCTTCGGGCCAGGCGTCGTTGCCGTCGTAGTCGCCACCCAGGCCGACGTGATCGACGCCCGCGACCTTTCGGACGTGGTCGACGTGGTCGGCGACCTGGGCGATCGTGACCTTGATCTTCGGCATCTTCGCCCCCATCTCCTTGTAGAGCTTCTGGAGCTCGGCCGGGTCCTTGACCTCCTTGGCCCGCGCCTTCATCTCCGCCCACAGGGGCTCGCTGGCCGTGGCCATCTCCTGGGAGACGAAGGCGGCCACGAAGGTGACCATCACGACGCCCCCGTTCTTCGGCAGCATCTGCGAGCACGTTGTCGGGCACGTTGCGCACGTGGTCGCAGATGGCCCTCGCCGACGAGTGCGAGAAGATGACGGGCGCTTCGGACACGCGGATCGCGTCTTCCATGGTCTCCGGGGTCACGTGCGACAGGTCGACGAGCATGCCGAGGCGATTCATCTCCCGCACGACTTCCTCGCCGAACCGGGTGAGACCCGAGTGGCGCGGGGTGTCGCCGGCGGCGTCCGCCCAGTCCAGGGTCGCGGTGTGGGTGAGGGTCATGTAGCGCACGCCCAGGTCGTAGTACGCACGCAGGGCTCCGAGCGAGTTCTCGATGGCGTGACCGCCCTCGACGCCGAGCATCGACGCCACGTGCCCGCGCTTCATGGCCCGCTTGACCTCGGCCGCGGTGCCGGCGGCCTCGAGCGCGTCCGGATAGCGCGCGATCACGCGCCGCGCGATGTCGATCTGCTCGAGCTGCGTGCGGGCGAAGCCGCCGGGGATCTCGGCCGGGATGTAGACCGACCAGAACTGGCCGCCGACTCCGCCCTCGCGAAGGCGCACGAGGTCGGTGTGACCCGCGGTCTTCACCCGCAGGTCGTAGGCCCCCACGTCCATCGGGGCCTTCGGGTTCTCGCGGATGACCCAGGGCAGGTCGTTGTGGCCGTCGATGATCGGCGAGTTCTTCAGCAGTCGTCGCGCGTGGACGAGGGCCGGGTCCTCGGCCGCGACTCCGGGCACGGCCAGCACCGGCAAGAAGGGGGAGCAGCAGGGGCCGGGGCATCTTCATGGGGGGGAGCTTAACCCGGGGCGGCCGAGGAGATGCCTCGAATTGACGGGAGGAGAGGGGCGGGCCTATCTTGACCGCATGCGGTCAGCCGGAAGACCGGGTTCGCGGCGGGGGCGAGGTGTCTCCCGCTGGGGCTTGACCGCCATTCTCGCCGCGGTCGGCCTTCTCGGCCCGGTGGCCTCCAGCGGCTGGGCGACCACCTTCAATGGCGACCCTTCGAACTACCTGCCGCTCCTGGCCGGCTTGCAGGCCGGCGACACGCTCCAGCTCGCGAGCGGCACGTACACGGGCGGCCTCACCTTCAACGGCCGGCACGGCCAGCCGGGACTGCCCATCGTGGTGTCCGGACCGGGCAGCGGCCCCGCCGGCGGTCTTCACCGCCCGCCCCTGCTGCAACACCGTCAGCATCACCGACTCGAGCTATCTCGAGATCCGCAACCTCGAGCTGGACGGCCTCGGCCTCGATGGGGTCGACGCGGTGAAGGCCGAAGGCCCGAGCGGTGATGCGAACTTCGCCCACCACATCACGATCGAGAACCTCTACATCCACGGCCACGACACCGGCCAGCAGACGGTCGGCATCTCCACCAAGTGCCCGGCCTGGGACTGGGTGATCCGGCGGAACGTCATCGCCTCGGCGGGCACCGGGATGTACCTCGGCAACTCGGACGGCAGCGCTCCCTTCGTGAACGGCCTCGTCGAAGGCAACCTGGTGGTCGACACCATCGGCTACAACGTCCAGATCAAGCACCAGAACAACCGGCCCGCGCTGCCCGGCATGCCCGCGTCGGGAACGACCATCGTCCGCCACAACGTGTTCAGCAAGGCCAACAACGCGTCGACCGGCGTCGACGCGCGGCCCAACCTGCTGGTCGGGCACTGGCCCTTGTCCGGGCCGGGCCAGGACGACGTCTACCTCATCTACGGCAACTTCTTCTGGGCGAATCCGACCGGGCGAGGCCCTGTTCCAGGGCGAAGGAAACGTGGCGCTCTACGACAACCTCTTCGTGAACAACAGCGGGCCCGCGGTCTGGATCCAGCCGCAGAACGACGTGCCACGCGAGGTCCGCGTCTTCAACAACACTGTCGTGGCCATGACCACGGGCATCAAGGTGAGCGGCGGCGCGGCCGGTCACCTGCAGAAGGTGATCGGCAACGCGGTCTTCGCGGCTACGCCGATCAGCGCGGCGGACCAGGCGAGCAACGTCGTCGGGAGCCAGGCGAGCGCTTCGACCTTCCTCGCGGCCCCCGGGGGCAACCCGGCGGCGACGCCGAGCACCCTCGACCTGTATCCACGGCCCGGCACCCTGACCGGTCCCGCTCTCGACGTGTCGTCCTTCAGCACGCTCCTCGACTGGAACCGCGACTTCAATGGCTTGCCGCAGAACGGTCTCTTTCGCGGGGCCTACGGCGGAGAAGGGGCGAACCCCGGCTGGCGCCCGAAGCTCGAAAGGAAGCCCCTCGGAGGCACGCCGGCCCTCTCCGTGGGCGACGTGACGGTGGCCCGCGGGACGGCGCCCGTGAGCGCGGTCTTCACGGTCACGCTCGAACCCGCGGCGAGCCAGACCGCGATCGTTTCCTATGCCACCGCCAACGGGTCCGCGATCGCGGGCACTCGACTACGTCGCGACTGCAGGCATCGTTGGCGTTCCCGGCCGGGGTCGACCTCCTTGCCCATCGTGGTCACGGTCAACGCGGGCAGCCCCGGGCCCGTGCGCACCTTCGTGGTGAACCTGAGCGCGCCCGCGGGCGCGACCCTGGCCGACGCGCAGGGCCAGGCCACGATTGCCGACCCGGGGTTCTACTCGGTGGCGCCCTTGCCGGGTCGCGGACACCCGCAACGCGCTCGGGCCCCTCGGGGGCCCGGCGCTGGCGGGCGGATCGAGCCGCAGCTTCAAGGTCGGTGGGCAGTGCGGGGTGCCGGTCGGAGCCCGGGCCGTGTCGCTGAACGTGACGGTGACGCAGCCGAGCGCCGCGGGCGACCTGCGGCTCTACCCGGCGGCCACCTCACTGCCTCTCGTCTCCAGCTTGAACTTCTCGGCCGGCCAGACGCGGGCGAACAACGCGGTCGTGGCGTTGAGCGTACCCGGCGAGATCGCGGTCGCCTGCGGTCAGGGGGCGGGAGACACCGTCCACGTGATCCTCGACGTCAACGGGTATTTCCTGCGCTGGGGAGCCCTCTACTTCCAGGGCAGCTTCCAGCCCTTGGGCCTTGGGCGTCGGCGTGGGGAGGGGCTTGGGAGTGGCGTCGACGTGCCCGAGGACGGGCACCATCCGCTCGGGCTCCGAAGGCCAGAACAGCCGGACGATCCCGAGAAGCGCCACCAGCACGAGTCCGATGAGGAGGGCCTTGAGGTCCCAGGTCAAGGGTCCGATGCGGATCCTGCGACCTCTCCTTGCGGTGCGGAGCGTCCCCGGCGGGCTCACGGCCGCGCCGGCCGCCGCCTGGCGGAGGGCGTCCTCGCGCGTCGTGCCGCAGTGGCACTGCGAGACGCGGTTCGGGACACGGCGACCGCAGTTGGGACAGGGCCAGGTGACCGAGGACATCGCGTTCATCGTCGGGGTCGCGTCTTCCCATGTCAAGCGATCTCGGCGGCCCTCCGCCCGTGTAGGATCTGGCCGTGAGCGCGCGCCTCGCACCGCTACGGCCCGGACTCGACTTCATGCCCTCGCCCGTCTCCGACCGGCCCGGGCTCCTGATCCGCGACCCCCTGCTCTACAGCGACCAGGTCCTGATCATCCCGCCGCCGCTCGTGCCTCTGCTCGCCCTCTTCGACGGCGACCACGACGAGCTCGATCTCGAGGCGGCGCTCGTGGAGCTGACCGGAGAGAGCGAAGTCGAGGCCTTGCTGCGACACCTCACGGATACCCTGCGCGGCGCCGCCTTCCTCCAGGACGAAGCGTTCGGGCAACGGAAGGCGGCGCGCCAGGCCGCGTTCGTCGCCGCGCCGGTGCGCGACCCTGCCCACGCCGGGTCCGCCTATCCCGACGCTCCCGAGCCGCTTCGGGCGTTCCTGGCGCGCCACCTCTCCGACGGGGACGCTTCGACGGGGCCCCCGCCCGCTCCCCTCGTCGGAATCGCCGCGCCCCACGTCAGCCCCGAAGGAGGCTGGCCTTCGTACGCGGCCGCGTATGGCGCCCTCCGGCCCGCCGACGCCAAGCGCACCGCGGTCATCCTGGGCACCTCGCACTACGGCCCCCTCCACCGATTCGGCCTGACGCGGAAGGCCTTCGCCACGCCCCTCGGCGAAGCCCGCCCCGACCTCGACCTCGTCGACTGGCTCGAGCGCAATGGCGGCCCCGCGGTCGAGCGCGAGGACTATTGCCACGCGGTCGAGCACTCGATCGAGTTCCAGGTGGTCTTCCTGCAACACGTGCTCGGACCCGACGTTCGCATCGTGCCCATCCTGTGTGGGCCGTTCTCCTTCGCGGAGCGAGCGGCCCGAGGACGACGAGGGCGTGGACCGATTCCTGGCCGCGCTGCAGCGATCTCGCCGCGCGCGAAGGCGACCGCCTGCTCTTCGTTCTGGGCATCGACATGGCCCACATCGGACGCCGCTACGGCGATGCGCTCCGGGCGAAGGCCGACGAGGGGCCGATGCGCGAGGTGAGGTCGCGCGACCGTGACGCGCATCGAGCAGGCCCTGGCCGGGGACCCCGCCGGATTCTGGCAGCTCGTCCGCGGCGAGGGCGGGGACGACCTGAGCTGGTGCGGCTCGGCGCCCCTCTACACGTTCCTGCAGATCGCGGGCCCGGTCCGCGGCCGGTTGCTCCACTACGAGCAGTGGAACATCGACGAGGAGAGCGTGGTGAGCTTCGCGGGTATGGCGTTCGAGAGGGCGCCTATTCTTCGAGCGAGAAGGGAGTGAAGTTCGTGTCCCGGTCGAAGTAGTCCTCGTGCTCGACTTTCTTGAGGAAGTTGACGATCTGGTAGGTGAAGGGCGTCATCACCACCTCCCATCCGACCTTCAGGAGATAGTTCGTGAAGAGCACGGTGACCACGAGCGACAGCGGCCAGGAACCCAGGAAGGCCAGCGGGTAGAAGATGAGGGAGTCCACGAGCTCGCCGGCGATGGTCGAGCCGATGGTGCGCATCCACAGCATCCGGCCCTCGCTCCAGAGCTTCATCTTCGCGAGCACGTACGAGTTGCAGAACTCCCCGGAGAAATAGGCGATGAGGGAGGCGAACACGATGCGCGGGGTGGCGCCGAACACCGTCTCGTAGGCGGCCTGGTTGGGCCAGCCTTCGGCGGGGGGGAACGCGAGGATGATCGCGCTCATGACCGAGGCGAAGATCAGGGCGGAAAAGCCGGCCCAGACCACGCGCCGCGCGCGCGCATAGCCGTAGACCTCGGTGAGGACGTCCCCGAAGACGTAGCTCAGGGGGAAGAAGAGGACGCCGGCCCCGAACTTGAAGCCGCCGAGCTCGGCGACCTTGGCCGCCCCGATGACGTTGGAGCAGAGCGAGAATGGTGACGAACGCGGCCATCACCAGGTCGAAGTACTTGTAGGCGCGATGGGCCGTCGGAGAAACCATGGGGTCGGCTGTCTCTCTGGGGGGACGCGGTCGGCAACACTGAGGCGTGGTGGGCGCTGCAGGATTCGAACCTGCGACTTCCACCGTGTGAAGGTGGCACTCTACCGCTGAGTTAAGCGCCCGGCGACCCTTTGAGTCTAGCGCGGACCCGGGGGGCCGTTCAAGGAAGGTTGGGGCGGGAGGAAGAGGCGAAGTGGACGACCGCTCTGCCCTGCTGGTTCTGCCCCCGGTTGCCGCCATTGCGCAGCGCCCCTCACGGTGGCGTGTCCCTGACGCAGCGGAACCCCTCTACAGCAAGCTCGTCAACTACGGCACGACCTGATCTGATCGAGACAATGCCCCGAGGACTCGCGGGGTAAGCCGAGGTGTGCTGGTTCCTCAGGCAGGGGGCGGGCGTCGACCTACCCGCCGCCAGGTCTCCTCGTAGATCGTCCTGCGAGGGCCGATGGCCACAATCTCGGTCACCATGCCGGCGACACGGTAGACGATTCGGAACCGCCCCACCCGACAACTGCGGAGGCCCGAGAGCTGATCGCGAAGGGCTTTGCCGACTCCGGGGTCGGCGAGCACCTGGTCGAGCGCGGTGCGGATCCTCCGCTTGAGATCGGGGTGAAGCCCTCGGATCAGGCGTGCGACATCGTCGGGGACCCTGAGCAGCCGCATGGCGACCGCGGATCAGCCCGGGAACAGATCCTCGAGGGTGTACAGCTTGGCCTTGCCGCGCTTGAGCGCGGAGAGCCCTCGCCGGATCTCGGCGACGAGATCCGCATCGGACCTCACGGTCGCCGTTTCCTTCCAGCTCTCGAAATCCCCGGGGCTCACGAGAATGGCCGCCGCCCGGCCATTGCGGGTGATGACGATCTCCTCGTCGCGACCCTCCACGGAGTCGAGCAGGCTGCTCAGCTTGGCCTTGGCCTCGGACAGCGGGACAGTCTTCACGCGCGCCTCCCCTGCAGGTCAGAATTATGACCAGTTCTGCCGATTCAGGCAAACCTTGGCGAGGTTCCCGCAGCGGCCCGCCGATGGCAAGAGGGTTCCTGCCCAGCAAAGATGACTCGCGAGAACCACGCGCGCTTTTGGTGGAAGGGCGCTAGTGCGACGACCCCTCGTCGTGGGGCTCGGTGCCCGCGATGAAGGCCTCGGAGAGGACGCGGCTCGTGCCGGGGCCGGGGAGCTGGCCGGAGTCGCGGTCGATGTCCACGAACACCACGTGCTCTTCGGGCACCGCGAAGCTCCGGGAGCGCGTGCCGGCGAGCGCGCCCTTCATGAACTCCACCCAGATGGGCAGGGCCACCCGCGAGCCCGAGAAGCCGATGGGCGTGTTGTCGTCGAAGCCGACCCAGACCACGCAGAGCAGGTCGGGGGTGTAGCCCGCGAACCACGCGTCGCGCTGGTCGTTGGTGGTGCCGGTCTTGCCCGCGGCATCGGGGCGGAAGTCCCAGGCCCGCGCCGCCGCCGCCGTCCCCTCGTTGATCACGCTCCGCAGCATGCTGGTGACGAGGTAGGCCGACGCCTCGTGCACCACGCGCTCGGGCGGCTTGGGGTCGTGCTGCTCCAGGGTCTTGCCCTTCTCGTCGGTCACCGAGAGCACGGTGAGGGGCTCGACCTTGAGGCCGCCGTTGGCGAGGACGTTGTAGGCCGTGGCCATCTCGTAGGGGGTCGCCTCGAAGGAGCCGAGGGCCATGGCCGGATAGGGCTTGATGGGCGCGCCGATCTTGAGCTGCTTCGACCAGAGGTTCGCGACCCGGTCGTAGCCGACCATCTCCGCGACCTTCACCGTGGCGACGTTCAGGCTGTGGGCGAGGGCCGTCCGCAGGGTGACGTAGCCGAAGTACTTGTCCTCGTAGTTCTGGGGGATGTACTCCTTGTCCTCGTAGAAGAAGACCGCGGGCGCGTCCTCGACCACCGTGGCCGGGGTGATGGGGGGCAAGGCGGGGTCGTCGAAGAAGGCCTCGAAGGCCGCGAGGTAGACGAAGGGCTTGAAGGTGCTGCCGGGCTGGCGGCGGGCCTGGGTCACCCGGTTGTACTGGCTCGACCCGTAGGAGCGGCCGCCCGACCATGGCCACCACGCTGCCCGTCGAGGGCTCGAGGGCGATCAGGCAGGCCTGGGGCGTCTTGCCGTCCTTCCGCTTGATGAGCTTGACCACCGCGTCGAGGCCGTTCTCGACCGCCTTCTGCGCGAGCCCCTGCAGCTGGAGGTCCAGGGTGGTCTGGATGGCCAGGTTCTGGGTGGTCAGGTCCTTGGGGTCGTAGCGCTGGGCGAGCTGGGTCCGCACGAGGTCGACGAAGTAGGGCGCGTCGGTCGTGTCCATGGTCCCCGATTGCACGCGCAGAGGCTCCTCGAGGGCGGCGTCCATGGCGGTCTTCTCGAGGAAGCCGGCGTCGTTCATGGCCCGGATCACCTGGTTGCGGCGCTCGGTGGCGCGCTGAAGATGGCGGTACGGGTTGTAGGGGTTCGGCGACTGGATCATCCCGGCGAGGAGGGCAGCCTTCGGTCAAGGTCAGGTTGCCCACGTCCTTGTGGAAGTACATCCGGGCCGCCTCGCCCATGCCGTTGATGCTGAACGAGCCGGCCTGGCCGAGGTAGATCTCGTTCAGGTAGAGCTCGAGGATGTCCTTCTTCTCCGCGCGGCGCTCGAGCACGAAGGCGAGGATGGCCTCCTGGATCTTGCGCCGGAGCGTGCGCTCGGGGGCCTTTCCTTCGGGAGTCAGGAAGAAGTTCTTGCAGAGCTGCTGGGTGAGCGTGCTCGCCCCGTGCGGGGTCGAGCTCTCGGTGCGGATGTTCCGGAGGGTCGCGCTCACGAGGCTGAAGGGGTCGACCCCGGGGTGGCTGAAGAAGCGGCGATCCTCGATGGCGAGCACCGCCTTGATCAGGGGATCGGGCAGCTCGTCGTAGCGGACGAGCCGCCGCTTCTCGCGCGAGTCGTCGAAGAGATAGGTGATGAGCTCGGGCTCCAGGGTCTGGCTCGGCGTAGCGCTTCTTGGTCCGGGTGCCGCGCATCTCCTTCAGCGAGTCCCTTGTCGAAGACGAGCTGCAGCGGCTCCTGGGCGACGCCCTCCTGGGCGCGCGGCATGAAGGCGAAGGCCTTGTCGGCCAGGGTGAACTCGCCCGGTCCGGGAGGGCCCCCAAGCCTTCTGCTCGTACTTCAGGCTGTTGAGGGTCTTCACCAGGCCCTCGACGCTCAAGGGCTGCCCCTCCCGCAGGGTCAGCGGCCGCGCGTAGAGGCGGGACGGGATCTGGAACCGCTCGCCCTGGAGCCGCCGCTCCACCATCACGCTGAACTTCAGGTAGTAGTAGATGAGGGCCGACGCGCCCACCACGAAGGGGAGGGTGACGAGGGAGAGGAGGACGAGGACGAGCTTGAGGCGCTGCTTCGAGTAGACGTTGCGGCCGGGCGTTCCCACGGAGGAGTCCAGTATAGCGGAGGGCGCGGCGGAGATCGGCGGTGCGGGCGAAGAGCTAGGTCTCGAGGCCGTGCCCCAGCTCCCCGACCGGGGGGAACGACCGGGGAGGGACGACGACACTCGGGGGCGGTGGGTTGCCCGTCAGAAAAGCATGATCGAGGAGCTCCACCGCGGGTCCACCGCACGACGGCACGACGATCGTGGCCGACAGTTGACCGATCTTCACCAGCCTCTGGCCGCCGTCCTCCAGGCCGTCGCAGCCCGTGTACCGCACGCCCGTCCACTCGGGGTGCTGAGCCCGAAGCACCTTCTGCGCGCCCAAGGCCATCGCATCGTTCTGGCTGCCCACGACGTCGGGCTTGAAGAGCTCCGACGTCTTGAGGCGCAGCCACGCCTTCACCGCGCCCTCACCACTGGCCTCCGTCCACTCGGCGGGCAGGACCTTGAGCTCGATCCCGGAGCCCTGGACGCCGCTTTGCGCCGCCGCCAGCCGCTCCTGGGCGGCTTGCGAGGAGGGCGGCCCCTGAATGTAGAGAACCCATCCCCCGCGGGGCAGCAACGCGCGATACTGGCGGGCCTGGATGCGGCCGATCTCCGCGTGGTCGGTGGTCACCGAGGAGAGACAAAGCCCGGTGTGCTCTCGGCGCAGACCATCGAGGTACGCGATCGCCCGGTTCAGGCACACCCAACCGACACCCGCGGCCGCGGCGTTCCTGGCCACCCGCTCGAGGCCGTCCGGGACCTGGGTTTGAACCAAGATCGCGAACGGGCGGTCTTCTGCCGGGGTGTGGATGAAACGAAAGAGCTGCTGGACCTGCAAGACCCCGTTGTTGTCGGCGTCGAGGATCAGGGCCTCGAACCCGCAGCGCTCGGCGGCCTTCCGCACGTCGGCGGACTGCAAGAGCTGATACTCCTGCTTGAGCGTGAAGAACGAGGCGACGAGCTTCTTCCTTGCCATGAACGCCTGGTTGCTCGGAGAGTGGAGGAAGAAGGAGCGATGCGTGCGGCTACTTGCGCCGCACGGCGAGGAAGACGATTCCTCCGCTGTCCTCGGCGAACGTGCGGCGGTCGGCGATCTCGTCCTCGGGCAGGGTGGAGGTGAGGGCGAACATGTCGGTCGCGTTGCGGAAGTTGAGGTGCCAGTCCATGAAGGCTTCCATGTAGCCGGCGTCCTTCACCCCGTGGACGAAGTTGGTCACGAGAAGGAGGCCGCCCTCGCGCACGGCTCGGAAGAGGGCGGTGGTCAGCCGCGTGGCCAGCCAGCGGTTGAGGTGGTCGTAGGGGCCGGCCGCGTAGACCATGTCGAACTTGCCGAGCTCGTCGGCCCCGTCGATCAGCTCGTTGACCGAGCCGCTCTGCGTCTCGATCCCCAGGGGGCCGAACTTCTCGCGCACGACGCTCAAGCTGTCCGGGTCGCGGTCGACGGCCAGGAAACGCTCGACCCGCCGCTCCTTGACCGCCGAGGACATCTCCGCCTCGCGGAGGTGCCCGCAGCCCAGGGTCATGATGTGGCGGGTCGCGCTGTTGTCGGAGACCCGGTCGATCATCGTGGCCAGGAGCTCCTTGCGGCGCCGCAAGGCCCGCGCCGCCGGAGCCGCGCTCGTGTACTGGTAGATCCGCCGACCGAGGGCGGTGGCGTCGTCGACGTAGCGCGCGGCACCCTCGCCCCCGTAGAAGAGGTCCATCAGGACGGGATCGCCCGGGTAGCCGCGAGGCTTGAAGAAAGCCCGCTCCGTGATGGGATCCTGGTGTACCAGATACCGACCGGGATGGCCGATGCACTCGGTCCGGCAGAACACCTCCCAGGAACGGGGGGAGGCGCGCTGGCGCAGGGACTTCAGCCCGAGGACCAGGCGGTCCATCCCGTCATCGGCGCCTCGAGGGCCGTCGATGTCTTCGTAGGCCTGATCGAGTATGGCCCGCCCTTGGGCGACCGCTGCATCCATGCAACGCTCCTACCTATCCACATTCTACGACAGACTCCCTGGCTCGAGTCCAGCTAAAACTGGAAGTTTCTGTGCGCCAGGTCACAGACGCCGACTCAACTTGCCTTCGCGGCCCACGAGCAGAAGAATCAACCCATACCCAGTCATGGAGTTAACGGATGACCTCGAGGCGCACCTGGCCCGTCCCGGGGCCGATGAGGCCGATGGCCCGGGCGGCCCCCCTCGAAAGGTCGATCACCCGTCCCTTGTGGTTGGGGAAGCGGTCGTTGACCCGGACCACCGCGCTCCGGCCGGTGGAAAGCAGGGTCACCCGGACCTTCGTACCGAAGGCCCAGTTGTAGTGGGCGGCCGTCAGTGCGTCCTGGTCGAAGACCTCACCGCTCGAGGTCCGCTTGCCGTCGTAGCCCGGGTCCGTACCAGGAGGCGATGCCCTCCACGACGGTGCCGATCGCCGGGGTCTCCGCGGGAGGAAAGGCGTAGCGGGGCCGGGCGTGGCCGCAGCCGGCCAGGCCCGACGGCCACGGCTGCCGCCGCGAGGGCCGCCGCCCTCACGCGATGGTGTGGACTCGCATCATGTTCGTGGCGCCCGTGGTGTGCTGCTGCCCGCCGAGCATCAGGACGGTGTCGCCGGGGCCGGCGAGCCCCTTGCGCTTCAGCAGCTCCTCACCCTTGACGATCATCTCGTCGGTGCTGGCCTCGAAGGTCGACCTGACGGGCACGACCCCCCACCACAGCGCGAGGCGCCGGTAGGTCTCGTCGTTGTAGGTGATGGCGGCGATGGGGGCCCGCGGCCGGAAGCGACGAGACGAGCCGCGCGGTGGAGCCCGACTCCGTGAAGGCCACGATCAGCTTGCAGTCGAGCTCCTCGGCCACCATCGCCGCCACCCGCGCCAGGCTCCGCGCGACCATCGAGCCGTGGCCCGGCCACGCTGCGGTCGGCCCGGCGGAAGGCGTAGTGCTCCTCGGTGTAGCGGGCGATGCGGGCCATGGTCTCGACCGACTCCACCGGGAACCGGCCCGAGGCCGTCTCGGCCGAGAGCATGATGGCGTCGGTGCCGTCGAGGATCGCGTTGGCCACGTCCGAAGCCTCGGCCCGCGTGGGGCGCGCGTTCTCGATCATGCTCTCCAGCATCTGGGTGGCGGTGATCACCACCTTGCCCGCCCCGTTGGCCATCTGGATGATGCGCTTCTGCAGGGTCGGGACCTCTTCGGTCGAGAGCTCCACCCCGAGGTCGCCCCGCGCCACCATCAACCCGTCCGCGACCTCCACGATCTGCGCGAGGTCGTCGATGGCCTCGCGCTTCTCGATCTTGGCGATCACGGGAACCGACCCGCCCAGGGAGGCGATCAGGGCCTTCGTCTCCTCGACGTCCGCGGCCTGGCGCACGAAGGACAGGGCGACCCAGTCGACGCCCTGGGCGACGCCGAAGGCGAGGTCGCGTCGATCCTTCTCCGTGAGGGCGGGGGTCGAGAGCTTCACCCCGGGGAGGTTCATCCCCTTGTTCGACTTCAGGAGCCCGCCGTGCACGACCTCGCAGTCGACCGTCTCCTCGGCGGCCGCCCAGGACCTGCAGCTCCAGGTTGCCGTCGTCGAGCAGGATCGTGTCGCCGGCCGCGACGTCCGGGGCAGCGGATCGTAGGTCGTGGAGATGAGATCGGCGGTTCCCTCGACGGTCTCGTCGATGGTGATTCGGAGGCGGGCTCCGTCGCGCAGCTCGACCGGCACGCCGCCCTTCACCTTGCCCGTCCGGATCTTGGGCCCCGAAAGGTCCTGGAGCAGCGCGATCGGCCGCCCCCGCTTCGCCGCGATCTCTCGCGCCGACTGCATCACCTCGAGGTGCTGGGCGTGCTCGCCGTGGGAGAAGTTGAGGCGCAGGACGTCCGACTCCCGCCTCGACGAGGCGTTCGAGCGTGGCCTTGTCGCGCGAGCTCGGCCCTATGGTCGCGACGATCTTGGTTCGGCGCATATGTGTTCCGCGCCGAGTATAGACAAAACCTGGGGGAGCGCGCCCAAGCGGGCATCTTCACAGGCTGGCGAGGGACTAGAACGCCACCGGCAGCGCCTCGAGACCACGCACGGGCAATAGCCTCCGCCACCGGAGGGACTCCGCCGGCTGCGCCAGTCGGAGACCCGGAAACCGACGAAACAGAGTCGTCAAGAGCAATCTGCCCCTCCATCCGCGCCAGGGGTGCGCCCAGGCAGAAGTGAGCGCCCAGCCCCAGGGAGAGGTGCCGGTTGGGGTCGCGGGCGATGTCCAGGGTGTCGGGATCGCGGAACTGCGATTCGTCGCGATTGGCCGACCCCAGCACCGCGGACACCAGCTCCCCCCGGCGAATCGTCACGGGTCCGATGGTCACGTCCTCCCGGGCCAGGCGTGGCGGCGTCATCTCTACCGGGCTCGTGTACCGCAGCAGCTCCTCGACCGCCGATTCCGTCAGCGCCGGCTCGAGGACGAATCGCGCGCGCTGCCGCGGATGCTCCAGGAGCGCGAGCGCACCGCTGCCGATCAGGTTGACGGTGGTGTCATAGCCGGCAAAGAGCAGAAGGATGGACATGCCCATCAGCTCGTCCTCGGTCAGGCGGTCCCCCGCGTCCTCCGCCTGCACCATGGCCGTGATCAGGTCGTCTTGCGGGCGGGCCCGCCGCTCCGCGAACAGCTTCCGAAAATAGCGCATCAGCAGCCAGACGTAGGGAAGGGCGAGGGGTACGTCGCGGATGCGGGTGGGCGCCCCGATCGCGAGGCTGCCCCGGGTCAGCACGTGGAACCGGCGGCGATCCTGCTTCGGGATGCCCAGCATCTCTGAGATCACGGTGAGCGGGATGGGCAGCGCATAGTCGCGCACCAGGTCGAAATCGCCGGGGCGTGCGTCGGCAAGCAGCCCGTCGCAGATACCCTGGATCCGGCCCCGGAACTGCTCGATCCGGCGCGGTGTGAAGGCCTTGCTCACCAGCGTCCGCAACCGGGTGTGGTCGGGAGGGTCGCGATACAGCATATGGTCGGCCAGCGGCCCGGCGAAGCGCAGCACGTGCCCCATCTTCGAGGAGATGTCCTTCGAGATCCGCGGATCCTTGAGCACCATCACCGCGTCGTCGTAGCGGGTCACGAGCCACCCCTTGATGAAAATGGCGGAGATCCGGCAGACCGGCTCTTCCACCCGGAGACGGGCGTAGAACGGGTACGGGTTCGCCTTGAACTCCGGGCGAGCCAGATCTCGTGCCTTCAGCAGAGTTCCCAGGCGCCCCCCTCCTTGGCTCCGCCGGTGCCAGCCTCCTCCGGGGAGCGTGCGCAAGTGAAACCTTTGCCGCATGATAGCTCCGGCGGCGGATGACGAGGCAGCATCGACCGGCCAGGTTCTCCAGGGGCCTGGCTCGAGTTGCTTGTCGGACCCCTGCTCGAAGGCCATCGCGAAGCACCTGCCGAGCGCGATCGCTACTCCACGGCGATCCCCAGCCGCTCGGCAGCCGCGAGGAGCTCCGGGCTTCCCGTGGTGAGGGGGACCGGGCGCTCGGCCACGGTGAGGGCGCGCCGGCAGCGTTCGTCGAACAGCGTGAGGTTCGTCCAGGACGCTTCAATCGTCGACCACCACGAGAGGCCGGCGGCTCCTTCCGAGTACACCCCACGCGCGACCCGTTGAGAAGCGTCACGCTGGCCGGTAGCCACCAGCGAGGGTCGCAGGCCGCGGTCCACGAGGCTCTGCGGATCGTCCAGGTCGACGAGCGACAGGCCTTCGGCGAGCTCGAGGGTGGCGAGGGCGCTGACCTGGCCCCCCGGGCGGCGCAGGTCCGCAATGGTCAGCGAGTGGCCGCGAAGGAACTGGATGGCTTCGGATACCGCCGAAACGGCCTGCCGCGAGCAGTAGAGCGCACCGTACGACGAGGGGTCATCGTGCCGGCCGCTCCCCTGCCGCTCGCGCGGGACGTGGAGCGGTCCCGCGGCCGTCCGACCCGTCGCGGAGTGGTCCCAGGGGAAGACCCGATAGAGCAGCACCTCAGGCGTAGGAGCCGGACTCGGCCTGTTCGATGGCGGCGACGACCTCGGCCACGCGGTTCTTGGCCAGGAGATCGATGGGGCGCCGGTTGCCGAGATGGGCGTTGACGCCGGTCAGCCACTTGCGCGCGGTCGTCCCCTCGAAGGTCTGGAGCAAACGCCGGTACACGAAATCGAGGGCGTCGAGCTTCGCCTGGTTCTCCGCGTCGGGGACGTCCGACGCGCTGAGCCAGCGCGAAACGCTGGAACGGTGCACCTCGAGCATCTCCGCCACCTGGCTCTGTCCGCCGAGGCGCCGCGCCAGACGCCGAACCGTCTCGGCCGTTTCCGACATCACCGCACCTCCTTCGTGAAGGTAGCGCAACAATTTCTGTTGCGCAAGCGAATGCCCTGACGCGAGCCGGGCTCCGGCTCAGGGTACGGCTGGACCCACGAAGTAGCCCTTCCGGCACTCCACCCGGCCCTTTCGGCGGGTGAGCCGCACCTCGAGCCGGTGAAGGCCCGGATGGCGCTCGCCGTCCGGCTCGAACCGGAGGACATGGCGCGTCCTGATGGCTTCCAACACGGCGGCGAAGGTGTCGGCCAGCTTCTCCGGCGACGTGGCCGGCCAGAAGCGGCCGCCGGTGACCTGGGCCAGCTCGCGCAGGCCGCGCACGTAGCCGGGCTCGACCCGCCGCCATCCCGCCCCGCCCGCGGGCCCACTCTCAGGCGGCACGATGCCGACCGCCTGCAAGAGCACGCTGGATTCCTCGAGCACCCGCTGTATCTTCCCGGCGTCGAGCCAGCTCAGGTTGTCCTCGCCGTCCGTGTAGAGCACCAGCAAAGCGCGGCCGCGGCCCGACGCGAGCATCGTGCCTGCGTAGAGCGCGTCGTAGAGGGCGGTGGCTCCAAAGGCCTCGATCCCGTCGAGGCCCACCTCGAGCCGGCCGAGATCCGCCGTGGGCGGAACCCGCAGCACCACCTCGTGCCCGAAGGTCACGAGCCCGGCCTCGTCGCCCGCTCGGAGTCCCCGCAGGAGCGCACGGCTTCCGGCCTTGAGCCGTTGCAGCTTCTCGCCCAGGACGCTGCCGCTCGTATCGAGCACCAGGAGGGAGGTGAGGGGCAGTGAATCGGCCGCAACCAGCTCGACGCGCTGGAGCCGGCCGTCGTCGCGCAGCTCGAAGTCGGCCGCGTGCAGCCCGGTAACCGGGCCCCTGCCGTCGGTGACGAGCACATCCACGTAGACGGCCTCGACGCCCGCTCTGAAGGTCGTGACCTGGGGGCTCCCGGCCGCAAGAAGCGCGAGCAGCATCGCGCTCACGACGAGGCCTCGCGACGGAGGGCCTCGATCCGGTCCTCGACCCCGATCGACGGGCTCCTCGGGTAGAGCCAGAAGGGATCCTCCCTCGGGCGAACCTCCGCGGCCTTCAGGGCCGTCTCCACCTCGCGGCGGGCGGCGGCCGTGTCTCCCTGGCGGAGCCGCACGTGGCTCAAGGCCAGCCGCGCGGACTGGGCGCGCGGCTCGAGGGACAGCGCCTGTTCATAGCTGCGTGCGGCGTCCTCGAGTCGCCCGCCATCCTCTTGAAGGCGTCCCCGGAAGAGGAACGCTAAGAATGCCTCCGGACCGTCACGTCGGCGGGAGAGCACGGCCTCGAGGGCCAAGGCCGCCTCTTCCGGGAGGCCGAGCCGAGAGGCCACCCGGCCGAGCCGTATACCCGGCTCCGCGAGCTCGGGAGCCACGGCCACCGCGGTCCGAAGCGCGCGGTGCGCCCTTTCGTAGTGGGCGCGCGCCTCATCGCGCGGCGACGCGTCGGCCGCGGCCAGGGCCCCGCGCATCTCCTCGATGGACCCCACGACGAGGAGCATCTCCGTCGAATCCGGGAAGTCGCGCAGGCCCCGGTCGGCCCAGGCGAGAGCGTCGTCCCAACGGTCCTCGGCCTGGGCGCGGCTGGCCATCGCCCCGTACCAGCGACCGGCGAAGGCACGTCGTGGCGGGTCATCGATCATGAGCCGAGTGAGCTCCACTGCCGTGAGCTCGTGGGCACGCGGAGACCGCCCTTCGCCACGGACCCGAGCGGCACAGTCGGTGTGGAGCATCAGCGCGGCGGCGACCTTTGCCTGACGCCACGCCGGCGCGGCCTGGCAATCGGCGCAAGCGCGGGCCTGGCGGCGAAGCTCGGTCATCGCGAGAAGCTCGCGCCGCAAGCGCTCCTCCGGCCAGTCGAGGACGGAGGCGACGGCCCGCTCGCGTTCGCCCGCGGCGTAGCGGCGCACCGCGGCGTCGTAGTCTGCCGACCAGGCGACCTTTGGCAAAGGCGCGCGCGCCGGCGTCGCGAGCGCAAGCAGAGCGCCCATCAGCACTTCCAAGGGCATGACTCCCGGACCCGCCCGAAGCCTGCGTGAACGTCTCACCGCATGCTCGGGAAGGCCGCGATGGAACGCGCGACGAAGTTTGACACTCCGTTCGGCGGGACGCTATAGTCTCGACCCGGACAGACGGTCCAAGCCCACGTCAACATTGGCTCCCCGTCACATCGAGCTCCCCCTGGAGGAGCGGAAGAATCTCTGATGCTGCCCGACTACGTTCCCCTGATCATCCTGGGTGCGATCGCCGTCGGGTTCGCCGTCTTCACCCTGGCCGTCTCCCAGATCCTGGGCCGGCCCCGGCCCACCCCGGCCAAGTCGTCCACCTTCGAGTGCGGGGTGCCGCCCATCGGCAACGCCCGCCAGCGCTTCCCGATCAAGTTCTACCTCGTCTGCATGATCTTCATCCTCTTCGACGTGGATGCCGCCTTCCTCTATCCCTGGGCCCTGGTGTTTCGCGACCTCGGCGTGCTTCGGGTTCATCGAGATGACCGTCTTCATCGGCGTGCTCGCGGTGGGGGACATCTACGCGTGGAAGGTGGGGGCGCTCGACTGGTAGCGCCGATCTCTTGACCATGCAATTCACGCCCGAGAACAAGCGGAAGTTCGACGAGCTCCTGACCCGCTACCCGGTGAAGCGCTCGGCGCTCATGCCCACCCTGGCCCTGGCCCAGGAGCAGGAGGGCTGGCTTCACGGCGAGGCCATGGAGTACGTGGCCTCGCTCCTCGGCCTGAGCCCGGCCCAGGTGCACGACACCGCGAGCTACTACACCATGTTCGCGTTCGAGCCCCAGGGGAAGACGCTCATCGAGATGTGCACGACCCTGTCCTGCACCCTGAACGGAGCCGAGGGCCTGCTCCAGTCGACCTGCAAGAAGCTCGGGATCGCAGCCCGGCCAGACCACCGCGGACGGCAAGTTCACGGTGAAGCGGGTGCGAGTGCCTGGCCGCCTGCGGCGGCGCCCCCGCGGTGCAGGTGAACGGCGAGTGGCTCGAGCACGCGACCGAGGCCGACCTGGGCCGGGTCCTGGCCGGCGAGACGGTGCGGCGGAAGTTCGACTGGCCGAAGAGCCCGGGCGAGCACGTCATCTTGAGGAACGTCTGGAAGGAGAGCTCGGCCGCGCTCGAGACCTACAAGGCGGCGGGCGGCTACGCGAACCTCAAGAAGTCGCTCGAGATGGCTCCGGACGCGATCGTCGAGGAGGTCAAGAAGGCGAACCTGCGCGGACGCGGGGGAGCCGGGTTCCCGACCGGCATGAAGTGGGGCTTCCTGCCCAAGGACGACAAGCCGCGCTACCTGTGCGTGAACGCCGACGAGAGCGAGCCCGGGACCTTCAAGGACCGCGTGATCCTCGAGAACGACCCGCACCAGCTCGTCGAGGGCACGATCGTCACCTGCCACGCGATCAAGGCCAAGGTCGCCTACATCTACATCCGCGGCGAGTTCCACGAGGGCTTCCGGAGCCTCGACAAGGCTCTCGGCGAGGCCCGGGCCGCCGGGTACGTGGGCCAGAACATCCTCGGCACCGGGGCCAACATCGAGATCCACATCCACCGCGGCTCGGGGTCCTACGAGTGCGGCGAGGAGACGGCGCTCATCGAGAGCCTCGAGGGCAAGCGCGGCCAGCCGCGGGTCAAGCCGCCCTTTCCCGCGATCGTCGGCCTCTACGGCTGCCCGACCATCGTCAACAACGTCGAGACGATCTGCGTCGTGCCCCTCATCCTGGAGAAGGGCGCCGACTGGTTCGCCTCGGTCGGGGTCGAGAAGAACGGCGGGCCCAAGCTCTTCTGCGTCAGCGGCCACGTGGAGCGGCCCGGCACCTACGAGGCGCCCATGGGCCGGTTCACGCTGCGCGACCTGATCTTCGGGGAGGGCTACGGACGCGGCATCAAGGGCGGGCGGAAGCTCAAGGCCGTGATCCCCGGCGGATCGTCGACACCGGTCCTGCTGCCGAACGAGATCGACGTGAACATGGACCTCGAGAGCCTGGCCAAGGCGGGCAGCGCCCTCGGCTCCACCGCCACCATCGTCATGGACGAGGAGACCTGCATGGTCTCGGCGGCGCGGAACCTCGCCTACTTCTACAAGGACGAGTCCTGCGGCAAGTGCACGCCCTGCCGCGAGGGCACGGGCTGGATCCTGCGCCTCCTGACCCGCATGCGGGACGGGGGAGCGGTGCCCAGGGACATCGACACCCTCCTGAAGGTCACCGAGGCGATCTCGGGCAAGACGGTCTGCGCCTTCGGGGACGGGGCCATCGCCCCCATCAACTCGATCCTGCGGAAGTTCCGGGCCGAGTTCGACTGGGCGATCGCGAACGGGGGAAGCTTCAAGAAGACCGCGCGGACCTTCGAGGAAGCGCAGGCGGCGCAGCCTCAGGCCGCGGGCCGGTAAGACGAGCGGCATGAGCCCCCTCGTCCAGGAGCTGGTCGCGGTCACCGTCAAGTGCGTCGTGGTCTTCGCCACTCTCCTGACGCTCTTCTCGGTGATGACCTTCATCGAGCGCCGGGTCCTCGCCTTCATGCAGTTCCGCCTGGGCCCCAACCGCACCGGGCCGTTCGGGATCCTCCAGCCCGCCGCCGACGGGATCAAGCTGTTCTTCAAGGAAGAGCTGATGCCCGCCGACGCGGACAAGTGGCTGTTCTTCGGGGCGCCCGCGGTGGCGATCGCGGCCGCCTTCCTGTCCGTGGCCGTCGTGCCCTACGGCCCGCCGTTCACGCTCTTCGGCCGGGTGTGGCAGCTCCAGATCGCGGACCTGAACGTCGGGATCCTCTACATCTTCGCGATCACCTCTCTCGGGGTCTACGGTCTCGTGCTCGCGGGCTGGTCCGCCAACAACAAGTACGCGCTGCTGGGCGGCCTGCGCTCCTCGGCCCAGATGTTCTCCTACGAGCTGTCGCTCGGGCTCTCCTGGGTCGGGCTCATCATGGCCGCGGGCTCCTTCCGCATCAACGACATCGTCGACCACCAGCAGGGCTGGTTCCACCACTGGAACATGTTCCGGCACCCGATCGCCTTCGTGGTCTACTTCATCGCGGCCACCGCCGAGGTGAGCCGCATCCCCTTCGACCTGCCGGAAGGCGAGTCGGAGCTGGTGGCGGGCTTCCACACCGAGTACTCCTCCATGAAGTTCGCCCTCATCCAGATGGCCGAGTACGTGAACCTCATCTCGGTGGCGGTGCTCGCCACCCACCTCTTCCTCGGCGGCTGGCACTCCGGGATCCCCGGGCTGCCCTCGGTCGCGCTTTGCCGGGGTTCGTCTGGTTCTCGCTGAAGGTGGCGGTCCGTCCTCTTCGTGTTCATCTGGCTCCGGGGGACCCTGCCCCGCTTTCGCTACGACCAGCTCATGGACTTCGGCTGGAAGGTCCTGATTCCGGTGGTGACCCTGAACGTGCTCGTGACCGCGGGCCTCCTCCTGGCCGGGTGGTCGCTGTGATCGCCTCTCGACGCCATCCTCTTCTATGCGCTCGCCGCGGTGGTGGTGGCGTCGGCCCTCGTGGTGGTGGGCCAGCGCAACCCGATCTACAGCGCCTTCGCCCTGGTGGTCACCTTCTGCGCGCTGTCCGCGATCTACGGCCTCATGGGCTCGCCCTTCATCGCCGTGCTCCAGATCGTGGTCTACGCGGGCGCGATCATGGTCCTGTTCCTGTTCGTGCTCATGCTCCTGAACGTGCGGCGCGAAGAGGGTCCGAGCGCGCAGCAAGTCGCTGCGCGTCTCGGCCGGCGTCCTGGCCCTGGCCTTCGTGGCCGAGGTGGGCTTCGTGGTCACCGCGGCCGACCGGGGCACGGGGGCGGCGAGCTTCGACGCCTCCACCCGGCCCATGGCCGAGCTGCTCTTCTCGCCGCACTTCGCCTACACCTTCCTGGCCACGTCGATCCTGATCCTGGCCGCCCTCGTGGGCGCCGTGGTCCTCGCGAAGAAGGACTTGCGCGTGATCCCCATCAATCACGTGCTCCTGCTGTCCGCGGTCCTCTTCGGGATCGGGGCCCTGGGCGTCTTCCTCCGCCGCAACGTGATCACGGTCTTCATGTGCGTCGAGCTGATGCTGAACGCGGTGAACCTGTCCTTCGTGGCCTTCAGCCGCAGCCTCGGCACCCTCGACGCGCAGATCCTGGTGTTCTTCGTGATGACGGTGGCCGCGGCCGAAGCGGCGGTGGGCCTCGCCATCATCCTCGCCCTCCAGCGCCACAAGGACACCCTCGACGTGGACGCCTTCAACGTCTTGAAGTGGTAGCGATGTTCGAAGACCGCATGCCTCAACATCGTGCCCTTCATGATCCTGCTCCTGCCCCTGGCGGGCTTCACCGTCCTCGCCCTGTTCGGGGAGTGGATCAAGAGGGACAAGGAAGACAACGGGGCCGGGATCCTGGCCTGCGCGACCGTGCTCACCTCGTTCGGTCTCTCGGTCTGGAGCGTCGTCCGCCTGTTCGGCCTCGTGGCGAGTCCGACCGGCCTTCGCTTCGCGCAGCCCTATCTCGGGTTCGAGTGGATCGAAGCCGGCGGCTTCCGCGTACCCTTGAGCCTGCTCCTCGACCCCCTGTCCGCGGTGATGATCCTGGTCGTCACCGGCGTGGGCTCGCTCATCCACGTCTACTCCCTCGGCTACATGGCCCACGACGAGGAGCGGGTCCGCTACTTCTCCTACCTGAACCTCTTCACGTTCTTCATGCTGCTCCTCGTCCTGGGCGGCAACCTGCCCCTGATGTTCGTGGGCTGGGAGGGCGTGGGGCTCTGCTCGTACCTGCTCATCGGCTTCTGGTTCAAGAAGGAGAGCGCCTCCGCCGCGGGCATGAAGGCGTTCGTGGTCAACCGGATCGGCGACGCGGGCCTGATCCTGGGGATGATCCTCATCTTCCACTCCTTCGGCAGCCTCGACCTCGTGGACATGGCCGACAACGCGGGCTCGCTGGTCAGGGAACGCCTCGGGCAGCTCGGGGTGGTGACCGCGGCCTGCCTGCTGCTCTTCGTCGGGGCGTGCGGCAAGAGCGCGCAGATCCCCCTGCACGTCTGGCTGCCCGACGCCATGGAAGGCCCGACTCCGGTCAGCGCCTTGATCCACGCCGCCACCATGGTGACGGCCGGCGTCTACATGGTGGCTCGTCTCGCCCCACTCTTCCACCAGTCCGAGACCGCCATGGCGGTGGTCGCGGTGATCGGGCGCGGCCACCGCCCTCATGGCCGCGACGATCGCCCTGGTCCAGACCGACATCAAGAAGGTGCTGGCCTACTCCACGGTCAGCCAGCTCGGCTACATGTTCCTGGCCTGCGGGGTGGGGGCCTTCGGGGTGGCCGTCTTCCACCTCTTCACCCACGCCTTCTTCAAGGCCCTGCTCTTCCTCGGCTCGGGCTCCGTGATCCACGCCATGGGCGGCGAGCAGGACATGCGGAAGATGGGCGGGCTGCGCACCAAGATCCCCTGGACCTTCTGGACCTTCGTGGTCGGGACCCTGGCCATCGCCGGGATCTGTCCCTTCGCCGGCTTCTTCAGCAAGGACGAGATCCTCCTCGGGGCCTGGTCCGCTCACGCCGCCGGTGCTCTTCGGCCTCGCGCTCTTCACGGCGCTGCTCACGGCCTTCTACATGTCGCGGCTCGTCTTCATGACCTTCTTCGGCCACTTCCGCGGCGGCCACGACGCCGAGCACCACGTGCACGAGTCGCCCTGGAGCATGCTCGGCCCGCTCGTTCTCCTCGCGGTGGGCTCGGCCGACGGTGGGCTTCGTCAAGGTCCCCCACATCATCGAGTCCGTCTTCCGCCTGCCCGCCGAGAGCGCGCCCCACGTGGCCTGGCTGCCCTACCTCGCGTCCGCGATGGCCATCGCCGGCATCGTGGCCGCCTACTACCTCTACGTCCTCTTCACCGACCTTCCCGCGCAAGGTCGCGGCCTCCTTCGCTCCCCTCTACCGGCTCTTCGACGCCAAGTACTACTTCGACGCCGTCTACTACGCGTTCGTGGACCGGGTCGTGGTGAAGGGCAGCGACGCCGTGCTCTGGAAGCGGGTCGACGCCGGGCACCATCGACGGGGCGGTCAACACCACCGGGACCCTGGTCGACGGCATCGCAGGCGTGCTGCGCTTCATGCAGACCGGGCTCGTCCGCTCCTACGCCTTCTTCATCCTGGGCGGCGCCGTCGCTTCTCCTCGGATTCCTGCTCTGGCCATGAACCCCTCACCGACCACATCCTGAGCCTGCTGATCTTCCTGCCCGTGGCGGGGGCGGTCGCGATCGCCCTCTGCCGGCGCGAGGCCGAGAGGCCTGCAGAAGGCGCATCGGCCTCGCTCGTCACCACCGCCGCCTTCGTGCTGTCCCTGCACCTCGTCGCGCACTTCCAGACCGGCCCGGCCATGCAGTTCGTGGAGCAGCGACGCCTGGATCCCGGCCTACGGCATCTCCTACCACCTCGGGGTCGACGGCCTCTCGCTCTGGCTCATCATCCTGACCACCTTCCTGACCCCGCTGTGCCTGCTCGGCTCCTGGTCGTCGATCCACGAGCGCGTGCGCGAGTTCGTCGTCTTCATGCTGCTGCTCGAGGCGGGGATGATCGGGGTGTTCGTCTCCCTCGACCTCTTCCTCTTCTACATCTTCTGGGAGGCCATGCTCATCCCGATGTACTTCCTCATCGGGATCTGGGGCCACGACCGCCGCATCTACGCCGCCGTCAAGTTCTTCCTCTACACCATGGCGGGCAGCGTGCTGATGCTGGTCGCGTTCCTGGTGCTCTACCGGGTGAGCGGCCGCGCCACCTTCGACATCCTGACCCTCGCCGCGAACCCCATCGACCCCGCGCTCCAGACCTGGCTGTTCCTGGCCTGCGCCCTGGCCTTCGCGATCAAGGTCCCGATGTGGCCCTTCCACACCTGGCTGCCCGACGCCCACGTGGAGGCGCCCACCGCCGGGTCCGTGATCCTGGCCGGCGTGCTCCTCAAGATGGGCGGCTACGGCTTCCTGCGCCTGGCCATTCCCCTGTTCCCCGACGCCGCGCTGCGCTTCGCGCCCTGGATCGGCTGGCTGGCCGTGGTCGGCATCGTGTACGGGGCCCTCGTGTCGCTCGTGCAGCCCGACATGAAGAAGCTCGTGGCCTACTCCTCGGTGTCCCACCTCGGCTTCGTGATGCTCGGGCATCGCTTCCTTCACCACCACCTCGGTGGTGGGCGCGGTCTACCAGATGCTGAACCACGGCATCTCGACCGGGGCCCTCTTCTTCATGGTGGGGATGCTGTACGACCGCCGCCACACCCGCGCTCATCGCGGAGTTCGGCGGGATCAAGGCGGTCATGCCCTGGTTCTCGGCCCTCTTCCTGCTGGTCTGCCTGTCCTCGATCGCGGTGCCCGGCTTCAACGGCTTCGTGGGCGAGTTCCTGATCCTGATGGGCTCCTGGCCGTTCGACAAGGCGATGGTGGCGGTGGCCACCCTCGGGGTGATCCTCTCCGCCGCCTACATCCTCTGGATGGTGAAGCGGGTGCTCTACGGCGAGGTCACGAACGAGAAGAACCGCGACCTCCCCGACCTGTCCGCCCGAGAGGCCGCGATCCTCGTTCCGCTTGTGCGTCCTCGCCCTCTTCATGGGCGTGGCGAGCCCCCTCTTCACGCGCAAGATCGAGCCCTCGGTCGACAACCTGATCCGCGAGGCGCAGCGGCACCGCGCGGCGGGCGCCGCCGTGACCGAGGCCCGGCCGCTTGCCGCCTCCGCCTCCGGGGCTCCGCCGATGAACAGCACCCTCGACCTGCGGCCGCTGATCCCCGCCGCGATCGTCGCCTTGACGGGAATGGTGGCGCTCCTGGCCCAGGCCTTCACGCCGAAGGGCAAGCTGGCGCCTTCCTCCGCGCTCTCCCTGGCCGGCCTCGTGGGCGCCCTCGTCTCGGTGGTGCTTCTGGCCACGCGGCCCCGGCCGCGGCTCGGTCATGGCCGGCATGCTGGCCGCCGACGACTTCGCGCTCTTCCTCCACGCGCTGATCCTGGGCATCGCGCATCCTGGGCGTGCTGCTCTCGGGGTCCTACCTGCGCGAGATCGGGGCCGAGCGCGGCGAGTACTACGCCCTCCTGCTCTTCTCCGTGGTGGGGATGCTCGGCCTCGTCTCCGCCAAGGACCTGATCGCCGTCTTCATCGCCCTCGAGATCATGTCGGTGTCGCTCTACGCCATGGCCGGCCTGCGCCGCGACCGCGAGGAGAGCCAGGAGGCCGCGCTCAAGTACTTCGTCACCGGCGCGTTCTCCTCGAGCTTCTTCCTCTACGGGATCGCCCTTCTCTACGGGGCGAGCGGCAGCACCATGCTCGACAAGATCGGCCCCGCGGTGGCCACCCTGGCCCCGGCCAGGAACGCCTGGTGCTGCTCGGACGTCGGCCTGCTGCTCGTGGGCTTCGGCTTCAAGGTCGCGCCTCGTGCCCTTCCACATGTGGACGCCCGACGTCTACGAGGGTGCGCCCACCACGGTGACCGCGTTCATGTCCGCGGGGGTCAAGGCCGCCGCCTTCGGCGCGCTCCTCCGCGTCTTCGCCCTGGCCCTCCAGCCCCTCGCGGCCTCGTGGCAGCCGCTGGTGGGGGCCCTCGCCATGGTCACGATGGTGGTGGGCAACCTGGGGCCCTGGCCCAGACGCAACGTCAAGAGGATGCTGGCCTACTCGTCGGTGGCCCACGCCGGCTACCTGCTCGTCGCCCTGGTCGCGGCCCCGCAGGTCGCGACCGAGGCCGTGCTCTTCTACCTCGTGGCCTACGCCGCGGTGAACCTGGGCGGCTTCGGGGCGCTGGCCTCGATGGCCAAGGCGGGCAAGGAGCCGCTGTCGCTCGGGCGACCTGGCCGGCCTCTCCGAACGGCATCCCGCGCTCGCCGCGGCCCTGACCGTGTTCCTCGATCTCGCTCACCGGCGTTCCCGTCTCCGCCGGCTTCGTCGGCAAGTTCTACCTGTTCGGGGCCGCGGTGGGCGCCGGATACACCGCGGTCGCGGTGGTGGGCGTGCTCATGAGCGTCGTCTCGGCCTACTACTACCTGCGGGTGGTGGTGGCCATGTACATGCGCGAGCCCACGCGCGAGGTCGTCCTGGCCCGCCTCCCAGCCCGGCCGTCGTGGCCTGCTGGCCCTGGCGGTCTTGCCCGGGCTCGAGCTCCCTCGGTCCGCTGCGCCGCTGTAGCCCGGCCGCTCGTAGCCTCCCTGACCCGCCCGTCTCGGGCGAGCTCGTGCGCTCGAGCAGCGCCCAGAGGACCAGGACAGCAGACCCAGGCGAGCAGCCACCAGGGTCCATCGGGCCGGATCTTCGCAGGTCACTCCGAGTCGCCTGACGGCTCAGTCGAGGCTCTGGTCGAGGAGCTTCGGATCCACGGCGATGCCGTGGATGTAGGCGCGCCACTGGACCTGTGGCGTGACCGCGAGACCCGAGTCGCCGGAGAGCCCGACGATCGCGCGCGGCTCGACCACGTCGCCCACCCGGACGTCGATCCGCAGCAGGTGGCCCAGCATGCTGACCACGCCCTGGCCGTGGTCGATCACCACGGTCAGGCCCCCGAGGGTCAGGGGGCCGGCGAACAGCACGGTTCCGCCGGCCGGGGCCATCACCACGGTGCCGAGCGGAACCTCGTAGTCGAGCCCCCGGTGCTCGTCGCCGAAGGTGGCGTCGAACAGCGGCTCGACCGCGGGTCCTGCCGAGCCAGGTCTGCACGCCCCCGAAGCCCACGCCCGGGGCGACCGTGACCGGCGGCTTCAGGGGACCAGGCGCCGGCTTCGGGCTCTCGGTGCGGACGAGCGACAGGAGCTCGCGGCCGTCCCGCGTCACGTTGGCCTGGACCAGGAGCCCCCGCTTGGCCTCGGGGATGGTGACGGCCCGGGGCGGATAGGCGCGGGCGGCGAGGGACAGGTCGAGGGGGATGCGCTGGCGTCCTCGCCGCGAGGCCAGCTCGAAGCCGATCGTGGTCGGACCCGCGACCGAGGAGAGCGGCACGGGAACGAGCGCCCGCAGCCCCCGAGGCGAGGAGTAGAAGGGCGCGCGCCTTCCGTCGAGGATCGCGTAGGCCATGCCCAGCGCCATCGCGGGACTGGAGACGGGCGACCAGGAAGCCGCCGGGGAAGCCCTGTCGGGTGTCCACCGAGAAGCGCACCGCGCCGACGTACCGGGAAACCTCCTGGGGGGCGGCCGGAGAGGCGACGAGGGGCAGGATCAGGGAGAGGAGCAGCCGACCGCGGGAGTTCATCAAAGCATCGATGATGACACCTGCGGCCGACCCGTTCAATGCACGAGCTTCAAGCCGGGTCGCGAGGTTCCGCGGGGACGGTCGGGTGAGTGCGCGGCGGCGAGGACTGCTTCGCGCAAGAGGGCAACGGACTCGGAGGGCACGGTCCGGAGGTCGAGGAGGACCTGATCCTCGGCCACTGCGGGCGACCACCGGGGGGCTGGCCCGTCGCGCAGGCGCTCGGCGAGCCGGCCCGCGCTGCAGGTAGCGTGGGTGAGGGCCACGAGCGCGGTCTCTAGCTCGACGGTCGGGGCCGCGCCTCCGCCTACGGCCGAGCTGCCCGGGACGACGTCGGCGTGCAGGGGCCCGCCCGCGGTGGTTCCCAGGTCTCGGGCGAAGCGCCTCGGCCCGCGCGCGGATCTCCTCCCCGGTGAGGCCCAGCATGCGCAACACGGGCACGGTCCTTTCCGCGCGGCCCGCCTCGTGCTCGGCCAGCACCACGTCCAGGGCCGCGAGCGTCATCTTGTCGACGCGCAACGCCCGGTAGAGAGGGTTGCGGCGCATCGCCTCCACCAGCACGCGCCGGCCGGCCACGAGGCCCGGCCTGGGGACCGCCCAGGAGCTTGTCGCCGCTCATGGCCACGAGGTCGGCGCCGCCGCGCAGGGCCTCGCCGGCCGTGGCCTCGCCGGCCAGCGCCTCGCTCGGCGGCCGAAGCAGGCCGCTTCCCTGGTCGAGCGACGAGGGGGATGCCCGCGTCGCTGGCCAGGCCGCGCCAGCTCTGCGAGCGATGGGGCCTCCGTGAAGCCGACGATGCGGAAGTTGCTGGGATGCACCTTCAGGATCATCCCGGTCTCGGCGCCGAGCGCGGCCCGATAGTCCGCGAGGCGGGTCCGGTTCGTGGTGCCCACCTCGCGCAGCCGTCGCCCCGCCCTTGCGCAGCACGTCCGGGATGCGGAACGAGCCGCCGATCTCGACCAGCTCGCCCCGGCTCACCAGGACCTCGCGGCCTTCGGCCAGGGTGTTCACGAGCAGGAGCACCGCGGCCGCGCAGTTGTTCACGACCACCGTGGCCTCGGCGCCCAGGAGATCGCGCAGACGCGACTCGGCGTGCGCCTCGCGGTCGCCCCGCTCCCCGGTCGCGAGGTCGAACTCGAGGTTCGAGTACGACGAGGCGATCTCCGCGACCCGGGCCGCGGCCTCGCGGGACAGAGGGGCCCGGCCGAGGTTCGTGTGCACGACCACGCCGGTGGCGTTGATCACGGGAACGAGGGACGAGGCGAGCCGACGCGTCGAGGCGCCTCGCAATCTCGGCGCCCAGGCCGCGCAGGAGCGCGCGAACGCCCGTCCACGTCTCCGCCTGCGCCCCGGGCGCGGGCCAGCTCGAGCAGCTTCCGCAGCTCGTCGCGCACGACCGCTCGCCCGTGGGCCTGGATCAGGAAGCGAAGGTCCTCTTCCTGTAGGGCGCTGTCGACCGACGGGATGAGCCGGCGCAGCTCGCTCTCGGCCGGGTCGCCCATTCAGTCTCGCGGCGGGAGCAGGGTCTCCCGCATCAGCCCCGCCACCGCGACGGACTTCGCGGTCGCCGCTCGCGGCGAGCGCTTCCATGGCCGCGAGCCGATCCTCGCGCCCGAGGTTCTGGCTCAGCTTCTTCTTGCCCACGATCCGCTCCATGGGCAGCTCGAATCCCACGATCCCGCGGAGCTTGGCCGACACGAAGGACTCGGCCGACACCTTCGCGGGCGACCAGGGCTTGGCCGCGTCCCCTTCGTAGCGCGGCCGAGAGGCGCGTCACCAGGCGGAGCAGCGCGTCCGGCTCTTCGACCAGGCGCGGCCGGCCGTAGACGTGGACGGCGACGTAGTTCCAGGTGGGCACGGCCTCCGGCTGTCACGTAGGCGCTCGGCGAGACGTAGGCGTGGGGGCCACGAAAGATGGCGAGGGCTTCGTCTGCCGCTCGGCGAGGGCCTTCCACTGCGGGTTGGCCCGGGCGACGTGGCCCAGGAGGACGCCCGGCTCCTCGCCGTCGTGGTCGAGGAGGAACGGCAGGTGGGTCGCCTGAAGGCCCGCGTCGCCTCCGGTCACGAGGATCCCGAAGGAGTGCTCGCGGATGAGCTGGTGCAGGGCTTCCTTCGAGTCTTCGGCGAAGTGCGGGGGCGTGTACATGCGCGCTACCAGGTGTCGCCGCCCCCGGGTGGCGGCCAGGCGCCGAGCAGGCGTCGCAGCAGGACCACCTGCCCCAGGTGATGGCTGTTGTGCACGACCGTCTGCCACACCACGTCTTCCACCGTGGTTCCCTGATTGGCGTGACCGGCCTGCGAGGTCACGGGCACGGCCCGGCCGCGAACCTCCGGCGCGGCTTCTCGGCGAGGTGCCGCGAGGCGATCGAGCGACGCCTTGAACCGCGCCACGGTCTCGCTCCAGCGTTCCGCGTCCGGCGGAGCGTCGTCGGGCCAACCCGAGGAAGCGTGGGCGGGATAGGCCGGCGTGCTTCCCCGTCGATCCGCTCGAGCTCGTTCTCCATCCAGAAGCTCATGTGCCACACGAGGCCGTAGACGGAGTACGGGGCTCCCGGGGGCTTCGTGCCCGCCAGGCGCTCGCGGCGAGCCCTCGAGGCAGACGAGAGCGCGTCCGTGTGCGCGCCCTTTCCAAACACGAGCTCGGCCTGCGTGCGTGACATGGCTGCTCCTAGCCTACACCGGCCCGCGGTCCTTCCGCGGGGTGCGCTTCCTCGGCGTTGACCTTTCGCGGGAGCGTGCCCTATCGTAGCGGCAATGAGCCCGGTGCGTGCGGAGAGCTATGCCGACCGGCTGCCTCCTCTGGTCCCCAAGGAAGAGCGGAACATCGACCATCTCTCCGACGAGATGGCCGACATCCTCTACCCCGGTCGCCGCCCGCGGCCCTTTCGCATCGGCCTGGCCTTCGACGCGTTCGACGGGCCGGCTGGCGCGCGCGCGCTGCGAGCCTCGCCCGCCGCTCGCCGGTCTATCGGGAGACCTCGTCCGCGCACGGCCTTCGCCATCACGCCGGCTTCGACTCGGCCTCGGCCCGCGTGCTGCGCGACCTCTTCGACCTCGTGGGCCAGCGTCCGGGCACCGAGGTCCTGGTGGACGGCAAGCGCGTTCCTTACGCCCACGAGATCTGGCTGCCCCTGATGTGGATCTTCGTGGGCGGCGAGGCCTGAGCGCGCGTGACCTCTCGCTGAAGACCTCGACACCATCGAGAGGTCGATCCGCCGGCTCCAGATCGACTGGGACAAGTTCTTCAGCGGTCTCGAGCGCAAGCCCCCGTACGACGTGAGGATCAAGCTGGAGGCCCTCCTCCGGCTGTACGCCCACACCGAGATCCGCAACAGCACCGAGCGCTTTCGCTACCAGGGCCTCACCGCGCGCTACAACATCCTCTCGGAGCTTTGGAACAAGCGGCTGCGGGCGAAGGAGGAGGGCCGGGCCTTCGGCGCGCACGGGCTCAAGGCCGAGATCCTGCCCCCGCCCCCGCCGCCCCCTCCGGCGGCCGAGCCGCCGCGCGCGCCGCAGCCTGCGGTCTCGCGCCCAGGAGACCGAGATCCGCGTGAAGAACCCCGAGCGTGACGCCGCCGCGGTGCAGGCGCTCTACCAGCGGTTCCTGGCCGAGCGCAAGCGCAGCGGCGAGACCGCGGCGGTCAAGTACGAGAGCTTCCAGAAGCTCATCGGCCAGCAGACCCAGCGGCTCCTGGCCGAGAAGGGCGGCCAGGCCGTGGACTTCCGCCTCGAGACGAAGGACGGCCGGGTCAGCCTCAAGGCCAAGGTCGTCAAGTAGCCTCGTGTCCCGCGCCCTGCTCGCCCTCCTGATGCTCGCGGCCCTCGAGGGGGAGGCGCTCGGCCTGGCCCGCGTCCTTGCTGGCCTCGCTCAACCGCGACGCCCGCCGCCTGCTGCCGAAGTCGCTGGCGCAGCTCATGGCCGAGCGCGAGCGGGAGATCCTCGACGAAGCCGCGCGCTTTCCGGCCCCGCTCGGACAGGCCCTGGCCGCCGACCTCGACCGCGGGCCGTCTCGAGGCGCCCACTCTCGTCGCCCTCGATGCCGAAGGCGGCCGCGCGGTCGAGCTTCTGCGGCAGAAGCGGGTGAGCGAGGGCCTGGTCCGCCTGGGCGGCTTCCTCCGCGTGCCCGCCGACCTCGCCGATCCCGCGCTCGCGGTGGGCCCGGCCGGCTACCCGCCGGGAGTGGTCCGCGAGTACTACTCGTTCATCGACATGAACCTCGCCAAGATCCCGGTGGTGCTGGAGGACGCGGCGGCCCTGAAGCTCGCGCCGCGAGGGCGTTGCCCGCCTACTGGCAGGGGATGCTCGAGAAGAGCCGCGAGCGCTCCGCGGTCATCGGCATCGAGCTCTTCCAGTCGGGCCGCCTCGTGGACCACCGGCGGGTCGACTATCGGTCTCCGGTCTTCGGGGTGGCACAGCTCGCCTACTCGCGCGCCGTGAACGGCATCGCCGCCACCTGGCTCGCCCTCTGGCGCAGCGCCCGCGGCGACCTGACGCGGCAGCCCAGCCCGCGGGTGGTGATCCCGCGCGAGCCCACCTCCGAGGCCCTTCCCCCGTCGTCCCCCGTCTTCACCGCGTCCGAGAGGAGCGCCCATCGATGAGCAAGAGAGCCCTCATCTCGGTCTTCAAGAAGGACGGGGTGGCCGACCTCGCGCGCGAGCTCGACGCGCGCGGGCTACGAGATCGTTTCCACCGGGGGCACCGCCGCCGAGCTCAAGGCGAGCAAGGTGCCGGTCGTGGGGGTGTCCAAGGCCACCGGCTTTCCCGAGATCCTCGACGGGCGGGTGAAGACGCTGCACCCCAAGATCCACGGGGGCATCCTCGCGCGGCGCGACCTGCCCGGAGCACCAGAAGGCCCTGGCCGAGCACGGCATCCCGCCCGTGGACATCGTGGTCGTGAACCTCTACCCCTTCGAGGACAAGGTCGCGAAGGGCGCCGCCTTCGACGAGGCGATCGAGAACATCGACATCGGGGGCCCGGCCATGCTGCGGGCGGCGGCCAAGAACTTCAAGTCCGTCGCGGTGGTGGTGGACCCCGCCGACTACCGGCTGCTCCTCGAGCAGCTCGACCGGCCGGGCGGCATCGACGCGCCCACCCGCCTCTACTTCGCGCAGAAGGCCTTCCGGCACACCGCGCGCTACGAGGCCGCGATCGCCGGCTATTTCGCCCAGGTCGAGTCGCGCGAGGGCGGCTACGCGGCGGCCGAGACCGACGACGTCTTCCCCTACCGGCTGGCCCTGAGCTTCGAGAAGATCCAGGACCTGCGCTACGGCGAGAACCCGCACCAGCGCGCCGCTTTCTACAGCGACCTGGGCTCGACCCTCTATTCCGTGGCCGCGGCCCGCAAGCACCAGGGGAAGGAGCTGTCCTTCAACAACATCCTCGACCTCGACGCGGCCTGGCGGCTCGTCACCGAGCTCGACGACACCGCGTGCGTGATCATCAAGCACACGAACCCCTGCGGCGTGGCGCTGGGCGAGACGCCCGCTCGAAGCCTACGAGCGCGCCTGGAGCTGCGATCCGACCTCGGCCTTCGGCGGCATCCTGGCCTTCAATCGCCGCGTCGACGCCGCCACCGCCAAGAAGCTCGCGGGCGTGTTCGTGGAGGCGGTGATCGCCCCGGGCTTCGACGGCGAGGCCAAGAAGGCCCTCGCGGCCAAGCCCAACCTGCGGGTCATGGACATGGACACGACCGGCATCCACCGGGTCACCGGCTTCGACCTGAAGCGGGTCATGGGCGGCGTGCTGGCTCAGCAGTGGGACCTCCACCGCCTCGACCGCGCCAAGTGCGAGGTGATGACCAAGCGCAAGCCGACCGACGAGGAATGGAAGGCCCTGCTGCTGGCCTGGACGGTGGTCAAGCACGTCAAGTCGAACGCGATCGTCTTCGCGAACGAGCAGCAGACGGTCGCGGTGGGCGCGGGCCAGATGAGCCGCGTGGACTCGGCTCGCCTCGCGGTCCAGAAGGCGCAGCTGCCGCTCGCGGGGACGGCGGTCGCCTCCGACGCGTTCTTCCCGTTTCGCGACGGCCTCGACGAGGTGGCCAAGGCCGGAGCCACCGCGGTCATCCAGCCCGGTGGTTCGGTGAAGGACGAGGAAGTGATCGCCGCCGCCGACGAGCACGAGCTCGCGATGGTCTTCACCGGGGTCCGTCACTTCAAGCACTGAGCGAAGGCTCTTTCCTTCCGGCCGGCCTTCCGAGGTTGCGGCCTCTCCCAGGTTGACGATGGTCCCGCGCCGGGCGTACGGTCGCCTTTGGCGTGGGCGGCGAGGAGGGCCGAAGAGCGGATGCCCGGTAGCTACAAGCTGCGTCTCAGCGACGGCACCCTCCTGGTGGTCGACCACGATGGCCTGGAGACCTGGCTCGTGGACGACAAGGCCATGGTGCAGCTCGTCGGGTCCACCCACTGGCGTCCGCTCAAGGCGTTCCTGGCTGGGGAGCGCGCCGCGGCCAGGAACGCGTCGCGGCAGGCATCGAGCGTCGCCGCGGCCCTCCCTCTCATTCCCCCGCCACCTCGCAAAGAAGAGACGCCAGCCTCCGCCGAGCCGCCGCCAAGCGACCCGGAGTTCATTCCCCCGCCCACTCGCAAGGAAGAGACGCCACATTCTGCCGAGCCGCCTCCAAGCGACCCGAAGCCCTTCTTCGTGGACGAGCCCCCGGGCGTGCCTCTCCCGCCCGAGAGCGTCGACAAGGCCGTCGCCAAGGAAAGGACCGATGCCGCGTGGTCCGCAGATGCCAATCGCCGCCTCGAGGAAGTCCTGCCCGAGGAGCCCGCGCCGAGCGATCTGGTGCAGCCCTTCTTCGTGGGCGAGCCACCGGTCGCGCCGACTCTGACCGAGCAACCGTTTGCCCGCCGCGAAGAATCCGTCTCCCCTCAGCCGTCTCCGAACGAGCACGATGCGCCGATCCGTCTGAAGGCGGTCGATGACGAGGTCCCCGGCCGGCCTCCGTCGCCGGGGCAGGCCCCCCGGGAGCGTCGCTCCGTCGAAAGGCCACCCAGCCTTCTGGTCTTGGCGGACGACGTCGCCGGCCCCCACTCGGGGAACAGGCCCGAGCCGTCCGCAGCGGACAACGGGCTTCCGATCATCCGCCTCAAGCCGCGCGACGACGAAGACGAGGCGACCGATGCCCCGGCACCGCCGGTCTATGAGGCTCCGCCGTGGCAGGACCCCCGCGACGAGAAGCTCTTCCGGAGGGTGGCCGCCTTTGGCGGCTTCCTGTCGCTGTGGCTCGGCCGCCTCGAGCGCCAGCTCGGCCGCCTGTCGTCGACGCGGCGCGAGCGGCTCACCACGCGGCGTGGTCCGGGTGGTCAAGCACCCCGCCGGTGGGTCGCCGCGGCTGGCGGTTTTCTCTCACGATGGACGGAGCGCCTTGGCCGTCAGGCTCGCCGCCCACCGTCGAGTCTCCGCGAGGGACCGCCACCGGGCGTTTCGCTCAGTTCTGGCACTGCGGAGGCGTTCCTCTCAGAAAACGAGCCTCCGAGGCTGCAGCCGCTTGCGGAGGCGCTGACGGACGGCGACGGATTCGCGCGAGGCGGCGCGACGTCATCCCGCAAGAGCCCGGCGCCGCAAGAAAAGGTCGACCCGCCCCCTCCGGTCAGCGAGCTGCCGGTCTTGCGCCTGGCCGACATCGACGACGAACCGGAGACCCCCGCCGACGTCTACGAGGGCGACAGTGCGATCCACATCGCCTGGCGTTGGACGAAGCGCATCGTGGTGATCGGTGGCCTGCTCGCGGGCGGCGTGTTCGCTGTCCTCACCTCCGAGAACTGGTTGCCGAAGGCGGAGAGGCTCAGCCGGATCTTGTTCGCCGAGATCGACAACCGCGTACGGTCTCGCGACCTGACCGAGCGCCGACGGCGAACGTTGCAGGAGGCCGCCGAGCAAATGCCTTACCTCGATCCGGGGACGATCGAGCTCCTCGTGTCCGGGGGCGCCCTCGAGCTGCCCGACGTGTTTCGTCTCGCCTCCGAAGCGGCGGACCGAGGCCTGTCGGCACTGCCGCCGGGGGAGACCCAGGAGTGGAAGGGGCTCCGGCAACAGATGATCGACTCGCTCCGACCCGAGGAACGTCAGCGGGCCCTCGAATACGATCGCGCCCGCGGTCGCCGTCCCACGCTCCCGTTCGAGGACCGCGAGGCGCTCGAGCTGCTCGCCCGTGGGGCTCGTGCGTTGCCGTCCGCGAGCCTCGCGCGTCTCCAGCTGCTGTCGGCCAAGGCCATCGCAGCGGGGCTGGGGCCGGGCCCGCCGGTCCGACCGCGTCGGCCCGAGACGGACTGAGTCTCCGCCTACGTGGCCTTGGCCACTCCCACCGGACAGGACACGCCCGTTCCCCCCATGCCGCAGTAGCCATTCGGGTTCTTGGCGAGGTACTGCTGATGGTAGTCCTCGGCGTAGTAGAACTCGGGCGCGGGCGCGATCTCCGTGGTGATGGCGCCATAGCCCGCGGCCTTCAGCAGGGGCTGGTACGCCTCGCGTGACGCTTCGGCCGCTCGCCGTTGCGCTTCGCCGTACCAGTAGATGCCCGACCGATACTGCGTGCCCGCGTCGTTGCCCTGGCGCATCCCCTGGGTGGGGTCGTGGTTCTCCCAGAAGACGCCGAGCAGCTCCTCGTAGCTCACGACCTTGGGATCGAAGACCACGCGCACCACTTCGTTGTGGCCGGTGAGCCCGCTGCACACCTCGCGGTAGGTGGGATTGGGCGTGAAGCCCCCCGCGTAGCCGGCCGAAGTCGAGAAGACCCCAGGCGTCTTCCAGAACTTCTTCTCGACGCCCCAGAAGCAGCCCATCCCGAAGAGGGCCAGCTCGAGCCCCGCCGGGAACGGCGGCTCGAGGGGCGCCCCGTTCACGAAGTGAGACTTGGGCACGGCCATCCTCTCGGCGCGGCCCTTCAGGGCCTGATCCTTGGCCACCATCTTCGTCTTCTCACCCGTCAACCACATGAGCACGTGCCTCCACCCCCAGCCAGTGTAACGTCAACGACGCTGACGCATTCCCCGAAGTTCCCCGAAAAGGCGGTCCGGCGCCGACTACCCGTCCACGAGGCCGGGGAAGCCCGAGCCACTTGCGGATGTACGCCATCTGGCCCAGGTGGTAGGCCTCGTGGTGGGCGAAGAAGGCGATGGCGCCTCGGACCGAACGGTCGGGTGTGGGGAGGGACAGGGGAGCCGGGGCCCGGAGCTCGGCGTCGGTCAGCTCCTCGAAGCGCGTCGTCAGCACCGCACCCACCTCCGCCCACGCGCCTCGGATCACCGACAGCTCGGGGTAGGCCTCGGCGGCGGGACGACCGGCCGATCGGTTGAAGGTGTCTCCCCACGGCCGGTGCAGCTTGCGGCCCAGCATCGCGCTCATGCCGAACCGCGTGTTCGCCAGGTGGCCGGCGATCCAGAGGATCGGGATTGGACAGTTCGGACACGCTTCGCACCAGCTGCTCCTCCGTCAAGCCGTCGAGGGCCTTGTCGTAGAGCCGGTTGTTGATGCCGAACAGAGTGACGCTCGGGGCAATGACTGGATCCAAGGGGGGCCTCCTCACGCCATCTTATCGTCCGCTCGTCGCCTTTGGATTGGCCGCCCTCGGACGTCATGGAGGCAGGAGGACCGCGATCGACCGCCTCTCGGAACCCTCGTGAACCCTACTTTCCTGCCCTCACCTTCGCCAGCCAGTTCTCGATGACGACGGCGTGCCGCTCGGGCCGCGTGAGGGTCCGCACGACGACGAACCGCCGGCCGTCGGCCGTGACGTCGTAGGCGAAGCCACCGGAGCCGCCCACGCCGACCTTGCCCGCGGTGAAGAGCGGGTGTGGCAGGCCCGCGCTGAAGGCTGGCACGTGCTTGACCGAAACGGCCATCAACGTATCGCTTTCGACGAAGAACAGCTCGTCGCCCGTAGCACTCCACCGGGGGAAGCCTCCGCCTCGCACCGAGACCTGCAGCTTCCCCTGACCGCCCGGGAACTCACGCACATAGAGCTCGTGGCGACCTGATTCGTCCGACAGGTACGCGACGTGGCGTCCGTCGGGCGACGGTAGCGCACAGCATTCGTTGAAAGGGGTGGCCAGGAACACCTGAGCGGCCGAGCCATCACCGAGAACCTGGAACAGGATGTCGCTCTGGGCCGAACCGTACCTTGTGAAGAAGACCGTGCGTCCGTCAGGAGACCAAGAGGGGCTCACCTGGGCCTCGCTGCCGCCTTCGATCACTTGCGGCTGACCGGCGGAGTCTGGGGTCTGGATCAGGATGTCCCAGTTCGACTCGAACACCAGTCGATCCCCGCCTGGCGCCCAGTATGGATGAAGCTGGTAGCCCGGGCCGACCGTGACCCGACTCTTGGTGCCTCGCACGACGTCGTGAAGCCAGATGCTGGTGACGCCGTCGTCGACCCCGGTCACCGCGACACGTGAGCCATCCGGTGAGATCATGGGATCGGCGATGGCTTGCTGGACCTGTCCAATCGGGCCGAGCACGGCGCCTGCACGATCGACCCACTGCAGTTGCTGGCTGCCGCCGCTCATCGCCCGGTAGACGAGAGTGCCGTCGGCCGACAGGCTCGCACTCTGTTGCCAGCCGCCGGGGCTGATGATGAGCGGCTCGCCGACGAGCGTGCCGCTGACCGGATCGAAAGCCCTCGCCGATAGGCCGGTACCGGCCGTGTAGAGCAGGTATCCGTCCTGGAACGAGAGCGGGACGAGGCCCGTGTCTCCCTTGACGGGAGCCGACGGGCCACCTTTGCGGGCGATCTGGAGCGCGCCCACCCCCTTCCGCACCCGGCTGAACAGCACGTCGCCGTTTGGGAGGGCGACAGGATTGAAGAGAGCGTCTCCCTTTTCGGTCGCGCCCACCGGGAACGGCTCCGGAGTCCCGCCGCGATCCGCTACGGTGTATAGACCTCCGGTTTCGGGTCCGGTCACCACGTTGAGCAGGACGACCCCATCCGTGCGCCAGGTAGACTGCCAAAGCAGTCCCGTCGGCGCGTCGCAGATCCTCGACGGAGCACCCGCGTGCGCCGGCACCTTCCAAACGGACAGCTTGCTTCCCTGCGCCACGTGGTAGCCGATGAAGGCCGAGTCCGGGGACCAGAACGGCATGAAGGCACCATCGGTGCCCGCGAGGTCGCGGGGCGCCAAGGTGTCGAGGTCGCGCACGCGCAGCCGACCGCGGCCGTTGCCGTCAAACGCGATCATCGTGCCGTCCGGCGAGATGACCGGCCCGTCGTAGTCGGGGAAGCGCGTCTCGTACTCGCCCATGTCGAACTCCCACGTGCGCGTGGGGGCGGTGATTGCGGCAGGCTGGCGCCAGATCGCAACACCCACCGCCGCCACGGCGACGAGGAGCGAAGCGCCGATGAGGGCGAGGGCCGATCGCGGGCGGCCACTCGCCGACGGTGGCGGCGCCACGAAGCGCGTCTTCTCGGGCCGCGCCAGCCAGTCCTCGATCTCGACCCGCGCGTCGCCGATGTCGCGCAGCCGTGATCGCGCGTTCTTGCGCAGACAACGTTCGAGCAGCCCCCGCACCTCGGGCGGGGTACGCTTTGGCAGCGTCTCCCACGCAGGCTCGCTCTTGAGCACTTCGGCCAGGATGTGCCCCGTCGTCTCGCCGCTCCAGAGCCGGCGGCCGCTCAGCATCTCGAAGAGGACGACGCCGAAGGCCCAGATGTCGGTGCGCGCATCGGTCGCCCGCCCTGAGGCCTGTTCCGGGCTCATGTAGGCGGCCGTGCCGACAATCATCCCTTCCGCCGACGCCGCCGTGAAGGTCGGCGAGTTCGACACGTCGGACGGCATCCCCGCCCGGCCCTCGGCCGTCTTGGCCAGGCCGAAGTCGAGCACCTTGACCGCGCCGTCCGCCGTGATCTTGACGTTGGCCGGCTTGAGGTCGCGGTGGACGATGCCGCGACCGTGCGCGGCTTCGAGCGCGTCGGCGATCTGTCGGGCGATCGCGAGCGCCTGGTCCAGGGGAAGGCCGGCGCGGGCGCCGCTCATCAGCTCCGCGAGGGTCATGCCCTCGACCAGCTCCATCACGATTGCCTGCGTCGCGGCGTCTTCCACACCGTAGATCGTGGCGATGTTCGGATGGTTGAGCGCGGCCAGCGCCTGCGCCTCGCGCGCGAACCTCGCGAGCCGCTCACCATCGTTCGCGACCGCTTCAGGGAGCACCTTGACCGCGACATCGCGATTGAGCTTCGTGTCGCGCGCGCGGTACACCTCGCCCATGCCGCCCGCACCGAGCGGCCCGAGGATCTCGTACTGACCGAAGCGCGTCCCGGTGGTCAGCGACATGTCGTGGGAACGAGATTCTACTCCACTGACTGAGTCCGTCGTTCGGTGCTAGTCTCGAAGAGTGGAGCCCGCCGAGGCCGAGCTGCTGCGAAACCTTCTCACTCGCGAGCGCATGCTCTCGCTGGGCGTGCTCGTCGACGGGAAGCCCGTGGTGGGTGTGTTGCCTTTCCTGGTCCTGCCGGGTTCAGGGTCGCTCCTCATCCACGCTTCGCGCCTGGCCCGCCACGGGCAGGGCCTCGTCCCCGGCGCGGCCTTCGGCGCCGCGATCCAGGCTCCCGACCATCCCGATCAAGACCCGTTGCGCCTGCCGCGTTTCACCTTCGAGGGGCGCGTCGAGCCGTTGTCCGAGGACGAGACCCAGGTGGCGCGCGAGATCTGGCGGACTCGATTCAGTAGCGCGGCCATGACCGTCGAGCTCGGTGACTTTGCCTTCTGGTGGTTGCGCATCGCGAGCGGCCGCCTGATCGTGGGCTTTGGCCGCGCCCTGAACATCGGCGCGAGCCAACTGCAAGAGGCGTTTCACCTCGTTGCGGCCGGCCCTCCAATCACCTGAAGGCCCAGCGGCGCTACTTGCTGGCCTCGGCCCCTGGAGTCGCGATCACCTTCGCGGTCTTCACCACATCGAGCTTCGGGAAGTCGCGCTTCAGGTAGGCGTTGCCTTCCATCTGGAGGCGTCCCTGATCAGGTCCACCGCCTGGCCCACCCTCGCCGTAGCCCGCGTAGAGCGAGTCCACGACGCTCATCCCCTCGACGACCTGCCCGAAGGGAGCGAAGCCCTGGGCGTCGAGCCCGGCGTTGTCCTTGAAGTTGATGAAGACCTGGGTGGTGCGTGTGTTGGGTCCCGCCGTGGCGAAGGTGACCATGCCCCGGCGGTTCGACTGCTTCACCGGGTCGTCCTGGATCTGCGCCTCTCTCCAGACCGCGGCCACCGCGGGTTCGCCTTGGATGCCGAACTGCACCATGAAGCCCGCGATGACCCGGAAGAAACGGACCTCGTCGAAGAACCCGACCTTGGCCAGGTTGTAGAAGCGGTCGGCGCCCCGCGGCGCCCAATCGCGGTGCACCTCGACGACAAAGGCGCCTTTCGTGGTGTCGAAGCGAACGCGGAAAGCGCTCGGTGCGCGCTCCTGGGCTTTGGCGGGGTCCCGAAGAGCGGCCCGTGAATCGGCGACCTTCGGCAGCGCGGTCGCCGCGGGAGTGGGCGCGGGCGTGGAGGTGGGCATGGGAGTGGGCGCTGGCGTAGCGGTGGCCGCCGGTGTAGGGAGGACAGACGACGTGGGCGCCGGGCTCGGCGGAGAGCCGCCCTGACAAGCCGAGAGGAAGACGCCCGCCACGACGACACCGCAGAGATTCCATTTGCTCATGAGGGCTCCTCGATCGAAGACGACGCCTCTAGAGGCTACACCAGCCCGGGCACGTAGGTCGCCGTCCCTGGAAGACCCCGCGCTTGCTGGCCGCATCGCCCGTCATCTCGACGTAGCCTCGCTGAGGTCGGCGGAAGGAAGCCCGGGCGAGCGCTAGAATGCTGAAGTGTTCCACGGTCGCCGGGCTTCGCTGACGAAGCCGCTTGCCGCCCGTCGTGGCCAACGCCACCTCGCGCCGGTTGGCGTTGAGGGTGCGATGCGATCCTTCCTGATCGCCTTGGTTGTGGGATCCGCTTTCCCCTGTTCTCTGGTCAGGGCGGTGGAGCAAGCGACCCCCGTCGACATCACCTCCGTTCTCGGCGCAGCCGAGAGCGGAGATCCACAGGCTCAATGCCAGCTTGGAACCTACTATTCGGAAGGGCCGGCCCAGTACCGCGACCTCACCAAGGCTCGATTCTGGTTGCAGAAGGCGGCAGGGCAAGGGTCTGCCGAGGGGCAACGTAGATTGGGCCGGCTCTACGACTATCTCGATCCTTCCCTCCATGATGCCGGGGAGGCTGTCCGCTGGTACGCGCTCGCGGCCGAGCAAGGGGATGTCATCGCCGAAAACAACCTCGCTGGCAACTACTTTGCCGGTGAGGGGGTGCCTCGCAACGTCTCCCGAGGCATGGCGCTCCTGCGCAAGGCAGCGGCCCAGGGATACGCCTTGGCCCAGACCAACCTGGGGTTCCGGTATCGCGAAGGCAAAGGCGTCCCGCTCGACCACGTGGAGGCCCTTCGCTGGTTCACGGCGGCTGCGGCTCAGGGTGACGCAAGAGGGGAACTCGCCCTGGGGTTCAGCTACGACCAGGGGCTCGGGGTGCCGGTGGACAAGGCAAGAGCGTTCGGCCTCTATCTCAAGGCCGCTCGTCAGGGCCAGGTGGATGCCCAGTTCAACCTCGGCGTCAGCTATCGGTACGGCGACGGAGTCAAACAGGACTGCGGCCGCGCAGGGGAGTGGTACGGCCGCGCGGCGGCCCAAGGCGACACGCGGGCGATGTTCACTCTAGGCAACATGGCCCTTCTCGGCGAGTGTCAGCCCGTCGATATGGACCTGGCAGCCAAGTGGTTTCGACAGGCTGCGGAACGTGGGCACTCAGGCGCATGCCAAAACCTCGGCATGCGTTACCAGACTGGAGAAGGCGCATCGCTCGACGCCAAAGAGGCCTTCAAGTGGTTCCTCAAGGGCGCACAGCTTGGAAACGCCGGAGCCCAAGCGTCCGTGGGGGTTGCGTATCAAAGAGGCAATGGCGTCGACACCGACTACGGCGCGTCCGTGAAGTGGTTGCGGCTTTCGGCTGCGCAGGGAGATCGCGTCGGTTTGTGCAACCTTGGCTACATGTACGACCGCGGTTGGGGTGTGGATCACGATGATCGCGAGGCGCTTCGGCTCTACACGCAGGCGGCAGCTCTAGGGGCTGGTCAGTGCCAGTTCAATCTTGGTGTCTTCTATCGTGACGGCCGCGGCACCACGGCCGATCCGGTGGCCTCCTACTTTTGGTTCTCGCTCGCCGACCGGGCGAAGGTCCCGCAGGCACAGATCAAGGCGAAGGACATGAAGGCGCGGCTCAGCGCCGCGCAGGCGGCGGACGCAGACCGGCGGATCGCACAATGGAACGTCGTGTCGAAGTAGCCGCCGCGTTGAAGTTGAAAGCCTGGGACGGAATGGAACTGCCGGATTCTCAGGAAGGGCGAATCCACTACGGCAAGCGGCCGCGTCTTCGGAGGGCGCCTTAAGTAGTACAAGGGCAGTTCGCCGCGACTGCCACGCTTTGTTGAGGAGTGCGACAAGAGGCGCCCTGGGAGGCATTCCCCCGGGCAGAGCGCCTCCAGGCCTCAGGCGCCGACCAGCACGGCCTCCTTCACCCTCTGGCCGAGGGGGACGTAGTCGCGCCGCGCCGAGCCCATGAAGAGCTGCCGCGGCCGGGCGATCTTCTGCTCCTTGTCCTCCACCAGCTCCTGCCACTGGGCGAGCCAGCCCGACATTCGCGCGATGGCGAAGAGCACCGGGAACATGTCCACCGGGAGCTTCATGGCCTGGTAGATGAGCCCGGAGTAGAAGTCCACGTTGGGGTAGAGCTTGCGCTTCAGGAAGTACTCGTCCTGGAGGGCGATCCGCTCGAGCTCGAGGGCGATGTCCAGGAGCGGGTTCCGGCCTGTGACCTCGAATACCTTGTCGGCCATCAGCTTGATGATCTTGGCCCGCGGGTCGTAGTTCTTGTAGACGCGGTGGCCGAAGCCCATGAGGCGCACCTCGCCTCCGCTCTGCTTCACGTCTTTGATGAACGCGGGGACCTTGTCCTTGTGGCCGATCTCCGCGAGCATCCGGAGGACCTGCTCGTTGGCCCCGCCGTGCAAGGGACCGTAGAGGGCGGAGATGGCGCCGGCGGCCGCCGAGTAGGGGTCGACCCCCGACGAGCCGATGCCCCGCATGGCCGAGGTCGAGCAGTTCTGCTCGTGGTCGGCGTGCAGGATGAAGAGCACTTCGAGGGCACGCTCCAGAACCGGGTTCACCTTGTACTTGAGCTCGGTCATCTTGAACATCATCTGGAGGAAGTTGCCGCAGTAGGAGAGCTCGTTGTCCGGGTAGGCGTAGGGCATGCCGATGGAATGGCGGTAGGCGAAGGCGGCCAGGGTCGGGATCTTTCCGATGAGGCGGTAGATCTGTTCGCGGCGGACCGCAGGATCGTGGACCGCCTTGGCCTCGGGGTAGAAGGTGGACAGGGCCCCCACCGTGGCCACGAGCATCCCCATGGGGTGGGCGTCGTAGCGGAAGCCCGCCATGAAGTCCTTGATGTTCTCGTGGACCAGGGTGTGGTACGTCACCCCGTGGACCCACTCGTCGTACTGGCCCTTCGTCGGCAGCTCGCCGTGAATCACGAGATAGGCGGTCTCCAGGTAGTTTCCCTTCTCCGCGAGCTGCTCGATGGGGTAGCCGCGATAGTTGAGGATGCCCCGGTCCCCGTCGATGAAGGTGATCCGGCTGCGGCAGGACGCGGTGTTCATGAACCCGGGGTCGTAGGTCATGAGCCCGAAGTCGTCAGGCGAGACCTTGATCTGGCGCAGGTCCATGGCCTTGATGGCCCCATCGTCGATGGGGATCTCGTAGGCCTTGCCGGTCCGAGTGTCCGTGATCTTCAAAGAGCCCGTGCTCATGTCAAAGCTCCCTTCCGCTAGGAAAATCTCGCCTCGATACGAATGTGCGCTTCCCCGGCACGCGTCGCATGAAGCGTTTGATCCACGAAGACGGGCGAACGTTCCCCGGGTTACGATCTCGGGCGGAAGGGGCGAAAACTCCATGGGCACACTCGCGGGGCGGACCGCACTGGCTTCCACCTTGGCCCTGCTGTGCCTTGCCGGGGATGCCCGGGCGGCCGAGGCGCCCCCGGGGTGGGGGGCCGTTCCCGCCATCCTGGCCCGGATCCGGCCGCCCACCTTTCCGGCTCGCGACTTCCTGGTCACCGACTACGGGGCCACGGCCCGATCCGACGCCGACAACACCGAGGCCATCCGCCGCGCCGTCGACGCCTGCCACGCCGCGGGCGGCGGCCACGTCGTGGTGCCGGCCGGAGTCTTCCTCACCGGGGCCATCCACCTGAAGAGCAACGTCGACCTCCACCTCGCGGAGGGCGCTACCCTGCGCTTCTTCTCCGAACCCGCGAGGTACCTGCCCCTGGTCTTGACCCGCTTCGAAGGCACCGAGCTCATGGGCTACTCGCCCCTCATCTACGCCCTCGAGCAGGAGAACGTGGCCGTGACGGGGCGGGGGACCCTCGACGGGGGGGCGTCCATGGAGAACTGGTGGAAATGGAAGAAGGGCCCGGACGCCTCCAGCATCAAGCGGCTCCTCGAGATGAACGAACGCGGGACGCCGGTGGCGGAGCGGGTCTTCGGAGAAGGCCACTCCCTCCGGTCGAGCTTCATCCAGCCCTACCGGTGCAAGAACGTCCTCATCGAAGGCGTCACCATCCGCAACTCGCCCATGTGGGAGATCCACCCCGTCCTCTGCACGAACGTGACCGTGCGCGGCGTGACCGTGGTCTCACACGGGCCCAACAACGACGGCTGCGATCCCGAGTCCAGCCGGGACGTGCTCATCGAGGACTCGGTCTTCGACACCGGCGACGACTGCATCGCCATCAAGTCGGGCCGCAACGAGGACGGCCGCCGGCTGAGCACGCCCTCCGAGAATATCGTGATCCGCGGGTGCACCATGAAGGACGGCCACGGCGGCGTGGTCATGGGCAGCGAGGTCTCCGGGGGCGTGCGCAACGTCTTCGTGGAGCGCTGCCGCATGGACAGCCCGAACCTCGACCGGGCCCTGCGCTTCAAGTCCAACGCGCGGCGGGGCGGGGTCGTGGAGAACGTCTACATGCGGGACGTGGAGATCGGCCGGGTCGCGGAAGCCGTGGTGACGGTGGACTTCCTCTACGAGACCGGGGCCGACGGACCCTACCTGCCGGTGGTCAGGAACGTCGTCCTCGAGCGGGTGAGCAGCCGGTCGAGCCCGCGTCTGCTCTGGGTGCAGGGATTCCCGGGCGCGATCGTCGACGGCCTCCACGTCGTCGATTCGGTGTTCCGCGGTCTGACCGCCTCGGAAGTGGTGGAGAACGCCGGCCTCGTCGAGCTACGGAACGTGACCCTCGAGCCCGTGGAGAAGACCGGTTCGCGGAGCTCGCGGTCCTCCTCCCCGTGACCCGTGGCACCGGTCTCTTCTCAGCACCCGGTTAGTCCGCGCAGGCGGCGAAGGCCCTCCTCGAGCACCGCGTCCGTCTTGCAGAAGGCGAAGCGCACGAGGTGTCGGGCGGCCTCCGGATGGGCGTGGAAGGCGCTCACGGGGATCGCGGCCACGCCGACGCGCTCGGGCAGCAGGCGGCAGAAGGAGACGGCGTCGGTGTAGCCCAAGGGCCGGATGTCGGCCACGGCGAAGTAGGTGCCCGCGGGAGGTGTCACCGCGAAGCCGGCCTCGCGCAGGCCGGCGCAGAGCCGGTCGCGCCGCACCCGGTACTCGGCCCGGAAGGACTCGTAGTACGCATCAGGAGCACGGAGGGCGACCGCCATCGCGTGCTGTCCCGGCGAGTTCACCGCGAAGGTGACGAACTGGTGGGCCGAGCGCAGGGCCGCGGTGATCTCGGGCGAGGCGCAGGTGTAGCCGATCTTCCAGCCGGTGAGGCTGAAGGTCTTGCCCGTCGACGAGATCGTCACCGTTCGCTCGCGCATGCCGGGAAGCGAGGCCAAGGGCACGTGCGCGCCCTCGTACACGAGGTGCTCGTAGACTTCGTCCGTGATGGCCAGGAGGTCGTGACGCCGGCACGCGTCGGCGATCGCCGAAAGCTCGGCCCAGGTGAAGACCTTGCCCACGGGGTTCAGGGGCGAGTTGAGGATCACGGCGCGCGTTTTCGGCGTGATCGCGGCCTCGAGGGCCGCGGGGTCGAGCCGGAAGTCGTCGCCCTCCAGCGTGACCACGCGGGCGCTGGCCCCCGCCATGGCCAGGCTCGGCGCGTAGGAATCGTAGAAGGGCTCGAAGAGGACCGCCTCGTCGCCCGCCTCGCAGAGGGCCTGCACGCTGGAGAAGATGGCTTCGGTGGCTCCGGCGTAGACCGTGATCTCGCGGTCGGCGTCGTAGTCGAGGCCGTAGAAGCGAAGCTGGTGCTCGGCCACCGCTTGCCGCAGCTCGGGCTGACCGATCATCGGGCTGTACTGGTTGCGGCCCTCGCGGATGGCCGCGATGGCTGCTTCCTTGACGAAGTCCGGTCCGTCGAAATCGGGATAGCCCTGGCCCAGGTTGATGGCGCCGTGCTTCGTGGCGAGTGCCGTGTACTCCGCGAAGACCGAGGTCCCGAAGCCGCGCAGCCGACTCGTCAGGTGGGGAAGACGCATGGAGCGGCCAGTGTCGCACAAGACACGGCGATGGGGCGTGGGCGGCGCAGCCGACCCTAGAAGACCCCGTGCATGCTCGCCGCGTAGCCCGTCATCTCGACGTAGCCGGCGCCCGAGACAGCGCGTCCGAGGCTCGTTCCCCGAAGGGTCACGGCGCCCTCCCAGTACGTGAACGAGGTGCGCAGCTCCTGGGCGTCCAGGCGACGGTCGACCTCCAGGTCCAGGCTCGCGGCCTCCGACACGACGCGCCACCGCACCGGGTACACGGCGCCGCTCTCCGGGCTCGTCCAACGGTCGAGCACCTCGACTGTGACTTCGCTCGCGCCCAGTCGTCGCGTCCGGCCGTCCTTCTCGACGATGGTCCCCCCGGACACCGGCTCGACCGTTCCGTCCTGTCGGCGGATCTGAAAGAACATCAGCTCGCGCTCGTCGCCGAGCTGGAGGCTGAACCAGTCCCACCCGACGGCACCCGGGCCGAGCGCGCTCGTGCTCCATTCGTGGTCGAACCAGGCCGTACCGCGCACGGCCACGGGTGGTCCGCCCACCGACACGTGGCCGGTCGCGGTCATCCGCGTATAGCCGATGTAGTACGACGCGTTCCCCGGCTCGGCGCTCTTCATCGACAAGCCGCGATCCCCGTGCCGCACCAGGGGCTTGGTGGCGGCAAGCTCGAGGTCGATTCCCCAGTCCCCGTCCTGGGCCCGAAGGCGAGTCGTGCTGCCGTCGACTCCCACGCCGTCGGCCCGCCAGTCCTCGAGCCAGACCCGGAACGGCTCCCCGGTGGCGCCGGCCAGGCCCGCCGCCCCGCGGCTCCAACGCTCGAAGAACTCGTGGCGGCGTCCGGCGACGTCGGTGAGCGCCAGGTGCGCGAAGTCGATCTGGCTCGTGCGCAATCCCGGGCCCAAAGGAGGCGGGTGCGGCGACAGGCCGCGCCTGAAGAACGTGAGCTGGAATCCGAAGGGCCGCCCTTGGTCCCCGGCCACGTTGCCCGTGAAGTACCACCACTCCGTCTCGTACTCGAAGTGCGGACCGTGATCGAGGGGGAGCTGGAACTCGCGCACGACCGTGGCCCGGGCGAAAGGCGGAGACGGCCCGGGGGGAGCGAGCTCCAGCGCCGGGGGCGCTTCTCCCGCCGTCCGCGGATGCGGGCGGAGCCCCGCCCAGACGGCCCCGCCCACGAGCAGCAGGAGAAGGCCGCCCCGCGTCAGCCACCTCATTCGGAGCGCAACGCCGCCGCGACCGGCATTCGGCCCAGGCGAATGAGCGGGTAGACCGTCGCGAGCAGGGCGGCTCCCACGCTCAACCCGAGGGCCTCGGCGAAGACGCCGGGGGTCGAGCTCGAGGCGCATGGTCCAGCCGAACGACCTCACGTTGATGACGTGGACGAGGATCGCGGCGAGCAGCGCGCCCGTGGGCAGCGCGAGGAGGCCGGCGGTCAGGCCCATGAGGCCGGTTTCGAGGAGGGTCAGGAAGGAGAGGCGGCCCGGGGTCAGGCCCAGGGCCACGAGGGTGGCGAGCTCGGAGGTGCGTTCGGTCTGGAGGGCCATGAGCGCGCTCCACACCCCGACGAACGCGACGGCCATGGCCAGCAGGCGCAGGGCCTCGGTCACCGCGAAGGTGCGGTCGAAGACGCGCAGGGCTTCCCGTCGCAGGGACCCCGTCGGCGTCACCCGGAGCGCGGTCCCCGCGAGGGCGGTGCGCAGGCGCCGCACCACGTCGTCGGCGCTGGCGCCCGCGCTCACGTAGACGGCGAGCGAGGAGATCTTCCGGTCGTCCCAGGAGCCGCTCGTAGACCTCGCGGGCGATGAGGACCGTCCCCCGCTCGCGTCGCGTAGTCGTAGAAGGTCCCCGCGACGGCGAAGGCCCGCGGCCCATGATCGGTCTCCAGCGTGACCGTTCCGCCATGGGGCGGGAGATGCCGGCGAAAGGCGAAGGGCTCGCTGACCAGCACCGCGCCCGCCTTCACCCGGGCCCAGGTCTCGGCGGGCGTCCCCTCGGCGAATCGGTACAAGGCGGCGCTGCGCTCGCGCCGGGGATCGACCACGTTCAGGTGGACCGGGCCCTCGGGGCTCGCGACCTCGACCGCGCGAAACGTCTCCACCTCGGCCACGCCGGCCACGGCCGCGACGCGCGCGACCACGTCCGCCTGGAGCGCCGGCGCTCGACGTGAGCCGCCCGGCCCCGGGGCCGCGAGGTAGATGTCGGCGCGCAGGGTCAGCCCGAGCCAGTTCGATCACCGTCGACCGGAAGCTCTGGATCATCGAGGCTGACCCCGATGGTGACGGAGACCGCCACCATCAGCGCGGCCATGGCCACGCCGGTGCGCGCGACCTGAGGTGGTGACGGTGCGCGCCGCGAGCCGGCCGAGCGTGCCCACGGCCATGGCCGCCGCGGGCCCCGCCACCGCCATGAGCAGGACCGTCGCGGCCGGGGCCAGAAGGGCCATGCCCATGACCACGGCGAAGAGGCCGGCGAAGCTCGCGATCAGCGAGGTGGGGACGAAGGCGAGAAGGCCGGCGCCCACGCCGCCCAGGGCCAGGCCGGCGAGAGCGAGCAGGGGGACGCGACGTCGCGCGGCGCCCTCGAGGGTGCTGCGACGCAAGGCCGCCACCGGCTCCACGCGTGCCGCCTCGAGCGCCGGAGGTACCGCGGAGAGGATGCCGGCTCCGAGGCCGAGGCCGATGGCCTTCGCCACCGAGCGCGCCGTGAGGGGTGCGCCCGTCACCGAGACCACGTAGTAGAGGTCGTTGATGGTCTGGGTGACGAGGCGGACGGCGCCCTGGCCCAGGACCCACCCGAGGGCGAGGCCGAGGCCGGTGCCGACGGCCGCGGCCGCGGCCGTCTCCACGAGGACGAGGGCGAACACCTGCGCCGGCGTCACTCCCAGGGCGCGGAGGGTGCCGATCACCACGCGGCGCTGCACCACGCTGAACATGACGGTGTTGTAGATCAGGAACATGCCCACCACGAGGGCGAGCAGGCTGAGAGCGGTCAGGTTCAACTGGAAGGCCGCGGTGAGCTCGCCGACGGTCTCGGCCTGCGCGCTCGCGCGAACGAGCCGCAGATCCGGCGGGAAGACGGGGCTTCAGGCTCTCCGCCTCGGCCGCGGTCAGGATCAGGTCGATCCGGCTCAGCGACCCCGTCGATTCCGAGCAGCCTCTGGGCCGCGCCCACGTCCATCAGCACGATCCCGTCGAGGGCGTGGCTGCCCGCGGCGCGTCCGCAAGATCCCCAGGACGCGGACGGTCTCGAAGCGATCGTCGACCTGGAGCCGGACGTCGCGGCCCGGGGCAAGGCCGTAGCGGTCCGCGAGGCCGGAGTCGACGAGCACGGCGTCGGGTTCGTCGAGGAGCCGCGCGAAGCCGGACGTCGTCCACGCGCCCCCGGCCAGATGGCTCCGAAACGGGCCCATCGGAGAGCGGATCGACACCGAGGACGGTCAAGGGCTGTCGATCGAGGTCCGGGGCGAGCACGACGCCTTCGGCCACGGGGGTGGACCGCCTGTAGCCCCATTCGGCGCGCAGGCGGCGGTAGAGATCCTCCGGCACGCCCGAGGGACCGCCGCGGAGCTGATGCGTGGCGCGGCCCGTGATCGCCTCCGAGCTTCGGTCGAAGCCCCGGCGCGCGCTCTCGTTGGCGAGGTCGATCGCGATCACCACCGCCACGCCGAGGGCCACCCCCAGCACGAGGAGGCCAGTGTGCAAGGGGCGTCGGACGAGGTCGCGGAGTCCGGTGCGGAGGAGGGTGGGGGAGAGCAAGCCTCAGGCGGCCGAAGACGCGAGGAGGTGCCCGTCCTCGATGGCGAGGACGCGGTCGGCGCGCGCCGCCACCTCGCGGCTGTGGGTGACGAGCACGAGCGTCTTGCCGGCCTTTCGCGTGACCCGGTCCAGCAGGTCGAGCACGAGCCGGCCGGTGGCGTCGTCGAGATTGCCCGTGGGCTCGTCGGCCAGGACGAGGCGCGGGTCCTGGACCAGGGCCCGCGCAATCGCCACTCGCTGCTGCTCGCCGCCGGAGAGCCGATCCGGGAACTGCGACGCGCGGTCGGCGAGGCCCAGGCCGCGTCGAGCAGGCCCCGCGCGCGATCGGCCGCGGCCTTCGTTCCCGGTCCCCGCCAGCTCCGCGGGGAGCTGCACGTTCTCGAGCACGGTGAGGGTGGGGATGAGGTTGAAGAACTGGAACACGAACCCGAGCCGGTCCCGGCGGAAGAGGGTGCGGTCGCGCGCCGTGAGGCGGTTGATGCAGGCCTCCTCGACGAAGACGTCACCGGTCGTGGGCACGTCGAGTCCGGCCAGCAGGTGGAGGAGCGTGCTCTTGCCGCTGCCGCTGCGTCCGCGGATGGCGACGAGCTCGCCGGCCTCGATGGTGACGCTCGTGTCGCGCAGGACAGAGCGCGTCTCCATTCCCTCCTGGTAGCTCTTGCTCACGTGTTCGAGGCGGATGAGCGGGGACATGAGGCAGGCTAACATGTCGGGATGCGACGCTCTAGGTACCTTCTCGGAGCCGCGCTCCTGGCGCTCTCGCTGCCCGCGGCCGCCGGCCCGACGAGGCAGGCCGAGCGTCGGCCAGCCCCGGTCATGGGCTTTGCCGGCGCCGATTGGCTGGAGCGCGAGGGCCGCGAGGCCGAGCAACGGCCCGAACAGGTGATCCGGACCATGGGGCTCGAGGACGGGGCGGTGGTGGCCGACCTGGGCTGCGGAACCGGGCTACTTCGCGAGGCGCATGGCGCGGGCCGTGGCCCCGCGCGGGCGCGTCTACGGCGTGGACATCCAGCCCGAGATGCTCGACCGCATGAGGGAGCTGCTCGCCCGCGAGGGCATCACGCAACGTGGTGCCGGTGCTGGGCAAGGCCGACGATCCCGGGCTACCGCCGGCCTCCCTCGACTGGATCCTGCTGGTGGACGTCTACCACGAGCTCCAGCAGCCGAAGCCGATGCTCGCGAAGATGCGCGAAGCGCTCAAGCCTTCGGGGCCGGATCGCCCTCGTCGAGTACCGCCTGGAGGGCGACAGCGCCGCTCACATCCGCCCCGAGCACCGGATGTCCGTCGAGCAGGTGCTGGCCGAATGGCTGCCCGCGGGCTTCCGGCAGGTGAAGAGGCACGAGTTCCTCCCGACCCAGCACCTCTTCGTCTTCGCGAAGGCCGAGTAAAGGTCAGAACCAGGAGGGCGAGCACGTCGTCACGTACTTGCGCCGGACGAAGCCCGTGGACGTGTAGATGTTCCACTGCTCGTTGAAGTCGTTGGCGTTCTTGACCGCGATCTCTTCCTTCTGGATGATCGTGCACACCCCGGCCTGAACGAGGTTCTCCGCCACCACCTGGTGGTACAGGGTGCGATCGAGGACGCGCGGGGACGGGCCACTGAGCTCGTTGAAGTTGAACAGCTCCGGATGGTCGCGCTGCGCCTTGTCGATGGCCGCGTTCACCTGGGCGCCCAGCCGTGCCGGGAGCACGGGGCAAGAGCCGGGGCCGTTGTCCGCCGAGGGGTTGCTGCTGGGCGGGCAGCTTGCACGCGTAGGCCCCGACACTACCCGGGTTCTGGGGCGGCGTCGGCGTGGCCGCGGGCGTGGGGCTGGCCGAGGGCAGCGGCTCGGGTGTCACCGGTGTGCCCGCGCCACAGGCCGCGAGCCAGCCGCAGACCACAGCAGACCCAGCGCTGCGAACAGTCGATTCCTCATCGAGCTTCTCCCTAGTCGATGGTGATGCCATGGCAGACGCGGTCGTCGTCGCCACAGACGCTGTAGATGCCCGGCCCGAAGGCGAAGACCATGAACTGGTTCGTCGGGTGCTGCTTGCACCCCGGGGCATCCCCACCCTCGCCGATGGGACGGCAGGGTTGGTCGTTCCAGTACCAGTTCGGCCCGTGGACGGCCGGTCTGGCTCGCGATCCCGGCCACGAAGTTCCCGCAGGTCACCGCGTCGGGAGCGTTCTCGTCCCGGACCACGCAGATGTCGCCGGGGTAGCCCAGGGCGCCGCAGTACGCCAAATCCCGGCCGACCATCACGCGGGAGTCCAAAACCTTCTTGTTGCCGATCTGGTTCTGGATGTTGATCCGGAAGCTATAGAGGGGGGGTGGCGTGGGATTGCTGCAGGCCATGGCGGTTGGGGTAGGAGTGGCCGAGGGCGTCGGCACCGGGGTTGGAGTGGGCGCGGGGGCTGGCCCGACCGGATTGGCGGTCGAGACGGGGCTTTGTCCCCCGCAACAGATTGTAATAAATAGAGTTACAACGACAGCACCGGCTCCCGCGCACGTTCGATGCCTCATGGCACCCCTCCTTTCCGAAAGCCTGGCCTGACCGCAACCAGGTTGGAGAGTAGTGTCAGGTTTTACATTAGCATTTGTCAACTAACTTATTTAATTCGTTAGGTATTTATGAACATTCGAGCCGGAAGCCAGCCAGGCTCTCGCGACGCCGGTACAGAACCAGGTCTTGACCCGCCCCTCGGGGGTAGGTAGCCTCTGCTTCACGTCGCGGAGGAGCGAGTCATGGACAACGTCCTCAACAAGGCGCGCGCCGGCCAGAACGCCCTCGAGCAGCTCGTGAACGCGATCCCGGGCTTCTCGGGCTATCGCGAGAAGGAGCTGCGCCGCGATACCGATCGGATCCAGCGCGAGTTCCTCGCCTCGCGGCTCGAGGCCTGCAAGAAGGCGCTCGACGGGGCCTCGGTCGCGGCCAGCCGGATGGGCGCCCTCGACGCGATCAACGACATCGAGACCGCGAGGAAGCGGCTCGACAAGGTCACGGCGCGCATTCGCTATGCCGACCGCGGGTACGCGGGCTTCTTCGACGCCATCAAGGTCAAGGAGGACGTGCTCGATCGCGTGTACCAGTTCGACCTCGACCTTCTCGGCGGCGTGGACGCGGTCAAGGAGGCCTCGGAGTCCGCGGCCGCCGACCCGGGCGGGGTGGCGGCGATGATCGCGCGCCCTCGACGCCCTGGACAGCCGGCTGGCCGGGCGCGAGACGATCCTGAGCGGCATTCAGTAAGGAGCGGGGAAGACCATGGCGCTGCTCGAGATCATCCAGCACTTCGACGAGTCCGGCCAGGAGATCGTGCACCGCGAGCCGCCCAGCGGCTCCGCCAACATCAAGCTCGGCGCCCAGCTCATCGTCCAGGACAACCAGTGGGCGACGTTCTTCCGCGACGGCAAGGCCCTCGACACGTTCTCCTCCGGGCGACACACCCTCACGACGTTGAACGTGCCGCTGCTCGGGAAGCTGATCGGCGCTGCCCTTCGGCGGTACGTCGCCCTTCCAGGCGCAGGTCTACTTCATCAGCCGGCAGACCTTCACCGACCTCAAGTGGGGGACCAAGGAGCCGATCACCTTCCGCGACAGCGAGCTGTCGATGGTGCGCCTGCGCGCTTTCGGCCGCTTCTCGATGCGGGTCTCGGACCCCGGCATCTTCCTGCAGCAGCTCGTGGGGACCCGCGGGGTCTACGTGCGCCAGGCCATCGAGGACTTCCTCCGCGACATCTGCGTCGCGCGCCTCAACGACCTCCTGGGCGAGACCCTGAAGACGATCCTCGACCTGCCGCGCTACTACGACGAGCTGGCCGGCGCCCTGAAGGGCCGGGTGGCCGACGACTTCGGCAAGTACGGCGTCGAGCTCGTGGACTTCCTGATCGGCGCGATCACCCCGCCCGAGGAAGTGCAGAAGATGATCGACGAGCGCGCGGGCATGGGCGCGATCGGCGACATGCAGAAGTACATGGCCTTCAAGGCCGCGCGCAGCATGGAAGCCGCGGCCAACAACCCGGGTGAGGCGGGCAACGCGGCCGGGCTCGGCCTCGGTGCCGGTATCGGGATGATGATGCCGCAGATGATCGCGCAGGCCATGGCCGGCGCTACCGCCGGTCAAGCGCGGCCCGCGGGTCCGGCCTCGCCCGCGGCCCCGGCCGGCGGCGTCAAGCGCGAGATCAAGCCGGGCATGAGCTTCGACGAGGTGCGGGCCGCTTTCGGAGCGCCGGCCAACGAGGTGGTCTTCGGCGGCAAGGCGAAGTGGACATTCCCCGACCTGACCGTGATCTTCGAGGACGGCAAGGTCAGCGACGTGAAGTTCTAGCCGGGGCGCCCTCCGCCTTGGCCCCGCTCTCGCTCGGCGTCGAGTGGCTGGTGGATGCGCACGGCTGCTCGCCCGACTCGCTCCGTTCCCCGGCAGCGCTCGGCGGCCCTCTTCGACCGCCTGGTGCGCGAGCTCGACCTGCACCCCGCGGGCGAGCCGGTCTGGCGCTCGTTCCCCGGCGAAGGCGGCGTGACCGGCCTTCTGCTGCTCACCGAGTCGCACCTCACCTGCCACACCTTCCCCGAGCGCGGCTTCGCGGGGTTCAACCTCTACTGCTGCCGGCCGCGTCCCGACTGGCCCTGGTCCGAGCGCCTCGCCGAGGCCCTGGGGGCCACGAGCGTCCGCGTCACCGTCCACCCGCGGGGCGAACCGTGAGCGGCTACGAGGCCCGTTGCCCGTCCTGCGGCGCCACGGTCGTCTTCACGCTGGGCGCGACCCTGCTCAAGGTCTGCGAGCACTGCGGGGTGGCGGTGGCGCGCAAGGGCGCCAACGTCGCGGCCTACGGCCGCGTGGCCGAGCTGATCCCGACCCCGTCGGTCCTCGCCCTGGGCGCGAGCGGCGGCTACGAGGGCGCGCCGCCCTTCACCCTGGTCGGCCGTCTGCAGCTCGACTACGGGGCGGGCACCTGGGACGAGTGGCTGATGGCCTTCGCCGGCGAGAGCTGGGCCTGGCTCTCCGAGGCGCAGGGCCGCTTCCACTACATGGGCCTGGCGCCCGTGCCTCCCGTCGCCCGAGTTCGAGGACGTGCGCGTGGGCCAGACCCTGGACCTCGGGCCGCCCGGCACCTTCGTCGTGACCGAGGTGCGCGAGGCCCGCTTCATGACCGCGGCCGGCGAGCTGCCGTTCGACGTCGAGCCCGGAAGCCTGCTGCGCTACGCCGACCTGTCGGGGCCCGGCGGCCAGCTCGCGACCCTCGACTACGGTACCGGCACCAAGGCCGAGGCGCTCTACGTCGGCCGCGAGGTGACCCTCGACGAGATCGGCCTCACGGGACTGCCCGACGAGGAGGATCGCCGGAAGAAGGCGAGCGCGCAGAATCTCTCGTGCCCGCAATGCGGCGGGCCGCTCGAGATCCACGCCCCCGACCAGGCGAAGCGCGTCGCCTGTCCCTACTGCGGCTCGCTCCTCGACGCGACCAAGGACCTGGCGGTCCTCGAGGCGCTCTCGAGCGGTCGACGGTGCAGCCGCGGATCCCCCTCGGGTCGAAGGGCCGCCTGCACGGCGTGGAGTGGACGCTCATCGGCTTCCTCGAGCGCAGCGTGACCTACGAGAGCGTGCGCTATCCCTGGCAGGAGTACCTCCTCTACGAGCCGCGACACGGCTTCCGGTGGCTGGTCGAGTCGAAGGGGCACTGGTCCTTCGTGGAGCCCATCTCCGCGGGCGACGTGGCGCGCTACGGCGTCGATCGAATGAGGTACGACGGAAAGGAGTTCCGCCACTTCCAGGGCGGCCAGGCCAAGGTGGACGTGGTCCTGGGCGAGTTCTACTGGGCCGTGGCGCGCGGCGACGAAGTCTCGAGCCAGGACTACGTTTGCCCGCCGCTCATGCTCTCGTCCGAGGGGGACGACCAGGAGATCAACTGGAGCCTCGGCACCTACACCGAGGCGGCCCGAGTCTGGAAGGCCTTCAACCAGGTCGGCTCCCCGCCCCCGCAGGAGGGGGTCGCTCCCCACCAGCCGTCGCCCTATGCCGGGAAGGTCAAGCAGATCTGGTCACTGGCCGCTCTCGCTGCCGGCCTGCTCCTGTTCCTGTACATCGGCCTCTCCTTGAGCGGCGGGCGCGTCGTCCACAAGCAGACCGTCGTGATCCCGACGGGCGTGGCGCCGGCCGCGCCCGAGGCCGCGCTCTTCACGGAACGCTTCTTCGTGCAGGAGACGGGAAACCTCGAGATCTCGGTGAGGGCGCCGGTGAGCAACTCGTGGCTCTACCTGGACGGGGCCCTCATCAACGAGGAGACGGGGGCCGTCGACGATTTCGACCTGGAGGTCTCCTACTACTTCGGCTCCGACAGCGACGGCGCCTGGTCCGAGGGCTCGAGCGAGGCCCGAACCTACGTGGCCTCGGTCCCGCCCGGGCGCTACGTCCTGCGTCTCGGACCGCAGTGGGAGGCGGGCAAGCCCCCGCCCAGCTACGACCTCCGCGTCCGGAGCCGCGTGCCTCGGGGCTACCAGCTGTTCCTGGCCCTCGTCGCCCTCTTCGTCTGGCCCATCGTCGTGGCCTGGCGGTCGATGCGCTTCGAGTCGCGGCGATGGAGCGAGAGCGACCACGCTTCGAGCAGCAGCAGCTCCGACGATGACGACGACAGTGACGACAGTGGAGACGACTCATGAGAAGTGGATATGCGATCTTCGCCCTCGGCCTGCTCGGGCTCTACGGCATCGCGACGGCGCGGGGCTGGGAGCTCGGCGCGCGGCAAACGCGGGCTCATCCCTGCGAGCGTCCGGCAGTCGCCGGGCGGCTACCGTTCGTTCACCTATTGGAGAGGAGGGAAGTGATGGACTGGATCACCACGCACGTGCGGGCGGTGTTCGACTCGGTCCTGTATGCGGTGCTGGGCACCGTGGTCCTCTGCGTGGCCTTCTGGATCATCGAGAAGGTCCTGCCTTTCTCGATCACGAAGGAGATCGCCGAGGACCAGAACGTGGGCCTCGGCATCATCCTGGGGGCGTTCGTCATCGGGATCTCGGTGATCATCTCGGCCGCGATTCATTGAGCCTCTAGGTCGGCCCATGCGGTCGCCCCTCGTCTACCTCACCGTCCTCGTCATCGCCACCTGCGGGCTCGTCTACGAGCTGGTGGCGGGGACGCTCGCGAGCTACGTGCTCGGCGACTCCGTCACCCAGTTCTCCACGGTCATCGGCGTCTACCTGTCGGCCCTGGGCCTCGGCTCGTACCTGTCGCGCCACGTGAAGCGCGGCCTGGCCCGGCGCTTCGTGGAGGTGGAGCTGGCGGTGGCCCTCGTGGGGGGCGCCTCGGCCGCGCTTCTGTTCCTCGCCTTCGCGCACCTGCCCACGTTCTTCCGGCCCGTGCTCTACGCCCTCGTGGTCCTGGTGGGCACTCTCGTCGGCCTCGAGATCCCGCTCGTGATGCGCCTCCTGCGCGAGACCATGGACTTCAAGGAGCTGGTGGCCAAGGTCCTCACCTTCGACTACCTGGGCGCCCTCGCCGCTTCGCGTGCTCTTTCCCATCCTGCTCGTCCCCCACCTGGGCCTCGTGCGGACGGCGATGCTCTTCGGCCTCCTGAACGCCGGGGTCGGCCTCTGGTCGACCTGGCTCTTCGCGCCGCTTCTCGGCGCGACCTTCGACCTGCGGCTGAAGGCGGTGGCCGTCCTGCTCGCCCTGACCGTGGGCTTCGCCTACGCCGACCAGATGACGGACATCGCGGAAGAGGGCATGTACGCCGACACCGTGGTCTTCGCGAAGACGAGCCGCTACCAGCGCATCGTCCTGACCCGGGCCAAGGACCAGTTCCAGCTGTTCCTGAACGGCAGCCTGCAGTTCTCGTCGGGCGACGAGTACCGCTACCACGAAGCCCTCGTGCACCCCGCCCTGGTACTACACGGCGCGCCGCGGCGGGTGCTCGTCCTGGGCGGCGGCGACGGCCTGGCTGTGCGCGAGATCCTGAAGCACCCCTCCGTGACCGAGGTCGTGCTCGTGGACCTCGATCCCGAGATGACGCACCTCGCCGTCTCCAACCCGCTGCTCCGCGACTTGAACCGGAGCTCGCTCCTCGACCCGCGGGTGCATGTGGTGAACGAGGACGCCTTCGTCTGGCTGGGCGAGAGCGCGAGCACCGGTCTCTTCGACGCCGCGATCGTGGATTTTCCCGATCCCCACAACTTCTCTCTCGGCAAGCTCTACACCACTCGCTTCTACGGGCTGGTCCGGGCGCGGCTCGATCCGGCGGGAGTCATGGCCGTGCAGAGCACGTCGCCCCTGATGGCGCGCCGGTCGTTCTGGTGCATCAACCGCACGATCGAGGCGGCGGGCTTCGAGGTGCGGCCCTACCACGCCCTCGTCCCCTCGTTCGGCGAATGGGGCTACGCCCTCGCAGCACTTCACCCTTTCGAGGTCCCCGCCGGGGTGCCGGTGCCGGGGCTGCGCTACCTCGACGGGCCCACCCTCGCTTCGCTGTTCGTGCTCGGACCCGACATGGCTCCGGTCGAGGCCGAGGTGAACCGACTCAACAACCAGGCCCTCGTCCACTACTACGAGGAGGAGTGGCGGCGCTGGAATTGAAGAGGAGGGCCGTCTCCCGCCGGACCGCGCTCCAGGCGATGGGCGCCTCGGCCCTGGCCGCCTGCGTTCCGCGGGCCCGCGGCGCCGAAGATCGAAGGCGGGATCGTCGGGGGGAACCACGTTCGCGGCCATCGCGTGCGCGAGAGCCCCGAGCGCTCGCCCGGCCGCGACCGAGGAGGTGGGCATCGCGATCCTCGGCGCCGGGATCGCCGGCCTGTCCGCGGCGTGGGCCTTCGAGCGCGCGGGCGTCCGCGACTTCGTGGTCCTGGAGCTCGAGGACGTGCCGGGCGGCACGGCGCGATCGGGCACCGGACCCATCACCCCCTACCCCTGGGGCGCGCACTACGTGCCGGTTCCGAGCGACGACAATCGGCCCCTCGTGGCGGTGCTCGAGGAGGTGGGCGCGCTCGCGGGCCGCGACGCGTCGGGCAAACCGGTGTGGGCCGAGCAGGTTCTCTGCCGCGAGCCGCAGGAGCGGCTCTTCCACGGCGCGCAGTGGCACGAGGGCCTCTACCCGCGCGACGGCGCGAGCCCCGACGATCTGCGCCAACTGGGGGAGTTCGAGGCGGAGATGCGCCGCTGGTCGCGGTGGCGCGATCCCGCCGGCCGTCGCGCCTTCGCGATCCCGCGCGCGCGCGGCTCGGACGCGGCCGAGGTCAAGGCTCTCGACCGCCAGTCGATGGCCGAGTACATGGACGAGCATCGGCTGGGGCTCGCCCCGGCTGCGCTGGTTCGTCGAGTACGGCTGCCGCGACGACTTCGGCGCGACCCTCGCGCAGACCTCGGCCTGGGCCGGCGTGCACTACTTCGCGGCCCGCCTCGACGACGATCGCCAGGAGGCGGCCGAGTTCCTCACCTGGCCCGAGGGCAACGGTCGACTGGTGGCCCACCTCGCGCGCACCGCGGGTGGCCGGGTGCGACTCGGGACCCTGGTCACCGACGTCCGGGCCGCGGCCGACTCCGTCGAGGTCGTCTTCGAAGACGCGGGCGGACGCGCTGCCGCGTTCCGCGCGCGCCACGTGGTCTTCGCCCTGCCGCGCTTCCTCGCCTCGCACCTGATCGAGCGCCTATCGCGAGTCTCCACCGCCCGGCCTGCGCGAGACGATGTACGGCTCGTGGATGGTGGCGAACCTGACCCTGCGCGACCGTCCCGCGTCCCGCGGCTTCCCACTCGCCTGGGACAACGTGCTCTACGACAGCCCGTCCCTCGGCTACGTCGTGGCCACCCACCAGGCGGGCCGCGACCAGGGGCCGACCGTTTTCACCTACTACCTGCCGCTCGCTGGACGAGGACCCGCGCCGCGGCCGCGAGCGATTGCTGCGCACGACCTGGGCCGGAGTGGGTCGAGACGATCCTGGCCGACCTCGGCCGCTGCCACCCGGGGATTCGCGACCTGGTGCGAGCGCGTCGACGTGTACCTGTGGGGCCACGCGATGGTGCGGCCCCGCCCCGGCTTCCTGTGGTCGGACGCGCTCGCCGCCGCGTCGCGTCCACTCGGGCGCATCCACTTTGCCCACACCGACCTCTCGGGGATGGCGCTCTTCGAGGAAGCGCAGTACTGGGGCATCCGGGCCGCCGAGGCGATCCTGCGCGAGCGAGGCCGATCGCTTCCGGAGCTGGCTCGCGTGACCGAGCCTCTCTCGCCGGCGTCGCGGGGACCGTGGCTCGTCTCGGCGCGGTGGGACGTCGCGGTCTTCGGCGGGTCGGCTGCCCTGGCGTTCGCCCTTCTCGGCCTGGGGCAGTCATACCGGCCTCCTGAACCGCGCGCTGCCCGCGTGGACCTGGCTCGCGACCGTCGTGTTCGTCGACGTCGCCCACGTCTGGGCCACGGCCTACCGCGTCTATCTCGATCCCGACGAGCGCGAGCGCCGGCCCGGCCTCTACCTGGGCATACCGGTCGCGGCCTACGTCGACGGGCGTGCTGCTCTACTCGATCTCCGGCAGCGCTGTTCTGGCGGGTGCTCGCCTACGTCGCGGTCCTCCACTTCGTGCGCCAGCAGTACGGCTGGGTTGCGCTCTACCGCCGGAAGCTCGGGGCCAGCACGCGCCTCGACCGCGTCCTCGACGACGCGGCGATCTACAGCGCGACGCTCTACCCGCTCCTCTACTGGCACGGCCACCTGCCGCGCGAGTTCGAGTGGTTCATCGCGGGCGACTTCATCCCCGGCCTTCCCGCGGCCGCCGCCGACGCGCTGTGGCCCGTCCACATCGGCATCGCCCTGGCCTACGTGCTGCGGCAGGGCTACCTGCTCTGGCGCGGGCGCCCGACGAGCCCCGGCAAGAACCTGATCGTGGCGACCACGTGGCTCACCTGGTACGTCGGCATCGTGGTGTTCGACTCGGACTACGCGTTCACGGTGACGAACGTCCTCGTCCACGGCATCCCCTACCTCGCCTTCGTGTGGGTCTATGGCCGCGCCCGCTTCCGCGAGTCGTCCGCGGCCGTGGCCCGCCTCTTCAGGCCGCGCGCCTGGCCGCTCTACCTGTTGCCGCTCCTGGCCGTGGCCTTCGTCGAGGAGTGGGGCTGGGACCGCTTCGTCTGGCACGAGCACGGCGGCTTCTTCCCGGGGCCGGCGCTGGCACCCGGCGCCGCGGCGCTCTGGCCCTGCTCGTTCCCCTTCTCGCCCTGCCCGCAGGCCACCCACTACGTGCTCGACGCCTGGGTGTGGCGGGTGCGGCCCGAGAACCCCGATCTCGCGCGACACCTCGGCTTCGGCGGAGTCTGACGGCCGTCAGGCGCCGAATTGACTCAGGTGATGGTCGGTGTGCTTGTGGGCGAGCGCTCCCCACTCCTTTCGGGAGAGCGGGCCGAAGAGCGGGTGGACCGGACCCGCTCCCTCGCGGGGTCCCGTGCCCAGTCGCTCGAGCAGAGCCTGGAGAGCCGACTGGTCGGCCTCGAACGGTCCGGGGGGAGCCGCCAGGAGCTCGGGCGCCGTGGGCAGCACCCTTCGGAAAAGGGAACACGTAGAGGATGAGGTGCTTCAGGGGGAACCGCTGAAAGGCGACCCTGCCGCGCGGCTTGACGGGCAGCTCACCGAGGGCCATCCGTGTGGACTGGCAGAGGTGAGTGAGCATGGTGGCCACCGTAAACCGGCCCCACTGCGCGGACGAGCCGGCGGTGAGCGACGCCACCCTCCGGCAGAGCGCCTGCCGGTCTCCTTCGTCGAGGACCGATCTCATGCGTCGCGTGGCCTCCCGTTCCTCGGGCGCGATCATACCAAGGCCGCGCCGCTCAGGAGGCGGGCTCGCTCCCGCAGGCACGCTTCTCTCCCGCACGGCAGGCCTGCCCGCGGAGCTCGGCCGCCTTCGCCGCGTCAGGCGCCACTGCCGCGCCCGGATCGGTAGGCCTCGCCGAGCTGCCAGCAGGACCAGGCGTCTCCGCCCTTGCAGGCCTTCTCGAAGAGGGGCACGGCCGCGGCCTCGTCCCGGGCGACCCCGAGGCCGCGCTGGAGCTGTCGGGCGAGCTGGCCGCAGCTGTCGTTGTAGCCGCCGTCGCAGCCTCGCCGGAAGAGCTGCGTCGCGCGCGCCTCGTCCTGAGGCACGCCGATGCCGTGGCCGTAGGCGTAGGCCAGGGCGTAGCAGCCCCACGCGTGGCCGCGCTCGCAGCTCTTCTCGTAGAGCTGCGCCGCGTGCGGGAGGTCCCGGGTGACGCCTTGCGCATGCTCGTAGGCCCAGCCCAGGCGCCCGCAGGCCCAGCCGTCCGCGGTGACCCGGCAGCGGGAATCGAGGAGCACCGCGGTGCGCTCGTCAGCGGTCGCCCGCGCCGTTACCGGCCGCCCGGCCAGCGCGATGCAGGCGCCGCCCGGAGCCAGCAGGTCGGCCATGACCGCGTTCTGATCGGGCAGGCCCAGGCGCTCGGCCACGGACCCGCGTGCCAGGTCACTGGCGGTCGCGCCCTTCTCGTCGTGGACCCGGGGATCGGCGCCGTAGGCGCAGAGGGTCACGATCGAGGCGAGGTTCTCCATGCCCACCAGGCCGACCGCGTGCTGCAGGGCGGTCCGCCCGTCCTCGTCGCGCAGGTTCGGGTGGGCGCCGGCCACGAGAAGCCGCTCGACCACTGCGGGCGCTTCCGTTCGCGTCATGAGCGGCGTCTCTCCGGAGTTGCTCCGGACGTCGGGGGAGACGCCGTGATCGAGCAGGAGGCCCGCCACCTCGGCGCTCTTGGCCTCGTGCAGCGGTGTCTTCCCGTAGGTATCGCGCTCCCGGGGATCCGCGCCCGCCTCGATCAGCAGTCGCACCACCTCGGCGTGCCCCTCCTTCGCCGCGGCCCGCACCGGTCCCGCTGGCCGACCCCTCGAAGCTCGCACGGGCGAGGCCTGGATCGCTCTCCACGATCTGGCGCACGCGCGCGGCGTTTCCTTCGCTCCGCGGCGCTGAAGCAGATCGGCCAGGGAGCCCGTGGGCGGGCCTTGCCGCCCTCGGCAGGCCGTCAGCGCGAGGCCGACGATCAGCGTGGCCCGGCGCCTTCACTGGTAGAACTCCATCGCGATCACGAAGAGGGCAAAGAGGGGCTGGATGCCGAGAAAGAAGACGCTCGGAAAGAGCCAGCAACCCATCCGCGCTGGCGCTGACCCAGGAGACGAGGAGCCCCAGCCCCACGAGGAGGACCGCGGGCCCGTACCCGAGGAGCAAGGCGCGCTCGACCCGCCGCAGCCGTTCGGCGCGAAGGTCGGGCGTGGCCGGGAGGACCCGCAGGCGGCGTCCTTCGAAGCTCGTGCCGGTGCCCCGCGCGTCGTAGAGGACGTCGATCCTCTCCTTGTTCGCCATGAGGTCCTGGAGGTCGTTCAGGCCCGTGGGGCTCCGCGGAAGGATCTCCGCCAAGGACATGACCTCGCGGCGTCCCGCGATGAGCCCGACGGCCACCGGCCGCTGCCCCTCCTCGAGCCGGGCCCACTCCACCTCGAAGACCGCCGGGACGTAGGCGCCGGCCCGCCGCAGAACGAAGACGTCGGCCATCAAGGGCAGGAGATGGAAGAACGCCCAGATCACCGCCGGAAACGACGCCATTCCGAGCACGGCGACCACCGCACGGGCCAGGTTTCGCACGCGCCAATGCTTATCACGTTCTCGGGCGGGTGGCTCTCCCCGCCCCATTCCCAGTCCGGGCTCGAACCGTCGCGAACTGGAGTGTAAGATCTGGGGCCCATTTGGCGAGAGGAATACGACCATGAATCGAACCCGACGCAGCGCACCGACGAGACGCTGCCTGAGTCACGGCTTGTCACTGGTCATGGCGGCCGCGGGGCTTCACCGCGCGGTCGAGCCGGCCCTGGCCGCCGACCGGAAGCCCAACATCCTCTTCATCGTCGCCGACGACCTGGGCTGGAAGGACGTGGGCTTCCACGGGTCGGACATCAAGACGCCCACTCTCGACAGCCTCGCCGCCGCCGGGGCGAAGCTGGAGCAGTACTACGTTCAGCCGATGTGCACGCCAACCCGGGCCGCCCTGCTGACCGGCCGCTATCCGCTGCGCTACGGTCTGCAGACGGCTGTCATCCCGTCCTCGCACACCTACGGCCTGCCCACCGACGAATGGCTGCTGCCGCAGGCGCTCAAGGAGGCCGGCTACCAGACCGCCATCGTCGGCAAGTGGCATCTCGGCCATGCGGACAAGAAGTACTGGCCGCAGCAGCGGGGGTTCGACTACCAGTACGGTCCGCTCATCGGCGAGATCGACTACTTCACCCACCAGCAGCACGGCGTCGTGGACTGGTACCGCAACAACGTGCGGGTGGTCGAGAAGGGCTATTCCACCACGCTGCTCGGCGACGATGCGGTCAAGCTCATCAATCGGCACGACCCGGCCACGCCGCTCTACCTCTATCTCGCCTTCAACGCGGCGCACACGCCGTATCAGGCGACCCCCGGAATACCTCGAGCGGTACCCGCACATCGCCGATCCGAGTCGACGTGCTTACGCGGGCAGCATCACCGCGATGGACGACCAGATCGCTCGCGTGCTCGCGGCCCTCGATCAGAGGAAGATGCGCGAGAACACGCTCGTCGTCTTCACGAGCGACAACGGCGGCACGCACAACGCCGATGTTCGCCGGCGAAGGCGACATGTCGAAGGTCAAGATCCCCTGCGACAACGGCCCGTATCGCGACGGCAAGGCCTCACTCTACGAGGGTGGCACGCGCGTCGTCGCGTTGGCGAACTGGCCCGGTCACGTCAAGGCCGGCAGCATCGTGGACCAGATGATCCATGTCGTGGACTGGTATCCGACGCTCGTCGCTCTCGCCGGCGGGCAGACCGGCAAGGCCAAGCCGCTCGATGGCCTGAACGTCTGGCCCACGATCAGCGAGGGCCAGCCGTCGCCGCGCAAGGAGATCGTCTACAACGTCGAGCCGTTCCGCGCCGGCATCCGCCAGGGCGATTGGAAGCTGATCTGGCGGACCCTGTTGCCGGCGGCGGTCGAGCTCTACAACATCCCGCAAGACCCGTCCGAGAAGAACAACGTCGCGGCGCAGAATCCCGACAAGGTCGACAGCACTGCAGCTTCGCGCCAACGAGCTGGCCGCCGCGATGGCCAAGCCGATGATCCTGCAGACCGAGGTGAAGGCCATGATGGAGCGGATCAAGCTGCCGCCTTCGCTTCCGGCAGAGTTGGGCAGCCTCAACCAGGAGCCGTGAAGACCATCACGCCCTTGGCGCTCACCGCAGGCAAGAGCTGCTCCGGTTCGTGAAGTAACGTTGGCCCCCGCCCTTCTTCACTCCTGCCGGATGTAGACGCTCTTCAGATCGGTGAAGAAGGCGAGCGTGTCCTCGCCCACCTCGCGCGGCGCCGAAGCTCGAGTGCTTGAGGCCGCCGAAGGGGAAGTGGGCGAAGCCGCCGAGGCCGGGCCGGTTGACGTGGATCATGCCGGCCTGGATGCGGTCCACGAAGGTGAGGGCGCGGCCGATGTCGCGGGTGAACACCGAGGCGCAGAGGCCGTAGTCGACCGAGTTGGCGATGGCGAGGGCGCCTTCGAAGTCGTCCGCTTCGACGACCGAGAGCACCGGGCCGAAGACCTCCTCGCGGGCGATCTCGTGCTCGGGCCGCGCCCGCACCACCGTGGGCGCGTAGAAATGGCCCGCGGTCAGGTTCGCGGGCCGATTACCACCGGCCAGCACCTCCGCGCCGTCCCGGCGTGCGCGATCCACGAAGCCGTCGACCTCGGCCCACCGGTTCTCGTCCACGACCGGTCCCATGTCCACCGCCGTCGCGTCGCCTCGGCCCACCCGCAGCGCCGCCGCGCGGGCGACGAGCCGGTCCGTGAACTCGGCGGCCGCCGCCTTCTCCACGATGGCGCGGCTCGTGGCGGTGCAGCGCTGGCCGGTGGAGCCGAAGGCGGCGGTGATACAGGCCTCGACGGCGAGCGCCGAGGTCCGCGTCCGCGAGCACGACCTGGGGGTTCTTGCCTCCCATCTCGAGCTGGGTGCGCGCCATGCGGCGGGCCGCGGCCAGGTTGATGGCCATGCCCACCTTCGTGGAGCCCGTGAAGGAGACCCCGGCGATGCGGGGGTCGTCGACCAGCGCCGTTCCCACCGCGGCGCCGCCGTGGACGAGGCTCACCACCTCGGGGGGGACGCCCGCCTCCAGGAAGATCTCGACCACGCGCGACGCGGTGGCCGGGGTGAGCGGCGAGGGCTTGAACACGACGGGATCGCCGCAGACGAGGGCGGGGGCGATCTTCCAGCAGGGGATGGCGACCGGGAAGTTCCAGGGCGTGAGCAGCGCCACCGGCCCGATGGGCTGGCGCAGGGTGTAGCAGAAGACCCCCGGCGCCTCCGGGGGCAGCGTCTGGCCCCCGAGTCGGCGGCCCAGGCCCGCGGAGTACTCCATGATGTCGATGGCGCGCTTCACCTCGGCGCGCGACTCGGAGAGAAGCTTGCCCTGCTCGCGGGTCAGGAGGGTCGCCACCTCCTCGAGACGGTCCTCCAGGATACGGGCGGCCCGGAGCACGATCTTGCCGCGCTCGGGGGGAATGACCTTGCGCCACTTCTCGGCCGCCGCCGTCGCACCATCGACCGCGCGAACTGCTTCCTGGGCCCCGCCTTCGGGAGCACGCGCGACGATCTCGCTCGGGTCGGCGGGATTGGCGCGCGCGATCTCTCGCTCGCCGCTCGTCTCCCATCGGCCTCCGATGAAGTGGCCGCACGCGATGGGGCTGGTCATCCTGGCTCCTTCACGATTCGCTCGCGGTGATCCAGGCGGGGCCGACCGGGGCCACGTAGGTGGTCAACTGGTCCAGGAGCAGGTCCGCCTTCTCGCCCACCATCACCAGCCGCCGCCCGGCCGCGGGGACGAAGCCCTCGCGCGACCGCGTGATCGAGAAAGGCGACCAGGTGATCGAAGTAGCCGCCGACGTTCAAGAGCCCGATCGGCTTGCGGTGGATGCCGAGCTGTGCCCAGGTGACGCTCTCGAAGAGCTCCTCGAAGGTGCCGAAGCCGCCGGGAAGCACGAGGAAGGCGTCGGCCAGCTCGGCCATCATCGCCTTGCGTGCGTGCATGCTCGGCACCACCCGCATCTCCGCGACGCCCCGGTGGGCCACCTCGCGCACCGCGAGGCCGTGGGGGATGACCCCGATCACGGAGCCTCCCCGGTCCAGGACCGCGTCGGCCACGACCTTCATGAGGCCGATCGCCGCCGCCGCCGTAGACGAGGCCGAGGCCGCGCTCCGCGAGCGAGCGCCCTACGAGGGCCGCCGCCTCGTGGTAGCGAGGATCACGCCCCTCGCTCGAGCCGCAGAAGACGCAGACGCGCTTCACCGGCCCTTGGGGAAGAACGCCATCAGGAGGCCGAAGCCGGCGAGGCCGGCGCAGGCGTAGCGGCCCACCTCCCACTTGCCTGCCGGCTGCCGAAACGAATCGCTCAGGCTCAAGCCTTCCGGCAATTCCGGGTACTTGTCGCGTTGACCCCCGCAGTAGAAGAAGCCGAGCACGCCCAGGACCAGCATGATCCCGCCGAAGTTCCGCATCCCTAGCCTCCTGATCTACTCCCCGGTGAACCGGGGCTTGCGCTTCTCGAGGAACGCCCCCGTTCCCTCCATCTTGTCCTTCGACGCGAAGGTGATGGCCTGGGCCGTCGACTCGTAGACGAGGCCCGCGGCCAGGGGGAGCTGAGCGGAAAGGTTCAGGGCCATCTTCGACAGGCGTACGGCCAGGGGGCCGAGGACGAGGATGCGGTCGGCCATCGCGCGCGCGGCTTCCATGAGCCGGTTCCCGGGCACGACCTCGTTGACGAGGCCGTAGGCGAGCGCCGTCTTCGCGTCCCACCGCGCGCCGGTCAGGATCATCTCCTTGGCCCGGCCCAGGCCCACGAGGCGGGGGAGCCTCTGGGTCGCCCCCGCACCGGGAATGATGCCGAGGGCGGGCTCGGGCTGGCCGAAGACCGCGTGCTCGGCGGCGATGCGGAGGTCGGCGGCGAGGCAGAGCTCGCAGCCCCCGCCCAGGGCCACTCCGTTCACCGCGGCGATCACGATCGCGTCGTGGGCCTCGACCGCGGACATGAGCCCCGAGTTGATCGAGCGCAGGGCGTCGTCGCGGCCGCGGGCGCGGATGGAACCGATGTCGGCCCCGGACACGAACGCCTTGTCGCCGGCTCCGGTCAGGATGAGGACCGTGGCTCCCGCGGCGCGCACCGCCTCGAGCGCATGGTGGAACTCCCCGACGGTCTCCGCGTCGAGGGCATTGCGCACCTGCGGGCGGTTCACGGTGAGGGTGGCCACGCGCTCTTCCACCGCCAGGATCAGGTTACGGTAGTCCATGGCTCAGGCGTCGCCGTCGTAGTCGTAGACGCCGTGGCCCGTCTTCCGGCCCAGCCGGCCCGCCTTCACGTACTGGACGAGCAGGGGCGACGGCCGGTACTTCTCGCCGAGGCTCTCGTGCAGGAACTCGAGCACGGCCAGGCGGGTGTCGAGCCCCACGAGATCCACGAGCTCGAAGGGCCCCATCGGATGGTTGAGCCCGAGCTTCAGGGCCTTGTCGATGTCGCGGGCGCGTGGCCACACCCTCGTGGAGCATGGTGAAGGCCTCGTTGCCGATGAGCGCGTTGACGCGCGAGGTCACGAAGCCGGCCGAGTCCCTGACCAGGACCGTTTCCTTGCCCATGCGCCGGGCCACGTCTTCCGCGGTGGCCACCGCTTCGTTCGCCGGTCTCGAGCGCGCGCACGATCTCGACGAGCTTCATCTTGGGCACGGGGTTGAAGAAGTGCATCCCCAGCACGCGGGCCGGCCGCTTCACCGCGGCTGCGATCTCGGTGACCGAGAGGGCCGAGGTGTTGGTGGCCAGGACCACGTGCTCGCGGCAGAGCATGTCGAGCCGCGCGAAGATCCGGAGCTTCAGCCCGATGTCCTCGGGCACCGCCTCGATGACGAAGTCGGCCCCGGCCACCGCCGCGTCGAAATCCGCGCTCGCGCCCACCCGCGCGAGCGCCTCGTCCTTGGCGGCCGGCGCCACCTTGCCGCGCTCGACGCCTTCGTCGAGGTCCTTCCGGATCCGGTTCATGGCCCGGTCGAGCGCGCCCGGCACCTCGTCGTGGATGAGGGTGCGGAAGCCGCCCAGGGCCGAGGCGAAGGCGATCCCGCGGCCCATGAGGCCGGCGCCGATGACGGCCACGGTCTCGATCTTCACGCCTTGACCCCTCCGCTGATCAACCAGCCGCCGTCCACCACGATGGTCTGCCCCGTGATGTAGTCGGCGGCGTCCGAGGCGAGGAGGAGGGCGGCCCCGGCCAGATCGGCGGGAATCCCCGGCCGTCCCCAGGGCACCACGCTGACCGCACTCTCGTAGAGGTCGGGCTTGGAGAAGACCGCGTCGGTGAGCTTCGTCCAGAAGCGGCCGGGGGCGATCGCGTTCACGTTGATGCGGTCGCGCGCCCACTCGAGGGCCAGGGCCTTGGTCATCTGGCGCATCCCGCCCTTGCTCGTCGCGTAGAGGGCGATGTTGGGGAGGACGATCTCGAAGGCCAGCGAGCCGAGGTTGATGATCTTGCCCTTCCCCAGCCGGCGCATCGCGATCGCCGCTTCCTGGCAGGCGAAGAACGCGCCCTTCAGGTTCACCGCCATCAGCAGGTCCCAGTCGGCCTCGGTGAAGGTATCGGCGGGCTGGCGGATGTTGATGCCCGCGCCGTTCACCAGGATGTCCAGGCGGCCGTAGTGCTCGGCGGCCTCGCGCACCGCGCGCCGCGCCTCGTCGGCTTTCGCCAGGTCGGCCGGAATGAGGTGCGCCTTGCGCCCGAGACGGCGCACCAGCCCCGCGCCGTTCTCCAGGTCCTCGCGGGTCCGCGCGCAGAGGGCCAGGTCGGCGCCGGCATGGGCGAGGGCCAGGGCGATCCCGAGACCGAGCCCGCGGCTGCCTCCCGTGACCAGGGCCACGCGCCCGTCCAGGCGGAGGCTCGGCATCTCGAACTCGTCGTCGCGCGGCCGCCGCCTTTCCATGGTCATGGTCGGACCGAAGGCTACTGCGGGCCCGATCGCCGGGTCAATCCCGAGGTCCAACGGATTCCAGTGAGCGCAGCCAGGAGGCGGCTCCGGCGATGATACGATCCCCGACATCGAACGGACGGTCAATGCGTGGACTTGCTGGTCGCGGGACCGGGACTCCCCACCCGGCAGCGGTCGCGCGGCTCCCGAACTTGCCGGGGCTAGCGCGCAAAGAAGGGGCTCGCTTTGAGGTACCCGTTCGACGTGGTCACGCCCCTTTGGCCCGCGGTCACTCGAGCTGCGGCGCATCTTCGTCCCGCGCGGGGACGACGCTCCTGCTCCTCATGCCGCCGGCCTGGCTCGTCCTCGACCCTCATGCGTTCTTCCCCGGTTCCCGGCGCGATCCTAGGTTCTACCTCGGGTACGTCCTGTTTCTGCCCGAGCATCTCTTCGCCAGTTCCCGGACCTCTACTATGCTGGTCGGCTGCCGGCCATCCTTCCCGGGTTCCTGCTTCACCTGCCCCTTCCTCCCCTTGCCGCCTACGTGGTTCTTCACCTCGTGGTGGCCTGGACGGCGCTTTTGGCGCAACTACGTGGATGGATTCGGAATCGCCTACTCCCTCCTGGCCCTGCTCGCGGTCAGCAGAGCGCGGGCGGACCGGCCCTGGGCAGGTTTCGCGAGCGCCGGGAGCGTTGTCCGTCCCGGCGGATGGAGGCGCCTCCGGCGCCGGGAGGCCGCCTCCGAGGCCGACAGTCGCTTCGAGTCCTACAAGGTCGCCGCGGCCTTCGAAGGCAACGACTCGCGACGGCAGCACGGCCTGCCCCTGCCCGGCGGGCTGGAGCTCTAGGAAGGCCTTTCTCGGAAGTCAGTTGGGTATGAAGGTGGCTTCCATGCCCACATCGTAAATGGTCACCATGCCGCCGCCCCCATTCGCGTTCAGGTAGTACGTGTGCGGGCCGGCGGCCACGTCGAAGACGGCGAACGGATTGCTCCACGGATAATAGTCGCTGCTCGTGGGCAGCGCGCCGGCGACGGTAGCCCAGGTGCTGTAGCCCGCCGGTTGGGAGTTGCAGTCCGTGGCCGTCGTCCCCAGGTTCAAGTAGACCTCCTGGTACACCCCAAGCGTGTGGTTGAACTGGAGCTCCACGTTGGCGCGAACGATGATCCGTCCCGCCACGGTGGCGTTCACGGTCACGCTGCCACCGTTCGTACAGGTACCGGCGGCAATCGGAATAATCGCTCCGGACTTGAGGCTGCTCACGACCATGCTCTTCACGGCCGACTTGTCGATCTTGTTGAAATAGCCGACGACGTCCACCACCAGGTGCGTGTTGGACGCGTCGGCCTGGATCGTCACGTCCTCATTGCAGGGGGTGGGACCGGCCGGGTTGCATACGGGCTGCGCGATTCCGTTCGCGACATTGAGACCGGCGATATTCGAGTAGTTGAGCACGGAGGCGCTAGGCAGGGCGCCCCCGTACGCGAAGGCCCGGATGTCGCCGGGCCCTGACGGACCTACGGCAACGAAGTTCATCTCGACCGCCCCCGCCGTCGGCGGTATTCCGCAGTCGGTGGCACTTCCACCCTGGGAGGCAAAACCGCCGGAATTTCGAGCCCTGAAGCTCCGCTGGGTGCCGGCCACCAGTGAGCCAACGACGGGCGCCCGGGTGTCGATGATCCGGCATGGCGGTATGGGCGTGAACCCGAGGTCCGCGGCCGCGTCGCCAACGGCATTGCCGGTGGCGCGGACTTCGGCGTCGATGTCGCCGAGGCCGCCCGCGCTCCAGAAGGCCTGGAGCCGCTCGAGCGGCAACGAGCGGAGGCTCTGCGCGAGCGCCGCGCGAAGGCTGGGCCCCAGATCGCGGCCGGACGCGGCCTCGCGGGCGGCCAGGACTGCGGCAGTCAGCTCCCCGATCTTCGCCGCATCTTGCCGATCGGCGTCGGCCTGCTGCAGGGCCCCTTGCCCGCGCTCGTCTTTCTGTTGTCGCGCGAAGAGCGGCGGTGACGAGATCGCGGCCACTCCCAGGCCGAACACGATCAGGCGGTTGTTCATTGGTCCCTCCACTCTGTCGAGAGGCGCATGACCCGCGGCCAGCCGGTTGGTCCGATCGAGGCTCTGACGGGACGCCCCACGTGATCCTCAGGGTACGCGGGCAAGCGTAAGCCAGTCGTTCCTGGGCACGCAAGTCAGGGAGCATCCGGCGCCTCCAAATCAGGAAGTGCTGTGGCTCGCCGGCCGGGCCCCAGTGGGTGAGCCGCCTCGCCCCCGTCGAGCCGCAGGCGCTCGCCTACGACAAGCCGCTGTGCGCGTCGCTCGATGGGTTCACGTTGCACGCGGCGACGCGGGCGGGCGCTCTCGACTTGGCGGGGCGGGAGGCTTTGCTGCGCTACGTGCTGCGCCCTCCGGTGGCCCAGGAGCGCGTGGAGCAGCGACCCGACGGCCTCGTGCGCATCACTTTGAAGAAGGCCTATACCGACGGGACGATCGCGGTGGACATGGACCCGCTGTCGCCCCTGTGCCGGCTCGCCACCAGCGTACGTCCACCGCGGTCCACACGGTGAAGTACGCGGGAGTGCTGGCGCGGGCGAGCCCCTGGAGGTCGCGTCTCGCCTCGCAGCCTCCCCAAGCCGCCGCCGCGAGCGACGAGCCGGGGGGGCCGGATCACGCGGGGGCTACCGCCCCGTGGGCGGAGCTTCTGGCGTGTACCTTCGCGGTGGACGTCCTCGCCTGTCCCACCTGCCAGGGGCGGATGAAGCGTTGGTCGGCCGTGGTGGCAGTGTCGCCACCACGGCCGCCATCGTGCCGGGGGCGTTTGGCTTCCAGCACTTCGCGCTGGTTTGACTGGAAGACGTAGTGCGTGGCGTTCTGCATCTCCAGCACCCGTCCTTCTTCGACGTTGTGCAGGAATAGTTCGATGCTCTCGCGCTTGATGGTGTTGCCGATGCGGGAGCGCTCCGCCAGATTCGCGATCGATTCCTTGTGAGGGACCCGCTCTACCCGAAGATCTTCCGGGCGTTCGTGTCGAGGATCTTGTCGAGCACGTCTTGCGGGCAGACCGAGGGCACGAAACTCGGCCAGGTTCTTCGCCATGCTCGTGACCCCTGGCGACGGCCAGTCGCTGCCGTAGAGCACCTTGTCCGCGACCTCGGCGAGGCGGGGGAAGTAGCGCAGGATGGCCTTGGGCGGGATGCTCGAGACGTCCATGTAGACCTGGGGGAAGCGGCGCACGAGGAAGAAGGCCTGCTCCATCCACAGCGGCCGGCCGCCGTGGGCGAGGATCAGCGTCAGCTCCGGGAAGTCCACGGCCACGTCGTCCACGGGCATCGGCTCCCCGGCCCGGCTCCTCGCCCCGGGGAAGATCGACGTCCCGGTGTGGATCATCACGGGCAGCCTCAGCCGCTGCGCCTCCTCGTAGATCGCGCGCAGCGCGTCGAGCCCGTGCAGGTAGGCGTTGGGCTCCACCGCCATGTGGCAGGGGTGGAGCTTCAGCGCCCGCACCCCCATCTCCGCCGCGCGCCGCACCTCGCGCGGCGGCGTCCTCGGCGAAGCGAGGATGCACGCCGCCCATGGGGATCAGGCGGTCGGGCGCAGCCGCGCAGTACTCCGCCACGTAGTCGTTCACGCGATGGGTGAACCCGATGAGATCGGGGCTCGGGTAGTTGACGAGGACCGCGCGGTCGATGCCGTCGGCGTCGAGCCGCCGCAGGAGATGCGTGGGGGACTTCATGATCTTCTGGAGCTCGTCGAGGTCCGTCCGCCCGCGGACCATGACCTCGAAGACCGCGGGCTTCATCTCCCACCACGGCTCACGTGGATGTGGCAGTCGGTGACCGTCACGGCGGCGGGAGGATAGCACGCGGGTCGCAGCCGGTCGTGCTAGGCTTCGCCCGTGCTGGCGCTCGGGCTCGCTGCGTTCCTCCTGGCCGCCGCCGGGCGACCGCTCTACTACTGGGGCGCACGGCCGGCAGTGGTGGTGGCCGAGGTCCAGCGGGGTCAAGGCCAGGAAGCTCAGGTCGAGGAGGTCGGCGTCGCCTTCGACAAGGGCGCCCTGGTCTTCCGCCTGACCTTCGACCGCCCCGTGCACGAGCGCCCTCTATCTCCAGGACGGGGCCCCGGTCTCCGGCCGCCTCCAGGCTGCGCTCTACCTGGACGCCGACGACGATCGCAACACCGGGCTCGCCCAGGGTCCCCTCGACCTGCGCACCGGAGCCGACTATCGGCTCGAGGTCGGGGTCCTGGCTCTGGGCGCTGACGAGGACGAGAAGCGGCCCGCGCAGGCCCTGATCACGGCGACGCTCGCCTCGCTTGCAGGGCGACCGGCGAAAGACGGTCTGGCGCGCCGACGATTCCGCCCTTCCCCAGGCCGTCTCCGCCTACAACGAATGGCTGGACATTCGGCTTCCCGCGGGAGCGGTGGCGGCCAAGGCAGGAGCGCGGGTGATCCTCGCCGCGGGCGGGCGCTCCTGGGACGGACGGTACAAACCCTGAGCCCTCGGCTGGCGAGCGGGAGATAATCTGAGCGTGACGGGATCGAAGCAAGGCGCGCGCAAGGTCCTCGTCGTCGAGGACGAGGAGCTGATCCGGACCTTGCTCTTCGGCTTCCTGACCTCGGCCGGGTACGTGGTGGTGTCGACGGGCCAGCCGCGCGAGGCCCTGGACCTGGCGCGTCGCGAAAGCCCCGACCTCGTCATCTCGCGACATCTCGATGCCGGAGATGGACGGCTACGCGGTCCTGCGCGCGCTCCAGTCCGACCCCACGACCGCGCGCGTGCCCGTGGTCTTCCTGACCGCCCACCGCGAGTTCACCGAGCGGGTCCGGGCCTTTCGCTTCGGCGCCGTCGACTACATCACCAAGCCCTTCAGCCGCGACGCCCTCGTGCGGCGGGTGGAGCGGGTCTTCGAGGACCGCGCCTCGCGACCCGGCATCCAGGAGCGGCCGGGAGACGACGCCTCGGTGCGCCAGCTCCTCCACGAGGTGAAGAAGGAGTCCCGGACCGGCCTCCTCTCCTTGACCGGATCGGGCGGCGGGACGCACGCGGTCATCGACGGCGGAAGGATCGTCGAGTCGACGCTGTCCGAGCAGGGCGGAGCCGAGCGCGCGTCGTTTCGCGAGCTCGACCTCGATCGCGAGCAGATCGCCGTCCCTGCCCCGACCCGCCTGCCCGGAGACGCGGACCGCCTCCCGCCCATCGAGTCGCTCCCGGAGGTCTTCCGCACCGTGCTCCTGGTCGACGACAACGACGGCCTTCCGCGCCTTCCTGAAGGACCTGCTCGTGCGCCGCGGCTTCACCGTCCACGAGGCGAGCGACGGCGAGCAGGCGCTCGAGGTAGCCCTCGCCAAGCGGCCGTGGCTGATCGTCACCGACGTGAACATGCCGCGCGTGGACGGCGTCGAGTTCTGCCGCCGCGTTCGCAGCCACAGCCTGATCCGGCACACCCCGCTCATCTTCCTGTCCGGCTGGGACGACTACAAGGATCGTTACCGGGGCCTGGAGGCGGGAGGCGACGAGTTCCTTTCGAAGGACACGTCGATCCGCGAGCTCCTGATCCGCATCCAGATCCTCCTGAAGCGCTACTCGGACCTGGGGGCCCGGAGCTGGCGCGGGCCAGGGATGGAAGGCCGGATCGAGGTGGTCGGGGCTCCGGGACTTCTCCAGATGTGCCACCTCGGCCGGCTCACCGGGGTCTGCTCGATCGGCTCGGGCGATCACAAAGCCGAGCTTCGATTTCGGCAAGGCGAGCTCGTCGGCGCGTCCGTGGGCGAGCTGTCGGGCGAGTGGGTGGTCTACGAGGTCCTCGAATGGGCCGAAGGCCACTTCTCCTTCGCCCCCGGCGACCCCGGGCCGGGCGAGCCGCTCGGGTCCGGCTTCAGCCAGATCCTGCTCGAGGGCTGCCGTCGCCTGGACGAGAAGCTGCGCGCGGCCACTCCGGAACACGCCACGGGTGGGGAGGGGTCTTGAGTCCGGGCGGGCCCGAGGCCGGCATCGACGGTCGGAGGTTGCTCCTCCGGCACACGGTGGCGACCGTGGCCTATCGGGCGGGCAAGGTCCTCCGGGGCGCGCCGCCCGGGTTCTCGGGGTTCCGGGCAGGCGAGGGCAGCCGCACCGCGGGCCAGATCCTGGTTCACCTCGTCGATCTCTTCGATTGGGCGGTCAGCAAGGTCCGGGGCCGGGAAGCCTGGAAGGACTCGGCGGTGGGGTCGTGGGAGGAGGATGCCGCGCGCTTCCACAAAGCCCTGGGCGAGCTCGATTCCTACCTGGCTTCGGACGAGCCTCTCCACGTGAGTCCCGAGGAGGTCTTCCAGGGGCCGATCGCCGACGCCTTGACCCACGTCGGCCAGATCGCCCTGCTGCGACGCCTGGCCCAGGCCCCGATCCGGGGCGAGAACTACGCCCGCGCCGAGATCGTCGCCGGCCGCACGGGACCGGAACAGGCCGCCCCCCGCCGCGAGTTCGATTGAACAGAGCCCGTCGCTTTGTCGCAGGGCCCCTTCTGAGGTAACTTCGAAGGATGCCCGTCACGACGCAGCGCATCCACAATTTCGCCGCCGGCCCCGCTGTCTTGCCCGTCTCCGTCCTCGAGAAGGTGCAGGCCGACCTCCTCGACCATGCCGGCACCGGCATGTCGGTCATGGAGATGAGCCATCGTTCGGCCGCCTTCGAGGCCATCATCGGCGAAGCCGAAGCCGATCTCCGCGCTCTCGCCGGGCTCACCGACGACCAGGCGGTGCTCTTCGTGCAGGGGGGCGGCACCACCCAGTTCGCGATGGTGCCGATGAACCTGCGCGCTCCGGGCGCTTCCGCCGACTACGTGCTCACCGGCCACTGGTCGAAGGCCGCGCTCAAGGAAGCGGAGAAGCTCGGCCCCTCGCGCGTGGCGGGATCGAGCGAAGCCACGAAGTTCGACCGGATCCCGGCCGCGGCCGAGCTCCAGCTCGACCCCAAGGCCGCCTACCTCCACTACACGTCGAACAACACGATCTACGGCACGGAGTGGAAGGGCGTGCCGGCTCCGCTCGCCGGCGTGCCGCTCGTCTGCGACGCCTCCTCGGACATCCTGAGCCGCCCGATCGACGCCGCGAAGTACGGGCTTCTCTACGCCGGGGCGCAGAAGAACCTGGGCCCGGCCGGGGTCACGATCGTCGTGGTGCGGCGGGATCTTCTGGCGCGGGTGCCGGCCAACCTGCCCGCGATGCTCGACTACCGGCTCCTGGCCGAGAACAAGTCGCTCTACAACACGCCCCCGACCTTCGCGATCTACGTGGTCGGCCTCGTGCTCAAGTGGCTGCGCGCAAACGGCGGACTCGTCCGAGGCCGCGCGCCGAAACGAGGAGAAGGCCGGGCTGCTCTACCGCGCCATCGACGAGAGCGGGGGCTTCTACCGGGGACACGCGCAGCCGGAGAGCCGCTCGCTCATGAACGTCACGTTCCGCCTTCCGTCGGAAGAGCTGGAAAAGGCATTCGTGAAGGAGTCGACCGCCGCCGGTCTCGACGGCCTGAAGGGCCATCGCTCCGTCGGTGGCCTGCGCGCCTCGCTCTACAACGCCCTTCCCCGAGCGGCGGTCGAGGCGCTCGTGGGCTTCATGGCCGAGTTCCGCCGCAAGAACGGCTAGGCCGCCGGCGCCTCCTTCCCTGGCCTCCGCGGCTCGTGATAGCCTGGACGCGAATGGGACCTTCTGCCTGGTTTCCCATGGAGTTGCCGCTGAAGTCGCTTTCCGCAATCCGGGTCGCTGCTTCCGTCTGAGGCCTGCTCGCGCGTTCCGCGCGGGTCCCCGGGTGTCGTCTGTCTCGCGGAGAGTACCCCTTGAATCTCGAAGAGCTGGGTTGGACACGATCGTTCGAGGATCACTTTCGCTCCCACGGCGAGGCCGGTCTCGTCCCGGCTCGCATCGCTGCGACCTACACCCACCTCTATCGCCTGCTGACGCTCGAGGGCGAGCGAATGGCCGCGGTCTCCGGCCGCTTCCGCCACGCTGCCCGCGGCGCGCGGGACTTCCCGGCAACCGGAGACTTCGTGGCGGTGGAGCTTCGGCCCGGGGAGGACCGGGCCACGATCCAGGCGGTCCTGCCGCGCTCGAGCTGCTTCTCCCGCAGGTCTGCGGGGACCCGGGGCGAGGAGCAGGTGGTGGCCGCGAACATCGACACCGTGTTCCTGAGCGCCGGTCTCGACGGTGATTTCAACCCGCGGCGCGTGGAACGCTCGCTGGTGCTCGCCTGGGAGAGCGGTGCGAGCCCGGTGGTGGTGCTCACGAAGGCGGACGTCTGCGCCGACGTGGAGGCGAAGCGGCGGGCCATGGAAGAGGCCGCGAACGGGGTCCCCGTCCTGGTCACGAGCGCTCGGACCGGGGACGGCCTCGCCGCCCTCGATGCGTACCTCTTGCCCGGGCGCACCGTCGCCCTTCTCGGCTCGTCCGGCACCGGCAAGTCGACGCTCGTGAACCGGCTGCTCGGCTACGATCGTCAAAAGACGCTGACCGTGCGCGAGGGCGACGACCGCGGCCGCCACGCCACGACCCACCGCGAGCTCATCCCCTTGCCCTCCGGCGCGCTCGTCATCGACACGCCGGGACTGCGCGAGATCCAGCTCTGGGCCGGCGAGAGCAGCCTGGGCGAGACCTTCTCGGACATCGCCGCCCTGGCGGAGACCTGCCGCTACCGCGATTGCCAGCACAATGGCGAGCCCGGTTGCGGGGTGGCGCTAGCCCTCGCCGAGGGGCGGATCGACGAGGCGCGCCTCGAGAGCCACCGGAAGCTCGGGAAGGAGCTGCGCTTCCTCGAGGTCCGCGAGGACGTCGGCCTGCAGCAGGCGCAGAAGGCGCGCTGGAAGTCCATTCACAAGCAGGCCAAGAAGCACCGCCCGCGGGAGTGAGGGGGCCGATCTCCCGCCGGAGCTGCGCTACCTCCGCCCCCTCCGGCCTGGCCGCCGGACCGCGGAAAGCGCACGAGGCCCGCCCCGGCCGCGCCTGCCACGGTCCTGGCAGTGCGCGCGGTAGCCGAGAGCAGAGCGGAACACTCGAGCATTGACGTCCCCGCGACGCCCGGATCCCCAGCGCGGGGCGTGGGGCCTCCCGGACGGACCGCTGAAGCCGCAGCTGGCCAATCAGCCGGCGAGCCCAAGCTGCTGGCTAGAGTCCGCGCGGCCATCCAGATGCGCCAATACAGTCCTCGAACCAAAGACGCCTACCTGCAATGGATCAGGCGGTACATCGTTTTCCACAAGGTGCGACATCCGGCAGAGATGGGAATGGAGGAGATCAATGCCTTCCTGTCGGACCTTGCCGTGCGTGGAAAGGTCAGCGCTTCCACGCAGAACCAGGCGCTTTGCGCCCTCCTCTTTCTCTATCGGCTGCTCGGAAGGGACATAGGCACTCTCCACGGCGTGGTCCGCGCCCAGCGTCCGCGGCGGGCGCCGGCGGTGCTGGCCGAAGAGGAGGTCGACCAGGTGTTCGCTTGTCTGGACGGCCTGGTCCAACTCATCTGCCGGCTGCTCTACGGTTCGGGGATGCGGCTGCTCGAGTGTCTCAGCTTGCGCGTGAAGGACTTGGACTTCCAGCGCGGAGAGATCACGGTCCGTGATGGCAAGGGACGCAAGGACCGCGTGACTCTGCTGCCCGCTTCCTGCACGCCTGGGTTGCGACACCATCTTGCGGGGGTGCGGCGGCTGCACGATGGCGATCTTCGCGTGGGCCTGGGCCGCGCGCCGCTGCCCGACGCCCTGGCCCGAAAGTACCCGAACGCAGATCGAGAGTGGGGTTGGCAGTTCGTCTTTCCCGCATCCTCGCATTACACCGACTCTCACACCAGCGTCAGGCACCGCCATCACTTGCACGAGAGCGTGGTCCAGAAAAAGATGTCTGAGGCGGTCCGCCGCGCGGGCCTCACCAAGCAGGCCACGCCCCACACCCTGCGCCATTCATTCGCCACCGAGTTGATCCGCGACGGCTACGACATCCGTACCGCCCAGGAGCTCCTGGGCCACGAGGACCTGAGCACGACCATGATCTATACCCACGTCCTGAATCGCGGTGGCCGCGGCGTCCGCAGCCCTGCAGATCGACTCCCAGTGCGCTCCCGCTCCGTTCCCAACGGTGCCTCTGGACGACCCGAGTTAGGCCGACCCGCCGGTCGGCCTAGCTCCAAGTGATGAACCTACCGGAGAAAGCCCCAGGTCCTTGACGGTGTGGCCCTTGTGGCCCGACACTGGCGTGGTTCCCAACTGTGCTAGGCCGACGACGCGGTCGTGCTAGGCCGGTCGGGCTAATCAGTTGTCTGCGGACCCAAGGCAGCAGTAGCGTAGTACCAGGGAGCGACCGGTGGCAGCCAAGAAACGCGAGCCCAAGACCGATATCTGCATGACGGTCCAGAAGGATGGCGTTTGGATCTATGGGAATGCCCAGGCTTTCCGCAGGCTTGCCGAGCACATGGCTCGTCTCGCGGCCTCGGTGCCCGCCGAGCACTATGAGCTTCACATGCAGTGGCACCTGGGGTCGCACCGCACAAAGCGCAATGCCGTGTTCATTCTCATGGACAAGGAGTCTCGCAGCATTCACAAGCGCGACAACTTCGAGGTCACGTTCATGGTCGTCGAGCCGTCCGACCTGAAACGCCTGCGCCGTCACGAGCGCTCAGGTCACCTACCGCGAACGTGGAGCCGCGAGGCGTGAGTCGCCATTGGAGCAAGGGCCGCAGAACAACGAGATGCAGCTGACGAAACGCGCGGCTCGGGAGGGCCGCGTTTCGCAGCTGATCTCAGTGTTCGGCGGGCGGATTCAGCAGGGAAGCATACGAGGAGAGATGCACGCAGGGCTCGGCGGGAGGATAATCGGATATGCATACCTTCACCCTAGAGTATTGGCAAGATGGAGGGTGGTTCGTCGGTCGTCTGCGGGAAAACCCCTCGATCATGACCCAGGGCGAAACCCTCGCTGAACTCCAAGAGAATATCCGCGACGCGTACGAGTTGATGATGGAGACGGAGCCCCCTCCAACCACGGCGTCCGTCCAAACCGTCGAGATCACGGTCTAGCGTCCTTGAACCGAAGTGAGTTCATTCGGGAACTCACTCGCGCAGGGTGTGAGTTGGTTCGACATGGGTCGCGCCACGACATCTACGCCAATCCGGCCATTGGGCGTCGCGTTCCAGTTCCTCGACACAACGAGATCAAGGACTCTCTTTGCCGGCTCATTCGCAAACAGCTCGGGCTACCTGATGGGCCCAGGTAGTCGTGAAGGGAGCGCTCATCTGCCGCCGCCGAACAATGGGATGAAGCTGACGGTGCCGCGATGGTCAGCGGGCGCGGCCCCGCAGCTTATCCCAGGTTCGGCCGACCAGTGAGGCGCGTGGAAGCTCATTCGCGGCGTAGGAGGTAGAATGGCTCATGCCGACTCCAACCACGCGGGAGAGGATCCTCGGGGCACTCCAGGACTTGCCGGATGACGCCACCCTCGACGATGCGATCGAGCGGCTCATCTTCCTCGCCAGGGTCGACGCGGGCCTGGCCGAACTCGACGCCGGAAAGGGTATTCCCCACGAAGAGGTCAAGCGGCGCCTGGGCCTGTGACCAAGCTCCGCTGGTCTCCCCAGGCCGTGCGGGATCTCGAGGCCATCCGGGACTACATCGCCGCCGACTCCCCTCGCTACGCCGCGTTGGTCATCGAACGCATCATCATCGCCGTGGAGAGGCTGACCTCGTTTCCCGAGTCCGGTCGAATCGTGCCTGAGCGCAATGACCCGGCCATCCGCGAGGTCATCGTCGCGCCCTATCGAGTGGTCTATCGGCTCAGACCTGGGCTCGTCGAGATCGCCACTGTATTCCGGGCCTCACGGATGCTTCCCGAGGTGGGCTAAGAGGTGGTCGAACAACCGGTATCTGGACTCCCCCTGTCAAGAGAGAAGGCTAGGCCATAGGTCGCTCCTTTCCCAAGCGCCGTTGTTCCCTTGGTCCTGCGGTGTGGTCGCGACGCGTGACGTTGAGCTGAACGGGGCGGACTGCAAACGTATCTCCGGCCTCTTCAGTGGAGCTCCCAGGAGCTCCGGGCCATGACGGAATCCGCGCGCAGGGAAGCCAATCGATGACAACGGCCTCGAGGGCCACAGTTGTTGTCGGCTTTCCCTGCGCCGGTCCGACCTGTTCAGCCGTCAAAGCGACTCCGTGCAGTTCCTGGTGAGAGGTACGGCGCGTTGAGATGGCGGCGGTCAACTGCTTGTCGTGAAAATCAGCGTTTACGCCGCTTTCGGGATGAGCTCGTAGGGTACGTTGCGGGTCCAGACCGCCCAGACGATGCGGGCCAGCTTGTTGGCCACGGCCACGGCAGCCTTGTTGTGGACGTGAGTCTTGGCGAGAGCGTGGGCCCAGGTGCGGAGGCGATCCGGCTGTTGTCTGCGAGCGTGCACCAGCACCGACCGCGCGCCGTGGATGAGCAGGGTTCGCAAATAGCCGTCGCCCCGCTTCGAGATTCGCCCCAGCCGCCGCTTGAGACCGCTGGAGTACTCGCGGGGTGTTAGGCCGAGATAGCTGGCGAGGTGGCGCCCCGACGGGAAGCGCCGAATGTCACCAAGGAAGGCGACAAGCGCGGTGGCGGTAAGCAAGCCGATGCCGGGGTGAGGAGCCAGACCACGGCCGGGGTCTGTTCGGCCAGCGCTGTCAGCTCCCGGTCGATCTTCTTGATGCGGGCCTCGATTTCGCGGACCTCTTGGCAGGCTTCGGCAAAGACTCGCCTCACGTCGGGAAGCTCGGAGTCGGCGTCTTCGATCTGCGCCCACACCGCAGGGATCACCTCGCGAGCGCCCAGGGGGATGAAGACTCCGAGCTCGCGCAGCAGACCGTGCGTTCCGTCATCCAACCCGAGCGGAAGCGGTGCAGGGTCGCGAGCGACTGCTGGGCAACCGACCTGACCGGCACCGGTCTGATGTCAGCGTTGCGATAGACCTCGAGGATGCCTTTCACGTCGGTGCGGTCGGTCTTGTTCCCGCGTACGTAGGGGCGCACGTGGTGCGGCGGGAGAAGTATGACCTTGTGGCCACGCTTCTGGAGCTCGCGACCCCAGTGGTGGGCCGAGCCGCAGGCCTCCATCACTACCGTGGCCCCGGGATACTCCAGAAAGAAAGCGAGGAACTGGTCGCGTCTCGGACGCTCGCGCCGGCAGATGTGGCCGGGACGATCGGCCACACCCACTTCGAGGACCGACTTTGCTCGCAGGCGTGACTTCGCCCTTGCCGCTTGAACCTTCTCGCGAGTGTGGGCATTCCGACGGAGTTAATCATTATCCCCAGTGTTATGCCGACAAGGGCTGAGGGGTAGACTGGCCCGTGCCCATCATCTCGACATTTTTCGGGATCGTGGTCCGGATGTTCTACCAGGAGCATGAACCTGGCCACTTCCACGCGGAGTACCAGGGGCAGCAGGCTACCTTCTTGTTCTCTGGTGAACTTCTGGCTGGTGAGATCCGCTCAGGCACGGCTCGTCGGCTCATTCGCGAGTGGGCGGCGGAGCATCGTGGCGAGCTTGAGGCAAACTGGGCGAGAATGAAGGCAGGCCAAGCGCTCGCGCGCATCAGGCCATTGGAGTAGCGAATGGGCATTCTCCCCCAAGTGGCCCGGGCCGAGTATCGGGGCGGGCATCGCATTCACCTCACCTTCGGCGATGGCCGAGAGAAGACCGTGGATTTTCTTCCCTGGCTAAGCGGGCCGGTGTTTGAGCCATTGAAGGATGAGGAGTACTTCCGTCAGTTCTTCCTCGAGGCGGGCACCATAGCCTGGCCCAACGGCGCCGACATTGCACCCGAGACCCTTTACGCCGCAAAGGGAGTCGAAGAGGCGGCATGACAACCAGTTGCTGGACTTCTCCTGTCAAGTGAGAAATCGCTAGCCGTGGTGTGAAGCGGGTCGCGTGTTGGGAACGGGGCGGACGAGCAGACGTATCTCCGGCCTCATTGAAGGAGCCCCTAATAGAAGGATGCCCGCAAAGGTGGCACGGTCGATCGTCTGCGGACTGCTTATTCTGCAGGCTGCGGTCGTCACTTCAGGAACGCCTGAAGAGGCCATTAGGGCGGCGTTCTTGGGTTGCGTGGACGTTTCGGAGCGCGGGGACACCGATGCATACGTGAAGTACTTCACCGAAGACGCGGATCATGGTGCCTGGGCAGCCAGCCGTTCGGGGTGCTGCGGTTCATCGCTACACAGGCGTGGCCACGATGGTGCCCCGGGGGTGGTGGCCAGACAATCCGACAAGAGCGTCAGTACCTCGATGTGATGCGGCGAGGCAAAGACGGCCAGTGGCGAATCTCGCACCACATCTTCAACCTCAACAAGTGATTGGGTTGTCGCGGGATTCACGAGCGGCCCAACAAAGGACGAAGCTGACGAGCGTTGAGCGTATTGGACGCTCGCAGCTCATTCCCAGGGTGGACGGACCGTCGGGAGAGTCACGCGGCCACCGGTCAGGATGAGCTTGTGACGACGGCCCAGGTCGAGCGCGGCACGCTGCTTCTCCTGATCGCCATCAATGGCGTCATGTTCGTCGTCGAGTTGGCGACCGGATGGTTGGCTCAGTCGATGGGGCTCATCGCAGACTCGCTCGACATGCTGGCAGATGCCGGAGTCTACGGAGTCGCACTTCTGGCTGTGGGCGCAAGCTCCGTGCGCAAGGCCCATGCGGCCGCTGCAAGCGGCTGCATTCAGCTCGGACTTGCCTGCCTCGTGCTTGTCGAGGTTCTCCGCAAGTGGCTTTACGGAAGCGAGCCCTCGTCTGGCCTCATGATTGGCGTGTCCGTCATGGCACTCGCTGCCAACACGGCTTGCTTGTACCTGCTCCGGAAACACCGCCACGGCGAAGTGCACATGCGTGCGAGCTGGATCTTCTCTACGACCGATGTCCAGGCCAATGTCGGGGTCATTCTCGCCGGAATACTGGTATCTGCGACTGCATCGTCAGCACCCGACCTGATCATCGGCGCTGTGGTGTGCGGTCTCGTGGTTCGCGGAGGCATTCGAATTCTCCGCGAAGCGCGGGCGTCTTTGGAGGAAGCACGAGGCGGTCCAACAAGGGGATGAAGCAGACGAGCGTTGAGCATATTGGACGCTCGCAGCCCGGGGTGGGCGGACATGAAGGAGGCGTGACAAGGAGGCCGTGATGAACAGCGACGCGTCGCCGTCGGCTGACCTGATTATGGTCGGCCAGTTGCGCATCCGCTACGTCATCGACGGCAGCGCCACCGGTGGTCTGGGGGTGTTCGAGCTCGACGTGCCACCGAACGCGATGGTTCCCCCGCCCCACGGTCACACACTCAACGAGGAATGCGTATACGTCCTGGTCGGTGTTCTGCGCTACGGCGTCGATGGCGTGATGCGCGATCTACAGCCTGGGGAGTGGATGCGCACGCCCCGGGGATCAGTCCATCAGTTCAGCAACCCCCACGGCCAACCCGCGCGGGCGCTTATCATCTTGACCCCGGATATTGGTGCTCGGTATTTTCACGATGTGGCTGCCGTGGCAAGTGCGGGTCCGCAGCTGGTCTACAGGTTAGGCGGGCACGAGGCGGGAGCGTAGATGAAGATCTCCGTCTTTGTTGGCGTCAGCGTGGATGGCTTCATCGCTCGGCCAAAGGGTGAGCTGGACTTCCTGGACGCAGGGGGCGATGAGCCACATGGGTACGATGAGTTCATCGCCACCGTGGACACGATCGTCATGGGCCGAAAGACCTTCGAGACCGTCCTGGGCTTCAGCACCTGGCCGTACGGCGAGAGGCAGGTCGTGGTTCTGAGCGGTCGGCCGCTGGAGCTGTCCACCGCGGCCAGCCGCGGAGGTCGAGTCGAGCAAATGAGTGGCCCGCCAGCCGACATCGCTGCCACACTGTCTGGCCGCGGAGTACAGCACGTGTACCTGGATGGCGGCATTACGGTTCAAGGCTTCCTCCGCGCGGGCCTGGTCAACCGGCTCGTCATCACCCGTGTCCCCGTTCTCATCGGGACCGGGATACCCCTTTTTGGCGCCCTGCCGCGGGACGTCCTGCTTCGTCACGTTGCCACGAAGAGCTTTCGAGGCGGTCTTGTCCAGAGCGAATATGAGGTGAGTGCCGCCTGCTCTTAGTCGCGCCCCAGCGCTTCCACACGAGCCCCCAGCGTCTCCAGGTCACGCCCGATCCGGGTGAGGGCAGCTGACGCCTCCTCGAGGCCCAGCCGCTCGCTCCGCACGAAGCGGGCGTAAGGCGCGATGGCCTCGCGGATCCGCCCGGCGCTCCGATCGCGCTCTCGTTCGAAGCTCTCGCGCAGGGCGGTGCTGAGCCGATCGCGTAGCTGCGCGACCCGAGCCGCGAGCTCGGAGCGGGCCTTGCGACGGCGGGCGGGGAGGATGAGGAAGCCGATCAGGGAGAGGGCACCGGCCGCGGCGAGGCCGGTGACGTCGGCGGCGGTGGTGCTGGCGAGGGCGGCTACCATCGCGCCGAGGCCGAGGGCCGAGACCTGCAGGAGCGCCGTCTGCGCGATCGAGTCGCGGACGCTGCTGGCCAGACGCCTCGCCTCTGCGGCACCGTCGAAGCTCTCCACCGCCCGCCGCGACTCGGAGCTCACCGCCGCGAGCTGCCGCTGGCGGTCGTATTCGAAGCGGTCGTCCACCCGCCCGACCATGCGGTCGGCATGCGCGGCCTGGCGCCCGGCCAGTCGGCCCATGACGTCCTGCCACTGACGGAGCTCCACCGCGACCATCCAATCCACCATCGCCTCGACCCGGCGCTCCACGTCACGCGGGAGGTCGGCCACCACGGTTCTCTCGAAGTCCTCACGGAGGCGGTCGCGGTTCAGGAGCTCGCGAAGTCGGGCCAGCCGGAGCCGCTCGTCGAAGAAGCCGTTGCCCCGCCGCTCGAACTCGAGGAGGATCTTCTCCACCTCGGCGAGCCGCAGCCGGAAATCGCGCTCGAGCTCGTCCCTCCGCGTGGCGAGGTCCTTGTCCACCGCCTCGAGGGTGCGCACGTCGTCCTCCAGGAGGTCGAGCCGCCCGGAGGCGAGGGACGACACTTCGCGATGGGCATGCCGCGCGACCCCGAGCGGGTTCTGCAGCTTCAACCGGAAGCGCTCCGCCTCGTCGAGAGTGGCGGTGACGCGGGCTTCGAAGGCCAAGAGCCCGCTGCCGTCGACGAGTGCCGTGTCTCCCGACAACCGGCCGCGCAGGGCCGAGCGAGCCGAGACCAGGAACACCTCGGGTGAGAACCCGAGCGTCCGCTCCGCCTGGTCTTTGACGTAGCTCATCAGCGTGTCGCCGTCTTCTGGCCGCTCCAGGAGGTCCGCCTTGTTCAGGACGAGCACCACCTTCTTGCCCCAGTCCCGGATGGCCTCCAGGAACGCCCGCTCGCTCTCCGTGAACGGCCGGTCGGTGGAAGTCACGAACAGCACGAGGTCGGCCCGGGGCAGGAAGTCGCGGGTCAGCGCCTCGTGCTCGCGCAAGACCGCGTTCGTGCCGGGGGTGTCGACGATCACGAGATCGCGCAACACCTCGGCCGGCGCCGTCCACCGCTCGCCTCCCTCGGTGACCTCGCGCTGCACGGCCTCCCCGTGCCGAAGGAGCCCGATCCGCTCCGTCGTCGGCGTGATCCCCTCGTCCAGCACGCGCTGGCCGAGCAGGGAGTTGATGAGCGCGCTTTTTCCCGCGTTGAACTCTCCCACCACCACCAACAGGAAAGGCTCGTCGAGCTGGGCCACCGACGAGGCGAGCGCCCTCCGGGCTTCTTCGGGCGCACCCAGACGCGCGATCCAGTCCGTGAGCTCTCCGAGGAGCGTTCGCTCCTCGCCGAGGAGCCGCCGCCGCGTCTCGTCCAGGGTGGGGGCAATCATGTCGTCGTGCGGCAGTCTAACCCACCGGACGCCGACGCTTTCGCGGACTTGGGCTAGCATGATCCTGCATGCCTTCTCCTCACGACGCGATTCTTCTCCTGTCGTTCGGCGGTCCCGAAGGCAGGGACGAAGTCATGCCCTTCCTCGAGAACGTCCTCCGCGGCAAGAACGTCCCTCCGGCACGGATGCGCGAGGTGGCCGCGCACTACGAGCATTTCGGGGGCGTGAGCCCGATCAACGAACAGAGCCGCGTGCTTGTCGCGGCCCTCCGCGATGAGCTTCTGGCGAATGGTCCCGACCTCCCCGTCTACTGGGGCAACCGCAACTGGTACCCCTTCCTGGTCGATACGTTGCGCGAGATGGCGGGCGACGGGATCAAGAGCGCCCTCGCCTTCGTGACCTCCGCCTACGGCAGCTACTCGGGCTGCCGGCAGTATCTGGACGACATCGTGCGCGCGCGCCAGGAGGTGGGGGAGGTGGCGCCCGAGATCCACAAGCTTCGCCTCTACTACAACCATCCCGGCTTCATCGAGGCCAACGTGGCCCAGGTCGCCGCGGCCTTCGAGCGGGTGTCGAGCGAAGCGCGGGCCGGCGCCGCCCTCGTTTTCACCGCGCACAGCATCCCCCAGGCTCAGGCGACCGGGAGCGACTACGCGGCCCAGTTCCACGAGGTCGCAGGCCTGGTGGCCCAGGCGGTGGGCCGACCGGAGTGGACCTTCGCCTACCAGAGTCGCAGTGGCCCACCCCAGCAGCCCTGGCTCGAGCCGGACATCGGCGATCACCTGGCGTCCCTCGCCGCCTCCGGGGTCAAGGACGTCGTGATAGCACCTACGGGGTTCGTCTCCGACCACATGGAGGTGATCTACGATCTCGACACCGAAGCCCAGGCGAAGGCCCAAGCCCTCGGACTCCGGATGGTCCGCGCCGCCACCGCGGGAACTCACCCCGCGTTCGTGCGCATGATTCGCGAGCTGGTCGGGGAGCGGATGGCCGACGGTAGGCCCCGCCCGACGGTGGGAGAACGCGGGCCCAGCCCCGACGTCTGTCGCCCGGGCTGCTGCCCGGCCCCTTCGCGCAAGCCATGAGCGCCATCTCGCGGCGTGGCCTCTTGCGAAGCTCGGGTGCGGCGGTGGCCGGTGCCGCCCTGCCGGCTGGCCCCCAGGCCAAAGAACGCCTGCCGGGTCCGATCGCAGCCTTGAAGCCGATGACCGACGGCGTCTCTCCGATCACCGTCGACGAGCGTCGAGCCCGCCTCCTGCGCGCACAGCAGCTGATGGCCGAGTCGGGACAGGACGCGGTCGTCCTCGCCTGCGGAACGAGCCTCCGCTACTTCACGGGCGCCGAGTGGGAGCTGAGCGAGCGCTTCTTCGGCCTCGTCCTCACCCGAGAGGGCGAGCCGGCCTGGGTGACGCCCGCCTTCGAGAAGCGGCGTGCCTTGGAGCAGATCAAGATCGGCAGCGACGTCCGGGCGTGGGAGGAACACGAGTCGCCGTTCGCGCTCCTGGCAAAGGTCCTCAAGGACCGTGGCGTGCTCGCGGGGCAGATCGGCATCGAGGAGAGCATGCCCTTCGCCTTCGCCCACGCCATCGGAGCCGCGGCCCCGGCCGCGCGCCTCAGCCCCGCGACCCCGGTGACCGCCGGCTGCCGGATGATCAAGGACGCGCACGAGATCGCCCTCCTGCGGCGCGCCTGTGAGATCACCGTCCACGCGCACCGCGCGGTCTTCGCTTCGCTTCGCGTCGGGATGGCGCAGGCCGAGGCCACGGCCTGGAGCCGTGAGGCCCACGAGCGGCTGGGCATCAAGGGCGGCTCACTGGTGCTCTTCGGCGCAGACGCCGCGTTCCCGCACGGAACGACGAAGCCACGGCCGCTCGCGCCCGGGGACGTGGTGCTCATCGACGGCGGCGGTACGCTCCACGGCTACGAGAGCGACATCACGCGGACCATGGTCTTCGGTGCTCCCCCCACGCCCAGGCAGCGGACGCTCTGGAACGTGGTGAGGCGCGCGCAAGCCGCCGCGTTCGAGGCGGCCCGGCCTGGAGTCGAGTGCCAGGCGGTGGACCGCGCCGCGCGCGCCATCATCGAAGAGGCGGGATTCGGCCGGGACTACGAGCAGTTCACGCACCGGGTGGGGCACGGCATCGGCATGGACGGCCATGAGTGGACCTATCTCGTGAAGGGGAACACGACGCGCCTTCGGCCCGGGATGTGCTTCAGCGACGAGCCCGGGATCTACATCCCGGGCGAGATCGGCGTCCGCCACGAGGACGTCATCTTCATCACGGACGAGGGCGCTGCGAACATGACAAGATGGTCGGGATCGCCCGAGGACCCGGCGGTCGTGGCCTGACGCTTGCCAAGGACGCCATGAGCGACGCTCAGTCCATCTTGTTCACGGGCTTCCCCGGCTTCATCGGGATGCGTCTTCTGCCGCGTCTCCTGGAGCTGAAGCCTGCCGCTCGCGTCTCCTGTCTCGTCCAGGAGAAGTTCCTGGGGACTGCCCGACAGTCGGTCGAGGCCCTCGAAGCCGCGCATTCCCACCTGCGAGGCCGCTTGCGCCTGGTGACCGGCGACATCACGGTGCCGGGCCTCGGGCTCGAACCGAACGAGTCCAAGGCGCTGCGCGAAGGCGTGGCGGAGGCCTACCACCTGGCCGCGGTCTACGACCTCGCCGTCGGTCGCGAGCTGGCCCAACGCATCAACGTCCTCGGGACCACGAACGTCCTGGAGTTCCTCGCCGGGGCGAAGGGGTTCGATCGCCTCCACTACGTCTCGACCGCCTACGTCTCGGGGAACCACAAGGGCACCTTCCGCGAGACGGATCTGGACGTGGGCCAGGGGTTCAAGAACCACTACGAGGAGACGAAGTTCCTGGCGGAGGTGGAGGTGGCCCGGAGCCCGCTGCCCCGGACCATCTACCGTCCAGGGGTGGTGGTGGGGGATTCGCGTACCGGCGAGACCGGAAAGTTCGACGGGCCGTACTTCGTCCTGCGCGCGATGGAGCGCCTTCCCTCACCCGGCCTCTTCATTCGCCTCGGCAAAGGCGACGGCACCGTCAACGTGGTACCGGTGGACTTCGTGGTGGAGGCGCTCTGCCGGCTCTCGGCCGCCGAAGTGTCGCGGGGCAAGACCTACCACCTCACCGACCCCAGGCCCCATGGTCCGGTCGAGATCGCGCGGATGTTCGCCCAGGGCCTCGGCAAACGCTTCGCCTACCTCCCGGTGCCCCTGCGCTTGGCGAGGGCCGCGTTCGCGCCGGGCCCGGTGCGCCGGTTCTTCGGCATGCCGGCCGAAGCCCTCGACTACTTCGACGACGCGGTCTGGCACGACGCCACGCAGGCCACCGCCGATCTTCGCGCTCTCGGTCTCGAGTGCCCCTCCCTCGCCGACTACGTGCCGCGGCTCGTGGATTTCTATCTTCGCAAGCGGGACGAGGTGCGCCGCGAGGCGATGGTTTAGGCAGCGGGGGCAGTGGTCAGTCCACAAGGGTGGGTCCCCTCCCCCCTCTGGACCATTGACAGCGTCTCGGACCGGGGCTAACTTCCGCTCGCGGAGGGATGATTCGTGGGCAAGCTCCAGATCAAGCCGCGGGCGGGTTGCCGTTTCGACCTCGTGAGCCTCGGCGAGGTGATGCTGCGCCTCGACCCCGGGGAAGGCCGCATCGCGACCACGCGCTCCTTCAAGGCCTGGGAAGGCGGCGGCGAGTACAACGTGGCGCGCGGGCTCAAGCGATGCTTCGGCTTGACCACCGCGGTCGTGACGGCATTCGTGGACAATCCAGTAGGCCGACTGATCGAGGACCTGATCTATCAGGGCGGTGTCGACCAGTCGTTCGTGCGCTGGGTGCCGGACGACGGCGTTGGCCGGACCTCCCGGAACGGGCTCAACTTCACGGAGCGGGGCTTCGGCGTGCGGGCCGCGCTCGGTTGCTCGGACCGCGGTCACACCGCGGCTTCGCAGATGAAGCCGGGCGACACGGACTGGGACGCGCTCTTCGGTCGCGACGGTGTGCGTTGGCTTCACACCGGCGGGATCTTCGCCGCCCTTTCCGAGCAGAGCGCGGCCGTGGCCAAGGAGGCCATGACCGCGGCCAAGCGCCACGGGACGGTCGTCTCCTACGACCTCAACTACCGGGCGTCGCTGTGGAAGTCCATCGGCGGCCAGAAGCGCGCCCAGGAAGTCAACCGCGACCTGGCGCCCCTGGTCGACGTGATGCTCGGCAACGAGGAGGACTTCACGGCCGCGCTCGGCTTCGAGGTGCCCGGGGTCGACGAGCACCTGCAGGCGCTCGACCCCACGCAGTTCGGGCGCATGATCGAGAAGGCGGTCGCGGCCTTCCCGAACTTCTCGGTCGTCGCCACCACCCTCAGGAACGCCAAGACCGCGACGGTCAACGACTGGGGAGCCGTCTGCTGGCACGACGGCAAGCTCTACGAGGCGAAGCGGCGCGAGAGCCTGGAAATCCTCGACCGGGTGGGGGGCGGCGACTCGTTCGCCTCCGGGCTCGTCTACGGCTTTCTCTCCGACAAGGGCCCGCAGTATGCGGTCGAGTGTGGGGCGGCCCATGGCGCCCTGGCCATGACCACGCCGGGCGACACCACGATGGTCACCCTGCCGGAAGTGGAGCGAGTGATGAAGGGCGGAGGCGCGCGCGTCTCGCGCTGAGGGATTCGACCGCGCGCTCCCAGGAGCGTCGGGGAGAGGAAAGACGTTGCCGACTCGAAAGCGGGAACCGAAGCAGACCAGAGCCGGCGAAGGGCTCGCGGTCGAGCACGTCGTGCGCCACGTGGCCGTGCTCATCGAAAGGGGCGGGCTCAAGCCCGGCAGCCAGCTCCCCCCGGAGCGTCAGCTCGCCCACGACATCGGGGTGAGCCGTCCCACCATCCGCGCGGGGCTGCAGGCCCTGACGGGCATGGGTGTGGTGGAAGCGCGCCACGGTGCCGGGACCTTCGTGACCGGGGGGCCGCCCCGGCTCGGGGCCCAGCCCCTCGGGTTCCTCGCCGCCCTTCACGGCTTCACGCGCGACGAGATGTTCGAGGCGCGGCGCGTGCTCGAGATCGGCGCGGCGGGCCTCGCCGCCGAGCGCGTCACCGGAGAACGCCTGGCCCCCATGTCGGAAGAGGTCGCGGGAATGTTCGCGACCCTGGACGAGCCGCAGGCCTTCCTGGTGCACGACGTCCGCTTCCACCGCGCGGTGGCGGCGGCGTCCGCCAATCCCGTGCTCGCCGCCCTCGTGGAGATGGTCAGCTCCCTCGTCTACGAGGGACGCCAGAAGACGGTCGAGCGGGCCAAGGACCTGAAGGAATCGGCGGAGATGCACCGCCGGATCTACCAGGCCATCCGGGACCGCGACCCCGGGCGGGCCCGGAGCGAGATGGGCGCGCACCTCGATCTGGCTCGCCAGGCCCAGGCCACCGAGGAAGAGGAGCCTTCCCTGAAGGCTTCGGACATGGTCGACTTTCCCACCGGCAGCTGACGCGCCGGGGTCCCGTAGTTGACCCTCCAGGTCCGGCGGCGTAGAACGGGCGCATGAAACTCCCTCCGTCGCTGGTGCCCATCGTGTTCTTCGGCCTGGCCGGCTTCGGGGCGCCGCTCCTGGCGGAGACGCCCGTCACCACGCTCAGCGCCCTTCGCTGCGGTCGCTTGATCGACGGCCGACAGTCCACGGCGATGGAGAACGCGGTGGTGCTGATCGAAGGCGAGCGGATCAGGGAAGTGGGCCCGCGTATCGCGGTGCCGGCCGGTGCGCGGATCATCGACTTGTCGCATTCCACCTGCCTGCCCGGGCTCATCGACGCCCACACCCATGTCCTCCTGCAGGGGGACATCACGAGCGCCGACTATGACGAGCAGCTCCTGAAGGAGTCCATTCCCTACCGGGCCATCCGTGCGACCGCGGCCGCGCGTACCGCGCTCGCGAACGGCTTCACCACCCTCCGCGATCTGGAGACGGAGGGCGCCATGTATGCCGACGTGGACCTGAAGACCGCCATCAACCGCGGCATCGTCCCCGGCCCGCGCCTCTTCGTCGCCACGCGCGCCTTCGCCCCCACCGGCATGTATCCCCTCCTCGGCTACTCCTGGGAGCTGAAGATGCCAGAGGGAGTCCAGATCATCGACGGCGCCGACAACGCGCGGCGGGCCGTGCGCGAGCAGGTGAAGTACGGGGCGGACTGGATCAAGTACTACTCCGACCGCCGCTACTTCTTGAAGGACGGCGCCCTCCACTCCTGGGTGAACTTCACGGACGAGGAGGTGAGGGCGCTGGTGGACGAGGCCCACCGTCTCGGGCGAAAGGTCGCGGCCCACGCGATGGGCCGAGAGGGGATCGAGTCGGCCCTCCACGCGGGCGCCGACACCATCGAGCACGGGGACGGCCTGGACGACGAGATGATCGACCTGATGGTCAAGCGGGGGACGTACTGGTGCCCGACGATCTACGTCGGGGTGTACGTGGCCGAGGGCCGCGCCGCCGCGGGGGCGCCGATCTGGAAGGACATGGTCGAGCTGGAGCGGAAGGCCTTCGCCAACGCGCTCAAGAAGGGGGTTCGGATCGCCTATGGCACCGACGCGGGCGGGTATGCGTGGACCGAGAACCAGGCCAAGGAGTTTGCCTACATGGTCCGCTACGGGATGACGCCGATGCAGGCCATCCAGTCCGCGACCACGGTGGCGGCCGCCCTGCTCGACCAGGCGAACCTGGGCGCTCTGGAAGCGGGCAGGCTCGCCGACGTCGTGGCCGTGGCCGGCGATCCCTTGAAGGACATCACCGAGCTGGAACGCGTGCATTTCGTCATGAAGGGCGGGGCGGTCGTCAAGGAGTCGCGGTTGGCGACCGGCAACTGAAGCGAAGGTCCGCCCGGGCCTTTCGCGACGCGTCGCGGTACTATCACGGCCACGTGACCCCAGAGACTCCAGAAGCCAAGCCCGCCGACTTCGCCTCGCTCGGCCTCGCGCGAGGCGCTCGTGGGCGCCGTGACCGCCCTCGGCTACGAAGAGCCGACTCCGGTCCAGCGCGAGGCCATCCCCGTGCTGCTCTCCGGCCGCGACGTGCTCGGCCAGGCGGCGACCGGCACCGGCAAGACCGCGGCCTTCGCGCTGCCCATGCTCCAGCGGATCGCCGAGGACGGCCAGGAGCGGGGCCGCACCAGCGGCCTCGTCCTCGTGCCCACCCGCGAGCTGGCGATGCAGGTCGCCGAGGCGATCCACAAGTACGCCAAGGGCGTGGGCCTCAGCGTCGTTCCCGCTCTACGGCGGGGCGGCCATGGACCAGCAGATCCGCGCCTTGAAGCGCGGCGCCGAGGTCGTGGTGGCGACGCCCGGGCGCGCCCTCGATCACATCCGGCGTCGCACCCTGAGGCTCGACGCCGTCCGCATCGTCGTGCTGGACGAGGCCGACGAGATGCTCGACATGGGTTTCGCCGAGGACCTGGAGGCGATCCTCCTGGCCACGCCGCGCCGAGCGGCAGACCGTGCTCTTCTCGGCCACCATGCCGCCCCGCATCGCCGCGATCGCGCAGCGGCACCTGCGGAACCCGGCGCGCCTGACCATCGCCCGCGAGAAGCCCGCCGCGGGGAAGCTGCCGCAGGTGCGGCAGGTGGCCTTCATCGTCCCCCGCGCCCACAAGCCGCTGGCCCTCGGGCCGCGTGCTGGACATGGAGAACCCGACTTCGGCGCTCGTCTTCTGCCGGACGCGGCTCGAGGTGGACCAGCTCGTCGAGACGCTGAGCGCCCACGGCTACCGGGCCGAGGCGCTGCACGGGGGCATGGCCCAGCCCCAGCGCGACCGCGTGATGGGCCTCTTCCGCGTCGTCGAAGGTGGACCTGCTCGTGGCCACCGACGTGGCCGCGCGCGGCCTCGACATCGAGCACCTGTCCCACGTCGTCAACTACGACGTGCCCTCGGCCCCCGAAGCCTACGTGCACCGGATCGGCCGCACCGGGCGCATCGGGCGCACCGGCGTCGCCATCACCCTGGCCGAGCCGCGCGAGCACCGCTTCCTGCGCAACATCGAGGCCTTCACGAAGCAGCGGATCGAGATCGCCTCGGTGCCCACGGTCGCCGATCTTCGCTCGCGCCGGCTGGACGTGATGCGCGCGTCGCTCGCGCGAGCGCCTGCTCGCGGGCGACGCCGACGACGTGCGCGTGGTGGTGGAGTCGCTGGCGGGGGAGTTCGACCTCGTGCGGATCGCCTCGGCCGCGGTCAAGATGGCGCTCGAGGCGGAAGCCGGCGGGGCGACCGACGAGAAGGAGATCCCGTCGGTCTCGGTGAGCGAAGGCCGGCCGGCCGGACGCAAGGCGCCTCATCCGGGCAAGGGCGCGTCTCGCGCACGGACAAGGGCTCTGCCGGCGAGCGCAAGGAAGGGCCGGGCTGGGCCGCCCGCAAGCCCCCGTCTGGAGCCATGACGCGCCTCTTCATCGGCGCCGGCCGGATGGCGGGCATCGGTCCGGGCGACCTGGTGGGCGCGATCACCGGGGAGTCGGGGGTCAAGTCGCGCACCCTGGGCTCGATCGAGATCGGCGACGGGTTCTCGATCGTCGAGGTCCCGAAGGACCGGGCCGACGACATCATCGTCGCCCTCCGCAGGACGCGCATCCGGGGCCGCAAGGTCACCGTGAACCGCGATCGCAAGGCGCCGAAGTAGCCTCGGGCCCTGATGCCGGTGGAAGCGGACGTGCGCTACGGGCAGCTCGACGCGGACAACATCGCGGAGACCATCGACCTGCTGCGCCAGCGCATCGAGCGCCGCTTTCCCGGCGTCGGGCCTGGCGCGGGTCTGCGGCGAGCTCGACCGGATCGCCGAAAAGGCCCGCGATCGCGCCGCGTGGATCGCCCGCCCCATCCTGCCCCTGCGCGCCGCGGTGGCGCTCTTGTCGGCGCTCATCGTGGCCGGGCTCCTCGCCACGCTCCACTCGTTGCGAGCGCCCACCCAGTCCTTCCAGCTGGTGGAGTTCGTGCAGCTCCTCGAGTCCGGCATCAACGACGTGGTGCTGGTGGGCGCGGCCATCTTCTTCCTGGTCACCCTGGAGAACCGCATCAAGCGGCATCGCGCCCTGGCCGCGATCCACGAGATGCGGGCGATCGCCCACGTGATCGACATGCACCAGCTCACCAAGGACCCCGAGTGGGTGCTCGGGCGCGGCCAGGAAACCGGCGTGCTGCCTGCCCGCACGATGAGCGCCTTCGAGTTGTCGCGGTACCTCGACTATTGCTCCGAGATGCTGTCGCTCACCGGCAAGGTGGCCGTGCTCTACATCCAGCACTTCGACGACGACGTGGCCCTGGCGGGAGTCAACGAGGTCGAGAACCTGACGAACGGCCTGTCGCGCAAGATCTGGCAGAAGCTGATGGTCCTTCACGCCGGCGACGTGCGCGGCCCGAACTCCTTGCCGCCCGCGACGTAGAATGCGTGGGGGTCAGGTCTGGAATTGTGAATCGCGATTCACAATTCCAGACCTGACCCCAAGAATGAGGAGGCAGTCATGAAGATCGGCAGCAGTGTGTTGGCCGTGCTGGGAGTCGCGCTCGTGTGGTCCGTACCGGTGCGGGCGGCGGACGCGACCGGGAAGTGGAAGGCCGAGTTCGACACCCAGGTCGGCGTGCAGAAGTACGTATACGACCTGAAGGTCGAGGGCGCGAAGGTCACCGGGAAGGCCTCTTTCGAACGCATGGGCCAGAAGGGCGAGGTCGACCTGAAGGACGGCAAGGTGACGGGCGACGACCTCTCGTTCGTGGAGATGCTGGATTTCCAGGGGAACCAGATCTCCATCACCTACACCGGCAAGCTCGTGGGCGACGAGATCAAGTTCACGCGCAAGGTGGGTGATTTCGCCTCGGAGGAGTTCGTTGCGAAGCGCGTGAAGGACTGAAGGCCGGCGGATGAGAACCCGGCAGGCCGTTCTCAGCGTTGCGGCCCTCGCGTGCTTGCGGGTTGCCGGGTTCGCCGCTCCGGCTGGGCTCGTACCCACTCACCTCGAGACGCAGGCCGCGCCCGAGCCACTCGGCGTTGCCGATGCCGGGCCGCGGCTCAGTTGGGCCATGGTCAGCGAAGAGCGGGGGGTGCGGCAGCGCGCCTTCCGCCTTCTCGTCGCCTCGAAGCCGGAGCTCGTTCGGGAGGGGAAGGCGGACGTCTGGGACTCCGGCGAGGTCCCGTCTTCTGAACCTTGGGTCGTCTACGCGGGACGAGCCCTGGCCTCGCGCACCCGCTACTACTGGTCGGTCCGGGCGTGGGCCGGGGGCCTCGCGAGTGAGTGGGCGCCGCCGACGTGGTTCGAGACCGCGTTCCAGGCGGGGGGCGGGTGGAAAGGGCAGTGGATCGCCGGCCCCGAGAGGGCTCAGGTGCGGACCCCGGCCGACGGCGAGGCCGACGACGCGGCGATCCGCGCCGCCGGTGAGCTCTGCCGCCCGGTGTCGTGGCTGACCCGTGGCTTCGCCGCCGCGCGCATCAAGAACGACCAGGGCGAGTGCCGTGAGATCCGGCCGGCGCCCAGGCTGCGCAAGTCGTTCACCCTCGGGAAGCCGTTCACGAAGGCCCGCGTCTACTCGTCCGGCCTGGCCTACAACGACCTGGAGGTCAATGGCCGCGCCGTCTCCGCGAGCGTGCTGGACCCCGCGTTCACCGACTACAGCAAGACGGTCCTCTACACGGCCCACGACGTCACTGGCCTCCTTCACCCCGGCGAGAACGTGATCTCGTCCGAGCTCGGCTCCGGGCACTACGACGACGCCACCCGCACCTGGGATTGGGGTTGGGAGAAGGCGCAGTGGCGGGCCACTCCCAGGCTGCGTCTCGACCTCTACGTGACCTATGCCGACGGATCGGAGCAGGTCGTGGCGTCGGACGGCACGTGGAAGGTCAGCGTCGCGGGCCCGACTCGATACGACAGCTACTACCTGGGCGAGACCTACGACGCGCGACGGGAGATGCCGGGATGGAATGGTCCCGGCTACGACGACTCGAGCTGGTCCGCGGCCGCGGTCGTGAGCGCACCGACGGGCATCGTGCGTGCCGAGACTCACGAGCCGATCCAGGTCGTGGCCCTGCGGCCCCCGGGCAAACGGTCGGAGCCGGTGCCGGGAGTGGTCGTCTACGACATCGGCCAGAACCTCACGGGGTGGGCCGAGATCCGGGTCAAGGCGCCCGCGGGCACCGCCATCGAGGTCTTCTACTCAGAGAAGCTCGGCGACGACGGCAAGGCCAGCACGGCCGGCAACGACCTCGTTTTCGGCCAGCTCCAGACCGACTACTACGTGGCGAGCGGCAAGGGTGAGGAGCGCTGGGCCCCGAAGTTCAGCTACAAAGGGTTCCAGTACGTGCAGCTCAGTGGTCCGATGGGCCAGCCTCTCGGCCCCGGGGTGCTCGCCGTGGTCGAGCAGGTACGGCAGGTGCGCACGGGTCTGGCCGCGACCGCCACCTTCGAGTCGAGCAACGAGACCCTCAACCGGATCCACCGGAACACGGCGTGGGCGATCCAGAGCAACCTGCACGGAATCATCACCGACACCCCGGTCTACGAGAAGAACGCCTGGACGGGTGACGCGCAGCTCACGGCGGGAACGGCCTCGCTCCTGTTCGACACCGAGCGGCTCTACCGGAAGATGTTCCAGGACATGCTCGACGCCCAGACCGAGCAGGGAGAGGTGTCGCTCCTCGCCCCGAGCAACGTGAACTACGGCTACGTGGGCAAGCCCGCGTTCAAGCCAGTGGACTGCTGTGGCGCGACCCCGGCCTGGGATGCGTTCTGGTTCGTCATCCCCTGGGAGAGCTACTCGCGCTACGGCAACCGGGCGGCCCTCGAGGTGACCTATCCCGCGATGCAGAAGTATCTGGACCGCTGGATACCGCAATGGACGGGCAAGGACGGCGACGCCTACGCCAACACGTTGACCGCCGGCCTCGGCGATTGGGTCCCGCCGGAGGGCGTCCCCACGATCAACGCGATCGTCTCCACCGCGTACTACGCGCACCTCACCCGGATCGCGGCGGACACGGCGCGCACCCTCGGCAAGGCGGAGGACGCCTCACATTACGAGCGCCTGTTCGCGAGCATCCGGTCGGACTTCAACGCGCGGTTCCTCGCGCCCGACGGCCTCTATCGCGAGAAGGCAAGCGATCCCTTCGTCCAGTCGGCGCAGATCCTGCCGCTCGCCTTCGGCCTGGTGCCCGACGACCGGCGCGCGGCCCTCGCGGACCGGCTCGCCGACGACATCCTGAACGGGCGCGGCGGCCATGCCTACGTCGGCGTGATCGGCGCGCGCTACGTGCTGCCCGTGCTCACCGAGACCGGGCACCACGATGCGGCCTACGTCGTGGCGACCCAGACGACCGAGCCGAGCTGGGGCTATTGGACGGACGTGGCCGGCTTCACGGCCCTGGGCGAGCACTGGCCGGCCACCACGCGCTCGCGCAACCACCATTTCTTCGGCGCGATCGTGCAGTGGCTCTATGAAGACCTCGCGGGCTTTCGGCCCCTGGCCCCTGGCTACGGGCGGATCGAGTTCAAGCCCGAGATCCCGCGCAACGGCCTCGACCGGGTCCAAGCGTCCTACGAAAGCGTACGAGGGACCGTGGCCACGCGCTGGCAGCGGACCGCCGCCGGGCTGGAGTTGGACGTCACGGTGCCTGCCAACGCCACCGGACGCGTCTACGTTCCGGCGTCCCGTCCGGAAGCGGTCACGGAAGTCGGCGGGGGCAGGAGCGTGGCGGCGAGCGAGTCCGCATCGGTCAAACTCGTCGGAGTGGAGGGGGACCGGGTCGTCTACGACATCGGCTCCGGCCACTACCAGTTCCGGGTAGTCAAAGCGCCCTGATCCCGACCGAATCCTCGCTGGAACCGAGGGCCGTCCGGGTCCAGAATGAGCGCAGTGGTCTGTCCCAAGTGCGGTTGGACGCAACCGGAAGCCGTCGCGTGCGCACGCTGCGGAGTCGTCGTGGCCCGGTATCGGAAGGCTCAGGAGAACGCCGCCCCGAAGGCCCCAACTCCGGCGCGGGACGAACCTGCTCGTACCTGGAGGGTCGGGGCGCTCGACGCCGCGCTTCTTGCCCTGGGTGCGGTGGCCGTTGCGGCGGTCGTTCTCCGACGGCCGTCGCCCGTGCCGAGGTTGCCGTCGCCCGGGGTCCCCGCCCCCTCGGAGGCGACCTCCGCCTTCTCGCCTGGGCCAGAGGAGGTGAATCACCCCCTCGAAAGCAGCGCCGGCGATTCCGCGCCGTTGGACCCGCCGCCTTCGGCGGTGGCGGAGGTGATGCCTGACGCGGCCTGCCCGCTCACCCGATCGCTCGGCCTCGCCTTCGAGCGTGGCTCCGTGTCCTCGAGCTGGTACGAGGGAGGTGGCGCCTACGATGCGGCCCGCCAGGAGCAGGAAGGTGCCGGGGCACCGCTTCTCATCTACGTCCGGACGGACTGGTGCCCCTACTGCAAGAAGCTTGACGCCGAGTTCCTGGCCGACCACCCGATCGAGCAGTACCTGAGGTCGAGCGTCGTGAAGATCAAGGTCAACCCGGAGCAGGACGTCGCGTCCCAGGACTTGGCCCGGCGGCTCGGAGCCACTGGCTACCCTTCTTTGTTCGTCGCGGTTCCGGGAGGAACCCCGGAGAGGATCTCGCCCTATGGCGAGGGGACGTCCTACCGGCATCCCGCCGAGTTCATCGGCGTCTTCGAAGGGCAGATGGCTCGCGAGGCGCGCTCGCTGTTGTTCCAGGGCCACGCCCAACGTCAAGCGGGAAACGCGGCGGCCGCGGTGGCGACCCTGGACCGCGCGGTCCGCTTGAAACCGGACGATCCTCAGGCCTACGTGGAACTCGGCCTGGCCCACGCCGCCGCGGCCCAGGTCGACGCGGCCTTCGAGGATCTCGCCCGCGCGGCGCAGCTGCGGCCCGAGGATGCCACACCCTTCGTGGCGGCGGAGCAGGTACTGAGCCGCCAGGACCGTTGGGACGAAACCACCTCGTGCTGGACGAGCTTCATCGAGCGTAATCCGTCGAACGGCCGTGGATTCCTCGGGCGCGCCCGCGCCCTCTATCGGAAGGGGATGCCGGGTTTGAGCGGGGTGGACGCGGCCCGGGCCTGCGAGCTCGGAGTGCCGGAAGCGTGCCGCCGCGCTGCGGTGAACCGCCCCCTGGGGTGAAACAGATGCTCTTCCATCGAGTCGCTCTGGCGGGTTTGATCGCAGCGACTCTCTCGCCGCCGTCGGCCTGGTCGCAGGATCCACCGGCCTTGCCCTCCGTCTCCTCCCCGGCGGGGAAGCTCGTGCTGTCCTTTCGCCTGACGGGCTCGGGGGCGCCGCTCTACGTGCTCCACTACGCCGGCCGACCCGTGGTGCGGGAGAGCCGTCTCGGCCTCGAGCTCAGGGACCACCGCGCGCTCACCGAGGGCTTTTCCGTGCTGAAGGTCGAGATCGCCGAGAAGGACGAGACCTGGGAGCCGGTCTGGGGGGAGGTTCGGCGCATCCGCAATCACTACAAGGAGGCCGCCTTCACCTTGGGGCAGCCCGGCGACGGCGCGACGCTCGTGCTTCGTTTCCGGCTGTTCGACGACGGCCTCGGCTTCCGCTACGAGCTCCCCGAGCAGAAGGGCCTGACCTACTTCGTGGTCGCTGACGAGAAGACCGAGATCAACATGACGGGCGACCACAAGGCGTTCTGGATCCCGGGCGACTACGACTCGAACGAGTATCCCTACTCGACGACGCGGCTCAGCGGGATCGACGCCTCGGTGGAGTCGCTGGGCGCGGCGATCTCGGTCCAGGCGCGCATTGCGCCCGAACGCGGTGCAGACGCCCTTGATGATGAAGACCGCGGATGGGCTCTACGTCAACCTGCACGAGGCGGCCCTCGTCGACTATCCGGCCATGAACCTGATGGTCGATCGTCAGACCTTCGGGATGACGGCTCACCTCGTGCCCGACGCGGTCGGCAACAAAGCCTACCTGCGGACGCCCGCCCGGACCCCCTGGCGTACGGTGGTGGTGAGCGACAAAGCCGCGGACATCCTCGCCTCGAAGCTGATCCTGAACCTCAACGAGCCCTCCAGGATCGCCGACCCGAGCTTCATCAAGCCCCAGAAGTTCGTGGGCGTCTGGTGGGCGATGCACGTGGACAAGGCCACCTGGAGCTACGCCGACGTGGACAGCGTGAGTCTCGCGGGGACCGACTGGGCGAGCCTCAAGCCCAATGGGCGCCATGGCGCCACCACCGGGAACGTGAAGCGGTACGTCGACTTCGCCGCCAAGCACGGCTTCGGCGGCGTGCTCGTCGAAGGCTGGAACGTGGGCTGGGAGGATTGGTTCGGCCGCTGGAAGGAGGAGGTCTTCGACTTCGTCACTCCCTATCCCGACTTCGACGTCGAGGGCCTGCACGGCTATGCGGCGGCCAAGGGGGTCAAGCTCATCATGCACCACGAAACCTCGGCCTCGGTCACGAACTACGAGCGCCGGATGGAGGGTGCGTATCGGTTCATGAAGGAGCACGGCTACGACGCGGTGAAGACGGGCTACGTGGGCCGCATCATCCCGCGCGGTGAGCACCACGACGGGCAGTGGATGGTCAACCACTACCTGCGGGTGGCGGAAGCCACGGCCCGCCAGCGGATCATGCTCGACGCTCACGAGCCGGTGCGGCCCACGGGCCTCCACCGCACCTGGCCCAACTGGCTGGCCAGCGAGGCCGCCCGCGGCAACGAGTTCAACGCCTGGAGCGCGGGCAACCCGCCGGAGCACGAGACGATCCTGCCCTTCACCCGCCTCATGGGCGGCCCCATGGACTACACCCCCGGCCTCTTCCAGATCAAGCGCGACTACTACCAGCCCGGGCGCAAGGAGCAGGTCCACACGACACTGGCCAAGCAGTTGGCCCTCTACGTCACGATGTACAGCCCTCTGCAGATGGCGGCCGACCTGCCCGAGAACTACGAGCGCTTCCCCGATGCCTTCCAGTTCATCGAGGAGGTGGCGGTCGACTGGGACGACACGCGGATCCTGGAAGCCGAGCCCGGCGACTACCTCACCATCGCCCGCAAGGCCCGGGACAAGGACGAGTGGTACGTCGGCGCCATCACCGACGAGAACGCCCGCACGGCGAAGGTTCCCCTCCTCGATCTGCCCATGGGCCGTACCTATGTGGCCACCGTCTACGCCGACGCCCCGGACGCGCACTGGGAACGCAACCCGATGGCCTATCGCATCGATCGCTACCGCGTCGACGCGCGCACGGTGCTCGAGATCGCTCTGGCTCCCGGTGGGGGAGCCGCGATCAGTGTGAAGCCGGCCACCCCGGACGACATGAAGGCGTTGAAGCCCTACCGGGCACGATAGTCCCCCGCGGCCGGCGGTTCGTGAAAGGTTTACAAGGGAGGGAACGGAGGGTCCTGCCGGCGGGAGCCCTTTCCTCAGAGGCGTCAGTACCGAGCGAGCTTCAGGCTCTCCCTTTTCCAAGTAGACAGAACAACTTGCGATTGGGCCAGGAGAGACACCGACAGTCGTGACTCGTGGCACTGTCTGTGCATGCCAAAGGCTAGCAGGCGTCCGAGACGAAGCGCCCTTCCTGGATGCCGCCCGTTACATGACAGACGTAAGCCCCGAACGGGGCGGGGGAGGAGTCATGGGGGACCTTCGCCGAGGCGGTGTCTCTCCGATCATCGTCGCCGTCGATGAGGACCTGGCCGCCGGAATCGTCCTGTCGTTGTTGAGCTCCGCAGGGTACCCGGCCATTCGGGCCGGGCACGCTGGGCAGGTGCTGACCCTCGCCAACCGCCATCGGGCGCGAGTCGTCGTGCTCGACCTCAATAGCTCACACCGGACGGGGCTCGACGTCATCCGTCGCTTGCGCAGCGGGGAGGGAAAGGGCCTCAAGGTGCTGGCCCTCACCGTCCAGACCCGGGCCGGTCTCGAAGACGAGGCGCGGGCCGCCGGGGCCGACGACTTCCTGACGAGGCCATTCCATCCCGGTGACCTCATCAAGAGTGTCGCGCGCCTCTACTCCGCGCGGAGCGAGGCACCTCTGGCGGATGAACGGCCGGGGATGGTGTTCAGTACCCCATATGCCGGCGACCCCGGGCCGCCTGCCGTCGCAGCATGAGCGGCCTCGACAACCTCTGGTCCGAGGCTCAGATGGCCGCGGCCTTCCGGGTCATCACCATCGTCGCGTTGACCTTGGTGGCTCTGATAACCGCCTTCTGTCTCGGTCTCGTAGTGCATCACGCCGTGACCAGCCGGCGCCGCAACCGCCGCGGCCGGCTGGTCAGCCAGGCGATTCCCTACCTGGCCGCCCACATCGGAGCCTGGGAGCCGATCGCCGCGCCGGTCCGGGAAGCTCGTCGCCGCTATGGAGACTGGGCCACGGCGGTCGTCCTGCGGGACGCCCGGCGCGAGCTGCGCGGAGAGCGCGCCGCGGGGCTCACCGCCGCCCTGCTCGAGATGGGTGAGGTGCGGCGCTTGCGGCAGGCCGCACGCTCGCGCTCGGTATGGAAGCGTGGCCAGGCCGTACGGGAGCTGGGCCAATGCGGCGGCGACGAGGCTCAGGCCGAGCTGATCGAGGCCGCCCAGGACGCCACCCCGGAAGTGCGTCGAGCGGCGCGGGACGGCTTGCTCTCGGACGGCCGCCCAGAGAGCGTCCAGGCGGCGATGCGCTCGTTCCTCCGAGACGCCCCCACCCGCACGACCTGGAAGCGTTCGTTCTACGAGCATCTGGCGAGTGCCGCCGCCCGGGAGCTGCGCGGACTCCTGGCCTCGGGCGCCCTCGCCGGAGACGAGGAGAAGCTGGGACTCGAAGCCCTGGGCGACGCTCGCGACCCCGAGGCGGCGCCTCTCGCCCGCGAGCGGCTCTCCGCGCGAGATCCCGAGATTCGCGCCACGGCGGCACGTGTGGTGGGCAAGCTGGAGGATGCCGCGAGCGGCCCCGAGCTCGTGTCCCTTCTTCGGGACTCCGAGTGGTTCGTGCGGGCGGCGGCGGCGCGGGCCTTCGAGTCCCTGCGGGCAGACCGGGCGGCGATCGCCGCCCTCGGCGAGTGCCTGGCCGACGAGAACTGGTGGGTGCGCAGCAACGCGACCCGGGCCCTGGCCAGCCAGGGCGAGCCCGGGGCGGAGGTCCTGCTGGCCGCGGCGTTTGGACTGGACGTCTTCTCCCGCGACGCGGCCCTGGCGGCGCTGAGCCAGTTCCCCCTGGTCCCGGCGGACAAGAGCCGCTTCGACCTGATCGTGACCACCCTCACGAGAGCCGGCATCCCTGCTCCGCACCCGGGAGCGCTCCCGGAAGGAGCGCGCGCGTGACCGCCTCTCAGTTCATCAACGGCACGGGAGCGGTGATCATCGTCTATTTCATCGCCCTGAACGCCATCTACACGGTGTTTACGGTCATGGCCTTCTTCGAGCTGCTCGCCTACCGGCGGCGGCTCTGGCGCGGGTCCCTGCGCACCCTGCTCTCCGAGTCGACGTATCGCCCGGTCTCGCTCCTGGTGCCGGCCCACAACGAGCGGGAGACCCTGATCGCCACCATCCGCTCCCTCCTCGCTCTGCAGTACCCGGAGTTCGAGGTCGTGGTGATCAACGACGGGTCGGACGACGACACCCTCGACCTGGTGCGGGCGGCCTTCTCCTTGTATCCCGTCCCTTCCGCCACTCGGGTGCGGCTCGCGACCAAGCCCATCAAAGCCACCTACCGCTCCCACGACCATCCCAACCTCGTGGTCATCGACAAGGAGCAGGGGGGCAAGAGCGACTCCCTGAACGCGGGGATCAACGCGTGCAGCTTCCCGCTGTTCTGCTGCATGGACGCCGATTCCCTCCTGGAGTCCGACGCCCTCCTTCGGGTGGCCCGGGCGTTCGCGGAGGACGAGCGGGTCGTGGTGGCGGGCGGCATCATCCGGGTGCTCAACGGCTCCACGGTGGACGACGCTCGCGTGACCTCCATCCGCACCTCCAACAAGCCCATCGTTCTCTGGCAGGCGCTCGAGTACACGCGCGGCCTCCTGGCCGGCCGGGCTCCCCTGGCCAGGTTGGACTGCCTCTTCATCGTCTCGGGCGCTTTCGGGTTGTTCCGGAAGGATGCGGTGATCGCCGTGGGCGGCTATCACACGGGCACGGTGTGCGAGGACATGGAGATCATCGTCCGCCTGCACCGCTGGAGCTACGAGCACGGGAGACACGACCGCGTCATCATCGTTCCCGACCCGGTGTGCTGGACCCAGGTCCCCTCGGACTGGCGGTCCCTGCTGCGCCAGCGCGATCGGTGGCAACGCGGCCTCCTGGAGAGCCTCTGGCGGCATCGCAAGATGTTCCTGAACCCCCGCTACGGAAGGGTGGGGATGATCGGGATGCCCTTCTATCTGGTCTTCGAGGCCCTGGGACCCATCTTCGAGCTGTGCGGCTACCTCGCCACTCTTCTCCTCTGGATCTTCGGGTGGCTGAACCCTGGCATCGCCCTTCTGATCTTCGTCGTGGCCGTGCTGTACGGGACCATCCTCTCCGTCATGGCCCTGGTGCTGGACGACCTCCTCTTCAAGCGTTATGAGCGCGCCCGCGACCTCCTCAAGATGGTGGGAGCCGCCTTCGTGGAGTACTTCGGCTATCACCAGCTTCTCGCCCTCCAGCGCACGGCCTCGTTCCTCAACGTGGTCTTCCGCCGCGGGGGCTGGGGCCAGGCGACGCGCAGCCACATCGCCACCGACGAAAAGGAAGCCGCGGCATGACTTCGCTGCTCTTGCTGCTCCTCGGCGTGGTGTCAGCGGTTCCCGCCGACCTCACCCCGGCCTGGGATGCGCTGCGCGCGGGGGAGGTGGCCGCCGCCCGCGCCGCCTTCGCGGAGGCGCTTCTCGTGTCGCCCGAGCAGGTGGAGGCCCTGAACGGCATGGGGTTCACCGCCCTTCGCGACGGGAAGACCGAAGACGCGGGGCGCTATTTCGCAAGGGCCCGGGCCCGGTCCGCGTCCGACCGCGACGCCCTCGTGGGTCAGGCCCTCGTGGACGAGCGGACGGGCGCTCTCGAGGTTGCCCTGGCGCGGATCGAGGCCGTGCTCGAGAGCCATCCCGCCGACGAGGAGGCCACGGCCCTCCGAGAGCACCTCGAGGCCCGGCTGCCCCCACGCCCAGGAGCCGAGTTCAGGCAAAGACGGCCAGGTTTGCCCGACCTCGTTCATGGCGCCTGGGTGGAGTTGCCCGACCATCACGACTTCGCGGACCTGGACTTCAGACAGTCCTCTCGGTCCGAGAACCAGCGGGTGGTGGACCTGCTCCACGGGGCGACCATCCTTGGCCGGGAATGGGAGCCCCTGCGTCTCTACCAGTGGAAGACCTGGGACGAGCCGACCCACCCTTCCTTCGGGAAGCTCTCGTGCCGGATCGTCAGGACCTCGCTCCGTTCGGGCGTGCCCTATGGGTCGGCCGCGTGGAGGCTCAACGAAGCCAGGGCGGCGCAGGAGGCCGGGAGGCTGGAGGAGGGCATCCGACTCTACCGGGGCCTCATCGACGACCCCGACCCCACGGTTCAGGGGACGGCGCTCCTGGGCTTGGCCCTCCTGGAGTCGCGGCGCGCGGACTACGGCGACGCCGTGACTCACTACCGCATGGTCCGCGACCGGTTCCCCGAGAGGCGGAAGGACGCGATCTACGGGGCCGCGCGCACGCTGGGCTGGGGGCGACACTACAGCGAGGCCTTGGCGGAGCTGGACCAGAACCTCGAGGACTACCCGGACGACAAGGCGCAGCTCGTCCTCGAGGCGCAGGTGGCCGGATGGGGCGGGCTGATGGACCGATCGATGGCCGCCTCCCGCCGAGCCCTGGAGATCGACCCCCAAGACCTCGAGGCGCAGCTCGTCATGGCCAAGGTCCTCTCGTGGAGTGGCCGGCTCCCGGAGTCCGAGGTGGAGTTCAAGGAGTTTCTCTCCCAACACCCCGACGACGAGACGGGGCTCATGGGGATGACCTACACCCTGATGTGGCAAGGCCGTCCCCACGAGGCGGAGACGTGGTTCGGCCGCATCGGCCGCGAGAGCGAGGGGAGCAAGGACTACCGGATCACGGAGACCGCGCTCTACTGGGCCCTCGGAGAGCGCGCCCTGGCCCGAGAGCATCTGCGCGAGCTGATGTGGCAGTTCCCCGGTGAGCCCGACACCCGCGACCTCTGGCGCGCCCAGACGGGCGTGGTGGGGCCGTTCGCGCGAACGGAGCCGACCGTAATGCGAGACGTCGAAGGCCTTCGGGTGGAGACGCTGAGGCTCGATGCGGCGGCGCCCCTGGCGGCACCCGGCTTCGTGTTCGCCCAGGGCCGGCAGGAATGGCTCGAGCAGAACGGCGACGCTCTCGGCGTGAAGGGCGGCCAGATCGGGGTCGACTGGGTTTTCGACCGCCGGTGGCGGGCCCGGGGATCGGTGGGCGCGCGGCGCAGCGACGTGGACACGGGCGGCTGGACGGGCGGGGCCGGGGTGAGCACGATCCTCCGGCCGGACCGGGGCTTCTCCGCGAGCGTGGATTCGGACTTCGCCTTCTACTCTCCTGTCGCGGTTCGCAGCGACGTGCGGATGACCGGCCTGACCCTGGCCGCCTGGACGGCCCTCACCTCGCGTCTCAGCGTGTCGGGCGCGTACTCGCGCACGCACTTCGCGGCGAGCGAGGAAAGCCCCCGCCCGGAGGTCGACCAGAACCGCGACGCGCTCACGGTCAAGGCGCGGCACTACCTCCTCGGCTACCAGACGAACCGCGTCGACGTGGGCGCCCTCGGCTACTTCTTCCGCTTCGATCGCAGCTTCGACACGGGTTATTGGAACCCAGAGCGCTTCCGCCAGGTGATGGGTACGGTGGCCGCGACGCACCACCGCGGTGGTGAGCTATGGACGTTCATCGTGGAAGGTGGCCTGGGGGTGCAGTCGCAGGACGATCAACCCTGGGGGCCGGCGGTGTCCGTGCACGGCGAGTTCCTCCACCAGTTCCAGCGCCGGGTGGACCTGACCGGACGGGTGAGCTACGGGAACAGCGGCTTCGCGCATCAGACGGGGGCGACCGGCTACTGGAACTGGTCCGCGGCCCTCGGCGTCCAGGTGCGAGTGGGCAACCGGAACCTGCGCGGCCCCGTGGAGGTCCGGGAGGACACCACGTCGACCGCGGCCGCTCGGTGACCACGGGCCTTCACCAGGTTGTGAAACTCCAGGGCATTTCGCAGCCCTCACGATCCCCGTTCATCCTGGTCTCTCTCGCCGCAGGACTGTCTCTACTGATCCTCGCCTGCCAGCACAAGGATCACCTTTTTCCCGGCGTCCGCGGTCCCCTGGAACGCTCCGCCCTGCCGGACGAGGCGTCGGCCCAGTGGGCAGACTTTCATGAGGGCTCGGCGAGCCGGCTTGCCATTCTCCTCACCGACCCAACCTCGACCTGGCTGGGGTTGGTTCAAGGGCTCAAGTCCATCGGGGTCCCGTTCCTGGTGACGCAGGACTATCGCGAAGCCGTTCGCCACCGGGTGGTTTTGGTCTATCCGACGATTTCCGGGAAGGTCCTGGAGCCCAGGGCACTGAGAGCGCTCGCCGCCGTCCCTCGCCAGGGCGGAACCCTGATCGGGATCAATGTCCGGGGAGGGGGCCTGAACGAAGTCTTCGGGTTCTCCGAGGCCGTGGACTCACGGAACCGGGCCGAGATGCGTTTCGGTCCGATGGCTGCCGCCAAGTGGCAATTCTCAGACGAGCGAGAGAAGACGATCCCTGTCGGGAATCCGGCGCAGAGGGAAAACAACCTCGGGACCTGTGCCTATTCCGAGCCGCGCGAAACGGCGGTCGCCTCCTTCGAAGACGGCCTCGCCGCCATTACGCATCGAAGAATCGGGGAAGGACACTCGTATGCGTTTGGCCTCGACCTGGGCGCGTACTTTCTCAAGGGTTACAACAATCGGGAAGAGGGTCTGGCCAGGAGTTACGTGAACGGATTCGAGCCCGCCGTCGATGTTCTCCTGCGGATGCTGCGGGGAATCTACAGAGAAGGTGAACCTGACGCGGTCACCTTGGGCACGGTCCCGTTCGGAAAGTCCCTGGCCTTGCTGATCACCCACGATATCGACTATGCCCAATCCATCGACGGCGCCCTCGCCTATGCGGTGTTCGAACATCAGCGCGGAGTCGCTGCGACCTACTTTCTGCAAACCAAATACATCCGCGACTATGACGATCGGGTGTTCTTCAGCGCGAAGGAAATCCCGGCCATTCGGCGGATCGCGGACCTGGGGATGGAGGTGGCCAGCCATTCGGTTTCGCACTCCAAAGGCTTCAACAAGTTTCCGGTCGGAACCGGTGAAGAGCAGTACCCCGACTACCAGCCGTTCGTCCGCAATGGCAGAGTGACCGAGAACGGAACCGTGCTTGGCGAGCTTCGGGTGAGCAAGTACTTGATCGAGAAGGTGGCGGGGACACCGGCCGTGGTCTCGTTCCGGCCCGGAGAGCTGCGGAACCCCTATTCCCTGCCTCAAGCGATGATCGCGTCCGGGTATCGCTACAGCTCCTCCGTAACCGCGAACAATTCCCTCACCCACCTGCCCTTTCAACTCACCTACAACCGTGAAACCCATTCTCCGGTCGGTCTCTATGAGTTCCCCGTCACGGTCGAGGATGAGGAGCTGCCTGCGCTCCGTCAACGGTTGCCGGAGGCCGTCGATCTTGCGCGGAAGATAGCGGCCTATGGCGGAAGCTTCGTCCTTCTGATTCACACCAACACCACCGGAGAGAAGCTCGAGTTCGAGAAAGACCTTCTCGATCGAGTCTCTGAAATGTCCTGGGTGGGGTCCATGGCCCAGTTCGGCTCCTGGTGGGCGGCCCGGGACAAGATCGGCATGGACGTGGAGTCAAAGGATGCAAGGCACAAGGTAGTTCGACTGGAGCCTGGCGAGCCGCTCAATGGATTGGCTCTGGACATCCCCCAGGGTTGGAGCCTGGATCAAACCCTGCCGGGAAACGTGCTGGCTCGACAACAGGGAGATTCCGTCGTCCTGGGGCCCATCGAGGGTCCGGTAAGAATTCACTTCAAGAGAGAAATGCCCCCAAGGGCCCGCCTCGATCGACCCGCCCGATGAAGAGCGTGCGAGGGCGCGTGGACGAAACGCCTCTCACCGAAGCTTGCAGCTCACGGAGATCCCCGACCGGCTCGTAGCGATCGATCGTGGTCTCGTAGTTCGGCCGAGACCGGACGTAGTCCAGGAACGCGGTGATCCCGCTGAAGCCATCGAGGACGTTGTGGGCGGCAAAGCAGCCACCGACCGTGAGCTTGCCGTCCAGGTCCTTGAAGTACTGCGTGTACCAGTCCTTGTCCGCGTCGGAGAAGACGAAGTCGAACGGACCGGGGAGGTCCTTCACGAGCTGGTGCGCGTCGGCAAGGCGAGCGTCGACGAAGGGTGTGACCCCGGCTGCTTCGAAGTTCTGCAGGGCCTGCCGGTGCCGGCCCTCGTCGATCTCGATGGTGACGAGCTTTCCGCCGGTCTTGCTCATGGCCCAGGCCATCCAGATCCCCGAGTGCCCGGTCGAGGTCCCGATCTCCAGCCCCCGTTTGAAGCCCTTGCGGACGATCAGATCGTGGAGAACCTTGCCGTCTTCATAGGGGACGTTCAGGTCGTGCCACGCGCCACGCGAGCGCTCGATGAACGCGCGGACGCGCGCGTCCGTCTCGGGCGAGCCCTTGGCCTGTCCGCGCGCGGAGGGCGGAAGCGCCAAGAGACAGGCAGCCGCGAGGACCAACGGCGTGACCGCCCAGCGCTGGATCACCCGACACCTCCTGCGATACGCACGTGTCAGTTCGGCGTGTACCAGATGGGTGCCGTGTAGGCCCGTTCGGTGATGGTCATCCGGGTGCCGGGCAGCGGCTGGTTGCCGAAGCGCTTCGCGTCGTAGGCGGTCCAGCGCGGCGTCGGGATCTCGATCACGCGGGCGTAGTAGAACGCGCGCTGGGCCGGGTCGAAGCCCGGGTCCTTCCAGACCGCGATCAGCTCGGGCGCGCCGATCGAGTTGGTCCAGGTCGCGTTCGCGACGTCCACGGTGCTGCCCACCGAGGGCAGCTTGCCGGTCCTGGGGTCGGGCTTGCGGTTGTCCGACCAGGCCACGTCGAAGATCTGCTCGTGGACGTCGCCCTTCGCGTCGAGCCAGCCCTTGACGACCTGGATGCGGTCGAGGTTCGCACCGATCGGATCCTTGAGCGCCGCCGCCAGAAAAGTCGGCGCCTTGCCCGCTGGGGCCTGGCGCAGGTCGCCCCCCATGGGGATTCCCTTGGCGTACCCGATGTTCGCGGGCATCCGGTCTTGCGCGTCCTTCGCCTCGAAGTCGAAGCCTCCGAAGAAGCGCACGATCATGCGGGGGCCGGTCGTGGCGTAGGTCTCCTTGCGCTGCATCGCGTCCCACAGCGCTTCCCGGGTGTTCTCGGTAGCCCACACCGCCGCATAGCCGGAGGCCCCCACCTCCCAGTCCATGATCTTCACCCCGGTCTTGGCGTTGTTGAAGAAGGTGTTGGTCAGGCGCTCCGGGCTGGGCTCCTGTGGCGTCGTCTTGCCGAAGAAGTTGTCCTCTTCCATGGCGGCGAGACCCGTGTGCGCGTCGCTCGATCCGATGAGACCGAACTTGTAGGGGTTCGTTCCGAGCTGCTGCTCGAGCTTCAGGCCGTTCTTGAGCGCGGATCGGGCGTACTCGAACTCGAGCATCTCCTTCTTCTTGGCGGCGCTGCCGTCGAGGTTGCCCTTGTCCCAGATCTCGAAGTCGGCGAGCTCGTCGTTCGGCGAGAGGTAGGGGTGGGACTCCCCGGTGCCCTTCGTCTGTGTCGTCTCGTAGAGACGCTCCCACTTCGCGCGCGTCTCCACGTACTCGCGGTCGAGCTTCTTCCCGAAGTCCTCGACCACGGGGAACATCAGGCCGTTGCTGAGGTTGCCGTTGTGCGCAATGGCGAGCACGTTGCCACCGGTCTTCTTCTCGTACGCGTCCATCCACTTCCACAGCGCAACCGGGTTGTCGCTGCCGTAGGGCGGGTACACGGTAAAGGGCTCCACCAGGGCGGCCTTGTCACCGTTGTCCCGGAAGATCACGTTGCGGTGGAGGTTGTTGCCCCCGGTGTTCGACGTCCACTCGTAGCCGATGAACGCGGTGAAGCGCCCCGGCTCGTTGTACTGCTCGGCCGCGGCTATCGTCTGCTGCCACGCGCCCTTGTAGGCTCGGGTGCCGGGGAAGTACATGAGGTCCTTCGGGAACGTTCCTTGCGAGAAGGCGACGATGATCTCGATCGCGGCCTCCGCGCCCTTGCCGGACTTGATCATGTCGTGCCACTTACGCCCCGTGGGGTCGGCGAGCACCTCCGGCTTCCCCGCGAAGAGGTCGGGGAAGAAGCCCATATTGTCCGAGTGGTCGGCCACAACGAGAAAATCGAGCGGGCGCGAGAGCTTCACCGGCTGTCCGCTCGAGGCCGTGATCTCCTCGCCGTGGGCGAGCTTGTAGGCATCGCGGGGAGTGAGCCGGGCCCCGAAGGCGCCCGCGTCGAAGGAGAAGGCAGTGTGCAGGTGCGTGTCACCGAAGTAAGGGCGCGTGGGGTAGTTCCGTCCCGCATAGGGCGAGTAGGGGGGCTTGGGGAAGGCCTTCTCGATGGCCGCCTTGTCCTGGGTCCCCGTGTCTTGCGCGAGCGCGGCTGCCGACAAGGACGAGCCGAGCGCGAATGCGAGCGTGGCTCGCAGCAGCTGATCCAGCGTCATATGTGGGCCTACCCCTCTGAGCCGGCGACGCGAGACGTGCTCGCCTGATCTGCGTGATTGAACTTCGTCCGAATGTACTGGTCTCACCGAGACAAAGCAAGGGAATGGCCGTCACATAGAATGCCCAGTATCGAGACAGGAGGGGCGAGATGGGGATCAGGTCTTGGGCTTTGGTCCTCTTTCCGGTCGTGGCCATGGCCGGGGCCACGACCGCAGGCGCGGCCGACTTGCCCCGGTTGCGGGTCTCCACCAACGGCCATTTCCTCGTTACCGCCGATGGGAGGCCGTTCTTCTGGCTGGGCGACGACGCCGCCGATCTTTGCCATCGTCTCGACCGCAAGGAGGCCGAGCGATACCTCCAGAAGCGCGCGGAGCAGCGGTTCACCGTGATCCAGACCCTGGCCGTCGCCGAGCCCGAGGGCACGCGCACGTCCAATGCCTTGGGGGACCACCCGTTCATCGAGCAGGACCCCGCCCGTCCCAACGAGCCCTACTGGCAGCACGTCGACTGGATCGTCGCGCGGGCCAACGCCCTGGGTCTCTACGTAGGTCTCCATCCAGGTTCGCGTTTCATCGTGGGGCCGGAGCGCGCCAGGGCCTACGGCGAGTTCCTGGGCCGGCGCTACAAGGACGCGGGTCTCGTCTGGATGGTCGGTTACTCGCGGCGATGGAGTTCCGCTCCAGACCCTGTGATCAAGGCCATGGTCGAAGGGCTTCGCGCGGGCGACCGTGGAGCCCATCTGGTTACCCTCGGCGAGTACGTGCTCCCGCAGTCTTCTGCGAATCGCTTCTCCAATGACGAGCTATTCGACTTCTACACGTTCAACACCTACTGCCATCACCTCGCCTTCACGGCGAGGGCCGCCGAGCACATCGCGAACGAATACGCCCTTCTCCCGGCGAAGCCGGTCCTCGGTGGAGAGCTCTACGAAGACGAACCCGTGTGCCACGCGCCCAACGACCAGGACTACAGCAACGCGTACGACGTCCGGTGGTTTCTCTACCACGACCTCTTCGCCGGCACGTTCGGGTACATCTACGGCAACCACGCGGTGTGGCAGATGCACGGCCCCAAGCGGGGTACGGGCGTCGAAGGCCCCATCCGCACCTGGGTCGAAGCCCTCGACAGCCCCGGCGCCAGCCAGTTTCGGCATGCTCGCGCCCTCCTGGAGAGCCGTCCCTTCCTGAAGCGGATCCCCGACAACGCCGTCGTGGTCCCGTCGGAGTACCGCGGCGAGGTTCCGGGCGTCGACGCGAAGCGGATCGTCGCCACCCGCAGCTCGGACGGGTCTTACGCGATGGTCTACGTTCCCGCGAGCCGCAGGTTCAGCGTGGACCTCGACACGTTGAGCGGTACGCAGGTGCAGGCCTGGTGGTTCAACCCCCGCACGGGCGCCGCCACCGACGCGGGCCGCTTCCCCCGGGAGGGAACGCTGGCCTTTACGCCTCCCGACGTGGGCGAGACCGTGGATTGGGTGCTGGTACTCGACGACGTCGCCCGCCGTTTCCCGCCACCCGGAACGGCGCGGACCCCTCCACCACCGGTGAACCGGTAGCGGGATGCTATTCGTAGCGCAGGGCCTCCACGGGGTCGAGCGCGGCCGCCCGCCGGGCCGGCCAGACCCCGAACACGAGCCCGACGCTGATCGACACGGAGAGGCCGGCGACCACGGCCCAGGTGGGAATCTCGGCGGGCAGGGCGGGAAGCAGCACGAGAAGCAGTCGGCTCACCAGGAAGGCCAGGACGACCCCGATGAGGCCGCCGAGGAAGGTGAGAGTCATGGCCTCGAAGAGGAACTGACGGACGATGTCTCCGCGGCGGGCCCCGAGCGCCTTCCTGATGCCGATCTCCTGGGTGCGCTCGGTGACGCTCACCAGCATGATGTTCATCACCCCGATGCCGCCCACCAGCAGTCCCACTCCGGAGATCGCGATGGCCACGAGGCCGAGGGTCGCGGTGATCGCGTCGAACTGCTCGATGAACCGGTCGGCGGTCGAGAGGTCGAAGTCGTTCGGGGCCTTGAAGCTGCAGCCGGCGCTGGCGCCGGAGCACGTCCTCCACCTGGTCGAGCGCCTCCTTGATCTGCCCGGTGCGCGCACGGATGATCAGCATCATCCACTCGCTGGTCGCCGGGGCCACCTTGCGCGCGGTGCGGAAGGGCATGAGCACGATGTTGTCGTCCTCGTTCTCGCCCAGGAAGCCGCCCCGGCGCTTCTCGAGCACCCCCACCACGCGGAAGCGCTGCCCGGCGAAGGTGATCTCGGTGCCCGCGACCGCTGCGTCTTGTAGGGAAAGAGCGCCTCGGCCACGTTCACGCCGATGACCATCACGTTGCGCCGTCCGTCGTTTTCGTCCTCGGTGAAGGATCGTCCTTCGCGCAGGGCGAAGTTGACGGTGCGGAGGTAGTTCGTGCTCACCCCCTCGATGGAGGCCTGCTTGTACTTGGCCGCCCCGTAGGCGAGGGTCCGGTCGGGTAGCCAGAGGAACGCGGTGTGGGCTACGTCCTCCACGGCCGGGGCGCGCTCCTTGATGGCCACGCCGTCCTCGGGCCGCAGCGGCCGGCGCCGGAACTCGGCCCGGTCGCGCTGGCCGAGCTGGGGCCCGGTGGACAGGTGAAAGGCGAAGATGTTGTTGGTGCCGTAGTCCTCGATCATGGTCACGATGTTCTTGCGCAGTCCGGTGAGGATGGAGGCGATCACCACCACCACCAGGACTCCGATCACCACCCCGAGGACGGTGAGCCCGCTCCGGAGCTTGTGGCTCCGCACGTTGTCGAGGGCCATGCCCAGGGCGTCCCGTCCCGGAAGCAGACGGCCCAGCGGCTTCATGACTTGGTGAGTGCCACCACGGGGTCGAGCCGCGAGGCGCGCCAGGCGGGATAGATTCCGGCGACGATGCCGACGCTGCCCGAGACCAGGAGGGCCAGAACCACGTAGCCCGTGGTGACGCGCATGGGGATCGGGGTGGTGGCCCCGATCAGCTCGGCGAGGGCCGCCGAGAGGAGAAGCCCGAGCAGGCCGCCGAGCGCGCAGAGGAGGGCCGACTCGACCAGGAACTGGACCAGGATCTCGCGGCGTCGCGCCCCCACCGCCTTGCGCAGGCCGATCTCGAAGGTTCGCTCGTTGACGCTCACCAGCATGATGTTCATGACCACGATGCCCCCCACCAGCAGCGAGATCAGGGTGATGGGGGTGACGACCATGGCGATGCCGCCCGTGAACTGGTCGACGTCGCGGTTCACCTCGTCCACGTTCACGAGACCGAAGTCGTCGTCGTCGCGATAGCGCAGGCGATGGCGGCCGCGCATCTGGGCGCGGGCTTCCTCGATCGCGGCCGGGAGCTCCTCCCGGCTCGGGGCGAGGCCGTGGATCTGGATGCTACGCTGCCGGCCGAAGATGCGTCCCCAGGTGGTGAGGGGGATGTAGACGATGTTGTCGAACGACTGGCCGAACATGGACCCGCGCGCGGCCTCCACGCCCACGATGCGCATGGGGAGCCCGTTGATGGGGAGGGTCTTGCCCAGAGGGTCGGTCGCGGGGAAGAACTTCTTCCTGACGTCCGTGCCGATGACGCAGACGAAGGCGGGGTGGTCGACCTCGTGGGGCAGGATGAAGCGTCCGTGGGCGATGGTCTTGTCCTCGATCAGGGCCATGCTCGCCGTCACCCCGGTGATCCGGGTGCGGAGGAGCTCCTGTCCGGCGTGCCGGAGGTCGATCGCGGTGTCGGCCTGGGCCCCGACGTCCTGGCACTCGCCGCATCGCTCCTTGATCCAGTCGTAGTCGCGGAGCTCCAACCGCTTGTTCCGGCGGTCGCGCCGCTCCCACTCCTCGTCGCTGATCCGGCCCGAGCTGGCCATGCGCGCGATCATGAAGTGGTTGGCGCCCAGGACCTTGGACACCCGCTCCACCACGTAGCGGTTGAGCCCGCTGATGCCCGCGCCCACCACGACCACGGAGGCGACCCCGATGATGATCCCGATCAGGGTGAGGAAGGAGCGCAGCTTGTGGGCCCGGATGGAGGAAAGAGCCATCCGCACGGCTTCGACGTGGGTCGAGGAGAAGATCACGAGAAAAGAGCGCTCTTGCCCCGGAATACGGATGCAGGGCCCCCCGGGTTCCAAGGACTTGGGCAGCGGAACCCTCCGGTCGTCACCAGACGCGAACGCGGTCCTTGGGCGCGAGGAAGAGCGCTTGGCCGGGTTTCACGGCGAAGGCGTCGTACCAGGGGTCGAGATTGCGAACGGTGTCGGCGCGGTATTCGTCCGGCGCGTGAGAGTCGGTGAGAATGTGCTGGCGTCGCGCGGGCTCCCGGCTCTTCTCTCGCCAGCTTTGAGCGTAGCTCAGGAAGAACTGCTGATCGCCGGTGAGCCCCTGGACGGCCCTTGCCTCCTTGCCCCCCAGGGAGAGCCGGTACGCGTCGTCAGCCACCGCCAGACCGGCGACGTCCGCGATGTTCTCGCTCAGGGTCAGGGTTCCGTTGACCGCGAGGTCCGGAAACGGGCGATAGGCATCGTACTGGCGGACGAGCTTCGCCGAGGACGCCTCGAAGTGGGCGAAGTCATCGCTCGTCCACCAGTTGAGGAGCCGGCCGTTCGCGTCGAACAGGGCCCCCTGGTCGTCGAAGCTGTGGCTGATCTCGTGCCCGATCGTGGCCCCCGTGGCCCCGTAGTCCATGGCCGCCGGCCGCGACGGATCGAAGTAGGGGGGCTGCAGGATGGCCGCGGGGAAGTTGAGCGCGTTCATCGCGGGGAGGTTCACCGCGTTGACGAGCTGCGGGTTCATCACCCATTCCCCGCGGTCGACGGGCTGGCCGAGCTTTCGGAGGTTGCGGCGGTACTCGAACAACGAGGCGCGCTCGGCGTTGCCAAGGGCATCGCCCCTCGCGACCTCGAGCCCGGAATAGTCGCGCCAGCGATCGGGGTAGCCGACGCCGATGCGGAGAGCCGCGAGCTTGGCCTTCGCCCTTTGCTTCGTGCGAGGCGCCATCCAGGAGAGGCGGTCGATGCGCAGGCCGAAGGCCGCGACCTCGTTTCGAACCATGGCTTCCGCCCGCGCCTTTTCGGAGGCTGGGAAATAACGCGCGACGTAGAGCTTGCCCACGATCTCGCCGAGGGCGGCGTCCGTCGCCTCCACCCCGCGCTTCCAGCGCTCGCGAAGCTCGGCGGCGCCCGTCAGTACCTTGCCGTAGAACGTGAACCCTTCGTCGACGAAGGCCCGGGGCAGGAAGGGGGAGGCACGCTCGATGGCCCGCAGGGTCAGATAGTCCTTCCAGGTGGAGAGCGGCTCCTCGCCCACGACCGCCGAGATGCCGATCAAGGCGCCCGGTTGCCAGACCACGAAATCCTTCTGGCCCTCGAGGCCCGCGGCCGCGAAGAACGCGGTCCAGTCGAGACCGGGTGCGCGGATCGCGAAGTCCTGGCGCGTCCAGTGATTGTTGCCCTTCCGCACGTCCGCCGAGTCGACCCGGCTCGAGTGCGCAAGGGCGATCCGCCGCTCGAGGGCGAGGATGCGGGCGGCCTTGCCGGGGGCGTCAGCGACCCCGGCGAGCTTCAGCAGGGCGGCGAGGTGGGCCTCGTACCGGGCTCGCGTCTCCGCCATCCGCGGTGACGCATCGAGGTAGTAGTCGCGGTCGGGCATGCCGAGACCGCCCTGCAGGAGAAAGGGCGAGTATCGAGCCGGATCATCGAGATCCTGCGCGACCCAGAGGCCAAGGAGGTTGTCGGTGTAGAGGTCGGTGTTGTTGAGCACGTCCACGTCCGCGCGCAACGTGGCGCCCAGCGCGCGGGCGAGCCCGGCCGCGTCCGAGATCGCGGCGACCCTTTCGAGGATCGGTTGCAGGGGAGCGAGGCCCTTTGCCTCGATGGCTGCTTCGTCCATGAAGGAGGCGTAGTAGTCGCCGATCTTGCGCGCATCGGACCCCGCGGGCCCTGGGCTCTTCGCCGCGTCGGCGATCAGGTCGGCCGTGCGCCGGGCGGTCAGCTCGGTGAGGATAGAGCCGCTGCCCCACGAGCTGCGGTCGGGGGGGATCTCGGTGCTCTTCATCCAGGCCCCGTTGGCATAGGCGAAGAAGTCGTCCCCGGGCACGACGCTTCGATCGATGCCGGCGAGATCGATGCCACCTCGAGCCGGGGCTTGGGAACCAGCCGCCGACGCGCGAGCGTACGGGCTCCGGGCGAGGGCGGCGTCAAGGGCGAGGACGGCGACCGCGGCGGCCAGGGCGGGGCGACGAAGGGTATCCATGGAGGTCACGATAGGAAGTCTGGCCCCCCCTCGCAAGGGACGGGTTTGGGCCTCCCCGCGTGAGGGCGTAGACTCCCGCAAAACTCCAGCCGGAGGGAGGCCTTTCATGGGAGCCCCGCCGCCAATCGTGCGAGCCTTGCAGGCCCTGATGAAGCTCGTCCCGTTCTATCAACTGAGCGCGCTCAGCATGCTCCTGGGTTGCTACACCCTGAACAATGCTCTGGCCCTTCGGCCGGGCCAGACCGGCAAGCTTCTCTTCCTGATCTTCACCCTCAACGCGTACGAGGCGTTGCTCATCGGGCTCGGGCTGTTCCTCGTCCAGAAGCGCGGGCTCCTGGACGATGGCCGGACCCTGCTGCTCCTGGAGGCGCTCTTTCTCTCGGACGTCACCCTGCTCACCGGCGAGTGCTTCGCTTCGAGCCTTTCCGCGGGTCTCCTGGTGAGCGGGGCGGCCTTGCTGCTGGCCGTGGTCAAGGCCGCCGTCGTGTTCCGTTTCCTTGCCCCGGGAGCCGAGAGAGGTGCCGTGTGGTCTCTCGGACTCCCCTTGGTGCTGCTCTTCGCGACCTCCGGAGTCTTCGCCCTCCTGGCGCGAGGCGGGCTCCTGGGCCCGGTGGTCGTCTACCTGGCGTGGTGGGGGGCGGCGCTGACCGTGGTCATCCTGGCCCTCGAGGCGCGAATGTCCGAGGCCGTCGCCGCTCCGCCCCTCCCCCCGGCGGCCAGCGCGTTCCGCCGAGCGCTGGCCTATGCCCTGCCCGCGTCCTTGATGTTGCACCTCGGGGCCACGGCCTGGGTGTATCACGTCGACTTTCACTGGGCGGACCTCGGCCCCGTGCTCCTGGCCCTGGGCGTAGGGCGGTTGCTCGTCGACGTTTCCTGGCTCGACGCCGCCTGGCGTCACCGCCTCGTGGTGGCCGCCACCCTCGTTTCCCTGGGCGCGCCCGACGAGCTGATCGTCCACGGTCCCCTCGGCCTCACCCTGTCGCCGCTGCGCGCGATCCTGGCCGCCATCGCCCTCGCGTGCCTCCTGACGTACCCGGTCCATCGCTCGATGGTCCTGGCCCTGGTCGGGGCCGGGTGCCTGGTGGTGGGCACCATGGGCCACTCCGTCACCGCGATGGCCGACAACGTCGGCTGGCTGGTCGCGAACCTCGGCGAAGGGGGAAGCGGCCTCATCCCCCGCACCGCTACGGGCTGGGGCGTGGTCGCGGTCATCCTCGCGTTCGTCCTCCTGGGACTCGGTGCGGTGGCCAGCCTGTGGAGACCCAAGGAGGAGGCCGCAGCCAGGGACGAGCCTCCTGCGACAGGATGAAGAGGCCGCCTACTCGTGGCGCAGGGCCTCGAGCGGGCTCGAGGCGGGGGTCAGGCCCTCTTGAGGAATGGCAGCCGGAACGTGAGCTCCTTCGAAGACTGGAGGGCCTTGAGCCCCGAGGAGGCGCCCGTATGGTCGGGTTGGAGCTCGAGCACCTTGCGGAACATGGCCGCGGCGCGGGCCTCGAGCTGGGTCTTCAGGTAGAGGCCCGCGAGGAGGAAGTAGGCGTCGACGTGTCGCGGGTCTTCGCTCACCACGCTCTGGAGGACGGACTCGGCGCGTTTCGACCAATTGGGGTTCTTCAAGTAGGCCTGGGCGAGCAGGACGCGCGCTCGGTGGCGGCTCGGACCCTCGAGGCGAGGGATGGCCGGCTCCAGGAGCTGGATGGCGTCCCAATACTTCTCCTGCCTCACGAGCCTCGTCGCGGTGCCCAGACGTGTCGGCCGCCCGGTTTCTCGCGTCCCCTGAGTCGTCGTCGGGCAAGGAGGGCAACACGAGGGGGAGGGGCGCAGTCGGGAGGGAGGGAGCGGCGGGGTCGGAAGCTTGTGCGTCATGCTTTGGGCAAGGCGAAGGTGCCTTGGCCGGGAGCGACGGCCGCCGCTTCACGGGTGCCACGTCCCTCTCGTAGGTGGCGCGCGCGGTCGGATTGCGGAGGGTCTCGTAGGCCTGACACAGGCGCGCGAAGACGGCGCTCCGCTCGGTGGCGATATCCGCCAGGGAAGAATCGCGACACGCATCGGGGTGGAGGACCTTCACGAGCCGCGTGTACGCTGTCCTTGATCTCGGCTTCGCTGGCGGCGCGGGGAACGTCGAGGAACTCGAAGTGGTCCTTGTAGCGGAGGCTCTCGTAGGCGGAGAGGATCATCTTGTCGCAGGTCGTCCTCGGTCCGCTCCGCAGAGGGAGTCGTGGCCCTCGTGAACACGGAGGCGGGCGCAATCAAACCCTCCCCGGCCAGGCTGCTCGCGGTAGCGGACGCGCTGTCCCGACGCGGGCGCGACGGTCTGGCCGGAGTCGGTCGCCCGGTGGGTGGGACCTTGTAGTCCACGAGGCCCGTGCAGAGCAATCCGAAGAGGCTGCGCGCGGCGTCCTCCGGGGACCCGGGGACGAGGCTCAGCATCTCCCGCGCCGAGAGCGTCCCGTCGATTCGCGAGAGGACGAACCCGTCGGTGGGCGTGAGCATCACCTTCTGCATCTGGAGGCGTGGATCGCTCGCGGGCACCAGGATGCGGCTCATGTCTCCAAGGGCGCGCTCGATCAGGGCGGGGTCGTTGACGCGGCGGGTCGCCTCCAGGATCGCTTCGGCGGTGGTCAGCTCGCAGGTCAGGTCGGCCTCGAGCTGCGTGTCCGGGAGCTCTTCGAAGGCATGGCTGCCGTCCGGCCGCTCGAGCGCGCTGAACAGGATCTCGCGTCACGTGCTCGCCCACGGCAGCGGCAAGGGCTGGGGGACCGATCAGGCCCATCTCGCTCAGGACGGTCCCGAGGCGCTTCTTCTCGCCCAGGACTACGGCGACCGCCCGTTCCAGGTTGGCCTGGGTGAGGTGACCGTAGCGCACGAGGACGTCTCCGAGATGCTCACCGGCGACGTCGCTCGTCCCGTGCACGATCCGTCCCTGGAGCAGGCGGAGGCTCCGATGCTCGCTCGCGTGGGAGAAGTGAAGGTGGCCCGACTTGCCGCCCAGGTGCGCCTCACGCAGCCGCTTGCAGATCCCCGTCGGGTCCGCGGGCCGTTGCGGGTCGCCGGGCACGGCCGGTGGCGCCGCAAGGTCGGGGGCGCGTACGAACACCGGTCGCGGAGAGTCGAGGCTGGCTCGCTTCGGCCCGTCCTGAGCCGGCGAGAGGCAGGCGCGGATGTCGGTGGCGAGGTCCTCGGCGGTGGCATACCGCGCGTCCGGGGCCTTGGTCAGCGCGCGCCGCAGGATGGCCAGGAGGCGCCCGGACGACGGACCCTCCGGCAGGGGCAGGTGTGGCTCCTGGTGGGCGACGCGGTAGAGTGTCGACATCACCGTCTCGGCTTCGAAGGGCGGCCGTCCCGTCAGCATCTCGCCGAGCATGCAGCCCACGCTCCAGAGATCGCTGCGCCCATCGATGCGCCCGCCCAACACCTGCTCCGGAGACATGTAGTTCGCGGTGCCGACCACGATCCCGCCGGTGACCCCGGAAGCTGCCGGGATGTGGGCCACGCCGAAGTCCATGACCTTGGCCGTCCCGTTCTCGCTGATGAAGATGTTCGCGGGCTTGATGTCACGGTGGACGATGCCCGCACGGTGCGCCTGACCCAGGCCCTCCAGCACCTGGAGGACGATGGACAGCTTTCGCTCCAGGGAGAGCGCGGGCTTGGCGCGAAGGGTCTGGAGCAGGTCGCGGCCCTTCAGGAGCTCCATGACGATGTACGGCGAGCCGTCGGTGTGGTAGCCGAGGTCGAACACGGTGACCACGTTCGGGTGCGACATTCGGGCCACGGCCCGCGCTTCGCGTTCGAATCGGCGCTTGTGCTCCGGGTCGTCCGCGATGCGGGGGAGCATGACCTTGAGGGCCACCTCGCGCTCCAACGCGGGGTCGAGGGCCCGATGCACCGCGCCCATGGCTCCCTTTCCGAGAAGCCCCAGGAGCTCGTACTTGCCGATGTGTGGGGAGGGCCGGGGAGAGGCGATAGTGTCGGAGAGGTTGGGGAGGTTGCTGAGGACACTCGCCTCCAGGTCCTCGGCCAGTTCGAGTTCGAGGTGGGCGTTCATGAGTGATCCCGATCACTTCGTACTCAAGGGCCGTGCCATCCCGACAATCCGGGCGCCGGGTCACGAAACGCCCTTGGAACCGTGGTTTGCGAGGAGGCGGCGCGCGACCTGCTTCGCCGCGGGTTGCTTTTCGGCCGTCCTGGACGTCTATTTTTCGGCCACGCCTCCTTCGGAGGGGCGGAAGGGTAGAATCCCCCGAGCATGCTGAAGCCCGGTGAGACCGCCCCCGATTTCGCGATCGGTGGAACCTCGCTCTACCACCTGCTCGAGGAACGTGACGTCCTCGTCTTCTTCTTCCCCAAGGCTTTCACCCCGGGTTGAACGCGCGAAGCCGGCGAGTTTCGCCGCCTGTTCGAGGACTTTCGTCGCTCAGGCTGCGAGGTGGTGGGTGTCTCCGGCGACTCCCAGGAGACGAGCGACCGATTTCGGCAGAGCCTCGATCTACCCTACCCGCTGGTCGGAGACGCCAAGGGCGTGATCCTGACCGCCTTCAAGGTCCGCTGGCCGGTGATCGGCTTGGCGCGCCGCGTCACCTACCTCGTGGGAAAGGATCGCAAGGTGCGACTCGCTCACCACAGCGAGTTCGACATCCCCGCTCACGTGAACGAGGCCTGTGCGGCTCTGGCCCGTCCCGAGGGCTCGGCTAGCCCTTGATGCCCAGCAGGCGGTCCGGGGTCTGACCGTCGAGGAACCGGAGGTGAAGGCGGATGATCCCGTCTCGCCCGCGCTTGACCCCGCGGACCTCGGCCCGGGTCGCGAAGCCCCCGCCGGATTCCTCGAGCTGGATCACGTCGTTCTTCGCGAACTCGAGCGAGGTCATGACGTGGGCGCCGCCCCGGCTCAGGTTGTCGGCCACCGTCAGCTCCTCCTGGAGCACCGTTCCCCACTCGTCCACCAGCTGGAGGGTGAAGTTCACGAAGAGGTTGATCCGCGCGCTCGCCCGGCGGTCGTGGAGGGCGGGAGACATGGGATCGGGGTGGATCTCCCCGGACGTGGACGGCGGGGGAGGAGGGGGAGCCACAGGCCCCACCGGTGCGGCCGGAGCCACGGGCGGAGGAGGAGGAGCACGGAGCTCGGGGGGCACGGGCATTCCCGCGACGCTATCGGACGGTAGGAGGTAGCGCGCTCCGGGTCTCTCGTGGAAGCCTCGCGGCGGGTACTTGCCGAAGAACATCACCCCGACCCGCTCGCAATCGTCCCTGTGGATGATCCCCCGCACCAGGCTGTAGACGCGATAGGTCGCCTCGTTGAGGTCGAACTCGCGCAATCGCTTCGGCATGGGGAGGCTCAAGGCCAGCACCTGGCCCAGCTCGACCTTGCGGTGGAGGCGCAACGAGAGACCGCCCTGGGATACGTCCTCGGTGCTGCTCACTTCCTCCCAGGCCGCGCCGTCGTCGGCAAAGCCCGTGACCCTGACGGGCAGGGCCATTCCCATCCTGTAGGCCTTGCGACGCTCCGCCTGGGCTTCATCCGCCAATGCCGTCGCTCCCCACCTCGGTCGCGGCGATCGTAGCGCACTCACCCTCGTCGCGCATCCGTCGCTCCCCGCCGCACCTCAAGGACGCAGCTCGATCACGTCGATGGGCCCGAACGAGATCCGGCGTTCCCGATGGGCTTCGATGAAGGCCGCGAGCCGGGGCAGCTGGGACAGGCGAAGCCCGTTGTAGGTCTGCCGGCTCTCGCGGACGACGAACCGCACGCGCCTTCGCTCCAGGTTGGCTTGAAGCCGGCTCTCCCACTCCGCGAATCCCGGCTGCCCGGGCTCGGGCAGGGTCAAGCCGGGGTGCAGCCAGAGGGTGTCGCCCGCCGAGCCGCGCCCGGTGAGGGCGTAGAGAATCGTGAGGTCGCCGAAGACGTAGATGGCACCTTCCTCACGGCGCAGGAAGGCCACGGTGTTGCCGAGGTCCTGGGGCGTGAAGCGGTAGAACGGGTGGAGCCTCCATTCCAGGTACGAGAGAGGGGGTGGCAACGCCGCGGCCTCGCCGGGCAAGGCCGGCGTGACCCCGTCGAGCTCGTGGACCATGCGCGTCGAGTTGACGCGCCGGTCGAAGGCGAAGGCGTCGACGGCGGAGGCGAGCGCGAGCACGCCGGCCATGATCCAGGACGCGCGGTGCACCTTCTCTCGCCCCCGGACCGCGAACTCGACGTGCACCAGTCCCGCCGCCAGGAAGACGAAGGGAATGCCGTTCTCGCCCTGGTTGTCGGTGACCATCACGAACGCCGCGCAGACCGCCAGCAGGTAGAGCGCCAGCGTCGGGCGAAACCAGACGGGGAGCCGGCCCGGTGCGACGGTTTCCCGCGGACGACGGAGCAGCAGGAACAACGCCCCGACGATGGTCGGGACCAGGGACGCGAGGCGGAAGGCGCGAAAGAGCTCGCCCGCCTGGCCGAGAAGGGCTTCCGGGTCGAGGAGCGCCATCATCCGAGCGCGCCCCTCGAGGCCCGGCCGCGTGAAGAAGGCTTCCCCCAGGCGGGCCCGGTCTACGGCGAGGATCCCCGCGGCCAGGACCAGGCTGAGCGCCACCGCGGACATCAGCATCGTCCGGAGCGCAGGGCGAAGGTCCTTCCGGGGGAGCAGGAACGGGATGACGCCGGCCAGGGGAAGGAAGAGGACGCTCGGGATCTGCTTGCTCAGGTAGGCGATCGCCAGGAGCCAGGGGAGCGCGGCGAGAGCCAGGGTGCGGCGCAGGCCGGAAGGTGCCGTCACCCCTTCGACGAGGGCCACCACCGAGGCCAGCGAAAAGAAGAAGGCGTGCTGGTCCATGTAGGGCACGCCGAACGGCGGGTAGAAGACGACGCCGGACAGGAGGGCGTAGAACGCCGCGGCGGGGGCTCCTGCTGCGAGCCGCAACAGGAGCGCGAAAGCCAGGACGCAGAAGAGGCCGTTGAAGAGGGCGGCATGGAGGCAGTAGACGAACCAGGTCACGCCGAGCCCCTTGAAGAACAGCGCCTGCAGGGCGATCGGCACCAGCCCGGCCGGTGTCGTGAAATCGCGGAACGGCGTCTGCCCGTCGAGGATTCGCCACCCTCCGTCGAAGACGATCGACTGGTCGAGCGGCATGAGCCCCACCCGCCCGTGGTGAAGGCAAAGCAACGTTCCCCAGGCAAAGAGGAGGAAAGCGAGCGCTGCCCCCGAAGCGAGCCCAGGGCGCGAGGGTGTGGGGGCAGGGTTGGTCAAGGGGTCGATGTTTCGCGAGTGTATCGCGTCCCGCCCGAGGTCGGTCGGGCGCCCCTGGACCGCGCTTGAATGTCGCTCCCACCTCGTTCATGCTTAGCGCCCGCAAGCGCGATGAAGGCCAACCCGCCGGAGACCCTTGAATGAGCGTCGGGCAGAGGATCCGGCGACCCGACGCTCCCGACAAGGTCAAGGGAACTGCTCTCTACATCGACGACCTGGCGTTCGCCGGGTCGCTCATCGGCGGCGTGCTGCGCTCCCCGCACGCCCACGCGCGCATCGCCGACCTCGACGCCAACCAGGCCCGCTCCGTGCCCGGGGTCCGCGCCGTGATCACGGCCAAGGACCTGCGCGGCGAGAACCTCATCCCGATGCTCCAGGCCGACTGGCCCATTCTCGCCTCGCAGTATGTGCGGCACGTGGGCGAAGCGGTGGCTCTGGTGGCGGCCGAGACCCCGGAGGCCCTCCGTCAGGGCCTGGCCTCGATCGTGGTCGACTACGAACCGCTGGCTGCCATGCTCGACATGGAGCAAGCGCTGGCCGCGGGCGAGATCATGGCCCACTGGAAGATCCGGCGGGGTGAGGCCTCGGTCGCGATGATGCGCAGCGGCATCGTGATCGTCGAGGAGACGTACCACACTCCCTACCAGGAGCACGCCTACATCGAGCCGAACGGGATGATCGCCCTGCCCGACGGGGCGGGAGGCGTCATCGTCTACGGCTCGATGCAGTGCCCCTTCTACGTCCAGAAGGCGGTGGCCAGCGCGCTCGGCACCGCCCTCAACCGGGTGCGCGTGGTGCAGACCGTGACCGGCGGCGGTTTCGGGGGCAAGGAAGACGCGCCCTCCGCCCCGGGCGCCCACGCCGCGCTCCTCGCCATGGCCGCCGGTGCCCCCGTGCGCCTGATCTTCTCGCGCGAAGAGGACATGGCGGTCATGTCGAAGCGCCACCCGGGGCGCATTCGCATGCGCACGGCGGCCACCGAGGACGGGCACCTGCTGGCTGCCGAAGTCGACTACCTCCTCGACGGCGGCGCCTACGCCACCCTGTCACCGGTGGTGCTGTTCCGCGGCGCCGTGCACGCCTGCGGCCCCTACCGGGTGCCCAACGTCAAGGTCGACGCCCGCGTGGTGCGGACCCACAAGGTCCCCTGCGGGGCCTTCCGCGGCTTCGGCGAGCCCCAGATCGTGTTCGCGGCCGAAGGCCAGATGGACCTTCTCGCCGAGCGGCTCGGCATGGATCCCCTCGAGCTGCGGCTCAAGAACGCGCTCGACATCGGGGACGAGACCATCACCGGGCACAAGCTCACGGCCAGCGTCGGCTTGCGCGAGGTGATGTTCAAGGTCGCCCAATCGTCCGACTGGCTTCGCAAGCGGAAGGAGTACGCGGCCGACACGGGGACGGTACGCCGCGGCATCGGGGTCGCGGCCTGCTACTACGGCGTGGGTCTCGGGGCCATGGGCAAGCACATGAACCCGGCCGGGGCCAGCGTCGTGGTCTCGGCGGACGGCAGCGTGACCGTGGCCGTGGGGACGACCGAGATGGGCCAGGGGATGATCACGGTCTTGTCGCAGATCACGGCCGAAGCCCTGGGTTGCCCGGTGGAACTCGTGCGTCTCGTCGAGGCCGACACCTCCCGCGTCCCGGACAGCGGGCCCACCGTGGCGAGCCGCACCACGGTCATGAGCGGGAACGCCATTCGCGAGGCGGCCACTAAGATCCGGGCCGCGATGCAGGCCTTCACCTCCGACCGCGGCCTCTCCTGGAAGGACGCGGTTTCGGCCTGCGTCCAGAACCAGGTAGGCCTCTGCGCCTTCGGGTGGTCGGTGCCGCCCGAGACCACCTTCGACGTCGCTACGGGCCAGGGCGAGGCGTACATGTGCTACTCGTTCTCGGCCAACGTGGTCGAGGTGGAAGTGGACACCGCCACCGGCGAGACCAGGGTGAAGCGCGTGCACTCCGCCACCGACGCGGGCCGGATCATCAATCCCACGGCCGCCGAAGGCCAGGTGGAGGGCGGAGTGGTCCAGGGGCTCGGCTACGCGCTCATGGAAGAGCACGTGCTGCGCGACGGTCGGATCCAGAACGATCAGTTCTCCACCTACATCATCCCCACGGCCATGGACACTCCCGAGATCAAGAGCATCCTCGTGGAGCACCACTACCCCTGGGGGCCCTATGGGGCCAAGGGTCTCGGGGAGACCCCCCTCATCGCCGTCGCCCCCGCGGTGACCGCCGCCATCGCCCACGCCGCCGGGGTGCGGATCTTCGAGATCCCCGCCACCCCGGAACGGGTGTTCGCGGCCCTGCGGCGCAAGGCCACGACCCCATGACGCCGAGACGGGAGGCGTCCCGTGGCTGATACCCTCGACTTCGCCTGTTCAGTGAATGGCGAGCCGCGCCGTTTGCGGGTGCGGAGCGACCAAAGGCTCATCGACGTGCTTCGGCAGGACCTCCGGCTGACCGGGACCAAGGAGGGGTGCGGCAAGGGCGAGTGCGGCTCGTGCACCGTCCTCGTGGACGGGCAAGCCGTGAACTCGTGCCTGATGCTGGCCTATCAGGCCGACGGCACCGCCGTCCAGACCATCGAAGGCCTGGTCCAGGGCCAGCGCCTTCACCCCATCCAGGACGCTTTCGTCGAGCACGGGGCCTCGCAGTGCGGCATCTGCATCCCCGGTATGATCATGGCGTCCAAGGCACTCCTCGATCACGCGTCTTCTCCGGTCACCCCGGACCAGGTGCGCGGCGCCCTCGCCGGGAACCTCTGCCGTTGCACGGGCTACAGCAAGATCTTCACCGCGGTTTCCCGGGTGGGGCCGTCGGCCTCGCCGGCCCCGATCGCACCCGAGCCCGCCGCGCCCCTCTACTTCCGTCCCCGCTCGCTCGAAGAAGCGCTCGAGATCCTGATCCAGCGCTCGGGCGAGGTGCGGCCGATCGCGGGAGGCACCGACATCCTGGTGGCGGCGAAGGACGGCAAGGCCAACCTGGGCTCGTTGTTCGACCTCGAGCGCGGTGCCCGAGTTGCGCGGGATCGAAGAGGTGGGTCACGAGATCCGCATCGGCGCTACCGTGACCCACACCGAGATCCTCGCTTCACCGCTGATCGCCCGTTACTGCCCCGCCCTGCCCTTGGCCTGCGCGTGGGTGGGTGGACCGCAGATCCGCAACCGCGGGACCCTGGGCGGCAACATCGCGCATGGCTCCCCGGCGGCCGACACCGTTCCCCCGCTCTACGTGGCCGATGCGAAGGTCGAGGTCGTGTCCGTGTCCGACCGGCGCGACGTGATGATCTCGGACTTCTTCACGGGTCCCCGTCAGACGGTGCTCGCCCCCGACGAGCTGATCGTGGCGGTGAGGATCCCCAAGCGCGCCGGCGTCCGAGGGGCCTTCCTGAGGCTCGGCCAGCGGCAGGCCCAGGCCATCTCCAAGGTTTCGGTCGCGGTGGCCATGACCTTTCGCGGCGGCCAGCCGGATTGGGCCCGGGTGGCGCTCGGCGCGGTGGCCCCCACCGTGATCCGGGCGCCCGAGACCGAGAGGGCCCTCCTCACCGGCGGCTACGAAGGCCTGAAGCGAGCCATGGAAGCGATCCGCAACGAAGTGCGCCCCATCGACGACATCCGCTCCACCCGCGAGTATCGCCGCGAGATGGCCGCGGTCCTCCTGGAACGAGCCATCCGTCAGATCGTCGAAGCCTGACCGTCCGTCCGGAACCGAAGCAACCGGGTCACAAGTAGAGATGGAGCTGGGCCAGGAAGGTCTTGGTCACGAGATCGTTCGTGCGGTTGCGGTCGCGGTAGTACGACAAGCCGACGTTCCAGTGCGTCCTGGGCAGCAGGTTGGCGGCGAACACCAGCCGCATGACCCCGCTCGCGGTCGAGCCGAAATCGGTGCGCAGCTGCGGGGAGACGGTGAGCCAGACGCCGCGGTAGACCTCGAAGCCCGTCTCGTTGAGCAGGGTATAGGCCGGGGCTCCGCTTGTTCCTTTCTGGAAGCGGGCATCCCCTTCGGTCCAGATGGAGAGACGGGACGTGGGGGCGATGCCGAAGGCGAGACCTCCGCCGCCCGTCCTGGGGTCGACCTTCGACTCGTTGCGGTAGAGCCCGGAGAGCACGAGGGTGGTCCGAGGGTTCACGTCGAATTGATAGCGACCGGTCGCGGCGAACGCCTGCCGGCCGTCGTCGTGCAGGATCGAGTCTGCACGGCCCGGTCCGACGGAGAGCTGGATGAGATCACGCTCGCTGCTGCGGCTGAGCTCGAGAGCATAGACCTGATCGTAGGAGTCGAAGCCGAGTCCCGCCCGGGTAAAGGCGGTATGGTCGGCAAGCCTCACGCCATAGGCGGGAAGAAAGCGCCCGACCCGGAAGCCAATCCCCTTCTCCGGCTGGTGGGCGACCCAGTACTCGTAGGAGTCGATCTTGGCGCCTTCGGGGCGCGGCTGGCGGCCCACCTCGGCGTAGACGGTCCAGTCCTTCACGCGGTAAGCGGCCAGGAGATCCGCGTTCATGAAGAGGTCGAGGTTGGAGCTCGTCCCGTCGAAGTCGAAGTTCAGATGGGCGGGTCGGACGTCGATGCCGACCTGGACCGGACCGAGCGCGTTTCCGAGCGCCCCGTAGAGGAAGGCTTCCTCCTTGCCGGCCTGAGTCGACCCGCTGCGTCCCGTGGTCGAGAGCTCCTGGCGCGACAGCGACCGCCCGTAGGGAGTGAGAAGCCCGCCGCCCGTGGGTGAGTAATGGCAGGTCGTGCAGCGGGTGTATTGCCTCGAGAGGAACGTGGGCTCGGCTTGGGCCGAAGCCGCCAGGCCCGCGAGGAGCAGGGTCAGGGTGAGGAATCGGGCGCTTCTCAACGAACCGCCCCATCGGCTGCGGTCGAGGGGCTCAGGATGAGCGACACCCTCACCTGGACCTCGTCCCTGACGCCGACTCCCAGGTATTGAGGTTTGGGGATGCCGTGATCGGCGACTCGCACGGGGAAGCTCGCCTCGACCCGGAGGGACGAGGCGTCCCGGCGGATCTCCGCCTGGCCCCTGATCGCCACCTTCACTCCATGGAGCGCAAGATCGCCGGTGAAAGGGGTTCGACCCTGGAAGGAATCGGGATCCAGGTTGCCGAGCTGGAGGCCTGACAGGACGGCCTTCTCGAAGCCGTCGCCCTTGCCGACCTCGAGGTACTCGTTCCGCAGGTGGTCGTCGCGCAGGCCGATGCCGGTATCGAGGGTCTTGAGGTCGACGACGATGTCGCCACCGAAGGTGAGCGGCCGCGCGCCCGCGAGCACGAGGGTGCCGAGCAGCGCCGGCGTCCGGGCCTCGAAGCTCCCGCCCACCGTCATCGGGCACAGGATCTTGACCTCACCCCGGACCACACGCCACGACGGGACATCTGCTCCATGAAGCGGAGCCGCGAAAGCCAGGAGACACGCGCCCATGCGCACGAGCGCCCGAGCCGAAGGCATGAACCTCATCGCGATTCCTTTCGCTCAGCTGATCGTGAGCTGGCCGTTGCTGAACTGGGCACTGAACTGGGCGAGCGCGCGCGAGGCGGGTCCCGAGAGGACCTGGCCGGACGCCGCGAACTGAGAGCCGTGACAGGGGCAGATGTAGGTCTGACTCGCGTACCGCGTGATCGCGCAAGCCTGATGCGTGCACTGGGAAGAGACGGCGACGAAGGTGTCCTGAGCGGTGTGGGCGACGAGGACGCTGCCCAATGAGCTTTGGACCATGGCCGCGTTTCCCACCGCGGACAGGGGAGAGGCCGCATCGATCGTCAGGACGATCGCGTTGCCGTTTGCGGTTCCGTTGATCACGGGGAGGGCGTTGCCGGAGCCCGAGCCCGTAGGGTTCCCGCCACCGGAGCCGCCACATCCCTGGAGCACCGCGCCGAGCGTCCCGGTCAGGGCCACGAGCGCAGTGCCCTGGCAGGCCTGCACGCAGAATTCACGTCGCGTCTGCTTGTCTTGACTCAAGTGTCCCTCGCTTGGGTTTTCACGCGCGGCCCTCGGCGCGTCAGTGCCCATGCCCCGCAGCGGCGAATGCAACGCCTGTGCCGCGTGGGACGCGAAAGTGCGAAGGTGCGGCCCGGCGCGGAGTCGGCAGAGCAAGAAGTTCCGCCCGCGTCCTCGCTCACGGACAAGCGTGTCTCAGGCAAGCGACAAGCCAGGTCCGCGCTCCTGCAATGTTTCACAATCGAGGACCGCTAGAATGGCGGAGATTCTAGCCTCGCGCTGGCCTCGAGCTTTCCATTCCCGTAAGGGTCGGACGAAGAGCGTCGCGACCAACGCAACGCGGAGCGAACGAGGATCCTAGCGACTCGCCAGGCGCTCGAGCTCGCTCACCACGAGATCGAGCTGGTCGACGAGGCGCCCGCCCCCGGCGGCACGGAAGCCGGAGATCAGCGACCGGTAGTACCAGAGCGTCTCGTCCTTGCTGGCCGTGAAGCGGCTCCAGAGCGCGTCGCCCGTCACGCGGTAGTCGGCGAGGATCGAGCGTGCGTTGTGGAGCTTGTCCGCCGAGGAGACTCGGCGCACGTCCGCGGCCGCGTGGCGAATGTGGTCCACGTAGCGTTCCTTCCGCTCGCGCCACGGCGGCTTCGGCACGGTGTCCGAGTCGGTGCAGCCCAGGACGATCCGCGCGACCTTGTCGCCAAAACGGCTCCGGATCTCCTCGAGCGTGGCCTGGCCGCCCTGGTCCTCGACCGCATCGTGAAGCAGGCCGGCGATGGCCTCGTCCTCGTCGCCCCCGTCCTCGAGCACCAGCGCCGAGACCGACATGAGGTGCGAGAGGTAGGGAATGTTCGTTCCCTTGCGGATCTGGAGGGCGTGAAGGGCGGCGGCATAGGCGAACGCCTCCGCGAATCGCCTGGTCAGGACCGGCTCCATGGGCCGACGCTAGCCGTGGAGGGGGTCGGGGTCAAGCGGCATCCCTCCGGGCGGCATCTCCTCCGGCATCCGCTCGATGCCGTGCCCTCCTCGTGTCACGATGACCGATGCGTCTTCGCAGCCTCGTGCCCGGCGTCCTCCTGGCTGCGCTCGCCGCCCTGGCCTGCGGGGGCGCGCTTCGGGAGCTCGAACAGGGAAGCGTCTCCGCGGACGTCGCGATCGACGGTTGCGCCGTAGCTCTGGCCTCGCGGTTCGGGCCCATCGAGCTGGACCCCGCCTTGCGCGCGGCCCGCCCGCGTTTCGCCCGGGATTCGCTGTCTCCCTCCCGGTTGCTCGACGACCCGGCGCTGTGGACGCGTCGCGCCGGACCCCGGCGATGGCTCGACTTCGGGTCTCGCGGCGGCATGCCCTATCGGGTTGGGGTCGGGCTCCCCGTCCCACCGAGCCCGGACGCCGGGGCCTATCGTGGCACCATCCGTCTCGAGGCCCTCGGCCCAAGCGACTTCGAATGGGACGTGCTCGAAGATCTGTCGGTCGGCCGGGTCCACGTCGACTCCCTGGTGCGCGCCTTCGGGGCTCTGCTCCTCGATCTGGAAGGCCAGACGGGTGGGGCGCTGCGCGACCTCGCTCGCGCCGTCCTGCCTCGGTCCATGGCCGCGTTCGGGCGGCTCTTCACCCTGGAGCCCATCACCGTCTCCGCGGCCGCGGGCGGTGGTGTCCTGGTCACCCTCGGCGCCTCGTTCGAACCCGCTCGTCTCCGCGCCGCCTTCCCTCACTACGCCCGCTTCCTCGAGGAGTACCTGGCCCCCTCCCGCTTCCGCCTCGTGGTGGCCGATCCGAACGGGGCGCCGTTCTGGGAGTTCTCGAGCGCCGAGAGCCGGTTGAGCCTCCGCTTTCGCGTCTTCCACGGCGCCCTTGGTCCGCTCTATGGCCTTCCCCGACCCCTGCCCGATCGCCTGCGGGCGACGGTGGGCGCCTCGATGAAGTCGGGTCTCTTCCGGGTCGGAGCCGAGGGCCTCGTGGCCGACGTCGCCCTCGCGCGAACGCCAACCGAGAGGGGCTTTCGAGCGGCCTTCACCCGCGAGCCCGACTGGAGCTTTCCGTTCGTGGTGAAGCCCCTGCTCGGCGCTCCGCTTCGGCGCCCGTTCCAGGGGGACGGCGCGCTCTTCGCCGTGGGCATGCGCGAGACCGCGGCGGAGGGCGCGACCCTCGTGGACCTCGAATACCGCCTCGCGGTTCGCGAGAGCTGGATCGTGCGGTGGCTCGGCAGCTTCGGCGGGGGAATGGCGACCGTGTTCAGGGCCGGAGCGGAAGCCGAAGCCGACCGCTTCACCGGCGAATGCCTGTGGGCGCTTCGCGACGACCTCGTGAGGCTCGCGGCCTCGGCCCCTCCGGGCCGTCCCTAGCTCGAGCGCCGCTCAGTCGCCGTCGATCATGCGGCCCAGGCCCAGGGCCGCGTCCAGCACCGAGCCTTCCTCCTTGCGCGGCCCGCTCGCGGCCTTCAGGATCCGGCCGGCGAGGCGTGAGAGAGGCAGCGATTGCAGCCAGACCCGCCCCGGTCCCTGGAGGGTGGCGAAGAAGAGCCCTTCGCCTCCGAAGAGCGCGGTCTTCACCTTGCCCACGAGCTGGATGTCGTACTGCACCGAGGGCTGGAGCGCCACCAGGCAGCCCGTGTCCACGCGCAGCACTTCCCCCGCCTTGAGGTCCATGGTCGTGACCATGCCCCCGGAGTGGGCGAAGCAGAGGCCGTCGCCGGTGAGCCGCTGCATGATGAAGCCCTCTCCCCCGAAGAGGCCCACTCCGATGCGCTTCTGGAAGGCGATGCCGATGGAGACACCTCGAGCCGCGCAGAGGAACGAGTCCTTCTGGCAGACCATCTCGCCCCCGAGCTTCGCGAGGTCGAGGACGAGGATACGGCCCGGATAGGGCGCGGCGAACGCCACCCGCTCCTTGGCGGCGCCCTTGGCCGTGAACACCGTCATGAAGAGGCTCTCGCCGGTGAGCAGGCGCTTGCCCGCGCCCAGGAGAGCGCCCATGATCCCGCCCTGTTGCTGCGCTCCGCTGCCGTCCCCGAAGATCGTCTCCATGTCGATCCCCTGGGTCATGTACATGAGCGCGCCCGCTTCGGCCACCACGCTCTCGCCGGGATCGAGCTCGACCTCGACGAACTGCATGTCCTCGCCTTCGATCTTGAAGTCGATCTCGTGGGCGCGACGTCCGGGAGGCGGGGGCGGGGTCACGGGCGCGGGCGCGCGCAAGTGCTGGCTGAGCCGTGGCACCTCTCGGAGCTTCGTCCAGTCGTCCATCCCCGCCGTGAAGACCAGGGTGTCGGCGTCGGCGCTTCCGTTCACCAGGTTCGAGACGATCTCGCTCTCGCTCACCGGTCCCACCTGATGGCCGCCCAACGCCATGAACCACTGTGTGTCGTTCGCCATCCTCACGCCCTCCCTTCGGCCCTGGCGTCGATGCCGGCCGCTGCTTCGCGCTCGATGGCCGCGGTTGCGGACGCCTCGAGGCCCAGACGGGCGGCGAGCTGGGCGAGGTAGATCCGCTCCGCTCCCGAGACCGCTTCGTCCGCCCGCACGATGGAGAAGGCCAGCCGGTAGAGGTCGGCCTTCAAGGCCGGATCGGTCACCCCGCCGACGATCTCGGCCAGGGGCCGCGGTTGTTGAAGCTCGGCCGCGACCTCCGACTCGAGGCCCACCCGACGGGCCTGCTCGAGGATGGCCCCCCGCTCTTCGAGCGACAGGTTGCCGTCCGCCCGCGCCGCCGAGATCGTGAGCCGAACCAATCGCAGCAGGCCATCACCCGAGGTCGCCGGGGCCGAGGCCGGAACCGTCGCGCCCGGCAGCGGGGGGAGGGGGGTGGCCGGCGCGGGAAGTGGGGCGGGGGCTGAGGCCGGTGTGGAGCGGGCGGCTTCGTAGAGGCCCCAGGCCACGCCCGCGGCGGCGAGCAGGTTCCGGGCGTTCAGCAGCGAGTGGGGGCCTCCCACGAGATACCCAAGCGTGCCGCGATGCCTCTTGCGGCGGCCGCCGAGCGCTCCGCGGATGACCCCGTCGAGAATGTCTTCGGCATCCACCGTCACTCTCCCCTCGATCTTCCTTCCGGATATTACGATGGCGATGCCTTGAACGTTGCACCTTCCCGCTACCGGCGGGGCGGAGCGCCTGCTAGTCCGGATCATTCGTGAGGCCGCGTGTGTTCCGAAACGTTTGATCCGTCCTGGAGCAGTCAGACGGCCCTTCGATGGCCCTCTTGGGCCACGACACGGGGTGTGGATGGACGACGGCGTTGGAACGGGCTCGGGCTGGTGCGCGAATGGCCCTGGCGTTGGCCAGATCGGACTATTCACGAAGCGGGCCAGGTGGCCTTCGTGAATAGTCCGGGCTAGCATGCGACACCCATGACCACAGCGCCCGAACCCCTCCCCGTCACCTTCGACGACGTGGTTGCCGCCGCCGAGCGCATCCGCGGAAAGGCCCATCGCACTCCGGTCGTGACCTCGCGCACTCTCGACGAGCGTCTCTCCGCCCGTCTCTTCTTGAAGTGCGAGAACCTCCAGAGGGCCGGCGCCTTCAAGTTCCGCGGGGCCTACAACGCGGTGGCCCGCCTCTCGACGGAAGAGCAGGCCCGCGGCGTCCTCGCGTATTCCTCGGGGAACCATGCCCAGGCCATTGCCCTCGCGAGCCGCCTGGTCGGGGCCCGGGCCACGGTCGTCATGCCGCAGGACGCGCCCGCGGCCAAGCGCCGGGCCACCGAGGGCTACGGCGCGCGGGTCGTGGCCTACGATCCCAGGACCGATCGGCGTGAGGACGTGGCGCACCGCATTCAGGCCGAGAGCAACCCGGTTCTCATCCCCCCCTTCGACCACCCCGACGTCATCGCGGGCCAGGGCACCGCCGCGCTCGAGCTCATCGAGGACGTAGGCACGCTCGACGCGCTCCTCGTGCCCTGTGGGGGTGGCGGGCTGCTGTCGGGCTCCGCGCTCGCGACCCGGCGCCTCAGCCCCCGCTGCCGAGTCATCGGCGTCGAGCCCGAGCTCGGCGACGACGCGACCCGGTCGTTCAAGACGGGCACCCTGGCCACGGTCGAGAACCCGGCCACCATTGCCGACGGGGCGCGCACGTCCTCGCTGGGCCGTCTTACCTTCCCCCTGGTGCGGCAGTGCGTCGCCGACATGGTGACGGTCCCGGACGCGGCCCTGGTCCGCGCCCTGGCCTTTGCCTTCGAGCGATTGAAGCTGGTCGTGGAACCCACGGGAGTCCTGGGCCTGGCCGCGGCCTTGGAGGGACGGATCGACGTCGCCGGACGGAGGGTCGGCGTCATCCTGAGCGGCGGAAACGTCGACCTGGCCCGGGTCTCCGCCTGGTGTCAGGAAGCTACGGGGTGGTGAAGACCGAGTCGGCCACCGCGGCGGGAGCGTCGAGCACCGGGTGGTGGATCCGGACCTTGTCCTTGTCGCTCACGTGGTCGTTCGCGAGCTGGATCTTGCCGTAGGTCTTCCATCCCGCCCACGTGAACGTCGAGGGCGGCTTGTTCTCTCCCTTCAGGACGAAGTCCCAGCGGTCCACGAGACCGGTCTCCCGGTTGACGTAGACCCAGTACTTGTCCTTGGGGGTGAGCCCGACATTGTCGAAGGTGAGGAGCAGCTTGTCCCAGGTCTTCGCGCCCTTCTTCTCCTCGCCGGCCAGGGCGAGCTTGCAGCCCGCGTCCTTCAGCTTGTAGGGCATGAGGAGCCAGTAGGTGTCGTTGGTCCAGGCCGCGAAGGCGTCCTCGAGCTGCTTCTTCCTCGCGTCGCCAGAGAGCTTCGTCCCCTTGAGCCAGGCGTCCCCCTCCTTGGTGTTCAGGTTCATGAGGACGACGTAGGGATCTCCCTCCTTGGTCAGGCCCTCGAGCCGGTAGCGCCCGTTCCATTTGTCCCAGGTGTGAGCCCGGGAGAAGAGGGTCTTGCCCTCGCGATCGACGGCAAAATCGAACCGGAGGTAGCGCGTCCCCTCCCAGGCCTTCTGCCCGCCGAGCGCGGTCATCACCTTGTCCGCGATGGCGGTGGCCTGGGCATTCGAAGTCGCGGTCTCGGCCCCCGCTCGTGGCCCATGTGCCGTGGCCAGGAACGCCGCGAGCGTCCCCACCAGAAAGGGAATGCGTCGATCCAGCATCGCCCACCTCCCGAGCCTAGTATAGGCCCAGGCCCGGCCCGGCCTCCGCGAATTCACGCAGCAGGCGGCGCCTCAGGCCGGTGTCCGCGAGCCCGTGGCGGAGACCGTTCAGGTTCATCTGCCAGAGCTGCGCCTTCGGGATGCCGAGCACCGTGTGGGCCCGTTCGTACTCGCGGGCCAGGGTGGTGCCGAAGAACGGGGGATCGTCGGTGGACAGGGTCACGGGCACTCCCGCCGCGATCATCCGCGGCAGCGGGTGGGCCTCGAGGCTCGGGACGACCTTGAGGCAGAGGTTGCTGGTCAGGGCCACGTCACAGCAGATCTCGCGCTCCGCGAGGAGGCGCAGCACCGACTCGTCCTCGACCGCGCGCACCCCATGCTGGACACGTCGGACCTTGAGGTCGACCACCGCCTGTCGCACGTGCTCGGCGCCGGCGGTCTCGCCCGCGTGGGCCACCGCCGGGTAGCCGGCGCTTCTAGCCCGGTCGAACCAGCGCGCGAAGTCGGACCGGGGGAAGCCATACTCGGGACCCCCGAGGCCGATGGCCACCACCAACGGGTTCGCCTCCTCCTCGAGCAACCCCACCGTGAAGGCGGCGCTGTCCGGTGCCGACTCGCTCGGGATGTCGGCGATGAGGCGCACCGCCGGCCCTCCGGCCCGCTCGCTCTGGTCGAGGCGGCGGCTCACGACCGAGAGGGCCCGCCGGCCGCCGATACCGTGCCTCTCGTGGTTGTAGGGCGTGAAGTGGGCTTCGACGTAGCGCACGTTGTCGGCCACGCACTGCGCCGCGAAGTCGTCCACCACCTGCTCGTAGTCCGCGTCCTCGCGAAGACAGGAGCACATGAGGAGCCACAGCTCGATGAAGCGGTCGAAGCTCTCGAACACGTAGAGCGCTCGCAGCTCGGCGAGGGAGGAGACGGGGAGCGCCACGCGGTTGCGCCGCGCCAACGCCCACAAGGTCTCGGGTGCGATCGTTCCTTCGAGGTGCAGGTGAACCTCGGTCTTCGGCATCCGGGTCCAAAGGTCGGCGCTCACCGGGGGCGCTCTTCTTCGAGGTTTCGTCTCGCTTCGAGGGCGGCGAGGACGCGCTCGGGGGTAAGAGGCAGCTCGATGGTGCGGACGCCACAGGCTCGCGCCACCGCGTTCGCGACCGCGGCGGCGGCGCCCTGGAAGGCCACGTCCCCGATCGGCGAAGCGCCCAGCGGCCGCGGCCGCCCTTCCCGCGCGAGCAGGGTCGTGAGGCCGGGCAGATCGACGGTCCGGAGCCGCGTTGGGCTGGCCCAGGAGCTGGCCGTGCGCTCGAAGAGCACGCTGGCCAGGCCCCGCAGGGCGTCGCCCTGGGCCTTGGCCTCGATCAAGGGCTCGGTTGCCCCCGCGCCCAGGGCCTGGACCAGCCGGAGAATGGTGACGATGCCGGTCTCGTGATCGACGTCCACCTCGGCCATGAAGGCGCCCGCCGGGACCGGCGCCTGGTCGGCGCGATGGGACGTGTTCACCAACTGGCCTGAGCGACCCTTGGCGCCCTTGGCCTTGAGCTTGGCGGCCATCTGGACGCCCGCCGCCTCCACTGCCCGGGCCGTGATCCACAGATCGGCCACGCCGGCGGCGGGCGGTTCGGCGTGAAGCGCGAGATTGACGCTCACCGAAGAGACCGGAGCTCCGAGGCTCCGCGCCACCAGCGCCTGGAGGGCGCCGCTCGCGCTGGTCGACGCCTCGCACGGTCCCCAGGACACGGTGAACGAACCATCCTCATTGCGCGTCAAGGTCGCGGCCGCGTCGGCTCCGCGTAGCGGCGAGCGAGCCAGGGCCATTCCGAGCCCTCGGCGACCGGTCGCGACCCCAGGCCTCGGCCGGCGGTTGGAGCTCGCCTCGCGCAGGCAGCGGTCGAGGCTCGGCCCCGGCCCGCCCTTGCCGGGGTCGGTCAGGAGCCGCCGCCGCAAGGCGATCGGCTCCTCGCCCATCGCGTCCGCGGCCTCGTCCACGAGGGCCTCGACGGCCACGCTGGCCGCGAGCGTCGCCGAGCCCCCGGCCGGAGAGCTGTGACTCGCGCCGGCTTCGGCCTCGAAGGCCGAGGCGGGGATCGCGTAAATCTCGAGGCAGGCCGCGGCCCGCCGCAGCTCGGCCTCGAGGTCGGCGGTCACGGCGGCCTGGCCTACGTCGTGACGAAGGTCGACCGCGATTCCCGTGATCGTTCCCCCGCGAAGCGCGGCCCGTGCCTCGACCGAGCAGGCTCCGCGGTCGAGGCTCCCGGCGGGGTGGTCCGGCCGGAGCGCAAAGCGGCAGGGACGCCCCGTGCGCAGGGTGACGAGCCCGCACACGACCTCGAGCAGGACGCCTCCCCGCGCGAGGGCATCGCCTCCCACGTCGGGACGCTCGACGCGGATGCTTCCTCCCGCCACGCCAAGCGCGTCGGCCAGGGCCAGCCGCAAGCGCAACGGAGACGCGTTCGGTGAACGGACGACCAGGTGACCGTCTTCGTCCTGCCAGGCGAGGGCGGCCGGGGGCTCGAGAGGCGGCAGCCGGGATCGGTCGAAGTGCTGGCTCACCTCGACGACCCGGTCCGCTTCTCGGAACGCGCGGGCCACGTCTCCGGTCGCGATGCTCACCCTGGCGAGCGGCGCCGCCCTCTTTGAATCGCTTCGCGTCCAGAGAACCGCCGGCAGCGGCTCGTAGGCCACGCGCACCGCCTCCGCCGCCCGCCTGGCGATCTCGGGATCCTCGGCCACGACGATGGCCGCGGGGGCGCCGACGAAGCGGACGACTCCGGAAAGGACCAGGTCGGAGCGCGGACGCGGGGCGTCGGGGGTGGACCACGAGTCGCCTTCGTGGGTGATCACGTCGACCACCCCCGGCAACGAGCGGGCCGCGCTCGTGTCCAGGCTCGCGACCCGGGCGTGGGGGTGGGGAGACGCCACCAGGGCGCAATGCAGGAGACCTTGGGGAGCGAAGTCGTCCACGAAGGCGGCCCGCCCAGTCACGAGCTTCTTCATGTCCGCCCTCGCGGCGCGGCGGCGGTGGCCTGGAGGATGGCGGCCACCGCGGCGATTCCGCCGTTGCAGCGGCAGACGACTCCGGCCAGGGCGTCTTTCACCTCGGCCTCGCTCGGTTCGGGGGCCGCGTCCAGGAGGCCCTTGGCCAGGAGCTGTTGGGCTGGAGTGCAGAAGCCGCACAGCACCGCGCCCCCCTCCAGAAAGGCGGCCTGCACGCGGTGCAGGCCCTTCGGCCCGGCGAGCCCCTCGGCCGTCTGCACGGTCCGGCCTTGCGCGCGCATGACCAGCAGGAGGCAGGCGTTCGCGGGCCGGCCATCGAGAAGGACGGTAGCAGGCTCCGCACTCACCCGCGCCGCAACCGTCCTTGGTCGCGGTGAGCCCTTCGCGGCGAAGCACCTCGAGCAGGGTGGTCCGCGCCTCCACCTCGGCCCGCAGGGAGCGACCGTTCACGGTCAGCTCGATCCGGCCCGACGTGAAGTAGGGAAGCGGGTGGGCTAGCCGAGGTGCGGGCGCGAGGCGGCGGCTTCGAGGCGCTTCGAGCGCCGCCCCCGTGCCCCGGGCCTTCGCGATGGCGGTTTCGAGCGCGCGGCCGGTGAGAACACTCGCCACCTTGCGCCGATACTCGGCGGTGGCCCCGCCGTCGGAGCGGAACGGGGCCCGGGCCGCGACCTGCTCGAGGGCTCGACCGATGGCGTCGGCGTCGGCGGTGGTGCGCTCGATCTGGGCCTCCGCTTCGAGCACCCGCGCCGGCCGGGTCGTGAGCCCGGTGACGGCGATGCGGGCGCGTGTGCACCGCTCTCCTGCGAACGCGATGGTGACCGCGACCGCGACCAGGGAGGGCGCGGACGGGGGCGAGGCCACGCGCTCCAGGGCCGCCCCCCCAGGGGGCGCCGGGAATGATGATGGTCTGGACGAGGCCTCCCCCGTCGAGATCCCCCGCAGGGTCGCGCAGGAAGCGCAGGGCCGGGCTCTCGCGAACTTCCTTCGGATGGGCGACCACGTAGACGGCGTTCAAGGCCAGGAGCGCGGCCACGACCTCGGAGTCGTGCGCCCCGTGGACCGACTCGCCGCCCAGGGTCGCCATGGTGCGGATCGCCCGCGACGCGGACTGCGCTCGGCAGGCCGCGGGCAGGAGGTTTCCGGTCGCGTCGTAGGCGAGGGGCGAGTCGATCGTCTCCTGCAGGGTGGTCGTGGCCCCGAGCACGAGGTCTCCCTCCTCGATTCCGATGCCGCCCAGGCCGAGGGCGAAGAGGTCGAGGACGTTCGGGACCTCGCGCGACGTGGCCAGGAGCCGTGTGCCCCCGGCCAGGGGAATGGCGCCGCGGGCCGCCAGGTCCATCGCCTCCTCGAGGCGATTGGGGCGGTGGTAGCTGTGGATCCCCCGCGCGAGCATTCGGTCAGGCTCCCGTGGCGAGGCCGCGCCGCCGACCCTCGGCCGCACGGAGGAGGGTTCCCGAGATGCGCTCGGCCCGCTCCACGAGGGCGGGGACGTCGACTCCGACGAGCTGCCCCGCCTCGACCACCACGCGGCCATTGACGATCACCGTGTCCACGGGCTCGGGAAAGGGAGAGAAGACGAGCGCGGCCAGGATGTCGCTCCCGGCTCCCGCGTAGCTGAGCCGGCGTGTCTCCACGAGGATGACGTCGGCCGCCTTTCCCGGCTCCAGGCTCCCCACGTCGTCGCGGCCCAGGCAGCGCGCTCCGCCCCGGGTGGCCATCCAGAGCACGTCGCGCGCGGTGAGCCAGTGCTCTGGGGGGGCGCCGGGCCGGTGGGCGAGGAGGGCCTGACGGGCTTCCGCCAGCATGTTCGACGTGTCGTTGCTGGCCGAGCCGTCGACGCCCAGGCCCACGGGGGCCCCCGCGTCGAGAAGAGCGCGCACCGGAGCGAGGCCCGATCCCAGGCGGAGGTTCGAGGACGGGCAGTGCGCGACACCCGTGCCCGTCTCCGCGAACAACGCCACTTCTTCCGCCGAGAGGTGGACGCAATGGGCGAGCCAAACGTCGGAGCCGAGCCAACCGAGCCGGCGCAGGTACTCGACGGGGCGACAACCGTAGACTTCGAGACAGTACCGCTCCTCGTCCAGGGTCTCGGCCAGGTGGGTGTGCAGGCGGACCGAGCGCCCGCGAGCGAGCGCCGCGGTGCGGCGCATCAGGTCGTCGCTCACGGAGAACGGCGCGCAGGGGGCCAGGGCGATGCGGGTCATGGCCCGCGGCCGGGGATCGTGGTACTCGCGAACGAGGCGCTCCGAGTCCTGCAGGATCGTCTGCTCGTCCTGGCACACGTCGTCGGGCGGCAGCCCGCCCTGGCTCTGGCCGCGGCTCATCGAACCCCGCGTCGGGTGGAAGCGGATGCCGAGCGCGCGAGCGGCCCCGATCTCCGCGTCGATCAACCGCTCCTGGCCGCGCGGAAACAGGTAGAGATGGTCGGTCGTGGTGGTGCAGCCGGTGAGGAGCAGCTCACCGAGGCCCACCTGCGCCGCCGCATCCACGGCCGCCTCGTCCCACCCCCGCCAGACGTCGTAGAGGCCGGTGAGCCACGCGAAGAGCGGCGCCTGCTGGACCCGGGGGACGTTGCGGGTCAGGACCTGGGGCAGGTGATGGTGCGTGTTCACGAGCCCGGGCAGCACCACCTTGCCCGCGGGCATCGATCCGCCGGTCGACGCGCAAGCCCGCCGGTAGGGGAGCGGGACCGACCGCCAGGACGCGGTCGTCCTCGAGCAGCACGAAGCCCCCGGGAAACTCCGAGCGGGCGTCGTCCATGGGGGCGACGAGCCGGGCATCGTGGATCAGCGTCCTCAGGAAGCGCTCCAGAGGCGCGCACGCTTCGCAGGCATGGAACCCTGACTCTATCGCAGGTCCGTCGGGTTCGGCGGCGGGTTACTCCACGAGCTGCGCACCCCCCGCCGGCCGACAGGCGAAGAAGGCGCTCGGCAGATCGACCTGCGCGCGGTAGGCGCCGTGCACCACCCGGCTGAACTCGTCGACCCGCGCCGCGGCCACGAGGGCGACCGCGCAACCCCCGAAGCCGGCCCCGGTCATGCGGGCGCCGAAGCAGTCCGGGTGGGAGCGGGCGAGGCCGGTGACGAGGTTCAGCTCGGGGCTCGAGACCTCGTAGAGGTCGCGCAGGCTCTCGTGGGATTCGTTCATGAGGTGGCCCGCGGCCACGAGATCCCCACCCCGGAGCGCTTCCGCCAGCCGCAACGGCCGGCGGTTCTCGTGAACCACGTGCAGCGCCCGTCGGAAGACGATCGGGTCCAACTGGCCCTCGGCCGCCGCCAGGGTGGGGGCGTCGACGTCACGGAGGGCCTTGACCTCGGGGTGACCTTGAGCCAGCACCGCCACCGCGGCCTCGCACGCCGCGCGCCGGTCGTTGTAGGCGCTCGTGGCCAGCGAGCGTCGGGCGCCGGTGTCCATGACCACGACCGCCGCCGCGGCGGGCACCGGCACCGATTCCGTTTCCAGCGTCCGGCAGTCCAGCAGGAGCGCGCAGCCCTCGCGGCACACCGCCGAAGCCATCTGGTCCATGAGGCCGCAGTTCACTCCGACGTAGCGGTTCTCGGCCCGCTGGCCGAGCCGCGCCATGGCCGTCGCGTCCCACGCGAGGCCAGAGGCATCGGCCAACGCACGCGCCACCGCCATCTCCAGCGCGGCCGAAGACGACAGGCCCGCGCCTAGCGGTACGTCGCCGTCGATCACCGCGTCGAGCCCAGGGACGGCGTGGCCGGCGTCGGCGAGGGCCCAGGCCACGCCCGCCACGTAGGCGATCCACTCCGAGCCTCCGGGGGGACTGAGGGTTTCGAGGTCGACCTCGCGCGTCTCGCCGTAAGCCGCGGCGTGGACCCGCAGGCGCCGGTCGCGTCGCGGCCGGTAGGCCACCACGGCCGCGCGCTCGATGGCCATGGGGAGCACCCAGCCGTCGTTGTAGTCGGTGTGCTCGCCGATCAGGTTGACGCGGCCGGGGCTCGTGGCCACCCGTGCCTCGCCTCCGAAGCTCTGCGCGAAGCGCTCGCGGACACGGCGCACGAGGGCAGCCTGGGCCCCGCTCGTCTCCGACGGCGTGCTCAAGGCGCCACCCGGTAGTGGCGGGTGGGCATCTCCCGGAGCCGGGCCGCCGCCTGCTCGGCGGTGAGATCGCGCTGAGGCTCGGCCGTGAGCTCGTAGCCGACCAGGAACTTGCGCACGAGGGCCGAGCGCAGCAGCGGTGGGTAGAAGACCGCGTGCAACCGCCAGTAGGGGTGGTCCAAGCCGTCGGTGGGCTGGGCGTGCCAGCCCATCGAGTAGGGGAACGAGCAGCGGAACAGGTTGTCGTAGCGCACCGTGAGGCTCCTGAGGATGTCGGCCAGCGCGTCCCGCTCCTCACCGCTGAGCGACGGCAGGTCGGCGACGCGCCGCGACGGCACCAGCATCGTCTCGAACGGCCACACCGCCCAGAAGGGAACGAGGGCCTGCCAATGTTCGTTGCCTTCCACGAGGCGCGCGCCGTCCCGGCCCTCCTGCTCGAGGTAGTCGCCGAGGAGGTCCCGACCGGTTCTCACGAAGTGCGCTCGCTGGGTGATTCCCTTGCGCGAAGGAATGAGAGGCACGTGGGCGCTGGCCCAGATCTGCCCGTGAGGATGCGGATTGCTGCAGCCCATCATGGCGCCCTTGTTCTCGAACACCTGAACGTAGGCCACGTCGCTACGGGCCCCGAGCCCGGCCACTTCCCCGGCCCAGGCGTCCACCACCTGCCGGATCGCGCGCGCGTCCATCTCCGCGAGCGTGAGGTCATGGCGAGGAGAGAAGCACAAGACGCGGCACACGCCCGTGGCGCGCTCGGAAACGAGGAGCCCGTCCTCATGCCGGGACTCCGTGGACTCGGTCGCGAGCAGTGCCGAAAAGTCGTTGTCGAAGGCGAACGTCGTTTCGTAAGGGGGATTGCGAGCCCCGTTCGCCCGCCCGTTCGCGGGACACAGGTAGCACGAAGGGTCGTGGGCGGCTCGCTTCTCCTCGACGGCCGGCTCCACCTGGCCCTGCCAAGGCCGTTCGAGCCGGTGAGGCGAGCACAAGACCCACTCGTCGAGGAGCGGATTGTGACGACGGTGGGGGCCGTCGAAGAGCTTCACCCCCGCCTCGCGCTCAGTGTTGTCCCCGCATCAAAGCGCGGAATTATGGCACGACGGGATGGTCCTCCGGCGATCCTGCTATATTCACGCAATGTTGACCTGCTCCAATCGGACCATGGTCGCCGGCGTGGCGCTGACCCTCGGACTCGTCGCAGCCCCGCCGCGCCTGGCCGCGCAAACCGTGGACGAAGTGGTCGCCCGCTACGTCGAGGCGCGGGGTGGCGCGCAGAAGATCCGCCGCCTCGACACCATTCGCATGAGCGGCACCATCGCGTTCGGTCCCGGCGCTCCGGCCCCGTTCGCGCTGGAGATGAAGCGGCCGAATCGCATGCGGACCGAGTTCAGCTTCCAGGGAACGGTCGGGGTGCAGGCCTTCGACGGGCAGAAGGCCTGGGCCGTGCTGCCCATGGCGGGCAAGACCGAGCCCGAGTACCTTCCCGCCGAGGTGGCGCGCGAGGCGGTCGAGCAGGCCGACATCGAGGGCCCGCTCGTGGACGCGGCGGTCAAGGGCCACAAGGTCGAGCTCGTGGGGCGCGAGAAGGTCGAAGGCCGTGACTGCTTCAAGCTGATGGTGACCTTCAAGAGCGGCGGCGTCCGCTACTCCTACATCGACAGCGTCTCCTACCGCGAGGTGAAGGCGGAGGGCCGGCGCCGGGCGGGGGGCGACGAGGTCCTGCTCGAGACCTACTACCGCGACTTCCGTGACGTCGACGGCCTCAAGATCCCGTACCTGATCGAAGCAGGTCCGGCCAAGGGCCCGGCCAAGCAGAAGATCGTGATCGCGAAGGTGGAGGTCAACGTTCCGCTCGCCGACAGCCGGTTCGAGCGGCCGTCGACCGGCCCCAGGCCGTAGCGAGGGCCAGGGGCGATGCGCGTCTCTCGCCGAGCCGCGTCCCTCGCCGTCCTGGTCTCGGGTCTCCTGGGCTCGGCGCCCCTGGGGCGAGCCGACCAGGAGGCCGGCCCCGAGCTGTCGTTCCTCTCGCCGACCGGCCATTTCCACGACGTGGGCGGCGTCGTTTCCGAGCCCGTGCGGGAACGGCTCGACGCCCGCCTCGCCGACCTCGAGGCCCGCACCGGTCATCGGGTGCACATGCTCGTCCTCGCCTCGCTGTCCGGGGGTCTCGGGCACCTCGAGGCGACCGTCTCCGCAGGCGCCCGGAGGTGGCGGATCGGCCGCGATCGTGCGCATGCCGGGATCTTGTTCGTGTACGCGCAGGACATGGACCTACTGCACGTCGACACCCTGCTCGGGGCCGAGATCCCGACCGTCGAGAAGGGCATAGGAGACCTGCTCCACTCCATCGCCCGTCTTCAAGGCGCAGGCGACCAGGACGGCGCGTTCGAGCAGGCGGTCAGCGGGATCAGCGCCCTGCTCGCGGGGCAAGAGCCGAGCGCGCCCCCCACGCCGCGCCCCGGCCCTCCCGGAGCGGGAGCAGGGGGGCGGGCCACCGGCTACGTCGTGGACGGCGCGGGGATCCTGTCTCCGGCGACCGTGGACGGCCTCAACGCCGCCCTCCACCAACACGAGCAAGAGACCTCGAACCAGGTCGTGGTCCACACGATTCCGAGCCTGGCCGGCGAGGCGATCGAGACCTACAGCATTCGCCTGGCGACCGCGCTCAAGGCGGGCCAGAAGGGCAAGGACAACGGAGTGCTGCTCCTGGTCGCGCGCGACGACCGGAAGGTGCGGATCGAAGTGGGCTATGGTCTCGAGGGCGCCCTGCCCGACGTGCTCTGCGCGCGGATCATCCGCGAGGAGATCGTGCCGCGTTTCAAGCAAGGGGACATGGACGGCGGCGTCGCCGCGGGAGTGGACAAGGTCCTGGGCGCGATCCGCGGCGAGTACAAGGCGACCGCGGTAGACCGTACTCGGCAGGCCTTCGGGTTCCTGCCCACGCTTCCCTCCATTCCCATCCAGCCGCAGATCATCGCGGGGATCTTCTTCTGGCTCCTGACTCCGGTCTGGTTCTTCATCGGCCCGACCCTGTTCAGCATGCGCGACAAGCCGGTCCGCCTGGGCACCCTGCCCGGCGTGCCCTTCACCCTGTTCCTGATCTCGCAGTACCCGTGGGTGCTCGTGTCCCTCGCCATCCTCATCTTCATGTACTTCCACAACCAGCGAGAGAAGGCCCGCGGCTCCACGTGGTCCTCGGGCCGGCGCTCGGGCTCGTCGGGGAGCTACGGCTCGGGCCGCTCGTGGAGCTCGTCGTCGTCGAGCTCGTCCTCCTCTTCGTCCTCCTATTCCGGCGGCGGAGGCAGCTTCGGCGGCGGCGGCTCGTCGGGGAGCTGGTGAGACGGGCATGAGCGCAGTCGAGCGCCTCTTCTCGCAGGACGACCGCCAGCGCATCAGCGCCGCCGTGCGTGAAGCCGAGAGCGGGACCTCGGGCGAGGTGGTGGTGGTGATCACCGCGGCCTCGGACGAGCACGCCCCTGCCCGGTGGCGGGCGGCCCTCGCCCTGGCCAGTCTCGTGATGCTCGCGGACCTCGGCTATCGGCACTACGCGTCCTTCTGGCTTCCCTGGAATGCCGACGCCGCGTGGCTGGCCGCGATCGTCGCGGGCACGATCGGCTTCCTCGCGGCTTCGTGGCCCCCGCTCCGGCGCGCCCTCGCCGGCCGCGGCCGGATGCGCCGTGTGGTGCGGCGCGCGGCGGAGGCGGCGTTCACCGGCGAGCGCGTGTTCGAGACGCGGGACCGCACCGGCATCCTGGTGTTCCTGAGCCTCCTCGAGCGTCAGGTGGTCGTGCTGCCCGATGCGGGGATCGCCGCGAGGGCCCCCGGGGCCGCGTGGAGCGGAGTGGTGCGTGAGGTCGTTCTCGGCATGAAGGCGGGCCGGCCCGCCGACGCCCTCGTGGCCGCGGTCCGCTCCTGCGGGGACACTCTGCGCGCCGCCGGCTTCGCCGCGCGGCCGGAGGACGAGAACGAGATCTCCGACGGCCCGCGCTTTCGCTGATGTGGACACCCTTTCGTCGCCCTGCTAGGCTCCTCGCGCCGCTCTCTCGAACTGAGGTCGACTGATGCCCTGGTGGCTCTGGATCCTGGCCGGACTGGCCTTCGTCGTGGTCGAGACCGTCACGGCCGGAGGCTTCTTCGCCTTGTTCTTCGCGATCTCGGCCCTGGTGCTGGGTGTCCTCACTCTTCTGGGCTGGGCGGGGCCCGACTGGATGCAGTGGCTCCTCTTCTCGGTCCTCTCCGTCCTGGGGCTTCTCGTGTTCCGCCGGCCGCTCATGAAGGCCCTGAAGCTGGGTGGCCCGGGCCGGGTCGTGGATGCGATCGCGGGCGAGTCCGCTCTCGTCACCGAGGACGTGCCCGGAGAGGGCGTGGGCAAGGCAGAGATGCGGGGAACCAGCTGGACGGCCCGAAGCACAACCGGGGTCCCACTCCAGAAGGGGCTACGCTGCCGGGTCGAGCGGATCGAGGGCCTGACCCTCTGGCTCCGCGCGGAGTAGCGGCGACACTGTGAGGGAGGCCTGATCATGGGCAACTTGGGAGCAGCGCTCTTCATCTTCTTCGTCCTGGCCATGATCGTGTTCTGGATCATCGCCAAGACCGCGGTCGTGGTGCCGCAGCAGAACGCCTATCGTGGTCGAGCGACTCGGCCGCTTCGCGGGCGTGCTGGACGCCGGGTTCCACATCCTCGTCCCCTTCGTGGACGTGATCCGCTACCGGCACATCCTCAAAGAGCAGGCCATGGACATCGCCGAGCAGGTCTGCATCACCAAGGACAACGTCCAGGTGGCGGTCGACGGGATCCTCTACCTCAAGGTCATGGACCCCGAGCGCGCGTCCTACGGCATCTCCAACTACAACTTCGCGATCACCCAGCTCGCCCAGACCACACTTCGCAGCGAGATCGGCAAGATCGACCTCGACCGGACCTTCGAGGAGCGCACCACCATCAACGCCATGGTGGTGAACGAGGTGGACAAGGCTTCCGAGGCCTGGGGGGTCAAGGTCCTGCGCTACGAGATCAAGAACATCACCCCGCCCCAGGACATCCTGGCCGCGATGGAGAAGCAGATGCGCGCCGAGCGCGAGAAGCGCGCGCTCGTCCTGCAGTCGGAAGGCGAGCGCGACGCCGCCATCAACACCGCCGAAGGCCAGAAGCAGCAGGTGATCAAGGCGTCGGAGGCGAACAAGCAGCAGCGGATCAACGAGGCCGAGGGCCAGGCCTCGGCCATCCTGGCGGTGGCCAAGGCCACCGCCGAAGGGCATCCAGTCGGTGGCGCGGGCCATCGGCGCGGAGGGCGGGTTCGAGGCGGTGCAGCTCCGGGTGGCCGAGCAGTACATCACCCAGTTCGGCCACATCGCGAAGGCCGGCAACACGCTCGTGATTCCGTCGAACCTCTCCGACGTGGCTTCCGTCCTGGCCACGGCCATGACCGTGATCCAGCCCAAGGGCGGCCCCGCGCGACCGCCCGCCGTTCCGGCCCGCTGACGGCTTGACGCCATCGCGCCGCCCGCCGGACCCCCGCGCCGACGCGGAAGGAGCGAGAGGTCGCTCCGTCTCCTGCGCACGCCGCCGCGAGGTGCAGCGCTTCCTTCACCTCCTGCCCTACAACCACGAGAAGGGAGGAGAGACGCTGCGCACCTTCCGGGGTGTGGTGCGCCATCGGAGCGCCCACTGTCTGGAGGCCGCCCTGTTCGCGGCCACCGTCCTCGAAGCGCACGGCCATCCGCCCCTGCTCCTGAGCTTCGAGTCGATCGACGGCCTCGACCACGTGATCTTTCCCTTTCGCCAAGGTGGGCGGTGGGGTGCGGTCGCGCGCTCCCGCGATCCCGGGCTCCACGGCCGCAAGCCCGTCTTCGCGACCCCGCGGCAGCTCGCGGCCAGCTACATGGACACCTACGTCGATCTCGAAGGACGAGTCACCGGCTACGCGGTGGCCGACCTGCGGCGATCTCGGCGGCTACGACTGGCGCTTCGCGAGCGGTAACGTCTGGAAGGTCGAGCGATGGCTCTTCGAGTACCCCCACCGGTCCCTCGGCATGTCCGACCGGCGCTACCGCACGCTCCTCGCCCGCTACCAGCGCTACAAGGCGCGCTACCCCGACCGTAAGCCCGTCTACTACGAGAACCGTCACTCCTGGATGTGATCGCCAGGCTCCGGGGGTGACCAGGCTCCGCGTCCGGCTTCCGGGACGCCATTTCCGGTATCCCGGACGGGCAAGATCCACCCGCAGACGTAAATCCCTCTTTCGATTGGACTCCGCCGGTTGGCAGCGGGCTTGCTTTGATCACCGCCGATGGAGGGACATCGTGCGGCCGGAGCCGCCGCCCCTCTCAGGAGGATTGTCAAGAAGCCATGTTGAAGAAGGTCGTCAACGTCGTCGCCGGTCTCGTCCTCTTCGCAAGCACCGTCGCGCACGCGGGTGACGCGGCCGCCCCGTTCAAGGTCATCGTGAACCCGAGCGTTTCCGGCCGCGTCGTCCCCCGGCAGATCCTCGCCCAGGTCTATCTGGGCGCGGTGGCGCGCTGGGGTAACGGCGCCGCGATCTCCTCGGTCGATCTGTCGAGCACGTCCGCCGTTCGTCAGGCGTTCACCGAGCAGGTCCTCGGCATGTCGATCGATGCGCGTGAAGGTCCACTGGCTGCGCAAGATCGCGACCGGCCAGCGCCCGCCCCTGAGCAAGGCCACGGACGAAGAGGTGATCGCCTTCGTCGCGGGGCAGCCGGGAGCCGTCGGCTACGTGTCCGTCGCCACGCGAGGTTCCCTCCGACGGTGCGCGAAGTCAGCATCCAGTAGCGGGCGTCCCTTGGGCCGGGCGCCCGGGGCAGCGAGGCGCAGGCCCCGGCCTTAGAAGACGACCCGCTTCTGCTGCGTGTCCTTCGAAGCGAGCGCATACCGCGACTCGGCGGGCCCGGTCCCCAGGAGCTGCGCGGCGAGCTGCTCGCCCACCGCGGGTCCGTGCTTGAAGCCGTGTCCCGAGCCGCCGCCCACGATCCAGACGTTCTCGAGAGCCGGGTGGCGGTCGACCACGAAGTCGCCGCTCGACGTGTTCTCGTACTGACAGACCCGGGTCTCGAGGAATGGCGCCTCGCGCGAGGGCGGGGAACCTGCGGCTCGAGGAATTCGCGCATTCTCGACACGCTCTCGGCCGACACCAGCCGGTCATCGCTCGTCGGGATCGAAGGGAGGGCCGTGACGGTCGGGGGCGACCTTGAAGCCACGTCCGTCGAGGTCAGGCATCCCGTAGGCCTCGTTCATTCCGAAGTCGATCCAGGTGGGCAGCGCCTCCGGCGAAAAGCGAAGGTCGCCCGCCGGCGTGCCGAAGAAGAAGACCTCCTGCCGGGTGGGAAAGATCCGGTCGCCGAGGACGTCCGGCAGGACCTTCGGGAGCCACGGGCCGCAGGCGAACACGAAGTGGTCGGCCACGACGACGCCATCCTCCGTGGAGAGCCGCTCGAGCACCGTCCCTCGTCGCGGGGCGAGGGGCAACGCCGCGACGCGCCGCAGCTCACAGCCGCCGCCGCACCGCGTCGTCGACCACCGCCTGGACGGCGCGCCGTGCCATGAGCACGCCGCTCTCGGGCTCGAAGAGGCCCCAGGTCCCCTCTTCGAGCGCCATCTGCGGGTAGCGACGGCGCAGATCCTCCGGACTCGATGACCTCGTGGGCCACGCCCAGGCGAGCCAGGGTGGCCACGGTGTCGAGGGTCGGCCCGTGGTCCGGCGGGGCGAGCCAGAGAACGCCGGTCGGCCGGAAGAGCGACTCTTCGGTCTCGCGGAAGAGAGACTTGCCAGAGCTCGAGCGACCGGATCGACGAGCGCGTGTAGACCTCGTCCGCACCGTAGCCCATCCGGATGATGCGGGTCTCGCCCCCCGAGCTCGCGCGGGTGTTGCCGGGGCCGTAGGCGTCGAGGAGCAGCGACGCGGCGACCGGCCCGCGTCAGGTGCCACGCGCACCACGCGCCGAAGCAGCCGGCCCCCACCACCGCGACGTCGTAGCGCTCGGTCATTCGACGGGCTTGCGGCCGCCTCCCGTCCACTCGGGCACCAGGCTCTGGCCGAGGCCGATCCGGTCGAGGATGCGGGCGACCGTGTGGTCGACGATGTCGTCGACGGTGCGCGGTCTCTGGTAGAAGGCGGGCATCGGGGGCAGGACGATCCCCCCCATCTCCGCGAAGGCCAGCATCTGTCGCAGGTGCCCCACGTGGAGCGGGGTTTCCCGCACCACCGCCACCAGCGGCCGCCCCTCCTTGAGGGTGACGTCGCCGGCCCGGGCGATCAGGGTGTCGGCGAAGCAGTTGGCCAGGGCCGAAACCGTCTTGATGCTGCACGGGGCGATGACCATGCCCGCGGTGCGGAACGAGCCCGAGGCCAGGGCGGCGCCCACGTCGCGGTTGTCGTAGACGACGTGGCCCAGGGCCTCCACGTCCTTCACCGTGTGGTCCGTCTCCTCGGCCAGGGTGCGCTTGCCGGAGGCGCTCAGGACCAGGTGCGTCTCGACGTCGTCGCGCCGCCGCAGCTCCTCGAGGAGTCGGATGCCGTAGATCGAGCCCGAGGCCCCGGTGATACCGACGATCAGGCGCTTCATCGCGGACGCACGGGCGATGTTACACTGCGCGACCCATGGAAAGCGCTCCGTTCGTCCCCGCCGTGATCTGGGTCGCTCCCTTCGCGCTCCTGCTCCTGGCCATCGCGGTCCTGCCCCTCTTCGCCGCGCACTTCTGGGAGTCGAACCTTCGGAAGCTGGGCCTTTGCGCGGTGCTCGGCCTGCCCGTGCTCGGGCTCTACCTCGCGCACCACCCCGAGGCCCTCGTCCACACCGCCTTCGACTACGTGTCCTTCATCATCCTGCTCGCGAGCCTCTACGTGATCTCGGGCGGCGTCTTCCTCGACGGTGATCTCGAGGCCACGCCGCGGACGAACACCGCCTTCCTGGCCGGAGGGGCGCTCCTCGCCTCCTTCGTCGGCACCACCGGGGCCTCGATGCTGCTCATCCGCCCGCTCCTCCAGACGAATCGCGAGCGGAAGCACGTCACCCACACCGTGATCTTCTTCATCTTCCTGGTCTCGAACGTCGGGGGCTGCCTGACGCCGCTCGGCGATCCGCCCCTCTTCCTGGGCTACCTGGCCGGAGTGCCCTTCGTCTGGACGTTGCGACTCACCGTGCCCTGGCTCTTCACGGTCGCCGTCCTGCTCGCGATCTACTACGCCTGGGACAGGAAGGCGTACGCGCGCGAGAGCGTCGAGGATCGCCGGGAGGACCGGCTGGCGGTGCGGCCCTTGCGAGTCGCCGGCCAGGAGAACCTGCTGCTGGCTCCTGGGAATCGTGGTCGCGGCCGCGTTCCTGCACGCCCCCTGGCGCGAGGTCGCCATGGTGGCCCTGGCTCTCGTGTCGATGGTGCGGACCCAGAAGGAGCTGCGGAAGGCCAATCACTTCACCTTCCACCCTATCCTGGAAGTGGCCACGGTCTTCGCGGGGATCTTCATCACCATGCTGCCCGGCCCTCGACCTGCTGCGGGCTCGGGGCGGGGAGTTGGGCGTGCGAGAGCCGTGGCAGTTCTTCTGGGCCGCGGGAGCCCTTTCCTCCTTCCTCGACAACGCACCCACCTACCTGACGTTCCTGGCCCTGGCCCAGGGGCTGAAGCTCGCGCCGCAGGTCGTGGGGATCACGCACGAAGTCCTGGCCGCGATCAGCCTGGGCGCGGTGTTCATGGGCGCCAACACCTACATCGGCAACGGCCCCAACTTCATGGTGCGCTCGATCGCGGAGGCGCGCGGCGTCCGCATGCCCAGCTTCGGTGGCTACATGCTCTACAGCGGGGCAGTGCTCGTCCCCGTCTTCGTCGTGGTCACCTTCGTCTTCTTCCGCTGAAGCCTCGGAAGGGCTCGACTCTCGGCCGAAAAGGCGCCACGCCAGACATATATAGGCGTAATGGGTTGTACAAGAACAATCAATTGGACGAATGGAGGTGGATGCCCTAGCTTGTTTGGGAAGGAAGCGGGGGAGCCTCGAGGCTCTCCGCGGGAGGGACTCATGCAAGGGTGTTCGCGTCGTCTGGTGCTGCTGGCGGTCGGGCTCGCGGTCGGAGGAAGTACGGGCCAGGCGTCCCGTCGCGCAGAGACGGCTCCCGAGCGGCCCGCCTTCAAGCTACGCGCGAGCCCGGGTCTGGCCTTTCCGCCGGCCGAGGTGCTCCTCACCGCGGAGCTCTCGGGCGGAGCGGACGGCGAGGACTTCCATTGCCCGCAGATCGAGTGGGACTACGCCGACGGCTCGCGGAGCGTCCACCAGGAGGACTGCGAGCCCCTGACCACGGAGACCGCGATGGAGCGGCGGTTCACGCGACGTCACGCTTTCGACGCCCCGGGCGAGTACCAGGTGGTCGTGACCCTGCGGCGGAGCGACCGCGTCGTGGCCCAGGCGACGACGACCATCATCCTGCAGGGCGGGGTCACCACCGGAAACAGTCCCGATTCGGCCTCCCTGCGCTGAGCCCTCGAGGACGCTGGAGCCGTATCGGGGCGGCTCGACCGGCTCCTTCACTTGAGTTCCACCGAGATGACGTGTCCCTCGGTCTGACCGATGTTCTCCACCGTGTGGACGAGGGGCTCGCTCCATCGCACGAGCCCGGCCTTGCGCAGGTTGTCCTGGGGCTTCTCGCCTCTCACCGTGGTCCGGGTGTTGAAGTCGGAGAGGTACACGACCACGCGCCGCGGATGGCTGTGCATGGGCTCGGTCTTGCCCGGCGGCACCCGCACCTCGAGCACACGGACGAAGGTGTTCTCGAAGGCGAGCTTGTGGGTGTCGGGTGCCGTCTTCAGGGGATCGAGGTCCTCGGGAACCGCGGCGGCAAACCGCCACGACGCCACGGCGCAGACCAGGGCGAGCGAGAGAGTAGCGATCTTCTTCATGAGCACCTCGTGTGAAGGGCGAGCCTAACACGGGCCGCCCGACAGGCCAGGCCTCCGTCGCACCGGGCGAGGGGCCGACGTCCGCGGTGTAAGATCCCGCCTTTGAAGGAGGGGAGCGCGATGAGCCTGGCGAGGCGGCCGCTCGGGAAGAGCGGCCTCGAGATCACCACCGTCGGCTTTGGGGCCTGGGCCACGGGAGGCGGAGGATGGGCTTTCGGCTGGGGCGCGCAAGACGACGGGGAATCGGTGGCCGCCATTCGTCACGCGATCGAGCGCGGCGTCAACTGGATCGACACCGCCGCGGTCTACGGGCTCGGCCATTCCGAGGAGGTCGTGGGCCGTGCGGTGCGCGACTGGCCCGCCGGCGATCGGCCCTACGTCTTCACGAAGTGCGGCCTCCAGTGGGACGACGCCAACCCCATGGTCCAGGCCAAGCGCTCCCTGCGCCCCGAGTACATCGCCCGGGAATGCGAAGCATCGCTGCGGCGCCTGGGCGTAGAGCGGATCGACCTCTTCCAGTTCCACTGGCCGGACGAGAGCGGGGTCGCGGTCGAAGACTCGTGGGCGGCCATGGTGAAGCTCGTCGAGCAGGGCAAGGTGCGCGCGATCGGGGTCTCGAACTTCAGCGTCCCCTTGCTGGAACGCTGCGAGGCGGTGCGGCACGTCGACTCCCTGCAGCCGCCGTTCTCCCTCATCCGTCGGGATGTGGCCACGGCCGAGGTTCCCTGGTGCGCCGCGCACCACACCGGCGTCATCGTCTACAGCCCGATGCAGTCGGGCATCCTCACCGACCGGTTCTCGCAAGAGCGGGTCGAAGCGATGGCCGCCGACGACTGGCGGCGGCGGAGCCCGCACTTCCAGTCACCCAAGCTGGAGGCGAACCTGGCCCTGCGCGATGCGCTTCGACCCGTCGCTGCGCGAAGGAAGGTTTCGGTGGGTGCGGTGGCCGTGGCGTGGACCCTGGCCTGGTCGGGGGTGAGCGGCGCGATCGTGGGCGCGCGCTCGCCCGAGCAGGTCGATGGGTGGATCGACGCCTCCGGCCTCGTGCTCGACCGCGACGAGCTGGATGCCATCGCGAAAGCCGTGGAGAGCACCGGCGCGGGAACCGGACCCGCGCGCCCCACCGGGGTGTGACGCTCTAGCGCGGACGGTCGCGCGGCACGAGCCGGATCGGTCCGCGCAGTCCCGAGGGAACCGGCTGGACCTTGTCCATGTCTTGAGCCTCGAAGCGGATACCGTATCGGAGGTTGAGCAACCGGTAGTCGGGGAGCGCCTGTCCCGCCATATGGTTGATCGCGACGTTCGCGACCTCCACCCGAAGCCTGTTCTCGCCGGGCCGCAGGAGCGAGGTGACGTCGAGGGCGTACGGCGGGCACCAGAGCGACCCGGCCCTCCGGCCATTGACGGAGATGACGGCCGCTTCTCGAACCGGGGAATCGAGCCAGGCCTGAAAACGGATGCCTTGAGGCTCGACGGGGGTCGCCTCTCCAAAGTCCAACGAGACGCTCCGGCTGTCGCCCAGCATCGCGGCGGTCACCGTCACGCTCTTGTCGTAGGTGGCCACGCCCGAAAAGTAACGGGTAGCCGGATCGTCCGTCCACGAGCGGAGTGCGTCCATGACGACCGGGGCTGACTCGGGCTTGAAGGTCACCGTCCAACCTGAGCTCAGATCGAGCGGCGTCCCGAGGGCGCTCGCCGGAGAAGCGGGCGGACCCGTGCGCGCACCCTTTGCGAAGACCAGCACCTGCGAGCCGTAAGCTTGCAGGTCCAGATCGACGCGGGTTCCGCCGTCGGACCCCGGTCGGACGGAAGCGGGCCGGGCGCTCCCGGTCACGGGGTCCCACCACTCGGCCCGGCGCCCCACCACGCGGAACGTGGCCGTGGTTCGCTGGGGCCGGTTCGACGTGTTGGCGAGGAAGTAGACATCGACGTCGTCGACCTGGCGGTGGACGAAGCCGATCTCGGGAACGGAGGGCCTGAGACTCACGTCGGGCCGAAGGGCGCGGACCAGGACGCCAGGAAGGGAGGTCTCGGCTTCCGCCAGGCGCGCGGGTGCGTCGTGGCCCTCGAACAGGCGCCTGGAGATGGCCCGGACCTCGTCGCTCTCGGCCGCGGTGGCCAGGAATCCGGGCGCGCCCGAGGGAGCGCGCCGGGTCGCGATCAAGGCGCCCCCGCCCCGTGCGAAGGCCTCGAGCTTGCGGTAGGTGTCAAGAGGGATGCGATCCACTCCGGGCAGCACCACCGCCCGGTAGCGGTTGCTCCCCGCCACGAAAGCCCCATTCTCGACGCGGCCGAGGCGGTCGATCGCGTCGCCGTCCAGGAAGTCGAAGCCGAAGCCGGCGTCCAGCACGTGGCCCACGACATCCTTCCCGATCCTCTCGCCGAGGGCCTCGATCATGTACCGGACACCTCCTCCCACGAACACCGGCCACGCGTCGTCGTTCGGCAGGTAGACGGCGACGTCGTTCACCGGCCGTCCCTGGCGAAGCAGGTAGCTCAACCGCTGCAAGTAGCGGGACAAATCCGGCATCACGGCCCACCACGGGTTCTTCTCGTCGAAGGCGCCGGCTGCGTAGAAGCGCCAGCCCGGGTAGGGCGTCCCCGGGGCCGTGTACGGCCAGCCGTGTCCGACGAGCTGATTGACGCCCTGCAGGAAATGCAGGTCGGCCTCGGCCTTCATGTCGAGCGGCGTCGCCCGGAACGACGGCGAGTGGAGCCAGGTCCAGGTTTCCGACGAGGTCACCGCCCGTCCGAAGAGGTGGTTGGCGGAAGATGCCCAGCGCGTGGCGGACAGCGTCTTCCACTGCCAGCCCTCGCCCTCGGAGAGGTCGGCGTGCGCGTTGCTGGAGAGGGTGGCGGGCGGCACTCCGTAACCCTGAACGCGAAAGCGCGTCCCGTTTCGCTGCGCCCACTGCTGCACCGGAGCCAGGAAGCGTTCGTCGAGAAGGTCGGTCAGGGTCTTTCCCCAGTCGCGCCGGATCCCGGTCGTCTCCTGGCCGACCTCGGCCACGAGGGCCGGCAGGTGCGGGGTGAGGTCGTAGCCCCGCCGCTTGCGGAACTCCTCCATGAAGTCGGCCGTCCAGTTCGAGCCGAAGACCTCCAGGCTGTCGCAGAAGACCGCGTAGGGGGGCTTGCCGTCGAAGGCCGGCATCAACCGGTCGCCGACGCTCCGCAAGTAGCGATCGACCGCGGCGCGGTCGTAGTGGTCGAGCACGAAGCCCTCACCGCCCACCGCCGGCCGCTTCACCATCATCCCGGTCCGGCTGGCGATGAAGAACAGGACCTCGCGCGGCGTGCCGGGCGACGGTGGCACCCGGACCGCGTCGCCCGAGAGAGGTGCGATCTCGCGGAGGGTATCGCCACGAAGGGCGTCGCCTTGGAGCTGCCCGACGAACGCCGCGAGGAGCCTCTCTCCGGCGGAGAGATCCGGCAGGGCGACGCGCGTCGCGTCGCCCCCAATGCGTACGCGATCGACTCGCAGCTTGCCGGCGGCTTCGGCAGCCGTGACCTGCGGCCCGCCGAAAGGCCAGCCGCTGCCCAGGGTGAGGTCCATCCGCAGGCCCAGCTCTCGGGCCTTCTCCGAGGCGAAGCGAAGCGCATCCAGGAACGGGTCCGAAAGGAAAGGCAGGTTCTGGACGCCCGCCTGCTCGTCGTCGAGGGCCAGTGGATAGACCGGCTGGACCTCGACACCCCCGATGCCGCCCTCCTTCATCACGCGTAGCTCGCGCTCGAGCTCCGGCTTCGTGACCGCGGGGCCGAACCACCACCAGCGCATCATGATGCGGCTGTCGTCGGGCGGCTGGTCGAAGCGCTGCCGCAGCTCGGCGAGGGCCGGGGCCTTGCCTGGCTCCGCCGCCGCCGCGAGGGCCGCGCTCGCAACGAGGCTGAGCAGAATGACGAACCGGAGCCGGGCACGGGGTCGTTGCTGCATTCCTGGCGAGACCGTACCACAGCGTGCCGGGGGCCTGGTCAGGGTTGCCAGAGTTGCCGCAACCCGAGACTCGACAACTATCAACTAGTTCGATAGACTTGTCGTGTGCTGGACTATCTGGTGACGAGCCGTGCTCGTCGGCAGCTTCTTCGCCGGCTCTGGGTCGACAGGGTCAGCGGGAGCGTCAGCGCACTCGCACGCGCGAGCGGAGTGAGCTTCGCTGCGGCACACCGCGAGCTTGAAACCATGAAGGCGGCTGGCCTGACCGTCGCCGAGCGACAGGGTGTAGCGACCGTCTACGGCGCGAACCTCGATCATCCACAGGCAGATGTCCTCATGGCCCTGCTGACCGAGACACGATCTGCCCATGGTGACTCGGAGGAGCAAAGGCTAAGGGGGCGGCTGGCAGCCCTGGGCGCTCCGCTCGCCGGACCGGCCCCCAAGACCCGCCGATTGCCCGCGGAGGAGGTTCTGGCCGATGGGCTGGTCGTCGCGCACCATAGCCCGACGGTCGCCCGTGTTCTTCCCGTCGCCTTCTGGCGTCAGCGTGACAACCTCGACTTCGAGCGCCTGCAGGAAGCGGCCACGAAGCGCGATGAGCGCCAAGCCCTGGGGTTCTACCTCGAGCTGACTGGTCAGCTTGGCGGCGATCGGCAGTTCGAACGCCGCGCAAGGAGTCTTCGAGACCGCCGCCGGAAGGCGCTGCGGCCTTTCTTCGCGCGCGGGCGCGGCTCCTTCGCGATGGAGTTGGCTCGGGAGAAATCCCCGGCGCTCGCTCGGCGCTGGGGTTTCCTCATGAACATGGAGCTCGAGAGCTTCGCCAGCGCGTTTCGCAAGCACGTCCCGACCACCGCGTGAGGTACTACGTCCGGAGGGAGATCGAGAGCTTCCTGCGGGCCGTGGACCGAGCCCTCAAGCGACGTGCGACCACACTCGTCATCGGGGGCGGCGCGGCCGCGATCAAGTATCGGGTCGACGATCCCACGACCGATATCGACACCTTCAGTGCCCTTGGTCCCGATCTCAGGAGCGCGATCGATGCCGCGCGAAAGGCGACCGGGCTACCCATGCCCTTCGAACAGAGCGGGGTCGCCGATGGCCCTCATGACTTCGAGGATCGCCTGCTCCGTGCCATGCCGAGACTGACTCGCCTCACCGTGCTCGTGCCCGAGCGTCACGACCTGGCGCTGATGAAGACGGTTCGTGGTGATGATGCTGACTTCGCGAAGCTGCAGGCCATGCACACGAGGACACCTTTCGACCTCTCCGTGCTGCTCCAGCGCTACGACGAAGAGATGGGCCACGTGGCGATCGACCCTTCCCGACTTCGGGGGAACTTCCTGGCCCTGGTCGAGAGCCTGTTCCCGGACGCCGCGACTCTCGTCGAGAAGGCCTTCGAGCAGCCCGAGCAACGAACCCAGCTCGATGCTTTCCTCGCGTACCAGGCCAGCCTCAAGAAGCGCCGAGGCGCACGGCGGGGGCCTGGCCATGGACGGTGACCCTCGCGCGGGCGGAGGCCATTGAGCTCCGGCATGACATGGCCGGCGTGCGCGACACCAGGTTTCACGCTGAAGAAACCATCGTGCCCCTTGTGCCGAGTGGATTGGGTCAACCGCGAGAGACCTTTGCGTTTCCCCGGCGTTCGGCCTAGGATCGTGCTGGCTTCGAGCCAGTCTGTCGATCCCCGACAAGCCCCAGCAACAATCGTTTCCCGGAGGTGGATGTGAGAAAGCAAGTGCTCGTGCGTGCGCTCGTGGCGTGTGGTGTGACGTTGATCTCGGCCTCGCTGGCCCTCGCCGGCGACAACTGGGTCGGCACCTGGAAGCTCAATGGTGCGAAGTCCAAGTACAGCCCCGGACCGGCACCCAAGAGCCTGACCCTGAAGTTCGATCCTTCGCCGGACGGCATCAAGCTGACGCAGGAGGGGGTCGACGCCGAGGGGAAGGCGAGCCCGGGCGGGTACACGGCCAAGTTCGACGGCAAGGACGTGCCCTATGCCGGGAACCCGGACGCGGAGACGTGCTCGCCCAAGCGAATCGACGACAACAGCTATCAGAACACCTGGAAGAAGGCGGGCAAGGTCACGATCACGGCCAAGGTCGTGGTGGCCGCCGACGGGAAGTCCCTCACGGTCACCCAGACCGGCACGAACGGCAAGGGTCAGGCTGTGAACAACGTCGCGGTGTACGACAAGCAGTAACGAAGGCCGCGGTCCCACGGCCGGGCACAGGACGCCGTTCAACCCCGCCCGGCTCGTGGGTCCCTCAGGGCATCGGCCGCAGGCCCTCCCACCGCACCGTCCACTGGCCGTCGTCCGGGAAGCCCGGCGCGTGCTTTTCCGGCGCCCCGTCCCAGCCGCCCGCCATCATCGCGACCGCCGTGAGCAGGCCGCCGTTGCCGGGCAGGTAGATCGTCAAGCCTGGGCGCTGATGGTTGTGCCCGTTGAGCCGATACCTGTTCTTGGGCGTGTCGAGGAGCAGGGCGTCCACGGCCCGGCCCGGTTCGCCGAGACGAGCCGCGGTCATCGCCACCATCGGGTAGTCCCAGCCCCATGTGGTCGGCCAATCCCAGTGCTCGAAGACCCAGTGCAGCGTCTGTCGCATCGTCTCCCGGTCCACGCCGTTGCCCGGAAGCACGCCGAACGCGGCCGTCACCGCGGGATGGTCCCGCGCCCAACGCGGATCGGTGTAGCTCTCGGGGGCGGTCTCCGCGAGCAGGTACTTGCCGTCCTTCGCCACCGGCGGGGCCAGCCCTGCCAGCACCCGGTCCCAACCCGCGTTCCGCGGCTGGCCCAGGCGTCCCCGCCACTCTTGGGCCGTCTCCAGGCCCCACCGCCAGTACACGAGCTCGTAGGTGCAATTGAAGGTCCGTTCCTTCGGGAACACCTCCTGTGCGCACTGAAGGGGAGGGCCGAGCACGTAGCGCCGGCTGCCCTCGTCCCACGCCGCGAACGAGGCCATGAAGTCCGCGGTCTCGAAAACCACCTCCTTGAAGCGGTCGAGGGTCGCGCGTTCCGGGCGAGCGCGGTAGGCGAGCTCGGCGTAGTAGATGGGATGCGGCTGCTGCCAGATCAGGAACGGACCGATGCTCGAGGGCGACTCCTCGCCGCTCGGGCTCGTCATCTTGGGCCAGCGTGCGCCCCGATACCCCTGGCGCCGGGCCGTGGCCCGCGCGCGCGGCAGTATCCGCGTGTAGAAGTCGAGGCTCCTCTCGAGGAGCTCCGGGCGCCCCCAGAGAGCGAAGTGGACGGCGTGCCACCAGTGCATCTCGAGGTGGAACTTGCCTTCCCAGCTGTTGAAGGTGAGGCCCGTCTCCTGGGGCGGCGAGCTCCCGGCGCACTGGATGGCGGTCAGGTACTGCGAAAGCACGATGCGTCTCTCCAGCTCGCGCCACCGGGGGTCCTTGCTGCCCGACAGGTCGATGGCCCCACCCGTGGTCCAGAAGCTAGCCCAGTGCTCTCGTGCCGCGGCCCGCGTCCCGTCGAAGCTCGGTGGTTCCTGGCCGGCGAGCTTGGGCGCGAACGCGAGCACGAGTTCCAGCGCACCGGCATCCTTGGGGGCGGTCAGCAGGAATTCGTGCTTGGCGGGGCCGGCTAGCGTGCCCGCTGGCGTCCAGCGGGCCGCGACCGCGTAGGCGTCGCCGTCGACCTTCCGCGCGAACACGACTCGTCCGGGCGCGGACTCGGTGAGCCGGGTCTCGTGCGCGTCGGGCCGGCTCCAATCGGCCGCCGTGGGTTGGCCAGTGCCATAGGGGAACCGGATCTCGATCCCGATCCGACCCCGGCGGAGGAGTGGCGACTCCACGCGGACGGCCAGGGTGTCGCGTCCCGGATGGCAGATCGTCTGCACCCGAACCGTTTCACCTTCGAGGTCGAAGCGGCTCTCGAGGACCCCGTTCCAGAGGTCGAGCGTCTGCTCGATGGCGGTGAGGTCGCGGGGGCGGGCACGTGTACCGTCGGCCTTCAGCAGGCGAAAGCCCACCCGGCCCAGGTGGAGGCGATGCGGGTTGGCGCGGAGCCATTCGATTTCCGGCGTCCGCTCGTCGTTCGGGATGTCGGCATACCCGACGCGCCGGCCGGGGCTCGCGAACTCCTCGTAGCGGAACTTGTCCATGCTCCACCGGTTGGGGTTCGGAGCCGTATGCCAGCCCCATTGCGCCAGGGTCCCGAGCGGGATGGTCCCCTCGTACAGCTCGGCAAAGGTCTGAAGGCCGGTGACGTCGGCGGTGAACGCGAACTCCCCGTTGCCCACGGAGAGCGGCGACTCGGGATCGAAAGCGCGTAGAACCGGATTGTGCCGCGAGACCAGAGCGTGCCGCTCGATGGGATCGGCGGCGGTGCCCGGCCCGTGAGCCGTCGCCGAGACAAACGCCGCACCCAGACAAGCCAGGCAGGACTTGTTCATGGTTCGATCTTACCCGCGGGCAGAACGCCGCCCGCGGTCAAGGGGCCGGTGGCTCTACCTCGAGCGCCATCCCGTAGGGACGACACCCGGCACTCGCCCAGAGCAGCGAGCGGTGGCCCAGGGTCGCGGCCAGCATGAGGCCCACGGGGCGGCTGCCCAGTCGGGCCGCGGAGTTCAAGGACTCGAAATTGGCGACCTTGACGGTGGCGAGGATCCCGGATCGGCCCGCGGCCACGTAGTGCTCGAGGGCAAATCTCTTGCCGATGGCGTGCAGGGCCCGCCCTCGATACTCGGGGCGGGTGAAGGCCCATCGGCTGTAGGCGTAGCGGGGGTCGAAGCTCACGTTGACCCCCGCCCGCAGGCGCGCCGCTCGCGAGGCGTACCAGGCATGGCTGGCCAGCACGCCCTCCACGAAGACGCCGAAACACTCCTCACCGCCCGCCAGGCAGCTCTCCACGTCGGAGATGGACAGGCCGCTGCCCGAGGCTCCCGCCTCGCGGCGCAGACCTGCCTCGTCGAGCCGTTCGCAGCGCACGTCCCCAGAGGGAGCAGCCGACAAGCGGACGTCGCCGGGGGTCAGGCAGAAGGCACGAACGAGGTCCACGGGAAAGAGGCGGTTCAATCCCCCGTAGGCGTAGTGCCCCAGGACCTGATGGGGCCCGAGGGTGGCGAGCTTTTGCCGTAGAACGCCAAAGTCCATCTTTCGCGCAGTATTGTAGTATCGGTGGGTTTGCATGGGTTCCCAGAGCTTCGCCGCAAGGCTACGCCGTGTTTCGGGGCTCATCCGGACGGCCGCGCAGCGCCATGGAACGAGTCGACTGGCCCTGCTGAGACGATTGGTCGCGATCTATTGGCGGCGCGGCATAAGACCGGTGGAGGCCATCGAGACCGGCCTCGGCGACCCCTCGGTCACGAAGGAAGCGCTTGCCGGCTGCTTCAGCAAGGCGGCGTTCGTGGCGTGGCAGGACGGACTGAATCCCCCAGGGCTCACTTGCCTCACCGAGGACAAGTCGATCTTCTACACGTTGTGTGCCGGCCTCGGGGTGCCTGTGCCCGCCCCCTATGCGGTGATCGGTCGGCGCGGCGGATGGACCGTGGGCGGGGTGCCGCTGGCGGGGAAGAGGGGCTCCCTTCGCTACCTCGAAGAGACCGCGCCAGACGAGTTCGTGGTCAAGCCCTCGGCCGGCGTCTATGGTGACGGCGTGGCCGTCCTCCGCCGCGCCCCCGGGGGTTTCGTCGATCACAAGGGACGCGCTCGGTCGGCAACGGAGCTCTGCGAGACTCTCTTCACGGACCCGAAATACGATCGGTTCATCATCCAGGAGCGACTCACGAACCACCCGGACATCGAACAGCTCACCGGCTGCGCCTACCTCCAGACGGTTCGCATCGCCACTCTGGTCGATGGACAGGGCGCGGTCCAGGTCCTCGACACCGAGTGGAAGCTCATCGTCGGGGATCTGCCGAGTGACAACTACGACTCCGGGCGGACTGGCAATCTCTTCGCCAACATCGCACCCGAAACCGGCGTCCTCGGTCCGGCGCTGACCCTCTCCGCGGACAGGGTGGGATCGCAGTCCTTCGACGTGCACCCCCGGACGGGGGCGGCCCTCGTGGGGTATCGCCTTCCGCAATGGGACGAGCTGCTGGCCCTCGCGCGTCGGTGCGCCTTGCTCTTCCAGCCGCTACGAACCGTGGGATGGGACATCGGCCTCACGCCGCGGGGCCCCGTGGTCGTCGAAGGTAATCGCTGGTGGGACCCTCCCACCCCGAACATACCCGGCCCGCAAGCGCCGGGAGTGGCGGTCCACCCGATGGTCGCGGCATCGGCCCTTCTGTGGCCGTAAGCGTCGCTGTGTCCGAAGGCGCCGAGCGACACGAAGATGTGAGCGGCCTCACCGGCCAGATAGTCAGCACCACCGCTGACCTTCGCGGGCTGCGCGTGGAGTGGGACGCGCTGCACACGGCCAGCGGGGCGACCACTCCCTTCAACAGCTGGTCCTGGGTGTATCACTGGTGGAGGGCCTTCGGGCGGTCGAATGGCTGGCGCCGCGATTCGCTTCGGATCGTCGTGCTGCGCGACGCCGCGGGAGCCTCTCGTGCCATCTTCCCGTTCGTCCTCACGAGCCTTGGCCTAGGGCCCCTCAGCCTGCGCAAGCTCCGGCCCTGCGGGTCCGTTCGCCTCCGCCAGCTGACGGAAATCCCGAGCCCGCTCGTCTGGCCGGGCTTCGAAGGCGAGAGCACGGGAGAGCTGCTCCGGACGCTCCAGGCCCAGAGGGCAAAGTTCCATTGGTGCGACCTGCTCATTCCGACGGAGGGGGCGCTGGGTAAGCACTTCCGGGAACAGGCGGCCGGCGTGCCCGCGATCTGGGGCAAGCCGATCACGAACTACGTTCTCTCCCTGCCTCCGACCTGGGAGGCGCTGCGCGCTCGCCTGAGGCGCCACATCAAGGACAGCCTGCGCCACTGCTACAACTCCCTGGCCCGCAAGGGACTGAAGTGGCGCTTCGAGGCGATCGATGATCCGGAGCGGGTCGTGTCTGCCGGGTCCGATTTCATGCGGCTTCATCGCGCTCGGGCTCGATGGAACAAGGGGCCGGTCCGCCTGGACCACTTTCCGGAGGAAGCGCACCGTGGTTTCCTCCTGGGCGTGATGGCCGAGCTCATGGCCGGAGGGGCAGCGCGGGTCTGTGAGCTACGGATCGGTGGGACCCTGGTCGCGAGCCGCATCGTGTTTACATACGGGGACAGCCTCTACCTCTACTATTCGGGCTTTGATCCACGTTGGGCGCGCCACAGTGTGAGCACCCTGGTCACTGCGGAGTGCATCAAGTGGGCGATCGACCGAGGAGCCCGCTCCGTCAGCCTCTCTCTCGGGCGCGACGACAGCAAGACGCGCTGGGATCCCGATCCCCAGGAGCTCTCCTGGCTACGGATTCCCGGCGGCGCCCTCGCGAGCGGTCTCGTAGGAGGGCTCATCGGAAACGGGGGACGATAGCGCCAGCGCACTGACTCTGGTTGCGAGCGGCCTGACTACGGATCCACCCTCACGCGGCTGGTGAGGCGAATGTCCTGGCTCGACGCGCCGAGCTCCACCTCGAACTCCCCGGGCTCGACCGCGTAGGTCTTCTTGTCGGCGTCGTAATAGGCGAAGTCCCTTGCTGGAGAGAGCCAAAAGCGCACCTCACGCGCCTCGCCGCGCTTCAAGGAGACACGCTCGAACCCTCGGAGGGCGCGGATCGGCATCTTGAGCCGCGACTCGGGATCGCGCACGTAGAGTTGCACCACCTCGTCACCGTCCCTCTCGCCGGCATTCTTGACCGTGGCCGTGACCTCGAGGCTTTCCCCGGCCTTTAGCCGTTGCTTGTCGAGCCGCAGGCCGGAGTACTCGAAGCGGGTGTAGCTCCGGCCGTAGCCGAAGGCGTAGAGGGCTTCGCCTCGGAAGTACCGGTAGGTTCGTCCCTCCATGGCGTAGTCGGCAAACGGGGGGAGCTGGTCCACGGACTTGTAGAACGTGACCGGCAATCGTCCCCCCGGGTTCACATCGCCGAAGAGAGCGTCCGCGATCGCGTTGCCGCCCTGCTGGCCGGGATACCAGGCGAACAGGATCACGGGCACGTTGTGGTCGGCCCAGGTGATGGCGAGCGCTGAGCCGGTCATGAGCACGAGCACCACCGGCTTGCCCGTCGCGTGGATCGCCTCCAGGAGCTTCTGCTGCGATGCCGGGAGCGCGAGGTCGGTGCGGTCCCCCCCGGCAAAGCCAGGGTAGGGGACGCGCATCTCCTGCGAGGCCAACGCGCCGCTGCGTCGAAGTGGGAAGCAGTGGCATGAGGGCCCGATCCTACCTCATCCCCCGATGGCGGCCACGCCCGGACGCGGTATTCTCCCCGCCATGACCAACGAGCCGGTCGTTCGCTGGGGTCTCATCGGTTGCGGTGACATCGCGGCCAAGCGGGTCGCAGCCGCCCTGCGCGACGCGCCCGGCTCGCGCCTCGACGCGGTGAGCCGACGACAGGCCGACAAGGCCGAGGAGTTCGCGCGTCGATTCGGCGCGAGCCGCTGGCACGAATCCTGGGAGGGGCTGATTCGCAGCGAGGTGGACGCGGTCTACATCGCGACGCCGGTGGATCTCCATGCTCGCATGGCGGTCGCCGCCGCGGAGGCCGGCAAGCACGTGTTGTGCGAGAAGCCCATGGCCCTCGACGTGGGGGAGTGCGACCGCATGTTGGCGGCGGCCGAGGCCAGCGGGGTGAAGCTGGGCGTGGCCTACTATCGCCACTTCTACCCGATCTTGCAGCGCCTGAAGGTCCTGCTCCAGGACGGCGCCATCGGCGCGCCCGTGGCCGTGGAGGCCGACGCCTTCGAGGCGTTCGACCCGGGCCCCGACCATCCGCGGCGGTGGATCGTCGAGAAAGGCCAGTCCGGCGGAGGGCCGATGTTCGACTTCGGCTGCCATCGGCTCGAGGTGCTCTTGAACCTCTTTGGCTCCGTCGCCGAAGTCCGGGGGGTCGCGGCCCGGGCTGCATTGTCACGGGCCGTCGAGGACACGGCCGTTGCCGTGCTCCGTTTCGAGCCGGGACCCCTGGCCAGTGTTCGGGTGACTCACGCGACGACGGAGTCCAAGGACACGCTCGAGGTCTATGGCCGCACCGGGTCCATCCATATTCCGAGGCTGAATGGCTCCGAGCTGCGGATCCGCGCGAACGGCGACGAGACCGTCGAGCAACACCCGCCCCCTGAGAACCTTCATCAACCCCTGGTCGAGCAATTTGTTCGCGCCGTGCGGAGCCCGGAGACCCCCGCGGTGGACGGCCACGTCGGCCGCGAGGTCAATCGCCTGTTGGCCGAAATCCTCGGCGTCGGGGCTTGACAGTGCCATTCCGTTTGCTACGATCCAGTCCATCAGAGGCAAATCAGGTGCGCATCCCTTTCGAGGTCTCGGTAGCGAACGCGGGCCAGCAGGGCCGCATTCGACCCGACTCCGTCGCCCGGGAGGGAACGCTCTAGAGATCGCCTGAGCATTCATCAGCGTTTCTAGGAGGCCTTCCTGGGGGAACCCCGGAAGGCCTTTTTGTTTTGTCTGGAGAACATCCATGTCGTCGATCGAAACCGCGACCACGACCCCGCCCCCCGACACCTCGTGGTGGGGAACCCTGCGCGATGCCGTCAAGGGCTCCCAGCAGGACTACACCGAGGGTAGCCTGGGCCGCGCCGTGTTCCTGCTCTCCGTGCCCATGATCCTCGAGATGGCGATGGAGTCCATCTTCGGGATCCTCGACGTCTTCTGGGTCGGCAAGCTCGGCTCCGATGCGGTGGCCGCGGTCGGGCGTCACCGAGGCGCTGCTCACCCTCGTGTTCGCCCTGGCCCTGGGCCTTTCCATGTCCACGACCGCGATGGTGGCGCGGCGCATCGGAGAGAAGGACAAGGATGCGGCGGCGGTCACCGCGGTGCAGGCCATCGCGCTCGGGCTGCTCTCGGCGGTGCCCACGATGGTCGCCGGCCTCGTGTGGCCGAAGGAGCTCCTGGGCCTCATGGGAGCGTCCCCCTCGGTGATCGAGTCGGGCTGGGGCTACACCGCCTGGATGCTCGGAGGCAACGCGATCGATCCTGCTGCTGTTCCTGATCAACGCGATCTTCCGCGGAGCGGGCGATGCCTCCGTGGCCATGCGCTCGCTGTGGGTGGCCAACGCGGTGAACCTCGTCCTCGACCCCTGCCTCATCTTCGGCCTCGGCCCCTTCCCCGGAGATGGGGATCACGGGCGCGGCGGTCGGCACCACGGTGGGCCGTGCGGTGGGCGTGGCCTATCAGCTCTACGAGCTCAGGCGCGGAGGGCGCGTGACCGTCCTGCCGCGGCACCTGCGCCTCGACCGGGACGTGCTGGTCCGGCTTCTCCGGGTCTCGGTGGGCGGCATCGTGCAGTTCCTGATCGCGACCGCGAGCTGGCTCGGGCTCGTCCGCCTGCTGACGCCTTTCGGCAGCGCGGCCCTGGCCGGCTACACCATCGCCCTGCGCATCATCGTGGTGGCGATCCTGCCCTCCTGGGGGATGTGCAACGCGGCGGCCACCCTCGTGGGCCAGAACCTCGGCGCGGGCAAGCCCGATCGCGCCGAGCGTTCCGTCTGGCTCACCGGCCTCTACAACATGGTCTTCCTCTGCGCGGTGGCCGTGGCCTTCGTCGCCTTCGCGGACGAGCTGATCGGCTTCTTCTCGACCGATCCCGCGGTGCGCGCCCAAGGCGGCGAGTGCCTGCGGATCGTCAGCTACGGCTACGGGTTCTACGCCTGGGGCATGGTCATGGTGCAGGCCTTCAACGGGGCCGGCGACACCACCACCCCGACCTGGATCAACCTCTTCTGCTATTGGCTGTTCCAGATTCCGCTGGCCTTCGCCCTGTCTCGCCCGCTGGGCCTGGGCCCGAGCGGGGTGTACTGGGCGATCACCGTGGCCGAGTCCGTGATCGCGCTGGTCGGGGTCTATTTCTTCCGCAGGGGCCGTTGGAAGGGGCGAGTCCTGTGAATGTCCACGCGTCGTGCCGCGTGCTAGCATTGTCGGCTCTGTCGAGCCGTCGTGGCGGCCGCTCGTGCGGCCGCCGCCCTCGCTGACACCCATGGCCCCCCTAAGGACCCGCATCGCCCCGAGCCCGACTGGAGATCCCCACGTGGGCACCGCCTACGTGGCCCTCTTCAATCTGGCCCTGGCCCGACACCACGGCGGGCAGTTCATCCTCCGCATCGAGGACACGGACCGTCAGCGGAGCCATCCGCGAGCGAGAAGATGATCTTCGAAGCGCTGCGCTGGCTGGGGCTCGACTGGGACGAGGGGCCGGACGTCGGGGGCCCGCACGGGCCCTACCGCCAGAGCGAGCGGTCGGCCATCTACCAGGAGCACGCGGCCCGGCTCGTGAGCACGGGCGCGGCCTACCCTTGTTTCTGCACAGCGGAGCGGCTCGCAACCTTGCGCGAGCAACAGAAGGCCCAGAAGGCCGCGGTCATGGGCTACGACGGGTTGTGCCGTCGTCTCGACCCGGTGGAAGCCAGAGCCCGTCGCGCGCGGGGCGAGAGCCCACGTCATCCGCCTCGCCATGCCCGAGGACCCGTCGATGGCGGTCACCGATTTCCTTCGCGGCGAGGTGCGTTTCGAGCGGCCGCAGATGGACGACCAGGTGCTCCTGAAGAGCGACGGGTTTCCGACCTATCACCTCGCGAACGTCGTCGACGACCACCTGATGGCCATCACCCACGTGGTGCGCGCCGAGGAATGGCTCTCGTCGCTCCCGAAGCACGTGCAGCTCTACCGTGCGTTCGGCTGGGAGCTGCCCGTGTTCTGTCATCTGCCGCTCCTGCGCAACGCGGACAAGTCGAAGATCTCGAAGCGCAAGAACCCGGTGAGCCTCAACTACTACCGCCGCGCGGGCTACTTCCCGGAAGCGCTGGTGAACTTCCTCGCCCTCATGAGCTTCTCGATGCCGGATGGGCGCGAGGAGTTCACGCTCGCAGGAGTTCATCGCCGAGTTCGACCTCGAGCGAGTCTCTCTCGGCGGTCCCGTCTTCGACCTCCAGAAGCTGACCTGGCTGAACGGCAGGTATCTCCACCGGTTCTCCCCGACCGACCTCATCGGAAAGTTGCGCGCGCATCTTCTGTCCGACGCCTACCTGGGCGACGTTGTGCCCTTGTGCCGCGAACGTATCGACACGCTGGAGGGCTTCTTCGAATATGCCTCCTTCTTCTTCGTCGGCGAGGTGCCCTTACAGCGACGATGCGCTTCGGGGCATGGTGCCGAAGGGGCGGGCGGACAGGGGAGGTCGCGAAGACCCTTCGGGCGTTCCTCGAGCAAGCAGGTCGATCCGCTCCTCGAATGGAACGCCTCCAGCGTCGAAGCGGCGCTCAAGACCTTTGCCGAGACCCTCGGCTGGCCCGCCAAGGAGCTCTTCATGACCGTTCGCCTGGCCGTGACGGGGCGCGCCGCCACCCCGCCCCTCTTCGAGACCCTGGCGGTTCTCGGCAAGGAGGTCTGCCGTCGGCGGCTCCGCGCGGCGGCCGACGCCCTTCTCGCGGTGAAGCCGGCGGCGCCAGAACCCAAGGAGCCCCACCGCTTGACCGATCCGAAGACGGGACCGCCCGCCGACGCGCCCGAGGCGGAAGGGCCGCGCGACTTCATCCGCGAGATCGTCGCCGCCGACCTGAAGAGCGGACGCCACGCGAAGGCCGTCACCCGCTTTCCGCCCGAGCCGAACGGCTACCTCCACCTCGGACACGCGAAGTCGATCTGCCTGAACTTCGGGATCGCCGCGGATTTCGGCGGCCGTTGCCACCTGCGCTTCGACGACACGAACCCCACCAAGGAAGAGCAGGAGTACATCGACGCGATCATGAGGACGTGCGCTGGCTCGGCTTCGACTGGGAACGAGCACCTCTACCACGCCTCCGACTACTTCGAGCAGCTCTACGACTGGGCGGTCCTGCTGGTGAAGGCGGGCAAGGCCTACGTCGACGACCTCTCCGCGGACGAGATCCGCGAGCACCGCGGGACCCTGACCGAACCCGGCAGGAACAGCCCCTGGCGGGACCGGCCGGTGGCGGAGAGCCTCGACCTCCTGGGCCGGATGCGCAAGGGCGAGTTTCCGAACGGCAGCCGCGTCCTTCGCGCCAGGATCGACATGGCCGCGGGCAACATCAACCTGCGCGACCCCGTCATGTACCGCATCCTCCATGCGGCGCACCCGCGGACCGGCGACGCCTGGTGCATCTACCCGACCTACGACTACGCGCACGGCCAGTCGGACGCGATCGAGGGCATCACCCACTCGATCTGCACCCTCGAGTTCGAGGACCATCGGCCCCTCTACGACTGGTACCTCGAGAACCTGCCCGTGCCTTCGCGGCCGCGCCAGTACGAGTTCGCGCGGCTGAATGTGACCTACACCGTGCTGTCCAAACGCTTCTTGCTGCGGCTCGTCGAGGACGGCCGCGTGCGCGGCTGGGACGATCCCCGCATGCCCACGATCTCCGGCATCCGCCGCCGCGGCTTCCCGGCCGCGGCGATCCGCCAGTTCGCCGAGATGATCGGGGTGGGCCGCCGCGAGGGCGTCGTCGAGTACGAGATGCTCGAGCACTGCGTGCGCGATCTCTTGAACCGCACCGCCCTTCGGCGAATGGCCGTCCTCCGCCCGCTCAAGGTCGTGCTCACCAACTATCCCGAAGGCCAGGTCGAGGACTTCGACGCGATCAACAACCCGGAGGACGCGGCCGCCGGCTCCCGCAAGGTGCCGTTCTCGCGCGAGCTGTTCATCGAGCGGGAGGACTTCATGGAAGACCCTCCGAAGAAGTTCTTCCGGCTGTCTCCGGGGCGTGAGGTGCGCTTGCGCGCGGCCTACTTCATCACCTGCCAGGAAGTGATCAAGGACAGCGCGGGCGAGATCGTCGAGCTGCGCTGCACCTACGATCCAGAGAGCCGCGGGGGAAGCGCCCCCGACGGGCGCTCGCCCAAGGCCACGCTGCACTGGGTCTCGGCACCGCATGCCGTCACCGGCGAGGTTCGTATCTACAGCCATCTGTTCAGCCGCCCCGATCCCGGTGCCGACGGCGATCTGTTGCTCGACCTCACCCCACAGTCGGAAGAGGTCGTGGCGGGGTGTCGCCTGGAACCCGGCCTCGCCGGGCTGCCCGCGGGTACGGTCGTCCAGTTCGAGCGGCTCGGCTACTTTTGCGTCGACCGGGACACGACCGCCGCCCTGCCCGTCTTCAACCGGACCGTCACCCTCCGCGACACCTGGGCCAGGGTCCAGGCCAAGGGGAAACCGTAGGGCCTAGCCTGTCGCGCCTTCCCACCCGGCGGGAGGGACGATCTGCCTGAAGAGGCTGGACTCGCGTTTGAAGAAGCCCTCGGTGTGAAACGAGTCCGCGAGCTCGAGGTGGGTGTAGTCGAGGTGGTGCACCAGCTCGTGCAGAAGCGTCCGGAGAAATGTGCGGAAGGCGACCACTCGCTTCTGACGCACCGTGCGCATCCAGACCTGGATCCGCGGCGCACGTCCGGCTTCTCGAGTGTACAAACCATGGAGCTCGCTGCTGCGCAGGGTGGGACGCACGGCCAGCACCGAGACCAGCACCGGCTCGACCGCGAGCATCCGGGTGAGCGCGAGCTCCAGGCTCGTGCACGATGCCTGCACCCGGGCGCGGTCGTCGGCGACGAGAGCCTGCCGAAGCTCATCCACGATCGGCCACAGCGTGCGTCCGGCCGGCAGCGGGATCTCCACCACGGCGTCGCTCCGCCGGTAGACGGCCTGGGCGTTCGGAGGCAGGCGGCTGTAGTAGGCGAAAGGCATCCAGCGCCAGTGTAGCGCCGGCAGACACCGGGCCCCGTTTGCCACGGATCGCGGGCTCAGCGGACAATTCCCCCGCATGAAGCTTCAGGGGAGCGTGTTCGCGAGCGCTGTGTTCCTTTGGTCGATGGTGTCGGACGCGGCGGGTCCCGTCGATTGGCCTCAGTTCCGGGGCGCCCATGGCGCCGGGGTGGCCGACGCCTCGATCTTGCCGACGAAGTGGTCGACCACGGAGAACGTGGCCTGGGTGGCCGAGATCCCGGGTCGAGGTTGGTCGTCGCCGATCGTGGCGCGGGGCCGGGTGTTCGTCACCTCGGCCGTGAACTCGGGCCGATTCAAGGCGGGGTCCACCGGCATCTACGGCAACGACTACGCGGCCGAGCTCGAGAAGCAGGGGCTGTCGGAGGACGAGATCGTGAAGCGAGTGGTGGCGAGGGACATCGAGCTCACCGCCGAAGCCGAGGAGGTCAGCTACCGGGTGTTCGCCCTCGACGCGCAGACGGGGAAGGTCGTGTGGCAGCGCGAGGCCCATCGTGGCAGGCCGTTCGGCGGACGGCATCGCAAGAACACCTACGCGTCCGAGACCCCGGCCACGGACGGCGAGCGGCTCTATGCGTCGTTTGGCGCCAACGTGGGTCTCTTCTGCTACTCGCTGGACGGGGCCCTGCTCTGGAAACGCACCTGGACGCCGCAGCCGATCTACCTCGACTTCGGGACCGCGTCTTCGCCCGTGGTGCACGGCGGACGGGTGTACTTGATGCACGACAACGAGGGCGAGTCTTTTCTGACGGCGCTGGACGCCGCCACCGGGAAGGACGAGTGGACCGTGAGCCGGACCGGCATCGAGGCGCGCTTGAAGTCGAGCTGGGCCACGCCGCTCGTCTGGGAGAACGGGGTCCGCACCGAGATCGTCACGGTAGGCAAGGGCCTCGTGGTCAGCTACGGCACCGATGGCCAGGAGCTGTGGCGGCTCAAGGGCATGACCCAGTCGACACCGAGCCCGATCGTGGGCGACGGGCTCTTGCTCGCGGGATCCGGGGCCCAGGGAGACACCGCGCGTCCCTTGTTCGCCGTCCGTCCCGGGGCCAAGGGGGACATCTCGTCGGCCGAGGGCCAGCCGACTGAACGAGTTCGTCGGCTGGTTCCTGCCGCGTTTCTCCGCCTACACGTCCTCTCCTCTCTTCTACCGGGGACGCGTCTATGCGGTCAACGACAACGGGATCATGCAGGTGGCCGACGCGAAGACGGGAAAGGAAATCTACAAGTCGCGCGTGGGCGGCGGGGGTGCGACGTTTTCGAGCTCCCCCCTGGCCAGCGGTGGCCGGATCTATCTGCTGAGCGAGGACGGCGACACGTTCGTGGTCGAAGCTGGAGACGAGTACCGCGAGGTGGCCAGGAACAGCCTCGGGGAGATGAGCCTGGCGAGCCCCGCCGCCGACGCGGACAGCCTGTATGTACGGACGCAGACGAAGGTCTACCGGCTGAAGGCGAAGGCTCCCCGGTCCTGAACCCCGCTCAGGGGAGATCGAGGGCGATCAGCCGACCCGCACCATGCTGAGCCGCCCGAAGCTCCGGTCGCGCCAGGCCACGGCACCCGTCCGCACGTCGACCGCGACCATGGGCACCGCCCCGAAGTCGCCGCTCGAGGCGTAGACGTAGCCGCCGAGGCGGAGGGCGTTCGTGAACATCACGCGCACCTCGGCAGCTAGCGGTCCCGCTCCGCAAACGAGGAGGGCCGAAGCCATGAGAAGGTGGGATTGGACCGTTGGCATGGGTCCGGCTACCGGCGCAGCCGCACGCGGTCAAGCGGTCGAGGGCAGGCCAAACGCCCCTTCCACCACTTCCACGAAGCTTCTCTCCTCGCGGAGGATGAGTCGTCTCCCCTGGGCCATCGCGAAGTTCTCGAGCGCTTCCGGATCGGCCTTGAGGCGTGCCCGATACGCCTCGTACGAGGCGAGGCTGTCGAAGGCGATCAGGCCCCAGGCCACGTCGCTCGTGCCCTCGTAGGGGAGGAAGTACCCGACCAGATGGCCGCCGCAGCGTGGAATGATGCGGCCCCAGCGCTCCGCGTAACGCAGGAAGGCGTCGCGCTGGATGGGGTCGATCTCGTAGCGGATGATGCAGGTGATCTTCATTCGTTCCTCCGCGCGGTCTGGTGTCCGCAACCCCGCTACTATCCCCTGTGGTCGCGCAGGAACACTTCGTCTAACATCAAAGTATGGATGATGGAGACGACGAGGACGGCGCTGTCTCCAGGATCGCGGCAGCCATCGGAGAGCCGGCGCGGGCGCGCATGCTCTACTGCCTGATGGACGGTCACGCGCGAACGAGCACCGAGCTCGCGGTGGTGGGGGATGTGAGCCCCTCGACCGCCAGCGTCCACCTGAATCGCCTGAGGGCACAGAGGCTGATCACGAGGCTCGTCCAGGGCAAGCATCACTACTACCGCCTGCAAGGGCCTCATGTGGCCCGAGCCCTCGAAGCGCTGAGCGTCCTCGCCGGCGGTGCCCGCGACTCCTTCGTGCCCCGCCCCCCGAGCGGTCTGCGCACGGCACGCACCTGCTACGATCACCTGGCCGGGAGGCTGGGGGTGGCGTTTCTCGACCGGTTGCAAGCCCTGAAGTGGCTGGCGAGCGGTCACCGAAGCCGTGATCGTGCCTTCGACGTCACGCCCGACGGAGAGGAGGCCCTCGCGGCGGTGGGGATCGACGTCGAGGAGGTGCGGGCGCAACGCCGCCGATTCGCGTACGGCTGCCTGGATTGGAGTGAAAGGCGGCCTCACCTGGGCGGTGCGCTGGGGGCAGCCCTCCTGAAAGTGGCGCTCCACAAGAAGTGGGTGGCCCCGGATCTCGACAGCCGGGCCCTCGAGATCACGGGTCTCGGTCGACGCGAGATGGCGAGCCGGTTCGGCCTTCAGGTTTGAAGGAAAGGGGAGAAGGGGCATGAACGTTCTGGTGACCGGAGTACGAGGCAAGGTCGGAAGCGCGACCGCGAAGGCCCTTGCCCAGACGGGGCACGTGGTCACGGGCACGGACCTCATGCGCGGAGTCTTCGAGCGGCCCGTTCCCGGGGAACCGGCCTACCTCCAGGCCGACCTGACGCAACCCGGCGACGCGTTCGCCGTCATGCGGGGGATGAACGCGGTCGTGCACTGCGCCGCCATCCCGGAGCCGACCCAGAACCCACCCGCGACGGTCTTCCAGAACAACCTCATGGCGACGTTCAACGCCCTCGAAGCCGCGATTCGTTTCGGGGTCACGCGCTTCGTGAATGTCTCGAGCGAGACGGTGCCGGGGTTCTTCTTCCCGGAGCGACCGTTCCTGCCGGACTACGCGCCCGTGGACGAAGAGCACCCCATTCGGCCCCAGGATCCCTACGCTCTCTCGAAGTACTTCGGGGAGCTGCTCATGGACGCGGCGGTGCGGCGCTCGGACATCCGCTGCATCTCGATCCGGCCGTGCTGGGTCCAGCACGAGGGGAACTACGAGCGGAACCTCGGGCCGCAGGTCCGCGATGCTTCGGTCCTGAGCGCGAACTTCTGGAGCTACATCGACGTCTACGACCTCGCCGACGCCCTGGTCCTGGCCGCTCAGTCCTCCCTGCCCGGCCACGAGGTGTTCTACATCGCGTCGCCCGACAACGTCGGGAACCGGCCCTTCGCCGAGACGATGAGGAAATACTACGGGGACAAGGTCCCGCTCCGCCCCCTCGCCCGTGAAGACGCCTCGGGCATCTCCTCCGCCAAGGCCGTGAGAATGCTCGGATACGCCCCCAGGCGCTCGTGGCGCGACTATCTCGACGACCAGGGCCGGCTCAAGATCGTCGCGCCGCGCTGACGTCGCGGGGAGGCTGAAGATGAGGCAAACGTGAAGAAGCTGGCCCGCTTCGATGAGGCCCTCCTGGCCGCCCTCCGCGAAGGCAAGATCCTCGGGATTCGGGCCGGCACGGGGCGGCATCGGTTCATCGGGATCTGGGTCGTGGTCGTGGAAGGCCGCGCTTTCGTCCGCTCGTGGAGTCTGACCGCGGGTGGGTGGTACCGCACGTTCCTCAAAGAACCGACGGGTGTCATCAGCGTGGCCGGCCGTGAGATACCGGTGCGGACCGTGCGCACGCGGAGTGAGCGCCTGCAGGGGTTGATCAGCAAGGCCTATCAGGCCAAGTACGACACCCCGGGCTCGGTGAAATACGTTCGGGACCTGGGTCGCGCGAAGTGTCGGGCGACGACGACCGAGCTCGTGCCTCTGGCGGCCGTTGCGCCCCGCCCGCGCGTCGGCCGACCCCGCGCGAGCGGCTCGACCTAGGCGTTGACGGCTGGGTCCTGAAGCTCGCCCAGCCGTCGCTCGAGAAATCGCCGCTCCGGCTCCTGACGAGTGAGAGCGAGGGCGCGCTGATAAGAGCCGCGGGCTTCAGCGGCTCGCCCCAGGCGGCGGCACAAGTCGGCCCGCGCCGAGTGCGCGAGGTGGTAGTCGAGAAGGTCGCCGCGCGCGAGGATGGCGTCAACGAGGGCGAGCCCCGCTTCCGCCCCGTCGCGCATGGCCACGGCGGCCGCGCGATTGAGCTCGACCACCGGCGACGGATCGGCCCGCAAGAGCACGTCGTAGAGACCCACGATCTGGGTCCAGTCGGTGGCCGCGGCGCTCCTGGCCTCGGCGTGCACCGCGGCGATCGCCGCTTGCAGAGTGTAGGGTCCGAAGCGCCGTGACTGGAGCGCTCTCTCCACGAGCGCGCCTCCCTCGGCGACCCTGGGCCGCTCCCAGAGCGAGCGATCCTGCTCTTCCAGGAGGACCAGCTCGCCCGCGGGGGAGACGCGGGCGCGACGTCGTGCTTCGTGGAGCAGCATCAATCCCAGGAGCCCCATCGCCTCGGGCTCGGGCAGCAGCTCGACCAGGAGCCGCCCCAGCCGGATCGCTTCGGCCGAGAGGTCGCTCCGGGTCAGGGACGGGCCGAAGGACGCGGAGTACCCCTCGTTGAACACCAGGTAGATCACGTGGAGCACGGTGTCCAGTCGATCCGGCAGGTCCACGCGCGACGGCACCAGATAGGGAATGCCGGCGTCGCGGATCTTCGCCTTGGCTCGCACGATGCGCTGGGCGAGGGTGGGCGCGGCGGTCAGGAAGGCGCGCGCGATCTCCTCGGTGGTGAGGCCGCACACTTCGCGCAGGGTCAGCGCCACCTGGGCATCGGGGGTCAGGGCGGGATGGCAGCAGGTGAAGATGAGCCGTAGGCGGTCGTCTTCGAGTCCCTCGTCGTCGAGCTCGGCGGCGTCGCGAGCGACGGCGGTCAGTCGCTCGGCGATCTCGGCCTGCGACCGGTCGAACCGGGCCCTTCGGCGCAGAGCGTCGATGGCCTTGAAGCGGCCGGTCGAAACGAGCCAGGGCCGCGGTTTGGCCGGCACCCCTTCCGAGGGCCATCGCTCCATGGCCGCCGCGAAGGCGTCGTGGAGCGCCTCCTCGGCCAGATCGAAGTCGCCGAGGAGGCGGATGAGCGTAGCGAGGACGCGGCGCGACTCGTCCCGGTAGAGGACCTCCACCGTTGCCCGCACCCCGGAAGCCGCGTCCTCGCTCACGAGCGCCCTACTTCGGCCGATCGAACTCGATGATCGGCCGGACCTCGACGCTTCCCGTTCGGGCCGAGGGGATCCTCGAAGCCACCTGGATCGCGTCGTTCAGGTCCCGGGCCTCGATGAAGTAGAAGCCGCCGAGCTGCTCCTTGGTCTCGGCGAAAGGGCCGTCCGTGGTGGACACCTTGCCGTTCCGGACCCGCACCGTCGTCGCCGTCTGTACGGGCTGGAGCGCCTCGCCGCCCAGGTGTTGGCCGCTCTTCTTGATGGCCTCGGTGAAGGCGAAATACTCGCCCATGAAGGCCTCCCCCTCGGCCTTGGACATGGCCGCCATCTTCTTCTCTTCGTCGTAGATCAGGCAAAGGTACTTCATCGTTCCCTCCGAATCGGTGGTTGAACGGCTTGGACGTCCGATAGTCGTTCGGCGGAGCCCCGAATCGACATCGCCTCTGCCCGATCTCAAGACCTTCCCCGGGCCGCGATCATTCTAGCGGCCGTCTCCCGTGGTATAAGAACGCCGCTCTTGACGCGAACCACGTTCCCCTCTACCCCCCACGGCCTCTCGCGCGCCCCGAGTCCCCTCCTCTCCAAGCTCAACCCGTCGCAGCTCGAGGCGGTGACCACGACCGAGGGGCCGCTCCTGGTCCTGGCCGGCGCCGGCACCGGCAAGACCCGGGTCATCACCACCCGGATCGCCCACCTCGTTTCCCTGGGCGTCGACCCGGCGAGCATCCTGGCCGTCACCTTCACCAACAAGGCGGCGGGGGAGATGCGCGAGCGAGTGACGGCCCTCGCGGGGAGCGGGGCCAAGGAGATCACGGTCGGCACGTTCCATGCCTTCTGCGCCCGGGTGCTGCGCGAGCACGGTCAGGTCCTCGGGATCTTCCGCAAGTTCACGATCTGCGACGCCTCCGATCAGTTGAACGCCGTCAAGAGCGCGATGCGCGAGCTGCGGGTGCACGAGACCACCATGCATCCTTCCGCCGTCCTGGCGCGCATCTCGCTGGCCAAGAACCGGATGGAGACGCCCGAGTCGTTCCTCGAGAACGGAAGCGGGAGCCGCGACCAGCTCGTAGGGTCGGTCTGGCAGCGGTACCGCGAGTTCCTGGCGCGCACGCGGACGCTCGACTTCGACGATCTGCTCTTGGAAGCAGTGCGCTTGCTGAGCCAGGACGAGGGTGTCCGTGCCCACTACCGCAAGCGGTACCGCCACATCCTGGTCGACGAGTACCAGGACACGAACCACCCCCAGTACGAGATCGTCAAGCAGATCGGGGGCGAGCACCAGAACGTGTGCGTGGTGGGGGACGACGACCAGTCGATCTACGGCTGGCGCGGTGCCGACATCCGGAAGATCCTCGGGTTCCACCTCGACTTTCCGGGCGCCAGGATCGTGCGCCTGCAGACGAACTATCGCTCCACCCTGCCGATCCTCGAGGCCGCCAACCGGGTCATCCGCAAGAACGCCTCGCGCCACGAGAAGGCGCTCGAATCGGCCCGGGGCGCGGGCGACCCCGTACGCATCGTGCGCACGAAGGACGAGGTCGGAGAGGCGCAGTTCGTCGTCGAGGAGATGCGCAAGCTCCTCCGGCTGGAGGAGGCCAGGCCCGAGGACTTCGCGATCCTCTGCCGGACCCAGGTGCAGTTCCGGACCTTCGAGGGCGAGCTGCGCGCCAACGGCCTGCCCTACGTGGTCACGGGCGGTATGTCGTTCTTCGACCGGAAAGAGGTGCGCGACGTCGTCGCCTACCTGAAGCTGGCGGTGAACCCCCGCGACGAGACGGCGCTCTTGCGCGTCATCAACACTCCCGCGCGCGGGGTGGGCAAGGCGAGCCTCGACCGGGTCCTGGCCTTCGCCACCGAGAACGGCATCTCGGCCAGCGAGGCCTTCGAGCGGGCGGCCGAGATCGACGGCCTTTCGCCCCAGGCGGTCCTCGGATACCAGGCACTCCGAAGCGCCGTCGACTCGTCCGAGCTGGCCAACGCGGGTCCGAACCTCGTCTTTCGCCTCCAGCGGCTTCTGGAGGCGATCGCCTACCGCGACGAGGTGACGCGCCTCTACCCCGAGCCCCTGACCCGCGAGGCGCGCTGGGCGGGAGTTCTCGAGGTGCTGAACTTCGCGGAGAACCATGTGCGGCGCTCGCCTCGGCCATCGCTCCACGGCTTCCTGGAGGAGCTGAGCCTCACGAGCGGGGACGGGCCCGGCGAAGAGGTCGAGAAGACGCGCAAGGACGCGGTCGCCCTCATGAGCCTGCACGCGGCCAAGGGGCTCGAGTTTCCTCACGTGTTCCTGGTGGGAATGGAGGAGGGGCTCTTGCCGCATGCGCGGGCGGTGGCGGAGGGCGGCGTCGAAGAGGAGCGGCGGCTGGCCTACGTCGGCATCACCCGGGCGATGACGACCCTCACCCTGACCTGGGCTTACGAGCGGGCCAAGTACGGTCGGCGCGCGGCCTCAGTACCTTCGCGGTTTCTCTTCGAGGCGCAGGGTGAGGTTCCGCCAGAGGGATGGGTGGGGATCGAGGCCGCGGTGGGGCCGGACGAAGACACGGACGGCGAGCCTCCCAAGGGGCGCGGGAAGAAGAAGGCTGCGAAGCGTGGCGCGCTCGCGGGGAAGGCCGCACCTCGTCGTCGTCAGCCGCGCTGACGGCGCTGCCCCGAGCGCGGCCCTGGCGGTTTCTCAGCGCCGCTTTGGCCGGCGCGGCACCTTCGTCCTCTCGGACTTCGCGGTTGCCAGGGGCTTCGTTCGCGGCTTGGGCGCCGCCTCCGGTTCTCTCGCCATTCCCGTGGCCTCGGCCAGCCCTCGCGGTGCGACGTTGCGCCAGGCCAGGGCGAGTGCCAAGCGAACACGGGCAGCCCTCGCTGCGGTCAACCGGACGTTCGTCGCCCCGCCTCGCCCCCACGCGCCCTTGATCGGCGCAAAGACCTGAGGCTCCTCGTTCATCAGCGCCTCTTGCTGCTCCGGGGTCAGCTTCACCATCCCCCAACCGCCGTCGGGGTAGCCGAGGGTCGCGAAGATCTTACCGCCCACGCGGAAATCGGGATGCCCCATGTGGCCCACCTCGACCGCCTCCGGCAGGCCCAAAGCCAATCGTCGAAACCCGTCCTGCGTCATCTGGCGTGAAGCATACAAGGGGTCAGGTCTGGAATTGTGAATCCTTTCCGGGCGACCTCCGAGGCGCGCTCCGTTGACCGGAGGCCCCTCAGGTGCTACACGTACCTTGTGTGAAGTGGCGAGGACCTGAGCCCGGGTCGGACCACTCCGGAGTCCGGACCTTTGACCGCTTCGCCGCACTCTGACTTCGGCGGCGAGAGCGGTACCCAACCCTGATGCCGATCGGTGCCGGCGATCCAGTGGCGCTTGCCGACGAGCGGAGACGCGCCGACTTGCTGCGACGCGCCGTGGACGTCGCCTGCGCTCTACTGCGGCAGGCCGACCTCACGCGCGAGGAAGCTGAGGCGTTGGTCGACGTCACGAGAGCCCGCGCGCTCGAGCTCTTCCCGGGCAAGCAGGACGTGTTCGATCTCGTGCTCGCGCCGCGCTTTGCCCGCATCCTGGACGAGTTCTGCGCCCCGCGCTCGGCTAGAATCAGGCCCACCCTTCCCCACGACAAGGAGTGACGACGACCGTGTCTCCGGGCCGAAGCCGCCCATCCTCTTCGGCCCGGGAGATCACGGCCAGCGCCATCCGGTCCTTCATGCTCCCGGTGGGGTTTCCCACTCGAGCTTCACGAAGACGTCAGCGCATCTTTCGGGAACGACCTTGCGGAGACGAACGAGCGACGTGTTTCCAATGGCACCCACGACGTCCATCGACCCGTTACTTCCACGGGGCGGCTAGCGCTGGCTCGGCCGAAGCTCAGCCCCGCGCCGGCTTGATGTTCTGGTTGAGCCGGAAGAGGTTCTGCGGGTCGTACTTTCCTTTCACCTCCGCGAGGCGCTTGTAGTTGTCGCGATAGGAGGACTTCACGCCGTCTTCGCCCTCGTCCATCATCATGTTGAGATAGGCGCCGCCGGCCGCAAACGGGTGCAGAGCCAGCCAGTAGTCCTTGGCCCACTGCGTGAGCTTGGCGTTGTTCGCGGGGTCGGGGTCGACTCCCACGATCACCTCTGCGAAGTTCGCGTCGCGGAAGCTCCAGGCCGTATCGCCCTTCTGGGGACGGTGCGCGGCTCCGTTGATCGGATAGAGGTGCATGGTCGACTGCATGCTGGGAAGCCGCTCGGCGTACTTGGCGTGCAGCTCGATGGCCGGGTCCTTGAGCTCGTTGAAGAAGTCGGCCTTCCAGTACCACTGCAGGCCGGTCGGCAGAAGCGCGTCGAAGAGGCTCTGCAAGGCGGGGAAGGGGATGGGGCCCGCGAAGTCGATGGCGGGCTTGGCGAAGGCACGGATGGGCCGGAACACCTCTTCCGCCTTGGCGGGATCACCGGTGTAGCACCAGACGATGACGCACATCTTCTCGAGCTGGTGCGCCTCGGGGAACGGCGGACCCGGGGGCACCGTGACGAAGCCGAACCAGCCGTTGATGTCCTCGGGGGCCTTCAGGATGAAGTCGCGCCAGAAGCGCATCAGCTCGGGGCCCTTGTCCAAGGGCCAGAAGATCGGGCCCCCGTAGACCGTGCTGACCGGGTTTGCCTGGAAGAGGAACGAGGTGACGACCCCGAAGTTGCCGCCCCCGCCGCGCACCGCCCAGTAGAGGTCGGTGTTCTCCGTAGCACTCGCCGTGACGAAGCGCCCGTCGGCGAGGACCATGTCGACACCCAGGAGGTTGTCGATCGTGAGGCCGTACTTGCGGGTCAGGTAGCCGATGCCGCCGCCCAGGGTCAGCCCGCCCACTCCGGTGGTCGAGATGAACCCGCTGGGGACGGCCAGGCCGAAGGCGTGGGTGGCGTGATCCACCTCGCCCCAAAGGCACCCGCCTTCCACGCGAACGGTGCGGGTCCCCGGATCCACCCGGATGCCCTTCAGCCGCGAGAGGTCGACGACGAGACCCCCGTCGCACATGCTGAGCCCCGGGCCGCTGTGTCCGCCGCCGCGGACCGCGAGAACGAGGCCCTGTTCTCGGGCGAAGGTCACCGCGGCCATCACGTCGGCCACGTCGGCGCACCTCGCGATCAGGGCGGGCCGACGGTCGATCATGGCGTTGTAGACCTTGCGGGCGGCGTCGTAGCCGGCGTCAGCCGGCCCGATCAGCTCGCCCCGAAACTTCGCCTTCAGTCCTTGGATGTCCGTGTCCTGCATGTCACTTCCTCCTGGTCCCAAGGGATGCCCCTTTCTTGGAGACCTTCCCATCCTACGGATCCGCCGTTACTCAGCCGTTAGGGGAGGCGTTAGGGATGGATCTTTGGACCCGAGGTCCAAGAGCACGCTTCGGGCCACCTGGAGATCGGGGGTCCGGAGGCCCTGGTCGAAAGACCCATAGAGGGGCGTCAGCAGGTCCAGCGCGTCCGCGGGACGGCTCCGCCGGCCCCAGAGCCGGGCCAACGCGGTCGCCGCGCGCAGCTCGAGGGCCTTGGCCTGTTGCTGGCGTGCGATCTCGAGGGCCGACCGAAAGGCCCTCTCTCCCGCACCGTCCTCCGCCCCCGCCGCGAGCAGGAGCTCGCCACGCACCCGATGCAGATCGGCATCCCAGAACCGTTCGCCGCGCGCAGCGGCTTCCCCCAGCGCCTCGCCGACGACCCCGAGGCCGATGTCGTGCTGGCCCGCTCGAAGGCAGCTCTCCGCGAGCAGGGCGAGAAAGTAGGGCAGGCGAAGCCGCGCCCCTGTCTTCTTGAAGGCCTCGATGGCTTCCCGCAGCCGGGAGACGCGCCCGGGCTCGGGGTGGTCGACGGCGTCGGCATAGGCCACGAGGACGGAGGCCCAGGCGCGGTAGTACGGGGCCTTGAAGGTCGTGGCCAGCCCGAGAGCCACGTCGGCCTGTTGCCGGAACGCCGAAGCGTCGCCGCAGAGCTGCTGGAGCAAAGCCAGATAGGTGGCGGCCAGGGTCTGGTTGAATGGCTGGTCGAGCTCTCGCGCCAGGGTCACCGCCTCTTGCCCGAGCGACAGGGCCGATTGCGGGAGCCCGAGGCACCAAAGGGCGTGCGATTGCCAGGCGCGCACGATGACCGCGTAGTTCAGGCCTTGAGACTCCTGAAGGCGCTGAAGCTGGTGGGAGTCGGAGGTCCGGAGCAGCTCTTCCGCGAGGTCCACCGCGTCCTGGAATCGGCCGAGCTGGAGACGCGCCCCGGCCAACATCGCGAACACGGACCGGGGTACTTCCCCGCCCTCGGCCTTCCGAAACAGGCGGGCGGTCTCGTCCGTGAGGCGCTCGACCTCCTCGAGCCGGCCTTGGACCACACACAGCGACTGCATCCCGTAGAGGACCTGCGCGCGTTGTGCGTCGCTCCCGACGGCGTCGCAGAGGCGAAGGGCCCGGCTCAGCACGTGCTCGAGCTCGGGCGCCGCGAATCCCTTCGTGACCCGATAGATCGGGGCGAGGGCGAGCTGAAACTGGAGATCCCAGGCGTCGCGCTCCGGGCTTTCCTGAAGGTCCCGCAGCAAGGTCAGCCCGCGCTGGATCAAGGCCACGGCCTCGTCGTTCGCGTAGACGGCCCGGGCGACCGCGCAGGCCCGCAGGTAGAACGGGATCGCCGCCTCGGAGAGGCCCGCCTGCTCGTAGTGGGCCGCGATCGGCGCGCTCACGGCGTCCAGGTTCGAGGCGTGCGCCGCCTCGAGGGCCTGCGCCACCCGCCGATGCAGAAGGCGCCGTTGCAGCACGCTGATCGAACCGTAGGCCACCTCGCGCAGCTTGTCGTGGGTGAAGTCGTAGGTATTCGGGGCGTGCTCGCGCACGATGCCCTTGGCCGCGAGCTCGTCGAGCCCGCGCACCACCTCTTCCTCCGGTCCGCCCGCCCCCGCCAACACGTCGAGGCCGAAGGCGCGGCCGATGACCGCCGCGGTCGCCGCGGTTTCCCGGGCCCTCGTGGAGAGCTGGGCGAGGCGGCCGGAGATGGTGGCGTGGATCCGGGGAGGCAGCTCACTCGCGGCCCGATCATCAGCGGCCGAATGCTTCGCCCCGACCGTACCGGCCCGCATCGTCTCCACCACGAAGAGGGGGTTCCCTTCGGTCTCCCGATAGAGCCGGGTCGCCGACTCGACGTCGAGGTCGTGGTTCGCGACCTGCGCGGCCAACCGAGCAGACTCGGCCGCGTCGAGCGGCTGGAGACGGATCTCGGTGAGCCGTGCTGTTTCTTCGAGGTGTCGCAGCAGCACGGCCAGGGGCTGATCGGCCTGGAGCTCTTCGGAGCGCACGGTGCCGAGCACCAGTCCGCGAGTGCCGGAATCGAAGCGGGCGAAGAAGTGCAGCCATTCGAGGGTTTCCTGATCGCACCACTGAAGGTCGTCGATCAGGAGGAGAAGTGGCTGTGGCGCCCGGAGGACGGCCCGGGCCAGGGCCTCGAAGAGCCGCAACCGATCCCCGAACTCGGTCATGGGGGCGGGCCTTGGAAGATCGCGGCGCTCGGCGAGGATCTCGGGGACCACCCGCGCCAGCTCGACCAGCCACACGTCGTCCAGGCGTGCGGCGTGCGGTCGAAACGTCGAGCTCCGTAGCCATTCGCTGACCGGGGCCAGCGAGAGTCGCCCTTCGGCCGCGTAGGCGCGGCTCCTGGCCGTGGCCAGGCCCTGGGCCCGCGCAAAGCCCAGGAGCTCTTCGGCCAGGCGAGACTTGCCGATGCCCGCTTCACCGGTGATCAGGGCGAAGTGAAGCGGTCCTCGGGCGCCGTCACTCCATGCGGTCCGCAACCGGGCCCACTCCGACTGGCGACCGACCAGCGACGGCGCGCGGTCGGACGGATCGCGCGGCTTCTCCGGGCGGAGGTCGACGCTCCCGTCGAGGAGGCGCTCGTAGGCACGCCGGGTCTCCTCGCTCGGCTCGGTGGCGAGCTCCTTGCGGAGCACGTCGGCACACTGCCGAAAGGCCGCAAGCGCCGCCGCGCGATCGCCCGCGAGCGCCTCCAGTCGAATGAGCCACTGGTAGGCCCGCTCGTCGAGCGGATCGTGCTCGAGCCAGTGGTGGACGTAGGGAATCGCGTTCCCGTACTCCCGCTCTTCCTCGAGCCGCGTCAGAAGCTGCCGGATGGATTCCTTGCATCGGTGCTGCAAGCGTTCGCGGTCCGGACCGATCCAGTCTTCGTAGCAGCTCGGGAGCAGCGGGCCCCCGCAAACGCCGACCGCGCGCTCGAGGGAGGTGCGCTCACGGTTGCGGTCGACGGCGTTCACGGCCTTTGCAGATTCCTGGAGCGCCTGTTCGAAGAGGGCGGCGTCGAGGCTCCAATGGGCGCCGGCTGGCCACTGCACCGTGCTCGCGTCGGCGAAGACGAAAAGGTCCGGCTCGGGCAAGGCCTGCCGGAGCTGGTGGAGAAGCTGGCGCAGGTTGTTGCGGGCGCCCGCCTCGGTGGCGTCCGGCCAGAAGGTGAACGCGAGATGCGCCCGCGACAGGGGAGCGTCGGAATGGAGAACGAGATAGGCGAGCAGGGACTGGAGGCGCGGGGCCCGAAAGCCCTCCACCGGCTGACCGGCGAAAGACACGCTGAAGCGGCCGAGCAGCCGAATCTGGAGCGCCGGTGACACGCTGGAAACCATTATGGCTCGCCGGGCCGTTTCCCGCGCGAGGAAGGCTCTAGCTTCCCAGGAATGAAGCTACCGGCCGGTGACGCAGTAGTAGATGAACGCCGCGGCCAGCGCGGCCTCGATGGCCACGGCGCTCCAAGCCCCGGCACCGACGATGCCGGTCGTGACCCCGAGCAGGCTCAGAAGCGCCATCACGCTCGTCACCACGGCGCCACCGGCGACGATTGCCGCCCGCCCGGGCGAGGGCGGCGCGGTTCGCCCGAGCCACAGGAGCGTCGTGTACCCAAACAAGAGGCCGCCATATCGACGAGCCACATAGAGCCCCATCCCGTCCGTCTGCACCGACCACAACGAAAGCATGAACTGCGGGAAGAAGAGCCAGCCAATCCCCAGGAGCATCGTCAGACCGGCCGCCACGCTGAACAGAGTCTTCATGGGCACCCCCGATCGTCGAGTCTAGACGAGGAAGCGGTCTGGGTGCCGGAAGGGCCGCGAAGGCCGTCCAGGACGGTGGAAGGCGGAATGTAGATTGTTCCTCTCCCCGCCTCCCGCACACCCTTTCTGTCTTCCGCCGAGGCCCCGCATCCATCGGGTGCGTATCGGAGAAGGCCGCCGAACTCCCCGCGCTGCGAGCGGTGGCACGGGGGTTGCTCTCTCAGTGAGTTGAGTCAGTCCGACTTCGTACGGAATCAAGAGGGTGACGACATGAGACGTCTCAATGTGATCCTGGTCCTGTTCTCGGCGGCGGTTCTCGCCGCCTGTCAGGCCCGGAGCGACGCCACGAGCGCAAATGAACCGAAGCGGTCGGGCGGCAGCCTGCCCTTCCTGAAGCCCAACCCCATCACGGTCCCCGCGGGAGCAACCTTTCCCCTCGTCCTCGATACGGCGATCTCGTCCGAGACCAGCCGATCAGGGGACGTCGTGGTGGCCAGACTGGCGGAGGACGTCCGGGTCGGGCAGAACATGATCCTCCCGGCGGGCAGCGAGGTCCGCGGGCGGGTCACCGCGGCGGTTCCGTCGGGACGCGTCAAGACTCGCGCTCGCCTCGCCTTCAACTTCGACACCCTCGTCCTCAAGACCAGGGAGCACTCCATCGGCACGGGGTCGCTCGACATCACCGCCGGCGATACCCACAAGAAGGACGCCGCGACCGTCGGGATCGGCGCCGGCGCCGGCGCGATCGTCGGCGCGATCATCGGCGGCGGGAAGGGCGCGGGCATCGGAGCCCTTGTCGGCGGCGCGACCGGCACCGGCGTCCTCCTGACCAACACGGGCAAGGAAGTCGAGCTGGGCAGCGGCACCCGGGTGACGATCAGGCTCACGCAAGAGGCGCGCCTGTGAGCGGCGGCGCGGCAATCCACCGGGAGACAGAGGGATCAACTGATCGCTCACGCTAGCGCGTAGGCGCACCTGCCTTCGAGCGGACACGCCCCGCAACTCGGAAGGCTCCGTTTGCAGAGCGTCTGACCGTGTTGCTGGAGGAGCAGATGGGCTTCTTGCAGGGCGCCCGGATTGACGGGAAAGCCAAGGGCGGCTTCCCGACTCGCGGCATAGGTCCGGGCGTACGAACCTCCCTCTCGAACCAGCCCGAGCCGGACGAGCACCCGCAAGCCGTTGGACTCTGGCGCTAGAGAAGGCTCGTACCCGGCGAAGAGCAGGATCTTGTCGGCCCCCGGCTCACCGATGCCCGGAAACGACCGCAGGGCGCGCCTGGCCTTGGCGGGCGCCGCCCGCAAGGCCGCGCCCAGGTCGCCGTCGAACGCGTCCGTCGCGATGCGCGCGCACTCGCGGAGCTTGGCGGCGAACGTGCCCTTCAGGATGCCGTGCGCGGTGACGCGCTCCAGGGCCTTCGGCCTGGCGGAGAGGATGCGCTTCGGGCTCGTGCCGATCGTGTTCCGAAGCTCCGCGAACGCTTCGCGCCGTTGCGCGGGAGCGGCGAGGTAGGCCACGTTCTCCCACAGGACCAGCTCGAAGGGATCGGCCGTAGGCAGGGGCGCCGGCGGTCCGTAGTGCTTCTTCAGTACCTCGACGGCTTCGCGCAGACCGAGCGAGGCCTCGAGTCTCAAGGCCCGAGTATAGACCCCGATTCCGTCCGCGGCCTCAGGATGCCGCCTCGGCGAGACCGCCTACCGTCGTCTCCACCGTGCGGGCCCCGGCGGGCGCCACCGCGTGTCGTGTACGGGCCACGAGCACGTACACCGAGGGCACCACGAACAGCGTGAACACGGTGCCGATGATCATCCCGCTCACCAGCATGATGCCGATGCTGTTCCGCGCGCCGGCGCCCGGGCCCGAGGCCAGGACCAGCGGGAAGTGGCCGACCACGGTGGCCGCGGTGGTCATCAGGATCGGCCGCAGCCGGGTGCGCGAGGCTTCGACGATGGCGCGCCAGCTTGTCGAGCCCCGTCTCCTGGAGGTGGTTCGCGAACTCGACGATCAGGATGCCGTTCTTGGAGACGAGCCCCACCAGGGTGATGAGCCCCACCTGGCTGTAGATGTTGAGGGTGGTGAGGCCCAGGAACGAGAAGAGGAGCGCGCCGGAGATGGCGAGGGGCACCGATCCCGCCAGGATGATGAAGGGATCGCGGAAGCTCTCGAACTGGGCGGCGAGCACGAGGTAGATCAGGACTCGCCGAGAGCAGGAAGACCCCCAGGAACTTGCTGCCCTCGACCCGGAGCTGGCGCGACTGGCCGGCGTAGTCGACGGTGAAGCCCGGCGGCAGGAGGCTCTTGGCCTCGTTCTCGAGATAGCGCAGCGCGGTGTCGAGCGAGACCCCGGGCGGGATGACGCCCTGGAGCCGCACCGCGCTCAGCTGCTGGAAGCGGCTGCAGCTCGCGCGGCTCGGTCGAGGTCCGGAGCGTGGCGAAGGTCGAGAGCGGCACGAGCTTGCCGCCCGGCCCCGTGACGTGGATGTCGCCGAGCTGCTCCGCGGTCAGGCGCTCGCTTCGCTTCACCTGGGGGATGACCTTGTAGCTCCGCCCCTGGATGCTGAAGCGGTTGACGTAGTTCCCCCCCACGATGGTCGCGAGGTCCTGCCCGGCCTGGCTCAGGTCCACGCCCAGCGAGCGGACCTTGTCCCGGTCGAACACCACCTCGGCCTGCGGCTGGTCGAACTTGAGGTCGGTGTCCACGAAGATGAAGAGCCCGCTGGTGAAGGCCTTGGCCACCAGCTTGTTGGCGACCTCGAGGAGCTGCTGCGGGCTCGGCGGTCGACGCGATCACGAGCTGGACCGGGAAGTCGCCGCCGCCGGGAAGGGGCGGCGGCACCATGGGGATCACCCGCACACCGGGGATCTCCGCGAGCTTGGCCGAGGCCTCCAGCAGGAGCTGCGGCGTCGTCTTCTTGCGCTCGCTCCAGGGCTTCGTCACCAGCCCGCCGAAGCCACCGGTGGGGAAGGTGATCTGGAAGGTGTTCCCGGTCTCGGGGAAGGACTGGTAGACCTTGTCGATCTCCGAGGCGAAGAGCTTGGTCTGATCGAGGGTCGAGTTGGCCGAGGCCTGGACGATCCCGAACACGACCCCCTGGTCTTCGAGGGGCGCGAGCTCCTGCTGCGAGAACATGAAGAAGGGGACGGCCAGGACGACGACGATGGCCCACAAGGTGAGGACCACCGGGCGGTAGCGCAGCGTGCTCGAGAGCCACCGGGTGTAGACGCTCCGAACCACCTCGAAGTGGCGGTTGATCATGCCGGCGAAGCCGTGCTCGGTGTCGCCGGCGCGAAGGAGTCGCGAGCTCATCATCGGCGACAGGGTGAGGGCGACGACGCCGGAGATGATGACGGCACCGGCCAGGGTGAAGGCGAACTCGCGGAAGAGCGCCCCGCTCAAGCCGCCCTGGATGCCCACGGGCGCGTAGACCGCGGCCAGGGTGATGGTCATGGCCACGATGGGCCCCACCAGCTCGCGCGCGGCCTGGAGCGCGGCCTCCAGGGGGCGTTTGCCCTCGTGGATGTGGCGCTCGACGTTCTCCACCATGACGATCGCGTCGTCGACCACGAGACCCACCGCGAGCACAACCGCCAGCAGGGTGAGCAGGTTGATCGTGAACCCGGCCATGAGCATGAGGAAGACCGCCCCCACCAGCGAGATGGGGATCGCCACCACCGGGATGAGCACGGAGCGCACCGAGCCCAGGAACAGGAAGATCACGATGACCACGATCAGGAGCGTCTCGGCCAGGGTCTTCAGCACCTCGTCGATCGCGTCCTGGATGTAGAGGGTCGAGTCGTAGGGGATCCCGGCCTTGACCCCGGCCGGGAGCTGCGCCTTGATCTCCGGCATCGCGGCGCGGACCTGGGCGAGGACGTCGAGCGAGTTGGCGGTGGGCAGGACCCAGATGCCCATGAAGGTCGCGGCCTGTCCGTCGAAGCGGACTTCCTGCTCGTAGTTCTCGGCCCCGAGCACCACGTCGGCCACCTCGCCGAGGCGCACCACCGACCCGCCCTTCTCCTTCACCACGAGCTGACGGAACTCCTCGGGGGTCTTGAGGTCGGTGTTGGCCACGAGGTTCACGGACACCATCGAGCCCTTGGTCTGGCCGAGGGCCGAGAGGTAGTTGTTGCGGGCCAGGGCATTGCGCACGTCGGTGGGGGAGAGGCCGAGGGCCGCCATCTTCTCGGGCTTGAGCCACACCCGCATGGCGAAGGTGCGGCTACCGAGGATGTCGGCGCGCTGCACCCCGCTGATCGCGGAGAGCTTCGGCTGCACCACCCGGGTCAGGTAGTCGGTGATCTGGTTCTGGTCGAGCTCCTCGGACGAGAAGCCGATGTACATGGCCGCGGACTGCTGGTCGGCGGTCTCGAGCTCGATGACCGGGGCCTGCGACTCGGGCGGCAGGTCGTTCCGGACCTGCGCCACCTTGGCCTGGATCTGGGTGAGGGCCGCGCTCGTGTCGAAGTTCAGCTTCAGGTGGACGGTGATGGTGCTGACCGACTGGGCGCTCGACGACTCGAGGTAGTCGATGCCGTCGGCGCTCGCGATCACGCGCTCGAGCGGAGTGGTGATGAAGCCCGCGCACGAGGTCGGCGTTGGCGCCCACGTAGATGGTCGAGACCCGGATCACCGCGATGTCGCTCCGCGGGTACTGGCGCACGCTCAGCGAGCGGATCGACTGGAGCCCCGCGATGAGGATGACCAGGTTGACGACGATCGCGAGGACCGGCCGCCGGATGAAGAGGTCGGTGAAGCGCATCAGTTGTCCTCGGGCTTGGGCGCCGGGTTGTTGCGCGGGCTGGATGGCGTTGTTGACGCGGACGGCGCGATCCGTTGCGGAGCTTGAAGGCCCCGGAGGTCACGATCGTCTCGCCCGGCTCGACCCCGGAGAGGACCGCCACCTGGTCGCCGCGCGTGCCCCCGAGCTTCACGAACTGCTGCCGTACGCCGCGGTACGCCTCGCCCTTGGGGCCCTTCAGGTCGGCCACCACGAAGACCGAGTCGCCGTAGGGCGCGTAGTTGATGGCCGACGCGGGCAGGGCGACGACCTGGGTCGGGGTACCGAGACTGGAGATGCGGTCTTCACGAACATGCCCGGGCGCAAGCGGCCGTCCGGGTTCGGGAGCGTGGCCTGGACCTGCACGTTCCGCGTCGCCGCGTCGACGACGGAGTCGACGGCGGTGATCCGGCCGAAGGTGCCCGGGCCTTCCACGCCCTCGATCGCGACCCGGAGCTCGCCCCCGACTCGCAGCTTGGGCACGTCCTGCTGGGTGACGGTGAAGTTGACGTAGATGGGGTTCGATGGCCTGCAGCGGCACCACGGGGTCGCCCGCCTGCAGGTACTGGCCGAGGTTGATCTGGCGGATGCCCAGGATCCCCGCGAAGGGCGCCCTGATCGTCTTGCGGTCGAGGGTGGCGCGGATCTCTCCCGACCCGCGCTTCGGCCTGCTTGTGCTCGGCGACCACGCGGTCGTTCTCGGCCTGCGAGATGATCCCCTGCGTCCGCAGGCCGTTCGTCCGGTCGAGGTTGTGCCGAGCGAGCTCGAGCTGGGCCACCGCCGCCGTCAGCTGCGCCTGCTCCTGGCGGGCGTCGAGCTCGACGAGGACCGCGCCCTTTTCCACGCGCGCCCCCGACTCGAAGGCGATCCGGCTGACGATGCCCGGCAGGTCGGCGCTGACCGTGACCCCCTGGATGGCCACCGCGGTGCCGATGGCAGAGATGGCCTGCGGGCCACGACTCCCGTCCGGCGACGATGGTGGTGACGGCTTCCGGCGGCGGCTGGAACGACGCGGCCTGGGCGGCGCCCAACTGGATCTGCCGGAACTTCACGGTGGCGACGGCCCCCACGAACACCGCCACGCCCACCAGCATCAAGATCATTCGCTTAACCATGAGACGAGGCCTCCGCAACCCCTGCCGCCTTCACCGACGCCTGAGAATACGCATAGTCCTAGACGATGCAGTACTGAACCATGCTCTGCAAAAAAACGTTACGACGACGTGACTTCAAAGGACCGGAGCAGCTCGAACAGCAGCTCCTGCTTGGCCTTTGGGACGTGGGCCAGAAGCTCCCGCTCCGCCTTCTCGATCGCGCGCCGGCCCGCCGCCTGCTTTCGCCGGCCCTCGTCCGTCAGCTCGGCACGGATGCACCGGCGGTCGTGCGGGTCGTCGGCGCGCGAGACGAGCCCGTCGGCCTCGAGACGATCGACGAGCTGGGTGATGTTGGAGCGCACGCACGCGCACCGCTCGGCCAGGGTGCTCAAGGGCATCGGCTCCCCGGCGGCCACCAGCTTGGAGAGCGCGCCGAACTTGGCCAGGGACAGCCCCAGAGGCTCGAGCGCCGCCTCCAGGCGTTCGGACACGTTGTGCGAGGCGCCCAGAAGAGCGTAGGAGAAGGAGCGGGCGGGCTCTTCTTGATTCACCTATGAATAATACAGCCGAGGCAGGTATTCGTCAAGCCCGAAGTCGATGCTCAGGCCCGGAGCCGAGGCAGGTAGTGTTGCTCGAGCACCGCCATGTGGTGCCGCACGTGGCCGACCATCACCCAGGCGAGGGCGCGAACCGAGATCGGGTTCTGGTTCGCGATGCCCTTGCGAAGCCAGGCCTCCGGGCTCAAATGGCGGAAGAAGTGGAGGTGCCCCTGCCGCACGAGGACGAACTCCTCCAGCAGCTCCGCGAGGGGATAGTCGTCGAACGTGGCCTTCTCCGCGTAGGCGTTCTCGTCGAAGCCGGGCAAGGACACGGTCTCTCCCCGGGCCACGCAGACCGCGCGATACCCCATGATGCGCTCGGTATCGATCACGTGACCGACCAGCTCGCGAACACTCCACTTGCCGGCGGCGTAGCGATGACGCTCGCCCTCGCCGCGGACGGCGGCCAGGACGCTCGGCAGCTCCTCCGCCTGCCGGGCCAGGGCCGCGTCGATGTCGACCTCTGGCACCCGCGAGACGTAACCCGCGAACGCGGGGGCGTATTCGTCCGTCCCCGGCCGCTCGATGACCATGGAAGCCATGCTTGGTCCTCCTCCTGAGTCGGAATGGTGCCACATCCCCCGGACCGGGAGAGTTCGCGCTTCGAGACGATCCAGAAGGTGATGGACCCTATCCCAGACCTCTTCCGGCCGTCTCGAGAAGACGGCGTCCGCGTCCCCCGACGCGACGATCCAGCCGTTCCGCAGGACCTCGCCTTCGAGTTGTCCTGCCCCCCAGCCGGCGTATCCCGAGTAGACGCGCACCCGCGCACCCGCCTCGTCGTCCTGAACCGCCGTATCGAGGTCTTTGCGCCTGCCGGTCAGGAAGACGCCGTCGAGCACGCGCACACCACCCTTGGGAGGTCGTGCTGCCCGGACGAGACCAAAGACGGCATCGGGTTGGACGGGCCCTCCCCAGTAGACGACGAGCCTCCGGAGCTTGCCCGCGTCCTTCAGCGCCTCGCTGGCCTTCCACTCGGTGGGGCGGTTGATCACGAGCCCCATCGCACCCTGGGGCCCGTACTCGACGAGGAGCACCACGGTCTGCGAGAAGTTCGGCTCCCGGAGGTCGGGAGACGCATAGAGGAGGACTCCAGGCCTCAGCCGCCGCACCTCGGGGTCCGTGCCCGCGGGGGCGCTTGGGGCGCTCGCGGCGTACGAGGCGACGAGGGCGCAAGCCACGACCAGGGCCACCACGGGAGTAGCTTGGGCCGCAAAGGCCCCGTTCGCAACCCACCCGGCCCGAACCCGCGTACAATCCCGGAGCTTTCCCGATGGCCCCCGATCCCGGCGTTCGCCAACTCGACGCTCCCACCCGCGCACGGTTCGGGGTCATCTACTTCGGGATCGCCCTGGCCGTGATCCAGTACATCGACCGCGTGTGCATCTCCTGGGCGATGCCCGACATCCGCACCTCGCTGGGTGTCTCTGGCCCGGAGCACGACCACGCGATCGGCTACGTCTTCAGCGCCTTCACCCTGGCCTACGCCCTCTTCGAGATTCCAACCGGCTGGCTGGGCGACCGCTTCGGCCCCCGCAAGACCCTGGTGCGGGTCGTCCTGTGGTGGTCGTTCTTCACCTGGGCCACGGGATGGGTTTCCGGTCTGGCCGCGCTCATCGCGGTCCGCTTCCTCTTCGGCGCGGGTGAGGCCGGCTGCTTCCCGAACCTCACGCGCGCGTTCGCGATGTGGCTGCCGCCCGCGGAGAAATCGCGCGCCCAGAGCATCCTCTGGCTCTGCGCGCGCTGGGGCGGAGCCCTCACTCCCCTCCTGGTGTGGGCCGTCCTCGAGCTCGTGTCGTGGCGCACGTCCTTCGGGATCTTCGCCTGCCTGGGGCTCGGCTGGGCGTGGTTCTTCGCGCGCTGGTTCCGGGACGAGCCGAAGAGCCATCCGTCCGTGAACGCCGCGGAGTGGGCGCTCCTCGCGGGCAACCCTCCCGTGGCTCGTCACGATCACGTGCCCTGGAAGGTCTTCCTCGCTTCCCGCACCACCTGGCTGATTTGGGCGCAGTACTTCTTCTTCAGCTACTGCTGGTACTTCTACATCACCTGGCTTTCCAAGTTCCTGAAGGACGAGTACGGCGCGAGCCACAGCAAGGTGGCACTTGCGGTCCTCGCCGGAGTGCCGCTCCTGGGGGGCGGGTTCGGGAACATGATCGCGGGCGCCCTGATGCCGCGCCTCCACCGGTGGACGGGAAGCCTCAGCTCCGCGCGAAAGATCCTGGCTTGCACGGGGTTTGGCCTGGCTGCCCTCGTCTTCCTCTTCCCGGCCCACTACCTCCACGAGCCGATGGTGGTGATGACCGCGATGGGCCTGGCCAGCCTTTTCGGCGACTTGTCCATGACCTCCTCCTGGAGCGCCTGCATGGACGTGGGCGGGAAGTTCTCCGGCACCTACTCCGGGGCGATGAACATGATGGGCAACCTGGGAGGCGCGCTCGGCCCCGTGGTCGTGGGGTACTTGCTGGTCTCCACCCACCAGGACTGGGCGATCATCTTCAACATCTCGGCGGCGGTGTACTTCCTGGGGGGCCTGTGCTGGCTGTTCATCGACCCGGTGACGCCGCTCGTCCCGGCGGAGGGGGAGACCGCGCCGACCCGAGACGCGCGGTAGATCACGGCTGCACGGTCAGGTTGCGGAAGTGAGCGACGGTCCCTCGATCGATCCAGAGTGCGATGGCACCTCTGGCTTGCGCGCCCGACTTGAGGTCGTTGACGATCAGCGTCGGCTGCTGCTGACCGTGGACGTAGAGGCGCGCCCGCTCGCCGCGGACCTCGATCCTGATCTTCGTCCATACCCCCGGCAGGACGTCGACGTACGATTCGTACCGCGAGGGAGTCTCCTTGCGCAGCCGGAACCACGGCCAGTCGGGGTGTGAGATGTACTGCGCCGCATGATTCCGCCGCTCCTGATCGTCGGCACGGCCGTTGGTGGGCCGCAGGTAGAATGCGTCGTACCTCCGCAGGTCGTCCTGCAGTCGAAAGGCGATTCCGACGAAGCCGCGCGCTCCTTCGGGCGCTCCCGGCGCCGGCGCTCCGGCCATCTCGGCCTCGATCACCCCGCCGGCAAACTCCAGGTCACGGATGGGCGCGAGTTGCTCGACCTGGAGTTGCTCCTCGGGCGCCATGCCCTGGAAGCGGCGCATGGCCTCGTCGGACATCGTGACCCGCAACCCCTTCTTGCCTTCGAGCACGACGGGCGCGGCGGTCACGTTGTGCAGGCGGAGGCCGTCGGCTGATTCCAGCGGGTAGTGCCTGGCCTGGCCCGCCGCCGTGCCGGACACGATGAGCGTGGCACTGGCGGCCGCCGCCAGCAGTGCCGATGCGCTTACGCGGATGGGTCGATGCCTGCGACAGCGTCTCATGACGGCTTCCTACCTCGTCCGCGGGTAGTAGTTGCTGTGGCGCTTGAAGCGGGTGGCGCGGCCGTCCGGGCCGATCTCGAAAACGACCTCCTCCGCGAGGGTCTCGTCCTTCCGGACGCGCCGGAACGTGTGCTCCCCCGTTCGCTTGAGCTTCCACAGCTCCTTGAGCGGGTCCATGGTCGGGAGCTCGACCAGCGCCAGGCTGTCTTCGGAGAGCACGACCGCGGCTTCACCACCCCACGGCGCGAGGCTGTAAGCACCCACGTAGCGCCGCATCTCGGGATCGAGGGCTTTGCCCTTGCCTGGCTCCTTGGCCGCGGCTTTCACCGCGGGGGCGACGATGTCGTAGAGGCGCTGCGCCCAGAGCCTGGCGTTCAGGTTCTGCGCGTTCGACATGAAGACGGTGGCGACTCTCTCCTCGGGCATCATCAGGAGCTGCGTGCGGTAGCCGGGACAGGAGCCGCCGTGGCCCACGAAGGTCTTGTTGTTGTCGCGCCAGACGGCGAAGCCCAGGCCCCACAGGGTCTCGAAATCGGGGTCGACCCAGTGCACGCGGTGCATCTCGCGCAGCGTGTTCGCCTTGAGCACCTCGTCCCCGCCGCTTCCGAGCACCCGGAACTGCCACGAAGCGAAGCGGGCGAGGTCCTCCACCGTCGACGCGTAACCGGCGGCGGGGGCGATGCCCTGCGTCTTGAAGAAGGGCAGCGGATTGCGGCGCCCTTCACGCGTGAGAGCGCTGTAGCCGGTGGCGAGTCTCTTGCCCCTCTCGTTCTCGGGCATCTCGGGGGTCGTGCTCCTTAGGCCCAGGGGCTCGAGGATCCGGCCCTTGACGTAGTCGGAGTAGGGCGACCCCGAAGTCGCCGCCACGACCTCGCCGGCGAGGGTGAGGCCGAGGTTGGAGTACTGGAAGTAGGTCTCGGCCGCTTGCAGGGCCTGCTGTTGCCCGACGCGCTCCACGATCTGCTCGTGGGTCGGAAACGGGAAGTCCGGCGGGGACCAATAGGGGTAGTCCGATTCCCGCGGCAGGCCGGCCGCGTGGGTCAGGACGCCTTCGATCGTGATCTCCGGCCCGTCGCCCCCCGGTTTCATCGTGAACCACGGCAAGTGCTTCCGCACGGGATCGTCGAGACGCAGCTTCAGGGCGTCGCGCTGCTGCAGCACCGCGATGCTCGTGAAGAGCTTCGAGATCGAGCAGATGCTGCAGATCATGTCGGTCGTGGCCGGCCGTCCGCTGGCGACGTCCGCCAGGCCGAAGCTTCCTTTCCACAGGACGGCCTGATCGTGCACGACGGCGGCGGACACCGCCGGCACTTGCTCGTAGGCCCGCTCCGTGTCGAGCCAGGTGCGGGCCAGTTCGAGGGCGGACACGACTCGCGGGTCTTCCGACACGGTCTGGGCGGCGACGGGGGAGGCCGTGACCCCGATACCCAGGATGACGAGCAGGCACGACAGGCGGCGGCAGGGCATGGACACCTCCACGCGCCGAGTCTATACGAGCGTCGACTTGGCACAGGCTTGCAATACGTGACGGATTCGGATACCCACTCTGCATGAAGATCTCGCCCCTCGTGCCCATCGCGTGCTCTCTTGCCCTCGGCGTCGGTCCCGCCGTGGCCCAGTCGCCGGCTCGATGGAAAGCCCACGACATGACTCGTCCGCGACCGCCCGTGCTCCAGCCTCCGCCCCAGGCCCTGCCCGTGCCTGCGCCGCCCGACGCCGTGGTCCTGTTCGACGGCAAGAGCGGTCTGGCCGATTGGCGGAGCAGCGACGGCGGGCCCGCCAAGTGGGTGGTGAAGGACGGGGCGATCGAGTCGGTGCCGGGCAGCGGCTACTTGTACTCGGCCCGTGGCTTCGGCGACGTGCAACTCCACGTCGAGTGGGCGGCCCCGGTGCCGGCCAAGGGGACGAGCCAGGGCCGCGGGAACAGCGGCGTCTTCCTGATGGGGCTCTACGAAGTGCAGGTGCTCGACTCGTACCAGAACGACACCTACCCCGACGGGCAGGCGGCGGCGATCTACGGCCAGTACCCGCCGCTCGTGAACGCCTGCCGGCCGCCCGGCGAGTGGCAGACCTACGACATCGTGTTCCGCCGGCCACGCTTCCGTCCCGACGGCGGGCTCGTGACGCCCGCGCGCGTGACCGTGGTCCACAACGGCATCCTGGTGCAGGACAACGTCGAGCCGTGGGGACCCACGGCCTGGCTCCAGCACAGCCCCTACACCGCGCATCCCGACAAGCTCCCCCTCGCCTTCCAGGACCACGGGAACCCGGTGCGCTACCGGAACATCTGGCTGCGCGAGCTTCCGGAGGCGCCGCTCCCCGGCCCGACCGCGGATCCGCGGCCGGTGGTCAACCTGCCCCTGGCCTCGCTCGACAAGTACGTGGGCAAGTACAAGGTGGACGAGCGAACGATCTACACGGTGTCGCGGCGAAACGCTCAGCTCTACTGCGACTTCCAGTACAACGGGCAGCCGCTCGAGCTCGTGCCCCACTCGGAGCGGTCGATGTCCCTCCGCTGGACCGCCGGCGAGCTCGACTTCGACCTGAAGCCCGACGGTGCGGTGTCCGGATTCACCTTCACCCTCGGGGGAGACAAACGGCCGGCGACGAAGGTCGATTAGCAACCTTTCTCGCCGTCCGAACGTCAGAGTTTACGAAGGAAGAAGGAGGGCCTTGGTGCGCTTCCATCCAGCCGTCTCGGCGCTGGCGTTCCTGGTTGCCGTCGGCCCGCTCCGCGCCGAGTCGACGCGGACCCTCGAGGGCGAGCTTCCCTTGTCCGACGCCGGTGCGTTCTCGCTCCTGAACCTGGCGGGCACGATGAAGGTGGTGCCTGCTCCCGCGGCGGTCGTGCGGGTGAAGGCGATTGTGCACGCCGAGTCCGACGCGCTGGCGGCGAGCGTCACCCTGACCAAGACGACGGGCAAGGACGGAGAGCCGATGCTCCTCTTCCAGTACCCCGTCGACCGCATCGACCGCTTTCGCTACCCCGCACGGGGCCAGGGCCAGGACAACGGGGTGGAGTACTCCGGCCGCAAGGTGAAGATCTCGGGCAGCGACGGTGCCTTGGTCTATGCCGACCTGGTCGTGGAGGTGCCGAACGGCGTCAAGAAGGGCCGGCTGGAGACGCGGGCGGGGGACGTCGATGCCGAGCGGCTGGACGGCGACCTGCGCCTCGAAACGGGGAGCGGGTCCATCCGCCTGCTGCAATCCAAAGGCGACCTCGTGGCCGACACGGGCTCGGGCGAGGTGACCGCGCGCGGCGTGCAGGGGAGGTTCCGCTGTGAGACCGGCAGCGGCCAGTGCCTGGTCGAGGACTTCGAAGGCGACCACCTCGCTTGCGACACCGGCGCCGGCCCCGTCCTCGTCTCCCGTGCGCGGGTCCGCACCCTGAAGGTCGACACGGGCTCGGGCCGCGTGAAGCTCGTGGGGATCGACGCCGAGGAGATCGGGGCCGACACCGGCTCGGGGCCGGTCGAGGTGGAGGCGTTCGGCCGCCAGCTCCGCCGGGTGTCGGCGGACACGGGCAGCGGTGCCGTCCGCCTGGCGCCTGCCTTCGGACGCGGGCTTCGACGCGCGGGCCAACCTCGGAAACGGGGACCTCCGTTGCGACTTTCAGGACGCGGAGAGAATCGTGAAGAAGCGAGAGGTCGTGGGTTGCCGCCGGGGCGACGGCCACATCGCAATCAAGGTGGACACCGGAAGCGGTGGTCTCGTCATCGAGCCCATGAAATAGCAGGCGCGCCCTGGTTCGTACGGTCCGGGCGGCAAACGTTTGGCCCGGATCCGACGTCTCACCGACTGAGATGAACGCGCCTTTGCTTTCGTCCCTGCTGCTTCTGGCCCTGGCCGCGCCTGGGGCCGAGGCAGCGGCCACCCTCGGGCCGGCCACGCTGCCGCCGATCGAGCCCGCGCGGGCCGAGGTCTCGCCGGTCGTCGACGGGATTCTCGACGACCCGGCCTGGTCCAAGCCCGCGCTCGAGCTGGGCGAGTGGCTGACCTACAACCCGATGAACGGATCGCCGGTGGCGCAGCGCACCGAGGTGCGGGTGACCTACGACAGCAAGGCCCTCTACTTCGCCTTCCACTGCATCGACCCCGAGCCCGACAAGATCCGCGGCACCTTGAGCCGCCGCGACCAGCAGTGGAACGACGACTGGGTGGGCCTGAGCCTCGATTCGATGGGCAACGGGCAGGCGTCCTACGACCTGTTCGTGAACCCCCGCGGCGTGCAGGGCGACATCCTGACCACGAGCAGCGCGGGCGAGAACTCGGCGCCGGACTGGGTCTGGCAGAGCGCCGCCAGCAAGACCAAAGAGGGCTACGACGTCGAGCTGCGATTGCCCTTGACCAGCATCCGCTTCAAGTCGGGCGAGACCGTCCCCATGGGGATCCTCTTCTGGCGTCGCGTGAGCCGCCTCGGCGTGTCCTCGTCCTGGCCCAACGTGCCCGCGGGCAAGACCTTCATCGAGTGCCACGCGAAGGTCGTGTTCCACGATCTGCGTCGGCCTCTCACCCTCGAGCTGATCCCGAGCCTGACCTACTCCTGGAACCAGGCGCGCGTCGACCCGACGGGCTTCGGAGTGGCGGACTCCACTCCCGATGCCGGCCTCAGCGCGAAGTACGGCGTGACCTCCGCGGTCACCCTGGAAGGGACCTTCAATCCCGACTTCAGCCAGGTCGAGAGCGACGCCTTCCAGGTCGAGGTGAATCAGCGCTATCCCGCTCTTCTTCTCGGAGAAGCGGCCCTTCTTCATGGAGGGAATGGGCACATTCGAGCTGGCGGGGGCGGGCGGGGACGCGGTCATGCGCACCGCCGTCAACACGCGAAACATCGCGGACCCGCGCTGGGGCGGCAAGGTGACCGGGACCCTGGGCCGTCTGACCTTCGCCACGCTCTCCGCGGGCGACGAGGCCCCCGGCCGGCCCACGGAGGACGGCCCTTCCCCCTTCCCTGGCGACCAGAAGCTCTTCAACGTCGGCCGCGCCGTCTACAGCCTCGGCCCCAACAGCTACGCGGGCGCGCTCGTGACCGACACGGAGTTCGGCCGCGGATACAACCGCGTGGCCGGGCTCGACCTGTCCTTGCGCCGAGGTAAGCACTCGTGGTCGGCCACGGGGCTCGCCACCACGAGCCGAACGCCCGAGGGAGACCAGGACACGAGCGGCGTCGGGGGACAGACCTCCTATGCCTACGAAAGCAAGCGGTTCCTGTTCGTGAACCAGCTCGAGCACTACGCGCGCGACTTCCAGATGGACACCGCGTTCTTGAACCAGACCGGGATCACCGCCGATTGGGCCTTCACCGCGGTGAGCTTCTACCCCAACGAGAAGAAGCACCCGTGGCTGAAGCGCGTCGTCCCCTTCGTCTTCTCCCGAGCCCTCCGCGACGAGATCCAGGGCGGTGACGGGTGGTTCGTCCTGCCCGGGATCCGGATGCACCTCACGCGGCAGGGCTTCTTCCGCGTGGACACCGGGTGGGGGCAGGAGCCCTGGGCGCAGCGGATCTTCGAGACGCGCTCGACGCGGTTCATGGCCCAGGCCCAGATCACCCGCTGGCTCAACCTCTCGACGACCTACCAGTTCGGGCGGTCCATCTACTACGACCCCGCGAACCGTTCCTGGGCCGCTCGCGCTCCTTGTCCGTCGAGGTCTCGCTCCAGCCCAGCTCGCGCTTCAACCAGTCCACGTCCTGGAACCACGTGACCTTCGATCACCTCTCGGGCAGCCGGGTCTACGCGGTCGACGTTCTCAACTCGAAGACCAGCTTCCAGTTCGACCGCCATTTCCAGGCGCGCGCCATCGTCCAGTACGACAGCTCACGCAAGCCAGGTGCTGACCGACATTCTCGGGCTCCTTCGAGCTGATCCCCGGGACCGTGGCCTACCTCGGGCTACGGTTCGTCCATCGAGCAGCGGGAGTGGGACGGCCACGCCTGGCAGCCGGGCCACGGCGACTACGCGACCTCGCCGCCGCGGGTTCTTCTTCAAGGCGTCCTACATCCACCGCTTCTGAGCGGGGCTCAGCGACTGCTGGTCGGCGCCGCCGCGGCCACCACCGGATTGGTGAGGGTCCCGATCCGCTCGATGGTGCAGACGGAAACGTCGCCCGCCTTCATGAAGACCGGCTCTGCTCGCCCCGCGCCGACCCCGGCGGGACTTCCCGTCGAGATCAGGTCTCCGGGCCGCAGGGTGAGGATGCTCGAAGCATAGTGGACGAGCTCGTAGACGTCGTGCGTCATCCGGTCCGTGTTCGAGTCCTGCATCACCTTTCCGTTGAGGGTGAACTTGATGGCGAGCTTCTGCGGGTCGGGCACGAACTCCCTGGGCACGATGAAGGGCCCGATCGGGGCGAAGGTGTCGTGGCCCTTGGCGATGAGCCAGTCCGTCCCGTGGCGTCCATCCTCTCGCCCGCCGCGGTCCGAGACGTCGTTCTGCAGCGTATAGCCGAAGATGTAGTCCTGCGCGCTCGAGGTCGCGACGTGGCTGGCCGTCTTTCCGATCACGACGTCGAGCTCGCACTCCCAGTCGACGCGGTCGCGGCCGGGCGGTATCCGGATGGCTTCGCCAAGGGCGATCACGGCCGCGGTGGGCTTCACGAAGAGATACGGGTTGTGACGGGCATCGTCGGGCTTGCGCTCCCACAAACCGGGGATCGACCGCGGTGCCGGGGTGGGGGCCGTGGTCGGGCCCGCGCCCAGGCGGCCCGCCATCTCCGCTCCATGCTCCGTGTAGTTCACGGCCGCGTTCAGGATCGTCTGGGGCATGACCGGCGGGCGGATCTGGACCGCGCTCAGGTCGAGCATGTAGGGGGGACGCGCGTTCCCGGGACCTGCGCTCGCGGCGCCGTTCGCCAGCGCCTGGAGGCGCGGCCTCACGCCCGTGCCCTCGTATCCCACGATCAGGGCCTTCATGTCCTCGGGCAGGGAGACCTTCGGGGAGTGCGCATGGCTTCGCTCGAAAGCGAGATTGGCGGCGGCGAGGTCGACCACGATGTGGTCTTGGAGGACGAGCCCCACGAAGGTTCGACCTCCGCGGACGAAGGTGCCGAGCTTGAATGGCTCGGCAGGCAACGGTGCCTCGGCGACGAGCGAGCCTGCTCCGAGCAGGGCCATGCCCACGGCCAGCGATCGCCTCATGGCTCCTCCGGCAAGAAGACGTGAGTATACGCGGCCGCGGCCGCCTTCATACCTCCGGTCAGGTCTAGCCCTCCCGCAGGACCTGCGCGGGATCGATCCTCGCGGCCTGACGCGCGGGAAGCCACGCGGCCAGGGCCCCGATCGCGGTCAGGACCAGGGCCGCGCCGATCAGGCTGATCGGGTCGCGGGGGCCGACGCCGTAGAGCAGCGAGCCGACGAAGCGGGAGGCCCACAGGCTGATCAGGGCTCCGATGCCGACGCCGAGGCCGATCAGGGTCACCACCCGGCGCAGGACGAGGCGCACGACTCCGGCCGCGTCGGCGCCCGAGCGCCATGCGGATGCCGATCTCCGTGCGGCGACGGCCGACGGCGTAGGAGGTCATGCCGTAGAGGCCGATGCCGGCCACGACCAGGGCCAGGGCCCCGAAGAATGCCGAGAGGATGGCGAGAAGCCGCTCGCGCACGAAATCGGAGGAGATCTGCCGGGCCAGGGGGACGAAGCGGAGCGAGGCCTGGCGGTCCACCTGGGCGATGGCCGCGGCGACGTCCTTGGTCAAGAGAGCCGCGGAGCCGCGCCGGGCCCTCACGCTGATGTTCACGTCGGGCGGAAGGTCGGCCAGGACCTGGGTCATCGGCAGGTACAGGACGGGCGGCATCTCGTCACGGGGCGCGTCGTAGACCGCATCCCCGACCACGCCCACGATCGTGAACGAGCGGGGCTTCGTGCTCCGGGCGATCGATCTCCCGCACCACGTGGCCGAGCGGGCTCTGACCGTTCGTGTACTTGCGGGCAAAAGCCTGGTTGACCACCACGACCTCCGGCGAGCCCGCGCGATCGGTCGCTGCGACATCGCGCCCCGCGAGAAGCGGGATGCCGTAGGTCGAGAAGAAGCCCGGGGTCACGGCGTTGACCCAGATCGTCCGCTCGCGCTCCGTGAGCTCCGAGCCGCTCGAGTCGGGGAGCTCGTAGGCGTCGTTCCACTGCATGTGGCTCACCGGCGTGACCACGGAGGCCGCGGCCCGCTCCACGCCGGGGACCGCGGACACCGCCTCCAGCATGCGCTCCGACGAGTGCCACCCTCTGCTCGGCCTTGGGGGCGGTTCGGCGGGCGTCGATGTTGACCAGGAGGACGGGATCGCGGTCGAATCCGAGGTCTCGCGTGGCCAGGGTCGTGAAGGTGCGCAAGAAGAGCGTGGCCCCCACCACGATCACCAGCGAGAGGGCCACCTGGGCCACGACCAGGGGAGAGCCGACGCCTTGGCGGCGTTCGCCGGTGAGGGTGCGGCCCTGCTCGCGGAGCGCAGCCTGCGGCGCCACCCGGCCCGCCGCGGAAAGCGGGGGCGGTCCCGAAGAGCAGCGCGGTCGCCACCGCGACGGCGGCGGTGAAGGCCAGCACCCGCCAGTCGAGGGCGAGGTGTACGAACACGCTCTCCTCCTCGTTCTCGAGCTGGTGCACGAGCAAGCGGCTGCCCCAGTGCGCGAAGGCCAGGCCCAGGGCGGCGCCCAGGGAGGCCAGGAGCAGGCTCTCGGTGAGGAGCTGACGCGCGATGCGCAGCCGCGAGGCGCCGATCGCGAGGCGTACCGTCAGCTCGTGACGTCGTCCGTCGGCCCGCGCCAGCAGGAGGTTCGCGATGTTGGCGCATGCGACCAGGAGGACGAGGCCCACCACCGCCATGAGGACGAGCAGAGGGCGCTCGTAGCGACGGCGAAAGCTCGAGGCGCCGGTCGCGGCGGGCACGAGGGTGAGGCCTTCGCCCAGGTAGCGCTTCTGGTCTTCGGGCCGCCAGCGCGGGGGCAGGGTGGCCTCGCGAATCTGCGGCTGGACCGCGCGCAGGGCGGCGGTCGCCTGCTCGGGGGTCTGGCCCGGCTTGAGACGCGCCGCGATCTCGAGCCACCACGTCGAGCGGCCGAGCAGCCAGCTACCGCGTTCCTGGGGCGACACCAGGTCGATGGCCGCGAGGGTGGTGGCGACCTCGAAGTTGCGACCCGCGGTGGGCCCCGTGAACTCGGGAGCGATCACCCCCACGATCGTGAAGGGCACGCGGTCGAGGACGAGGGGCCGACCCAGGACGTCTTGGGCACCGCCGAATCGGCGCTGCCAGAAGGAATGGCTGATCACCGCGACCGGCCCGTCGATGGCGGTACGAGGGTCCTCGTCCGCGGGGGTGATGGCCCGTCCCAGCACCGCGGGTACCCCGAGCACCCCGAAGAAGCTGCCGCTGACCATGAGGCCGTCGACCGGTTCGGCGGCGCCGCCCTGCGCCAGGTCGAAGCGATGGTGGTCCCAAGCCATCGCTCCGTCGAAGAGCTGGGTCTGCCGGTCGCGGATCTGCTCCCAGATCGGATAGGTCCAGCTGCCGTGCTGCAGCATCACCAGCCGGTCCGGCTCCCGCACCGGCAGGGAACGGAGGAGAAGGCCGTTCACCAGGGTGAAGATCGCGGTGTTGGCGCCGATTCCGAGGGCCAGCGACAGGACCGCCACCACCGTGAAAGTCGGGCTGCGGCGCAGCACCCGTGCGCCGTACGCGAGGTCCTGGGCGACGTCGTCCAGCCAGCGCGTGCCGCGAGCGTCGCGGCAGTACTCCTTGGCCTGATCGAGCCCGCCGAACGCGGCCTGGGCCCGGCGGCGCGCCTCGGGCTCGCTCAGTCCCGCACGCACGTGGTCGGCGACCTGCCGCTCCACGTGGTCGCGCAGCTCGGCGTCGAGCTGCGCCTCGAGCCTCTGGCGCCGGACGAGTCGGCTCCAGAGGCTCACGAAGCGCCGCCCTTCGCGGTGGCGAGGATCAAGCCGACGGCCTCGGTGAGCCGATGCCAGCTCGCCTCCTCGGCTCCCATCGCGGTGCGGCCCTTCGCGGTGAGGCGGTAGAACTTGGCTTCCCGGCCCGTGTCCGAAGGCTTCCACTCGGCGGCGAGGAGGCCCGCGGTTCTCCAGACGATGGAGCGCCGGATAGAGCGACCCCTGCGGGACCTGGACGACGTCACGCGAGATCTGCTGGAGCCTCTGCGCGATGGCGTAGCCGTGGGAGGGGCCGAGCCCCACCACCTTGAGAATCAGAAGGTCCAGGGTGCCCTGGGGAAGGTCGGCCTTGGTTTCGGTCATGATACCTCGCGCTTCGAGGTATAGCACCGGATGTGTAGAAGGTCAAGGTGTGACGGGGGCCGCGTCGGGTCGTCCCCTGAGGTTCAGGGCCAACGCGTCGGTTTCGGCGCTTCCCAGTCGTCGATTCGCAGGCCAGGGACGCGCTCGAACTCGCGCCGGTTGTGGGTCACGAGCACCAGGTCGTTGGCGCGTGCCGTTGCGGCGATCAGGAGATCGCTCGGTCCAATCGGCCTTCCGGACCTCTCGAGATCCAGGCGGATGAGCCCGGCTTCTTCGGCACATCGGTCGTCGAAGGGCAGGCTCACGAGGGGCGCGAAGAACCGCAGCAGCAGCCGGAGGTTGTCCCCGACGCGAGCGCTCTTCCGGGCGCCATAGATCAACTCGGCCTTGACGACCGAGCATAGGCGCACCTCAGCCGGACTCGTGACCTGCAGTCGCGCGGCGACCGCCGGCGACGAGCCGTTGAGGACGCGTATGCAGGCGTTCGTGTCGAGCAGGAACAAAGATCAGAGCCGGTCGCGGGCTTCGGATCGGCCTTGTGCGGGTCGGCGGAGGGGCTTCCCCGACCACCCCCCGACCACCTCGTCGAAGTAGTCCGCCGGCCACCCCAGGGCGACCTCGCGCCGAACCAGGTCGGCCAGAAAACCCGACACGGTCATCTTCCGGGCCCGCGCTCGCTGGCGAACGAGGCTCGCGACCTCGTCGGGAACGTAGAGGTGCAACTGAGGCATAGGCACCGCTCCTGCTCAATGCACATATAGCACATAGTCGCAACCAGGCCAACCTCGCGCCACGGCGCATGGGCTGCGGCGTCACCACGCCTTCGTTGGCGGCGGGCCTTCGGGGCCGTACAATCCCGCCGGCCCGAGGGCAACCCCGCCCTTCGCCCCACGAGGAGCACTCCGCATGTCCCGCAATCTCTCCCTGTTGTTCTCCGCCGCCCTCGGCGCGGTGGGCGCCTTGGCCGCAGTCCGCGTCTCGGCCACGCCTTCGGGCTCGCTCGCTGCCGACTCGCGCTGCTTCGAGCTTCGCACCTACACGGCGGCCCCCGGCAAGCTGGAGGCGCTGCACGCGAGGTTCCGGGACCACACCAACGCCATCTTCACCAAGCACGGCATGACCATGGTGGGCTACTGGGTGCCGAGCGAGGCCGACAAGGGCGCGGCCAATACCCTGGTCTATCTCCTGGCCTTTCCCAGCCGGGCCGCTCGCGACAAGGCCTGGGATGAGTTCCGGGTCGACCCCGCGTGGATTGCGGCCAGGAACGCCTCGGAAGTGGACGGCAAGCTCACCGACAAGGTCGAGTCGCTGTTGCTGACCGCCACCGACTACTCGCCCATGAAGTAGGGGGCAGCCGTCGCACGCGTGAACCTCCGGGTGAGGAGTGCGATGGGAAGGCCCACGAGGAACGCGTGGCCGATCACGCCGTGGGCGAACGCGGACAGCGAGAACGCGTTCGAGCGCCCAGGGAAGGCGGAGAGCGGCAGGACGACGTAGTTCATGAAGAGATAGACCGCGAGGCCGAAGGCCAGGCCACAGGGCACGGCGCGGCGCACGAGCACGGGCAGCTTTGTGCTGGCGCCGACATAGGTCGCGGCGGCGCTCGTGGCGATGAAGAAGTGCAAGAGGGTGCCCAGGGCCATGGTGGCGAACCCGCCGTCGTACGAGGCGCGGCCGAGCAGGCCGCTCGCGACGGACTGGAGGATCCGACCCGCGGGGACGCCGCGCAGACCCCAGGTCACGATGGCATCCGAGATGTCCAGGACCCCGGCCACGAGTCCGCCCCAGAGGACGGCACTCGGCCAGCGGGGCTTGGGCTCGGGTGCTGCACCGTCTGCGGGCCTCGCCATCGTCGCCGCCTTTCCACTCCATCAATGAGAAAAGGCCGGACGGAGCTCTCGCCCCGCCCGGTTGTGGCCCGCCGCCAAGGGACCCCGAACTGGAAGCGAGCCACGCTTTGAAGTCACTTTAGGCTGCACAATGGTTCGATGAAAGCGCCAATTCACGGGTTTCGAGTGGAGCCACTTCCGGGAGCCAGGACGTGCAGGTGAGCCTCGAGGGCGAGGGCGCCCTTTATCAACGCCTCTATCGTGGCCTGCGCGGCGCGATGCTCGAGGGGAGGCTTCCCGCCGGCGCCCGCTTGCCGTCGACGCGGACCCTGGCCGCGGACCTTCGCCTCTCTCGCAACTGCGTGCTGATGGCCTTCGACCAGCTCGTCGCCGAGGGCTACGTCGAAGGTCGCGTGGGAGCCGGTACGTTCGTAAAGGCGACGCTGCCCGACACCGCCCTCACGGCCTGGAGTGCCCCCGCGGCCGCGCCGGGGACAACCCTGCCCCCGCGTCTGTCCGCCCACGCGCGCCGGGTCATGTCGATGAGCCGACTGCCGCCGCCCGCGCCCGCGCGCCGAGGCCTGCGCTACGACTTCCGCTATGGGCTGCCCGCGGTCGAGCACTTCCCCCACGAGACGTGGCGGCGGCTGCTGGCGCGGCGGGCCCGGGCCACCTCGATTCGCACCCTGTGGTACGGCCCCGCCGTGGGCTTCGGCCCCCTGCGCGAGGCGATTGCCACCCACCTGCGGTGCGCGCGCGGGGTCGTGGCCACGGCCGCCCAGGTGGTGGTAGTGAACGGATCTCAGCAGGCCCTCGACCTCACCGCACGCCTGCTCATCGACAAAGGCGACCGCGTGGTCGTGGAAGAGCCGTCTTACGAGGCCGCGCGCCAGATCTTCGTGGCCGCGGGAGCACGCCTTCTCCCGCGGCAGGTGGACGGGGCGGGCCTCGACGTGACGCGGCTGCCGCGCAAGGCCCGACTCGCCTACGTCACCCCCTCTCACCAGTTCCCGACGGGCGCCGTCCTTTCGTTGTCCCGTCGGCTCGAGCTTCTCCGCTGGGCGGAGAGGACCGGTGCCCACATCCTCGAGGACGACTACGACAGCGAGTTCCACTACGAGGGGCGCCCGCTGGCCGCGGTCCAGGGTCTCGATCGCTCGGGTCGAGTGCTGTACGTCGGCACCTTCTCGAAGGTGCTCTTCCCGTCGCTGCGCATCGGCTACCTGGTCGTCCCGCCCTCGCTGGTGCCGGCCCTGGCCGCGGTGCGCTGGCTGACGGACTGCCACAGCCCCAACTTCGAGCAGGAGGTGCTGGCCGACTTCATCACCGAGGGGCATTTCGAGCGCCACCTGCGGCGGTCCCGCGCCCGCAACGCCTCCCTCCGGAACGCGCTCCTCGAGGCATTCCAGGAGAGCTTCGGTGACCGGGTCCTGATCACCGGCGCCAATGGAGGCATCCACATGGTGGCCTGGCTCCGTGGCGTCCCCGCGTCGGAGCTGCCCGAGCTTCGAGCCCGCGCGGCCCGGCGGGGGGTGGGAGTGTACCCGGTCGAGCCCTACTACATGCGGCCGCCCGGTGAAGCAGGTTTGTTGGTCGGCTACGGCTCCCTGAACGAGCGCGAGATCCGCTCCGGCGTACGGATCCTGGCCGAGGTGGTTCGAGACTTGCCGTAGGATGAATCAGCATGCGGGTCTTGATCGTCGAGGACGACGACACCATCGCGGCGTTCGTGGCCAAGGGCCTCGCGGAGGCGGGCTTCGCGGTGGACCGGGCCGCAGACGGAGACCGGGGCCTGGAGATGGCCCTGGCCACGCCCTACGACGCGGCCGTGGTCGACGTCATGTTGCCAGGGAGAGACGGCTTGAGCCTCGTGGAGGCCATTCGGGGTCGTGGCGTGCGCACGAGCGTCCTGTTCCTGAGCGCGCGGCACACGGTGGACGACCGGGTCCGCGGCTTGCAGGCCGGAGGCGACGACTACCTGGTCAAGCCGTTCGCGTTCGTCGAGCTTCTGGCGCGGGTACAGGCCCTCGTGCGCCGGGGCTCGGGGCCCACTGGGGCCACGCGCCTTTCCGTCGGCGACCTGGAGATGGATCTCCTCGCGCGTGAGGTGCGCCGTGCGGGCCGCAGGATCGAGCTGCGGCCGAAGGAGTGGGCCCTCCTCGAGTACCTGATGCGCCACGCGGGAAAGGTGGTCTCCAAGACCATGATCCTCGCCCACGTCTACGATTACTCTTTCGACCCCGGCACCAACGTGGTGGACGTCCTCGTCCACCGTCTGCGCGACAAGATCGACCGGGACTTCGAGAGCAAGATGCTCGCGACCGTCCGCGGTGCGGGCTACGTGCTCCGTGCCTGACCAGCACCCGCCCGAGACGTCCCCCGGAAGACCGGGGGCGTTCTCGCTCCGACTCGGCCTCTGGTATGCGCTCGTCTTCCTCGCCGGAGGCGCTCTCCTCCTGGCCCTGACCTATGCCCTCCTCGCGTCGTCGCTCCGGGAGCGCGACCGCGAGCTGGTGGCTTCGGCCCTCGATCAGTACGTCGCACAGTATCGGCGCGGCGGACTGGCCGCCCTGAGCGAGGCCGTGTCCACCGATCGGCTGGCCGGCCGCACGGAAGGCCTGGTGGTGCGGATCACCGGCGTGGCGGGCCAGGCCGTGTTCGCCAGCATCCCCGGCTCGTGGGAGGCCAAGAGCTTCGAGGTCGCTTCCGCCCGCCTGCCCGACGGGACGCTCTTCGAGGTGGGCAAGAGCTCCGAGGCCCGCGCTCGACATCCTGGCCCGCTTCCGCGCCGGCGCGGCCCTGGCCTTCGCCGCGGTCGTGCTGTTGGCGCTCGGCGGCGCGGCCTTCGCCACGCGGTCCGCCCTGCGCCCCCTGCGCCGGCTCACCGCCGTCCTCGACGGCATCGTACGCACCGGCCAGGTCTCGGCCCGGGTCGAGGTGCGGGGCGACGGGGACGCCTCTCGACGACCTCGAGCCGGCTGGCCAACGAGATGCTGGACCGCATCGAGTCGCTCCTGGCGGGGATGCGGGGCTCGCTCGACAACGTGGCCCACGACCTGCGCACCCCCCTTCAGCGTCTGCGCGGTCGGGCGGAGAGCGCGTTGCGGGAGGGCGAGACCCCCGAGGCGCTCCGGGCCGCACTCGCCGAGTGTGTCGAGGAGTGCGACCGGGTGGCCGCGATGCTCACCGCCCTCATGGACATCTCGGAGGCGGAGACGGGGGCGATGGCCCTCCGCCGCGAGCCTCTCGATGCGCACGCGCTGCTGCGCGAGACCGCCGAGCTCTATGGCGACGCGGCCGAAGAGAAGGGCTTGGGCGTCGTGGTGGAGGCCCCGGCCGGGCTCAGCCTCCTCGGCGACCGGACGCGTCTCCGCCAGGCCCTGGCCAACCTCGCCGACAACGCGGTGAAGTACACGCCGCGGGGCGGGCACGTGTGGCTTCGCGCCCACCGGGAGGGCGACTCGGGTCGTCCTCGAGTGCGCGGACGACGGCGGGGGGATCCCGGCCGGCGACCTGCCCCGGATCTGGGACCGCCTCTACCGCGGCGACCGGAGCCGCTCGGAGCGTGGCCTCGGGCTCGGACTGAGCCTGGTGCGCGCCATCGCCCGCGCCCACGGAGGCTTTGCCGCCGTGGAGTCCGCGCAAGGCCGGGGCTCGACCTTCCGCCTGGAGCTGCCGGCTTCCTGACACGTCTGTAATGCGGCGGAAAGGCCGCGGTAAGGCGTCGCCTCGTCTTATCGTTTGAACGCCTCGCGCAAACGGGGCCCATCGGGCCCCACGTGGCGCGGGCAGGAGGATTAGAGAATGTCGAAGAACGCGGGCGGGGCCGTCCTGGGGCGCGCCTCGCTGTTCGTTACCGGCGCGGCCACGTTGGCCCTGCTGCTGACCGGCGGCTTGATGGTCGCGACCCTTCACCCGCAGGCGGCGGTCCACGCCGGGGGCTTCGAGGCCGTCCACTCGACGCAGGCCGTGGCCCCGGTGCCGGCGAGCACCGGATACGCCGATCTCGTGGCCAAGGTCGCGCCGTCCATCGTGACCGTCCGCGCGGAACGCAAGGTCCAGGCCGCGACGCTTGCCCTTCGGCGACGACGAGCTGGCGCCCTTCTTTCGGCGTTTCGGCCAGGGACCGCAAGGCCTGCAGCCTCACCGGGAAGGGGGTCTGGGCTCGGGAGTCATCGTGAGCGCCGACGGCTACCTTCTCACCAACCACCACGTGGTGCGCGATGCGGAGAAGGTGAAGGTCGAGCTTTCCGACCGACGCAGCCTCGACGCCAAGATCGTCGGCGTCGATCCCGCCAGCGATCTGGCGGTGCTCAAGATCGAGGCCAAGGGACTGCCGGTGCTTCCCTTCGGCGACTCGGACGCTCTGCGCGTCGGCGACGTCGTGCTCGCCTTCGGCAATCCGCTGGGGGTGGGCCAGACCGTGACCATGGGCATCGTGAGCGCCAAGGGCCGTGCCACCGGGGTCGGCGACGGCAGCTTCGAGGACTTCCTGCAGACGGACGCCCCCATCAACCAGGGCAACTCGGGCGGCGCGCTCGTGAGCGCGACCGGCCAGCTCGTCGGCATCAACTCCCAGATCGTGTCGCCCTCCGGCGGCAACATCGGCATCGGCTTCGCGATCCCCTCGCGCATGGCGGAGACCGTCATGACCCAGCTCGTGAACAACGGAGAGGTGCGCCGGGGTCAGCTCGGCGTGACCGTCCAGGGCATCACCTCGGACCTCGCGCAGAGCCTGGGCCTGGCCGAGGTCAAGGGGGCCCTGGTGAGCGCGGTGACCAAGGACAGCCCGGCCGGGCGTGCCGGCATCGAGCGCGGCGACGTCGTCGTCTCGGTCGACGGCCAGGGCGTCACCGACGCCAACGCGCTGCGCAACCGCATCGCGTCCCTCGGGCCCGGCGCGACGGTGGCCATAGGCATCGTCCGGGATGGCCACGAGAAGACCGTGCGCGCCACGTTGGCGCAGGTCGCGTCCGCCAAGGTGAAGGCCGACCGCGGCGAGCCGGGCGAGGGGGGTCGCCTCGGTCTTGCGGTGCAGCCGGTCACGCCGCAGATGGCGAAAGAGCTGGGCCTCACGGCGACCACGGGGCTCTACGTGGCGGAGGTGGAGCCGGACGGTCCCGCTGCCGACGCCGGCATCCGCCCCGGGGACGTGATCGAGCAGGTGAACCGAAAGCCCGTGACCGACGTGGGCGAGCTCAAGGCCGCGGTCAAGGGTTCGGCCGGCAAGCCGGCGCTCGTGCTCGTCACGCGCAAGGGGGACAGCCTCTATCTCACCATCGATCCCCCGCGCGCCTGAAGCCGCAGCGAAGGACGGGACGGGGCGTGTCCTACCGGTCACGCCCCGTCATACAATTTCCGGGTGGACGAACAAGAACGCAAGAACCGCCTCGAGATCCTGCGCAGTACCCCCGCGCGCCTGAAGGCCGCTTTGAAGGGAGTCCCCAAGGCCGTCCTCTTGTGGACCCCGTCCCCGGGAAAGTGGTCGATCCAGGAGATCGTCTGCCACCTGCGCGACATGGAGGGCGACGCCTACCTCACCCGCTATCGGCGCATCCTGGCCGAGGAGACGCCCTCGCTGCCGGACATCGACGGAGACACCTGCTCGCTCGAGCGCGACTACCGGTCGCAGAAGCTGGCCGACGTCGTGCGCGACTGGACCCGGCTTCGCCGGGAGACCTTGAAGGTTCTGGCCGGAGTGAAGCGCGGGGCCTGGGAGCGCGCGGGCGTTCACGAGACGGCCGGCCGCCTGACCCTGGCCGACTTCCTGCGCCGGCACGCCTACGGCAACGACGAGGCGCACCTCGGCCAGATCGACGCCATCAAGCGCCGGCACGCCGTCCTCGCGCGCCTCAGCGCCCTGCCCTCGCGGCTCGCGTTGGCCCTCAAAGGGTTCTCGCCCGAGGCGCTGCGGCGCGCACCGCGGGCGGGGAAGTGGTCGGCCCTGGAGGTGGCGTGCCACCTGCGTGACATCGACCGGCTCTACGCCGAGCGCGTGAGCAAGGCCGCGTTCTCGGAGCGGCCCGCGTTCTGGATGATGGACAACGCACGCGTCGCGGAGGCGCTCCACTATCGCGAAGCCGACGTGGCCGCGGTTCTGAAGGAGCACCGCCGGAGGCGCGAGGACCTGGTGGCGCTGCTCCGGGCCGTGCCTCACCCCGTGTGGCAGCGGACGGGGCTGCATCCCAAGCGGGGCGAGCTGACGATCGAGGCGCTCGCCGCGGTCATCGCGGACCACGACGACAGCCACCTCGGCCAGATCGCGGCGCTTCCCAAAGCCTAGGCGCGGCTCGCCGTGAGGCCCGTGCTCGATCGGTTGCGGCGGCTGGTGTCGGGCGCGTGGCAACTGCCCCAGGCCTTCCTGTTCCTGGGCCGGCGGCCGCGTCTCTGGCCTTCGGCCCTCCTTCCCGCCCTGGCGGCCGCGGTCCTGATGACCCTGGGTTTGGGCCTCGGACTGATGGCGGGACCGTACCTGGATGCGGCCGTATTCGACCGTTCCCTTCCCACGCCCGCGTGGAATGGTTTCGCGATCAGCCTTGGCGTTCGGTTGGTCGCGATCGTCGCCGGGGTTCTCGGCGGTCTCGGCACGGCCCTCGTCCTCGCGGCGCCTCTCCTGGACCGGCTCTCGCGGGACGTCGAGGCCGCCGCGAGGGGTCAGGTCTTGAATCGCGAATCGGGGCTGCGGTGGGAGGTGGCGCAGTCGATTCGGGGCGCGGGCTACTTCCTCCTGCGCATGCCGGGGATCGTGGCCATCGGCTTCGTGCCCTTCGTGGGCCCGGCGTTGTCCGCGCTCTGGGCGGCCCACGCGCTCGCGTTCCAGAACACGGAACCCGCCCTCGGCCGGCGGGGTCTGGAGTTCTCCGTGCGGCGGGCATGGCATCGGCGCCATCGTGCCGAGAGCCTCGGCCTCGGCTTTGCGAGCCTCGCCTGCCTGCTGGTCCCGTGCGCGGGCCTCCTGCTGACTCCCGCCCTGGTCACCGCCGGCACCCTGCTCGTCCTCGAGCTGGCCCCAGGCGACGAGGGCCCTAGTAGCGGTTGAACTTCTCGAGCGCCTTGCCCATCGACTTGGTCTCCTTGATGAGGGGGACCATCTTCGTCTCCTTGTCGTCGTACTGCCGCAGGAGCTCCAGCACCCGCGGCAACGCTTCCACGGGCACGACCACGACCCCGGTCCGGTCTCCGACGATCCAGTCGCCCGGTCGCACCAGCACCCCCGCGCACGTCACCGGGATGTTCTTCGCCACCGGCACGTAGCGGCCGACCGAGGTGGCCGGAGTCTGGCTCCGGCTCCAGACGGGGAAGCCGATCTCCTCCAGCTCCTCGATGTCGCGGGCGCCGCCGTCGATGACCATGCCCGCGAGGCCGCGCACCTTCGCCGTGGTCGCCATCAGGTTCCCCACTCCCGCCGTGTCGAGGCCGTCTTCCAGCACCTCGACCATCACGCTTCCCGGCGGGGCTTCGTCCAGGGTCTGGATCTGCACGTTGGGCCAGTCACGCTTGTCGTTCCGCAGCGCTCGCCGCAGCTGCACCGTGACCGCGGGCCCGATGACCTTGGCCTTGAACACGGGCTTCATGTCCCGGGCCATGAAGCCGCGCATGCCCGTGGCCTCGTCCACGGCGTCGGCCACGTTGCCCGTGCTGGCCTTGGCGAACGTCTCCAGGATGTCCTTCGCCGTGGGCGCCGCGGTGGCGGGCACGGGCTGAGCCTGCGCGGAGAGAGCGCAGAGGAGCAGGCCGATCAGCGAGACGCGCCCGATGAGCGACGACCGTCCGCCCGACGTGATGCCCATGTTCATGACGACCTCTCGAGAGCGGCGGCGGGCGCCGCGGAATTGAGTGGCAGCTTCGGATGCGTAGCATAGCGGAGGGGGGCCCGAAGCGGCTAGCATGGGGCATGCGAAGAACCGCCGCCGCTTCGAGCCTGCTCGTCCTTCTCGCCTCGCCGGCGCTCGCCTGGGGCCCTATCGGTCACCGCGCCGTCGGACGGATCGCGGAGCGATATGTGGCCGCCGACACCGCGCGCCAGGTGGCGGCTCTGCTCGGCCCTGAGCGGCTGACCTACGTCGGCAACTGGGCCGACGAGATCCGGTCCGATCCAGCCTGGGCGAAGGCGGAGAGCTGGCACTGGGTGACCATCCAGCCCGGCCAGACCTATGCGGAGAGCAAGAAGAACCCGGCTGGCGACGTGGTGGAGGCGACCGCGCGTTTCGAGCGGATCCTGGCGGATCCCAACGCACCGCGCCTCGAGCGGCAGCAGGCGCTCAAGTGGCTGGTCCACCTGGTGGGCGACATCCACCAGCCGCTGCACGTGGGACGGGGCGACGACCGCGGCGGCAACGAGGTGGTCGTCCTCTGGTTCGGGGAGCCGTCGAACCTCCACAGCGTCTGGGACAGCGGCCTCATCGGGCGGTCGGAGCTGTCCTCCACCGAAATCGCGGAGAAGGTCGACGTCGCGACCCCCGAGGAGCTCAAGGCCTGGCGGGCATCGACTCCGCTCGACTGGGCGAGCGAGTCGAGCGCCGCCCTCGACAAGGTCTACGTGCTGGGCGACCGCAGGCTTTCCTTCCGGTACGTCTTCGACCAATGGCCAACCGTCGAGAAGAGGATCGCCCAGGCCGGGGTCCGGCTCGCCGCTCTCCTCGATCGGGTTCTCGGGGCCGAGCGAGACAAGGCCGGCGCTTGGCTGCCGCGGTAACGGACGCCGCGGCCACTCTCTCTAGAGCGAGCTCCTTCGCGCCCGGCGGCGCCACCCGCTCGGGGGAAGAGAGCTGCGCTGTTAGGGCCGACGCCCGACTCCGCGGATTCAAGGATCGTGGTCGATAGGAGCGAGCAATGACTTTGATGAGCACGACACGAAACGACACCGGCGATCCTGGTTCGGTCGAATCGTGGCTGGTTTCGGCAGGACGAGATCGGCGCCCGGGCTCACCGCTGAATGTGCCGCCGATTCCGGCCTCGAACTTCGTGCTGGGCGAGCGCCGTGCGTACTCCCGTGACGACGGCGACGCCGGGTTGGGAGGCCTTGGAAGAGATCGTCGGCGGCCTCGAAGGCGGTTCCTCGGTCGCGTTCGCCTCCGGCATGGCGGGGATCGCGGCGGTCTTCGATCAACTCCCCGCGGGCTCGGTGGTGGCCCTGCCGGACGACTGCTATCAAGGTGTTGCGGGACTCGCGCAAGCTGGCCAACGCCGCGGCCGGTGGACCGTGCATCGCGTGGCCGCGGCTGACACCGCGCGCTGGGTCGAGCTGTGCGGCGAGGCCGACCTGATCTGGCTGGAGTCGCCTTCGAACCCGCTGCTGACCGTGGGTGACCTGGACACGATCTGCGCTGCGCCGCGGAAGCGTGGCGCGATCTTGGGCGTGGACAACACCTTCGCCACGCCGCTCAATCAGCGTCCACTGACGCTGGGAGCGGACGTGGCCGTGCAATCGGCGACGAAGTTCATCGGCGGACACTCGGACCTGCTCGGCGGCGTCGTCACCGTGCGCGACGCCAACGTCCTCTCGGCGCTGCGGCAGTCCCGGGAGCTCACGGGCGCAACCCCCGGCACCCTCGAAGCATTTCTCGCGGTGCGCGGAGCGCGAACACTGGCCCTACGGCTGGAGCGGGCGCAGCACAACGCGATGACCCTGGCCGAGCGGCTCGCGCGCCATCCCGACGTCACGCTGACCCGCTATCCAGGCCTGGCCCGTCATCCGACTCACGAGGCTGCGCGACGCCAACTCAAGGGGTTCGGCACGATCATCTCGTTCGACGTGCGTGGCGAGAGCGCCGCCGCCGACGCCGTGTGCACGGGATTGCGCCTCATCCAACACGCCACCAGCCTGGGTGCGGTCGAGTCCACCATCGAACGGCGGGCCAGCATTCCCGGGCAAGAGCACCTGCCTGCGACGCTGCTGCGGCTGAGCGTCGGGTATCGAGGCCGTGGAGGACCTTTGGACCGACCTGGACCGAGCGCTACGGCTGGATGGCTAGCCTGCCCGTGGCGCCAAAGCTCCAAGTCGCTCGCCCCGCCAGCGACCCGAAGGGCGGAGTGAAGTACTTCTAGGCCAGGACCTCGTCGCGCGAGCGCAAGGCCGCCATCTCTTCACGGCGCAGGACGGCGAGGCCGTCCTCGAGCGCCGTGCGCAGGACCTCGGCCATGCGGTGGGCCGAGTGCATCCGCGGGATGAACACGAAGTCGGCCCCCGCCTCGTAGAGCTCGAGCGAGCCCGCGATGGTCTCGGAGGCCATCACCAGGCCGGCGGTGGGGCAGTAGGCCGCGCAGCTGCTTCAGCATGCGCAGGTTGGAGGTGCCCTTGAGCACCGAGTCGGTCAGGGTGCACACCACGAGCCGCGCCCGGCTGATCGAGGCGTGGTGCAGGGTCTCCATGCTCGCGATGTCGCCGTAGAGACAGCGGATGCCGCGCCGCTTCAGCTCCTCGAGGACCTGCGGGTTGAAGTCGATGATCAGCATCTCCTGGAGCACCGAGTCCTCGTCGGCCTTGGCCTCCATCTCGAACTGGTGCAGGAGCGAGCTCGCGTCGCGGTAGAAGCCGAGGAGCACCACCGCCGCGTCCTTGCCTGTGCCTTCTTCGGCCGCGGCGTCCTCTTCGCGGTTCCTGAGCCCCATGCGGCCGAGCCCGCGGCCGAGCAGCGCCTGCAGCTCGTGGTTGCTCGCGATCATGTAGGTCGAGAGCACCGAGGTGATGGAGAAGACGAGGGTCATCACCGCCACGGTCGGGCGCGCTCACGTGGCCGAGGGAGAGGCCGAGGGCGAGGATCACCAGCGAGAACTCGCTCATCTGCGCGAGGTTGATGGCGGGGAGGAGACTCGCGCGCAGCCCGAGCCTCGTGGCCAGGAGGATCGGGAAAGACCGAGAGCGAAGCGGGTGGCCACGAGGAAGACCGAAGCGGCGATGGCCACCGGCCAGGGTGGCGGTGGTGGGCATGGGGATCTGCATGCCGAGGGCGACGAAGAACAAGGTGACGAAGAAGTCGCGGATGTTGACGACCTTGGCGATCACGTCGAGGTTGTAGGGGAAGGTGGACATGCCGACCCCGGCGATGAGGGCTCCCATCTCGCGCGAGAGCCCGAGCGCGCTCGCCACGCCGCTCACCAGGAAGCACCAGGCGAGCGCCGTGACCAGGAGCAGCTCCGGCACCTTGGCGATCAACGCGAACAGCCGGGGCAGGAGGTAGCGGCTGGCGGCCAGGCTGAAGACCACGAGGGCGGCACCCTTCGCGAGGGACGCAAGGAGCGTGGCCGCGGAAGGGTTCATCAGCGAAGGCTGGAGGGCCAGGACCAGGATGGCCCACACGTCCTGGAAGACGAGCACGCCCAGGGTGAGGCGGCCGGGCAGGGTCATGAGCTCGTGCTTGTCGTAGAGCAGCTTGACCACGATCATCGTGCTGCTCAAGGCCATGGCGACGCCCGCGTAGGCGGCGTCGAATCGGCCGCCGCCGAGCGCGAAGCCCATCCCTCGAGCGAAGGCGGTGCCGAGCGCGGCGCAGATCGGGAACTGCAGGATCCCCGCGAGCAGCAGCGCCTTGCCCGAGCCCAGGAGCTTCTGGAGGTCCATCTCCAGGCCGATGATGAAGAGCAGCAGGATGAGGCCGATCTCGGAGATGAGCTCGATGCTCTCGCGCTCCGTGGACGAGGCCCAGGCCCATCATGGGTCCGACCGCGACCCCGGCGAGGAGGTATCCGAGGATCAGGGGCTGACGTAGCGCGCGCGCCACGAGGGCCGCGGCGGTCGCGGCCACGATCGCCGTGCCCAGGTCCGAAAGGAGGCCCATGCCGTGCATGGGCCCTCACTGGCGCCGAAGGCGCCGCGGGGCCGGGGCCGATGGAGGCGGGCAGCGGTCTCTTGCTGAAGGTCTGGAAGTAGCGGAGGCACTTGTCGCGCCACGCCGCCGCGTCCGCGGCCTGCTGCTGCAGCTTCGCGAGCACCGCCGCGGTGCCGCTCGTCGTCCACCTTGCCTCGGAGCGCGGTCCAGCTCGACTCGAGCCGGCGTGCCTCGTCCGCTCCGCGCGTGTAGTGGAGGACCAGCTCCTCCCAGAGGCTCGCGGCCCGACTTCAACCGGTAGTCCCAGGGCACGTGGTGGAACCAGAGCAGCAGGTTCTCGGGGCGTCTGCGCGGGGTCGGCCCACTGCTCGCGCAGCGGCGAGCGGTACTGGCTCGACGGCGTCGCTGCCGCGGGGCGTGCGGTCGAAGCCGAGGCCGATCGGCGTCGGCGCGGTGATAGTAGAGCGCCGACCAGTCGGCGCGGCGCGGGTCGGGGTTCTCCGGCATGGGCGCGTAGTGGTCGCCGCCGATCAGGTGGTGGAGGCCCAGGGGCATGGTGTAGTCGACGAAGGCCTCGCGCGAGGCCATCAGCATCGACCGTATCGCCGCCACGACCTCGGGGTCGGCGCTCCAGGTCATCCGGATCCACTCGTTGGCGATGGCCTCGGCGGTGAGCCCCGGATTCCAGGCCAGGCGGCCGTAGGCGTACCAGTTGGCCTGGGCGAAGTCGTGGCCGCACCAGTTCGTGGTCGCGCCCGGTGTTGGCGACCCCGGCGATGCCGGTCTGCGCATGGCCCTCGAGGGTGCCGTCCGCGATTCGCGCCACCGGCGAGCCGGGGCCCTTCGCGTAGGTCTCCGCGTCGAAGAACTCCTTCCACATCGGCGCCAGGTAGACGAGGTGGGTCGACTGCCCGAGGTACTCCTGGGTGATCTGCAGCTCGGTCATGATCGGCGTGCGCGGCATCGCGCCGAAGAGGGGATGGAAGGGCTCGCGCGGCTGGAAGTCGAGAGGCCCGTTCTTGACCTGCACGAGGACGTTGTCCCGGAACTTGCCGTCGAGCGGCACGAACTCGAGGTTGGCGCGCTTGACCCGATCGGGGTCCACCTTGGCGTCGTAGACGAAGGCCCGCCACATCACGACGCCGCCGTGGGGCCTGACCGCGTCGGCCAGGACGTTGGCGCCGTCGGCGTGGGTGCGGTCGTAGTCCTGCGGCCCGGGCTGGCCCTTCGCTGTTGGCCTTCACCAGGAAGCCGCCGAAGTCGGGGATGAGGCCGTAGATCTCGCTCGCCTTGTCGCTCCACCACTTGGCGACCGCGGGGTCCTTGGGGTCGGCGGTGGGCAGGCCCCCGAGGAGCTTGGGCGCCGCGAAGTTCGCGGAGAGGTAGACGCGCAGGCCGTAGGGCCGGAGGGCGTCCGCGAGGGCTGCGGTCTTCTCGAGATAGCTCCGGCTCAGCGACTCGGGCTTCGCGTTGACGCTGTTGAGCACCGTGCCGTTCAAGCCCAGGGAGGCGTTGGCGCGGGCGTAGTCCAGGACGCGCGGGTCGACGCGGCCCGGCAGCTCGGACCAGAGCCAGAGCGACGGGCCGGCGTAGCCGCGCTCGATGCTGCCGTCGAGGTTGTCCCAGTGGTTCAGCACGCGCCGCGCGAACCGCGGGCGCTCCTTCACGTCGAGGCGGTCGATCGGCTCGCCGGTCTGGATCAGGCGGAGGAAGTGGAACGTGCCGTAAAGAGCGCCGGCCTCGCCGGCGGAGGCGATCACGATGGCCCGGTTGCGCCCGATCTTCGTGGAGCGGATCAGGAAGCCTTCGTCGCCCGAGGCGCGAGAGCGGGCCTTCGAGGCCCAGGGTGGCAATCAGGGGCGAGCTCTTCGGGGTGCCCACCACGACCGTCCCGTCGGTGTCGAGCGTCCGTGACGCCCGCGGCTCCGTGCCCAGCAGGCCGCGCAGCCCCCGTCGCAGCTCGGCCGACACGACCTGCGCCGTCTTCGACGTCCCTTCCACGAGGATCGCCGCCGCCACCGGTCGGACGGCGGTGCGCTGCGGCTCCGCGAGCGGGGCGTAGCGCAGCCAGAGGTCGTAGCCGGTCTCGGCGTGCGCCGGGCTCGTGAGGAGGGCGAGCGCTACGGCGAGGCCGAGCACGGACGAGCCGGGCGCGAACGCTTTGAAGGGGAACCTCGTCGTCATGACCGGTGGCACTACAGGCTCCGGGCCGCGGCCCAGCCGGGCACGCTGGTCGCCGTCTTCACGGCCCGGAGGATGGCGTCGGCCAGGACCTCGGCGGCGATGGCGCCCAGGTGGGTCAAGGAGGCCGCGCTCTTGACCGTGCCCGTCGACAAGCTCAGCACCTGGTCGCCGTCTCCGTTCGTGTGGTACGGGTTGATGGCGCGCGCGGCGCCGGTGTTGGCCATCATGGCGAGCTTGGTGAGCTGGGTCTTGTCGAGGCCGACGTTCGTCGCCACCACGCTCACTGTCGTGGCCCGAAACGGCTCGTCCGCGAGGGGCTCCCGCGCGGAGGGGCGCGCGGCCAGGTCGCGGCGCAGCACGTCGGCCGTTCGCGCGAAGTCGCGGCCGTCGCGGGTGCGGGCGCCGGCCACGATCTTGCCCGTGCGCCAGTCGAGGATGTCGCCCGCGGCATTCGCCACCGCGAGCGCCGCGATCACCACCTCGCCGAGACGAACGGACGCGGTGCCCACGCCGCCCTTCATGCCGGGCATGCCCCGCCCCACCAGCATCTTGCCCACGGTGGCTCCCGCGCCCACGCCCACGCTTCCCTCGGCGAACGGGACCGGCACTTGCCGCTTCGCAGGCCTTGTAGGCCTCGTCGGGTCCGAGGCGGATGCGTCCGTCGCCCAGCGCCAGGTCGTCGATCACCGCGCCGATGACGATCGGAACCCGCACGTTCGGGACCCCCCAGTCGTACCCGACCTTCCGCTCCTCGAGGAAGCGCACGACCCCGGCGGTCGCCCCGAGGCCCATCGGGCCTCCTCCCGTCAGCAGGATCGCGTGGATGCGGTCGAGCGGGCTGACCGGCTGGAGCATCACGCCCAGCGATTCGCCCGGTGCGGAGCCGTCGTAGTCGACGCCCGCCATCGACCGGGGCGTCGAACAGGATCGCCGTGCACCCCGTGGGCCGCCGCTGGTCCGTGAAGTGGCCCACCCGGATCCCGCCCACGTCGGTGAGCGATCCCGCGGATGGGAGGGCGGCCTCCTCGCCGTTGGCGGTTCGAGCTCCGAGGCCCAGGGCCAGGGGAGCGGCGAGGCGCAGGACGAGCTGGCGTCGGGGAAAGCGAGTCTCGAGCATGGCCGATGATACCGCCGTGCGCGGGGCCCGGCTCACGGTGACGGGAAGACCAGGAGCTTCTCGCGGGGCTCGAGGGTGACCAGGCTCTCGTCGAGGCGGCCCTTCGTCTCGACCTTGTCGAGGTCCAGGCCGAGGGTGCGGCCGAGGAAGGCGATGGCGCCGGCGCGCTTCGAAGGGCCGTAGTCGTGCTTCTCGGCCGCGAGGTGCAGGTTCTCCACCCGGGCTTCTGCGCCGTAGAGCCGGTAGACGTTGCGGATGTAGGGGAACTCCACCTCCGGCACGTTCTTCGTCCAGTCGTCGCCGTCGGAGATGACGAGCTGCGGCCGCGGGGCCGCGAGGGCCGCGATCTCGGCGTTGCTCGTCTCGTGGCTGCGGGCTCTGGTGGATGGGCATGCCGCTCTCGCATTCGCAGCCGCCGAAGAAGTGGGCCGAGACCATCACCACGGGCACGCTGACCGCGATGCGCGGGTCCACGGCGGCGAGCAGGAAGGTCTGGGTGCCTCCGCCGGACTCGCCGGTCATCCCGATCCGCGTGGGATCGACCTCGGGCAGCGACTCCAGGAAATCGACGGCGCGGATCGCGTTCCAGAGCTGGAGCTTCAGGGTCACGTCGGTCTTGTGGGCGCGCTGCGTGGCCTCGCCGTAGCCGATCATGTCGAAGGCGAAGACGACCGCCCCCGCCCGCGCGAGCAGGCCCCCGAGCTTCTGCTTCGACTCGGCGAAGCGGCCGCCGGTCGCGGGATCGGCGGCGTGGCCGTGGGCCAGGAGCACCGCCGCGTGGCGACGGCCCGTCCTTGCGGGGCCAGGGCCGATAGAGGTTGCCGGTGACGTAGAAGCCGGGAGTGCTCTCGAACGCGACGTTCGTGATCGAGTAGCCGTTCCTTCGTTCCTCGCGCCGCAGGATCGGCTTCAGCGGGGTCCGCTCCGGCAGGGGATCGAGATCGGCGCCGCGCAGGATCCCCTCGCGGATGTTCTGCGCTCGCTTCTCCCAGCCCGCCCGGTCGGAGTAGGTCCGCGCGTACTCGGCGAGCTTCTCCCGGCCCTGGGCCTCGGTGTAGTAGGCGCCCTGGCAGAGCCACGGGTTCTTCGCCGCGGGCTGTCGGCTCCTGGGCGGCCGCTTCCGCACCCAGCACGAAGCAGCGCCACGAGCGCCGGGCGGCGCACCAAGACGAGTCTCCTCATCGGCCATGCCTCCTTCACGAGTCGAGGGCGCGGCGCACCACGATCCAGGAACGCGCGCAGCTTCGGCCGCGGGTCGCCCGCCGCCCAGCGTTTCGAGCGGAATGTATCCGCGGTAGCGCCGAGTCGCGCAGGATCTGCACGATCTTCGACGACGTTCGTCTCTTCCGCGACGCCCTTCCGGTAGACCTGCTCCTTGATCTGCCAGGTGTAGGCGAAGGGCGCGAGCCGGGCGATCTCGACGTAGGGGTCGTCGGTGGTGCGGAGGCTGCCGATGTCGACGTTGCAGCCCGAACCACTCGGAGCCGATCCGCTCGCGCACGGCCAGGGTCTCGGCCGCCGTCTTCAGCAGGTCGTCGTGGTGCTGGAGCACGACGAAGACGCCCGCGCTCCGCCCCGTAGGCCACGCAGTCCTCGAGGTGCGCGACGACCCAATCGGTGGCCTCGGCCTCGGAGCGCCCTGCGGGCACCGCCGGCCCGGCGAAGACGCGCACCGCGGGCGCCCCCAGCTTCGCGGCCACGTCGATCCATCGCTTCACGAGGGCGACGTCGGCGGCCCGCTTGGCCGCGGTCGGCGGAGGTGAAGTCGTTGCGGACGCCGGTGCCGCTGATGTCGAGGCCGAGGCGGAAGGCCCGCTTCTTGATCTCGTAGAGGTAGCGGTCCGGGGGCGCTTCCGGATAGCCGGGGAAGTAGTAGCCGGTCGGATCGACCGCGTCGAAGCCCGAGCTCGGCGCAGAAGTCGAGCGCGTCTTCGAGGGTCATCGTCCTCTTCGTGAGCGGCTCGTTGAACGAATAGAGGTTGCAGCTCAGCTGGATCTGCGGGGTACGCGGTCCCGGCCGCGGACGAGCCGCTTCATGGGCCGAGGCTCGAGTGCTGAGCGGTGCCGCCACGAGCGCCCCCAGGAACGCACGTCGCGCGACGCATGCAGGCATCGGGTCTCCTTCTGGCTGGGGGGCCGAAAACCTGGCCCGGGCCGGCCCGCAGCTTAGCGCAGATGTCCCTCGTCGTTCCTGGGACGAAGCCTTCCCAGCCCCGGACATCGGAGCTCGCTGCATCTCACCCGCCGCCGCCGCCAACCTGCTGGTTTACGGTCACTTTGCCGGAAGGCTTCGAGTGGCACACGGCTTGGGTAGAGGATCGGAGGTCCACGAGATGGGCATGGAGATCTGCGACGCACCGGACGGCAGTGGAGCGTGCCTATCAAGAGGTCCAGGGCAAAGCTCGAGCCCGAGTAGGCCGAGCGGCCAGGACAAGGAGACGAGATGAAGGTGGGGACTCGGCGCGGGCTCTGGCTCGCGCTCCTGCTGCTTCCGATGGCACGCACGGCCGTGGCGCATCCGGCGCCGACGAAGATCACGGTCGCCGACGGGGTCTTCCTGTTTCGGACGGAGCCCTACGGCGACGTCGGCCTCGACGGCAACGCGGTCGCGATCCTGTCGGAGGACGGGGTCCTCGTCTTCGACGCGAACGGGACCCCGGCGGCGGCCGCGGCGGTGCTGGCCGAGATCCGAAAGCTGACCGACAAGCCGGTGCGCTACCTGGTCCTCTCCCACTGGCACTGGGACCACTGGTACGGCGCCGAGGTCTACAAGGACGCGTTCCCAGGGATCCAGATCATCACCCAGGAGAGCGGGCGCCGGATGATGATGGGCCCCGCCCTGGCCTTCAACAAGCCAGGTCTGGAGCGGGACCTTCCCGGGTACGTGGCGAGCCTCGAGAAGAAGGTCGCGGCCGCGGAAACGGCCAGGCCAGCGCCGCCCGACCTGGCCCCGCTCCAGCATCTCCTCGAGGAAGACCGCTTCTTCCTTCAGCAGAAGGCGGGCGTGCGCCACACCTTTCCCAACCTGACGTTCACGGACCATTTGACGCTCTATCTGGGACCGCGCGAGGTTCAAGTCCGAAGCTTTGGGCGCGCGGTGACGCCTGGCGACACGTTCCTCTATCTTCCGAAGGAGAAGGTCCTCGTCACCGGCGACCTCCTCGTGAACCCGGTCTCGTTCGCGCTCGGCTGCTATCCGACCGAATGGCTCCGGGGGCTCGAGAGGATGGACACCCTCGAGGTGGAGACCCTCGTCCCGGGGCATGGCGAGCCCCTGCACGACAAGGCGCTTCTCCACGCGACCATGGACGTCTTCCGCGAGCTCCTCCGCCGGGGCAAGGAGGCGAGGGTGCGAGGCCTGGACGCCGACCAGGCGAAGGCCGAGATCCTGCCCGCGCTTCGCCCCCTCATGTCGACGATCACGCGTGACGATCCGAAGCAGAAGCAGGCCTTCGAGGTGTACCTCGTGGACTGGTACCTGCACCGCGTGTACGACGAGCTCAGCGGTCCCCTGGGTGACGAGATCGGGCCGATCCCGGCAAAGTAGGCGGCTCGGGAGCGACCGGCATCAATACGGCCTCGATCCGTAGGCGCCACGGCGCGGCGTTTGGCTGTACAGTGTCGGGGGGTGTCTACGTGCACGAATCTTGTGCTAGAACTTCGGTCGCCCGGACATGACCAGAAGAGTGGACCGTGACAGTGGACGATGAATCGGACCGGCTCCCCTGGGCCGAGGGCCCGGAAGAGGAGGCCCCGCCGGAGAGCTGGTTGGGGCTCGACGACGACGAGCTGCTCCAGAACATCGAGACCCTGGACGAAGCGGTGGACGAGGACGAGCGCCTGCTGGAGGTCGTGACCAGCCACCGGCACTTCTTCATCCGCCAGGAGGCGGCGAAGCGCGTTCGCGATCGGCGCCGCCTCTACCCCTTCGAAGACGACCGCCACGTGGGACAGATCCTGGTCCGCCACCTCTCGAGGCGCGAGGACCTCACCTACCTCGAGCGCATCTCCCTGGTCAGCCGTCACGTGGAGGTCCGCAAGGCGGCCCAGGTTCAGCTCGCCCGCGTGTGGCGGCGGCTCGAAGGTGGCCATGCGCGCGAAACCCAACCGGTTCCGAAGTTCAGGGCGGCGGTCGCACCGGGCCCTGGGGAACACGATGCCGCCCCGCCGACTCCGCCCGCGGCCAGTGAGACCCCGAGCGCCGTCGAGGCCTCGGCGACGAGCGCGCCCCTCGAGGGCGGCCAGGTGGACGGCAGCCTGCTCGGATGGGCCGCGCACTTCCTCATCGAGCAGGTCTGGAGCCACCTCGGAACCGCGGTCACGAAGGACATCCTGCGCCGAAGCCACGCGGGGCTCAGTCCGGGCCACGGGACGCTCCGCCTTTTCTCGGTACAAGAGGACGCCCGGGTGAAGCTCGAGCTCACGTCCGGGCCCCGTATCCCCGGCGCCGCGGTCCGCGACCTCGCCGCCTGGATGGCCGACTTCCGTCGCGCCGCGCGGCGGGTCGCGCCGGATGCGGCGAGCGTTTCGGTGCGCGCCTGCACCAACCTGATGGCCGACGCCCTCCGGGCGGTCGGCTTCTACACCGCCTGCGACGAGGCCGGCGCGGACACGAACTGAAAGCGCGCTAAGGGAGCGGCGTGAAGAAGCGCTGCCAGCGCGGTCGGTAGGCGTTCAGGGCGTCGACCGACAGGACCACGGCCACCGCGCGGCCGATGATCCTTGTGCGCTCCGCGAAGCCCCAGTAGCGCGAGTCGAAGCTGTCGTCGCGGTGGTCACCCATCAGGAAATAGCGGCCCGCGGGCACGACCACGGCGGGGAAGTCCTCCCCGAATCCCGGTCCCGAGCTCATGATCGGATGGCCGACGCCCTCGACGGTCTCGCGCAGGAAGAGGGCCTCGTCGCCGGTGTAGCCGGCGAGGCGCAGATCCTCCTTCCGAAGTGGGCTATAGGCCGCGGCCTTTCCGTTCACCAGCAATCGTCCGTCCCGGGCCTCGATCGTGTCGCCGGGAATGCCGACGACGCGCTTGACCAGCCGCCGGCCGTCGTGCGGCGACCAGAGGACGACGACCTCGCCCCGCCGGGGATCGGCCCACTCCGCCAGGTGAATCGTGGTGAAGGGGACTTTGAGGTCGTAGGCGAGCTTGTTGACGAAGATGCGGTCCCCCACCAGGATCGTCGGTGTCATCGACCCTGAGGGGACGTCGTTCCAGTCGGCGCACGCGGAGCGGAAGGAGCCGAGGACGAGCGCGGCCCAGAGAAATGGCCGGAGCCACTCACGCCACAGCCGGGGAAGGCGAGAGCTCACACCCACAGGATCATTCTACTCGACGCCGGCGATGGTCCCTTCCGGCGAGAGGTCGATGTCCACCGCGTGCGGGTGCTTGGGCAGCCCGGGCATGGTGAGGATCTCGCCGGTCAGCGGCACGAGGAAGCCGGCCCCGGCCGCGATGCGCACCTCGCGCACGGTCATCTCGAAGTCGCGCGGGCGTCCCAGCGCGCTTCTCGTCGTCGGACAGCGAGAGGTGGGTCTTGGCCATGCAGATCGGCACCTCGCCAAAGCCCAGGCGAACCGCGCGATCGAGCTGGGACTTGGCCGTGACCGTGAAGTCGACCTCGGCCGCGCCGTAGATGGCGCGGGCGATCTTGCGGATCTTCTCGGCCGGCGGATCGCCGAGCTCGTACATGAAGCGGGGCTTCGGAGTGGCGGCCCGGGCCCGCGCGACGATCGTCTCCGCGAGCTCCGTGGCCCCCGCTCCGCCCTGGCCGTAGACGTCGGCGAGGCCGGCCTCGACCCCGGCCTGCTTGAGGCGGTCGAGCACGTAGTGGAGCTCCGCCTGCGTGTCTTCGGCGCGCACGTTGATGGCCACCACCGGCTCGAGGCCGAACTGCGTCACGCTCTCGAGGTGCTTCTCGAGGTTCTCCATGCCCCGCGCCAGGGCCTTGGCGTTCTCGCGGGCCGCCTCGGCCGCGGGCACGCCGCCGTGGAACTTGAGGGCGCGCAGCGTCGCGACCAGCACGACCGCGTGCGGCCAGATCCCGGCGGCACGGCACTTGATGTCGAGGAACTTCTCGGCGCCCAGGTCGAAGCCGAAGCCCGCCTCCGTGAACACGACCTCGGCGCGCCGCAAGGCCAGCCGGGTCGCGACCAGGCTGTTGCAGCCGTGGGCGATGTTCCCGAAGGGTCCGCCGTGGACGAGGGCGGGCGCGCCCTCGGCGGTCTGCACCAGGTTCGGCAGCAGCGCGTCGCGCAGGAGCGCGGCCATGGCGCCTTCGGCGCCTGAGGTCGCGGGCGTAGAGGGGCTGACCCTCGCGCGAGAAGCCGAGCAGGATGCGGCCGAGGCGCTCCTTGAGGTCGGCGTAGTCCTTGGACAGGCACAGGATCGCCATGACCTCGCTGGCCGCCGTGATGTCGAAGCCGTCCTCGCGCGGCACGCCCATGGCCTTGCCCCCGAGGCCGATCACGGTGCGCCGCAGGAAGCGGTCGTTCATGTCGAGCACGCGGCGGAACGTCATCTGCCGCGGGTCCAGCTCGTGGCCGTCGGCGCCGGCGGGGGTGCGGAAGTAGACGTGGTTGTCGGCGAGCGCGGCGAGCAGGTTGTGGGCGGAGGTCACCGCGTGGAGGTCGCCGGTGAAGTGGAGGTTGATGCGGGCCGAGGGCTCGAGCTTCGACTTGCCGCCGCCGGTCCCGCCGCCCTTCTGCCCGAAGACGGGGCCGAGCGAGGGCTCGCGCAGCGCGCAGGCGGCCTTGACGCCCGATCCGCCGCGCGGCCTGGGTCAGGCCGATGGTGCAGGTGGTCTTGCCTTCACCCGCGGGCGTCGGGCTGATGGCGGAGACGAGGACGAGCCGGGCCTGCAGCGGATCGTCGCGGAACGCGACCTCGGGCCGGACCTTGGCCACGTCCGGACCCCACGGCTGGATGTCCTCGGGCTCGAGCCCGAGATCGGTGGCAACCTCGTGAATGGCTCTCATGACGTCATTGTAGTATCGCTACACTGAGCGGCTGGACTCCGGAAACTCCTGCACCCGATGGTGGGATTGTCAATGGTGCTGATGTCGCAGGCGCCCGTACGCATCGAAACAGGAAGGCTCGTGCTACGCCGGCCGGTCCTCGGCGATGCCCCGTCCATCTTCACCCGCTACGCGAGCGATCCTGAGGTCACCCGTCTCGTAGGTTTTGTCCGACACCAATCGATGGAGGACACCAGGGCCTTTGTGTCCTGGAGCGACGCGGAGTGGGCGCGATGGCCCGCTGGCCCCTACCTCGTCCTGGCGCGAGAAGGCGACGCCCTCCTGGGGAGCACAGGTTTCGCGTTCGAGACGCCGCACCGGGCAGCGACCGGCTACGTCCTGGCGAAGGACGCCTGGGGACGAGGCTACGCCACCGAGGCCCTACGGGCGGTCGTGCGCATCAGCGAGCGGATCGGCCTTCGGCGGCTCTACGCGCTCTGTCACCACGAGCACGCCGCCTCGTCGCGCGTGCTCGACAAGTGCGGCTTTGTACGCGAGGGGACCCTGCGAAGCTACTGTTCGTTCCCGAACCTCGGCCAGGAGGAGCCTTGTGACGTCCTCTGCTATGCGCGGATCTTCACTTCGGAAGACGCCCGCGCCAGCTGAGCCACGATCTCATGCACCGATGCCACCCATCCACCGGGTCACAGTACATCAGGGGACAGCCTCCCACGATGGCCTGGATGCCGCGAGCCCGGCACTCCTCTACGGCCGGCGCCGAGACGCTTCCCCCGCCCACCGATCGATGGAACCAGACCCGCCGCACGCCTAGGTCCGCGGCCTGGCGCACCACCTGGACGGAGGCATCGGGATGGGTGGCGACCACCACTCCATCAAGCGGGTCCGGGATGTCCTTCAGCTCTCGATAGCACTTCACGCCTTCCACCTCGGAGGCCTTCGGATTGACGGGAAAGACCTCGTACCCGGAGGTCCGTAGCTTGCGGTAGACCGCGTTCGCCGCGCTCGTCGATCCGCGAGACACGCCCGCCACCGCGATTCGCCTCTGGCCCAGGAACTCCCTCACGAGGTCGGGTACTTGTGCCATGACTCCCTCCCTTCGACCTGGCCTCTCGACTCCTACTGGCCGAGCGAACGGGTGCTCACGGGCTCAGCCCGGGCTCGTAGTTCGTGAGGAACTCGAGAAGGCGCGTCACCTCGGTGATGCTCCTTGCGCGAAAGCGAACCGAATGTGCGTCGGTGCGCTCGACGCCAGGTAGATAGGCGACGAGCTCCGCGGGCCGATAGTTCTTGAAGCGCAGATCGAGGTCCACGGGTTCCGTGACCCGATACGGTTTGAAGCTCGGGAGCCTCAGGAGCGCCTTCTTCGTCGCGTCGCGGATCCTTTCGCACGCGGCATCCGGGGTGAGGGTCCGCGCCGAGTGGAAGCCGTAGGACCACTTCACGGTCGCCGTTTCGAGATCACCGAGCAGGGCCCTGGATTCCTTCACGATCGCGTCATCCCCGGAGATCATCACCACGGGCACCGCAAAGCGGCCAGCCACGGCCGCGTTCAATCCCGCCTCGGGCACGGAAACGCCGTTGAGGCGTACGTCCGCCAGGGTCGCGGAAGACATGGTGTGGGCGCGCACTCCCGAGGGGTTGGTGGTGCTCGAGTGGTAGCCGATGAAGATCGCCGCCGCGAAGGTCTCGTCGATGCCTTCCATCATCGCGAGCGGACGCGGCCACGCCCGCACGATCTGTACGTCCCTGCCGAACTTCTCGATCAGCAGGTTCTCACCGTTGCCGTGCGAATCGGAGACCACGAACTCCGTGGCCCCCGCCCCCTTCGCCCCTTCGATCGCCGCGAGGACCTCGTTCGTCATGAAGCCACGGAAGCGCTCGTACTCGAAGCCCTGGGGGCCCAGTTGATCGCCGGTGACCACCCCGGCGACCCCTTCCATGTCCGCCGAGATGTAGACCTTCATGGCGGCGCGGGCCCAGGGGGGAATGGGCAGAAGCAGAGCGGCGACCAGAACCACGCTTCTCATCGCAGAACTCCTCGCGTCCACTACCTCTACCTGATTGTTTCGGATATCCGGACGCCCGTCCACTGCTGACCGCCTTGCGGCCAGCGCGGTGAGCAGCAGCCGATCACCCGGAGGCTCGAACGGCCGCTCTTCGTCGCGGCCAACGCACACGTCGTACGGATCACCCTCGACAGGGTGGACGCCGATCCCTTGCGAGGCCACGGAGAAGCCGAACTGCGCCAACAACGTGGACGTCTTCGGCGGCACCCTATTGTTCTGCGGCCCGCCCCACCATGTGACGGAACGCTTCAGTCCATGATCGACCACTCGAGGAAGGGCTTCGAGATGGTCTTGATGATATCGGCCTCCGACTTCACGGACGTGACTCGGCCGCTTGCGTCGCGCGGCGGTCTACCCACAGCCTCGAACTCGACCTCCACTTTCACATACGGACACCTGCGGTAGACGTACCTCTGCCAAAGCCCGGTCGACAAACCACCCTCGGTCGTGAATACCTTCAGGAGTTCGCCTCGTGTCATACCGGGCCGCACCGTCTGAGTGTGCTTGATGACCTCGGACACCCAGGCGGTGTGATCCAGGACCGGGCGCCGGTCTGATGGACCTTCACCACCTGAGACACCAATTGACGGGATGAGGATCAGGACAGCAGCTACGGATGCCGCTCGCATCGTGCATGCCTCCCTTGTCGGGTCTCCTACCGTAACCCAGTCGGTGATTCTCGCTGCTCAAAGGTCTGCAGGACACCGCGCTGAGCCTCGTTGACCGCTTCGGACGTTGGGAACGCCTTCGCGACCTCGAGCTGCAGCGCGACGAGCGTCGTGCCCTTGAGCTGCTTCGCGTACTTCCCCCGTACGCCCGATCCCAGGGCGGCGAGATCGTACTCGGGACGCATGTCGTCAAGACTCGGGCGGCTAGCCTTCTTCATAGAAGCGACGCTCACTTCGCGTGGCTGGCCTGGCCGAAATCAGCCTGACGCCTTCCGCGCGGTCCGCCTCGCGCAAGCTCTGGCAACGGGCGAATGCTGACGCTCGCGAGAGGCCTGATTGCCGAGCGTCGGTGCTTGGGTAAAGCATGGAGGAACCCATCATGCGGAACGATACTCGTATCGCCGTGGACGTGGCAAAGAGCGTCTTCGAGATCGCCGTGTCGGATCGCCCCGGGCATGTGGTCCGCCGGGAACGACTGCCTCGCGCCCAGTTCCTGGAGTTCTTCGCCAACCACCCAGCCGCCACCGTGTTCATGGAGGCCTGTGGCTCAGCTCACTTCTGGGGACGCCGGATTCAGGATCTCGGCCATCGAGTGATCCTCTTGCCCCCTCATCACGTTCGTCCCTATATTCGAGGCAACAAGACAGACCGAACCGATGCCAAGGGCATCCTTGAAGCCAGCCGTAACGAAGACATTCATCCCGTCCCCGTGAAGAGCCTGGCGCAGCAGGTGCTGACCTCGCTCCACCGGATGCGATCGGCTTGTATGACCGAGCGCGCCGCCCGCCTCAACACCTTGAGGAATGCTCGTCAACACTAGCCCCATGACGGCCAATGGCTCCTTGTCCGACCCAAAGCCCCGGTTCAGAAGCAAGAACGCTGGGCAGTGATAGCAGGCGCGGATGTCCCACGCCCAGTTGCCAGACGCATCCCGTTCACGAATGAGTTCAAGAAAGCGGGTCCGGCGATCGCATGTTGACGATTAACACCCATGAAATGCCCGAGAGCACCGCGAGGACCGCCCCGACAAGGACTCCCTCTCTCACATGTTGGAGGAGTCCCGATCTCTCTTTGCGAAGGTCCTTCATCGGTCCACTGTACCCACTTCTGGTCCGCCCACCCCGGGATCAGCTGCCGCGCCTCATCGTTTGCGCCGCGCGCGGTCAGCTTCATCCCGTTGTTCGACGGCAGCGCATTAGAGCCAATTCTCGACCTTGAGCCCTGCGACACGGCCAAAGTGCCGGGTGTTGTTTGTCACGACGACCAGGCCAAGGGCGAGTGCCTGAGCGGCGACGAGTGTATCGAACGCGCCAATTGGGGTTCCACTCTCCGCCAGGTCAGAGGCTACTTCGGCGAAGCGCTCCGCAGCACTCTCATCGAAGGCGACGACACTGACCTCCTTGACGAACTGGCGGATGGCCCGCCGGAGCTTGTGCGACTTCTTCAACTCAGCCCCGAAGCGTAGTTCGGCCAGGGTTATCGAACTGACGCAAAGCTCCGAGGGTGGGTGCTCCAAGATTCGGGCGCCAACCCGTCCTTGGCCACGGAGAGCGTAGCTGACCGTATCTGCATCCAGAAGGTAGCGCCGCATCAGTCGAACGGGTTGCGGACGCGATTGAGCTTCTCCTGTTTCGGACGTGGGAGTTGTTCCGCAACCGAGCCCAGGCAGGACCGGAATTCAGGGGACCACTCGTCGGCTGGCTCAAGGATGACCCGGCGCCCGTCACGATGGACCAACACTTCGCTCTGTGAGGCGAATCGATAGGCCTTGGGCAGGCGGACTGCTTGACTACCGCCGTTCTGGAACAGCTTGGCGCGAATCGCTCTCATTCAGAAAGTATATACACACATATAGACACCCGTCAATGCCTCGCCGCGTGCTCATTCTGCCCGTCGAACACGGGATTAAGCTGCGAGCGCTCCGAGTGCCGCGTCGCTCCTCAGCTTCAATCCCTTGTTCGACGGCATCTTGCGCTAAGCGCGCTCACGGCGTGGCGGCGGCTTCCGAGCGGAAGACGGGAATAGCTTTCGCAGGAACGTCGATCGCCACGAAGAGCTTGGCGGGGAAGAGGTAGTCCTCGCCGGACTCGTCGATTACTCGAAGGAGGGAATCCTTCTCGGCCTTGGCGTCGTCCAGGACCCGGTAGACCTTGCGAGGCTGAAGAGAAGCCTTGTACGTCCCGCTCTTCAGGCACAACACGAAGCGGCTCTTCTTGCTTCTCATGCTATTCGAGCAACTGCTTCACCTTGAAATCGTGCCGGCCGAGGCCATGGGCCTCATACCAATGTAGCTCTGCCTTCACGACGCGCCCGCTTGGAAGCTCGACGAGCGCGATGCCCTTGAGTTTGCGCCAACGGCCCTTTCCATACAACTTCCGGAGAAGCGGCAGGATCCGGATTGCCTTGCCCTTGGCGATCACCTCGATGTTGGTGATCTCGCCACGGAGCTTGTAACCGGTCAACACCCCGGTCTTGTACCACGCCTCCTATGCCCGTCCAACACCGCGTTCAGACCCTATGGAACGACCGGCTCCGATCGTAGGATCGCGGGTTAGTGGGCTTGTGACGGCGGCACCAGAGCCGCATACGAAAGGAGCCGGTCATGGAAAAAGGTATCACCTTCGTCGGGCTGGATGCACACAAGGCAGCGATCAACGTGGCGATGCTATTGCCAGAGAAGACGGTGGCGGTGGAGTGGGAGTGCACGAACGAGAAGGCGGCGGTCTTGCGGATGGTGAGGAAGGTGAAGCGAGCGGCCCCGGGTGAGGTTCGGTTCTGTTACGAGGCGGGTCCCTGCGGGTATGCATTGCAGCGCTGGATTCGCGAGGCGGGTGCGGGGTGCGTGGTGGTGGCGCCGTCCCTGATTCCTCGGAAGGCGGGAGACCGGATCAAGACGGATCGCCGGGACGCGAGGAAGTTGGCGGATCTCTATCGGGCCGGGATGCTGACGGAGGTTCATCCGCCCACGGAGGAGGATGAATCTGTCCGGGACTTGTGCCGGGCGCGGGAAGACGCGCACGAGGATTTGGTTCGGAGCCGGCACCGTTTGAGCAAGCTCCTGTTGCGACGGGGCTGGTCGTGGGTGGGGGGAAAGAAGGCGTGGGGGAAGGGCCATCGGCTGTGGCTCCGGAACCTGCGCCTCGAGCACCCCGAGGACCAGCTCGTCCTCGACGACTACCTGTTGACCATCGAGCAGGTCGAAGCTCGGCTCACAGCCCTGGACCAGCAGATCGAGAGAGTGAGCCAGCAGGAGGGTTACGCCCAGGTGGTGGGAGCCTTGCGTACCTTCCGCGGCATCGACACCCTGACCGCCATGACCTTGGTGGCCGAGCTACACGACTTCATGCGCTTCGACTCCGCCCGGGGCCTGATGGCCTTCTTGGGGCTCGTGCCGAGTGAGCACTCCTCGGGGGGAAAGAGGAGCAGAGGGGGCATCACCAAGACCGGCAACGGTCACGTGCGCCGTCTGATGATCGAAGCGGCTTGGCACTACCGGCACCGGCCCAGCGTCGTGAGTCTCAAGAAGCGGCGTGACGGTCAGCCTGCCCAGGTCATCGCCCTCGCGGACAAGGCCATGCTCCGACTGAACCGCCGATTCAATCGGCTCCTCGAGAGAGGCAAACCCCGGCCCCAGGTCGCCGTGGCCATCGCTCGCGAGCTCACCGGCTTCGTCTGGGCAGCCATGAGGCTCCGCACCACCTAACCACGTCCCACACCCTTTCCACTTCCTGACCGCTCTACTTTGGAGGCCGTAGTCGACGGATGAAGGCAGGCACGATCCAGAGGACACGCGTCGCAGCTTTGCGACAGGAAGGCTCGTCCTTCCCAACTCGCGCGTTCAGACCGCGTTCCCTCTCGACGGAGAATGGTCATGCGGCTCGGCGCCGCGGCTCACCCCGCAGCGCAACCCGCGTATATCAGAGTGACCCGTCGTCGAAGCGCCCTGCCACGTCCGTCGACTTCGGCTTCCGAGGAGGGTCGGCCTAACGACCACGATCACGGACGCATCGACCAAAACGGCAACCAACGGCAACGACCCGCAGCCCTAGGCTTGACAGCAGTCGTTCCATATCAGCTGCGAAGGCGGCGCCTGCCATCGCAAGCTCGTCAGCCGCAACGCGTTGTTATCCGGTCCCACGAGAGCGCCATGCACGAGGATGTCGTTTGGCGTGAGTACATGCAATGACCACGACGTTGTCACCCACCACCCGATAGAAGAGGCCGTACGGAAACTTTGGCAGGAGGACTCGGCGCGTGTTTCGGTGCACAACGGCGTAGGCCTCTGGGTTGGCCTCCAAGGCTGCGACAGCGACATCGATGGCGTGACGGAATGCATCACCGAGGCCGGCTCGCTGGATCTCATACCACCGAAAGGCATCCTCGACATCGGCCTCGGCGGCCGCTGTGAAGACGGCCGGCTTCACCTTAAGCGAAGGCCCTCGCGAACCTCGGACCAAGGCCGGCCCAATGGCCGCCCGGCCCGAACGTCGTCCTCGAGTGCGTCTAATCGACGGTCTAGCTCCTCACGCTGCTCCAAGGAGAGCGGTACGTTCGCGGGGTGCTGACTCAGGCGGTCCCAAAGCTCTCCGAGCAGCTCGAGTTGCTCCTCTGGAGACAGGTCGTCGAGGTTCAGCGCTGGGTGAGCCATGGCAGCATTCTCCGCCCTTCGATGCCGCGTCGCAAGGTCCGGAGACCACCGGGATAAGCTGCGGGGGCCGCGGCAGGTTTGGCGTCGCGGACCCCGTCAGCGTCATCCCGTTGTTCGACGGCATGCTCACTAGGACGGACAAGCAGGTATGCGGCAGGGGTCGCAGCGTTCCCCTGAGCCATGGCTCCACGCAGAGGCCTCCTCTTCGTCGGGCGGGTGCCAGCTCCGATCGAGTTCATACGACCATACGCGTGCGTCCGGACAGCACTTCCCCATGTGGATCATCCTTGGAGAGCCATCCTCCCGAACCCTGTACAGGCTGAGCACGATCTCGATGCCTGACGGACACTGCGAGTTACTGCCGCGATCAGGAATCCTAGCCGCGCGTGCATAGCGCCGATACTTCTGGACCTGCTCTTGAACGCCAAGCGGGCGGTCGTGAAGGTATCGCCAGAACGACGTGAGGATCAGGCCGGACATGTCGTCAGGGTTGTGAAGCCCTAGCTTCTGCAGGTGTTCATAGAGGGGACTGTGGGCCCAGAGACCCCAATCGTTGCGCAGGCCCGTGCCGAGACCGTGATGGTAACGAGCCATTTCCCCCTCGGGCGCCGCCCGCATTTGCTGCAGGGTATCGGCCGGAAGCATCTTGGCAAGGACTACGAAGCACTCATCCAGAGTCTGAGGGATCGATTCCGCCGAAAGAGCTCTCCGAACGGAGGGCAGAGCCGCTGGCATCGGAGGGACGTCTAACACGACTGATACAGCAGCGAGTCCACTCGCAAGTGCGATCACGCTCTTCATGGCGTAGGACTCGTACTTCACCTCAACCTCGCTGGTCGGTCGAACACCCGGAGATAAGCTGCGAGCGTCCGATACGCTCAGCGCTCGTCAGCTTCATCTCCTTGTTAGCGGGGTACCTGCTGGCCACGACCGATCATGCCAGAAACTCCACTTGAGCGTCGACCACAGCGAGAATGGCACTTCGCCCGGAAAGAGGCCGGGGCGCCAATGGTACTGTGAGCCCGATTGTTAGCGTGGCCGGGGGATGCATCGGCACGATCACTGGTGACACACGCTTAGGCATGTGATCCCGTTTGGGAGAATGTCAGGTGCACACGCATCCCTCTCCGGGCGACTTGGAGAGGAGCGTCCATGCGGGGGAAGAAAGTCACACCACGCCGCCAGCGGCGGTCTCCGACGCTGCTCGAGCGCATCAATCCGAATGCCGCGGGCATCGACTGCGGAGCGGCCGAGCACTACGTCGCCGTACCCACGGACCGTGACCCTACCGACGTTCGTTCGTTCAAGACCTTCACGGCGGATCTTCACCGGTTGGCCGACTGGCTGGTTGCTTGCGGCATCACGACCGTCGCTATGGAAGCGACTGGTGTGTATTGGATCCCTGTGTTCGAGATCCTGGAGGCCCGCGGACTCGAGGTGCTCGTCGTGAACGCCAGGCACGTCAAGAACGTACCAGGACGCAAGAGCGATGTCTCGGACGCCGAATGGCTTCAAGAGCTTCACAGTGTTGGCTTGCTTCGTGGGAGCTTCCGGCCGGCGGCGGACATCACCGCGCTGCGCTGCTACATGCGCCACCGCGAAACCTTGATTCAGTCGGCGGGCACCTGTGTCCAGCGCATGCAGAACCCGGCCTCCGTATCCTTCGCGACATCGTGACCGGGGCCACCGATCCGGCTCTCCTTGCGCGACACCGAGACTTCCGTTGCAGCGCCTCGGAGGATGAAATCCGAGCCGCGCTTACCGGACACTACAAACCTGAACACCTCTTCGGGCTCAAGCAGAATCTTGAGCTGCACGATGTCTACCAAGTTCAGCTCGCCGCCTGCGACCGGGCCATCGAGGAGCGGCTCACCGTGATGGCAGCGCGCTGCGAGCCGCCCGAGAAGCCCCTGTCGGCTCCCCGGACGCGAAGAAGGCCCCATAACAACGAACCTCGGTTCGAGGTCCGCGCTTTGCTACACCAGCTGTCCGGTGCGGATCTTTCGCAGATCGACGGCATTCGACCCTACTCCGCCTTGCGCATCCTGGCCGAGATTGGAACGGACATGAGCCGCTGGCCCACCGAACGCCACTTTACCTCCTGGCTGACGCTCGCCCCCAAAAACAAGATCTCCGGGGGCCGTCTCCTTAGCTCTCGAACGCAGCCATCAGGGAACCGCGCAGCTCTTGTTCTGCGCCTCGCTGCGCAGAGCCTCGGACGCACGCAGACCGCTCTCGGCGCCTTCTTCCGCAGGCTCGCCTTCCGAATCGGGAAGGCTAAAGCCATCACCGCCACCGCACGCAAGCTCGCCATCCTAATCTACAGAACCCTCAAGGGCGAGATCGCCTATGTCGACCAAGGCGCCGCCGCCTACGATCAACTCCGTCGCGACTCCACCGTTCGACGGCTTCGCCAGCGCGCACAGGCCCTTGGCTTTGAACTGGTTAACCGCGAATCCGGAGAGCTACTCGAAGGAGGAGTTTCTTAGGAGCCCGCCTTCTTCCTCCTGGCTCCAACCTTGGCCCTACGTGGAACCGCCCGCAGTGCTGAGCGAAGGACGGTGTTGACGGATTCCGAAGTAGGGAAGGCTTTGGCCACGTCGGGGTCGAGGACCACCGCTACCGCGCGCCCCTTGAGCCGGGCTGCATAGGGGTTGGGCCGGGCTTTGGAGTAGTCGAAGCGGTACTCAGGCCGCAGCTCATCCGTGGCGTTCGAATGGCGTTCACGCGTTCTCTTCATAATCCTGACGCTCAGCCCGGGTTGCCGGTCGGGCGCTGATGATTCGTATTCTACTCCGCCGTTCGATGAAGGACACCTGTAGCAGCCTGCCCTGTGTGGAGTGTCCCGTGACGATGGCCCGCGGCTCTTCGGCCGAGTGGTCAGGATCGTCGTGTATCTTGGCTAGCGGATCCTGGAAGACCGTCAGTGCCTCTTCGAACGCGACGCCGTGCTTCCGAAGATTCTCGACCGCCTTCTCGGCGTCCCATTCGAAGGTCGGCGCGGTCATGTCGCGCTGAGCGTATCACCCTGCTTCGCATTCCTAGATGTCGGGCTAACACCTGGATCAGCTGCGGGGGCCGCGGCGGCTTTGGCTTCGCGGACCCCGTCAGCTTCATCCCGTTGTTCGCTTGCCTCTATGTCATGCCTGACATACGATAGCCGTTGTGAGCCCAAAGGACAAGCCCCTTGCCTGGCTCCACGAAGAAATCAAGAGCCCACCGCTGGGTCAGGCGGCGAGGATTGAGGCAGGCTACCTGCTCCGTGAACTCCAGAGGGGCAGGGGTCTGGGCATGCCTCACTCGCGGCCCATGCCTGGTATTGGGCCGCGGTGTCATGAGTTGAGAGTGACGGACCAACACGAGACTTGGCGGATCATCTACAGGGTGGATGCCGACGCGATTGTCATCGTCGAGGTATTTGCCAAGAAGACCGCGCAGACGCCGCAGGGTGTGCTGGAGACGTGTCGGAAGAGACTGAAGGAATACGACGATGCGACCAAGTAAGCGGCAGAAGCTTGAGCGGAAGGGTTGGCGAATCGGGAGTGTGCGGGACTTTCTTGGCCTTTCTGATGAAGAGGCGGCGTACGTCGAGCTCCGTCTACGGTTGGCAGACAGCCTGAAGAACAGGCGGACCAGGCGGAACCTCACACAGGCGGCATTTGCCAAGTTGATCCAGTCCAGCCAGTCAAGGGTAGCCAAAATGGAGGGTGGCGATCCATCGGTCTCGCTGGACTTGTTGATTCGGTCCCTGTTGGCCCTCGGCGCATCGAGCCGTGACCTGGCGCGCACCATATCCACGGCTTCAGTTCCCTAGGTCAAGCGAACACCGAGATCAGCTGCGAGGGCCGCGGCCGCTATGACCGACGCGGACCTCGTCAGCTGCATTGATGAGATGGACTCCTCCACCGACTCGATCGGCATCGATGTGCCTGAGTCGGTGCTTGGTAAGCAATGGAGGAGCCCATCATGCAGAACGATACTCGTATCGCCGTGGACGTGGCAAAGAGCGTGTTCGAGATCGCAGTGTCGGATCGACCTGGGCATGTCGTCCGCCGGGAACGTCTGCCTCGCGCCCAGTTCCTGGAGTTCTTCGCCAACAACCCAGCCGCCACCGTGTTCATGGAGGCCTGTGGCTCGGCTCACTTCTGGGGACGCCGGATTCAGGATCTCGGCCATCGGGTGATCCTCATGCCCCCTCATCACGTCCGTCCCTATATCCGAGGCAACAAGACCGATCGTACCGATGCCAAGGGCATCCTGGAAGCCAGCCGTAACGAAGACATTCATCCTGTCCCCGTGAAGACCGTGGCCCAGCAGGTCCTGACCTCGCTCCACCGGATGCGCTCGGCCTGGATGACCGAGCGGACGGCCCGCCTCAATACCCTGCGGGGGCTGCTGCGCGAGCTGGGCGTCTTCATCCCGGTGGGCGCTCGCCAGGTGGTGCCCGCGGTGTGGGCCCTCCTCGAGGACGCAGACTCGGACCTGCCCGCTGCCCTACGGCCTCTCTTCGCCGAGGCCTGTCACGAGATTCGCGACATCGAGGCGCGCATCAAGGAGGTCGAGGTCCGCCTGGAGACGATGGCCAAGGAACTCCCGGTCGTGGGGTACCTCCGCACCATTCCCGGCATCGGGCTTCTCACCGCCACCGCCCTCTGGTGCTTCATCGGAGACATCCATCGGTTCCCGACTGGTCGCCACCTGGCCAGCTACCTCGGTCTCACTCCGCGGGAGTTCTCGAGCGGACTCAAACGAAATCTGGGTCGCATCTCCAAGCGCGGTGACGGCTACCTCCGCACCCTCCTCATCCACGGTGCCCGCTCCGTCCTTCTCCACGCCCGCACCAAGCAGCCGGATCGTCTGCGGGAGTGGGCGAACAAGCTCGCTCAGACTCACGTCCACAACAAGGCCGCCGTGGCCGTGGCCAACAAGATGGCCCGCATCGTATGGGCCGTCTGGAGCCGACTCACCCCGTTCACAGAGATCCAGAAGGCTGCGTAGATACGAACGGCCTACGACCACGGCGCATTGATGAAAGGAGTTCTCGCCCAGGGCTGCAAGCGTAAAGTCGCGTGACGGCAGAACAGGTCGGACCGGCGCAGGGACAGCCGATAACAACTTGTGGCCTTCGAGGCCGCTGCATCGATTGGCTCCCTGCGCGCGGATTCCGTCATGGCCCGGAGCCCTCGGGGGCTCCTTCAATGAGGCCGGAGATACGTCTGCAGTCCGCCCCGTTCCCAACACGCGACTCGCTTCCCGCCACGGCTCGACTATGAAGAAAGCAAACGGCTAGCGATTTCTCACTTGACAGGAGGAGTCCAGATACTCGTTGTTGGACGGCATGTGCTCTCGGTTTCAATTCGAGCGAGCCTCGCAAGGGACAATCAGACAGCAAGCGAGCTCCGATTCCTGCCACTCCCCACTGGGCAGCCTGGTGTATGACACGCACCCCTTTTCGTTCGCCACACGTTCGACTACCAAGCCCTCCCACCGGATGCGACGCTGCCTAGCAATCGCTTCGACGAATACCACCGGTACACCTCTTGAGGAGTCTTCCACGCGAAGATCGCGCCAAATCTCGCGAATCTCCGTAAGTAGTGGCTCCGGAACGGACGCGTCCGTCTGGTACTCGAACCACACATAGCGCGACTCCGCCGATCCGACGACCGCCTGTGCGGTCACTTCAACAACCCGACCTGACGACAGTGCACGTGGCTTCGCCTGCCGATGATCAGGCAACGTACAACTAAGCGATAAGGCCGTGAAGAGCACGACGATCCGTCTCATCGGGATTGATGTCCGTCCAACACCGAGATCAGCTGGGAACGCGACCGTCGTCGGCCGCGCGTTTCGTCAGCTGCATCTCGTTGTTCTACGGCGCGCCCATGATACCCGCTCCACGAGTAGCGTCTCGATCCTAGTATGAGCGAATGGTGAAGAAGGATCCGCCCTCGCGAATACACTGGACGCGCCCAGTGCGGTCGAAGATGACAAGGCCGTCATTGGCGAACCAATGGCTATAGATCCACGCCTCTCCGACAGGCTGAGTCCTGCAGCCCTCTTCGGGCCGGGCCCTGTCTGCCCACACCTGCCCGTCGATGTCGCGCGTGGAGGGTGGCCCTAGTCGCTGCAGCACCACGGCGCTCGAGTCTGAGCGGGCGATGGCGGCGGCAACGCCACTTGGTCTACCACCGTACACGGCAAAGCCCACCAGCCCAGCTACGCCGAGGGTAGGGATGACCCAACACGCCAGAACGATGACCCAGAACATCATCCGAACCGTCGGCCTGGCAGGAGACGGCCTGAGACGTTCGGGTTCGCCGTGCGCCTCTTCCACGCGTCGCTCTCAGTTCACACGTCCGTAGAACACGGGATTAAGCTGCGGCCGCGCGTCCAGTTTGCCGTCGCGCGGCCGTCAGCTCCTGAGAAATGAGTTGTCAAGAGAATACTCTTCCCGCGCGCCCGCGCAATCACTTGCAACGGGCGAATGTTGACACGTGCGAGAGAGCTCGTCCTGGAGGCATCGGCCCACGCGAATGGTTCGATGAGGGCTGGTCCCACGACGACGTCTGGTAGCGATCGGCCAACCTCGACCTGCTCGACCTTAAAGCCGTTGGTGCGATCTCCCGCAGTGCGGGCGCGCCAAGCTCCTGACTGGGCCTCTGTGGGCCAAGGCTTTAGTCGGCACTCCGAGGGGGCATAACCTTCAATCGGGGTCTTCCCGTCGCGTCCAGGTGACCAGCTGACAGCTGGATGCTCTCCCTCGAACCTTTCTCGAGCAGCAACGGTGGACCTGCTTCCAGACCTCGTCGCCTCACGCCTGAGACTCTCTAAGGCTGTTCGACGACCGCGTGCCGCTTCGAGTCGTACACCTCCTGGTGTTTCCACATCGAGAGCACCGTCGCAGCGATGCGTCGGGCCAGGGTCAATCGCGCCAGAGGCGGCTTGATCCCCTTCTCGATCATTCGCTGGTAGTGGGCGTGCAGCGGATCGTCGGGCAACTGCGTGATCACCGTCATCGCCGCACCCTTGAACACAGACTTCAACAGAGGCTGGCGTTTCCGGCTCAAGCCGCGGGTGGACAGGTTCTGTGACCGCTCCAGGCCACCCTTCCTCCCCGGTCTCCAGTCTGCAGACGAGCGCGTGACGATCCCGAGCCCGCAGTAGCTCCAGAACTGTTGCCGAGTCCGGAATCGATCGGGCACCGCCACGATCGCGACCACCTGCGCCGTCCGAATGGGACCCAATCCTGGCGCCGTTAGCAGTCTCCGGATGATCGGATGCGACTTCGACTCCGTCAGCAGCCAACGCTCCGCTTCGTCTCGTGCAGGCACCACCAGATCCAGTTGCCGCGCCAGAATCTCCGCAAGCTGCCGGTAGGGGCCACTCAACCTTGCCAGCCATCCATCCCGGCGTTCCGGGTCGTAGACCCCAGCATCCGCGACGATCCCTCGCCCCAGGAACACCGCCTTCAACCGATTCTTGGCACGCACCACGTCGGTGACCGCGAAGTTGTACGCGCGCACTGCCGTACGCAGTGCCGCCAGGTGATTCGGTGCCTTGAAGACCCGCGTCTCCACCGCCCCCACTCGAAGCTCCTCCGCTCGTGCGAACGCGCGCTTGATCCAGGCGACGTAGGCTTTCTCGGTGCGGGGACTGTAGTGGCGAGTCCGAATCGCCGCCCGCACTCGATCGAGGAGTCGCACTGGAGCGGGCGGGATGACGCGCGTGACCGACCTGCCGCCGGAACCAAGCTCGGACGAGTCGTCAGGAGGGACCGCGAGTCCCGGTCTGTGGCTTGAAGGTGGTTGGGGCCTGCTTTCCCGCACTTCCTTCCTCCCCTCGACCCCTGAAGGTCCCTGCCTTGGTCCCGCTCGATGGCCATCGGGGAGAGCGGCTGCCAGCGCCTACCCTAGCCGAAGGCCGGGACAGGGGAGGACCGAATTCTCTTGCCATGGAGGCCGCCGGCAGTTGAAGGCGTTCAAGCTCGATCCGGTGGAGCTGCGCCAGGTAAGTCACGCCCCGCGGGGCGCGCGGGCGGTCTCAGGGCTCGTAGAGGCGGGGGACGCGATCGTTGATGGCGGTCAGCACTTCATAGGGGATCGTTCCCGCCCACGCCGCGAGCTCCTCCACGGTGAGGCGCGCGCCCTGCTGCTCGCCGATGAGGACGACCTCGTCTCCGTTGTAGCCGGTGCCGTCCTCGATGTTCACCATCATCTGGTCCATGCAGATGGCGCCTACCTGCGCGACCCGCTGGCCGCGAAGGATCACCTGCGCCCGGTTCGACATGCTGCGGAAGTAGCCGTCGCCGTATCCCACCGGCACGGTCACCACGCGGACGCGATGATCGCTCTTCCAGGTGGAGCCGTAGCTGACGGGGCTGCCCGCCTCGACGAGCTTGAAGTAGACGACGCGGGAGATCCAGGACAGCGCGGGGGTGACCTCGACCACGTGGGGAGCGTCCGCGTAGGGGTAGACGCCGTACAGCAGGATGCCCGGGCGCACGAGGTCCAGATGGCTCTCGGGCAGACGCAGGATCGCCGCCGAGTTGGCCATGTGTCGCTGGGGCACGGCCAGGGAGCGTCGCTCGTAGAAACGCAGCACTTCTTCGAAGCGCGTGAGCTGGCGGCGCGCGTCAGCCAGGTCTTCCGCGTCGGCGTTCGCGAAGTGAGAATAGATCCCCTCCACCTCGACGTGAGGAGAACGGGCGGCGGCCTCCAGCAGGCCCTCCGCGTTGTAGTAGTGGACGCCGATGCGCTCCATGCCGGTGTCGATCTTGAGGTGAACGCGGGCCCGGACCTTCCGGGCCGCCGCAGCTTCCTCCACGTCGCGCAGTCGAGCCAGCGAAGGCACGGTCTGGGTGAGACCGTGGTCGAGAAAGAGCGGGATCTGACGCGTCCAGACGCCGCCAAAGACGAGGATGGGGTTCAGGATGCCGAGCCGACGGAGCGCGATCCCCTCTTCGACCAGGGCCACGCCGAATGCGTCGGCCAGCGGAGCCAGGGCGCGCGCCACGGCCTCGAGGCCGTGGCCGTAGGCGTTGGCCTTCAGGATCGGCATGACCCGCGCGGGGGCGACGTGCCTCTTGACCGCCAGGAGGTTGGCGCGGAGGCGGGAGAGGCGCACCACGGCGTAGGTGGGGCGGAGGCGGGCTTCCTCGGGGGTCAGGGGCGAGGGGTCGATCACGAGCGTATTGTCACCGACGGCGGGTAAACTGCGTGCAAGGAGGTCGGGAGCCCAACATGGCCCTCCCCGGTGCTGAAGGCTCGGAAAGACCTGCGATCGATCGACGAGGGACGCCGTCGTCGGCCTTCCGGATCCGCGACGCCACTCCCGCCGACGCGTCCGCCTTGCTCGAGATCTATCGCCCCTTCGTCACGGAGACCGCCGTGTCCTTCGAGATGGAGCCACCCTCGGTCGCGGAGTTCGAGGAGCGAATCGAGAAGGCCCTCGGCAAGTGGGCCTGGCTCGTTGCGGAGAACGACCGCGGTCTCGTGGGCTACGCCTACGCGACTGCTCACCGGCCGCGCGGTGCCTACCGGTGGTCGGTCGAGACCTCGGCCTACCTCGACGGCGATCACCGCGGGCAGGGGCTGGGCAAGCGCCTCTACCGGGAGCTGCTGCCGCGGCTGGCCGACCAGGGCTACTGCACCGCCTACGCGGGCATCGCGCTGCCCAACGAGGCGAGCATCGCCCTTCACCGGTCAGTCGGCTTCACGCCGGTCGGGGTCTTCCGCCGCGCCGGCTGGAAGTTCGGCCGCTGGCACGACGTCTCCTGGTGGCAGCTCACCTTGGGTGACCAGCCGCCCGAGTCCGACTCCCCTGGCGAGCCCACCAAGGGCTGAAACGGGAGGGCGCGGCCATCGCATTCCGGAGACGAACAGTCGCCTCCCGGTTCCGCACACCTCCCCCTCGAAAGCACCCGTAACCTCCTGACGGGCGGACCCAGCATCCCGTCAGGCATGGCACGGCCGTTGCTGTCTCTCGCCCGATGGGTGGAGGCCGAGCCATGAAGGAACTGGTGCGTGACGCTCGCTTCGGTCTGCGACTGCTCGCGGGGAGCCCCGGCTTCACGAGCGTCGCGGTGCTGGCTCTGGCCCTGGGGATCGCCGCGAGCACGGCGATCTTCAGCGTCGTCTACGCCACGTTGCTCGCGCCCTTGCCCTATCCGGAGCCCGACCAGCTCGTCATGGTCTGGTCCAAGATCCAGGGAAACAAGAACGTGACCGCGGCCGGCGACTATCTCGACTGGAAGCGGGAGAGTCGCGTCTTTCAGCACCTGAACGCGTGGACGGGGAGGGGCGTGAGCCTCGCGACGGGTGCGAGCCAGCCGGAGCAGGTCCAGGCCAGCGTCGTGACGCCGGGCTTCTACACGATGGTCGGGGATCCCCTCCTCCTGGGGCGCGACTTCCTTCCGGAGGAAGGAGAAGTGGGGAAGGATCAGGTGGCGATCCTGACCCACCGGCTGTGGCAGCAGCGCTTTGGCGGCGACCGTGCGGTGGTCGGCCGCGAGATCCGGATCGACGGCAAGCCGCACACCGTCGTGGGGATCATGGCTCCGGGCCTCGCCGACCGTGGCCAGGCGGGGCTTTCGGTGCCCCTGGCCTTCGCTCCGGACCAGATCAATCACGACTTCCACTGGCTGCTGGTCATGGGCCGCCTGAAGCCCGGCATCTCGCTGGCCCAGGCCAACGCCGACATGGCGACCGTCACCGGCGGCATCGCCCAGGCCCACCCTGCCTCCAACCAGGGTTGGGGAGCGAGCGTCGAGCTGCTCCAGAACAACTTCCTGAGCCGCGACACCGTCGCCGGTCTTTGGATGCTCCTGGGAGCGGTGGGCTTCGTCCTGTTGATCGCCTGCGCCAACGTGGCGAACCTCATGCTCGCGCGCGGAACGTCCCGGCAGCGGGAGATCGCGGTGCGGGCCTCCCTCGGAGCGGGTCGTCGTCGGATCTTTCAGCAGATGCTGGTCGAGAGCGTGGTCCTGGCCGCGATCGGCGGCGTCCTGGGCGTGGTCCTCGCCCAGATCCTGCTGGACGGGATCCTGGCCATGATGCCCGCCAACACCCTGCCCACGGAGGCGGACGTCCGGCTGAACCTGCCGGTGCTGCTCTTCACCTTCGCGGTCTCGGTCGGGTCCGGAGTCCTGTTCGGCTGCATGCCGGCTTGGCAGGCCACCCGGCTCGACCTCAGCACCACCCTCAAGGAGGAGGGACGGTCTTCGCTGGGAGGCGGCCGCACGCGTCTGCGTCAGGGCCTGGTGGTGGCCGAGCTCGCGCTCGCGCTGACCCTCCTGGCCGGAGGGGGGCTCGCCGTGTCGAGCCTCGTGAAGCTGATTGGCGTCGACCTCGGGTTCCGCACCGAACACCTGCTGACGTTCTCACTGCCGGTGCCGAGTGGGCGCTTGCCCGGGCCCGATCAGATCCAGACCTTCTACACGCAGCTCGTGGAAAGGATCCAGGCGGTTCCCGGCGTCGCCTCGGCCTCGGTCTCGACCGGGATGCCCGTGGCGGGCACGGGGTTCGGTATGCCCTTCACGATCGTGGGCAAGCCCGTCGCGGATCGGTCGCGTCGCCCCGGCGCCGGGTTCAACATGGTGACGCCCGAATACTTCCGCACCTTCGGCCTGCAGGTCGAGAGGGGCCGCGCCTTCACCGAGGCCGATCGCGCCGGCGGAGTGCCGGTGGCGGTCGTAAACGCCACCTTCGTCAAGAGGTACCTGCCCGGTGTGGATCCCCTGAACCAGAGGCTCCTCATCGAGCAGCTCATCCCGGGTGTCACGAAGCTCGGGCCCGAGATCGAGTGGCAGATCGTGGGGGTCTATCGCGACGTGCGGAACGGCGGGCCCGGTGGGGACGCGTTCCCCGAGATCGACGTGCCCTTCGCGCAGAGCCCGTGGCCGGGCACGACGGTCGCGGTACAGACCGCGGGCGCACCGGGCGGCGTGGCGAGCGGGATCGCCGCGGTCGTGAAGTCGCTCGACCCCGACCTGCCCATGGCGGACGTCAAGAGCATGGACCAGATGGTCAGGGAAGCCACGGCCGGCGCGCGCTTCACCGCCGTGCTTTTCGGTACCTTCGCTGCGATGGCCTTGCTGCTCGCCGCGGTGGGGATCTACGGCGTGATGTCCTTCGTGGTGGCCACGCGTACCCACGAGATCGGCCTGCGGATGGCTCTCGGCGCCGGTCGTGCGCAGGTGCTGTGGCAGGTCCTCCGCGAGGGCATGACTACGGCGCTCCTGGGTACTGCTCTGGGCACGCTCGGGGCCCTCGCGGTCGGCCGGGCCATGAAGGGAATGTTCTACGGGGTGGGAACGATGGAGCCGGTGGCCTTTGCTTCGGTGGTGGCCCTGCTTCTGGCTTCGGCGGTCCTCGCCTGCCTCGTCCCTGCGCGCCGTGCCGCCTCGGTTGACCCGATGACGGCTCTCCGGCAGGACTGACCCATTCCTCCGGGGGCCTGGCCGCCCCGGCACCGCGGTGGGCTAGAATCGGCGAGTCGGCGAGGGGGGCGGGGCCGCATGGGGAGTGCCGAGCACCGCGGTGACACGCGAGGCAGGACGCCGGGCGGATGAGCTCGCGCCCGCTCCCCCGGATCGGAGCGCGGCTCGCCCTCCAGGGCGTTCTCGCTCTGAGCTACTTCCTCACGGCCAAGCTCGGCCTGCAGTTGGCCTTCCTCAATTCGAGCGCCACGACCGTGTGGCCACCCACCGGGATCGCGATTGCAGGTCTCCTGGTCGGAGGCGCAGGCCTGTGGCCCGCCGTCCTGGTGGGCGCCTTCCTGGCCAACGTGGCCACGACGGGGCTGGTCCTGAGCTCCGCGGGGATCGCCATCGGCAACACCGCCGAGGCCCTGATCGGCGCCTACCTGGTCAACCGCTTCGCCGACGGCCGGGATGCGATGAAGCGGGCCCAGAGCATCGTCAAGTTCGCTTTCCTGGCGGGAGTTGTGAGCACGGCCATCAGCGCCACCCTGGGTGTCACCAGCCTCCTCGCCGGCGGCCTTCTCCGGCCCGGAACCTACGGGGCCGTGTGGCTCACGTGGTGGATGGGCGATCTGGTCGGAGCGGTGATGGTGGCTCCCGTCGTCCTCACCTGGAGCGCGGAGCCACGCCTCCGGTGGACCCGCGGTCAGGCGTTGGAGGCGGGGGCCCTGTTGCTGGCGCTGGTCATCGGTGGTCTCGCGATGTTCGGTGGGTTTCTCCGTCTCTACCCCTTGATCTTCCTGGCCCTGCCCCTGCTGCTCTGGCCCGCCTTCCGATTCGGACCGCGCGAAGCGGCGAGCGCGGCGGTGGTGCTGGCGGGAATCGCCGTGGCGGGGACCCTTCGGGGCCACGGCCCTTTTACGCATGGGTCGCCGAACGAGTCCCTCCTCGAGCTCCAGTCGTTCATGGGGGTCAATGCCGTGACCGCGGTCGCGGTGGCCGCGGTGGTTCGGGAGAGGAAGCGTCTCGAGGCGAGGCTGGCCCACCTCGCCGACCACGATTCCCTCACCGACGTGCTCACGAGGCGGCGTTTCCAGGACGAGCTCGCTCAGCAACTGGCCCACTCCCAACGCTATGGCACGCCGGGAGCCGTGCTCTTCCTGGACCTGGACAACTTCAAGTCCGTGAACGACCGTCTGGGTCACGGAGTGGGGGACCAGATCCTGATGAACGTGGCGAGATCGCTGCGCGCGCGGCTGCGGGACAGTGACTTCCTCGGTCGTCTGGGCGGCGACGAGTTCGCCGTGCTCCTGCCCTGGGCCGACGGGGCTCAAGCCCAGGCCGTCGCCGCGCAATTGGTGCGGACGATCGCCTCGGAGCGCACCGTCGTCGGCGGAACCGAAATCGCTATCGCGGCGAGCATCGGCATTGCCCTCATCCCCGAGCACGGGCAAACCGTGGAAGAGCTGTTGGCCCATGCCGATGCGGCGATGTTCCAGGCCAAGGCCGCCGGGAGCAACCACCTGCAGGTCTACGCCCCGGGGGTATGACCGGCCGACTCGGAGCAGCCCACCCCGCGGACCGCGACCGCCTCCTCAGGAGCCGAAGATCTTCTTGAGGACGTCCTTCGCCTTGTCGGTGTTCGTGACCCGATAGATCAGCGAAACCTTCACCCGCCATTCCTGAATGCGCGCCTTGCCCTGGACCTCGGGCCCGGGCGGGAGGCCGAAGTCCGCGGCTCGACCGACGACGTAGACCGGAGTGAGATTCAGCGTGTTGCCAAAGTCGCCCCACCGATACTCCACGGACACGTCGAGCTTGACGCTGTTCGAGTTGAGGCCGGTGCCGGCGGCGAGGATCCTGTGGTTGGAGTCGTCGCGCACCAGGGGGTCCCGCCCTCCCTGGGGCTCGCGGCTCCAGCCGAAGCGGAGCGGGACGAACTGGCCGTTGACCGGGAAGAGCTTCTCGATCCCCGCGTTTACCGTGATCGTGTCGCGAGTGGCGCTCAGCTCGGGTGGCAGCCCGTCGAACCCGCTCGTCGGCTGATCGGGTGAGTTGGGCGAGCCGACGACCAGGAACTGCGTCCACTGGTCGTAGGTGACGTCCACGGCCAGTCGCAAGAGGGGCTTCGGAAGCCAGGCGACACCCACGCCGATCGACCGCGGGAAATGGATCTGGGGCCCGTTCTCGAAGCGAGCCTCGAAAGGGTCCGTCAGGCTGGAGAGGGTCGTCTGCGAGACCGCATAGTCGCCGAGGAGAGCCCCGTGATAGACCATTCCCACCCGGAACTTCGGATAGCCAAGGAGCAGCCCGAGGGTCAGGTTTTCGCCACGGACCGAGTTGGTGATGCGGACGGAGCTGAAGTCGGTGGGACCGGCGACCCCCGGGTCTTCGCTGGTGTTGGCGCTATCCTCCCAGTCGCCTCGGTAGAGATCCAGGCTGAAACCAAGGGACAAGCGGCTCGTGAGGCGGGCCGCGCCGGCGAACGACCAAAGGTCGATGCTGCCGTTGGTCTCGCCGTCGAGGCGGACGACGCCCTCGGGCCGAGAGGTCGGGGAAGACGGAACCCGCCGCATGTCGCCCCGCAAGCGTGCGTTCAACTGGTAGAGACGCCGCCAACCCACCTGGAGGGTGACGGGCTTGCCCGCCACGCCGAACGGAACGGCGGCGCTCGCGAACTCGATGTCGGTGGTCGTCGCGCTGGACTTCAGGGTCGTGAAGAAGGCGGAGTCGTCGCGGGCCTTGTAGCCCTCGAGGAAGGTGGTGCGCCCGCTCGTGCTCTGGACGAGGGAGAACTCGGGCTTGCGGAGCTGGGAGAGGCCCGCCGGGTTCCAGGAAGCGGCCGTGCCGTCGTCCGAGACCGCGATGAAGGCGTTGCCCATTCCGGCCGCCCGCGCGCCCGAGCCCGCACGGTTGAGCGAGGTCTCCTGAGCGCCCGCCGCGGCCGCGGCCGTCAGGAGGGCCGTGGCCAGCAGCTTCGTGCCCACCCTGCTCATCGCGCCGCCGCGAGGAAGTCGCTGAGCTCGTTCAGCAGCTCTTCGGCGGAGGGCCGCTCGGAGGGGTCCTTGCTCAGCAGGCGCAGGACGATCCGGTCGAGGTCCTTCGAGAGCGCGAAGTTCAGGGTGGAAGGGACGGGAGGCGGGGTGAGGCAATGGCTGCGCAGCACCGCGAAGGGCGTGTCGCCGCGAAAGGGCAGGCTGCCGGTCAGCATCTCGAAGAACACCACGCCGAGCGAGTAGAGATCGCTTCCCGGCTGGCTCGTCGATTCGATGGTCTCGGGGGCGGCGTAGCTCGGGGTGCCGAGGAACGACCCGGTGGTGGTGAGCCCCTCGAGGCGCTGCGCGCGGGCGATCCCGTAGTCCATCACCTTCAAGCCTCCCGACTGCTCGAGCATGATGTTCGACGGCTTCAGATCGCGGTGGATCACGCCCTTGTTGTGGGCGTAGTCGAGCGCTTCCGCCACCTGGGAGGTGATCCGCGCCGCCAAGGGCGGATCCAGCCGGCCTTCGAGGTCGAGGCGCGCCCGCAAGGTCTCGCCGTCCACGAGCTCCATGGACGAAGTAGGGCGTGTCGCCGACCTGGCCCCGATCGAAGATGCGGATGATGTTGGGGTGGTGCAGGGCGCGGCCGAGCTCCGCCTCGCGCAGGAAGCGCTCGAGGAAACGGGGATCGTCGAGGAAGCCGGCCAAGGGCCGCTTGAGGGCGAATCGCTCGCCGCGCCGCTCGGCCTCGTAGACGCAGGCCATGCCGCCCTTGCCGATGCGGCGGATCAACTTGTAGTCGCCGAAGGGCATGGGGAAGCTCTCGTCGGTCCCGCGGTCGCTTCCGCTGCCGATCGACGGAGTCGAGCGCGGGCGGTTGCGGAGGAGCAGTACTCGCCCCGCTCCTGATCCAAAGGACGACGCCGAGGGCCAGGAACGCGACGAGAAGCAGGGCCGCTCCCCATCGCAATCCAGGATGGGTCTCCAGGGCGGGGGCCGCGGCCGGAGCCGGGGCCGCCGGGCGATAGGGCAGCGCTGCGTCGAACGCCAGCGATGGGCCGGCGAGATCGAGCTCGCGGATGAGATCGTCACGTCCCTCGGACGAGAGCCGGATTCGGTGGCGGCCCCTGGCCAGGCCCGTGAGCCGCAGTCGCCCGGTCTCCGGATCCGTGCGCCCGACGGGCGCGTCGTCGAGAAACACCTGCGCGCCAGGAGGGTGGGAGGTGACGTCGATCGACGCCGTCGCGTCGGATGGGGTGGGGCGCGGCATAGCGCTTTCCCGGCTCGGAGCGGCGGGGTGGGTTGCGGGCGTGGCCGGGATTGGGGGCAGGGGGTGCGTGGCCACGGGCGGGGGCACCGCTTCGGCTGAAGTCGTGGCCGGCGGCGGCGCGGGCGTGACCTGGGCGGCGACCACCGCCGGTGAAGGGCTTGGCGTCGCGGTTGGAGCCGGAGGCGGCCGCTTCGCGAGGAGAGCCGCGCGCGCACGCGCCTCGAGGGCGGCTCGTTCCTCCGCGGGCTCGGCCCCGAGCCGCGCGGAGGTCTCCAGCACCTTGAGCGCGTCCTCGTAGGCTTCGAGGAGCAGGTCGGCCTCGGCCAGCCGAAGGTACGGAAAATAGCGGGGCTCGAAGTTGGTCCCGTAGGTGGGGACGTTCACGCCGGCTTGCGGACGCTTCTCGATCGCCCGCCGCAGAAGCTCCGCCGCGCGCTGACCCTGGCGGTTGCGCAAGGCGCGCACCCCGTCCGCGTAGAGCTCGTGCCACTCCTGGGCTGAAGCACCCACGGGCCAGAGGCAGGCGAGTGCCAGCAAGGCGGCGGCGGCGAGCCTGGTAGAGCGGCCGAGACCGCGTGCACGAATGTCGAAGGGGGCCACTCGGTCTCCGCTCGGGGCAGGATTATGCCCTACTTGCGACGGAAGGGGCTCAGGGCCTGGGCGGAGCGGTCTCCACTCGGAACCGGCTCACACACAGCCGACGTCGATCCGAAACGTCCCGGTCGAGGTCAGGAAACCGGATCTCGGCGTGGGTGATGCCGGTCTGCAACCGGATCGGCACGCGGAATCTTCGGTACTGGTCGACGGGCACCTCGAAGGCGGCGACCGGGGTGTCGACGATGAGCCGCGGTCCGAGACCGCGAGCCCCCGGGCCCGGGATCGCTTCCATCTCGAGAAACCCGTCGACGTCCCGCGGGGTAAAGAGGAGAGCGCGGGTCCTTGCGCGTCCGAACCACACGCAGCCTCCGGGCCCGGGGGCATCGTCGCTCGGGGTGAGGATCGCCAGCATCTGCGGACGCGTCCCGTCCCGGACGAGGCCAATGTGTCCACCGAGTCGAAGGACGCCGTCCGTGACCGCGCCACGGAGTCCCGTCACCAGCGGCAGCACCGCGTCGGGACCCTGGCGAGGGCTCTTGCCGAGCGCGGCCCACAACTCCACGAACCGCCGGCCTGGGTCCGGCGGGATCCACAGGCTCCCCGTCCAGTCCCCGACGAGTCTTCGCGGATAGGCGAGGAGACCGAGGTAGAGCGGAAGCTGCTGGCTGGTGTCCGGGATGCGATCGGTCGCGAGCAACGTTCCCGAAGGCAACTCGCGGAAGGCGCGCCGAAGGGTCGGCCACTCGTCGAGAGGCCGGGGGCCACCGGCGAAGGCCTCGAGGCTGCCGCCCAGAACCCCGGCCAGCGCCCAGTGCACCGGGAGGAGGCCCAGGGGAGCGGCCGCGAGCCACGGGATCCAACGCCCGAGTCTGCGGCCAGCCGCGAGGGCCAGGAGACCCTGAAGCTCGGCGAGAAGGACGAGAGGATAGGCCCATTGCACGAGCTTGAAGACGCTCCAGGTGTGACCCCTCTCGGCGGTCCAGGGATCGTGAGCCACGAGCGCGAACCACGCGATCCCGAGGGCGATACCGAAGGCCGAGGCGGAGAGGACGCCCGCTCGCGGCGCCTTCGCGATCCGGTAGGCGCCGAGGAGCGCCAGCGCGGCATACACGGGGGTCAGCCAGAGGTGGGCCGCTCGAAGGTTCTCGACCCATGGACCGAGGGACTCGGCGGTGAAAAGCCGCGCGCCGAGCGCGAGCTCTGAAAAGCCGACGGGCGACAGCGGCACGTGGAAACCGACCACCGTGCTCCCGAGAAAGCCGAGACCCCGGATCGGGCTGATTCCCTGGCCCACCAGCAGGATCAGCGCGACGACCCCGAAGACGCCGAGGCCCGCGGCCAACTGCCGTCGTCGGCCGGGCGCGCGTGAGCGTGCGATGGCCGAGAACAGCCACCATCCGGACGCCGCCGCGGCGACGGGGAGGAGGGCCAGGTAGGTGCTCGCGAGCCACGCCGTGAGCAAGCCGAGCAACGTGGCCTCGGAGGCGCGCCACCGTTCCTCAGGCAAGGTGCGAGAGAGCGCGAGGACGATCCCGAGAAGCGCTGAGGTTCCGAGGGTCTGCGCAAGGAACCCCGCGTGGTGCGCCCAGAGGAGTGGTTGGGGTAGTGCGGCAATGACCAGCCCCAGGGGAGCCAGCAAGCGGACCGGCCACTTCAGCATCCATCGTCCGACCACCAGGATGGCGACCACCGCGAGCACGAGACCGAAAGTGCTGAGAGCAGGGTAGACGACCAGCGGGGACGACACGCGAGCCATCGCCTGGGTGCCCGCCAGCAGGAACGCCGGGGCCAGCGGTGCCCGGGCGCCCTGGTAGAGGGTGGGGTAGAACGCGATCGGCTCGTCCGCTCGCCACACGGTCGGCGTCCCGAACGAGTGGTCCTGAAGCCACTGGGCAAACGCGCAGTAGGTGAGGCTGTCGTTGGCGGTCGCGAAGCTCCCGTTCCTCAGGACCGGCAGGAGGCCGACGAGGGCGACCGCCAGCGCCGGGACGAGGATCGTCGCCCATCGGCCCCATCCTCCCCGCGGCCGGAGCACATCGAGCTCGCGCCGCCAAGCCACGAGGCCGAGTGCGACTCCATGGGCGATGAGGATGAGCACGGTCGCGGACGGGATAAGGCAACCGCGCACCGAGAGCGTCGTGAGCGATACCGTCCACCACGCCGTCCCCACGAGGCTCGACGCCACCGCCTCCAAGGGTCCGAGAGTGCGCAGCCATCGCGGCCCCAGGAGCGCTACGTGCAGGCGGCCGGTGAGGGTCGTGATCACGGCGAGGAGGACGACGACGGCCAGGCAGGTTGCGGAGGCCATGCCTACTCGACGTGCTCTCGCGCTTGCGCACAGCGGAGTATTCGCACACCGCGAAGGCGGTAAACCTCGTTGCACCCCGGCGCGAAGTCGGCCCGGGTCCATCCGGCCATCGACCTCTCGGCGGGACCGACCCATATCCAGTCGATGCGCCAGTGTCGGATCAGGCGCGCGGCCGCTTCGGGCGCGAGACGTCCCTGGAAGAACGCTTCGGCTTCGGCGGTGCGGCCCGCGTAATCGGGGGTCAGCGTCCAGTGGCCTGCGAAGACGTGAGCGGAGACGTGGCGGGGCAGGCGATTGCCGCTCTCCGCCGTGGCCAGTACCAGATCGGCCGGCCGGGCCTTGGCCGCAAGCCACTCCCACGCCTGGCGCTCTCCCTCCGAGAACCGGAAGTACGGCGCGGCCGCATCGCGGAAGCGCATGGCGAGGACGATGGCGCTGCTCGGCAGGGCGAGGGCGAGGATCGCGACCGGAAGCCAGGGACGGGCGCCCCGCGGGCGCTCGTCCCCGGCGATCACCGGCACGGCCAGCAGGACGAGGGGCCCCATGCTGGTGACCATCAGTTGGGGACTGTACGCGAGGGCGGTGGTGAAACGATTGGCGTGCACGAGCAGAAGGATCGTCGCGCCCCAGATCAGGAGCAACCGGTCCTCCGGGGTACGCAAGGGCAGGGCGCGATCGCGAACGACGCGCGCGGTGATCAGCACCACGGAGACGCCGAGCGCCAGAAGGTGTGCGGAGAACGGCACCACCGGCATCTGGCCCTGCTGGGCCAGTGGACGATAGGAAGGCGCGGTCCAGATGACCCACACGGGGAGCCAGGCCGGTGCGAGGATCAGCAGCACCAGCGCGCGCTGCCCGAGCCGCCGAAGGTCGAGGACGGACGGCGAGAGGATATGGAAGGCGGGCAGGACGAGCGTGAACGCCAGGAGCTCGTAGGGTCGCGAGAGGCAGGCCAGGAGGGCCATGGCACCAGCGAGGGCATAGGCCGACGTTCGGCCCGTTCGCTCGCCACGGACCACGAAGGCGAGAGCGAACAGGACGAGGCCATGCGGGACGGCGAAGTGCGGGTTCTGGAGCATCTGCACGAACGGGTGGAGACCGAAGCCTCCGAGATCCAACGGGAGCGAAGGCACGGGGCTGAAGGGCTCGCTGGGCGCCAGGGTGTGGGCGAGCTCGGCGACCCATCCGAATCCGCCGCCCAGGCCGAAGAGCGCGAGGGCGATCAGCCGGGCCTCGTATCGGGGCAGCACACCGGAGAGGGTCCAGAACCCGAAGACGAGGAGCGCCAGACCCGCGAGGCGCCAGGCCGTCAGGACCGCGGGATCGCCCAGCCCGCGCATCGCCCAGCCGACGACGAGCCACTCCAGGTTGAAGAGGATCGGTCGATGGGCTTCGGGTGCGTAGCGGTTCTCGAACAGGAGCCGCCCTTCGGCCGACTGGCGGGCGAAGGAGAGATAGGCGTGGAGGTCGTCGGAATGAGCGATCAAGCCGTCATAGTGATGGCCGGCACGCGCCGACCGACGTCCATTCGCGTAGGGGAGCTCGGTGACGCCCGCGAGGAAGGCTAGCGCGAGAAGGGGCGCCAGGAATCGCCGGCGCCCGGAGCTACCTTGGCCCACCATCGTCCGCCAGCAGGGTCAGGGACAGGGCGCACAGTCGGTGGGGGTCAGAGGCGGCCTCGGCGGGGAACGAGATCTGCACCCGGCTGGTGCCTCGTCCCAGGAGCACCGGGAGATCGACGCGCGGGTACTCGCTCACCAGGACCTCGTGCGACTCTCCACCGCTGGTCACCCCGAGGCTCAGGGCCTGGGCCGCCGCGCCGCGGCCCGGGCTCGCCGTCAGTCGGAGCGTGGCCTTCATCTCGCGCGGACTGTACGCCAGGACGGTGGTGCGGGCGCGGCCGAGCCAGACGCATCCTCCCGGGCCCGGCTGGTCGTCGCTCGGCTGGAGGACGGCCAGGACCTGGGCGGTCGTTGGCTCTTTGACGAGGCCGATGCCGCCGCCCAGGCGAACGACCGCCTCCGTGACGAAGCCTCGGAGGCCGGTGACTACGGGGGCGATGGCTTCGCGCTCTGCGACCCGTTCGCCATCGGCAAGGAAGCTCCACAGACGCTCCGCGTCGTTTGCGGGATTCCGGGGGATCCAAAGGGCTCCGTTCCAATCGCCGGAGAGGTGCTTAGGGTAGGTGAGCAGACCCACATACGTCGGGAGAAAGGGCGTGGTCGCGAGCGGCGTGTCCGCGGCGAGATAGTGCACCGCGGCCGAGCCGAGGAAGCGCCTTCGGATCCCACCCCAGGCCTCGAGGGGCCGCGTCGAGCCGACGAACGCCTCGAGCTCCGTGCCCAGCCGGCCGCCCAGCGACCAGTACACCGGAGCCAGCGTGATCGGTACGAAGAGCATCGCGGGTCCGAGCCACCGACCCCAGGGATGACGTCGCAAGCTCGAGGCGCCCTGCACCAGGGTCAACACGACGGGCGGATAGGACCACTGGGTGAGCTTGAAGAGGTTCCAGGTGTGTCCCCTCTCCCCGGTCCACGGGTCTCGGGCCATGAGGGCATACCAGGCGAAGGCCATGCCCAGCACGGTCAGGCAGCCCAGAAGCGGTCCACTGCGAGAGTCCCTGGCCGACACCCGGAGCCCTCGCACGATCAGCCAGAGATAGAGAGGAACGAGCCAGAGATGCCCGGACCGCAGGCGTTCGACGACCGGCCCCAGGCGGAACGGAGTCCAGAACCAGGCGCCCAGGGTCGCCTGCACGTAGCCCCAGGGGGAGAGATCGACATGGCTGCCCACGCGGATGCCTCGAAGGAAATCAAACGCCCCCGGCAGGCTCAGGCCCTGAGCGATGACGAGCACGCTCCCCGTCGCCATGGCCAAGGCCACCCACAACGCCAAGCGCCTGACGTCGCCCCGAAGGCGAAGCGCGCGGTCGACCAACCACCACGCTCCAGCCCCACCCAGAAGCACCAGGAAGGGCGGATAGGTGCTGGCGAGGCCCGCCGCCAGGATGCCCAGAAGCCCGGCTTCTCGCGGTTGCCACCGGCGCTTTGCGCGGACCTGCGAAAGCTGGAGCAGCGCCGCGAGCAAGAGCGGCGTGGCGAAGGTCTGGGCCAGGAAGCCCATGTGGTGGGCCCAGGCCAAAGGCTGGAAGAGCGCGGCGAGCCCGATGCCCACCCAGAGTGGCCACCGAAGCGGCCAGCGCAGGGCGCGTCGCCCGAAGGCGAGGAGGCTGCCGACGGCCAAGACCAGTCCCCAGGCGCTGACCGCTGGATAGACGAGCACCGGAGACGTGGCGCGGGCCATCGCCTGAGCGCCCGCCAGAAGGAAGGCCGGAGCCAGCGGATAGCCAGCGCCCTCGTAGATCGCCGCGTAGTGAGCGAGCGGCTGGTCCGGGGGATAGACCGCAGTGCCCCGGAAAGAGTGGTCCTGGTACCACTGGGCCAGCGAGCAGTAGAGCAGCGAATCGTTCTCGGTCGCGAACGTCGCGTGGCGGAGGACCGGAAGCAGGGCGACGAGACCGGTCAGGACCGCAGGGACCAGCAAGGTCAGCCATGCGCGAGCGTGACCCACCGGGCGAAAGGCCTCCTGTTTCCCGCGCGCCAGGACGAGCATGCCCGCCACGGCATGGACCAGCAGGCCGGCCATGACGGAAGAGGGAGCGCTCAATCCCGCGGTCGACCCCGCGGTCAGCAAGACCATCCAGAAGACCGTGCCGAGCACCGCGGACACCTGGGCTTCGAATGGTCCGAAGGCCAGGAGCCGCCTCGGTCCGGCCAGGGCGATGTAGAGACGTCCGGCGAGCGTGCAGACGAGGGCGAGGCCTCCGAGAAGCGCCAGACTCCTCAACTCGCCGGTTCGGCGCGGCGTACCGCGGGCCCGGGTCGGCGCGGCGCCACCCTCACCTTCGCGCTGGGCGTCGCGTCGCCGAACCACTCCGCTCCTTCCACCAGCATCCGCCACTGGAAGACGTACTCCCCGGGCTCCGCGGGGGCGGCGAGCGGGACCTTCCACTCCTTCGAGGCGCCCGGCCGGATCTCTTCGGACGGCTCCAGGTCCACCCGCTGTGCCTCACGTGGCTCATCCCCGACGAGGCCCAGCCTGAACTGCACGTCGGGCTCGCTGCGCCACGTGCTCGCGCCCACGTTTTCCAGGGTCAAGGTCACCACCTTCCGCTCCCGGGGGGCCAGGGAAAGGAGCGCCGGCATCGGCCGGCCCTCGATGTCCATCCCCACGAAACGGGTGCGGTTGCAGGTGTTGGTCAGGTTGGGCGCGAGCTTCCTGGGGGCCTTCCGGTTGCAGCGGAACCGCTTCTTGAGCGCCGGCGGATTCTTCTGGAGGTCGTCGTCCTGGTAGTACTCCCACTGGATCCAACCCCACTCCCGGCTGTAGTAGAACTTCTCGTAGCTGTTGACCCGCTGCCGGTCGGGGATGCCGGTGCGCAGGCTGTAGTCGTAGCGCAGCACGATCACGTCCTGGATGCCCAGATCGCCCCCGGCGTCGAAACGTGGAATCCGTGCCTCGAGCACGGTCTTGTACCCGAGCCGGAGCATGCGCCCCGGACGGCAGTCTCGCCGGTAGACGAGGTGCGTCTGGTTGGCGGCCATGTCGATCTCCTCGCCCACCCGCATCCGCCGCTTCATCCAGAGGCCGGGGACGAAGGCCTGGGGTTTGAGGCGGTTGCCGTCGGCCGCGTCGCTCCAGCTGCGGTCTTCCTTCAAGTAGATGTATTCGTCGTCCCAGGAGTAGTACTCGTAGGTGTTCGGATGCCACTTGACGTAGTAGGCCGCGTTTCCTTCGACGGTCAGGCTCAGGGGATGCGAGCCGGCGTTCGGGTTGCCGGGCTCGTCGGTGTCGCCGAGGAGCGCGGTCTCGGGGTGTTGCGACAGGAAGAAGGGGAGCGTGTCGATCGCCTCTCCTCTCGGAGCCCCGCCGCAGGACACGGCCCCCGCTGACACCAGGACGAGGAAGAGGAGTCTCAAGGCTCCGACTCGCCGGCCGGGTAGACGGCCAGCCGTTCCACGCGCCAGGCGACGAGCCGGCGGCGGGCGGGCGCGTGCTCTTCTCCGGCCTCCACCGTCCAGCCGTAGCTGAATCGAACCTCGTTGAGCCCAGGCTTCCAGGCCGGAGCACCGATCTCCAGGGTCTGCGTCTGCAGGCCCCCGGCAAGCGTCCACGAGCCGATCGCACGCCCGTTCACCTTCACGGCCACCGTCTGGGGAAGGCCCGCAGGATGAGGGCTCGGCTCCCCGCGAAAGCTGAGCCGGTAGTCCCGCGGGCCGACCAGCGACACGAGCAGGGTCGACTCGCTTCCTTCCGACCAGCGGAAGGGAGTTCCGTCGGGCGCGGACTCCGCGTACGACCAGCCGCGGCCGAGGAAGGGTTCGTCCGTCGGGGTGCCCACGGCCACGATCACTTTCGTGGTGGGCTCGCGCCCGTAGACCAGGTCGAAGAGGTCCGGCCGGACGCCGTAGGTCCAGGCGAAGATCCACGGGGCCGGCGCGGCGGGCAGATGACCCAGTTGTCGGTAGACGCGGTGCGCGGCCCGCGACGCCGCCTCCGAGAAGGCGAAGGTAGCGTCGCGCGGGATCTCTCCCCGCCGCACCTGTCCTGCGAGAAGGAGGTTCCAGGCGGCGAGGCCCCCGAGACCGAGGAGCCCCAGCACGGCCGGGCGCGCCATGAGCTGCGTCGCCACCGCGCAGAGCCCGAGCACGAAGAGCGCGAACGCCTCGGTGAGGCGCCGGCTGCCGAACGACCAGGCCCCGCTCCAGGAGTAGCAGGCGGCCAGGAGGTAGACCCCGAAGGCCAGGGCCAGCAACAGCGACGCGGCCAGGCCACGGTCTCGCCGCGCGAGGAGCAACAGCCCCAGGGTTCCCAGGTACGCCACGGGCGTCCACGACAAGAGCCCGTTTCTCGAGGAGAACAGCACCTCGCCCACGAGCGGGTGGGCCCAGTTCTGGAAGGTGAAGGCGACGAGGTTCGACTCGCCGAGCAGCGAAGCGTGGCGCGAGGTGAGGTTGGCGTAGAGGAGGGGCAGGAGGGTGACCCCGAGGGTCAGGAGCGCCGCCCCCGCCGTGGTCACCAGCACGCGTCGGCTTTGCAGCACGCGCGGCCAGGGCGTCCGCCAGAGAAGGCCGGCCGCGGTGACGGCCGGACAGAGCAGGAGGTAGGCATCGTACCTCTGGGTCGAGACCAGCACGCCGCCGGCCACGGAGAGAAGGAGCCATCGCTTGCGACGACTCGGGTCGTCGCGCACGCGCAGCCACAGCCAGAGAAAGACGGCCACCGCCGCGGACGCCGTGGCGTGTGACATGCCCGGCTCGAACACGCTGTACCAGAGCAGAGGCGTGGCCAGCCAGGCGGCCGCAGCGCAGGTCGCGCAGAGCAGGGGAGAGAAGAACCGGCGGGCGATCCGACAGGCCAGGATCACGGCCACGTAGGCCCAGACCAGGCTGCCCAGGCACACGGCGTTGACGTAGGGAGGGCCGTAGCCGTCCGCGGCCAGGGTGGAGCCGAAAGGCCGCGCGGCGAGGACGAGAGCGTGTGCGAGGAGGAAGAACGGCGCCCAGAGGATCGCCGGTCCCGGCTCGACGGTGGGGTTCGGGGTGCGCCCGAGCCGGCGGCCCTCTTCGGCCCAGTACTGATAGCGCTCGGGAATGAACTCGGCGAACTCGTTGGTGAGATCGAGGTCGTGGTCGATCACCACGGACCGGAGCTGAACGAAGAGCAAGGGGCCATCGACCTCGAGCCGGCCCCCGCGGGAGCTCAGGACGACGAGGAGAGCGAGGAACGTACCCGCCAACAGCAGGTCGGGTGGCCGTAGCCGGCCGAGCCAGGAGCCGGGGCGGAATCCCGGGGAGGGCAATCCCCCCGCGCCTTGGTTGCGCCAGACCCGCAGGGCGAGAAGGGCGAAGGCGGCGAGGACGGCGAAGAGGAGGAGGCCGCCCCGCCCCCCGAAGGCCGAGATGACGAGTGCGATGAGGGGCGCGAGGAGGCGGGTTCGAGCGCCGAAGGCGACGATGACGAAAGCGGAGAAGGCCAGGAGGGCGAGGAGGAGCTCGATCAGGGCGTCGGCGAGAGCTGGCCGCTGCAGGATGTGCTGGCCCACGTCCTGCTTCTCCAGCGAAATGGCGGTGCTCCCTTCCGAAGACGCTCGGATTATACCTTCCGCTTCTGTTCGGTCTGTTCCGCCGCCGCCGTGAGCGAAAGGCTGGAGCGGCGCGCAGGGGCGCCTTCGGGCCCGCGCGTGAGGAGCACGACCGAATAGCCCACCGCGGTCACGCGGCCCGGGTTCGTGTACGAATGGCGCTGGTCCCCACGAAACACCAGGACGTCGCCGGGGCCGACGCGCCACTGCTCGCCGGCCACCGCCAGCGTCACCTCGCCGGACTCGCAGGTGAAGTACTCGCGGGTTCCGGGCATGTGAGGGACGCCCGGCACGCGTCCCCGGGGTGGGATCTCCATGCGGTCGAGGACCATTCCGGGAATCGGATCGGGAAGGAGCTGGCGGATCATCCCGTCGCCCTGCCGGCGATCGCGCAAGCTCGCCCTCGGGTAGATTCGGCCGGTGGTTCGCGGGGCTGCGATCAGCTCCTCGATCGACACCTGAAGCGCGGTGGCGACCTTGTCGAGCACCACCAGGGTGGGGTTGGCGGAGCCGGTTTCGAGGTGCCCCCAGGTGGCGCGAGGGATGGCCGCCAGCTTCGCCATCTGTCCCTGGGTCTGCCCGCGCGCTTCGCGGAGGTGGCGCATGTTCTCGGCCAGTCGTGCGGAGAGCTTCTCGGCCATGCCCAGAGGATAGAGCTGTGCCAATGAATTGGCAATGATGTTGAAGGATTGTCAGGCGGGGCCCATGGTGGAGGGCGGAGGTAGGGGAATGGGCATCGACGGGCGAAGCGTACTGGTGACGGGAGGGAGCCGAGGGCTCGGGGCGGCGCTGGGCCGGGAGCTGGCGCGCCGCGGGGGGCGCGTCGTGCTCGTGGCCCGCGAGGGAGGTCCCCTGCGGGAGGTGGTGGCCGAGATCTGGAGCAGCGGGAGGAGAGGCGCATGCCCTGGCCGCGGACGTCGGCGATCCCCTGGCCGTCCATCCGCTGATCGGTGCCGCCAGCGCCCTCGTGGGGCCCCTCGACGTGGTCGTCCACAATGCCAGCACTCTGGGCGCGTCGCCCCTCCGCGATCTGGCCGACACCGAGGGCCAGGACTTCGCGCGCGCCCTGGAGGTGAACCTTCTCGGACCCTTCCGCATCACGAAGGCCGTGGTGGGATCGATGCTGTTGCGGCGTCGGGGGCTCGTGGTGAGCGTCACGTCGGACGCGGGGGTCGTCGCCTACCCGCGCTGGGGGGCCTACGGTGTCTCCAAGGCCGCGCTCGACCACCTGATGCGGACCTGGGCCGAGGAGCTGCGCGAGAGCGGCGTGCGCTTCCTGAGCGTCGACCCCGGCGAGATGGACACGCGCATGCACAAGGAGGCGGTTCCGGAGGCCGACCCGGCGACGCTCGCCTCCCCGGACGAGGTCGCGTCGCGAATGGCCGACCTGATCGAGGCAGTCGGAATCGTGGCCGAGCGGGGCCCGGGTCGAGCTCGCGTCGTTGCGGGCCGCGGCATGACGCCCGCCGCGTGGCCACGCGCGGACCGCCTCGACACGCGCCTCTTGCTCGTGGACCCCGAGGGTCCTCGGTTCGAGGACCGCCGCTTCGCCGAGCTGCCCGGCGTCCTGCGCGCGGGCGACCTGCTGGTCGTCAACGACGCGGCCACTCTGCCGGCTTCGCTGCCGGGGTCGAGCGAGCGGGGCACGGTCGAGGTGCGCCTCGCGGCCAGGGGCGCGACGAACCGGGAGTGGACCGCGGCGCTGTTCGGGGCCGGAGACTGGAGGCAGCGGACCGAGGACCGACCGGCCCCGCCCGCGTTGGCCGCGGGGTCGGCGCTCCGCTTCGGCGAAGGGCTCGGCGCTCGGATCGAGCGTGTCCACGACGTCTCGCCGCGGCTCGTGGATCTCCGGTTCGATCAGGACGGCGAAGAGCTCTGGAGCGCGCTCTACCGAATCGGCCGGCCGGTCCAGTACTCGTATCTCTGCGGTCCGGTCTTGCTGGGGCAGGTCCAGAGCGCCTTTCCCGGTCGGCCGGTCGCGGTGGAGATGGCCTCGGCGGGCCGAGCTCTCACCATTGCCTTACTGGGCGATCTCCGGCGCCACGGAGTGGGGGTCGCTTCCTTGACCCATGCGGCCGGCCTTTCCGCCACCGGCGATCCCACCCTGGACGCGGCGCTACCGCTGCCCGAGCGCTACCTGATTCCCGCCGCCACCGTCGAAGCGATCCAGGGAGCGCGGGAGGTCGGCGGGCGAGTGGTGGCGACGGGCACCACGGTCGTGCGCGCGCTCGAAGGATGTGCGGCCGCCCACGGGGGCGAGGTGCGGGAGGGAAGCGGGGTCACCGACCTTCGCATCGCGGGCGGTTTCGCGCCCAGGGTCGTGGACGGCCTGCTCACCGGCATGCACGAGCCCGGGACCACGCACTTCGAGCTGCTGCACGCGTTCGCTCCCGAGCCCGTGTTGCAGGCGGCGCACCGGCACGCCGAAAGCCGGGGCTACCTCGGCCACGAGTTCGGGGACGCGTGCCTGATCCTGGGACCGGCGTCCGCTAGCCGCGCCCGACGAACGGCATCCGCGTCGCCATGATCGTCATGAACGGCACGTTGGCGTCGAGCGGCAGGTTCGCCATGTAGACCACGGCACTCGCGACGTGGGCCACGTCCATGAGCGGCTCGGCCCGGGTCGAGCCGTCGGCCTGGAGCACCCCCGTCGCCATCTTGGCCGAAAGCTCCGTGAGCGCGTTCCCCACGTCGATCTGGCCGCAGGCGATGTCGTAGGCGCGGCCGTCCAGGGCGATGCACTTGGTGAGGCCCGTGACCGCGTGCTTGGTCGCGGTGTAGGGAGCCGAGTGGGGCCTTGGGGTGTGGGCGGAGATGGAGCCGTTGTTGATGATGCGGCCGCCCCTCGGCTCCTGGCCCTTCATCATCCGGACGGCCTCCTGCGCGCAGAGGAACATGCCGTTGAGATTGACGTCCACCACCTTCTTCCACTGCTCGTAGGTGAGGTCCTCGATGGGCACCGGGGGAGAGCTGCGGCCCGCGTTGTTGAAGAGCACGTCGAGCCGCGCGAACGCTTCCTTCGTGCGGGCAAAGAGCGCCTTCACCGCCGCGGGATCGGTGACGTCGGTCGGTACGGCCAGCGCGCGCGAAGCGGGCGCTGCGCTCTCGCGCACGACCTCGGCCAGCCGCTCCGCCCGGCGCCCGGCGAGGACCACGCGGTATCCGTCCGCGAGGAGGGCGAGGGCCGCGGCCTTGCCGATGCCGCTGCCGGCCCCGGTAACGACGGCGACCCGGCCGTGAGGGTTCATCCCAAGATAGTATCCCCGTGGAATCCAAGCGGAGGCACCGATGCCCAAGTCCCGAAAGGCCGGGGTCGACCGGCGCCAGTTCTTGAAGCGAGTCGGCGCCGCGGCCGGCCTGGTCGCGGTCGGGCCGTGCGAGGAGAGCGCCGGGAGCCAACGGCCCACGGAGGGCCAGGAAGCCGAGGGCCTGGCCCTGGTCGTCGACCCGGACGACACCATCGCCTCGTCGCCACCGGCACAAGGAGCGGCCGACCTCCTCCGCCGGACGTGCGAGTCTCGCGGCCTTCCCGCGCGCATCTGCCGGAAGATCGAAGAGGTCCGACCGAAGGAACGGTGCATCCTGGTGGCGGGGAGCGGAACCAGTGCAGCGCCCGAGTCGTTCGTGCTCGCGCCCACTCGGCGCGGCGACCGCACCCTGGTGCTGGCGAGCGCGCCCGACGCGCTGGGGCTCGCCTACGCGCTCACGGAGCTGGCCGATCGGGTCGACTGCTCGCGCGACCCGCGGCAGGCCCTCCAGGTGGCCGAAGAAGGTCGAGGATCGGCCGACCTGTCGCATCCGCAGCATCATGCGGCTCTTCGCCAGCGACGTGGAGGACAAAGGCTGGTTCCACGACCGGTCCTTCTGGCCCTCGTACCTCGACATGCTCGTCACCCAGCGGTTCAACCGGTTCAACCTCGCCTTCGGTATCGGCTACGACTTCGCGCGGCAGCTCCGGGACACCTACTTCTACTTTCCCTATCCCTTCCTCCTCGCCGTGCCCGGCTACGACGTGCGCGCGGTGGGTCTCAGCGATGCGGAGCGCGACCGCAACCTGGAGACGCTCCGCTTCGTGGGCGAGGAGGTCGCGAAGCGTGGCCTGCACTTCCAGCTCGGCCTCTGGACCCACGCCTTCGAGTGGACGGACAGCCCGAACGCCAACTACACGATCTCGGGTCTCACCCGCGAGAACCAGGCCGCGTACTGCCGCGACGCGGTGCGTGCGCTGCTCGAAGCGTGTCCGGCAATCCGCGGCCTGACCATCCGCACCCACGGCGAGAGCGGCGTCCCGGAAGGCGACGAGGGTCGCTACGCGCTTCTGGCAGACCCTCTTCAGCGGCGTGGCCGGGGCCGGCCGGCCCGTCGAGATCGACCTGCACGCCAAGGGCGTCGACCAGCGGATCATCGACCTCGCCCTGGCCACCGGGGCTGCCCGTCCGCGTCTCCCCCAAGTTCTGGGCCGAGCACATGGGGCTGCCCTACCTCCAGTCCTCGATTCGCGCCCTGGAGCTGCCCACGGAGGAGCCGACCGCCGACCGCCTCATGGCGCTCAGCACGGGCACGCGCAACCACATGCGCTACAGCTACGGCGACCTGCTGATGAAGGGCCGCCGCTACGGCATCCTGCACCGGGTCTGGCCGGGGACGCAGCGGCTGCTGCTCTGGGGCGATCCGGCCTACGCGGCGCAGATGGGCCGCACGTTCAGCGCCTTCGGGGCCGACGGCGTCGAGTTCATGGAGCCGTTGTCCTTCAAGGGCCGCAAGGGCTCGGGCCTTCCGGGGGGACGCGATGCCTATCGGGATGCGTCGCTCCGCGCCCCGGGGGGCGACTGGCGCAAGTACGAGTACACCTACCGGCTGTGGGGCCGGCTGGCCTACGACCCGTCCGCGGATCCCGAGATCTGGCGGCGGCCGCTTCGGCAACAGTTCGGCGCGGCGGCCGAGGCCGTCGAATCCGGCCTCGCCCAGGCGAGCCGCATCCTGCCCCTCGATCAGCAGCGCCCACTGCCCGTCGGCCGCCAACAACAACTACTGGCCCGAGATCTACAGCAACATGTCGCTCGTCGACGGCGTCAACCGCGGCTCGTACTCCGACACGCCGACCCCCAAGGTCTTCGGCCACGTGAGCAGCCTCGACCCCCAGCTCTTCGCGAGCGTCGACGAGCTCGTGGAGTCGCTCCTGGGTGCTGACGCCCGCGGGCAAGATCACGCCGGTCGAGGTGGCCCGACAGCTCGACCAGTGGGCGGAGTCCTCGGCGGCTGAGCTGGCCCGGGCCGGGGCCCGGGCTCGCCGACCGCACGGATCCTCGCTACCGGCGGGTCGCCGTCGACTGCGCGATCGCCGCCGGCCTCGGCCGGTTCTTCGCGCGGAAGCTCCGGGCCGCGCGTCCTCTTCGGGATCTTCGATCGCACCGGCGACCCCCGCGCGCGGGACGAGGCGCTCGGCCAGTACCGTGAGGCCCGAAGCGCCTGGGCCGACTTCGCGGCCGGGCCCGCCACCGTCTACGTTCGCGACATCACCTTCGGGTTCGACTCCCATCTGCGGGGCCACTGGCAGGACCGGCTGGCCGCGATCGACCGGGACATCGCCGCGCATCGAGACGCGAGCGCCAGAGGGCGCGGGGGCGGTGTCCAAGGAACGAGTGGCCGCCGCGATCGCCGCCGTTCTCGACCCACCCCGAAGGCCGGTCGTGGCGGTGGAGCACACGCCCGGCCGCGTCCTTCGTGCCCGGGCAGGCCGTGCCCTCTCGTGGCCCGCGTGTCGCCCGACGCGACCTCCGTCCGCCTCCAGTACCGCCACCTCAACCAGGCCGAAACCTACAGCGCCCTGGACATGGAGCGGGAAGGTGCTGTGTGGCGCGCCACGGTGCCCGCCGACTACACGCAGTCACCGTACCCGTTGCAGTACTACTTCGAGGTGCGGTCCAACGCCGGCGTCGCGCTGTGGCCGGGGTTCAAGAGCGACTTCCTGGGACAGCCCTACTTCGTGTCTTCGCCGGCCTAGCCCGGACTATTCACGAAGTCCACCTGACCGCTTCGTGAATAGTCCGATCTGGCCACATGTAAGGGGCCATTCGGGCACCAGCCCGAGCCCCTTTCCACGCCATCGCCAATCCATCGCCGTGTCGTGCGCCAAGAGGGCCATTGAGGAGCCGTCTGACGACTTCAGAACGGATCATTCGTTCGGAACATCACGCGGCCTCACGAATGATCCGGACTAGCGATGGCTCAGACCTTCAGCATCAGCTTGAGGGTCGCGCCGGGGTCGTGAGCCATCTTGCGGAAGGCAGCCTCGCCCTCGCCGAGGGGCATGGTGTCCGTCCACGGCTTGAGGTCGAAAGGCCGGGTCTCGAGCAGTCGCACCGAGGCCTCGAAGTCGCGCGGGGTGTAGGCGAACGAGGTGAAGACGGAGAGCTCGTTTCGCGTCATCTCGATCCAGGGCAGAGGCGAATCGTTCTCGGCGAGGCCCAGGAAGAGGAGGCGGCCGCCCTTGCCGCACGCGGCGACGGCGGCGCGTCTCGTCGCGGCATGCCCCACCGCCTCGACCACGTGCTCGGCGCCGCGTCCCTCCGTCCAAGACCGCAGCACTTCCTCCGCATTCTCGCGACCGCTGTGAATCGTGAGGTCCGCGCCCAGGGTCCGCGCGGCTGCCAGGCGTGCATCGTTGACGTCGATCACGCAGACCTTGGGCACTCCGCGGATCTTGGCCAGGAGCAGGGCCAGAGCGCCGATCGGTCCCGCACCGACGATGACCATGGTGCGGGGCGCTTCGACCAGGGAGATGCGGAAGGCGTGGATCGCGACCGCCATCGGCTCGGCCAGGATGGCCTCGGCCTCGGGAAGCGATTCCGGAAGGGAGAAGAGCTGGCAGGTGGGCACGCTGACGTACTCGGCGTAGGTCCCGTGCAGGCGGTCCATGCCGAAGATCTTCCAATCGGGGCAGACGTTCTGTCGCCCCGCGAGGCACGCCGGACACGAGCGGCAGCTCACCAGGGGGTTGAAGCAGACGCGCTGCGATTCCTTCCAGCCGGTCACCCCGGAGGAGACGCCCGCGATCCGCGCCACGGTTTCGTGGCCCATGACCAGCCCGGGCTGCCGGCGTTCGCTGTGGCCGAGGAAGCCGTGGATGTCCGAGCCGCAGATGCCCGCGGCCGAGACCTGGAGCAACACCTCGCCTTCCCCGGGGGTCGGCGTGGGCAGGTCCTGCATCTCCATCCTCTCGGGGCCGACGTAGACGAGGGCTCTCATGGGTTTGCTCCGGGCAGGAAGGAGCGCACGAGCGCTCGGATGGCGAAGAACGAGAAGAACGCGTAGAAGACCGCGCAGGCCAGGAGGGCTGCCTCGCGCCACAAGGCGGGACGCACCGGCCGCGGCAGGAACCGGCGGTTCACGATGAGGATCTGAACGGCGCCGATGGCCAGGACCAGGCCCGCGACGTTGGCGAGGACGGTGAAGAGGCGGAACGGCGAGGCCGAGCGGATGGCCAGGATTCCCCAGAGGGAGAACACCAGCAGGATCCCGTAGTAGATGGCGCGGATTCCTCCTGCCCAGTTTCGCGCGCGTGGGCTCGCCATCCACGCCGCGTCGGTGACGGTCCGCACGAGGACGTCGGTGTTGCCGAGCTGGGTCTTGAAGAGGAGCCAGAAGCCGTTGAAGAGGGTGAGGAACCAGAAGCCGGGCCAGATGGTCTCGGCAAGGTACTTGGCCTGGTAGGAACCGGCGGCGAGGCCCTGGAGGTCCGTGCCCCGGGGGACGACGAAGGTGGCGAGGTTGACGTTCAGGTACATGCCGAGAAAGCAGAAGAGTCCCCACACCCAGATCTGGTCGGCGTGGACGTAGCGCAGCCACTCGCGCCACCGTCGCAGGTTGTCCTCGTTGGCAGGGAAGACCTTGCCCACGTGGGAGAGCGTGATCTCGTGGCCGCCGATGGCGCTGGGGATGGCGCCGACCTTGGCGCCCATGCCGAAGCCCTTGTCGCGGACCCAGTTGGTCACGGTCAGGTTCCCGAGCCCACCGGATCCGGCGGTGGCCGCGAGGGCCCCGATGAGGGCCCAGTCGATCGGCCGCGGCAGCCCGGTGAACTGGAAGAATCCGGTGAAGGTCTCCGCCCAGTGGGAGAACGGGACGAAGGCCACGTTGACGAAGATCAGGAACACGAACACGACGGCGAGCATCGTCCAGGCGAAGTACTCGAGCATCCGCTCGATGGTGCCGCCGAAGGAAAGGATCAGGACCACGAACGCGATCAGGGCGGTGGCAATCCAGGCCAGGACCTCCCGGTCGGCGGCTTCCGGCACCCGCCCCATCCACGCGCTCAGGAGCGTCGCCGCGGCGCTTCCTGCCAGGGCCGGCCACCCGAGCTGGAGGAAGCCGATGACCGTGTAGAAGGCGGCCCAGAAGCGGGGCCCGGGCTTGAGCCGCATGATCCCGCCGAAGATCGGCTCTCCCGTGTAGAGCGTGTAGCGGATCGCCTCCAGGTTGAAGACGACCTGGAGGGCGATGGCCACGGTCACGATCAGGAAGATCGAGGCCGAGTACTTGACCGCGGCAGCGGGACCGACGAGCCACTCACCGCCTCCGATGGAGGTCGCGGCCATGACCGCGCCGGGCCCGATCACCTTGAGCACGTTCCGGAAACCGAAGGGCGGCGGCCCGGGCAGGTCTGTCACCTCCCAGGCGGGAAGCTCTCCGCAGGTTCGGGGCAGGAGGAGACCGTCGCCGGGGCGGGGTTCGCTCATGGCCATTCGTTGGTTCACTCCGGTGGCTGTAGGTCTCTCGAGGTCGCCTTTCCTCGGACGCGCTACCTTCCGCCCGGGGCCTTCAGGTACTTCAGCATCTCCGAGTCCGTGGTGAGGATCAGCCAGGTCTTGGCGTCGAGACTCTGGTCGAGCGTCTCCATGGTCTTCCAGAACTGGTAGAACTCGGGCTCCTTGTTGTAGGCCCGGGCGTAGATCGCAGTGGCCTTGCCGTCGGCCGCGCCCTTTCAGCTCCTGGGCCGAGCGGTATCCGGCGGAGGAGGCGGCGAGGACGTCCCGTTCCTTCTGGCCGCGGATCTCGGCGGCACGGCCCTGTCCCTCGGAACGGCTGCGCTCGGCGATGCGCTTTCTCTCGGAGCTCATCCGCTCGAAGACCTTCTGCTGCACCGTCTCCACGTAGTTGATGCGCTTGAAGCGCACGTCCACGAGCTCGATGCCGAACTCCGGGGTGATCTTGGCCGCCTTGTCCAGGATGATCTGCGCGATCTTGGCTCGTCCGGCCTGGATCTTCGCCATGGCCTCGGCGGCGCCGATGCCCTCGAGCTCTTCGGTGGTCTGGAAGGGCCGATTGCTCGAGCGCACGACCTCGATGAGGTCGAACGAGGCCACCGCGTTCCGGGTCTCGCCGTCCACGATGTCGTCGAGGCGGCTCTGCGCCCCTCGCTCGTCACGCACGGCCTGGTAGAAGCGCAGGGGATCCGGATGCGCCACCGCGCGTAGGTGTCGACCCAGATGTACTTCTTGTCCCGGGTGGGGATCTCGGTGGCGTCGCCGTCGTACTCGAGCCAGCGTTTGTCGAACCGGTGGACGACCTGGACGAACGGAATCTTCACGTGAAGGCCGGGCTCCTTGACGAGCCCGCCCACCGGGCGTCCGAACTGAACGAGGATCGCCTGCTCGGTCTCGTTCACGGTGTAGATGGCCGAGTTCAGCACGAAGAGGGCGAGGAGGACCGCCGCGATGCGCCAGGGGCGGCTCACTGGGCCTTCTCCTTTTCCTTCGGTTCGTTGTCGAGCTGAAGCAGAGGCATGATGTTCCTCGCCTTGTCGTCGAGCACGATCTTCTTCCCGAGCTTGGGCATGAGCTGGCTCATGGTTTCGAGGTACATCCGCTTCCGGGTCACGGCGGGCGCCTTCCGGTACTCGTCGTAGAGGGCGTCGAACCGTTTGGCGTCGCCCTCCGCGTTGTTGACCCGCTCCACGGCGTAGCCCTCGGCCGCGCGCACGGCCTGCTCGGCTTCGCCCTTGGCCTTCGGCACCGCCTTGTTGTACTCGGCCCAGGCGTCGTTGATGGCTCGCTCCTTCTCCTGGATGGCCTGGTTCACCTCGTTGAAGGCGGGCTTGACCGGGGTCGGCGGGTTGACGTCCTGCAGGACGAGCTGCTGGACCTCGATGCCGATTCCGTAGAGCTCGCACAAGCCGCTGCAGCTCCTCCTTGGCCCGAAGGGCCACCTCTTCGCGGCCGATGGTCAGCACCTCGTCGACGCTGTGGTCGCCCACCACCATGCGCATCGCCGCCTCGGACATGTAGCGAAAGGTCTCGGGGACGTCGCGGACGTGGAACAGGTACTGGCGCGGGTCCTTGATCCGGAACTGCACGATCCACTCGACGACCGCCACGTTCAGGTCCCCGGTGAGCATGACGGACTCGCCCAGGGTCTCCGGCGACTCGGGGGCGAACTCGGAGCGCGCGGCGGCGCGGACGGTGCGGAATCCGAACTCCATCTTGAGCTGGCGCTGGACCGGCACCTTCGTCACCTGCTCCACCCCGAACGGGATCTTGAGATGCGGCCCGGGGTTGGTCGTGCGCTCGTAGGCCCCGAAGCGCTGGATCACCGCCACCTCGTCGGGCTCGACCTGGTAGTAGCCGGTGAAGAGCAGTACCACCGCGAAGAGGACGATCGCACCGATCCGGAGCATGCCCGGGTTCGGACGAGGGAACGGGGGCAGGCGGAGGCCCTCGGGCCCGATGTCGATCGGACCCTGGCCCCAACCACTCTTGGCCATGAAATGTTCGTCTCCTTGGTCGTCTCCCGCGAGCCCGACAGGGGAGTCTACCTCAGTGCGTGTCGACCCGTTCGTCGATGGCGCGGCGGACGGCGTCGAAGTCGGCGGGCAGCTCCACGGGGAGGTTGGCGTGCCGCGAGGTGACACCTTCGAGGGTGCCGCGGTGGTAGCCGACCTTGAACTCGGAGAACTTCAGGCCGTTCGCGGTCGAGATCACGATGACCCGCTCCTCGGGGCGGATGAGCCCCCGGTCCTTCAGCTTGATGAGAGCGGCCAGGGCCACTCCGGTGTGGGGGCAGTTGAACATGCCGCAGCGGTCGGCGAGGGCGGCCGCGTCCGCCAGCTCGTCCTCGCTGGCCTGCTCCACGATGCCCTCGAACTTCTTCAGGATGCGGATGGCCTTCTGCACGCTCACCGGGTTGCCGATCTGGATCGCGCTGGCCGCCGTGGTCTGCGCGGTGACGGCGTGGAACGTCTCCCATCCCTGCTTGTAGGCCTGGTAGAGCGGGTTCGCCCGCTCCGCCTGGGCCACCACGATGCGGGGCAACCGGGCGATGAGGCCGAGGTCGTGCATCAGCTCGAAGCCGGCGCCGAGGGCCGAGACGTTCCCGAGGTTGCCTCCGGGGATGATGATCGTGTCCGGAACCTCCCAGTCGAACTGCTGGACCATCTCGATCGAGATCGTCTTCTGTCCCTCGACGCGCAGGGAGTTCATCGAGTTCGCGAGGTAGATGCCCGGGTCTTCGGTGAGCCGCGCCACGAGGGCCATGCAGCCGTCGAAGTCGGTGTCGAGGGAGAGCACGAGGGAGCCGTTGGCGACGGGCTGGATGAGCTGGGCGAGAGAGACCTTGTCCTTGGGCAGGAAGACGATGGAGGGGATGCCCGCGGCGGCGCAGTAGGCGGCGAGGGCGGCCGAGGTGTCGCCGGTCGAGGCGCAGGCCACGGCGCGAATGGGCACGCCCTCGGCGATCATCTGCTTCACCTGGGACACGAGCACGGTCATGCCCAGGTCCTTGAACGAGCCGGTGTGGCTCAAGCCGCACTGCTTCACCCAGAGGTCGCGCACCCCGATCACCTTGCCCAGCCGCTCGGTCCAGAAGAGGTTCGTGCCCCCTTCGTACATCGACACGATGTTCTCGTTGTCGACTCCCGGCAGCACCCACTCCTTCTTGCCCCAGATCGCGGAGCCGTAGGGCCACTGGCCGGTCTTGTAGCGGTCGTCGAAGAGCCGCATCCAGGAGACGGCGCTCCGCTGGCGGAGGGCCTCGACGTCGTGCTTGACCTCGAGGAGGCTCCGGCAGACGGACGCAGCGGTAGACCACCTCGTTCAGGCGATGGGTGTGGCCGCACTCGGGGTTGATGCACTGAAACCAGGCGCGGTAGCTCAATGGGCCGGTCCTTCTCCTCGAAGCGCGAGCCGCCGCGCCACCGGGGCCACATCCTAACCTCGTTGTGGGCCTTGCGCCTCCGTCCGCTTCGACCTTATCGGGAGCTCATGCCGACCCATCGCTCGACCTCGACCGCGGCCCGTCGGGTGAGGGGGCCGAGACGCTCGCGCGTCGCGAACCGGCACGAGCCCTCCGCGTCCAGGACGCCGAGGTGGCCGGCGAGTTGGCCCCGGGCGTCGAGGAGGGGCAAGGTGAAGCAGTGGGTGGGCCTGGTATCGGCCAGCTCGGGCTCGTGCGGAAGGGCGCGGTGCAGGACACGGCCCAAGGGCAAGCCCGCGCTCTCCACGCCCTCAGGCGTTTCGAGCTGCGCGAAATCCGACCGAAGGCCGTAGTCACGAGCGAGCCAAAGGGAGAGGCGGCGCGGCTCGGACGGAGGATCGAAGGCCACCACGAACGCGAACCGCACGTCGAGCGCCGAAGCCACGAAGCCCACGAGACGGAGCAAGGTGCGGCTCGCGCTGCCGCGGGTCTCTTCCGATTCGGATTCGCCCACGGGGGGGGCAGCTTCGCAGAGGCTCATCCCGGGTCCGCAATGCAACTCGACTGCCAGGAAGGGGTCAGAGCCGCAAGTCACAGGCCCAGAAGGGATAGCGGGGCCAGGGGTCTCAACGGGCGCCGGAGCCGCGTCCGGCTTCCGCAAAGACTGCGTCCTGAAATCCGGAGAATGCGGTCCGCTCGCTGGCCGGATCAGCCCTCGGCGGGCCTTCGAGCCAACACGATTCCGTGCTTCTTGATGCGCTCGTAGAGAGCGCTTCGCGACAGGCCCAGGCGCTCCGCCGCCCGGGGCACCGCCCCGTGCTCTTCGCGCAGCACGGCCTCGATGTGGAGGCGCTCGGCTTCGGCGAGGGTTCCCAAGGGGCCGGTTGCGGACGCAGGTCCACTCGCGGGCAAGCCTCCACCCAGATCGGCGTCGCTCAGGACGGGATGGTCCGAGAGGAGCACGGCCCGCTCCAGCACGTTCCGGAGCTGCCTGATGTTGCCCGGCCAGGGATGTGCCTTGAGCGCTCGCTCCGCCCCGTCCGACAGCGTGACCCGGGGTCGGCCCATCTCGGCGCCGATGCGCTCCACGAGCCGCCTTGCGAGCAGCACGACGTCGTGGCCGCGTTCCCTCAAGGGAGGGACGACGAGGGGGAGGGCATTGATGCGATAGAGGAGGTCCTCCCGGAACTTCTGCTCCGTGACGAGGCGCCCGAGGTCCCGGTGGGTCGCGGCCACCAGCCGGATGTCGACCTGTCGGTCCCGCACGTCGCCCAGGCGCCGGAAGCGGAAGTCCTCGACGACCTTCAGCAGCTTGGCCTGCACCTGAAGGTCCACGTCGCCGATCTCGTCGAGGAAGAGCGTGCCCTTGTGGGCCATCTCGAGGAGGCCGGGCTTGGACGCCACCGCCCCGGTGAACGCCCCCTTCTCGTGGCCAAAGAGCTCGCTCTCCAGGAGCTCGCGGGAAAGACCGGCGCAGTTGAGGTCCACGAAGGCCTCGTCGGCGCGCGGCCCGTTCCCGTGGAACCAACGGGCGAGGACGCCCTTGCCCGTGCCCGTTTCTCCGTGGATGAGGACCGGCACCGAGGACGAGGCGACGCGAGCGGCCTCGGCCGCGAGCTTGCGGATGGCGGGGCTCTCGCCGAAGAACGGGTCCACCGCCTGGCGGGTCTGCGCCGACTTGCCCACCAGCGAGACCCGCCGCATGCGGCGTGTCTCGAGGCCGCGCTCGACGACGACGAGCAGGGCGGAGAGCTCCACGGGCTTGGTCAGGAACTGGTCCGCTCCCTCCTTGATCGCCCGCACCGCGAGATCGATGCTCCCGTGCCCGGTCAGGAGGACCACGGGCAGCGACGCGTCCTGGGCCTTCAGGGCTCGCAAGACGTCGAGGCCGTCCCCGTCGGGCAGCGAGAAGTCCACGATCGCGGTGTCCGGCTGCTGCTTGCGCACGATCTCCAGCGCGGCGGCCAGGCCTCCGGCCTCGAGCGTCCGGTAGCCCTTGTTGGTCAGGAAGCGCCGCAAGGGAAGCCGCACATCGTCCTCGTCGTCGACGAGGAGGATCGTCCCCTCAGGCATCGGGCGCCTCCGCCGGGGAGTCGATGTTGCCGACGGGGAGGATCAGGGTGAAGCGGGCGCCGGCCCCCGGCCGGTTCTCGGCGAACACGTCGCCGCCGTGGGCCTCGGCCACGCGCTGCACGATCGGGAGCCCGAGCCCGGTCCCGCCCTTGCGGCGGCTGAAGAACGGCTCGAACGCCTGCTTCAGGTTCTCGCCGGGCAGGCCCGGACCCTCGTCCTCGACCGCGCAACGGGCGCAAGGCCAGGGGCCCTCCGTGTCGAGGCTTCCCACGATGCGGACCACGGAATCGCGGGGCGAGTGCTGGATCGCGTTGGCGAGCAGGTTCTCGAGGGCCTGCTCGACCCGGGCGGCGTCGATATCGAGCGCGGGCAGGTCGTCCGCGACCTCGTCCGCCACTCGGACCTGTCGCTCCCGGGCGAGGGTGGCGCAGGAGCGGACCGCGCGCCGCACCACGTCGAGGAGGCGCGTGGGTCCCCGGCGCAGCACCGAAGGCTTGCCGTAGTCGAGGAGGTCGCGCATGAGCTGGTTCAGGCGATCGACCTGGGAGCGCAGCAGGGCCGCGCCCTCCACGAACTCCGCCCCTTTCCCAAGCTCGCTCTCGAGCGCATCCACGGTGGCCGAGATGCTGAAGAGCGGATTGCGCACCTCGTGGGCGACCCCCGCCACCAGGGACCCGAGCGCCTCCATGGTCCGCGCCCGCCGGAGCTGGCTCTGCATGGCCATGAAGTCGGTCACGTCGCGGAAGGTGATGACCCGCCAGGGTGGCTCCCCCTCCCCACGAAACCAGGGGCTTCCCAGGAGATAGAACGAGCGCCCGCTCGACTCTTCGTGCGCCTCCCCCACGACCGACACGCGGGTCTCCCCGACCTCCCCGTGGAGCCGGTGAACGGTTCGCCACGGCTCGCGATCGGCGATGTCCTCGAGCTTCCGCCCCACCGCGTCCGCATAGGTCGACCCGGTCTGGAAGTCGCGCGCGGTCCGGTTGAGGCGCACGATGCGCCCCAGGGCGTCGGCGAGGATGATGCCGAGGTCGAGGGCGTCGAAGGTCTGCCGCCACTCCTCGGCCGCCTGCCGGAGCTCGGCTTCGAGACGGCTCTGGCGGGCCTTCGCCATGACCCGGGCAGACACGTCGTTGATGGCACTGACCCGCACGGTGCGGCCCCGATGGGGAAGGGAGCGGGCGCGGACCTCGACCGGAAAGACCGAGCCGTCCCGACGTCGGGCCAGGTGCTGGTAGGGTTCTTCGGAGGCGCTACGGAGGCTCGCCCTCACGCGCTCCTGATCCTCGTCGGCCACGAAGGCCATGACCTCGCGCCCGACCAGGTCGGCCACGCTGTAGCCCAGGAGCGCGGCGAGCTGCTCGTTCGCGTCGATGAACAGCGCCCCCCTCGGTGATCGCGATCCCCTCGAACGCCGCCGCGGCCAGTCTCTCGAATCGCTCCTCGCTCTCCCGTATGGCCTCTTCGGCGCGCTCGCGCTCGATGGCGGCGGCGAGGACGGCGGCCGCGGCCTTCAGGGCCTCGATCTCGGGGCCCGACCACTGGCGCTCGAAGCCCATCTCGTGGATGCCCATGACCCCCCACCACTGGCCGTTGGTGAGGATCGGCACCGCGGCGAAGGACTTCGTGCCCAGGATCTTGAACACCGCCTGCTCTTCCTCGGAGAGACGGCTCACGATGGCGACCAGCGGCTGGCCCTGCCGCATGCTGTCTTGCCGATGCCCCAAGCCGACGTCCTGCCAGCGGATGCCCTCCTTGATGCGAGGCTCCCTCAACAGCCGCGGTATGTCCGGCGCGGCCCATTCGGCGAGAAGCACGCCGCGGAGCGCATGGTCGGGGTCGACCTCGTTTCGGGTGATGCCGATGCGAGAGACGTTCACGGCGCGCCCTAGTCGCTCCAGGGCGAGGTCGATGTGGGTGAGCCAACGCCCAGGCTCGAGGAGCTGGGCGGCGCCGAAGGCCACCGCCTCCAGGATCCGGCCGCGTCGCTCCCGGTCTTCCTCGGCCTGCTTTCGCGCGGTGATGTCGGTGAGGGTGAGCCAGTAGCTGAGGAGGCGGCCCTCCTGGATCACGCCGAGCGCGCTGCCGTTCACCCAGCGGCTCGACCCATCCTCCAGACGGTGGACCTCCTCGCCGTCGACCAGCCGATAGCCCGCGCGCACGAACTGGCGAATGCCCTCGAGCCGCTCCGGGTCGTCGTGCGGCATCAGCTCGGGGAGCAGGCGCCCCACCATCGCCGCCGCGTCGCGGTCATAAAGGCGCGCGAACAGCTCGTTGCAGTCGGCGATACGGCTATGCTGGGCGATCCGAGCAACCTGCTCTTCCTGCGGCGCCCCGACGTTCACCGGCTGATCGAGGGTGAAGCGGGCGATGGCGTTCCCGCTCAGGGCGAGGAACTGCCGATAGCGGTCGTCGCTCTCGGCTCGAGCGCTCGGCTCCGCACCACTTGCGACCCGGGGGACATCGGCCGGCCCCGTCATGGTTTCTATGCGCGCTAGTCTACGCTCACCGGGGCCAGACGGGCCACCCCGTCAGCGTCCGGCGATGCGCAAGGCCAGGGCGTACGAGCTAGGACGGGCAGCGGGCAGCTCGACGGTCAAGCCCGTGTCGTCGCGCGACCACGTCACGGGGGCCTTGGCCCCCAGGAGCTCGACCGACGCGATCTCGCGCGTCCAGTGCGTCGATTTGCGGGAGAGCGAGCGGATGGTCACGCGTCCGCTCGCGGGCCAGTCGAGCACGATCGCGTAGAGCTTGCCATCCTTCGTGGTGAAGCGGACGTCCTCGGCGGTGAAGGGCTTGCGCTTCTCGTCGGCGAAGGGTCCCTCGACCACGGCGGTCGGGCCTTCGCCGAAGATGACGAAGGGCCGGGTCCCGTAGATGGCCTCGCCGTTGACCGCGAGCCACTGGCCGATCTCGCGCAGCATCTTCTCCTCGGGCTCCGCGATCGTACCGTCGGGCTTGGGTCCGATGTTGAGGAGCAGGCTGCCGTTCTTGCTGACGATGTCCACGAGGTCGTCCACGATCGAATCGACCGTCTTGTACTCGTGGTTCTTGACGTAGCCCCAGGAGGTCTTGGAGACCGAGGTGTCGGTCTGCCAGAAGAGCGGCCGTAGGTTCGCGAGCTGGCCGCGCTCGATGTCGAGAACGCCCGCGGTGTCGGGGAAGGACTCGCCGCCGTGCTTCTTGTAGTTGATCGCGACTCCCTTGCCCCACTCCTGGCCGCGGTTGTAGTAGAAGGCCGCGAACTTCTGGAGGTTCGTGTGCGCCGCCGGCTGCGCGATCCACCAGTCGAACCACACGAGCTGGGGCTTGTACTTGTCGACGAGCTCGGCGGTGCGCGCGAGCCAGTCGTCGAGGAACTCCTGGCTCGGCGGAGTCTCCTGCTTCTCCGAGCGCTCCCGGTCGGCGGCGGGGGCGTAGAGGCCGGCGTAGCGCGGGTCCTTGACGTCGGAGTCGAACTTCATGCCCTCGCCGAAGAACCACCAGTGCTCGATGCGATGGGAGGAGAGGCCGAAGATCAGCCCCTCGGCCCGCGTGGCTTCCGCGAGCTCGCCCACCACGTCGCGCTTCGGCCCCATCTTGGCCGCGCTCCAGTCGGTGAAGGAGCAGTCGTACATGGGGAAGCCGTCGTGGTGCTCGGCCACGGGAACGACGTAGCGAAAGCCCGCGGCCTTGAAGAGCGCCGCCCAGCGCCGGGCGTCGAACTTCTCGGCCTTGAACATGCGGGATGAAGTCCTTGTAGCCGAAGCTTCGACTGCGGACCATAGGTGGCGACGTGGTGCGCGAACTCCTTCTCGCCCTGCTTGTACATGTTGCGCGGGTACCACTCGTTGCCGAACGCGGGCACGGAGTAGATCCCCCAGTGGATGAAGACCCCGAACTTGGCGTCCTCGTACCACTCCGGGGTCTTGAACTTCGCGAGGGACGCCCAGCTCGGCGCGAAGGGGCCCAAAGCCGCCACCTTGTCCACCTCGCGCACCTTTTCGGCGACTTTCCCATCCTCGGCCCCCTCGACGCCGGCTGCCCAGGGCAGCGCGAGCCACAACAAGGCGATCCGGATCTGGCTCACGACGCTACCCTCCTCACTTCGTGCGATCGCGATCGAGGCCCGCGCCACGCTCCGCAACCTCAGGGATCGTCACCGGCAAGCGACCGTGAATCGGTATCTCGCCGAAGAGGGCTTTGATCGCGCCGCGTTCGGACACGGTCGCGTCGGAGAAAGTGCAAAGGTAGGTCGAAAGGGCAGGGAAGGCCGTGGCCACGTAGGGGCTGCCCATCGCGATCACGACCGTGCGCTCGCGGGCCCGGTCGAGCACCGCTTGCAGCAGCCCCCGCATCGCGTCGGATCGTTGCGCTTCCTGACCCGGCTCGGGAATGGCATAGATGGCGGCGATCACCGCTTGGGCCTGCCCTGCCGCCTCCAGCACCTCCGCGGCCGCCGCCCCCGCCGACCGTGGATCCAGGAGGGTCACCGCCACGTCGGGAATGCGCGAGCGGAGCTCGGCCTCGAACACCCGCCCTGGCTCGCCGCGGAAGTCGTTCGCGAAGATGAGGGCCAGCACCCGGTTCTGAGCCTTGGCCGGGGCCGAATAAGGGAGGCTGCCCGGGGCGCTCGCGGTGACCGCGAGGGGAAGGACCTTCCCGTTGTCCCGCACCAGGGTGACCGCCGCGTCGGCCGCGTCTTGTCCGGTCTGGAGGTTCTCGGGACGCCCGACCCGGGTCGCGATCTGGGCGACGTTCGACCCGGCGTTCCTTGGGCAGGCCGAGCGCGGCCTTCAGGCGCAGGATCTTTCGAACCGAATCGTCGAGGCGAGTGGCGGAGATCTCCCCGGTGCGCACCGCGTCGAGCATGGCGTGGTAGGACGGCGTCGAGGTCGGCGGGGATGAGGAGGAGATCGTTGCCCGCCTTGAAGGCGTCGACCGCCTCCCGACCCAGGTGGCCCGGGTAGAGGGCGGTGAGGCCCGCCATGTCCAGCGCGTCCGTGACCACGAGGCCCTTGAAGCCGAGCTTGTTCTTCAGCAGCTCGGTCACGACCCGGGGCGAGGTCGTGGACACCCGGCTCGGGTCGGGTTCCAGAGCCGGGGCGGTGACGTGCGCGACCATGACGGAGTCGACGCCAGCCTCGATGGCGCGCCGAAAGGGAAGGAGCTCCACCGCCTCGAGGCGGGCCAGGTCTCCGTTGACCCGCGCCACCCCGAAGTGCGAGTCGCTGTCGGTGTCGCCGTGGCCGGGGAAGTGCTTCGCGGTAGTGAGGAGGCCGCCCGCGCGCGCCCCGCGGATGTGCGCGGCCAGCATCTCGCCCACGAGCCCTGGGTCTTCGCCGAAGGAGCGCGTGTTGATGATCGGGTTCTTCGGGTTGGAGTTGACGTCGGCCACGGGAAAGAAGTTCCAGTGGACGCCCACCGCGCGCGCTTCCTGGGCGGTGATCCGGCCGAAGGCCTCGGCCAGATCGGCCCGCCCTCCGGCTCCGAAGGCCATGGCGTGGGGGAATACCGTGCTGCCCAAGAGGCGGGTCGAGACGCCGCGCTCGAAGTCCGCGGCGACGAGGAGGGGAAGGCTCGAGTCCGTCTTGCAGCCGGTTCAGCAGCATCGCGGCTTCGTAGGGTCCAGTCTTCAGGAGGACGCCCGCTTCCACGGGGACGCTCATCGCGACGGAGCCGATGTGGTAGCGGCGAACGCGGTCCCTGAGCTCGCCATAGTCCGGGCCGTCGGTGTTGAAGAAGCGCGCGCGCGCCCAGATCATGAAGAGCTGGCCGACCTTCGCTTCCGCGGAGAGCTTGCGCAAGGTCTTTTCGGCCCACCTCTCACCGGCGCGATCGAGGTGAACGGGCCCGGACGTCGCGGGGCTCGCCCCCGCCGCGGTGGCCGGCGCCGGCAGCACCGTGAGAGTCAAGGTCGCGACGAGAGCGCGCAGGCCCGTTGCCCCCCTTGGCATCAGTGCAGCTCGAGCGCCTCGCGGATCGCCTTCTCGGCGAGAGGGGCCATCACCGCGTAGCCGGCGGCGTTCGGGTGCAGGCCATCGTCGGTGAGCTCCGGCTTGAGCAGTCGGTTCGCGTCGGCGAGCGCCGAGAAGTAGTCGAGGTAGACGTGATGGTTGGTCCGTGCGTAGTCGGCGAGCCAGCGGTTCAAGGTGAAGAGCGTCGCGGTCGGCCGATCCCTGGTTCGCACCATCGCCTCACCCTTCGCGTCCTTCTTGTCGTCGGACACGGGAAGCAGCGAGGCGAGCACGACCTTCAAGTGGTGAGCCTGCGCGAGCTCGGCCATCGTCGCCAGGTTGTTCTCGACTACCTCGAGGGCGACCGGCCCGGCGTTGCCGGCGATGTCGTTCGTCCCCGCCAGGATCACGACGGCATCGGCCTTCAGAGAGAGGACGTCGGCCCGAAAACGCACGAGCATCTGGGCGGTGGTCTGGCCGCCGATGCCGCGGTTCACGTAGGGCCGGCCGGCGAAGAACCCGCCGTACCCCGCCTTCGACCAGTTGTCGGTGATCGAGTCGCCGAAGAAGACCACGCGCCGCTCGCCGGACCGCGGCGCCCCGAGGGCTGCGTTGGCGGCGGCGTAGCGCGAGAGCCGTCCGTAGTCGAAGGCCACGAACTCCAGGCACTCGGTCCTCTCCCCGCCTTCGAAGCGCGCGCAGCCCTTCGGCCAGACCGGGAACCTCGCGTCCGGCGCGGCCGGCTCGTACTGCCCGGGGAAGGCCACCTGTGCGGGGGCTGGAGTCGGGTGGGCCGCGGGCGCCGGAGCCTGCGCCGCGGCGGCCGCGAGCCACGAGAGGAGGAGGGGAGCGAGCATGGCCATGCGGCATCCTACATTCCCCACTCCGCGGATGCCACGCGCCGCCCACGCTGGTCGAAGCCGTGCTTCGCATGGAGAAGGTAGAATGCCGGACCGAAAGGACCACATGAGCAGAGTGGGTCGGACGATCGGGTCGCTCCTTGCCGCCGCGCTCTGGGTACCGCCGGCGGCTTCGCCTCAGGACGCCCCGGGACCGCCGCCGCCGTCCTCGACTCGTTCGTCGGCCGGTCCCGAGGTTCACGAGCTGCTTCCCGATCTCGGGCGGATCGGGTCCGAGGTCGGGATCCTGGCCGGACCTTCGTGGAACCCCTACGAAGTGGGGGGCGGCTATCACGTCGGTGGCTTCATCGACCTGCCCCTCCTCCGGGTCCCAGGCGGCACGCTGTCGTACGAGATCCTGATCGCCTTCTCGGACGCGAAGAGCGATCCGTTCATGACCACCAACTCCGTCGCCTTCGTGGCGAACCTGGCCGCGGGGGCGAGCCCGGCCGACGCCCTCGCCGGCCCTCCTGCCGCACCCTTCCCCGTGCGGCGCCAGGTGACGACGCGGCTTCATCTTCTCGAGGTGGCGCCTTTCGCGCTCAGGTATGAGATCCATACCCTCGACCACCTGAGGCTCCGGCCCTACTTCGGCCTCGGCCTCGACTTCCTGGTCACGATCACTCGCCAGGATCCGGTGCAAGGACGAGAGCCTGATCTTCACGGGGACGGCGCCCTTCGACGCCGCGCTCATCGCCGCCCTCATCGCCCAGGCCCCGGAGCTCACGGACCGCAAGGTGCCGACCGGCCAGGGCAACATGGAGATCGGGGGCCACGCGATGGCTGGCTTGGAGATCCGCGTCTCGCGCGCGCTCTCCTTGAACCTCGAATACCGTCTGACCCAGATCGGATCCTCGAGCGGTCGTCTGCACGCCTTGAGCACCGCGGTGGGCCTCCACTGGTGAGCGACCGTTGAATCGCAGGGCCCTGCTCGGAACCCTGTTGGGCGTTCCGGGGGCCGGCGCCCTCCTGCCTTCGACGGCAGAGGCCACGGAGTACACCTCCGCCCTCTCGGTCTTCGCCGCCGTCGACCTCCTGGAGGAGGAAGTGGACCTGCGTCTTCGTGCTCTGGCCGAGGCTTCGCCGGGGGCCAAGGCCTTCTCCCTGAGCGCCCTCGCCGACCACGAGCGCGCGCGCCAGGCCCGCGCCCGCCTCCGCCGTCGCCTCGCTCTGCCGCCCTCGTCCGCGGCGCGACCGTCCGCCTCCGGGCTCACGTCGCTCGAGGCCTTGCGGACGGCCCAGGAAGCGCTGGTGTACGCGCATGCCGAGGGATTGCCTGCGCTCGGCGATCCCCTTGCCGTGAACCTCATGGCGGGGCACATGGTCGAGCTCTCGCGCCAGCTCACCGTGACCCTTCTCTGGATCGAGTCCGAGGCGAGTCGTGGCTGAGAGCCGGAACGAGCCGACCCAGGTCCTGGTGCCGCGCCGCGATTTCGTGGTTCGGATCGCGCAGGCCGCGGGCGTCGCGCCCCTGGTTCTCGGCCTGCTGGAGGGCACGGCCACGGCCTTGCCCCGGAGCGAGGAGACCGACTTGGCGATCCTCTATGCCGCCCTGGCCCTCGAGCACCACGCGATCGCCGTCTACGACGAGGGGCTGAAGCGCCGGCTCGTGCCCCCGGGCCTGCGGGACTACGCGGTCGAGTTCCGGGGCGACCACCTGGGCCATCGCGACACCCAGATCGCGATCGCCGAGGAACGCGGCGGCCGGCCCCCCGCGCCGCTCGATCACTACGAGATGGGACCCCTCCGGAGCGCCGACGATCTCGTTCGCCAGGCGCTCGAGATCGAGGTGGCGGCACAGCGCGCGTACCTCGCGGTCATCAGCCAGATCCGGACCAAGGACTACCTGCTCTCCGCGGCCTTCATCCTGGTGGACGAGGTCCGCCACATGACGGTCTGGCGTCGCGTGCTCGGCCTCAAGATCTACTGACCGCCCCCGGCCGGGAAGGCGAGGCTTTGTGGCCCGCGGCCTTTGTGGTAACTGATGAGCCATGCCGATCTACGAGTTCTACTGCTCGGACTGCCATCGGATCTTCAGCTTCCTGTCGAGGAGCGTGAACACGAACAAGCAGCCGGCGTGCCCTCGCTGCGGCCGGGCCAGGACTGACCCGACGCGTCTCGTCCTTCGCGATCTCCAAGGGCCGCAAGGAAGAGCCGGCCCGGCCGGTCGAGCCCGACCTTCCTGGCCTTCCTCCGGGCATGGACGAGGCGCGGCTCGAGCAGGCGATGGCGACCCTGAGCCGGGAAGCCGAAGGCATGAACGAGGAAGACCCGCGGCAGGGGGCGAAGCTCATGAGGCGCCTCTTCGAGGCGACGGGAATGCCGGTGGGCGCGGGAATGGAGGAAGCGCTTCGCCGCATGGAGTCGGGGGAGGACCCGGAGAAGATCGAAGAGGAGATGGGGGACGTGATGGAGGATCCCCTCGCCCCGAAGGAGGGGGTGAGCCTTCGAGCGACGGGCCCCGGAAGGCGCTCCGGGGCTTGCGCCGGCGGGTCCTGCCGCCCAGCGTCGATCCCGAGCTCCACGAGATGTAGAGTTAGGGAGCACGCCATGGACCCAGCGTTCCGAGAGTTCCTCGCCGGCGAGCTCACGCAGATCCAGGAGCAGGGCCTCTTCAAGGAAGAATGGCCGCTCCTCGGGCCCCAGGGGGCCGAGATCCGCGTGTCGCGGGCAGCCCGAGCCCGTGCTCAACTTCTGCGCGAACAACTACCTGGGCCTCTCGGGCCATCCCGAGCTGATCGCCGCCGCCCACCGCTCCCTGGACGAGTGGGGCTACGGCATGTCGAGCGTGCGCTTCATCTGCGGCACCCAGGCCCTCCACCTGGAGCTGGAGCGTCGCGTCGCGCAGTTCCTGGGCATGGAGGATGCGATCCTCTACGCCGCCTGCTTCGACGCGAACGGCGGGGTCTTCGAGCCCCTGCTCGGCCCCGACGACGCGATCGTGGCCGACAAGCTGAACCACGCCTCGATCATCGACGGGGTGCGCCTCTGCAAGGCCAAGCGCTACCTCTACGAGCACGCGGACATGGCCGACCTCGAGGCGAAGCTCGAGGAGGCGGCCGGGCGCGCGCTTCCGCATGATCGTGACGGACGGCGTCTTCTCGATGGACGGCGACATCGCACCCCTCGGGGCGATCTGCGATCTCGCCGATCGCCACCGGGCTCTCGTGATGGTGGACGACTGCCACGCCACGGGCTTCATGGGCAAGACGGGTCGGGGGACCTTCGAGCACTGCGGCGTCGGCGGGACGCATCGACGTCATCACCACCACCTTCGGCAAGGCGCTCGGAGGCGCCCTCGGGGGCTGCACCGCGGGAAGCAAGGAGATCATCGGGCTTCTCCGCCAGCGGAGCCGGCCCTATCTCTTCTCGAACGCGCTCCCCGCCGCCGTCTGCGGCGCCACCCTTCGCGCCCTCGAGCTCGTGTCCGAGACCACCGAGCTTCGGGACCGCCTGGAGGCCAACACCCGCGTCTTTCGCGAGCGCATGACCGCGGCGGGCTTCGACATCCGGCCGGGTGTCCATCCCATCGTGGCCATCCTGTTCTCCCGGTTCGCGCCCGACGACGCGCCCCTGGCCCAGCGCTTCGCCCGGGCTCTTCTCGAGGAGGGCATCTACGTGAAGGGCTTCTTCTACCCGGTGGTGCCCAAGGGCCTCTCGCGGATCCGCGTTCAGGTCTCGGCCGGGCACACCACGGCCCACCTCGACCGCGCCGTCGCCGCGTTCACCAAGGTCGGACGCGACGCTCGGCGTCCTGTCCCGCTGAAGGAGGCCTGAATGCTGGCCGCGACCGCGTTGCTCCTGTCGACCCTGGCCCTGGCCGGGCCGGAGAACCTCGGCCTGGCTCGAGCCCTATCGGGCCGGTGTCCGTCTCGTCGAGCAGGGCAAGGGCGCCGAAGCCAGGAAGGCGCTGGAGACGGCCCTCGGCCAGCGCGGCGTCGGCGGCCTGCGCGTGCCGGTCGGAGGCGTCGAGTACGTCGACTACCTGCCCCATCTCTACCTGGCGATGGCCTGCCAGATGAGTGGCGACCCCGATGCGGGGCGCGCCTATCTCGTGGCCGCCGAGCAGGAGGGGTTCGCCGCGAAGAGCGAAGCGCGGCCGGCCCCTGCTCGACGCGCAACGGGTCCTGCTTGCGCGCCGAGCCGCCGCCGCCCCGCGCCGCGACCAGCGCCCCGCGCTCCGGGTCCGTCCCTCGCTACCGGGACTACGAGCGCAAGCCGGTCGTCCTTTCGGAGCCGCGAGGTCGACGACGCTGCGCGCCGAGGTCCTGGCGCGCTGCCAGCTGAAGCCGGAGACCCGGCCCCAGGACGCGCCCTGGTACTTCCACTACGAGCTCGGCCGGGACCTCTACCGCCGCGGCGACCCGCAGCGGGCGCTCGACGCGCTCATCGAGGCCGCGACCCTGCGCGCGGACCCGGGCCACGGCGCGCGGATCTACGGCATGTGGTTCATGGACTACCTGCCCGTACCTGGAGATCGCCCGCGCCCACGCGCGGCTCGGGAACTGGGACTGCGCGCAGAACGCGCTCGAGTTCTCACGCCAGGCGAAAGAGGTCTCCGAGCACGACAAGGAGTTCGCGGAGTTCCGGAGTCTCGCCCTCGAGACCGAGAGCCACCTCAAGAAGAAGTAGCGCGAACCCCGACGCCCGGTCGGTCAGAACCGATAGACGACCGAGACCAGGCTTTCCTTCAGCGCGCTTCGCGAAGTTCGCCGCGAAGTCGATCTGGAAGTGGCCGCCCAGCACGAAGCCCGCTCCGAAGGTGCCGTGGACCTGGTTCGAATCCTGGAGCTTCTGGCCGTCGTGGTCGGGATCGGTGAAGACGCCGGCCCGGATCGAGAAGGGCGTCTTGCCCGAAAGGAAGGTGTACTCGGTGCCCAGGTGGAACTCGACAGCCGTCGTCGATTCCCTCCAGGATGTCGGCGTTGTCGGTCAGGTCTTCCCGACTGGGGGACAGCACCGAGTACTTGATCCACCGGACCTCGGTCGACAACACCCAGCGGTCGGTGGGGCGGAACGCGATGCCGCCGCTCAGGATGTCCGGGACCTGGTAGTCCACGTCCTCGGGGGTGGGTCCGCTGGCGAGGGCGTCGCCGAAGTTGGGGCCGGAGGAGAACTCCTGCGTCGATCCGCGTGAGGCTGTACTTGCCGCCCTGCTCGTAGAACGACCCCGGCCGAGAACTTGCCGTTCGGGTTCACGAGCACGCCGACGTTGAAGGTGACCTGCCGGTTCTCGTCGTTGATCTGCCGCGACAGCCGATACGTGTCCCCGTCCACGTCGGCGTAGTCGAAGACGTTGCCGGTGTTCTGCGAACCTGAGCGCGAGAATCCCGGACGGAGGCTCCCACCGCGAGGTTGGGAGTGATCTTGAAGGCCACGGAGGCCCCGATGTTGTCGAGCAGGAGGTCCGCACTCGAGCTCAGGGCGAGGTTCGCGGGCGTGCCCTCGAAGACCTCCCCCTGGTCGGAAGAACGGGAAGAGCTCTTGAAGTTGGTCGCCTGCTGGTAGTAGACGGAGATCGCCGCGCCTCTTGAAGGGGTAGACGAAGCTGAAGTAGGCGGGCGAGACCACCTTGCGTCGCGAAGGTCGCCTGTCTGATTCGGGTCACCCAGGAAGGGGTTGACGAACTCGTTCTCGAACCGCGTGGTGCGCAGGTGCGCGGAGATCTCGGGCTTGGTCAGGATGGTGAGGCCGGCCGGGTTCGACTCGGCCGCGGTCGCGTCGTCGGCGATCGGCGACGAACGTGGCTCCCATGCCGAGGGCCCGGGCCCCGGGCGGCGCGAACTGGAACTGGACGGGGATGGTGCGGGCCCGTGGCTTCGTTTGCGCCATGGCCAACGGGGCCGCCAGGAACAGGACACCGAGACCCATCATGGTCCGCCGCATCGGACGACTCCTTTCCATGCCCAACACGGGAAGGAGCAACGAATACCATAGGCGCACCTTCAGGGGCAACCGTCCCCAGGATCCCGGTCACCGGCTCTGCTTGAAGAGCTCGACGAAGCGGGGGCGAGAACGCCTGCGGATCGGGGCTCGCCTGAGGATCGAGCTTCTTGCAGGCGCGGGCGTCGGCCTGTGAGCTCGCCAGGAGGCCTTGATCCTTCTCCCCGCCGATCAGGTAGAGGGCGTGGCGGGCCGCCGCCCGCAGCATCAGGCCTTGAGCGCCCGCCTTGCCGGGGAGCGCGTCCGCGCCCGCGAGGAGCGCTACCGTTTGCGGGTACTGGGCCGCGAAGAACGCCCGCGCTCCGGCCCGCAGCTCGTCCGGGGCCGGCGCCCTGGTCGGCGGCGCCGTGGGGACGGTGCTGGGCGACGGAGTCGGCTTGGGAGCAGGGGTCGCCTCGGCGCGCCTTCGCGTGGCATGGCTGCATCACCCCGTCGAGCTGCTGGGCCGCGCGGTCCGCGGCCTCGCGCGCTTCCCCGAGCGGACCGAGATCAGGCTTCCGGCGCGCGGCCTCGAGCTTGGCGCGGGCTGAGGCCAGAGCCTCCCGCGCCCGTTCCTGGGTCGGGCCGAGCGCGCCGTCCTGGCTCCAGAGCGGGGCCAGAACCGGATCACCCGAAAGCGCTATCACCGCTCGCATGGCGTCGTCGGCGCGCTTCAGCGCGGCTTCGGCCGCCTGCGTGGCCTGGGCCACGGCTGCGGGGTCGGGCCCGGGCAAGACGGCGGGGGAGTGGGCTTGGGCGGTGCGGACTTGGCCTCGCACGACCCCCTTGTTCTTCGCCAGGGTCCGGTACTGATCGGTCTTGCGCACCGCCCCCTGGGCTTCGGAGATGGCCCACGACCGCAGAGCGCCCGGGCAATCGCCGGAGTTGAAGAGGGCGAGCCCGAGGTAGAAGTGAGGCAGGTAGGTCTCGAAGCGCTGGCCGTAGAAACGGATCGTCTCGCCTTCGGTGGGCCTGGAAGCGATGGCCTCCTGCATCAGACGGGCAGCGTCTGCCCACTTGGACTTCTCGACGGCCTCGACGCCCTGCTTGTAGCCGTCCTTGTAGTCGGCCGAGGCGAGGCGCGCGAACCCCGGCAGGGCCAGGAGCAAGAGGGCGACCGGCGCGAGAAGGCTCCGGGTCCGCCTCCTCAAAAGCCGACCCTCCGAAGGTATTCGTCGGCGTCGACGTGCTGGAGCTCGACGAGCAACGGCTCGGTGGCCGCGGCCCGGACGCGCGCCTTCCGTGTCACCGCGGGGCCGGCCTGGGGGTTCTTGAGCGTCACCGTGTACTCGCCTATCGGCAAGGTCAGGAAGAGCGGCGTGAAGCGCGTCGGAGGAAGCGACACTCTCTTGCCCGACGCGTCCACCACCTCGACCACCTCGGCCCAGGGCAGCGCGTCGACGGTCGAGCACCCCGGAACCCGCGGCCACCGGCTCCGAAACCGGGGGAGCGGTCGGGGCGGCCGACGGGGCTGCCGTCGGGCTTGGAAGCGTCGAGGTGGAGACGGAGGTCGAGGGCTCCGGTGCCGGAGCGTCGCCGCGGCCCTTGAGGACCCAGTAAGCGCCACCACCGACCACGAGCAATGCCAGGAGCCCGCCGATTCCCGCCCAGAGGCCGAACGACATGTCGGTCTTCGTCTGAGCCTGCGGGCGCTGGGCGCTGGCGGGCGGTGCCGGCCCCCGCGGAATGGCGGTTGGCTGAATGGCGGTCGGAGGAGCCGCCTTTACCTTGACCGTCGCCTCGCGGGCCTGTCGCTCTTCGTCCTTCAGGCGCTGCCGCAGAGCGCGAAACGCCTCGGCTCCGAGCTCCCGCTCGTGACGGGAAAGGAGGCTCGAGGCCTCCCGCAGGTCGCCGACCTCGATCCGCTCTTCGACCGCCGCCACCGCGGCCGCCACGCTCCGCCCCTTGCGTTCCTCGTCCAACTGCTTCTGGACGGCGGCCGTCACGCGCGCCAGGAACTTCTTGACCTCGTGGTTCTCGGGGTGGAGCTGGAGGGCCTCGCGCAGGAGGTCCTGGGCTTCGGCCGGGCGCTGCGCCTGCTCGAGCGCCTGGGCCCGGCCCAGGCGCTCCTTGACCGCAGCATCCCGTCGCTCGATCTTCGCCTGCTGCAGGAGCTTCTGGGCGGCGGGCAGCGGCTCGCGCCCGCCGTGACGATGAAGCGCCTCGGCCAGCGCCTCCTCCGCCCGCTCCAGCTGGCCTTCGCGCAGGTAGCCGCTCGACCTCGGCCCCGGCCGCCCGGGCCCCTTCTCTCTCCCGCTCCTCGTATTGCTTCTTCTCGATGGCTTCGTCCACGGTCCGGAGAAGCGACTGCACCTCTTCGTTGTTGGGATCGAGGTCGAGGGCCGCGGTCAGGGCGATCCGGGCCTCGTCGAGGCTCTTCTCGGCCCGCAGGGCCCGGGCCCGCTCGACGAGGCCGGAGAGGCGTTCGGAACGCTGGCGGTCCTCCTCCCACGCCTTGCGGATCTCGGCGATCCGGGCCATGAGCGGGTCCATGACCTGCGAGAAGGTCGCGCTGTCGCGGTGCCGCTTGCGGGCGAGGGTCAGCTCCAGCTCGGCCGCGGTCAGGTCGCCCTTCTCGACCGCGTCCCGGAGGCGCTTCTCCAGGCTGCGGAGGGTCTCGAGCTCGACCGCGGTCTGGGCGGTCGAGATGACCTGGGTCGCCGTCTCGGGCGTGGGCGCCACCGGGGAGGCGTTTCCCTTGACCTGCTCGCGGATCGGCCGCAGGTCGGCGAGCAGAGGCGTGAAGCTCGCGTAGCGTTCGGCCGGGTTCTTGGCGAGGCTCTTCTTGACCAGCCGCTCGAGGGCGGGCGGACACTGGGGCCATACCGAGGACAGGGGCGCAGGCTCTTGACCGATGATCTGGAAGAGGACCGCCGACATGTTGTCCGCCACGAACGGGCGCTGGCCGGCCAGGAGCTCGTAGCTCATGACCCCGTAGGAGAAGATGTCGGCGCGCAGGTCCACCTTCTCGCCGCGGATCTGCTCCGGGGGCAGGTAGCCGGCGGTGCCCATCGCCATGCCGGTGTGGGTGAGCTGGGTCTCGGCGCTCGCCAGCTTGGCGATGCCGAAGTCCATGATCTTGACGCTGTCGTCTTCGAGGATGCGGATGTTGGCGGGCTTGATGTCGCGGTGCACGACGCCCTGCGCGTGCGCGTACTCGAGGCCCTCGGCCACCTGGACCAGGTAGCTCAGCTTCGTGTAGTCGTCGAGCGGATCGCGCCTCTTGATCTTGTGGGCCAGGTCCTCCCCGGGCAGGTACTCCTGAACCAGGTAGGGGACCCCGTCCTGGACCCCAAGATCGAAGACGGTGACCACGTGCCGGTGCTGCAGGTTGCCCGCGATCTCGGCCTCGCGGAAGAAGCGCTTACGTATCTCTTCGTCTTCCGTGGAGCAGGTCTTGATCGCGACCCTTCGCTTGATGAAGGGATCGCGGCCTTCGAAGACCACGCCGAAGCCGCCCTGGCCGATCTTGCGAACGACCTCGTATTTTCCGATCTTCTGCATAGGGTGATGGGGACCGGCTCTCCGGAAAACGGCGCCATTGTACAGCCTGATGCGTCCGTCTCTTGAGGCGAAAGCGCGCGGCGCGTATAGTCCATCTCCTAACGCACCTCTGCCGCCACCTTGGCGTCGCAGGGGAAGGGTCATGCTTCGGGTCCTCGTCGTCGAAGAACGCCAGGCGGTCCGGGACGGCCTCAAGCGGCTGCTTGCCGTGGCCGGTGAGATCACCGTCGTCGGAGAGGCGGGGGGAACCGGCGAGGCCGCCGAGATCGCGGGGCGCGTGGACTGCGACCTCGTGGTGCTGGGCATGGCGGGGCTCAGCCCCTGCGGTATGGATGCGGTCCGGCGGCTCAGGGCCGCGCTGCCGGGCCTGCACGTCCTGGCCGTGGGACCGGTCGCGTTGGCGGATCAAGCGCGCGAGGCCGTTGCCCAGGGCGCTTCCGGCTACCTGGACATCAGCCGAGCGCGCGAGGATCTGGTCAAGGCCATTCGCGCGGTGAGCCGAGGCAGCGTGTTCGTGAGTGCGTCGGCCAAGGAATCCCGCCGCCGGGGGCCTGCCCCGGTGAACACCTAGCCGGCCTCGGTCCTCCACCATCCGAGTCGCCCCGCCGCGGCATGTCGTGGATTGACAAGGTAGCCTCCGGAAGCTACCTTTGGCCCATGAGAGCCGTCGGCCTCAAGATTCTCAAGAACCGGCTCGCCGAGTACGTGCGCCTGGCCGCCTCGGGCGAGACCGTTCTCGTGACCGATCGCGACCGTGTTGTGGCTGAGCTCGTGCCTCCCACCGCGGGACGCAGTCCCTGGCTGGCCGATGCCCAGCTCGCGGAGGCGGTGCGCGAGGGGCAGGTGACCGCGCCCCTCATGGTTGCCGAAGGGCCACCCCCTAGAATGCCGGTCGCCCCCTTGAGAGAGCTTCTCGTAGAGCTCGACCTGGATCGCCAGGACCGTTGATCTACGTCGACACATCGGTCGTCCTCGCTCACCTGCTGGCCGAAGACCGCACGCCCCCGGCGAGGCTCTGGTCAGAGCCCCTGGTTTCCAGCCGCTTGCTGCACTACGAAACCTGGGCCCGCATCCACGCGCGCGGGCTCGGGTCGAGCCATGGCGAAGCCGTTCGCGCCACCCTCGCGAGGATTGCCGCTGTGGAGATGCAGCCGCTCGTGCTTCAGCGCGCGCTGGAGCCGTTTCCGGCGTCGGTGCGGACGCTCGATGCGCTGCACCTGGGCTCCCTCGAGTTCCTGCGCACGCACGGCCAATCGGTGGCGCTCGCAACCTACGACGAGCGCATGACGACGGCCGCCCGGGCCCTCGGGATCCCGCTCTTCGCGCTCTTCGCGCTCTAGCGCCGCCGCCCGGCGCGGGTCAGCGCGACAGCCAGTACGGTCGGTAGTAGTGGTCGGGACCAGCGAGCTTCGAGGGCTTCAGGGGCCGTCGAAACGCGGCTTCGATCGCGCGCGAGGCGGCTTCGGGGTTCTCCAGCGTGTCGAAGACGAAGCCCACGAGGAACAAGGTGACGAGCCCGCCGGCGACGACGACGAGGGGCACGGCCACGATGAAGAGGAACTGGATCAGGGCCATCAAGGCTGCCTCACTGGATTCGCATCCTGCCGCTGAATCCTTCTTCGTGGGTATGGAAGAACTGGAGCGCCGTCTCGGGCCAGCGCCAGCAGTAGTAGCCGGAGCCGTTGTCGAAGTCGACGAGCCAGATGCCCTTGACCTCGATGCCGAAAGACCTCACCCGGCCCGCCCACTCGTTGACGATGATCGTGGCCTGGGCCTCGAAGCGCTCGGCATCGAGCTTTCCCTCCCCGACCGCGCTGCGCAGGTCCTCGACTTCCTGGTGCGCCTTCTCCGTGAGCTGACGCACCTCGGGAAGCAAGGCTGCCGCCTCCTCGTAGGAGAATGTGCGCTTTTCGGCGATTCCGCGATCCGCCAGGGGCCACCTCGCTTCGCGTCCGCGCGCCGCGCGTTCGCGACCGGCGGGAGTATAGCAAAGCTTGACCCCCTGGGAGGCCAGCCATAGACTTCCGCGGATGGCCACCTCGTGGCACCTGACCTCTTTGACGGTCCTCGGGGGAACGCTTCACGGTAAGAAGCTCGCCATCGAAGACGTGGTGGTCGAAGTCCTGATCGGCTCCGATCCCGACTGCCACCTGCACCTCGACCTTCCGACTGTGAGCCCCATCCACGCCCGGCTCTGGATCGAGCCCGACGACGTGACGGTCTACGGGACGAAGAGCGGCCCCGGCGTCTTCGTCAACTTCGATCGGATCGACGGCGACGGAAAGCTGCAGCCGGGCGACTTGCTGTGGCTCGGGCCACCGCAGGCGGCCGGGAGCGTGATGCTCCAGGTCCGCTTCGAAGAGCGCGACACCCTGCCTTCGGTCGTGGTCAGCCCTCTCGCCGACGAGGACCAGGCGGCCGGGGCGCCGGACCCGACCCCCGACGTCGCGGAGCCGGGTCCGATTCCCCTGTCGGTCTCGGTGGAGCCGATGCCCGCCGAGGCGAAGGTGGACGCGGAATCGAAGCCGGACCGCGCGGCGGAGGCCTCAGACGAAGAGCTCGGCGTGTTGCCCGAGGACGCGCCCCCGCCGTTGCAGATCGCACTGCACGCGGAAGAGCCCGAAGCATCGAGCCCGCCGATTCCCGCGCCGCTCCTGGAGACGCCGGCACTCCCGGCGGCCGCGCCCAGCGGGTTCGAGGACTTCCTGGTCATGGACTCGGCAGCCTCGGCTCCGACTTCGTTCGCCGCGTCCGCCGACGAGTTCGTGGTTTCGGGCTTCGAGGCCGAGTGGCCGGAGGCCAGCGAGCCCAAGGGTGGCGCCGCGTCCGAGGATCGCGGGGCGCCGGTGCCCGAGGCTCGACCGGATCCTCCACCAGCCCCGCTCGCGAACGACGACGTCTTCTTCGTCGACGTCGGCGCTCAGCCGCCGCAGGTCGCCGAGGAGGCGGAGAGCCACGACGGGTTCTTCATCGACGACGGCATCGCCCCGGCCCCCCCCGCGGCCATGCCGGCCACCCCGCCCCGTATCGCGGCCCCGGGAGCCGACCAGGATCTGTCCTTCGCGGCCGCCTTCCTCGAAGAGCCTCTGCCCAAGGCCAAGCCGCCGTCCCCGCCGCCTGCCCCTGCACCGCGTCCAGCCGCTCCCTCTCCACCCCCCGTGGCCAAGCCGGCGCCCGCCGCCCCCAAGCCGGCGCCCGTCCCGCGGCCTTCCGAGCCGGCGCCGCCCAAGCCCTCGCCCGCGGTGTCGCAAGCCGTGGCCTCCCCGGCGCTTCCTCCGCGGCCGCCCTCGGCCACGAGCGCCGTGCGCCCCCTTCCGCGTCCAGATGTTTCCCAGTCGGTCGCGCGCGGCGACCGGCCGCCGGTGCCCCGCGCCGATCGCACCCAGGCCTTGCGGGCCCGGCCCCCGGCTCGCCCGCTCGGCCGCTACGCCTTGCTCGGCCTGATCGCCGTGGTCGTCCTCGGCGGGATCGGGTTTGTCGTGTCGACCTTCCTGCGCGGCGTGCGCCTCGAAAGGATCGAGCCGCAGCGCGCTCGGGTCGGCGAGACCGTGGCCCTCGTCGGCAGTGGATTCGCGAGCTCGCCGGGAGACAATGCGGTGCTCTTCGACGACAAGCCGGCCAGTGTGACCACCGCCGCTCCCACGCGCCTGGAGGTCGTGGTGCCGGACGTCGCCCCGAGCGGCACCGACGTCAAGGCCGCGGTTCGGGTGCGGGTGGGCCGCGCCGAGTCGCTGACCGTCGCGATGTCGGTCTTCTCGGGCCCCGTCCTGCACGGGATCTCACCGGACGTGGCCATGCCGGGCGACGAGGTCGTTCTCGCCGGCTCGGGTTGGGGTCTTGGCCCCACGGTCCGTTTCGGAGGCTTGCCTGCGGATGTGATGGAAGCCCGCGAGACCTCGATCCGCGTGCGGGTCCCCGCCATCGACGGGGGCCCCGGGACCTCGGCCCCGGTGGTGGTCAGCTCCGGCTTGCTCGAGTCGAACCCCGGGCCTTTCTACGTCGGACGCATTCCCCTGGTCACCAGGGCCGAGCCGACGAGCGTGGCCGCGGGGGACGTCGTGACCCTGAGTGGCCGTGGCTTCCGTCGCGAGCGCTCGCAGAACGTGGTCCAGGTCGGGGGGGTGCGGGCCCTCGTGGTCGCCGCTTTCGACAGCGAGATCAAGGTCGTGGTGCCTCGCGTGGCGGCAGGGTCTCGCCTGTTGGAGGTGCGCGTTCCGAGCTCGGTGGCTCCAGCCCAGGTTCCGCTCGTGGTGAGCGGGGCGACGGAGGCCCTCGATTTCCATTTCGTCGCGGAGCCATTCGAGGCCGCGCCGGGGCGTGACCACGCGGTGCTCGCCACCGCCCTCGGGCCCGCTTTCGTCCTCGCGTCGTCGGGCGGCCGCTCCGCCGCCGAGCGCGCATTGGAAGCGGCTCGCCGACTCAACGAAGCGGCCCCGGCCCTCAAGGCGGCGCCCGATCTCACGTTCGAGTTGCGGGACGCCGACTCGAAGCCTTCCCTGGGCCTCATCGGCCGGCCCGAGATCCTGATCGAGGTCACCGACGAGGACGCCGTCGCCTACGCCGAGGATTGGACCGGCCTCCGCGGGCGCGGCGGAGCCGTGACTTCGGGTCGCCTGGGAAAATGGTGGGAGGCGGTCGCCAGGGACCTCGCGCTCCTGCTGGTCCGCCGGGCGCGGCCTCATTTCGCGGCCGACCTCGCCCCCGAAGGGCGAGCTCTCGTGGACTTCTTCCAGGCTTCTGAGCGCGGTGGCGGCGCCGGAGCCTCGGCCAAGCCTCCGCTCCGCGACGCGCTCCGGCTCGTGGCGCTCCGCGTTCCTCCCGGGGTTCGGGGGCCCGTGATGGTGGCTCCGGTCTCCGGGTCCAGCCCGACGGCCTCCGGAACGCCCCCGTCGTCCGTCGCCCAGCCGATGCCACGTCTCGAAGGGCCTTGGACCGGCACCGAGACCGAAGGCGACCGACAGCGGTACGTGACCGTGACCTTCCGCGGCGCGACGGGCACCCTCGCCTACGAGAGTGCCATGACCGTGAGCACTCCCCTCCTGAGCGTCGACCAGCCGCAGCGGGGAGTGGCGCGGTTCAGCGTCGAGCTGCGCGGGGGGCTCCGCTACTACGTCGGCCGCTGGGAGGGCCAGGCCCTCTCCGGCAAGATCTCGACGGATCCGGGCGGTTCGCAGAGCCTTGGCACCTTCGAACTCCGCCCCCGATAACCCGCCCGCCCCGCGCCCTCCGGGGCAGGCCCTGATCGGCGAGCACATCGGTCACTATCGCGTCGTCCTGGCGCCTCGGGCAGGGAGGCATGGGCGAGGTCTTCCTGGCCGAGGACATGACCCTTCGCCGCCAGGTCGCCCTGAAGGTCTGCGCGGCCGAGGAGGCGGGCGAGCGGCTCCTCCACGAGGCCCGTGCCGCTTCGGCGCTCGTGCACCCCAACATCGCCGTGGTGTACGAGGTGGGGAGCTTCGAGCGCGACGGACGCGAGCAGACTTACATCGCCATGGAGTACGTGCCCGGCCGTACCCTCGCGCGGCTCGCCCAGGAGCGCGAGCTCGCTCCGGGCGAGGTCCTCGACATCGTGGGCCAGGTGGTCGAGGCCTTGACCGCCGCTCACGCCCACGGCGTCGTCCACCGCGACATCAAGCCCTCGAACGTCATGGTGACCGAGGATGGCCGGGTCAAGGTCCTCGACTTCGGCCTCGCCAAGCACGTGCCGTTCGTGGGCGAGTCGGCCGACACGTGGAGCGGGCAAGGCCGCCTGTCGGAGGCGACGGGCGCGCTCGTCGGCACCGCGGCCTACATGTCACCCGAGCAGGTGAAGGGCCTGGACGTGGACGCCCGGAGCGACATCTTCTCCCTGGGAGTCCTGCTCTACGAGCTTCTCGCCGGGGGACGCCCCTTCGCGGGCGAGACCGCGGTGGAGGTCCTCGGCGCCGTGCTGCACCTCGATCCTGCGCCGCTCGAGGTCGCCGCGCTGCCCGGCCTCGAGCGCGTGGTCCTGAGGATGCTGTCCAAGGACCGGGAGCAGCGGTTCGCCAGCATGGCCGAGGTCGGCGAGGCCCTCGCGGAGGTGCGTCGCGGGTCTTCGCCGCGCGAAGACGCGCCGGCGAGCCCGACTCCGACCGTGGCCGCGATCCGCTTCACCAACATCACCGGCCGCCCGGAGGACGACTGGCTGGGCACGGGGATCGCGGAGACCCTGATGTCCGACCTGAAGGTCCGGGAGGGGTTGAGCCTCGTCTCGCGCGAGCGGACGCATGGAGGTGCTGCGGAAGCTCGGGGCGCGGGGCGTGCGCGAGGAATCGCTGGCCCTGGCCCTCGGGCCGGGAGGTCGGCGCGCGCTTCGTGGTGAGCGGCGGGTACCAGCGGCAGGGCGAGGAGATCCGCGTCACCGTACGCGTCACGGAGATCGCGACCGGCGCGGTCGCGGGCACGTCGAAGGTCGACGGCCGCATGGGAGAGATCTTCGAGCTGCAGGACCGCATCGCCCAGGGCGCTGCGTCGCTTCTCCGGGTCAGCGTGGCCCCGCCCTCGCGGCGGGCCGGGAACGACACCGAGGTCCTCGAGGCCTACGAGGCCTACTCCCGCGGCCTCGTGTTCCTGCGGGCGGAGAGCCACGAGTCGCTGGACCGCGCGCTCGAGTCGTTCGATCGGGCGATCCATCTGGATCCGGCCTACGCGAAGGCGCACATGCAGCGGGGCGTGGCCCTGGCCGTGAAGGCCGGCCACCTGGGGCGCCCGGATCTCTACGAGCCCGCGCTTCAGAGCCTGCGCAAGGCCACCGAGCTCCGACCCTCGCTGGCCGAGGCCTGGCGGGAGCTCGGGGCCACCCTCGTCTATACGCGCGAGGACGAAGCCGTCGAGGCCATCGAGCGCGCCCTCACCCTCGAGCCGGGAGACGCGAGCGCGCATGCCGCCCTGGCGCGGGCCTTCTTCATCGGGAAAGGGGACTTCGCGCGGGCGGCGGTCGAGTACGAGCGGGCCCTGCTCCTGAACCCACAGGCCGGGTGGACCGCGTTGCAGCTCGCCCACTGCGCGGCGTTCCTGGGCGAGTACGCCCGCGGGGAAGCGATCGCGCGGCGCGCCATCGTCCTTCAGGAGGAGCTGCTCGCCGGGCCAGGAGGGGCTCTTGATCATCGGCGCCTACCTCCGCCTCGGCCACCTCCACGCTCTCCAGGGCAGATACGCGGAGGCGAAGACCCAGTTCGAGCGCGAGATCGAGTTCCTCGGGCGGGTGGACCATGCCTTGAAGGCGCGCATCTTCATCGAGCTCCACACCCGTCTGGGGGCCGCCCTGCCTGGGCCTCGGCGACGAGGCCGGCGGCCGCGCCACCCTCGACCTCGCCATCGGGACCTTCGAGCGCCGACTGCGCCTCGAGGGCGACGACCCTTTCACCCGCTACTACGCGGCTTGCGCGCACGCCCTGCGGGGCGATCGTGGGTCGGCCCTCGACAGCCTCGAGAAGGCGGCGGCCGGGCGCCGCGCTTTCACGCTCGCCCGGGCCAGGATCGATCCGCTGTTCGACACGCTGCGCACGGAGCCGCGGTTCCTGAGCCTGATCGGTCCCGCCAGTCGCCGCTAATCCTAATCTCTCGTCAACCCAGCGTTCCTTGGTTGACGCTTTTCAGATACATGAACATCCCAGTTTACGTATCCTGTTCGCCACGTTTGGATAGAGAATGAACCAAAACCGACTTGACAAATCGATCATAGTGCCTATCTTCAAACTACTGAACCAACCAACCGAGTCGCACTTTCTTGGGGGAAGTCCGCAGGGACTCGTAATTAGAGGGGGAGAAGTTATGCGGCGTGCCATGATCGCTCTTGTCGGGGCAGCGGCTTTGGTGATCCTTAGCATGTCAATTTCCGCCTTTGCGAGCACAGCGTGCAAAGAGTGTAAATTGCAGACGGAGGGGCGTTTTCATGGAACGTACACCTGCATTTTCAGCGAGGATCATTGCGACTGCAATCCCGATGGCGAATCGTGCGTTGAGACTTCCGGTTGTAATGGGCCAGACCACATTTGCGTCTACAGTGAGTAGAGGTCCATGTCCCGCCGTCCTGCGTTCACGTTGGTGCTTCTTCTCCTGGCCTCCGCGAAGAGCGCAGCGGCCCAGCCAAACGTCGTCAATGTCAGCCTAGTCGGTCCCGACCAGAGCGCGATAAGCGGCCGAGTCACCGCTGAGCCGGTTGCGAGCGCGGTTCAACTCCGACCGGAGACATTCAATGTAGGCACGGTGGGTGGGCGGGTGACGCTGCACCTGAGACCGGGGCTCTGGCGACTCACGGCCGAGGCCACAGGCTGGTGGGTTCTACCTAAGGAGGTCCAAGTCGGCGCGAGCCTGCCGGAGCTGAATATAGGGCTGCGGGCTTGGCCGGCGGCCAAGATCAGGGTCCCTCTCCGGTCGCCGCCGCCTGAGCTACGCGTTCCGGTCGTCCGACTCGTTCTCCGGCCCGAGGGTGCAACGGCGAGGGATTCGGCCACGGAATGGGAGGCGGCAGCCACCTGCCCACCGGTTGGTTTGGCCTGGGTATGTGACGTGCCCGCGGCGCGCCTCGACCTGCAGCTGCGACCGAAGGGCTTCGTTCCTGTTTATTTGTGGGGTGTGGTTCCTGAACGAGGATCAACCACAGTTCTTGCCCCCGTTGCCTTGCGCCGCGGCCCATCGATCTCGGGCTGGGTACACGACCGGGCCAATCGTCCCGCAGGCGGCGCGAGCGTCGCCCTGACCAGCCCCGACAGCGCAACGTGCTGTGCACCCGACGACAGTGCGCGTTCTGATCGAGTTGCGAGTCCACCTGAGCGGTCAAACGCCCGAGGCTTCTTCCAGCTGGCTCCCGCGCCTCTCGGCGAGCTGTGGCTGATAGCACGCCTAAGCGACCTCAGAAGCGTTCCAATGAGAATCGACCTGAAAGAGCCGGACGTGGAGATCAGCCTCCTCGATCCGCTCGTTCTGCAGCCCCCCGCGAGTTTGCTCGTCCACGCTCAGCCGCCGTTCGATCCTTCAGGGATGCCCTGGAAAGTGCGGGTACGGGCGCTCCAACCCAAGAACCGGGCCACCGTCATCGCTCGAAACGCTCCTATGTCCCGCGATGGTGAGTGGCAACGCGACGGACTAGCTGCAGGCGAATACAGCGTCGCCTTGGTCACGCGGGACGACGCGGTTTGGCGTGAGGAAGTGATTACACTCGAGCCGGGCCTACGCGAGGTAACTCTCGACACGAACGTGTTTCGCGTGAAGGGAAGCGTCTCGATGGGTCGTGCCGCTCTCGGGAAGGCCAAGGTTGTCCTGAGTTCCGGCCGTTTGAAAGCGTCCTTCTCAGCGAACGAGCAGGGAGAGTTCGAGGGCGATTTGCCCTTCCGCCTCGACCCAGAAGCATCAGTCACGGCGATGGTGACGACGGCGGACCCAGCCGTCGAGTATATAACCATGGCCGAGGTCGAGGGTGACAGTTCCGAAGCCTTCGTGCGGATACGCTTGGCCAACGGCGGCATTGAAGGCCGCGTGCTGGGCCCGAACGGGATGCCCTGGCAGGGCAAGGCTTCGATCATCGTGAGTGGCCTTTCCAGAGATTCGTCCCCCAGCACACAAGTGTCCATGGGGCCCTCCGAGGAGGGGCGGTTCCGACTGCGCGGCCTCGAGCCCGGTCAATACAAGATAGAGGCACTGTCGGCGCCCAGACTCGAATGCGAGAGCTTGACGGTTGACGTGACATCGGACGACCCTCGGAATATCGAGCTGCAACTCAAGGAACCACTGCAGATTAGCGGAACCGTTGCGGGCGCCGAAGGGTTGGGGATCGCCGCGGCGGAAGTGACCGCGTACGGCTCCAATCAGACGTTCGTGAGGCCCGTGTTCACTGACGCACAAGGTCGTTTCGAGACGCAACTCTCACCGGGAGCGGTCGACGTTGTGTATCAGGTGGGCGCACCCGGATGGGCTCTCAGAGTCGGCCGTACGACGAGGCCGCACGATGGGGGACCCCTAAACTTCACCCTCGACCGGCCGAGTGGAAGGCTCATCGTCGAAGGTGTCGATCCGAGAGATTATTTTCTCCTCCACCAAGGCGCAGTTGTACCCCTGGCGCTCCTGTCCCGCTGGGCTTCCAAGAATGGAGGCGGCATTGACAAGGATCGCGCCGTCCTGCCCGCTCTGGAACTGGGCGAGTATAGGATCTGCTGGGGAGACAAACCGCCCTCGACGGTGGGAACCGACACCGACCAATGCCGAGCGGAGTTAGTGACGGCCGGGGCCGAGGTTGTCGTCCGCTCGGGTGCAGGTGCCGCACCCGGCAAACGTTAGCTTCCCTCTAGAGGCCATCGTGCAGATACGTTGCCAATGGCGGCATCGAGGGCCAGTCTCGGACGCGCTGGCGCCCCGTGGGAAGGTCCTGCATCGGAGATCGTGAGCGGGCTCGCCAAGGAGTCCTCGCCCCGACCCAGGTATCTCTGGATGCGTCGGACCATGGCCGTTTTCGGCTTCGAGGCCTGGAGCGCGGTCAGTACAGTCTGGGGCTCATGGAGCGCGCGCGGAGTCCGGAGCGGTGGAGGTCGACGTCTCCGCCGACGGCAGCGCGCGCGTCGAGTTGCGCCTCAAGGGCAAGACGAGACTGAGCGGCAGCGTAGCCACTCCGGAGGGGCTCGGAATCGCGGCGGTAGAGGTCTTCGCCTACGGCTCCAATCAGGTGTTCGTGCGGTCCGTGTTCACCGACGCGCGGGGGCACTTCGAGACCGACCTGTCGCCCGATGCGGCCGACGTCGTGTTCCAGGTGGGCTCCCCGGGTTGGGCGCTCAAAGTCGGCCGAACCGAGTTGCCCACGGACGGCCGCCCGTTGACCTTCCGTCTCGATCACACGAGCGGCCGGCTGGTCGTCGAAGCCGCCAAAGACCCCCGGAATCTCTACCTCGTGCACCAGGGAGCGACGGTGTCTCTGGCGCTCCTCTCGAGATGGGCCGCCCAGAACGGAGGAGGACTCGAGGACGAACGCTTTGTTCTTCCGGCGCTCGAGCCCGGCGAGTATTCGCTTTGCTGGGGAGACAGGCCGCCAGCCGCCGGCGACAACACACGGTGCCGGTCACAGACGATCGCGCCGAGCTCAGACGCCGTCGTGCGTGCGGGCGGACCCGCGACGACGACGGCCAGGGACTAGCCGATCTCCGAAGTGGCTACGCGATCGTGATCTCCTTGCAGAGATACACGTCCTGGATCTGGTTCAGGAGCTTGGCGCCCTCGGCCATCGGGCGCTGGAACGCCTTGCGGCCGGAGATGAGGCCCATGCCTCCCGCGCGCTTGTTGATGACCGCGGTCTTCACCGCTTCGGCGAAGTCGTTGCTGCCCGACGCGCCCCCGGAGTTGATGAGCCCGGCGCGTCCCATGTAGCAGTTGGCCACCTGGTAGCGGGTCAGGTCTATGGGGTGCTCGGTCGAGAGCTCCGTGTAGACGCGGTCGTCGATCTTGCCGTAGGGGTTTTCCTTGCTGCTGATCGCCTTGTAGCCCCCGGTGTTCTCCGGCAGCTTCTGCTTGATGATGTCGGCTTCGAGCGTCACTCCCAGGTGGTTGGCCTGTCCGGTGAGGTCCGACGAGACGTGGTAGTCCTTCTCCTTGGTCTTGAAGCCGGGGTTGCGCAGGTAGCACCAGAGGATGGTGGCCATCCCCATCTCGTGGGCGGCCTGGAAGGCCTCGCCCACCTCGACGATCTGCCGCGCCGACTCGGCCGACCCGAAGTACACGGTCGCCCCCACCGCCACGGCGCCCATGTCCGACGCCTGCTCGACGCGCGCGAAGAAGATCTGGTCGAACTTGTTGGGGTAGGTGAGGAACTCGTTGTGGTTGAACTTCACGATGAACGGGATCTTGTGCGCGTACTTCCGCGCCACCGCGCCGAGCACGCCCAGGGTGGAGGCCACCGCGTTGCACCCACCCTCGATCGCGAGCTTCACGATGTTCTCGGGGTCGAAGTAGGCGGGGTTCTTGGCGAAGGACGCGCCCGCCGAGTGCTCGATGCCCTGGTCGACGGGCAGGATGGAGACGTAGCCCGTGCCCGCGAGGCGCCCGTGGTCGACCAACTGCTGAAGTCGGCCCAAGACCGGCGTCGGCCGGTCTGAGCCCGCGTACACGCGATCCACGTAGTCGGGGCCGGGCAGGTGCAAGCTGGCCTTGGGGATGCCCGTCGATTTGTGCTCCAGCAGTCCCTTGGCATCGGGGCCCAGCAGTTGCGTGATCGCGTCGAGGGTGCTCATCGTGGTCTCCTGTTCGAGTTTCAGTTGAGGCGCGCGGCCTTCAGGCGAAGGGCGGCGATGCGGCCCGAGAGCTCGATGGCCTCGGGGGTGTCGGGGTTCATGGCCAGATAGCCCTCGAGGTCGTGGAGGGCGAGGCCGTAGCAATCGAGGGCGGCATAGAGGATCCCGCGGTCGCGGAGGTCTTCAGCACTGTCGGGATCGACGCAGAGGAGGAGGTCGGCGGCCCGCAGCGCACGCGGGTAGTCTTCGCGCCTCATGAAGATCGCCTTCAGGTTCCGGAGCATCCGGCCCAGGATCTCCCGGCGATCGCAAGCCGCGAGCATGTCCCTTTCGACCTTGACCCGGCCCGCGAAGATGCGGTCGAGGCGCTCCTGGCAATCGGCCTCGCTCAGGAGCACGCCGCCGTGGAACGGATCCACGAGCAGCCCGTGGCCGCCCCACACCACGCGGACGATGAAGTGCCCGGGCAGCCCCACGCCCTCGACCAGGACGCCGGCGCGGCGGGCCACCTCCATGTAGACGGTCGAGAGCGTGATCGGGATCCCGACGCGCCGGTCGATGACGTCGTTGAGGTAGCTGTTCCGGGGGTCGTAGTACTCCTCGAAGTTGCCGTGAAACCCTTCCTCCTGGAAGAGATAGCGGTTGAGCGCCATCACCGCCCGCTCGGGCCGCGGCTCGTCGGCCAGGCGTGCACGCAGGGCCAGTCCCATGTCGTCGAGGTGCTTCAAGTAGCGGGGCACGTCCAAGTCGGGGTATTCCTCGCTGGCGATCAAGAGCGCCGCCTCCGCGAGGTTGATCTCCCCGTCGGGACGACTGAGGACGACGGTCAGGCTATGGCGCGATTCTGGCTCCGTCACGGCGGGTGCTCGGCCGGAGTATAGCACCCGGGTCGGGGGGCCGAGCGGCCCGAGCGGCGCGAGAGCCGGCCGCCGGCCTATAATCCATGGCCAATGAGCCGCTATTCCGAGAAAGACTGGCGACATTGCCCCCGCTGCGCCGGCCCCCTGGCCCCCAGCATCCTCAAGGAGGGCCAGCCCCCGCGCCCCGAGTGTCTGGACTGCGGCTTCGTCGTGTACCTGAACCCGCGGGTCGCGGCCTGCACCATCACCACCCTCGACGGAGGGATCGTCCTCGCCCGCCGCGGCATCGAGCCCGAGCGGGGGAAGTGGACCCTGCCCGGCGGACTCGTGGACCGGGGCGAGACCCTGCCCGCGGCGGCCGTGCGCGAGACGCTCGAGGAGGTCAAGGTTCGGGTGGCGTTGTCCGGAATCGTCGACGTCTACTCGTTCGCGGGTCAGGAGACCGTGGTCGCGGTCTACGCGGCCGACGTCCTCTCGGGAGCGCTCGAAGCCGGCGACGAGACCCTCGAGGTGAAGGTCTTCGCGCCCGAGGCGATCCCCTGGGACGAGCTCGGCTTCGACACCACGCGCGCGGCCCTGCGCGACTACGTCCGGCGCTTCTACCCTCGGGCCCGCGTCCCCCGGTTGCCGTGAGCGACGTGCCGGCGCTCGTCGAGCGGGCGCGCCTCTTGCTGGCTCAGGGCCGGGGAGACGAGGCCGGACACCTCCTCGACCTGGCCTTGACGTCCGACCCCGCCCACCAGGACGCCCTGCTGCTCCAGGCCGAAAGAAAGCTCGAGGCCCGGGCCGAGGACGAGGCGGTCGTCCTGGCCCGACGGGCCACGGCTCTCTGGCCCCGCTCGGCCCTGGCTCGGAGTAGCCTGGCCCGGTGCCTGCACGCGTTGCACGAGGACGACCTGGCCCTCGTCGAGGCGCAAGAGGCGCATCGTCTGCTCGCGGAAGGAGACAACTTCCGCCACGCCGCCCCCGTCTACCTCACGCTCGTCTGGTGCCTGCGTGAGAAGCGCCTTCTCCGCGAGGCGTTGGCGGTCGCAGAAGAGGGTCTGACCCGGGTCGGAGACGCGGTTCTCGCGCACTGGGCCGGCACCGTGGAAGAGGAGCTCGCCGTGGCCGAGCAGGAAGAGTGCTGACCCTCGCCGGAAGTGATGCTCCTCATTGACGATGCGTGCCCTTAGAGCGTAGTCTGCCCTACCCAAACGAGGGGGCGAGGTTCACGATGCGCAAGGCCGTTTCTCTGCTCGTGCTTCCGGGGCTGTTGGCCAGCGCGAGCGTGGCCCGGGCCCAGGGCCCGGAGATCGGCCACAAGCCCATCGGCTGCATCATCGCCGGCCAGTACCCGAAGCTGACGGCTTGCTTCCGCCCCTTGGGTTCGGTGGCCCGGGGCCGGGTCTACTTCAAGCCGGAGGCCGCGCCGGCCTGGTACTACGTGGAGATGAAGTCGGACGCGCCGTGCTACGGCGGCGTCCTCCCCAAGCCCACCAAGAAGCTGATCAACACGAAAGTCCTCTACTACGTGCAGGTCGTGGACAAGGTCTTCGCCGAAGCCCAGACCGCCGAGTACGACCCCCTCGTCGTGGAGAAGGAGGCCGACTGCAAGGACCACCTCCCCGTGGCCCCCATCTCGAAGACGGGACCCGCAGGTGTCTTCCCCTCGGTGCCTTCGGGCTTCGCGCTCGGATCGGGCGTCTCGCCCGTGCTCGTGGCCGGGGGGGCGGCGGTCGTGGGGGGAGCGGTGGCGATCATCGCCACGGACAAGAAGGGGACGCCGACCCCGACCCCGGTGCCCGCGACACCCACGCCGCCCGCTCCGACCCCGACGCCGACTCCCACCCCGACCCCCACGCCCCCCGCCGGTGCGACTTTGTCCGTCGGTTGTCAGGCCCAGCCCCAGAGTGGCCCCGCACCTCTCGACGTGGCGTTCCGGGCGTTCGCGACCGGCGGGACCGGCGAATACGATTTCCTGTGGGACTTCGGAGACGGCGGAACCGCCGTTCGTGCCAACCCGGGCCATATCTACACCGCCACGGGTTCCTTCAACGCCGTGGTCAAGGTGACGAGCGGCGACCAGCAGGCCACTTGCGCGCGCGCCATCACCGTGGGGAGCCCAACCTCGTCCAAGTTCACCCTCAACGTGGCCACGGCCGGCACCGGCGCCGGCACGGTCACGAGCAACCCCGCGGGCATCAACTGCGACGTCGCGTGCAGCTTCGACTTTGCCGCAGGTACGGTCGTGGCCTTGTCCGCCAGCCCGTTGGCGGGCTCCGCGTTCGCGGGATGGGGCGGCGCCTGTTCGGGCACCGGCGCTTGCTCGGTCACCATGGACGCCGTCAAGTCCGTCACCGCCACCTTCAACCTCGGGAGCTTCCAGCTCACCACCACGAAGTCGGGCGGGGGCACGGGCAAGGTGACGAGCTCGCCCGCGGGGATCGACTGCGGAGCGACCTGCGCGTTCACCTTCAACGTGGGGACCGTCGTGACCCTGACCCCGACGCCCGATCCGCGCATGTTCTTCATGGGCTGGAGCGGCGCCTGTTCGGGCACCGGTGCCTGCTCGGTCACGATGGACGCGGCCAAGACCGTCGACGCCAGGTTCGAGCCGGCGGTCACGCTCACGGTGATCAAGGAGGTCGCAGCCGGCTTGGGCACCGTGACCAGCAGCCCCGCAGGCATCAACTGCAATGCCTCCTGCACCTCGCAACAGGCGGACTTCGCGCGCGGCGCCGTCGTTGTCCTCACCGCTACCCCCGACCCCCGCAGCACCTTCACCACGTGGACGATGGCCTGCTCGGGCGGGAGCCCGACGTGCACGCTGACCCTGACCGGCAACCTCACGGCCGGAGCGACGTTCGACGCGATCATTCCCCCTCCGGCCGAAGCGCCGGCCACCGGACGGGAGGGGCCCGCGATGGCCGCGCCCGACATCGTCCAGTGGACGAGCCGGCTCGAGGCGGTGGGGGCGCGCGGCCAGGTGGCCGTCAACGGGCAGGTCGCCCTCTCGGCGACTCCGGGTGTGGCCCAGGCCACGGCCGTGCTTCGCCGTGGGGAGAACCGCATCGAGGCGTGGCTGACGGAAGCCTCGGCGGCGGGAGTGTGGCGGTTCGAGCTCGGTGACGTGGTCGAGCCCGGCAGCCTCGCGGTCCAGGCCGGTGACGTGCAAAGCGTCACGGGCGACAGCGTGGTGTTCAAGGTTCGGGGATCGGCCGGCGAGCGGTTCGCGTTCACCTTCCGCCGCCGCGTCCGGGAGGGGGAGCGATGAAGCGCTCGATGCTGGGCGTACTCGGGCTTTTGGCCCTCGTGGCCGCCGTCTCGGCGGAAGACCGTAGCGCCGACGTGCGCGGGCTGCAGATCACGCTCAAGAGCGAGAAGGCCGCGGAGCGGGCCGCCTCGGCGCGGATCCTGGGGGAGATCGGTCCGGCGGCCAAGGACGCGGCGCCGGCTCTGGCCGAGGCCCTCAAGGACGTCGACCGCGATGTCCGCCAGAACGCGGCTCAGTCGCTCGGCTACATCGGACCCGGCGCCAAGGGCGCGGCTCCCGCCCTCATCACGGCGCTCCAGGACAAGGAGTGGCAGGTCCGAAAGTCCGCGGCCTTCGCCCTGGGCAAGATCGGCAGCCAGGAGGCCGAGGCGCCGCTCAAGGCCGCGCGCAAGGACAAGGTCAAGGCGGTTCAGGACGCGGCCAAGGCCGCGCTCAAGGACTTGAAGAAGGCGAAGAAGAAGTGAGGACCGGCCCCGCGGCGCGGCCCTCCCGAGCTGCGGCCGCGAAGCGACTGACGATCTCGCCCGCGGGCTCCACCTCGTCGATGCCCGCGACGCTCTTGCCGGCCTGCCAGTAGTCGTCGGAGGCCGCTTCCTTCAGCAACCCTCGCTTCAGCTGCCAAAGGGAGCGCAGCGCGTAGACCGTGCGCATCCAGTGCTTGGTGCGGCGGCTGCGCAGCAGGAAGCGAGCGAGCGCCCCCGACTTCGTGCCCGTGCGGCGGACGAAGGGCGTGTTGATCACGGCCACCGGCACGCCCGTGATCCGTTCCGTGAGGACGATGTCCGCCTCCTGCGCTTCGAGGATGGCCCGCTTGTACGCCTCGCTGGCCCGGCACTCGGTGGTGGCGATGAAGCGTGTGCCGAGCTGGGCCCCGGCATAGCCCATCTCCAGCACTGCCTTGAAGCCGCCTGCGTCGCCCACCCCGCCGGCGCAGATCACCGGCTTGCCGAAGGGCAGAAGCTCGTCGAGAAGCTCGCGCTCGCCCTTGCCGCCCGCGTGCCCGCCGGCCCTGTTGTTCACCGCGATGAGGCCGTCGACCCCGGCGTCGAGCCCCTTCTGCGCCCACTTCCGCTCGGTCACGTCGTGGTAGACGAATCCGCCTCTCGCGTGCACGCGCTCCACCACCCAGCGCGGGTTGCCGAGGGACGTGACGAAGAAGCGGATTCCTTCCTCGAGGGCGACCTCCACCCATCGCACCATGCGCTGGTGGTAGGTCTTCGAGGACTGCTCGATGAGCGCGTTCATCCCGACGGGCTTGCCGCCACTCAGCCGGCGGATCAGCCGCAACCCCTCCCGGAAGTCGTGGCCATGGACGTAGGTCAATGAGATGGGCTGGACCACGCCAATGGCGCCCGCGGCCGACACCGCGGCCACGAGCTCCGGGTTGCTGCACGGGTACATGGCCCCGCAGATCAGCGGGACTTCGACGCCGACCTGGGCAGTGAAGCTAGCCCTCAACGCTCAGGTAGGTATATCCCGCCAGGCCCTCTTCGTAGCGCTTCATGAGGCGGCCGGATTCGGCGACGGTGAGGCGCTTGTCGCGGAGAGCCGCCTCGATGGAGCGGCGGACGCGGGAGATGAGGTCGTCCTTGGAGTACTGCATGTAGGCGAGGACCTCGGCCACCGAATCGCCTTCGACCACGTGCTCGACGCTGTAGTCGTCGCCCGCGACCTTCACGTGAACGGCGTCGGTGTCGCCGAAGAGGTTGTGGAGGTCGCCCAGGACCTCCTGGTAGGCGCCGACCAGGAAGGCCCCGATCAGGTAGGGCTCGCCGTTCGGGGAGTGGAGCTCCAGGAAGGGCTTCACGTCGCGCAGGTCGATGAACTCGTCGATCTTGCCGTCGCTGTCGCAGGTGAGGTCGGCGAGGACGGCGCGGCGCAGGGGCTGGCGGTTCAGGCGGTGGATGGGGATGACGGGGAAGAGCTGGTGCACCGCCCAGGTGTCGGGCATCGACTGGAAGAGCGAGAAGTTGCAGTAGTAGGTGTCGGTGAGCTGCTTCTCGAGCCCCTCGAGCTCGTCCGGCACGTAGGGCAGCTCGCGCACGACCTTGAGGATGCGCTCGCAGGTCGCCCAGAACAGCTCCTCGACGCGGGCACGGGCCTTGAGGTCCAGCACCCCCAGGTTGAAGGCGGTGATGGCCTCTTCCTTGACCTGGAGCGCGTCGTGATAGGCCTCCTGGAAGGTCTTGCGCGAGACGCTGTTGTAGGTCTCCCAGAGCTGGCGGATCAGCGGGTGCTCGTCGTGGGCCACCGAATCCGGGATCTGGCCGACGAGGATCTCGTTCGTGGCGAGGACGTTGAATACCAGCACCGAGTGATGGGCCACGAGCGCGCGTCCCGACTCGGTGACGATGTCGGGGTGAGGCACACCCCGCGTGTTGCAGGCCTCGGCCACCTGGATGACGATGTCGGAGGCGTACTCGTTCAGGGTGTAGTTCACCGACGAGTGGAAGTTGGTCTGGCTGCCGTCGTAGTCGACGCCGAGACCGCCCCCGCAGTCGAGATAGCGCATGTTGGCGCCCAGCCCATGCAGCTCCACGTAGATGCGGCTCGCCTCGCGCAGGGCATCCTTCACCGCGCGGATGTTCGTGATCTGGCTGCCGATGTGGAAGTGGAGGAGCTGGAGGCAGTCGAGCATGTCGAGGCCGCGCAGCTTCTCGACCGCGGCCACGATCTCGGCGGTGGTGAGGCCGAACTTCGAGCGGTCGCCCGTCGACTCCACCCACTTGCCCGCGCCCTTGGTGGACAGGCGGGCGCGCACTCCGATGACCGGTCGCAGGTCGAGCTCGCGGGAGGCGTTCAGGATGGTGTCGAGCTCGCCCATGCGGTCCATGGTGATGACCACCCGGCGGCCGAGCTTCTGGGCGAGGAGCGCCGTCTCGATGAACGCCTTGTCCTTGTAGCCGTTGCACAGGATCAGGGCCTCGGGGTTGTCCTGCACGGCCAGGGCGACCAGGAGCTCCGGCTTGGAGCCCGCCTCGATGCCGAGGTTGAACGGCCTGCCGTACTCGACCAGCTCCTCCACCACGTGCCGTTGCTGGTTGACCTTGATGGGGTAGACGCCGCGGTAGCTGCCGCGGTACTCGTTCTCCGCCATCGCCTGCTGAAACGCGCCGCAGAGCTGCTCGACCCGCGTCTTCAGGATGTCGGAGAAGCGGATCAGGAGGGGGAGGTTCAGGCCCCGGCTACGCAGGTCGTCCGCCAGCTCCTTGAGATCGACCCTGAAGGACCCGGGGCCGGCAGGGGTGACCTCGACGTTGCCCGCTTCGTTGATGGAGAAGAAATCCCGTCCCCAGCCGTTGACGTTGTAGAGCTCGGTCGAGTCCTTGATCGTCCAGGCGCGGAGTTCAGTCTGCAACGTGCCTTACACCTCCCGCGCACCAGCGCGACCGGTTGAGTTTAGCGAGTGACCGGCGGAAGTCCAGAAAAAAGGTGAAAGTGAGGGGAGCTAGCGGCCCCGCGAGAGCTCGGCGTCGATGACCTGCTGGAACTGCTCGATGGGCTGGGCCCCGGTGAGCATCCGGCCGTTGATGAAGTAGCCGGGGGTGCCCGTGACCCCGAGCTTGGCGCCGGCGTCCGCGCCCTCACGAATCGCCGCGTCGTGACGATCGGAGGCGGCGCAGGTCTTGAAGGCGGCGGAGTCGAGCTTCAGCCCTTCGGCCCGGCCCAGGAGATCGGCCTCCGCCATGTCTCCGGACACGGACATGAGGCTCTTGTAGTACTCCCAGAACTTCCCCTGCTCGCCCGCGCACCAGGCGGCGCGCGCGGCGGGAAAGGCCTGGGGATGGCCGTCGAGCGGGAAGTCGCGGTGAACGAGACGCACCTTGCCCGCGTACTGGGTCAGGATCTGGTCCATGGTGTTCTGGGCCCGGTGGCAGTAGGGGCACTGGTAGTCCGTGAACGCCACGATCGTCACCGGCGCGTTGGTGGGTCCCATCGACGGAGCGCTCGCGGGAACCGGGACTTCCGTGCGCGGCGCCTCGAGGGCCACCTTCACCCCGGCCTTGTCGAGAAGCTCGCGACGGAAGGCTTCACGGCGCAGCCCGGTTTCGCGCTCGCGCAGGAACTTCTCGATCTGGGGCCCCGCCTGCTCGCGGGTCTGGCCCCGGAGCTGCGCCTTGTACTGCTCGTAGAGGGTGTCGACGGCCTCCTTCGTCGGAGGCGCGACCTTGTCGTCCACTTCCTTCTTGACGAGGTCGGCGACGGAGACTCCCCGCGCCTTGGCCTCCTGGGCCGTGAGCGCGTCGCCGATCATCTGGTCGAGCACGTCCTTCTTGACCTCGTACTCCTGCTGGCGCAACCGGGAGAGCCGGCCCTCCGCGGCCTTGTCGAGATCGGCGGCGGTGATGGAGATGCCGTTGCCCTGGGCGACGATGGACGCGGTCGCAGGTGTGGCGGGTGTGGCCGCCCGGGCCGAAGTCCCGGCCTGGCAGGCGGCGGAGCAGAGGACGAGAAGCCCCAGGGTGAAGGCGGCGGACGGCGCGACGAATCTCTTCATACTTCGAGGCTAAGGTCAGAAGCCGGCCACGTCAACAGTGTGGCAGACTGAGCCCTCATGGCCCGGTCCTGGCGTCCTGCCTGGGGCGTCATAGCACTCGCTCTCGTCGCCTTCTTCGTGCGCGGGCCGCTCCACGCGGTCACGTTCGGCCTGCCCGTCTCGAACGACGACGCGATTCTTCTCCTCATGGCCCGCCATGTCCTCAAGGGCGAGCTGGCCACGACCCTCTGGAACCAGCCCTACAACGGCGCCCTCGACGCGTACCTGCTGGCCCCGATCGTCGCCCTCTTCGGACATCACGACGGCTTCCGGCTCTACGAGGCGTCCTGCGCGGTTCTCTTGGTCCTTTGCATAGCGCTTCTCGCCCGAGCGGTCGGGGGACCGGCCGCGGCCTGGTCCGCCGGCCTGCTGGCCGCGTGGGGCACGCCCTACATGGCGCTGATGACCGCAACCGGTCCGCCCCCCAATTTCCTGATGCCGCTCATCACGGGCTTCCCTCTCGTCGCCGCGCTCGCGAGGCAGGAACGAGGCGCTCCGCCTCTCCGGGCGACTTCGGCCCTCGGGTGGGGGCTCGTCTGCGGGCTCGCAGTCTGGAACTCGTCCCTCGCGATTCCGGCCTTCGTGGGGATGGGGGCGGGCCTTCTCGTCGCCGGTTTTCGCCCCGCGCGGGCCGCGGCGGCTTGGACCTTGCTCGGGGCCCTCGTGGGAATGAGCCCGCTGCTCGTGGCCCGCCTCATCGGGGCCTCGGGCGCCTCGGTCGTGACCGCGGCCAGCGCGGTCACCGCCATCCGCCCGCGGTGGCTCTGGATGAGCGGCCTCGACGATCTTCTGCACGCGCTCATCGCCCTCTTCGGCTTCCGCGTCCCCCTCGTGGTGGACGGGCCCGAGAAGGGAGCGTTGCCCTGGGTGGCGATCGTCGCCCTCGCCATCGGCCTCGGAGTCGCGACCCTGGCCGGCGTCTCGCGCAAGGCCTTGCCCCTCGTGGGCTGGGCCTTGTCCCTCGCGGGTGCCTTCGCCTTGAGCCGCCGCACTGGCGCCGACGAGCTGCGCTATCTCTATGGCCTCTTCGCTCCGGCGCTGGCTCTTGCGGGCATCGGCCTCGCGCGGGCCTGGCGATGGCGTGCACCGCTGGCCGCCGCGCTCGGCCTCGCGATCCTCGTGCCTTGGGGCCTGGGCGAGCGGCTGCTCGCCGCCACCTGGAGCGATCCGACCCACGCCGTCCGCGTCTGGCAGGTCCCGCCGATTGGGCCGGTGATCGACGCCCTTCGCCGCGACGGCATCGGCAGCGCCTACGCGAGCCTGCAATTCGCCGGGCGCATCGGCCTCGAGTCGGAGGGCGACGTGATCGCGAGCCAGGCCTGGAACGAGCGCATCCCCGGCGACCCGCTGCGGTTTCGCGACGAGGTGGACCTCGACCCGAGGCCTGCCTGGGTGCTCTCGCCCGTGTTGTCCCGCGGCATGCCCCGCGCCCCCCGCTTTCGCGACCTCGTCCACGAGCTGGGCGGCGAAGCCTCCGAGGAGGCAGCGGGAAACCTCGTGGTCTTTCGCGGCTTCCGGGCGCCCTTCGACGAGGGCCGGCCCGTTCCCGCGACCGCCCTCGCCGTGTCGTCTCTGGACGGTCAAGACTTGCCGCCGGCCGTGCTGGACCGCGACCCGCAAACGCGGTGGACCTCGCCTTTGGGCCTGGCGCGCGGCCGCGGCCTCCTGGTCCGCCTGGACCCGCCCCGGCGAGTCTCGGCCCTGGTGCTGGCCACAGACCTCGTCGAGTCTCCGCTCGCCGTGCCCTGGATCGCCGAGATCGCCGGCTCCGTCGTGGCGCGCGGACCCGCGCGTCACGGGCTGCAGTGGGTCAATGGCGCGCCGCGAGCCGGGCGCCAGGCCATCCTTTCGATTCCCCTGGGCGATCGCGAGGCGGGCCTGGTCCGCCTCATCTTCCAGGGGCCGGGTCCCCGGCTGGTGGTCGGAGAGGTCTTCGCCTACGGTCCGGACGAGGAGGAGAAGCCCGCTCTCGGTGCCCCGGCCGCAAGCCGCGCTCTCGCCGCGGCTCGACGCGGCGAATGGATATCGGCCCTCGGCGACTATGCCGATGCGGTGAGGCTCGAACCCGACCGCGCGGCCTATCATGCGGCCTGGGCCCGGACCTCCTGGCGCGCCTCACGGCGGCGGTTCGTCGACGTCGAAGGGATCGACGACGGAGGTCCCGACCTCGTCGTACCGCATTGATGAGACTTCGCTATACTCCCCCTATCCTCTCCAGGCGACTTGGACACATGGTGGACCCTTGAAGAGCGATGGCGTCCCGCCGCCCGCGTCCCCGCCTCCCGCGGCCACTGATGGTGTCCCCGTGGCGGACGGGGGAAAGGGAACGGGCGGGCTCGACTGGGGCCTTGCGCTCCTCGTGCTCTTCGGGCTCTACGCGGTGGCCTTCGTGGGTCTGGCCTGGCTCGATCCCGGCTCGGGCTTTGGCCGTGACCTCCTGCGCGATTCCCTCGGCCTGCCCCAGTCGCTGGTCGTGGCCGTTCTGTGCTTCCGCGCCGCCCGCGGTCCCGGTCTCGACTCGCTCACGCGGAGGGCCTGGCGCTTCCTGGCCCTGGCCCGACTGGGCTACGCGCTCGGCGACCTCTTCTGGCTTCTCGAAGACCTGACCCGCCGCCACCACGAGCCCTTCTCGGTTGCGAGCTTCTTCTACCTGAGCTACAGCCCGCTCGTGCTTGTCGGGCTCTTGTCCTTTCCCCGCGTGGCGCGGACACGGCGCGAGAAGGTGCAGTTCTGGCTCGATGCCGCCACCGTCTACCTGGGTGGGGCCATGGCCTGGTACTCGGCCATCGGCCCCCTGAGCAGCGACTCGTTCAGCACCAAGGCCACCGCGCTCACCTCGCTCTACCTCCTCGGCAGCCTCGTCCTGATGCTCGGCCTCGCGGTCACCCTCCTCCGTCAATCCGACGCCGCGACCCGCCCGGCCTTCCTGCTGATTGGCGCGGGGATGCTCTTCGAGCTCGTGGCGGACTCTCTCCAGGGCCACTTCGCCCGCATCGGCGTGAGCGACCGGGACGGGCCAGACGCGCTCTTCATGGTCAACAGCTTCCTGATGGGCCTCGCCGCCCATGTTCATTTCCGCCGGGCCGGCCACGGCGGGATCACCGCCGCCTCCCTGGCCCCGCCCCTCGCTTCCGTGAGCCTGCTGCCTTACCTGTCGGTGGCCGTCGGCTACGGCCTGCTGGTAGCCGCCGTGCTCGGGCGCCACTACGGACGGCTCGACGGCCTCGTGGTCTGCGCCGTGCTGCTCACCGCGGTGGTCCTCGCCCGGCAACTGGTCGCGGTCCGCGAGAACATGGGCCTGCTCGCGCGACAGGCGACCCAGAAGAGCGAAGCGCGGTTCACGGCCCTGGTCCAGAACTCCTCGGACGTCATCCTGCTGGTCGACCCCTCGGGCGTCGTCCGATACCAGACCCCTTCGGTCGAGCGCATTCTCGGGTATCTCCCAAGCGACCTTCTGGGCTCGCGCCTCGCCGAGCTCGCCTTGCCCGACGACGAGGTCCGGCTGGCCGACCTCGTGGTGCGGGCGCAGGCGCGGACCGGAGTCATCGGGCCCACCGAGCTGCGTTTCCGGAGAAAGGAGGGCGACTCGTTGTTCATGGAGGTCACGGTCACCAACCTGCTGGACAATCCCGACCTGGCCGGCCTCGTCTTCACCCTGCGCGACACCCACGAGCGGAAGCTCCTGGAAGAGCGGCTCACCCATCAGGCCTTTCACGATCCCTTGACCGGCCTGGCCAACCGTGCGCTCCTGGCCGACCGGCTCGCCCATGCCCTCGTCGGCTCCCGCCGCGTGGGCCGGCCCCTCGCCTTGATGTTGCTCGACCTCGACAACTTCAAGACCGTCAACGACAGCTTCGGGCACGGCGCCGGCGACCAGGTGCTGCTCGAGGTCGGTCGCCGCATCGGGTCCTGCGTGCGCGAGGGCGACACCCCGGCCCGAATGGGCGGCGACGAGTTCGCGGTGTTACTCGAGGACATCGACGGCGAAGAGATGGCGGTGGAGATCAGCACGCGCATCTCCCGCGCCCTTCGCGCTCCGCTCCACGTCGACGGGAACGAGGTCTTCGTGGGCGCCAGCATCGGCATCGTGGTCACCCGGGACGGGGGGGAGACCGCGGGTGACATGTTCCGCAACGCCGACGTGGCGATGTACGCGGCCAAACGCAGCGACAAAGGCGGGTTCCGCCTGTTCGAGGCCGACATGCGGGAGACGGGCCGGGGCCGGATCGAGCTCGAAGCGGACCTTCGCCACGCCCTCGAGCGCGCCGAGATGGTCCTTCATTTCCAACCCCTGGTGCGACTCGCGACGGGGACGATCGTCGGTGGCGAAGCCCTCTTGCGGTGGCGCCATCCCCGGCGGGGACTGCTCTCACCAGGTGAGTTCATTCCCCTGGCCGAAGAGACCGACCTGATCGTGCCCATCGGACGGTGGGTGCTCGACCAGGCCTGCCGGCAGGCGGCTTCCTGGCGCCCCGCCTCGGGGAACGGCGCCCCGCTGCGGGTGAGCGTCAACCTGTCCGGGCGTCAGCTGCAACGACCGGTCCTCGCCCGCGAGGTGCGTGAGGCCCTTACGAGCGCCGATCTGCCCCCGGAGCGCTTGATCCTGGAGGTGACCGAGAGCCTGCCCCTCCTGGAGACGCCCGCCATGGTCGCGCGCCTGCTCGAGCTTCGGACCCTGGGCGCGTTTCTCGCGATCGACGATTTCGGCACTGGGTACTCGTCCCTGAGCTACCTTCGCCTCCTGCCCATGGACATTCTCAAGATCGATCGGTCCTTCGTGGAAGGCATCGGGAGCGAGGGGCGGGGGCTTCCGCTGCTCCGCGGGATCGTGGACCTGGCCCGGGCCATGAACCTTCAGGTCACGGCCGAGGGGATCGAGACCGAGGACCAGGCGGCGGCGCTACGGGAGTTCGGCTGCGACTACGCGCAAGGCTACCTGTTCTCGAAGCCCCTCGAGGCCGAGGCCTTTCGGATGCTCGTCCAGGAGAACGACCAATTGCCGGTGGCGAGCGCCGCGAGCGTCATCGCAGCTCCTTGAACTGCACGAGGACCCCGTTCACGAAGGTCAGCTCCAGCTTGTGCCCGCCATCGTGAAAGACTCCCACCGCCTTGTGCAGGTCGCCCTCGGTCTTGCTCTCCTCGTGCTCGGCCGGGCCCAGGAGGGCCGCGACCTCCGAGCGTGACATCCCCGCGCGCAGCCCAGGCCCCTCCTGGCCTTCGGGGGCGTCCGGGTTGGGGCGTTCCGTTCGTCGGCGCGAGTAGGCCTCGCCTCCGGGCAGACCGGCGAAATCGACCCAGGGCGAGAGGATCTCCATGACTCCGTCCGGCGTGGTCGCCCCCGCCGGCACCGCCTTCTCGAATCGGATGTTGAAGCGCGAGCCCATGTCCAGGGCCCGCTCGTGGTCGCGCTCGCGGCGGATCTCGTTGGCCGCTTCCGCCATCTCTCGACTGCGCTCTTCTTCGCGTCGCCGGTACTCCCGCTCCCGGTCGAGATCGCGCTGCAGGTCGCGTCGGCGCTTGGGGTCGTCCTCCCTCTTGATCTCGTCTTCGAGCTGCTTCTCGCGGGAGCTCTTGCCGTAGTAGGTGGGGGAGACGGTTCCCGAGCTGTTCCAGACCGCGTTGAAGCCGCCGCCCCCGAGCTGGAACTCGATGAGGTCGTCCTTCAGGTTGACGCGGGTGACCCTGATCTTGGTGCCCTCGCGCACGGAGACGCCGGTTTCCGCGAGACGGCGGGCGTGCTTGCCCGCATCGAGCGGCTCGGGCTGCCCGATGCGCAGGTCGATGCCCTTGGAGCTCGCGGGCATGTCGAGGTAGACGGTCACGGTCCGGCCCTCGAAGAACTGGCGCAGTGCCTTTTCGTGAGCGTCCTGCACGTCGTTGGCCATCGCGGAGGTGGCGGCGAGGAGAAGGAGCAGGGTCTTCATGGAGCCCTCAGGCGAGATGGTCGCGGCGGAGGGTGAGCCCGCCGTCGACGGTGATGACCTGACCGGTGGTGTAGGAATCGGGTTCCAGCAGGAATCGCACGGCACGCGCCACGTCCTCGGGGCGCCCGAAGCGGGGGACGACGCCGCGCTCGACGTAGGCGTCGTACTTTCCCGATTCGATCGAGGCCCGAGCCATCCCGGCGCTGGTGGCACCCGGGGCCACCACGTTGACGCGGATGTCCGTGGTCCCTCCGTACTCCTTGGCCAGGATCTTCGCCGCGTGCACGAGGGCGGCCTTGGGCGACGCGTAGGCCAGGCTGCCTTCAAAGGGATAGATCCCCTGCATGCTGGACACGAGCACGATCGCGCCCCGCGTGCCCTTGGCGCGCATGGCCTCGGCGCAGGCCCGCGCGAGCAGCACCGGGGCCTCGAAGTTCGCACGAAAGGACGCCTGGAGGGCCGGCCCGTCCAGGTCGTTCGCCTTCACCCGCGCGGGGTCGCCGGTCAGGGCCACGAGGCCGAAGACCTCGCCCTTCACGCTCTGCGCCGCCTCCACGTACCGCTTCCTGGCTTCGGCCTCCGCGACGTCGCCCTCCACGAGAAGCACCGGTCCCCCGTAGAGATCCTGCATGTCCTGCTGGAAGGCGAGCGCGCGTCCGCGGTTCGACCGATACCCCACGACGGGCAGGGCCCCTTCCTGGAGCAAGAGCGCGGTGATCGCGGAGCCGAGGCCGCCGATGCCCCCCGGGACCAGCACCACGCGGCCGGCCAGGCTCTTGCGGTTGAAGTCGAAGCGGCGGTCGTCCTGGCGCCTCACCTCGTCCGCGTCGAGAAATCGGGAGGGCATGTCAGGCCTCGAAGAGCGTGGCCAGGCCCCGGCACTCGAGCCCTTCGAGGGTCGCGACCACCCGGTGGGCCACGGCGAGCTTCTCGGCCGGATAGCTGTTCGCCACGGCCACGACCTTCATCCCCGCCGCCTTGGCCGAATAGATCCCCGGCACCGAGTCTTCGAAGGCGATGCACTGGGCGGGCTCGAGGCCCGGGGCCTTGGGCGTGAGGCGCGTCATGGCGGTGAGATAGGGCTCGGGGTTGGGCTTGGTCCTCGTGACGTCGTCGACGCCGACCACCGCGCTGAACGCGTCGCTCAGCCCTCCGGCGGCGAGGATGGCCAGGATCTCCGCCCGCCGCGCGCCCGAGGCGATCGCGACCGGCATGCGCTCGGCAAGCGCCCGCACCAGCGCCATAGCCCCCGGGAAGAAGCTGACGTCGCGGAGGACGGCTTCGAAGCTCTCCGTCTTGCGTGCGGCGAGGGTCTCGACCATGGCCGGGCTCGCGGGCCGGCCGTGCTGCTCGAGGGCCAGGCGCAGCGCGCCCCGATCGTCGTACGCAAGGTACAGGCTGTAGTACTCGGCCTCGGTTATCTCGATCCCTTCCGTCCGCAGGGCCCTTTGCATCGAGCGGAAGTGCAGGGGCTCGCTGTCCACGATCACGCCGTCGAAGTCGAAGATGGCCGCGCGCATCAGGCCGCCGGACCCTGTCACTTGGGGGGGGTCCGGGCGGGGGCGGCCGCGCCGCCGGCGGGGCCCAGAGAAGCGAGCAGGGCCTCCCACTCGGACTGGGCCGCGGTCACGGCCGCGGCGGGACCCGTGAGCTTGAAGAACAGGTTCCCCTGCGGGGTCTGCGCGATCGCCCCCAGCAGAACGTAACCGGCCCGCTTCCCCTGCGACTGCATCATCGGCCCCCCGGGCGCCAGGTAGGCCCCGGCGAGCTTCACCAGCGTGACCTCGATTCCGTGTACGGTACGGGTCGACCGCTCGGGCTTGGGAGTCCCCTCGAACTGACGGGACCACCGATCCACGTTGGCGTCGATGCTGCCTCCTTCGCCCCCCGAGAACAAGAACACCGCGCACTCGCCCGCCTCGGTCCCCGGCGCGGCCGGCACGGCGTAGGTCGCGACCCGCATGGAACGGGCTCCCTGCTCGGTCCAGCGCGCGGGCACGTCCCAGCTGAACCCGCCCGCCGCTCCCTTCCGTGCGGGCGCGGCCGTCGCGACCAGGCTCGTGCCCAGGACCAGGGCGGCTCCCGCCCAGCGGGCAACCGTCGTCGTCGTCATCGTGGCTCCCTCTCGCGGCAAGGTTGCACCGGCGCCGCCGCCCCGGCATTCTAGCAAGCAGCCTGCCCTGATGCTGATTCGCCTGGCCGCTCTCGCCCTGCTCCTCGTGGCTCTCTGGCGGATCTTCCGCCTGGCCATGGGCCTGCGCTTCGCCAAGGTCTCCCGCGAGGAGGCTCGGGCCGCCGAGGAGAGGAGCGGCCGAAAGGTGGTGGCCGAGCTTCCCCTGTCCGACGCCGAGGTCGTGTTCCTGGTCGAGGACCCGGACGCCTTCCGGTGGGGCAGCACGAGCATCGCGAAGACGGAGGTCCGCGGGGCGCGACTGATGGTGAACGGCGCGGTGCTCCAGGAGTTTTCCCTCATGGGAGAACGGCTGCCCGCTCCGGAGGCCCCCGAGGAGTACGAAGGGCGCGAACGCTGGGAGGTCCGGGTGTTCCGGGGGAACGCGCCGGCCACGGCTATTCCCTGCGGCACCCTTCGCGAGGGGATCAGCCGGGAGATCGCGGGCCGCGTCTTCGAAGCGGTCAAGGGGGCCGTAGCGGCCCGCGCCGAAACTTCTCCCCCTTGACCCTTGGCCATCTGTATGACACCTTCGTCATACGGAGCTGGCCATGAGTGAGATGATGAGCGTACGGGTGGGAGCCAAGGCGCGGCGGGCCGTGTATCGCCTGGCCAAGGCCAGTGGAAAGACTCAGTCCGACGTGGTCCGCGAAGCGATCGCGGAGTACGTCGCGAAACGGGCGAGCAAAGAGACGCCTACTGCCTACGAGCGTTGGAGAGACGTGATTGGGATCGCCGAGGGGCTGCCCCCCGACCTTTCCGAGCGGACAGGTGAGAAGTTCAGCCAGATGCTCGAGGAGCGCCGAGCGAAGCGCTCGTGATCCTCGTCGATGCTGGCCCCCTGGTCGCGCTTCTCAGCGCGAACGACCAGCACCGCCGGCGGTGCCTGGAAGTGATGGACACCCTCCGTGCACCGCTGGCCACGGTCTGGCCGGCGGTCACCGAGGCCATGTACCTGCTTCGGGCCCGGCCGCTGGCGCAGGATGCCCTCCTCGGTCAACTGGAGGGCGGAGACCCTCAGCTGCTCGCGCTCGACGAGCAGGACACTCCTCGCATTCGCGAGTTGATGGCCAAGTACCGCGACCTGCCCATGGACCTGGCCGACGCCGCCCTCGTGCGGGTAGCCGAGCGCGAACGCATCTCCACCATCTTCACTATCGACCGCCGCGACTTCGCCCTCTACCGGCCCAAGGGCTTTCGGCGGTTCCGCATCCTGCCCTGAGAGTGGCTGCCCGTCAGCGCTGGCCGAAGCGATAGACGGCGCTGAGCGACAGCCTCGGATCCGCCTCCCAGCCGCCGCTCCCGTCCACGAGCAGCAAGTCGAAAGCGGCGCGGGCGGACCATCCCCGAGTGACCAGGTAGTCGGCGCCAAAGCCGGGAGCAACGCCGAAGTCGGTACCACTGGAGCTGAGGGTCCCGTCCACCGAAACGACGCTGGCCTCGTGTCGGACTCCACCCAGCAGCAGCTCACCGAAGGGGCGAAACCGATTCCATCTCCAGTAGCGACGCACTCCCACGAGGAGCTCGATCTGCGAGAGATCGGCCCCGGCGAAGCTGCCGTAGTGGCCCGCCAGGTCGCCCACGAGGCTCAGCGAGCGCCAGGAGGGAAAGGAGGCCGAGAGGTGCCAGCCGTGCAGGTTCGAAGCACCCGCGTTCACGAATGAATAGCCACCGAAGACGTCGGCCTGCTCTCGGGGCCTCGGGGTGTGCTTTGCCGGGGGGGCGGGCGCGGCGACCAGGGGCGAAGCGCAGGCCAGGACGAGGGCGAGGGCTCCGAACCTGAACCGGAGCCCTCGCGTGGGTGCCGAAGCCCGACTCAAGGCTTCTGGACCTTGACCTCGGTCGCGTTGACCATCGCCGACGTGGTGGTGCAGGTGGTCAGCAGGCCACGGACGTGGACCTGGTTGCCCTCCTTGAACGTGCCCTTGCAGTCCGCGCCGCTCTGGCCCACGCACCGCCAGCTCGCCGCCGAAGAGTTCACGTCCACGAGGTCGCCCGCCCGGTTGCCCTGGACGTCGAGCTTGAAGAGGCTCGTGGTACCGGACCTCACCGTGCCTTCGAGCTCGACGTTCGAGCCCGGCCGGCCGCCCTCGATCAGGCAGGAGCTCGGCGTCCCCGGCGTGCCGGGAGTGCCCGGCGGGTTGTCTTCGCCCTCCTGACCATCGATCGTGATCTGGATCAGGATGACGCCGTCGGCCGTGATCTGTACGACGATCTTGACCTCGGCGCCCGTCGATATTCCCGTGATCGTGATCGTGCCCACCAACTTCCCGTCGATCGTGAAGTCGAGGGTGATGGTGCCGGCAGGCAAGTCCTCCAACTCGAAAGTGCCGTTGGACGAGACCGTGGTCGAGATCGCGGGGTTTTCCCGGACGGTGACGACGGTCTTGCCGGCCGCCGCCGCCGCGCCCGCGTGCGCCGTCGCCCCCACCCCGCTCGGGGAGGAGAGCACCGTCCCCTGGAGGACGACGCCCTTGCCCGACGGAGAGCTGGGGCTCGAGCCTCCGCAGCCGGAAAGCACCAGGGCCAAGGTCACGACCGACGCCAAGCCGCTTCGAATGAATGCACGCATGAGGACCTCCTCAAACCTACGATGGTAGCGAGCACGACCGCCGGGTGTGTGAGCCCGGTCACTCCCGGCCGGGCGCGACGCAAGAGGCGCACAATTCGTTCGGAGGTGGCTCATGCGTCGAGGAATCAGTTGGGCGCTCGTTCTGACGCTCGCAATACCCGGCCTCGTCGTCGCGGACAAGCCCAAGAACAAGGGTAACGACAAGGACAAAGGCAAAGGACACACCGAGAGCCGAGAAGGGGGCAGCGTCACCGTCGTCTTCTCGTCGCACGAGCGCGCGGCGGCGGAAGGCTATTTCGTGGAGAAGTACGGGCGTGGCAAGTGCCCGCCCGGGCTGGCCAAGAAGCACAACGGCTGTCTGCCGCCTGGACAAGAGAAGAAGCGCTACGTCGTCGGTCGCCCCCTCCCTTCGACCGTCGTGATCGCGGAGGTGCCTCAAGAGCTGGTGGTCCGTATCGGTGTGGCACCGCCGGGGTATCGCTACGGGATCGTCGACGGCGACCTCGTGAAGCTGGCCGTGGGCACCGCCCTGGTCGTCGACGCCATCCAGGGCCTGCTGAACTAGCCCTTCTGGCCCCCGCCCTACTCGGTCCAGCGGTCGATGGGCAGGCCCAGGAGTGGGAATCGGTCTTTGAGCGCCGCGACGTGAGCCGCGTAGTCGGCCTTCGGGATCTCGCCCGCGCGCTGGCGACCTTTGAGGCGGCGGACCTCGTCCAGGTAGGCGTCGTTCAAGCGCTCGCGCAGGGAACCCGCGGTGTCGCCTGGAGACGGCTCCAGGCCGTGGGCCCGGAGCGCCTTCATGACCGACGGACGAAACGGTACCCGTTCCGACATCTAGCCGAGCGGCAACGACGCCACCGTCGCCTGCTGCCCGCCCGCGTCGACGACGGTGCCGGGCTCGAAATGGCTGCGGTGCACGAAGGCCAGGGCGATGGGTCCGAGCCGGGGAGACACCGCGGCGGTCGTGATGCGGCCAACCTCCTTTCCCTCCGCGCGAAGCACGGTGCCCGCCTGCGCCGGCTCTCCCAGCCGAAGGCCGCGCAAGGCCTTGTTGACGTTGCCCCCACGGGCGTCCAGCCGAGCCACCACCTCCTGTCCGACGTAGCAGCCCTTGGAAAAGGAGACGTACTCGGCGACGTGCCCCAGCTCGTGCAGGAGGTTCTCCGCCGTGACGTCGGGGCCGAACCACGCGCGGCCCTCCTCGATGCGGAGCGCGTCGAGAGGGCTCTTGTCGAGGGCCACCGCGCCCGCCTCGGCCAAGGCCGCCATCACCGTGGCGCGGTCGCCCTGATCGACGTGGAGGGCGAGCCCTTGCCCGGGGAGATCGCCCGCGGAGATCACGAGCGTGGCCTTCCCCGCGACCGCCGCCGCCACGTGCTCCTCGGCCGAGAGTGACGAGACCATGGCCCCCGTTTTCTGGAGGATGTCGCCGGCCCCGGGCCCGAGCAGGCCGAGGACCGCCGTGGCCTGTGGCTTGAAACGAACGGGTGCCGCGACCTTGTGGTGGTTCAGGATGCTCTCGACGAGCGCCAGGCGGTCGGCCGCCATCTCCAGGAGGACGGCTTCGGTCGTCACCAGCACCCGCATCAGCGCCTGCACGTGACCCTTCACGTCCAGGAGCGCGGCCCGGCAGCCCTGGCCGGAGCGCAGTCCCGCGACGTCGTTGCTGAGCATCCCCTGGAGGAATTTCTGGCGCAGCGGTCCCGTTGCTTCGAGGACGCCCCGTTCCCTCAAGTCGACCAGGGCGGCGCCTTCGCGCGCGGCCCGATATCCGGCGCTCTCGCCGGTGTCGTCGGCCCGGCGTCCCTCGGGCCTCGTCGCGGACCTCGGCATGGTCCGAGTCTAGCGCGGCGGGCGCGGGCGTGCTTCCGGGCCTTCGACCCTGTAGAATCGAAGGTCATGTCGGACGTCAAGATCATCGCTCGCAACAACGGCCCGCTCCGCATCGAAGGCGACGGGTTCACGATCCACGACCAGGAAGGGCGCGCCTATGGCTTGGCGGGTCGGACCGTGGTTTCCCTCTGCCGATGCGGGCAGTCGGCCAACAAGCCGTTCTGCGACGGCAGCCACGGCAAGGTCGGCTTCCTCTCGGAGTGCGCGGCGTTCGAGTTGCCCCCTCCCAAGCCCAAGGCGTGACCGGGCCCGAAGAGGCGCTACCCACCACCGTTGCATGAATCCGGAGGTCTGATGACCTGTTGCTCAACGCGGACGCGGCGTCTTCTCGCGACCGCTTCGATCCTTCTGGCGGCGGCTTGCGGCAATAACACCCCGACCCCCACCGCCATCGACCGGGCCGTGATCACGTTGAACACCGATCCGAACCCCATCCCCGCCGTGGTGTCGAGCCGGGTGGGGACCGCGTTCTCGGCCCGCTACAAGGTGATCATCACGGAGACCGCGGGTCAGGGCGGCCAGTTGCAGGCGGTCAACTCGACCCTCTACGACGACTTGACCGGGGTCGTGGTCGGCCTCGTCAACTACGATTCCGCGGACCTCAAGGTCTTCGTGGGCTCAGATCGGGTCGAGGCCAACGGCACCCTCGAAGTGCCCATCCAGCTCGACTACGTGATCCCGAGCGACCCCACCCTCAAGGCGGCCCGCCTGCAAGTGCTCGTCAACCTCAAAGACGACAAAGGGAATGCCCTCACCGGGTCGATCCTCGTGAAAGTCGAGTAGTAGACGAGGGAGCTCTTGGCAGAGCGGCAGAGCGGCATACTCCTGCACCCCACGTCGCTGCCCGGCCGCTACGGCATCGGCGAGCTTGGCCTCGAGGCGCTTGCCTTCGTGGACTTCCTGGCCGAGAGCCGCCAGTCGATCTGGCAGGTCCTGCCCCTGGGGCCCACCGGCTACGGCGATTCTCCCTACCAGTGCTTCTCGGCTTTCGCCGGCAACCCGCTGCTCGTGAGCCTCGACGCCCTGGCCGAGGAGGGGCTGCTCTCCGAGCCTGACCTGCGCCAGGCCTCGTTTCCCGATGACACCGTCGACTACGGCGCTGTGATTGCCTTCAAGCGGCCGCTCTTGTCGAAGGCCTTCGCCACCTTCGAAAAGAAGGCGCCGGCTTCCCGGCGCGAGGCCTTCCTGGCCTTCTGCCGCGCCGAGGCCTCGTGGCTCGACGACTTCGCGCTGTTCATGGCCCTGAAGGACGTCCATGATGGCGCCGCTTGGCACACCTGGGAAGAGGGCCTCGTGACCCGCGACCCCGAGGCGCTGGCCGCGGCCCGCGTCGCGCACGCGGGCGCCATCCGCGGGGTCCAGTTCGCGCAGCACCTCTTCTTCGAGCAGTGGGGGGCCCTGCGTGCGAGCGCGCGCTCCCGCGGGATCCGGATCATGGGCGACATCCCGATCTTCGTCGCGCACGACAGCTCGGACGTCTGGGCTCGGCCCGACCTCTTCACCCTGGCCGCCGACGGCACGCCGGCGCTCCAGGCCGGCGTGCCCCCCGACTACTTCAGCGCCACCGGCCAGCTGTGGGGCAACCCCCTCTATCGCTGGGATGCGCTGGAGCGGACCGGGTTCGCCTGGTGGATCGACCGCTTCCGCGCCAGCCTCCGACTGTTCGACTCCGTGCGGCTCGACCACTTCCGGGGCTTCGAAGCCTGTTGGGAGATCCCGGGAGGCGAGACCACGGCGGTCAACGGGCGGTGGGTCAAGGGTCCGGGCTCGGCGCTCTTCGCCGCCCTCGAGGAGGCGCTCGGGCCCCTGCCCATCGTGGCCGAGAACCTGGGGGTGATCACTCCCGAGGTCGAAGAGCTCCGCGAGCGTCACGGCTGGCCAGGCATGGCCATCCTCCAGTTCGCCTTCGGCGACGACTCGCAGGCCAACGACTTCCTCCCCTACACCTACCCGCGGAACCGCGTGGTCTACACCGGCGGCCACGACAACGACACCACCGTCGGGTGGTGGACGGCCGGGGTGGGGGACTCGACGCGCAGCGAGGACGAAGTCCGCCGCGAGCGGGACTTCGCCTTGCGCTACGTGGGGGGCGATGGCAGCGAGATCCATTGGGACTTCATCCGGACCGTGATGGCCTCCGTGGCGGACACGGCGATCTTTCCCCTGCAGGACGTGCTCGGCGCCGGGAGCGAGGCGCGCATGAACCTGCCCGGCCGGCTGGGCGACAACTGGAAGTGGCGCTTCCCCAAGGGCGCTCTGACGGCCGCGATCGTGCAGCGCCTCGAGACGCTCACGCGTACCTTCGGGCGATGCCGCGAGCGCGGTCCTGGCCCGGCCCAGGAACGCGTCTAGAGAGGGGGAGCGGTGGACAAGCCTCGATTGCGCTTCGGGCAGATCTGGAACATGTCCTTCGGGTTCCTCGGCATCCAGTTCGGCTGGGGCCTCCAGATGGCGAACATGAGCGCCATCTACGAGTACCTCGGGAGCCAAGCCGGACCAGATCCCGATGCTCTGGCTCGCGGCTCCCCTGACCGGCCTCCTGGTCCAGCCCGTCATCGGCAGCATGAGCGATCGCACCTGGGGCCCGCTCGGCCGCCGCCGGCCCTACTTCCTGGTCGGCGCCATCCTGAGCTCGCTGGCCCTCATCCTGATGCCGAACTCCTCCAGCCTCTGGATGGCGGCCGGCCTGCTCTGGATCCTCGACGCCTGCATCAACATCAGCATGGAGCCGTTCCGCGCGTTCGTCGCGGACATGCTGCCCGACGACCAGCGCACCCGCGGCTTCGCGATGCAGAGCCTGTTCATCGGGCTGGGCGCCGTGATCGCCTCCGCTCTGCCCTGGATCCTCACGAACTGGTTCGGAGTCGGCTACGACCCCGCGGCGGGCGCCATTCCGATGACCGTGAAGCTCTCCTTCTACGTCGGCTCCGCGGCGTTCCTGGGCGCCGTCCTCTGGACCATCGTCACCACCAAGGAGTACCCGCCCGAAGACATGAACGCCTTCCTGGCGCAGAAGGCGAAAGGGCTCGGCCTGGCCGGGGGTGCCCGTGAGATTCTCGACGCGATCGGCCAGATGCCGCAGACGATGCGAAGGCTGGCCCCGGTGCAGATGTGCACCTGGTTCGGCCTCTTCTGCATGTGGCTCTACTTCCCGGTGGCCGTGGCCAGGAACGTCTTCGGAGCGCCGGACGAGGCGTCTCCCCTCTACAAGTCTGGCGTCGAGTGGGCCGGCCTCTGCTTCGCCATGTACTCCGCCGTGTGCTTCGCCTTCTCCTTCGTCCTTCCCGCCATCGCGCGGAGGCTCGGGCGAAAGACGACGCATTCGCTCTGCCTGGTTTGCGGGGCCGCGGGCCTGCTCTCCGTCGCCGTCATCCACCATCCCTGGCCGCTGATGCTGTCGATGGCCGGGATCGGGATCGCCTGGGCGAGCATCCTGTCCATGCCCTACGCGATCCTCGCGGGCTCGCTGCCCGCCAGCCGCACCGGGGTCTACATGGGCATCTTCAACTTCTTCATCGTGATTCCCGAGATCGTGGCGTCGCTCTTCTTCGGCTGGGTGATGCTCCACGTGCTCGGCAACGATCGCCTGGCCGCGGTGGTGGCGGGCGGCGTCTTCATGCTGATCGCCGCCGCTCTCACCCAGTGGGTCCACGACACGGAAGCGGTCGCCTAGAAGGCCAACAACACCAGCAGCCCTCGGGTGTGCCCGGCCAGGATCGGGCTTACGTTGAGCGTCTTCTCTTTGCTCGGGGGATCGAGCGCCCGGTCGTTCACGCGCACGACCGTCCGGCCCACGATGCAGCCCACGGTCGCCCCCGCGACGACGTCGCTCAGGTAGTGCTTGTCGCGCACCATCCGTGAGTAGCCGATGGCGACCGCGAGGGCGTACGCGGGCGCGCCCACCTTCCAGCCGTAGTGACGCTCGGCCACCGTGGCCATGGTGAAGGCGTTCGAGGCGTGGCCGGAGGGAAACGACTGCTCGTTCGATCCGTCGGGACGCTCGCGCCGAACGGTGACCTTGAGCAACCCCGTATAACCGGCGTTGACGATGGCGGCGCCTATGAGGTCGTAGCTCATGGCACGGAAGCGCTGGTCGGGCGAGCCGGCCCGCGGTGAACAACCCCACGGCCACCACCGAGGCGGGCCAGGCGCCGGCGGTCTCGAGCGACGTGCCGAACCCGCTCCCGGGGCTGGACACGGACATGCGCAGGTCCTGGTCGAAGAGGGCGGCGACTCCCGTGGCGGCCCCACCCACCACCAACGGCACGAGGTTGTCCTTGTCGAATACCCCGATGAGACTCCGGCCCAGGTTCGCGGGCAACCGCCCGAGAGTGCGGCGGCCGTCGCCTTTCGAAGGAGGAGGCCCGCTCTTCACGGGTGCGACGGGATCGGCCTCCGCCCCCGCGGCGGGGATCGCGCTGAGGCTGACCACCACCAGGACGCAGGCCGCGCCAAACCTCGTCATCACCCTACTCCACCACAGCTTCTTGAGACAAAAAAGCCCGGAGCCTTGCGGCCCCGGGCTTTCGTCTGGGTGTCGTGGTCCGCGATCAGACGCGGCTGACGTTTGCGGCTCGGGGCCCCTTGGGGCTGTCGACGACCTCGAAACGAACGCGCTCGCCCTCGTTCAGCGTCCGGAAGCCTTCCGCGCGAATCTCCGAGTGGTGGACGAACACGTCCGGACCACCCTCACGCGACAGGAAACCGAAACCCTTGGACTCGTTGAACCACTTCACCGTACCTTCGATCATGAACCTACAGGCCTCCTTGGCCTTTCCTAGCAAACAACGTGGCCTGCCCACCCACAAACGAAAGCCGCCCACCGTGGGCGGCATCGACGTACTTGGCGCCAGACCAACGGCGACTAGAGACAAAAGAATTCTAGCAGAGGGCTTCGAGACGGGTCAAAGACGCCGGGCGTGGGCTATGCTGCACTTCGACACAGGAGGCGATTCAGCGTGAACGCTACGAGGAGGGGGCCGGTGGCGAGGGGGGCGATGCTCGCGGTAGCCCTCTTGGCGGCGGGTTCCCTCGCGGCTGCCCAGCCGGCAAAAGCGCCGCCCTCGGTCCAGAAGGTCGAACCGCCCTCCTGGTGGCCGGGGCATTCCTTGAACCCGGTCCGCCTGATGGTCCGGGGCAGGAACCTCGGCGGGGCCACGGTATCCGTGGCCACGAACAGTGGCCTCAAGGTCGGGCTCACCCGCGTGAACGCAGGGGGGAGCCACCTGTTCGTGGACGTGGCCATCGAGCCCCAGGCCGTCCCGGGAGACCGCCGACTCACGGTTGCGACACCCGGAGGACGGACGGAGGCGGCCTTCGAGGTGCTGGTTCCGTTGCCGCGGGACGGGCGTTTCCAGGGCTTCTCGTCGGACGACGTGATGTACCTGGCGATGCCCGACCGCTTCGCCAACGGCGATCCCGCGAACGACGATCCCGCTTCAGCGCGGGGTCTCCTGGACCGGACGAAGGCTCGCTATTACCACGGGGGTGACTTCAGGGGGCTGATCGCGCGGCTGCCCTACCTCCAGGACCTCGGCATCACGGCCCTGTGGCTCAACCCCTGGTACGACAACGCGAATCGTCTCAACCAGAAGGAGACCTACGACAACCAGGCCATCACCGACTACCACGGCTACGGGGCGGTCGATTTCTACGCCGTCGACGAGCACCTCGGCGACCTCACCTCCCTGCGCGAGCTCGTGGACGCGGCTCACGCCCGGGGCATCAAGATCATCCAGGATCAGGTGGCCAACCACACCGGGCCTTATCACCCCTGGGTGCAGGACTCGCCGACCCCCACCTGGTTCAACGGCACCGAGGCCCGACACCTGGCCAACACCTGGCAGACCTGGACCCTGCAGGATCCGAAGGCTGTGCCCGAGCTGCAGAAGGCCACGCTCGAGGGCTGGTTCATCGACATCCTGCCGGACCTGAACCAGGACGACGAGGAGTGCGCGCGCTACGTCATCCAGAACACCCTCTGGTGGGTCGGGATCTCGGGGCTCGACGGGATCAGGCAAGACACGCTTCCCTACGTGCCCCGGCGGTTCTGGCGCGACTGGATGGCGGCCATCAAGAGGGAGTACCCGGCCCTGCGCGTGGTGGGAGAGCTCTTCGACGGCGATCCGGCTCTCGTCTCCTTCTTCCAGGGCGGCGTCCCCCGCTTCGACGGAGTCGACAGCGGCGTCGACACCCTCTTCGACTTCCCCTCGTATTTCAAGATTCGGGAAGTGTTCGCCCAGGGCAAGGCCCTGCGGGACCTGGCCATGACCGTGGCTCGCGACCACCTCTATCCGGACGCGAGCCGGCTCGTCACCTTCCTGGGCCTTCACGACGTCCCCCGCTTCATGAACGAGCCGGGGGCGACGACGGACGGTCTCCGACTCGCGTTCACCTTCCTCCTGACCGCCCGCGGCACGCCCCTCGTCTACTACGGTGACGAGATCGCCCTGCCCGGCGGCGGCGACCCCGACAACCGTCGCGACTTCCCCGGCGGTTGGGCGGGCGACGCGCGGAACGCCTTCGATCCCGCGGGCCGCACGCCCGAGGAGCAGAAGGTCTTCGAGCACGTCCGGCGCCTGGCGCGGGTCCGGGCCTCGTCTCCCGGGTTGCGGCGCGGGAGCATGGTCGACCTTCTGGTCGGCGAGCAGACCTGGGCCTATGCGCGAGTCTTCGAGGGCCGGGCCGCGGTGATCGCCCTCAACAACGGACCGGCCGCGGCGAGCCTCGATCTCGCCGCGGGCTCTTTGGGGTTCACCGAGGGCGCGGTCCTCGTGGATCTCCTGGGTGGACCCGGGGTTCGCATCGAAACCGGCCGCGTGCGGGTCGCGCTACCGGCCCGCGGGGCCGCGATCTACGTGGTGAACCCCGCGTCTTGAGATCCCGGGGCCCCTTCCTGGCCGCGGCGCTTGCCGCCGGCCTCGCGTCGTTACCCGCCGGCGCAGCCGGCGAGGAGATCTCGCTCTTTCGAGTGGGGGCCGGGGTCTTCGAGTTCAACCTCCCGAAGGCGACGGCCGCCGAGCTCGCGGTCCAGTACCGCATGGGCTACAACACGGGAGCCCTTCATCCCATCACCGGAGTGAAGGTCACGGCCGATGCCGCCGCCTTCGCCTATGTCGGCTTCGGCGCCGACATCCCGCTCGGTGGGCGCGTGGTGTTCCGACCGAGCTTCGCCCCGGGCATCTACCATCAGGGCAACGGCAAGGACCTCTCGGCCTACTTGAATTTCCGGACCGCGGTCGAGATCGCGCTTCGCCTCGGCGGCGGGTGCCGTCTGGGCCTCGAGATGGACCACGTGTCGAACGCCGGCGCCGCCCCCACCAATCTGGGCGAGGAGAGCCTCGTGGTGACCTTCGCCGTGCCGCTCGGGAAGCGCTGAGCCGATGCGGCTTGATATGATGCGCGCGCGGCCGCCCTCCGTCCGCTGCCAGAGAGGGGTCTATCGAAGATGGAGTTGACGCAGCTCCGCACCTTCCGCGTCGTGGCCGAGACCCTCAACTTCACCCGCGCCGCGGAGAGGCTGCATCTCACCCAATCCGCGGTCAGCCACCAGATCAAGGCCCTCGAGACCGAGCTCGGAGAGCCGCTCTTCATCCGGGCCAAGCAGGGAGTGAAGCTCTCCCAGGCCGGGCAGGCCGCGCTCGAGTACGCCGAGCGCATCCTCGAAGGCGCGGACGCGCTGCGCGAGCGCCTGGCCGGGCGACCCGGTGAAGCCCACGGCCGCGTGCGGGCGGCGGCCGCGACCCAGGCCTTCGTCCACCTCTTCGCCCCCCTGTTCGAGGCGTTCATGCGCTCGCACCCGGGAGTCGAGGTCTCGTTCCGGTCCACGGTCAGTACCGACCAGACGATCGCCGATATCGTGAACGGCGCGGCGGACGTGGGCTTTGCCTCGCTGCCCGTGTATTCGCCGGCCTTGCAGGTGACCGAGCTCTTCCAGGACGAGGTGGTGCTCGTGGTGGGGCATGCTCACCCGCTGGCCGGACGGGAGTCGGTCACGATCGACGAGCTGCGGCAGGAGCGCTTCATCCTGTTCGAGCGCGGGGCCTCGATCCGCCGCGCCACCGACGAGTTCTTCAACAAGATCAAGGTCCAGCCTTCGTTGGCCCTCGAGTCCAACGACACCTACTTCATCAAGCTCATGGTGGAGCGAGGCCTGGGGGTTTCCCTCCTGCCCTCCTGGGCCGTGCGCGACGAGGTGTCCTGGGGCTGGCTCGCCCGGCTGCGCATCCAGGGCCACCGCCTCCGTCGCCAGGTGGCCATCCTTTCCCTCGGCCGCTTCCAACCTTCGCCCACCCGGGCCTTCCTGGAGTTCGTCCTCGATCGGCGCCCGGAGCTGCAGGCCGCCGCCGACGCGGTCTAGGGCTAGAAAAGACTCAGCTTCACGTAGCGCTTCGGGTTCTTCTTCAGGTCCTGGAGCAGCTCGCGCAGGTCGGTCGAGGCGCCGTTCAGGTTCTCGACCGTCTTGTTGAGGCTCGTGTAGAGCGCCTCGTCCTTGCTGAGCTTGCCGAACGTCCCTTCGCCGCGCTCGATCCGGCCCATCACCTCCTCGAGCGAATGCGAGCCGCGCTCCAGCGACTGGGCCGAGACCTCCGCCTTCTCGCTGATCGCATCGAGGCGCTTGATGGCCCGCTCCAGCTCCGGCCCGCTCGTGGCCTTCTCCAGGTTGGCGGAGGTGGCGCGAAGGCTCGCCGTCAACGTCTTCAATTCCTTGCGCTGCTCCGTGGTCGTGGCCGACAGCTCCTTCAGGAGGCCTTGCAGCTCCTGGGCGCTTGCCTCGACGCCGGTCACGGTCTTCTCCGAGAGCAGGGCCTCCGCCCGGGTCAGGACCTTCTTGGTCTGGGCGGCGATGGTGTTGGCCTCGTCCATGATCTGCGGGGGGATGGTGCCCTCGAGCACGGAGCCGTCCCGCGCGGCCGTGGCGGCGGTGCCCGGAACCACGCGAGCCACCATCCCTCCGAGGAGGCCCGCGCTCGTGAGCTCCACCTTGGAATCGGTGGGCACCGCGTACTCCCCTTCGATCTCCAGCCGGAGGGCCACCCCATCGTTCGAGATCAGGAAGCGCTGGACCCGGCCGATGTTGACCCCGCGCATCTGGACGGGATCGCCCTTGCGGATGCCTCCCGCGTTGGCCAGGTGGGTGGTCACGACGTAGCGGCCGCGGAACATCGCGGCGTCGGTCATGGTGAAGAGCAGGGTCAGGGTCAGGCCCACGCCCAGAATCACGAAGAGACCCACCCAAAGCTCGCGGTTCTTACCCCGGGACGATGGAGGCGGGGCCTGAAGAGTCTTGTCGGTCATGCGTGCGCTCCGTTCTTGGTGGAGTCTTTGTCCTCGTCCTCTTCCTCGAGAAGCTGCAGGGCCGCCTCCCGCGCGGCGCTCCGATCCGCGAAGGCGTGCACCAGGGGGTCCTCGCTGGCTCGGAAGTCCGCGGGGGAGCCGACGAAACGGAGTTTCCCGTGGTCGAGGAGGGCGATGCGGTCGGACATCTCGAGAGCGCCGGCGATGTCATGGGTCACGATCACCGACGTCACCTTCGTCCGTTCCGCGATCGAGGAGATGAGGTTGTTGACGGTGGCCGCGTTCACCGGGTCGAGGCCGGTGACCGGCTCGTCGTAGAGAATGATGCGGGGCTCGCCCACGATCGCCCGCGCCAGGCCCACCCGCTTCTTCATGCCACCCGAGATCTCGCCGGGCAGCTTCTTCAGGACCACGTGGGGATCGAGGTTGACGTCCTCCAGGGACTTCGTCACCCGCTCGGCTACTTCGTCCTCACCGAGCTCGTGGGCCAGGCCCTCGGGCAGGCCCATGGCGATGTTCTCGAAGACGTTGAGCGAATCGAAGAGGGCGGCGTACTGGAACACGTAGCGTACCTTCCGCCGGATCCCCTCGAGGACGTGCTTGCCTCCCGAGTACACCGACTCCCCGTCGATCCGAACGTCGCCCCAGTCGGGGGTGATGAGGCCGATCGAGGTCTTCAGGAGGACGCTCTTGCCCGTGCCGGAGGTGCCCACGATGGAGAGGGTCTCGCCTTCCTCGATGGTGAGGCTCACGCCGGCCAGCACCGGCACGTCGAACCGCTTGTGGACGTCCAGGAACTCGATCACAGCGCCTAGTTGAGGAAGAGGGGCGGGAAGAGGGCGTCCAGGACCAGGACGCTGATGATCATGAAGACGACCGAGATCGTGGTGTTGCGGCCGACGCCTTCGGCCCCGCCATGAGTGATGAGGCCCATGTGCAAGGAGATGATCGGGATGATGAAGCCGAAGACCCCGGCCTTCATCAGCGAGTAGAAAAGGTCCCACGAGTGCCAGAAGAGCCGGGCGCCGTAGAGAAAAGCGTCGGGTCCGAGGCCGACCGCGAGCTGGGCCGCGACGAGTCCCGAGAAGACTCCGACTGCGTCCGCGATCCCCACGAGCAGCGGCGTCGTGATCATCCCGGCGAGGAGACGCGGCGCGGCGAGGAACGACACCGGATCCCGGCCCAGGGAATAGAGGGCGTCGATCTGCTCGGAGACGGCCATGGTGCCGAGCTCGGCGGTGATGCGGGCCCCGACCCGCCCGATGAGCACGAACGAGGTCATGACGGGCCCGAGCTCCAGCACCACGCTCGAGGTCACCACGCTGCCGAGCACATAGAGGGGGATCGACGAGGTGAACTGGTAGCCGCCTTGCTGGGAAGTGACGATCCCGGAGAGGACTCCGGTCACGATCACGAGGGGCAGGCTCCCCACTCCCATCTCGAACGCCTGGCTCGCGACCATGCGCAACGAGACCCGGCCGGTGAGGGTGGCGCGGGCGATCTGCCCGCTCAACACCCCGATGCCGCCGACGTGGCGGCTGAAGGCGAGGCTGGCCCTGCCCACCGCGCGAACCAGTCTCAAGGGGACTCCGAGGATGCGAAGCATGAACCTCCGATTGTGCGGTCGGGGGAGCGTGAGCGCAAATGGGGGTGCTAGACTCGCCGAGGCTCCAGGGCGCTCACGGGGCAGGAGACCAGCATGCTGGACGATCTCAAGGACATGGCGGACGCGGCCGCGGAGAAGGTCAAGAAGACGGCGGTTCAGCTCACACACACGATGGGCGACGCCCTAGACGCCGCGGAGGAGGCTGGGCGCGAGCGCGCCGCCGCCGCCGGAGTCGCCGCGAGCCGCACCCTCGAGAAGGCACGGAAGGCCATCGGCAAGGTCGCAACGCGGGCCGGAAAGGCCGTGGGCCGGGCCGTGGCCAGGGTCAAGAAGACCAAGGCGAAGGCCGCGAAGACCAGGCGCAAGAAGGCGGTGGCCAAGGGCAAGACCGCCAGGAAGGGTGGGAAGAAAGCCCCCAGAAAGACCGCCCTTGCGAAGGGTCGCGCCAAGGCGCAGTCCCGGGCGAAGTCGGGGAGGAAGCCCAGGGCCGGCGCCCGGAAGAAGGCGCGCTAGGGCCTAGCCGCCGCCCCCCACCTTGCGGGTCCCGGCCGTCCGCTGGAAGCCGCGGGTGTTGGCCGCGGCCGCCCCCCGCTTCCACGGCTGCCCGGTCGGGAGCTTGGGCTTGGCGCCCTTGGGCGCCGAATGGCCGGCCGCTTCGGTCGGGGCCGGAGCGCTCTCGGGGGCGGCCGTGGCCGCCGCCTTCGCCCGCGCCTCGCGAGCCGCCGCCTCGTCCTTGTCGAGGTGGCACTGCTTGTACTTCTTGCCCGACCCGCAATGGCACGGGTCGTTCCGGCTCAAGGTCTTCTGCGATGCGGTTTCCAAGCTACGCCTCCTAGGGCCAGTCTATACGACGGGGCACGGCCACACGACCCGGCTTCAGGCGGCGGCGGGCGCCTTCTCGGGCGGCGAGGGCGGAACCGACGGCTCGTGGCTGAACGTCAGGGCCCCCGCCTCGTCCACGCCGATCTTGACCGTGCCCCCGTGCTCGAGCTGGCCGAACAGGATCTCGTCGGTCAGCGGGTTCCTCACCTCGGTCTGGATCAAGCGGCTGAGGGGCCGCGCTCCGAAGATCGGGTCGTAGCCCTTCTTGGCGAGGTGAGCGCGCGCCTCGGGGCTGAGCTCGATGGCGACGCGCCGCTCGCGGAGCTGGGCTTCGAGCTCGAGGATGAACTTGTCGACGATCGTTTCCATGACCTCGAACGAGAGCGGCTTGAAGGAGACGATGGCGTCGAGGCGGTTGCGGAACTCGGGGCTGAACAGGCGCTCGAGCGCGGCCTTGCCCCGCGCCTTGGTGTCCCGCGGCTGATCGCCCGAGAACCCGATGATCCCGGCGCTCATCTCGCGCGAGCCCGCGTTGCTGGTCATGATGAGCACGACCTGGCGGAAGTCGGCCTTCCTCCCGGTGTTGTCGGTCAGGGTCGCGTGGTCCATCACCTGGAGCAGGATGTTCATCAGGTCGGGATGGGCCTTCTCGATCTCGTCCAGGAGCACCACCGAATAGGGATGCTGGCGGACGGCGTCCACCAGGAGGCCGCCCTGGTCGAAGCCCACGTACCCGGGGGGCGCGCCGATCAGGCGGGCCACGGAATGCTTCTCCGCGTACTCGCTCATGTCGTAGCGGATGAACTCGTTGCCGAGGTGGCGGGCGAGCTGCTTGGCGAGCTCGGTCTTGCCCACGCCCGTGGGCCCGGTGAACAGGAACGAGCCGGCCGGGCGCTCCGGGGGACCGAGGCCGGCCCGAGCCCGCTTGATGGCCGAGGCCACGGCGTCCACCGCGTCCTCCTGCCCGAAGACCACGCGCTTCAGGGTCTCGCCCAGGGTGCGCAGGCGCTCGCGGTCGGACGCGGCCGCCGAGGTCTCGGGGATGCGTGCCATCCGTGCGACCACGCTCTCCACCTCCTTCACGTCGATGCTCCGGTTGCCGTCCTCGCGGGGATTCAGCTTGAGCCTGGCCCCGGCCTCGTCGAGCACGTCGATGGCGCTGTCCGGAAGACGCGAGTCGCGGAGGTGGCGGCGGGCCATGCGGGCCGCGGCCTCGAGGGCGGCGTCCGTGTACTCGACCTGGTGATAGTCCTGGTAGCGTGAGCGCAGGCCGGCGAGGATGCGCACGGTATCGCCTTCGTTCGGCTCGTCCACGTCGATGCGCTGCACGCGCCGAGCCAGGGCCCGGTCGCGCTCGACGTGCTTCCACTCCTCGAAGGTGGTGGAGCCGATGAGGCGCACCTCGCCCTCCGTGAGGATGGGCTTGATGAGGTTGGCGAGGTCCATGGTCCCGCCGGTGGTGGCCCCGGCCCCGACCATCGTGTGCATCTCGTCGATGAACAGCACCGGCTTGGGCCGCTTCTTGAGCGCGCCCATCACCGCCTTGAAGCGCTCCTCGAAGTCGCCGCGGTAGCGGGTGCCGGCGAGGAGCGAGCCCGTGTCGAGGGCGAAGATCTCCGCGTCCTTCAAGGTCGCGGGCGCGTCCTCGCGGAGGAGCAGCTGCGCCAGGCCCTCCACGATCGCGGTCTTGCCCACCCCGGGCTCGCCCACGAACACCGGGTTGTTCTTCCGGCGCCGGGCCAGCACCTCGAGGGCCCGATCCATCTCCGCGGTCCGGCCGATCACGGGGTCGAGCTTGCCCGCGCGCGCGCGCTCGGTCAGGTTCGAGGCGTAGGCCGCGAGCGGATCGCGCGAGGAAGGTCGGCCTTCGTCACCGGTTCCAGAGGAGGCGAGGTCGTCGTCCCCGGCGGGCTCGGACGGAGGATTCTTGCTCACCCCGTGGGAGATGAAGTTCAGCACGTCGAGGCGGGTGACACCCTGCTCGCCCAGGAGCGCCGCGGCGTGAGATCGCGGCTCGCGCATCAGCGCCGCCAGCATGTCGCCCACGTCGGCCTCGTCCTTGCCCGCGCTTTGCACGTGGACCACTGCCGTCTGCAAGGCGCGGCGGAAGGCCAGGGTCTGCTGGGGCTGCTTGCGGGAGCCCGAAGGCAGCTTCTCCAGGGCCTGGTCGAGGAAGGCCTCGAGATCCCTGCGCAGACGCTCGACGTCGGCGCCGGACCCGCGCAGGATCTCCTCACCCAACGGATCGTGGATGGCGGCGAAGAGGAGGTGCTCCAGGGTCAGCTCGGAGTGCCGGCGCGCGAGAGCCTCCCGCGCGGCCACGCTCAGGACGCGTTCGAGGGCCGGGGTGAACATGGTCAGGCCTCCTCCATGTCCGCTCTCAAGGGGAACCCTTCGCTCCTCGCCATCTCTCCCACCGTCGCCACCTTCGTTTCCGCCACCTCGTGAGTGTACGCCCCGCAGACCCCACGGCCCTTGAGGTGGACCTCCATCATGATCCGGTAGGCCTCGGCCGGTCCCTTGTCGAAGACGTTCTCCAGCACGTGAATCACGAACTCCATGGTCGTGTAGTCGTCGTTCAGGAGCAAGACCCGGTAGAGCTTCGGCTTCTTGGTGCGGGATTCGGGCTTCTCCAGGACCCCGCTGTCCCCTTCCCGGTCTGGACGCGCCACACCCTTATTCTAGGTTCGGTGGAACCCCGGAGCGAGCCGACCCGACCCTCTGGAGGTCGTTGACAAGGCGGTCGTGCCGACATTCCGTCACGAGCTGCGTCGGGCCTGGCCGTCTTGCGTCATGAACGGGGGCCACCGCGGCAGTCGTGAGCGCGGGTGTGGCTACAAAACGAAGCCATCAGCGCTGCGGCGAGCCCTCCAGCCTCGCCTCTCCTTCTTGGACTGTCACGCTGAACTGCCGAAAGTTGGAGTAGTGCGCGGTTGCTTCGGTCGGCGCCCCGAACACGGGGCGGGAGGCGTGGGGTAAGTTCCGGTAGCGCTCAAACATCTCGACCGGCACCCAGAGGTGGAGCGTCGGCTCCAGCTTGTAGTCGGTCTCGACCGAGGCCTCCGCGAGGGAAGGCTCGAAGCGGAACACGACCTCGGTCCTCAGGACCGCCCCGCGCGAGGAGGAATCGATCCAGAAACTGCCGCGGGCCGGAAGTGAGTCGCCAGAGGACGTCGTCACGACCGTGGGCCGGGCGACCTCCTCGAACCGGATCTCGAGGGCTGCCACGCCGGAGATGCAGCGCTGGCCGCCCTTCGTGAATGAGAATCGGGACTGGTTCCGAGGGTGGAGGAACACGAGAGGTATTGTGGGGACGTTGATCGTCCTCGCCGCCCCGCCGATGTTGTAGCGTTGGCTCTCCTCCACGATCCGCCGCGCCTGAGTGAGCGCGGACGGCGAGGGGTGCTGAAAGAGTATCTCCAGCCGCCGCTCGCGGTCGCGGACCTTCCGACCGTCGACCTCGAAGACGTCGCGGAACAGGCTCCAGGGCACGTCGCCGGTGAGCCGGACGAAGACGAGGTCGGCGCGGGTCTTGCGTCTCCGGTAGGACTTGTCGAGCAGCGGCGCGGGCGACGTAGGTCGCAGCCCCGGCGCGGAAGGGGCTGCGGGCACCAGCCCCGTCACGAACGGAGTGCCCACGAACACCGCCTGAGAGTAGATCTCCTCGGCGACCACGTTTCGGAAGGACTCCTCGTAGCCGACCACGTAGCGGGCCGCGCGGTCAAGGACGGGCACGAGCGAGGCGTCTGGAGTCGGAGTCCGCGGCTCGACGACATTCGGCAGCGCTAACGCAGCGAGACCGCTCGTCTCGTCGGAGGGGAGCTGGACCTTCGAGAGCGGCACCTCCGCGACGACGACGGGAAGCGCTGGAGCATCGTGGGGTGTGGCGAAGTATCCTTTTCGTGTGCGGATCCTGACACCCGAACGCGAGACCCTGACGCTGATCCGTCGGAAGCGCCCGTCGTTCGCCGGATCAGCCGCAGCGTATACGAGCTCGTAGTAGTGCCGCAGCTCCTCGGAGACGCCAGCGAGCCCGGCGCGGAGGTCGTTCGTGTTCGCGATTGCGCGGCCGCCCGTGTCTTCGGCCAGCTCCTCGAGGTTCGGGCCCGCGAGTCTCTCCGCCAGCGTCCCCCTGTCATCCGCCACCGGAGTCATGCTCCCTCCGAACGGCCCCCCACGGTGCTCAGCGGACAAGGACTCCAGGATCCGGTCGAAAGGCGTGACCGCGACCAGCTTGCGGTATTGAAGGCCGCGCGCGTCGAAGGTGTGAACGGTCACATTGGCGCGGGTAGCCGTGCTGATGGCTTCCTCGTATTCCGGCCTCACTTTGAGCGGGAATTGCCAGCCCTCCGCGATGTACAAGATCGTCCTGCGGCCCTGGACACCTTCGAGCGCGCGGGCGACTCCCTCGATCGCATAGATCGTGTCCAGGTCCTCTGCGATCTGCAGTGCCGACGACTCGAGCGCGGCCGATCGGCCCGTGAGCAATAGCGATTCCGGGGGGCCGGCAGACCGCGAGGCCGCGCTGGCCGCTCCCTCGCTCGGCGTGCTGCCGAACGTCGCGGCCTCGACACCGTTCCGAACGGCCACCAGGTCGTTCGTAAACGGCACCACGAATTCCTTCCGGACGCCACTGAACACGGCGAACCGCGTGTCCTTCGAGAAGTTGCGGGCCACGAAGTCAAGGGCACCCTGGCGCGCCCGTGGACCGCTTTCGATCGTGAGCCGATCGAAGAAGAGCACGATGATATTCGTGTCAAGCGGCGCTGGAACGGCAGGCGGGCTCGCGGACAAAGGTATTGCTGTGACCTTTTCGGCGGCCGCATCTCGCGCAGCCGAACGCTCCCGCGGAGGCGTGGCTCGGATCAGGCGGAAAGAGCGGATTTCGCACGGGCGGCCGTTCTCGAGGACCTGAAGCTCGTCTGGCCGCAGGTCATCGAGCGGGCTGCCGTCACGACCCGTTGCCACGATGTCGAGCGCGACCACCCGGGTCTCGACCGGGAACGTTGGCGTCTCATCGCCGGCCGGCGCACCAGCGGCCATTCCGAGGAGAGCAAGCGGGATCAGCCAGGGACTGCGCATAGGCATTGCTTCCAGCCGGTCGCAACGCAATCGGATCCTGGGAAGCTGTGCAGAATCGTCCTCGCAACCATCCGCCAACACCCCGCCCCGTCAATCGAGATCCTGAAAAGCGTTGACCAGGATCACCGGAACGACTCGCCCTCCGCAACGGCGAGCACTTCGGCAAAGTTGTCGACGTTGGCCAGCAGGCAGCGCCCGAGATCTACGGCCTCGGTCCGAAAGGGAACGTCTCTGTCCCGGTTCGCGGCCAGCTGGTTGAGTCCTTCGCGCAGAGCTTCGTTGACGACGCTCTTGAGGCTCGCCTTCCGTGTCTTGCGCAGCCGCTCGATTCTCGCGGCCACGTCGTCGTCGAGGGTCAGCGTCGTACGCATGCACTAGAGAGCATGGAGACTGTGAGGTCTTGATGTCAAGGCTGGCCGTGACCAAGAGCGCCGCAACCCGATGCAGGCGGTGGGTCGCGAGCCGAACGGCGACCGCGCTTCTACTTCAAGAACCCGCTCCGGCCTTCGCCGGCGCCGCTGAGCGCGTCGTTATCGGGGTCGTCGAGGGCCAGGATCGCGCGGGCGGCGGGAGACAACGTCGCCTGGGTTTCGGGCTTTAGCCATCGCCGTTGGTAGAGCTGCTGCGGCTTGTCGGACCGGCAGTAGAAGGCGTGGAGGGCGAGGCGGCGGTCAGTCGTGCGATTCGCCGTCCCCGCGTGCCACACGTGGGCGTTCATGACCACGACATCGCCCGCCCGCCCGGTCACGAGCAGCTCGTCGGGGTGCGGCGCGCGCGGATCGGTAAGGCGGTCCTGGGGCAGGCTTCTCGCGCGGTGAGAGCCGGGCACCGCCCGCAGCGACCCGTTCTCGGGGGTGAAGTCGTCGAGCATCCAAAGCGTGTTGCAGACCCAGAAGCCCTGGGCATCGGGGATCGCGCCCACGTCCGCGTGGAGGGGCTGGGCCGCGGCCTCGCCGGGGTCGGCGGCCCGCGCGTTTAGGCTGCTGAGCTTGAAGCGGGGGCCGAGGACGTGGCCGACGAGAGCGAGCACCTCGGGCTCGAGGATGCACTCCACGAAGGCCGGGCCCTTGTCCACCAGGTTGGCGAGACGTCGGGCCCCCGGCTCCTGTTTGAACTCGGAGCCGGCCGCGTCGCCCTCCTCGGCGAAGAGCGCAAGGGTGCGGTCGACGAGGCTCTGCCGGCGGCTGGGCGAGAGGAGCCCCGCGATTATCGTGAAGCCCCGCTCGTCGAGCTCCCCTGTGCGTCCCACCCTTAGGCCGCTGGCGGCACGCGCCTCACACAGCGGAACCCGACATGGTTGCTCCCGGAGCGCACCTCGCCCTTGCCGCGGGTCCCCACCATGTAGCGGGTGCAGTACTGGTCGGTGCAGAGGTACGAGCCGCCGCGATGGACCCGCTTCGGCTGGCCGGGCTCGGCCGGGTCGAAGCTGTCGCCCGGGCCCTTGGGGTTCCGCGCCACGGCGCCGGCTGCGGCGACGGTGGCGTAAGTGTCGGGCCGATACCAGTCGCTGACCCACTCCCACGCGTTCCCGGCCACGTCGTAGAGGCCGTAGGCATTCGGAGCGAACTGCGACACCGGGGCCAACCCCACGAAGCCATCCTCTCCCTTGTCCTGGTTCTTGACGGGGAACTGGCCCTGGTAGATGTTCGCGGCCCACTTGCCGCCCGGCTTCAGCTCGTCGCCCCAGGGGTAGGTCTTGCCGCTCAAGCCGCCGCGAGCCGCGAACTCCCACTCCGCCTCGGTGGGGAGGTCCTTGCCCGCCCACTTGGCGTAGGCCAGGGCGTCCTCGTAGGCGATGTGGACCACCGGATACTTCGCGCGCTTGCCGAGGTCGGTCTTCGGCCCGTCCGGATGCCGCCAGTTCGCGCCCGGCACATAGGCCCACCACTGGTAGTGATTGTCCAGGGCCACGGCGTTCGGGGGCGGGGTGAAGATCACCGACCCGGCCACGAGGTTCTCCAGAGGAGCGGTCGGGAACTCTTCCCGCGTGGGCTTCTTCTCGGCCACGGTCAGGTAGCCCGTGGCCTTCGCGAACCGCGCGAACTCCTCGTTCGTGACCTCGGTGGCGTCCATCCAGAATTGATCCACGTACACACGATGGATGGGCCGCGTGTCGGGCATCGCATCGTGACCCCCGTGATCGAGAGGGCGCGGGTCGAGCGAGCCCATGGAGAACTCCCCGCCCGGGATCCACACCATGCCCTCGGGCACGGGACCGGGGGCGGCGGTGGTGTTCGCGACCGTGGGCTGAAACGTTGGCTCCACGGCCGCGGTCGGTGCCGGAGCCGGGGGAGCGGGAGAGGTGGGGACCTCGGCGGGCGCGGGGCGACGGGCCGCCCAGAGGCCCGCGCTCGCGAGCACGATGGCCGCGGCAAGGGCCCACGGCCAGCGCCCGCGCCGGGGTGCGGGCATCTCCACTTCGCGTCTCTTGCTCTTGCCGCTCATGCCTCTCCGCCTTCGACTCCGAGTATAGCGGGGGTCCCGCCGGGTGGAACGTCTGGCTCAGGGGAAGCGGCCGCCCACGTTGGTAGAATCCGGCGGCTTCGCGACTCACGGCCCCGGAGGTGTCTCATGAAGGCCAAGCGGCTCTTCGCCCCGATCCTCTTCGCCATGGCTCTCGCCTTGTTCCCCAAGGCGGCCACCGGCGCGCCCCCCACCCCGGACCCGGCCATCGAGAAACGCATCGACACCCTCCTTGCGAAGATGACCCTCGACGAGAAGGTCGGCCAGCTTCACCAGCTCGCCAAGCCGGCGGTGCTTCCCCTCGACCTCGTCCGCGAGGGGCGGATCGGATCGCTCCTCAACGTGACCGATCCCGCCGAGGCCGCGGCCGTCCTCGAAGCCGCGAAGAAGTCCCGGCTCGGCATACCGGTGATCCTCGGCTACGACGTGATCCACGGGTACCGCACGGTCTTCCCGATTCCCCTGGCCGAGGCCGCGAGCTTCGACCCCAGCTCTCGCGGAGCGATCGTCGGAGATCGCGGCGCGGGAGGCGGCGGCCGTGGGCATCCACTGGACCTTCGCGCCCATGGTAGACATCGCCCGGGACGCGCGCTGGGGCCGCATCATGGAAGGCGCGGGCGAGGATCCCTTCCTCGGGTCGGCCTTCGCGGCGGCGCGCGTGCGTGGCTTCCGGAAGGGCGGCCTCGCCGCCTGCGCGAAGCACTACGTGGCCTACGGCGCCGCCGAGGGCGGTCGCGACTACAACTCGGTGGACCTGTCCGAGTCGACCCTGCGCGACGTCTACCTGCCGCCGTTCAAGGCCGCGCTCGATGCCGGCGCTGAAACCTTCATGAGCGCTTTCAACACGATCGACGGGGTGCCCGCCACCGCGAACCGGCACACCCTGACCGAGATCCTGAAGGGGGAGTGGGCCTTCAAAGGCTTCGTGGTCTCCGACTGGAACTCGGTGGGCGAGCTCGTCCCCCACGGGGTGGCCGCCGACCTGGCCGAGGCCGCGAAGAAGGCGATCGTGGCCGGGGTCGACATGGACATGGAAGGGAAGGCCTACTCCGCGCACCTCGCGAAGCTGGTGAAGGACGGCGTGGTGCCCGCAAAGACCCTGGACGACGCGGTGCGGCGCGTGCTGCGCGTGAAGATCGGGCTCGGTCTCTTCGAGAGGCCGGCTCCGGACCCCAAGGCCGTGGCGGCGGTCACGCTCACGCCCGCGCACCGGCAGGCGGCGCGCGAAGTCGCGCGCGAGTCGATCGTGCTCCTGAAGAACGACGGGAACCTCTTGCCCCCTTCGCCCGCGAGCCAGTCGGTCGCGGTCGTGGGGCCGCTCGCCGACAGCGGCGAGGACCAGATCGGCTTCTGGTCGGCCCAGGGCAAGGGCTCGGAGGCGACGACCATCCTGGCCGCGATCAAGGCCCGCGCGGGCTCGGGCGTGAAGGTGACGTACGCCAAGGGGTGCGACGTCAAGGGGACCGACAAGAGCGGCTTCGCCGAGGCCGTGGCCGCGGCCCAGGGCGCCGACGGAACGCTCGTGGTCCTGGGCGAGACCCAGGACATGAGCGGGGAAGCGGCCTCTCGCGCCAGCCTCGACCTGCCGGGCGTGCAGCTCCAGCTCCTCGACGCAGTGGTGGCGACGGGCAAGCCGGTGGCCGTCGTGATCCTGAGCGGGCGCCCGCTGGTCCTGGGGCCCGTGGCGGCGAAAGTCCCGATCTTGCTGCAGGCGTTCTTCCCCGGGACCGAAGGCGGGCCGGCGCTGGCCGACATCCTCTTCGGCGACGTGAACCCGAGCGGGCGGCTGCCGGTCAGCCTGCCGCGGAGCGTCGGCCAGATGCCGCTCTACTACAGCCAGCGGTCCACCGGGCGGCCTGCGAGCCCCGAGAAATGGAGCTCGAAGTACCTCGACGAGCGCAACGACGCGCTCTACCCGTTCGGCTTCGGCCTCAGCTACACCACGTTCGCGTACTCGGGTCTCGAGGTGAGCGCGCCGAGCATGCCGATCTCCGGATCGCTCGAGGTCCGGGTGAAGGTCAAGAACAGCGGCGGGCGCGAAGGGAAGGAGGTGGTTCAGCTCTACGTGCGCGACCTCGTGGCCAGCCGCTCCCGGCCGCTCCGCGAGCTGAAGGGCTTCCGGAAGGTCGCCCTCGCGGCGGGTGAGGAGAAGACGGTGGCCTTCTCCCTGAAAGCGCAGGACCTCGGCTTCCACGACGATGCCGGGAAGTTCTTGGTCGAGCCGGGAGCCTTTCAGGTGTTCGTGGGCGGCAGCTCGAACGCGGACCTCAAGGGCGGCTTCGAGGTCACGAGCCGCTAGCCCGGCCCGCGGGTCGATTCCTCGTCCCCGCCGAACCGGAGGCTATTGGCCGCGCGCGGCCTCCATCAATTGCTTCACGGCGGGGCGGAACGCGACTTCGAGGCCGTGGACCGGCTTCTTGGGCTTCTCCAGGACGGGGGAGCGCTCCGGCCACCAGGTTTCCGGCGCCGGTCGACCTTGCTCCAGGAAGGCCAGCGCCTCGAGCCCCGCGCCGGCGAGGGCCGCCACTTCGCCTGGGAGCGGAGCGGCGTCGTCGAGAAGCGAGGAGCGGGCGATCACGGGGGCCGCGCGGCTGCTCGCGATTTGCCAGGCCTCGAGCCGGGCACGGATGGCTTCGCGGCCGTTCTGCCGCCCGGGGTCGGCCAGCAGTCGCTCGATCAGGACCAGGAGCTCGCGGGCGGCGTCGCTCTCCGGCCGCGCGGCGTCTACCAGACGGTTCAACGGGGTCAGGCTCGTGTACTCGCGCGTACCTCCGCGCTCGTACCGCTTTACCGGCTCGACGAGGTCGGCCAGAGCGCGCAGCGCCTCCACGTCCGCAGGCGTGGCCTCCGGCCCCGCCAGGCGTTCGAGCATCCGGCGGTAGCCGCTCCGGTGCTCGAGGCCGAGCCATTCGAGCCGGCGGCTCGTGCGCTCGAGGCGCCGGTACATGTCAGCGGTGTCGCGAACGTCGCGGGCCGACCAGAGGCGTTCCGCGATCGCGGCCGTCCGCGGCCAGATGCGGGAGTCGATGGTCTCGGGGCCCACGAACTCGCTCCACATCGCGGCCTCGCCGCCGAGGATGCGCGCGGCCTGCTCTGGGCTCAGGGCGGCGGCGTCTTTCTCCATCGGCTCGACCGCGTAGTGCTGCGAAGCCGGCTGGATGAGGTCGACGTAGAAGCCGTTCGAGAGCACCCCGCGAAAGCCCTGGCGCGCGGCCTTGGCCAGGGACTCGGGGCCTCGCCAGGAATGGATGATCGTCCCCTTGGGCAGGTCGTCGTGAAGGATCTCGTCCCAGCCCATCATCGTCTTCCCGTGGCGGGCGACGATCTGGGCCAGGCGCTTGTTGAAGGTGGCTTGGAGATCGTGGTTGGACGCGATGCCCTTCGCCTTCTTGAACGCGTCGACGGCCGTGCTCTTGTCCCACGCATCTCCCTTCACCTCGTCGCCGCCGATGTGCAGGACGGGGTCGGGGAAAAGGCCCGCCATCTCGCCGACGAAGGCGTCGAGGAAGCGGTAGACCTCTTCGCGGGTCGGGTCCATCGCCGGCTCCATGATTCCCCACTTGCGCTCGATGGCGTAGGTCCGCGCCTCGGTGGCGAGCTCGGGATGGCCCACGAACCAGCTCGTGGTGTGGCCGGGCATGTCGAACTCCGGGACCACACGGATGCCGCGGTCCGCCGCGTAGGCGATCACGTCCTTGATCTGCTCCTGCGTGTAGAAGAGCCCGTCCGAGCCCTTCTGGTGCAGCTTCGGGAACAGGCGGCTCTCCACGCGGAAGCCCTGGTCCTCGGTCAGGTGCCAATGGAGGACGTTCATCTTGACCGCGGCCATGCCGTCGAGGTTCCGCTTCAGGACGTCGACCGGGATGAAGTGGCGGCCGGAGTCGATGAGCAGACCTCGCCAGCGGAACCGGGGCTGGTCCCGGATGGTGACCACCGGGAGAGAGAGGCCGCCCGGACCCGGCTCGACCATGTCGAGCAGCGTCTCGAGGCCGCGCAGCGCACCCCACGTTTCCGGGGCGGTGAGGGTCGCGCCATCCGAGGTGACGGTCAGCACGTAGCTCTCGTCCATGTCGATCGCGGGCAGGCCGAGGGAGGCCTTGACCACGCGCACGGTCAGAGTGGCGGGGGCGGCGCCCTCGGTGGCGGGTCGGAAGACCCCGGTCTGGCGGGCAAAGCGGGCGGCGAAGCGGCCGAGCGCGCGGTCGAGCCGAGGGTCGGCGGCGGCGCCGGCTGAAGCCCGCAGGCCGTTCTCGAGAGACAAGGCCCCGGAGCCCGCGACGACCTCGGCCGGCCGGGGCATCAGGTACGAGCTCGAGGAAGAGGCGGCCGAAGCCATCGCGGCAAAGCAGCAGAGGGCGGCGAATGAAGACCCGACGCGGCAGGTTGTCATCAGGGTCGAGACCTCCGGGATGGCAGGATGGCAGGATGGGGTCAGGTCTGGAATTGTGAATCGAGGAATTCACAATTCCAGACCTGACCCCCTACTCTTGACAGGTCCGGGGCGGCGCCGCTATCGTCGCTCGTCTCCGGCTCGAAGGAAAGAGGTATCGCCACGATGGCTTTGAAGACGACGGTTCTGGCATTTTCCCTGGTGGGTCTCGTCGGGACCCTGGCCTTCGCCCAGGAGGCGAGCGACGAGACGAAAGAGAACTACAAGACGAAATGCGCGGCCTGCCACCTTGCCGACGGCAAGGGCGCCATGCCTGAGATGAACCTCACCGACGCCAAGTGGGAGCATGGCAGCTCCGTGGCCGACATCGTCAAGGTCATCACCGAAGGCGTGCCCGGGAAGGCCATGGTGTCCTTCAAGGCCCAGCTTTCCGACGAGCAGATCGAGGCCCTGGCCGTCTACGTGCGGACCTTCGACAAGACGCTCAAGCCCGAGAAGCCCGCGAAGGCGAAGAAGTAGCCGTGGCCGAGGTCAACGTCGCCCTCATCGGCTATGCCTTCATGGGGCGGGCCCACAGCAATGCCTATCGCCAGGTGGCCCCGTTCCTGAACCCTCGGCTCAAGCCGCGGCTCAAGGTCCTGTGCGGCCGCGACGCCAAGGCCGTGAAGGGCGCCGCCGCCACCCTCGGTTGGGAGGAGGCCGCGACCGACTGGCGCGAGGTCGTGGCTCGCCCGGACATCGACATCGTCGACGTGGCCACGCCGGGCGACAGCCACGCCGAGATCGCGATCGCCGCCGCCCAGGCGGGCAAGGTCGTGCTCTGCGAGAAGCCGCTCGCCAACACCGTGAAGGAAGCGAAGGCCATGCTGGCCGCGGTCAAGAAGGCCGGCGTCCTCAACATGGTCTGCCACAACTACCGGCGCATCCCCGCGGTGCAGCTCGCGAAGACCCTGATCGCGCGCGGTGACCTGGGCAAGATCTACCAGTACCGCGGCACCTACCTCCAGGACTGGATCCTCGACCCGCAGTTGCCCCTCCTCTGGCGCTTCCAGAAGGAGAAGGCCGGGTCCGGGGCCCTGGGCGACATCGCCGCGCACTCGATCGACCTCGCGCGCTTCCTCGTGGGCGAGATATCCGAGGTCGCGGGCGCGCTCGAGACGTTCATCAAGAGCCGGCCGCTCGTGGGCGATCCGAGCCGCAAGGGCAAGGTCACCGTCGACGACGCCGCCTTGTCCATGGTGCGCTTCGCGAACGGTGCCATCGGCACGATCGAGGGTTCGAGGGTGGCCCCCGGACGGAAGAACTACAACCGCTTCGAGATCAACGGCAGCAAGGGCTCGCTCGCCTTCGACCTCGAACGCATGAACGAGCTCGAGCTGTTTACCACCGCCGACGACGGTGCTACGCAGGGCTTCCGCAAGATCCTGGTCACCGAGGGCGCCTACCACGCCTACATCAAGGGCTGGTGGCCGCCGGGGCACATGATCGGCTACGAGCACACCTTCACCCACACGGTCTACGACCTGCTGGAGGCGATGGCGGGCAAGAAGAAGACCGTGAAGCCGGACTTCGAGGACGGCCTCCGGAACCAGCTCGTCCTCGACGCGATCGAGCGCGCCGCCCGCACCCGGCGCTGGACGAAGGTCTAGCCCTTCCCGCTCAGAAGGCGAGCACCGCCGCCAGGTTCAGGTGCCGGCTGTCCTGGCTGCCCGTTTGGAGCAGCTTCGTCTTCAAGAAGCGGTACTCGAGGCCCAGGGAAAGCTGGGCCGAGCAACGATAGCTGACACCGAGCGCCAAGACCTGGTTGCGCAGCCGCCAGTTGCGCTTGGTCGCACTCGCGAGGTCTTCGTCGTCGGGATCGTCCACGCCGATGCTCGCGGAGAGACCGATCTTCGAGGTCCCCGGCGTGAAGGCGATCTGCGCCCAGCCACCCTTGGTGGCGATGCCGTCGGGGCCGCTTGGAGCGCCGGGGGAGACCGCATCCGGGTTCAAGCCCTGGAAGACGCCGCCCTGGAAGCCCGCCAGGTTGGTCCCGAGGAACGCCTCGCCCAGAAGCGTCACGTGGCGACCGAAGGGCACGCTCACGTCGAGCGCCCCCGCCGCGGAGTCGATGTCCTTCGCCGTGCCTCCGGTGGGCGTGACCCGGGACTGGCCGTAGTGTCCCGACACTCCGATCGCCCCTGACTTGCCGCTCCCGAGCCAGCTCTTCGAGGTGAGGGCGACGCGGCCCTGGAAATACGGAGTCTGGGACAGCGCCCCGGAGTTGGGTTGGGCGAGGAACGCGGAGTTGAAGTCTCCGCTCTGGGGCGCGAGGACGGCGGCCTGGGTCAGAACGGAGCCGAAGCGGCGCTCCAGGCGCATCTGCGGGATTCGCGCCCACGGGTTGCCCGAGGCCGCGAAGAGCGGAATGGCCGCGCAGGCCAGAGACGTCGGGTTGACGGGCGCGAACACCATCCAGTCCTGACCGAGGACGAGAGCGGTCTTGGCCCAATCCAGTCGGGCATAGGCAAGGCGGAGCCGCACCTGCCCGAAGTTCTCACCGATCCCGATCGCCGGGAACCCCCCGAAGAAGTCGGCCTCGACTACGGTCGAGACCTGGGCGCCGAGCGCCGCCGGCGTGCCGATGCGAAACCCGAAGCGCGACTGGCGAGCGGTGGCGCTGGTGTCGCCGGCGCCGCCCACCGCCCACAGGGGCACGTCTTCGTTGTTCACGCCATCCGCGTTGTGGAAGCCGTTGAAGTAGAGGCTGCCGTAGGGCGTGACCTTGACCCCAGCCGGTTCCGCGGCGGGCGCGGGCGCAGGAGTCTCGTGCGGGGGAGGCACGCTCGGTGAGGGGGGAGCTGCAGGTGGGGTTGCGACGGTCTGGGTGGCGACCGCCTCTGCCCTCGCCAGATCCGTCCTTCCCACGAGCGACAGCAAGATGGCCAACCCCACCAGACCTCGCCTCATGCCACAGCCTCCCTCTCTTGAATGACGGTCTCCGTCTCCAGGCCGCCCCGCGACGGCGGGCGTCCGCCCTCGGCGCTCAAGAACCCGATGAGCTCCTCGCGCAAGGAGTAGTACTCGGGGTGCTCCAGGACCGTGTGCCGGTCCCGCGGTCGCGGAAAGGGGATGCTGAGGACTCCCCCGAGCCGCGCCCCCGGTCCCGAGGTCATCATCGCCACACGGTCGGAGAGGAACAGCGCCTCGTCGACGTCGTGGGTGACCATGAGCACGGTCTTGCGCTCCTCGGCCAGAAGACCCAGGAGGACGTCCTGCAGCTCCATCCGGGTCAGCGAGTCGAGCATCCCGAAGGGCTCGTCCAGGAGGAGAACGCGGGGCGACAGCGCGAAGGCCCGCGCGATCCCCACCCGCTGTCGCATGCCCGCGGACAGCTCGGCGGGCCGCTTGTGCAGGACCTCGCCCAGGCCCACGAGAACGAGCGCGCGCTCGGCGATGGCCAGGCGTTCTCCGCGGATGCGGCGCGCGAAGACCTGATCGACGCCGAGGCGCACGTTGTCGAGGGCGGTCAGCCAGGGCAGCAGGCAAGGAGCCTGAAAGACGACGCCGCGGTCGGGGCCGGGGCCGTCGATCTCGCGTCCGGCCACGGTCACGCCTCCGCTCGTGGCCTCGACCAGGCCGGCCGTGACCCCGAGCACGGTCGACTTGCCGCAACCCGAGTGGCCGATGAGCGTGACGAACTCGCCTTCGGCCAAGGCCAGGTCGAAGTCACGAACCACCACCGCGTCTCCGCCGGGGCCGGGAAAGCTCTTGCAGAGCTTCCAGATCTCCAGGTGCTTCTTCGCCCCGCTCATGCCCGGAGCTCCACCGCCACGGTGCCCGCGAGCGGCTCCACCCTGCCCGCAGGCCTCCGCCGGCCCGGCCCGAGCAGGTACTCGATCACCTGGCCGCGGACCTCCTTGAATCGCGGCTCGTGGTTCAGGGCCTTGCGGTCGCGCGGCCTCGGGAGCCCCACCTCGACCGCCGGGCCCAGGGTCGCGGCGGGCCCCGCGCTCAGGGGGATGATGCGGTCCGCGAGCAGCACCGCCTCGTCCACGTCGTTGGTCACGAGCACGACCGTCTTCTGGTCGCGCTCCCAGAGGGCTTCGATCTCGTCCTGGAGGGTCGCGCGCGTGAGGGCGTCCAGCGCGCCCAGGGGCTCGTCGAGCAGCAGCACCGCGGGATCGGTGGCGAGGGCGCGGGCCACCGCCACTCGCTGTCGCATGCCGCCGGAGAGCTGCGCCGGCCGCTTGTCCCGGGCCGCGGTCAGGTTCACGAGCTCGACGTAACGGAGGGCATGGGCCCGCCGCTTCTCGCTTGGCCAGCCCGCGAAGACCTGGTCGACGCCCAGGGCCACGTTCTCGTAGACCGTGAGCCAGGGGAGCAGGGAATAGTTCTGGAACACGAAGCCGCGATCGGGCCCGGGCTCGCGCACCAGGCGTCCGTCCAAGGTGATGGTGCCGGCGTCCGGTGCGACGAGCCCGCCGATCATCGACAGGAGGGTCGTCTTGCCCGAACCCGAGTAACCGACGATCGCGAGGAACTCGCCGCGCTCCACCTGGAGGCTCACGTTGCGGAGCACTTCGATGCGATGACGTCCCGCGCCGAAGCCCTTGGCCACGTCCTGAAGCTCTAGGAAGGCCATGACCTAAGCCGTCCGGAAGCGGCGCTCGGCCAGGCTCATGGCCTGGTCCAGCGCGAAGCCGATGACGCCGATGGTGACGATGCACAGGATGATGTGCTCGTAGATCAGGCTGTTGTATTCCTGCCAGAGGAACCCGCCGATCCCGGGGGTGCCCGTGAGCATCTCGACCGCCACGATCACGAGCCATGCGATGCCCAGGCTCAGCCGGAAGCCCGTGAACATATAGGGAATCGTGGCCGGGATGAGGATCTTGAACAGTCGCTTGGTGGGCGACAGCTTCAAGACCCGGGCCACGTTCAGGATGTCCTGCGGTATGGCGCGGACCCCCATCGCGGTGTTGAGGACGGTGGGCCACATCGCGCAGATCGCGATCGTGAAGAGGGCCGCGGGGGCCGAGTTCTGGAAGAGGATCAGGCCCAGGGGAAGCCAGGCCAGGGGCGACACCGGACGGAGCACCTGGATGATCGGGTCGAAGCTCTTGTTGAAGAGGCTCGACAAGCCGAGCAGGAAACCCAGGGGCGTGCCCACCAGCAAGGCCAGGCTGTAGCCCTTGGCCACGAGCACGAGCGAGTACCAGGCGAAACGCAGCACTCCCTGGTCCATCTCGCCCCGCTTGGCAAAGGGCTCGGTGACGTAGGGCCGGCTCACCTCCCAGGTCTTGGCCGGGGAGGGGAGGTTCTTGGACCAGGTGTGGCTGCTGACGCCCCAGGCGAGCATCACGGCGCCCACGCCCACGAGAGGCAGCAGACCGAAGAAGAGTCGGCGGATCAGGTTCGTGTCCATGGCTCCCTCAGCCCTTCCGGCTGTTGACCGCGAACGACAGGGCGTACGCCTCGGGCTTGGCGGGATCGAAGGTCTTCCCGTCGAACAGGGTCTCGGGCTTGTCGTCGCGCCCGCCGTGCTTGTAGCCGAGCTCCTTCATGGCCTCCTCGTAGAGGTCCGTGCGCATCACCTGCTTCGCGATGCCGGCGTAGTCGGGCGCGCCTTCCACCATCCCCCAGCGGCGGAACTGGGTGAGCCACCAGACCGCGTACTTGGGCTGCGGGTAGTTGCAGTTGCGTCCGGAGAAGATCATGTAGCTCGGGTCTTCCTTCTTGCGCCCGTCGCCGAAGTCGTAGTGCCCCTGGAGCCGGCCGAGGATGATCTCGGGCGGGCAGTTGATGTAGGTGGCGCGCGAGACGATCTGAGCTTGCTCGGGCCGGTTCTCCATCTTGTCGAGCCACACGCTCGCCTCGTGAAGCCCCTTGAGCACCGCCTTCACCGACTTCGGGTTCTTTTCGGCAAAGTCGGCGGTGAAGGCGCACACCTTCTCCGGGTGGTCCTTCCACATGTCCTGGGTAGTGATGGCAGTGAACCCGATTCCGTCGGCGATCGTGCGCGCGTTCCAGGGCTCGCCCACGCAGAAGCCGTCCATCTTGCCCACCTTCATGTTGGCCACCATCTGGGGAGGAGGGATGGTGACCAGGGAGACGTCCTTGTCGGGATTGATGCCCCCGGCCCCCAGCCAGTAACGCATCCACATGGCATGGGTTCCCGGAGGGAAGGTCATGGCGAAGGTCATCGGCGTGCCCGCCGCTTTGGCGGCGTCCACGAGCGGTTTGAGCGCCCTGGGGTCGGCTTGCACCTTGCCCTTCATCTCGGCCTTCAAGCTGATCGCCTGTCCGTTGCGACTGATCATCCAGGGGATGACCATGGGCTTCTTGGGCGAGCCCAGGAGGCCCATGGTCGACGCGACGGGCATCCCGAGCAGCATGTGCGTGGCCTGGATGTCACCATTCGAGAGGGAGTCTCGGATCGCTGCCCAGCTCGCACCCTTGCTGACGACGGAGTTGATGCCGTACTTCTTGAAGAGGCCCTTCTCGTGGGCGATCACGATCGAGGAGCAGTCGGTGAGCGCGATCATCCCGAACTTCAAGTCGGCGATTTCCGGAGCGTCGCTCGCCCACACGCGACCGCTCGGCAGGAGGGCGGCGCCCAGCGCGGCGACACTTGTTTCGAGAAAGAGGCGGCGCGAACGACGGCCCGGTTGCACGCGGTCGGCGGCATCACTCATGGTCATTGACCTCGGCGGGTTCGCGGGCCTCCTGGGGGCGGGCCGCGAGGCGGGAAGCGAGGGCCGCGAAGAGCGGACCCAGTTTGGGGTTCTCGGGAACGACGACGTCTTCCACTCCGAAGGAACGCAGGGCCTGGGCGCAGGTGGGGCCGACGGCACCGGTGACCACGCGCCCGTCGAGCGCCTCGGCCAGGGCTGGCCGCACCCGTGGATCGGTCACGGCGAAGAGGTGCCGGACCTGGATCTGCGTGGTGAACGTCACCGCGTCGACTTCCGCGGCGAGGATCTGGTCCACCAGGCCCAGGAGGGGGGCGGTGTCCTCCGGCAATCGCCACTCGTAGAGGGTCAGCTCGAAGGTGCGCGCGCCGCGGGCCTCGAGGGCGTCGGTCAGGGCCTGGTTGCGCTCCCCGTAGTTCAGGACCGCCACTCCCGCCCCTTCCAGGGGCAGCGGATCCACAACCGCCAGGAGATCCGTGGTCGTGTAGGGAGAGGGCACTGTGAAGGTGGGCCGGAGGCCGTGCGCAGCGAGTGCCGCCCCGGGCTTCGGCCCGCGGCTCACCAGGCGGGCTCGATTGAGCCCTAGGGCGAGATCCTCGTCGCGGCCGAGCGCCAGGGCCTCGTCGAAGAGGGCGTTCACGCCGACCCCCGTCTGGCAGATCACGAACGCGATGTCGCCCGAAGCCAGGTTGTCCAGGAACGACGTGACCATGGCCGTGGCCGACACCGCTTCCTCACGAAGCGCCGGAACCGACACGGGCATCCCGCCCAGACGGCGGACCAGGGCCGCGGCTTCGGATGCGAGGCGAGCTTCGAGAAGGGCCACCCGTCGCCCCGCCAGAGTCACCGTGGGCCCCCGGCCTCCGTTCCTTCCGGGGGCGCCCAGGAGGATGTCGCCCTGCGGGCTCTTCGCGACCTTGAACGTGCGGACGGCGCCGCTCGTCGAGTTGAGGCAGCGTCCGGTGGTGAGGTCGAAGGCGAACCCGTGCAGCGGACAGTAGACCTTTCCCCCGCCCACGAAGCCGTCTGCCAGGGGGCCTTGCCGGTGAGGACAGAGGGCCTCCGTGGCGCACAACCCGCCCTCCCGCGGCCGGAAGACGGCGATCGTCTCTCCTCCCACTTGGAAGGCCCGTCCCTCCCCCAGGGGGATCTGCTCGATCGGGCCGAGGTTCTCCGGGGACGGGTCTCTCATCGCTGCTCCGCGACGAGAGGCCTGAGGGTCGTGCGGAACTGCGCTGGGTGCACCGGCGCCTCGGCCTCCCGCCAGGGGTCGTCGTAGGCGTCCACCGCGGCCTGGATCGCGGCGTCCAGGCGCGCCGCGATTCCTTCCTCGTCTTCGACGAGCAGGCGGCGAAGCGCTTCGATCCCCACCCGCTCCACGAAGTCGTAGGTGCGCTCCAGGTACTTCGCGTGCTCCCGGTAGTACTGCATGAACCGTCCCATGTGCTTGAGCACGTCCTCCTGGCTGTTCACCACGCAGAGGATGTCGCCCTTGCGCACCTTGGAGCCGGCGGCGCCGCCCACGTAGACCTCCCAGCGCCCCCCTTCGATGGCCACCGCCCCGAGGTCCTTGGTCGTGGCCTCGGCGCAGTTTCGGGGACACCCGTTGGCGGCGAGCTTCATCTTGTGCGGCGACTCGATCCCCTGGAAGCGCTTCTCGATCGCGATGCCGAGAGCGGTGCTGTCACCCACGCCGTAGCGGCAGAAATCCGTCCCCACGCAGGTCTTGCAGGTCCGGAACGCCTTCGTGTAGGCGTGTCCCGACGGCATCCCGAGGTCGCGCCAGACCTCGGGGAGCTTCTCCTTGGCGATACCTAGAAGGTCGATGCGTTGGCCGCCCGTGATCTTCACCATCGGTACCTGGTACTTGTCCGCCACGTCCGCGATGCGGCGGAGCTGCGCGGCCGAGGTGATTCCGCCGTAGATGCGGGGCACGACGCTGAAGGTGCCGTCGCGCTGGATGTTCGCGTGGACCCGGTCGTTGATGAAGCGCGCGTCGCGCTCGTCCACGTAGTCCTTGCCCCACAGCGTCTTGAGGAGCGAGGCCAGGCCGGCCTTGCTGGCCGGGTCTTCCTTCCCGCCCGAGAGCGCCGCGAATACCGCAGAGACGCTGGTGAGGCCGTGCTCGCGGACCTTTGCCACGAGCTCGGGCTTGGCGAGGGGGACGCCGGGCACGTAGTAGTGGGCAGCGGGGTCGTCGACCAGGAGCTCGCCGGCCGCGACCTCCAGGAGTGCTTGGACCTGCGGCTTGCACGTCCCGCAGCCGGTTCCGGCGCGCGTCGCGTCACACAGCGCCTTGAGGCTGCGACAGCCTCCGTCGACCGCCTCCAGGATCCTGCCCTTCGAGACGCCGTTGCAGTTGCAGATCTGCGCGTCGCTCGGCAAGTCCCTGACCGAGGCGGGGGGCGGGCCCCCGGCCGACGACGGGAAGAGCATCTCGGCGGGCGAGCCGGGCACCCGCGTGGCGCGGTCGAAGAGCTGCAAGAGGCTGGGGGCGACCGCCGCGTCGCCGAGCAGGATGGCGCCGGAGACGACGCCGTCGCGGACGATCAGCTTCTTGTAGACGCCCCGCGTCGGGTCGGAGTAGACCGCGACCTCGTCCGCCTCGTGCGCCGGCTCCTTGGCCCCCATGACCGAGAGCTCGACCCCCATCACCTTGAGCTTGGTGCTCACGGCCGACCCTTCGTAGATTGCGTCGGGCTTCTTGCCGGTGAGCCGGTCGGCCAGCACCCGCGTTTGCTCCCAGAGCGGCGCCACGAGGCCGTAGACCTTGCCGCGGTGCTGAGCGCACTCGCCCACGGCGTGCACCCGGGGATCGTCCGGGGTGGTGATGTCGTCACCCACCACGATCCCGCGCTCCACCGTGAGGCCGGCCTCGCGGGCCAGGGCCACGTTGGGCCTTATCCCGGCGGAGATCACGACCATGTCGCAGTCGAGCGAAGAACCGTCCTTGAAGGCGAGGCCGGTGACACGCTCGTCGCCCAGCACGGCGGTGGTGCTCCTTTCGACGTGGACCTCTACGCCCATGCCGCGGAGGGTCCGGGCCAGGATCGACCCGGCGGCCGAATCGAGCTGCACCTCCATCAGGTGCGGCATCAGGTGGACGACGTGGACCGCGAGGCCCTGGCTGAGCAGGCCCCGTGCGGCCTCGAGGCCGAGCAGGCCCCCGCCGATGACCGCGGCCGTCCGCGCGCCCCGAGCGTAGGCGGTGATCGCGGCGCAGTCGTCGAGGGTACGGAACACGAAGGCCCCCGGCTTCCATGCGCCGCCTGGGCCCGCGAGGCCCTCCAAGGGGGGCACGAAGGGCACGCTCCCGGTGGCGATGACCAGGCGATCGTACGGCTCCACGACCCCGTCCACCCCGTGCACCGTGCGCGTCGCGCGGTCGATCCGCGCCACTCCCGCGCCCGTGTGGAGCTTGATCCGGTTCTCGTCGTACCAGGCCAGGGGATTGATGAAGATGTCCTTGGGGTCGTGACTGCCGGCCAGGACCGAAGAGAGCAGGATCCGGTTGTAGTTGCCGTAGGGCTCGTTGCCGAACATGGTGGTCTCGAACTTCACCGCTCCGCCCCGGGCCAGCACGTCCTCGACGAGCCGCGCTCCCGCCATCCCGTTTCCGATCACCACGAGGCGCTCTTTCATCTCTCCCCCATCGCGGTCGCCGCGTCCGCGGACGCCTTCTCGATCCGCGCCGCGCAGACCTTGAACTCGGGCATCCGGCTCACCGGGTCGAGGGCCGGGTTCGTCAGTCGATTGACCGACTGCGTCCCGGCCCAGTGGAAAGGCACGAACACGGTGTCGGGCCGAATCTCGCGCGCGAGCTTCACGCGGAAACACGCCTCTCCCCGCCGGGTTCGCAGGTGCACCGGGTCACCGTTTCGCAGGCCGTGCTGGCGCGCGAGAAGCGGGTGGATCTCGGCGGTCGCGTCTTCGGCCTGGGCCACGAGCTCGTCCACCCGGCGGGTCTGGGTGCCCGACTGATAGTGGGCGAGCACCCGCCCCGTGGTGAGGAACACGGGGTACTCCGCGTCCGGCACCTCGGAGGGGCCCTCGTGCTCCACCGCGTGGAATCGCGCCCGGCCGCTGGGAGTGGGGAAGCGGTCGCCGAAGAGTCGGGGTGTGCCCGGGTGCCCTTCTGTGGGGCAGGGCCAGAAGACGCCGCCTTCCTGGTCGATGCGCTCGTAGGTGATGCCCGAGTAATCTGCGATGCCGCCGGCGGTGGCCCGCCGCAGCTCGTCGAACACGGCACCCGCGTCCTCGTACGCGAACGCCGCCCCCTGGCCCAGCGCTCTCGCCAGGGCCCCCATGATCTCGAGGTCGGAGCGCACGCCCGAGGGCGCGGCCATGGCCTTGCGACGACGCACGACCCGGCCTTCCAGGTTCGTCATGGTCCCTTCTTCTTCGGCCCACTGCGCGGCGGGGAGAACGACGTCCGCGAAGCGCGCGGTCTCCGACAGGAAGAAGTCGGAGACCACGATCAGGTCGAGCGCGCCCAGGCGCTCGGCGATGTGGCCGCCGCTCGGCGCCGAGACCGCGGGGTTGGTGCCGAAGACGAAGAGCGCCCGGACGCCGCCCTCCGTACCGAGGCCGTCGAGCATCTCGTAGGCCGAGCGGCCCGCGCCCGGCAGGGCCTCGGGGGAGATGCCCCAGATTCCCGCGATGTGCTCCCGCGCCGCGGTGTCGTCGATCCGCCGGTAGCCCGGCAGCTGGTCGGCTTTCTGGCCGTGCTCGCGGCCGCCCTGGCCGTTGCCCTGGCCGGTCAGGGTCCCGAAGCCCGAGGCGGCGCGCCCGGGCAGGCCCAGGGCGAGAGCCACGTTGGCGAAGGCCAACGCATTGGCTACCCCCCGCGCCTGCTGCTCGGGGCCGCGTGCGGTCAGGACCATTGCGGTGCGGGCGCGTCCGAGGGTCTGCGCCGCGCCCACGAGGTCGGCCTGGGCCACGCCCGTGAGACGCTCGACCCGCTCCGGCCAGTAGCTCGCGGCGAGCGCGCGCACCGACTCGAATCCCTCGGTGCGATCCCGCAGGTACTCCCGGTCGACGAGCTGGTCGCGCACGAGCACGTGCAAGAGGCCGTTGGCGAGAGCCGTGTCCGAGCCGGGGCCGAGCCGCAGGTGCAGGTCGGCCATCTGAGCGGTGGCCGTCCGTCTGGGATCCACCACGATGAGCGAGCCGCCTGCCTCGCGCTGGGCCTGGAAGTAGCGCATGAGCGGAGGCATCGTCTCGGCCGGGTTCGCACCCACGAGGAGGATGGCTTCGGCGTGGGGAATGTCCGCGAGCGGGAAGGGGAGTCCGCGGTCGATCCCGAAGGCCCGGGTCGCGGCGGCCGCCGCGGACGACATGCAGAAACGGCCGTTGTAGTCGACGCTCGCGGTGCCTAGGGCGACGCGGGCGAACTTGCCCAGGAGATACGCCTTCTCGTTGGTGAGGCTGCCGCTCCCCAGGACGCCGACCGCGTCCTTGCCATGGCGCTCCTGGATGGCGCGTACGGACCGCGCCACGCCGGAGAGGGCCTCGTCCCAGGACGCGGCCTCGAGACGACCCTCCTTGCTGCGGACCAGGGGAGTGAGGAGCCGATCGGGGTGGGCCAGGAGCTGCGCCGCCGTCCAGCCCTTGATACAGAGGGCGCCCTGGTTGACCGGGAAGTCGGAGTCTCCCTCCAGGGTGGCCGACTCCGACGACCCGGACAGGACGATGCCGCACTGCAGTGCGCAGTAGGGACAATGGGTCTTCATGGATGTCATTAATTCCATGAATTGCTCATGCAAATTACATGTGCAATCAGCATGCCTCGGACGCGAGCGCCCATCGCCTTCTGTAAATAGTTGAAAACGGGGGTACGAGAGGATTGGAGTCGGCGCCGGGCCCTTGTGTCGCGGCCTACAGAGACGTCGGGATTGTCCCTAGAGGCTACACAAATGTAGCGATGGCATCGACTGCGGGCGCGAACCAAGAGGTCCGCTCGTGGAGCCGCACCACCTCGCCCACCACGATCACCGCCGGTGCCCCAAGGCCCGCTCTTCGCACCTCGTCGTGGAGCGTCGCCAGGGTGGCCCGCACCACTCGCTGGCGGGCCGAGGTGCCCTCCTGGATCAGTGCCGCCGGAGTCTCAGGATTCCGGCCCGCTGCCACGAGCTCTGCGGCGATCTGGGGCAGGGTCCTGACACCCATCAGGATCACGAGGGTGTCGGCGTGGGCCAGGGTGCTCAGGGGCCGAGCGCTCGGGCCGGCGCAGTGGCCGGTGACGATGGCCACCGAGGCGGCCAGCCCGCGATGAGTCACGGGCATGCCCGCGTAGGCCGGGGCGGCCAGCGCCGAGCTGACCCCGGGCACGATCTCGAACGCGACGCCCGCATCCTGGAGGGCTTCGGCCTCTTCGGCCACGCGTCCGAACAGCGTGGGGCAGCCTCCTTGCAGCCGCACTACGCTCCGGCCGGAGCGGGCGCGCTCGACGAGGAGTCGATGGATCTCCTCCTGGGCGACCTGGCGGCCATGTCCGACCTTGCCCACCTCCCGCACCTCGGCCCCGGGGCGCGCGAAGGCGAGGATCTCGCGCGCGACGAGGTGGTCGTGAAGCACTGAGTCGCAGCTCTCCAGGAGATCTCGGGCTCTCAAGGTCAGGAGGCCGGGATCCCCCGGACCTGCTCCCACGAGGTAGACGCGTCCCGGAAGGGCGAGCTCAGGCTCTCGTGGCATGCGGCACCGTGTGCAAGTCGCGGGCCGCCGCCGCTCGTGGGTTTCGGGAGCCGGGGAGCATGAAATCCTGGCCTACGCCGCATTTCGAGCCGCGACATCTCGAGGCTTCCGGCCGGCACAGGTACAGAATTGTCGGGACGCCACCCGTTAGCGACAGTATTGTCTTATGGGGTCAGGTCTGGAATCGTGAATCCAGACTCAAGACCTGACCCCCGCGTGTGGTAACGTCCCCCCGCTGGCGTGCTCCAGGCACGCGCAAGGAGACGGCCGCCATGAGCGCTGAGCCCGCCTTGAACCCCTCGGTTCGGTCTCGTCTCGCGACCATGATGTTCCTCCAGTTCTTCGTGTGGGGGGCCTGGTTCGTGACCCTCTCGACCTACCTCGGCCAGGGGCTCGGGTTCGCCGGCACCGACATCGGCAGCGCCTACGCCACCATGCCCTGGGGAGCGATCGTGGCGCCCTTCGTGGTCGGGATGATCGCGGACCGTTTCTTCGCGGCCGAGCGCGTGCTCGGGGTGATGCACCTCGTGGGGGCGGTCCTGCTCTGGGCGGCTTCGTCCACCACCGACCCCGGCACCCTCTTCTGGGTGCTGCTCGGTTACGCCCTCTGCTACAACCCCACCCTCGCCCTCGTGAACGCGATCTCCTTCAACCAGATGACGAGCCCCGAGAAGCAGTTTCCGGCCATCCGGGTCTTCGGCACGGTGGGCTGGATCGTGGCCGGCCTCGTGGTGGGCTTCCTGAAGCTCGAGGCCACCTCCACTCCGCTCCGGATCGCGGCCGCCTGCTCCGCGATCCTGGGGCTCTTCTCCTTCGGCCTGCCCCACACGCCGCCCAAGTCCCTCGGGCGCAAGGTCACCGTGCGTGACGTGCTCGGGCTCGACGCGCTGGAGCTCCTGAAGGAGCGCTCGTTCGCCGTCTTCGTCCTCGGCTCGCTCCTCGTGTGCATCCCCCTCTCCTTCTACTACAGCTTCACGAACCTGTTCCTGAACGAGCAGGGAGTGGTGAACGCCGCCGGCAAGATGACCCTCGGGCAGATGTCCGAGGTCTTCTTCATGATCGTCATGCCCTTCTTCTTCGTGCGCCTGGGGGTGAAGAAGATGCTGCTCGTGGGCATGCTCGCCTGGTCCGCGCGCTACCTTCTCTTCGCGTTCGGCAACTCGGCCGACCTCGTCTTCATGTTCTACCTGGGCATCCTGCTGCACGGCATCTGCTTCGACTTCTTCTTCGTGACCGGACAGATCTACGTGGACAACACCGCTCCGAAGGAGATCCAGGCCAGCGCCCAGGGTTTCATCACCCTCGTGACCTACGGCGTCGGAATGCTGATCGGGGCCGAGATCGCGGGCCGGGTGGTCGAGTCCTACCAGGTGATGGAGGCCGGCAAGATCGCGGGGCACGACTGGACGTCGATCTGGATCGTCCCCGCCGCGATGGCCTTCGCCGTCATGCTCCTGTTCGCCGCCCTCTTTCGCGAAGGCTCCCGTCCCTCACCGGCCGCCGAGGCGGTGAGACTGGCGGCCTGAGGGGCTCGTGCCCGCGGGTCAGGCCCGGCTCGCGGGGGTACGGCGACCGGTCGACTCGCGCACGCACAGCGCCGCGGAGAAGCTGGCGAGGGGGAAGGACTGCCCGTTCACCCGCGCCACGATGCTCCGGACCGCGGCCTGCCCCATCTCGAACAGGGGCTGGCTGACCGTGGTGAGGGGCGGGCAGCAGTAGGCCGAAAAGGCCTCGTCGTCGAAGCCGATCACGGACACGTCGCGGGGGACGTCGAGGCCGCGATGGTGCAGGACGAGCATGGCGCCCAGCGCCATCTGATCGGTGCTCGCGAAGACCGCGGTGAACTCCCGGCCGGCGGAGAGCAGGGTCTCCATGGCCACGAGGCCGCCCCGCCACATGAAGTCGCCCTCGAGGAGAAGGCCGGGGTCGCTCGGAAGGCCGGCCTCGGCCAGGGCGGCCAGGTAGCCGTCGCGCCGGTCGGCGGCGTCGGGGTGGGTGAGCGGGCCGGCAATGTGCGCGATGCGGGTGTGCCCGAGCTCGATCAAGTGCTGGATCGCCGCCACCGCGGCGTCGAAGTTCTCCACGACCATGCGGCAGTCTTCGCGCCCCTCGAGGCTGCGGTTGACGGCCACGACCGGAGTCTCGGTGGCGAGCGCCACGATGTCGGCGTCGGCCAGGGCCCCGCCGGCGATCACGATGCCGTCCACATGGTGCGCGACGAGCAGATCGAGGGCGGGCCGGTCCCCGTCGGAGCCCTCGGCCGTGGCCATGAGCAGGTGAAGGCCGTGCTCACGCACCCCCTTCTCCACGCCCCGGACGAGCCGGCCCCAGAACGAGCTCATGTCGGGCAGGAGGAGGCCGATCGTCTGCGAGCGGCCGCTGGCCAGGTCCTGGGCCATCGGGTTCGGGCGGTACTTGAGGGCGGTGGCGGCCGCGAGCACGGCATCCCGTTTCTCGGGGGAAACGTTGAGAGAGCCGTGGAGCACGCGCGAGACGGTCGCGGGGAGACCCTGGCCCTTTCCGCGATGTCGTAGATGGTGACCTGCTGCTTCCTTCGCATAGCCACAATCCCTTGTAGCCGGTCTTGAAAGCGATTTCAAGGGCCCTGAAATCGATTTCATGACCGAAAACGACTGAGAGCCAACGACTTTTCCCTTGACACCCCCTCCACGCTGAAGCACACTCGGGTCATAAAATTTCGGTGTCGGGCCCATAACGCTCACCGATCAGTCAAAACATTTGAAGGCAACGGGAAAAAGGGACCTCGGGAGGGTCAAGGAAATGCGGTTGATCGAGTCACTCGGCCGATGGAGCATGGCCACGCTCGTTCTCCTCCTCGCCGCTGCACCTGCGTTCGCACAAAACGCCGGCAGTTTGCGAGGCAACGTCACCGACACGTCGGGCGCTGTCCTTCCTGGCGTCACGGTCGTCCTGACCAACGACGCCACCAAGGCGTCACGCCAGGCCGTCACCGACGCCAAGGGCGGCTTCTTCTTCGCCGCGGTGCAGCCGGGGGTGTACTCCCTCGCGGCTGAGCTCACCGGCTTCAAGAAGCGCACCGAGAAGGCCATCCGGGTCAGCCCGAACGACACGAAGGGGTTGGATTTCGCCCTCGAGGTCGGAGCGCAGACCGAGGAAGTGACGGTCACGGCCGAGAAGGAGCTGATCCAGACGGAGACGGGCGCCCGCGAGGGGCTCATCACCGCGGCCCAGATCGAGAACCTCTCGATCATCAGCCGCAGCCCCATGGAGCTGCTCCGCATCCTCCCCGGCGTCGTGGCCCCCGACCAGAGCCAGCTCGAGAGCGTGAGCCAGGGTGGCGGCGCCAACAACACCGGCGGGTACAACGTCAACGGCGTGCGGGGGAGCAACAACACGATCACGCTCGACGGCTCACGCATGATCGACGTCGGCTCGAACAGCGGCCTCATCATCGCGCCCAACACCGACTTCGTCTCGGAGGTGAAGGTCCAGTCCAGCAACTACGCGGCCGAGTTCGGATCGGGCGGCGTCCAGGTGAACGCGATCACCAAGGGCGGCAGCTCCGAGTTCCACGGGACAGTCTACACCTACGACCGAACCCACCAGCTCGCGGCCAACGATCGTTCGAACTCGATCGCGGGCGTGGCCAAGCCGGACAGCAAGTTCCTTTATCCGGGTGCGAACCTCAGCGGCCCCATCCTGATCCCGGGCACCGGCTTCAACAAGAACCGCGACAAGGCGTTCTTCTTCTTCGGGATCGAGCTGTGGCGGCAGCAGGTCGACACGGGCTCCTCGTTCCGGGTCGTGCCTACCCAGGCCCAGCGCAATGGCCTGTTCAACGACACCCAGGGTGGCCAGAACCTCGGCCAGGGCACGACCGTGAGGATTCCGAGCGGGTACCCCGGCGCGGGCACCGATGCCCCGGGAAACAGCCTCGTCCCCTACATCGACCCCATGGGGCAGAAGCTCATCAACCTCTACCCGCTGCCCAACGGCAACTTCAACAACAACCGTTACAACTACGTCTTCCAGACTCTCCAGCCCCAGGACGCGACCCAGCTCAACCTGCGCCTCGACTACAACTTCTCCGACAGCACCAAGGCCTACGTCCGCTTGGCGCAAGACAAGGGAGTGGTCACGAACGTCCGGGGTCTTTGGTGGGGAGGGTCGGACTACGCGCTGCCCTCGCCGGTCGTCAACGACACGCTTGGCCGGTCGGCCGCGTTGAACGTGACCAGCGTTCTCTCTCCGACCGTCACCAACGAGCTGCTCTTCACCTACAGCAAGCTAAAGCTCGACAACACGCACCAGAACGACAGCAACACCCTCGACGCCCTTGGCATCAGCAACTACCAGGGCTTCTTCGGGGCGCAGTCGCCGTTCTTCCCCGAGCTCATCTCCTGGGGGCAGAACCTCGGGAACATGTGGGATCCTTCCGACCAGCAGAACGTCTTCGCCTACAACTCGAGCCTCCAGCTCGCCGACAACTTCACGAAGGTGCTGAACACTCACGCCCTCAAGATCGGCTTCAGCGTGGAGAAGCAGAACAAGAACCAGAACTTCCAGAACGACGCGAACACGCGCCTCGTCCTCGGCGGCGGCTGGGGCAACGGCACCACGGGCAGCGACTTCGGTGACCTCCTCGTGGGCCGGCCCGCCCAGATCCTGGCGGGGACGGCCCTTCCGGCAGGCAACTGGGACGCGTGGAACCTGGACGGGTACGTGCAGGACTCGTGGAAGGTCAAGAAGAACCTGACCTTCGAGTACGGCTTCCGGTTCAGCAAGTGGACCCCCAACAACGAAACCGGCGGCCTCGGAGCGGTGTTCTATCCGCAGGACTACCAGCAGGGTCAGGGGACCTTCCTCGACGCGAACAAGACCCAGGCGAACGGCGTCCGCTATGGCAGCGACGTGATTCCCTCGCGCTCCATGTTCATCATGCCGCGCGTCAACTTCGCCTGGGACGTCAGCGGCAACGGCAACCTGGTCGTCCGCGGCGGGTCGGGGATCTTCTACAACCGGCCGATGGGCAACGCCGAGTACGACAGCCTGCGCGTCGCGCCCAACGGCTACCTGTCGACGGCCGACAGCTACGGCAGCAACGTGCCCGGCGGCATCTTGAACTACCAGAGCGTGGCCCAAGTGAACCCGCTGACCACGTTCAGCACGATCGGCTTGAGCTCGCCGAACCCCGACTCGGTGCACTACCCCCGGACGGCCAACGCCAGCCTGTCGGTAGCCAAGCGCATCTTCTACCAGCAGGTTCTCGAGGTGGGCTACGTAGGCACCTTCGGACGCCACCTGCTGAACCGGATGTACTTCAACAACATCCCGGACGGCGCGCTCCTCAGTGGCACGATCGGCAACTCCGACCTTTCCATCCCGGTGAACCGCGTGGCTCTGGATGGCACCGCCCTCCAGGCCCAGCGACCCTACCCGGCCTACAGCCAGATCCAGTGGTGGGAGTACAACGGGACGACCAACTACCACTCCTTGCAGGCGACCCTGAGCCGGCAGACCGGACGTCGGTTCCAGTACTTCATCGCCTACACCTTCAGCAAGGGACTCGGCACCTCGGTCGCCAACGGCGAGTACGACCCCATCGATCCGTTCCAGCCGCGCGAGCGTTCCTACGGCGTCCTGGGCTACGACCGGACGCACATCCTGAACGTCTCGTACAACTACCAGGCGCCCGACCTCACCAAGAAGGGCGGCGTGCTGGGGGCCATCGTGAACGGTTGGCAGTTCTCGGGCATCACCACGTGGGCGAGCGGCGTGCCCTACCAGGTCTCCTTCAGTGGCGACATTGCCGGCACCAACATGCAGCAGGCCTGGTTCGGAACCAATGATCACCGGGGTTACCGCATCCAGAACTCGGCGAGCGGCGGGGCACAATCTGCGATCGCGCCGATCTTCACCTGCGATCCGCGAGCCGGTGCCACCGGGAACGGTGTCGGCGACACGATCCTCGACTTGAGCTGCATTCAGATTCCCAGCTTCGGCGAGTCTGGACCCTACGTCACGCCGTACTACCTCCGCTTCCCGAGCCGGGTCAACTTCGACTTGACGCTCTTCAAGAACTTCCCGATCGGCCAGGGTGCCAAGAAGCTCCAGCTCCGCTTGGGAGCGTTCAACCTCTTCAACCAGGCCGTGCCCGGCACCTCGGGGCAGGACATCAACTTGACCCTCAACACCACCTGCAACCGGCGCGTGGACAACGTCCCGAACGGCGTCGGAGGCACCTCGAATGGTGTCTGCGATCCGACGGGGGGCTTCTCTTACACCCAGGACACGATCGACAACTACGGCAAGATCATCCTGCAGCGCGGCCACCGCGTGATCGAGCTGGCGGTGAAGTTCTACTTCTAGGACCCGCCGACAAGACACGCGAACAGCGTACGGGGAGGGCTTCTGCCCTCCCCTTTTTCTTGGGCACGCGGGAGGATCGCGTGAGTGGGCCTCCGCGAAGGGGCCTTCTCGACGGTATAATGAAGGTCTGCTCGACGCCGAGCCCGAAATGTCACGGCTTCCTCCCCCGACTTTCCTTGCTCTAGTGCTCGTTGCCACGGTGGCGAGCGCGCAGGCGCTTGCCCCGGAGGAGTCGGCGGATACGATCTTCGCGCGGGGAGTGGAGCGGCATCAGGCCGGCGACATCCTGGGCGCGGTCGAAGCCTATCGAGAGGTGCTCCAGAAGGACCCGAGCCGGATCGACGCGCGGTCCAACCTCGGGGCGGCCTATGTCCGCCTGGGGCGCTACGAGGACGCGGTCCAGGAGTACCAAAAGGCGCTCGCCGCCGACCCCGAGCAGGTCAAGGTTCGGTTCAACCTCGCGCTTGCCCTCTACAAGGCCGCCTTGGTGAAGGAAGCCGCCACCGAGCTCGAGAAGGTCCTGGCCGGGGAGCCAAAGAACAACGCAGCCTTGCTCCTGCTCGCGGACTGCGAGCTGCAACTCGGACAGGACTCGCGGGTGGTGGCCCTCCTGTCTCCCCGCGAGGACGATCTCAAGGACGACCGCCTCTTCAACTACCTGCTGGGCAACGCGCTTCTCCGCCGCGACGAGCTGCTCCGCGGCCAGGTGCTGATCGACCGGCTGTTCCAGGGTGGGGACTCGGCGGAAGCCCGGCTCCTGCTCGGCGCAGCCTACATGCAGCGGCGCGATCCCAAGAGCGCCCTCGAGGAGTTCGAGAAGGCCATCGAGCTGAACCCAAAGCTCCCCACTCTCTACTCGCTCTACGGGCGGGCCTTGATGGAGCGGGGGCGGCGCCCCGAAGCGGTGCAGGCCTTTCGACGCGAGTTCGAGGCCAACGCCAACGACTTCGACTCGAACCTCTACCTTGGCCTCCTCTTGAAAGACGACAACAACCTGGACGAGGCCTATGACCACTTGAAGCGGGCCGAGCGCCAGCGGCCTCAGGACGTGCGCGTCCTCTACGGCCTCGGCAGCCTGCACCTCGCGGCGGGTCGGGTCGCGGAAGCGGAGACGGTTCTCGAGGCGGTGACCGCTCAGACCCCCGACTACCTCCAGGCCCACGTGTTGCTCGCCACCGTCTACTACCGGCAGAAGAAGAAGGACCAGGGAGACCGCGAGCGGGGCATCGCCGAGGACATCCGGCGAAAGCAGCAGGCGAAGGAGCCTGGCGCTCAAGACGAGCTGGGGCCCGCCTACCACGGCGACGAGGCCCCACCGCAGACGGCGCCCAAGGGCGGCCAGAAGGAACCCGGCGTCGAATGACCCGACGGTCCCCCTGCTTCGAGCCTTCATCCCGGGCCCTCCTCACGGCGGTGGCCGGGGCCGGGCTGCTCTGGGCGCCATGCCTTTCGGCCCTCGCCCGGGGCCAGGCAAAGCCGGCCGCTCCCGCGGTCTCGGCCCCTGCGGCCAAGGCGCCTCCAACCGCCTTCGAACAGGTTGCCCAGAAGGCGGAAGCCGCCAAGGCGGCGGCTCGATTCGACGAGGCCATCGAGTACTACCAACAGGGCATCAAGCTTCGGCCCGACTGGATGGAAGGCCGCTTCGCGCTCGGGACCCTTCTCTACGACAAGGACCGATACGACGAGGCGCGAAACGAGTTCCGGCGCGTGTCCCAGGCGCAGCCGAAGAACGGCGTGGTCATGGCCCTCCTGGGCCTGAGCGAGTTTCAGCTCCGGGACTACGAGCGTTCCCTGACCGACCTAGAGCGGGCGCGCAGCCTGGGCATTCCGAGCCAGGAGGTGCAGGCCGTGGCGAGCTACCACGCCGCGATCCTCCTCAACCGATTCGAGAGGTACGAGTCGGCTTTCGAGATCCTGAAGACCTTCGCGCTCATGGACAAGGACACGCCAGGGGTCATCGAAGCCCTTGGCTTGAGCGTCCTCAGGATGCCGTTTCTGCCGAACGAGGCCCCTCCCGACCGGCGCGAGATGATCCTGATGGCCGGCCGGGCCGGCTATCACCAAGCGCGCGGCCGGAGCAACGCCCTGGCCCGTCAGTTCTACGAAGAGCTGGCTTCGCGCTATCCGACGACCCCCAACGTCCACTACGCCTTCGGCACCTGTTTGCTGGTCGAGAACCCCGAGGCGGCGCTCGAGGAGTTCCGCCGCGAGCTGCGCATCTCCCCCAATCACTATCACGCGATGCTGCAGGTGGCGTTCGAGCTCATGAAGCAGGGCCAGTACGAGGAAGCGCTGACCCTGGCCCAGAAGGCCGTGGAGCTGGCGCCCGGCCTCTTCGCCGGTCACCAGGCCCTGGGGCGGGCCCTCCTGGAGACGGGTGACGTAGACCGGGCCATCCAGGAGCTCGAGATCGGGGCGAAGCAGGCGCCCGAGAGCCCCGAGATCTTCTTCGCCCTGGCTCGGGCCTATGCCAAGAAGGGGAGGACCGAGGACGCGGCGCGAGCGCGTGCGACGTTCTTGAAGCTCGACACCGCAAGGCGCACCGCCCGCTCCGGACCGCAGTCGGTGGGGGGCAAGGCGGCAGAGGACAAAGACGCGCCCTCGGAGGGCGCACCCCCGAACCAGGACTGAGTGAGAGCAGGGGCTTGGCAAAGGGTCGTGGAGACGCGGAATTGTGAGGTAGCCATGAGACGCCCGCCGGTCGTTGTCGCCTTCGTCGTGAGTGCTATGACCCTGCAGCCCCTGAGCTCCGGGGCCGGGCCTCAGGCCCCTCCGGCGTCCGAGCCGCGCCCCCAGGACGTCCCCACCTTCAGCGTCGGCACCGACGCCGTGAACCTGGACGTGGTGGTCCGGGACAAGAAGGGGAACGCCATCCGCGACCTGAAGGCCTCGGAGTTCCAGGTGTTCGAGGACAAGGTGGAGCAGAAGGTGGATCAGTTCCAGGTGCTCGGCAACCCCCTCGCAGCGCCGCCCACGGTGGCCAAAGATGCCCCCGCTGCCGCTCCCACCCTGGCTCCCGCGGCGGCCGTGGAACCGGACCCGGGTCGGTCCCAGGTCATCGCCTTCGTCTTCGATCGCTTGGCCGCAAAGGCGCGGGACATGGCCCACAAGGCCGCGATGACCTATCTGGACAAGGGCCACGTGGAGGGCGATCTCGTCGGGATCTTCACCATCGACCTGGCGCTGAAAACGGTCCAGCCCTTCACCCGGGAAACGAGCCTGATCCGGGTCGGCCTCAACAAGGCAGCCACTCAAGGGAACACCGGCTTTGGCGACACCAGGCTGGCGGGCCGGGATCTCGTCGAGACGATATCCAACGCCGACGACGCGACGGCCGCCGCCAGCGCGGCGTCGCCCACCGGCCCCGGCGCGGGCGCCCAGGCCGATTCCATTGCCGCCAGCGCCGGCAGCGCGGCCATCAACCAGGCCATTGCCACGATCCAGGTCGGGATGCTCCGCTCCTTCGAGGCCCTGGAGCGCGACCAACAAGGTTACGCCACGAGCAATGGCCTCATGGCCGTGGTCAGCGGCCTCAAGAGCCTTCCCGGACGCAAGACCGTGATCTTCTTCTCGGAAGGGCTCGCCATACCTTCGAACGTCCAGGCAAAGTTCGAGGAGGTCATCGGCGCCGCGAACAAGGCCAACGTCAGCGTCTACGCGATGGACGCGGGCGGGCTGCGCACGGAGAGCATGAACCGGGAGACCCGCGACGAGATGATGCTCGCGGCCGCGCGTCGCATCCGCCAGAACGAGTCGGGGCGCGACGACTCGGCCAACGGCATCATGAGCAAAGGCCTCGAGCGCAACGAAGACCTTCTGCGCCTTAACCCCGATAGCGGGCTGGGCCAGCTTGCCGACCAGACCGGAGGGTTCTACATCCACGACACGAACGACGCGGGCGCGGCCTTCCGGCGGATCGAGGAGGACATGCGTTTCTATTACCTCCTCTCCTATTCGCCCTCGAACACGAACTACGACGGGAGGTACCGGAGGATCGCGGTCAAGGTGACGAGGCCCGGAGCGCAGGTGCAGGCTCGTCAAGGCTATTTCGCGGTGAAGGCCGTGGGGTCGACGCCGCTCAAGGCCTTCGAGGCCCCGGCCCTGGCCCTGCTCGACCGCGCGCAGCGTCCGAGCCAGTTCCCGCTCCAGGCCCTGGGCCTCAGCTTCCCGAGCACGAAGCGTCCGGGGCTTTCGCCGATCCTCGTCCACGTTCCGGCCGATACGATCGCCTACGTGCTCGACAAGGACGACAAGAGCAACAAGAGGATGCACCGGGCCGACTTCACGGTGGTGGTGCGGGTGACGAACGAGGCCAAGCGCGAGGTGGATCGGCTGAGCCAGCACTACGCCTTGAGCGTCCCCGAAGACAACCTCCCGGCGGCCCGAAAGGGCGAAATCCTGTTCTACCGCGAGGCCGATCTCCAGCCCGGTCGATACACCCTCGACGCCGTGGGATACGACGCCGTCTCGGGCCGGGCCAGCGTGACTTCGGCGACCCTCGAGGTCCAACGGGCGCAGGCGGACCGGCCCCGGCTCAGCAGCATCGTGCTCGTGGGCCGCGCCGAGAAGACCTCGGATCCGCAAGGGGACAACCCGCTGTACTTCGGCGACACCATCCTCTATCCGAACATGGGCGACCCGTTCAGGAAGTCGAAGAGCACCGCGCTCGGGTTCTTCTTCACTCTCTACGGGGTCAAGGAAAATGCGACCTCGCGCAAGGCCATCCTCGAGATCTACCAGGGCGACCATGCCAGCGGCAAAGTGACCGCGGACCTGCCGGAACCCGATGCCAACGGGCGCATCCAGTACGCGGGCGCCTTGCCCCTCCAGGGTTTCCCGGTGGGTGCTTATCGCCTCAAGGTGACGGCCAGCGACGGTACCAGCTTCGACACGCAGCAGACGTCGTTCACCGTAACGGAATGACCCCGGGTCCCGGCTGGCGTCCGCAGCGGTGACGGATTGAACGGGTGGCCTGTCGTCGGGGCCGCGGCCCTTCTGCTTCTGGCCTCGGCCTACCGGCCCGCCCCGTCCGCGGTCGCGCCGAGCGCCGAGGCGCTCGCCCGCCAGGTGTGCTCGAGCTGCCATTTGTTTCCGCCCCCGGACAGCCTGCCGCGGCGGGCCTGGGGCTCCGTCGCCTACGAGATGGCCGGTTTCATCATGGGCCGGGTCGGCGCTCCCCGGGGTGGACCCGCGCTGTCGGCGGACTTCGACGTCGACAAGGTCATCAGCTATTACGAAAGCCAGGCCCCTCGCTTCCTGGCCTCGCCCGAGCCCTGGCCGGAGCCGGGCCGCGATCCGGCCCTGTTCGCGCGGCACCCCTTCCGAGCGCCCGCAGGGCTCTCCGTCTCGCCCTCGGTGGCCAACGTTCGCTTCCACAGGAGCGCAGCCGACGGACGGACCGAGGTCGTTGCCGTGGACATGAGCGCGGGCCTCGTGCTCTCCGCCGACCTCGGCGGCAAGCTGGACATCCTGCGGACGACCGGACGCGTGCCGAACCCCTGCCACACGGAGGCCGTCGACCTCGACGGTGACGGTCTCGTGGACATGATCGTGGCCAACCTGGGTGGGGTGAAGCCCGAAGATCACACTCGGGGCAGCGTCGTCTGGCTTCGAGGTCTGCCGGCAGGGAGTTACAGCCCGATCACCCTCGCCAGCGGCCTTCCCCGAGTCGCGGACGTCGAGGCCGTAGACGTCGACGGCGACGGCGACCTCGACCTCATCGTCGCGGCCTTCGGGTGGAGGACCTCGGGCGGCGTCTTCCTCCTGGAGAACCGCACGAAGGACTACAAGTCCCCCGTGTTCGTGAAGCGCGAGATCGACCCCCGGTGCGGCGCCATCCACGTCCCCGTGGCCGACCTCAACGGCGACGGCCACCCGGACTTCGTCGCCCTTTTCGCCCAGCACCACGAGTCGGTCGTGGCCTTCCTGAACGACGGGAAGGGAAACTTCCGCGCGGAGACTATCGACCAGGCTCCCCATCCGGCCTGGGGGTCTTCGGGAATCGAGCTCGTGGACCTGGACGGGGACGGTGACAAAGACGTGCTCGTGACCAACGGCGACATGCTCGACGACTTCCAGGTCAAGCCCTACCACGGCATCCGCTGGCTCGAGAACCGCGGGAGCTTTCCCTTCGTGCCGCACGTGATCGCGGGTCTCCCTGGCGCGCATCGCGCGCGGGCGATCGACGTCAACGGGGACGGCCGCCTCGGCATCGTGGCCTGTGCCTACGTGGACTTCAACGCCGAAGGCACGCCTCTCACGGCCGTGGCCCAGTTTCCGTCGCTCGTCTGGCTGGAACAGACGAGCCCGGGAGTCTTCGTGCGCCACACCCTGGAGCGGGGCGGTCGGCATGTCACCCTCGACGTGGGCGACTACGATCACGATGGGGATCCCGACTTCGTGGTGGGGAGCTTCCGCACCGGAAGTGGCCCGTGGCTCGAGGTCTGGGAGAACCTGAGAGGGAGGCGATGAGCAGGAGGCAGCGCTGGGCGATGGCCGTCACCCTGGTGGCGGCGGGGTTCTCGGTGGGGGCCGGTCAGGAGGCGCAGACGCCCCCGAGCTTTCCGCGCGGCGTAGAGCTCGTGAAGGTGGACGTGGTGGTCACCGACAAGGCGGGGAACCAGGTGACCGGTCTGACCAAGGAGGACTTCACCGTCCTCGACGAGGGCCAGCCGCGGGAGATCTCGACCTTCCAGGCGATCAGCCTTCCTCCGGCGGCTCCCGGGCCGGTCGCAACTCCTCGCGCGAAGCCTCACGTGGTCACGAACGCCGTGTCCGAGGCTGCGCTCCCTGGCCGAACCCATGTCATCGTCCTCGACAACCTTCACCTGACTCCCCTGAACGCCCAGAGGGCGAAGGCGGCCGTGGCCACCTTCCTCGACAAGGGCGTGGGAAACGGGGACCGGGTGACCTTGATCGCGACCGGCGGCGGTCCGTGGTGGACGACGACGCTGCCCGAAGGCCGCGCCGAGCTCCAGGAGCTGCTCAAGGGCCTGGAGGCGAGACGCTTCCCGGAGGGCGGCAACGACCGCCTCACCGACTACGAGGCGATGAAGATCTACGTGGACCACGACAGCCAGATGGCCATCCGGGCCCAGAACCGGATCGACACCTTCGGAAGCGGCAAGTCGCGCCAAGCCTCCGAGCAGATGCAGCAACAGCGGGAGCAGTCGCTGCCCGGGGTCATCGATCCCTACATCGAGAGCCGCGCCACCCAGGCTTACCTCACCATCCGCACGCGCATGCGGGTGACCTTGTCGGTGCTCGAACGCGTGATGAAGTCCCTGGCCGGAACCAGCGACCGCAAGGCCGTGCTCCTGGTCTCGGAAGGATTCGTCTTCGACCGCTCCGAGGACGGCTTCAAGGCGGTCACCGAGGCCGCCCGGCGCTCCAATGCCTGCCTCTACTTCCTCGACACCCGTGGCCTGGAGGCGGCGGGGTCCTTCTACAGCGCGCAGTTCGGCAATCCCATCGATGAGAGGGACGTCCTGTCCGCGATCGCCGACACCACGCGGGACGGCGACGGCTCCGAGGTGCTGGCCGAGGACACGGGCGGCTTCGCGGTCCGGAGCACGAACGATCTTGCTCCCGGCATCCTTCGCATCGGGAGCGACTCCAGGAGCTACTACCTACTCGGCTTCGATCCGCCCGCGGAAACGCCGCGCGACGGCCGCTTTCGGAAGATCACCGTGCGGGTGCGGGGCCGGGGCCTTGCGGTCCGGGCGCGAAAGGGGTACTACGCGCCCAACGACGACGCCACCGTGGCGAAGGTCAAGGAGGACAAGGGCGACCCGCAGATCCAGGGCGCCCTCGACTCGCCCTACCCGGAGTCCGCCATCCCCCTCCGGGCCACGGCCTTCGTCACCCAGGAGGGCACGAGCGGAAAGGCCCGGATCCTGGTCGCCGCCGACGCGGACGTCAGCACGGCCACCTTCAGCAATGGCGAGGGCCTGCCCACCGCGACCCTCGACCTCCTGATCGTGGTCGCCAACCGGAAGACCGGAGAGGTCAACCGATACGACCAGAAGGTGGACGTCGCGCGGAAGCCCAAGGCCGTGGGCGGCCCCACGTGGTACTCGATCGTCAGGGACTTCGACCTGGCGCCGGGACCCTATCAGGCGAAGGTCGTGGTGCGCGACGTCCAGAGCCGCCGGCTGGGCACCGTGGCCTACGATTTCGAGGTACCGCCCCTCGACGAATGGTGGGTTTCGACACCGGTTCTCACCGATACCCTTCAGCAGACGCCCGGCCAGGGCATCCTGGCCCCCGTTGTCGTCGCCCGCCGTACTTTCGCGGCCAGTGGTGTCCTCTACTGCCGTTTCGAGGTCAACGGAGCGGCGAAAGACAAGGCCAGCGGCTTGCCCCAGGTGAGCTCCGGCCACCGCCTGCGCCGGATCGACGGCACCGTGGTCAGCAGGAACGATCCCACGCCCATCCTGCCGACCTCGCTCGGGGCCGTGGCGCGAATGATCGGGATCCCCCTCGACGGCGTTTCGCCCGGGGAGTACGAGCTCGTGCTCACGGTCAAGGACGTCCTCGCCGGGCACACCAAGGAGATCGTCGAGCCGCTCGTGGTCGAGGCGAAGCCCGTGGCCGCGCCGCGGGCGGCGGCCCCTTCGCCCTAGCGCGTCCGGTCGTCGCCGCCCCTACTTCTTCGGCTTCAAGGCGTCGATGAGCCTTTTCGCAGTGGCCAGATTCTGGGGGTCCTGGCCGGTTCCCGCGACGTACTTCTGGAGGTCGGTCAGCGCGTCCGCCACCTTGTTCTCGCCCACCGCAATGGTGCCCAGATAGAAGTACGGCTCGAGGTTCTTCGGGTCGAGGGCGATGACCTTGCGAAAGGCCGCGGTCGCGGGCGCGTTCTGTCCGGCGTTCACGCAGGCCGTGCCCAGGACGAACTGGAACTTCGCGTCCTGCTCGAAGCTGGTCGCGGCCCCCATCATCACCTCGGCCGCTTCCTTGGTCTGCTTCTTCGAGGAGTAGAGCGCCTCCAGGGCGATGTAGGGGTCGGGCCTCTGCGGCTTCAGCTCCACCGCCCTCTTGAACTCGGCCTCGGCCGCGTCGAGGTCGTTCTTGCGCACGTAGACGTGCCCGAGGTTGTAGTGCACCTCGGCCAGGTCCGGCAGCTTCTCGAGGATCTCCTTGTAGTAGCCCTCGGCCTCGTCGAGCTGGCCGGCGCGCGAGGCTTCGACCGCCTTGTTGTAGACGTCCTTCATGGTGCCGGCGGTCTCCGGGGGCAGCGTTGGCGCGACCTCGTTGGCCGCGGGCGCCGCCGTGGCCGCCGGAGCCGCGCCGGCTTTCAACACGATGTCCGGGATCTCGCTGTAACCTCCGGCCGAGAGGTCGGTTTCCATCGAGTAGGTCGCAAAGCCCTCCTTGCTGAACGTGAGCTTCCACTTGCCGCCGGGAAGTCCCACGCGGACGAAGGCGCCTTTCTTGTCCGTGAGCTGCGTCTTCGTGATCTTGACCCGGCTCTCGCCCTCGAACTCGAAGTCGATCTTGACTCCGGCTACGACCGCTCCGTGCTCGTCCACCACCTTGCCCCGCAGCCCGGCGGTAGTGTTGGTCTGGGCCCGGAGGGGAGGCTCGAGGGTCACGAGCCCGGCGAAGGCGAGGGCCACCGCGGATCCGACGACGAGGGTGTGCTTCATCAGTTGCCTCCAGTCTTGCGCGAGCCGGGCAAGGCGCGCGCTTTCAAGTTCTCCCAAACCTCGACCCAGGCCTGCGACTGCTGGCCTTCGAGGAAGTTGCCGACCGCGAGGTCGACGTCTCCGTCGCCGTCGCAGTCCTGGGCATCCAGGGTAGCGTGAGTCAAAAGGCCCGTCTCCAGGGTGTGGCGCTTCCACTGGCCGCGCCGCGTCTGCTCGAGCCAGACCAGCGAAGGCAGTCGCTTGTCGGCCGAGGCGCCGCCAGGCATGAACGCGGAAGCCACGATGTCGAGGTCGCCGTCGCCGTCGAGGTCGACCGCCACCGCGCGGTGGACGCCCGCGAGCGGCGCCAGGAAGTGCTCGACGAACGGATAGGCTCCCCGGTTCTCCAGCCACCGTATGCCGTGATAGGGCTTCAGGAGGCTGTCGTCGAACATGTCGCCGTTGGTCACCAGCACGTCCAGGTCCCCGTCCCCGTCCAGGTCGACGACCTGCATGCCGGAAGAGCCCCAGTTGGGGTGAGGTCCGCGGTAGAGCAGCTCCTTGCGGAACTTGCCGTTCCCTTCGTTCAGGAAGGCTTCCACCGTCTCGTGTTCCTGGGCGATCACCGTCACGAAGTCCATGCGGCCGTCCTTGTCGAGGTCGATGGGGACGACGTGGATGGGTCCCGGTCGGGTGTCGATCTGGCTTCTGCTGAAGGACGGGCGGACATAGTTCGAGGTCTGGTTGCGGAGCAGGGTGATGCCGCCGGTCCGGCGCCATCCGAAGCCGGCCACGATGAGGTCCTGGCGTCCTTCGCCGAAGAAGTCGGCGGCCTCGACGTCGGCCACGCGGGGGAAGGCGCCCATGGCATAGGTAGCGAAGCCGCCGGTCGCGAGGCCCCGCAGCCACACCACCTGTCCCCGGTCGTGATCGCTGGGCAGGAAGCTCCCGAGGTCGGCCACGAGGAGGTCCTTGACCCCGTCGCCGTCGAGGTCGACGAGGCTCACGTGGTCGGGATTCGGGATTCGGGCCAGGGCCACGAGGGGCTTCTCCGGCTCGTAGGGCCGACCGAGCAGGACCACGCCGTGCCGCATGTCGCAGGCCACGAGTTCGAGCCGCGAATCCCCGTCGAGATCCATGAAGCGTACGTTGGCGGTCGCGGGTTCCGGGTTCGTGGCTTCGGGGTAGTTGAGGGGGTGGCGGGCGAAACGGGGACCGTCGGAGTCGGGCGGTGGCCAGGCGTCGGGAGCCGGCAGAGCAAGCGGAGCGTTGGCCTCGTAGTAGCGCAGGACCCCTTCCATGTCGGCGGACAGCGGGGCCGGCCTGGCGGCCTCGCCCCAGGTGGGCATGTCCTCTCCCGCCTGAAGCGCCGCCATCTTCAGGACCTCCCGGCGCCACGACGAGCGCGGCAGCACGTTCGGCTCCGGGAACAAATGGCAGGTCACGCAGAGCGTGCGGGCCAGGAGGGCGTCTTGCTTCGTGGCTTTGGCAGGTTTCGACTTCTCCTCTGCGCGGACGTCGCCCGTGGACCTCTCCGTCCTCCCCGGCCGCCAAGCCCCATAGGCGACGCCGAGGGCGACCAGAAGCACGACGCCGCGTGACCGACGCAGGCCCACGAGAATCGGCCTATGGCTTGTCCTCGGGAAGCTCGCGAATCCAGATGTTGCGGAAGCGCACCGGGTGGCTGTGGTCCTGGAGACCCAGGGGAAGCCTGGCCGCGTGGGCCTTGTAGGGCGGGCGGGCCTTGTTCATGGTGGGCCCGGTCAGCACCTGGGCGTCTTGCACCAGGACGCCGTTGAGGAACGCGGTGACCCGCGCCGGCCGGGTCACCTTGCCGTCCTTGTCGAAGCGCGGCGCGTCGAACACGATGTCGTAGGTCTGCCACTCGCCGGGCTTCCGGGTCGCGTTCACGAGCGGCGGATACTGCCCGTAGAGGGCGCCCGCCTGCCCGTCGGCGTAGGTCTTGCTCTGGTAGGAATCCAGGACCTGCACCTCGTAGGTGCCCATCAGGAAGACGCCGCTGTTGCCCCGATCCTGGCTTTCGCCGACTGGGGGATTCGGGGACATCCACTCGAGGTGGAGCTGGCAGTCGCCGAAGCCGTCCTTCGTCTCGATGCCGCCCGTGCCCTTCACCACCTCGAAGTAGCCGCCCTCGACCTTCCAGGGAGCCGGGCCGCCCCCCTTCTGCGACTTCCACTTGGAGAGATCCGTGCCGTCGAAGAGCACGATCGCGTCGGAAGGCGGCTTGCCGGGCGCGCCGGGGTCGACCACCCTCGCCATCGGGCGATTCAGGTCGTGGATGGGCCAGTCGATCTTGGCCTGGGCCGAGGCCGACCCGGCGCCCAGAGTGGCCAGGAGGAGGGCAAGGGGGAAACGGCGGATGGAGGGCACTGCAATCATTCTGGGGTCTCCAGTCGAGGCGCGGGGGCTGGGCGCGGTGCGAAGCTTACCTCAGACCAGGAGTGGGGCGAAGGCCGCCGCTAGCGCCTCAGGAGGGCGTCCTGGACGCCGTAGGCCGCGGGCTTGGCGCCGTAGCTCTCGTCGAAGAGCAGGGGATCGTCGGGTCCGAAGAAGCTGTCGATCCAGGAGTAGCGGTCGGTGAAGCCCCAGAAGGTGATGCCGTCGCAAAGGGGCTGCGCGACGCAGACCCCCACGATCTCCCGGTAGGCCCGCTTCTGGGTTTCGAGACGCGTCACGAGGTCCCCCGGGACGAGACGGATCCGCACGTCCATCTCGCTGATGTTGACGGCGAGGCCCAGCTCGGCGATGCGCTGCAGGTTGCGGGCGATCTGCGCCGCGGGCGGGTAGTTCTGGGCTTCGACGTGCATCTGGAAGCCGACCCCGTCGATGGGCACCCGGTCGTCTACGAGGCTCTTCACGAGGGCGTACATCCGCTCGAACTTCGCGTTCGAGCCCTCGATCGAGTACTCGTTGTAGTAGAGGCGTGCGTCGGGCGCGGCCTTCTTGGCCAGCCGGAACGCCTCGGCGATGTAGCCCTGGCCCCAGCCTCTGGAGGAAGACGGTGTTGCGGAGGCCTCCCGTGTTCGCCTGTCCTTCGTCGGCCACCGCCTCGTTGACCACGTCCCACGCGTAGACGCGACCGCGGTAGCGGCCGGCCACGGTGCGGATGTGGTCTTCCATGGCGATGCGCAGCTCCGGCTCGCTGAGCGCGTCGACCCAGGCCGGGGTGGCCCCGTGCCAGACGAGGGCATGGCCCTTGACGCGCATGCCGCGGGCCTCGGCGAAGGCCACGATCTCATCGGCGCCCGTGAAGTCGTAGACCCCCGGCGTCCGCTGGATCGGGTCCCACTTCATCTCGTACTCGGCGGTCACGTAGCTGAAGTGCTCTGGAGAAGGTGGCGTTGTACGGGGCCTGACTCAGGTAGCCCGACTGGATGGCCGCTCCCAGGAGCTTGCCGGCCGTGGCCGCGGCGTCCCGCAGCGGGTCGGGATCGGGCAGGGGCGCCGGGGTCGCCGAAGAGGTGGGGGTCGGACTCGGCCGGGGAGCCGCCACCGCCCCCGCACGCCGAGAGCCAGAACAAGACCGAGGCGACGAGAGCCGACCGGGTCCTCGTCGCCTCGTGCGTCAGGAACCGAGCTCCAGAACCACGATCGTGTCGATGGGGTCGAGCGTCTTCGGATCGAGGCGCAGCAGCAGGGCGTCCTTGTCGAGGGTGAACGCGACCGGCTTGCCGTCCTTCAGGTACTTGGCCGACTTCACCGGCTTCGGGAGACGCGGCAGCGGCAAGACCGCGTCCTTCCAGTCGAGGACGTGGACGAACACCTTGTTCCCCTTCTGGGTCGTGACCCCCCAGTTGCGGGGCGGCAGCGGCCCGCCGCGCGTGCCGTAGACCGTCTCGCCGTTCTTGCCGAGCCAGTCGCCGACTTCCTTGAGCCGATCCACGAACTCGGGCTGGATGGTGCCGTCGGGCCGAGGCCCGACGTTGAGCAGGAAGTTCGCGTCGTGCCCGGCTGCCTTCACCACGAGCTGCACGATCTGCTTCGTGCTCTTGTAGCTCGAATCGTTCTTGTTGTAGCCCCACGAGTTGTTGATGGTGTCGCACATCTCCAGGGGCAGGGCCCCGATCTCCGACTTGTCGTTGAAGCCCGCGGTGTTGCTCCCGGGCAGGTCCTTCTCGAACATCTGGAAGTCCTCGCCCGGAAACGGCTTCCGGTGGTGGTTGCTGCCCACGAGGGCCTGGGGTTGCAGGTCGTGGATCAGCTTGTAGGTCTGGCCGAGGCGCCATTCCGCCTCGGGCTTGTCCCACCAGCCGTCGAACCAGATCCCTCCCACCTCGCCGTAGCCGGTCAGGAGCTCCTTGAGCTGCGCGTCCATGTAGTCGAGGTAGCGGTTCCAGTCGCCCTTCTCGGGACGGCCGGCGAAGAGGCCGGTGCGCCCGCGGGGGAAGTAGTCGGGATGGTGCCAGTCGAGCTGCGAGTGGTAGAAGAACAGCTTGACGCCCTGCTTCTTGCACTCGTCGGCGAGGAGCTTCAGCACGTCCTTGCCGTAGGGCGTCTTCTGGACCACGTCGTAGTCGGACACCTTGGAGTCGAACATCGCGAAGCCGTCGTGGTGCTTGCTCGTGATCGTGATGTACTTCATGCCCGCGGCCTTGACCATGGCCACCCAGGCCGCGGGATCGTAGCGGAGGGGATTGAACTGGGGCGGCAGGTCGCGCTCGTACTCCGGAATGGTGAGGCGCTTCTCCTGCATCACCCACTCGCCCTCGCCCCGCACGGCGTAGACCCCCCAGTGGATGAAGAGGCCGAAGCGGGCTTCCTGGAACCAGGTCCGGGCCTTCAGGTTGTCGGGGCTCGGCGTGTACGCCTCTTCCGCGGGGGCGAGGCTCGAGAAGGCGAGCCCCGCCGCCGCGAGAAGGAGGCTACGAGAGCGAAGCCCGCTCACGCCTTGCCCGCGGTGAGCTTCTTGATGTTGGCGTGGCTCGTCCTCAGGCTGTCGAGGGGGGTGCTGCCCACGCAGTAGTCCTGCTCGACGTAGAGGTACTTCACGCCGGCCGATGGCCGCCAGCTTGAAGAAGGCCACCCAGTCGATCTCGCCGTTCCCGATCTCCTTGAACGACTCCTTGGGGACCTTGGTCTCGTCGTACTGCACCGGCGTGCCCTTGGCCTTGTCCTTCAAGTGCACGAGGGGGACGCGCCCCTTGTGGGCCGCGAGCATCTTCACGGGATCCTGGCCGGCGATGCTGGCCCAGTAGGTGTCGAGCTCCAGGGTGAGGTGCTTGGGGTCCGTCTCCTTGAGCATGAGGTCGATGGGCCTCACTCCGTCGATGACCTCGTACTCGAACGCGTGGGGATGATAGGCGAGGGTGATTCCGGCCTTGTGGCAGGCCTCGCCGGCCTTGTTGAGCTTGGCCGCGAGGCTCTTGTAGACGTCCAGGCCCCCGCGCTCGGCCTTCTGCAGATACACGATGACCAGGTACTCGAGCCCGCGGGCCTTGGCCTCGGCGATCGCCTGGTCCCAGGTGTAGCTCTCGGGCACGAGCTCGCCGGCCTGGGCCCAGGCCTGCCGGTTGCCGGTGACGAGGTAGGTGGGCGCGTACGCGCTCGCCTGCTTGAGGCCCGCGTCCTTGATCGCCGGAGCGAGGGAGGGGAGCAGGCCGCCTTCGACGTACTTGTAGCCGAGGTCGGCGATGGCCTTCAGGGTCGTGGCGGGGTCCTTCATGAGGTCGCGGACCGTGTAGAGAGCGACCCCGGTGTGGTCGAGGACGGTGCCGCCACCCCCGGCCCCCTGCGCCAGCGCCCACGAAGAGGAGACCGCGGCCCCGCAGGCCCCGACCAGGGACGTCTTCAAGAACGACCGTCGCGTGAAGCCCATGTCTTGCACTTGCTCTCCTCTCGGGCGCATTCGCCCATGTTCGGCGCTCCCTTCGGGAGACGCCTCGAATTCTTGGCCAACCCCCGCGCGGCGGCGCGGGGCTCGCCCAAGTTGTTCGGCGCTCCCTTCGGGAGACGCCTCGAATTGTAGGCGAGCCGAGTTGTCCTTGCTCGGGCCAGGCCTCGCAGGATCACGGCTCGAGGTGGAGGTCCTTCTTCAGCCGTTCGAGCTGCCCCGGGGCGAGGCCCTGGGCCTCCAGGGCCAGGCGCAGCCCGGCGGCGTTGGGTGGCAGCGCCCGATACCCGCAGCCGCGCGAGCATCTCCGGCAAGGGCTGGAAGAGCAGGGCCCTCGGGTAGTCCCGGCACATGCCGGGCCGGGAGTCGTAGCTGTCGCAGGAGCGCGTCGCCCAGTCGAAGTGGGTGCAGTGGAAGACGAACAGGCGGCTCGAGGCCACGGACTTCGGCCAGCTCGAATCCGTTGACGTGCTCTTGCCACCAGAGGAACGCGCGTCTGCAGCGTGCGCAGATGCCAGACCGCGGCGGTGGCGCGAACCGCCGGGCGCTTCGCAGCAACGCGCACAACGCTGGCAGGCGCCCGCGAGGAGGTGCGGCCGTTCGCCCCGGAGCCGCCGCAGGCGCCGGTCCAGCGTGACGTTGAGCCAGAACAGGGCCCGGGCCGTGGCTTTCAAGGACCGACGGACGGCTCCGTCCCGCATGGGCTAGCGCGCGCGCCGCGAACGACGCACTACACCCAGGCATCGGCTTGTCGGTAGGCCTCGAAGAGCTTCTTCAGCCCGGGAAGGCCGGGCTCCGAAGCGCCGTGCTCGCAGCCGATGATCCCGCGGTAGCCCTGCTCGTAGATGGCCTTGAACACGTTCTTGTAGTTGACCTCGCCGGTGCCCGGTTCCTTGCGTCCGGGCACGTCCCCGGTCTGGATGTAGCCGACGAGGCTCGCAGTACTCGCGGAAGTCGCGGATGAGGTTCCCCTGGGTGACCTGGAGGTGGTAGAGGTCGTACAGCATCCGCACGTTCGGGCTGTCGACGGCCGCGATGACCTCGGCCAGCTCGTCGGCCCGCGTCATGAAGAAGCCGGGATGGTCGATGTGGTTCAGCGGCTCGACCACGAGGGCCAGATCCGTTGCCCGCCAGGAGGTCGGCGGCGCGCTTGAAGCCGGTGATGCAGTTGCGCCGTTGCGTGGACCTCGACACCCCCGGCAAGCGCCATCCCGGTGAGCGTGGTGACCGAGCGGTTCTTGATGACCTCGTGATACTCGATCGTCTTCTTGATCTCGCTCAGGAAGTTGTCGTGCTGCTTGGGGTCCACCACCCCTGCCCGATCCCAGCCTCCGGGGTTGGCCACGAAGATGCCCATGTCCATCCCGTACTTGTCGAGGAGCCGCCGGAGATCCTCGACCTCGTTCATCGGATGCTTGAGGAGGCCGTTGTACTCGATGGCGTCGAAGCCGTTCTCCGAGTAGAGCGCGAGCTTCTGCTCCCAGGTCATCGTGTCCTTGAGCCAGTCCAGCTCGCAGGCGTAGCGGAGGCGGAACTTGCCCTTGCGGGGGGCGGGTGTAGCGGGCGCCTGCGCCTCGGCCTCGTCCGCTCCGGCGAAGCCTGCTCCCACGGCCAGCGCCGCCGACTTCACGAAGTCACGTCGTTCCAAGGGCTCCTCCTTTGCCGAACCGAATTGTAGCCCCCGGCCCGGCCGCCACGGAGCCGCATGCTATTCTCGGCTCGCCACACCATGTTCTTCCGATCCCGCCGGTCGTGGACCCTCGCCGTCGCCGTTTCGCTCGGCGCTTCGGCTGCCCTCGCGCAGACGCCGAAGAGTCTGCTCCCGCCCACTCTCCTGCGCCCGCGTCGCCCGAACCCGAGGTCGTGGCCGATTCTCCGCGGGCGAGCCTCGGGGAGTTCTTCGCGCTGGCGCGAAAAGGGAAATACGAGGAGGCGGCGGCCTTTCTGGACCTGCCCCCGGCCCAGCAGGCCGACGGACCCGAGCAGGCTCGGCGGCTCAACGCCGTCCTCGATCGCTACGTCTGGGTCGAGGTGGAGAGCCTCTCGCCCCTCGGCTCAGGCGACGAGAAGGATGGGCTCCCGTCGGGTGTCGACCAGCTCGGCACCATTCCCATGGGCGACCACGTCGAGCCGGTGCGGATCCTTCGCAAGGAGACCCCGGGCGGCCCGCGCTGGCTGTTTTCCCGGAGCACGGTCGGGCGCATCGACGGCTGGTACGAGTCCCTGGGCCACTTGTGGGTCCGTCGCCACCTGCCCGAGTGGCTGCAACGCGTGGGGCCCGCCAAGCTGCTCCGTTGGCAGTGGTTGGCCCTGGCGCCGCTCCTGGCCCTCGCCTACGTCCTCGCGCGGCTCGTCGCCTGGCCCACACGGAAGCTGACCGTCCGCCTCGCGGCTCGCAGCAAGAACCAGTGGGACGACGCCCTGGTGAGGCGGTTGGGTGGCTTCTGGACGCTCTTCTGGATGTGGATCGTGGTCCAGGCGCTCCTGCCATGGCTGGAGCTGAGCCCGGCCGCGGAAACCTTCGCGAACCGGTGCCTTCGCGCGGTGGCGCTCTTGACCCTGTTCGGAGTGCTCTACCGGGCGGTCGAGGTCTTCGGCGAGAGCCTCCGGTCCGGATCCTGGGCGCTCAGCAGTCCCTCGGCTCGCTCGGCGCTGGCGATCGCGATGCGCTCGGCCCAGGTCGGGGTCGTGGGCCTCGCCGTCATCTTCGCCCTCATCGAGCTCGGCTATCCGGCGGCGAGTGTCCTCGCGGGCCTCGGCATCGGCGGCCTGGCCCTGGCCCTCGCCGCCCAGAAGACGGTGGAGAACCTCTTCGGCTCGGTCTCGCTCGCCGCCGACGAGGCCATCCGCCTCGGCGACTCGGTGAAGATCGACAACCTCCAGGGTACGGTCGAGGGGATTGGTCTGCGCTCCACGCGCGTGCGCACCCCGGACCGCACCCTGGTCACGATTCCCAACGGCCTTCTCGCGGGCCAGCGCATCGAGTCCCTGACCGCGCGCGACCGTATACGGCTCGCGTGTACGATCGGGCTGGCCTACGGCACCTCGTCCGCGCAGGTCCGCGAGTTGCTCGCGGACTGCGAGCGCATCCTGCGGGCCCAGCCGAAGCTCTGGCCGCACGATCTCTCCGTTCGCTTCAAGGAGCTGAGCGGCACCTCGTTGGACGTGGAGGTCCAAGCCTGGTTCGAGACGACCGCGGAGGAGTTCACGCTCATTCGCCAGGAGGTGCTGCTGCAGCTTCTCGAGGCGGTGGAGAAGGCCGGAACCCGTCTCGCTTCGCCTTCGCAGACGATCGCTGTGGTCCCGGGGCCGATGCCGCCGAAGATCCCGGCGCCCTAGCCGGTCTCAGGCGGCGGCCACCGCCGCGAAGAATCGCTCGAGCTTTCTCTCGTCGAGCGCCCCGTCGGTGCGGACCCCGGAGCAGAGGTCGAGGCCGAAGGGGGCCACCTCGGCGATGGCCTCGGCCACGTTCTCCGGCCGCAGACCGCCGGCCAGGAACACGGGGACGCCCGAGCGCTCGCGGATCTCGCGGCTCAGGCGCCAGTCGTGGCGGCGGCCCGTGCCGCCCAGCTCCTTCACGGCGAGGGTCGGGTTGCCCGAGTCGAGCAGGAGGGCGTCGACCTCGGGGGCCACGGCCAGCGCCTCGTCGACCGACTCGGGGCCGGTCACGTGAATGACCTGCACGAGGCCGATGCCGGGGAGGGCGGCCCGCAGGTCGCGGTGGCTGCCGACGGTCAGGCGGTCGACGATCTGGAGCGTCGTGACCCGCAAGCGCCGCTGCTGCTCGATGATGCCCGCCGTGTCCTGGCGGCTCGTCAGCAGGAACGAAGCCACCGAGGGAGGCACGGTGCGCGCGATCTCGGCAATGAGATCGTCGGAGACCACGCCGGGCCCGCTGGGCATGGCCGAGACGAGCCCCAGAGCCGAGGCGCCATGGCGCACCGCCAAGCGGCCTTCGGCCACACTCGAGATGCAGCAGACCTTGACGCGCGGGCGCGGGCGGGGGCTCGGCACGGATTCGGGAGCCTAGACCGCCCCGCGCTTCATCTCGTCCACGAGATAGTCGCAGGCCCGGCTGGCCAGGGCCATGATGGTGAGGGTCGGGTTCTGGCAGGCCGAGCTGGGGTAAGCGGAGCCGTCCATGACGAAGAGGTTCCTGACCTCGTGGGCCTGCTCCCAGCGATTCAAGACCGAGGTCTTGGGGTCGTTCCCCATTCGGGCGGTGCCCACCTCGTGGATCCCCATGCCTGGGATGGAGGGTTCGGCCCACTTACGGACGTGCTCGGCTCCCGCCGCTTCGAGCATGGCGGCCGCCTCCTCGGACATGTCCTTCACCATCTTCTTCTCGTTGTCGCTCCAGGCCATGCTGATGTGGAGGACGGGAATGCCCCAGGCGTCGACCCGGTCCTTGTCGAGCTCGACGAAGTTCTCGAATCGCGGCAGGCACTCGGCGAAGCCCCCCAGGCCGAAGGCCCAGGTTCGCCGGTCACGCACTTGCTGCTTGAACGCCGGCCCGAAGCCGGGGATCGTGCTGGCGTGGCCCCACTTCTCGACCGTGGCCCCGCCCTGGTAACCGTAGCCGCGGAGGAAGTCGGGGCTCTTGTCGGTGACGTTGCGGAAGCGCGGAACGTAGATCCCGTTGGGGCGCCGAGCGTTCGACGGCGACGCGCTCGCCTTGTCGATCATGGGCAGGACGCCGCCGGCCCCGCCGCCCATCGCGTGGTCCATGAGGTAGTGCCCGAGCACGCCGCTGCCGTTGGCGATGCCGTTCGGGTACCTGGGGGAACGCGAGTTCAGCATGATGCGGGTCGACTCGAGGGTCGAGGCGCAGAGGACGATCGCCTTGGCCTCTACCTCGCGATGGGCGCGGGTCAGGCGGTCCACGTAGTAGACGCTCTTGCACTTGCCCGCGTCGTTCACTTCGATGTGGCTCACCACCGCGTTCGGAATGATCGTGGCGCGACCGGTCTTCTCGGCCGCGGGCAGGGTGCTGGCCGGGCTCGAGTAGTAGGACCCGGTCGTGCATCCGTGGTCGCAGGGGCCGCAGTAGTGGCACTTGGCTCGCCCGAGGAGATCGGCGGTGAGGATGGCGGTGCGCCCGATGGTGAGCGTGCGGCCCAGCTTGTCCTTCATCGCCTTCCGCATGTACATCTCGCCACAGGTGAGGGCCATGGGCGGGAGGAAGACGCTGTCGGGGAGCTGGGGGAGACCCTCGGCCTGGCCGCTGATGCCGATGAAGCGCTCGACTCTCTCGTAGTGGGGTGCAAGCTCGGCGTAGTCGAGCGGCCAGTCCACGCCGAAGCCGTCGCGGGACGCGGCCTTGAAGTCGAGGTCGCTCAGGCGATAGCTCTGCCGGCCCCAGGTGATCGACTTGCCCCCCACGTGCCGGCTGCGGATCCAGTTGAACGGCCGGTCCTTGGGGGTGGTGTAGGGGAGCTCGGTGTCCTTCACGAACAGGTGGTTCGTGTACTCGTTGCACTGGGCGGTCTGGCTCTGGATGGGCTGGTCCTCGCGGGTGGCGCGCGGCCCGTAGCGGTTCCCGCGCCGGGGCATCTCGTAGGGCCTCTTGTGGTCGGTGAAGTCCACGGCGGGGTCGAGCTTGCGCCCCGCCTCCAGCACGGCCACTCGGAGCCCGGCCTCGGTGAGCTGCTTCGCGACCCAGCCGCCGCTGGCCCCCGACCCGACCACCACCACGTCGAAGGGCTCGGCCATCGGCTAGCTCTTCTTCGCGGCGGGCACGGGCTTCGCGGCCTTGGCCGGGGCGCCGTGCTCCGGATGATCGCAGCCCTTGAACTCGGCGAAGAAGACCTGGCCATCGTCGCCGAGCTCCTCCTTCATGCCGATCTCGGAGGTGTAGTAGCCGGTGATGGTCATCGACTTGATCGCCTTGAAGAAGTCGCGACCCAGGAGGTCGGCACTGGTCGCCGGCTGGTCGGAGCTCATGGCGGTGAGGAGCTCGGTCTGCTGCGCGGCCGTGGCCGACTTGAAGTCGGCTCCGTAGAGCTCGCGGCTCTTGAGGTTGGTCCACTCGAGCCCGCGCAGGAACTCCTTGCGCTCGTGTGGGTCGGCGTCCTCGAGCACGGCGTCCACGAAGCGGTTGACGAGGGCGGCCTTGGCCCCCGGGGTGTCGGTCGCGGGGATGATGAGCTCGCTCAGGACGACGACGGTCGCGTCCTGGTCCGCGTTCAGGACTTTGGGCTTCCAGTCCGCGGCGGCCACGGCCGGCGCGGGCGCCGGGTGGAGGTGCCCCTGGGCCAGCTCCGTGAGCGCTTCGACCCACGACGGCGCGGCCGCGGCGGCCACTCCGCCCATCCCCAGCTTCCGAAGCGCCTCGCGTCGGCTGACCCTCATATCGGCTCCTGTCGTTGGGCTTTCCGGCTCGCCTGACAACGCGCGAGGGTGCCACCCGCCCCGAGTGAAGTCAACCGTCGCGCGCCGGCCACGAGCGAGGCCCCACCTCTGCTGGAACTAGCTCGACGTGCGGAAACCCATCTTCTTCACGAGGGCGCGATAGCGTTCGTCGAAGTGCAGGAAATCGAACAGCGGCTCACTCTGCAGAAACACCATCGGCGCTGAATGCTCGCGATAGGCCTCTTCGAGGAACCGGAGCGTCTCCTCCTTTCGTCCCAGCCGAGCCCACGAGGACGCGAGCTGAAAAGGCGACGCGTATCCCTTGCGAGCGCGTGCTTCGGCACGGGCGAGCATCCACTCGGCCATCCCCTTGCCACCGCCCGCTTCGAACGCGCGGCGGACGCCGTCGGCCGAGGCCTTGTCGCCCAGGGTCAGGAATCCTCTCTCCCTCTCCTGGGCGGATTCCTTCCACCTTCGGCTCTCCCAAAGGGCGTCCGACAGGTTGAACCGGGTGAGTACGTCTTGCGGCTGGGCCTCCGAACGCAAGCGCAGCTCGTTCACCGCCGCCTCGAACCGCCGCGCGCGGATCAGGGCCCGGCCAAGCGCCCACGGTCGCGCAAAGGGATCGATCTCGGTCGAACGTTTCTGCTCCTCGAGAGCTTCCTCCCCACGGTTCAGGGCGGTCAGGACGTAGCAGTGCAGGTGGCGGGCTTCAGCGTAGTTCGGATTGAGAGCGAGAGCACGCAGAGACTCCGCATCTGCGCGATCCCCGTCCCAATCGCCGAAGAGATACACGGCAGCCAGGGTATTGTGTGCCTCCGGAAGCGTGTCTTCCAGTTCCACGGACTTGCGGGCCGCCTCTTTCGCCTGGGGCACGACCGCGAGCGGAGGAGCCATGAGAGCGACCGCCCGCACGATGTAGGCATCGGCGAGTCCGCTCCAGGCCAACGCATAGTCCCCTTGAAGACTTATGGCCTTCAGGAAGAATTCCTGGCTCCGGTCGTAGTCACCGCTGAACCAGAAGTACCGGCCGCGCAGATAGGCATCGTGGGCCTCCGGGTCGACGTGGCGCGCGGGTTGGGCCGTCGCGGCGACGCTCCTCACCTCCTTCGCGACCGTCAGCGACAGCTCCGACGGCAAAGTGAGGGCGTCCTTGAAATCGCGATCGTAGCTCTGCGCCCAGAGATGGGTGTCGCTTTCTGCGTGGATGAGCTGCACGGTCATGTGTACCCGATTGCCCGACCTCTCCAGCGACCCCTCCAGGACGGCGTCCACTCCCAGCTCTCGCGCGATCTCCCGGAGCGGCCGGCGCGCGCCCTTGTACTGCATGGCTGAGGTCCGCGAGACCACTCGCAGCGAAGACTGCCTCGCCAGCATGGTGATGAGCTCGTCCGTCATCCCGTCTGCGAAGTAGTCCTGGGACGCGTCGCCCGAGAGATTCGCCAGGGGAAGCACCGCGATCGACTGAATCCGGGCTCCGTGGTTTCCATTGATGCGGTCCCTGACCCCGCCGAGGTTGAATGCCACGAGCGCAGCACCCAGCAGAAGCGCAACCGCGCCGGCCGCCATCGGCCAAAGGCGGCGCGGCTTCGCTGGGGCCGGCGACTCCGGGGCGGTGGGCGGGGCGGGCTTCGGCTCGAGGGGGGCTTCCCTTGGAGTGCCTACGTTCTGGCCGTTGGCGACGAACCGGTAACCCTTTCCCTGGACCGTCTGGATGAATCGCGGTCGCTCGCCGTCCTCCCGCAACGCCGTCCGAATCTTGCGGATCGCGGTGTTGATTCCGTGCTCGGTATCGACGAAGACGTCTTTGCCCCAGAGCCGGTCGACGATCTCCTGGCGGCTGACCACGTGGCCATCCTTCTCCGACAGAAGGAGGAGCAACTCCATGGGAATCCGCTCGAGCTTCAGGGCTCGTCCCTGGCGCCGCAGCTCGTAGCGGGAGTAGTCCAACTCGAACTCGCCGAACGTGCGGAAGGAGGGGGGCAGGTCAGGCCTCGACTTCAGAGACGGGACACTATAGCACCGGTGCCGGCCTGATCCAGTAACTGACTTGATCAAAACAAGTTACGGGTTCACCCATTCTTTACCTCGGCTTTATCCCACCTGCATTGCTTCGAAGAGCGACCGGACGCAACGTTCGCGGCAGGTTTCACGGGAGGTGCCAAGTATGTCGAAGCTGAAGAATCTGGCGGTCGCCCTTGTGGCGGTGTCGGTGTTTCTGGCCATTCCGGCATTCGCCGTGGCCCGCGATGACGCCCCTCCCGACGGGCACAGGGATGGGAATGCCGGCTGCAAGACCGGCAAGTTTGTCGGGTCCTATACACACGCGGACCTGTTCGCCGACTTGTGGGGCGACGGGTCTGGAGTCGCCCACACCCTCGTCTTCCAACTCAACCTGCACAGCGACGGCACCGCGGATCAGTATTGGACCGGCCTGCCCGACCTCATGCTGTCTGGGGGAACGGGCTCGCCGTCGGTAGGCAGTTGGGTATGCCGTAACGACGGGAAGTTGGTCGTGACGCTCATCAGCGCTGGCTATGGGACGACGACGGATGCGATCAACCACCCGGCGAGTGTCCCGAACCCTCCGCCCGTCGACCTCCTGATGGTTTTCCACGCCAGGACCACGTACCTGTTTTCCGTGACCGACGAGAATACCCTGACGCGAATCCAGATGAGGGCAAGGCGATACCCCGTGCCGCAGGATCCGTCAGACCCTACCGGCGGCATCCTCCGACCTCTCAATACCACCGTCGCTCAATACAAGAGACTCGTGGCATCGGACGCCGACCTGCTTGCCCCCTGAGTGCCTCAAACCGTGCGGAGGCCTGCGCCGGACCCGACAGCGCACCCATCCGCCTCGGGAACGTCGAACGCCAGCTCATGGGGAGGAACGACGATGCGCCGAATCGGTCTCGCGTTGCTCGCCACGTTCGTCTGGGGGCAGAAGCTCGATCCCCTCGAGGGCTCGCGGCGATCCTCACCGTGAGGAACGACGAGAGCCGCGCTCTACTGGGTCTCCTCCACGCGGGGCAGAAGCGTTTCCTGCCGCCCTTCCTTCATGCCCAGGCCGACGACCTTCATGCCCTCGAATCGCACCACCAGGGTTGGCGATACCTCGCCTTCCGCGCGGAACGTCACCCCATCGATCGCGGCCAGACGTTTCGGCTGGGGTCCACAGTCGATGCAGGTCAGGGCCCCGTCCTCGACCGCGAGCGTCATCTCTCGGCCGCTGGCCGCACGGTAGGTGCCGGCGTACTTGGCCAGCACTTCGGCCGGTACCTTGTAGTCGGCCGGAGGCAAAGGCTGGGCCCCGGCCTTGCGGAGCTGCTCGGCGAGGGCGGTCTTGCCCGCTTTCTCGGCCAGGGCCAGGGCCACCGAGAGCTCGTCCACGGTCGGCTTGACCTTGTCGATGGCCAGCGCCACGAGAGCGGCGTTGCCCTTGTCCACGCCCTTCTGGAGCGCCACCTCGCCTCCCGTGGCGCCCTTGTCGAGCAGCAGCCGCACGACGTCCACGTGGCCATTCTCGATCGCCCGATCGAGGGCCGTCGCCCCGTAGACGGTGTCTTTCGCGTTCACGTCGGCCCCGCGGTCGAGGAGCATCCTCACGATCTCGACGCTGCCGTGGTCGGCCGCGAACGAGAGCGCCGTCCGGTCGTCACGGAGCTTGGCGTCGACCTCCACCCCCTGGTCGAGCACGGCCTTGACGGCAGCCGCGTCCCCCTTGCGCACCGCTTCGAGATAGGCGTCCTGCCTGGCATCGGGGGCTTGCGCGACGAGGAACGACAGGGCGAAGGCCAGGGTCGTCATGATCGTCTCCGATCCTATACCCACCCGGCGGCGTCTTCCCGGACCTGGAGCGTCACCATGGTGCCCGTCCGGGCGGAGTCATAAAGGGCAAGGACCAACTCGATGCTGCGCCTGCCTTCGCGCCCGTCGCAGATGGGGCGCGTGCCTTCGCGGAGCGCGCGCAGGAAGTCCTCGAAGATCCGGCGGTGGGGGGTCGCGTCGGACACGACGTGCGAGCTGGCGCTCTCGCCGGCCGCCGCCGCGGGCGATGCCGCGAACGGCGGAGAGCCCGGCATGAGGTCGGCGGCCACCACGCGGTCGTGCTCCACCACCATGGTCCCGCGCTCGCCCGAGATCTCGAGGCGCCGCTTGTAGCCGGGATAGGCGGCCGTCGTCGCCTCGAAGGTGCCGAGGGCCCCGCTCCGAAACGTGAGGGTCGCGATTGCCGTGTCTTCCACCTCGATCTCGTGGCGCAACGCCCCGGCGCACGCCGACACCGTTGCGACGTCTCCGAGGAGATGCAGCATGAGGTCGAGGGTGTGAATACCCTGGTTCATCACCGCGCCGCCGCCGTCCAGGGCCCAGGTGCCTCGCCAGCGCGAGGTCCCGTAGTACTCCGGCGGCCGATACCACTTGACGTGGCCGCTCACGAGGAGGATGCGCCCGAGGCCTCCTGCGTCGAGGAAGGCCTTGAGCCGGACGAGGTCGGGTTGGAGACGATCCTGGAAGAACACGCCGAGGCGGACGCCGGCGGCGTCACAGGCCTCGACCAATCCGCCGGCGTCTTTGGCGGTCACGGCCATCGGCTTCTCCACGAGCACGTGAAGGCCCGCGCGGGCACAGGCGATGGCCTGCGCGGAATGGCATCCCGAAGGGCTGCCGATGGCGACCACGTCCATCGGGCGGTGCCCGAGGAACGCCTCGAGCGTCGGGTAGTCTCTCACCCCGTGGGCCGTCGCCAGCCGCCGCGCCTTTTCGGCGTTGTCGCCATGCACGGCCACGACCTCGACCCCCGGGATGGCCGCCGCGGCCCGCGCGTGGGTGTCGCTGATGCCGCCACCGCCGAGGATACCGACGCGAATCGTCATGGCCAGACCTCCCCGAGACCGGTCAGCAGGGTGGCGAAGACCACGCTCCCGTCCCAGAGATTCTGGAGGCGCAGGTTCTCGTTCGCGGCGTGCTGGTTGTCGTCGTGGTTCGCGATAGGCAGACCCATGGCGGTCGAGTGCAGGACCTCGGGAAAGAGGTACATGGGCACGCTGCCGCCCAGGGTCGGCAGGCGGACCACCGGGGTTCCGCTCGCTTCCTCCACGAGGGCCACGAGCGCACGGGCGAACGGCGAATCGAGCGGGGTGCGCGCCGCCGGATAGCCCGCCTGCCATTGAAGCTGGACCAGGCGAGGCCGGGCCCGCCGCTCGTCGAGCGTCGGCGCCTGGTGGACGACCGCATAGCCCTGGGACCGGAGGTGGGCTTCGAAGCGCTCCTGGACCCGCTCGGGAGTCTGGTCGGGCACGAGGCGGAAATCGATCGAAGCCCGGGCGGTGGTCGGGATCGCGTTCGCCGCCCGCTCGCCCACCGCGCCGGACACAAGCCCCCGGATGTTCAAGGCGGGAAGCATCAGTCGTTCGACGAGCCGGGCCCCGACGGCTTCGGTAGCGTGCAGCGCCAGCTCCTGGCGCAGCTCGGCGTCCACGTCGGGAAAGTCGCGGAGGGCCTCGCGTTCGGCTTCGGTGGCCGGCCGAACGTCGTCGTAGAAACCCGCGATCTTGATGCGCCCGTCGATGTCGCGCAGGCCGTCCACGAGATGGGCCAGCTCGACCGCCGGATTCGGGGCCCAGTTGCCGTAGTGCCCGCTGTGGAGCGCGCGGGAAGGTCCGTAGAGCGTGAGCTCGACCCCCGCGATCCCGCGGACGCCGAAGAACGCGAGCGGCCGTCGGCTCTGGTGCACGGGCCCGTCGCAGAGAAGCCAGGCGTCGGCTTTGAGCAGGGCCTTGTTCTTCTCCAGCACCGCGCGCAGGTGTGGCGAACCCGCCTCTTCCTCGCCCTCGAAGAAGACCTTGAGATTCACCGAGGGGGTGGCCTTCAGGGCCGAAAGCGCATCGAGGGCCGCCAGGAGGGCCACGATGGGCGCCTTGTCGTCCCCGGCCGAGCGGCCGTAGAGAAACCATTCACCGCTCAGAGGGCTGGCCAGGCCTTCGAGGGGAAGCACCCGCCCACCGGTTTCGATCCGCCCGTCGCGAAGAGTCGGAGTCCAGGGGGGCGTGGCCCAATCGGCCTCGGTCACCGGCTGGCCGTCGTAGTGGGCGTAGATCACGATCGTGCGCCTCGCGCCGGGGGACGTCCTTTCGCCATAAACGGCCGGCGGGCCGCCCTCGCCGTCCAGGAGGCGCGCGCTCAGACCACGGCGACCCAGAAGGGCCGCGATGTGCTCGGCGTTCCGGCGGATGTTCGGTTCGTCCTTGGCCAGGTTCGGAATCGCGAGAAGCTCGGTGAGCTCGCGGAGGATGCCGACCTCGTGTGCGCGAACCCACTCGCGGACCGCCGCGGGCTTGGGCTTCGGCAGGGCGCCGGTCCTGGGTGCGCCCGCCGACCGCGACGCCGTGAGCGCGAGGATCGCGCCCAGGAGGCAGGCCCGACCGCTTCGGGTCATCGGCCGCGCACCATCCTCGCGGTCGCGATGAGCTGCCCGACGTGCCGCTGGGTGTGCTCGGCCACGTGAAAGAGCAGGCCCAGGACGGTGCTGGTGAGGCGAAGCCGACCGACGGCCCGGGGATCGAGAAGCGCCACGGGCGGTGTCGAGCGAATTTGCGCCAGCGCACCCTCGATCGCGCCTCGAGCCTGCGCAACCAGGGCCACCACGTCGCCGCTCGAGTCTCCGCGTGCGGCCTCCGCGCCGGCGGCCACCCGTTGTTCGTCGCTCAGGCCCTCACCCCGGGCATAGGTCAGCAAGCGGTCGATGCTGCCCGCGATGTGGACGAGGTGGAATGCCGCCGAAGCCGCCCCGCCCGGCCGGGCCACGAGCTCTTCGGGCGAGAGCCCCGAGGCGACCCGCGTGAGGTCTTCACTCGCCTGAACCAGTGCGTGGGCTGCGGGCATCAGCAGGGGATCGATGCCCGGGAGCGGCCCGCGCAGCCAGGGTTCAGGCTGCGGCGCCGATGAGGCTTCAGGCGAGTGAGGGTCGGACAGAGGCATCTCCTCGGCGTGGCGCCCGCGGTCGGCCCGCGCCGGGCCGATTGTAACCTTCCTCGAGCCGGGGCCCCGGCTCCGCGATCGCCTACCATGGAAGAGACAGGAGGCACCAATGCCAGCAATAGGGGCCAGCCTGGCCGCGATCGTGGCGGGTTGGGTCATCGACGGCGTGTTCGAGCCCTATCTCGGCGTGGGTATGACTTTGCTCCTCTCGTTTGCCGGCTCTACGCTCGTGTTCTTCGTCGCCCTCAGGCGGCTCAAGAACCTGCGCGACGGGCGGTAGGGAGCATGGACATGAAAGGACGATGAAAGTAGACTGACTACATGTCCGATACCATGGTCCAGATCCGGAACGTTCCGGTCGAGATCCATCGACGGCTCAAGGCCCGAGCCGCCATGGAAGGCGTATCGATGTCCGAGTTCGTGCTGCGAGAGGTCAAGAAGGCGCTCGAGCGGCCCACCCGGCAGGAGGTTCTCGACCGCCTCCGGGCCAAGGCAACGCCGCGGCTCCGACCCAGTGCCGCCCTCGTGGTGCGAGCGGAGCGTGACTCGAGGTGATCGTTCTGGACGCTTCCGCCGTGGTCGAGCTGCTCCTGGGGACGGCCACCGGTCGCGCCATCGCCGAGCGGCTCGTCGATCCGACGCTGAGCTTGCACGCGCCTCACTTGATCGACGTCGAGGTCGCGCAGGCCATGAGGAGGTACGTACGAGGGGGCCGGCTCGACGCGGAGGCTGCGGCCCACGCGCTCGAAGACCTCCGGTTGCTCGATCTCGAGCGCCATCCCCACGAGGCGCTCCTGGATCGCGTCTGGTCGCTCCGCGAGAACATGACCGCGTACGACGCCGTCTATGTCGCTCTCGCCGAGGCGCTGGACTCGATGCTTCTGACCTGCGACGGAAAGCTGGCGAGAGCGCCGGGCATGAGCCGACGCATCGAGCTCGTTTCCTGAGAGACGGACCGTCGGTCTAGGCGGCGGCGCCGCGCTCGGCCCAGAAGCTTTCGAACTCGGCCAGCTTGCCGTCGATCACGATGTCGAACGGGCGGGCGGTGGCCAGAGACTCGACGGTCTTGAGGCCGTGGCCGGTGATGAGCAGCACCACGCGCTTGCCGTCGGCGAAGGCCCCGCCTTCCGCCAGGCGGCGAGCGGCCGAGACGACGGTGCCGCCCGCGGTCTCCGCGAAGAGGCCCTCGGTCTCGGCCAGGAGCCGGATGCCTTCGAGCACCTCGGGGTCGGTCGGATCCTCGCAGCGGCCGCCGGTGCGGCGGATCGCGGCGAGGGCGGCGGGCCCGTCCGCCGGATCGCCGATGGCGAGGCTGCGGACGATGGTCGCGGGCTTCACCGGCTTCAGCACCTCGAGCTTCTCCTTCCAGGCCCCGACGATCGGGTTGCAGCCCAGGGGCTGCGCGCCGTGCACCGAGAAGGGCGTGTCGTTCACGAGCCCGAGCTTCACGAGCTCGCCGAAGGCCTTGTCGACCTTGCTGATCAGGCTGCCCCCGGCCATGGGGGAGACCACGTGGCCGGGCAGGGTCCAGCCCAGCTGCTCGGCCAGCTCGAACCCTACGGTCTTGGAGCCCTCGCCGTAGTAGGTGCGCAGGTTGACGTTCACGAAGCCCCAGCCGTGCTGGTCGGCGATCTGCGCGCACAGGCGGTTCACACGGTCGTAGTTGCCGCGAACGCCCACGAGGGTGGGGGCGAAGACCGCGGTGCCCGTGATCTTCGCGGTCTCGAGGTCCTCGGGCACGAGGATGACGGCCTTCAGGCCCGACGCTGCGGCCCCGGCGGCCACGGCGTTGGCGAGGTTGCCGGTGGACGCGCAGCCCACGGTGTCCATGCCGAACTCCTTGGCCTTGGTGAGGGCGATGGCCACGAGCCGGTCCTTGAACGAGAGCGTCGGGTGGCAGGCCGCGTCGTACTTGATCCAGAGGTCGCGGATCCCGAGGCGGGCGCCGAGGCGGGGCACGGGGAGCAGGGGCGTGAAGCCGGTGCCGCGCCCGACCGTGGGCGCGCCGTCGATGGGAAGGAGCTCGCGGTAGCGCCACAGGTCGGGCGGGCGCGAGGCGATCGCATCACGGGTGAAGGTGGCGCGGACCGCGTCCATGTCGTAGACGGGCTCGAGCGAGGCCCAGCACTCGTCGCAGGCCGCGATGGCGTCCTTGCCGCGCTGCTTGCCGCAGCCCTTGCACCGAAGCCCGAGCACGTACTCCATCAACCCTCCCGGGAACGAAGAAAGAAAGGTCCTACACACCCCACTCGGCGGGGGTCGTCTGCTCGGTCTCCGCGTCGGCCCAGCGCAGCCACGACAGGTGCCGGTGGACCGCGGCGGTGAACTCGGCGGTCGTGGCGCGTCCGCCCAGGTCGGGCGTGCGGACGTCCTTGAGGGCGGTCAGCACCGCGGCCTCGACCACCCGCGCCAGGTCGGGCCGCCGCAGGCCGTGCTCGAGGAGCATGGCCACGGTCAGAAGCGCGCCGGTCGGGTTCGCGACTCCGCGGCCGGCGATGTCGGGGGCCGCGCCGTGCACCGGCTCGAAGAGGGCCGGGCCGCCGCCGAGGGAGGCCGAGGGCAGGACGCCGATCGAACCCGCGATCAGCCCCGCCTCGTCGCTCAGGATGTCGCCGAACAGGTTGTCGGCCAGGACCACGTCGAAGTGCTGGGGGTTGCGGATCATCTCGAAGCTCATCGCGTCGATGTAGCGGTGCTCGAGCTCCACGTCCGGGTACTGCTTGGCCACTTCCGTGACCACGCGACGCCACAGGCGCGAGGCCTCGAGCACGTTGGCCTTGTCCACCGAGGTCACGCGCTTGCGCCGGCGTCGGGCCTGGCGGAAGGCGATGTCGGCCACCACGCGCGTCTGCTCTTCGGTCTGGGACCAGGTGTTGAACGCCATCCCCTCGCCGGTGCCGCGCGGCTCGCCGAAGTAGACGCCGCCGGCCAGATCGCGGACCACGAGCAGGTCGGCGTGGCGCACGAGGCCTTCGCGCAGCGGCGTGGGCAGGCCCATGTAGCGCGCGGGCCGCAGGTTCGTGTGCAGGCCGAGGCCGCGGCGCAGTCCCAGGAGCCCGGCCTCGGGCCGCACGCTCGCGCCATCCCACTTGGGTCCGCCCACCGCACCCAGGAACACGGCCGCCGATCCGGCGCAGAGGGCCAGGGTCTCGGGCGGGAGCGGGTGCCCGGTCGCGTCGATGGCCGCGCCGCCCACGAGCCCTTCCTTGAGGTCGACGGGAACGCAGGCCTGAAGGACGGACATCGCGGCCGCCGTGACTTCGGGGCCGATGCCGTCGCCCGGAAGGACGGCGACCACGGGCTTCATCTTGACAACCTCCAGGGTTCGGGTTCGAGCGACCTCTCGTGGGCGGCGATGTCCGCTTCGCGGGACAGCAGGAACTCGAGCTCGTCGACGCCCGTTCATTAGACAGTAGCGCGCGAAGGGCTCGAGGGGAAACGGGACCGCCCGGCCGTCGGCCAGGGTGAGGGTCGGCCTGCTCCACGTCGATCACCACGTCCTGGGGCGGCGCGGCCAGGAGGCCCGCATGGGTGCTCGCGTCCACCTGCACCGGCACGAGGCCGTTCTTGAGCGCGTTGCCGCGGAAGATGTCGGCGAAGGAGCTGCTGATCACGGCCTGGAACCCGTGGTCGCGCAGGGCCCAGACCGCGTGCTCGCGCGAGCTGCCGCAGCCGAAGTTCTTGCCGGCCAGGAGCACCCGCGCGCCCTCGGCCTCGGGACGGTTCAGCGACGAAGTCGGCCCGGGGGCGGCCGTCGGCGTCGTAGCGCCAGTCGGCGAAGAGGCGCGCTGCCCGAGCCCCTCGCTCGAGGTGGTGGTGAGGAAGCGGGCGGGGATGATCTGGTCGGTGTCGATGTTGTCGCTCGGCAGCACGACCGTGCGCGAGCGGATCTGCCGCACCGGGGTCCTCATCGCAGAAGCTCCCGCGCATCGGCGATGTGGCCCGTGACCGCGGCAGCGGCGGCGGTCATGCGGGCTGCCCAGGAAGGTGCGCCCGCCCGCGCCCTGCCGGCCTTCGAAGTTGCGGTTGCTCGTGCTCACCGCGTACTGGCCGGGCTCGAGGCGGTCGCCGTTCATGGCCAGGCACATCGAGCAGCCCGAGTCGCGCCACTCGGCGCCGGCCTCGCGGAAGATCCGGTCGAGCCCTTCGGCTTCGGCCTGCTTCTTGATCTGCTGAGGAGCCCGGGACCGACGAGGGCCTTCACCCCCGCCGCGACCTTGCGCCCCGCGAACACGTGGGCGGCCTGGCGCAGGTCGGAGAGGCGCGAGTTGGTGCAGCTCCCGATGAAGACCACGTCGATCTTCTGGCCCGAGCAGGGCCTGGCCGGGGCGCAGGCCCATGTAGCGGAGGGCCTGGTCGTGGCTCGCGTCGCCCACCGGGCTCGGGACGACACCGCGGACGGGGACCCCCATGCCCGGGCTCGTGCCGTAGGTGATCATGGGCTCGAGGGTCGCGGCGTCGACGCGCTCCACGCGATCGAACCGCGCGCCGTCGTCGGTCGGCAAGCGTGCGCCAGCGAGCGACGGCCTGCGTCCCAGGCCGCGCCTGCGGGCGGGGCGAAGGGCCGGCCGGCCAGGTACTCGAAGGTCACGTCGTCGGGCGCCACCATGCCCGGCGCGCGCCCCGGCTTCGATCGACATGTTGCAGACGGTCATGCGCTCGTCCATCGACAGCGCGCGAATGGCCGCTGCCGCGGTACTCGATGGCGTGGCCGGTGGCCCCGGCGGTGCCGACCCGGGCGATCAAGGCCAGGATCAGGTCCTTGGCGGTGACGCCCTGGGCCAGGCGGCCGTCCACCTCGAACGCGAAGGCCTTGGGCTTGCGCTGGAGCAGGCACTGCGTGCGCCAGCACGTGGCCGACCTCGCTCGTGCCGATGCCGAAGGCCAGGGCGCCCAGGGCCCCGTGGGTGCTGGTGTGGCTGTCGCCGCAGACGATGGTCATGCCCGGCTGGGTCAGCCCCAGCTCCGGCCCGATCACGTGCACGATGCCCTGGCGCTCGTTGCCCACGGGGTAGAGCGTGATCCCGAACTCGCGGCAGTTGCGCTCGAGGGCGCTGACCTGGGCGTCGGCCTCGGGCCCCGCCGGCACCAGCGGGGAAGTGGGGATGGAGTGGTCCATGGTGGCCACGGTGCGCTCGGGCCGGCGGACCTTCAGGCCTCGCTCGCGGAGCGAGGCGAAGGCCTGCGGCGAGGTGACCTCGTGGATGAGGTGCAGGTCGACGTAGAGCACCGCCGGCGTCTCCGCGGTCTCGGCGGAGACGAGATGCGCGTCCCAGAGCTTGTCGAGCAGCGTCCGCGCGGCGGTCACGGTCTTCGTCTCCCTCCTAGGCCGCGACCAGCGCGGCCCGGGCCACCGCCACGGCCGACAGGTAGGCCTTGAGCGTGGCCTCGATGGTGTCGGCGCTCGCCGCCTGGCCCGAGGACTCGACGCCCTCGTGGCGCACCCGGACGATCACCTCGGCCAGCGCGTCCTTGCCCGCGGTGAGGGCGCGGGTCTGCATCTCGAGGAGCTCCAGCTCCAGGCCGAGGGCGGCGTCGGCGGCCTTCAAGGCCGCGTCGAGCGGACCGTTGCCCGACGGCCGAGGCCGTGCGGCGCTGGCCGTCCACCTCGACCTCGACCGTGGCCGTGGGCAGGACCTGGTTGCCGGCCAGGACCTGGTAGCGGATGAGCCGGGTCCGGCGCTCGGGCGCGTGCTGGACCAGGGTGAGGAGGTCGTCGTCGTACACGAACTTCTTCTGGTCGGCGAGCGCCTTCACCTGGGTGGTGATCTCCTCGAGCTCGTCGGCCTTGGGAGCCAGGCCCAGGGCCAGGAGCCGCGACTCGACCGCGTGCTTGCCCGAGTGCTTGCCGAGCACCAGCGAGGTCTCGCGGACGCCCACGCTGGCCGGGGTCATGATCTCGTAGCAGAGCGGGTTCGCGAGGATGCCGTGCTGGTGGATGCCCGCCTCGTGGGCGAAGGCGTTCCTGCCCACGATCGCCTTGTTGGGCTGGGGCCAGACCCCGGTGATGCCGGAGAGCATCGCGCTCGTGGGGGCGAGCAGCTCGGCCTTGATGCCCGTCTCGACGCCGAGCGACTCGCCGCGGACCTTGAGGGCCATGGCGATCTCTTCGAGCGCGGTGTTGCCGGCGCGCTCGCCGATGCCGTTGATCGTGCACTCGACCTGCCGCGCGCCGGCCTGGACCGCGGCCAGCGAGTTGGCCACGGCCAGGCCGAGGTCGTTGTGGCAGTGGACGGAGATCACGGCGCCCGGGATGTCGCGCACGAGCTTCGCCACCATGTCGGCGTACTCGCTGGGGCAGCGAGTAGCCGACGGTGTCGGGCACGTTCAGGACGGAGGCGCCGGCCTCGTGGACCGCCTGCAAGACCTCGAGCAGGTAGCGCGTACTCGGTGCGCGAGGCGTCCTCGGCCGAGAACTCGACCTCGGGGGCCAGGGAGCGGGCGAGCTTCACGCCGTTCACGGCCTGCCGCAGCGCCTCGTCCTGGGTGATCTTGAGCTTGTACTTCAGATGGATGGCCGAGGTGGCCAGGAAGGTGTGGATCACCGGCCGCGCCGCGCCCGCGAGGGCCTTGCCCGCCGCCTTGATGTCGGCGTCCTTGGCCCGCGCGAGGGCCGCGACCTTGGCGCCCCGTACCTCCTCGGCCACCGCCTTCACCGCGTCGACCTCGCCGGCCGAGGCGATGGGGAAGCCCGCTTCGATCACGTCCGCGCCGAGCCGCTCGATCTGGCGCGCGAGCTTGACCTTCTCGGCCGGGTGCATGGAGCAGCCCGGCGACTGCTCGCCGTCGCGCAGGGTGGTGTCGAAGATGGTAATTCGCGCCGCTCACTTGCCTACCCCTACCGGTTGCTCCGCGGCCACGCGCTTCACCTCGCCTTCCGGGCGTCACGGTCACGGCATCCAGGAACGGCATCATGGAGCGGAGGCGGGCGCCGACCTCTTCGATGATGTGGCCGCGCTCGGCCTTGCGCTGCGCGTTGAACCAGGGCCGTCCGGCTTCGTTCTCGGCGACCCAGCCCTTCGCGTACTTGCCGGTGCGGATGTCGTCGAGCATCCGCGCCATCTCCTTCTTGGTCTCCTCGGTGACGAGGCGCGGCCCGCCGGTGTAGTCGCCGTGCTCGGCGGTGTCGGAGACCGAGTAGCGCATGTAGTTGAGGCCGCCGCGGTACATGAGGTCGACGATCAGCTTCAGCTCGTGCATGCACTCGAAGTACGCGATCTCGGGCTGGTAGCCGGCCTTGACCAGGGTCTCGAAGCCGGCCTTCACCAGCGCCGAGACGCCGCCGCACAGCACGGCCTGCTCGCCGAAGAGGTCGGTCTCGGTCTCTTCCGCGAAGGTCGTCTCGATGACGCCCGCGCGGGTGCAGCCGATGCCCTTGGCGTAGGCGAGGGCCGTGCGCTTGGCCTTGCCGCTCGCGTCGGCGTGGACGGCGAGGAGGCCGGGCGTGCCCTGGCCCTCCTTGAACACCTCGCGCACGCGGTGGCCGGGCGCCTTGGGCGCGATCATCGACACGTCGACGCCCTTGGGCGCCTCGATCGTGCCGAAGCGGATGTTGAACCCGTGGGCGAACATGAGGGTCTTGCCCGGGGTCAGGTTCGGGGCGAGGTCCTCGCGGAAGAGCTTCGCCTGGCCGGTGTCGGGGGTCAGGACCATCACGATGTCAGCGCGCTTCGCGGCCTCGGCCGGAGTGAGGACGGTCAGGCCCTCGGCCTCGGCCTTGGCCCGCGAGCGGCTGCCCGGCGGGAAGGCCCACGACCACGGAGACGCCGCTGTCTTTCAGGTTCAGCGCGTGGGCGTGCCCCTGGCTGCCGTAGCCGATGATCGCCACGGTCTTGCCGGCAAGCTCCTTGAGGTCCGCGTCGCTGTCGTAGTAGATCTTGGCCATTGCTTCTCCTCGCTAGGGGGTCAGGTCTGGAATTGTGAATTCACAATTCCAGACCTGACCCCTTCTGGTTTCTCTAGCTCGCGACCGCGACCGCGGGCTCGTTGGTCAGACCGCGCACCATGGCCACCTTGCCCGTGCGCACCATCTCCACGATGCCCCGGGGCCGCAGCAGCTCCACGAGGCCGTCCACCTTGCCGAGGTCGCCGGTGACCTCGACGATCACGGAGTCGACCGCGACGTCCACGATCCGCCCGCGGAAGATGTCCACGAGGCTCGCGATCTCGGCTCGCTCCGCGGGCTGGCAGCGCACGCGGATCAAGGCCAGGTCGCGATCGACGGTCGGCATGTGGGTCACGTCGGTGACCTCGACCACCGGCACCAGCTTGCGCAGGTTGGCGGCCACGAGGTGCGCGGGGGTGCGCGCGGTGTCCACCACCAGGGTCATGCGCGAGAAGGCCGGGGCCTCGCTGCCGCCCACGGTCAGGCTCTCGATGTTGAAGGCGCGGCGGCGGAAGAGGCTCGCCACCCGGTTCAAGCACCCCGGGCTGGTCGGCCACCTTGGCCACGATCGTGTGCTTCACGCGCGCACCTCCTGCTTCTCTTCGTTCGGCCGGCGGATCATGGCGTGCAGGTCGCTGCCCGCGGGCACCATCGGGTAGACCGAGTCTTCCTGCTCGACCTGGAACTCCATGAACACCGGGCCGTCGAAGCTCCGCGCCTGCTCCACGGTCGGGATCACGTCGGCCCGCCGGTTGACGCGGTGGGCGCGGATGCCGTAGGCGCCGGCCAGGGCCACGAAGTCGGGCGACAGCATCGGCGTCGAGGCGTAGCGCTTGTCGTAGAAGAACTCCTGCCACTGGCGGACCATGCCCAGGAAGCCGTTGTTGATGACCACGATCTTGATGTTGAGCTTCTCCTGCTGAAGGGTCGCGAGCTCGCACTGGGTCATCTGGAAGCCGCCGTCGCCGGCGATCACCCAGACCTCGGCGTCCGGACGCGCCACCTTGGCCCCGATCGCGGCGGGGAGGGCGAAGCCCATGGTCCCGAGCCCGCCCGAGGTGATGAGGGTGCGCGGCTTGTCGTGCTTGTAGTACTGGGCCTCCCACATCTGGTGCTGGCCCACGTCGGTCGCGACGATCGCGTCGCCGCCCGTGGCCTTCCAGATGTCGGCCATCACGTGGGCCGCGAGCAGGCGGCCCCCGTCCGGCTGATGGAGGATGTCGCGCGAGCGCGTGTCCTGGCGCCAGGTGTCGACCTGGGTCAGCCAGTCCCCGTGCTGCTTGGGAGCGACCTTGGGAGTGAGGGCCACGAGGCCGTCGCGCAGGTCGCAGATGAGGGCCACGTCCACCTTGACGTTCTTGCCCACCTCGGAGGGGTCGATCTCGACGTGGATCTTCTTCGCGTTGGGGGCGTAGGTCTTGAGGTTGCCGGTCACCCGGTCGTCGAAGCGCATCCCGAAGGCCAGGAGCAGGTCGGCGTTCTGGATCGCGGTGTTGACGAAGGCCTCGCCGTGCATGCCCATCATGCCGAGGCAGAGGGGATGGCTCTGGGGGAAGCCGCCGATGCCGAGGAGGGTGAGGGCCACCGGGATCCCGGTGCGGTCCACGAAGTCCATGAGGACCTGGGTGGAGCCGGACCGGATCACGCCGGCGCCCGGCCAGGATCAAGGGGACGCTCGGCCTTGGCGATCAGCTCCACCGCCTTGGCGAGGTCCTCCTCGTTTGGAGACGAGCTCTGCTGGTGGAGGCCGGGGAGGTCGACGGTCTCCGGCCACACGAACTCGCACTTGGCCTGCTGCACGTCCTTGCAGATGTCCACGAGCACCGGCCCGGGGCGTCCGGCCTTCGCGATCACGAACGCTTCGCGGATGGTGCGGGCGAGGGTGGTGACGTCGGTGACCATCGCGTTGTGCTTCGTGATCGGGAGGGTGATGCCGGTGACGTCCACCTCCTGGAAGGCGTCGGAGCCCACGACCTTGGACGAGACCTGACCGGTGATGAAGACCGTGGGGATCGAGTCGAGCATCGCGTTGGCGATGCCGGTGGTGAGGTTCGTGGCCCCGGGACCGGAGGTGGCCACCGCCACGCCGACCTTGCCGCTGGCGCGTGCGTAGCCGTCCGCCATGTGGGCGGCACCCTGCTCGTGGCGTACGAGGATGTGGCGGATCGGGTAGTCGAGCATGGCGTCGTAGGCGGGCAGGATGGCGCCGCCCGGATAGCCAAAGACCGTGTCGACGCCCTCTCGCAACAGCGATTCCCAAAGGATCTGCGCGCCGGTCAGTAGCACGGGCCCTCCTGTCTTTCCCATTCGCAACGCCACATAAAGCGAAACCCCCGGAGTTTCCCCCGGGGGCCTTGGTGGTCTCGACCTGGCTTCAGGCTTCGATCACCGGCCCCCGGATCGGCAGAGTCAGGCCCAGGAGTCGCAACCGCAGTCGTACCCCGACCGTCATCGGGGCAGCGGCGCGGGATGGGCTCGAAGGCTTCATATGAACCGAACGGTCGGTAGGCTACCGAACGATCGGCTGTTTGTCAAGTGGAGAAGACCTCCTCGACCTGGAGGGAGCCGCCTTCTTGGGAGCCATGAGGCGCTCCTGAGGAGAACGATTCTTCTCGATCTGGAGGGTAAATAGGGCTAAGATCCTCAGGTTGAACTCGTGTTCTCTCCTGAGGGCGCTCATGTGGACGTGGTCTCGCGTGATTCCAGCCGGCCTTCTCGTAGCGCTCGTCGCGGGCGGCTGCGTGCGGCACGTCGACGAGGAGTTGCCGTCGGGACCGAACAAGCCGGAAGCCCCGGCTCCCGCGCCGTCGCTGACGCCCATCACCCCGGTGCCCGTCGGCCCCGCACCGGCGCCGACCCCGAACGACGGTGGCACGCCCTCACCGGACGCCACTCCGACGCCGCAAGCCACACCTCCGCCCCCCACCGGCTCGGGCTGTCGGCTGCCCCGTGGAACCGGAAGCGGCGAGAACTGCCCGCGGGTGAGCCCGGTCTTCCTGGGTGACGTCCAGGCCGCCATCAAGCAGCTCATCCAGGAGCAGCCCAAGATCTTCGTCAAGCGCAGCTGCGAAGACTGCTACGACGTCACCGATCCCGGCGCCTATCTGAGCGGGGTCGTGGGTCAGCTGTCGCGTCGCGGCTATTGCGCGATCTATGACGGCGAGGAGCTCGCGGTCAAGAACACCAACGACTTCAACGAGCAGTACGACATCCTGAGCTCGAGCAACTCGGTGCGCTCCGGAGGGGAGTCGTACCGTTCGACCTGCCGCCCCGCCTGGTTCTGACCGTCGTTCAGCTATTGCCGAGGAAGAGGCCGTAGGCCGCGTTGCCGGCTTCGGCCACCGAGGGATAGCCGAGCCCCTCGAGGAACGACGCGAACGCGGCCTCGTCGCCGTCGGGGACCTCGAAGGCGGCCAGGACCCTGCCGAAGTCGGCCCCGTGGTTGCGGTAGTGGAAGAGGCTGATGTTCCAGCGGCCGCCCGAGCTTCTCGAGGAACTCCAGGAGGGCGCCCGGGCGCTCCGGAAACTCGAACCGATAGAGGCGCTCGTGCTTCACGTCCGCGGCGCGGCCGCCCACCATGTGGCGCACGTGGAGCTTGGCCATCTCGTTGTCCGTGAGGTCGGCGGTGGGGTAGCCGCGCTCCCGAAGGTGCCCCGCGACGTCGAGGGCGTCCTGCCGTGACTTCGTCTTGAGGCCCACGAAGATGTGGGCGGCCGCGCGGCCCGCCAGCCGATAGTTGAACTCCGTGACCACCCGCGCCCCGATCACGGAGCAGAAGTCACGGAAGGCCCCCGGCCGCTCCGGTATCGTGACCCCGAGGAGCGCTTCCCGGGCCTCGCCCAGCTCGGCCCGCTCGGCCACGAAGCGAAGACGGTCGAAGTTCATGTTGGCGCCGCTCAGGATGGCGGCGAGGCGCAGGCCGCGCACGTCGCGTGAGCCGGCCCACGACTTGAGGCCCGCCACCGCGAGCGCCCCCGCGGGCTCCATGACGCTCCGCGTGTCGTCGAACACGTCCTTGATGGCGGCGCAGATCTCGTCGTTCGAGACCCGGATCATCTCGTCCACGTGGCGCCGCGCGAGCTCGAAGGTCAGCTCGCCCACCTCGCGCACTGCGACGCCGTCCGCGAAGATCCCGACGTGGTCGAGCGTCACCCGGTGGCCGGCATGCGAGCGAGCGGTACATCGCGTCGGCCTCGTAGGGCTCGACCCCCACGATCTTCACCCGCGGCATCAGGGCCTTGATGTAGCCGGCGACGCCGGCGATGAGGCCGCCGCCCGCCCACCGCTACGAACACCGCGTCGAGCTCGCCCCGGCCCTGGCGCAGGATCTCCTCGCCGATCGTGCCCTGGCCCGCGATCACGAGGGGGTCGTCGAACGGCGGGATGGAGACGAGCCCGCTCTCGCGCACGAGGACGTCGCAGTGGGCCTTGGCGTCGGAGTAGCTGTCGCCGGCGAGGACCACCTCGGCTCCCATGTGCGCGACCGCCTCCACCTTGATCTCGGGGGTGGTCTTGGGCATGACGATGACCGAGCGCACGCCGAGGTGCCGGGCCGAGTAGGCGACGCCCTGGGCGTGATTGCCGGCGCTCGCGGCGATCACGCCTCTGGCCCGTTCCTCGGGCGACAGGTGGGCGATCTTGTTGTGCGCCCCGCGGAGCTTGAAGCTGAAGACGGGCTGGAGGTCTTCGCGCTTCAAGAGGACGGTCGCGCCCAGACGGCGGGACAGACGCGGCGCGGGATCGAGCGGCGTCTCTCGCGCCACGTCGTAGACGCGGCTCGTGAGGACGGCGTGGAGGAGGGCGTTCTCGTCGCCAGAAGCCATGATCGCGCAGGACACTAGCAGGCCATCGGCGAAGAGTCCAAGGCCCCGAGCCCGGCTCGATCGCAATCACGCATGCGGGCCAGAAGCAGCCGGCATGACGGAAAAACCTTGACCTTCGGGCGATATCACCGTATAAGTCTCTTGTGAACGCAGTGCGCCAGCAGTGTTGTTGTTGCTGTTGTATGACCCCGGGCACCCCCGGTGTCGGCGACCGCGTCGCGTTCGAGGTGCAGCTCAGTTAGACCTCCGAAGACGTAGCGAGCGGTCGAAGGCCCGGGACGAAACCCCGGGCCTTTTGCTTTTTTGGGTACGGTTCACGCGGTGGGGGAGTCAACTTCTTGGATCTGGTCCCAGCCGTCATCGGTCTCGTGGTCGGAGTGGTGGTGGGTCTCACGTCGACCGGGGGCGGAGCTCTCCTGACGCCCGCTCTCATCCTGGTCCTCGGAGTCCCGCCTGGCCTCGCGGTCGGGACCGACGTCCTCATCGCCAGCGGGATGAAGCTCGTGGGCAGCGGCTTCTACAGCCGGCGCGGACACGTCCACTTCCCGACCGTGCTTCGCCTCGCCATAGGCTCGCTTCCGGGCGCCGGTGTCGGCCTCCTGCTCCTTCGGAGCGTGCCGGCGCAGTCTCTGGACGGCTTCCTGCGAGGAGCGCTCGGCATCGCCCTTCTGATGGCGGGCGGCGCCACCCTCCTGCGCCTGCGGCGCACGGAAGGCGGTCCGGTGGTGCGATCCGCGCCCAGGACGCCGGTGACGGTGGCCCTCGGCTTCCTGACCGGGGTGCTCGTGAGCGTGACCAGCATCGGCAGCGGCTCCCTCCTGCTCTGCGTGCTCGCGTTGTTCTTCCCGCTGTCGGCGCCCACCATGGTCGGCACCGATCTGGCACACGCGCTTCTCCTCTCGACGGCCGCCGCTCTCGGCCACCTCGCCGCAGGACGGGTCGATTTCGCGCTCGCCGGAGGCGTGCTTCTGGGGGCGCTTCCCGGGGTCTGGCTCGGTGCCCGCTTCGCCACCGCAGTGCCGGAGCGAGCGTTGCGTATCGGCCTCGCGGCGCTCCTGCTCCTCACCGGGTTGAACCTTTCGCTCACCAGCGGAACCGCTGCCCGTCCGGCCGCGGCGCAGGAGGTGCAGGCGATGACGAGCGGGGAGATCGCCGCCGCCGCCGACCGTTTCGAGGGCCGGCCCCCGCTCGAGGTCCTCGCCTGGGCCGCCGAGCGTTCGCGGGCCGCGTGGTCTTCGCGACCGGCTTCGGGGCCGAGGGCTGCGTGCTCATCGACCTCGTGGCGCGGCACCACCTGGCCATCGACCTCGTCACCCTCGACACGGGTCTCTTGTTCGACGAGACCTATGCCCTGTGGCGGCGGCTCGAGGAGCGATACGGCGTCGTGATCGCGGGAAGGCCGCCCCGGCAGACGGTCTACGAGCAGGCGCAGACCCACGGCGACCGGCTCTGGGAGCGCGATCCCGACCGCTGCTGCGCGCTGCGCAAGGTCGAGCCGCTCGAGTCGGTGCTCGCCGGGCCGCGAAGCCTGGATCACGGCGATCCGCCGCGACCAGACCCGTGCGCGCGGCTCGGCCCGCCCCGTCGAGCCCGATCCCCTCCACGGCCTCGTGAAGATCAACCCGCTCTTGTCCTGGTCCGCGGCCGACGTCGCCGACTACGTGCGAAGCCACGACGTCCCCACGAACCCGCTGCACGAGCGCGGGTATCCGAGCATCGGCTGCGCACCGTGCACGAGCCCGGTGGCCGCCGGTGAAGACCCCCGTTCCGGCCGCTGGCGCGGCCGCGAGAAGAAAGAGTGCGGGCTTCACGCCCGCTCCGTTCCGAGCCTCGCCATAGAAGCCCCAAGAACCTAGGAGCCTTACCCATGTCGAAGCCGACCGCACCTGCGGAAGCAATCCTGGTCGCCCCCCACGGCGGCGTTCTCGTGGACCGATTCGTGCCCCAGGCCGAGGCCGAGGCGCTGCGGCAGCGCGCGCCGGGCTCTGCCCGCGCTCGTGCTCGACGCGCGCGAGCTGGCCGACCTCGAGCTGATCGCCGTCGGCGCGGCCAGCCCGCTCGAGGGCTTCCTGGCGCAGGCCGACTACACGTCCGTGCTCGAGCACCTGCGCCTCGCGGACGGGACGGTGTGGCCGCTGCCCTTCACCCTGGCGGTGAGCGACGAGTCCCGGGCCGCCCTCGCCGGCCAGAAGGCCGCGGCGCTCTTCGACGACCGTGGCCGGCTCTGGGGCGTGATCGACATCGCCGAGGTGTACGAGCGCGATCCGCTCGTCGAGTCGCGCGCGGTCTACGGCACCGAGGACCCGAGCCACCCCGGCGTCGCCTACCTGCTCGCGCGGCCGCGCACGCTCGTGGGCGGCAAGGTCCAGGTCTTTCTCGTTGCCCGAGGACCTTCCCTTCGCCGAGCACCGCTTCACTCCGCGCGCGCTGCGGCAGAAGATCGCCGACCTGCGGCTGGGCGCGAGTCGCCGGCTTCCAGACCCGGAATCCCATCCATCGCGCGCACGAGCACCTCACGAAGCTGGCGCTCGAGTTCGTGGACGGCCTCGTGATCCATCCCCTCGTGGGCGAGACCAAGAACGACGACGTTCCGGCCTCGGTCCGCTTCAAGGCCTACGAGGCGCTCGTCGACGAGTACTACCCGAAGGACCGGACGCTCCTCGCCGCGTTCCCCGCGGCCATGCGCTACGCCGGCCCCCGCGAAGCGCTCTTCCACGCGGTGGTGCGGAAGAACTACGGGATCACGCACCTCATCGTGGGACGCGACCACGCCGGGGTCGGGAAGTTCTACGGTCCCTACGAGGCGCAGCAGATCTTCGACCGCTTCACCACCGCAGGAGGTGGGCGTGACCCCGCTCAAGTTCGAGCCCACGTTCTTCTGCTCCTCTTGCGACGGCCTGGCCTCGCCCCGCACCTGCCCGCACGACGCGAGCTCGCGACTCGACCTCTCCGGCACGAAGGTGCGGGAGATCCTGCGCACGGGCGGCCGGCTTCCGGGCAAGTTCACGCGCCCGGAGATCGCCGAGATCCTGCGCGAGCACTACTCGATCGGCCAGGACGCGCCGGCCGAGCCCACGGCCCTCGAAGGAAACGGCGGCTTCATCCTCTGGTTCACCGGACTCTCCGGCGCGGGCAAGAGCACGCTCGCGGCGGCGCTTCGCCCGCGGCTGGCCGACGGCCGGCGCATCGAGATCCTCGACGGCGACGAGGTGCGCACGCATCTGTCGAAGGGGCTCGGGTTCTCGAAGGAAGACCGCGACACGAACATCCGCCGCATCGGCTTCGTGGCCCGCCTTCTCGCCCGCCACGGGGTGGGCGTCATCACCGCCGCCATCTCGCCCTACGCCGAGACCCGCGACGAGGTGCGCCGGCAGGCCGAGGCCGAGGGCATCCCCTTCGTCGAGGTCTTCGCGGACGCCGAGATCACGGCCCTGGCCGAGCGCGACGTGAAGGGCCTCTACAAGAAGGCCCTGGCCGGCGAGATCGCGCACTTCACCGGGGTCTCCGATCCCTACGAGCGGCCGGTTCGTCCGGACGTCACCGTGCGCACCGACCGCGAGACCGTGAGCGACAGCCTCGGGCGCATCCTGGCGGTGCTCGAGGAGCGGGGCCTCCTCGAGGGCGAGCTGGTCGCGGCCCGCGCGTCGTGAGCACCCTCTACCCGGCCTTCCTGAAGCTCGAGGGAAGGCCGGTGCTGTTGGTGGGCGCGGGCCCGGTGGCGGCTTCGAAGCTCGACGGGCTTCTGGCCGCAGGGGCCAGGGTGAAGGTCGTCGCCCCCGAGGTCCGGCCAGAGGTCGACGCAGGCCCCGGTGCAGGTCGAGAAGCGGGCCTTCGTACCCAGCGACCTCGACGGCGTCTACTTCGCGATCGCCGCGGCCAGCCCCGACGGTCAACCGCGAGGTGCGGGTCGCCGCCGAAGCACGGTCGCTCTTCGTGAACGCCGTGGACGACGTGGAGAACGCGAGCCTGTACCTGGGCGGCGTGCTGCGCCGCGGCGGCGTGACTCTGGCCGTCTCCACCGACGGCCGGGCCCCGGCCCTGGCCGGCCTCCTCCGCGAGGCCCTCGAGGCCGTGATCCCGGAAGACGTGGACGCCTGGGTCGAAGAAGCGAGCCGCCTTCGGGTCGGACACAAGGCGGACGGCGTGGCGATGGCCCGCCGCCGGCCCCTGCTCCTCGAAGCGCTCAATCGCCTTTACGCCGAGCCTGCCGCGGCGCGGGAGGCGCGGGCGTGAACGGCTTCGTCTCGCTGGTGGGCGCCGGCCCGGGCGATCCCGACCTGCTCACCGTCCGTGCGGCGCGGACCCTCGCGCAGGCCGACATCGTCTTCTACGACGCCCTCGTCTCGCCGGAGACCCTGGCCCTGGCTCCGCGCGCCCAGCGATTCAGCGTGGGGAAGCGGTGCGGACGCGCCGCGATACGGCAGGAGACGATCCACGCCCTGTTGATTCGGGCCGCCCGCCGCGGCAAGCGGGTCGTTCGTCTCAAGGGAGGCGATCCTTTCGTGTTCGGCCGCGGCGGCGAGGAAGCGCTCGCCCTGGCCGCGGCGGGAGTGGCGTACGAGGTGGTGCCCGGCCTGACCAACGCCGTGGCCGCGCCGGCCCTCGCCGGCATTCCGGTCACCCATCGTGGCCTCGCCTCGGCCTTCGTGGTCGTGTCCGGCCACTCCGAGAGCGCCTTTCGGCCCGTGCTCGAGAGCCTCGCGCCGGGAGTCGCGACGATCGTCGTCCTGATGGGGCTCCACGCCCGCGGCGCCCTGGCCGAGCTGCTCTTGGCTCGGGGCTTCGCGGCCCGCACCCCGGCGGCCATCCTGTTCGGGGCCTCGACGGAGGCGGCCGCGGTCTGGCGCGGTGACCTCGCGTCCCTCCGAGCCGCCGATGTTCCCCCGGCCGCGAGCGATCTGCCGGGCACCATCGTGATCGGGGAAGTGGTTTCGTTGGCCGATGTCATCGCTGTGCGCTCGGTCGGGTCGGAGCGGCAGGAGGAGAGGCAACATGCCCGCGGTTGAGCACCTGACCACGCTGGGCCGCGCCCGGCTCTCGTTCGCCGACGAGGCCGAAATCGACGAGTTCGTGGAGACCCTGGAGCGCTACGAGCGCGGCGATCTCACCCCCGACCAGTGGCGGGCCTTTCGTCTGGTCCGCGGCACCTACGGCCAGCGTCAGTCCGATGCGTCGATGCTGCGGGTCAAGATCCCCCAGGGCGTTCTCGACGGGCCGCAGCTCCACGCCCTGGCCGACGTGGCCGACCGGTACTCGCGAGGCTTCGGGCACATCACGACCCGGCAGAACATCCAGCTGCACTTCCTGGAGCTCCACGACGTGGAGAAGGCGATGCGGCGGCTGGCCGAGGTCGGGCTCACCACGCGCGAGGCCTGCGGAAATTCCGTCCGCAACATCACCGCGTGCCCGTACGCCGGCGTGTCGCCCGACGAGGCGTTCGACGTGACGCCCTACGCCGAAGCCCTGACGAGGTTCCTGCTTCGCCATCCGCTGAGTTCGACCCTGCCCCGCAAGTTCAAGATCGCCTTCGAGGGGTGTGCCGAGGACCACTCGCTGAGCCTCATCAACGACCTCGCCTTCCGTGCGCTGCCCGACGACGGCTTCGGACGGGCCTTCCAGGTCAATGCGGGCGGGGGCACCGCGATCCTGTGCAGGTCGGCCGGTCTCCTCTTCGAGCGCATCGCCGCGGGTGAGATCTTCTCGGTGGCCGAGGCGGTCCTGCGCGTCTTCCACAAGCTCGGGGACTACAAGCACAAGGCCCGCAACCGGATGAAGTTCCTGATCCAGGCCATGGGCTGGGAGGCCTGGCGGGCCGAGTTCGACCAGGCCCTTGCCGACGTGCGGGCCGAGGGCGGCCGGCCTCTGCCGTTCGACCCCGAGAACCCACCCGTCGAGAAAGCACCCTCGGGACCGCGGCCGAGCGCCCCCCGGCCGGCGGACGCGGCCGCGCGAGCGCTGGCGGGTGCTATCCGTGGACCCGGCGTTCGCCCCGCGGTTCGTCCGGTCCTGACGGTGCTCGACGACAAGCTCCTGCGCTGGTCGGCCACCAACGTGCGCCCCCAGAAGCAGGACGGCTTCGCGATCGTGACGGTGACCGCCCCCCTGGGAGACGTCACCGGCGAGCAGTTCCGCGTCCTCGCCGAGCTGGCCGCCGCCTACGGCGACGGCACCCTTCGCACGACCCTCGAGCAGAACCTCGTCTTCCGCTGGATCCGGCGCTCCGACGTGGCGGCCCTCTACCGAAGCCTCGCCGCCATCGGCCTCGACCCGGGCGGCGCCAACACCAGCGCCGACGTCACGAGCTGCCCGGGAGCCGAGGCCTGCCGCCTCGCGGTCACGCAGTCGCGGGGTCTCGGACGCTTGCTCGCCGATCACCTGGCGGCACGGCCGGATCTCGTGGCCCAGGCCCCCGACCTGAAGCTCAAGATCAGCGGCTGCCCCAACGGCTGCGGCCAGCACCACGTCGCCGGCCTCGGCTTCCAGGGCAGCGTGCGCAAGGTGGGGGGCAAGGCGCTGCCCCAGTACTTCGTGATGCTCGGGGGCGGGGTCGAGAAGGACGGCGCCCATTTCGGGCGGATCGCGGCCAAGATTCCGGCACGCCGCATCCCCGAGGCGGTCGAGCGCCTCATCAGCGCTCTACGGCAAGGAGCGGCGCGCCGGCGAAGCGGCCGCGGCGTTCTTCCGGCGCGTCGAGGCCGATCAGGTCAGCCGTACCCTCGGCGACCTCGAGAAGCTCACGGCCGAGGACGCGGTCGCCGAGGACTTCGTGGACCTCGCCGAGGAGCACGAGTTCGTGGTCGAGACCATGGGCGGTGAGTGCAGCGCCTGATCCGCATCTCTCGCGGGCATGCGGCTCAGAAGAAAGATGTATGCGCATACGCCTTGACGCCGCAAAAGATGGTCCGCTACAACAGTGGGCGTGAAACCCATCCTCTTCAACCGCGGCATCCCCGCGGCCGAGTCCTTCGGCATCGACAACGTCCTCCGCGCCGCGCGGGATGTCCTGGGCGAGCACGGAAATGCCCTCATGCAGTACGGGCCCTCCACCGGCTTTGTACCACTCCGAGAATGGCTCGCGGCCTGGCAGGGGGTGACGGCGGATCAGGTGCTGCTCGGCAACGGCTCGCTGCAGCTCCTCGACTTCCTGTGCCTGGCCCTCCTCGAGCCCGGCGACCGCGTCTTCACCGAGGCGCCGACGTACGACCGCACCCTCACCCTGCTGCGGCGGCGCGGCGCGCAGGTCGTGGGCATCCCGCTCGCCGCGGACGGTCCCGACCTCGACCGGCTCGAAGCCGAGATCGCTGAAGGCACGACCGAAGCTCTTCTACACCATCCCCGACTTCCAGAACCCCGCGGGGGCCACGTGCTCGGGCCCGAAGCGACGCCGCATCGCGGAGCTGGCTGAGCGGCACGACTTCCTCATCGTCGAGGACGCGCCCTATCGCCAGCTCCGCTACCGCGGCACGGAAGAGCGCTCGCTGTACTCGCTCGCGCCCGGGAGGACCATCCAGATGAGCTCGTTCAGCAAGCTCATCGGCCCCGGCGCGCGCGTCGGCTTCCTCATTGGGCCCGTCGACCTGCTGAAGAAGATCGCGAAGCTCGCGGAGGACACGTACATCTGCCCCAACAACCTGGCCCACGGCGTCGCCTACGAGTGGTGCCGCCGCGGGCTCCTGCCGCTCCAGATCGAACGCCTCCGGTCCCTCTACGCGCCCCGCCTCGACGCCTGCCTCGACGCTCTCGCGCGCCACCTGCCGGAGGCGGAGGCGACCCGCCCCGAGGGGGGGTTCTTCGTCTCGGTGACTCTTCCCGAAGGTACGCGCACCACCGCGGTGCGCGAGAAGGCCCGGGCGCGCGAGCTTCAGCTGGCCGACGGCACCGCCTTCTTCCCGGACGGGGGCGGCGACCGCTTCTTGCGCCTGCCCTTCTGCGCCCTGACCCCGGCCGAGATCGAAGAGGGCATCGGCCGGCTGGGCGAGACGGTCCGTGAGCTTCGGGGGGCGGTCGCCCTAGCCTGAGCCGTCCCTCCCTGGGGTTATAGTCGTCTGGCGATGACCGAGCCTTCGGGCGCAGGCCCGCTCCCCCTGTCCGAGGCCGTGTCTTTGGCCTGCCCGGAGATCGCACCCCCGACCATCCACGAGTTCCTCGAGCGCCTCGGCGAGGCCTACGCGTCGGGGCGATCGCCCGAGGAGGTGGCGCTCCACGTCCGCCTCGCGGCCGAGGTGGGGCCGGAGCGGCCGGCCCGCGTTCATGTCTCCCGAGGACCCGAGGGCCGCTACGACGTGGCCATCGTCGCGGTCGACTACTTCGGCGAGTTCGCGATCCTGTGCGGGCTCCTGGCCGTCCACGGCCTCAGCATCGAGTCGGGCGAGGTCCACACGTTTGGCCCGTCCGCACCCCTTCCCGTCGCCCCCGGAGGGCGGCGCCGCTCTGCGCCCTCGACCAAGATCGTCGACGTCTTCCGGGTGGTTCCTCGGGCCGGCCGCGGCGCCCCCGACGCCGCGCGGATGGAAAGCGATCTCCTGACCCTCCTGGCGCTGGCCGCGGACGGTCGCGCGGTCGAGGCCCGCGAGCGCCTCAACCGCCAGCTCGTCGAATCCCTGGCGGGGAGCGCGGGCCCGCTCGCGCGGCCGGGCCACCCCGTCGCCCTGGAGTTCGACAACTCCGCCCGACCGTCGCAGACCCTGATGCGGGTGCGAGGCCGGGACGCGCCGGCCTTTCTCTACGCGCTGGCCAACGCCCTCGCCATGCGCGAGATCTACGTGCACGAGGTGAGGATCGAGAGCCACGGCGCCGAGGTGCGCGACGAGTTCGCGATCACTCACCGTGACGGACGCAAGATCGAGACCGAAGCCGACCAGGAGACCCTTCGCCTGGCGGTGGTCCTCATCAAGCAGTTCACCCACTTCCTGCCCCGGGCGCCGGATCCTGCGCGCGCCCTGCGCTCGTTCGACCAGCTTCTCGACCGGCTGATGTCGAGCGACGCGGCCTGGCCCCTCCTCGGCGACGGGAACGGTCTCGAGGACCTGGCCCAGCTCCTGGGCAGCAGCGAGTTCCTGTGGGAAGACCTCCTGCGCCGCCACATCGAGCACCTCGCTCCGTTGCTCGGGGACTGGAAGCGCCGGGTCCTCCGCGACCGGGAGGCCCTTGGCGCGGAGCTCCGGCGGCGGCTCGCGGAAGCCCCTTCCTTCGAGGAGAAGAAACGCCGGCTCAACGACTTCAAGGACGAGGAAATGTTGCTCGTCGACATGAAGCACCTCCTGGATCCGGCGGTGTCCCTGGCCGAGTTCGAGAACGCCCTTGCCGACCTTGCCGAGGCCGTGCTCGGGACCGCGCTCGAGCTTTGTCTCGCCCGTCTCGCCCGGACCCAGGGGCGGCCGAGGCTCCCGGACGGACGAGTCTGCCCGATGGCCGTGCTCGGGCTCGGGAAGTTCGGAGGCCGCGAGCTCGGGTATGCCTCCGACCTCGAGCTCCTGGTCGTCTACGAGGGGCCGGGAAAGACCGACGCGAGCGGCATCGAGAACGGCGAGCTCTTCGATCACCTGGTGCAGGACGTGGTGGAGACGCTGGAGGCGCGGGAGGAAGGCATCTTCCACATCGACCTGCGCCTGCGGCCGCACGGCAAGAAGGGTCCCCTGGCCAGTCCCCTGGGCCTGTTGCGCGAGTACTACCGTGAGGGCGGCGAAGCACACCCCTTCGAACGGCAGGCCCTGATCAAGCTGCGCGTGGTCGCAGGCGACCTGGTCCTGGGCAAAGAGGCCCTGGCCGTGCGCGACGCCTTCGTCTGGAGCCGCGAGCCCCTGGACATGGCCGAGGCCCTCCGCTTGCGGCAGCGGCAGGTCACGGAGCTCGTGCCCACCGGCCGCTTCAACGTGAAGCTCAGCCGGGGCGGGCTCGTCGACGTGGAGTACACGGCCCAATACCTCCAGATCCAGCACGGGCGCGATCACGCCGAGCTGCGCACGCCACGCACCCTGGAGGCGCTCCTGGCGCTCGCGCACCTCGGGATCTTGAGCGCCGCGGAGCACGACGCCCTGCGCGAGGGCTACGTGTTCTGGAGGCGCACCGCGGACGCTCTGCGCATGGTGCGCGGACAAGCCTCGGACCTGCTCCTGCCCGACGAAGGCTCGGAGGAGCTTCGCCTGCTCGCGCGTCGGCTCGGATACACGGGACGTGACTGGGCGGAGGCCGCCGGCGCTCTCGACGCGGACATCGACCGCAACCGCCTCGCGGTGCAAGCGGTGTTCGACCGCCGTTTCCGGGCTCAGGCGCCCGCGAACCCCCGCTGACCGTCGAGCACTGCTTCGAAGATCGGGTGGACGGCCTCGACGTGGGCCCGGTGGTCGCGGAGGAGCGCCTCCTCCGGACCCCTTCCGGCCTCCGCTCGGTAGCCCAGGCGGAGCGCGCAGAGCCGCAGCTCTTCGGCCGCTCGAGGGAGCGAGTGGGTCTGGGCGTCGGCCACCATCTGGAGCTTGTTCTCGACGTCGCGCAGGAACCGGTAGGCCCCGTCGAGAATCAGGGCCTCCTCGGCGGACAGCAGGCGCTGCTCCTCCAGGGCGGCGAGGGTCCTCAGGGTGTTGCGCTCCCGAAGGAGCGGCCGGCGACGGCCGTGCCGGGCCTGGAGAACCTGGGCCACGAGCTCGATCTCGCGGATGCCTCCGGTCCCGAGCTTGACGTTCCTGTGGCTCTCGTCCCGCGCCGCCACCTTCCGGTCGATCTCCCGCTTCATCCGCCGCACCTCCTGGAGCTCGCTCGGTCCGAACGGCCGCCCGTAGACGAAGGGGCGGACGCGCGCTTTGAAGCGGGCCCCGAGCGCAAGGTCGCCCGCCACCGGCCAGGCCTTGAGGAGGGCCAGGCGCTCCCAGGTAGCACCCCGTGAGCGGTAGTACTCAGTGCAGGCGGCGACCGACTGGGCGAGGGGACCGACCCGGCCTTCGGGACGGAGGCGAAGGTCGACGCGATAGACGTAGCCCTCGACCGTGGTTTCGGCCAGGGCCGCGGTCAGGCGGAGGGCGAGGGCCTTCCAGAACTCGGACCGATGAAGGGCCGCCTTCCCCTTGCCCACCCGGCCCCGATCGGAGCCGTAGACGTAGATGAGGTCGACGTCCGAGCTGAAGTTGAGGTCCCCACCGCCGAGCTTGCCCATGCCCAGGACCGCAAAGCCCGAAGGGGCCGGCGGACCTTGGGCTTCCGAGAGAGGACCAAGGCCCACCTCACGGTGAAGGGCCGCGTGGGCCGAGCGCAGGGCGCCATCGATCAAGGCCCCCGCGAGGTCGGAGAGAGCCGCCCCGGTCTCCGCCACCGTGGACAGGCGCAGGAGGTCGCGCACGCCAATGTGCAGGATCTCCCGCCGTCGCGTGATTCGCAGAAGGTCCTGCTGCCGGCCCTCGGAGTGCAGCCCGGCCAGGGCCGCCACGAGGTCGCGCGCGACCTCTTCGCGCGTGCGCGCGTGCCCCAGTACGTCGGGCTCGGAGAGCCAGTAGAGCCAGGCCGGGTGGCGGATGAGGATCTCGGCCATGAAGCTGCTGGAGCCGAAGGTGCGGGCCAGGAGGTCGATGACGCGCGGGTTGGCGTGGAGGTGCGAGAGCAGGGCCAGGGTGCCGCCGCTGGCCTTGACGAAGCGCTCGAAATGGTTGAGCGCGGCGTCCGGGTCGGGGGCGTCCGCGAGGCAACGGAGGAGCTCTTCGAGAATGTCCGCGAGCAGGCCGCGAGCCGTCGGGTCCGTAGCGATGGCCTGCAGGTTGCGGTCGGCGGCGCCGGGATCGCGAAAGCCGTAGGGCTGGAGCAGAGACTCGGCCCGGCCAGGGGCGAGGTGCGGGGCCAGCAGGATCTCGCGGACGTGGACCGCCATCGGTGGCCGGATTATAGGCGGGGCGGTCGCGCTCGCGGCGCGAGGGCCGCTCAGGGTGCAAGCCGCTTGCGCACCGCCTCCACCTTCTGCTGGAAGACCAGAAGCGGGTCTGCGCTCGCTCCCTCCACCGTGAAGTTGTAGCTTCGCCCCCCGCGCAGGGCCAGGCGCAGCGTCTTCTTGAGGTAGTCCACCTCGAACCGCGCCAGGTCTCCGAACGGAGCCTGGAAGGAATCCTTGCCGCCCGCGGCCTCGTACGAGAGGCCTTCGGGGCTGGCCTTCAGGACGCCCTGGCACGAGCCCACCCCGTGTTTGTGGGTGACGGCCAGCGATTCGTCGAGGCGGACCTCGGTGAAGCGGACGCTGACGGTGCGGGGCGCCGCCCCGACCTCGACCTCTTCGGCGTGCATGGCGTACCCGTCCGCGGCGACGTTCAGCCGGTGGGAGCCCGGAGGGAGGTCGCGCACATCCAAAGGCGCCTTGCCCACGAAGCGGTGGTCGATGAAGACCGAGGCGTCGGGCACGTCGGCTTCCACGCGGAGGGGGGCCGGACGCGGCGCCGCAGTGGAGGGTTTGGGCGACGCCGCTTCCGGGGTAGGGGACGGCGTGGGCGTCGAGGGAGCAGGCGGCGGGGCGGCCTTCAAGGTGAGGGGCGGAGCTCCTGTGCGGTCGGGGCCGCGCCGACGCCCGAGGACGACCCAGCCGGCCAGACCCAGGCCGGCCACCGCCAAAGTGGCGAGGGCCGTGAAGAAGAGCGAGCGTGAGCCCTTGGGAGGGGGTCCTTGAGAAGAGAGGAGTGTCACGTGGTCATCGTAACGCCGCTTCCCGCGAAAGCCTGGCTTTGCGCCATGGCGTCATCGACCGATCTCGACCGTCGGCTGGGTTCCGGACCCGAGCGATCGGTCTTGCTTGACATGTGTTCAGTGTTACTGAACACTATTTCTTGTGTCCTCACCCACGAAGACCACCTCCAAAGGTGTCCTCAGCCAAGTGTTGGAGGTCGAACCCAAGACGCCCCCGTTCCTCTTGCCTTCGTCGTCTCGCACGTGGCTCAAGTGGATTCGAACCTGGTCGGCTCCGGTAGCCCTGGCCCTGTGCCTCGGCGGCGTGTACGCCGCCACCATTCTACCGGGGGCCGGCTATTCCCCCGACACCGCGGAGATGCAGTTTTCGGGGCCCCTCCTCTGCGTCACGCACCCGACCGGCTACCCCACGTACCTTCTTCTCCTTCATGCTTTTTCGCGTGTGCTTCCGGTGGAGAGCCCCGCTCTTTGCGCCAACCTGTTTTCGGCGGTCTGCTCGGTTCTCGCCTGCCTTGTGCTCCGGCGCCTTCTCCTGCGGCTCGGAGCCCGGGAGGTGGTGGCTACCGCGACCGCCCTGGTCTTCGGGGTCACTCCGACGTTCTGGCGGCTCTCGATCGTGGCCGAGGTCTACAGTCTCCACGTCCTCTTCCTGGCCCTCGTCGCTCACGGGCTGCTGACCTGGAGGCAGACGCGGCGGCGCCGCGACTTGATCCTGGCGTGCGCCGTTTACGCTCTTGCCTTCGGCAATCACCTCACCACGATCACCGTGCTTCCCGCCTTCGTCTTCATCGTGTTGGCCACGGAGAAGAGGGTGTTGACCGACTGGAGGACCGTGGTTCCCGTGGTCGGCCTCGTGACCTTGAGCGCCCTCCTGTATGCGTACCCATTGTGGAGGTCTCTCGATCCGACGACTCCGTATCTTTCCGTCAGCGTAACCAGCGCCGCCGACCTCTGGCGCTACGCGACCGGCGCGATGTTTCAGAGCGTGATGTTCGCCTTCAGCCCGGGCGAGCTGCTGCTCGAGCGAATCCCGCTCTTTGCACGACACTGGGGGGCCGACTGCACCGTCCTCCTTCCCCTGGGCATCCTGGGGCTGGTCTCCCTCGAGGACCGTCGCTACGGTGGCTTCTTGTTCCTGATCGCCGCGGTTCACCTCACGTTCGCCCTCAACTACGACATCAGCGACGTCGACGTCTACTTCGTACCTGCCTACTTCGTGACGGCCGTGCTGGCGGGAGTCGGCCTCGAGCGGTCCTTGTCGCTGCCCTGGGTCCGTCGTCTGCACCCGGCCTTGTGCCTCGCGTTGCCGCTGGCTTTCTGTCTCGCCCACTGGACGAGGGTCGAAGCCGCCAAGGGAGCCGACCTCGCCGAGCCGATGCGGGAGTTGCTCGAGGACGTCAAGGACGGAGCGCTCATCGTCGCGCGCTACAACGACTCCATGTACCTGCTCTACTTCACCTTGGCCGAGGGCCTCGGCGGCTCGTCGGTCTTCGTCGGTCAGGACCTGAGCGTCGAGGAGATCACGGCCTATCTGGACCGGGATCAGGCCGTCTACCTGCCTTCTCTCCGCAAATGGGCGCCCCCGGGCCTGCCTGTCTATTGCACGCGATTGGATCTTCGGCCCGCGCTTCGCGCGATGGGGCTCGAGGTGCAGATGGTGCGAGCCGGCGTGTTCCGGATCTCGACCGGGGAAGAGTGAGCGCGACCTGGCGGCTCTCGCGGTCTCGATCTGGCGCCGTCGCTCGTTACTGGCCCGTGACGCCCTCCGGAGACGTCGTGCGAGTGACGCCTCGAGTCCAGCTCTTCCTGGCGAGGAGCGAGAAGGCCGTGGGGGTGGCTACGAGCGAGAAGAGCACGGAGACACACAGCGCCCCGATGACCGCGATGGCCAGCGGCTTCAGCATGTCGGCGCCCGAACCGACCCCGAAGGCCAGGGGAAGCATGCCGAGGGCGGCGGCCATGGAGGTCATCAGGACGGGACGCAGGCGACGCCGGCCCGACCGCACCAGCGCGTCCTCCAGGGTCAGCCCCTCGGCCTGGAGCTGTTCCACGAAGTCCAGCATCAGGATGCCGTTCTTGGCCACGATCCCGATGCCGATGATGGCGCCCAGGAACGAGACGACGTTCAGGGAGGTGTCCGGTGATCCACAGCGCGGCGACCGTGCCGAACAGCGCGAGCACCGCGCCGAAGACGATGGCCAGCGGCTCGCGGAACGAGCGGAACTCGACGAGCAGCACGGTGAAGACGAGGACGATGGCCATCCCGAGCACGATGAGAAGGTTCCGGAAGGACTCCTGTCTGTTGCTGGTAGAGCCCGCCGAACTCGATGGTGCCCGGCGGCAGTGCGGGATCGTGCGCCAGCAAGCCCTCGATCTCCTCCATGGCACTGCCCAGGTCGCGGCCTTCGAGCCGCGCCGTGACGGCCACGTCCTGCCGCAGGTCCTCGCGCCGGAGCTCCAGCTGTCCGGCCTGCTCGGACACGTCGGCGACCTGTGCCAGCGTCACCACCCGGCCGTCGGGCGCGCGGATCGGCAGGGCCGTCAGAGCCGCCACCCGGTCGAGCCGCCTGGGATCGACCTTGACCCGGACCGCGATGAGGCGGTCACCCTCGAGCACGCTCGAGGCCGTCTCGCCGAGCATGGCGGTATTCACGGCCGCGCCGATGTCGGCGGCGGTGAGGCCGAACCGCTGGGCGTCCACCGTGCGCACGCGAAAGGTGAGGGTCGAGCCGGCGTACACGAGCCCGTCGAAGGTATCGACGACTCCCTGCACCTTCTTGATCGTTTCCTCGACCCGGGGCGCCTCGCTCTTGAGGAAGTCCGATGTCGGTCGAGAACAACTTGATCTCGATCGGCTTTGGCGCCCACATGAGGTCGCCGATCAGGTCGCTCAGGATGCCCGGGAACTCCCAGTTGACGCCGGGGACGGCTTCGTTGAGCGGTGCCGGAGACCGGCGATCACCTCGTCGGTCGAGCGCCGGCGATCCGGTCCGCAGCTTCACCAGAAAGTCGCCGGTGTTGGGCTCCGCGATGGCGAGGGCGAGCCGGGCCCCCGTGCGGCGCGAGTAGCTCTCGATCTCCGGAGTCGTGCGCAGGATGTCTTCGCCCTGGAGGAGCTGCCGGTTCGTCTCGGAGAGGCTCGTGCCCGGCGGCGTCCAGTAGTCGATGACGAAGCCGCCCTCGTCCATCGGCGGCAGGAACTCGCTCTCGAGCCCGCCATAGAGGGCGGCGCCGAGGGCCACGACGAGGACGCAAGCGCCCACCGTCAAGCCACGGCCGGCGCAGCGCGGCGCGCAGCGCGACCTCGTACACGGGAACGACGCGGCGGTGGAGAAAGTCGGCCGTCAGGCTCCGGATGGCGTGGCCGGTCGTGACGCGAGCGGACGGAGGAGCCAGCCCGCGAGGGCCGGCGTCAGAGTGACCGCCAGGACCAGCGAGGTCAGCAGCGCCACGACCATCGTGAGCGCGAGCGCCCGGAAGAACACGCCCGTGATCCCGTCGAGGAACGCCAGCGGGATGAACACGACGACCGGCGTCAGCGTCGAGCCGACGAGCGGCCGGACGATCTCGCCCAGGGCCGCCTGTATCGCCTCGGCTCGCGCCGAGGCCGGCGACGAGCCTGCGCGTGGATGGCCTCGACGACGACGATGGCGTCGTCGATCACGAGGCCGATGGCGGCGGCGATGCCGCCGAGCGTCATCAGGTTGAAGCTCAGGCCGGCCAGCTTCATCGCCACGAGCGTGACCAGCACCGTCACCGGGATGACGAGGGTCGCCACGAGCGTGGTGCCCCAGTTCCTGAGGAAGAGATAGATGATGACGACCGAGAGGATGAGGCCGAAGACGATCGCCTCCCAGACGCTGCGCACCGACTCGCGCACGAGCAGCGACTGGTCGTAGAAGAAGGCGAGCTTCATGTCGGGCGGGAGGTCGCGCTTGACCGCCTGCGATCTCGGCCCGCAAGTCGCGGGCGATGTCGAGCGTGCTGCCGTCGGGCTGGCTGCGGATGTTGAGCAGCACCGCGTTGACGCCGTCGGCGGTGACGATGTTGAAGACCGGCTCGGGTCCGCGCTCGACGCGGGCGAAATCGCGGATCCGCACCGGGACGCCCGCCGAGCCCCGCCACGACCTGATTCCTCGATCTCGTCGACGTCGTGCACGCGCCCGTCCACGACCGCGAGGTAGAGCGTGTGGTTCTCCTCGTGCATTCCGGCCGGGGCGATGAGGTTGTTCTGCGCGAGCGCGTCCGTGACCTGGGCGAGGCCCAGTCCGGCTGCCTGCAGCCGCAGCGGGTCGACGACGACGTGGAACTCGGGCGTGCGCCCGCCGACGAGGTCCACGCGGGCCACGCCCGGGATGCGCAGGAAGCGCGGCTTGAGGTTGTAGCGCGCCGTCTCCCACAGCTCGGTGACGTCGCGCGTGGGGCTGGTCAGGCTGACGCCGATGATGGGAAAGGCCGAGAACGTCAGCCGGAAGACCGAGGTCGTGGCGGTGGCCGGCAGCGTGCCGCGGATCTGCGAGAGCCGGCTCAGCACGTACAGCTCCGACTGGACCATGTCGACCGACCAGGTGAAGAAGACGTTGACCTCGGCCGAGCCGCGGCCCGTGGCCGAGCGCACCGTCAGCGAGCCCGGGATGTCCTTCATCGCCTCTTCGATGGGCCGGGTGATCGGTGGCCATCATCTCGTCCGCCGGCATGACGCCGTTGTCCACGAGGATGACGACGCGCGGGAAAGTTCGTCTGCGGGAAGACCGACGAAGGGATGTGGAAGGCGGCGTACCCGCCACCGAGGCAGAGCACGGCGGAGAGAAACACGATCGTCGCGCTGTGGCGAATCGCAAAGTCGGCGAGGGTCGACGACCCGGTCACTGCCGCATCACGGGGAGGGTCCGACTCACGGCCGGCGAGGTCCGGACCGGCTCCGGACGTGCTCACGGTTCGATCACGCGGATCTTGGTCTCGCGCGGCAGCCCATACGCTCCCGCCGCCACCACCCTCAACCCCTCACGAATACCGTCGCCCTCCACCTCGACGAGAGGGCCCTCGCGCAGGCCAGGTCTCACGGGACGCTTCACGGCCTTGTCGCCGTCGATCACCGCCAGGGCGGGCGCACCACCTTCCATCACCAGACCTTCGATCGGGGCCGCGAGGCAGTCTCGATGCTCGTCGACGAGGATGCGGACATCGAGGAACTGGCCCGGCCGCAGGCCAGAGTGGGGAGGGAGCGCAGCGCGGACCGTCACCGTGTCGGTCTTCGTGTCCACGGCGTCCCCGATCAACACGATGCGGGAGGGCAGGGGACGGGGGCTCGGGGACGTCGCTGGCGTCGAGTCTCGCGCCGAGAGGAACACCGCCTGCCCGGCACGGATCCGCGGGGCATCCCCGCTCCGCACCGTGGCCGCGACCACCAGCCGGTCCAGATCGATGATCTCGGCGAGGACGGTCGTCGGATCGACCGCGTCGCCCGGGCGCGCGTTCAGCTTGACGACCGTTCCCGACAGGGGCGCCCGCAGGTCGAGCAGGTTCCTCTGGGCTTCGGCGGTGGCAAGGTCGCTCCGCGCCGCGGCCAGGTTCTGCTCGGCCTCCTGATAGAGCCTCTGTGAGGTCGCCTCGCCCGGTCCAAGAGCCTTCTGTCGTTCGAACGCCCCTTCCGCGAAACGGACCGCCTGCCGGGCCCTGGTGACCGCGACATCCCCAACCCGGGGATCGATGCTGAACAGGAGCGCGCCCTGGCTCACGCGCGCGCCCTCGGCACATCGGACCTCGGCCAGGAGGCCGGCGACCGGAGGGGCGATCCGTGCGCTGGCCGCCCCCCGGCGCGCCGACGCCGGCTCGGGCTCGACCGTGCCCCACGTGTCGACGTACTCGTGCAAGGTCGTGCGGACGATCGCCGCCACGTGGACCGCGACCACCGGCGACACCTCCTGCTCGCTCTCGGCCGCACTACCCGAGGTCAGCCGGCGTATTCCGACCGCGACGAGTGCCACGAGGGCTGCGACTCCCAGTCCCGCCAGCAGCCGGCGATTCATCGGTTCCCTTCCTTGGCCGTGGCCCTGGGGAGAGTGAGGCTCGTCCACGCCGGCAGGTCGCTCGGACTCTGCATCGCATCCTCCAGTCGCCCGAGGGCCTCTTGCACTTCTACGAGCGCGGTGAACCGCGCGAGCTCCGAGCTGGCGATTTCGAGCCGCAGCGTGTCGAGCTCCAGCTTCGAGATCTCACCGGCTCGCCATCGCGCGTCCGCGACCGGCGCTTCCTTGCGGAGGTCCTCGAGAAGGGCTTCGGCGGTGGCCCTCTTCGCTCTAGCTGCCTCCCAGCCCTCCACCGCGACGGCGGTCTCCTCGATGGCGCGGCTTTGTATGGCCGTGAAGCGGGCCGCCGCTTCGGCGCGTCGCGCCTCGCTCTCGGCGATGGCACCCCGATTCCGGTTGAAGATCGGCAACAGGCCGGAGAGGCCGAGCGTCCACTTGTTCTCCGCCTGGTCCATCTGATAGCCCAGCCCGAGATGCAGATCGGGGTACTGGCGGGCGACCTCCAGCTGCAATCGGGCCTGGCTCGCCTCGTACTCGGCGAGCGCCCCCAGGACGTCCGCTCGATTGAGGAGGGCCTGGCGCCGTAGCGAAGGAGCGAGTAGATCCGCGGGCGGCCGTTCGAAGACCTCGAAGCTGAAGGTGACGCCGTCGAGCGCCTGCGCGGTGACGCCCAGGGCCGCCGCGAGCTGGATTCGCGCCTCCGCTCGGCGGCGGTGAAAGTCGTGCAGAGCAAGGCGCGCGCTGTTGAGCGCCAGCCGCGCTTGCGCCATCTCGAAGGCCGATATCGCGCCGGCAGCGAGTTGGCGCTGGATGAGGGCCAGGTTCTCCTGCTGGATCTCGACCTGCTGCTCGAGGAGGGTGACGGTTCCCGCGGCCGCATGGAGGTCGAGCAAGGCCTTGCGCACGCGGCTGCGAACCTGCCATGCGACCGCGGCCACGTTGAGGCGCGCGACTTCCGACAGGTTCCGTGCCGCCGCGACCCGGTGGCCACGCTTGCCCGCCGTTTCGACGGTGATGTCCAGGGGCAGGCTCAGGATCCACGGCGTGACGAGGCTCTGGGGAGTCGTGGAGTTGTACCCGACCTCGACCCCGGCGTTTGGATTGGGGCGGTCCCCGGCCGCGACGGCGGCAGCCTGCGCTGCCGCCCAGTTGCCGCGTGCCACGTCGAGGTCCGGGTTGTAGTAGAACGCAGCGATCGTCAGCGCCTGGAGGTCCCAGGCCGGAGGCGGCCACACGGTCTCCGGAGAATGGGCCTTCAGGAACCGCGTCACCTCGGGATCGTCGAGACGACGGGACTCGAGCGCCAGAAGGTTTCGGTCCGGTGCGATCGGGAGGGCGTGGTAGTGAACACAGCCGGGGGCGGCGAGTCCAGCGAGGAGCCATGCCCCGAGGCTGATGGTTCGGGCGAGGGGAGATCGCCGCGAGCTCGCTACCGACACCTTCCGGGCCAGCGGATCCACTGGGCTACTCGGTGACCGCTCCCTTGGAGGCCGAGGAAACCGAGCGAGCGTACTTGGCCATCACCCCCGACCGGTAGAGCGGCTTCGGTTTCCTTGCGGCCTTGAGCCGACGCCGGATCTCGGCGGCCGACAGCTCCACGTCGAGCCTGCGCTTCTTGACGTCGATGCTGACCACGTCTCCGTTCCTGAGGGCGGCGAGGGGACCGGAAGCGGCGGCCTCTGGCGCGACGTGGCCGATCATGAACCCGTGGGTTGCGCCGGAGAACCGGCCGTCCGTGACGAGCGCGACGGAATCGCCAAGGCCTGCACCCTGGAGCGCGCCGGTGACGTGAAGCATCTCGCGCATGCCGGGGCCGCCCCTGGGGCCTTCCCAACGGATCACGACGACGTGTCCCGGCTTGACCTTGCCGGCCTTCACGGCGGCGAACGCATCCTCCTCCCGGTCGAACACGATGGCCGGACCGCGATGCTCGCTTCGGGTCTGGCCTGAGAGCTTGGCCACGCAGCCTTCGGGCGCGAGATTGCCTCGGAGGATCGCGATACCTCCGTACCCCTTGAGGGGATTCGCCAGCGGACGAACCACGTCCTGACCCGGCGTTTCGTGGGCACTGCGCGCTTCGTCCCCGATCGTCCTTCGGGTCACGGTCAGCTCGTCCTCGTACAAGAGTCCGGCTTCCAGCAAACGCCTGGCGACGAGCCCCATGCCCCCCGCTTCGTACATCTCGGGCGCCGTGTACCGGCCCCACGGGCGCAGGTCCGCAAGCAGCGGCGTCTTGCGGCCGATGCGGTCGAAGTCGTCGATGGAGAGCGCGATGCCGGCCTCCCTGGCCACGGCCAGAAGGTGAAGAACGGCGTTCGTGGACCCGCCGGTGGCCATGACCCCGGCGATCGCGTTGTGGAGCGAACGCCTGGTGATGATCTGACGGGGTCGAACGTCGTTGTTCAGCAGCTCCATCACGAGGCGCCCGGTCTCGACTGCGACCTCGGCCTTGCGCGGGTGGAGGGCAGGAACGCCGTTCCACCCCAGGGGCGACACCCCGAGCATCTCGAAGGCCGTCGCCATGGTGTTCGCGGTGAACTGGCCGCCGCAAGCGCCCGCCCCGGGACACGCCAGGCCCTCGATCTGCTTGAGCTCGGCCGCGTCGATCTTGCCCGCGTTGTGGGCCCCGATGGCCTCGAACACATCTTGTATGGTGATGCGGCGCCCCTTGTGCTCGCCGTACTGGATCGAGCCGCTGTAGAGCATGACACTCGGCAGATCGAGCCGTGCCATGGCCATCACCATCGCGGGGATGGTCTTGTCGCACCCGGAAATCCCGACGAAGCCGTCCAGCAAGTGTCCCCGGACCACCAGCTCCACGGAATCGGCGATCACCTCCCGGCTCACGAGGGACGCCTTCATCCCCTCGGTGCCCATCGCGATCCCGTCGGTGACGGTGATGCTCCCGAACTCGATGGGCGTGCCCCCGGCCGCGCGGATGCCTTCCTTCACCTTCTCCGCCAGCGCGCGGTGGTTCCAGTTGCAGGGCGTGATCTCTATCCAGCAGTGCGCCACTCCCACCAGCGGCCTGGCCAGGTCAGCGTCCGTGAACCCGACGGCCTTGAAGAAGGCACGGGCACCCGCGCGGTCGGCTCCGTCGAGGAGCACGCGGCTTCGAGAACGGGGGTCGGTCACTCGATTCTCCTTCATGCAAGGTCTCCCTGGATTCTCTGCGATCGCGTCGGCGCGCGCGTCATGAATCCCAAGACACGCTAGCGCGCTTCGCCCAGGGCCGTGTACTTGATCACCCGGACCGCTTCCAGGGTCACGAGGCCCTCGGTCACCAGCTCGTCCACGACGGGCAGGAAGGCCCGGATCTTCTCTTCGGCGTCGACGATCTCGATCAGGATGGGCAAGTCCGCAGAGAGCTCGAGCAGCTTCGAGGTGTGCATGCGCGAGTGTCGGCCGAAGCCCATGGGTCCCTTGAGCACCGTGGCCCCGGCGAGGTGCGCCTCGCGCGCGCGAAGGACGATGGCCTCGTAGAGCGGGCGGTCGCGTCCCTTCTCGCGGTCGCTCTCGCCGATGAAGATGCGCAGCAGAACGCCTTCTTCGGGCATCTTCATGGTCTTCACCTCCCAGGCCGTGCTGGCTTCCTTGGTCGCGATGACGTCGCACCGGGGCGCCACGTCCCTCGGTTTGAGGTCGGCCTCCCCGCCTCGATAAAGAGCCACGTGAGCCCGTTCGAGGGTGATCGTCCCGTCCTTGAACGACGGCTCGACCCGGGCGAGCAGCTTTTCCACGTGGCGGGGCCCGTCCACGACTTCGACGATGACCGGGACTTCCTGGGTGAGGGTCCAGGAGCTCTCCTCGAGGATCGAGCCGTCCGCCCGCAGCCCCATGAAGCCTTTCAGGGCCGTGGCGCCCTGCAGCCCCTCATGATGGGCGGTCTCGACGATCCATTGGTACAGCGGCTCGGCGCCGTGATGTGCCAGGTTCGAGAGGTGGAACCGGCAGAGCACCTGCTCCGCTTCGAGCTTCACGCCGGCCCCTCGTCTAGAGCCAAGACTTCGCGACCACGAGGCCAAAGCGCACCGCGATCAGGCCGGCGAAGAGGCTCAGGATCACGTTCGCGAGCGCCGTGAGCCAGACCCCGTCTTCGAGGAGCGCGTGGGTCTCGAACTCGAACGTCGAAAAGGTGGTGAAGCCTCCGCAGAAGCCCACCCCGAGGGCCAGGCGCACGGCGTCGGCGTGGGGGATGCTTCGTTGCGCGAGGAGCCCGCCGATGAGCCCCAGGACGAACGAGCCGCCCACGTTGATGAGGAAGGTCCCGAGGGGGAAGCGCGCGTCGATCATTCCGCCCACCCACTTCGCCATGATGTAGCGGGCGTTTCCGCCCACGAACGAGCCGATTCCGACCAGCAGGTACGGCATCACACGTTCCATCACTTCGGCCTCACCATGCGCTCCTCCGCAGGCGCCGTCCCTCACCCGTTCGCGGAATCTTCCGAACCCCCGGTGATGCGGGTTCCGGCTCGGGGGCGGGCCTCGGCAGCAAGTATCTCGGCAAGAGGAATGCGTTAGCAACCGGCGTGGGCAGGGCCGCGCGGCACCGCTCCTCGAGGCGCCCGAGCGTCTCCTCCGAATGCGAACGCTGTTGGCCTGCTCGCGCTAGTTGGGGACGGTGCCCGGTTTACGTCTGGTCGCCATGAACCAACCACCCCTACAGTGCCGCGTGATGCGTCTCTAGGAGTCATCATCCTCGGTGGCCCGAGGGGGAGCGAGGGGGGACGCATGGCGTCCCCCCTCTGGAGATCAAATGTCGAAGTAGAGGGCGAACTCCCACGGATGCGGCCGCAGGCGGATCGCGTCGACCTCGTTCTTGCGCTTGTAGTCGATCCAGGTCTCGATGAAGTCCTTGGTGAAGACGTCTCCCTTGAGGAGGAAGTCGTGGTCCTTTTCGAGGTTGTCGAGGGCGACGTCGAGCGAGCCCGGGAGCTGCTTGATCTGCTTGGCCTCCTCGGGGGGCAGATCGTAGAGGTCCTTGTCCATGGGCTTGCCGGGATCGATCTTGTTCTGGATCCCGTCGAGCCCGGCCATCACGCAGGCCGCGAACGAGAGGTACGGGTTGCAGGTCGGGTCCGGGGTGCGGAACTCGATCCGCTTCGCCTTCTCCGAGTTCGAGTACATCGGGATGCGGACCGCGGCCGAACGGTTACGGGCGCTGTACGCGAGGTTGATCGGGGCCTCGTAGCCCGGGCACCAGCCGCCGGTAGCTGTTGGTGGAGGGAGCGATGAAGGCAAGCAGGGCCGGCGCGTGCTTCAGGATGCCGCCGATGTAGTGCTTGCACATCTCGGAGATGTCCGCGTAGCCGCCGCCCTTGGCGTAGAAGAGGTTCTTGCCGTCCTTCCAGAGCGACTGGTGGGTGTGCATGCCCGAGCCGTTGTCCTGGAAGATGGGCTTGGGCATGAAGGTCACGGTCTTGCCGTGCTTCTTGGCGGTGTTCTTGGTGCAGTACTTGTACCAGAGCACCCGGTCCGCCATCTTCAGGAGGGTGTCGAAGCGCATGTCGATCTCGGTCTGCCCGGCCGAGGCGACCTCGTGGTGATGGACCTCGATCTTGACCCCCACGCTCTCGAGGTTCAGCACCATCTCCGAGCGGAGGTCCTGGTGGTGGTCGGCGGGGGACACCGGGAAGTAGCCCTGCTTGACGCGGCGCGGTAGCCGAGGTTCGGGTTGTCCGGCGTTCCCACGCGGCCGGTGTTCCAGTGGCCGGCTCTCCGACGTCGAGGTGGTAGAAGCCGTAGTTGTAGCCCTGGTCGAAGCGGACGCTCGTCGAAGATGAAGAACTCGAGCTCGGGGCCGATGTAGATGGTGTCGGCGATGCCGGTGCTCTTCACGTAGGCCTCGGCCTTCTGGCCACGTAGCGCGGGTCGCGGCCGTAGGGTTGGCCGGTCAGCGGGTCCTTGACGTCGCAGATGAGGACCAGGGTGGGCACGGCGGTGAACGGGTCCATCTGGGCGGTCGACGCGTCGGGGAAGAGCAGCATGTCCGACTCGTTGATGGCCTGGAAGCCGCGGATCGACGAGCCGTCGAAGCCGATCCCCTCCTTGAAGAGGTCTTCCGTCAGCTCGGACACCGGGATGGAGAAGTGCTGCCACAGTCCGGGCATGTCGATGAACCGGAGGTCCACGATCTTTGCGCCCTTTTCCTTGGCCAGCTTGAGAACGTCGCTCGGGGTCATTCCGCCTCCTTCAGGCAGTTCAAAACGGGGCGGAGGATTGGCCCTCCGCCCCGCGGGTGGTCAGATCTTGCCGCCGAACCCGTACACGAGCCCGACGGTAAGGGTCGTTTGAGACTTCTCGTTCAGTCCGTTGTCCTTCGGGAAGATCGCCTCGTCCGCGAAGTCGGTGCGGTACTCGAGGCGCATCTTCAGGCCGCCCGCGATGAGGTGGTCGCTGGTGACGGTGAAGCTCTGGACCTTGGTGCCGAAGGTCATGAAGCCGCCGTCCGAGTCGTCCGCGTACTCGTAGCGGCCGACCAGGGCCCATTTCGGGGTCGCCTGGAGCTTGCCGTAGACGGCCAGGCCCCACCACTTGGCGTCGCCTTCCTTCCCGTAGTCGAAGTTGCCCATGACGCTGACCTTCGAGCCCGCCCAGGTGAGGGTGGTGTCGAAGAGGTTCCGGGTGTCGTCGGAGCCGGCCGTCTCCTTGCCGAACATGTCGTTGACGATCCAGGTGATGCTCCCGGTGGGCTTCAAGGTGAGGCCCACGCCCAGCGTCTTGTCGCCGTTGATCTCGCTGCTGTTGTTCCAGCCGTTCACCAGGTAGCCGGCGAGCGCCACCTTGCCGCTGGCGTTCCAGGTGGCCCGCACCCCCGTGTGGTAGAAGGGGATCGCGTACCCGAAGAGGATCGAGCGCGTGTAGTTCCAGTTGTCCTGCGACTCGATCACCTCGGCGCCGATGGGGGTCACGAACTTACCGACGTCCCACTGCACCTTGCCCGTGAGCAGGCTGACGTAGGCCTGCTGGATGTGCTTGTAGATCTCCTGGCCGTTGCTCTCCGGCTCGTAGGCCCCGACGAGGTCGGCGGTCTTGCCGAAGTCGAGGTCGACGCGGAAGCCGACCTTGCTCTCCGGGGTGACGGCCTTGGCGAGGTTCACCTCGGCCAGGCTCAGGGAGAAGGTGTTGTGCTGGACGTCGAAGGTCCGCAGCGATGGGATCGACCTTGTTGAAGTTGTACCCGTAGTAGACGTCCACGAAGGCGTTGACGTCGATCTTCGGGGGCTCGGGGCTGGGCGAGGCCTCCGGCGCGGGCGTCGGGGGCGGCGTCGGCGCAGGCGTCTGGGCTCCCGCCGGGCTGCCCAAGGCGACGACCGCGGCGGCGACCAGCGTCAGGCGTCTACTCCACGAAAGTTGCACACGTGTCATAATTCACCCACTCCTAGGTTCGTTCGTCGTGACATCAGGGCGGCGCGCCGTGGCCGCGGCGCGCCGCCGGTATCTCGGGTCTAGTCCATCTCTCTCCCGCCGTCCTATCCCTGCATCGCCGACGTGGTCTCGAACTCCGGATAGGCGAGCGCGCCCATCTCCGGCAGGTCGAGCCCGGCTATCTCGGTTTCGGCCGAGACGCGGTTGCCCATGATCGCGTCCAGGACCTTAAAGAAGACGTAGAAACTCACGAACACGAATACGAAACAGGTCAAGGTGCCGATGCACTGGGCGAAGAACTGGCTCGAGTTGCCGTAGAAGAGCCCGGTCACGGCGCCGGGAACACCGTTCCAGCCGTCGCCGTACTTCCCGTCCGCGAAGAGGCCGAGCGACAACACGCCCCAGGCGCCGTTCACGCCGTGCACCGAGATGGCACCGACCGGATCGTCGATCTTCAGGGTTGCGTCGATGAAGAACACCGAGAAGACCACGAGGATCCCGGAGATGACGCCGATCAGGACCGCAACGGGAGCGGTGACGAACGCGCACGGCGCCGTGATGGCCACGAGGCCGGCCAGCATGCCGTTCGCCATCATGCTGGGATCGGGCTTTCCGAACTTCATCATCATGATGATCATCGCGGACATGGCCCCACCCGCCGAGGCCAGCATGGTGTTGGTGGCGACAACGCCGATCCGGAGGTCGGTGCCGGCCAGGGTGGAGCCGGGGTTGAAGCCGAACCAGCCGAAGGCCAGGATGAAGGTGCCCACGATGGCCATCGGGATGTGGTGACCGGGGATCGCGACGGACTTGCCGTCCTTGGTGTACTTGCCGAGGCGTGGGCCCGAGTACGATCGCTCCAGCCAGGGCCGCCACACCCGCCCACCATGTGAACGACCGAAGAGCCGGCGAAGTCGACGTGTCCGTGGCCGAGGCCGAAGTTCGCGCCGAGCTGCGACGAGCCAGCCCGCCGCCCCAGACCCAGTTGGCGAAGATCGGGTAGACGAACATCGACATGAAGAACCCGTAGACGAGGAAGGACGACCACTTCCAGCGTTCGGCCATGGCCCCGGTGGGGATGGTCACGGTGGTGTCCATGAAGACCATCTGGAAGAGGAAGAGCGTGAAGACGCCCACGTCGTAGACGTCGGAGCCCAGGAAGAAGCCCGTCGGTGCCGAACAAGCCGAACGGCTTGCCGAACAGCGTGATCACGTACTCGTGGCTGAGAGGCGCAGTGCCCCCTAGAGCGGCCACGGCGCCGACGCCGCCCATCTGGAAGGCGAAGCCGCAGATCCAGTAGCCGAGCATGCCGATCGGGTACACCATGAAGTTCATCGACATGGTGTGGGCGGCGTTCTTGGCACGGGTGAAGCCTGTCTCCACCATGGCGAACCCGGCCTGCATGAACATGACCAGGAACCCGGTGATCAGGGTCCAGACGATGTTGATCGAGATCTTGTTGTGGCCGACGGTGTCCATCACCTCGGCCAGGGTCGGGTTCGCCGCGTCCTTGACGGGCACGTCAGCCGCGGTGCCCGTGATCGCTCCGGTCGGGTCCGCGGGCTTGGGGGTCGGTGCCGGGGCCGGCGCCGCGGCAGCCGGCGCTGGCGCGACCTCTGCCGGGGCCGCCGCGGGGCTGGCCGCCGGCTCCTGAGCGTAGCTGGTGGCGGCGCGGAAGCCCCAGACGGCAAGGCCCACCGCGACCCCCAGCGCGAAACTCCTCAGCAACTTGCTCTTTCCCTGACTCATCGCTCTTAGAACCTCCAGGTTCGTGCGGTTTGGGTAGGCGTCGCGGGGCCCTGGCCGAAGCCCCTGAACGCGTGAATCCGATCGGCGTTCCCGGTGGAGCTAGAGGGCCTCCTCGCCCTTCTCACCCGTCCGGATGCGCACCACCTCCTCGAGCGAGGTGACGAAGACCTTGCCGTCCCCGAACTTGCCGGTGCGGCCCGTGGCCACGATCGCGTCCACGATGCGGCCCACCATCTCGTCGGGCACCGCCACCTCGATCTTCACCTTGGGCAGGAAGTCGACCTTGTACTCGCTGCCGCGGTAGGTCTCGGTGTGTCCCTTCTGACGGCCGAAGCCCTTGACCTCGCTCACCGTCATGCCCACGACCCCCGCTTCCTGGAGCGCGTTCTTCACCGCTTCCAGGAGGTGGGGCCTCACGATCCCTTCGACCTTCTTCATTCCGCCTCCTTAGTGGCATTTCTCTTCGGCTTGGTCCCGAGCGCGCGGAGCAGCGCCTGCTCGACCGCGGGCAGAGCCTCCGGGCCCAGTTTTCGTTTCTGTGCGTCGGTCACGTAAAAGACGTCGAGGGCGAGCGCCTTGGCGGTCGCGATCTTGGCGAACGTGATGTCGAGCCCGAGCCCGGCCAGCGCCGTCCGCGATGGTGTAGGCGAGCCCCGGCTGGTCCTGGGCCCGCACCTCGATCACGGTCGCCGCCGACGAGGATTCGTTGTCGAAGCGGACGACCGGTCCCCGGGCCGCGCGGCCCCAGTGGCGGCGTGCGCGGGAGGGGGTCCTCGTGCGCCACCGGTCCACCGCACCTTCCACTTCCAGCCGGCCGCTCACCGCGTCGATGACGCTCGCTTCGATGCGGGCGCGCCGCTCATGGCGCACGGGCCGGTTGCTCGACTGCTCGCTCACCCGGAAGGTGTCGAGGACCCGCCCGTCCTCGCGGGTGAAGAGGTCGACGCTCAGGATGTTCACCCCCTGGGCGGTCAGGGTGCCGGCCAGCGCGGCGAAGAGGCCGGGGCGGTCGAGGCTGGCGGCCACGGTCAGCTCGGTGCACTGGCCGTCGTCGAGGTCGCGCCATTCGACCGCGGCGAGGCCGTCGCCCAGCGATTTCAGCAGGCGGAAGTGGCGCTCCATGCGCGCGGCGTCCGTGGCCCGCAGGTAGCGCTCGGGCAGCATCGCGAAGTGCCGCTCCAGCTCTTCGCGCCGGGAACTCGGGCAGGAGCGCCTTCATGGCCCGGACCTGGGAGGCGTGTCCCGCTGGTGCGGCCTGGGTCTGCCCGAGGAGTCGCTCGCGCGTCCGCCCGTAGAGCTCGCTCAGCAGCGAGGCCTTCCACTCGTTCCAGATGCCGGGGCCCACGCCGCAGTGGTCGGCGCAGGTCAGGAGGAAGAGCAGGTTCAGCCGCTCGAGGCTCGAGACGCGCTTGGCGAAGCCTTCGATCAGGCTCGGCTCGGTGATGTCGCGCTGCTGCGAGAGCTGGGACATGTCGAGGTGGGCGTCGATCAGGAACAGCACGTCCTCGCGCAGGGCGTCGTCGGCGTGGAGGCGGTCGAGCACGCGGGCCCCGATCCGCACGCCCCGCGCCACGTGCCCGCCGCCGCGCCCCTTGCCGATGTCGTGGAGCAGCATGCCGAGGTAGAGCGGGGTCGCGTCCTTCACCTCGTCGAAGACGTTGCCGAGGCGGGCCACGCCGGTTCCCGCCGCGAGGTCGTCGAGCGCTTCGAGGCACTTCAAGGTGTGCTCGTCCACCGTGTAGCGGTGGAAGAAATCGTGCTGGACGAGAAAGGTGATGCGGGCCCACTCCGGGAAGAAGCGGCCCAGGAAGCCGGTCTCGTGCATGGCCCGGACGGTGTCGGCCACCCGCCCCCGCCGCTCGAAGAGGCGGATGAAGGCCCGGCTCGCGTCGCGCGAGGCCCGGAACTCCCGGGTCGACGTTCGCGAGGCGGTCCGTGATCGCGAGCTTCAGCTCGTCGCTCGAGTGGACCCCTTCGGCCTGGGCGGTGGCGAAGGCCTCGATGATCTGCAGCGGGCCCGCCCTTCATCTCCGCCCCGTGCCCGCGCGCATGGAGCACGCCCGCGCGCACCTCGAAGCCGCGCCGCGCCCGGGGGGCCCGGCGCAGGCCCGGGAAGAGGCGCCGAGGCGCCGGGCTCAGGTGGCGGACCATGAAGGCTTCGGAGAAGCGGTGGATCTCCGAAGCGCGGCGGTAGTAGTCCCGCATGAAGATCTCGGACGCGAGCAGGCCGCCCTTCGGCTTGTAGCCGAGGTTCTGGGCGAGGTCGGGCTGCACGTCCAGGGTCAGGAGGTCGGTCTTGCGGCCGGTGGTGAAGTGGGCCTCGTTGCGGACCCGGCACAGGGCGTCGTAGGCCCGCCGCGCGGCCACGTAGTCGCGCGTCCGAGACCCAGCCCTCGGCGTGCAGGCCGGCGAGACCACGGCTGCCGAAGCGCGCGTGGCCCACCCAGAGGACCGCGTGGAGGTCGCGAAGGCCGCCCACGCCCTCCTTCACGTTGGGCTCCTGGATGCACACCGCCCCGCCCACCTTGGCGTAGCGCTCGCTGAGCTCCACACGCATCGACTGCAGGAACTGCTCGGTGGCCCGCTTGTCCCGCAGGAGCCCGCTCTCCAGGGCCTTCAGGAGCGTCCTGGAAGAGGGCGGCGTTGCCGGTGATGAGACGCGCCTCGGTGAGGGCGGTTCGCGAGTGGAGGTCCTGCCGGGCCATCGAGACGCACTCGCGCGGCGAGCGGAAGCTGTGGCCGACCGAGAGGCCGATGTCCCACAGGAGCATGAGGGCCCGCTGAACGAAGTCCTTGACGCCCGTCCGAGGGGCGCCCGCCGTGCAGGAAGAGGAGGTCGACGTCGGAGAACGGGGCGAGCTCGCCGCGCCCGTAGCCGCCGAGGGCCACGACCGCGCACTGCGCGAGCTCCCGCTGGGCCACGCGGTCGGCGGCGGCCGCGGCCGCCTGGCAGACCCGGGTGACCACGAGGTCGATCTGATAGCTGCGGCCGGTGGCGATCTCGGCCCCGCCCAGGCCGAAGCGATGGCGCATGCGCAGGCGCTCGGTCTCGAGCTTGAGGAAACGCTTGAAGGCTTCGATCTGGGCCCCCCGATCCGCGCCCAGAGCCGTGCCGTCCAGGCGCTCCTGGGCATGGACCTCGATGGTTTCGCGGTTGATCTCCATTGCGCTGACCGCCGAAGAGAGCAAGAGGCGTACCGCGGCTGGGGGCGACGGCTGGGCACCCCCCAACTCGTTGGGGCAGCGCCATTTGTGACCTCGATCACTCAGGCGCCGGGACGAGGCGCGCGCGGTCACACCCTTGTGCCCGCGCTCCGAATCGGGGAACAAATATGTCGGATCCCAGCGTCGAGGGTCGCGAACCGACGAGCGCGACCGGACGCCGCCGGATTCGCCGGCGGCGGGCGCCGTCGCGCTACAAAAACGTGGCTTGGCGGGGGGAGGTCACGGAAACGTCGCGGCCGAGCTCCTAGTCAGTCACCGCGCCGAGGCTGCTGCTCGAGACGAGCTTCGCGTACTTGGCGAGAACGCCTGTCGTGTACCGCGGGCGCGGGCGGGCGTCCAGGCGGCGCGCCGGCGCGCGAGCTCGGCGTCGTCGAGCTCGAGCTGGAGCAGCCGGCGATCGGCGTCGATGGTGATGGGGTCGCCTTCGTGCACGAGGGCGATGGCCCCGCCCACCGCCGCTTCGGGGGCGACGTGGCCGACGACCATGCCGTAGGTGCCGCCCGAGAAGCGGCCGTCGGTGATGAGGCCGACGGAGTCGCCGAGCCCCGCGCCGATGATGGCCGAGGTGGGGGAGAGCATCTCGCGCATCCCCGGGCCCGCCCTTGGGCCCCTCGTAGCGGATGACGAGGACGTCGCCCTTCCGGATCCGTCCGGCGAGGATGGCTTCGAGGCAGCTCTCTTCCGACTCGAAGACGCGCGCGGGGCCGGTCATGCGGTGCGTCTTGATCCCGGTGATCTTGGCCACCGCTCCTTCGGTGGCCAGGTTGCCGCGCAGGATCGCGAGGTGGCCCTGCGCGTAGAGGGGCCGGGCCCAGGGCCGGATCACGTCCTGGTCGGCCCGCGGCTCGTCCGGGACATCCGCGAGGACCTCGGCCACGGTCTGGCCGCTCATGGTGAGGGCGTCGCCGTTCAGCAGGCCGTGCACGAGCAGCATCTTCATGACCTGGGGGATGCCGCCCGCGCGGTGCAGGTCGGTGGCGACGTAGCGGCCCGAGGGCTTGAGGTCGCACAGCACGGGGACCCGGGCCCGGATGGCCTCGAAGTCGTCGAGGAGCCAGGGGCACCCCCGCGCAGTGGGCGATGGCCAGGAGGTGGAGCACCGCGTTCGTGGAGCCGCCCACCGCCATCACCACCGCGATCGCGTTCTCGAAGGCGGCGCGGGTCATGACCTGCCGCGGCCGTCGCCCGGCCTCGATGGCGGCGGCCAGCACCCGCGCCGACTCGGCGGCGCTCTCGGCCTTCTCGTCGTCCTCCGCGGCCATGGTCGACGAGTAGGGCAGGCTCATGCCCATGGCCTCGATGACCGAGGACATGGTGTTGGCGGTGTACATCCCGCCGCAGGAGCCCGCGCCCGGACAGGCCTTGCGCTCCACCTCGAGCAGCTCGGCGGCGTCGATCTTGCCGGCGGCGTGCTCGCCCACGGCCTCGAACACGCTCACGATCGTGAGGTCGCGGCCCGCGTGGTGCCCGGCCTTGATCGTGCCGCCGTAGACGAAGAGCGCGGGAATGTCGATGCGGGCGATGGCCATCATGCGCCCCCGGCATGTTCTTGTCGCAGCCGCCGATGGCGAGCACGCCGTCCATGCTCTCGGCGTTGCAGGCGGTCTCGATCGAGTCGGCGATCACCTCGCGGGAGACGAGGGAGTACTTCATGCCCTCGGTGCCCATGGAGATGCGCGTCGCTCACGGTGATGGTCCCGAAGATCTGGGGCATCGCCCCCGCCGCGCGCAGCGCGGACTCGACCCGCGTGGCCAGGACGTTCAGGCCCAGGTTGCAGGGGGTGATGGTCGAGTAGGCGTTCGCGACGCCCACGATGGGCTTGTCGAAGTCCGCCGTCGCCGAAGCCCACGGCGCGGAGCATGGCGCGGTTGGGGGCGCGCTGGGCTCCGGCGGTGACGATGCGACTGCGCCGCTCCTCGGGCATCGATCCTCCAGGGTGCGATCATAAGGGCATCAGGGGGTCAGGTCTGGAATTGTGAATCCGAGGCATCTCCCGGAGGGAGTGCCGAACGACTCGACCGCGGCCGGCGTCGTCACGCTAGGGCGCGGTCGAGAATCCGAGGCATCTCCCCGGAGGGAGTGCCGGTCGAGAATTAGCAGTGTCTGCCGACGCCACGTTCACCGCTCAGAGCACCTCGACCTCGACCTTCACCTCGAGCTCTTCGCCGGCGTTGCCCTTGTAGACGCCGCGGGTCGGGGGCACGTCGGCGTAGTCGCGGCCCACCGCCACCCGCACGTGGCGCGGGGTCTGGGCGGTGTCGTGGGTGGGGTCGATCGAGACCCAGCCCTCGCCCCGCGACGAAGACGTCGACCCAGGCGTGCGAGGCCGCGGCCGAGGCGTGGCCAGGCGCGTAGACGTAGCCGCTGACGTAGCGCGCGGGCAGCCCGCCCAGGCGACAGGCGGCCAGAGCCAGGTGGGCGAAGTCCTGGCACACGCCGCGGCCGTGGGCCAGCGCCTCCGCCGCGTCGGTGTCGACGTCGGTCGCCCCGGGCTCGTAGCGGAGCCGCGCGCGGACGGCCTCCACGACGCTGCTTCATCGTGGCCTCGGGATCGCCCGCGACGTGGCATGCGCGCGGCGAAGGCACGGACCGCGTCGGTGAAGGGCGCGCGGGGCGAGGGGGCCAGGAAATCGTGCTGCTGCAGGGGGGTGAGGTCGGTCTGCTCGTCCGCCAGGGCCTCAGGGGTCGCGACCTCGCTCCGGGCCACGACCACGAGACGGGCGTGGGGCGAGAGCACGTCGAAGTGGCGGACGTCGTTGCCGTGGCGGTCGGAGTAGCCGTGGACGAGGGCGCCCGGGATCGGTCTCGACCGTGAAGGAGAGGCACCGCTGCCCGCCGCTGTCCAGGGGCTTCAGGCGCAGCTCCGTGTAGGCCTCGGTGATGGGGGCGTCGTAGGCGTACGTCGGTCGTGTGCTGGACGCGGAGCCTCATTGCTGTTGCTGCTGCTGTTGGTCGCGGCGCGTTCCCCGGGTCGCGGGCAGGATCACCTGGGTGCTGAAGTAGGTGCGAGGCGATCTCGTCGCCCACGCGATGGACCTTGCTCACGAGACCGTCGAGGAAGGAGTCCATCCGCGGACCGAGCACCTCGTGGATGTCGAGGTACTCGAGCTCGGCGCACAGCTTGCCGAGGGTCTGCCGCGGCTTTTCCGGGCGGGCCGCGGGGGTGGCCGTGGCCACCGCCTGGAGCGCCTCGGCGCAGTTGGCGAGCGAGCACAGCACCGCGCGCGGGAAGCGCCGGTGCAGCAGCAGGAACTCCACGACCTCGGCCGCGCCGAGGTGCGAGCCCGCGGTCTGCCGGAACGGCTCGAAGGCGCTGCACGATCTTCAGCATGGCGATGAGCTGCAGGGTGGCGACCGCGGTCCCGTCCTGCGAGGGCGTTGCACGTCGGCGTAGCGGACGCCCAGGAGGCGCACGGTCTGGGTGGCGCGCTCCAGGTGCTTGCCGAGCTGGATGAAGTGATAGGCCTCGCCGTGGGTCATGGTGGCGTGGGTGATGCCCTGGAAGGCCTGGGAGCCGTCGCGGGTCTGGCGGTAGAACTCGTAGGGGCCGCGGGTGAAGTCGGCGGCGCGCTTGTCCTTGACCGCGAAGTAGAGCCGGTTCAGGTGCTCCCACATCTCGCTGCTGATCTGGTCGCGCACCGCCCGGGCGTTCTCCCGCGCCCGCGCGATGCAGGCCAGGATGGCGTTCGCGTTGGCCGGGTGGCAGGATGAAGAACTCGCAGACGCTGCGCGTCGTCGGGCTGCTCGAAGTGCTTCCCGAAGGCCTCCTCGTCGCCGGTGAGGGCCAGGAGCGAGGACCAGCCGCGCTCGGCGTCGTCGTGGGGGGCGTCGAGCAGGGCCTGGAAGTGCACGGCCAGGGCGCGGGTCAGGTCCTCGGCGCGCTCGACGTAGCGCGCCATCCAGTAGAGCGACTCCGCCACCCGGGAGAGCATCGCTCAGGCCCTCGCCCGGTTGCCCAGCACCCAGGTGTCCTTGCTGCCCCCGCCCTGCGACGAGTTGACGACCAGCGAGCCATCGCGGAGCGCCACCCGGGTGAGACCGCCGGGCACGATCGTCACCTTGCCCGGTCCGCACAGGATGTAGGCGCGCAGGTCCACGTGGCGTCCCGCGAGCCTGCCGTCCACGTAGGTGGGGTGGCGGGAGAGCGACAGGGTGGGCTGGGCGATGTAGCGTGCGCGGGTCGGCGAGGATGTGCTGCCGGAAGGCCTCGCGCTCGGCCGCCGTCGCGTGCGGACCGACGAGCATCCCGTAGCCGCCCGACTCGTTGACCGACTTCACCACCAGCTCGTCGAGGTGCTCGAGGACGTAGGCGCGGTCCTTCTCCTCGGCCACGAGGTAGGTGGGGACGTTGTTGAGCAGCGGCTCTTCGCCCAGGTAGAAGCGGATCATCTCCGGCACGTAGGCGTAGACCGCCTTGTCGTCGGCCACCCCCGTGCCGATGGCGTTGGCCAGGGTGACGTGGCCCGCGCGGTAGGCGCGAGAGCAGGCCGGGCACGCCGAGGAGGCTGTCCTGGCGGAAGGCGACGCGGGTCGAGGAAGTCGTCGTCGAGCCGACGGTAGATCACGTCCACCGGCTCGAGGCCGCGGGTGGTGCGCGCGTAGACCCGCGAGTCGTGGACCACGAGGTCGCGGCCCTCCACGATCTCGATCCCCATCTGCCGGGCCAGGAAGCTGTGCTCGAAGTAGGCGGAGTTGTGGACGCCCGGGGTGAGGAGGACGGCCCGCGGCTCGGCCCCTCCGTGGGGGGCGCAGGCCTTCAGGACGGAGAGCAGCTCCTGGGGATAGTGCTCGATTGGCCTGCACCCCGTAGCGCTCGAAGAGACGCGCGAACACGCGCTTCATGGCCTGCCGGTTCTCGAGCATGTAGCTGACGCCCGAGGGCGTGCGCAGGTTGTCCTCGAGGACGAAGTAGTCGCCCTGGCCGTCGCGCACGAGATCGGTGCCGATGACGTGGGCGTAGACCCGTCCGGGCACGGTCATGCCCACCATCTCCCGACGGAAGTGGTGGGCGCCGAAGACCAGGTCGGCCGGGATCTTCCCCTCGCGCACGATGCGCTGATCGCCGTAGACGTCGGCGAGGAACAGGTTGAGCGCGGTCACGCGCTGGGTGAGCCCGCGCTCCAGGCGTTCCCATTCGGGGTGGGGGATGATGCGGGGGACGAGGTCGAAGGGGAAGATCCGCTCCGTTCCCTCTTCCTGGCTGTAGACGGTGAAGGTGATGCCCTGATAGAGGAACTGGATGTCGGCGTCGCGGCGGCGCTGCTCGAAGGCCTCGTGGCTCATCCGCCCGAGCTCTTCGAGGAGGCGCCCGTAGTGCGGACGCGCCTCTCCGGGCGCTTCGAACATCTCGTCGAAGAAGGGGCCGGGATCGTAGCCCCCGGCAAACAGCGACTCCTGCTCAGGCACCTGGCGCACCCGCGAAAGGCACAGAGGGTAAGGCGTTCGCTTGTCATATGCAATTCTCAAGTTTATGATCGCCGCCATGCTCAGGGCGCATGACCGGCGCGTCCCCTCCCCAGCCTGCGGGCGCGCCCGCCACTAGCGATGGATTTTCGCCAGCTCGAGATGTTCGGGGCGGTGGCCGAAGAGGGGACCTTCACGCGGGCGGCGGAGCGCCTTCACGTCTCGCAGTCGGCGATCAGCCGCCAGGTGAAGCTCCTCGAGGAGGAGCTCGGGGGCTCGCTTCTCCACCGCGGGCCGAAACGGGTGGCCCTCACCCAGCCCGGCGAGCTCCTCCTCAAGATGGTCCACCGCATCCAGCGCGACATGGTGGAGGTGGTGGCCCAGATCTCCGACACCCACACCCTGCACCGCGGCAACCTGAGCGTCGCGGGCGGCATGACCGTCTGCCTCTACATCTTCCCGCGCCTGCTGAAGAAGTTCCGCGCCCTCTACCCGCAGGTGGACCTGCGCGTGGCCTCGGGCGCCTCCGAGAACATCCAGCGCCAGCTCCGGAGCGCCGAGCTCGACCTGGCCCTCCTCACCCTGCCCATCGTGGCCCGCGACCTCGAGGTGCGGCCCGTGCTCAAGGAGGAGATGGTGGTGGTGACCGCGCCCGGCCATCCTCTCTCGCGGGAACGGACGGTCGAGCCCAAGAGCCTCGGGCGCTATCCCCTCATCCTCTACGAGGCCGGATCCAACACCCGCAAGGTCCTCGACCAGTTCTTCCTCGAAGAGGAGGTGCCGGTCGAGGTGGCGATGGAGACCGAGAACGTCGAGATCATCAAGGCCATGGTCGGCAACGGTCTGGGGGTGAGCGTCATCCCCTTCGCGGCGGTGGCCAAGGACGTGCGCACGAAGCGCCTGGCCCACGCGCGCATCCGCGGACGCAAGCTCTACCGCGAGACGGGCTGGGTCTACCTCCGGTCCGAGTACGTGCCCCGCACCATCACCGAGATGATCCGGGTCTTCGACCAGATGAAGGACCAGTTCGGGGGCAAGCCCCCCGCGGCCTAGCTCGGAGAGCCAGGTAGCGGCGAGGCCTGGCGCAGGATCCGGGCGATCTCGCGAACCATCTCGGGGTCCGTCTGGGCGTACTGGTCGGGCGGCTGATGCTCGGTGAGGAAGCTGATCTCGGGCCGCGCCGCGGTCGAGGGATCGCGAAGGGCACCGAATGCGCTCAGGTGAACCTGGCGGCAGCCGGTCGCCGCCAACACGGCCCGGGCGTTGTGGGCGCGGATGCCCCCGACGGGGAGGATCTCGATACGCCCTCGCGCTGCGTCGACGAGACGGCGCACGGTCGAAGCACCTTCCACGGCGCTCTGGCCCCCGCCGCTCGTGAGGACTCGCGTGAAGCCGAGGTCGACGAGCTGCTCCAGGGCGCGAAACGGGTCGGGAGTGACGTCGAACCCCCGATGGAACACCACCTCGCGATCTCGGGTCGCGTTGCGCAGCCGTCGACAGGCGGGCTCGTCGACCGAGCCGTCGGCCATGAGCGCCCCGAGGACGACGCCCTCCGCGCCGGCCTCGACCGCCGCCGTCACGTCACGCTCCATGACCGCGATCTCCCGATCGTGGTAGTGGAATCCCGCCGCCCGCGGCCGGATCATCACCATCACGGGAATCGCGAGGCGGGCCTTGACCTCGAGCAGGGTCCCCAGCGAGGGAGTGAGCCCGCCCACGCAGAGCGCCGCGCACAGCTCGATGCGGTCGGCGCCGCCTTCCTGGGCCGAGAGCGCATCGTCGAGTGACCCGCAGCAGATCTCGAGACGGACGGCCTCAGACACGGCCCGAGCGCAGGCTCAAGGAGGCGGGAGCGGCGGTGTCCCTCCGGTAGAGCGCGCGCCCGCGGCCGTAGGTGGCGAGCACCGCGAGCTCCGCGTCGAGGAGGACGAGGTCGGCGTCGGCCCCCACCGCGAGCCGTCCCTTGCGCGACAGGCCCAGCACCCGCGCCGGGACCTCGCTCGCCATGCGCAGCGCGTCCGCGATGCTGGCCCCGAACGTCACCGCGAAACGCACGGCCTGGTCGAGGGTCAGCACCGAGCCCGCGAGGGTGCCGTCGGGCAGCCGCGCGAAGGTGGCTTCCACCAGGATGTCCTGCCCGTCGATCTGATAGACCCCGGGGCTCTGGCCGGCGCCCGCGATCGAGTCGGTGACGAGGGCGATCCGCTCGGGCCCCTTGGCCTTGATCGCGAGGCCGACGCTGGCGGGATGGGAGTGCACGCCGTCCACGATCAGCCCCGCGGTGATCCGATCGTCGAGGAGGGCCGCGCCCACGGCTCCGGGCGCCCGGTGCAGGAAGCCCGACATCGCGCTGTAGAGGTGGGTCACCATGGTGGCGCCCTGGTCGATGCCGAGCACGAACTCCTCGTAGGTCGCGTTGGTGTGACCCAGGCTCACCACGATCCCGCGTTCCCGCAGGCGCCTTATGCGCTCTTTCGCTCCTTCCCGCTCGGGGGCCAGGGTCACGAGGCGGACCGAGGGCGCGTCGAGCCAGCCCTCGAAGGTGTCCGCGGAAGCCCCGTCGATCGCATTCAGACGGTGGACGCCCGGGCGCTGGCGCGAGAGGAAGGGCCCTTCGATGTGCAGCCCGAGGGGTACGGCGCCCTGGGCATCCCGTGCCTCTTCGAAGGCTTGAAACGCCCGCGGGTAGAGCTCGGCGGGAGAGCTGACCAGGGTCGGGAGGAAGCCGGTCACGCCGGTGGAGGGAAGCTGCGTGGCCAGGTGGCGCAGCGCCTCGGCGCTCGTGCCCACCTCGACCCCGAAGGCGCCGTTCACTTGCAGGTCGATGAGGCCGGGAGCGACGATGGCCGCCTCCTGAATCTCCGGAGGCAGGTCGCCGTCCCGCACCTCGCCGCCGAGGACCGCCTTGATCTCCGCGCCTTCGACGACCACCGTTCCGGGCGTCAACCGGCCGTCCATCGCCAGCCGCCCGCGAACGGCAAACGGTCGGCCAGGCGTCAATTCCATGTTCCCGAGCTTCCGGTCACCGCTTTGTCTCTCCTGGGGTCTAATCCTATTCGACAACCGCCTCGGCTGTGCTTCGGCGAGCTTCGCCAAACCTCGACCACGCCCGGTGGGTGTCGGGGGGTGCCCAACTGACGCCCAGGATCCGCCCGCGGAAGCATTGAAGAATCCCCCGACGACTGGTAATGACCAGTCGGGAAGGGTACGCGAGAACCAGCCGAAGTCAAGAGTTTTATGGGCGGCCGCTGGCCGATGCCGGACGCCTGGCGGTCAGCGAGCCGTCGTGGCGACCGCCGCGGGGAGTGCTTTCTCGTGGGCGGGATCGCCCAGCTCTGCCACGTAGACGTAGCGGTCGCCGCGGAAGAACGACTGAAGGTGCTCGAACGCCCGCCCGCCTCTCTCGTAGGTCGTTCGCCCGATCTGGAGTACCGGGCTCCCGGTGCGGATGCCCAGAAGTCTGGCGTCGGGCCGGGGACAGGCCACCGCCTGCCAGCTCTGCGACGCCCGTTCGGGGTGGATTCCGTATCTGCGCCCGAGCAGGCCGTAGAACGAATGGTCCTCGAGGTTCTCGGAAAGGATCCCGGGGCAGAGCTTCTCGGGCGCGTGGACCGTCTCCACCGCCATCGGCACCCCGTCGGCCAGGCGCAGGCGTTTCAAGACGATGGCCCGCTCGCCTTCTGCCAGTTGCAACTCCTCCGCCACGGCGGGCGGTGGTATCACGGATTCGAAGGCCAGGACGTGGGCGCCGGGCTTTTGTCCCCTCGAGGTGATGTCCTCCGTGAAGCCCACGAGTGGTAACAACCACTTCCGGAGGGGAGCATGAGCTACGAACGTCCCCCGGCCGTGAGCCCGCACGAGGCGACCCTCGGACACGAGCTGGTGCAAGGTCTGCCGGACGGTGATGCGGCTGATGCCGAAGCGCTCACACAGCTCGCGCTCCGAGGGGAGCTGGGTCTTGGCAGGCCAGACGCCCGTATCGATCAGCCGGGTGATTTCCTCTCCTAGCTGGTGATAGAGCGGTATCGGGCTGCTTCGATTCAGCATCTTGGAGCGAGCAGGCTACCTCCGTGACGCCCTAACGTCAAGGGCAATGGACGCTTGCAGGGCTCCCCTGGGGGCGGTCCACCTCCTATCCGGAAAGGCTTTCCCCAGACTCCAAGGAACCGAAGCGACTCCCGCCGTCCGCCAGCATAGAAAATCAGGAGAAGCTCTCAAAAAGAGCTTGACTTCGAATTCAGAAGGGGTAGTCTCGCCGTCCAGAGGTCATGAGGTCATAACCACTTTGGCGTCGGCAGGGGAGTTGTCGAGCCCGGGCCGAGGTTCTGCCGGACCTACTAAGGGAGAGGAATCAGGCCATGGAAACAAAACGCTGGAATTGGTCGAAGGGGGGTTGGCTCCTGTTGCTGGTGGTTGCCCTCGCTTCTCCGGTTCTCGGCCAGTCGGTGACGGCGAGCGTCACGGGCACGGTGACGGACAACACCGGCGCCGTCCTCAAGGCCGCCGCGGTCGTGGCCGTGAACCAGAGCTACCCGGGTCGAGTACAAGGGCCAGTCGAACGACGCGGGCGTCTACACGATCTCGGGCTTGCCGCATCGGCAGCTACGTGGTCAAGGCCGAGGCCACAGGGATTCAAGAGCGTCACCACGAACCCGATCACCCTCGAAACCGGGCAGGTCGCCCGCGTCAACCTCAAGCTCGAGCTGGGCGCGGTCAGCGAGCAGGTCGAGGTCGTCGGGGTGAACCCGATCCTCCAGACCGAGAACGCGGTCGTCGGCGAGGTCATCTCCGGCACCACCGTGGTGGCCCTGCCCCTGAACGGCCGGAACTTCGCGCAGCTCGCCCTGCTGGCGCCCGGCGTTCAGACCCACGCCCCGGACAGCTTCACCGAGGCCAACCCGACGGTGTCGTCGGGCCGCCCCTACGTCAACGGCCAGCGCGAGCAGAGCAACAACTTCATGCTCGACGGCGTCGACCAGAACGAGGCCGTCGACAACCAGATCGCCTACTACCCGAGCCCCGACGCGATCGCCGAGATGCGGGTCGAGACGAACAACTACTCGGCCGAGTTCGGCAACGTGGCCGGGGGCGTGGTCAGCGCGGTCACGAAGTCGGGGAGCAACGAGTTCCACGGCGGCGCCTTCGTGTTCGCGCGCAACGACAGCTTCGACGCCAACTCGCTGGGCGAACAACCGGTCCGGCGCGAAGAAGGGCGACTTCACGCAGCAGATCTTCGGCGGGACGCTGGGCGGCCCGCTGGTCAAGAACAAGCTGTTCTTCTTCGTGAACTACCAGGGCACGCGGGTCAACCGCCCCGGCGAGGGGGCCGCCTCGGTGGCGCCGCCCGAGTGGCGCAACGGGGACTTCTCGAGCCTGCTCGCGAGCGGCACCGTGATCAGCGACCCCCTGACCGGCTAGCCGTTCCCCGGCAACATCATCCCCGCGAGCCGCTTCAGCCCCCAGGCCCGGGCGATCCTCGGCAACACCACGAACTACCCCCTGCCCAACCGCCCGGGGCTCGCCGGCAACTACGTGAGCAACCGCGACTCGCAGAACCGCAACCACCAGGGCGATCTGAAGCTCGACTACGCGGCCTCGCCGAGGGACAACGTCTCCTTGCGGGTCTCCCTGGCCAGCTACGACTTCCAGGACATCGCGACCGCCTTCCCCCTCGTCTTCGGCGGGACGCAGTTCAACGACGCGAAGAACATGGCCTTCAACTGGGCGCACGTCTTCAGCCCGACCGCGGTCAACGACCTGCGCATCGGCTGGAGCCAGATCGTTCTCGACAATCCTCCCCAGGACAACGGCCTCGGTGACTACAACGCCGACCGTCGGCATCCCCGGCGACCAGCGGGTGCCCGGGATGAGCGCGCTCGGCTTCGGCAACAGCGGGATCGACGGGATCGGCACCAACGCGATCCGCCACAAGACCGACAACAAGACCTTCCAGGTCAGCGAGAAGCTCGCGCTGTCGCGCGGCCGGCACTACTTCTCGATGGGCGGCCAGTGGCTGCACTACACCATGGGTCAGGACTACGCGAGCAACAGCGGCCTCCTCGGCAGCTTCGCCTTCAACGGCGGCTTCACGGGCTTCGGCTTCGCCGACTTCCTGCTCGACCAGGTGGGCAGCAAGTCGATCGGCGAGAGCAGCCCCTGGACCCAGCTCCAGAACCGCATCGGCCTCTTCGTCCAGGACGACTTCAAGGTCAACTCCAAGCTGACCTTGAACCTCGGCCTCCGCTGGGAGTACGCCTCGCCGATCAAGGAGGAGAACAACCAGCAGGTCAACTTCGACATCAACACGGGCGCGCGCATCGAGCCCGGCGGGGAATTCGGCGACGGCCTGTACAAGGCCTACTACGGCGGCTTCTCGCCCCGGGTCGGCTTCGCCTGGACCGCGAACGAGCGGACGGTCGTCCGTGGCGGCTACGGGATGGTCCAGTACCAGGAGGGCACCGGCGCCAACTGCCGGCTGCCCTTGAATCCGCCGTTCTTCGGCGAGTTCACGAAGCCCTTCGTCGAGACCCCCGGCTCCATGGGCGTGGGCTTCGCCGACGTCGCCGACATCACGAACGTCCAGCTCCGTGCCTGGCAGACCGACCTCCGGCCCCAGGTGACCCACCAGTGGAACCTCTTCGTGGAGCGCCAGATCACCGAGCACCACGTCGCTGAGCGTCGGCTACGTGGGAAGCGACTCGAGCCATGTCGTGGCCTTCCGCGACTACAACCAGGCCCTGCCTGGGGTGGGTGACCCCTCGACCTGGGCGCCCTACCAGGATCGGCGGCGGCTCGCCCCGGAAGGCATCACCGGCGCAGTGCGCTACACCTCGTCCGACGCCGTGGCCAACTACAACGGCCTCCAGGTCAGCATGCGGCGCCGTCGTGCGAACGGCTTCGAGTTCCTGGCCTCGTACACCCTCAGCAAGTCGCTCGGTGACAACCCCGGCTTCTACGGTCCCGGCTGGGGCGGCTACAGCGCCAACTCGCCCAACACCGGGCTCGGCGGCGACGGCAACTACAACTCGTACGACATGATGCTCGACTACGGCCCGCTCTGGTTCTCCTCCAAGCACAACCTCAGCGTCTCCGGGGCCTACGAGCTGCCCATCGGCAAGGACCGGAAGATCGGCACCAACTGGAGCGGCGTCACCCAGGCCCTTCTCGGCGGCTGGAACGTGAGCTCGATCCTCACCGTGCGCAGCGGCCTGCCCGGTACGACGGTCGCCGGATGGGGCCCGGGAAGCTCGCTGCAGAACAGCGGCTTCTCGTTCGAGCGTCCCGACCGGGTCGAGGGCGTCGACCCCCAGACCGGCAACGGCGGCTGGGACAACTATCTCAACATCGCGGCGTTCAAGCCGGCCGCGCTCGGCACCTTCGGCAACTCGGGCATCGGCATCTGGACCGGGCCCGGCTACTGGAACGTGGACTTCAGCCTCGACAAGAACTTCGCGCTCGGAGGGTCCCGGATCCTCACGTTCCGGATGGAGGCCTTCAACCTGTTCAACCACCCCAACAAGGGCATGCCGGTGCGTGACATCACGAACCCGGGGCAGTTCGGCCAGATCCTGAGCACCGCGAACGCGGCCCGGGTCCTGGAGTTCGCGGCGAAGTTCGGGTTCTAGACCGGGGGTGGGCGCGCCTCGTTGCGCCCGCCCGTGTCATGGGGAGGGCCTTCGGGCCCTCCCCATATTTTGGTTTGGGCCATACTTGAAGCCCCGCAGCGAGGACCAGTCAGCGGCGGGTCGGAGACCGATGCGCAAGAGCGCTACCTCACTTCTGCTCGTCCTTCTTCTTCCTCTCGCGCCGCCACCCCTATCGGCCGCCCCTCCCTCGCCCGCCGCCGGCCTCTCTCCTATCGGCCCCACGTCCGAAGTCCTCCCGCGCTCGATCCCATCCTTCGGCACGTCACTCCCGGCGGCGACGACTTCCCTGAGGAGAAGATCGCTCGAGAGCTGGAGGAGCGCCTGGCTCGTCTGAGCACGCTCCTGCGCGACAAGCCGGGTCAGATCCCGGGCGGACATCGACTGGCTGCTCGCGTCCGACTGAAGGGCGGCTCGCTTGAACCCCGCCGAGGAGATCACGGCCGCTTCCTCGGGCTCGTTCGAGGTCCTCCGGGGCCACGGTGCTTCGCCCACGGTGAGCGACCGAGCCCTCTTCGGCCAGCAGCTCGCGGGCCTCGTGGCCGGCCTCTCCGCGGTGAGCGTGGCGGAGTTCCTGATCACGGCCATCGAGGTCGCGCCGGGCCCGACCGAGGACGCGCGCACGGACGTGCGCTACGACCTCGTGGGCACGGGCCCGGACGCCTGGCGAGCCGAGCGCGTCGGGCGCTGGCGGATGGTCTGGCGCCGCGGCGGGGACGGCGACGTGGCGCGTCTCCGAATGGACGGCCTCGAACCAGGTGCGAGAGCCGCGCCCAGGCTCCCGTCTTCACGGAGGTCACCGAGACGAGCCTCGGGCGCAACCCGTCGTTCCGGCGCCAGCTCGCCTCGGGCCTCGACGCCTGGCTCGCCACCCTCGACTCGGTGTTCATGCTCGACTCGATGGGGCACCACGGCGTCTCGGTGGGCGATGCCGACGGCGACGGCCTCGAGGATCTCTACGTGGCGCAGCCCGCCGGCCTTCCCAATCGCCTCTACCGGAACCGGGGCGACGGCACCTTCGAGGACGTGACCGAGCGCGCCGGCCTGGCCGTGCTCGACGACACCGCGCAGTCCCTCTTCGCGGACGTCGACAACGACGGCGACCAGGACCTGGTGCTCGTGACCACGGGCGGGACTGCTCCTCTTCCTGAACGACGGCAAGGGCCGTTTCTCGCATCGCGCCCGACGCCTTCCGCTTCAAGGACCGGCTCAAGGGGTCGCCCATGTCGATCGCGATGGCCGACTACGATCGCGACGGCTTCCTCGACCTCTACCTCTGCACGTACTCCTATTTCATCGGCGCGGGCGAGGACAAGGGCGGATCGCCCAACCCCTACCACGACGCACGCAACGGGCCGCCCAACGTGCTCTTCCGCAACGACGGCCAAGGACACTTCGAGGACGTGACGAAGGAAGTGGGCCTCGACCTGAGCAACGACCGCTTCAGCTTCGCCGCGGCCTGGGCCGACTACGACGAGGACGGCTGGCCGGACCTGCTGGTCGCCAACGACTTCGGCCGCAAGAACCTCTACCACAACGAGGGGCTGAGGAACGGCAAGGTCACCTTCCAGGACGTCACCGACGGAGGCCGGGGTCGAGGACCACGGCGCCGGGCATGAGCGCCGCCTTCGTGGACTACGACAACGACGGCCACCTGGACATCTACACCGGCAACATGTGGTCGGCGGCCGGTCAGCGGATCACCGCGGAGCCCGGTTTCATGCCCGACGCTCCTCCGGAGATCCGCGATCTCTACCGTCGACACGCCCGCGGCAACTCGCTCTTCCGCAACCGGGGAGACGGAACCTTCGAGGACGTGACCCTCGTGGCGCGGGCGCCGAGATGGGGCGCTGGGCCTGGTCGCTCGGACGGCATGGATTTCGACAACGACGGCTTCGCGGACCTCTACGTGGTCAACGGCATGTTCACGCGGAGGGGCGAAGCGCCGTCGACCAGGAGGACCTGGACGGGTTCTTCTGGCGCCAGGTCGTGGCGCGCTCGCCGCTGACGCGGGTGACCGGCACTCCCTACGACGACGCCTGGCGCGCGATCAACCGGCTCCTGGCCGACGGCTCCCAGGCGAGTCACCAGCGCAACGTGCTCCTGCGCAACGACGGCCACGGCCACTTCGACGACGTGTCGGGCAGCTTCGGGCCTCGACCTCGACCAGGACGGCCGGTCCTTCGCGGTGTTCGACTACGACCTGGACGGCGACCCCGACCTCGCGTGATGGCGGCGCGCTGCGGCGCCCCAGCTTCGGCTCTTCCGGAACGATCTCGGCGGCCGCAACGCGTCCGTCGCCGTGCGCCTCACCGGGACGAAGCAGCAATCGCGACGCGGTCGGGGCGCGGGTGACGGTCGAGACCGACGTGCTGCGGCGCACGCAGGTGGTGCGGGCGGGCTCGGGGTTCATCTCGCGAGCACTCGAAGGAGCTGCTGTTCGGTCTCGGCCCGAGCCAGCGGATCTCGAAGGTCGCCGTCGAGTGGCCGAGCGGCCTGCGCCAGACCCTGAGCGACGTCCCGCTCAACCAACGGATCAGGCTCTCGGAGGGCGGAGAGCCGCCTTGCTGAACCGTTCCGCAAGGTCGTCGGCGACCGACGGGCGCCGGCCGAGCGCACCGAGCCCGCGCGACTGCCCACCGCCTCCTGGCTCTACGAGCCGTTTCCAGCCCCCGATTTCTCGCCTGCCGGGACCCGACGGCCGCGAGCACATCGCTCGCCGCCCTGCGCGGCCAGCCCGCGCTGCTCGTCTCTGGGCAGCACGTCGTCAGCCGCCTCGCAGGCCGCGTTCCAGGAGCCTCGCGAGCGGTCAGGCCGCCCTGGCCCAGGCCGGGGTCTCGGTCCTGGCCGTGTCCCTCGACTGCCTCCGGCGCAGCCAAGGCCGAGGCCGCTGCCAGCGCGGTCACCGGTCTGCACCGTGGCGCTCGGCAGCGACGAGGTCGGGCCGGCCTACTGCGCTCCTCAACCGCTACCTGTTCGTGACCAAGGACGACCTGCGCCTGCCCACGGCGTTCCTGCTTGAATCGCCGCAGGGCGAGATCGTCAAGGCCTATCGTGAGGAGGTCAAGGTCGCCGAGGTGTCGCCGACGCCGCGAAGATCGACGGCGCGGTCGCCCGAGCGTCTGGCGCGGGCCATGCCTTTCGAGGGGCATGTTCTACGGGACCCCGGGCCAGCGCAACTACCTCCAGTACGGGCTCGAGCTCGTCGAGCAGGGCTTCGAGTCGAAGGCGCTACTGGCCTTCGAGCGCGCCGCGAAGGGCGACTCCGAGCGCCTTCACGCTCTACAGCCTGGGCACGCTCTACATGAAGAGCGGACAATCGGCCAAGGCGCAGGCCGCGTTCGCGCGGGCCCTCGAGGTGAAGCCGGACTTCTCGGAGGCCAGCAACGGCCTGGGCGCGCTCCTGGCCCAGGGCGGCAATCTTCCCGCGGCGGTCGCGCGCTTCAAGATCGCGCTCGAGACGACTCCCGACTATCCCGATGCGCTCAACAACCTCGGCTACGCCCTTCTGCAAATGGGCCGGAACCGCGAGGCCTTCGACCTCTACCAGAAGGCCCTGACCCTACAGCCCGACTTTCCCGAGGCCTTCAACAATCTCGGGATCTACTACGCGTCGCGAGGGAGATCCTCCTCGCGCCGAGGCGTCGTTCAAGCAGGCGGTCGACAAGCGCCCCGGTTATGGCGAGGCGGGCAACAACCTCGCCCTCGTGCTCATGGCCCGCGAGGACGTCGCGGGTGCAATCGCGGTGCTCCAGCGACTGCTCGAAGGAGTCTCCGGACTTCGAGATGACCTACGTGACCCTGGCCAAGATCTACGCGAGCACCGACCAGAAGCGCCGAGGCGGTTCAGGTCCTCGAGCGGCTGTTGCAGCGAAACCCCAAGAACCCGCTCGCGCTTCAGATGATCCGCGAGCTCCGGCCCCAGCCATGACGTGGGTCCCCACCGAGGGCTCACCGCCGAGTCTTCGCGCCTCCTCGCTTCGATGGTCCTCCGAGCCGCCCTCGTGCCGGCCGACGAGCCCGCGGTGTTCCACTACCGGCCGGAGCGGCAGGTCCCCGCGTCCCTCGAGCCGGTGCTGCGCCACCTCGGCGCCCGGCACGGACGCCTTCCCCGAGGAGAAGGACGCGGCGGAGTTGGCGCTTCGGCTGGGCGAGCTCCGCACCCTGCTCCGCACCGACCCTCGCCGCGCCCGCGAGGCTGCGGACCTCCTGCTCGCGCCCGACTTTCGCGGGGCCCGCCTGTCGCCCTTGCCGGAGACGGCGGTGAGCCGTAGCCCCTTGCTGGAGATCTGGAGGGCGGAGGGGCTCTCCACGGCCCTCGACCGCGATCGTCGCTCGTTCGCCGACGACCTCGTGGGCCTCGTCCTGGGCATGGACGAGGTGCGCGTGGCGGAGTTCCTGATCACCTCGATCCAAGGAGCGCTCGAGGGGCAACGGCGCGCGCACGGAGGTGCGGTACGACCTCGTCGGCTCGAGCCCGGCGTCGTGGCGTCTGGAGCGCGTGGGCCGCTGGCGCATCGACTGGCGACGCGGTCCGGACGGCGCCTGGCGCATCACCGAGTGGGTGGCGCTTCAGGCGCAGCGGAGCCGGGCTGCCAAGCCGATCTTCGACGAGATCACCGACGCGGCCTTCGGCGCGAACGCGTCCTTTCGCCGGCAGCTCTCGCACGGCCTCGACCACTGGCTCGGCCAGCTCGACGCGGTGTTCATGCCGGGGGGGATGGGGCACCACGGCGTCTCGGTGGGCGATGCCGACGGCGACGGGCTCGACGACCTCTACGTCTCGCAGCCCTCGGGCCTGCCGAACCGGCTGTTCCGCAACCAGGGCGACGGCACGTTCGCGGACGTGACCGAGGCCGCCGGGCGTGGGGGTGCTCGACAGCACTTCCAGTCGCTGTTCGCCGACGTCGACAACGACGGCGACCAGGACCTCATCCTCGTCACCCGCACGGGGCTGCTCCTGCTACCGGAACGACGGCCACGGCCGCTTCACCCTCGCGCCCGACGCCTTCCGCTTCAAGGGCGCGCTGCGCGGCTCGCCCACGTCGGTGGCCGTGGCGGACTACGACCGCGACGGCTTCCTCGACGTGTACCTGTGCACGTACGCCTACTTCATCGGCGCGAGCGAGGACAAGGCGGGCACCCCCACGCCCTACCACGACGCGCAGAACGGACCGCCGAACGTGCTCCTCCGGAACGACGGCCACGGCCATTTCGTGGACGTGACCGACGAAGTCGGCCTCGGCGAGAACAACGACCGCTTCAGCTTCGCCGCGGCCTGGGGCGACTACGACGAGCGACGGCTGGCCCGACCTGCTGGTCGCCAACGACTTCGGACGCAAGAACCTCTACCACAACGAGGGGCTCGACGAACGGCAAGGTGACCTTCAAGGACGTGGCGGAGCAGGCGGGGGTCGAGGACTTCGGGCGCGGGGATGAGTGCCACCTTCCTCGACTACGACAACGACGGCCACCTGGACATCTACACCGGCAACATGTGGACGGCGGCCGGACAGCGCGTCACGGGAGCGCCTGGCTTCAAGCCCGACGCGCCGCCCGCGGTCCGGGAGCTCTACGAGCGCCACGCGCGCGGCAACTCGCTCTTCCGCAACCGCGGCGACGGGACGTTCGAGGACGTGACGCTTCGGGCCGGGGCGGAGATGGGGCGTTGGGCCTGGTCGTCCGATGCCTTCGACTTCGACAACGACGGGTTCCAGGACCTCTACGTGGTCGAACGGCATGTTCACCCGCGATCCCGGCGAGGACGACCTCGATCTCGACAGCTTCTTCTGGCGGCAGGTCACGGCCCGCTCTCCTCTCGACGCGCGGCGCGGCACCTCCTTCGACGACGCCTGGCGCGCCACCAACCGATTGCTCGCCGAGAACGGGTCCCAGGCGCGGCACGAGCGCAACGGTCCTCTGCGCAACGACGGCCGCGGCGGCTTCGTGGACGTCTCGGGCAGCGTCGGCCTCGACCTCGACCAGGACGGCCGCTCCTTCGCGGTTCTCGACTTCGACGGGACGGCGACGCGGACCTGGCCGTGATGGCCGCGCGCTCGACGCCGCAGCTGCGCCTCTTCCGGAACGACTACGGAGAGAAGAACGCCTCGCTGGCGGTGCGTCTGACGCGGGACGCACGAGCAATCGCGACGCGGTCGGGGCCCGGGTCACGGTCGTGACGGACCGTCTGCGGCGGACGAAGGTCGTGCAGGCCGGCTCCGGCTTCATCTCGCAGCACTCGAAGGAGCTGCTCTTCGGCCTCGGCCAGAGCCGGGGCGCCGTCGACGGTCGAGATCCGCTGGCCGAGCGGCGCGGTCCAGACCCTCACGGACGTGCCGCTCGACCAGCGCGATCTTCGTCGAGGAGGGGAAGGACACTCCGCGACGCGAGCCCCTCGTCGCCCGAGCGCGCTCGCGCCGGCCCACGGCGTCCGCTCCGGGGCGCCGGCGACGAAGCGACGGCTCGCCGGCACGTGGCTCTATCGGCCCGGTCCCGGCTCCCGACTTCTCGCTTCGCGACCTCGCGGGGCAGGAGCGCTCCTCGTCGGCGCTGGCGCGGCAAGCCCGCGCTCCTCCTGTTCTGGAGCCTCGGCCGCCGCCCTCCTTGCGAGCCCTCGATGGGCTGTCCGGACAGGGCGCCGCGTTCGCCGCGGCCGGCGTCCCCGTGCTCGCGGTGTCGGTCGATCCCGCCGAGCAGGAGTCGAAGGTCCGCGAGGCGACCAAGGGCACCGGCCTCTCGGTGGCCCTCGCCGGCGACGAGATGGCGGGAGCGTACTCCATCCTGAGCCGCTACCTCTTCGATCGGCGTGAGGATCTGCGCCTGCCCACGCTGCTGCTCCTCGATGGCCAGGGAGCCGTGGTGAAGGTCTATCGCGACCAGATCGATGCGGGCCTGGTGCTCGCGGACATTCCGAAGATCGAAGCGGCGCCCGCCGAACGTCTGGCCCGGGCCGTGCCCTTCGGCGGGACCTTCGTGACGCCTCCCGCCGAACGCAACGACTTCCAGTACAGCCTGGAGCTCGCCGAGCAGGGCTACGAGAACGCGCGTCGCTCGCGGGGTTCGAGCGCGTCGCCCGGCTCGACCCGAGCGCCATCGCCTTCTACAACCTCGGGACCCTCGACATGAAGAACGGCCGGCCCCGCGAGGCCCGGCTGGCCTTCGAGCGCGCCTTGAAGCTCGACCCGGGTCATGCCGAGGCCAGCAACAGCCTCGGGCGCGCTCCTGGCCCAGAGCGGCGACGTCCCCGGGGCGATCGCGCGCTTCCGCGTCGGCGCTCGAGGCCAGGCCGCGACTTCGCCGATGCCCTCAACAACCTCGGCTACGCGCTCTTCCAGACCGAGCACGACCAGCAGGCCTATCGCGCTCTACCAGAAGGCCCTCCTTGCGCGAGCCCGATTTTCCCGAAGCCCTCAACAACCTCGGCATCTTCTTCGGCCAGACCGGGGATCTCGAGCAGGCGGAGGCCTACTTCAAGCGAGCGGTCACCGCGCGGCCCGATGTACGGCGAAGCCACCAACAACCTCGCTCTCGTCCTCGCGGCCCGGGGCGACGGCCCCGGAGCCACTGCCCTTCTCCAGCGGTTCCTGGAGAAGGAGCCGGGCTTCGAGCCGAGCTATCTGACCCTGGCCAAGGTCTATCTGGGCGCGGGGCGGAAGCGAGAGGGGATCCAGGTCCTCGAGCTGCTTCTCCAGAGAAACCCGAAGAACGGGATGGCCCAGGAGATGCTGGCCCAGCTCCGGACGTCGCGATGAGGAGCGCGATGACCTGGTGCCGGGCGCTCGCCGCCGGGGCCCTGCTTCTCGCCTGCGTCGCCGTGAGCCACGGGGACGGGGCTCTGGCCTCGGCCCCCGCGGCGGACGAGGCGCCTACCCGCGCGCGGGCCCTCGCCCTCCAGCGCGAAGCCGCCGACCGGCTACAGCGAGCGGCCGACGCAAGCCTCACCGCCGGAGAGCGGCTCAGGATGCTGAAGGAAGCGGGCCAGGCGATGGCTGCGCTCCAGGCCGAGCCGGAGGCCTCGGGCCGCGAAGGGCCGTTGCCATCCGCCCTGCGTGCGGAGCTCGGGCGGGCGGCCGCGGAGCTCTCCGCGTTGACCGAGCCTGCGCTTTCCCTCGAGCCTTATCGGAAGCTGATCGACCGCGTGGGTGCGCGCCTGCGCGGCGAGCCGCCCCTCGGGTTGAGCTTCCAGGGGAGCTACGCGCAGACCAAGGTGGCCGAGCCGGCCGTCGGGGGTCACGCCTCGGCCATGGGTCCGGCCCCGATGCAGGTCCCGGCGTCGGAGGATGCCGCGGGAGCGCCTTCACCGGTGGAGCTCGTGGAAGGACCGGGCCTCGACGCCCGGAGCTACTGCGGCGGGCCCACCAAGGACCACATCCTCGAGTCTGGAGGCAGCGGTATTGCCCTTCTCGACTACGACGGCGACGGCCTGCTCGACATCTACGTCGTGACCGCGGGCGAGCTCGACGAGCGCCGGCAGCCCGTCTTCCACAAGAACGCCCTCTACAAGAACCTCGGCAACTGGAAGTTCAAGGACGTGTCCAGGGAGGCGGGCGTCGACGCCGCAGCCTGGGGCAACGGGGTCTGCGCCGGCGACTTCGACGACGACGGGAAGCTCGACCTCTACGTGACCAACTTCGGCCCGAACTTCCTCTTCCGGAACAACGGAAACGGGACGTTCACGGAGACGGCGGCAAAGGCCGGCGTGCAGGCCGGCGGCTGGAGCACGGGCTGCACCTTCTTCGACGCCAAAGGCGACGGCAAGCTCGACCTCTACGTGGCGCGCTACGTCGCGACCACCTGGGAGGAGGTGCGGAAGGCCGAGCGCACCCTCACCTGGAGAGGCGGGCCCAAGACGATGGTCGGCCCCGTGGGCCTGCCCGGAGAGGCCGATCTCTTCTTCGAGAACAGGGGAGACGGGACCTTCGTCGAGGCCGCCCACGCGCACGGTCTCAACGACTCGGCCAAGGCTACGGCTTCGGGGTCCTGGCCACCGACTACGACGGCGACGGCTTCGTGGACCTCTTCGTGGCCAACGACACCATTCCCAACTTCCTCTACCACAACCGGGGCGACGGGACGTTCGAGAGCGTTGGCCTCCTGAGCGGCGTGGCCGTGAACGCCGAAGGCCGCGCCCAGGCCGGCATGGGAGTCGACTCCGGCGACTACGACGCCGACGGCCGCCTGGACCTGGTGCTCACCACGTTCGCCCACGACACGAAGACGCTCTACCGCAACCTGGACGGGACGGGCTTCGAAGACGCGACCACTTCGTCCGGCCTCGCCGCCCGCACCTTCGAGCGCATGGGTTGGGGGGTCGCCTTCCTCGACGCCGATCAGGACGGCTGGCTCGACCTCTTCCTCGCGAACGGCCACATCTACACGAACGTGGACGAGTTCCCGGCCCTCAAGGAGACCTTCCGGCAGAGGAACCAGCTCCTGCTCGGCAAGGAAGGGAAGTTCCGCGACGTCTCCGATTCGGCGGGCCCCGGTCTCGCCGTCCAGAAGGCGAGTCGCGGCCTGGCGGTGGGCGACATCGACGGCGACGGCGACCAGGACCTCGTGGTGAGCAACGTGGACGACACTGCCGACCCTGCTCGAGAACCGGCAGAAGACGGGCCACCACTGGGCGACCTTTCGCCTGGAGAAGGCAGGGCGCAACCGCTTCTGCATCGGCGCCCGGGTCACCGTCGATGCGAGCGGCCGGCGCCAGGTCCGGGAGGTTCGTTCCGGAGGAAGCTATCTCTCGCAGAGCGACCTGCGCGCGAGCTTCGGCCTCGGCTCCCATGCCGGGCCCGTCGACGTGGAGGTGACGATGCCCGGCGGCTCCCGTTGGCGCTTCAAGGGGCTTCCCGTGGACCGGCTCCAGGTCCTGACCCTGAAGGACGAGGAACGGCTCAGTCCCGACCCACGCCCAGCGCGTCCGCCACGCGATTGATGTAGTTGAACCACGAGGCGATCAGCGTGATCTGCAGGATCCCGCGGTCGTCGAAGCCCACCGAGCGCAGGCGCTCGTGGTACTCCGGGGTGATGCGGGTCGCGTCCTTGGTGAGCTGGGTCACGTAGTCGAGCATCGCGCGGTCGGCCGTCGGAGAGCGGCGCCTTGTCGTAGTCTTCGACCAGCGCCTTCACGAATGCGTCGTCGAGGGTCACGGCACGCAGAAACTCTGCGTGAGACTCCAGTCAATAGTGGCACCGGTTCACGGCCGAGACCCGGGTCGTGATCATCTCCTGCTGGGCGCGGCTCAAGGGGAGCTCGGGCGAGGTCAAGGCGCCGAAGGTGGCGAAGGCGTGGTGGAGCGCGTCGGGGATGAGGGTGTGGGTCGAGACGATGCTCTTGCTGCCGTCGTCGCCCGGCTGGCGCGCGTACTCCTTGGGGTAGAGCTTGTGCTGCGCCTCGAGCGCCTTCAAGAGCTCCTCGCTCGCCTGCGTGAAGGGAATGGTCTTGATCCAGGTCATGGCAGCCTCAGGGGCGGAGACGGGTCAACGTCCCGACGTGTTCAGTAGAGATGGCGTTTCTCGGCGGGGAGGTCGACGGGCGGGGGCGGCTCGTGCATGACGACCTCGGGGAAGAGCCTCGTCTCGAATCCCTCGAAGTCGCGCGCCCACTCCTTGTGGTTGTAGACGCAGACCGGGAGGCAGATCGAGCAGTAGTCGTGCTTGGCGAAGTAGGGGAAGCAGCGGCCGGTGTCGACCACGTAGCGGTCGTTCCCCAGATGGTCCTTGCCGGCCGCTGGCGCTCCGCTCGTCGGGGATCGCGTCGGCCGGACAGTAGATCCGGCAGGCACGGCAGGTGTCGCAGAAGGCCGCGATGCCGGCGTCCACCGGGTGATCGATGGCGAGAGGCAGCGAGGTGGCGACGCTGCCCATGCGAAAGAGCGGCCCCAGCCGGGGATGGATGATCGAGCCGTGGCGGCCCAGCTCGCCGAAGCCGGCCTTCAGGCCGATGGGAATGTGGAGCAGGTCGCTGTCGCCGATCGGGTGCTCCACCTTGCAGGCGTATCCGAGAGAGCGGAGGTGTGCGGCGAGCCGGATGACCGTCTCCCCGAGCGTGTAGTACACCCGCAGGCACTCGATGGCCGAGTCGCGCGAGGGCACCACCTGGAACTCGCGCCAGCGCATCCTCTGGCCCACCGCGATCGCGTGCGTCTCGGTCGACCGTGCGGCCTCGATAGACGTCGCAGGGCTCGATCAGGCAGATGCCCACGATGTCGGCCCCGAACTCCAGCGCCTTGGCCTTGAGGTGCGCCGCGGCTTCCTCGGGCGAGGCAAACGCATGGCGTTCCTGGCGCCACCTCGCCGTCGAATCGCTGGTACTGGTCCTCGTGGATCTGCTTCAGGTAGCCGTTCACCTCGGCGATGCTGATGGTGCGGCCGCCGACCGCGGCGTACCACTCGTCCCACGAGAACGGCGGAGGCGTCACGCCGCGGCCCTCCGGCGGAGCAGCACGTACGCGGGCACTCCGGCCGCCACCACCGCGACTCCGAGCGCCGCCTCGCGCGGCCGTCCCGCCGCGAGGAGGACGAGGACGAGCGTGATGCTCACCAGGAAGAGAACCGGGGGCAGGGGATAGAGCGGGGTCTCGTAGGCCACCTTGGGCAGGCGCCGCTTCAGCCGCACGAGCCCGAGGACGGTCAGGCCCAGGAAGGCCACGGTCACGAACACGAAGTAGGCCACGATGGCGTCGAACGTCCCGAGGGCCGCGAGCACCAGGGCCAGGGTGGCCTGGACGGCGATGGCGCGGACCGGGGCCCCGGTGCGCGGCGTCGAGCTTCCCCACGAAGGCCGGGACCGCGCCGTCCCGGGCCATGGCGAAGTACACGCGAGGCGCCATGGTCATGAACGCGAACAGGCTGCCGAGGACGGAGACGACCACGAGGGCCGAGAAGGCGCGCGCGCCCTGCGCTCCGAAGAGCGCCTGCCCCGGCCTGGGCCGCGAAGGTCTCGCCCGAAGTGGCCGCCTCCCGGGGAACGAGGTAGAGAAACACGGCGCTCACCGCCACGTAGAGCGCCGTGATCGTCGAGACGCCCAGGGCCAGGGCCCGGGGCAGGGTACGCTGCGGGTCGCGCACCTCTCCCGCGAGCTTGCTCGCTTCCCACCAGCCGCCGAAGGAGAAGAAGGCCGAGACCACCGCTCCGGCCAGGGCCGGCAGGAGCGCGGGCGCTCCGGGCTGCCGGGCCACGAAGGGGAGGAAGCGCTCGAGCTGTCCCGCTCCGGAGGCGAAGCCGAGCACCACCAGGAGCACGAGCATCACGATCTTGGTCACCCCCAGAGCGTAGCCGATGCCCGCGGCCATGCGGACTCCCGTCACGTTCACGAGCGCCACCAGCGACGATGGCGCCGAGGGCGACGGCCTTCGGCGACGCGCCCGGCACCACCACGGCGGTGTAGGCCCCGAGGCCCGTGGCGAGGGCGGCGGTGAGGCCGGGGTCCATGACGAGCAGGCACTTCCAGCCGTAGAGGAAGGCCACCTGCGGGCCGAAGGCTTCGCGCAGGTAGACGTAGCCGCCGCCCGCCATCGGGTAGCGCGCGCCGAGCTCGCCGAAGCAGAGGGCGCCGCACAGCGCCGACCCTCCGACGAACAGCCAGACTGCGAGCAGCAGGCCGGGAGAGGCCAGGGCCGCGGCCATACCGGCCGGGGTGAGGAAGATCCCGACCCCGATCGTGCCTCCCACGACGAGAGCCGCGGCGGCGGGCAGGCCGATCCGCCGCCGCAGCTCGGGCGATGCTTCCACGCTCAGAAGTCTAGACGAACGCCGAGCTGGAACGCCCGAGGGCCTCCGGAGCCGAAGACACCGCCCGCCGTGGTGAGGGCCTTGCCGAACGAAGAGGACTGGAGGTAGCCAGGGTTCGAGGGATCGGAGCTGTCGCGCACCAGGACGTTCGTGAACCCGGAGTAGTTGGACTTGGACACGCCCAGGATGTTGGTCACGTTGAAGACGTTGAAGCACTCGGCGATGACCTCGAGCCGGGAGCGCGAGCCCAGGGCGAAGCTCCGCGACAGCCGCAGGTCGAGCGAGTCGAAGCTGTCGTTGAAGCGGGCATCATTCGACACGAGGGGCAGGAGCAGGCCGTCGATGCCCCCGGACGCGTTCAACTGGGTCAGGTAGGCGTTCAGGTCTCCCGCGGTCTTGAACTTCCGTGCCGCCGGCGTTGCGGGGCAGCGTCGGCACGCGTCTCGACGCGTCGGGCATCAGGATGTCCATGGGCACGCCGGAGGCGAGGGTCCAGATCGGGGACAGACGCAGGGACCAGGGCAGGAGGAAGGAGCCCGAGAGCACGAAGCGGTGCCGCTGCTCGTTCGGCGTCGGGCCGTACTCCTTCTCGAGGTCGTTCGGGTCGATCGGCCCCGAGCTGAACGGGATCTGGTCGTCGTTCGCGTAGTTGCGGGCCCGCGCGAGGGTATAGGACAGGCGGAGCTGCTGACCCTGGCCCCAGCGCTTCTCGAGGGTCGTGAGGAGCCCGTCGTACCTGGTCCCGACGCTCGACTCGAGGTTCAAGACCGTGTCCGGGCCCGCCGACCACCGGGTTGAACACCTGCCCGATCGGGCGGCCGATGATGAAGTGGGTGCCGTGGTTGTGGATGAGGTCCACGCGCAGGGTCGCCTGCCGCGGCAGCCGGATCTGCGTCCCCAGGTTGAACTGCTGGACGGTGGGGTTCTCCATGGTGTTGTCGATGATGTTGATGCCCCCCGCGCCCGCCCCCGGCAGGATGAAGCCGGTGAAGGGGTCGCTGAAGGTCGGGGCGAACGGCGGCACCGTGCCCGTGCTCGGATCGAGGAAGAACACGTTGCCGGCGCGGACCTCGATGGGCAGGGAGCGGCCGTCGAGGCCGCGCTCGAGCGAGATGATCTCCAGGGTGATCCGGTCGTAGTAGATCCCGTAGCCGCCGTGGAGCTGCAGCCCGCCGCTCTTGTTGATCCAGGCGAAGCCCACGCGCGGGCCCGAAGTTGTTCAGGTCGCGCTTGCGGTCGCCTTGCAGGAACGGCTGCACGATCGGGTTGATGTCCGCGTAGCCCGAGATGTTCTTGACGTCGCGTGTCCATCTCCCAGCGCAAGCCCGCGTTCAGGGTGAGCTGCGAGTTGATCCGCCAGTCGTCCTGGACGAAGCCGGCGAGGTAGGTGCTGGAGCAGTTGTCGAGGAGCAGGTTCTGGTCGGGCTTGCCGCTGCGGATCGTGACCGCGAACAGGAGGTCGTTGTCGTCGACGCGCCCGTCGCGGTTCAAGTCGAACTGCGCGAAGTCCTGCACGAGCTCGACGCGCCCGTCGCGGAAGACCCCGAGGTCGAAGGCCCCCTTCGTGCGCGAGACCTCGGCCCCGACCCGGAGGGAGTGGGCCCCCCGCACCAGGGAAAGAGAGTCGCTGAACTGGAGCCGCTTCTGCGAGGTGGCCTGCGGCACCCGGAAGCTGGCGCCGTCCTGGATGCTCGGAAACGTGAGCTGCCGGCCCGGAGTCACGGGCACGATGTCGTTGGCGTAGTCGCTGTAGCTGCCGCGGAGGGTGTTGACCACCGTGGGCGAGAAGGTGCGGGTCCAGGTGACGAGGCCCATGTTGTACTTGTTGGTGCTCGTCTGACGCTGGCTCGCGGAGCCGATGCGCCCGATCGAGGGTGCTCGCCCCGGTGTCGTCGGCGTTCTCGTAGACGTAGCGGAAGCTCAGGTTGTCCTTGCCGGACGCTGCCACGTCGACGCGGCCGGTGGCCAGGAGGTCGTCGAGAGGCGCCGGGGCGAAGGTCCGCTGGATCGTCCGCGTCGCCACGTCGCGCTCGCCGACCTGGGCCACCGCATCCTGGTTCCGGTACTCGATCGCCCCGAACCACCAGGCCTTGCCCCGGACGAGAGGGCCGCCCAGGGTCGCGGAGTACTGTTGCCGGTCGAAGGACGGGGTCTGGCCCAGGGTGCGGTCGTAGGTCGCGGGCAGCCCCTGCAAGCGCGTCGTCCCGAAGGAAGAAGGAGGCCGAGCCGTGGAGGGTGTCGGAGCCGCTCTTCGTCACCACGTTGATCGCGGAGGCGGCCGAGCGGCCCTGGTCGGCGGAAAAGCGGTTGGTGGCGATCTGGAACTCCTGCACCGCGTCCTGGGGCAGGTTGGCGAGCGGTCCGCCCACGACGTCGTCGTTGTTGTCCTGGCCGTCGATCGTGATGTTGCCGCCCGCGTCCGAGCTGGCCCGCCGAGGAGACGGCGATGCTGTTGGTCTTCGTGGGATCGAAGTTGGGGGCGGGGGTGTTGCCGGGAACGAGGAAGGCCAGCTCCAGGAAGTTGCGACCGTTCAGGGGCAGGTTGTCGATCGCGCCCGACGACACGATGCCCCCCACCACCGCGCTCGTCGCTTCGAGGCCGCCACCGAGGTCCTCCACGTCGACGACCTCCGCCTTTCCGGTCACGTCGAGGGTGGCGTCCAGGGTCACCCGGCTTCCCACCTCCAACCGCACGCGCGAGGTCTTCGGGGCGAAGCCCGGGGCCTCGACCTTGACCGCGTAGGTGCCCGGGCCGAGGCTCGGAAGGACGTAGTTGCCGGTGGCGGCCGTCGTCGCCTCTCGGACGAGGCCCGTTCCCTCCCGTGTGGCCTTCACCTGGGCCCCGGCGATGGGAGAGCGCGAGGCGTCGGCCACGCGGCCGACCAGCACGGCCGTCGCCGAGTCCTGGGCGGCTGCGTTCAGCGACCAGCCGACGGAGAGGATGGATACGAGAGCGGAGAGGGTGGCGCGTCTCGAAGTGACGGTCAATGGGCCTCCTGGATCCGAGTCAAGTGAATATGCAGAGCAAGGGGCGTGCCGCCACGACAACCGCGCAAAGTCCCCGTTTCGAGAGGGTCGGAGAGCGCGCCCGCCCTTACGAATGACGCGTTCCGCCCTAGAGTCTATGAGCTTGACTTTGACGGGGAATGACCTAGCCTTGGCTCGAAGAGAGGTTATAACCAGTTGTCCCCGGCGCGTTCCACATGAGAAGCCTCTTCGAGGCCGAGATCCACGAGCAGCCGGCGGCGCTTTTGCGCCTTCTCCAGGAGGGAAGAGCGGAAGCGTCCGTGATCGCGGCCGCCGTGCGCGCCTTCGCCCCCCGCTTCGTGATGGTGGCCGCCCGAGGCAGCTCCGACAACGCCGCCCGCTACGCACAGTACCTGTTCGGGGTGCGGAACCGTCTGGCGGTGGGCCTGGCCGCGCCCTCTCTCTTCACGCAGTACGACGCCGCGCCCTCCCTCGAGGGCGCGCTCGTCCTCGGGATCAGCCAGTCCGGGCAGTCACCGGACATCGTGGAGGTCCTGCATCGGGCACGAAGCCAGGGGGCGCTCACCGTCGCCATCACCAACGACCCTGTCGCACCTCTCGCCGAGGCGGCTGAACACCGCCTGCCGCTCCGGGCGGGCAAGGAGCGCGCGGTCGCCGCGACCAAGACCTACACCACCCAGCTCCTGGCCCTCGCCATGCTGAGCGCGGCCATGGAAGGGTCGGCCGCGGTGTGGGAGGAGATCGAAGCGCTCCCCGAGCAGGTGGGCGAGACGATCGAGCTCAACCAGCGCCTGGACGACTCCGCGGCCCGGCTCGCCGAGAGACGATCGCATGGTCGTGGTGGGCCGCGGGTTCAACCTCTCGACCGCCTTCGAGATCGCCCTCAAGATCAAGGAGACGAGCTACGTCATGGCCGATCCCTACTCTTCGGCGGATTTCCAGCACGGGCCGATCGCCATGCTCGACGAGAGCCTGCCCCTCCTCGTGGTGGCGCCCGGGCCGAAGGCGGTGGCCGGCATGTCGGAGCTACTGAGCCGCGCCCATCGGGTCGGCGCTCCCCTCGATCGCCTTGACCGACCAGCCCGACCTCAAGACCGTGGCCGACGCGGTTCTCTCGGTCCCGCGCGAGATGCCCGAGTGGCTTTCGCCGGTGACCTCGATCGTGGCCGGTCAGCTCTGGGCCCACGCCTTGACCCGGGCGCGCGGCAACGACCCCGACGCCCCGCGCGGGCTGGCCAAGGTCACCCTCACCCGGTGATCGTGGCCCCGCGAGGGGCCCTCATCCGCCTTCGCGCCTTGGGCTCACCACGGGGACGAAGACCGAGAAGAGCGTGTCTTCGGCGCGGACCACGATGCCGCGGCCGGTGATCCGACGGCAGCGCTCGTCCAGGTTGCCGAGGCCGACCCTCGACGACGGCCGTGCCGTTCGGGGCCGCCGCCTTGTGTTCGACACCCGGATGCCGTCGCCCTCGAGCTCGATGCGGATCTGGAGCGGGGCGGCCGCGTCGAGCGTGTTGTGCTTGACCGCGTTCTCGAGCAACACCTGAAGCGAGACCGGGGGCACGAGCAGGCCCTTGGGATCGAGGTCGGCCGCGGGCAGGAGGCGGACGGCGTCGCCGAAGCGGATCCGCAGCAACCCCACGTAGCGCAGGGCGAAGGCCAGCTCCTCCGCGAGGGGTACGAGGTCGCGCTCGCGGTTCAGCAGGATGTACCTGGTAGACGTCGGAGAGCCGCTCCGTGAACTCGACCGCGCGGGCGGGCTCCCGCGGAATCAGGTAGGCGAGGCTGTTGAGGGTGTTGAAGAGGAAGTGGGGATCGATCTGGCTCTTCAAGGCCAGCAGCTCGGCCACGGCCCGCGCCTTCTCGAGGTGTGCCACCGCCACGAGGTCGCCCTCTCGTTGCTGGATGAGGTAGACGGTCTCGTAGACGTGCACGATGAAGAGCGCCACGATCACGATCACCAGGCTTGCGATTCGGATGGCGTCCCCGTCGACCGGGATGCCCGCCGCGACGTACCAGGCCCAGAGCATGCCCACGCAAAGGGGCGTGACGTAGAGCAGGTTGACGCAAGAGATGAGCAGGACCTTGCGCCAGGGGTGGTCGAACCAGTCGTAGCGGCGCCGGTGGAAGAGCATCGCGAAGCGATTGCCCTGCCAGACCAGGCCCGAGACGAGGATGAACCAGAGATAGCCCGCCCAATGCATCCACGAGCGCCATCCCACGGCACCGAAGAGGCCGGTGAGATGGGGTATGACGACGCCCAGGAGGGGAATGCCCACGAGCCGGATCCGCGAGTCGTCGACGAGGACCGGCGTCGTCGGCCGCCGCGGGCTCGCGGCCTCGGGGGCCAGCGACCCGGCGGCGGAGCCACTCGTGAGGGGGGCGTGGATCACGGACATGAGCTCGGGCCTTCGCGATCCAGGATGCCACAAGCGAGGCCGCACGGGGTCCGAAAGAAGGCGCGATCAAGCCGTTGAACGTCGGCCCGACGAGCGCACGCGGGTTACGAGAGGCCGAGCTTCTTCAGCACCTCGACGGGCGGGCCCTTCCACTCGGCCACGTAGGTGTTGCCGACGTACTGCAAGTCCTCGACTCCCATCTTGCTCGACCAGAAGCCCGTGGCGGTGAGGTCGCGGAAGCTGGTGAAGAAGCGGACTCCCGGCTTGAGGTCGGGCTTGTCCTTGGCCTTCTCGGGGTAGGCGATGTCGTCGAGCACCTGCGTGCGCTCGCCCTCGCTCGCCAGGAGGAACGTCTTGCCGAATCGGTCCTGGCACTCGAGGTCGAGCCAGGCCAGCCCGCCGCGCATCGCGGTCTGCCGGTATTCGCGGTCCCGCTCCCCGATGAGCGGATCGGTCATGGCGAAGTCCATGAACTCGGGCACGAGCGCGTCGGTGGCGCTGCCCGAGCGCTCGTCCTTCGGGATCACGAGGTCGGCCAGCAGGCGCACCGTGGCCCACTCGTGGGCGCTGAAGAACTTCGGCGCGAAGGGCGATGCCCTTCTTCGCCGCCGCGGCCGCCCCCTTGGCCGCCTCCTCGTGGGCCGCCAGGGCTTCCGCCGGGGAGAGGGCGAGGCCGGCCACCGGCACCGTGCCCAGCATCTTGAGGATTCCGCGCCGGTCGATATCGGTCATGAGAGGTTGCCTTTCCTTCGCTCCTCGGCCAGGTACTCGCTGGTACGCCACGCCAGGGCCAGGATGGTCCAGGTCACGTTCTTGTGGGCGTTGCTGACGAACGACCCGCCGTCGGCCACGAACAGGTTCTTCGCCTCGTGCGCCTGGCCGTAGCGGTTCAGGACCGAGGTCTTGGGGCTGTCCCCCATGCGCGTGGTGCCGACCTCGTGGATGATCTCGCCGCCCTTGGAGATCCCGTAGTTCTGGTCGGGACCGGGCAAGGGGTCCAGGACCTTGCCGCCCATGGTCTCGATGATGTCCCGGAACGTCTCCTGCTGGTGCTTCACCTGGCGGATCTCGTGCTCCGACCACTTCCAGTGGAAGCGCAGCACGGGGATGCCCCAGCGGTCGACCGCCTCGGGGTCGATGTCGCAGTAGCTGTGCTCGTTCGGGATCATCTCCCCGCGGCCCGCGAAGCTGACGCCCGCTCCGTAGTAGCGCCGGTAGTCGTCCTTCAAGGTCTTGCCGTAGCCGCCGCCGTTGACCTTGTCGATGCGCCCGCCGAAGCCGTAGCCGGGCATCCGCCGTCCGCCTCCGAACTCGATGTGGTAGCCGCGCGGGAAGTCGAGCTTCTGGTTGTCGCCCCACCACGGCATGTAGAGGTGCATGTTGCCCGGTGCCGTCCTCGTTGAAGGGCGGCAGCGCCTCGAGCGCGGGGACGTGCCCGGCCATCCGGGAACCGGTGCTGTCGGTCAGGTAGCGGCCGACGGCGCCGCTGCCGTTGGCGAGCCCATTCGGGAAGCGGGTGGACTTCGAGTTCAGCAGGATGCGCGCCGATTCGCACGCGCTCGCGGCCAGCACCACCGCCTTCGCGCGCACGTGCTCGTAGCTGCCGGTCGCGGTGTCGACGTAGGTGACGCCGGTGCAGAGGCCCAGGTCGTTGGTCGTGACCTCGCGCACCATGGCCCCGGTGCGCAGGGCCAGGCGGCCGGTGGCGAGGGCCGGCGGCAGGAGCACGGTGGGGGTCGTGAAGAAGGAGTGGGAGTTGCAGCCGCGGCCGCACTGCGAGCAGTAGTGGCACGCCGCCCGCCCCCCGTGGGGCCTTGTGAGGATCGCGATGCGCGAGGGGATGCAGGTGACCTTCAGCCGGTCGCAGGCCTTCTTGACCAGGAGCTCGTAGGCGCGAGGCGCGGGCGGGGGGAGGAAGATGCCGTCGGGCTCGTTCTCCAGGCCCTCGTTGCTGCCGAAGAGGCCGACGAGCTGGTCGAGGCGGTCGTAGTACGGCTTCACGTCCTCGTAGCCGATGGGCCAGTCGTCGCCGAGGCCGTCGCGGCTCCGGCCCTTGAAGTCCCAGGGCCCGAAGCGCAGGGCGATGCGGCCCCAGTGGTTCGTGCGGCCGCCCAGCATGCGCCCGCGGAACCACGAGAACTCGCTGCCCTCGGCCACGGTGTAGGGCTCGCCGGGGATGTCCCAGCCGCCCAGGCACGCGTCGAACTCGCCGAAGGGCCGCGCCCGGTGGCCGCCGCCGCGGCGGGGCGACTCGTAGTTCCACTTGAACATGGTGCCGTTCTCTTCGACGGACCACTTCGGCCCCGCCTCGAGCATCACGCAGTCGGCGCCGGCCTCGGTCAGCACCTTGGCGGCCATGCCCCCGCCCGCGCCCGAGCCCACGATGCAGACGTCGTAGACCTTGGGCTGGGTTACCGCCGGCATGCGCGACGCCTCACAGGTTGCCCTTCTTGCGCTCGTCGGCGATGTGCTCGCTCGTGCGCATGGAGAGGGCCAGGATGGTCCAGGTCATGTTCTTGTGGGCGTTGCTCACGAAGGGCCCGCTGTCGGCCACGAACAGGTTCTTGCAGTCGTGGGCCTGGCAGTTGCTTGTCCAGCACCGAGGTCGCGGGGCTGTCGCCCATCCGCGTGGTGCCGGCTTCGTGGATGATCTCGCCGCCCACGCTCAGGTCGTAGTTCTCTTCCGGCCCCGGCTGCTTGCCCACCACCTTGCCGCCCATGCCCTCGATGATCTGGCGGAAGGTCTCCTGCATGTGCTTCGCCTGCTTGACCTCGTAGTCGGACCACTTCCAGTGGAAGCGCAGGACGGGGATGCCCCACTTGTCCACGACCTCGGGGTCGAGCTCGCAGTAGCAGTCCGGGTTCGGGACCATCTCGCCGCGGCCCGAGAAGCCGACGGTCGAGCCGTAGAGCCGGCGGTAGTCGGCCTTCAACCCCTTGCCGTAGCCGCCCCCGCCGTTCAGCTCCTGGATCCCGCTCATGAACCAGGCGCCCGGCATGCAGCGGCCCCCCCAGGGCTCGATGTGGTAGCCGCGGGGGAAGTCGAGCTTCTTGTTGTCGAGCCACCAGGGCATGTAGATGTGCATGCCTCCGACGCCGTCTTCGTTGTAGGGAGGCAGGGACTCGAGGGCGGGGATCTGGCCGGACAGGCTGGCGCCAGTGGTGTCGGTCAGGTTGCGGCCCACCTGGCCGCTGGAGTTGGCGAGGCCGTCCGGGTGCCGCGCGGACCTGGAGTTCAAGAGGAGGCGCGCCGACTCGCAGGCACTCGCGGCCAGGACCACGATCCTGGCGCGGACCTGCGTCTCCCGGCCCGTCTTCGGTGTCGATGTAGGAGACACCGGTGGCGAGACCCTCGCTGTTCGTCAACACCTCGCGGGCCATCGCCCCGGTCACGAGGGTCAGCTTGCCGGTCTTGAATGCAGGCGGGAGCAGGACCGACGGGCTCGAGAAGTTCGAGTGCGTCGAGCAGCCGCGCCCGCACTGGCCGCAGTAGTGGCAGGCCGCCCGCCCGTTCAGGGGCTTCGTGAGGATCGAAAGGCGCGAGGGGATGCACGTGACCTTCAGCGTGTCGCAGGATTTCTTGATGAGCCGCTCGTAGGCCCGGGGCGCGGGCGGCGGCATGAAGATCCCGTCGGGGTCGTTGGGCAGTCCCTCGTTCGACCCGAAGAGCCCGACGGACGCTTCGAGCTTGTCGTAGTACGGCTTCAGGTCGTCGTACGAGATGGGCCAGTCGTCGCCGACGCCGTCGCGGCTCCGGCCCTTGAAGTCCCAGGGTCCGAAGCGCAGGGAGATGCGGCCCCAGTGGTTGGTGCGCCCGCCCACCATGCGACTGCGCCACCACATGAAGCGCGTGCCCGGCGCCGTGGTGAAGGGCTCGCCCTCGAGGTCCCAGCCTCCGAGGCTTGCGTCGAACTCGCCGAAGGGCCGGCTGCGGTAGCCGGCGCCGCGACGCGGCGATTCGTAGTTCCACTTCAGCATGGCCCCGTCCTTGGTGACGTCCCAGTGGGGGCCCGCTTCGAGCAGCACCGTGTCGGCCCCCGCCTCGGTCAGGACCTTCGCGGCCATGCCCCCGCCGGCCCCGGAGCCGACGATGCACACGTCGTAGACCTTGGTCCTGGTCTGGATCTCCATGGTGGATCGCTCCCGGGCCGAGGGCCCATTGCTCCGGTGAGGGGTCGACGCGAAAAGCTACGCCCGTCGTGGCCCCGGGTCAAACCGTCGCCACCGGTCCGCGGCGAACCGCGTGCTACCTGAAGTAGCCGTTGACGTCGACGATGACGTGGACGCTGCCGCTGGCCTGGCCCGAGAAGACCGTCAGGTCGCCGGTCGCACCGAGCAGGGACAAGGCGTTGTTCGCCCGAGTGTCGCCCGCCGAGAAGTTCAGGCTCGAGGTCAGGGGAAGGGCGGTGCCGCCGGGATAGAGGCGGAGATGACCGGGGCTCGTGGGGTCCGTCACCGTCACATTCAGCGACACCCACGCCGCCTCGGGCGGGATCTCGCATTTGCCGACGAGGGTGAAGGTTCGCGCCGTACCCGCGGCCAGGGGCGGGCCGTCCGACGTTCTCGAATCGATGGCTCGGCAGGGAGGGATCGTGTGGAAGGCGCCGCTCGAGCCGCGCCTTTGCCACACGCCGTCCCGCACGAGCCCGGCATGGAGGGTGGACCCCGTGGGGTCCATGGCCAGCGCCATCGTCCACAGGTTCGTCAGGCCTTCACTGGCGGCGACCCAGGAGCCGCCCGCGTCGGTCGACCTGAAGACCCCGAAACCGTACACAGCGGCGTAGACGGTGCCGGGGCTCGTGGGATCGAGGGCGAGGGCCTCGACGCTCGCAACCTCGAGCCCCACGCTGGCGCCCTGCCATGTGCCTCCCGCGTCCGTGGACTTGAAGACGCCGGCCGCGGTGCCTGCGTAGAGAGTAGTGGGGGTCGCGGGATCGATGGCCAGGGCGGCCACGTCCAGGCTCGTCAAGCCCAGGTTGGCCCCGGCCCAGGTTTGCCCGTCGTTCGTCGACTTGGAAATGCCACTACCCCAGGTGGCGGCATAGATCGTGGTGGGGGTCGCGGGATCGATGGCCAGGGCAAAGACGTTCGGAGGCGTGCCGAGCATGGCCCAGGTTGCCCCGCTATCGGTGGACGTGAAGGTTCCCGAGGCCGTCCCCGCGTAGACGACGGCGGGCGTGGCGGGATCGACCGCCAGGGCCCAGACGTAGGCGTCCGTGGGCTTTCCGGCCAGGGTCCAGTGGCCGCCCGAATCGACGGACCTGAAGACCGAGTCAATGGCGCCGGCATAGAGAGTGGTGGGGGTGTCCGGATCGATGGCGAGGGCGTTCACGTCTGCCAGGGCCAGCCCGGTGTTGGCGGCGGTCCAGGAGCGCCCGGCGTCGGTCGACCTGAAGACTCCTTCGCGCCAGGTCCCGGCATAGACGGTCGTGGGGGTCAGGGGGTCGATGGCCAGGACGGTGGTGTCGGGCTTGGCGAGGCCGAGGTTGGCCTCCGCCCAGGTGGCACCGCCGTCGGTGGACCGGTAGGCTCCGCGGTCCGTGCCCGCGTGCAGCTCCGTCGGCGTGGTGGGATTGATGGCGAGCGCGAAGACGTGGCTCAGGGTCAGGCCGACGTTGACGGCGTCCCAGGCTCCGCCCGCGTTCGCGGACCGGAAGACCCCGCCTGCATACGTTCCCACGTAGAGCGTGTCGGGAGTCGTCGGATCGACGGCCACGGCGCGGACGTCCTCGGCCCCGAGCTCTGCGCCGCAGGCGGTCCAGGTGCTTCCCGCATCCGTGGACTTGAAGACTCCGCCCCCGCCCGTCCCGACGTAGAGCGTGCCGGCGGACGCAGGATGGAAGGCCAGGGCGCCGACCACGAGGTTCGTGAGGCCGGTGTTGCGAGCCGTCCAGGTTCCCGCCGCGTCGCTCGACTTGAAGACACCGCCCCCATAGGTGCCCGCGTAGAGGGTGTCGGGAGTCAGAGGATCGACCGCCAGCGTGGTCACGTCCGTGCTGGCCAGGCCCGTGTTGACCGGAGCCCAGCTGGCGCCCGCGTCGGCGGACTTCAACACCCCGCCCCCGAAAGTCCCCGCGTAGAGGGTGCCGGGACGGGCGGGATCGAGGGCCAGGGCCTGCAGCGGGTTTTCCAGGGGGACGGCGAGGACCGGTGTCCAGGTGGCGCCAGCGTCGACGGACTTGCACACCCCCGCCGACGTGGCCGCGTACAGCCTCGTGGGCGTCGCCGAATCGATCACCACCACCTGGACGACCGTGTCCGTGAGGCCCGCGCTCGTGTTGGCCCAAAGGGATCCCGAATCGGAGGACTTGAAGACGCCTCCGCCGGAGGTGCCGGCGTAGAGGATGCCCGAGGGATCGATCGCGAGGGTGGCGACACCGACGCTCGTCGCACCGACGGGGCCGCTACTCTGCCAGACGCCCCCGCGTGCCAGCGGCTACGCCGCGCAGCGACAAGGCAATGGCGAGCGAGCCGCAAGCGACCCGGCACGGAGAACCCCAGGTCCGTGCCACCGCACGACCTCCCGATCAGGATGTTTCCGATGATACCTCGTTTGGAGGCCTCCGATGGTATCCTCATCCACCTTCATTCGTGGGAACGAACCTACCTACCGGCCGGCGAGGGGAAAGAAGATGAGCTGTCGATCCTGTCAGGCCGAGAACCACGAATCCGCAGAGACCTGCGCGAGCTGCGGCCGCGCCTTGTCCGACCTCCCCCCGGGGACGGTCATTGCCGACCGCTACGAGATCCTCGAGGTCATCGGCCGCGGCAGCATGGGCAGCGTGCACAAGGCCCACGACCGCACGCTGGACGAAACCGTGGCGCTCAAGGTGCTCCGCCCGCACTTCGCGCGCACCCCCGAGATCGCCAAGCGGTTCCGCTCCGAGATCAAGCTCGCACGCCGGGTCCGCCATCCCAACGTGTGCGCCATCCACGAGTACGGCGAGACCGACGGGGTCCGCTACATTTCCATGGAGTTCGTGGACGGGGAGAACCTGCGCCGCAAGATCCAGGCGGGTCCCGGGCTCGCGCCCGCCGAGGCCTTCGACCTGGGCCTGCAGATCCTGAGCGGCCTCGAGGCCGTGCACGACACGGGCATCATCCACCGCGACCTCAAGACCCCCAACATCATGGTGGATCGGACCGGGCGCGTGCGCCTCATGGACTTCGGCCTGGCCAAGGAACGGAGCGCGGCCGAGGGTGCGGCGGCGACGGCCATCGGCCAGGTCATGGGCACGCCCGAGTTCATGAGCCCCGAGCAGGTGCGCGGCGAGCGCGCCGACTTTCCGAGCGACATCTACGCGATGGGCATCGTGTTCTACGAGATGTTCACCGGGGAAGTCCCTTTCAAGGGCTCGGCCGCGGAGACCATGGTCAACCACGTCCACAAGCCCGTGCCTTTCGACGGGCCCAAGGGATCGCGGGTCCCCGATGCTCTCGTCCTCGTCTTGCAGCAGGCCCTGGCCAAGGCTCCCGCCGACCGCTACGCGACGGCGCGCGGCCTGGCTACGGCCATCCGCCACGCGGCCGCGATCACCGAAGCGACTCCGGCCGACCCGTCCGCACCCGCCCCGGCCCGCGCGGCCGCGCCCAAGGCGCCGCCCGCGCGGGAGGGGGCCGCCGTGGTCCCCGGGGCCCGCCCGGTGCCGGGAGCCGACGGCAGCCGCGGGCCCGACCTGCAAGTGGAAGTGCAGGCCCTGATCAGCGCCCTGCGTGCGGCCGATCCCGCCGCGCGTCGTCGTGCGGCCCAGGCCCTGGGCGAGTGCGGGCCTACGGCGCGCGAAGCGGTGGGGCCGCTCATCAATGCCCTGAGCGATCCCGATTTCTGGGTCAGCGAGACCGCCGCTTTGGCCTTGCGCAAGATCACCGGCTCCCCCGATCCCGAGGCGGGACGCCGCCGCCGGAATCGCGACGAGCCCGAGGCGACCCCGCCCGCGGTGACGCGGCTCTTGAAGGCCCTCCAGGACCCGTCCTCGCGATGGATGGCCGTGGTGGCCCTGGGGCAGATGGGTGCGAGCGCCCACGAGGCGATCCCCGCCCTGATCGAGGCGCTCGAGGACACCGAGGCCGCCGTGCGCTGGGACGCCGCCAAGGCCCTCGGGAAGATGGGCTCGGTCGCGGCCCGGGCAGTGCCCGCCTTGACCGCGGTCCTCCACCAGCAGGACGACGACGTCGCGCGCGAGCACGTGGTGGCGGCACTGGGCGCGATCGGCCCCGCCGCCCGGACGGCCGTGCCCGCCCTCATCTGCAGCCTCAAGGACGACGGCCATCATCTCGACGAGCAGGCGGGAGAGGCGCTCGTGCGCATCGGGGCCCCCGCGATTCCGGCCCTCATCGAAGCGATGAAGGACGACGACCCGCAGGTTCGCCTGCGGGCAGCCAACACGCTGACCCGCATCGCGGGCGGGTCCGCGTCCTAGTTGCCGCAGAGCCGCGCGGGAGCGCGCCTCTTCGGCTTCTAGTCGCTGGCGCTCCTGGTCGGCCCCCGCGGCCCCGCCCAGGGTTTCGCGGGAATGGAGCGCCTCGGCTGGCCCAAGCCGGGCCCACCTGTATAATGGCCCCCTTGTAGAACGTTTTGCGCTAACGGAAGGTGCGCATCATTGCCCAACAAGACCCCCACCCCGTTGGCCCTGCTCCTCGACCTGGGACAGGCGTTTCACTCCACCCTCGACCTCGACCCGCTGCTCGTTTCCATACTCGGGCAGGTGCAGAACGCTGCTCAGGGCGAGGGGGCCGCTCTCTGGCTCCTGGACGAAGCGCAAGACAGGTTGATCTGCACTCATGCCGTCGGGCCGGAGGCCGACAAGCGGGTCGGGCACAGCATTCCTGCGACCGATCTCCTGGGGGCGGAGATCTGGGCCAGCGCCAGCTCTCTCAAGGTCGACGACCTCGCCGGCCATGCCGGGGCGCGAGGACACCAGGCGGACGTCGCCTGGCGCGGGGCCCGCAATCTCATCCTCGCGGTGCTGGCGGCGCAGGGGGAACGGCTGGGCGCCATCGTCGTCGCGAACAAGCGGGGCCGGCCCTCCTTCTCGAAGGGCGATCTGGCCCTGGTCGCCGCCCTGGCCGGCCCCACGGCCCTCGCCATCAAGAACGCCCGGCTCTACGAGCAGCAACGCCGCCACCACGAGCGCCAGCGCCTGTCGGAGCAGATCAGTCGACACATGCAGCAGACCCTGGACACCGAGGTCTTGATCCCGCTGATCCTGCAGGAGGTCAACAAGGCGATCGAGGCCGAGGCCCAATCCCTGTGGCTGCTCAACCGTGAGACCGGCCTCATCGTGTGCCACTACGCGACCGGGCCGGAGGCGGATGCGATCAAGAAGGTCGGGGTCCCGATGGGCAGCGGCGTCGTGGGCTCATCGGTCGAAAGGCAAGCCGCCATCCTGGTGGCCGACGCGCAGAACGACGATCTCGTCTTCCGGGCGGCGGACCAGCAGACCGGTTTCGTCACGCGCTCGCTGCTCTGCGTGCCGCTCGTGCGGCAGGGCAAGGCCATCGGTGCGATCGAGGCCGTCAACAAGCGCTCGGGCGGGCCGTTCACGCGGGAGGACCTCGAGCTGCTGCGGAACATAGCCGACAGCGCAGCCCTCTCGATCGAGAACGCCCGGCTGTACGCCGACCTCTCGGCCAGCTACGACAGCACCCTGGACGCGCTCATGAGCGCTCTCGACTCGCGGGACCGGGAGACCGAGGGTCATTCGCGCCGGGTGCTCGAATACACGGCGCGCCTCGCCCAGCAGCTCGGCCTCGAGGGGGCCGAGATCAGGACGATTCGCCGCGGCGCCCTCATCCACGACATCGGCAAGATCAGCATCCCCGACGCGATACTCAAGAAGCCGGGGCCGCTCGACCACGAAGAACGCCGGATCATGCAGCAGCACCCCCTCACCGGCTACGAGATGCTGTTCGGCATTCCCCACCTCAAGGACGAGCTCTCCATCGTGCTGGCCCACCACGAGCGCTGGGATGGGAGGGGCTATCCCTTTGGGCTCGCCGGCGAGGCGATTCCCCTCGCCGCCCGGCTGTTCGCGGTCTCCGACACCTTCGACGCGGTGACTTCCGACCGACCCTACCGCGCCGCCCGGTCCTGCGCCGAGGCGCTCCGAGTGATCGCGGACGAGAAGGGGCGGCAGTTCGACCCCGCGGCGGTCGAGGCGTTCCTGGCCATCCCGCCGGGTGAATGGGAGGTCATTCGCAGCGGGGTGGTGGCTGGGCTCGCGCGGCGTCGAGCCTCGAGGGACGAGCAGGTCCGCCGCGGCCAGACCCGGATGCATTCCTCCGGCCCGAAGCCCGGGTCCGCGCCCTCCCCGCTGTAGTGGTCAGCGGGGCTCGCCCGCCGAGGCCGCCGCGAGGGCGGCCTGCTCCGCGAGCTCCCGGAAGCGATCGTCACCGTCTTCGAGCACCCGCACCATCTTGAACTGGGTCCGGCACCGGTCGAGGTTCTGTCCCGGCCGGTGGACCTTGAAGTACGAGTCGCCCTCCAGGTAGTCGGTGAGGAAGCGCAGGCCGATCTCGAAGGGGATGAGGCGGGCCGCGAAGGTCAGGTGCTCCTTCTCCGCGGCGCTCAGGAGCGGCCCCGCCGACGACAAGTAGCCCGCGGTCACCGCCAGGAACAGGTCCTCGTCCACCGAGACCCGCGAGAGGTCGCGCTCGTCCTCGGCCGCGGTGGCCGTGGCCGTGCGCACCAGGTCGCCGAAGTCGTAGAGCGGCAACCCGGGCATGACGGTGTCGAGGTCGATCACGCAGAGGGCCTGGCCGGTGCGCCCGTCGAGCAGGACGTTGTTGAGCTTGGTGTCGTTGTGGGTCAGCCGGGTCCGGGCCTGCCCGGAGGCCAGCAGGTCGAGGAGGCGGTCCACGATGGCTTCGTGGGCGAAGGCGAAGCGCACCTCGTCCGCCGCCTCGCGGGCGCGCCCGGCCGCGTCCGCGGTGAAGGGCCCGCCGGAAGTCCTCGAACCGGCTCCGCGTGTGGTGGAACCGCGGGATGGTCTCCTCCACCTCGGGCCCGTCGTAGTCGAGCAGGAGCCGCTGGAAGTCGCCGAAAGCCCGCGCCGCTTCGAAGGCCTGGGCCGGCGCTTCGGCGGTGTCGACGCTCCGGGTTCCGGCGATGAAGACGTAGGTGCGCCACCACTGGCCGAGGGCGTCGATCGCGTAGTCCGAGCCGTCCCGCGCGGGCACCAGGGTCAAGACCCGCCGGTCGAGGTCGTCGGTGGCTTCGGCCTCGAGACGCCGGCGCAGGTGCCGGGTCACCGCGGCGATGTTGCGCATGACGACGTCGGTGCGCGGGAAGACGCGGCGGTTGAGCCTCTGGTGGATGAACCGCGACTCTTCGGCCGCCGCTGCGATAGACGGCCAGGAACGTGTCGTGGATGTGCCCGCTTCCGTACGGAGCGGCCGCGGCGAGGTCTCCTTCGATCGCGAAGGCGCCGGCCAACGCCTGAAGCTCCACGCTCAGCCCCAGAGCCGGGCCGGGTATTCTCCCCGCGCCGCCATCTCGCGCAGGCGCTGCTCCAGGCGGGGCTTGTCCTCCTTGTAGGTCAGGCCGAACCACTGGCTGCGGGTGGGCAGGGCCTTGACCCTCACCTGTCCGGCTGCTCATGAGCTCGTTGACCGCGTCGGGCAGGAAGAACTCGGCGCCCGGTTCCTGGCCGCGCGCGGCCAGGAAGGCCAGGAAGCGCTCCTCGCAGGCAGCCGAAGAGCCGAAGGCGTGAAGCCCCAGAAGTTCAGGGACACGGGCTCGTCGCCGGTCAAGGTCCGTTCCCATCGGGCCCCGGAGCCACGAAGCCCGCCGCCCGGCGCACGATCTATGCCCGTGACCTCGGTCACTCTCGTGAGCATGCCGTCCTCGGCGATCGGCGCAGACGCCGCGCGCCACCGATCCGTGCTCGGAGACGGTGTCGCGCAAGCGGAAGGCGACGAGCGCGTAGACCTCCGGGTGCTCCGCCCGCTCCGGGGACGAGAGGAAGCGCCCGAGCTGCGCGAAGGAATCGGCCCCGTAGTAGTCGTCGGCGTTGATCACCGCGAAGGGCGTCTGGATGAGGTGGCGGGCCGCGAGCACGGCCTGCCCCGTGCCCCAGGGCTTGGCGCGTCCTTCGGGGACGCCGTGGCCCGGGGGCAGGTCGTGGAGCTCCTGGAACGCGTAGGCGACGTCGATGCGGCCGACGTAGCGGTGGCCGATCGCGTCGTGGAAGCGTTCCGCCATGTCCCGGCGGATCACGAAGACCACCCGGGAAAACCCGGCGCGCAGCGCGTCGAAGACCGAGTAGTCGAGCAGGGTCTCGCCGCCCGGTCCCACCGGCTCGAGCTGCTTGTCGCCACCGAAGCGGGAGCCGATTCCCGCGGCCATCACCAGCAGGGTCGGGCTCAAGCCGGACCGCCCGACCTCGTGAAGCCGCGTGCGTGGGGGCATCCCATTCGCGGTATCCTAGCCGAGAAAGTCTTCGCATGGAGGTGCGTTGCCGCAAGCTCGTGCCCGCTCCGTCGTCGCCACCCTGGTCCTGAGCCTCTGCCTCCCGGGCGCAACCGGGGCCCAGGTGAAGCCCGAGGACGAGCCGGCCGCGCCGCCCACCTTCCGGGTCGACACCGGCGTGGTCATGCTCGACGTGGTGGTGCGCGACAAGAAGGGCCGGCTGGTGCGCGACCTGCGAGCCGAAGAGGTCCAGGTCTTCGAGGACGGCGCGAAGCAGGAGGTCACGGGGTTCCGGTTCGTGGAGACCGGCCGCGAGCCCGCGCCCGCGGCTCCGGGCGCGCCGCCTCTGCCCGCGCGGCCCGAGGCCCGGCAGATCAGCCTCGTGACCCTCCTCTTCGACCAGCTCGGCACCGAGGCGCGCATCATCGCCCGCAAGGCGGCGCTCGAGTTCCTCGCCTCCGACCATCGCGACGACCTCTGGATCTCCGTCTTCACCATCGACCGCCGCATGCGGCTCGTGCAGCAGTTCACGACCGACCGCGAGCAGGTGCGAGCGGCGGTGGACCGGGCCACCGGAGCGGCGCAGGCGGGACGGACGGACCTGACCGCCGAATCGACCCGCGTGGGTCGCGAAGGCGGGGCCGCGGCGGGGGCAGCGGATGCGTCGGCCGGGGGAGCCCCGGCCAGCGGGGCCGAGGCGGGCGCCGCCGGGGCGGCCTCCGGCGCCAACGCCGCGGTCGCCGCCCTCGCCCAGATCGAGCAGAACACCCTCGACATGACCGACCGCCTCGAGCGTCAGCTCCAGGGCGAGTCGTCGATCTTCGGGCTCATGGCCTTGTCCAACCAGCAGCAGAAGCTGGCCGGCCGCAAGACCATTCTCTACTTCTCCGAGGGCCTCCAGCTGACCTCGCGGCTCGAGCAGGTCTTCAAGTCGGCGGTCAGCGAGGCCAACCGTGCCAACGTCAGCATCTACGCCGTGGACGCCCGCGGCCTCAACACCCAGAACCAGCTCATCGGCACGCAGGACAAGCTCAATCGCGCGCTCGCCGCCGTGCGACGGCAGCAGATGTCGCGCGGGGGCATCGCCGTCACGCGCGAGGAGGCAAGCGCCGGAGAGACCTTCGAGGAGAGCCTGCGGGTCAACACCCAGGGCACCCTGGGCGACCTGGCCGAGAGCACCGGCGGCTTCCTCATCGCCAACAGCAACGACATGAAGGCGGGGATGGAGAAGGTAGCGGGCGACATCGTCGGCTACTACGAGGTCGTCTACGCGCCCACCAGGGTCGAGACCGACGGGAAGTTCCGCGAGCTCCAGGTGAAGGTCTCGCGCGGCGGCACGAACGTGCAGGCCCGCAAGGGCTACTTCGCGGTGCCTGCCGGCGAAGGGACCATCACGTTCCCCTACGAGATGGCGCTCTTGAGCGCCCTGCGCGCCGACCCCGTCCCCCACGACTTCGACTTCCGCGCGAGCGCCTTCCGCTTCGGCCGGGTGAAGGACGCCCAGCAGTACACCGTGGTCATGGAGGTCCCGCTCAGCAGCTTCGCCTTCAAGAAGGACGGCGGGAGCTACAAGGCGCACTTCGCCTTCATGGCGGTCCTGCGCCATCCCACCCAGGGAGTGGTGCAGAAGTTCAGCCAGGACTCTCCGGTCGACGTGCCCGCCGAACGGAAGGAGGCCGTTACCCGCGGCAACGCGATCTTCACCCGCAGCTTCAGCCTCGCACCGGGCCGCTACACCCTGGAGACGGTGGCCCAGGACGACAACAGCAAGAAGACCAGCGTCCGGAAGGCGGTGCTGGTGGTGGGGAAGACGGGGCCGGCCCTGGGCTTGAGCACCCTGGCCATCATCAAGAGGATGGAGCCCGTGAATCCCGGCGCCCTCGAGACCGACGACGCCCTGCGCATCGGCCAGACGCGCATCGTGCCCCAGCTCGGGGAGCCGACCCTGGCCGGCCGGCGAGGGCCTGCCCCTCTTCTTGATCGCGTACCCGGTGGCGGGGGCGCCGGAAAAGCTGGAGCTGACCCTCGGCCTGGTTGCGCGAAGGCGTCGTGGTCGGTCGCTCGAGCCCGGAGCTGCCCGCTCCCGACGACAAGGGCCAGATCGCCTACATCGCCACCTTACCCTCCACGGGACTGGCGGCCGGACGCTACGAGGTGCGCGCGATCCTGCGCCAGGGGGCGAGCGCCGCCGAGGAGACGACGTTCTTCAACATTGGGGCAGACGGCCTCGGCTTCGGCCGAGGCCCCGCCGGGAAAGGTACGGTAGAGACAAGATGGCCGAGCTGACTCGTCGCGAAGCTTTGACCGCCGCCGGCGCCGCCCTCGCCGGCGCCACCCTCGTCGCCCGCCGTCTCGGCGGGCCCGGAAGGAGGCAAGATCGTGCAGAAGGGGCGCATCAAGCAGTCGGTCTGCCGCTGGTGCTACGCGAAGATCCCCATGCCCGAGTTCGTGAAGGCCGTGGCCGACATGGGGCTCACCGCCATCGACCTCGTGGACGAGATCGGACTGGGGGCTCCTCGCCGATCACGGCCTCCACTGCTCCATGGTCTGGAAGACGAGCCCCGGGGGCATCCCCGACGGCCTCAACGATCCCAAGAACCACGACTCGATCGTGAACGGCCTGCTCGAAGCGATGCCCCGCGCCAAGAAGGCGGGGGCCCCGAACCTCATCGCGTTCTTCGGGAACAAGCAAGGGCATGGCCGACGAGGACGCGATCAAGAACTGCGTGATCGGCCTGAACCGCGTCAAGAAGGCCGCCGAGGAGCACGGGCTCAACATCTGCGTGGAGCTCCTGAACAGCAAGGTCGACCACAAGGACTACCAGGGCGACCGCACCTGGTTCGGGGTCGAGGTGGTGAAGCGGGTGGAGTCGCCGCGGGTGAGGCTGCTCTACGACATCTACCACATGCAGATCATGGAAGGCGACGTGATGCGCACGATCAAGGACAACCACCAGTGGTTCGCGCACTACCACACGGGCGGCGTCCCCGGCCGCCACGAGCTCGACGACACCCAGGAGCTCAACTGGCGCACGGTGGCCAGGACCATCGCCGACACCGGCTACACCGGCTACATGGCGCACGAGTTCGTCCCCACGCGCGATCCCCTCACCTCGCTGCGGGAGGCCGTCGCGCTCTGCGACGTGTAGTCCGCCCGGGGTGGAGCTCCATCACCTCGCCCTTCTCGTAGCGAGCGTCCGGGCCACCTCTCGGAAGACCGAGAAGGTGGCCCGGATCGCCGACTTCCTCCGGCAGACGCAGGGCCGCGAGACCGGGCTCGCGGCCCTCTACCTCACCGGCACCCTGCCCCAGGGCCGCATCGGCATCGGGTGGCGGACGCTCCAGACCGCGAAGCCCGAAGGCCCGGCCTCCGGCCCGCCCCCCACCTTGACCGACGTGGACGAAGCGATGGAGGCGGTGGCGGGGGAGAGCGGCCCCGGGTCCGCGGAGCGCAAGGTGCGCACGCTGCATCGCCTGATGGAGCGTGCCGACGAGAGCGGCCGCGCCTTCCTGGTCGAGCTGCTGATGGGCGAGGTGCGCCAGGGTGCCCTCGACGGCCTGGTGCAGGAGGCGATCGCCCGCGCCGCCTCCTTGCCCCCCGCGGACGTGCGCCAGGCGGCGATGTTCGCGGACAACCTCGGCGAGGTGGCGCAGGCGGCCCTCCACGAAGGCGCCGCCGGCTTGTCGCGATTCTCGATGCGCCTCCTGTCCCCGGTGGCGCCCATGCTCGCGAGCACCGCGCAAGACGTGGGGGAGGCATTGGAGCGGCTGGGCGAGGCCGCCTTCGAGTACAAGGTCGACGGGGCGCGCATCCAGGTCCACAAGGCCGGCGACGAGGTGCGCGTCTTCACGCGGCAGCTCCAGGACGTGACCGACCGGGTGCCGGAGGTCGTGGCCTGGGCGCGGGCCCTCGGGCCGCGGGAGCTGGTGGTGGAGGGGGAAGCGGTGGCTCTGCGCGCCGACGGCCGGCCCCAGCCCTTCCAGGTCACGATGCGGCGGCTGGGCAAGAGCCGCGACGTGGCCGCGGCGCGGCAAGCGCAGGAGCTGTCGTCGTTCTTCTTCGACTGCCTGTTCCTCGAGGGCGAGGGCTCGTTGATCGCGTTGCCCTACTCGGCCCGCGTGGAGCGGCTCGCCGCCGCCGTCGGCCCCGCCTCGCGGTTGCCGCGCGTGATCACGAGCCGGGAGGACGAGGCCCAGCGCTTCCTCGACCAGTCGCTCGCCGCCGGCCACGAGGGGCTCATGGCCAAGTCGCTCGACGCACCCTACGGCGCGGGCCATCGCGGCTTCCACTGGCTGAAGCTCAAGTCGGCGAAGACCCTCGACCTCCTGGTGCTCGCGGTGGAGTGGGGGAGCGGACGACGCAAGGGCTGGCTCTCGAACCTGCACCTGGGGGCCCGCGACCCGGCCAGTGGCCAGGGCGTGATGCTCGGCAAGACCTTCAAGGGCCTGACCGACGAGATGCTGCGCTGGCAGACGGAGAAGTTGTTGGCTCTCGAGGTGAGCCGCGACCAATGGACCGTCTACGTCCGCCCCGAGCTCGTGGTCGAGGTCGCGTTCAGCGACGTCCAGGAATCCCCGCGCTACCCCGCGGGTCTCGCCCTGCGCTTCGCGCGGGTCAAGCGCTATCGTCCCGACAAGCCCGCGGCGGAGGCCGACACCATCGACACCGTGCGCGCCCTCTTCGAGGCGCAGCGGGAATGAGGCCCTACCGCGGGAAGAGCCAGCCGAAGGCGGCGCCGGTCAGCAAGCCATAGACCACGCCGTCAGCCACCTCCTTCCACGTGACGCTCCACGGACGGCGCCACCAGATGGCACTCGGGACGATCGCCGACGCATAGGCCAGGCTCGCGATGGTGCCCGCGACCCTGAACACGGCGAGGAACGGCGCCCCCGCCCCGACCGTGCGGCCCGTGACGTAGCCCACCACGATCGACAGCACGAGCACGTAGGCCACCCACTGGCCCATGGACTTGCCCATGTTGATCGGCCCCGCCGGCCAGGTGGTGAGCATGCCCACCGGTCCCTTGTTCATCTTCTCCAGGAAGGCGGGATCGCCCATCGCCTTCATCGACTGCGCGTGGGGGAAGTTGTAGAGGCCGGGAGCGACCTTCTGCCGGCCGAGGACTTCCATGAACGCCGCTTCGTCCGGGAGCCCCTTCACGTCGGAGCGGTGGTGGGGCAAGACCATCCAGACCAGGGAGCTCGCCACGAAGACGAGCACGGTCGAGACGAGAATGGGCAACCAGAGGGCGTCGAGCGTGACCATTCGAACCTCCGCGTTCGGTAGTGCGGTGAAACCTGCCGGGAGTCTAGTCGAGGAAGGCGACCGCCGGAAAGGCCTCTTACTGCTCCCGACTGTACTCGTCGAAGACGATCGTGATCACCTCCACGCTCGACGGTCTTCGGTGTGGCGCCGGGGATCTTCGGCGCGAGGGATCCCGCGATCGAGTAGGACGAGGGCCACGCGCTCAACAGGCGGAACGAAGCCACCGGAGTGCCCCCGGGGGTCACGAACTCGAGCAGCACGTCGCGCCGAAAGTCCAGGCCGTCGTTCACCTTCTTGCGCCACTGCGCGAGCTCGTTGTCGACCTGCGTCCGGCGGACGGTGATGTTCGAGAGGCGGAGCCGGCTGGGGACCGTCGTGCGATCAGGCCCCACGATCTGTTCGAGCTCGGTGGTGGAGGCGAGCCCGCCCTGGTAGTCGGCCAGGACCGGGGTGGTGAAGCCGGTTCCACTGAGTCGAACGTGGATCCGATCGGGCGTCTGCGCCGGGGAAGGCTTCGCCAATCCGAGGCCCGCGGCCAGGGTCAGCACCAGAGCCACGGTCGCGCGTTCACTCATAGGTCGTGATCTCCGAGGTCAGGGTCACTCTCTCGGCCAGCGTGCCATCCGGGTACAAGACGACCTCGTAGGCCGAGGGCCAGGCGAACATCAACGTCGCCGTGGCGAAAGCCACAGCGCTCGTCGGGTCGAGGTGCTTCAGGGTGACGGTCAGGCGTTGGATGTTGCCGAGCTCCGCCGCGTGTCGCCATTGATAGAGCCTCATGTCCGAGGTGAGGGCTCGCTCGAACACGAAGGCCCCAGATGACACGCTCGCCGGGAGCTTGTGGACCTTGTCGTCCGTCCCCGACCGGAACTCCACGACGTCGCTCTGGCTCACCACGGAGAGCGCGTCCGGCAGCCAGCCCGGCACGTCTTGGAGCGCCACCGACCCTCCGGTGGCGGACAGGGTCCAGACCGCCTGGCGCGGCGGCGCGGTGGGCCCCGCTCCGGCCGGGAGCCCCTGGGGACCTTCGGGGCCCTGGGTACCCGTAGGGCCCGTAGGGCCAATCGGCCCCTGCGGCCCTGGGTCTCCCTTTTCGCCTCGTGGTCCCGGTGGCCCCGGAGTGCCTTCGAAGGACAACCGCAGGCCGAGCACATGGACGCGCTCCCTCGGCGTCGTGCGGAAGCGCAGCGTGACGTAGTCGATCCCGGCCAGGGCTCCCGCCGGGAACACCTCGGACACGTCCACCTCGACGAGCTGGCCCGGAGCGACGGTGACGGGCCCGAGCCCCCGCCTTGCGTCCGTGAAGAAATCCTGTCGCTCGCCGTCGCGGGACAGTGACAAGTAGAGGTCGTAGGTGAAAGAGGGGTCCGGTACGGGGGGTCGGTGGCTCGACTCGTCGGCGCCGCTCGACTCCTTGAGCACGCGCGGGCCCTCGTGCGGCTGGCCACCGATCAGCACGACCCTGGCCGAAACGAACCGGGTGAGCGAGGCGGGGACGGCGACGTTGAAGCGGGTATCGCCCTCCTGGGTCACCGCCCAGCGGCCCAGGGCCGTATCGGCCCCCGCCTTGGCCGGGGCGACCCAGATCTCCTCCGCGAGGGCTGGGCCGGCGAGGGAGCCGAAGGCGAGGGTCAGGGCCAGGCAGGCGCTCTTTAGACTCGGCGGAAGCGAGAAGCTTCGCATGAGACTCCTTCCGGGAAGACCCGCGCCAGGAGAGTCTGGCGCCAAGGGGTGAAGGGCGTGGGTGAGAGAGGAGCCTGCTGACGCGTGAGTGAGCTGAGGCTATTCCCCAGGCACTGGGGCTGTCAAGACCGCGAGGCCTGGAGCTCCCGCTTCCAGACGAGCAGGCGGTCTTTCACCTCCTCGAGGCTCCAGCAGAGACCGCCCGCGCGCTCGATCAGTCCGGCCACGAAGAGGTTGAGGCCGCCATGCCCGAGGGCCGCGTCGCGCCGCCGCAGCCGATCGTCGGTCGCGAGGCCCAGGATGCCCTTGCGCCACGGCTCCCCGCGCTGCATGAGTCCCCAGAAGATCCCGATCTCGCACGCGGTCCCGTCGTCGACGTTCGGGCCGTCCACCCACGCGACCACCGCGTTGGCCTGGGCCAGGCCCTCGTCGTGATCCAGCGCGAAGACGCTCTGCGCGGTGAGGGGCGAGAGTCGCCCTTCATGCTCGTGGGGCACGAAGCACTCGAGGCCCGCCTCGCGAAGGGTCCGGGCACAGGACGCGAGGAAGGCGCGTTCGGCTGGCGAGAAGAGGGGCCCGGCCAGATAAACCCTCAGGGCGGGTGGAGCGTCTACCATGGGGAGAGAGTGTCGCCCCAAGCCGTCGAAAAAGGAACTTTCGGCTCCGTTCAGGCGTTTGCCGGCAGTAAGGCCAAGGAGGGAAGAGGTATGCGCAGAGCAGGATGGGTCTTCTTGGGGGTCCTCGCGTTGGCGGCCTCCTGGGCCGGGGCCGACGACTGGTCGCACCAATACACGGTCAAGGGCCGTCCAGACCTCCGCCTCACGACCGACGACGGCAGCGTCCGCGTCGAGGTGGGCACCGGCTCGCAGATCGAGGCCCAGGTGACGACCGAGGGCTGGAAGATCGCTCCCGGCGAGCTGACGATCACGGAGAGCCAGACCGGCGACCGGGTCGCGATCGAGGTGCGGCTGCCCCCGCACAATGCCTTCTTCCGAGAGGGACACCGCTCGGTGAAGCTCCTGGTGCGCGTGCCCGCCGAGGCCAACCTGGACATCCGCACCGGGGACGGCTCCGTCAACGTCGAGCCCATCACCGGGCGCATCTCGATCACGACCGGTGACGGCAGCATCACGGCGGCCGGCCTGCACGGCGAGATCCGGCTGCACACGGGCGACGGCTCGATCCGCGCCACCGGCCTCGAAGGCCGCCTGCGGGCCGACACCGGCGACGGCCACATGAACGTCCGCGGACGGTTCGAGGGCCTCCAGCTACGGACGGGCGACGGGTCGATCGATGCGGAGGTGGAGAGCGGATCGAAGGTCACCGAGGCCTGGTCCCTGGCCAGCGGCGACGGCGGCATCACCATGCGCATTCCGGAGGACTTCGGCGCCGAGCTCGACGCCCGCGCCGGCGACGGCAGCATCGTCCTCGACGCTCCCGTCACGGTGACGGGCACGGTCACCGAGTCGGCGGTCCGGGGCACGCTGGCCGGTGGCGGCGGTCCGCTCCGCGTCCACACCGGGGACGGGTCGATCCGCCTGCAGCGGCTCTGAGGGCTCTGAGGGGTCAGGTCTGGAATTGTGAATTCGAGGCATCTCCCGAAGGGAGTGCCGAACAGCTAAGGCGCCGAAGGCGCCGTGAAGGTCATCGGCTTCCCGAAGGGAGGCTGATGACCAACTCGACTGAGCCCAGTGTCGCTGCGCCAGGATCGCTCCAGATTCACTGACCAGGCGGCAGCTCGGCCACGTCGAAGAAGATCGTCTTTCCCTTCGCGCGCGCCGTCTCCACGATCTCGTCCGCGCCCTGGGACGGGCCCCCGATGCGCAGCACCGCGTCACAACGCTCCAGGAGGCGCATCGCCGAAGGGTGGAAGATCTCCCGGAACGCGTCGTCGTCGAGCGCCTTCGAGCCCGCGACGGCCATGAGGGGCAGCGCGTACCATTCGCCGACCGCGGGCAGGTGGCCCCGGCGGTAGACCGCGAGCGCCGTCTCGTTCATGCGGTCGAGGTTCTCCGCGATCTTCGCGGGATCGTCGCCGGTGCCCGAGCGATAGGGGCCCGCCACCATGACGTGCAGGGGCCGGCCGCGCGGAGCCAGGAGCCCGTGGCGCTCGGCGTGCCGAAGCAGCACGATGGTCTTGGTGTCCTCGATCTCGCCGGTTTCGATCATCTGGAGGGCCCGCGCGAACGGCAGCTCGACCACCTCGATGTCTTCCTCCTCGTGATCGAGGCCGCCCCCCGCGTGGACCTGCATCGCCTTCGAGCACTCGGCCACGAAGAAGTGGAGCTTCTCCGTCACCGACCCCGGCGACATGTAGGCGGCGCCTACATGGACCACGTGCTCGACGCGGTAGCCCGTTTCCTCCTCGGTCTCGCGCCTGATGCACTCTTCCGGATCGTCTTCGTCGAGGAGCCCCGCGCAGGCCTCGATCAGCATCCCGTCCTCGTTGCCGTTCACGTAGGTGGGCATTCGGAACTGCCGGGTCAACACCACCGTTCCCGCCTCGCGGTTGTAGAGGAGGATGGTGGCCCCGTTGCCACGGTCGTAGGCCTCGCGGGCCTGGGTCTGCCAGGTGCCATCGGCCTTCTGGTACTCGAAGGTCAGCTTCCGGAGCACGTACCAGTTGTGGGAAAGGACTTCGTCCTTCGTGATCCTGACGCGTGGGTTCATGAGGGAATCTTAGCGGCCAAGGGTGAAATGCGGTGAGCCGCGACGCCGCGCTCCTCCGGGTCAGATCTCGATGAGGTCCTCCACCGGGGTCACCCTCCCCCGGAAAGTGGGTGCGGAGGTATCGGGCGATCCCCGCTCGGCCCGCCTCCGGAGGCTGCCCGAAACTTCATCGGGAATGCATCAGAACGTGAGGCATAGTGGTATCAGATGGTGCAGCCAGAGGAGGTCAGCCATGAGCGCGATAAGGCTCCGCAACCTGCCGCCCAAGGTCGCCAGGGCGATTCGCGAGAAAGCCAGGAGAGAGCGCCTCAGCCTGAACAAGACCGTGATCAAGCTCCTCGAGGAGGCGACGGGTGTCACGAGTGACGTCAAGCCGGTGGTCCATCACGACCTCGACCGGTTCTTCGGGACCTGGACGAAGGAAGAGGCCGATGCGTTCGACGAGGCGCTGCGCGAGCAGCGTCAGATCGAGCCGGAGATGTGGAAGTGAATCGAATCCTCCTGGACACGTCGGCGTACTCCGCGATGAGACGCGGTGACGTTCGGCTTCGTAGGCATGTCCAGGACGCAGCGGAGGTATTCCGGACCCCGCCTGATCGGTGAGCTACTCTTTGCCTTCCTCGGCGGGAGGCTTGCGCTCGAGAACCGGGATCTCCTGCGTGCATGTACCCCAGGTGCTTCTGGAGTACTTCGATCCCAGGGGTTGAGCACCCCGCGGTGACCCTGCCTGAGGCCTACTCCCGCTGGGCGCGGCTCGGCCCGTGGCCGGGGGTGAACATGTCCTTCCAGGTGAGGCCCAGAGCCTTCTGCATGGCCAGCGGGTACGACCAGTCGCCGAGGTCGCTGGCCCCCGCGTTGTTGGTGCCGAACGTGAACCTGGCGCCCTTCGACTTGGCGAGGCGCAGGAAGCGCTCGCTCGGGATCTTGTAGCGGGCGCCGATCTCGATGGCCACGCCTGCTCTTGACCGCCGCGTCGATCACCTTCGCCATGCGCGCCTCGGTCCAGAGCGCGTCGTAGCGCGCGGCGATCACCGCGGGCAGGAACGTCGCGTTCGCGTAGACGTCGATCGGCTCCGTCTCCAGGATGCCGACGATCTTCGAGACCAGGAGGTCCATGAAGGCCTCGGGATCGGGGCCGATCTCGACCTCCTCGGGGATCCACAGGCGCATGCGCTTGCCTGCGGGGTTCGTCCAGGTCATGGCGTCGGTGAAGACGTAGTCGAAGCGGGCCCGCGTCTCCTTCGAGAACATCGTGACCCACTCACGGCCCTCCGCCTGCATCCCCACGAACACCGGCTGGCCCTTCATCGACTCGACGAAGGCCACGGCCGCGGCGTCGGTCTCGATGGGGAAGCCCTTGCCGCAATTGGCGGCGAGGCCGAGGAACATGCCGGTCTCGCGCGACAAGGCGAGCGCCTGCTCCAGGGTGAGCCCGCCCTTCAAGTGCGCGTGCAGGTCGACGAGCGGGAAGTTCGCCCTCCCGAGCTCCAGGATCTGCAAGTAGCGCTCGTTCACGACCGGCGCCGGGGCGGCGGCCGCGTCGGGCGCCGCCGGCAGCGGCCGCACCCGAAGGTTGCGGAAGAAGGCCTTGCTTTCCGGGTCGTGGCACTGGAGCGCGAACGTGCCGCGGCCCAGGCGGTTCATTTTCGGCGCGCCCTCGGGCAGCGGCCCCAAAGGCTCGATCCAGTCCACGAGCAGGGCGCCGTCGACGCGCACCTGCACGCGCGGCCGGCGCACGAGCACGTTCATCGTGAACCACTCGTCGTCCTTCGCCATCGCCTTGTAGGCGTTGCGGACGCCGTAGAGGCTTCCCGTCATCTTCATCTCGAGGTAGTCGCCGTGTTGCTTCTGCGAGTTGTCGACCTGGATCTCGAACCCCTGCGACGGCCAGTCCTTGTCCTGGTAGGCGGTGTGGATGAACACGCCCGAGTTGGCGCCCGCACGGGCGCGCACTTCGACCGAAAGCTCGAAGTTCTCGAACGAGGCCTGTCCAGAGGCGCCCATGTAGAAGAGGTGCGACTTGGGCCCGTCGGCGGCGATGGCGCCGTCGACTACGCGGAAGGACGAAGGCCCCTCGGTGGCGGCCTTCCAGCCGGCCAGGGTCTTGCCGTCGAAGAGCGACACCCAGCCTTGCTCAGCGGCGCGAGCGGGGCTGGCCGCGAGGGTGAGCGCGGTCAGGGCGAGGAGGGCGTTGACGGGTTGGCTCATGGCAGCCGCATGCTAGCACCGGCCGGCATCCCGCCCCAGTGCATTTGCTTCATGTCTCGAGAGGCACAAGACGCGAGACCCTGGTGCCTGGAGGATCTCGTGAAGCGGCCGCCCCTATGGCTTCATCGCTAGAACGCAGGCCCGTCCTGGAGGCGGTCCGCGGCACCTTCCGTGCCGTGACCGAGACCGTCGTCCCCGAGGCGCGCTCGCTGCCGCCTGACGAATGGCAGGCCCTCGAGGCGATCGTCGAGGAGGCACTCGCCGACCGCCCGGCTCCGCTGTGCCAGAAGCTGCGCCTACTGGTGCGCATGATCGAGCTCGTCCCCGTGCTGCGCTACGGTCGAGGCTTCACGGCTCTCGACGCCGGGCGTCGCACTGCCGTCCTGCGCCTCTTGCAGGGCGCACCCCTCGTGCTCCTGCGTCGCGGTTTCTGGGGGCTGCGCACGCTGGCCCTGATGGGGTACTACGCGCGCCCCGCCGCTGTGGCGGCCATCGGCTACCGCGCGGACCCGCGGGGCTGGGAGGCGCGCCGGTGAAGGAAGCAGACTACGACGTCGTGATCGTGGGCTCGGGCGCCGGGGGTGGGACCGTGGCCCAGGGGCTCATCCCCCTCGTACGCGACGGCCGGCGGGTGCTGCTCCTCGAGCAGGGGGCGCGGCTCGACCAACATGAGCTCACCGGGCGCGAGGCGGAGATGGCCGGCGCCCTGTACGCGGACGGCGGCGGCGTCCTCACCGCGGAGGGGACGATGACCCTCGCTTATGGCCGTGCCTACGGTGGCTCCACGGTCGTGTACACCGGCACCTCGCTCCTCGCCCCCGAGCGGGTGATTCGGCATTGGGACGTCCCCGGCCTCGATCACGCCGACGTCGTGCGACGCTCCCATCGCTACATCGAGGAGAACAACATCCACCTCCTGCCCCCCGAGGAGATCAACGACAACAACCGGCTGTTCGCCCTTGGGTGCACGCGGGCGGGGTACCACGCCGAGCGCTTTCCGCTGAACGTCAAGGGGTGCCGGGGCGCCAGCCTCTGCAACCTCGGCTGCCCGAACTCCGCCAAGCAGGGAACGGACCGTGTCCAGCTCCCGCGCGCCGAGGCGGCGGGCGTGGAAGTCGTCACGCGCGCCGAGGTGCTGCGTCTCGAGGAGCGCGCAGTGGTGGTGCGCGTGTCGCCCAAGCCCCCGGGGGCCAAAGGGCGGCCCTCCGAGTGGGCCCCGGGCGAATACCGCATCCGCGCCGGCGCCTTTGTCCTGGCCGCCGGCGCCGTGGGCTCGCCGGCGCTGCTGCTGCGCTCGCGCCTGCCCCTGCGGCTGCCGCGTCTGGGCGAAGGCTTCACCTGCCACCCGGCCCACATCCTGGTGGGCGAGCACGAGCGCCCGATCACGAACGACGTGGGCCATCCGAAGAGCTACTTCATGGACCGCGCGCAGGAAGAGGGGTACATCCTGGAGACCTGCATGTACTTCCCCTTCACCACGGCCAAGAACCTGGCCGGCTTCGGCGCCGACCACAGCCGCCTGATGCACGCCTTCCCGCGCCTCCAGATGATCCTGGTGCTGGCCTGCGACCACGCGGTCGCGGGCAACCGCGTGTCGATCGACGGACAGGGCCGGCCGGTCGTGCACTACCGCTTCACGAGGGAGGTGATCGCCTCCCTCGTGCGCGCCACGCGTGCCGCCGCCCGCATCTTCTTCGCGGCGGGCGCGGTACGCGTCCACGCGCCCTCTGCGGATCCGCCGCTCCTCGAGGCCCGGGACGTGGGCCGCATCGACGAGCTCGTCGACGTGCGCCACTTCAAGACGGGAACCGTCCCCGTGTCCGCGGCGCACTTGATGGGCGGCTGCGGCATGGGCCGGAGCCGCAGCGACTCGGTGACCGACGCCTGGGGACGCGTTCACGGCGCGCCCTGGTTGCGCGTGGCCGATGCCAGCCTCTTCCCCGACTCGCTCGAGATCAACCCCTACCTCACGATCATGGCCCTGGCCGACCGCGTGGCGGAGAAGCTGCGCGAGGACGCGCACGACCTGCTCGCCGCGCGATCCGCGAGGACGGCATGAAGAGGACGGGCGCGGCGCTCGTGGTGCAGGCCCTCGAGGACGAGGGCATCCCCTTCACCTTCGGCATCCCCGGCACCCACAACATCGAGCTCTACGACGCGCTCGCGGAGTCGAAGAGCGTGCGGCCGGTGCTGGTCACCGACGAGCAGAGCGCGGGGTTCATGGCCGACGCGGTCTGGCGGGCCTCGGGGCGCATGGCCTGCGTCAACGTGGTGCCCGGCGCCGGGCTCACCCACGCGCTCTCCGGGATCGCCGAGGCCTTCATGGACACGGTGCCGCTGCTGGTGCTGGGCTGCGGGATCCGCCGCGACACGGGCATGGGCTACCAGCTCCACGACGTCGACCAGCTCGCCCTCGCGCGGCCGGTGACGAAGGGCCAGTTCCGGCCCGAGCGGGGCGAGGACATCTACCCCACGATCCGCCGCGCCTGCCGCCTGGCGCGCGAGGGTGCGCCGGGTCCGGTGATGGTCGAGATCCCCGCGAACCTCTACCTCTTCACGCACGAGAGCGTGACTCCCGACCCCGGACCGGTCGCACCACCGCCTCTCCCCTCGGGTGCGGACCTGGACCGCATCGCCTCGCTCCTCGCGAAGGCGCGGCGGCCGCTGCTCTATCTCGGTCTGGGCGCGCAGGGGGCGGGCGCCGACCTCGTCGCCCTGGCGGAGCGGCTCGAGGCGCCGGTGTCCACGACCTTCCAGGGCAAGGGTGTGTTCCCCGAGACCCACCCGCTCTTCCTCTGGCCCGGCTTCGGCGACGCGGCGCCCGCGTTCGTGCAGAAGATCGCCCGCGAGTGCGACCTGACGCTCGCCATCGGCTGCCGCTTCGGCGAGGTCGCGACCGGAAGCTACGGCCTCACGCCGCCCGCGCCCCTCGTCCATGTGGACATCGACCCCACGGTTCTCGGGCGCAACTTCAAGGCCGAGGTCGGGATCGCCGCGGATGCCGCGGCCTTCGTGCGGGAGCTGCTCCCGCGTCTCGCGGCCCGCCCGGCCGCGGCCGAGCTGCGGACCCGCATCCGCGAGGGCCACCTGCGGGTGTGGGGCGACTGGCGTGAGGGCGCCGGGACGCGCGTCACCCCCGCGCTGCTGCTTCCGGCGCTCGAGCGGCACTTCGGTCAGGGCGCCATCTTCACGACGGACAGCGGAAACGGGACGTTCCTGGCCATGGAGTGCCTGCGGCTCGACCACCCCGGCCGCTTCCTCGGCCCCATCGACTACTCGTGCATGGGGTACTCGGTGCCGGCCGCGATCGGTGCCAAGCTCGCGTGCCCGGACGCGCCGGTGATCGCGCTGGCGGGGGACGGCGCGTTCCTCATGACCGGCCTCGAGCTGCTGACCGCCGCCCACCACGGCATCGCGGTCGCGGTGTTCGTCCTGCGCGACCGCGAGCTGGCTCAGATCGCGCAGTTCCAGAAGGTCGCCATGAACCGCAAGGTGCAAAGCGCGCTCCCGGACTACGACCTCGAGACGCTTTGTCGCAGCCTGGGCGTTTCGTGCCTGAAGCTCGACCAGGACGCCGAGACGCCCGAGGTGCTGGAGCGCGTGGCCGCGGTGACGAGCGAGGGCCGGCCGGTGGTGGTGGACGTCGCGATCGACTACTCGCGCAAGACGTTCTTCACGACGGGCATCGTCCGAACCAACCTCGGGCGGCTGCCCTGGCGCGACCGCCTGCGCTTCCTGGTCCGCGCGGCCAGCCGCCGCCTGAGGGGGTCAGGTCTGGAATTGTGAATCGCAATTCGCAATTCCAGACCTGACCCCAAGAAAGACGCCCAAAAAAACGGGCGCGACAGTTGCGTCGCGCCCGTGCCGGTTTCCGTCTCGTCCATGCCGTGCCATGTGGCGCGACACCGCGGGTGACCCGGTTGCCCGCCCCGTCGCGGGACATCATTCCGAGTTGCCGGCCAAGCGCTCTGTGGCCTCTAGCCGGTCGGCCCGTGGGCGTTCTGGATGGATGGCCCCGGCCACCCTTCCATCCCTCCCGTCTGCTCACAATCTAGGTTCCGATCCCCGTTTGCGCAAGGGGAAAATCGCACGCTCGCCAAACTCTCACCACGCGCGACAGGCGTTCTCCCGCACCATCGGCTGGCCGGCCTTGCACCCGAAGGCTTGCGCAAACTCTGCGGAGTTGCTGACGCTGCCGATGACCCGGAACGCGCCGGGCGAGTGAGGGTCGGTCTGGGCCAGTTGGCGGGCCGCTTCTTCGGTGACGTTCTGGCACCAGACGTTGGCGAAGCCCAGGAAGAAGCGCTGCTCGGGCGTGAAGCCGTCGACCTTGGCGCGCGGCTTGCCCGCGAGCGTCTTCTGGAGCGCCATGTAGGCCACGCGCAGGCCCCCGTTGTCGGCCGTGTTCTCGCCCAGGGTGAGGCGTCCGTTGAGGTGCACGTCGCCGTTCTTCGGGTCCTTCACGCTGACGAAGCCCTCGTACTCCTTCGCGATGCAGTCGGTGCGCTCCTCGAACGCCTTCCGGTCGTCCGCGGTCCACCAGTTGGAGAGGTTGCCCACCGCGTCGAACTTGCTGCCCTGGTCGTCGAAGCCGTGGGTGTACTCGTGGCCGATCACCACCCCGATCCCGCCGAAGTTCACCGGGTCGTCGATGCGCGCGGTCGAAGAACGGCGGCTGGAGGATGCCCGCGGGGAACACGATCTCGTTGTTCGCCGCGTTGTAGTACGCGTTCACGGTCGGGGGAGTCATGCCCCAGAGAGTGCGGTCGGTCGGCTTGTCGATGCGCGCCTGTTCGCGCTTGATCTCGAAGACGCGCGCGCGGCGCGAGTTGCCGAAGTGGTCGTCGCGCTTCACCTCGACCGTGGAGTAGTCCTTCCACTCGTCGGGATAGCCGACCTTGCGCGAGCTGAAGGCGGCCAGCTTGGCGAGCGCCTTCTTGCGCGTCTCGGGGGTCATCCAGGGCAGCGTCTCGATGTCCTCGCGCAGCGCCGCCGTGAGCGCCTCGATCATGGCCTTCATGCGCGCCTTGCCGTCGGCCCCGAACGTCTTCTCGACGTAGAGCTGGCCCAGCGCGTCGCCGAGCGCGCGGTCGGTGGCCTGCACGCAGCGCTTCCAGCGCGGCTCGATCTCCTTCGCCCCCTGCAGGTAGGCGCGGTTGAAGCGGAAGTCCTCCTGCACGAGCGCCGCGCCGAGGTAGGGCGCGGCCGCGTCCACCACGTGCCACCGCAGGTAGGTCTTCCAGTCGTCGAGCGGCGTCGCCGCGACCGCGGCGTTGCCCTCGGCGAAGTACTTCCGGCTGGTGAGGTTCAGCTTCGAGAAGGTCGGCGCGCCCGTGGCCTTCAGGAACTCGCTCCACTCGAAGGCGGGGGCCAGCTTCTGGAGCTCGTCCACGGTCATCGGGTTGTCGCGGTTCTTCGGGTCGCGCATCTCGGTGCGGCTCAGGTGCGCGTTCGCGAGTGCCGTCTCGACGCGCAGCACGACCGCCGCGTCGGCCTTGGCCTGCTCGGGCTTCGCGCCCGTCAGCTCCAGCATGCGAGCGACGTGCTCCAGGTACTTCTCGCGCTTCTCCTTCGACTTCGCGTCGTCCTTCAGGTAGTCGTCGCGGTCGGGCAGCCCCAGGCCGCCCTGGCCCACGCTCGCGATGGTCTGCGTCGAGTCGTGCATGTCGGGGGCCGCGCCGAAGCGGAAGAGCGCCGGCAGGCCCTCGGCCTCGTGCGGTCCCCAGCAGCCGAAAGAACGCCTGTCTTCGAGTCGACCGCGGCCACGCGCGCGAGCACCGGCTGGATCGGCGCCAGCCCCTTCGCCTCGATGCCCGGCTCGTCCATGCACGCGGCGTAGTAGTCGCCCACCTTCGCCTCGACCTTCGAGCGCGAGGCCTGCGGCGCCTTCGCCTTCTCCAGGATCGCGTGCAGCTCCTCGCGGTTGCGCTCGGCCAGCTCGTTGAAGCGGCCCCAGCGCGTCTGGTCGGCCGGGATCGGGTTGGCCTTGCGCCAGCCCGCCGCAGGCGAACTCGTAGAAGTCCACGCACGGGTCGACCGATCGGTCGAGCGCGCCAATGTCGAACCCGCCGGTCGACTTGGTCGCCACGGGGGCGTCCGCCGCCACGGCCATCGTGGCCGCCACGCACGTCACGAGCATCGAGAAGACGAGCTTTCGCATGGGTCGCGCTCCTAAGGGGTCAGGTCTGGAATTGTGAATGGAGACTGAGGACCTGAACCAGACCTTCCACGTCCCGATCCTACTCCACTGCTAGCGCTTCTTCGATCGCGCCCGCTTCACGCTGGCGCGTGCCGCCGCCTCCTTCGCGAGGAACTTCGCAATCCCCGCGATCAGTTTCACGGGGACGGGGTCGGAAAGCGGAAACCGGATCGTGCCCTTGCTGATCGCATAGGGCAAGAGCTCCTTCTTGAACGCCGCGACGAGGCGATCGTTGGCCGGATACAGCGAGTAGTGCGCCTTCCACCCGGCAAAGTAGACGACGTAGGCCCCATGCAGCTTCAGCGTGGGGATCTGGTAGCTGATCGCTTCCTCGGCGCCCGGCACCGCCTTGCGGATCGTGCTGCGGACGCGCTCCAGGACCGCCTGCACCTCCACCGGATGCTGCGCGATGTACTCGTCGACAGACTTGAAATCGGTCTTGGCCATGAGCCCCTTCAGTCGTGCGGCCGCGAGCTCGTGAAGAGCCCGACCAGGAGAAGGACGAAAGAGGAGACGGCGAAGAGCGCCACGTCCTTGGCAATCGCCGCGGGTGGGTCCCCGTGTCGCACGCCTCGAAAGATCACGCGGAGGGTCTCCCGTGTCCAAAGCGCGCCCAGGACCGCCGGAATCAGGAGCAGAACGAAAGGTGCGATGGTGTCGACGCCGCTGTTGGCGAAGCCGTCGGAGGCCAGGAAGACCCTCTCGAAGTCGGCCCCAAACCGGTTGCCGAGGAGCAGCGCCCCGACGACCAGGTAGGTGGCGACGCCGCCCGTGACGATCACGAGCCAGGTCCAGCGCGGCAGCCGACTGTCCGGCTTCTGCGGTCGCCGCCCCGACCGGCGTACCTCTTCTCCGCCTCGCTTCGGATTCGTCATGAGAGAGCGCTACTCGGCGAGGCGTACCTCGAGAGCGTGGACCCCGCTGGAAGACGGGAAGAGTTCATGGCTTTAGTCCATAGGATTGCCCAAGTGGGCCCGCGCCCGCCAGGTACTTCCGCGCCCGGACGAGCTCCGCGATCTGCCTAATGTGCCCCAAATCGTGGAGCGCCCACTCGTGCAGCATCTGCGACAGCGTGATCTCCCCCGCCTCCCGATGCAGCGCGACGCGGCTTCCCGCCTCCGCCGGCAGCTCGCGCAGGAGGTTCACGTTGTCCTCGCGCTGCTCCTCGAATTGATCGAACTCGTCCTCCGGATCGGCATCGCGATACTGCTCCAGGTACATCTGCGCATCGTCCGGCTCGAACTCCGGCCGCTCCTCGTTCAGAAACCGGCCCACCCGCATCCGGTAGCAGTGCCCTTCGCTATGCGAGAGATGCGCCAGCACCTCCGCGATCGAGAACCGGTCCGCCGCCGGCTTCCACCGGGCATCCTGGTCCGAGACCTCGCACATCAGCGCGCGCAGGATCCCGGGTGTCGCCTCCAACATGTCGACGCAGGGAAGTTCATTTTCCGCCATGACCCCATCCTACCAATGAAGCCCCACCGGTTCAGGCCAAGCAGCGCACGTCCGGATCGCGTGGCGAACTCCAGCACGTCGCCGTCCGGGATAGTCTCCCCACGTCCTGGCCCGGACCCTCCCCGGCCGCGTCGCAGTGAGACGGAGGAGCATGTTGTCGATCCCGCCCAGGCGCGAGAAGCCGCCCCGGCCCTGCATGCGCAGCAGATGGCGAGGGATTGGGCGAGGGATTGGGGTAAGAGCGAGGACTCTAGACCGCGACCTCCCCGTAGGCGGCCGTCGCCGAAGGCTCGGGGACCGGGAGGCGGTCCTCCTGCAGGCCCCTGATGTGCATGTCGATTGCCTCGTGCATTCGGGCCCGAGTGTCTTCGGGCGTGGCGCCTGTGGCGACGCAGCCGGGAAGGTCGGGCGAATAGGCCGAATGGTTGCCGCCCGCCCGCTCCACGACGATGAGAAACCGGCGCATCACTGCTCCTTCAAGCCTGCCTGGACAAGAATACTTGCAGTTCCCCGCGAAGTTCGCGAAGTAACCAGACGCTGCGCCCGGATTAACGGTCGTCGTTCGAGCCCGGCCAATCCGCCCAGAGCAGCCCGAGTGCCAGCAGGGTCGCGTCGAAGGGCTCGAGGCGGACCGTTTCGGAGCCGGTGCAGACCGCGACGATGGTCCAAGCACTGTCCCGCAGCCGCAGAACCTCGAGCGTGCGCTCGGCCGGGTTCACGAGCCACGCGTGCGCGACACCAGCGGCAGCGTAGATCCGGAGCTTCCGGCCGTGGTCGATGCGCACGGTTGCGGGGGAGAGAACTTCGCAAACCCAGTCGGGCGCGAGAGAGGAGAACGCTGTGTCCGGTATCGCCGGCATCCGCTCGCGCCGCCAGCCGGCCAGCTCGGGCACGAGCACGTCTCCGCCAAGGTGAAGCTCGGGCTCGTCAAGGATCCACCAGCCGCCAGGCGGCTCGCTCCGGCCGTAGGCAGGTACGAGGACGCCGCCGAGTTGCGAGGAGGCAGACGAGTGGCGCAACGACGGCCGCGGGCTCAAGAACAGCTCGCCGTCCAGTATCTCCGCGACCTGGTGCTCAGGCGCGTTCAGCACGTCCTCGTACGTCGCTCGTTTCAAACTTCGATGCTCCTCCTGGTTCGACAGAGTCCAGTCTATGCCCCCGCCTTAAGCCGCCGCAAGATTCCGCTCACCGGCAGCGCCTGGTCGTTGGTCACGAGGGTGGCGCCGAGGTCGAGCGCGGTACACGCGATGATCAGGTCGAAGTCGCTCTTGACCACGCCCCGCGACTCGAGGCTGACCCGTGTCACGCCATAGCGCTCAATGACGCCGTCGGTCACCGAAAGCGTGGCGATGGATCGCCGAAGCGCCTGGATCCTCTGGAGGTTCTCTTCCCGTCGCTTCGACTTGTTCGCGCCGAAGAGCAGTTCGGCGACGGCGAGGATCGGAACGCCGACCTAAGGTCCCGGCACCCTCGAGAGATGCTCTCGAACCGCGCCGACGTCGTTGAGTGCGGCAATGGCGATAATATTGGCGTCCAGGACGTACTTCACAGGTCGGCGACGGCCCGCTCGCCGGCCTGCGCGCGCGCCTTCTCGAGGATCGCCAGGATCTCATCGGTGGTTTCGCCCGCCCAGGGGCCGATTGCCGCGAACACCTCGGCCGCCGACGTGGCCTCTTGAACTTCGGGCACCGCCCGCACCTCGACCGCCAATCCGCCGAGATTGGCCCTGACCGGGTGAGCAGGGTCGCGTCTCAGCTGTGCAACAACTTCCTCGATGGTCTTGGGCACGCTCACGCTCCACCAAGTCTAAGGCAAAGGGCGTCGGAAGAGCCGCGCCTCACCACATGCTAGTGCGCCCGCCCGACGAAGCAGGTCCGAACCCAGGCGAAGGCACTGGTCTCATACCGTCACCCCTGCTCAATCGGCTATAGTCTCCCCACCTTCTGGCCCGGACCCTCCCCGGCCGCCTCGCAGTGAGACGGAGGACCGACTTGCCGACCGAGCCGCAGCAGGGAAATCCGTCTACGATCGGACCTCATCCGGCAGCCGCACGCGCATATTGCCAGGCTGGCCTGACGCCAGCAGGGGAGTAGGCGCAGTGGCTCGAGCCCAGGTCCTCACCGGTGAGCTGCTGGCCCGCCTGTCCGCCGACAAGAACCGAGACCCCGACGCGAGGTGCTCGTGCGCGCGGTAGAAGAGGAAGTAGCCGACCCGTGGAAGCAGGACACGTCTTATCCCTCGGAGCACCAGCGCGCTTGCGACTCAGCGCTCGTGTTCAGCCAGGAACAGAAGCGTTGACCCGAGCTCAAACGGTGCGAGGTACGGCAGCGTAAGATGGAGGTCATGGACGGGTCCATCCCAACCCGCGCGAGCATCCTCGAGGCGCTGGACGCGCACGCCGACGAGCTCCACCGCCTTGGCGCCAAGAGCCTCGCTCTCTTTGGCTCGCTTGCCCGCGGGGAAGGTTCCCACTCCAGCGACATCGACCTCCTGGTCGAGCTTCATCCCAAGACCTTCGACGCCTACATGGACGTCAAGCTCTTTCTCGAAAGGATCTTGGGCCGCAAGGTCGATCTGGTGCTCGCCGACGCGGTCAAACCGCGCCTGCGATCGGTGATCCTGGCGGAGGCCGTCCATGCCTCGCGACTCTAGCGTCTACCTCGAAGACATCGTCAGGGCGGCGGAGCGGATCGCCAGCTACGCAGCCGGACACACGATTGAGAGTTTCACGAAGGACGCGAAGACGGTCGATGCGGTCGTTCGCAACCTCGAAATCGTCGGCGAGGCCGTGAAGCAGATCCCGGCCGACGTCCGCGAACAAGCCCCGGACATCGAGTGGACCAAGATCGCCGGACTCCGTGACATCCTCATCCACGCCTACTTCGACGTCGACCTCGAGATTCTGTGGGACGTGATCACCAACAAGCTCCCGGGCCTTTTGAAGAGGGTGAAGGCCTTGTTGGCCAAGGCAAGGGAGTAGAAGCGTTGACTCGAACGGGAGCCCAAGACCAGGTCCTCACCGGCGAGCTGCTGGCCCGCCTGTCCGCGGACAAGAACCAAGACCCCGAACGCGAGATGCTCGTCCTCGCGGCCCTCGAAGGCCAAGAGGCCCTCGACGCCTACCTCGACGGCACCGCCGCCCCGAAGCGGCCGGAGGCCCCGGCCGGAACCGAAGCCGCCAAAGGCACCGCCACCAGCCCAAGCCCCCAAAGAACCCGGAGGCGCCTACCTCAAGAGCATCACGGTCGAAGGCTTCCGCGGCATCGGCCCCAGGAAGACCCTCGACCTCCCGCCCGGCCCCGGCCTCACCCTGGTCGTCGGCCGCAACGGCTCCGGCAAGAGCAGCTTCGCCGAGGCCCTCGAGCTGCTCCTCACCGGCGACACCTACCGCTGGAAGAAGCCCCGCGCCGCCGTCTGGCGCGAAGGCTGGCGCAACCTCCACCACGGGAAGGCCGCCCTCGAGGCCGAGTTCTACGTCGAGGGCGACAAGCCCACCAAGGTCGTCTCGCAGTGGAAGGACGACGCCGACCTCGAAGACGCCGAGACCTACGCCCAGGCCCACGGCAAGAAGCAGACGAGCATCCAGGACCTCGGCTGGACCCCCGCCCTCAAGACCTACCAGCCCATCCTCTCGTACAACGAGCTCGGCTCCATGCTCGACCAGGGCCCCTCGAAGCTCTTCGACGCGCTCTCCGCCATCCTCGGCCTCGACGAGCTGACCGCGGCCCAGGAGACCCTGGCCGAAGCCCGGAAGACCCGCGACACGGCCCACAAGGAAGCGGGGGAGACGCGCGACCGGGCTCCTCGCCCGCCTCCGCGAGATCGACGACGAGCGCGCCCGCACCCTCGTCCCCGCGATGGCAGAACAAGAAGGACTGGAGCCTGAGCGCGGTCGAGGCCGTCCTCGACCAGGCCGGAGCCGGCGCCACCCAGGAAAGCGACCTCCAGGCCCTGCGGCAGCTCGCGAGCCTGCACGCCCCGACCCAAGACGCCACCACCGCCGTCGTCCGCGACCTGCGCGACGCCGACGCGCGACAGCGCGCCACCGCCGGCACCCTCGCCGCCAAGTCGCGCGACCTGGCCGCCATCCTCGACCGCACCCTCGCCTTCCACAAGGCCCACGGCGACGGCGACTGCCCCGTCTGCGGCAAGAAAGGCGCCCTCGACGCCGCCTGGCACCAGCACCACGCGCAGGAAGCCGAGCGCCTCCGCGACGCCGCCCGCGAAGCCCAGGCCGCCCACGACGCCGCCGAGTCCGCCCGCAAGAAGGCCCTGGCCCTCACGGCCCCCACCCCCGAGACCCTCGCCAAGGCCAAGGACGTCGGCCTCGACCCCACCGCCGCCACGAGCAGCGCTCGACACCTGGCGCGCCGGCCTTCAGCAGGGAGCCGAGCTCGAAGCCCTCGCCCGACACATCGAGGAGGCCGCCCCACCCCTCGAAGCCGCAATCGCCGCCCTCCGCGAGAAGGCCGCCGCCGAGCTGCAGCGAAGGGAAGACCGCTGGAAGCCCCTCGCCCAGGAGCTCCACGCCTGGCTACCCACGGCGCGGCAAGGCCCAGAAGGGCGCTCTCGCCATCAAGCCCCTGAAGAACGCCGAGCAGTGGCTGAAGGACGCCACCGCGGAGATCCGCAACGCCCGCTTCGCCCCCATCCGCGACCAGGCCCAGCACATCTGGACCAAGCTCCGCCTCCAGAGCAACGTCGCCCTCACGGACATCCAGCTCACCGGCACCGCCCAAAGGCGCCAGGTCGACCTCAAGGTCACCGTCGACGAAGTGGAAGGAGTCGCCCTCGGCGTCATGAGCCAAGGCGAGCTGAACGCCCTCGCCCTGAGCCTCTTCATCCCCCGCGCCACCCTCCCCCAGAGCCCCTTCCGCTTCGTAGTGATCGACGACCCCGTCCAATCCATGGACCCCTCCCGCGTCGACGGCCTCGCCCGCGTCCTCGCCGACACCGCCAACACCCGCCAAGTCGTCGTCTTCACCCACGACGACCGCCTCCCCGAAGCCGTCCGCCGCCTCTCCATCCCCGCCACCGTCATCGAGGTCACCCGCCGCGAAGCCTCCGTGGTCGAGCTGCGCGCAGGCCCACGACCCCGTGGCCCGCTACATCGAGGACGCCATGGCCCTCGCCCTGCACCGACAGCCTGCCGCGCGAGGCCGCGCGCCGCGTCGTCCCCGGCCTCTGCCGCGATGCCCTGGAGGCCGCGTGCATGGAAGTCGGTGCGCCGCCGCCGCCTCGGCAAAGGGCAACGGCATGCCGACGTCGAAGCCGCCCTGCTCGAGGCCCAGAAGCTCACGAGCTTCGCCGCCCTGGCCCTCTTCGACGACGCCGAGCCGAGCCGGTGAGGTCCTGACCCGAATCAACAAGGACGGCGGGCCCACCGCGCGCGACACGTTCAAGGCCTGCAACGACGGAGTCCACGGGGAGTTCAGCGGCGTGCTCGTCGACTTCGTCCACGGAGCGAAGAAGCTCGCCGACTGGATGCAGAAGCTCCCATGACCCCGGCCGAGATCCTCACCATGGCCCAGGGCCTCTTGGAGCGCACCGACCCCGCGACCGCCGGCCTCTGGCCCCGAGCCGCCGCCCTCCTCGCACGCCAGGGACTCGAGGCCTCTCTCGACGAGCTATGGACTGAGAAGGGCGTGAAACTCGCGCGACTGTCCCACGAGGGCGCAGCTCATCTGCCTGCGCGAGTTCGTCGATCCCGACCTCGCCGGCCGCCTGGCCCACACCTGGGCCGCGCTCAGCCGCGCCTGCCACCAGCACCCCTACGAGCTGGCGCCCTTCAGTCAGCGAGCTTGCGGTGTGGATCGGAGCGGTTCGGGAGTTCGCGACCAGCCAGGCCACTCGCTAATCGGGACTGAACCCGCGACTGCCGGGACTAAGGCGTAAAGTCGGCCGAGCCGGGCGTTTCCAACCAGAAGCGCCCCGGCTGTATCTCCGCGCCTCCGAGGCCGGGTCCGTGCGCCTCGCCGCTCTCGGCTCGAGGCCGTTCGAGCCGAAGCCGGGCTTCGTCATGAAGGGCTACTGGGAGATCCCGGCGCCCATCCTCGAGGATGGCGACGAGGTCGTGGCCTGGGCGCGCGAGGGCTGGGCGTTGCCGCGGTCGAAGGCCAAGGCTGGGTCAGCGGCGTCAACCAAGCGCACGTCTCGCTCGCGTCGTTAGGAGAACACGTCGTGAGACGTGCCCGCCCTCGCGCGCCTCAAGGCAGACGTATCGAGAATGCCTTGAGCGGTCGGTTCTCGGCGTCGAGAAGGCGCGCGCAGAAGTCCGTGGCTCCTCCGCCGTTGACGATGGCCGCACGGACGACGTTCCGCCCCTTCTTCAACGTCAGGCGCTTCGAGACTCCGTCGTCGATGACGGTCTGGCGATCGCCGTAGATGGCTATGACCTCCTGGCCGTTCACCCACCAGACGGAGGCGGCGTTGGAGCCGATGGCCAGGCGCACGCCCGGTCTCTCCTCGGGCGACTCGATGAGGGTCACTGCCCAGAAGAGGACGTTCGAGGTGGGCTTGCCGAGCGCGCGGGCGAAATGGAACAGGTTGACGTTGTAGAGCTTGGTCTCGACCGCGTGCCAGGCGAGCGGGGCCTCGCCCACGGTGACGGTGTCTCCGTCACGGGGAAGGACGATGAGCTGGTCCTTGAAGTACTCCTTCTTGACCGCGGCCTGGACCGCGCTGTCCGTGAGGCCTACGGTGGGGATCGGCTCCAGGATGAGCCAGCGCGGGATGAATCCGTCGGCCGCAGGCGCGGTCTCCGCCGAGGTCGGGCGGGCGAGGGTCGTCGGCGGGGTCTGGGCGGCGACGGTGGTGGCGACGGTGGTGGCGACAGTCGCGAGAAGGCCCGCGAGCAAACGGCGATCCCGCGTCATGGGGTCTTGATCCGCCAGCGCTGCTTGTCGCTCTCGGGGTCGAACCTGGCGAGCGTCGCGAAGCTGCTGCCCACGGCCGAGAGGGCCAGGGGTTCGGTCGAGCCGGGAGCCGCCTTGGGCATGATTCGCCAGGCGCCGTCGGGAAGCTGCTCGATGCGCCACAGTTGTTCGGGGGCGCCCGTGAAGGCGGGAAGGGCCACGAGCTCGGCGCCGTCGGTGACCGCCAGCGCGCGGTCGGTGCCGGCGATCGTGATCTTGAAGTACGGCGATCCCGGATAGCCGCCGGCGCCGGGAACGGCGGCGATCGCCCATTTCTGTTGGGCCTGGCAGAGGTAGTTGGACATGCGGACGTCGACGTTGCCGGCGGGCCACTTCGCCGAAACCTCGGCGACATCCTGCGGCGGGATGGGGGAGCCCGTGCCGGCGAACGGTCCGCCGCCCGGGCCAAAAGGAGGGCCGCCTGCTGGTGGACCTCCCGCACCCGGCCCTGGTGGACCGCCTGCACCCGGCCCTGGTGCACCGCCCGCACCCGGCCCTGGCGGACCACCCGCTCCCGGCGGTGGCCCAGGCCGGACGCGCCGGCCACCGACGGGCATGCCTTCCACCGCCAGCTCGAGTGCCGTCCCCGTGCGCACGGACTCGATGGCGTAGGTTCCCGCCGCGAGGTTCTCGCCGGCGACGGGCCAGCCGTCCTTCCAAAGGAGCGGCCGAATGTCGAGCACGCTGGCGCCCCCGCGGTCGAGGTCGGCCTCGTAGTGCAGCGAGAACTTCTGCACGCCGTCGCCGTGGTCGATCAGGCCGAAATGGCCGGGCCCGATCACGCGCCCCGCGGACCCGACGAGCAGCGTGCCGCCGCCCTGGATCATGTCGAGGCCCGTGTGGTCGAGGTAGGGCCCCGTCACCTTCCGCGAGCGGCCGACCCTGATGTTGTAGTTGGAGTCGGCGCCGCGGCAGCAACTGCCGTGGGTGGCCAGCAGGTAGTACCAGCCGTCGTGGAAGATCAGCACGGCGGCTTCGCAGTTGATCGCGAGGTCCTTGGGCTTGTCGTTCGGATCTGATGCGCGTGCCGGTCTTGGGGTCGAGCTCGACCAGCCGGATGTAGCCGAAGTAGGAGCCGTAGACCAGCCACAGTCTGCCGTCGTTGGGATCGAGCAAGACCCCCGGATCGATGGCATTGCAGTCCTCGACGCCGTCGGACGAGGCCACGACGCCGCCCTCTTCCCACTTGTAGTCGGGCGACTCCGGGTCGAGCGACTTGCTGGAGATCATGTTGATCGCGGCTTTGGGCTGCGCCCCGATGTTGGCGGCCACGTAGACGTAGTACCGATCGCCGATGTGGATCACGTCCGGGGCCAGGCCGCGCCGGGGGAGAGCGGCCCCACGTCGCCACGTCCAGCCGTCGTCCGAGACGAGCGAGCCGCCCCCGGTGCCGTAGGTGTAGAGCTTCCGATTGCAGGACGCGATCGTCGAAGGGTCGTGGATTCGGATCTCGCCGTCCAGCCCCTGGGCGAGCGCCGCCACGGGGAGGGCGGCCACGAGAACAAGGAATCCCCAGAAGGCGTGCCTCATCGCGCTGCCGAATGTACCAGAACCGCGTGGCCGGGTGGCGGATTCCCGTCCGATCCTCGTACTAGAATGCGGCCGACCATGAAGAACTCGCTTGCGTGTGGCGTGCTCGGGTGTCTGCTGCTGGCCTCGTTCGCCTCGGCCCAGCAGGCCAACGTCAACCTCGACTACCGGCCGCAGAAGAACACCGAGGGCCTGGTCCCGTTCAGCGCGCCTCTCAACTCGCCGGACGTGCACGACGACCGCACCGTGACCTTCCGCCTGAAGGCGCCCCTGGCCAAGGAGGTGCGCCTCGTCGGCGTCGCCATCCTGACTGCGCTCGGCCAGCCGGGAACGGGAGTGCCCTTCACCAAGGGCGAGGACGGCATCTGGACCCTCACCGTCGGCCCGCTGCGGCCGGACATCTATGCCTACCATCTGAGCGTGGACGGCGTCCAGATGGCCGATCCCAACAACACCTACGCGGCCTTCACGGCCATGCCGCCCTACAGCCAGCTCGTGGTGCATGGGGACGGCCCCGCCTACTACGATGCGCGCAACGTCCCCCACGGCGCCGTGACCCGCCACGTCTACCACTCCGAGGTCACGGGCGGCGAGCGCGAGCTCTACGTCTACACTCCGCCTGGCTACGACCGCGCCCGCACCTACCCCGTGCTCTACCTCCTCGGAGGCAGCGGCGAGCTTCCCTCCAACTGGATCTACGACGGGCGCGCGAACTTCATCCTGGACAACCTGCTGGCCGAGGGAAAAGCGGCGCCCATGGTGCTGGTCGTCCCCAACAACCAGGTCGTCCACCGCAACAATCCGAAGCACGCGGAGCTGACCTTCAAGGTCTTCGAGGCCGAGCTGCGGCAGCACGTCCTCCCCCTGGTGGAGCGCGAGTACTCCGTCCGCCGCGATCCGAAGGGCCGCGCCCTCGCGGGGCTGTCCATGGGCGGCCGGCACACGATGTTCGTCGGCTTCAACTCCCTCGACCTCTTCGGCTCGTTCGGCGTGCTGAGCGCGGGCGACGTCGACGCGGAGACCTCGCTCGCGGGGTTCCTCCGCACGCCCGAGGTCAATGCGAAGATCGACTACCTCTTCGTCGGGCAGGGCACGGCCGAGGCCGAGGGCCGCATGGGCGCGCGCGTCGCCGCGCTCGTGAAGGCCCTCGAGGCCCATGGCATCCGCCACGAGTATTACGTCGGCGGGTACGGCGGCCACGACTGGGCCACCTGGCGGCACCTGCTGTACGCGCGCTTCCTGCCCAACCTCTGGAAAGACCTCGCACGAACGCCCGCTCCCGTCGCGACCGCGTCCGGCCAGGTGCAGGGTGTCGCCGAGAAGGACCTCACGGTCTATCGCGGCATCCCCTACGCCGCCCCTCCGGTGGGAAGCCTCCGCTGGCGTCCGCCGCAACGGGCGGCCAAGTGGGACGGCGTGCGCCCGGCCGACAGGTTCGGGCCCGACCCCTACCAGGGAGACGGCAAGGGGAACGTCAGCGAGGACTGCCTCTACCTCAACGTCTGGACGCCGGCCCGATCGGCAAGCGACCGCGTCCCGGTGCTGGTCTGGATCTACGGGGGCGGCTTCTCCTTCGGCTCTACCTCCACTCCCGTCCACGACGGCCAGCACCTCGCGCGCAAGGGAGTGGTGCTGGTCAGCATCAACTACCGCGTGGGCCCGCTCGGCTTCCTGGCGCATCCCGAGCTCTCCGCCGAGTCCCCGCAGAAGGCGTCCGGCAACTACGGCCTGCTCGACCTGATCGCGGGCCTTCAGTGGGTGAAGTCGAACATCGCGGCCTTCGGCGGCGATCCCGACAAGGTGACGATCTTCGGGGAGTCGGCCGGCGGCATCGCGGTCAGCATGCTGAGCGCGTCGCCCCAGGCCAAGGGCCTCTTCCACGGCGCCATCTCGCAGAGCGGCGGCTCGTTCGGCCCGCCGCGCCCCACCACCTATCCGGGCGAGAACATGAGGCGTCTCGCGGAGGCCGAGAAGGCGGGTGTGGCCTTCGCCCAGAAGGCGGGTGCCTCGTCGATCGCGGAAATGCGGAAGCTGGCTCCCGCCGCGCTGCCCGCCGGGTTCGGCAGCGGAGCGGCCTGGCCGATCATCGACGGCTTCGTGATCCCCGACGACCAGCACAAGCTCTACGAGGCGGGCCGCTACAACGACGTGCCGATCCTGGTGGGCTACAACTCCGACGAGGGCCTGAGCTTCTCGCGGGAGAAGACGCCCGAGGAGTATCGCGAGAACGTGCGGAAGCGTTACGGCCCCCATGCCGACAAGCTCCTCGCGGCCTACCCCACGGGGGCCGAAGGCGTGGCCGAAGACCGCCCGCGACCTCATGCGCGACGCGGCGTTCGGCTGGCAGACCTGGGCCTGGGCGCGGCTACAGGCGCGCACGGGCAAGTCCAAGGTCTTCTACTACTACTTCGACCAGCATCCCGAGCGCGCTGCCGGCTCACCTCAAGCCGACCACGGCATGGCGCACGGCATGGACGTTCCCTACGTCTTTCTGACCCTCGACCGCAACGACCCGAAGCTCACGCCGGGCGACTGGGCGATCTCCGAGACCGTCTCCACCTACTGGACCAACTTCGCCAAACACGGCGATCCCAACGGTCCGGGCGTGCCGCAGTGGCCTCGGTTCACCGAGAGCGACCGCCAGGTGATGTACTTGAAGAACGAGGCGCGTCCGGGCCCGGTCCCGAGCGCCGCCGCCCTCGAGGTGCTCGACGGGTACTTCGCCTGGCGGCGTACGCCGGAGGGCGACGCCTGGGCGAAGTGACCGCACGGCGCCGGGACTAGAGCCGTCAAGGGCCGCCCGCGGGCAGGACCGTGATCTCCGCCACGTTGGCCCAGCCGCTCCGCTCCACGTCCCGCAGGGCGGTGAAGCGGAAGAACCGGGCCTCCACGGGGGCGAACGTCACCTCCCGCTGGTGGGGATTGTTCTTGATGTTGTCGAAGGCTCCCGACGCGACCGACGCGGTCCAGTGCTCGCCGTCCAGGCTGGTCTCGAACCGGTAGCGATCCACCACGCCCTCGAACACCCAGTCCTGGCGGGGCAGGTACGCGAATCCCCGGATCCGGCGCGCGCGGCCCAGGTCGACGGTGAGGCCGGGCGGAGTGCCGTCGTCGCTCGCCCGCGCCTTCCACAGCGTCGCAGTGTCGGCGTCGATGGCGCGGTCGGCATCGAACTCCGCCGAGCCGGCGTCCGCCCCGGCGGTGCGCCGTGCGCTCCAGCCCGTCGATGCGAGCCCGACGACGGTCTTGACCGCGACGAGGCCGACCCGTCCATCGGGGGTCAGGACGGCCGCCTGCAGCGTGCCGCCCTCCGGGAGGGCGACGGGCCCGTCGTAGACCGGCGACCGCGCGGTCGGGGGAGTGCCGTCGAGGGTGTACACGATCGGCTCCGGGTGGGGATGGGCGAGAGTCATCCGGCCGTCGCGGCCCCGCTCGGACATCGCGGGCGCCGCGGGGAGCGCCTGCTGGAACAACCCGATCTCCGCCAGGGTCGGCTCGAGGCGCGAGGCCGTGATGCGCACGCGCATCCGCGCGGTCGTGACGGGTACGCGGAGACGCAGCAGGCGCTTGTGTCCGACGGTCGTCTGCTCGTCGACGGCAGGCGGCGCCGTCCAGCTCGAGCCGTCCCAGGTCTCGATGACGAAGGACTCGATCCGCTGGCCGCGGTGGTCGACGGCCTCTTGCAGCGAGACGACGTCGAAGGTGGTGGCGCCGGGGAGGGTCAAGGTCACGGTCGCGCTGGTGCGGCCGGGGGCGGCTTCCCACCAGGTGTCCAGGTTGCCGTCGTGCATCAGCGCCGGGTCGTTCGCGGGACTGGAGCCGTCGGCGGTGAAGCGTGCGCCGGCCGCGAGGTCGCGGGCGAAGGTGGCTTCGACGACCTTGGCCATCCCTCCGAGCGCTGCCCGCTGGTCGTCGGGAATCAGGCCGCGGGTGTCCGGGGCCAGGTTCAGGAGCATGTTGCCGTTGCGGCCGATCGACGTGTAGTAGTAGTCGACGAGGCGGGCGGTGCTCTTGGGGCGCTTCTCGGCCGACCAGAACCAGCCGTTGAGGATCGACGTGTTCACCTCGGCGGGATACCACCAGAGGTGGGAGCCGGGCGTGAGCTTCGCGCGGCTACCGAGGTCTTGGCCCTGCAGGTCCGGCCACGTGAAGCTTTCGGGCGCCTGCGACAGGGGGATGACGCTCCACTCCGTGGTGCGGCCGATGCCGCCCTCGTTGCCGACCCAGCGGGTGTCGGGTCCCTTGACCGAGATGACGGCCCGGGGCTGCAGGCGACGGATCAGGTCGTACCACGCGGCGTAGTCGTAGGTCTGTGCGACGCTCGGGTCGGGATTGGCGCCGTCGAACCAGGCGACGGAGATCGGGCCGTACTCGGTCAGCAGCTCGTAGAGCTGGTTGAGGAAGTAGCGGTTGTAGTCGTCGACCTCGTAGGTGTGGCTGCCGAATCCCGGGGCGGGCTCGCGTCCCCGGGTCGGCTCCGTCTGGAATTTCTCCGGGGCGGTGGGGATGACGGACGGCAGCCGGCGACTGCCGTTGCCGTAGTAGCCCGCCGGGTTCTTCGGGTTCGTCCGCAGCTGGTAGAGGTCCGCGGGCGAGAGGTAGATCCCGAGCTCGAGGCCGTGGGCGCGGGCCGCTTTGGCGACGGCCCTGACCACGTCCCCCTTGCCGCCCTGCCACGGGCTCGCGGCGACGGAGTGGGACGTATAGCGCGTGGGCCACATGCAGAATCCGTCGTGGTGCTTGCTCACGAGGATCACGAGCCGGCCGCCGGCGTCCTTCATGGCCCGGACCCACTGGTCGGCGTCGAGCGCGGAGGGATCGAAGAGGGACACGTCCTCCCGGCCGTCGCCCCACTCGACGCCCCGGAACGTGTTCGGGCCGAAGTGGATGAAGAACGTGCGCTCGAGCCGCATCCATGCGCTCTGGTTCGCGCGGGGCAGGGTCTTGGCCGCCTTCTCGGCGATCACGGCGGGCGAGTCCTCCGTCGCGATGACGTGGCGGGTCGCGTAGTCGATCGGCTCGGGGCCGCGCTGCCAGCCGCCGAAGAGGCCGACCGCGAGCCCGGCGAGCACGAAGCTGCTCGGCCGCTTTCGGGACGAGGACAAGCCAGTGCACATCATCGAACCCTCCCTCTCGGCCGGGGTATGCTACGCCCGCTCGGGCCGGCGGAACTTCGACCGCGTCTACAAGCCATTGGTGGATGTGCTAGGGCTTCTCTTCGGGCCGCCGGATCGGCGGCACCAGAGCGCTGAGATCATTCGGCTCGCGCGGGGTGGGGTGGGAGCGATCCAACAACCCGGAATCTGGCGGAGAGGAAGGGCTCCCGGGATTGACGAATGGGGAGGCTAGCCTTCGAGCCGCGCCTCGAGAGTGCGAACCTGCTCCTGGAGATCGTCCACGCGTGTCTTCAGCTCGATCAGCTCGGAGCGGAGGGCCATCTAGTTGAGACGCGCTTCGACCCGGTCCAGCCGCTCTTCGATGCGCTTCAGACCCGCTACGATCATGTGGTACTCGGTCTCGAGCTTGTCGAAGCGCTGGTAGATGGCGTCGAAGTGGCCCGGGATGTCGCCGAGCTGGCCGTCCACCTCCGCAAACCGGTGGTCGACCGTCTCGAAACGCCGGTCGACCGCATCGAACCGGCGGTCGACCGCATCGAACCGCGCGTTCATTTCCCCACGCAGGCCGTCTACGGCGCTGCCGACGATGCGTTGGACGTCGGGCAGGACGATCTCCCGATGGAACTTCGTGAGGACCTGAACCAGATCTTCCACGCCCCCGATCCTACTCCAGCCTCGGCCGCAATGGGTCCGCAATCGAACGAACGGTCGCACTCGGGGGGAGGTCACCCGGTTGTGACCTCCTCCGCGCGGCTACTGGATCGAGACGAGGCCCGCCCTACGGATGCGCCGCGCTCGGGTCGGCGTCGTAGAGCGGGCGCAGCTCGCACTCGCCGTCGCCGGCCACCTGGAGGAACTGGCGGGCCATCTCGACGGCGGCTTCCTTCGAGTCGGCCTTGAGGATGGCGAGGCCGCCGATCAGCTCTTTGGCCTCGGTGAAGGGGCCGTCGGTCACGGTTACCTTGCCGTTCGCGAGGCGCACGCGGGCGCCTCCGCGGCTGGGCATGCAGCCTTCGACGGCGAGCAGGTAGCCGGCCTTCATTCCCTCCTCGATGAGCTTGCCCATCCTGGCCATCTCCTCCGGGGTGGGGGGCGCCTCGGTCTCCGGGCACTTGTAGACGCTCAGAAATCGCATGAAAGGTCTCCTTGGTACCGGCAATCTGTCCGGTTCTATCTACACGTCGAACGGGGTATGGCCAAATCGACCGGCGCGCTGCCTTTTCGTGGGAACGTTTGGGGTCCACTTGCGCGTGGTTCACATGTGATTCACACTGATGCGTCGAGTGAACCACATTGAGGTGCCCATGAACGCCATCACGGTGAGGAATCTGCCGCCCGCGGTGGCCAGGGCGGTCAAGGAAAAGGCCCGCAAGGAGAAGCTGAGCCTGAACAAGGCGATCGTGAGGCTCCTCGAGGAGGCGACCGGCGTCGATTCCGGCAAGAAGAAGGTGGTCCATCACGATCTCGATCACCTGGCGGGAACGTGGTCCGAGGCGGAGTACCAGGAGTTCATGTCGGCGTTGCGCGAGCAGCGCCAGATCGATCCCGAGATGTGGAAGTGAACCGACTTCTCATCGACACCTCGGCCTATGCCGCATTCCTTCGAGACCACCCAGGCGTCAAGGCGGCCGTGCAGGAGGCATCCGAGGTGTTCCTGAGCCCCATCGTCCTGGGCGAGCTCCGGTCGGGGTTCCTCAAGGGGGGGCGACCCGAGGAGAACGACAGGAGGCTAGCGGAGTTCCTCGCCTCGCCACGTTGCAGCGTGCCCGAGATCGACGACGAGACGGCCCACCGCTATGCCGCGATCCACGATTTCCTGAGGCGCCAGGGCACGCCCGTTTCTCCCAACGACCTCTGGATCGCCGCGTCCGCCGCGCAGCACGGCCTCATGGTCGTCACCCTGGACGGCGACTTCGACCGAATCCCGCAGGTCCTCGTACGAAGGTTCGCGCCGCCGACAGCCTAGGCCGGCTGGCGGGCAAGAAAGGGGTCAGGTCTGGAATTGCGAATTCACAATTCCAGACCTGACCCCCTCGGCGTGGGCCTTGCGCCCGCCGCGGGCGACGTGCTCCAGGGTGTGGTCCGAGGCCATGAGGCGGCTGGCTAGCGCGGCGCAGCGCTCGACGAGGGCGGCGACGCCGTCGCGCAGCTCAGTGCTGGTGCGCAGCTCCTCCACGTTCTTTTCCATGTCCTCGGCGGACCAGCCGCGCGAGTGGGCGACGTAGGGGAACTGCGGGAACAGGAAGCCGAGCTCGGCGAAGAAGCCGAGCATCTGCCCGGCCACGGCCTGCACGTTGTCCTGGCCGCCGATCACGATGAAGCCGGCGACCTTGTCGCGGATCAGCACGCGGTCGCGGGTGGTGATCTGGTTCTGGATGCAGTTCATGCGCTCGGCCATGCGGTAGTAGAGCGAGCTGGCGGCGCCCCAGCGGATGGGCGTCGCGACCAGGACGACGTCGGCCCAGTGCACGAGCGCCTCGTAGACCTGGTCGAGCTGGTCGGCCGCGTCCATCTGGGTGATGGAGCAGGGCCAGGTGCAGGCGCGCCGCGGCCTTCGAGTAGTAGCCCTCGCAGGCGCGGAAGCTGAGCTCGCCGAGGCGGATCATGCGCCCTTCGGCGCCGAGGGTCTTCTGCGCGTGGGCGACCGCATGGGCGAGAAGCTCTTCGGACCCGGAGTAGCGCGGGTTCGCGCGGTCCATGACCGTGGTGGAGAGCCCGGCCACGCGCACGGGGCCGGGCGCGCGGACGATGGGCCTGGCCAGCGGGTGGGGCGCGTGGGGCAGCTTGTGGCGCGGCGTTCGCTGGTTGGCGTCGACGAGGACGCGTCCGTTCTCGACCTTCACCGCGTAGCTCGGGACCCGGTCTTCCTCGAAGCCGGGCTCGCCCTCTCCGGTACGGAAGTGGAACTTGTAGTTGTGCCAGGGGCAGACGACGTAGTCGCCGTCGAGGCGCCCTTCGCCGAGGGGGCCGCCCACGTGGTTGCAGACCCCGGAGATGGCGGTGAACACGCCGTCGCGGCACACCAGCGCGATCGGGGTGGACCCGGCGCGGACGGGGGAGACGGGTTCGCTTGCCGAGCTCTTCGGCCGAGCCCACGTCTTGCCACTTCTCTTCGGCCATGGGGACCTCCTTCGCCTGACGCCTTCGAACCTTACCCGGGCCGCGTCGCGCCGCGCAAGGCAAGAAATGGTTGACGCCCCGGCCGCTCCGTCGCTAGGGTGAGGCCATGAAGGTCCTGGTCTGGGAGGCTCTGGGGAGCGTGGCGCCGCGGGGATTGGCGGAGACGCGGCTCGTGCTTCATCACGCGGTGCAGCTCGTGGCCGCGGTCGGCCGGTCGCTGGTCCCGGCTCGGCCGGACGACGGCCACACGAGCCTCGAGTGGCACCGGACGTCGCGCAGCTTCGTGGGCGAGGAGGTGCCGGGGCCGCGCCCCTGGCGGGCGGCGCTGCGCCCGGACGATCTGTCCCTCGCGGTGCTGGCCGAAGGCGGCGAGTTCGGCCGGCTGACGCTCGCGCGGCCGCACCCTGGACGAGGCCTTCGCGTGGCTCCTCGAGCAGGCGCGGGAGCTCCGGGCGCCCTGCCGACCGCTTGACGCTCGAGGCGCCTTACACGCTTCCTCGACATGCGGTCGGAGCGCGGGCGGTGTTCGCGGCGCCGGCCGACGGCTCGCTCGTCGAGCTCGCGCGCTGGTTCGCCGACGGGGAGGCGCTGCTGCGCGGCGTGGCGGAGGGCTGGGCCGGCGCCGCGCCGGTGCGGGTGTGGCCGCATCACTTCGACGTCGGGTCCGTGCTGCCGCTCGGTCCCGCGGCGGGCGAGAGCGCGCCCTCGATCGGCATCGGACTCTCGCCGGGGGACGAGGGCATCGACGAGCCGTACCTCTACGTCACGCCCTGGCCGGCGCCGGAGACGCTGCCCGAGCTGCCGGCGGGGGGCCGCTGGCACCGCGAGGGCTGGACGGGCGCCGTCCTCACGGGCAGCGAGATCGTGGCGGCGGGGGCGGGCGAGCCGCAGGTCGCGCTGGCGACCGCGTTCCTCACCGGCACCGTCGAGGTGCTGCGCTCGCGACACATGCGCGGCCGGCCGTAGCGCGCTCAGAGCGAGCGCGCGCAGCGGAACTTCGAGAAGACGTAGGGGTAGTGGGGCTGGAACCAGTTGCGGAAGCTGGGCCGCAGCAGCGTCTCGTCGGTGGCCCACGAGCCGCCGAGCAGGACGAAGTGCTTGCCGTCGAAGAAGTCGGCCGAGTAGCCGGGGTAGCGCGGCATCGGCTCGAAGCCCGGGAAGGGCGCGAACGGCGTGCTCGTCCACTCCCAGCCGTTGCCGACCAGCTCCTGGACGCCCCAGGCACTCGCGCCCGACGGGCGCGAGCCCACGGGCACGGGCGACGCGTGTCGGAAGTGGAAGCTGCCGTGGCGATCCGACGGGGGCTCGTCGCCCCACGGCCAGCGTCGCTCGTCGCCGCCCGGGGTGCCGCGGGCCGCGCGGTGCCACTCGGCCTCGGTCGGCAGCCGCGCTTCGCGCCACTGCGCGTAGGCGGCCGCCTCGGCCCAGCTGACCATGGCCGGCCAGGGCGCGGCGCGCGCGAACGGCACGTCCTCGAGCAGGCCGCGGACGCGGTAGCCCGCGGCGTCGCGGCCGCCAGGCGTGCGGCTGCCGCAGACCGCAGCCGTGTCCGCCAGGCCCAGTCCTTCGGGCGCCACAGCCGCCGCTCGGTATAGCCGCCGTCCTCGACGAACTCGGCGAACTCCGCGTTCGTGACCGGGTGGTTGTCGATGGCAAAGGCGGGGACCTCGACCCGGTGGGCCGGGAACTCGTTGTCCCAGCCGAAGGGCAGCGACCCGGGCGCGGCGCCGAGCACGACCTCGCCCGCGGGGACCTCGACCGAGCGCGCCCGCTGCGGCTCACCGGGGCCCGGCAGCTCCGGCCAGTCGGCCGGCGCGCTGCTTCAGCCCGTGGTCGAGCTCTTGCAGCATGTAGGCGAGGGTCTCGTGGTGCATCAGCTCGTGCTCGACCACCATGGCGACGACCGGCGCGCCTTCGCCGGGAACCGGGATCGGAGAGGGCGACGATGAGCTCCGTGCGGATGCGGTCGCGGTAGTCGAGGACGTGGCCGCGCTCGGGCCACACGCCTTGCGGCTCGTAGGTGTCGACGTCCGTGGGGTCGATCCCGCGCTCGAAGAGCGTGTCGAGCTCCGGGCGGAAGGGGCGTCGGCCGAGCAGGCCGAGGCCGAGATGGTTCCAGGCGAAGGCGGGGAGGTGGCCGAGGTAGAAGAGGAAGGGCTGGCGCAGCGCGATCGGCTGCTGGAGCCAGGCCTCGTCGGTCAGGAGCCCGAGCAGGCGGTCGGATCGCCGCCACGCCGCCTGGAGTCGCTCGAGCGTCAGGCGCGCCTCAGGAGGACGCGAGGCGAAGAGGCGCTCGGGATCGGTGATCCAGCGCTCGAGCACGAGGCCGGTGCCCGCGAGCCGCGCGGCGAAGGACTCCTGCGTGTACTTGCAGGAGAGCTCGGTGCGGATCTCGTCGCCCTTCGCCAGGCGGAGCTTGATCCCCGCCGCGGGGACGCGGGCGACCATCGGGCGCAGCGCGCGAAGGCGCATCTCGATCCACTGCCGCTCGGCGTCGTAGAAGGCCCGGTGCTCGAAGTCCTCGGGGTCGAAGTCCGCGCGCGAGGCGGTCGTTCAGGACGCGGAGGATGTTGCGGTTGAACTCGGCGGTGACGCCCGGCCGCGTCGTTGTAGGCGGCGTGGAGGCGGGCCGGGTCCTTGACCAGGTCGACTCCGACCAGGAAGCCGTCGCCCCGGGCGAGCACCGCCGCCGCGCTGCGGAAGAACGCGGGCAGCTCGTCGGGGTGCAGGTTGCCGATGGTGCCGGCCAGGAACAGCAGGAGCCGGCCGCCCCCGGGCCCGAGCGCCTGCGAGGTCGTAGGTGAAGTCGCCGACGATGCCGCGCACCGCCGCCTCGGGGTAGTCGGCCTGGAGCCGATCGACCGACTCGCGAAGGTATTCCTCGCTGATCTCGAGCAGCGCCACGCTCTCGAGCGAGCCGCGCGCGCGCATCGCGTCGAGGAACAGGCGGATCTTGCGGCCGGCCCCCGAGCCGAGCTCGGCCAGCTCGACGCGGCGCCGCGGCCCGCACGATCTCGGCCGCGTGGGCCTCGAGGATCGCCGTCTCGGTGCGGGTCGGGTAGTACTCGGGCAGCTCCGTGATGGCCTCGAAGAGGGCGCTGCCCCGCTCGTCGTAGAAGTACTTGCAGGGCAGCTCGGGCAGCGGCCGCCGCGAGAGGCCCTCGCGGACCTCGGCCACCATGGTCTCGAAGGCCTGCTCGACCCTTCGCGTGCGGCGAACGGGGTCGTTGCGATCAACCGCGGTCGTCTGTCGCATGTGCCTCTGTCGCCTCCCAAGGAAGGGTGCCGACCGCGCGAGGATCGCGGCCGCACCGCCGCACCCATCCCATCCTAACCCCGGGGCCGACGGTTTCGGGTCCAAAAAAAGATTCGGTTGGTGAGCTTTTCGGGCGGCAGGCTGACGGGTATGGGTGATCCGGGTTCGGGCCGCCTGACGACCCTACCAGATCGTCTGAACGACTCCGCTGTCCTGGATCCGGGTGTCCGCGGTCACGAGCGGCATCTTCTCCACCACGGCCGTAGCGGCGATCAACCGATCGAAGGGGTCGGCCGGGAAGGCCGGGGGCAGGTGACCCGCTACGGCCGCGATCTCGATCGTGATGTCTCGTACCGCGAAACCTGTTCGCGCCACGAACTCACGAAGCCAGCTCTGTGGTGTGCCTCGAGGGCGGATGTCCCCCCTGGCCATTAGCTGGGACATCTCCATGAGCGTCACCGAGGCGATGGCCAGGCCGTCCGGGCCCGCGCGGCGAATGGCGGCGGTGGCCGCGCGTGACAGGCGCTGGGGCTTCGTGGCGAGCCACGCCGCCGCGTGCGTGTCGAGCAGGATCATCGCTTGGGCCGACGGGAGCGCGGCCGCGCCCGTGTCGCTCGCTCCATCCGAGCCCCGCGAGGGCCGGCCGGCTTCCGGCCCGACACGGTGCCGAAGCGGCGCCACTCGCGCTCCCAGGCCTTCGCCTGCGCGGAGCGCTCATGTTCCAGCTGCTTCCACTTGGCGTCTGTCTCGAGGAGAGGGTCGAGGTCGCCCACGAACTCCGTCTGGTCGGACATGCAGCCGAAGACGCTCTCCGCTTCGGGCGGATCGGCGGGCACGAGCCTGGCGACCGGTCGGCCGCGTTTCGTGATCACGTACGTCTCACGGCCTTCCGCGACGCGGTCCATCAACTCGAGGCACTTGGCCTTGAACTCCGTGGCGGGAACGACGGCCTTGGTACTCATGGTCAGATTCTACTGACCAGTTCGGGCACTGGTCAACGCGAAGGCTCTCGTGAATGGCGCGCGTGTCGGGTGGGGGCGGTCCTACAGGCTCCATGACGGATGCATAATGGCTCCGGGGAGGAGCGGCTCATGGCGACGGTGACGCGGAAGAACCTGCCCAGACTGGTCGCGCCTCGGCGCAATGGCGACGATACCGTGAAGGCGCTGCGCCGCCTGCACCAGCGCTTCGCGGGGCAACCGCCCCTGACCGACGCATTCCTGAACCGCGCCAAGAACGAGGGGCGGTCGTGATCGTCGTCGACACGAACCTGGTGGCCTGCGCCGCGCTGCCCGGGGAGCGCTCGGCGGGTGCCTGCCCCTGGTGACCGCGGATCGCCGCCTGGCCCGCGCCTTCCCGGGGCGCGTGGTCCCCTGGAGGACTTGATCGCCGGACTCTAGGAACAAGCGATGCCACGCGAGTACAGCATGGGCGGCCGGGCCGGGCGACTCGGGGGCAACGGCCACGGGCCGCCGCCTCCCGTACGGTCGCTGCGCGAGCGGTTCGGAGCGCTGCGCAACCTGCCGCCGTTCCTGAAGCTGGTCTGGAACACGAGCCGCAGCCTGACCCTGGCCTGCGTGCTTTCGCGGCTGGTGCGGGCGCTCCTGCCCGTGGCCACGCTCTACGTGGGCAAGCTGATCATCGACGAGGTCGTGCGCCTGGCGCAGGCGGGGGGCGGCGCGGGCTCCCTGGGCGACTGGGTGGCCAATGGCCGACTCGGCCACCTCGGCCTGCTGCTCGCCCTCGAGTTCGGCCTCGCGGTCCTCTCCGACGTGCTGGGAAGGATCGTCTCCCTGGTCGAGTCGCTGCTCAGCGAGCAGTTCACGAACGCCACCAGCGTGCGCCTCATGGAGCACGCGGCTTCGCTCGACCTCGAGGACTTCGAGGACAGCGAGCTCCAGGACCGGCTGGACCGGGCCCGCCGCCAGACCATGGGCCGGACCGCGCTCCTGAGCCAGCTCTTCGGCCAGGCCCAGGACGTGCTGACCGTGGTCAGCTTCGCGGTGGGACTCCTGGTCTACGCGCCGTGGCTCATCGCCCTCCTGGTCCTGGCCCTGGTGCCGGCGTTCCTGGGCGAGGCGCACTTCAACGCGCAGAGCTACTCCCTCGACTACGCGCGCACCCCGGAGCGGCGGGAGATCGACTACCTGCGCCAGACCGGGGCCAGCGTCGAGACCGCCAAGGAAGTGAAGATCTTCGGCATGAGCGCCTTCCTGATCGAGCGCTATCGCGCGGTCGCGGACGAGCTCTACGAGGCCAAGCGAAGGCTCGCGACGCGGCGCGCGGGCTGGGGCGGCCTGCTCACCGCGATCGGCACCGCGGGCTACTACGTGGCCTACGCCTACATCGCCTGGCGGACCCTCCACGGCGCGTTCACGATCGGCGACCTCACGTTCCTGTCCGGCTCCTTCCGGCGGCTGCGCAACCTGATCGAGGACCTGCTCATCGGGTTCTCGCAGGTGGCGGGGCAGGCGCTCTACCTGGACGACCTGTTCTCGTTCTTCGAGATCGAGCCGGAGATCGTCTCGCCCAAGGACCCGAGACCGTTTCCGTCGCCCATGCGCGAGGGCTTCCGGTTCGAGGACACGGGCTTCCGCTACCCGGGCGCGGAGCGCTGGGCGGTGCGGCACCTGACCTTCAACCTCCGCGCGGGCGAGGTGCTGGCCCTGGTCGGCGAGAACGGCGCGGGCAAGACGACGCTCGTGAAGCTCCTGGCGCGGCTCTACGAGCCCGACGAGGGGCGGATCCTGCTGGATGGCCACGACCTGCGCGAGTACGACATCGAGGCGCTGCGCGCCAACATCGGGGTCATCTTCCAGGACTTCGTGCGCTACCACCTGACCGCGGCCGAGAACATCGCGGTGGGCCGCATCGAGGCGCGGGACGACCGCGCGCGGATCGTGGCCGCGGCCGAGCGCAGCCTGGCCGACGAGGTGATCCGCAAGCTGCCGCAAGGCTACGAGCAGGTGCTGGGCAAGCGCTTCCGCAACGGGGTCGAGCTGTCGGGCGGCGAGTGGCAGAAGGTGGCGATCGCCCGCGCCTACATGCGCGACGCGCAGCTTCTCATCCTGGACGAGCCGACGGCGGCCCTCGACGCGCGCTCCGAGTTCGAGGTGTTCCAGCGCTTCAAGGAGCTGAGCGAAGGCAAGACCGCGGTGCTGATCTCGCACCGCTTCTCGAGCGTGCGCATGGCCGACCGCATCCTGGTCCTGGCCGACGGAGAGATCGAGGCCTCGGGCACCCATGAGCAGCTCCTGGCGGAGCGCGGCAGGTACGCCGAGCTCTTCGAGCTGCAGGCGGCCGGGTATCGGTGATCCGGACTCGCTGACGAGGCCCTACCCGATCGTCTGAACCACTCCACTGTCCAACCGTTGGACGGTCGAGGCGTTCCCGCCTAAGCTTGGCAACGTCAGCAAGTCGAGCGTCGTTTGCCCCCGGGGACGTGTTGCGTGGGCGAGGCGTTGCCTACGCGTCCCTGCGACATCCCTGGAGGCACATGGTGAACCCTGGCGAGATGACCACGGCGGGCACGGACGCGCTTCTGGCGCTGACTGCCTTCGTGCTGGCCGTGAGGCTCCACCGAACGCATCCGGGCCGGAGTGCGAAGACGTTCGTCGTCGGCCTGGCCGCCGCGGGCGTCGCGGCGGGAGGCGGCGCCCTGTTCCACGGTCTGCGCTCGAGCGCGCCAAAGGTCCTGCTCGGGAGTCTCTGGGCCCTCGTTCCGCTGGGCGTCGCCGTCACGAACCTGGCGACCGTGCTGGGCGTCGTCCGCGCCCACGGCGGTGGCGCGTGGTCACAGCGCGTCGTGGGTCTCCTCCTGTGGGTGAAGCTGGTCGTGGTGGTCGGGCACGGGGTGATCGTGGGCGGCCTCGCGAGCGTGGGTGTTGACCTCTTTCTGACGGTCGCGCTCCTCCTGGCGGTCGAAGGCGCCGCCTGGCTCCGGGGACGCGCCGGGTCGGCGTTCTTCGTCGCCGGTGCGCTGACGACGCTCGCCGGACTGGTCGTGCAGCTCTCGGCCGTCCGTCACGGCGCGCCGTGGAACCACAACGACTTCTTCCATCTGATGCAGCTGGGGGCCATGTGCCTGTTCTACGCCGGGGCGCGCGGGATCGAGGGTGCTCGGGCTCTGGGCGACGCCCCAGGGGCGCCGCGCGTGGGGCCTCTGCGGCTCGTGGCCGCGCCTATCCTCCCGGGCGAGGCCTAACCCGCGGTCGAAGCTACCCCCCGAGTACGCCGGCGGTCGGTTTGAGCCGCAGCTTCCCTAGGGCTTCGGGTGCGACGCGGTGCTGCCTTCGGTGAGCCCGAGCGCCCACTTGATGGCCTCGAAGTACATCGTGCGCACGTCGGGATCCAGGTAGCTCTCCCCCGTATGACCGAGGGTCGAGTAGAAGACGCGGCCCTTGCCGTACATCTTCGCCCACGCCACCGCGAAGTCGTGGTCGGCGCGGTGGACGCGCGGGTTGTTCTCGTAGTTGAGCTTCGACTCGTCGAGGCGCAGCAGCACGTTCACCTTGTCGCGCGACCAGGCCTTGGCCTGGTAGATCTCGTCGCGCTTCACGAACGCGCGCGGGAAGTGGCGGGTGGCGGGGAAGTCGGCGTCCTCCCGGAGGATCGGCGCGTCGAACGTCATCCACGGGTGCTCGTCGAACCAGCCGCCGACCATCTCGCCGTACTCCGGCCACTGGTAGTTGGCGTCGATGGCGGCATGGATCGCCCACGAACCCCTTCCCGTCGTCGTGTACGAAGGCGAGGAGGTCTTTCTTCTGGTCGGCGTCGAGCGTCATCTCCCCGGTCGTGTTGACGAAGACGAGGGCGTCGAAGGCGTCGAGGTTCTTCGCGTTCGTGCCCGCGTTCTTCTTGGTGATGAGCCCGTAGTCGGTGCGCAGGTACGACTCCCACAGGCCCGACTCGTGGCCGAGGTTGTAGACCGTGGCCATGCCGTCGGGGATGGAGTCGTGCTGCCAGCCGAGGGCGGCGCCGACCACGAGGATGCGCTTCCCGGTCCGGGGCGGGGGCACGCGGGGGGGTCGGGCCGCGGGCGGGGTCGTCGCCGTGGCCGGAGGGGGCGCCGAGGGCGCCTGCGCGCGGCTCGGGCCGGGTGCCAGGAGCGCGACCGTGCACAACGTCGCCGCCGGGATCCACATGCTTCGCGAGACACGTCGCATCGGCAGAGCCTCCTCGTGACCGCGCCCAGGGGCTCCTCGCTGCGACGGGACCTCGCCGTTGCCGGGGCCTTGGTGCGCGTCTACGGCATGCTACCGCAGCTTGGGGCGTTGGGCGCCGCGATCGTCCAGGAGCAGGGTCGCCAGGAGGACGGCAAAGGTCGTCATCAGGATCACCGAGGCGCGATGGAAGTGCTCGTCCACCGCCGGGGCGAGCACGGACCAATACTGCACAGCACACATCGCGGCCAGCGCCGTCCAGACCACGCCTCCGGCGGTTTCCACCGGGCGGCCGGAGCCGGGCTCTGTCGCGAGAAGCGGTAAGAGAAACACGAGGTGCGCGTAGTAGTTCGCGGGGTAGAAGAGGACGCTCACCAGCATCAGCCCGAGCATGGCCGCCTGCTCGGGGCGTCGCCGGCGACTCGCGAAGGCCACGGCGGCCGCGTAGCCCGCCACCGCCAGCAGGAAGAGGCCGGATCTTGCCTGGAAGGTCCGATCCTGCGCCGTGGCCCAGTCGGTGGCGCCCTGAAGAGGGCTCTGGCGCAATGCCTCGAGCGTGTAGCGCGCGTCGTAGCTCAGCACGGTGCGCAGGCTCACGTGATTGATCTGCGGCGCGCTCGTCAGCAGCCGCACCTTGTGGAACCACTCGACCCACGCGCCGGGGCCGAACAGGACGCTGGAGAGGGCGAGGAGGACGGCCATGCACGAGGCGGCGCCCAGCAGGGTCTGGAGCGCCGGCCGCTCCGTTCGCCACAGCTCGCGGGGAGTGGGGACGCGGCGGTTGGCCCTCCAGCCATCGGCCACCCGCCACGCGGCGGGGATCGCCACCCCGCAGAGGGCCAGGGCGGGGAACGCCCGGATCGAGGCCGATCCGGCCAGGAGCGCACCCGCCAGGAGCCACTTCTCGCGCCTGAGCGCGCACGCGCCGAGGGCGAGCAGGGCCATCCAGTCGTGGCGCAGGGTGGACCCGAACCAGTTGCTGCCGAACAGGGAGTAGTCGGTGGCTCCGAACACCACCATGCACAGGAGCATGGAGCGCAGGCCAAAGACGCGGCCGATGACGGCGAAGGCGACGATCAGAAGCAACGGGTCGAGCGCGGCTCCGGCCAGCAGCACCGCGTCGCTCGCCTGGGTCCCGGCAAACAGGAGATGCGCGACCGCCATCCAGACCGGGGTGGCATTCGCGCCGTGGTCGCCGAGGCTCCCGAGGTAGTCGGCGGACCCCATGGCCTCGCGGAAGTACCGCATGTCCGACACAAAGTCGCGCCATCGCGCCGGCCTGAACCGCGCCTTGGTGGCGACGATCTCGCCCACGACCTCGCGCGCGAGAGTGAGGCGGTGCGTGACCAGGTCGCGGAGGGGGATGTGGCCGACGGCGGCGAGGGTGAGGCCGGGGGTGTCGTCCACGTAGGCCATGAGGCTGGCGCGATAGACGCCGTCGTAGCGAAGCTCGTCGAAGTACTTGGCCGTCGGGTAGTACACGCGCATGTCGAAGCTGTGAATCACGGTCGGCTGCTCTTGCCCGTGGTCCCAGAACTGCGGGGAGCCGAGGTTGGCGAAGGTGGCGAGGGCCAGGAGCGCGCAGGCCGCCAAGGTGGTCACGGTGTACGCGGGCTGGCCGCCGAAGTCTGGTTCCGGGCCCGGACGGGCTAGCCACCGCCGCCGCACCCAGCGCAGGCCAAGCGGGACCAGCGATTCCCGGGCCACCACCACCGCCGCGATCGCGCCGCTCACCGCGCGCAGGAACGAGACTTCCAGCAGTCCAGGAGGCCAGGCCTCGCCCAGCCCCCGCCAGAGAGCCCAGCCGCCCAGGAGTGGCAGGAGCAGACAGGACCGGTTCCACCAGAGCGGCAGCGCGCGCCCGCTGACGAGGACGAACGCAATCAGGGCCGCCCCGAACCAGAGGCTGCCCACGTGCAGGACGTCGTCGGCGTTCTCACCGCGCCGCGCGATCAGGGTGGGCGGAAGCGGTTTCGGCGTTTGCGTATAGACCGCGATCTCGCCGAGCGAGAAGCGGGTGTCGCCTTCCCCCACCGTGACCTTCACGTACCTCGCCTTCGTGTCCAGGCCCACGACCACACGGGTGCGAAGCCCAGGGCCCGGGACCGGCGGCGCGGACCACAGGTAGCGGTACCGTGCGCCATCGTCGGAGGCCCAGAGGGTGTAGGTGTCGTTGTTGTCTCCTTGCAGGAGGGCGGCCGCGATCGGCCTGGGCTCGCCGAGGTCGAACTCCACGAACGACTGGCCCGAGGTCGGCACCGCGGTCAGGGTCGTGTGCCAGGGATCGCCCTCCACCGCCACGACGCCGTCCACCAGGCGCTCGACATGGCGAATCCCCCGGCAACTCGTGATCCGGGCGTGCGCGAGCAGGTTGTCCGAGGCCTCCGCGGCCACGCCGCGCGGGTCCTTCCCGGAACCGCCGCTCGAAAGCCATAGGGCCAACGAGGCGGCCAGGGCAAGCAGGAAGGTCGTGAGCCGGCCTCGGCCCCGCGCGGGCGCAGCGATGGGGACGGCCGTCGGGTCCTTCAAGCCGCGCCTGGTCGTTGCGTCAGACCGGTCCGCGGAACGCTGGCCGCATCCGTCACCGGCGGGGCGGGCGACCCCGACCACCAGGTGACGAGGCCCACGAGCAGCAGGGTGAACGCGCTCACGCCCGTGAACTGCTCGTCGAACCAGCCGGTCGCGGCGGCGCAGACCCAGGTCGAGAGCGAGTAGAAGAGGAGCGCGGGCCCGGACCACGGCACGCGCTCCCCGAGGAAAGCGAGAGCGAGCAGGATCGAGTAGTAGTAGCAGGTGACCTCGCCCACCACGGGAAGGAGGCCGATGCCGAGAACCGCGGCCTGCCAGTCCTCCGCCTGCCGCAGGGCTCGAGCCAGGAGCAGCAGGTAGGCAATGAAGATCACCCCCAGCAGCGGGCGCCGCGCCGCCTGGGTCTGCTGACGCGCGAGCTTCCAGGGCTCATAGGGATCAGTCAGGCGATCGTCGACCAGGAGGCGAGCCCGGCCCGCGCTGCTGTAGCCGAGGAGCGTAGCCAGGCCCACGTTGTTGGTGAGCGGGGTGCCCAGGTGCTTGCGACTGTTCTCGAAGAAGGCGGGCCAGGCCTCCAACCCGGCACGCCAGCTCGAGAGCGGCACCAGGATCGCCGCCGCCCCCACACACCCGAGCAGCAGGCGCCGGTGCGCCGGCGAGACATGAAGCCTTCGTTCGCGCACGCAGCGCGCGAGGGCCAGGAGCACGACCGGGGCAAGCAGCAGTGCCGGGAACACGCGCAGCAAAGAAGCTGCGGTCACCGCCACGCCGGCGGCGACCATGCGGCCGCGTCGCATCAGGCCGAGGGCCGCTACCGAAAGCAACAGCCAGTCCTGCCGGAGAAAGGCGCCGCCGTTCCAGTAGTAGTGCGCCGGGTAGTTGGTTCCCCAGAAGATGAGAGCCACGGAGAGGATGCGCCAGCCAAAGGCCCACAGGACCACTCCCCACAGGACCGCGAGCAACAGGGGGTCGACGAGCGCGAGAAGCAGGATCTGGCGATCGCTGGCGGGACCCGTCGAGGCGAGCGCTCCGCCGACCAGGGTGAACAGCGGGGAGCCGTTGTAGCCGTGGTCCTGCACGGCCGCCTCCCAGCGCGGCGGCGGGAACTGCCCCCGAAACCAGGCCACGTCCGCGCCAAACTCCCGCCAGCGCCTGGCGCTGAAGCGCCGCCGACACTCGTCGGCGTCCGTAGCCGAGGCTCGAGTCAGCAGGTTGGAGCGCAGGTCGCGAATGCGCCGAGCGGGAAGCGGCTGGCCTGCGCCGGACTCCTGGTCGGCGAGGGCGGTGCACGTGTAGAGGTGCGTGTAGCCGAGCTCCGGAAAGTACTTGGCCCCGACGTAGTAGTGGTAGATCTCCCAGACGTGCAGGTAGCGATCGAAGTGGAAGCGGAACAGGTTGAAGAAGCAAAGGGCCGAGAAGAGCGCGAGGCCCAGCAGCAGGGCCGTGAAGGCGCGCCCCTCGCCGAACCGACGGAAGAGCAAGGCCAGCGTCAGGACGAGGGCGGCCACCGCGGCCACCGACGCCTTGATGACGCCCATCCTTTGCAGGGTGAGCAGAGGTGCGGGAGGCTCGCGCCCCCGCGGCCCGGCCAGTGCCGGGGCGAGGGGGACGGCCGGCGGGCTCCGGTAGGCGTGGATGCGAGCGACGACGCAGGGGACGGCAGTGTCCGCGCAGCGCAGACGCAGGAAGCGAGCCTCGCGCCCCTCGGTGAAGAGCGCCAGGCGCGTGCGGAGGCCGGGGAGCGACTGCGAGGGGACGCGCCACAGCCGCTCCCAACCTTGGCCGTCGCGGGAGGCCTCCACGACCAGGATCGCGGTGCCCTCGGCCTGGACCTCGAGGGCACGGACCGTCTCTACGCGAGGGAACTCCAGCTCCAGGCGGCTGTCGGCGCCAAACGTCGCGCCCGCGGCGTCGGAGGCCGCACCCTCCTCGGCGAGGGAGGCCCGGAGCAACGCCTCGGGAGCGCCACTCACGTGCTCTGCTCGCCAGTTGGCCACCGGGAGCAGGTTCGATTCTTCGTCTCCGGCGCTCGCGGACTGGGCCAGGATGACGATCCACAGCAGAGCCGCGAGGCGGGTGTGCATCGGTCCCTAGAGGATCAACCCACCGCCCGTGCCGCCAGATCCGCCTGATCCGCCGTTGCCGCCGCCACCACCGGATCCGCCGCTGCCGCCGGACCCGCCAGTGCCACCCGACCCGCCGGTGCCACCCGACCCGCCGGTGCCACCCGACCCGCCGGTCCCACCCGAGCCGCCGGTCCCGCCGGAGCCGCCGGTCCCGCCACTGCCACCCGTGCCACCGGATCCGCCGGTGCCACCAGACCCGCCACTGCCACCGGTGCCGCCGGACCCGCCCGTCCCGCCTGTACCGCCCGTGCCACCGGTACCACCGGTACCACTGCCTCCCGTGTAGTAGCCCGAGACGTCCACGATGACGTGTACGGTTCCGGCTGCCGCCATGCCGACCTGTATGGAAAGGTCTTTGCTGGTGGCATCCAGCACGGAAGCAAGCGAAACGGTGGCGTTGTTCGCCAGGGCCGCCTGGCCCGCGCGGTAGTTGAGGGTCGAGGTGAGCGGTGTGCTTCCCGTCGGGAACAAGCGCAGATCCCCGCCCTGGGTGGGGGCCACCACGGTCACCTGAACGGCCACGGCGGCTGCCCCGTTGGGCACGCCACAGTTGCCCTGGATCCGGAAGTTGTACGGCCCCGGGTTCGCCAAAGGCTGACCGGTCGTCTGTAGGCCCACCTCACGCGTGTCGAAGACACGGCAGGGGGTGACCGTGTAGAAGCTATGCGGTCCGCTGACGGCCGGACCCACCTGGAACGCCACCGCCGCCAGAGCGATCCCAGCGCAAGCGACCGCCACGGCAAACGTATAGACCTTCTTCTCTACCGACATCGTCCCTTCCTCTCCGGTCCCACCGAAGCCCGTCTGGCGCGGCGAGTGCGCCCCAGATCCTGACCGCACCTCTCCCGCCCCTGCACAGAGCGCCAGATGCTGGAAGAGTAGCGGTCACGGGCGCTTCCGGACTCTGCTGGTCAGATGCGGGCAGCATCATCCTGGCACGTATGGGGCGCGGAGGGAACCCGGCCGAATGTACTACTCCCGAGGCTGGCCCTTGGCGCGCAGGGGGCGCCGCTCATTCACAATTTGTGCCCCGACCCCGCCCTTTCTTGCCCGGCCGGCTTGACACGACCCCGCCCGGCAATCCACGGTACGGGGCTATGGCCAAGCCGCTCGTGATCGTCGAGTCCCCAGCCAAGGCTCGCACGATCTCCAAATTCCTCGGCAAGGACTGGATGATCGAGGCCTCGATCGGGCACGTGCGCGACCTGCCCTCGGGCGCCGCCGAGATCCCGGCCGCGGTCAAGGGCGAGGCCTGGTCGCGACTCGGGGTGAACGTCGACAAGGACTACGAGCCGCTCTACGTCGTGCCCGCGGGCAAGAAGGCGCGCATCCGCGAGCTCAAGGCGAAGCTCAAGGAAGCCAGCGTTCTGTACCTCGCCACTGACGAAGACCGCGAAGGCGAGTCGATCTCCTGGCATCTCCTGAACCTCCTGCAGCCCAAGGTGCCGGTGAAGCGCATGGTGTTCCACGAGATCACCAAGGCCGCCATCCAGGAGGCGATCGAGAACACCCGCGACGTGGACGCGAACCTCGTGGACGCCCAGGAGTCGCGGCGCATCCTCGACCGGCTCTACGGCTACGAGGTGAGCCCGGTGCTCTGGCGCAAGATCGCCCCGCGTCTCTCCGCGGGCCGCGTGCAGAGCGCCACCACGCGCCTGATCGTGGAGCGCGAGCGCGAGCGCATGGCCTTCCGCTCGGCCACCTGGTGGGACGCGCAGGTGACGCTCGAGTACGAGACCCAGCGCTTCCCGGCCCAGGTGATCGCCCTCGACGGCAAGACCCTGGCCCTGGGCCGCGACTTCGGCCCGAACGGCAAGCTCGCCGCCGGGCACCGCAAGGTCGTGGTGCTGGACGAGGCGGCCGCGGCCAGGCTGGCCACGGGCCTCACCGGCCGCACCGCGCGCGTGCGCAAGGTGGAAGAGAAGGAGTACACGTCCTCCCCCAAGGCGCCGTTTACCACCTCGACCTTGCAGCAGGAGGCGGGCCGCAAGCTGGGCATGACCGCCAAGCGGGCCATGCAGGCGGCGCAGCGGCTCTACGAGAACGGGCTCATCACCTACATGCGCACGGACAGCGTGGTGCTGTCGACCCAGGCCGTGAAGGCGGCGCGCGACCTGGTGAAGGAGAGCTACGGGGCGGAGTACCTGCCGAAGACCCCGCGGCTGTGGGAAGGCAAGTCGAGGAACGCGCAGGAGGCGCACGAGGCGATCCGGCCCGCGGGGGAGACGTTTCGGACCCCCGACGAGATCGCGTCCGAGGTGGGCGGGGCCGACGAGGCGCGCCTCTACGACCTGATCTGGAAGCGCACGATCGCGTCCCAGATGCTGGACGCGCGCCTCAAGACCCTGATCGCGACCTTCGACTGCGAGGTCGCGGGCGGAGGGAAGGCCGAGCTCGTGGCGCGCGGGCGCGTGGTGCTCTTCGACGGCTTCCTGCGCGCCTACGTCGAGGGCTCGGACGAGCCGGAGGCTGGAACCGACAAGGAGGGGGCCGACGAGAAGGAGGCGGTGTTGCCCGCCCTGCGTGAGGGGCTCGACACCCGGGTGGCCGAGGCGAAGCCAAGCTCGCACCAGACGAAGCCCCCTGCGCGCTACACGGAAGCGGGGCTCGTGCAGCAGCTCGAGGAGCTGGGCATCGGCCGGCCCTCGACCTACGCCAGCATCATCGGCACCATCATCGACCGCGAGTACGCGGTGAAGCGCGGGAGCGCGCTCGTGCCGACCCCCCTGGCCTTCGCCGTGGTGCAGCTCATGATGAAGCTGGAGCCGACCCTCGTCGACTACTCGTTCACCGCCGAGATGGAGGGGAAGCTCGACGCGATCGCGAACGGCGACCTGAAGCGCCGGACCTTCCTCGACAACTTCTACCGCGGCAAGGAACCGGGCCTGCACAAGATCGTGACCGGCAAGCTCGAGCACATCCACCCGAAGGACGTGGGCACGATCCCGATCGGAGAGAAGAACGGGCAGAAGATCTCGGTGCGCGTGGGGCGCTACGGGCCCTACATCGAGCACGGCGACGAGCGGGCCAGCGTGCCGGAGGGGCTGGCCCTCGACGAGGTCACGACCGACAAGGCCCTGGAGCTCCTGGCCGCGGCCAGCAAGGCGGACGAGCCGATCGGCCACGCCCCCGATGGCCAGCCCGTCTTCGTGCGCACCGGCCGCTTCGGGCCCTACGTCCAGCTCGGCGAGGACACGGGCGACAAGAAGAACAAGCCGAAGCGGGCCTCGGTGTTCAAGTCGATGGACGCGCGGCACCTGACCCTGGAGCAGGCGCTCTCCCTGCTGTCGCTGCCGCGCACCCTCGGGGTGGCGCCCGACGGGGGGACGGTCGTGGCGCGCTCGGGCCGGTTCGGCCCGTACCTGGAGAAGACGGTCGAGGGTGCGGAGAAACCGGAGACGCGCAGCCTCAAGAGCGAGGAGGAGCTGCTCACGGTCACGCCTCGACGAAGCGCTTGCCCTCTTCGCGGTGCCGAAGCGCGGCCGCGGTCGGGCGGCCATTCCGCCGCCGATCAAGGAAATGGGCATGGACCCGGTGAGCGCCGCCCCCATCGTGCTTCGCGACGGCCGCTACGGTCCCTACGTGAGCGACGGCATCACGAACGCGTCCTTGCAGAAGGGGACGAGCGTCGAGGACCTGACCCTCGAGGAGTCCATCCGCCTCCTCGCCGAGCGCCGCGAGCTCGGCCCGCCGAAGAAGAAACGGAAGCGGGCCTAGGTCTTCGACTTCAGCTTGGCGTCGTTCTCCTTGAGGAACGCCTTGATGTCGTCGGCCATGGCGAGCAGCTTGGTCCACTGCTCCTTGTAGAGGGTGACCGGGAAGCGGCCGAGGCCGTAGACCGACAGGGCGCCCTTCTCGCTGACCTTCATGCCCGTGCCCCGGCCCTGCTGGCTCTTGAGACGCTCGTTCTCCGCCTTGAGGCGCTCGTTCTCCGCCTGGGTGTCTTCTTCGCTCATGAGCCAGTGTAGCTCGGGAGGTGGCTCGGCGCCGGATTCACAATTCCAGACCTGACCCCTTTATCATTCCGCATGACGCCCGGGTCCCTCGACGAGGAAGGGACGATCGCGTACTTCGCGCATCAGAAGCAGGGGGCGGCCTACCTGGGGGCGCTCGTCGTCCTCAGCTACGAGGGCGACCCGGTGGACTTCGCGTACACCGATCCCGTGGCCCTCAACCGGTTCTCGGTGCAGCTCCTGGGGACGCGCGCCGACGGCTACATGATTTCGCGGGTGCTGCTCGAGCCCTTGCTGAAGCAGGTGAAGGAGCCCGGGCTCTTGTGCTTCGACGAGCCGCACGTGCTGCTGCGACGGCCCGTGGGCGGGCCGCCGAGCGTCGTGTTCGCCCCCGCGGACGCGGCGCACAAGGCCGGCGCCTGGTCGTTCCTGAAGCTCGGCAACGGGGCGAGCCCGTCCGACGGCTGCTGGGTCTCGGCCGCGGGCGACGCTGCGGTCGCGGGCAAGCTCCAAAGAATCGTCGCGGCCATGGCCCCGTTCGGCCTGCGCGAGCCCTTCCGACAGCTCCGCGCGGCCATGGGCGAGCTCGTGCCGCCTCCGGCAAAGTAGGAGCCCATGTTCCTCCTGTGGCCCGACTCGCCGCGTGTGCATCGGCGGCGGCTGCGCTTCAAGGCGGTGGTCCACCCGCACCCGGAGGCCACGGTGCGTGGAGCGCGCTCGCGCCGCGTGGCGCTTCGGCCGGTCGTGCCGCCCATTCGCCGCGGCCTGGTCGGCGCGCCCGTCGCGAAGGCGGTCGTGATCCTGGACCTGCCGAAGCCTACAGCCGTCGTGCGGGCACCCGAGGCCGCCGCCGAGAAGGTGGGGGTGCATACCGACGCTCCCGCGGTGCGCAGCGCGCCGCCTTCGTCGGTCGGCCTGCGGGCGCCCCGCGCCCTGCACCGCGTGTTCGCGCGCCCGGAGGGGCCGCCCTTCCTCTCCGACCGGAGCCCGGAAAGCGACCTCGTGTTCCTGCTCTCGTCGGCCACGTTGGCGGCCGCGACGCGGGCCGAGCGGGCCCTGCAGTCGCAGGGCCTCGAGGCCGAGGCGGGCCGGCTCGTGGCCGAGGTGGGCGACCTGGCCTTCGGCCGCGCGCCGATCCAGGGGTTCTGGGGTGATAGCGCCTGTGTGGACGCGCTGCGCCTTCGGCTGACCCGCAGCGGCCAGGCGGACCGCGCGATCGACGGGCTGGGCTTCGAGGGTTTCTACTGGTGGGCGGGCCCGCGGCTCGGTCCCGAAGAGCTGGGCCGCCTGCCCGCGGAGCTGCTGCCGGACGCCGCCGCCGCGGTCGCCAGCTCCCACGGCTACCGTCGCGCCTTCGAGCTTCTCGCCGCGCGCGCGGCCTCGCACGAGCCGAGCGGCGAAGCGGATCGCCTGAGCCGCCTGCTGGCCCTCCGCTGCGCCCTCTCGGGTCTCTTCTTCCCTGCGCTCGTACGCTTCCTCCTGCCTCCGCCCGCCCAGCGGGCGGCAGGGCAGGCCGCAAGCGGGGCGTGGGAGCCGGCGATGCTGGCCCTCCATGCCTACCGGCTCGCCGGCCACGACGCGGGCTGCACCCACCTCGCCGCGGCCATCGTCTCCACGGTCGTGCGCGATCAGGTCGCGCGGATCGCCCGTCGCGCGCTGCCCGAGCTCCGGTTGCGCGAGTGGGGCGGGCCACCCATGACCCCGGCGATGGAGGCCGAGCACCGGCAAGTCGTGGCTCTCGTGGGCGTGCTTCTCACCCAGCTCTGGTGGACCTACAGGCGGCCCTGGCCCGACGGCTGGGGCGCGCCGGACGCGGTCCTCATCGAGCGTCGCGTCTCCAAGGCCATGGGCGAAAGCGGGGGGCCGGCCTGCGACGTCTTCCTGGACGACAGCCTGGCGGTGGCGGCGTGCCACGCGCTCCTGGGCCACACCCCGAGCGCGCGCGCCACCCTGGCCTCGACGCGGACGGCCGAGGTGTTCGTGCCCGCGCGCGATCGGCTCTCGCGGGCGATCGAGCGCGGCGCCTTCGACCACCATCCCGCGCCGGTGGTCGGCACGGAGCTCGGTCGCGACTTCCAGAGCCTCTTGGAGCGTTTGCGCAACACGCCGGATCCCGCCGAGTTCGGCTCGCCCGACTGGCGACGCGACGCTCTGCGCGGACGGTTGCTGAGTCGCCTCCAGCAGCGAGGCCCCCGCGGCCTTCCCCTGGCTCTGCGCACGGTGATCGGGCGGGCCTTCGCTGACCTCGACCGCTTCTGGCTCGCGCCGTCCACTCCTCGCACCACGGCGGTCACGGCCCTGGCCGCGTGGCTCGACCGGCAAGCGCCGGTGGTCCCCTCGGACCGGGACTTCATCCTCTTCCTCGACGAGAGATGCCAGGCGATGGTCGAGTGAGCGCGGATGCGTTGGTCGCGCGCCAGCAGGCCCGGGACCTCCTGCGGGCCCTGGCCGAAGAGCGCAAGCGCGCCGATTCCCGCCTGCACCAGGCGCGCGCGGACCTCCGGGCGGTCGTGCTCGCCGCCGTCGAGGGGATCGAGGCCTTCGTCGGCGTCGCCCAGGCCCTCCGGGAGTCCCTGTCCGTCGAGTCCGCGCGCACCCTCGCCACCGCGGCCCAGGGGGCCTGGGAGCGCCTGGAGCTCGCCGGCGTCTTGCGGGACGGCGCGGTGGGCGAGCCCCTGGACGTGGCTCGCCACAAGGTCGTGAAGCGGCGCGCTTCCGAGGGCGCCCTGCCCAACACGGTCGTCCAGGTGCTGAGCCCGGGGATCGTCTTCGCGGGCGAGCGGCTGCGGGACGCCGCGGTGGTGGTTTCGAAAGCGGAGAGGAGCCATGCCCCGAATCGGGATTGACCTCGGCACCACCAACACCCTCGCCGCGCTCGTCTACGACGACGGACCTCACGTCATCCCGCGGGGCGCGGGCCTTAGCGTGCCCAGCGTGGTCCGGTTTCCGGAGGGAGACGACGACGTCGTGGTCGGGCGCCTGGCGGCGAACGAGATCGAGCGGGTGGTGCGGTCGGTCAAGAGGCTCATGGGCCGCACCTACTCCGAGGCGGTGAGCGAGGGGGCGCCGAAGTACTTCCGCGACTCCGTGAGCCTGGCAAGGCTGGGTGGCAACGACCTGGCCCTCGAGCTGCGCGGCGACTCGGGATCCACGCGGCGCCTCTGGCCGCACGAGGTCAGCGCGCGCATCCTCTCCCACGTCCGCGGGCAGGCCGAGAACGCGCTCCGGGCCCCGATCGACGCGGCCGTGATCACGGTGCCCGCCTACTTTCGCGACCCGCACCGAAGCGCGACCCTCGACGCGGCGCGGGCGGCGGGCCTCGAGGTGGCGGGCGGGGACCTGCTCGACGAGCCGAGCGCCGCGGCCCTCGCCTTCGCGCCCGTGGTCGGCCTCGGCGCCGGACGAGCCGGTCCTGGTCGTGGACTGGGGCGGCGGGACCTTCGACGTCACCGTGCAGAGCCACGACGGGCACGAGGGCTGGCTGCAACGCGCGATCGACGGCGACCTCGTGCTCGGGGGCGACGACCTCGAGCAGGACCTGCTCGAGCACGTGGCCGTCACCTTCCCGTTCCTGCACGGGGTCATGCACGACGAGGCGGCGTACTGGCCGCTGCGGGAGGCCGCGCGGCAGACGAAAGAAGCGCTCAGCGAAAGGCTCGACGCGGCCTTCACCTGCACCGTCTTCCATCCCGAGACCGGCCGGCCGCTGGCGGCGGCGCTGACCGTCACCCGCGCGGCGTTCGAGGAGTGTATCGACGCGCGACTGCGCCGCGTGGTCGAGGTGGTCGAGAGGTGCCTCTCCAAGCCGGACGTGGACCGCTCGTCGATCCGGAAAGTGCTGCTGGTCGGCGGCTCGTCGCGCATTCCCGCCTTTCGGAGCCGGGTCCAGGCCCTCCTGCCCAAGGCACGGCTCCATGACGACGTCGATCCGATGGAGGCGGTGGCGCTGGGCGCCGCGATCTATGCCAACGAGCGGCCCGAGATCGGCCGTATCTGCCCCTACGGGTATGCGTTCGTCGACGACGAGGGCGGCGTGCACGACGTGATCCCGCCGGAGAGCCCGATTCCCACTCCCGAGTATGGGCACTTTGGCTTCCGCTTCGAGACGCGCTACGCGGCGCAGACGGTGTACCGGGTCACCCTGCGGGCCTACACCGAGGCGTCCACCCACAGGTCCTTCCACGAGCGGCAGCGGCTCTTCGCCCGCGGCATGCCTCCGAGCCCGGCCGGCACCGGGATCGAGGCGGAGATCTGGCTCGACGAGCACAAGAAGCCGCAGGTGGCCTGCTATGTCCAGGGCGCCACGGAGCCGCGGCGGATGGAAGGCCGCGAGGAGGGGCCGGAGGAGCTCTTCATGCGCCTCTCCTCCCTGGGCCTCGAGGCCGAGGCGAAGATCGAGGCGAACCAGGCGGGCGGGGGAGAGCTGATCGACTCGCTGCGGGGCGCCCTGGGTCTCGGCACCGCCGCCACCGAAAGCAAGGATCGCGAACAGGCCGAGGATGCGGTACAGCTTCTCCAGGACAACCTCGAGCAGCTCGACGCGAAGATGGCGGCGGGCCAGGAAGAGCACCTGTCGATCGACGAGAAGGCGCAGCGGCGCGCCATGGAGTGGGTCCCGATCTTCGAGAACGAGATCCTGCCGAAGTTCTGGGACCTCTTGAGCGCCGACGAGCGCGCGCAGGCCATCGAGAGGCTGCGCGCGGTTCGGGTCATGGCCCAGACGGGGGCGCCCGCGAGCGCGATCCTGTCCGCTCTCGACGAGGTGAAGGAGCAGCTCTTCGCGACCGAAGGCGGGCCGCTCATCCGCGCGTGGTACGGCTCGTACCTCCTGGGCATGCCCGACCGCATCGCCTCGGACCTGCGCACCCGCGCTCTGCGTTGCCGCGCGGTCTGGACCGGCGATCCTTCCGAGCGACGAGCGGCTCTCGCGGCGCTTCACGAGACGCTCGCGGAATCCGACGCCGCTCTCAAGCGCTATCGGGCCACGAGCAGCGTGGTGGACGCCTCCCCCGACCTCGTGATTCCCGCCCAGGGCGCGGGCCGTGGCCACTGACGGCGAGGGCGTCGCGTGCCCGGTCTGTGGTGAGGGCTTCACGGAAGCGCCGATGCGCTGCTTTCGCTGCGAGACCGACCTCACGCTCTGGTGGCCCCTCGACGAGTCGCTACGGCGGCTGGGCCACGAGACGGTCGTCGAGCCGGCGCGGCCCCGCAGACGCACGAGGAAGAGGAGAGGCTGGGTGATGCCGCTCGTGCTCGCGGCCGGGCTCGCGGGTGCGCTCTGGCTGCACCTCGAAAGCACGAGGCCGGTGGCGGACCCTCCGCGACCGCCGCCGTTGAAAGTGGCCGCGGCTCCCGCCCCGACTCCCAAGCCGGCGCCGCTCACCGTGCGCTACGTGGTCCAGCCGGGCGACTCGCTCTGGCGCATCGCCGCGGCCCTCAAGGGCGACGCGCGGCGGTGGCCGGAGCTCCTCGCGAGGGGCGACGGAGTGGACCCGGCCCGACTGCGGCCCGGCCAGGAGCTGCGGCTCGTCCTCGAGGAGACCTCGTCCACCCGGGAGTAGAATCCAGGCCTCATGCTCGCTGTACTGGCGGCGGTTGTGGCGATCGGCGGCGCGTCGGGTAGTGACGCCGCGCAGCCCCTCCGCGAAGGCGCCCAGGTGCAGGTCCTCGTCGCAGAGGATCCGGCCGCGCCGACGGCGAATCCCGGCAGGACACCGCTGGTCGGGCGCGTCGGGTCGGTGCAAGGCGAGAGCCTGACGGTGGAGACGGCGCGCGGTGCCGTCGTCATACCCTGGAAGAACATCACCCGGCTCGAGGTCAGCCACCGCAGCCGCAACCTGAAGCGAGGCGCCCTGATTGGCGGCCTGATCGGCTTTGCCGCGGTGACCGCGGTCTTCGTGGCGGCGTTCGACGCCGAGGACGACTACGCGATCTCCACCGGCGAGAGCTTCCTGATCGGGGCGCTCGTGGGGGCGCCGGCGGGAGGCCTCATCGGGCTGGGAGTGGGTGCGCTCGCTCCGGCGTGGCACGAGGTTCCGGTTCCCAACGCGGCGAGCCGACGAGTGGGCTTGACCTTCAAGATACGCTTTTGAGCCTGGCATGAGCGAACCGCTGCCCATGCTCGACGGGCGCGATCGTGACGGTCATCGCCTGCTCCAAGCGGGAGCTCTGTTGTTTCTCCTGGGCCTGCTCGTGGGCCTTGGCGTGCCCAGGTTCGCGGTGCCGCGTCTCGCGTTGTCGACGCACCTCCTCGGGATCATGCAGGGCACCTTCCTGATGGTGGGGGGACTCGTCTGGCCCAGGCTGAGGTTGACGCGCTCGGCCTCCCGGATCGGGCGCTTCGTCGCCATCTACGGCTGCCTTGCGGCGTGGACGGCCAACCTGCTCGCCGCCATCTGGGGAGCTGGCAACTCGATGCTGCCGATGGCGGCCGGGGCGGCGCGGGGAAGTGCCTTCCAGGAGGGAGCCATCCGGGGCCTTCTGATGTCGGCGGCGCTGGCCCTCATCGCCGTGGCGCTCCTCCTGTTGTGGGGCCTGCGGACTTCGCCTCCGGCGGGTTCGGGCAGACCCTAGCCCGCCTTGTCGGGTTAGACTCCCGCATGGCACCTATTACCCGACGCGACTTCCTGGGGGCGACCGCGACTACGGCGGCCGTCTTGGGTCTTCACCGACGGGCCGCGGCCGCCGACGATCCGCTGGCGGCCATCCGTGCCGAGGTGCAGAAGCGCCACGACGAGGGTGTCGCCCGTCTTCAGGACTGGGTGAAGCAGCCTTCGATCGCGGCCGAGAGCCGCAGCATGAACGAAGGCTGCGAGCTGATGATCAAGCTGGTCAAGGACGCGGGCTTCGAGACGGCGGTTCGCGTCGACACCGACGGGCACCCGAGCGTGTTCGCGACCCTGGACGCGGGGGCCAAGCGGACGCTCGGCCTCTACTTCATGTCCGACGTGAAGCAGGCCGATCCTTCCGAGTGGTCGTCGCCGCCCTTCGCGGCCGCCCTCGTGGACAAGCCGGGCTTCGGCAAGGTGCTGGTGGGCCGGGGCGCCGTCAACCAGAAGGGCCCCGAGTCGGCGCTGCTCGCGGCCCTCCACGCGATTCGCGGCGCGGGGCGGAAGCTGCCCGTGAACCTCGTGCTCGTGGCCGAGAGCGAGGAGGAGATCGGCTCGCCCCACTTCAAGCAGGTGATCAGCAAGCCCGAGGTCACGGCGGCGCTGAAGCGCTGCCTGGGCGTGATCATGCCCGGTGCGGGGCAGGACCCGGACGGCAGCGTGGTCGTGTCGCTGGGGGCGAAGGGGGTGGTGGAGCTGGAGCTCGTGTCGAGCGGTGCCAAGTGGGGCCGGGGGCCGAAGAAGGACGTCCACTCCGCCAACCGCGCGCGCCTCGACAGCCCGGCCTTCCACCTCGTCCAGGCGCTCAACACCCTGGTCACCGCCGAGGGCGACCCGGCGATCGACGGCTTTGCGAACGCCGCGCGGCCGGTGTCCGCGGCCGAGAAGGCGATGCTCGACGTGGCGGCGACGCGCATGGACGAGGCCACGGCCAGGCGCATGCTGTCCGCCGACCGCTGGGCGCACGACCAGGCCTGGCGCGCCTCGCTCGAGCGCCTCGTCTCCGTCCCCACCGTGAACATCGAAGGACTGGTCGCGGGCTACACCGGGCCCGGCGGCAAGACCATCCTCCCCGGTCGCGCGGTGGCCAAGCTCGACCTGCGTCTCGTGCCCGACATGACCTTCGACGGGGCGGTCGCGGCCTTGAAGGCCCACCTCGCCAAGCGCGGCTTCGGCGACATCGAGGTGAATCCAAGCGGTGGCTACGACCCCACGAGCACGGCCGCGGACGCGGCGGTGATCCGCGCGCAGACCGCGGTCTACAAGCGGGCGGGTCTCGACCCGTTCCTCTGGCCGCGCAACGCCGGCTCCTATCCCGGCTACGTCTTCACCGGCGAGCCGCTCAAGCTGCCCACGGGCCACTTCGGTCTCGGCCACGGCAGCGGGGCCCACGCCCCCGACGAGTACTACGTGATCGAGTCCACGAACCCGAAAGTCGCGGGGTGGGACGCGGTGGTGATGTCGTACGTGGATTACCTTCACGAGGTCGCGACCATCGCGTGAGGGCGCTACCGGGTCGAGCCGGGCGCCGCGCCATGGCGAGTGGCCTCGCCCTCCTGGTGCTGAGCGCGCGTGTCCACGCGGCCTCGATCGACGTTCCAGGGTTGCAGGCGGAGCTGGATCGCCTGGCCCACGGGACTCCGGGCCGCATCGGGGCCTGCGTGGCCGACGCGACCGCGACCGCGTGCGTCAACGGCGACCAGCGCTCCTCGATGCAGAGCGTGATGAAGCTGGTGGTGGCCATCGCCGTCCTCGAAGAGGTCGACGCGGGTCGGTGGCCACTGGGCGAAGCGGTGACCGTGCGCCGCCAGGACCTGAGCGTGGGCGTCCAGCCGATCGCCAGGCTCGTCGGCGCCGCCGGGTTCAGGACCACGATCGGCGACTTGATGCGCCGCGCCATCGTGGACAGCGACAGCGCGGCCACCGACGTCCTGGTCGCGCGGCTCGGGGGACCGAAGAGCGTGCAGGCGGTCCTGGATCGGCACCACATCCTCGGCGTGCGGATCGACCGCGACGAGCGGCACCTCCAGACCGAGACCCAAGGCCTCGAGTGGCGGCCGGAGTACGTCGACCCCGCGGTCCTCGATCGCGCCATCGACGCGTTGCCGAAGGCGCGTCGCGAAGAGGCCTTTCGAAAATACCTGGCCGACGAGCGCGACACCGCGACCCCTCGGGGCATGGTCGCGCTGCTGCAAGCGCTGGCCGAAGGCCACCTGCTTTCGCCGGGCTCGACCAAGCATCTGCTGCAAGTCATGAGCGAGACCGCGACCTTTCCCGACCGGCTGAAGGCCGGGCTGTCACCGGGCTGGACGCTCGGACACAAGACCGGCAGCAGCGGCGACCTTGGGGGAGTGGCCGTCGCGACCAACGACGTGGGCATCCTGACGGGCCCCGACGGCGCGAGGATCAGCGTGGCCGTGTTCGTATCGGACTCGCCGGCCCCCGCCCCCGCGCGGGCCGCCGTCATCGCGGGCGTGGCTCGCGCCGCGATCGCCGGCTCTCGCTGAGGCCTTGGCCGCCCTGAGGGTCCTCCGGATCGGGCTCACGTCTTCGAGCGCCCGCGCCCTGGCCCTCTACGCGGCGCTCACCTGTGCGCTGACCTGGCCGCTCGTCACCGTCCTGGACCATGCCCTCCCCCAGGACCTGGGAGACCCGCTGATCAACTGCTGGGCCCTGGCCTGGGACGGCGATCACCTGCTTCGGATCCTCGGTGGGCAGAAAGGCGCGCTCGCCGGCTTCTGGCACGCCAACATCTTCCATCCCGAGCCCTACACCTTGGCCTACTCGGAGCATCTGGTGGGCGAGGCGGTCCTCGTCCTGCCCGTGTACGCCTTGACCCGGAACGTCGTGCTCTCCTACAACCTGCTCTTCCTCTCCACCTTCGTCCTTTCGGGACTCGGGGTCTTCCTGTTGGTTCGGGAGGTGTTGGGTCGCGAGGGTCCGGCGCTGCTCGCGGGCCTCGTCTACGGGTTTCTCCCGTACCGGGTCGACCACTTCGTTCACCTCCAGGTCCTCTCGTCGCAGTGGATGCCCTTCGTGCTGTGGGGTCTCGTTCGCTATCTCGACCGGGGCCGCCGGAGGGCCCTGATCGCCGCGGCCTCTGCCTGGCTGCTCCAGGGCCTGTCGTGTGGGTACTACCTGCTGTTCTTCCCGCCCTTCCTCGTCCTCTTCGTGCTGTTCGAGCTTCATCGCCGCGACCGGCTCCTCGACGGTCGGGTGTGGCGCGACCTCGCGGTGTGCGCGGTGGCGGTGACGGTGATGACCGCGCCATTCGTGATCCCTTACGCTCGCCTGCGGACGACGGGCGAACTCCGGCGCAGCCTCACCGAGGTGGCCTCGTATTCCGCCGACATCCAGAGCTACGTGAGCGCCGACGAGGGCCTTCGGTTCTGGGGACCTCGCCTGCGCGGGGTCGACCGGAACGAGCTTCAGCTCTTCCCGGGTCTCACGCCCCTCCTGATGTGCCTGGCCGGGTTGCCGCTGGGGGTCGCCCGCTGGCGTCGCGAACGCCGAGATTCGCAGCCGAGCGAGACGGCGATGGGCCGGATTCCTCCCCAACGGGCCCTGACGCCCGCGTTGCTGAGCGCCTCTGCCCTTTGCGCGCTTCTCGCCGTCCTCGCGGCCATCGGCTGTCCCCTCGCCCTCTCGCTGGGATTCGTCGATGTCACCGTGCGGAGTCCCACCAGGGCCGCCCTCCTCGCGGCGGTCGCGTTCGTCGCGGCGTGGTTGCGGTCCTCGACCTTGCGCGAGACGACCGCGGCGCTCAGCCGCTCTCGATGGGCGTTCTTCGTGCTGGGCGCCCTCCTCGCGGTTTGGCTCTCCCTCGGGCCGATCGTGCACAACGGGGGCTCGCCCACCCCCGCCTTCGGCCTCTATCGCGTCTTGTACGAGCACGCGCCGGGATTCGACGGCGCGCGAGTGCCGGCCCGCATGGCGATGCTCGCGGGCTTGTTCCTGGCGGTGCTGACCGGGTTCGCCGCGGCGGAGATCGAGCGGCGTTCGAAGACCGCCCTCGTCTGGGCCATTCCCGCGCTCGCCTTCATCCTGGAAGCGAGTGCCGCGCCCATCCCCACCTACGTGGTCCGAGGCCCAGAAGCGCCCCCGGCGTTTTCGAGGCCCAGCGTGTACGACGCCGTGGCCGAGCTGCCCGCGGACGCGGTGCTCGTCGAGTTCCCCTTCGGCGACCCGTACGACGAGGTGGCCTACATGTTCCGTTCGACGGAGCACTGGCGTCCGCTCCTCAACGGCTACAGCAGCGCCGAGCCCCCGCGCTACCGTGCCTTGGCGCGCGCCCTGGGGCATCCGTTGACCGAGCCGGAGACCGCGTGGGCCGCGCTCGCCGCCTCGGGCGCAACCCACGCCATCGTGCACGAGGGCCGCTGGCAGGGCCAGAAGGGCGCCCGTTTGAGCGCCTGGCTGGCGGAGCACGGGTCTCTTCGCGTGAGCCGGGTTCGCGAGGACGCCCTCTGGCGGCTCCCGCGCGGGGGCCTCGGGCCCGTGAGCGAGCTTGCTTCCCACCGCCTCGTCTGTTCTGCTCATCCTGGCGAGCGTTTGGAGCCCCAGGGAGGAAAGCCATGAGTCAGGATCGACCGGGACGTCGGGCGTTTCTGCGATCCACGATCGCGACCACGGCCGGCGCGGCCTGGGCAGCAGTCCGGCCGAAGCGCGCCGCGGCCCAGGCGCCCGCGCCCGCACCCGTCCCTCCGAAGGCCCCGCGCATCCGCTTCGCGGCCATCGGCATCAACCACGACCACATCAACTCGCAGGTCGAGGCGGTGAAGCGGGGTGGGGGTGAGCTCGTCGCGTTCTTCGCGAAAGAGGACGACCTCGCGGCCGCGTTCTCGAAGCGCTTTCCCGAGGCCAGGCGGGCGAGCGACGAGCGGCAGATCCTCGAAGACCCAAGGGTCCAGCTCGTGGCCAGCTCGGCCATCGCGAACGAGCGAGGGCCGCTCGGGGTCCGGGTGATGAAGCACGGCAAGGACTTCATGTCCGACAAGCCGGGCATGACGACCCTCGAGCAGCTGGCCGAGGTGAAGAGGGTGCAGGCCGAGACGCACCGCATCTACTCGATCACCTACTCGGAGCGGTTGGAGAACCGCGCCACCGTCAAGGCGGGCGAGCTCGTGAAGGCCGGGGCCATCGGCAAGGTGATCCAGACCGTCGGCCTCGGGCCCCACCGGCTGCGGCCCCAGACCCGGCCGGCCTGGTTCTTCGAGCGCGAGCAATACGGCGGCATCCTCTGCGACATCGCGTCCCACCAGTTCGACCAGTTCCTCTTCTTCACGGGGTCCACCCGGGCCGAGGTCGTCGCTTCGCAGGTCGGCAACCGCTTCCACCCGCAGTACCCGGGCCTCGAGGACTTCGGGGACGTGATGCTGCGCGGGGACGGGGGGAGCGGCTACATCCGCGTGGACTGGTTCACGCCCGACGGCCTCAGCACCTGGGGCGACGGCCGGCTCACCATCCTGGGCACGGACGGGTTCATCGAGATCCGCAAGAACGTGGACATCGCGGGGCGGCCCGGGGGCAGCCACCTGTTCCTCGTGGACCAGAAGGAGACGCGCTACGTCGAGACGAAGGACGTGACCCTGCCCTACGGCCAGCAGCTCGTGGACGACGTCTTGAATCGCACCGAGACCGCGATGCCCCAGGCGCACTGCTTCCGCGCGATGGAGCTGGCGCTCGAGGCGCAGAAGCAAGCGAAGCCGGTGGCCCTCGCCGGCTGAGGAAGTTAGGAAGGGGTCAGGTCTGGAATTGTGAATGTGCAATTCTCAATTCCAGACCTGACCCCCCGGAACCAAGGACTACATGGCCTGGTGTTCCTGACCGGCCTCGACGGGCGCGTGTACGCCTTCCCTCAGTAGCCCGCGGCCCCAGGTATAATCCGCCGACCTCGCCGGAGATCGCCTTGCCGACGAATCGGAGGATCGATGCCCAAACACGCGGCGCCGAGAAGACTGTGGGTTCTGGCCGTCCTGGTCTTCGCGACGGCGGGCGCCGGCCTTGCCTGCAAGGGCGGCGGAGGAGCCTCGTCCGGTGCCTCCGCCAAGAGCTTCAAGATCGCCGTGATTCCCAAGGGGCTCACCCACGAGTTCTGGAAGAGCATCCACGCCGGCGCCATCAAGGCCGCGCGCGACCTGAAAGACGAGGGAGTCGAGGTCGAGGTCATCTGGAAGGGGCCGATCCGCGAGGACGACCGCGAGCAGCAGGTCCAGGTGGTCGAGGGCTTCACGAGCCAAGGCGTGAGCGGGATCGTGCTCGCGCCTCTCGACGACAAGGCCTTGGTGCGGCCGGTCGAGGACGCGAAGAGGCTCGGCATCCCGACCGTCATCATCGACTCCGACCTCGCTTCGAAGGAGATCGTGAGCTTCGTGGCCACCGACAACTTCAAGGGCGGTGAGCTGGCCGCCGAGGAGATGGGCCGGCTCCTGGGCGGGAAGGGCAAGGTGCTGCTCCTGCGCTACCAGGAAGGCTCGGCCTCGACCACGGCGCGCGAGGAGGGCTTCGTCACGAAGCTCAAGGCGGTGGCCCCGGGCATCGAGCTCATCTCGAGCGACCAGTACGCGGGGGCCACGCGGGACACCGCGAAACGCGCTTCGGAGAACCTGCTGAATCGTTTTGGCAACGATCTCTCGGGCATCTTCTGTCCGAACGAGTCGTCATCCGCGGGCATGCTCTTGGCCCTCCAGGACATCTCGAAGGCCGGCAAGATCTCGTTCCTCGGCTTCGACGCGAGCCAGGCCTTCATCGACGCCATGAAGACGGGCCAGATGCAGGGCATCGTCCTCCAGAACCCCTTCAAGATGGGCGGGCTCGGGGTACGGACCATGGTCGATCACCTGCGCGGGCGGACCGTCGAGAAGCGGATCGACACCGGGGTCGTGCTCGTGACCCCGAAGAACCTGGACGACCCGAGCTCGATCGCCCTCCTGAAGCCCCCGATCGACGAGTACGTGAAATAGCCCGATGACCCTCCGCATCACCGACGTGGGCAAGCGCTTCGGGCCCACGGTGGCCCTGGACGGCGCCACCCTCGCGGTCGCGGCGGGCGAGGTGCACGCGCTCATCGGCGAGAACGGGGCGGGGAAGAGCACCCTTCTCAACATCCTGGGGGGCCTCTTGCCTCCCGACCGCGGAAGCATCGAGGTGGAGGGACTTCCCTACGCCCCCCGCTCGCCGCTCGAGGCGCGCGAGCGCGGCATCGCCCTCATCCACCAGGAACTCTCGCTCTTCCCGCACCTGAGCGTGGCCGAGAACGTCCTGGTGGGAGCCGAGCCGCGAAGGGCCGGCTTCTTCGACCGGGCCGCGGCCCTGCGGCGGACGCGGGAGGTGCTGGCCGAGTTCGGGCACGCGGACATCGACCCCGGCGCCCTGGTCGGCCGATTGCCGATCGCGGCGCGGCAGGTGGTCGAGATCTGCCGCGCCGTGGCCTCGCGCGCCCGGGTGGTCCTGATGGACGAGCCCACGAGCAGCCTGCAACGGCAGGACGTGGAGCGGCTGTTCGCGCTGATCCGGCGACTGGCCGGCGCCGGCGCGGCCGTCGTCTACATCAGCCACTTCCTCGAGGAGACCCGCGAGATCGCCTCGGCCTACACCGTGCTGCGCGACGGCCGCTCGGTGGCGACCGGCCGCCTGGACGACGCCTCCAACGAGGGCCTGATCGCGCAGATGGTGGGCCGCACGGTGAGCGAGCTCTATCCCGCGCGCGCCGCGGTTCCCGCGGGGGAGCCGGCCTTCGAGGTGCGGGGCCTGGTGGCGCCGCCCGTGGTTCGCTCCGCGAGCTTTTCGATTCGGGCGGGCGAGATCCTGGGCGCGTTCGGCCTCATGGGCTCGGGGCGCACGGAGATGGTGCGCGCCCTCTATGGCCTGGCCCCGGCCCAGGAGGGCGCGGTGCGGGTCCGCGGGCGCGAGACGGCCGCGGCCGGGGCCACGGCTTCGGAGCGGCTCGCGCAAGGCATCGGCTACGTCAGCGAAGACCGAAAAGGCGAAGGCCTGGCCCTGCCCATGTCGGTGGCCGACAACGTCACCCTGACCCGTCTCGAGGCGTGCGCCCGCAAAGGCTTCGTCAGCGCCCGCCTCCAGTCGCAACAGGCCGAGATCCAGGCCCACGCGGTCGGGGTCCGGGCGGCCTCCATGGCGCAGCCGGTGCGCGCGCTCTCCGGGGGGAATCAGCAGAAGGTGTCGCTGGCCCGTCTCCTCCATCAGGACGCGGACGTGCTGCTGCTCGACGAGCCCACCCGCGGAGTCGACATCGGCAGCAAGGCCCAGATCTACGAGGCCATCGCCAAAGCCGCCGCGCGGGGCAAGGCGGTGCTCTTCGTGAGCTCCTACCTGCCCGAGCTGCTCGGCCTTTGCGACCGGCTCGCGGTGATGAGCCGGGGCCGGCTCGGCGACGCGCGGTCCGTGTCGGAATGGACGCCCGCGGCCGTGATGGAAGCGGCGATCGGCGCATGAGCCCAAGGGCCCGGGCCTTCCTGCTGCGGTTCGGACCATTCCTCGGCCTCTTCGCCGTGATCGTGGTCTTCGCGATCGCCACGGGGGCGCCCGACCGATACCTCTCGGCCAACAACCTGAGGGTCGTGCTCGCGCAGACCGTGATCGTGGCCCTGGGGGCCATCGGCATGACCCTCATCATCGTGAGCGGCGGGATCGACCTCTCGGTGGGCTCCGCCATCGCGCTGACCGGCGTGATCGCGGCCCTCCACCTGCGGAGCGGGGGAGCCCCGGTGGCGGCGGCGGGCCTGAGCGTTCTCGCAGGCGGGCTCATCGGCCTCGTGAACGCCCTCGCGATCACGCGCCTGAACGTCGTGCCCTTCATCGCCACCCTGGGCATGCTGGGGGTGGCCCGGGGCGTCGCCAAGTGGCTGGCCGACCAGCAGACGGTCAACGTCCCCGCCACCTGGATCAACCAGCTCGCGGTGACGTTCCCGACTCCGGAATGGCTCACCTTCGCGCCCGGGGTGTGGCTGACCGTGGTCCTGGCCATCGGCATGGCCTTCGTGCTGCGGGACACGGTGTTCGGCCGGCGCGTGTTCGCCCTCGGGTCCAACGAGGCGGCGGCGCGGGCCTGCGGCATCGGCGTGTCGCGGATGAAGCTCTTCGTCTACTCCCTGGCGGGCCTGTTCTTCGGCCTCGCCGGCGTGATGCAGATGTCGCGCCTGCGCCAGGGCGACCCCACGGTGGCGATCGGCACGGAGCTCGACGTGATCGCGGCCGTGGTCATCGGCGGGGGCAGCCTGAGCGGGGGCGAGGGTGGCATCCTGGGCTCGATGATCGGGGCCCTCACCATGGCCTTCCTGCGCAACGGCACCCAGCAGATGGGCTGGCCCAACTACGTCCAGGAGATCATCATCGGTGCCATCATCGTGGCGGCGGTGGCGATCGACCGCCTGCGGCACGGGCGGGATTGAGGCTCGAGACAAAGGACACGAACCAATGAAGCTCATACGGTGGGGCGATCCGGGACGCGAGAAGCCGGGCCTCATGCTCCAGGACGGGGCCAGGATCGACGCTGCCTCGTTCGGGGAAGACTACGACGAGACGTTCTTCGAGAGCGGAGGCATCGAGCGCCTCGGGCAGTGGGAGCGCAAGGAAGGTGCGTCGGCGCCCCGGGTGTCCGAGACCACGCGCCTGGGGCCGGCCCTCTGCCGGCCCAGCAAGCTCGTCTGCATCGGCCTCAACTACTCCGATCACGTACGCGAGACGAACGCCAAGACCCCCACCGAGCCGGTGATCTTCTTCAAGGCCACCACCGCCTGGCATGGCCCGAACGACGACGTGGTCCTGCCCCGGGGCTCGGTGAAGACCGACTGGGAGGTCGAGCTCGCGGTGGTGATCGGGAAGCGGGCCCGCTACATCGCGAAGGAGCAGGCTCTCGATCACATCGCGGGCTTCGCCCTCCACAACGACTACTCGGAGCGGGCGCTCCAGATCGAGCGCGGCGGCCAGTGGGTGAAGGGGAAGAGCGCCGACACCTTCGCGCCCTTCGGGCCCTTCGTGGCCACCCGCGACGAGGTCCCGGGCTTCCAGAAGCTGCCCATGTGGCTGACCGTGAACGGCGTGTCGCGGCAGAAGAGCAGCACCTCGAACATGATCTTCGACGCGCTCTTCCTCGTGGCCTACGTGAGCGAGTTCATGACCCTGTTGCCCGGCGACGTGATCAGCACAGGGACCCCCGCGGGGGTGGCCATGGGCATGGCGACTCCCGCCTATCTGAAGGCCGGAGACGTGGTGGAGCTCGGGATCGACGGCCTCGGGACCCAGCGCCAGCGCATCGTGGCCCCGCGGTGAGGCGACACGGTCAATTCCTCGGGCTACGGCCGGAGCGCTTGGCGGAGTACAAGCGCTACCACGTGAAGATCTGGCCCGAGATCGAAGACGCGCTCGGGAAGGCGGGCATCACCAACTACTCCATCTACCACCTCCGGGGCCAGCTCTTCGCCTACTACGAGTACACGGGGCCCGAGGAGGCGTACGAGGCGCGCATGACGACGCTGGCCGCCGCTCCCCGCATGCGCGAGTGGTGGGACCTCATGGAGCCGATGCAGGTGCCCCTCGAGGGCCGCGCGCCGGGCGCCTGGTGGGCCGACATGGAAGAGGTCTTCCACATTGATTGACGCCCACCAGCACTTCTGGCGTTACGCGCCGACGACCCACGGCTGGATCGACCAGCGCATGGGCGCCTTGAAGCGCGATTTCGGGCCGTCCGACCTTCTGCCCCTGCTCCAGGCCCAGGGCTTCTCCCGCTCGATCGCGGTCCAGGCGTCGCAGACCCTCGACGAGACGCGTTACCTCCTGGATCTCGCGAGCCGGCACGAGTTCATCGCCGGCGTCGTGGGCTGGGTGGACCTGCGTTCTGCGTCTGTCGAGGCGCAGCTCCAGGAGCTCACCGCCCACCCGAAGCTCAAGGGGGTGCGGCACGTGGCGCAGGACGAGCCCGACGACCGCTTCCTGGTGCGGGACGACGTGTTGAACGGCATCTCGGCGCTCGAATCGTTCGGGCTTGCCTACGACATCCTCATCTACCCGCGGCAGCTCCCCGCGGCGGCCGAGCTGGTCCGGCGCTTCCCGCGCCAGCGCTTCGTGCTCGATCACCTGGCGAAGCCCGACGTCCAGAAGGGCGCGCTCTCGCCCTGGCGTGAGCAGATCCGCGACCTCGCGGGCTCGCCCAACGTGGCCTGCAAGGTCTCGGGCCTGGTCACCGAGGCTTCGTGGACCGACTGGAAGCCGGAGGACCTCTGGCCCTACCTCGACGTGGTGTTCGAGTGCTTCCGGGCCGAGCGCCTCATGATCGGCTCCGACTGGCCGGTCTCGACCCTGGCCGGAGACTACGGGCGGGTGATGGGCGTCGTCAAGGACTATCTGGCCCGGCGCTCGGCCGCGGAGCAGCGCGCCGTCCTCGGCGACCACCGCGGCCCGGGTCTACGGGCTCGAGGGCTGAAGAATGGGCAAGCGATTCGAAGGCCAAGTCGCGCTGGTCACGGGCGCGGGCTCCGGCATCGGCCGGGCCACGGCCCTCGCCTTCGCACGAGAAGGCGCGGCGGTCGCCGTGGCCGACGTGGACCTGAACCGAGCCGAGGACACGGCTGGCGCCATCGTGGCAGCGGGCGGTCGGGCCCTCGCCCTGGCCGGCGACGTGTCCCGGGACGCCGACTGCCGGCGCCTGGTGGCGGCGACGGAAGAGCGGCTGGGCCCGCTCGACGTGCTCGTGAACAACGCGGGGGTCGGCGCCTCGGGTTCGGTGCTCACCACCGACGAGGCCACGTGGGATCGGCTGATCGCCGTCAATCTGAAGAGCGTGTTCCTGATGTCCCGGGCGGCCCTGGAGCGGATGGTCTCCCGCCGGCGCGGCACCATCGTGAACGCGGGCTCGATCGCGGGCCTGCGCGGCATCCTGGACCGGGCGGCCTACGTGACCACCAAGTTCGGGGTCGTGGGCCTCACGAAGGCCATGGCCGTCGACCACGTGAAGGACGGCATCCGCATCAACTGCGTGTGCCCGGGCACGACCGACACGCCCTGGATCTCGGCGCGGCTGGGCGAAGCGGAAGATCCGAAGGCGGCGATGGCCACGCTCGTGGCACGGCAGCCCATGGGGCGCCTGGGCACGGCCGAGGAGATGGCCGCCGCCTACTTGTTCCTGGCCTCGGACGAGTCGTCGTTCACCACCGGAACCGCGCTCGTGGTCGACGGCGGGTTCATCTCCTGAGGCCTTGACCGGGTCGTTGGTTGACTCCATCGGACCTTGTCGGGCACCCTCTCTGACGAGGATACGGAGGCGGTTTGCTCGGTGAAGGCGCCCTGACCTTCAGGGAGTTCACGATGGACGAGGCCTTGCCCCTGGTCACGATCCAGGCGGCGATCCTGGAGTTCCTGCGCTCGCGGGACGACGCGGTGCTGTTCGGCGCCCAGGCCGTCAACGCCTACTGCGACGAGCCGAGGATGACCCAGGATATCGACCTTCTTTCTCCGAACGCGGAGGTTCTGGCGGAGGCGATTCGAGCGCGATTGGCCGAGCGATTCCACCTCGCGATCCGCGTGCGCGAGCTCCCGAGCGGTCGTGACTATCGGGTCTTTCAGGTGAGAAAGCCCAGGAACCGCCATCTTGTCGACGTACGGCAGGTGGACGACTTGCCCCCGGCTCAGCGAATCGAAGGAATCCTCGTGGTGACACCCCCCGAGCTCATCGCCCGGAAGCTCCTGGCCTACCGGCGTCGGCGAGGTCAGCCGAAGTCCGGAACCGACTGGCGGGACCTCGCCGTGCTGCTCTTGACCTTTCCTCACCTCAAGGCTCCGACCGGACCGGTGAGCGCCCGGCTGGCCGCGTTGGGCGGAAATGAGGAAGACAGGGCGGCGTGGTCGTCTCTCGTCGAACAGCCGATCGAGGCAGAGCCGGACGAGGGGGACGATTCCTGAGTCGGACTCTCTACTTCTGCTCGTCGCCGCGTGGCATCCGGGGAGCCGCGCCGATCGACGTCCAGCCGCCGTCCACGACCAGCGACTGGCCCGTGATGTGGGACGCGGCGGGGGAGAGCAGGAAGAGGGCGGCCGCGGCGATGTCCTCGATCGACGCGGGCTTGCCGAGCGGAGTCACGCGCGACCAGGCCGCCTCGAAGTCGGGCTCGTCGGCCAGGGTGCGCGGAGTCACGGTGGCCCCCGGGGCGATGGCGTTGATGGTGATGCCGAAGGGGGACAGCTCGGGCACGAGGCCGCGGGCGATCATCTCGATCGCCGCCTTGGTCATGCCGTAGGCGCTCAGGAACCGAAGGGCCCGGTGGCCGGTCACCGAGGAGAGCAGAAGGATCCGTCCGCCGGAGCCCTGGTTCCGCATCTGCCGCGCCGCGGCCTGGGCGAGGAAGAAGCTGCCGCGGAGGTTCACGCCCATCACGCGGTCGAAGTCCTTCGGGGTGTAGTCGAAGAAGTCTCCGTAGACCGTCAGGCCGGCGTTCGCGACCGCGATGTCGAGCCTGCCGAAGGCCTTCAGGGTCTGCTCCACGAGCGAAGCCACGACGGTGGGCTCGGCCACGTCGCCGCCCACGCCGACGCACGAGCCTCCCGCCTTCTGGAGGGTGCGCGCGGCAGGCGTGGGCCTGCGCGGTGTCCGCGTCGTTCAGGGCCACGGACGCTCCGGCGGCGCAGAGCTGGCGGGCGATCTCGAAACCGATCCCCACCCCGGCCCCGGTGATGACGACGGCTTTTCCTGCAAAGGTCTTTTCGGGCATGGGCCACTTCCTCGCGGTCCGAAAGGCGACCGCATCAGGTCGCGAAGAACGGGGGGGCGACCGTGCGATTATAGTCGCCGGTGACCCCGCGAGAGGATGGCGACCCGTGACTGTGACCAGCCGCACACCTGGCGTCGACGAGATCCTGGCCGACGCGCCACCGGGCCCGGTGCGCTCGCGGGCCGAGGGGCCCGCCGGCCGTCTTCCCATCGACGCCGAGATGCTCCGCGACGGACCGAGCGGCGACCTCTTCGGCTTGACCCAGAACGCCGGCATGGGCTGGGACCCCGCGGAGTCCGCGCGCACGCCCTACCTGATCCTCAGCACCCTCGGGGGCATCCGCGGCGAGGACGGGCGGCCCATCGCCCTCGGCTACCACACCGGCCACTGGGAGGTGGGGTCGCTGGTGCAGGCGGCGGCCGAGACCATTCGCGGCGCGGGTGGCCTTCCCTTCGCGGCCTTCTGCACCGACCCCTGCGACGGTCGTACCCAGGGCACGCCGGGCATGATGGACAGCCTGCCCTACCGCAACGACGCCGCCATGGTCATGCGCCGGCAGATCCGCTCGCTGCCGCGGCGGGCCGGCGTCCTCGGCGTCGCCACCTGCGACAAGGGGCTTGCCCGCGACCATGCTCGCCCTCGCGGGCACGAGCGACCTGCCGGGCGTGATCGTGCCCGGCGGGGTCACCCTGCCCGCGGCCGGCGGCGAGGACGCGGGAACGGTGCAAACCCTGGGGGCACGCTTCGCCCACGGGCTCGTGACCCTGGAGCAGGCGGCCGAGCTCGCTTGTCGCGCCTGCGGCTCGCCCGGCGGCGGCTGCCAGTTCCTGGGCACGGCGGCGACCGCGCAGGTGGTGGGCGAGGCGCTGGGTCTTTCCATCCCTCACAGTGCTCTCGCCCCTTCCGGCGAGCCCGTGTGGCTGGACATGGCCCGCCGCTCGGCCCTGGCCCTGCTTCGGCTCGCGGCGGCCGGGATTCCCCTGCGACGGGTGCTGACCGCGGAGGCGGTCGAGAACGCGATGCTGGCCCAGGCCGCGTTCGGGGGCTCGACGAACCTGGTTCTGCACCTTCCCGCCATCGCCCATGCCGCCGGTCTGCGCACGCCGTCGGTCGCCGACTGGCAGCGGGTCAATCGCGCCACCCCGCGACTCGTGGACGCGCTTCCCAACGGGCCGCGGAACCATCCCACGGTGCAGGTGTTTCTGGCCGGCGGGGTGCCGGAGGTCCTGTTGCACCTGCGGCGCATGGGCCTGCTCAACCGGCAGGCGCTGACCGTGACCGGCGAGACCATCGACCAGTCGCTCGACTGGTGGGAAGCGAGCGAAAGGCGCACGGCGCATGAAGGCGCGCCTGCGCGAGGCCGAAGGCATCGACGCCGACGCGGTCATCATGGACGCCGACGCGGCTCGGCAGCGCGGCCTCGCGAGCACCACGATCTTCCCGGTGGGCAACCTGGCGCCGCGTGGGCTCGGTGGTGAAGGCCACGGCCATCGATCCGTCGGTGGTCGATGCCGACGACGTCTATCGGCATCGCGGGCCGGTTCGCGTGTTCGCCTCGGAGGTCGCGGCGGTGGCCGCGATCAAGGGCCGAACCGAGCGGCCCGTGAAGGCCGGCGATACCCTGGTGCTGGCCGGCGTGGGGCCGTTCGGCACGGGGATGGAGGAGACCTACCAGGTCACGTCGGCGCTCAAGTTCATCCCCTGGGGCAAGTCGGTGGCCGTGATCACCGATGCCCGGTTCTCCGGGGTGTCGACCGGCGCCTGCATCGGGCACGTGAGCCCCGAGGCCCTGGCCGGAGGGCCCCTCGGCCGGCTGCGCGACGGGGACGTGGTCGAGATCGTGATCGACCGGCGGGCCCAGGAGGGCCGCGTGAACCTGGTCGCGACCGCCGAGGGCCCGCTCGACGCGGCGGCGGCGGCCGCGCTGTTGGCGAGCCGGCCGCGCCACCCCGAGCTGGCGCCGCGTCCCGACCTGCCCGCGGACACGCGGCTCTGGGCGGCGCTTCAGGAGGCGAGCGGCGGGATCTGGGCCGGCTGCGTGTACGACCCCGACCGCATCGTCGAGGCGCTCGGGAAGGTCTGATGGCTTCGAAGGGGCGGCGAGAGCTCATCGGCGGGTCGGCGGCCGCGCTGGGCGCGGCGCTACTGGGCGCTCCGCTCCCTTCGGGCGCTCAGCAAGGCCCGGGCCGAGCCGGGGCTCGCCGGTTGAAGCTCCTGGTCGCGGGCGCCCACCCCGACGACCCGGAGAGCATCGCCGGAGGGACGATCCTGCGCTACACCGACGCGGGACACGAGGTGGTCTGCTTGTACCTGACGCGCGGCGAGGCCGGAATCCCCGGGAAGACCCACGCCGAGGCCGCGGCGGTGCGCACCGACGAGGCCCTTCGCGCCTGCGCGCTCCTGAAGGCGCGGGCCCGCCTGGTCGGCCAGATCGACGGCGCGACCGAGGTCGGCGTCGGCCGCTACGCCGAAGACGCGGCGCATCTTCGACGAGGAGCGGCCCGACCTCGTCATCACCCACTGGCCGATCGACACCCACCGCGACCATCGGGCCATGGCCCTTCTGGCTTACGACGCCTGGCTGGCCGAGCGCCGGTTCGAGCTCTACTTCGCGGAGGCCATGACCGGGGCCCAGACCCAGGCCTTCGCCCCCAGCCACTACGTGGACATCACCGCGGTCGAGCCCCGGAAGCGCGCCGCGTGCTTCGCCCACGTGAGCCAGAACCCCGCCGAGTTCTACGCCCACCACGAGACGATGCACCGCTTCCGCGGACGCGAGGCCGGCTGCGAGCTGGCCGAGGCCTTCGTCCGCCAGCCCTCGCCCGCGTCCGGCGCGTTTCCCGCGTAGCCGGCGCGCTACTCGAAGTAGCCGTTCACATCCAGGATGAACTCGGCCGTGCCCGAGGGTTGAGCGCAGAAGACGGCGAGGTCGCCAAGACCGTTGAGGGTCACGACCGCGTTGTTCGCGCGGGTCTGGCCGATGGTGTAGTTGATCGATGAGGCGTTGGGCAGTGGCGTGCCTGCCGGATAGAGACGGAGGTTGCCTGCCGCGGTTGGTTGGGTGACCGTCAGGTTCACGGAGACGGCTCGGGCCGTGGACGGTATCTCGCAGCGGTCGGTGAGCGGGGATGGCGCGATAGGTGTTGGCCCAGAGCGGCAGGCCGCCGAACGGGCCGTTCGGGTCGCGCGTGTCCAGCAGCCGGCAGGGTGGGACCGTGTAGAGAGCCATGGGGGGTGAGACCACGACGAAGCTAGTGGGATCGCTCGTCCCTGGCTGGCCAGGATCGTCGGTCGGTGCGACCGCTTCGTTGGTGCCATTGCCGTCCGCGTCGTAGTAGACCATGCCCTGGTTGGCAACCGTGGTGCCCAAAGCGGTCGTCGGACTGACGGTGGCGTTGATCGTTATCGTGACGGAGCTGCCGCTTGGGAGACTGCCGTCCCAATTGACCCTGTTGTTGGCAAGATCGGCCGTCGCCGTTCCCGGTGTGGCATTGGCGGAGACGAAGGCCAAGCCCGGAGGGAGGACGTCCTGGAATTCGGGTCCGGCGTTGTCGCCCTGGACCTGAGTGCCGTTGTTGGTGAGCGTGACCGTGTAGGTCAGGTCCCCGTTGATCACGAACCGGCCGGAGCCCGCCAGGACCGTCTTCGTTCGTGTCCCGAACCAAACCAGGGCCTGGTGGACCGCAGTGGTCTCGTTGTCGGAGTTGTTGGCCGCGTTGGGGTCGGCATTCGCGGCCGAGACCGTAGCCGAGGAGGTGAGCACGGCGGCGGCTGGCCCCGGCGTCACCTGCACGGTGATGAGGGGCGCCGCGCCGACAGCCAGGCCGGGTCGCGTGCAGGTGACGACGCCTCCCGACTCGCCGCAGGTCCAACCGGAGCCGCCGGCGCTGTCGAAGACCACGCCCGCGGGGAGGGTCTGCGAGACGGACAGCGAGCTGGCCTCATCGGGGCCGGTGTTGGTGACGGCGATGGTGTAGGTGAGCGGAGTGGTTCCGGTCACTGGATCAGGGGAGTCGGAGAGCGTGAGCGCGAGGTCGGACTCGATCGCGGTGGGCGGGGTCGATTGCCAGACACTGCCGGGGACGACTCCAGCGTACACCGTCGTAGGCCCGGAGGGGTCTAGAGCCAGGCTGTAAACGTTGAGGTTCCTGAGGCCCCGGTTGACGGCGGCCCAAGTTGCGCCCGAGTCGGTGGACTTGAAGACTCCGCCGCCCTGCGTGCCAACGTAAAGAGTGGACGGGGTGGTGGGATTGATGGTGAGGCCGCTGACGATCAGGTAGTCGGGCAGGCCCGGGTACCTGGGCAGGCCCACGCTAGCGTCAGCCCAGGTAGTGCCGGAGTTGGTGGACTTGAACACCCCGCCGTTGCCCGTCCCGGCATAGAGCGTGGACGGGCTCGCGGGATCGATGGCCAGAGCCGTGACCCACGCGTTCGTCAGACCCGAGTTGGCAGCGGCCCACGTGCTACCCGAGTCGGTGGACTTGAAGACCCCGTCGAGGGTCCCGGCGTAGAGGGTTGTGGGGGTCGTGCGGTCGATTGCCAAGGTGTTGACGCTCCAACTCGTCAACCCCGTATTGGCGGCGACCCAGGTCCCGCCGGAGTCGGTGGACTTGAAGACCCCGCCGGCCCCGCTCATCCCGGCGTAGAGCCTGGAGGGGGTCGCGAAATCGACGGCCAGAGTGCTGACGCTTGACTTCGGCAAGCCAGTATCGGCTGCGGCCCAGGTTCCGCCCGAGTTGGTGGACTTGAAGACGCCGCCGCCGTCGGTCCCGGCGTAGAGGGTGGATGGGGTCGTGGGATCGACGGCCAGGGCGTGGACATCGAAGTGCGTCAGGCTGGCGGCGAGCCAGGTGCCGCCGGAGTTGGGGGACCTGAAGACCAGCCCGTTGTAGGTCCCGGCGTAGAGGGTGGAGGGGGTCTTGGGATCGATGGCCAGGGCCGAGACGATGAGGTTCATCAAGCCCGTGTTGGCGCCCGTCCAGGTGCTGCCGGAGTCGGTGGACTTGAAGACCCCACCGCCCGTCCCCGCGTAGAGAGTGGAGGGGGTCGTGCGGTTGACGGCCAGGGTGCTAACGCTCGACTTCGGCAAGCCTGTATCGGCTGCGGCCCAGGTTCCGCCGGAGTTGGTGGACTTGAAGACACCGCCCGGCGTCCCGGACAAGGACTCGATGGCCGTTCCGGCGTAGAGGGTGGAGGGGGTTGTTGGATCGATGGCCAGGGTCGAGACGATGAGGTTCATCAAGCCCGCGTTGGCGCCGGCCCAGGTGCTGCCGGAGTCGGTGGACTTGAAGACTCCGCCCGTCGTCCCGGCGTAGAGGATGGTGGGGCTCGTTGGGTTGATGGCCAGAGCCGAGACGTACAGGTTCGTCAGACCTTCGTTGCTCGCGGCCCAGGTGGCGGCGGAGTTGGTGGACTTGAAGACCCCGCCGCCGGAGGTCGCGGCGTAGAGGATGGCGGGGGTCGTTGGGTTGATGGCCAGGGCCGTGACGATCAGGTTGGTCAAGCCCGTGTTGGTGGCGGCCCAGGTGGCGCCGGAGTCGGTGGACTTGAAGACCCCGCCGCCTATCGGCGGTTGTCCATGAAAGAACGTTGGGAACGTACCGGCGTAGATCGTGGATGGGGTGGTGGGATCGATGGCAAGGGTTGAGACGTTCCCACTCGTCAGGCCCGTGTTGACGGCGGCCCAGGTGACGCCGGAATCGACGGACTTGAAGACCCCGTATCCGCTTGCGCCGGCGTAGATCGTGGATGGAGTCGTGGGGTCGATGGCCAACGCATTGACGTACAGATCCGGCGGGTTCGGCAGGCCCGTGTTGGCGGGAACCCAGGTGCCGCCGGAATCAACGGACTTGAGGACCCCGGCGCCGTACGTCCCGGCGTAGAGGGTGGATGGAGTCGTGGGATCGATGGCCAGGGCGTGGATGCTTCCGCCATAAGGTCCGCCGCTCGTCCAGACGCTCGCTCCGGCGTGAGCGAGACTGGGTGAAGACAGGGCGAGGGCCAGAATCCAGAACCGTGTGCGCCGATGCGGAGCACCTTGTGTTCGCACTCTGTCGCTCAGTGAGGCTCGATAGTGCGCCGAACCCGGCCTTCCGGCAAGGGGTGGCATAATCGCCCTCGTTTTGCGCCTGGCCTTTTCGCATCTCAACCTGCGCGTCAACCCGTTTGGCGAGCCGTCCGCCGGCGATCGCACTTCTCTCGCCCTCGTCGATGGCCCGACCCTGGCCAAGGGGGAGATCGTGCAGTTCATCGGTGACAGTGGCCGCGGCAAGACGACGCATCTCCTGGCGCTCGCGTCTCGCCACGAGGGCGCGGTGTACGAGAAGCTCGAGGAAAGCCAGGACCGATGGGCGTCCGCGCCGCCGGTGGATGCGCCGTTCCTCCTCGACGAGGCGCAGCGGGCGCGGCCCGAGCACCTCCGCGCGCTCCTGGCCTCCGGCCGAACCTTGGCCCTCGGGACGCACGACGACCTCTCCGGGCTCGCTCTCCGCCCGATCCAGACCGTCCGCGTCGGTGGTGTCGGCGCGGAGAAGCTCGAGGCCATCGTCGCCCGGCGGATCGACTGGGCCCGGCGCGGCCCGGGACCGGTCCCCTCCGTATCCAGAAGCGCCCTGGACGCGCTCCAGGCCCGACACGGGGACGACGTGCGCGGCATCATCGGCGAGCTCTACGACGTGTTCCAGACTCTCAGGGAGGTGGGCCCTGTCACAGTGTGATCTCGAGATTCATCTGAGCCAGCCCGACCGTACGTATCGGCCGGGGGCGTGGATCGTGGGCGAAATCGCGGTCAAGCTCGACGCACCTGTCCAATGCCGCCGCCTTTCCGCCACCCTCAACTGGAGGACCCACGGCAAGGGCAATTCCGACGAAGGCAAGGGCGAGTCCCTGGCCCTCTTCGAGGGCGACTGGACACCCGGCGAGCACCGCTACTCCTTCCGCTTCATGGCCCCTGCCGCACCCGCGACCCATCACGGGCAGCTCATCAACGTGGACCACTACGTCGTGGCGCGGGCGGACATTCCCTGGGCCAGCGATCCCAAGGCCGAGGCCGACATCCTGATCGAGGGCGGCGATGCCGCCGATTTCACGACCACCGGTGCTGCGAAGACGGTATCGCCTGCCGAGGTCCAGAAGGTCATGGAGATCGTTCCCAACCTCGCCATCGGATGCGGCGGCATCGTGGCCCTCATCTGTCTCGCGGTCATGGGCGTGGCCCTCGTGGCCTCGGTCCGGCGCGGATCCGGGGTGGGGGGGATCCTGCTCGACATGCTGGGGACGATTCCGGCCCCGCTCTTTCTGGCGGCGGGGCTCTTCGGGGTGGGCTGGGGCATCGTCCACAAGCTGCGTGCCGCGCGTCTCGGGGAGCCCGAGGTCTCCGTGGAGCCCAAGAAGCCCAAGGTGGGCGGCATGGTCTCGGTCGAGTTCGTGATCAACCCGCGCACCGACGTGGCCCTCGAAGACGTCTCGTTCGACCTCGTCTGCACCGAGACCGCGACGAGTGGCTCCGGGACCAACAAGACCCGGCACAATCACGAGCTGGTTCGCGCCGGCCAGGTGATCGACCACGGAGGCGTCACGATCCCCGCCGGGCAACCGGTGCGTCGCAAGGGTCAGCTCGCCATTCCCGCTGGCTCGCCGGTCAGCTTCGCGGCCGAGTCCAACCGGGTGGCGTGGCACGTGGAAGCCCGGGTCCGCGTCCAGGGCTGGCCGGCGTGGTCGATCCAGGTCCCCCTCACGGTCAAGGCCTGACCGCGGGAACGGGATTAGAATCTCGCGACGAACCTCGGGGAGGCGTCTCTGATGCGCGCTTGGTTCGGGCTCGCCTTCGTCTCCGGCTTGGGCTTGTGCCCGGCGACGGCCGCCGAGGGCAAGATCGACTTCGCCCGCGACGTCGAGCCCCTGCTGGCGCGCACCTGTGTCACCTGTCATTCGGAGACCCTGCCCCAGGCCGGCCTCGCCCTCACCACGCGCGCCGGGGCGCTTCGAGGCGGCGCCTCGGGCCCAGCCATCGTCCCCGGCGATCCCGCCACGAGCCTCCTCGTGAAGCGCGTGCTGGGCAGCCCTGATCTACCGCGGATGCCGATGGGCCTGCCGCCTCTGACCGAAGCTCAGATCGCGACACTGAAGCAATGGGTCGCGGAAGGTGCCTCGTGGCCCGAGCCCGTCGCTGCGGTCAGCTCCAAGGGCGGACCCGATTTCGTCCGGGACATCCAACCGATCTTCGCGAACCGCTGCGCGCGCTGCCACGGCGCCGACTTGCAGAAGAGCCAGCTCCGACTCGACTCGCGCCTCGGTGCCTTACGCGGCGGCCTGTCCGGCAAGGTCATCGTCCCCGGTCGGAGCGCCGACAGCGTGCTGATCCAGCGCCTCACGGGAGCGCTGCGGCCGCGCATGCCGTTCGAGGGACCGCCGCTGCCCGCGGCCGAGCTGGCGCGCATCCGGGCGTGGATCGACGCGGGCGCGCCGGGGCCGGCGGACGCCGCCGAGGCGAAGGCGAAGAAGCACTGGGCCTACGTGAAGCCGGAAAGGCCCGAGTCGCCCGCGGTGAAGAACGCCGGCTGGGTGAAGAACCCCATCGACGCGTTCGTCCTGGCGCGCCTGGAGCAGGAAGGCCTGGCGCCGTCGCCCGAGGCCAGCCGGGAGACCCTGATCCGCCGCGTGAGCCTCGACCTCGTCGGCTTGCCTCCGACCCTCGGGGAGATCGACCCGTTCGTCGGCGACGACGCGAAGGACGCCTACGAGAAGGTGGTCGACCGCCTTCTGGCCTCGCCCCACTACGGCGAGCGGTGGGCGCGTCCCTGGCTCGACCTCGCGCGCTACGCCGACACGAACGGCTACGAGAAGGACCGCCGACGCGTCGCCTGGAAGTATCGCGACTGGGTCATCGACGCCTTCAACCGGGACATGCCGTTCCGCCAGTTCACGATCGAGCAGATCGCGGGCGACATGCTGAAGGACCCGACCGTCGAGCAGCGGATCGCCACGGGCTTCCACCGCAACACGCTTCTGAACCAGGAGGGCGGGATCGACGTCGAGGAGGCGCGGTGGGAGACCCTCGTCGACCGCGTGAACACCACCTCCGCGGTGTGGCTGGGCAGCACGATGGGCTGCGCGCAGTGCCACAACCACAAGTACGACCCGTTCTCGCAGAAGGACTACTACCGGATGATGGCCTTCTTCGACAACGCCGAGTATCGCGTGCAGGGCGTGGGCGAGGAGGTGATGGACAAGTGGATCGTGGAGCCCGACCTGGAGCTGGCGACACCCGAGCAGGCGAAGGAGCTCCTGGTCCTGCGCGCCGAGGCCGAGGCACTGCGCTCGGAGCTCAAGAGCAAAGACCTGGAAGCGGAGCTTCTGGCCTACGAGCGCGCCCGGTCGGAGCCCGCGCCCCAATGGACGCCGCTCGAGCCGGTGCGTTCTTCGGCTCGGAGCGGGGCGACGCTCGTGCGAAAGGCCGATCGGTCGCTGCTCGTCTCCGGCGACAAGATCCCCGACAAGGACGTCTACACCGTGACCTTGCGCGCCCCGACTCCGGGGATCACGGCCCTTCGCCTCGACGCGCTCCCCGACCCAAGCTTGCCTTCGAAGGGGCCGGGGCGGGCCAGCTCGGGGGCGTTCGTGCTGACGAGCTTCGGCGTGAAGCAGGGGAGCCAGGCGATCGCGCTGCTGCGGGCCGCCGCCGACGTGAACGAGTGACGGACGCGACGCGGCCCTGGCCATCGACAGCCAGTCCGAGACGGGCTGGGGCGTGACCGCCGAGGCCGAGGTGGCGAAGCCCCACTATCTCATCGTGGGACTCAAGAAGCCGTGGGTGGGCGGGACTGATTCGACGTTGACCGTGACCCTCGAGTCGGAGCGCGGCTATCCCTTCTCGCAGAGCACGCTCGGACGATTCCGCATCTCCGCGACGGACGCGACGAACCCCTGGGGCGGCGTCCCCGTTCCGGCGGACATCGCGTCGATCTTCCGTACCGCGCGAGCGTCCCGGACCGACGAGCAGATGAAGGCGCTCCTCGCCTGGTTCCGACCCCTCGCTCCTTCGCTCGACAAAGCCCGCGATCGCGCGGCCCGGATCGACCAGGAAATCGACGACATGAAGATCGTCACCGCGCAGGTGATGAGCGAGCGGCCGGGCTTCGAGCGGCCTTCGACACCCCTGCGCATTCGGGGCAGCTACATGTCGCCGGGCGAGCGGCAGTACGCGGCGGTGCCGGCCTTCCTGCCGCCGCTGCCGGAAAGCCAGCTCCCGAATCGTCTCGGCCTCGCGCACTGGCTCGTGGACGAGGAGAACCCGCTGACCGCCCGCGTGACCGTGAACCGCTTCTGGGAGCAGGTCTTCGGCCGCGGCCTGGTGTTGACCAGCGAGGACTTCGGCAGCCAGGGCGAGCCGCCCACTCACCCCGAGCTTCTGGACTGGCTCGCCACCGAGCTCGTGAAGCAGGACTGGAGCGTCAAGAAGGTCCTGCGCTTGATGGTGACGTCGGCCACGTATCGGCAGTCGTCGCGGACGACCCCGGCCCTCACCGAGCGCGATCCCTACAACCGGCTCCTGGCGCGCGGGCCGCGCTTCCGCGTCGAAGCGGAGACGGTGCGCGATCTGACGCTGTCGGTGAGCGGCCTCCTGAGCGGGAAGATCGGGGGGCCCAGCGTCTTCCCGGACCAGCCCGACGGGCGTCTGGGACAACCCCTACAGCAGCGACAAGTGGACGCTCAGCGATGGGGAGGACCGCTACCGTCGCAGCCTCTACACCTTCGCGCGTCGCACCGCGCCCTACCCCATGCTCACCACCTTCGACGCTCCCTCGCGCGAGTTCTGCACGGTGAGGAGGGTGCGCACCAACACGCCGCTCCAGGCGCTCACGACCCTCAACGATCCCGCGTTCTTCGCGGCGGCGCGGGCGCTCGCGATCCGCGACCTGAAGGAGGCGTGGGCCAGACCCCGGAGGCCCGCGCGAGTCACCTGTTCCGGCTCAGCACCTCTCGGAAGCCGGCCGCGGACGACATCGCACCGCTCCTGCGCTTCTACGGCGAGCAGGCCGCGCGCTTCGCGGCCGACCCGGCCGCGGCCGCTGCGGTGGCCGGGATCGAGACGGGCCACCCCGGCAATCCCGGCGGGAGACGACGGCCGGGAGCCCACCCTCACCGAGAAGGCGGCCTGGACCATGGTGGCCAACGTGGTCTTGAACCTCGACGAGACGCTGACGAAGGAGTGAGTGTCGTGGAAGACCCGAGCGACGTTCTGAGGGCGGTCACGAGGCGGCACTTCTTCCGCCAGTCGGGGTTCGGGATCGGGGGCATGGCCCTGCTGAGCCTGCTCGACGAGCGGCTCTTCGCGGCCGAGGCGCGTGCGGCCGCGGACGGTGTGCTCGCCCAGGCGCCGCACTTCGCGCCCAAGGCCAAGAGCGTCATCTACCTCTTCATGGCCGGCGCTCCGTCACAGGTGGACCTCTTCGACGAGAAGCCCAAGCTCCGCCAGTACGACGGCCAGTCGATCCCCGACGAGTTCGTGAAGGGCGAGCGCTTCGCCTTCATCAAGGGCACACCCAAGCTCCTGGGCTCGCCGTACGCGTTCCAGAAGTGCGGGCAGTCCGGAGCGGAGATCTCCGACCTCCTGCCACACCTGCGCGAGGTCGCGGACGAGCTCGCGATCGTGCGCTCGGTCCACACCACGCAGTTCAACCACGCCCCGGCCCAGATCTTCATGAACTCGGGCCACCAGATCGTGGGTCGCCCCAGCATGGGGGCGTGGGTGACCTACGGCCTCGGAGCCGAGTCGAAGGACCTGCCGGGTTTCGTGGTGCTGCTCTCGGGCGAGAACGCTCCCGACGGCGGCAAGTCGTGCTGGGGGAGCGGATTCCTGCCCACCGTCTATCAGGGAGTGGAGTTCCGGTCCAAGGGCGATCCCGTCCTGTTCCTGACCAACCCGCCCGGGGTGCGGCCCGAGGACCGCCGCGAGTCCCTCGACGTGCTCCGCGAGATGAACGCGGCCCACCGCGCCGTGACCGGCGATCCGGAGATCGACACGCGCATCGCTGCCTACGAGCTGGCCTTCCGGATGCAGACGAGCGTCCCCGACCTGACCGACGTGTCGAAGGAGCCGGAAGCGATCAAGGAGATGTACGGCGTCGAGCCGGGCAAGCGGTCGTTCGGCAACAACTGCCTGCTGGCGCGGCGGCTCGTGGAGCGGGGCGTGCGCTTCGTGCAGCTCTACCACCGCGGCTGGGACAACCACGGGACGAGCAAGGGCGACGACATCGTGAACCGCTTGCCTTCGCTGTGCCGCGAGGTCGACCAGGCCGCGGCCGCCCTGGTCAAGGACCTGAAGCAGCGCGGGCTCCTGGACTCGACCCTCGTGGTCTGGGGCGGCGAGTTCGGCCGCACCCCCATGAACGAGGGCCGGAACAACTCGAAGTTCCTGGGCCGCGACCATCACCCGCGCGCGTTCACCGTCTGGCTGGCGGGCGGCGGCATCAAGCCCGGCGTCACCCTCGGCTCCACGGACGAGCTCGGCTACAACCCGGTGGAGGATCCGGTGGACGTGCACGACCTCCACGCCACGGTGCTGCACCTGCCTGGGCCTCGACCACACGAAGCTGACCTTCAAGTTCCAGGGCCGCGACTTCCGCCTCACCGACGTCCACGGCAACGTGATGACGAAGCTCCTGGCCTGAGGGCGCTACGGCCTTGCCCGCTCTGGTGGCCTGGCCCCTGCGGTCGCCTCCACCTCCGCGAGCTCGCCAGCCGCCCAGGGGCGCGTGTGGAGCCGGGTCAGGCCTCGGATCTCCCGTACCGCCTCGGGACCGACCGCGTCCCCGGTGTTTCCCCACTCCCTCCGGACGTAGGTGAGGACGGCGGCGATGTCCGCGTCCGTCAGCGTTCCTAGCGGCGGCATCAGCCCCAGCTCGCCCTCCATTCCCCCGAGCACGATCCGCGCGGAGATCCCGGGATCGCCGGTGACGCGGCGCGAGCCCACGAGACTCGGGGCGGTGCCCTCCCGGCCACGCCCATCGGGCTGATGACAGCCCACGCAGAGAGTGCCGTAGACCTTCTTGCCCGCCTCGAAGCGAGCGCCCTCCTCGGCCGTGAGGGCAGGCACCTCGACGGAAGCCGGGGGCTTCGGCTTCCCGGGCCACGCGAGCCGAGCCGCGACCGCGCGCGCGACGGCAGCCGTCTCGTCGGATCCCGCGGCCAGCCGGGTCAGGGACCGGGGCTCGGCCTGGAGCGTGACGCCCGCCAGTCCCAGCTCGATCCCGCGCAGGAGGGCCTGCCGCGGCCCAGGGAGTTGCGGCGGCGTGACCGCGCGCTCGACGATGCGCTGGATGGCCGCGACGTCCCCGGAATGGGCCACGGCCCCCGCCAGCATGGTCAGGGCGTCGCCCGCGGCCGCCCCTGCGGCGGGCTCGAGCAGACGCTCCAGGGCGGCCGCTTCCAGCCCGTGGAGCCCGCTGAGGACCGCGTCGACCGTGATCGGATCCTGGCCGTAGCGTCGCAGCATCGTCACCGCAGGCTCCAAACGAGCGGCCCCCGGAAGCTCGCCGATCGAGGCCCCGAGCTGCCGTCGGACGGCGACGCTCGGATCCTCGATCCGGCGAAGCACCGCCGCGGCCAGGGGGTGGTTCGCGTGGGCCAGCCAGGGCTCGGACCAGCGGATGGCCCAGGCCCGCACCTCGGGCGACGAATCGGACAGGAGCGGCAGGAGGGCCTTGGGGTCCAAGGCGCCGAGGCCGTCGAGCGTCCCGAGCGCGTGGAGCCTGGGCCTCCAGTCCGTGGCCTCGCGCGCCAGGCGCCGGAGGGCCGGTGCCACGGACGCGTCGCCCCGCTGCACCAGAAGCTGTTGCGCCATGTCACGCCACCATCCGTTGGGATGGGAGAGGTAGGGGACGAGGCCGGCGGCCGACTGCTTCGACAAGGAGGGCTTTCGCTCGCGCACCGTGGTCTCGTGCAGGATGCGCCAGATCCGGCCGCGGTGGAGAGGGCCGATCAGCTGGTTGGCGCGAATGTAGTCGCGCAGGTATTCGGTCTGGTAGGCCACGTCCTGCACGACGCCACGATACATGTCCACCACGTAGAGCGTGCCGTCGGGGCCGGATGCCGCGCTCACCGGCCGCAGCCGCTCGTCGCTCGACGCGAAGATCTCCCCGCGGGCGAAGCCGTTCCGCACCGTGATACCTGAGGCGCCGTCGTCGCCGATCGAAAACCAGTGCAGGAGATTCGTCGTGCAGTCGGTCACGAACACCCCGCCTTGCAGCTCGCGCGGGAGCCGATCGCCGCGATAGACGACGGGAGTGGCCGCGCTCTGCAGGATCTTCGACGTTCCGTCGGGCCGGAAGAACTGGTCGCGGTACCCGCGATTGACTCCCCGGGTGGGGCGAATGGGCCAGACCTCGGCGTCCTCGAGGGAGAGGAGCGGCTCGTAGAGCCCGCGCGTCCGCAACACGTTCGGGTTCCGGAGGAAGTATCGGGCCGGCGTGTAGTCGACGAAGAGGGGAGCGCTGTTGACGTTCCGATAGACCCGGCCGGCGTCGTCGATCGCGCCGCCCCATTGTCCGCGCCTCAAGGTCTCCACTACCTCGAATCGGCCGCCGCGGAACCGGAGGTGCGCATCGTGCTCGGAGGTGTAGATCCAGTTGTCGAGCCCCCAGATCAGGCTGTTGGCATTGTGCTCCGGGTTGGCCTCGCGGCTGCCGAAGCGGTCGCTGATGAGCTCCTTCTCGTCCACGCGCAGGTCGCCGTTCGTGTCGCGCATCCACCAGAGGTTCGGAGGCTCGCCCACGAGCGCCCCCGCGGCCAGCGTCTTGATCGCCCGGGGAAGCACGAGCCCGTCCGCGAACACCGTACGGCGGTCCATGACCCCGTCGTCGTCGTCGTCCTCGAGCACGACCACGCGGCAGATCGGGTCGCGCGAGTCGCGCATCGCCTCGTCCGCCGCGAAAGCCGGCATCTCCACCACCCACATGCGGCCGTCCGCGTCGAAATCGATGAGGATCGGGTCCACGACCAGCGGCTCCTTGGCCACGAGCTCCACGCGATAGCCGGGCGGGACACGGATCGTCCTCATCGACTCCTCGGCGGTCAGCGCGGGGGCGCCATCGTCCTCGGCCACCACGGCGGGCGGCCAGGACTCCTTCTCCGAGGGCGCGGCGAAGGCGAGGCCCGCCAGGGCGAGAGCCACCGGAGCCAATCCGTTGCGGCTTCGGCGCGCTCCCGGCCGAGCCCGCACCTCGCCGTCTCGAGCTCGTGACAAAGGAGTCTTCACAGGTCGAAGATACTGCCTGCCGGCTGGCGGTCAAGGAGCGGCGAGGGGCGCCTCAGGTTCAAGCCGGTGGTCAGCGCCCTTCGGATGGGTCGATGACCCGCAGCCCGCTGAAGTGAGCACGGTAGTACCCGCGGTCGCGCGCAAGGAGGGCGGCGGCTTGGCGAAGAGCGTGAGCGCCCACCAGGAAATCCGCCACGACCCGATCCCGGCCCGCGGCCTTGGCCCTGGAGGTGCGGCGGCTCTCGCGCCACATTCGCCCGGCGAGCTGCGCTGCGGCCTCGCCGACCGGATCGAAACGAATCCCGAGGGTGTCCATGGTCCGGGCGAAGACGTCCTCGGCCGGGAAGTTCGCGCGAACCTCGGCCCAGACGACGTCGCAGGCCACGAGGGCACCAGTGTCGAACGCACGGCGCAGGGCCTGGCGCGAGGCCTCCCCGAATGCCGGGTCCGCGGTCAAGACATCCAGGAGCACCGACGTGTCGACGGCGGTCTTCATCTCCGCCGCTTTGCGCCGAGCCCGTGCTTGGGCCGCGAGCCCCGAAGCGCGTCGAGCGTGGCGTCCACGGAGTCCTCGAGGTGCAGCGTCCCGAAGATCAGGTCAACGGGATGCTCGCCCTTCGTACCCTTCCGGATCAGGGCTCCCCTGGGATGGGACTCGAAGATCACCGGTGTTCCGGGGCGCAAGCCGAGGCGATCGCGCAGCGCGGCCGGAACCGTGATCTGGCCCTTGCTGGAGATCGTGCTCTTCATCAGTAAAGGGTAGGTCGCTTTACTAGTGTCGTCAAGAAATGGCGGCAGGACAAGGCCCAGCCCGGCGAGCTCGATCCAAGCGGGCGGTCGCCCGTCATCCTGACCGCCACAGCCGTCACTTCGCCGTAGACGAGGGGATCCACGACGAGGCCCAGGCGCGGCCACGCACCCAGCCCGCCCGCCGGGTCAGACTGCGGTCCGGTGACGGCGCTACTCCGGAGCAGCGCCCGCGGTAAGCCGGTCAATCAGCCAGTGCCTGAACGCCAGCAGGTCTTTCTTCTGAGCGTCGCTCCAACCCAGGGCCTGCGCCGCTGGACCGGCATCGTAGCCCTTCAGCACCCAAGCCAGGGTCAAGGGGGAGAAGCCGGTGTCCTTCTTCGGCGCATCACGGAGCGCCGCGTCGAGGTCGCCCCCTCCCTCCACGAGTGCCTTCACATCCACGAGGTCGCGGATCTCGGATCGCTCCAGCAGGGTCGCGAGCTTGCTGGTGAGCAGCTCGTGCTAGGAGTCGAGGTGCACGCCCGCGAGAGCGCCACCACCGGTCAACGTCCAGGGAGGAGTCATCTCTGCCAGTACCCTGAGAATGCGGCGCTGGAGCGGTGTGAGCCTACCGCCAGACACGACCCTGGCCCTCCCACGTCTCGAAGAGCCATGACCAGAAGTCCCGCGTGCGCCCGAGGTACCGGGTGAGGCGGGGCCAGAGCTCTCGGATCTCGCGAGGTCGGACGAAGAGGAACACGTCATCCGGCTTCGCCTGGCGCATGAGTTTTCCGACCAAGTAGGCGCGAACATCTGGGTCGGGATCCGCCAGACCCCTTCGGAACTGGTCGAGCGTCAGGTCGCAATCCCAGAGAAAATACGGGCGGCTCTGCGCGTCGGTCAGCTGTTCCGGTGGCGTATAGCTCAACACGGAGTGAGGGTACCAGACCCGGGGCGAGCCCATGAAGGGGCGGTGAGCTGCCCCCATGCGCGTCCCGCCCAGGCGTTCAGCGCCTGTAGACCCGCACGTAGTCGACGAGCATCTGCTGGGGGAAGACGGTCGTAGCGTCCGGGGAGCCGGGCCAACTGCCACCTACCGCCACGTTGATCAGCAAGAAGAATGGGTGGTCGAACACCCAGCGGCTGCCGGCGGGCAGGCTCGCCGCGGTCTGCGTCTCGTAGAGCTGGCCGTCCACGTACCAGCGGACGACCTCGCGCTCCCACTCGACCGCGAAGACGTGGAAAGCATCCGCGAAGCGCTGCCCGGCGGGAAGCGAGAATGCAGCGCCGGGTCCTGCGGCGCCCGAGTAGCCGGGGCCATGGAGAGTGCCGTGGGCGATTCCGGGCTCGCGGCCGATGTTCTCCATGATGTCGATCTCACCGCAGGCGGGCCAGCCGGCGCTCGAGATGTCCGTCCCCAGCATCCAGAACGCGGGCCAGAGTCCCTGCCCGAAGGGGAGCTTCAATCGCGCCTCGAAACGGCCGTAGGTCTGGGAGAAGGGGCCCTGGGTCTTGAGGCGGGCGGAGGTGTAGTCGCGGCCGATGCCGTCCGCGCCGACCCAGCTTTCGCGGAGCACTTCGATGACCAGCGACCCCTCTCCGCTCAGGTGGGCGTTCTTCGGCCGGTCGGTGTAGGACTCGAGCTCCTGGTTGCCCCAGCCTCCTCCGCCCAGGTCGAACGTCCACTTGGTGGCATCCACCGTTGCCCCCGCGGGTCCCTCGAACTCGTCGGACCAGGACAAGGTCCAGGCCGACCCGGGCGCCGGGGTGGCGGCGGGAGTGACCGGCCCGTTCGTGGACCCGCAGCCCGGAAGGGCCAGGCAAAGCCCGAGGAGGCTGGCGCGGGCTCCCGTCACGAGGACCTGGGCTCGATGCGGACGAGGTCGCGGTTGGCGCTCCCGGGGAGCATGGCCTTCAACGTCCCGCCGCACTCACAGGTGAAGGCCACGTTCAGCTGGGTCTCGTTCCCGGGGTTGGCCGAGGTGCCGGTCAGCACGAACTCTCGCCCGCAGAGGTCGCATTCGCCGATTCTCTCGAAGAGGCTCATGCTCGATTCTAGGCCGGAGCGCTCCCCTTTCCTCGGTGATGCATATCGCTTTCAGGGTCGTCGGGCCGGCGCCCCCATCAACCCGGCGAGGTAGTACTCCATGAAGGCGTCGCGCCGCGGGTCCAGGCACACCTTGACCTTCTTCCCCTTCTCGGCGTCGATGCGCGTGTAGCCCTGGTCGTCGACGAAGAGCGGCAGCTCTTCCACCCTGCCGAAGAAGGCGCCGGTGTTCGCGGTCTCGGCCACCGCGAGCTGGTCGTGCAGGGTCATCCGTTGCGAAGCCGACTCGATCCACAGGCGATACAGAGCCTCGAGCGAAACCGTGAGCGGCGAGCGGTGCTGCTTGAGGCGCTCGCGCTCGCGGTCGGCCAGGCGCACCTGGGTGGTCGAGTCGAGGGGAACGATGGTGAGGGGCAGCCCGGCGGCGTACACGAGCTGCGCGTCGGCGGTGGCCGAGACCACGTTCCACTCCGGGATGATCTGCGCGGGCTTGTCGGCGGTGCCCCGGATGCAGCCGCTCATCAGCACCACGCGCTTCAGGTAGCGGGCCAGGGCGGGCTCGCGGCGGAGGGCATCGGCCACGTTCTGGAGCGGGCCCACGGCCATGAGCGTGATCTCGCCCGGGTGCTTCTTCGCGATGTCCACGAGGAACTGGGCGGCGGGCTTGCCGATCGGCTTCTTGGCCCGGAAGTCCTCGGCCCACGAGAACTGGAGGTCGAGCCGCTCCGGGGGAACCTTGGTGGCGCGACCGACGGCCACCGGCACGTCGCCGCGTCCGGCCGCGTGAAGCAGCTTGCAGGCGACCTTGCCGCGGGCGGCGGTGTCGCCGTCCGTGACGGTCACGCCCAGAAGCTCGAAGCCGGGGTGGGCGAGGGCGAACCCGAGGGCCCAGGCGTCGTCGATGTCGGTGCCGATGTCGGTGTCGAGGACGACCTTGATGCGCTCCGCGGCCGAGACGGGCAGCGCCGCGGCCAGGGCCAGCCCGAGGAGCGCCGTGGCGGCCCAGCCGCGGAGCCGCCCGATCACAAAGGTGGCGCTCCGGTTCCCAGGGACCAGAGGCGCACGGCTCAAGCCTCCGATCCGGAGCGCGCGCCCATCGTGGCGGGCCGATAGCCCCCGCGCGCGCGGTCGTAGACCCACATCGCGCCGAAGACCAGGAGCAGGATCGCGGGCAGGATGGCCACCGAGCGGAACGACGACTGCGACGCCACGGTCAGGACCTCGTTGAGCCGGGTCTGGGCGACGGCGTCGCCCCCGGCCGCCGCCGCGGACAGCGCTGCGAACGCGCTCTCTCCGCCCGCCGTGGCGATCTTGGCGTTGTCGAAGATCTCTCCCATCTTGGGGAGCACGAAGTAGATGGCCAGGGTGCCGGCCGTGCCCATGAGCCCCATCAGGAGCGCTCCTCCGCGGGGGAAGCGCTCGGAAGCGGCGGCGAGCATGGTCGGCCACATGAAGCAGACCCCGGCGCCCCAGATGGTGGCCGCGAGGAGCCCGGTCACACCCGAGTTGGCCATGCTCAGGAGCACGAGGCCGGCCGCGGCCAGCAGACACGAGAACCAGAGCAGGCCCACGGGCGAGAGCTTGTGGGCGAGAGGTCCGGCGAAGTGGCGCATCACGAACATGAGCCCGCTGACGTAGATGAGGAGCCAGATCCCCTGGAAGCCCACGGTGCGGGTCAGGGCCATGTCCACCCACTGGCCCGGGGCCAGCTCCGAGGACGCGGTCAGGAACATCGAGAGGAACCAGACGATGAAGAGCGGGCGTGCCACTTCCTTGAACATGTCGGCGTTCGAAACCCCGGCCGCCACCCGCTCCGTAGGAGGGAACTTGGCTCCGATGAGGCCCGCGCCGTAGATGAACGCCGGGACGAGGACCACCGAGAGCTTGACCCGCCAGCTCAAGTCGAGGTGGCCGATGGCCAGGCCCACGAGGCCGCCGATGATGATCCCCATCGGCCACCACGCGTGCAGCACGTTCAAGCGGTGCGTCTTGTCCTCGGGGTAGAGGGTGGCCGCGAGAGGGTTGATCGCGGTCTCGACCAGACCCCAGCCTACTCCGGTCAGCAGCATGGCGAGCCAGATGGTCCGGTAGATGCCGAGGGGGCCCTGAAGGTCGGCGGCGAAGATCACCCCGAGGGTGCCCAGGATGAAGCACAGGCTCGAGGCCTGCAGGACGCGGCCGATGCCGAGGTTGTCCAGGATGGGGCTCGCGATGGCGATGGTGAACGCGAAGCCGAGGAAGGCGACGCCCAGCGCGCCCCCGATCATCTCGGCCGAGTGCAGCTTGTCGATGGGGTCGAAGAACGTGGTGCGCAGCACCTCGGCGACGCTGCTCCGCAGGCTGAAGCTGATGCCGGCGGTGGTGAGGGCGATCACCGAGAGCACGAACAGCTTGCCCTTGTCGTACTCGGCGTGACGGTCGGCGCTGGCTGACGTCATTCGCGTGTCCTCCTCGAGAGGTGGGGTCCGACTAGCTGCGATAGGCTTCCCGGCCGCGCCCCTGCACCGGGATCCCCTGGGCGGCCAGGACCTCGTGCTGGAGCGCGAACATCGAGGCCGCGGCCTCGTCGATCTTGCGGGTGAAGGCGATCGAGCCTGCCAGGATGGGGGCGAGGCGGGCCTTGTCCTGGATCCGGGCCTTCGGGTACTCGTGCTCGACCACGAGATGGGTGTTCGCGACGTCGAGCTTCAGGAGCTCGCGGGCGGCGAGCTGGTGGTCGAGCCAGTCCACGGTGCGGTTCTGGAGGTAGGCGAGAGGATCGTGCCGGGCGGTGCCCGGCAGCTCGTGCTCGCAGAGCACGGTCTGCTTCTTCCAGGCGTTCACCTGGTCGGCCGGGTTCGCGGACGGCTTGCCGTCCTTCCAGTCGCCGCGCTCCATGGTCTGGCCGCCGTAGCCCCAGGCCGAGACTCCCTTGGCGTCGGTGACCTGGCCCTTGACGTGGAAGCCGCCGATCAGGAAGTTGTAGCCCTCGTCCTTCAGGTACTGGAAGAGCGAGCGCGTGTCCTGGCCCATGAGGATGGCGTGCGAGGGGTCGTAGTGGATGCGGAACTGGTCGCCCAGGCCGTGGCGCTCGCAGATGCGGTGGATGGCGATCCAGGGGCCCGGGGCGTAGGCGATCTGGTTGTGCCAGTTGTCCTTGGTGGTCCAGCCCGGCATCGGGCACTGCTCGACGCGGTAGGTGAGCTTCCTCTCCTTCGCGTAGCGGAGGAGGGGCAGGAAGCCCTCCTCGAAGTCCTTCAGGTTCTGGTCCATGGACAGGGTCTGGTTGCGGCCCACGAAGCCGCAGACCGCGTCCACTCCCAGGAGCACGGCCGCGTCCATCGCCCGCTTCATGAAGTCGTGCTTCTTCTTCCGGATGGCGGGGTCGTCGTGCAGCATGTTGTCGAAGTAGCCGACGTCCGAGATGCCGATCTTGTTCGCGGCCAGGGCGGCCTGCGTGCGCTTGGCCCGGTCCTTGTCGAAGGGCTTGCGCAGGTCGAGGGTGTTGGCCACCGGGTCGAGCATCGCCTCGGCCGGCACGTCCGACTCGCTCGGGTGCAGGGCCGCCGAGAGCTGGACGAAATCGGCCCCGAGCTCGCGCGCGAACGCCACCCAATCCTCGATGGCCTTGTCCGGGTCGGGGTCGCGGACCTCACGAGGGGTGAGCTCCTGGAGGGCAGCGGTCAGAACGCCGATCTTCATGTATTCGGGGCGAAACGGCTTGACGGACATCCTGGGATCCTCCTGGTTCGACTCGCGGCGGACGATAGCGCCGGCCATGGCCAACGTCAATAGGGGGCATGGGGACGCGTCATGACGACTGGCCCGCCCATCTCAGCCCACGTGGATACGAGGCCGGTCGAGGGGCTTCTTGATCGCCTGACGCAGGACCTCGCGGGTCACGGGCGCGGTGTCGCCCTCGCCCAGGAACAGGTACCGCAGCACGTACACCACGGGGTTTCCCTCGGTCCACCCGAAGTAGGCGTCGGGGATGCGGCCGGTTCGGTCGCGGATGTTCAGGAGCAGGGCGGCGATGGCGTTGGGGATGGCGGGGCTCGTGCACCGGAGGATGCGGTGACGGCCGACCTCGAAGGCACGCACGTCGAGCGCGTCGTCCTTGAACTCGGAAGCGTCGCCCTGCATGACCTCGAGGAACATCAAGGGCTCGCCGTGGTCGAGGCTGTGGTCCTCGCGGGCCTGGCGCTCCTTCTTGTCGTATTCCTGCACGGTCCGCTTGTCGGGACGATGGGCGATGATCCGCACCCCGGTCGTCGCCAACTCGTCCACGAAAGCCTCGGCCTTCGCGGAAAGGCGCACCCCGCCCACCCGCAGCTCGGTGGAGCGGATCACGCGGGAGGACAACGACGTGATCACGATGGCCGCGGTGAAGAACGAGGCGATCTTGATCCCTTCCGGCCGCTCGTGCACGTTCAGCACGAAGGTGTAGGCGAAGACCAGGGTCATGAGCAGCCACACATAGCGGCCCCGCGACTCCCAGTGCGCGATGGTGACGGCCACGGAGGCCGAGGTCATCAGGGCCAGCACGCCGGTGGCGTAGGCCGCCCCCTGGGCGTTGACGTCCGCGCTGAAGATGACCGTGACCACCACCGTGACCAGGGTGAAGACGAGGACGAGCGGCCGCTGCGCGCGCGCCCAGTCCGGCGCCATGCCGTAGGGCGGGAGATAGCGCGGCACGAGGTTCAGGAGGGCGGCCATGGCCGAGGCCCCGGCAAACCAGAGGATGGTGATGGTGGAGAGGTCGTAGGCGGTGCCGAACAGGGGGCCGAGCTTCTGGTGGGCGAGATAGGCGAGGGCCCGGCCGTTTGCCGGGCCGCCGGCGGCGAAGGCCTCGGCCGGGATGAGCACGGTGGTCACCAGGCTCGAGCAGATGAGCAGTGCGCTCATCGCGAGGGCCGCGGTGACGAGCAGTTTGCGGGTGTTGCGGATGCGGCCGCGCGGACGTGCCGGCTCGTCGTCCGCGGCTCCGCGGATGAGGGGCATCACCGCGACCCCGGTTTCGAACCCGGAGAGGCCCAGGGCCAGCTTCGGAAACAGGATCGCCGCCACCGCCAGCATTCGCCAGGGGCTCGAGTGGGTCGCAAACAGGGCCGACTTCCAGTCCCCGAGCAGCTCCGGGTGGCTCAGGACCTCGTGAAGCCCCACCACCAGAAGCACGGCGTTCAGCGTCATGTAGGCCGCCACTACGAAGACGGCGATGCCGATCGCCTCCTTGAAGCCCTTCAGGAAGACCCCGCCCAAAATGGCCAGAAGAAGGAGGGTCACGAGCACCGGGTGGTCCAGGAAGCGCGGGACGAAGGGGTTCTCGATGATGTGCGCCGCCGAGTCGGCGGCGGACAGGGTGATAGTGATGATGAAGTCGGTGAAGGCGAAGCCCAGGAGCCCCAGGACCACGGCCTTGCCCCGCCAGCGCGGCAGCAGCTCCTCGAGCATGTGAATGCTGCCCTGTCCATGGGGGCTGCGCTCGGCGACCTGGGCGTAGGTGGGCAAGGCGACGAGGAGGGTTACCAGGACCAGGATCAAGGTGGCCACCGGTGAGAGCAGGCCCGCGGCCAGGAACGCGATTCCCGGCTGATAACCGAGGGTCGAGAAGTAGTCGACGCCGGTCAGGCACATGACCTGCCACCACGGGTATTCGTCGGAGTGATCGTGCCCCGGGGCTGGCCCCTGGTCCTTCATCAACCATTGCGAGACGCCGCCGGTCCGAGCGGAAGTCCCAAGGGCCTTCGGGCTTTCGGGTGGCGCGTCAGCTGTCGACAGGTCGGACGGGCCGGGGACGGCGCTCTCTTCCTCGGGCATCGAGACTGGCCGGCCTCCTGGCGAGGTGGGTCCCTGGTCGTATGGGTTGCGATCGACTGCGGCGATTCTACCGGGGCGGCCCGGGGTCCGCAAAGGCACGACTTCGGTCTCGTGCCGGGTTAGGATCACCGGAGGAGGCCCGCGTGACGAGCTTTTCGAGACTTGCCCTTGGCTTCACCCTCTGCCTTGCCGCCTGCGGTCCCGCGCTCAAGCCCCCAACCCTCCAGGTCGAAGGCCTCAAGAAAGGGAAGGTGGGGATCACGGGAGCCAAGCTCGACGTGGTCTTCGGCGTGCGCAACCCCAACCCGAACGACATCGCGGTCGACAAGATGGAGTTCGAGCTGATGCTCAACGGCAACGACGTCGGCCGCGGGTTCGTGTCGGAGCCCTTCACCATCCGCGGGTTCGCCGAGGAGAAGGTGGTCTCGACCGTCGACGTGAACTACCTGCGCGTCCCCGGCGCGATCAAGGCTGTCCTCGACGACGATCGCGTGCGGGCCCAGGTCCGCGGCGCTTTCTACGTGCGGCAGGGTGGCGGCCTGAAGAAGCTCGACTTCGATTCCGAGGCCCAGGTCGGCCTGGGCCGGGAGAACTGACCGCGGGCGCGTCTCCTCCGAGGTCGTGCCCCGCGACCTTGCTCGCGTGCTTCCTCGGTGCCTGCGGCGGAGGCTCGTCTCCCTCGACCCCGTCGTCGCCCAGCGCGAGCTCCTCCCGCCCCGGAGCAGGAGGTTCGGATGACGATCGACACCCAGGCGGCGCGGCATCCGATCTCGCCCTACATCTACGGCGTGAACCAGGCGGATTGGGGCGGGCGCTCGCGACCGATGCGCCTGGGCCGCCTCGGCGGCAACCGGTGGACGGCCTACAACTGGGAGACGAACGCGTCGAACGCCGGATCCGACTTCCGCCACCAGAACGACGACTTCCTCGGCGGGGGCGACATCCCGGGAGAGGCGGTCCGGCCCTACGTGGCGCAGGCCCACGCCGCGGGCGCCGCGGTGGTCGTCACCGTGCCCATGGCCGGCTACGTCTCGGCGGACAAGAATGGCGGGGGAGACGTAAACCAGACGCCCGACTTCTTGAACGTTCGCTTCCTGAAGGCGGGAATCAAGGGCCGAGGCTTCACCTATCCGCCCGACACCGGCGACGGCGTCGTCTACCTGGACGAGCTCGTGGCCTGGCTCGAATCGGCTTTCCCAGGGGCGAGGAACGACCCCGAGCGCACGATCTTCTACTCCCTCGACAACGAGCCCGACCTCTGGGCCAACACCCATGCCCGGATCCGCCCGAGCGGGAAGGTGACCTACGACGAGCTGCTGTCGCGGACGGTCGCGCTGGCCGACGCCATCAAGCGCGTGGCCCCGCAGGCCCTGGTCTTTGGACCGGTGAGCTATGGATGGCAGGGCTACGTGAGCCTGCAGGATGCCCCGGACGCCGGCGGTCGGGACTTCCTCGACTTCTACCTGTCGTCCTTGCGGGTGGCGGAAGGCTCCGCCCGGAGACGCCTCGTGGACGTGCTCGACCTGCACTGGTACCCCGAGGCGCAGGGGGGAGGGGTTCGCATCACCGGGCAAGACAGCACTCCGGCGGTGGCCGCCGCGCGGGTGCAGGCTCCCCGGTCGCTCTGGGACCCGGGTTACGTCGAGACGAGCTGGATCTCCCAGGACGGCACGGGTCGGCGCCATTCGCCTGATCCCCCGCATGAAGGAGAAGATCTCTTCGTCCTACCCCGGCATGCGGCTCGCGTTCACCGAATACAACTATGGCGGCGGACGGGACGTCTCCGGGGCGATCGCGGAGGCCGACGTCCTGGGCATCTTCGGCCGCGAGGACGTCTTCGCGGCGAACGTCTGGGGCTCCGACGCCGATCAGACCTTTCTGCACGCGGGGCTTCTACGCCTTCGTGAACTACGACGGCCTGGGCGGCCGCTTCGGAGACACGTCGGTCGCGGCCTCTACCTCGAACCACGAGGCCACGTCCGTCTACGCGAGTCTCGATGCGGGCCGTGACGATCGCGTGGTGGTCGTGGCCATCAACAAGGCGACCGGGGCCGTGAACGCCGAGATCGCCCTCGAACACCCGCGCGCGCTCGGTACGAGCCGCACGTTCCAGGTCACGGCCTCGACGGCCGCGCTCGTCGCCGGCCCCGCGGCCACGGTGGCGAGCGGAAACCTCTTCCGGCTGAAGCTCCCGCCCTCCAGCGTGACCACACTCGTGCTCTCCCCCTGAGCCCGCCTCGCGGCCGATTTCCTTGGGGCCGCGCGCTGTCGCATGATGGAGGCATCAGGATTGCCCGGAGGCCGCAGGCTCAACCTCTTGGGGCTCAGTTTGGTCAAAACTTTAGATGGCCTCGGTTGGCCTCCAGAGGAGCCTCTGGTTCTGTCGAGTCTCGCGGTCCTTCTCCGCCGTGCGTCGTGTATCGCTCTCGCGAGCCTGCTGGCCGTCGCCTGCGACTTCCGCTCGGGGACCAGCGAACCCGAGACCAGCCCCTCTCCCGCCCCCGCCCAGGTCGGCGACTGGCCGATGTACGGGCACGACCTGGGCCGTACGAGCTTCAGCCCGGAAGAGACCACGATCGACGCGTCGAGCCTGGGCCGGCTTTCCCCCCGCTGGATCTCGAGCATCGGCATGGGTCCGCTTCCCGCGTCGAGCGCGCCCTCGGTGGCGGGCGGCCGCGTCTATGTGGGGAGCAGCGTGGCGAGCGGCCCGAACTTCCGGGCCCTGGACGCGGCCACGGGCCAGCCGGTCTGGAGCGCCGAGGTGGGCCACGGTGCTCTGGACGGCGTGGGCATCGGCGCCACCGCCGCCATCTCTGGCGGCGTGGTGGTGGCGGGTGGGGGGGACGGCGCCTACTACGGACTGGACGCGGCTTCGGGTCGCTTGCTCTGGCGTCACGACCTGGACTCGGGGCCGAGCGGCTACGCCTGGTCTTCGCCCCTCGTCCTGAACGGCCGCGCCTACGTCGGTGTGGCCTCGGAGTTCGACAACCCCTCGGTGCGTGGCGAGGTCCGCGCGCTCGACCTGGCGACGGGGACGCTCCTGGCCCGCGTCGGCTTCGTGCCCGAAGGCCTGCGGGGTGCCGGGATCTGGAACTCCGTGACCGCGAGCGCCGACTCGCGGACCCTGTTCGTGGCCACCGGCGAAGACTACGAGGGCTATGACGGGCCCCTGAACCGGGCCCTCGTGTCCCTCGACCCCGTGAGCCTCGAGGTCCGGCAGGCCAACAAGCAAGGTGTCACCAACATCGATCAGGACTGGGGAACGACGCCGGTCCGGTTCAGTGACGCGCAAGGCCGCGCCCTCGTAGGTGCGAACCACAAGAACGGCGTCTTCTACGCCTACGCCCAGGACGCCATCGCCGCCGGCCCGGTTTGGAGCCGGGCGGTCGGGGTCAGCCCGGGGATGATGCCGGCCTACGACCCGGGCCGTGGCGCGGGCGGGACCCTACTGATCGTCGGAGACAACGGCGTGCTCTTCGGCGTGGATCCCGCGAACGGGCGGGATCGCTGGCCTCCCCTGACCATCGGCTTCATGTACGGGAACCTGGCAGCGGCCAACGGCCTCGCGTTCGTGAACTCCGAGGGCCGAGTCTTCGTGATCGACGTGGCGAGCGGCCGTGTGCTGCGGCTCCTCACGCCCGGGTCCACCGGACCCACCTACAGCGGGGTCGCACTCGCGAACGGCCTCGTGTACTGGCTGGCCGGACCGATCCTGAATGCCTGGGGCCTCTCGTGAAGAACGGTCAGGTTCTTCACCAGACCGGTCGGGCGTGGCTCGCCGCGCTGGCCCTGGCCGCGAGCGGGTGCGACTTCGCCACCACCGCGAAGGACGACGCCACCACCGCCCCGCTGCCCTCCGGCCCTTCGGCGCAAGCGCGACTCAGCGTCTTCGTCCTGCCCAATCCCGTCCTCGTCCTGCGGGACGCCCGTGACCCGACCTCCCGAGTCGCCCGCTGGACGGTCCAGATCATGGAGACCGGGGGAGTGGGCGGTTCCGTGAGCTTCGTGAACGCGACGCTTCGTGAGACGGACACCGGCGCCCCCGTCGAGCCGTACGGGTTCCTGAGCATGGACGCGGCCGAGATTCGGAGGCGGACCGGCACGGACCGGCTCGCCGCGGGCGGGACCTTGGTCCTCGCGCAGAGCCTGGCCTACGCGAGCGCGGGGTCGGGCGCAACCCTGGCGGTCGCGGTGCAGCTCCTGGATGACAACGGCAACCTGGTCGGCGGCGCGGTCACCGTGGCGGTGCGGTGAATCACTTGGCTTTGGTCTCGTCGGCCAGCGCACGCAGGCGGTCGGCGACCAGCAGCAGCGCCCGCCCGGTGTGGTAGCCCGCGAACCAGTTCTGGCTCTTCTCGCGGTTCACGTGGCCCTGGGCATCGAGGCCCTGGTAGACCCCGCCGAACTCGGGATCGAGGAGGGTGGCGCGGGTGAAGGTCCAGGCCTTGGTGAAGGCCTCCCAGTACTTCGTGGTCTTCGACCCTTCGCGCGAGTGCAGGAGGGAGAGCGCGTTGATCCACTCGAATTGGGCCCACCACTGGAGCGATCGATCGTGGGCCGGGCCGAGGGCCGAGCCCTCGTTGAAGAGCTGGCCGGTCTTCGGGTCCCATCCCCAGGCCAGGGCGTGGTCGGTCAGGAGACGGGCGGCGCGGTAGGTCTTCGGGTCGCGCCCGGCTCCCAGGGCCTCCTCGGCCTCGAGCATCAGGAACGTCGTCTCCACGTCGTGGCCGAAGGAGTCGGGGCCGGGTACGGGCCGTCCCTCGGGGGTCAGCAGCAGATGCTGGGCGCCAGGATCCACGTACAACCGGTCGCGGACGAACAGGAGCAGCTCCTCCGTACGGCGCCTCAGCAGGGGATCGGGCCAGGTCTTGAGCAGCTCGGTGTAGGCCTCGAGGAGATGGATGTGCGGGTTCATCGCCTTGTAGGCCGAGGGATTGCCGATCGCGTCGAGCGGCGGGCTCGGGCTGTCCGGATCGAAGGGGAGCCGCGTCCCGTCGCGCCGCACCCCGCCCAGGTAGCCGGGGTTCGGCTCGTCGCGGTAGTGGGCCTCGATCCAGCGAAAGCCGCGCTGCGCGAGGTCGAGGACCGCGGGATCGTGGGTCGCTCGGTAGACGGTGGCGAGGGCGTAGACCGCGAACGACTGGCCGTAGGCCGTCTTGACCGCGCCCGCGACGGGATCGACCGAGCCGTCGTCGCGGAGCCAGTCGTGGAAGCCGCCGTGCTCGCGGTCCCAGAACGCGCGCTCCAGGTACTGAGCACCGTGCCGCGCATAGACGAGCTGCTCGTCCTTCCGCGCGGGGCGCGCCAGAGCGAGCTGCGCGGGCAGCCATGCCATGCGCGCCTGGTAGACGACGAAGCGGCCGTGGTCCGGCCGGGGTGTCCAGTCGCGGCCGTAGGTCGCATGGAAGCCGCCGCGCTCGCGGTCCACGCAGCGCGGGTAGCGGGCGGCGACGACGTGCCGCTCCAGATCGGCCTCGGCCTCGTCGGCGATAAGGCGGTACGCCGCCGGGGTGGGAGGGGGCTCCGCCGCGATTGACGAGCCCGCCGCGGCGGTGAGGACGAGAGCCAGGAGTGCGGTCGTCCTCACAGGCTGCCTTTCCTGATCTCCTCGGCCAGGTAGTCGGTCGACCGCCAGGAGATGGCCAGGATGGTGAGGGTCGGGTTCTTCTCCGAGGCGGTCGTGAACGAAGACCCGTCCACCACGAAGAGGTTCTTGACCTCGTGCATCTGGTTGAAGGCGTTCAGGGCGGAGCGCTTGGGATCGGCGCCCATGCGGCAGGTGCCGTGCTCGTGGATGGCGGAGCCGCTCACGTCGAGCGAGCCGCGGTTGAACTGGACGACCTCGGCCTTGGCCGCTCGACAGATCGCATCGACCGTGTCGTACATGTGCTCGGCCATCTTGCGTTCGTTCTCGCCCGTCCGATAGTCGATCCTCATGAGGGGCACGCCGTAGCGGTCGGTGCGCGACGCGTCGACCGTGACCCGGTTGTCCTTGTCGGGCAGGACCTCGCCGTAGGGGTGGATCTCGAACCATGCGGGGTAGCGTCGCTTGATCGCCTTCTTGAGGGGCGCCCCGAAGCCCGGCAGCCCCGCGGCCACGTGGCTCGCTCCGGTCGAAGAGCAGCCCGTGTTCCAGAACTGCATGCCGAAGCCGCGCAGGTAGTCGCGCTCGTGCTCGGGGCGGTAGTTGAAGCGCGGGAGATAGATGTGCTCGCCGCTGATCCCGAGGTCGTTGCGGAACGGCGTGTCGTAGAGGTCGGGCAGGAAGCCGCGCACGTGGAAGCGGATCTGCTCGCAGAGGTAGCGCCCGATGACGTCGGAGCCGTTGCCGATGCCGTTCGGGTACGGCGCCGAGCGGGAGTTGAGCAGGATGCGGGTCGAGTCCATGCAGGACGCGCCCATCACCACCACCTTGCCGAGCACCTCGCGCTCGGCCCCCGTCTTCCGGTCGAAGTACTGGACGCCTCGGGCCAGGCCCTTGTCGTCGACCAGCACCCGGGCCACCACCGCGTTCGAGCGAATCTCCAGCTTGCCGGTCTCGAGCGCGAACGGAAGCAGGTGGTCGGCCGAGCAGAAGAAGGACGCGGTGTCGCAGCCCCGACCGCAGTGGCCGCAGTAGTGGCAGGCGGGGAAGCCACGATGGGCGCGAGTCATGTTGGCGCGGCGGCCCGCCACCACCGGAATGCCCAGGCTGGTGGCGGCCTTCTGGATGATTCGCTCTCCGCAGCGGGGCGCGGGCGGCGGCATGTGGAACCTGCTCCCGGGGAGAGACGGCGAGTCGTCGTCTCCGCCGCAGACCCCGATGAGCTGGTCGACCTTGTCGTAATAGGGGGCGATGTCCTGGTACGAGATCGGCCAGGGGATCTCCCAGCCGTCCTTCTCCGCTCCCTTGAAGTCCATCTCGGAGTAGCGAAGGCTCACCCGGCCCCAGATGTTGGTCTTGCCCCCATGGCCCCAGACCCGCACGAGGTCGAACGGCCGATCCGCGGGCGTGAGGTAGGGTTGCTCGCTCGGGTCGAGCGTGAACTCCGGCGCCTTCTCGCCGCGCCGCGTGCGCTCCCGCCACTCCCACGGCGGCACGTGCGTCCAGAACTTCGATCGATCGAACTTGTCGCCCGCGTCCAGCAGGCACACCTCGATGCCCTGGCGGGTGAGGTTCCAGGCCGCCATTCCCCCCGAGGCTCCACTGCCGACCACGATGACCGGGTAGACCTTGGGGCTGCCGATCACTTCCATGGAGCTCCTCCGCGGTCAGGGATTCTAACCCTGAGTTCCGCGCACACCGCGGATTCGACAGGTGCCGTGGCCCTTGACAGTACAATTCCCGTTGCCGAGACTCGCTTGTGACGCCAATCCGTGCCAGCGACCAGGTGATTGTTCCATTCGCGCCGACAGAGGTCTGGCGTGTGCTCGCAGACGTCGCGGGGTATGCGCGCTGGTGGCCTCGGCATCTCGGCTTGCGCGTGCTCCGTTGCGACGCCGGACTTGTGGGCAGCGAAGTCGAGCAACGGCCCTTCGGAGGCCGCCCTTTCCGCTGCCGGGTCGAAGCCGTCGACGAGCCGTTCAGCATCAGCACGAGGTATTACGGGTTCATCACCGGTCGAGGCGAGTGGACCCTCGAGCCCTCGGGTTCCGGAACGCGAGTCCGCTATGTACTCGACGTCCAGGCCGAAGGGATGGTTGTCGCGTGGCTCGGCCGGATCCTTCCTCTGGGACGCCTGCACTCGAGACAGATGCAGGGCGTCTTCCGGCAGCTTGAGCGCGCCCTCATTCCGGCCAGCGGAGCCGCACCGTCTGGGAAGACCTTTCATGAATGAGACCCTTCGCGTGATCGTGGAGATGAACGAGTGCGTCTTTCAGAGGTTCCGGAGCGACCTCGAAGACCTCACGCCGGAAGAGGCCCGGTGGCGGCCGCTGCCGGAGGCGAACAGCATCGCCCTCATCCTGCGCCATCTCTGCATCGACGCTCGCTGGCATGCGGACCGTATGGACTCGAACACCGCCGGTCGTCCGAACGATGCCGCCCCTTCGCCTTCGATCGCGGCGATGGACTTGGATGTCGTGGGCTACCTTCGGCAGCTCGAGGAGTCATACGTCCGGTTCATCGCCGGGCTTCGCGCGACGACGCTGTCGGCCTTGCAGGAGCGCACCGTCCTTGCCTACGAGGGCGTTGCCCAGGGCCCGCCGACCGAGCATTTTCTCGGCTACCATCTGGCGCTCCACGTGGCTGCGCATGGAGGGCAGGTCCGGACCATTCGCAACCTGTACTGCAAGATGCGGGGCGCCCGGCCGCGTTTCTTTCCGGACAACCCGAGCTTCCCACCATAGGGGCCGCCAGGTCGAAGGATGAGTTCTGCGGACCAGAGCGGTGAGTGAGCATAGAGGTCGTGCGACAACTAAAGTGAGCGAATGTCTCGATCGCCTTTGAGTGCCGATCTGGTGGCCGTCTACAAGGCTGCCCTCCTTTCACGCATCCGGGGGACCGCGTGCCCGGGGTGTGGAGCGGCGCTCAGCCTCGGCGCTGTGGACCTCGCTGAGGATGGCACGTCGCTGGACGAATATCGCCTGACCGACGACTCGGTCGCGAGGGTGTTCGCCGCAACCCAGCATCTCGGGTTGAGATGCGGGCGATGCGGGGCCCGCCTGGCCCTGGGTGATCCCGTCCTTCGGGTTCCGGAGCGGCGCGTACTACCCGTAGGTGACCTCCAGCCGCTGGCGCCGGAGGCAGCGCGGCTATACCAGTCCCGCCTTCGTGAGCGCACGCGCAAGGCCGCATGCCCGGCGTGTGGTCGCTCGCTCGAGTCCGGCGAGGTCTTGCGGGCGTTGGGTGGTACGGGCATGGACGAATACGAGCTCAGTGACCTCGCCGTGGCCGAGCTTCTCGCAGTGAACCAGAGCCTGCTGGTGAGGTGCCGTGAGTGTGGCGGGGAGACACAGGTGTAAGCCTAGAGCGTGAGCTGCAGTCTCGTCCCTCGGAGCCGGCTCGCGAGCCAGGCGATCGCGACCGAGAGCAGGATCGCTCGGCCGAGGCCGGTCGCGAAGTGTTCGCCGAGCGCGGCGTAGAGGTTCGGAAGGCCCGTGACCTGCGACAGCAGGGTCAAGAGCGCATCCAGGACGAAGGCCAGCAGATAGGCGGTCAAGGCGTTCTGGCCGGCGCCCTCGAGGAGCGAGGCCCAACGCACAGACCCGCGCACGTCGATGATCCAGTACAGAAGCGCCCAGACCGCGATGGTAATGGCCGAGCTCAGGAGGCACCACGGGGGCGTGGCGAGGATCTTGTTGAAGATGAACATGGAATGAATGCCGTGGGCCGCATGGAGCAGGTGGGCGGCGGCGGCGAGGCCGAAGCCGTAGAGCAGCCCCCACCGGAGACGCTGGGCCTGGGTGGCGAGGGCGGACCCGGGGCCGACCGCCATCCCCAGAGCAAGGCCCGAGACCGTGATCGCGGCCTGCGAGCCGAGCATGGATCCGACGTCGACCCACCCGGAGAGCCAGGGGAGAGCCGAGAACGCCCCCGCGGCCTGCGCGACGTAGAGGCAGTAGAGGAGCGGGATCGTGCCCACCACCCCGGCGAGGCTCTGGCGCAGGAGGATGAAGATCGTGCACGCCACCAGGTAGGCCCATCCGATCAGCCCGAGGATGCCCCACCAGTGCGGCCGCATCTCCACGAGGCCGGGTGCCCCGAGCCCGCGGAACACGAGCGCCGCGGCGATGAGCAGAGCCAGGCCCGCCCCGCGGCGAAGACGCTCGGTCGAAGGCGGCGCTCCCACCCGCGGAGCGGCACCGAACACGAGGAAGATCCCCGCGTAGAAGAGGAGCGACCAGAGCGCGGGCCGGAGAAGGCCCTCGTTCGAGATGTTCTCGGCGTTCACCATGAAGAGGCCGATCAGGAGCAGGCTGCCCGTCCTGGCCAGGACGTGCCGAAACGTGCGCCCGCGCGGCTCCCCGCGTTCGAGCCGCTTCCTGAGCGCGAGCGGTATCGAGAGGCCCACGATGAACAGAAACGCGGGGAAGACCACGTCGACGAACGTCATGCCGTCCGCGTCGTGCGGTTGGACGTGTTTCATCCAGGCGGGCACGTCCCGGACCCCGGCCAGGTCGTTCACGAAGATCATGACCAGGATCGTGAGGCCGCGTAGGATGTCGATGGTGCGCGAGCGGGCGAAAGGCGGGGAGGGCTGACTGGTCATGACCCGTGGACGCTAACACAGAGCTCGCCGCGCGAGGGAGCGAGCGTCGACGTGCGCGACCGGGAGGCCTCGACATGAAGGAGCCGATTCTTTCGGAGATCACGGCCGTCCTCTCTCGTACGCCAGGGACCCTGCGCGCCCTGCTGCTCGACCTGCCGGGACCCTGGGTCGAGGCGAACGAGGGCCTTGGCACCTTCAGTCCACGTGACGTCGTGGGCCACCTGATCCACGGTGAGAGGACCGACTGGGTGCCCCGGATCAAGGTCATCCTGGAGGACGGCGAGGCAAAGCCGTTCGTCCCGTTCGATCGATTCGGCTTTCGCGAGGTGGTCCGGGGCACGTCCACGAGCGCCCTTCTCGATGAGCTCAGCTCCCTCCGTACCTCGAACCTCGCCTTCCTGAACGGCCTCTCGCTGTCGCCTGAAAAGCTCGCCCTGCGGGGAAGGCACCCCGAGCTCGGGCCCGTCACCCTCGGACAATTGCTGGCCACCTGGGCCGTACACGACCTCAATCACCTCGGCCAGGTCGTGCGCGTCATGAGCCGGAGGTACGAAGAGGCCGTCGGCCCGTGGAAGGCCTACCTGGGCATCCTGAACCGATAGCCGCCGCTCAGTCGAGGGGCAGGTCGGGGGCGAGGAGCGCGAAGAAGGTGGCGGGCAGGAGCAACCAGCCGGCGTAGACGAGGGCCGTGCTGAAGTCGCCGACCGGCGCGAACAGGCCGAAGAACACGGTACCGAAAGCGGCGGCGATCCGGCCGATGTTGTAGCAGAAGCCGGCGCCAGTGGTCCGGAGCAGGGTGGGGAAGAGAGGCGGCATGTACATCGTGAAGAGGCCGAAGACCCCGGAGAAGAAGCCCACGAGGGGGAACCAGAAATAGACGAGGGCCTCGTGGCCGCGGGGCACCGAGAAGGTGCCGAGCATCGCAAGGCCCAGGCCCAGGCACATGGCGGCGATCGCTCTTCGATAACCGATGAGGCGGGCCAGGCCGCCCGCCGCGAAGTTCCCGAATATGGAGACGAGGATCACGAGGAAGAAGGCCTTGGTCACCAGCCGCTCGCGATCGGGTCGCGCCCAGCCCGCGAGCTCCGGCAGGTTGCGCAGGTGCTGCGGGTGCCAGAACTGGAAGGCCCACCACGCCGACAGGGAGCAGGCGCACACGGCGATGGTCTTCAGGGTGATCGGGAGTACCTCGCCGCGGAAGAGATCGCCCACGCCGGGCCCCGCATGCTTCACCCCGGCGCGCGCCTCTCGCCACTCGGTCGGCTCCGGCACGTTGCGCCGGATCCAGAACACCATGAGTGCGGGAAGAATCCCCACGAGGAAGACGCTGCGGGGCGGGAAGACCGCGAGCAGGTAGACGGCGAGGCACGCGATCAGGATGCCGAGGTTCACTCCGCTCTGGAGAACGGCCGCGATCCAGGGACGCCATTTTCGCGGCCAGGTCTCGGAGAGCAGCGACGAGCCCACCGCCCACTCCCCTCCGATGCCGAGCGCGGCCAGGAACCGGAACACCAGGAGGTGCCACCAGGCCTGGGCCAGGAAGGAGAGGCCCGTGAAGACCGCGTAGGTCAGGATGGTGAGGCTCAGGGCGCGGCTTCGGCCCAGCCGGTCTCCGAGCCGCCCGAAGAACCCGCCGCCCAGCGCCCAGCCCACGAGGAACGCGGCCTGGATCCAGGAGCTCTTCTCCCGCACCATCGGATCCGCCGGGCTCGCGGCCCCGACCAGCTCCATGACGAAGGGCGCCGCGACGAGCGTGTAGAGGTGCATGTCGAGGCCGTCGAAGAGCCACCCGAGCCAGGCGGCCAGCCCCGACCTCCATTGCTCGGGAGACAGCTCGCGCACGTGGGTGGCCTCCGGTGGTGGGGCCGTGGCGACGGGTTGGCTGGACAGGGCGGACACCGCGCGGGATTGTACGCTGAGCGTGCGGTGCCTTCCTTCCCCTGGGCCCGACCGAACGGGCCTGACTGCGGATCGCGCTCAGCCCGCGGCCTGAACCACCGGGTTCACCAGCCGGCCGATGCCGTCGATCTCGATGCGCACCTCGTCTCCCACCTCGAGGGTGAAGTCGGAGCCGGGCACGATTCCAGTGCCGGTCAACAGGAAGCAGCCGTCGGGGAACACCTGGTCGCGGAAGAGCCAGCCCGCGAGCTCCTCGGGCGTGCGCTTCAAGCGCGCGAGGGTGGTGTCGCCCTGGAAGGCGACCTTGGCCCCCCGGCCGATCTCGACGCGGATGGCGGTCTCGGGAGGGAGTGGACCCTCGGCCACGAGCAGCCCGGGACCGAGGCCGCAGCAGGCCTCGTAGACCTTGGCCTGGGGAAGGTACAGGGGGTTCTCGCCTTCGATGTCGCGCGAGGACATGTCGTTTCCGATCGTGAACCCTTCGATCGTGCCCGCGGAGCTGATCCAGAGCGCGAGCTCGGGCTCGGGCACGTTCCACTTCGAGTCGCGCCGGATGCGCACGGGCTGGCCCGGGCCCGAGACGCGCGAGGGCGTGGCCTTGAAGAACAGCTCGGGCCTGGGCGCGTCGTAGACCCGGGAGTAGAAGTCGCCGCCGCCCGCGTCCTTCGACTCCTCGATGCGCGCGTCGCGGCTCTTGAAGTAGGTGACACCCGCCGCCCAGACCTCGGCGCGGCCGATGGGTGCGAGGAGGCCGGGATCGAGAGGCGGAGGGGAAACGGTCAAGCCGGCGATTTCGGCGCCGAGGGCGGCGCGCAGGCCGCGTCGGTTGACCAGGGCGTCCCAGTTCGCGTCTTCGATCACGAAAGTGAGGCCGCGATGCTCCACGATGGCGCCGGTGCGGGTTCGGAAGACCTTCATGCCGAAACCCGCGTCTTGCGCCCGTAGCCGAGCTCGGCGCCCCCGGAAAGGATGTGGTCGACCCCGGTCGTGAACGTCGCCTCCGCGGCCAGGAACAGGCAGAGCTGGCCGGCCTCGGCGATCGTGCCCATCCGGCCGAGTACCTGGGCGGCTTCGCCCGCGGCCCGGGTGGCCACGGGGTCGGCCGACGCGTCCACCGCCTCCTTCCACAGGGGCGTCCAGACGTTGCCCGGAGACACCGAGTTGACGCGCACGCCGTGCGCGGCCTCGTCGATGGCGAGGGCCTTCGTGAAGGCCGTGATCGCGCCCTTCGTGGCCACGTAGGTCGTGGCGTGGATCTGTCCCATGCTGCCCACGAGACTCGACATGTTGATGATGTTCCCCCTGGTCTTGCGCAAGTGCGGCAACGCCTCCTGACAGGCGACGAAGATGCTCACGAGGTTCAGCTCGAGGAGATCACGAAACTCCTGGGCCGTGAAGTCGTCGATCGACTTGTGGGGCGGATGCCAGCCCGCGTTGTTGACGAGGCAGTCGAGCCGGCCGTGTCTCGACACGACCTCACGCACGAGGCCGCGGACCTCGGCTTCCCGGGAGACGTCGCAGCGGAGGAACTCGGCCCGCCCCGGGCCGACGCGGGTGACCTCGGCCGCGAGGGCCTGCGCCTCCGGCTCCTTGCGCGCGCAGAACACCACCCTCGAACCGGCGGCGGCGAAGGCGCGCACGCACCCTTGACCGATACCCAGGCTCCCTCCGGTCACGAGCACGACCTTCTCGGGGTAGCGCATGCGGGCCTCGTCAGAGCTTCAGCTTGGAGAGGTACTCGAGGGTCAGGGGAATCTGCTGCCAGGGCTTCGTGCTCTCGTCCTCGATGTAGTAGATCTCGACGCCGGACTTCATGCCCGCCCTGAAGATCGCGGGCAGGTCGAGCTGGCCCAGGCCGGCGGCCACGTCCGAATCCTCGGGCGCGGCGCTGCTGCCCGGGGGCAAGGCCAGCTCCTTCTTCATGTCCTTGACGTGCAGGAGGGGCACGCGGCCGTGCAAGGACGCGATGAGCGCGGCGGGATCGACGCCACCCGCCTTGGCCCAGAAGATGTCGACTTCGAACCCCACGGCCGGGTCGGTGCTCTTGGCGAGGGACTCGAAGAGCGTACCCCCGGGGGCGGGGAGGAACTCGTACCCGTGGGGGTGGTAGGCGAAGCGGAGCCCCTCGGCCTTCGCGGCCTTGCTCGCCTTGTTGAAGACGTCCGCCGCCTTCGCCGCGTCGTCCGCCGTGAAGCCCGCCTTGTCGTGGGGGATCCAGGGGCAGACCACGAACCGGCAACCGAGGGTCTTGGCCTCACCGACCGCGGCGGCCGCGTCGTCGCGCAACCGCTCGAGCGGCATGTGGGCGCTGTGGCACACGAGGTTCGCGGCATCGAGCACGCCTTTGAAGACCTCGGCAGTCATTCCCTTGGGCAGACCCGCGGCCTCGACCTCGCGAATGCCCAGGCCGCGCAGCCTCACGAGCGTGCCCGACAGGTCCTTGGGGAGGTCGGCCCTGAGGCTCCAGAGCTGCACGCCAACGGGCCGGTGGAGCGCGGTCTTGACCTCGGGGGGCAGGGCCGTGGCACCGAACAGCGGTCGCACGGAAGCGAGGCCGGTGCCCGCGGCCACGGACGTCAAGAAGCTTCGGCGGGAAGGCATGTCTCTCCTCCTTCGAATGACGGGGCTGGAGTGTAGCGCGCCCGAGGCCGCTCGTCTCGCCCGGTTCCTGGCGCCGGTCGCAGGGCCACCGGGGTTCGGAGGGGCGTCGACACCGGATGGGGGTTCGTTGACAACTTGAAAACCGCCGTTCGAGGTGGTAAGACCACTCCGCCCATGGGATCATTCGCCGCCCCGGTGTCGCCCTCGCCGCTCGGCAACAACCCGGCGGCGGCCCGCGTGGTCGGACACGTCGAGGCCCTCATCGCCCGTGGCCGTCTGCGGCCAGGCGACCGCCTGCCGCCTGAGCGCGAACTGGCCTTACATGTGGGGGTGAGCCGGCCCTCAGTCCGTGCGGGCCTGCGTTGGCTCACGGCCATGGGCGTCGTCCGGGCGCGGCAGGGGTCGGGCACTTTCATCAAGGACGGACCTCCGCGGATCGAGCCTGGCTCGCTCGGGATGCTCGCGACCTTGCACCGGTTCAGTCGCGACGAGATGTTCGAAGCGCGGCGCGTTCTCGAGGTCGGCATCGCGGGCCTGGCCGCGGAGCGCGCCAGCGGCGAGCAGCTCGCGGCGATGGGGGCCGAGGTCGCCGGTCTCTTCGCATCGCTCGAGGCCCCGCAGTCGTTTCTCCTGCATGACGTCCGTTTCCATCGGGAGGTGGCGGCCTCCTCCGGCAACCCCGTGCTCGGAGCCCTCGTGGAGCTCGTGTCCGCGCTCGTGTACGATCGCCGTCGCTTGACCATCGAGCAGGCGCGGGACCTGAAGGAATCGGCCGAGATGCACCACCGGATCTACGCGGCCATCCGGCAGAAGGACGCGAAGCGGGCGCGCCGCGAGATGGAGCACCACCTCGACACCGCTCGGCTCAATCAGCTGCTCGAGGGGGACGAGGTCCGGAGAGGCCAAGGTTGAAGATCGTCGACGCGAAGGTGATCGTGACGTGCCCCGGGCGGAACTTCGTCACCTTGAAGCTCACCACCGAGGACGGGGTCTACGGTCTCGGGGACGCCACCGTGAACGGCCGGGAGCTGGCCGTGGCGGCCTACCTGCAGGAGCACGCCGTCCCCTGCCTGATCGGGCGCGACGCGCGTCGCATCGAGGACACCTGGCAGTACCTCTACAAGGGGGCCTACTGGCGGCGCGGCCCCATCACCATGGCCGCGATCGGCGCGGTGGACATGGCGCTCTGGGACATCGCGGGCAAGGTGATGGGGGTGCCGGTCTACCGCCTCCTGGGGGGAGCCTCGCGGGAAGGGGTCACCGTGTACTGCCACGCGAACGGGGCCGACATCGACAGCGCCATGACCGCGGTCGCGCACCACCAGAAGCTCGGCTACAAGGCGATCCGCATTCAGAGCGGGGTGCCCGGGATTTCCGGGACTTACGGAGTGGCCAAGGGAAAGACGCCCTACGAGCCCGCGGTCAAGGGTCTGCCCCCCGAGAGCGACTGGAGCACCGACGCCTACTTGAACTTCGTGCCCAGGCTCTTCGAGCGCGCGCGCAAGGAGTTCGGTCCCGACCTGCCCCTCCTCCACGACGTCCACCATCGGCTGACCCCGATCGAGGCCGGCCGTCTCGGCAAGGCGCTCGAGCCCTACCACCTCTTCTGGCTCGAGGACGCCGTCCCCGCCGAGCTGCAGGAGGGCTTCCGCATCATCCGCCAGCACACCACGACGCCGCTCGCGGTGGGTGAGGTCTTCAACACCATCTACGACTGCCATCGCCTCATCGAAGAGCAGCTCATCGACTACATCCGCATGGCCGTGGTCCACGGCGGCGGCATCACCCACCTGCGGAAGGTCGCGAACCTGGCCGAGATCTACCACGTGCGCACGGGCTGCCACGGCGCCACCGACCTCTCGCCCGTGTGCATGGGGGCGGCCCTCCACTTCGACCTGTCCGTCCACAACTTCGGGATCCAGGAGCACATGCCGCACTCGGCCGAGACCGACCTCGTGTTCCCCCACGCCTATCGCTTCGAGGATGGCATGATGTTCCCGGGCGAGAGGCCGGGGCTCGGTGTGGATCTCGACGAGACGCTGGCCGCGAAATACGTCTACGAGCGGGCCTATCTGCCGGTGAGCCGCAAGCTCGACGGCACCCTGCACAGCTGGTAAGGAAGGCGACATGGCTTTCAAAGGGTTCGATCTCACGGGCAAGGTCGCGGTGGTGGTGGGGGGGACGTCCGGCATCGGCCGGGCCATCACCTGCGGGTTGGCCGAAGCGGGGGCGGACATCGTGCCCACGTCACGCCGCCGTGAGGAAGTCGAGGCCACGGCGGTCGACGTGGAGTCCCGCGGCCGCAAGGCGGTGCGCGTCACCTCCGACGTGACCGACCTCGCGTCGCTCGAAGCCGCCCTGGCCGCCACCCTGAAGCAGCTGGGGAGAGTGGATATCCTCGTCAACTGCGCGGGGCGCACCAAGCGGCAGCCCACCCTCGAGGTGTCCGAGGAAGACTGGAACGCGATCCTCGACACCAACCTGACGGGCACGCTGCGGGCGTGCCGGGTGTTCGGGCGCCACATGCTGGAGCGGGGCTCCGGGCGCATCGTCAACATCGCCTCGCTCTCGACCTTCGTGGCTCTCTTCGAGGTCGCCGCCTACTCGGCGAGCAAGGCCGCGGTGGCGTCCCTCACCAAGTCGCTCGCCCTCGAATGGGGCCCCCGCGGCGTGAACGTGAACGCGATCGCGCCGGGGGTCTTCCCGACTCCCCTCAACAAGTCCCTCCTGGAAGGCACCCCGCGCGGCCAGGAGTTCCTGACCCGCACACCCCTGAAGCGCTTCGGGCGGACCGAAGAGCTCGCGGGAGCGGCGGTCTTCCTCGCCTCCGATGCCGCGAGCTTCGTGAACGGCGAAGTGGTCTCGGTAGACGGCGGGTTCCTGGCCAGCGGAGTGAACCAATAGATGAAGATCACGAGCGTCACCGCCCGCGACATCCGTTTCCCGACCTCGCGCAACCTGGACGGCTCCGACTCCCTGAACGTCGGTGACTACTCGGCTACCTACGTCACCGTGAAGACCGACGAGGGCACCGAAGGCAACGGCATGACCTTCACCAACGGTCACGGCAACGAGATCGGCGTCGCCTGCGTGCGCGCTCTGGCGCCCCTGGTCGAGGGTCGCACCTTCGAGGCCATCACCGGGGACATGCGTTCCTTCTTCCGGGCCCTGACCCAGGACGCGCAGCTGCGGTGGATCGGGCCCGAGAAGGGCATCCTCCACATGGCGACGGGGGCGGTGATCAACGCGATCTGGGACCTCTGGGCCAAGCGGGAGAAGAAGCCGCTCTGGAAGCTTCTCGCGGACATGAGCCCCGAGGCCCTGGTCTCGACCATCGACTTCATGTGGATCAGCGATGCTCTCACTCCGGAAGAGGCGGCCCTGATCCTGAAGAAGAACGAAACGGGGAAGGCGGCACGCGAGGCCGAGATGCGCCGGGACGGCTTTCCCGCCTACACCACCTCGACCGGCTGGCTCGGCTACTCCGACGAGAAGGTGCGCCGCTTGTGCAGGGAGGCGGTGGCCGAGGGCTGGACCCACTTCAAGATGAAGGTGGGGATGGACCTCGAGGGGAACATCCGCCGGGCCGCGCTGATGCGCGAGGAGATCGGCTCCGGGCGGCAGCTTTCGATGGACGCGAACCAGTGCTGGGACGTGCCCGAGGCCATTCGCCAGATGAAGGCCCTCGCCCGCTTCGACCCCTACTGGATCGAGGAGCCCACGTCGCCCGACGACGTGCTCGGACACGCCACCATCGCCAAGGCCATCGCTCCCATCCGGGTGGCCACCGGCGAGGCCTGCCCGAACCGGGTGATCTTCAAGCAGCTCCTCCAGGCCGGCGCCATCCGCGTGCTCCAGGCCGATTCCTGCCGGGTCGCCGGAGTCAACGAGGTGCTGTCCATCCTCCTCATGGCCAAGAAATTCGGGGTGCCGGTGTGCCCGCACGCGGGCGGGGTGGGGCTCTGCGAGTACGTCCAGCACCTCGCGATCTTCAACTACGTGGCCATCTCGGCCACCCTCGAGGACCACGTCTGCGAGTTCGTGGACCACCTGCACGAGCACTTCGTGGACCCCTGCGTGGTGAAGAACGCGCGCTACGTCTGCCCGACCGTTCCCGGCTACAGCATCACCATGAAGCCGCAGTCGCTCGACGACCACGAGTTCCCGAGCGGAAAGGAATGGCGCTCCTGATGCCGACACCGCGCACCGGCTCCCTGCGCTGGACGATCTGCGCGCTCCTCTTCTTCGCGACCTCCATCAACTACATCGACCGGAACGTCATCGGCATCCTGAAGCCCGAGCTCCAGGCGGAGATCGGCTGGACCGAGATCGAGTACTCGAACATCGTGGTGGCCTTCAACCTGGCCTACGCGATCAGCCTCCTGTTCATGGGGAGGATCATCGACAAGATCGGGACCCTGCACGGCTTCGCCGCCTCCGTGGTGTGGTGGAGCCTGGCGGCGATGTCCACGGCCCTCGCGCGAACTCCGTTCGGGTTCGGCCTGGCCCGCTTCGCCCTGGGCCTGGGCGAAGGCGGCAACTTCCCGGCCTCCATCAAGACCGTGGCCGAGTGGTTCCCCAAGAAGGAGCGGGCGTTCGCCACCGGCCTCTTCAACGCCGGGACCAACGTGGGCGCCATCGTGACCCCTCTCGCCATCCCCTGGATCTTCGTGCACTGGGGCTGGCAGGGGGCGTTCCTCGTGACCGGTGCCATCGGCTTCCTGTGGCTTTTCGCGTGGTACGGGCTCTACCGGACTCCGGAGGCGCACCCACGGCTGTCGCCGAGCGAGCTCGCACACATCCGCAGCGATCCGCCCGATCCGCCCGGGGTGAACATCCCGTGGGCGAAGCTTCTTCCCCACCGGCAGACCTGGGCCTTCTCGCTCGGCAAGTTCCTGACCGACCCCGTGTGGTGGTTCTATCTCTTCTGGATCGCCGACTTCCTCCAGAAGGACTACGGCCTCGATCTCGAGGGGCGAAGCCTGCCCCTGGCCGTGATCTACATCGTCTCGTCGGTGGGCAGCGTCGGAGGAGGGTGGCTCTCCGGCGCCCTCATTCGCCGGGGTTGGAGCGTGAACACGGCCAGGAAGTCGACCATGCTCCTCTGCGCCTTGCTCGTGGTGCCGATCGCCTTCGCCCCCGGTACCAAGAGCATGTGGGAGGCGGTGGCCCTCGTGAGCATCGCCGCCGCCGCCCACCAGGGCTGGTCGGCCAACATCTTCACCACTGCCTCCGACATGTTCCCCCGGTCGGCCGTCGGCTCGGTGGTCGGCGTCGGCGGCATGGCGGGTGCGGTGGGCGGAATGCTGATCGCGAAGATCGTCGGCTACGTCCTCCAGTGGTGGGGGAGCTACGTGCCCGTCTTCGTAGCCGCGCCGGTGCTCTATCTCCTGGCCCTCCTGGTCATCCACCTTCTCGTTCCCACTCTGGAGCCCGCGAAGCTCGGAGAAACCGCATGAGCCTCCCCTTCATCCACGACCGTTTCCTGCTCGAGACCGAGGTCGCCGCCGACCTCTACCAGCAGGCCCGCGAACTGCCCATCATCGACTACCACTGCCACCTGTCGCCCGAGCAGATGGCGACCGATCATCGCTTCCGCTCCATCACCGAGATCTGGCTCGAGGGCGACCACTACAAGTGGCGGGGCATGCGGGCCAACGGCATCCCGGAGCGGCTCATCACCGGCGACGCCTCCGACTGGGAGAAGTTCGAGGCCTGGGCCCGCACCGTTCCCGAGACGCTGCGCAACCCGCTCTATCACTGGACGGCCATGGAGCTCTTGCGCCCCTTCGGCATCGACACCCTGCTGGGGCCGGCGACCGCCCGCGCGATCTTCGACCGCTGCAACGAGAAGCTGGCCGGGGATGGCTTCACCACCCTCGGCCTCCTGCAGCAGTTCCGCGTGGCCGTGGTCTGCACCACCGACGATCCCACCGACACCCTGGCCCCTCACGCGGCACTCGCCGCGCGTCCCGACCCGGTCACGCGCGTCTACCCGACCTGGCGACCCGACAAGGCCCTCGCCGTCGAGGACCCCGCGGCCTGGAACGGCTGGGTGGCGTCCCTGGAACGCGCCGCGAACACCGCGGTCTCGACCCTCGACACGTTCCTGCAGGCGCTCGAGTCGCGGCACGCGGTCTTTCATTCCCACGGCTGCCGGGCCTCCGACCATGGCCTCGAGGCGATCGTGGCGGTGCCCCACAAGGACACCGACCTGCGCGGGCCCTTCGATGCCCTCCGGCGGGGCAAGCCCCTGGAGCCGGCGGAGATGTACCGACTCAAATCGGCCCTGCTCCACCGCCTCGCCCTCCTCGACCACCAGCGGGGCTGGGTCCAGCAGTTCCACCTGGGCGCGATGCGCAACAACAACACGCGCATGCAAAGGCGGCTGGGGGCGGATACCGGCCTCGACTCCATCGGCGACTTCGAGCAGGCCCGTCCGCTGAGCCGCTTCCTGGACGGCCTCGACGAGACCGACCAGCTCGCGAAGACCATCCTCTACAACCTGAACCCGGCCGACAACGAGCTCTTCGCCACCATGGCCGGCAACTTCCAGGACGGCTCGGTGCCCGGCAAGATGCAGTTCGGCTCGGCCTGGTGGTTCCTCGACCAGCTCGACGGCATGGAGAAGCAGATGAACGCGCTCTCCAACATGGGCCTGCTCTCGCGCTTCGTGGGCATGATCACCGACTCGCGGAGCTTCCTCTCCTACTCCCGCCACGACTACTTCCGGCGGCTGCTCTGCAACCTGCTCGGCCACGACGTGCGCCGGGGCCTCGTCCCCGACGACCGCGAGCTCCTGGGCCGCCTGGTTCGTGACGTGTCGTTCTTCAACGCCCGCGATTACTTTGGCTTCCCCCTGGGCTCGGCGGCCGCGGGGGTCGCATGAGCCACTCCCGCCGCGAGCTCCTGGCCGGGCTCTTTGGCCTGGCCGCTGCGGGTCCCCGCCGCGCGGGCGCGGCCTTTCGGGAGGCGGCGGCCACGGGCAAGCCGTTCGCCCCCCGGATCGGCTATGCCGCCATCACCTGGAACGGCAACGACCGGCAGGCGATCGAGGATGTCTCCGCCGTCGGCTTTCGCGGCATCCAGCTCCGGACCAGCGTCCTCAAGGAATTCGAGGAGAAGCCCAAGGACCTTCGCCGCCTCCTCGACGACCACGGTCTGACGCTCTCGTGCTTCTCGAGCGGCAGCGTCGACGCGGCTCCGGAGAAACGAGAGGAGTACCTGGAAACCCACACGCGCCACGCCAAGTTCGTGGCCGCGCTCGGGGGCCCATTCCTCCAGATCCTCTCCAACCGCCCGAAGGACCGCGCGCCCACCGCCGAGGAGTACACGCGGCTCGGTGCCCTCCTGAGCGAGATCGGTCGCCGGACCCGGGACCTGGGTGTCCGGCTGGTCTACCACAACCACATGCACGCCTTCAGCGAGACCCCGGACGAAGTGGCCCGCGTCCTCGACCAGTCGGAGCCTCGCTACCTGGGCCTGCTCCTCGACATCGCCCACTACCGCCAGGGCGGGGGCGATCCTGCGGAGGGCGCGCGGCGCCACCGCGATCGCCTGGCCCTGGTGCACCTCAAGGACGTCGTTTCGCCCCTTCCGGGGGGCACGGGCGAGCCGCGCTACTCGTACAAGTTCGTCGAGCTGGGTCGGGGCAAGGTGGACGTGAAGGCGGCGGTCGCGGCTTTACGGGAGATCGGCTATGGCGGCAACCTCATCGTGGAGCTGGACGCGCCGCCCGAGCCGGAGAAGACGGCGAAGGACTGTGCGATCTTGAACAAGGCCTATGTGACGGGGACGCTCGGGCTGGCGCTCTGATCGAGGGCCGATCGGCGGGCGTTCAAAAAGGTGGTGAGGGCATGAAGAGAGAGATGGCGGCGCTCGTCGCGGTCGGAGTCCTGGTCGTGAGCTCCCTGGCGGCCGAGGAGAAGAAACCGGCGCCCACGACGGGGATCGAAGTGGTCAAGAACGAGGCCGCCCGGCGGGTGGACGTCCGCATCGGCGGCAAGCCGTTCACTTCCTACATCTGGCCGGAATCCCTGACCAAGCCCGTGCTCTATCCGCTGCTCACGGCGAAAGGAGCGGCGGTGACGCGCGGCTTCCCCCTCGACCCGAGACCGGGCGAGCGCACCGACCATCCCCATCACGTCGGCCTCTTCCTGAGCTACGGTGACGTGAACGGCGTCGACTTCTGGAACAACTCGAGCGCGTTGCCCGCGGAGCAGCAGGCCAAGATGGGCCGGCACCGGCACGTGAAGGTCACGGAAGCGCAAGGGGGCGCCAAGGAAGGGCGCCTGCGCGTGGCCATCGAGTGGGTGATGCCGGACGGGACCGTCGTCCTCGACGAGGACACGACCTTCGTGTTCCGGGGGGACGCGGCGACGCGGACCATCGATCGCACGACCCGCCTCACCGCGCGCGCCCCCGTCACCTTCAACGACAACAAGGAAGGGTTCCTCGGGCTGCGCCTCGCCCGCGCCCTGGAGCATCCCAGCACCGAGAGGGGGACCTACACCGATGCGCAGGGCCGTCCCACCACCGTGGCCGTGCTGGACAACACCGGGGTCACGGGCCTTTACCACAGCAGTGAGGGCAAGGAGGGCGACGCGGTGTGGGGGACGCGGGGCCGGTGGGTGGCCTTGTCGGGGCGTCTCGGTGGCGAAGACGTGACCCTCACCATCCTCGACGATCCCAAGAACCCCGGGGCGCCGACCTACTGGCACGCCCGGGGCTACGGTCTCTTCGCGGCCAACACGCTCGGGCAGAAGGTCTTCTCCAACGGAAAGGAAGAGCTGAACCTGAAGCTCGCGGCCGCTGCTTCCGCGACCTTCCACTACCGCGTGATCGTGTCGTCGAAGAAGTTCGAGGCGCCGGCCGTCGAGGCGCTCTACAAGGAGATGGTGAAATGAAGGCAGGCCAGTCGGCAAGGGCGGTGAGCGTTGTGGCGCTGGCCGTGGGTTTGGCACTCGTCCTCGGCGGAGGCGTGCGCGCCGCCGACGCTCCGGCGATCGAAGCCGACCGCGCCCGCTTCGAGGCGCAGGTCAAGGCGGACGTGGCGGCCCTCGACAAGCTGCTCGCTCCGGAGCTCACCTACGTCCATTCGAGCGGGGTGCTGGACTCGAAGGACGCCTACATCGGCGCGATCAAGTCCGGCAAGACGAAGTACAAGTCGATCGTGCCCGAAGAGGTCACTGCACGCACCTTCGGCGACGTGACCATCGTGAACGGGAAGGCCACGATGGATCTCCTGTCCGACGGAAGGGACGTCCACCTCGTCCTGCGTTACACCGACGTCTGGGTGAAGCGCGAAGGAAAGTTGCAGCTCGTTTCCTGGCACTCGACCCGCCTGAATCCGTAGGCGCCAACGTCGTCTACAGGTTGCCCTTCTTCATCTCCTGGGCCAGGTAGTCGGTGGCCCTCCAGGAGAGGGCCAGGATGGTGAGGGTCGGGTTCTTCTCCGAGGCGGTGGTGAAGGCCGAGCCGTCCACCACGAAGACGTTCTTCACCTCGTGCATCTGGTTGAAGCCGTTCAGGGCCGACCGCTTGGGGTCCAGGCCCATGCGGCAGGTGCCGTGCTCGTGGATCGCGGACCCGGGCTGGTCGGTCTCTCCGCGGCGATAGTCGACGAGCTCGCCGCCCGCGGTCTTCACCATTTCCTCGACGAGGTCGGCCATGTGCTCGACCATCCTCCGCTCGTTCTCGCGGATGCGATAGTCGATCTTCATCAGGGGCACGCCGTAGCGGTCGGTCCGGCTCTCGTCCACGGTCACGCGGTTGTCGGCGTAGGGCAGCACCTCGCCGAAAGGATGGATCTCGACCCAGGCCGGCGCCTTGCGCTTCACCTCGCGCTTGAAGGAAGCACCGAAGCCTTTGACGTAGCTCGCGACCGGGGCGCCGTCCTGGTACGCGCCCGTGTTCCAGAACTGCACGCCGAATCCACGGAGGTAGTCGCGCTTGTGGGGCGCTTTCAGGTTGAAGCGGGGGAGGTAGATGTGCTCGCCCCCGATGCCTTTGTCGTGGCGGCGGGGCGTGCCTTCGAGGTCCTCGAGCACGCCCTTGACGTTGATGCGCACCTGCTCGCACAGGTAGCGGCCGATCACGTCGGACCCGTTGCCGATGCCGTTCGGGTAGGCGGCGGACTTGGAGTTCAGCAAGAGGCGCGTCGAGTCCATGGCACTCGCCGCCACCACCACGACCTTGGCCAGGACCTGCCGCTCGGCGCCGGTCTTGCGGTCGAAGTATTGAACCCCCTTGGCCAGGCCGCGGTCGTCCACGAGCACCCGCGCGGCCACCGCGTTCGAGCGCAGCTCGAGCTTGCCGGTGGCGAGGGCGAAGGGCAGCAGGTGGTCGGCGGAGTTGAAGAAGGACGAGGTGGAGCAGCCTTCCGAGCAGCGGCCGCAGTAATGGCAGGGCGCGAAGCCGCGGGTCGGGCGCGTCATGTTGGCGCGCCGGCCGGCCACGATGGGGATCCCCATCTTCGCCGAGGCCCTTTGCAGGAGCCGCTCGCCGCAACGGGGGGCGGGGGCGGGCTGCAGGAACTTGCTGCCGGGCAGCGTCTCGGAGTCGTCGTCGCCGCCGCACACCCCGATCAGCTCCTCGACCTTGTCGTAGTAGGGGGCCACGTCGCGGTAGGAGATCGGCCAGGGGATCTCCCAGCCGTCGCGCTCGGCCGACTTGAAGTCGATCTCGGCGTAGCGCAGCGACACCCGGCCCCAGGCGTTGGTCTTCCCGCCGTGCCCCCAGACCCGCGCGAGGTCGAAGGGACGATCCGGCGGGGTCAGGTAGGGTTGTTCCCGGGGGTCGAGGAACCAGCGGATGGGGTGATCACCGGCCCGGGTCCGCGCCTGACGCTCCCAGACCGGGACGTGCTCCCACGACTTCGACTTGTCGAACTTCTCTCCCGCGTCGAGGAGCAGGACGTCGATGCCCTGGCGGGTCAGGTTGAAGGCCGCCATTCCCCCCGCAGCGCCGCTCCCGATGACGACGACGGGATGGACCGTCGGCGGCTCGAGGACCTCCACGTCTCAGCGGTGCCCGTCCGGGTGCTCGCAGCCCGGGAAGCTCGGGTAGAACTGGTTCCCGGTCCAGCCGAGCTCGCGCATTCCGCCCTCGGTCGAGTAGTAGCTGCCCACCACCCAGCCCTTCAGGTGCTCGAAGTGGCCGCGGAGGCTCTGGCCGGCTGAGGTCGACGGCGATGTCGGGGCGTTCCGGGGGCGGAGGTCACGCCCGCCGCCATCGTTCGGCAGAGGTGCCGTCGATGCCGCGGTCAGGAGCTCGACCTGCTGCGGCTCGGTGAGCGCCTTCCACGGCTTGCCGAAGCGCGCCCGCGCCTCGCCGTCCATGCCGCCGAGCGCGCTCAGGAAGGCCTGCTGGTTCTCCGCGCTGTCGACCGCCAGGAGCTGGTCGATGAAGCGGTCGGCCCGGAGCTTGATGGCACCCGGCAGGATGCGCTCGGCCAGGGAGGAGAGGGTCTCGAACTGATACGCGTCGAGGAACTCCGGCTTCCAGTCCGGGGCCGCGGCCTTGGCGTCGGCCCCCGCCACCTTCGCCGAATCGGCCAGGTGCGCGTGGAGCGGGTGGGTCTGGGCCAGGCCCGGGATCGCAACCGCGCCCGCACCCACGCCGCCCAGCAGGCCTTGCAGCCACTGGCGCCGCCCCAGGCCCGCCCCAGATCCCACGACCGGCAGCTCGATCTTCGCCATGTGTCCCCCGAATGCGGGCAAAAGCGCGGCCCGGCTAGAACGGACAGTGTCCGAATCGGTCCTCACAGAATCCCGAGTTGCAGGAAAGCCCCGCCTGGCAGGGCGTGCCGCCGTCCACGTTGCACGCCCCCAGCGTATCCGACGCCGTTGGTGGTGCTGCCGCAGACCCCTCCCGAGGTGAGGGTGGTGTTGCATTGACAGGGCTCGGTGTTCGAGATGAAGAAGCACCGCCGCGGCGAGCAGTTCACCTGTGGGGGGGCGCTCTGGTTGCCCTTTCCCGCCTTGTTGGCGAGGGCGAACGCGCCGATGCCCACCACGTTGGCGGCGACGAATCCCGCCCACGGCGACGACGGTGCTTCCCTTGTGGGCCGCGCCGGCCTTGTGGAGCCGCACCTCGCCGGACAGGCGCAAGGCCCCCGCCTCGTCGCCGCCCGCCCCCTTCCAGGCCACGGTGCCCAGGAGCTCCTGGCCGCGCCGTCCCAGGGTCCAGGCGTGCTTTCCCGGACCGGCAAAGGTGAGGCTCGAGCCCGAGGCGGTGAGGTCGCGCAGATCGGCCGCCTTTTCGATGGCCGCACAGGTGGACCCGGACGGGGCGGGAAGAGCCAGCTTCAGGGTCCCCTGGAGGCCTTCGCCCGCGGCCGCGATCTCGAGCGTCACCGCCGGCGGGCTGGCCGCCCCTTCGTAGGCGCACGACAGCACCCGCCGCCTCGTTCGTCAGCTTGGCGGAGCCGCTCCAGGTGCCCACCCACTCGCGCAAGGCGGGAGAGAGGGCGGGTGCCTTGGGATCCTCGGCGGCGCCTGCGGGAGCGGCCATGACCCCGGCGAGCAGCACGGCCAAGGGGCGCAGAGAGTGGAATCGGGCCGCGGGTGTCACGCGAAGCCAAGGCTATCACGCTCGCGACTTCGCGGGCTCGGGCCCCAAGCCGGCTCACGCCCAAGGGCGGGTATGATTCCCCGGCCACCGTCACCTGTGGCCGGGCGGCGAAGAAGGAGGCAGGCGGATGATCCGAGGGAGAGGGGTGAGGAGCATCGCCTTCGTGGGCGCCTTCGTGGTGGCCCTCGAAGGAGGGGCCGCGGAGGAGACGCCGCTTTCAGCCAAGAGCCTGGCCGAGCGCGTTCAAGTGCAGGCCGAACCGTCCTACGTGTTCCGTTACAACGTGGGGTCCGGACCCTATAGCCCCCCCACCAAGCCCCTGCTCGAGCGGCGGCGCGCCTACTTTCCAGGCGAGAAGGTCCGGCTGAGCTTCAAGCTGCCGAGAGAGGCCAAGCTCGATGCGGAGATCGAGGTCAAAGTGGCGCTCTCGCTCGCCGACCTCGACGGACGCGCGGCGCAGACCCTGGAGCCGGTGCCCTTGAAGGCGGCAGCGGGCGGCGTCGAGGGGGTCGTCGAGTGGACCGTGGGGCCGGTGAAGGAGGGCTCCTACTTCCTGGCCGCGAAGTTCACGGACGCCCAGGGCAAGGTCCTGGTCACGAGGAGCGAGATCGTCACCATCGTTCCCGAGTATCCGGGCCTCCTGGCCGCCGCCGAGGCCGCGGTGGCCAAGGCCGCTTCCAGGAAAGCGAGCCTCAGCGCTCTCGTCCGCGAGGTGAGCCTCCCCTCGGTGGAGATGCGCGTCGAGGACGCGAAGATGCGCTTCTACGATTTCGGCCGCGCGCCCCGCGACCTCGCCTTCGTGAAGAGCAACCTCGAGACCGCGCGCGCCGAGGCCGAGCGGCTCGTGGCCGGCGAGGACCCGTACAAGGACCGCGTCGGGGTGTTCACCAAGGCCTACCGGTCGTCGGTGGACGACACGCTTGAGCCCTACGGCCTCTACGTTCCCAAGTCCTATGACCCGGGGAAGGCCTACCCGCTGCTCGTGAGCCTCCACGGAGCCACCTCCAACTACCTGCTCAATCGCCGCCGGGCCTTCGGCCTCGGCAACCAACCCGGGGAGTCGGACTACGACGCGATCCGCAACGACGTGACGTATCCGGACGTGGACTTCATCGTGGCGACACCCTACGGCCGGGGCGAGGTGGCGGGCTACGCCGGCATCGCCGAGGGCGACGTGCTGCGCGTCATGGACGACGTGGCCCGCGCCTACAACGTGGACCCCGACCGCGTGCACCTCACGGGTCTCTCGATGGGCGGCGGGGGCACCTGGCAGATCGGTCTTCGCTACCCCGACCGCTTCGCCTCGATCACCCCGGTCTGCGCCGTGGCCCACCTCGCGATGTTCCCGCGGTCGGCCGCCATGCCTTCCCTGGACAAGGAGCTGGCCGAGCTGACGAGCGCCATGGCCGTGGCGGAGAACGCCGTGAACCAGCAGGTCTTCATCTTCCACGGAGACGAGGACCCGGCGGTGCCCGTCGAGCAGTCGCGCAAGATGGTCGAGATCTACAAAGGCCTGGGATGGCTCGACAAGAGCGTGCGCTACTTCGAGCTTCCCGGGGTCCACCACTTCGCCTGGGACTTCAGCTACCGCGACGCCTCCCTTTTCGATCGGATCCGGGAGATCCGCCGTAATCCGTTCCCCGAGCAGGTCGTCTACAAGACCCATTCCGTTCGCTACAACAAGGCCTATTGGCTGCGCATCGACCGCATCGACCACGGGATGAAGCTGGCCCGTATCGAAGGCCGACGCAGTGCGGAAGTCTTCGAGGTGACGACCGACAACCTCTCGGCTTTCTCGATCCTGACGAGCCCCGAGATCGCGCCCGCGGGCAAGCCGGTCGAGGTCCGCGTCAACGGCAAGCCGGCCTACAAGGGACCGGTGACCGGGAAGGCCCTGAGCTTCGTCGCCGACAAGAAGGGCGTCTTCGCCCAGAAGCCGTGGCCGGGCGCGCCGGTCGGGCCTCCCGACCATCCCGAGGCCGGCTTGCGGGGCGCGAGCCTGGCCCAGTACGCCGCGCATCTCTACGTCTACGGCACGAAAGGCGACGCTGAGGCCAACGAAGCTTCGAAGAAGGCGGCGGAAGCCGCGGCCGACTGGGGACCCAACGTCCGTGCGCGGTTCAAGGTCGTGGCCGACAAGGACGTGACCTCCGACCTGATGCTCGGGAACAACCTGGTCCTCTTCGGCAACGCGAAGGTGAACCAGATCGTGGCCGGGATCGAGGGCGACTTGCCGGTCCGTCAGGACGACGGCGGCACGAAAGCGGGGGGCAAGCGCGTGGCCGGCCCCACCGCGTCGTTCCGGATCGACTACCCGAACCCGGTGGCCCCCGGCCGCTTCGTCCGGGTCATGGGCGCCGCGAGCACGCCGGGCTTCGAGCGCCTCGCGACGACCGCGCCGGGCAAGGGGCCCTCACCCTCCGCCGACTACGTGGTGGTCGAGGAGGACGGCACGGTGGCCCTCGAGGGCCTCTTCCGCGACGACTACAAGATCGCCGCTCCCTGACCGGTCAGGGAGCGGGTGTCGTGAGCGGCCGGCGGTTCGTCCAGTCGATCACCCGCAGCGTACCCGTGGGGATCAGCTCTTTCTGACCGACCTCGCGGCTCAAGAGCGCGATCACGACGCCGTGGGTGAAGAGCAGGTGGCGGCCGGGAGCGAGGTCGCCCACGAACGCCAGGACCCGGGCGCGCAGATCGACGAGCGATTCGCCGCCGGGCGCGACGAACCCCTCGAAGGCCATGAGGGCGTTCATGTGGTGAGGCGCGACCTCGCGCCAGGCCTGGCCCTCGAGCTCCCCGAAGTGGAGCTCGCGGAGGCGTCGGTCCGCCTTGGTCTCGCCGTAGGCCAGGCGCGCGGTCGTCATCGTGCGGTCGAGGTCGGACGACCAGGCCGAGGTGAAGGTCTGCGCGGCAAGGAGAGGCCGCAGGGCCCGGGCCTGGTCCTTGCCCACTTCGGTGAGGGGGACGTCGGTCCAGCCCGCGAGGAAGCCATCGCGGCTCGAGGGCGTCTCCCCGTGTCGGACCAGCCAGAGATGCAGCTCGGGGGCGCTCAAGCGAGGTAGGGAATCGTCATCGGGCCTTCGGGCAGGACCGCGACCGGGGCGTCCGTGCCGATGCGCCGCAGCTCTCGCGCCACACCCTCGGTCAGATCGGTGAGCGGCTCGAGGTGCGCTCGCTTCACCTCGTCGGGCACGAGCTCGCTGAAGAGACCCACCCGTGCCTTCAGGCAGATGTTGCCGAGGAGCTGGGCCTCCCACTGGTCGTAGAGGGAGAACCCGGGGGTGAGGATCGTGTCGAGCATGGCCTTCGGGGAGTCGTGCTCGAAGAGCAGCTTCTTGAAGTTGCCGTGGGCGGGGAAGCCGTCGTTGCAGCGCGAGGCGGCGGCGATGAACCCGCCCTCGGCCACGACCTGGGCCGCGGCCGACATGCCCTTCACCGCCTGGTAGAGGTTCTGGTCGAGGGGATAGCCGCTGTTGGTCGTGACCACGATGGGGAAGGGCCGCGCGCAAGGCACCATGGCCGTGGACTTCGAGAACGCGCAACCTGCCTCGTGCGCGAGGCGCGGGTCACCGCAGAAGAACCGGGTGATCTGGCGGTGCCGGTTCAGGGTCACGTTGAGGCAGAAGTCGAGGGGCAGGAGCGCCCCGTTGTGACGGATGATCTGCTGGGTGGGGTTCCCTTCGAGGAGTCCCCAGGTGCTCCGCGGATCGCCGATGGTCTTGGCGTCGTGGTAGCGCATGATCGACGCGATGTCGGCCACCGCCGGAAAGACGCCCTTGAAGCCGCCCGAGAAGCCGGCCATGAAGTGCGGCTCGATGAAGCCCAGCACGATCCGCCGGTCGGCCAGGACGTAGTCGCGGTTCATGAGCACCGGCTGTCCGTCGGCCGCGACGCCGGCCGGGAGCAGCGTGGCCGGGTCGTGCGCGGTGTGATTGACCACCCGGTAGCGGGACAGCACATCCGCTCCCACCATGGCGGCGAGCTCTTCGGGGGCGTTGCCCCGGTGCGATCCCGTGCCGTTGACGATCGTGAACTGGCTGGCCGGGACGTGATCGAGCTCGGCGAACAGCCAAGGCAGAAGGCGCTCGGTGGGGAGCGGCCGCGTGATGTCCGGGATCACCACGGCGACGCGGTCGCTCGCGCGGACCATCTCGCGGAGCGGGCGCGTGCCGATCGGCTGTCGCACCGCGTCCTCGGAAGGCCGTGGCCTCGTCGGGCAGGCCCGGGACGAACCGCGGCGTCACCACCGTGACGTTGTCCGATCCGATCTCGGCCTCGAGGCCGTCCTTGCCGTACTGAAGATGAACCTTCATGGCGCGCCACACTCTCCGAGCCCTCGGATCGTACACCGGCGCGAGGGTCTCGGTCCGGAGGGGGCTGCGGCGACTCGAAGAGCTCGTCGACCGGAAATCGCCAGCCGGGCACGGCGCGCTCGTCATCGGCGGTGTCGCCGCGGCGGAAGACGAGGGGCTGGCTCTCGCCGGCTCGGCAGGACCGCACGGTCTCGGGACCGATCGGGTCGACGTCCCAGACCACGAGCGTGCCCGCGAGGAAATAGTCGGCCCGGAACACGTCGCGGAATCCGAAGACCCGGGGCTCGGCGAGCCGCACACGCCGAACCCCGGCGAACCGGCTGGCGGGTTACGCCCTGGGCCGTCCGGCGGTCAGCTCGACCTCCGGCGGATACGACGTGGGGCTCAGCACTACCGTCGGCGGGGGCTGTTCCTTCGTCTTCCACCAGCGCGCGATGAGGTCGATGGCCGGCCCGGCGTTGGACGGGGACACGATGGTGGCCGCGAGCTGCTTCACGTTCACGAGCCTTTGACCGCCCTCGGGCAGGCCGTCGCAGCCGGTGAAGGGGACGCGCGCCCAGTCGGCGCGAATGGCGAGGAGGGCCTTGCGCGCCCCCATCGCCATCGCGTCGTTCTGGGCGCCCACGAGGTCGGGCTTCAGGGTATCCGCGGTCTTGAGCCGGAGCGCGTTCACCACGACCTTTTCGGCGCCCGCCTCCGTCCAGTCGCTTTCCAGGATGCGGAGCTGGATCCCGCTGCCCTCGATTGCCGCCTTGGCCCCTTGCAGGCGATCCTTGGCGGCGGAGGTGTCGGGCGGCCCCTGGATGTAGAGGACGTGCCCTCCCTTGGGCAGGAGGGCGCGGAACTGACGGCCCTGGATCTGGCCGACGGCGAGCTGATCGCCGCTTACCGCGGCGATGGCCAGGCCCGGATACTCGCTTGCGCAACGCGTCGAGGTAGGTGACGCCCCGGTTCAGCAGGACCCAGCTGATGCCGGCCCGGGTCGCGTTCTTGGCCACCCTCTCGAGGCCCTCGCCGACCACGGTCTCGACGACGATGGCGAGAGGCCGCTCCTCGGCGGGGGCGTGGATCAGCTTGAAGAGCTGATGGATCTGCTGGATCGCGTTCTGATCGGCGTAGAGGACCTCGAGGTCGAAGCCGGCCCGGGACGCCGCCACCTTGGCGTCGGCCGCCTGCATCACCTGAAACTCCTGGTCACGACTCAAGAACGACGCGACGATTCTGGGTTGGCTCATGCACCCTCCGGAGGGAAAGGCGTATAGCCTCGGAGCGCCGGCCGCGAGGCTCGCCGCGAGCGAAGGCTAGCACTAGTTGGGCATGCCGTGGCGGGTCGCACCTGTGGCAAGATCGCGCTCCCGTGGGGAACCTCCTCGACGTCGACCACGTTTCGAAGGCGTTCGCGGGCGTCCCCGCCCTCCGTGACGGTCTGCCTGGACCTTCGCGCGGGTGAGGTGCACGCGCTCGTGGGGGAGAACGGGGCGGGCAAGAGCACCCTGGTCAAGGTCATCACCGGGGCGCACGCCCCCGACTCCGGCCGCCTGCTCGTGGACGGCCGGATCGTGGACCGCGCCGATCCCCTCCTCGCCCGCTCGCTGGGCATCGCTCCCATCTACCAGCAGCCGGCGCTCTTCCCCGACCTCACCGTGGCCGAGAACCTGGCCATGGGCCTCGAGCCCCAGGGAGCCTGGCGCCGCATCGACTGGCGCGAGCGGCGGCGGCGAGCCAAGGACCTTCTTTCCCGCGTGGGAGCGGCGCTCGACCTGGACGCCCGCGCAGGTTCGCTGCGCATGGCCGAGCAGCAGCTCGTGGAGATCGCGCGCGCGATCGGGACCGGGGCCCGGGTCCTGCTGATGGACGAGCCCACGGCCGCCTTGTCGGACCGCGAGGCCGAGCGTCTCTTCGGGCTGATCGGCGAGCTCAAGTCGGCGCGCGTGGGCATCCTCTACATCTCCCATCGGCTGCCGGAGCTCACCCGGATCGCCGACCGGGTCACCGTGCTGCGCGACGGGAGCGTGGTCGAGACGCGGGCCATGGCCGAGACCAGCGAGAGACGACCTCATCCGCCTGATGGTCGGGCGCGAGATCCGGGCGGTCTTTCCGAAGCGGCCGGTGCACGTGGGCCCGCTGGCCCTGTCGGTGCGCGGGCTCTCTTGTCGGCGCCTCGGGAGTCCGCGACGTGACCTTCGAGCTGCGGACGGGGGAGATCCTGGGCCTGGCCGGCCTCGTGGGCTCGGGGCGGACTGAGCTTTGCCGCGTTCTCTTCGGGCTCACCCCCGCGGACGGGGGCGAGATCCTCCTGCGCGGCGAGAAGGTCCGCGTGGGGTCGCCCCGGGAGGCGGCGGCGCGCGGGATCGCCTACGTTCCCGAAGACCGGCGCCGCCACGGCGTCATTCCCGAGATGTCGGTCGCGTCCAACACCACCCTGGCCGTGCTGGGCGACGTGGCCGCCCATGGTTTCCTCGACTTCGGTCGCGAGCGAGAGATCGCGACCTCGTTCGTCGCGCGATTCGCGATCAAGGCCCCGTCCCTCGAGGCTCCGGTGGGGACCTTGTCGGGCGGCAACCAGCAAAAGGTCGCGCTGGCGCGGTGGCTGGCGGCGCGGCCGTCGGTGCTCATCCTCGACGAGCCGACGCAGGGGGTCGACGTGGGGGCGAAGGCGGAGATCCACCGCCTCATGGTCGATCTCGCCGACGAGGGCATGGCCATCCTCATGGTCAGCTCCGAGCTGCCCGAGATCCTGGGGATGAGCGACCGCGTCGCGGTCATGCACGACGGGACGCTCGCGGGCATCCTTCCCCGGGACGCGGCGACCCAGGAGGCGATCCTGGGCCTGGCCCTCGGGCACCCGGCGAATGCGGCCCCGCCCGCGGAGGCGCGTCATTAGCGGCCTCTTCACCGCGCACCGGACGGGAAGCGTCGGTGGGGCTCGCGGCGCTCGCCCTCCTGGCGCTCCTCGGCGTCCTCGCCCCGAGCTTCTTTCGCGCGGCCAACCTGCGCGACCTCCTGACCGGGAACGCCCCCATCCTCGTGGCCGCGATCGGCATGACCCTCGTGATCCTGGCGCGCCAGATCGACATCTCCATCGGCTCGCAGTTCGCGATCTGCGGCGTGGCCGCGGGACTCCTGGCCAAGGCGGGAGTGCCGATGCCCCTGGCCGGCCTGGGCGCGGTCGCGACCGGCGCGCTCCTCGGCGGCGTCAACGGGTGGCTCGTCGCCGGCCTCGGGCTCCCTTCGATCGTCGTGACCCTGGCCACCATGGTGATGCTGCGCGAAGGGCTGCGCTGGGCGACCGAGGGGGTGTGGGTGCAGGACCTGCCCGCGGGCTTTCAGTGGCTCGGCCTCGGCCAGGAGGCCGGACGAATCGCGATTCCGCTCGCCGCGTTCCTCGTGTTCCTGGCCTTCGCCTGGGGGATGCGGAACGTCGCCGCGGGTCGCGCCGTGTACGCGACGGGCTCGGACGCCGAGGCCGCCCGCCTGGCGGGCATGCGGCCCCGCCGCGTCGTGTTCGGCGTGTTCGTGGCCATGGGGGCGCTCACCGGCCTGGCCGCCTCCTGACCGCGATCCAGTTCATCGACGTGCAGACGAACGCCGGAGTGGGTCTCGAGCTGCGGGTCATCGCGGCGGTCGTGGTGGGCGGCACCGCCATCTCCGGGGGACGGGGGAGCCTCGTGGGAACGCTCCTGGGCGTGGCCCTGCTCGGCCTCGTGGGGCCTGCGCTCACCTTCCTCGGCACGCAGGCCTACTGGGACCGCGCGCTCCAGGGACTGATCATCCTGCTCGCGGTCTCGGCCGATGCCTTCGAGCGGCGCCCCGGAGGGGCCCGTGGCTGATCGGGCACGGCGCGCGCTCTTCACCCACGAGCGGATCCTCGCCTTGCTCGTTGCTGGGAGAGATCGCTCTCTTCGGCGCCCTCGGCTCGAACTTCCTGAGCGCGGGCCAACGCCGCCGAGGTGGCCCGGGCCAGCGTCGAGATCGGCCTCCTGGCCCTCGCCCTCACCCCGGTGATCGTCACCGGCGGGATCGATCTGTCGGTGGGCTCGCTCCTGGGGTTGGCCGCGGTGGTGATGGGTGCTTCCTTTCGCGAGTCTCGGCCTGCCCATGGGATGGGCCGCGGCCCTGGCGGTGGCGGTGGGCGCCGCGGGCGGCGGATTGAACGCGGCCCTCATCGGACGACTCCGCATCCCGCCCCTCATCGTGACCCTCGGGACGTTCTCCCTGTTCCGCGGCCTGGCCGAGGGGCTCACGGGCGGCGTCGTGAACTACTCCAACTTCCCCGCAGGCCTTCCTCTTCGTCGGCCAGGGGGCGTTCGGCCCCGTGCCCGCGCAGCTCCTCGTCCTCCTCGTGGCCGCCGCCCTCGTCTGGCTGCTGGTGCACCGCATGGCCATCGGCCGCAGCCTGCGCGCGATCGGCTACTCGCCCGAGGGCGCGCGCTACGCCGGCATTCCCGTGGAGCGACGGCTCGTCCTCGTCTACGTGCTGTCGGGAATCGCGTCCGGGCTGGCCGCGGTCATCTACGTCGCCCGGCTCGGTCAGGCCAAGGCCGACGCGGGCACCGGCTTCGAGCTCGTCGCCATCACCGCGGTCGTGCTCGGCGGGACCTCGATCTTCGGGGGCAGCGGGACCGTGCACGGCACGCTGCTCGGCCTCGCTGGCCCTGGCCCTCCTGCAGAACGGCCTTCGTCTCTCCGACCAGCCCACCGAGCTCGCCGGTATACTGACGGGCGTCCTGCTCCTCGGCGCCATCGGAGCCAAGGGTCTCTTCTCGGAAAGGAAACGGCCATGAGACGAACCGGAGCGATCCTGCTGGCGGCGGGCCTGGCCGAGGTGCTGGTCGCCTGCGGCGGCGGCGGCCCCGAAGGACGGGCTGACCGTGGCCATGATGCCCAAGAACAAGGGCAACCCCTACTTCGTGAGCTGCCACAAGGGCGCCGAGGAAGCGGCCCGCGAGCTCGGGGTGAAGCTCTTGTGGGACGGGCCCACCGAGACCGACGCCGCGAAGCAGAACGAGGTGGTGGAGTCCTGGATCACGCGCGGTGTCGACGTGATCGCGGTGAGCGTCGAGAACAAGGAAGCCATCTCCACGGTGCTGCGCAAGGCGCGGGGCAAGGGGATCAAGGTCGTGACCTTCGACGCGGACGCGGAGCCGGATGCTCGCGACTTCTTCGTCAACCAGGCGACGCCGCGGGGGATCGCGGAGACCCTGGTCGGCCACACCGCGCGCCTGCTCGGGGGCAAGGGCCAGTTCGCGATCATCACCGCCTCCCTGACCGCGGCCAACCAGAACGAGTGGATCAAGAACATCAAGGACGTGCTCGCCGAGAAGTACCCGGACGTGACCCTGGTGGAGATCCGGCCGAGCGACGACGACCGGAAGCGCGCCTTCGACGAGACCCAGACCCTCCTGAAGGTCCATCCCGAGGTCAAGGTCGTGATGGCCATCGCCTCGCCCGCGGTGCCGGGTGCGGCGGAGGCCGTGAAGCAGTCGGGGCGCACCGACGTCAAGGTCACGGGCCTCGGCCTGCCCACGGACAGCCAGCCCTACCTGAAGGACGGCGTCCTCGACTCGGTCGTGCTCTGGAACACGATGGACCTCGGGTATCTCACCATCCAGAGCGCCTACGCCCTGGCCAAGGGCAACCTGAAGCCGGGATCCACGGCCCTCGTCGCCGGGCGCCTCAAGAGCGTCGAGGTCCGAGGGGACAACGTGCTCCTCGGCACGCCGTTCACGTTCACGAAGGAGAACGTCGACCAGTTCGACTTCTGAGAAGACTCACGCCTGCTCTTCGAGCACCAGGCCAAGTCGTCCCTTCCTTCCCCTTGACATTCTACAGGAGAGGCCTATCTTACCTGTAGACGGTCTAGGGGGAAGAATGTCCAACTCGGTCGATCTGCTGCAGGGCACGCTCGACATGCTGATCCTGCGCACCGTGGCCCCCGGTCCCATGCACGGGTGGGGGATCTCGCAGCGCATCCAGCAGGTCTCGGAAGACGTGCTCAGGGTCAACCAGGGCTCGCTCTATCCCGCGCTGCATCGACTCGAAGAGCAGGGCTGGATCAGCGCGGAGTGGGGCGCGTCCGAGAACGGCCGCCGCGCCAAGTTCTACTCCCTCACGAAGTCCGGCCGCCGTCGCCTGGGCGAGGAGACCCAGAACTGGGATCGCCTGGCCGCCGCGGTGAGTCGCGTTCTCGAAACCGCCTGAAGAAGGAGCCGACATGCGCTGGTTGAGCAGGCTGCGGTCGCGTCTCGACGCTCTTCTCCACGGAGAGGTCCGGGAGCGCTTCATGGACGAGGAGCTGCGGTTCCACGTGGAGATGGAGACGCAGGCCAACGTGAAGCGGGGGCTCGCTCCGGAAGAGGCCCGTCGGGCCGCCCTCGTGAGCTTCGGCGGGGTGGAGCGCGTGAAGGACGAGTGCCGCGATTCGTGGGGCGTCAGGCTCGTCGAGACCTCGCTCCAGGACGTGCGCTACGGCCTGCGGAGCCTCCGCGCGAACCCGGGCTTCACCCTGGTCGTGGTCCTGACCCTGGCCCTCGGGATCGGGGCCAACACCGCGATCTTCAGCGTCGTGAACGCCGTCCTCCTGCGGCCGCTGCCCTATGCCTCGGGCGAGCAGCTCGTGGCCTTGCAGCAGGAAGCGCCGGCCGCGGGCATCGAGTCCATGGGCCTGTCTCCGCTCGAAGTGATCGACTATCGGGCGGCGAGCGAGACCCTGGACGGTGTCGTCGAGTACCACTCCATGACCTTCACCCTGCTGGGCGGCGTCGAGCCGGAGCGGGTCACGACCGGGGTCGTGTCCTGGAACTTCTTCGACGTCCTCGGGGTGAAGCCGGCGCTGGGCCGGGACTTTCGGAGCACCGACGAGGGACCGCAGGCCGATGCGGTCCTCCTGCTGACCCACGACTTCTGGCGCAACCGGCTCGGCGGCGACCCCGGCGTGATCGGACGAAGGTTCGAGATGAACGACCGCGTCCACACCGTGGTCGGCGTCCTGCCCCCGCTGCCCCCGTACCCCGACGCGAACGACGTGTACATGCCGGCCTCGGCCTGCCCGTTTCGCTCGCGGCCCGCGGTGGCCGAGAACCGCGAGGCGCGGATGCTGCGGGCCTTCGCCCGGGTGAGGGCGGGCGTCCCCCTGGCCCAGGCCAAGGCCGAGATCGGCGTGATCGCCGAGCGCCTGCGCGCCCAGTACCCGGGCGCCTATCCGAAGGTCGGCTATCGCGCCGACCTGCGGCCGGTCCGCGAGGAGCTGGTCCAGGGGGCGCGGCCCCCGTTCCTCGCCCTGCTCGCCACCGCGGCCCTCGTGCTGCTGATCGCCTGTGCGAACGTGGCCAACCTGATCATCGCGCGTCTCTCCGGCCGCGAGCGTGAGCTCGCGGTGCGGGCCGCACTCGGCGCGGGACGGAGCCGCATCGTCCGGCAGCTGCTCACGGAGAGCACGATCCTGGCCCTGGCCGGAGGAGCGCTCGGCTTGCTGTTGGCGGCCGCGGGCGCGCGACTGCTCTCCACGTTCGCGGCGCGGTTCACTCCGCGTGCCACCGAAGTGAGCCTGGACGGCTGGGTCCTGGGCTTCACCCTGCTGGTGTCCCTGGCCACGGGCATCGTGGCGGGATCGCTCCCCGGCCTGCCCGCCTGGCCGCGGCTCGCCCGGGCCCTGGGCGAGAGCGGCCGCTCCACGTCGGGCCCCGGCCGCCGCCGGTTGCGCGGGGCGCTCGTCGTGGCCCAGCTCGCTTTCTCCTTCATCCTGCTGATCGGCGCCGCGCTCACGCTGCGGAGCCTCGCCGAGCTCAGCCGTGTGGACGCCGGCTTCCGGGCCGAGAACGTGCTCACCATGAGCATCGACCTCAACTGGTCGCGCTACACCCGCGAGGGGCACCGGACCGACACCGAGAAGGTGCTCACCTTCCACGACGCCCTGGCCGAGAAGACGAAGGCCATGCCCGGCGTCCTGGGCGTGGGCGCGGCCTGGACGTTTCCCCTGAACCCCGCTTCAGCAACGACAACAGCTTCAGATCGAAGGCCGGACCGTGGATGACGGGCAGCCCTTGCCCCAGGCCGACTACCGGGGCGCGAGCTCGGACTACTTCGAGACGATCGGGGTTCCCCTGCTCCGCGGCCGGGTGTTCGACGAGCACGACCGGGACAAGGCCCCGTCGGTCGTGGTGCTTGAGCCGGGGCCTCGCCGACGCTACTGGGGCGACCGCGACCCCATCGGCCAGCGGATCTCGGACGACAAGGGAGAGACCTGGCGGACGGTGGTGGGGGTCGTGGGCGACGTGCGCAACGCCAGCCTCGACAAGACGCCCAAGGACACCCTGTACCTTCCCTTCCTGCCAGTTCCCGGGCTTCTCGTACAGCTACTTCGTGCGCACGGTCGGCGACCCGCTGGTCCTCGCCCACGGCCTGCGGCAGGCGGTCTACGCGCTCGACCCGCAGACGGCGGTGGCCGAGCGTCCGGACCCTGGAGCAGGTCCGGCACGAGTCGATCGCCTCGCCGCGTCTCATCGCCGCGCTGCTCGGCTCGTTCGCCACCCTGGCGCTCGCCATCACCGCCGCCGGCCTCTCCGGGCTCATCGCCTTCACGGTGAGCCAGAGGACGCACGAGATCGGCATCCGCATGGCGCTCGGCGCCGACTCGTCGCGGGTCGTGGGCATGCTCCTCCGCCAGGGCCTCTCGTCGGTCGCGATCGGCCTCGTCCTGGGCGTGGCCGGAGCGCTGGCCCTCACCCGTCTCGTCTCGGGGATGCTGTTCGGGGTGGGCCCGACGGACATCGTCTGCTTCGTCGCCTCGGGCAGCGTGCTGGTGGTCGGTCGCGACCCTGGCCTGCTGGGGGCCCGCCCGGCGGGCCACGAGCATCGACCCCCAGGTCGCGCTGCGGAGCCTCTAGTGCTCCGGCGGCAGTTCTTCGACGCGTGCGGCGTGGCTTCGAGCCTGGCCCTCGTCACGCGCCCTGACCCCGAGCTGTTCGAAGGCGCTCCGCCTTCGGCCTCGGATCGCCTCGACGCCACCGCCCCGAGGCCCCATCCCGGTGGCCGTGCTCGTCTCGAATGGCGCCACCGTGATCGACTTCACGGGTCCGTGGGAGGTCTTCCAGGACACGATGGTGCCATCGCGCGGCGAGAGTCACGAAGAGCAGATGCCGTTCCAGCTCTTCACCGTCGCCGACTCGGCGGAGCCGGTGCGGGTGACCGGCGGCCTGCGTATCGTCCCGGACTACACCGTGGACAACGCGCCGGCGCCCGCGCGTGGTCGTGGTGCCGGCCATGAGGGCCTCGGACCGCGTCCTGGCCTGGCTGCGGAAGACCAGCCCGTCCACCGACCTGACGATGTCTGTGTGCACCGGTGCCTTCACGCTCGGCCGCGCCGGCCTGCTGAAGGGCCGGCCCGCCACCACCCACCACGACTTCCTCGATGACCTGGCCCAGGCGTTTCCGGACGTCGACCGTGGAGAAGGGCCGTCGATTCGTGGAGAGCGGCAACGTCGCCACCGCCGGCGGCCTGACCTCGGGCATCCACCTCGCCCTCCGCGTCGTCGAGCGGTACTTCGGCCGCGACGTGGCGGAGGCCACCGCCCGCTACATGGAGTACGACCGCTCCATCGGGGCCTAGACCCGGCGCGTCAGGTGGGGAGTCCGCCGACCCCGAAGGGGTGGACTCGACCGGCGCGTCGTCGCCGCCGCAGGTTTGCGTTGACGGCAGCCAACACCCTGTGGCACGGTGCGATCCTCAGCCTTCCGCGGAGGCCTCTGCATGCCCGTCTGCTTCATGATCATGCCGTACGGCACCCGCGAAACGCAGGCCCCTGTCGGGAGGGGGCCGTCCAAGGTGAGCTTCGACGCCCTGTGGCACAAGGCCCTCGCGCCGCTCATCACGGAGCTGGGATACGAGCCCGTCCGTGCCGACCAGGACCTCGGCGCCCTCATCATCCAGGAGATGCTCGAGCGACTCGCTCTCTCCGACCTCGTCCTCGCGGACATGACCATTCCCAATGGCAACGTCTACTACGAAGTGGGGATCCGTCATGCCGCGAAGGAGAGGGGCTGTGTGCTGATCGGCGCCGATTGGTCCCGCCCTTTGTTCGACGTGGACCAGCTGCGAAGGCTGCCGTATCCCCTGCCGGAGGGCGACATCACCGACGACACGGCCACGGGGGTACGGGCCGCGCTCCGAGACGGTGTTCGCAAGCTGGCGGATGGCCGGTCGCCTCTCTGGGAGGTGATCCCGGGCTTCCCGGACCGCATCGACCCGTCGAAGGCGGCCACCTTCGCCAACTTCGTCCGCCAGCTCTCCGACTTTCAGGGCGAGGTGATGGCGGCGCGCCGCGCCCCCGCCGAGGAGCGGAAGAACCGGGCCCTGGCGCTGCGGGACCGCCATCTCGCCATGCCCGTCCTCTCGCCCGCGGTCGCGATCGAGCTGCTCTTCCTCTTGCGCGACGCCACCGACTGGCAGACGGTCATCGCCTTCATCGACCGCCTCCCGGAGCGCGTGCGGGACCTGCCGCTGGTGCGGGAACAACGCGCCCTCGCGGAGTCCAAGGCCGGCGACCATCTCGCCGCCATCGCCGCCCTCGAATCCCTCATCGCCCTGGGCGGCGATAGCTCTGAACGTCAAGGCCTGCTCGGGGGACGATACAAGAAGCTCTATCTGGACTCGACCGGCGCCGACCGGAGCCGTTATCTCGACCTGGCGATCGAGCACTACGACCGAGGCATGAACCTCGACCTCAATGACTACTATCCGTCGAGCAACCTGCCGCGACTGCTCCGTGCGCGGGGCGAGCCGGGCGACGAAGGGCGGGCCACGGCGGCAGCCTATGTGGCCCTGGCCGGATGCGAACGTGCCCGGAGGCGGGATCCCAAGGACTCCTGGATCCGGCCGACGCTGCTGGCAGCGGCATTCGATGCCGGCGATGTCGCTGCTGCGGAGCGGCTCTACGCGGAGGTCCGGAGGGACGGACCCGCAACCTGGAAGCTGGATACCCTGTTGAAGGATCTCGAGCAGAGCGTTCCGCTCGTGCCTCAGCCGGAACGGCGCGCCGCCCTCGAGCAAATCATCCTGAAGCTTCGACAGTTGGTCTGAGCGTCTTCGCGGGCTCGCGGTTGCGACGGCCGACTGAAGGCTCGCACGAGGGCCTGAGGACTCTGGGTGCGCACTCCCTCGCCCATTGCCAAGCGGAGCGCGGCATGATTGTCTTGACAGATCATCGCTTGGTGCCTACATTGTGCACATCCCTCCGAAGTAGTGGTCGTCCAAGCGGGTCGTTCCTGGATCCTTCACGGGGTGCCGTCGAGTTGCGGCGACCCATGTCCGTGGTAGGGCATCGTCCGACGCGGAGAATACCGAGGGAAGGAGTCTGCCATGTGCCTGAACGCGACGAGGGGGTTGCCTTGCGTGATGCCGCCTCACATCCTTCGCGCGCTAGCGCAGAACGGCACCGCGAAACAGCGCGCGAGCGCCCTGACCACGATGTCGATCGATGCGACGTTCCGGGCCATGCGCGCCGCCGCGGCACTGCACCCTCCGGCCGGGGGGCTCGCCGCTGACGACGCGGTCAGTCAGCGCACGATCTACACGGCCGGAAACACTTCGACGCTGCCGGGGACCGTGGTCCGGTCGGAGGGTGGCCCCGCCACGGGCGACGCCGCGGCCGATGAAGCCTACGACGGGCTGGGAGCGACCTACGACCTCTTCTGGAACGTCTACACCCGCAACTCGATCGACGACGAAGGGCTCGCCCTCGACGCGACCGTGCACTACGGTGTCGAGTACGACAACGCGTTCTGGAACGGCCAGCAGATGGTGTTTGGCGACGGCGACGGCGACATCTTCAACCGCTTCACCATTGCCATCGACGTCATCGGCCACGAGCTGACCCACGGAGTCACCCAGGACGAGGCCCAGCTCGTCTACCTCAACCAGTCGGGGGCCCTCAACGAGTCCCTATCGGACGTCTTCGGCTCGCTGGTGAAGCAGTACTCACTCCAGCAGGACGCCGCGGCGGCGGACTGGCTCATCGGCGCCGGCCTCTTCACCAAGCAGGTCAAGGGCGTGGCCCTGCGTTCGATGAAGGCGCCCGGCACCGCCTACGACGATCCCGTTCTCGGCAAGGACCCGCAACCCGACCACATGAAGCACTACGTGCGGACGATGGCCGACAACGGCGGCGTTCACATCAACTCGGGCATCCCGAACAAGGCGTTCTACCTCACGGCCAGCGGCATCGGCGGCAAGGCCTGGGAGAAGGCGGGCCGGATCTGGTACGAGACCCTTCGCGATTCGAGACTCCGGCCCATGTCCGGCTTCCTGAGCTTCGCGCGCCTCACCGCCCAGAGCGCGGCCAGGCTCTACGGCTCCGGCGGCGCGGAGGAGGGGAGCGTGCGGAACGCGTGGAAACAGGTGGGGATCAACATCTAGTCGATAATGAGCGGGAGAGGGCGAGGTGCACATTCGACTCGAGATGGAGGGCGGCATCGCTCATTTCCCCGGGCTTGCCCGGCCTTTCACCGTCGACACCGCGACGCTGCCGGCGGAAGAAGCCGCGCAGGCGGTGAAGATGGTGACCGCTCTGGGCGGGGGAGAAAAGGGAAAGCCACCCGCGCCGGGGGCCGCCGACATGCGGGCCTACACCCTGACCATCGAGGACGGTTCCCGCCGTTGGACGCTGCGGTTTTCGGATCCGCTCGGAGAATCGGAGCGGGCACTCGTGAGCTTTCTTCGGGGGAAGCAACGCGCGGAGGGCGCCAAGGTCGATTGAGCTCGCCCGCCCCGGCGAGCGTCGTCGATCCCATCTGACGGTCGTTTCGAGCCCCATCGGCCGAGCGACCTAGTTCTGCGTGTCCACCGCCTGGCGGGCCTGGTCGAGCAAGTCGAACATCCGGAACTCACCGTTCTTGGCCCGGAACCCTTCGAAGGGCTTCCAGTTGGGAGCCTGACGCAGGAATGATTGGCCGTCTTCCAGCAGGAGTCGGACGAACGTCTCGCCGACCAGTCGGCCCCCGACCGGGCCCAATCGGATCGGGGTGTCGTCGTCCTTGAACTGTTGCTGAGCCTCCGCCAGGGCGTAGTACCAGAGAGGGGCATTCCCCGCGAAGGCGGGAGCCACCTTGGTCAAGAGCGGGTTGCCCGCGGTGTCTTCCTCAGTGGCCTTGCCGACCTTCAGCGAGCTGTCGGGGATCACCCGCTCTCCCATCGCCTCAGCGATGACCTGGCCGGACGGCAAGCCCATCTGGAACCCGCGCCTCAGATTGCGCTTCGCGAGCATCGCGGGATCCAGGTCGGGAAGATGGCCGAGTGGATTCACGAGTGAAGAGTCGATCTTGTAGGCGGGTTGAACTCGGTCCTTGGCGCCGAACAGCACCGGCTTCTCGCCGGTCTTCGGGAAGAAGAGCCGCCAGTCGATGGCCCACTCGTCGGGGAACGCCCTGAACCCCGCCAGGCTCTGGCCAGCTTCGACGACCTCGCCGTTCTCGACCTGGCTCGTGTCGATCGCGAAGATCACGAAAGGCTTGGGCAGCTTCTTGTTCAGGCGGTAGAAGGGCCGGACCATCGAGTGTCCGAAGCGGTAGGCCGCGGCCGAGAACTCGATGGGCATGAACGCGGAATTGCGGGGCGGGCGGTAGAAGAGGAGTTGCGGAGGGTTCTTGATGACGCTCGTGTGCTTCGCGACGTGGGGCAGGATGGCGTTGTACACGTCGGGATGAAGGATGGTAGGGAGGAAGTCGTAGAGCACGACCCACTGGTAGTGCCACCGCACCGCACGCTGGACGTCCGCGAACCTTGCGTCCTTCATGACGTCCGCGACGCGGTTGTGGAAGCGGAGAACGGAACCCTGCAGCTGCGAGACGATGACATTCTCGTCGTTCCGGGGATCGCCGATCAGCGCCCGCGCGTCCTCCGCGTTGGCCGGCGTGTTGCGGGGGACGTCACGGGTATGGGGGTCGTTGTCGTTCCCGGACAGCTTGCGACCGAGCAGCATCCGGATGCCGTCTTTTCGATAGAGGAAGGGAGTGTCGTCTGGCCCCCGACCGTAGACGGAGTCGAGGTCGAAGCGAGGGGTTCGGAAGTCCACGAGGCTGTCGGGATCGTTCTGCCGTTCGAGGCTGCTGACGGGATCGAAAGTCAGGTCATGGTCTATGAACTGTCCGAGGTAGGTGTAGCCTGAGGTGATCCCCAGATTCTCCTCGGGGTCCCTCGCATCCGGATCTTCCGGAAACTCGGGATCATCCGTCATGGTTTCGGCGAGCTTGTCGAGATCGGCTACGTCGAACTGCGCGGGTGGCAGCGAGCGGAACAAGCGCCCGAACCGTCCCTGGAAGAGGCTCGACCGTACGGTCGAGTCCATGCCTCGAATGACGCCGTGAGAACCTGGTCGCTGGACCCTCATCCCTCTCGTCCTCCTCGCACTGGGCACGCACACGCCAAACACGCGTGTTCGGACACACGCGTGTGGCTACCGGAGGGATGGCTTCAAGATAGGCCAGCCAGGGTACCTGTCAAGCAGAATGTGTGAAGAGCACCCGCGTTCGGCATGGCCACCGACTTCCGGCGTCAGACCCTCTGCGGCTCGCCGGAAGGGACGGCCCCGGGGAACGCCGCGCCTCGGCCCGTGAGGCGTGGGCGCGTGGCTACGTTCCCGGGATGGAGGCCTGGCGTTCCACGACCCGGTAACGATCACGCAGAGGGCCCCAGGGTTCGTTCGAGGGACCTGGCTCGAACCTTCGGAGCTCGAGCTGCAGCCCGAGATGGTTTCGGGCCTCGGCGAGGGACGCCGCTTCCCCGGACGCGATCGCTTGCACCAGCACGTTGCCCACGGCGGTGGCCTCCACGGGTCCTGCCAGCACCGGCTTGCCCGTGGCATCGGCGGTGGCCTGGTTCAGGTACGCGTTCCGGCTGCCGCCGCCCACCACGTGGAGGCCCGGGATGCTCTCGCCCGTGAGGTGCTCGATGGTGGCGATCACCGATGCATAGCGCAGGGCCAGCGAGTCGAGGATGACTCGAGTCAGCCGGGCGGGGTCCTCGGGCGCCGGCTGGCCGGATTCGGCGAGCGCAGCGCGAACCGCAGCGAGCATGCTCGGGGGATTGAAGAAGCGCGGAGCGTCGGGGAACAGGATCCCCTGGGGGCGGTCGAACGCCGCCGCGGCTCTGAGCAGATCTGCATGGTCGGTGGCCAGGCCCTTCTCCGCCCACTCGCGTCGGCAGGACTCCAGGATCCAGAGGCCCATCACGTTCTTCAGGAAGCGGATGGTCCCGAAGGCGCCGCCTTCGTTGGTGAAGCTCGCTTGCGCGACTTCGGGATTGATCAGAGGCTCAGTGCGTTCGACGCCCACGAGCGACCACGTGCCCGAAGAGATGTAGGCCCAGCCCTGCGCGAAGCGGGGTTCCGGCCACGGCGCTGCCGGTGTCGTGGGTCGCGGGGGCGATGATGGAGAGGGCGGGCAAGCCGAGCTCGGCCTGGAGAGAGGGCCGGAGGGTTCCCAGCGAGTCGCCCGGCCGTGCCAGGTCCGGCATCAGCTCGCGGGGCAGGCCGAGAGAACGGAAGAGGTGTTCGTCCCAACGGCCGGTCCTGGGGTCGAGGAGCTGGGTGGTGGTGGCGTTCGTGTATTCGCCCTGCGTGCGTGTCGGCGAGGCGGGCGTGGAGGAGGTCGGGAATCATCAGGAGCCTCACGGCTCCGCTCGGGATTCCTTCCTTCACGTGGGCGTAGAGCTGGTAGACGGTGTTGAAGGGCAGGAACTGGATGCCGGTGCGGGCGAACATCTCCTCCCGTGGCAGGCGCTCCAGGACCTCGGCCATGAGGGCAGTCCGCCGGGGGTCGCGATAGCAGGCGGGCTCCTCGACGAGGGCCCCGGCCGCGTCCACGAGCCCGTAGTCGACGCCCCAGCTGTCGACCCCGACGCTCGCGATCTCGGCCCCGTGGCCCTTGGCCGCGGCCTGCGCCGCCCGCAGGCCGTCCTTGACCGCCGACCAGATGTGCTCGACGTCCCACCGCAGGTGCCCGTTGCGTTCGGCCGGCGGATAGGTGAAGCGGTGGACCTCCTGAAGGAGCAGGCCGTCGTCGCCGAGCCGGCCGAGCATGGCCCGCCCGCTCCCGGCCCCGAGGTCGATGGCGACGTGGAGCTTCGTACTAGACGATCCCCGCGCCCCGGCCCACCTGCGCCGGCCGCTCGGCCGCCTTCTTCGCGCGGTAGCCGCTGGCGCGGTACGCGGCGACGGGGTCGATGGCGCCGCCGGCGCGGTGGCGGGCCATGGCCAGGATCGGCGCCACGTCGGTGGTGAAGGCCTGCTTCAACGTCTGGAGGGCCACGATGGCGTCGTTGCGCTCCTGGGCCTCGTTCAGGGTTGCGCGGTCCACGAGGTGAGCCTGGACGAAGGCCCGCACCACCTCGATGGCGCTCGTCATCAGCGACTCGATGGGGTCGGTCACGTTGTGCGACTGGTCGAGCATGTAGGCGGGATCGAAGCCGGCCACCCGCTCGAGCTCCGCGTCCACGAGCTCGTTGAACACGAGGAAGAGCTGGAAGGGCTTGATGGAGCCGGAGTCGAGGTCGTCGTCCCCGTACTTGCTGTCGTTGAAGTGGAAGCCGGCCAGCTTCCCGAACTGGATGAGCCGGGCCACGATCATCTCGATGTTGACGTTGGGCGCGTGGTGGCCGAGGTCGACCAGCGAGAAAGCCTTGGGCCCGAGCTCGCGCGTGCAGTGGTAGCTCACGCCCCAGTCGTTGAGGACGGTCGAGTAGAACGCGGGCTCGTAGAGCTTGTGCTCGATGAAGAGGCGCCAGCCGTCGGGCAGGCCGCCATAGATCGCGCGCAGGCTGTCGAGGTAGCGGTCGAGGGTGCGGCGGACGTGGTGCTGGCCGGGGAAGTTGCCGCCGTCTCCCACCCACACGGTGTGGGAACGGGCTCCGAGCTTCTGCCCGAGGGCGATGCACTCGAGGTTGTGGGCCACCGCCTGCTCGCGCACGCCGCGATCGGTGTGGCTCAGGCTCCCGAACTTGTACGAGAGCTTCTGGTCGGGCTGGTCCTGGAAGGTGTTCGAGTTCATCGAGTCGAAGAAGAGGCCGCGGGAGTCGGCAAAGGCCTTGAGCTCGGCCGGACTCTCCGGCTTGTCCCAGGGGATGTGGAGTGAGATGCCGGGGGTGACGCGCACCAGGGTGTTGATCGCTTCGCAGTCGTCCAGCTTCTCGTAGACGCTCCGCGGCTCGCCGGGGCCCGCGAAGCGCGCGAAGCGGGTCCCTCCCGTGCCCACTCCCCACGAAGGGACGGCGACGCGGAAGGCCATGGCCCGCGCGGTCAGGCGCTCGATGTCGACGCCACGACGGGCGAGCTGGCGCGAGAGGTGGTCGTAGTCCTCCTGGAGCCAGGCGAGCCGGGGACCGTTCTCGCGCGCGACGTCTTCGGCGGTGAGCTTCTCGGCCATGTTCTGTTCCTAGCGGGTGAAGCCGGCCAGGTTGCCGGCGTCCACGTTCAGGATGTTGCCCGTGGACTTCATCGACAGATCGGCCGCGAAGAAGAAGATCCCCTCGGCGATGTCCTCGGGGAAGACGCTGCGCTTCAGCAGGCTGCGCTTGCGGTAGAAGTCCTCGATCTCGGCCTCCTCGATGCGATTGCTCGCCGCCCGCTCCTGCTTCCAGGTCCCGCCCCAGATCCGCGAGCCACGAATGACCGCGTCCGGGTTCACGACGTTGACCCGGATGCCGTGCTCCGCGCCTTCGAGGGCGAGGCAGCGCGCGAGGTGGATCTCGGCGGCCTTGGCCGTGCAGTAGGCGGCGGCCCCCGACGAGGCCACGAGCGCGTTCTTGCTGCCCACGAAGACGATGGACCCGCCCAGCCCCTGGCGCTTCAGCAGGGCGAAGGCATCGCGACCCACCAGGAAATAGCCGGTGGCGAGGATGCCGATGTTGCGGTTCCAGAGCTCGAGCGTCGTCTCGTCGACCGGAGCGGCCGACGCGATACCGGCGTTGCTGACCGCGACGTCGAGGCCGCCGAACTCGCGCGCCGCGTAGGCATAGGAGTCGCGCACCGACGCCTCCTGGGTCACGTCGCAGCGGAAGCCCCGGATGCGGTCGCGCCCGTGGGCGCGAGCCAGGTCGACGACCGCGCTGTCGAGCGCGCCCTGGTCGATGTCGGTGATCACGACGTGGGCGTCCTCGTCGAGGAACTTGCGGGCGGTGGCGCTGCCGATGCCGCCGGCGCCGCCGGTGACGAGGGCGATGCGTCCGGCCAGGCTCTTGGGCTTCGGCAGCAGCTTGAGCTTGGCCTCCTCGAGCACCCAGTACTCGATGTTGAACGCCTCCTGCTCCGAGATCGGCGCGTAGGCATCGACGCCCTCGGCCCAGCGCATCACGTTGATGGTGTTGACCCAGTACTCCGAAGCGACGCGCGCGGTGAACTTGTCCTTGTGGAACGACAGGAGGCCGATTCCGGGGATCAACAGGAGGACCGGGTAGGGGTCGCGCATGGCGGGGGAGTCGGCCTGCTTGCAGCGCTCGTAGTAGGCGACGTAGTCCTCGCGGTAGCGCTCGACGAGGGCGGGCAGGCGCGCCAGCAGATCGGCCGCGCTCTCGCGTCCCGGCTCGAAGGGAACGAAGAGCGGCCGGATCTTGGTGCGCAGGAAGTGATCGGGGCAGGTCGTGCCCTTGGCCGCCAGCTCCTCGCACCGGGCCCGGCCCACGAAGTCGAGCACCCGGTCGGCGTCGTTGTAGTGGAGGACTTTCGGGGTCAGCTTCGAGAGCAGGCCCCGCAGCACGGGAGCGATCTCCACGACGAGCGCCTGCCGCGCGGCCACGGGCAGGGCCGGGGCCACGACCGGGCCGAAAGGCTCAGGCCGCGACTTCGCATCCAGCCAGTCGGCGGCCTGCTGGATGACCCGCAGCGTCACCTTGTAGGTCTCCTTGGAGGTCTGGCCCCAGGTCACGAGGCCGTGGCTGCCCAGGATCAGGCCTTCGAGCCGCGGGTTGTCCGCGGCCATCTGGCCGGCCTTGAGCCCGAGGTCGAAGCCCGGCCGCTGCCAGGGGATCCATCCCACCTTGTCCCCGAAGCACTCGCGGGTGAGGCGTTCGCCGTTCCGGGCCGCGGCGATCGCGATGATCGCGTCGGCGTGCATGTGGTCGATGTGGCGGTGGGGGATGAAGCAGTGCGGCGGGGTGTCGATCGAGGTCGCGCGCGGGTTCAAGTTGAAGAAGCAGTGGGGAAAGAACCCGGCCATCTCGTCTTCGTGGGCGTGGCCGCGATAGACCTTGCGCAGCGACTCCAGCTTGTCCACGTACAGGCTCGAGAAGCCGTCCATCTTCATGGAGCCGAGGTCGCCGCCACTGCCCTTGACGTAGAGGACCCGGACCGACTCTCCGGTCAGGGGGTCTTTCTGCTCCACCTTGGCCGAGGTGTTGCCGCCGCCGTAGTTCGTGATGCGCAGGTCCGAGCCGAGGAGGTTGGAGCGGTAAAGCAGTTGCTCCGGCTCCGTCAGGCCGCTGGTGTCAGCGTCGTTCCACTTGTCGGGGAGACCCTCGGAGCTCATCCACACCTCGTAGGACCTCCGACACCGTCGTGAGGCCGCGAGAAACGCTATCGCAGGAGCGGCTTCGACTCAACCGGCTTGGGCAGGGCCTTCAGGTAAGCGACGTGGGCCGCGGCCTCGGGAGGGCCGGTGTAGTCGAGAATCTCGGCCGTCTGTTCGAAGCGCATCGACTCACCCGGCGCGAGACGGACGAAGGCCCCGTGCATCTCCAGCTCGAGGATGTCCCAGGCGGGGTCCGCCGACGCGCCGCGGTAGAGCTCCACGAAGGTCTGCTCGGGGTGGAGCTTCTCGGCCGGGACCAGGTCGGCTTGGAGGCGCAGCAGTTGCCGGCCGAGGAAGAACGCGATCTCGCCCACGGCGGGCTGCACAAAGACCTTGGCGTGGAGCTGCGCGATGGGGGCAGCCGGCCGTATTCCCGGCGGCAGGGTCAAGTAGCCGTCGACGATTCGATGTGGGTAGGTCCCGGCGGTCGGCTGCCTGGGGCCATCGATGCGAGGTGTCGAGCCGGGTGCAAGCGGGACGTAGGGCCAGCCGTCCGGCCGCACCCGCGTGTTGGGCCACAGATCCCAGGCGACGCCGGTGGACCGGCGGTTGGAAGCGACGTCGACGAATCGCACCCTTCTCGGCCCCACGATCTCGACCGTTTCCGTGAGCTCGAGACCCGTGATCGGGCTCATCGGGCCTTTCATGACGATGCGGTCCCGCGTGCGCTCGAGGACCTCGTAGCGCGCGGTCTCGTGGAAGGGATCAGGTGGCCACCCGGCTTTGGCGGCCTTGCGCGCCGGTGCCATGTCCTGATCGACCCACCACCCGGATTGGGGTCCAACCCACATCACGCGACCGTTCCAGGGTTCGAACGGTGTTTCGAGGGCGGGGAGGGGAACCGGACCGTTCTCCCGGCGCTCGTCCCACGAGAGGAGGTTCGGACCGCCCCCGGCTCGCAGTCCCACGACGCGCCCGCCCAGGGAGGGCACGACGGAGACGACGAAGTCGCCCTTGGTGAGGTCGATGCGCGCCTTCGCTTCGGCGGTAGCGCTCGGTTGTGAGGCGAGACGCCCCGAGCCGAGAACGAGGACAAGAAGGGCGAGCGCTGCGCATGTCGTTTCTTTCATGGTCGCGGGAGATTGTACGCATTGACGGTGGCGATACCTCGGGATAGCCTCACCGGGGCAGTTGGACAAGGAGGTCTCGTGGCAGATCAGGCGGGCCGGACATTCGACGTGCTCGTGATCGGGTCCGGGGCCTCCGGCGGATGGGCGGCCAAGCAGCTCGCCGAGGCCGGCCTCAAGGTGGGTCTCCTCGACGCGGGCCGCGTGCTCTCGCCTGCCGACTACTCCGAGCACAAGCCCGTCTTCGAGCTCAAGTACCGCAACAAGTCCGACAACTTCATCCGCAAGACCCGGCCCAAGCAGAGGGATTGCTACGCCTGCCGCGAGTACAACTCCGACTGGTTCGTCAACGACCTCGAGGAGCCCTACTCCACCGCCGCCGGCAAGCCGTTCAGCTGGCAGGGCCGCACGCGGGTGGTGGGCGGCCGCACGAACGTCTGGGGCCGACAGAGCTACCGCTACTCCGATCTCGACTTCAAGGCCGCGTCCTTCGACGGCTTCGGCGAGGACTGGCCGCTCTCCTACGCCGACCTCGCTCCCTACTACGACAAGGTCGAGGAGTACGTGGGCATCACCGGGATGAACGAAGGGGTCTACGAGCTGCCCGACGGCAAGTTCCAGCCGCCCATGGGCCTCACCTGCGCCGAGCGCCAGGTGAAGACCCGGGTCAAGGACAAGCTCGGCTGGACCGTGACCCTGGGCCGCGCGGCCAACCTGACGAAGCCCATCAACGGCCGCCAGGCCTGCCACTACTGCGGGCCCTGCGAGCAGGGCTGCGTCACGAAGTCGTACTTCAACTCGGCCTTCACCACCGTGGCCGACGCCATCGCCAGCGGCAACTGCACCCTGATCCCGAACGCCATGGCCTACAAGGTGCTCATGGACCCCGCGAAGAACCGGGCCAAGGGCGTCCTCTACATCGACCGCGTGACCCGCGAGCCGAAAGAGGTCTACGGCCGCGCGGTCCTCGTCGGAGCGCAGGCCCTGGAGTCGGCGCGACTGCTCTTCAACTCGGCCACCCGCGAGCACCCGAACGGCCTGGGCAACTCGAGCGGCGCCCTCGGCCACTACCTCATGGACCATCTCTGGGTCGCGGGCGGGGCCAGCGGCGAGTTCCCCGAGCTCGCCGACAAGCCCACGATGGACGGCCCGAACCGTCCCGACGGCATCTACGCGATCCGCTTCCGCAACACGAAGAACGGGCCCAAGTACGGAAAGTTCCTCCGCGGCTACGGATTCCAGGGCCGCGGCGCGACCGCCTTCAACTGGAACGCGCCGGGCTTCGGCGATGCCTTCAAGAAGTCCCTGCTCGACCCCGTGACCTCCGTCGGCTTCGCCGGCTTCGGCGAGATGCTGCCGCGCTGGGAGAACTTCGTCGAGATCGACAAGAGCACCGTGGACGTCTTCGGCATCCCGACCCTCAGGATCACCTGCGCCTGGAGCGACAACGAGAAGGCCATGCCTCCGGACATGGCGGAGTCGGCGTCCCAGATGCTGGAGGCGGCGGGAGCCAAGAACATCCAGCCCTGGTCGATCCCGGATCGGGTCCCCGGCTACGGCATCCACGAGATGGGGGTCGCGCGCATGGGCAAGGACAAGCGCACCTCGGTCCTCAACCAGTTCCAGCAGAGCCACGACGTCGACAACCTGTTCGTGATCGACGCCGCCGGCTTCACCTCGGGCGGATGCCAGAACCCGACGCTCACGATCATGGCCCTCGTCGTCCGCTCCTGCGACTACCTCCTGGGCGAGATGAAGAAGGGCAGCCTGTGACCGTTGGCCGCACCGCTACCTTCCTGCTCGCGAGCCTGTCTCTGACGCCGCTCGTGGCCGCGCAGCTTCCGGCCGCAGCGGGCGCCACCGACTACAAGATCGGCCCCGTGGACACGGCCCACGGCGATCGCGAGTTCCAGCTCCTCTGGCCCGCGGGCGCGCCCGGGCGCCGTGGGCACCGAGCCCGTGGACAAGCCGAAGATCACGATCTACCGCGCTCCCGCCGACAAGGCCAACGGCGCCGCCGTGGTCGTTTGCCCCGGTGGCGGCTACGGGGTGGTGGCCGCCGATCACGAGGGCAAGCAGGTCGCCGAGTGGCTCAACGGCCTCGGCGTTTCGGCATTCGTTCTCCAGTACCGGCTGGGACCCCGCTATCACCATCCCGCCCCCCTTCAGGACGCGCAGCGGGCCATTCGCCTGGTGCGTGCCAAGGCGCGCGATTTCGGCATCGACGCGACCCGGGTGGGCATCCTGGGCTTCTCGGCGGGCGGCCACCTGTCTTCGACCGCGGGGACGCACTTCGACGCGGGGCACGCCGGGGACGCCGACCCGGTCGAGCGCCAGAGCAGCCGGCCCGACTTCATGGTGCTGGCCTATCCGGTCATCTCGCTCGCGTCTGCCTACACGCACAAGGGCTCGCTCGAGAACCTCCTCGGCAAGGACCCCGACCCGAAGCTCGTGGAGAGCTTGTCGAACGAGCTTCAGGTCACGAAGGACACGCCGCCCACGTTCCTCTTCCACACGGCGGATGACCCGGGAGTGCCGGTCGAGAACTCCACCCTGTTCTTCGCGGCCCTCCGCAAGGCCGGCGTGCCCGCCGAGATGCACGTCTACGCCAAGGGCCCGCACGGTGTGGGTCTGGCTCCCAAGGACCCGGCGCTGTCGACCTGGCCGGCCCTGTGCGCGGCCTGGATGCAGGGCTTGGGCGTCCTCAGTCGGAAGTAGGCGGCCGGGCTTCTTCGGCCCGACGCGCGGAGAGGAGCGATGAAGCCGAGAAGCCTGGTCCTGGGTTTGATCGCCGCCTGCCCGCTGGGCGCGGCCGAGCCTCCTCCGGTTTCCGACGCCGTGATGCGCCGGCCGTGGAAGGCGCAGTGGATCGCGTGCCCGGGCGCGCCCGACCGGGACGCCGGGGTCTACCGCTTCCGCAAGGTGCTGGACCTGCCCCAGGTGCCCGCGCGCTTCCGGGTTCACGTGAGCGCCGATCAGCGCTTCGTGCTCTCCGTCAACGGCCAGCGGGTGGGCATCGGCCCCTCGCGCGGCGACCTCTACTACTGGCGCTTCGAGACCTTCGACCTAGCTCCGCTCCTGAAGCCGGGCAAGAACCTGCTCGTGGCCCTGGTGTGGAACTTCGGCAAGGACGCGCCCGTGGCGCAGGTCACGGACCGCACCGGCTTCATCGCCGAGGCCGACACCGAGGCCGAGGCGTCGGTGCGCACGGACAAGACCTGGGAGTGCGCTCCCGAGCCCGGCCACCAGCCGTGGCCGGAAGGCGTCGCGGCGCTCCGCGCCGCGGGGACCTACTTCGTGGTGGGGCCGGGCGAGCGCCTCGACGCAGCCCGCTACGACTGGGACTGGAGCCGGCTTCCCGGCGCGGACGGCGGCTCCGGGCCGATGGCAGCCGGCGGCGGCCCTGGGCGCCGGCAACCCGCGTTCGATCCGCGAGGCCCCGGGCTGGGCGCTCACCCCCGAGGGCCGATGGCTCGTGCCCGACGCGCTGCCGCCGATGGAGTACCGGCAGGTGTCCGCCGGCAGCGTCGCCCGAATCGAGAGCACACCCGACATGGGCCCGCTGTCGCCGGACGGGCTCATCCCCGCGAGGACGAAGGCCACGATCCTGTTCGACCGCAAGGAGCTGGTGGCCGCCTACCCGCGCCTGTCCTTCTCGAGGGGTCGGGGGGCGAAGGTGCGTCTCAGCTACCAGGAGGCCCTCGTCAAGGACCGCTTCACGAAGGGCAACCGGAACGAGATCGCTCGGCAAGCGCCTGGTCGGCCTCAGCGACCTCGTGCTGCCCGACGGCGGAAGTGGCCGCGTCTTCGAGCCGCTCTGGTGGCGGACCTGGCGGTTCCTGGAGGTCGAGGTGGAGACCGGCGGACGAGCCGCTCGTCATCGACGGCCTCCTGGCCTTCGCCACCGGCTACCCCTTCGCGGAGAAGGGCCGCTTCGACGCGGGCGACCCGACCCTGGCGCGGGTCTGGGAGACCGGCTGGCGCACCGCGCGGCTGTGCGCGCACGAGACCTACATGGACTGCCCCTACTACGAGCAGCTCCAGTACGTCGGGGACACGCGGGTCCAGGCGCTCATCTCCTACGCGGTGGCCGGGGACGACCGCCTCGCGCGCCAGGCCATCGAAGCCTACGACCACTCGCGCCGATCGGACGGGATCACCTCGAGCCGCTACCCCTCGAGCCCGCCCCAGTACATCCCGCCCTTCTCGCTGCTCTGGGTGGGGATGGTCCACGACTTCTGGCGCTACCGCGACGACCCGGCTTTCGTGAAGCAGCAGCTCCCGGGAACGCGCAGCGTCCTCGACTTCTACCTCGCGCACCAGCGCGAGGACGGCCTCGTCGGCTTCGTGCCCTGGTGGAGCTTCATCGACTGGACGGGGCCGTTCGCCTCCGGGGTGCCGCCCGCAGGACGAGAACGGGGGCTCGACATCGATCACGCTCCAGATGGTGAACGCGCTGCGCGAGGGGGCCGACCTCGAGGCCGCAGTGGGCGATTCGCGCGCGCGCGGCCGCCTACCGGCAGGCCGCGCAGAAGGCGGCGGACGCCGTGGTGAAGCTCTGCTGGGACGAGGCCAAGGGCCTCGTGGCCGACACCAAGGCCAAGGCCCAGTTCAGCCAGCAGGCCAACATCCTCGCGGTCCTGGCCGAGGCCGTGCCCGCGGGCCGTCGCGCGTCGGTTCTCGACAAGGTCCTGGCCGAGCCCATGCTGTCCTCGGCCGATGGAACCTCGGCGACGCTGCCGGGGACGCCGGCCAAGGGTCTCGGGCTCGCCAAGGCCAGCTACTACTTCCGCTTCTATCTCGCCCGCGCGCTCGAGGCCACGGGCCGTGGCGACGAGTACCTGCCGCAGCTCGAGCCCTGGCGCGAGATGCTCGACCTCGGCCTCTCGACCTGGGCCGAAACCCCCGAGCCTCGCGTCGCGCTCCGACTGCCACGCCTGGAGCGCACACCCCAACTACGACCTGCTGACCCTCGTGGCCGGCATCAAGCCCGGCTCACCCGGCTTCAAGACGGTGCGCATCGAGCCGCACCTGGGTTCCCTCGACCGCCTGAACGCGGCCTTCCCGCACCCGCGGGGGGACGTCGTCGTGGCCTACCGCCGCTACGGCACCGACATCGGCGCCTCGGTCACGCTGCCTTCCGGGCCTGACCGGCGAGCTCGTCTGGCGGGACAAGACGTATCCGCTGGCCAGCGGTCCGCAGGAGCTGAAGCTGCCCGCCCACTGATCCGGACGGTCGGCACGCAGTGCGCTACGTGTCGATGATGATCCGGGGCGGGGAGCCTCCCTTCACCAGGATGCGTCGCGCCTTCACGGTCCCTTTCGCTGGATTCAGCTCCGCAACGTATTCGTAGAGCCCCGCCGGGGCGTCGCCATTGACCTTCACGGAGTTCGCGGCGTTCGGCCCGAGCGACAAGCTCTTCTTTCCTACCGGCGCGTTGCCGAAGTCGATCGCGATCGTGTCGTCCGTGAGGTTGCGAAACTGGATCTTGGAGTTGCCGCCGTGGGCCACGAACGGGCTCGGGTAGGCCCAGTAGTCCCCCTCCTCCAGCCTGCAAATGAAGATGTCCGAGTTGGCCATGTCCTCCTCCTCCCGGTACCTGCCCGGTATTCAAGTCATTGCGGGTTCTTCTCGTGGCGTGAGTGCGACTCGCCCTTCAGCACGTCCGCGAAGCGCGGGTCCTCGCGAAGCGCCTTGAACGACGGACTGCGCTCGATCTCCCACCGCGGGTAGCCCAGGGCCAGCGCCCGCTCGACCTTCTGGAGCGCGGCCTCGCGGTGGCCCAGCAGCTCATCGATCTCGGCACTGGTGTAGAGGACCTCGCTATCGTTGGGAGCCAGCTTCAGGGCTCGCGTCGTCAGCTCGCGCGCCGGCCCGGCGTTGCCCAGCATCGCGTGGGCGTCGGCGAGATCGGCGAGGAGCCCGGCGTCCCGGGGATTCACGGCCCGCTGCTCCTCGCCCAGAGAGATCGCCCGCTCGAGCGGGGCGCGCGCCTTCTCCCGCGTGCCGGGGCCCTCGAACTGGGCCCGGCCGAGGTTGAGCCACGCGACGGCGTCCCGGTCGTTCTGATTCACCGCGACCTCGAAGGCCCGCGCGGCCTCTTCGTAGCGGCCCAGGAAGAAGAGTGTCGTTCCGAGATTCGAGGCCGCGGCAGCGGTCGAGCGGATGGCCATCGAGCGGCGGAAGGCGTCCGCGGCCTCCTGGAGCCGCCCCTGGCGGAAACAGACGGCGCCCACGTTCGTGTAACCCCGCGGGTTGTCGGGGGCGAGGGCGATCACGCGCCGGAAACGGGCCTCGGCCTCGGCAAGGCGGTTCATCGCGAGGTACAACGCGCCCAGGTAGTTGTGCACCGCCCAGTCTGATGGCCGGAGGTCCTCCGCGCGACGGAATGCCTGCTCCGCCTCCTTCGTCCGCCCGAGGGCCCCCTGCACCCGGCCCATCTCGCGGTATGCGTCCGCGCTGCGAGGGTCCCGGTCGAGCGCGTGCTGGAGATCCGTGAGCGCCTCCTGCTCCTTTCCGGTGCCGCGGTGGATCATGCCGAGGGTCACGTGCACGGGAGCCAGGAGGTCGTTGAGGCCGATCGCCTTCCGGCAGTTGTCCTGGGCCAGGGCCACCAGCTCCGGCCGCTTCTGGAGCTCGTAGAGTCGCCAGTACGCCTCGCCGAGCGCCGCGTACGCGAGGGCGTAGGCGGGGTCCTGCTCGAGGGCCTTCTGGAGGAGCGAGATCGCGTTCTCCAGGTTCCCCGCGTGCTCGAAGCGCTGCAGGTGGCCGCGCGCCTGGAGATAGAGCGCGTAGGCGCCCCCCACCGCGGTGCTGTCCTGCTGAAGGACGCGCCTCTCCGCCGGGGCGAGCGGGAGCTCGAGCAGGTCCGCCACCGCCTCCACGACGCCATCCTGCAGCGAGAGGGCGTCGAGAGGATGGTCCCGCGGCGGCAGGCTGCGCAGGACGCGCGAGCCCGCCGCGTCCACGAGCCTCGCGTCGAGGCGCAGGTGATTGCCGAGGCGCCGCAGGCGGACGGCGACGACCAAGGTGGCGCCCAGCGTGCGCCGAGCCGCCTCGGCCGTGGTGACCCCGCCCTCCCGCACGTCGCTCGCGGGGACGACGGTCAAGCCGAGCTGGAAGGGCTCGAGCCGCGCCAGGCGGACGGTCAGCGCCTCGGCGAGGCCGTCGGAGCGGAAGCGGTCCTCGGGATCGGGGCTCGCGAGGTCGAAGGGCAGGACGGCGACGCGCTTCTGCGCGGGAAGGGGGGTCCGGCTCTCGATCCAGCGTTGGAGAGGCTCGCGCGCGCGGAGGAACAACAGGAGGCTGAGCACCGCGACACCGACCGCGGCGAGGCCCGGCGCCAGTGGGAGGTGCCAGTGCCAGCGCGCGCGAGGCGTGGCCACCGCCGCGGCGCCCAGGCTGCTCACCTCCGAGAGGTGCTGGCGCACGTTGCCCAGCTCGTGGGCGAGGTCGAGCGTGGACGCGTAGCGCTCGGCCGGCTCCTTGGCCAGGCACCGTTCGACGACCCATCGCGCGGGGGCCGGGAAGGCGGGGTTCTTGAGGGGCTCCGGCTCGTCCTCGATGATCGCAGCGAGGGTCTGGACCGGGGTCTCGCGCTGGAAAGGAGTGTGCCCGGTCACCATCTCGTAGAGCATCGCGCCCAGGGCGAACTGGTCGGAGCGGTGGTCCACAGGCCGGCCTCGCGCCTGCTCGGGCGACATGTATCCGACCGTCCCCATGAGGACGCCCGCTCCGGTCTGGGGGGACCCCGGGGCCTCCGGCCACGTCGGCAGCTCCGAGATTGGCTCGCCGACTGGTCGCTCGGCACCGCCGCCGTCGCTGCGCAGCTTGGCGAGGCCGAAGTCGAGGATCTTCACGTAGCCGTCGCGCGTCAGCATCACGTTCTCGGGCTTGAGGTCGCGGTGGACGATCCCGGCGGCGTGGGCCCGGGCCAGGCCCTCGGCCAGCTGGCAGCCGATGTCCAGGACCTTCCGGGCCGCCAGCGGTTGCTCGGTCCGCAGGAGGTGGCGCAGCGTCGGGCCCTCGACGAGCTCCATGACGGTGAAGGGCAGCCCTTCCGTCTCGCCGACCTCGTGGATGGTGACGATGTTGGGATGATTCAGGGAGGAGGCCGCGCGGGCCTCCTGGGCGAATCGGCCCAGGCGGTCCGGGATCGCGGCGAAGCGCTCGGGCAGGACCTTGATGGCGACGTCGCGGCCGAGGCGGGGATCGCGGGCGCGGTAGACCTCGCCCATGCCCCCAACCCCAAGGAGCGCCAGGATCTCGTAAGAGCCGAGGCGTCGACCCGCCGCCAGAGTCATGGCGCTTTTCCGCGGGTTCCGGCAGATGCCTCCCGGGTGGTCACCGAGATGCGCGCGAGCCGCCAAATATCATCCGCGCGCGGTGAGACCGCTTGCCATGGGTCAAACGGCCTACTCGGGTGCGCCCGAGGGCGTGACGGGCTTCTCTCAGCCGTCGGATCGCACCGGCCTTCCCGCGCTGGGGAGCTACCCGGCGTCGTCCGAGAGGAGGTGGAGGGCCGCGAACGGCTCGCTCTGCTGTGGCGTGAAGAGAAGGGCCCGCAACGGGTCGTCCGCCGCCGCCTTGGTGAAGGCGGCGGTCCGCGCCTCTCGGTCCACGCTGTCGATGTGCTTCACGATCCGGTACTTGACCTCCGGGACCGACAGGTCCACCACGAGGGTCGAGCCGCCTCGGAAGCGGTTCCCGGGAACGTCGCCCTTCGACCTGTCGAGCAGCTTCGACTGCGTCAGCGCGACGATCACCTGCGGGATGTGCCGGCCCTCCGGACTCGTGCGCATGGCGGACCGGAGCTCGTGGACCTCGAAACCCTGCTTGGGGTCGAGCCCGAGCCCCCTCGCGAACTCCGGTACCTTCTTGAACGCCACCTTGAGCTCGTCGTGCATCTTCCTCCGCTCGACCCGCGTCTGCTCGAAGAGCGCCTCGCGGTCCTCCAGGTAGAGGCACTGGTCGGCGTATGCCTTCAGGCGCGTGACGATGCCTTTGTACTGCTCCCAGACCTCGTCCTGCGCCTTCCGGGAGAGCTCGGAGAGGTCGAGGCCCTTCCAGCGCAGTGTGTCCACGGACAGCGTCCGCACCGTATCTGGCGTGGCCGCGCCGAGATTGACCGGGTAGATCCCGCGCCGGCGGAACGCCTCCACGAAGGCGACGCGATAGTTGTTCTGATCGTCCCGGACGAGGTCGAAGTCGGCAGTGATGAGAGCCCGCAGGAACTCGAAGAAGGTGACGTCGACCGGGGGCAGGTAGTCGAGGGCGCGGATGCACATGTGAAGGACGTGGGCGGCGGTGTTGGCCGCCTCGTCCGTCAGCCGATGCGCGAGGTCGGGGTGGACGGCCCCCCGGGGGAGCTCTCCCGTTCCACCGGTTCCGATCCGCAGCAGGTCGGCGATGCGCGCTTTGTACACGGCGATGAAGGCGTCGAAGACCGCGGCCACGAGGACGGCGCCGCGGGAGTGCGGGGTCAGGCGCTTGCTGAGGTCGGCCGGGTTCGGCTGGTGTCGCTTCCAGACCCCGTTCTCCGTCCTGCCGATCGCGTCGCGCAGCGCGCCGCGGCCGCCCGTGGCGCGCCCGAACTGCACCGCGAGGCTCCCGAGCATGGACTCGGCCTCGATGTCCCCGCGGATGCGGCGGATCTCGCTCTCCAGCAGCTCGGGGATCATGAAGTGCTGCATGAGGGCCACGATGTCCGCGAAAGCCTCGTGAAGGGCGAGGACGTCGGGGTTTGTCGGCTCGTTGAAACGCCGGTGCATGCCGTCGACGATCGCGTGGGTGGTCTCGTGCGCGATGATGTCGTGCGACAGCGAGGAGTAGACGCGGCTGCCGGGCACGTGGTCGCCGGGGTCGTCCCCCGCGGCGTCGAAGTAGCCGAACTGGAGGGCGACCTCCTGCGGGCTGTAGAAGGCGTTGGCTTCCCGCAGGGCGTGCGGCCTGACCGTCAGGCGCTTCACGAAGATCTTGTCGTTGAGCTCGTTCTGCGGGTCGCGGCGGTGGCGCCAGAGGACCGGTCGGCCCAGGGCCTTCTCGAAGTGGGCGATGGTCTTCATGGACACGGCGTAGACCATCTGCTGGTGGAACTGCGGGTTGCCCTCGGAGGGGGCCCACCCGTCCTGCGCGAGCAGCCGCGGATCGTTGAGGTCCACGCTGTCGTAGCGGCGGCCCGAGGGATCCACGTCGTCGATCTCCAGGTATTCTCCCGCCAGCCCCTTCTCGTCCAGCGCCTCCCAGCGAACGGCGAGGGTCACCTCGTTGATGGCCGCTGTCTCCAGCCGCGTCGACGCGCTCGGGTCGGTGGCGTAGACCCGGAGCCGGCGGTAGGGAGGGCTGGTCAGCGCCGGCTGGGCCTCGCAGGCCGGCAGGTCTTCGGGCACGACTCCCACCGCGTTCGCGGTGAACTTGACCGACCTGCGGGCGATCATCGGGTAGCGGGCCGCGACGTGCTTGCGCAGCGCAAAGGACGCACCGGTGTCGCTGACGACCGCCTCCATGAAGACCTCGAGGGCCTTGTCGTCCAGCTTCGCGTCGTCGGGATCGGGCACGATCTCCTGCAGCTCGGGGTTCAGCAGCCATCGCTGCGAAAGCTCGAGGTTGAACATCCGTTCCCGTGGCGGAGGCTCCACGATCCCGAGGCCGGTGATGACGCGGAGGAAGGCAAAGGAGTCGCTGTCGGACTTGGTCTGGGGCAAGTCGAGGACCGGCTTCACGCCGAGGGCGGCCAGGGCCTGCAGCACGCCGTGGCCCAGCTCGTCGTCGTGCGCCTTCCGAGCGGTCGTGAAGAGCGCATTGCGGACGGCTTCGATGCGGCGCCAGTCCCTCGGCAGCTCGTTCTTGTACTTCTCGAACCAGAGGGCCACGGCGGCCGCGATCTGCGGCGTGGCGGCGGAGGTTCCGCCCCCGTTCCGGCGCACCGTGTCGGGGCAGCCGAAGACCGCCCATGGGATGTTCGGCGTGAAGGCCCCGAGGGCGTGGCTCATGACCTTCTTGGGCCCAAAGTTGCCCTCCATGCTGCGCTTCTGGAGATGGGTGTACGGCTGTCCGTTCGCCATGACCCCGCAGGCGGCGATCACGCGGCCGTAGCGCGCGGGATAGACCACGTGCCGGGTGGGCAGGCCACCGAAGTTGTTGCCTGCCGCCGTCACCATGCACAGGCCGGCCAGGTAGGCGCGATCGACGGTCTCGCGCCAGGCGTCAGAGGGCAGGCCGCCCATGCTCATGGACGCGACGTCGCACTGGCAGTCGATGGCGTAGGCGAGCGCGCGGGCGAAGGCGCTCGTGTGCAGGAGCACCACGCGGTCGGCGATGCGGAGGGGGACGACCTCGGCGTCGGGCGCGCCGCCGATCACCAGGTCCTCGAGCATGGGGATGGCCTTCCCGGCCAGGATGCCGATCGTGCCCGTGCCGTGCCCGGAGTTGTCCAGGATGACGTTCCGGTCGGGGTCCTCGGCGCTTCCCGGGTCGGGGTCCTCTTCGACGAAGCTGCGCTGCAGGGTTCGGGAGAGGTGGGCGGGGAGGCTCACGTGCTTGCCGTAGTAGCCGGTGTCCAGGTGGGCCACCCGCGTGCGCGGGTCGGCGAACTTCACGGCTTCCCTCGCACTCGCGAGCTGGGAGAAATCGTCGTCGAGGTGCCAGCCGGCGTGCGGGCCGACGGCCTGGCCGTTGGCGTCGTTCTGGGGGAGCTCGACGCAGTCGTCGCCGAGCGCGAACGGTCCGGGCGCCCCTTCTCTCGCCTCGTCCTGGAAGATCGTGTGGACGAGGTCGGGCTCCGCGAAGACCACGTCCGACTCCTCGACTCCGAGCTGGTCCGCGACCCGCCCGTGTGCGAGGTCCCAGGGGGTGGCCGCGCCGTCGGGAAGGTCGGCGACAAACCATTGCGGCCCGGCGCCCAGGCCGAAGGCCGCGACCTTGCCCGCCGGCGGGTCGAAGAGAGGACGGAGCCTTGCCCGCGAGTCCACCGCCGCGAACGCGCTGACGCCGCGCAGCTTGACCAGGACACGCTGTGGTTTGGCCATGACCGGCGGAGTCTTGGGGACGTTTCCAGCGCGCCCTGGGGACTGTCGGTTCCTGGCCTCCCCGGGTCTTCACGCTCTTCGGCATGGTGCTCCCTTCGGGTTGCGGTCCGCCACTCGGGGCCACCGGATCGACGTACCCCGCTCAGGCCGAGCCTGCGTGGTGAGGGCGAGGCAGACGCTACCGAGCCACATAGCGAGACTTCTCGGGAGGGAACCCATGGAGATTATCCGCGGCTTGCAGGGGTGTCAAGGATTCTGATGGCGGATTCTGGTTCCGAATTTGACAGCAGGTGTGCATGAGGGGGACCTTGTTACGCCGGGGCGCGCGGCTCGAGGATGCGTCGGGGGTGGCGACGACGTTCGAGAATGGCTGGAGCGACCGCACTCGTTGGCCGCGTTGCCCGGAATGGCCACGACACTCAAAGCCTCTTGGGAATCGATGAGACGCCTCAGTATCACGGACGAGCTTCGGCTACCCCCCACAGAACCTCGAGCGCGACCTGTCGGTTGTACCAACGATCGTCGTGGAGACGGCTCCCCATCTCCGCTTCGGCCATCCGGACGAGCTGCTCCAGAGGGAAGCCCGTGCGCAACCGCCGAAAGGCCCGGATCGCGGCCCGGACCACCTCCGGATCGCCATCGTCAAGGGCCTTGACCGCCGCTCGCGAAGCGCTCGGGTGGCTGAAGCGGGAGAGGCTCTGTAGCGCGCAGGCTCGGAGATGACGGTCCGGGCGGTGAATGGGAGCGACGAGGTGCGATGGCGACCCTCCGTGAACATTCAGGGAAGGCTCGTCGCCCAGGAAGGAGAGGATGCGTTCCATTGCGTCCTCGCACCCAAGGTCGCCCAAGGCCAGTATCGCGGCGGCACGAACGGCCGGCGCCCGGTCGTCGAGCGCGCGGAGCAGGAGAAGGGTGGCTCCCGCGGCCCGGATCTGGCCCAATGCGAGCGCGGCGGCGGAGCGAACCTCGTCTACCGGATCCTGCAGACAGGATGAGAGGGTCTCAAAGGACTCTTCGGAGCCGAGCCGTCCGAGCGCCTCGGCCACATCGCCTCGCACCTTGGGATCGGAATCAACGGTCAACGCCTGTAGCGGACCAAGCGCAGCGAGGGCGCGCAGGTTCCCCAGGGCCTCCGCGGCGCTGGCCCGGACCCGCTCATCCACGTCGCGCAGGGCGCGGATCAGATCGGCTACTGGAGCGGCGCTGCCCAGGTCTGCGCTCGCGCGCGCGGCATTCCAGCGGACGGTCGCGTTGACGTCGAGGAGACTGCTCGTGATGGAAACGGTGGCAAGGCCACCAAGGGCGCTCAGAGCCCGCACCGCGCTGGCACGGATGGCAGGATCGGCGTGTTTGCGCGTCTCCTCCAAGATCTCGGCGGCCAAGGCAGGACGGAGCCGGGCGAGAGCTCGAGCGGCATAGGTCTTCAGATGGGTGCCGGCTTCCGTCCGCTGCAGCACGTCCACGAGAGGCTCTATTGCGGTATCGGACCCGATCCGGCCCAATGCCTCGGCGGCGGCCAGCGGGACCATCAGGTCCGGGTCGCAGAGAAGGCGGGCCAGATCGGGGACGGCCGCTTCAGCGCGAATCTCGCCGAGGGCCAAGGCGGCGTGGAGCCGGACCTGCGAGTTCAGGTCCGGCAGTGCCGCCATAAGCGCAGGCACCGCCTGCCTCGCGTTCAACTCTCCGAGCGCGCGCGCTGCCACCAATCGCAGGAAGTTGTCGTGATCACCCCGTAGCACGGCCTCGAGATGGGAAGCAACGATTTCGCGGAACTCGCTGGGGGCGATTTCCCGGAGCACGGGCGTGGTCACGACCTTCGGCATGTCCAGGATCCAGGCCGAAAGGGCTCGTCCGATCTCCTCCTGGAGGTCAACGGGGATCGCATCTCCTGCTTCCGTCGCGAGCAGGCCCGCCAGTGGCACCTGCTTTCTCAAGACACGCGTGATCCAGGCATTCTCATCCGTGAGGCGCGTGCGAAAGACGGCCTCGACAAAACGGCGAGCAGCCAAGGGCCGCTTCTGCACGAGTGCTTGGTACCCCACTCCGAGGCGAATGACCTCCTCCCATCGCGTGTCAAAAAGGCGCTCCTTGGCCGCCGCCTCGAACTCCTCGGTGGCGTGCAGACCGGCGGCGGCGAAGAACTCCTGGAACGTCAAGTGCAGGAACCCCCATTCACCGGCCCCGCGCTCGAGGAGGACTTGGACGTCCTCCGCGGCCCGGCCTAGGAAGCGCTTGGCAACGCGTCGGGCAGCCCGGCGATCGATGCCCCTCAGGTCGACCAGAAGGTCAGCGAGCGTGTCGACCACGAAACTCTCCGGCGCGACCCCCGACGGCCACTTCTCGTGCATGCGGTACGCGAGCTGACCAAGGATCGGCAGACCCTCTTCCTCGTACGGGATCTCTTGCTCGGGGCCTTCCCCCACCAGGCGGCGTGCGGTACTCCAGGTCTCACAGAGCGCCCGTGCGAATAGCTCGTAGGCCTGGACGCGGTACCGCGGCAGGCGGCCTTCGGCCCGGTGGATCAAGGCCATTCCGGACAAGAGAAATGGGTTTCGCGCCAGCGCCTTGAGGCGAGGATTTCGGTCGAGCGCGCTCAGCAGCTCCTTCGAGTGCTCGTCGGCGGTCGCTGGCATGTCGGCCCCCGTTTCCCACTCCTGGTATCGGCGGCTGAAGCTCGTGACGTACCGTTCGACCTGCTTGTCGTCGAACGGGCGAACCACGATCTCAACGCCGCCCGGGAGTTGGAACCCTGTGAAGCCGACGATGCGCGACGTCGCGACGTAGCGGTTCTTGGGATAGCGGGCGGCGAAGGCTTCGAGCCAACCCTGCACGGCGGGGCGTTCCGCGGCGTCGACTTCATCGAGGCCATCCAGCAGGATGAGTGCGTCCCCAGCCTCGAGGCGCGCGTGGAAGAACTCGAGGAGGGCGGCCTCCTCGCCAACGCTGCGATCGAAGAAGTACCGTGCGAGGACGTTCGCGACCGCGGCGCCGACCATCGAGCGCCCGATCTGGCGCAGCCGACCGATGCTCACCGGCAAGGGGAGGACCCGCTCGGTGGTACCGAGCGCGCGTGACATCGCCTCCGGCCCCTGGGCCGCAACGACCGCGAGCCACCGAAGGAGCGTCGTCTTGCCGGAACCAGGGTCACCCAGGACGATGAGGGAGCGGTGAGATCCGAACATGGTGGGGAACGGGACGGGGGGACCCGAGGAAGTCTGCCACAGGCCCTGGCTCCAGAGGCCCTCGCCTCCGCGACGCGCCCCCTGCCCGTCCGCGGACGATGCCTCGGTCGAGATGGCCCGCCGCGTCCTCGGCTCCACGTCCAGAGGCTCGAAAACCTCAAGGATGTCGAGGCTGGGGGGCTCCTTTCGTGCGAGCCGGAAGCCGACATAGCGAAGACTGCGTATCTCGGGATTGCCAGCGTACCTGAGGCAAGCCTGCCAGAGATCGGGAGCTTCTGCCGGAGCGGGCTCTCCGGTGGCCACTCCGGAACCGGAGCTCTGTCGAACGAACTCGGCCATCAGGAGGCGGTGAAGGTGCGGGCGGACGACGTCCTGGAAGCTCGTGGACTCGCCGTAGGTCCAGACCAGGCCACGGCTTTCGAGCTCGGCGCGAAAGTCGGTGACCCTCATCGCCTGGGTCGCCTCCTCACGCGATCTTGGGGGCGGCGCAGGGGCTTCGCTGAAATAGAAGAGGATCTTCGGGCGACCCGTCTTCTGCCAGGAATCGTACGCCGACCGGAACTCCTCTTCTGTGCCTGAGCCGGCGGTGCCGGTTGGCGACCCGAAGCGCCTCCACATCATGCCGATGAAGACGTCGTAAGAGCCGATCTGGTCGTTGATGAGGCCCTGGGGTCGTCCCATCCCAGGATGGGCATGGGTCTCCCAACCAAGGAGATCGATGCTGAGGGCGAACCGTTCCCCGAGCGTGGCGTTGAGTTCAGCCACGACCCTGCGGAGCTGCTCCCGCTCCGCCGTCACGTCCCCTGGGGACGCAACGAAGACTCGGACTCGTTCCGCGACGGGCATGCGCGGGGACGACGGCTTGGCCGCTGCCAAGCCTCCGCCCAATCGGCGCGACTATAGCATGGGGCTGGCTCGCGCTTGCTGTGTGGAAGGGACAGGTGCGGCATTCTCAGCGCGTCTTGCTTCTCGCGCACTCCAGACCCCCTCAGGCGTTCACCCCCAGCTCTTCTGATACGCCATGGTCGGACGATTGCGAATCGGTCGATCGGACTGCTGGTGCTCAACTTCAGCTCTTGCCCTCGTACGCCGGTCGCAGTGGTAGCATCGCAGGCCCGGGAGGGCACCGATGGGAGACCGTCGACTGGGCGTGGGCTTCATCGGCAGCGGCTTCATCACGCGCTTCCACATTCGCTCCTGGGTGGGAGTTCGCGACGCCGATGTGCGCGGCGTCTGGAGCCCGAACCCGGGACGGGCGGAGGAGGCCGCTTCCCTCGCCCGCTCGCTGCGCGTCGGAGAGGCGAAGGCTTTCGCGTCGATCGAGGCCATGGTGGCGGCGCCCGAGATCGACTGCATCTGGATCTGCGGCCCCAACCACGCGCGCATCGAGAACATGGAGCGCATCGTGGAGGCGCTGGGCAAGGGCGGAAAGCTGGTCGGCATCGCCTGTGAGAAGCCGCTGGCTCGAAACGCCGCCGAGGCGCGACGGATGGTGGAGCTGGTCACCAAGGCCGGGGTGTTGCACGGCTATCTCGAAGACCAGCTCTTCTCGCCGGGGCTCGAGCGGGGGCGCGAGATCGTCTGGGCGCGCGGCGCCGCGCTCAGCGGGAGGCCGTACCTGGCCCGGGCTGCGGAGGAGCACAGCGGACCTCACATGCCGTGGTTCTGGCAGGGAGACCTGCAAGGGGGCGGCGTCCTGAACGACATGATGTGCCACAGCCTCGAGGTGGGGCGGCACCTGCTCACGAAGCCGGGCGCGCCGCGGAAGAGCATCCGCCCCAAGAAGGTCTCGGCCCAGATCGCGTCGCTCAAGTGGTCCCGCCCGGAGTACGCCGATCTGCTCCGCGAGATGATGGGGAACGACTGTCGACTACCGCAAGCGGCCTTCGGAGGACTTCGCCCGCGCCACCGTCCACTACGAGGACGAGGCGGGGACCAGGATGATCGTGGAGGCGACCACCTCGTGGAGCTTCGTGGGGGCGGGCCTTCGGCTGAGCCTCGAGTTGCTCGGCCCCGAGTACTCGATGTCCGCGAGCTCGCTCGATGCGGGAGCCAAGGTCTTCTTCAGCCGTCGTCTCAAGGGCCAGGCGGGCGAGGACCTCGTCGAGAAACAGAACGCCGAACAGGGCCTCATGCCGGTGATCGGGAGCGAGACCGCCGAATACGGCTACGAAGGTGAGAACCGCCACTTCACCCGTGAGTTTTTGGACGGCGTCCAGCCGGAGCTCGACTTCCACGCGGGACGCGAGGTGACGGAGCTGCTCATGGCCTGCTACCTGAGTGCCGAGCAAGAGCGTGTGGTCGAGCTCCCGCCCCCGGGAATCGAGTCCTTCGTGCCCGCGGTGGCGCGTGGGACCTGGAAGCCGTAGCGGATGCAGCGGCACAGTAGCGCCCGGGAACGCCGTGGAGGAATCGTGGTGAGAATCAGCAGGCAATGGGGACGGATGGGGTTGGCCGTCTTGATACTCCTACTCCGGGTCGCGCCGAACGCCGCCGCGCAGGAGTTGCCCGCGGGGTTCGTTCCCCTGTTCAACGGCAAGGACCTCGTTGGGTGGAAGGTCCCGGTGGGGGACAACGGGCACTGGAAGGTCGTGGACGGGGTCATCGACTACGACGCTCGCAGTGAAGCTCCGGGCGACAAGATGCTCTGGACCGCGCGCGAGTACGCGGACTTCGTCCTGCGCCTCGACTGGCGGATCAAGGAAACGCCCTTCGTGAACCCCAACGTGCGTATCGTCAAGCCGGACGGGACGAACAAGAAGGACGCCCAGGGCAACGAGATCAAGATCTCGGTGCCCGACTCCGACTCGGGGTTGTACCTGCGCGGGATCGAGGACGCGCAGGTGAACATCTGGTGCTGGCCGGTGGGCTCCGGCGAGGTCTACGGCTACAGGACCAAGACGCGCCGACGCGGACGTGCGGGCCGGCGTCACCCCGAAGGTGAACGCCGATCGCGACATCGGCCAGTGGAACAGCTTCGAGATCACGATGCGGGGCGACCGCCTCACCGTGGTCCTGAACGGGATCTCTGTGATCAGCGATGCCCGTTTGCCCGGAGTGCCGGCCCGGGGGCCGATCGCCCTGCAGCACCACGGCAACTGGAAAGACGGGGCCTGGGTGAGTCCGCCGGCGCTCGTCCAGTTCCGCAACCTCGCGATCCGGGAGCTCAAGTGAAGGTCGCGTCCCGGCCGCGGTGAGGAGCACGGCCAAAGGCTGCGTGCTCGGCGCAGCCGTGGTGCTGGTCCTGGCGACCACGACCGCGGCGGTGCTGCTCCCGGGACTGGTTCGCAGGTTCCGCGACATCTCGGCTCCGATCGAAAAGATGAGGTCGGCCCAGCAGGACTTCGCGGCCTGGTCCAAGGAACAGGCCTGGCACGAGCCCTCGGTGCCCACCGTGAGCGCCCTGGAGCTGGATCGCTTCCTGTCGCTCCGCAAGGAGCTCCAGCAACTCGACGAGGACGCGCCCCGGCCCCGGCGCGGGCCGGGCGAGCCGCCGCCTCGCTTCGAGGACGTTCCGAAGATCGTGGGCGGGGTCAGCGGGTTCGTCTCGGCGCGGCTCGACGCCTTCCGGCGTGCCCAGATGACGAACGCGGAGTACAGGTACCTGGACCGCCTGGTGTACGGGCGCTGGCTTCGGGCCCTCCGAAGCGCGGGCCAGGATCCGGCGGTGATGGAGCAGGTGGCGCAGGAGATCCTGAACACCGCTCGCGACGAGCCGGATGCGACTGCCGCGGCGCGCCTTCGCGCGGCCGCGCAGCGGGTCCGGCAGCGAAGGCCGTCGCCTCCGGCCGGTGTCCCCGCCGACGTGCATGCGTTGCTCTCGAGCCGAGCGGCCGAGATCGAGGCCTTGAGCGACTCGCCGCGCCCCTTCGATCCCGGCGGCGGCTAGGCCCGGCGGACAGCAACACGAAGCGGCTCCCGACCGGAGCGGCGGCGTGCTCGAGCCAGGCTGATGTACGATGGCCGTCGTTCGGGGTGCGCGCCATGCAGAAGAGAACGTTCCTCCAACTCCTTTCCGGTCTGATGGCGTGGCCGGTCACTTCGCCCCGCGCGGCCAGGGCGTCCGGGGGCAAGCTCACGAACTGGGCGGGCAATCTCGAATACGGCACCGAAAGCCTGTACGCCGCCCAGTCGCGGGAAGAGGTCCGGCGATTCGTCAAGGAGCAGGGCTCGCTCAAGGTCCTCGGCACCCGCCACTGCTTCAACGACATCGCCGACAGCACGAAGATGCTTCTCTCCCTCCGGTCGATGGACAAGGTCGTCGCCCTCGATCCCCAGGCGCACACCGTGACCGTCGAGGCGGGGATGAGCTACGGCCAACTGTGCCCCTATCTCCACGACAAGGGATTCGCGCTCCACAACCTGGCCTCGTTGCCCCACATCTCGATCGCGGGGGCCTGCAGCACCGCCACCCACGGCTCCGGGGACAAGAACGGCAACCTGGCCACGGCGGTGTCGGCCCTGGAAATCGTGGCGGCCACAGGCGACGTGGTCGAGCTCTCCCGCCAGCGCGACCCCGAAGGCTTCGCAGGGGCCGTGGTCGGGCTGGGGGCGCTGGGGGTCATCACCCGGATCACCCTCGACCTCCAGCCCACCTTCGCGATGCGGCAATACGTGTATGAGAACCTCCCGCTCCGCCAGCTCCAAGACCACTTCGACGCGATCCAGTCGAGCGCCTACAGCGTCAGCCTCTTCACGGACTGGCAGAACCAGCGTCTGAGCGAGGTCTGGATCAAGAGCCGCACAGAAGAGGGCCAGGCGTTCGCTGCGCAGCCGGAGTTCTTCGGTGCGAAGCGTGCGACCAGGAACCTTCACCCCATCGCCGAGCTTTCCGCCGAGAACTGCACCGAGCAGATGGGGGTGCCGGGACCCTGGTACGAGCGACTCCCGCACTTCCGGATGGGCTTCACGCCCAGCGCGGGCAAGGAACTCCAGTCGGAGTACTTCGTGCCGCGTCCGCATGCGGTCGACGCCATTCTAGCCGTCGAGCGCCTGCGCGATCAGGTGACTCCCCATCTGATGATCTCCGAGATTCGCTCGATTGCCGCCGACCGGCTCTGGATGAGTCCCTGTTACCAGCAACCCTGCGTCGCCATTCACTTCACCTGGAAGCAGGACTGGCCTGCCGTCCGGAAGCTCTTGCCGCTGATCGAGAAGGAGCTGGCTCCCTTCAAGGTGCGGCCACACTGGGGGAAGCTCTTCACCATGTCCCCCTCGCAGCTCAGATCGAGCTACGAACGCTTGCCGGCGTTCATCGAGCTGAGCAGGAAGTACGACCCCCGGGGCAAGTTCCGCAACGAGTTCCTGGAGAAGAACATCTTCCGAGGCCTCGGTGCGGTGACGTCCAACGGTTAGCCGGCAGGAGACCGTTCGGGGCACCGCAGCCCGTGGAAGCTCGGTGCAGGGCAGCGATAAGTCGTTGATCTGAGCCCGTTTTGCGATCCGCTCGTCCCCTCTCCCTTTGCCCGAGGCTCTCCTCCTGGCGGGTTTGCGCCGGAATCGCGTGAAGGAGGAGTGAGAGGGACGCACCAGAAACCTGGGTCCCGAAGGAGGAGGAGAGATGCCGACGCAGACCGCAGAAGCGAAGAGGGAGCGGGTTCCCATGAACGGAGTCGATACCCCGACCCTGTTCGCCACCATCAATGCCGTCAGGGAGCAGCCGGAGCTCGCGAAGTTCACGTTCCGGGCCAGCAACCGCTGGCTCGAAGGGACGCACAGCCGAACCCGGGGCGAGGCGTTCTCGGGGGCCGGCGGCAACCACACCCATGACAAGCCCGTGCAGTTCGACGCCGACCACCCGAAGGTCCTGGTGGGCGGAGGCCAGGGCCCGACGCCGATCGAGTTCCTGCTCTACGGCCTGGCCGCCTGCCTCACCGCCGGGATCGCCAACGTCGCCGCCGCGCGCGGGGTGAAGCTCACCGAGGTCGAGTCCACCGTCGAGGGCCGCATCAACCTGCTGGGGATTCTCGGGCTCTCGCACGAGGTCCGCAACGGCTACGAGGGGATCCGTATCAACTTCAAGATCAAGGGCGACGCTCCCGAGGAGAAGCTCCGCCAGATCGTCGAGCAGTCACGGGCGCGTTCCGCGGTGTTCGACGTGCTCACGAACGGGACCGCGGTCGACATCGAGGTGGAGGCGGCCTGAGGCCTTGCGCCGGCCGGCCCGCGCGAGGCCGGTCGGCGCCGGCGGCGGCGACGGTGAACCGGAGAAGCGAGAGGAGGAGGGAGGTGAGGGGCGGAGCCATGAGGTACGCGGATACGGTGATCGTCGGCGGCGGGCAGGCCGGGCTGGCCATGAGCCGCTGCCTCGCCGAGCGGGGCCTGGACCACGTGGTCCTGGAACGAGGCCGCATCGCTGAGAGGTGGCGCTCGGAGCGCTGGGACTCGCTGCGCCTGCTCACGCCGAACTGGCAGAGCCGGCTTCCCGGGCACCGGTACGCGGGACCGGACGCGGACGGCTACATGACGATGCCCGAGGTCGTGTCCTACCTGGAGGGCTACGCGCGTTCCTTTGCCGCCCCGGTCGAGGAAGGCGTCACGGTCCGGAGGGTCGAACCCGCACCGGGCGGCTACCGGGTGACGACGGATACCGGGGTCCGGCGGACGGCCAACGTCGTTGTCGCCACCGGCTACTGCGACCTTCCCTTCGTCCCCGAGATGGCCGGCCGGCTCCCGGCCGAAATCCGACAGGTCGTGCCCACCCGGTACCGCAATCCTGACGAGTTGCCGCAGGGCGGCGTGCTCGTGGTCGGTGCGTCGGCCTCGGGCATCCAGCTTGCCGACGAGATCCACGACTCCGGCCGGCCCGTCACCGTCGCGGTGGGCCGTCACACGCGCCTGCCGCGAACCTACCGCGGGCGGGACATCCTCTGGTGGCTCGACGTCATGGGGCTGTTCGACCAGGGCGCGGAGGACGTCTACGACCTGGAGATCGCCCGCGAGCAGCCCTCCCTGCAGCTCGTGGGCCGGCCCGACCACCGCACGCTCGACCTCCCGCTGCTCGAGAGCCGGGGGGTGCGCCTGACGGGGCGCGCGATCGGGGTCGACGGCGCTCGCGTCGCCTTCGACGACGACCTCATCAAGCACACCGCCAGCGCCGACGTGAAGCTGGCGGCGCTCCTGGCCCGGATCGACGAGTACGTCGAGCGGTCCGGCCTCCAGGGGAAGGTCGAACCGGCGCAGCCGTTCCTCCCGTTCCTCTGGCCGGCGGAGGCCCCCACCGCGATCGATCTCCGCGAGGAGGGGATTCGCACGGTGGTGTGGGCCACCGGCTTCCGGCGACGCTACCCGTGGCTCGAGGTGCCGGTTCTCGATGCGCGCGGGGAGATCCGCCACCAGGACGGTGTCACCCCCGCGCCGGGCTTGTACGTGCTGGGTCTGAACTTCCAGCGCCGCCGCCGGTCCGCGTTCATCGATGGCGTGGGTGACGACGCCCGCCACCTCGCCGACCAGATCCTGGCGCGGCAGTCAAACGTGGGCGCCGCGGTGGGCGCCTGACGCGAAGGACAGGAACATGAACGCGATTCTCACGAGCCGCACCTCCTACGATGCTGTCGTGGTCGGCTCCCGCTGCGCCGGGGCCGCCACCGCGATGCTGCTCGCCCGGCGGGGGCTTCGGGTCCTCGGCGTCGACCGGGGACGGCACGGGACCGACACCCTGTCCACCCACGCCCTGATGTGGGGCGCGGTCCAGCAGCTCCACCGCTGGGGCCTGCTCGCAGCCCTCGACGCGGCGGGAACGCCGGTGGTGCGGGCCACGACCTTTCACTATGCGGATACGACGAGCCGCATACCCCTGAAACCCCGGGACGGGATGCCGGGGCTCTACGCCCCCCGTCGTTTCGTAATCGACACGATCCTCGCCGACGCCGCCGAAGCCGCGGGCGCGGACATGGTCTACGGCGTACGAGTCGCGGACCTGATCGCCTCCGAGACCGGGAGGGTGCGCGGGGTCGTCCTCGAGGACGCGGACGGAAACGTCCAGCGGATCGAGGCGGACATTGTCATCGGCGCAGACGGCCTGCGGTCGACCGTGGCCCGAAAGGTGGGGGCCGAGGCTTACCGGAAGGGCCGGCACTCCAGCGGGGTCGTCTTCGGCTACTTCGCGGGGCTCGAGAACGACGGCTATCACTGGCACTACGCGTCATCGGGCTCGAGCGTCGGGGTGATTCCGACCAACGACGGCCTCACCTGCGTCTTCGCGGGCGTCTCGTCCCGCCGGTTCCACGACGAGATCGGGCCCGACCCCTCCCGAGGCTTCGACCGCATCCTGGCCGAGTGCTCGCCGGCTCTCCAGACCGCCGTGCGCGGGGCGGAGCGTTCGGGGAACCTGCGCGGCTTCCCGGGCGAGGTGGGCTTCCTGCGGCAGAGCTTTGGCCCCGGTTGGGCTCTCGTCGGGGACGCTGGCTATTTCAAGGATCCGGTCACCGCGCACGGGATCACCGACGCGCTTCGGGACGCGGAGCTTCTGGCGCGGGCGGTGGCGGTGGGGGTCGACGACGCCCTCGCCGGCTACCAGGAGACGCGCGACGCGATGGCGTTGGCGCTCTTCGAGGTGACGGACGAGATCGCGTCGTGCGAGTGGGACCTCGCTACCGTGCAGCAGATGCACTTCGCCCTGAGCAACGAGATGAAGAGGGAAGTCAGGGAGATGACGGAGCGGCTGGCGCGGACGCCGGACGAGGCTCAGCCCGACGACCGGCCACGGCTGGCCTTGAGCGGGAGTAGGATCGACCATGGCTGAGCCAGCGCCGGTGTGGAAACGAGGGATGCCGCGAGTCGGGCAGAAGGCGGAGCGGTCCCGCCGCGTGACCTCCGACGACATCCGTCACTTCACCGAGATCAGCGGGGACCGTAACCCCCTCCACTACGACCAGGCCGCAGCCAAGGCGTCGCGCTTCGGCGAGATCGTGGTGCAGGGGGGCGTGACGAGCGCGATCCTCAACGCAGTGGTGGCAGAGGATCTCCCCGGTCCGGGGACGGTGTTCCTGAGCGTGAGCTGGAGCTTCAAGGCCCCCGTTCGTCCCGGCGACACCATCACCGGGGCGGTCGAGGTTCTCGAAGTGCGCGAGGACAAGCCGATCACCAAGCTGGCCACGACGGTCGCGCGGCAGGACGGGGTCGTGGTCCTGGAGGGGACAGCGGTCTGCTACACCATGACCATCGAGTAGCGCGCCGGGCTCACGCAGCCGGTTAGCGGGGGCTCTCGTGCACGGTCCAGTAGGTCAAGCGGCGCAGGTCGGTGCCGTCGGCCTTGCTCGAATAGACGTCGTGGGCGTTGAGCGCGGCCATGTAGGCCTCCCGGCTGCGTTCGACATGCCTGAATCAGACTACCCCTAGACAATCGACAAGAGCAAGACCCAGGGTTTGGTTTGGGGCGCGTCCTGGCCGGCTTCGGCGGTGTGGGCTGGGTCACAATCCGGCGGGGGCATGCTCCTTGCTGGGGAACCCGGCGGGATGGATTCCGTTCCTACGAAGGGGGGGATGATGACGCGAGGCATCCGGACGACGCCGGCTCTGGCTTTGGCTTTGGCTCTGGGCTCGACCGGTCTCTTCGCGCAGGGCGAGCCGGACCCGGGCCGTGGCGAGAAAGTGGACGGCTACGCCGAGTTCCGCCTCGGCGCGTGCATCGTCGCGGACGCGCAGCGGGTCTGCCCGGCGCCGGGGCTCAAGTTCAAGGGCGAGGGCGAGGCGAAGAGCCTGGCCTCGGTCCCCCTCGGCTACGAGCTCAAGGCGAAGGGCACGCGCCGAACCGACGGCACGCTCCTTGCCCTCGAGATCGAGGCCAAGCCCAACGGCTCCGCCCTCTTCGAAGGCGATGTCCGCTCCGCCACCGACAAGGCCGAGGAGCAGGCGCGCAAGATCGGCCGCTTCGTCACGGACGATGGCGGAAAGGCCATGAACGTCGGCCGCCTCTACGAGGACGGCCCCTACGTCGAGAGAGTCCGGGCGATCGTCGACACCCTGCTGCCGCCGTACCTGCACCCGGGGGAGGTCCGCATCTACGTGATCGAGAACAAGGAGTGGAACGCCTTCGCGATGGGCAACTACTCGATCTACGTGTTCACCGGCCTGCTGAACGACATGGACGACGACGAGGTCGCGATCGTGCTCGGCCACGAGCTGGTGCACGCGACCCACGAGCACACGCGCAAGGAGTTCAAGCGCGCGATGTGGGTGCAGCTGGCCGCGCTCGGCGTCCTCGGAGCGAGCACCTCGATCGACGACGACAAGAAGCGCGCCGTCGTCCAGCTCGTGACCGGGCTCGCCGCGACCGCCTACAGCAGCGGTTACGGCCGGGGGATGGAGGACCAGGCTGACCGCGTCGGGCTACGCTACGCCTACGAGGCGGGCTACGACGTCACCAAGGGGCCACGGCTTTGGAACCGCTTCGCCAAGAAGTACGGCGAGGGCAACAATGTCGTGAACTTCTTCTTCAGCGACCACTCGCAGTCGGCGGCACGCGCGACCAAGCTCGAGAAGGAGCTCGCCTTCAACTACCCCGACGGGCCGAAACCCGATGGGCCGGCGCGGCAGGCGCGCCGAACGGAGCCGCCGGCCCGGACTGTCACGGTCGCGGCAACGCCCGGGGGAGCTCCGGCCGGCGGCATGGCCCTCGTCGCCGCCCCGCCGTCCCCGGTGTCGAGCGCCGCAGACGAGGACGCGGCCTCGGACAGCCAGCGAACGGAGATCGAGCTGGGCATGACGACGAACGAGGTGCGCAGGCTCCTCGGCGACCCGCAGGACGAGATGGTCTTCGGCGAGAAGACCCGTTGGACCTACCCGGCGCTCACCGTCGTGTTCCTGAACGGGAAGGTCGCCGACGTCAAGTTCTGACCGCGCTCAACAGAAGCCGTCCTGCGCACGCGCAGACCGCACCGCACCGCCTCCTGGACCGTCCGACAGGAGCCAGGGCCCAGGGGATGGGTCAGTGAGTGGGCTGCGCGCGCAGGTCAGCCATCCAGTTCACGACTACGGTCAAGGGCTGCTCGGACGTCAGAGCCTCGGGCACGATGGCGAGGAACCGGCCGTCCGCGGCCACGTCGTAGTCCGCCCAGGTGTACTTGCCTTGCATCGCGAACAGCGTGTGGGGCGTGCCCAGCTCGATCGAGGCTCCGGTGCGGACGGGCACTGCCACCAGCCGCCGGTCAGCCGTCAGGTAGAAGAGCTCGCGTCCGTTGCGGCTCCACCGAGGCGCCCTCGCCCCTTGCTGGGTGACCCTGGTTCTTTCGCCAAGCTGGGGGAAGGGAGCCACATAGACCTCGCCGCGTCCCGGCTCATTGGAGTAGAAGGCCGCGAACCGCCCGTCGGGAGAGAGTCGGAGGTCGAGCTCAGTGAAGGGCGTCGCCAGTATCGACTGCGCGGGTCCTCCCGAGAGCGACACCTGGAAGAGGTCCCAGGCGCCCTGGCCGAGCCGCTCGGCGAATACGAGCGTGCGCCCATCCGGCGTTACGTCCAGCGCTTCCTGGAAGCCGCCTTTGGGGACCAACTCGCGGGTCTCTCCCGTCCCCAGGTTTCGACGGAGGAGCTGGGGCGAGGGCGAGTCGCCCCGAGGCTCCGAGTACACGAGGCTGCCATCGGGCAGGAGCATGCCGGAGGTCTCGGTGTCCGGGTCGGTGGTCAGTCGGCTCTCGACCCCGCGCGCGAGGTCGAGCGACCAGATGTCCAGGTTCCCCGTGCGTGGGTCCGTGCGGTTGAAGAGCGCGCGGCGGCCGTCGGGCGAGAAACGCACCCACAACGCGGTGGCCGTGCTCTCGAGGGCTTCGTGATGTCCCTCCCGGTCGAACCAGTTGAGGCGCGCGCGGTTGCCGGGCGAGGCGTACGCCAGGACGCCCTGGGGCGAAGCCGCGAACGACGCCCACCCCGTGGTCGCGAACGAGAGCACCGGCTCCGCGATAGCCACGGGCTCCCCTTCCACGCGTCCGGTTGCCGCATCGAAGCGTTGGGCCAGGAGCGTTCCGGCACGGGCAAAGACGAGATGGCCGGGGGCCACATATTGCGCGAAGGAGTCAGAAGGGCAGACCTCCCGCGCGACCCCGCCCACCTCGGCGAGCATGATGTGGTATGTCCGGTCGGGTCGTCGGACGAGGTAGAGGTATCGCTTTCCGTCGGGAAGAAAGGAAGGCCAGAGCACACGTAGTATGCCGGCTTCGGGCTTGGCCTCCCGCTCCGCGACCGGCTCGCCCCCGGCGGCGCGGACGCGGAAGATGCCATTGCCGACGATGGACGCGAAGAGGATCTGTCCGTCGGCGCCCCATGTCCCCGTGATCCCCGCTCCCGGCCGCACGTTGCAGATCGGCACCGCGGCGCCCGAACCGAGGTCGAGACGCTTGAGGTTCTGCTCGGCGAAGAAGCCCAGCGACTTTCCGTCGGGCGACCAGAACGGCGCTTGGGCGCCCTCCGTCCCCTCCAGGGCTTTCGCGTGGAGCGAGGACAGGGGTTGAAGGAAGACCCGCTGACCCTTCGAGTCGGCTGCGATGAAGGCGAGAGTGCTCCCGTCGGGGGAGAGGGCGTAGGGAGTGGCCTCGGCCCAGCCGGTGAAGCGGCCTCCCTCGGGTGGGGGGAGCGCGAAGCGGATCTGGCGCGCGGTTTCGGCCGGCGGCGTCGGGGGCCGCAAGAGGGTCGCCGCTGCGACCCCGCTGGCGATGGCCGCCGCCACCCAGGGAAGGAATCGGCGGGAGGAGGGTGACGCGGCTTCGGCGGAGGGGGCGGGCGCCGCCCCCGACAGCGCCGCGAGCTGCAGCTTCACGTCGTGCACCGATTGCCAGCGCTCGTCCGGGTCCTTGGCCAGGCAGACGCTCACCACGCGCTCCAGCGCGGGCGGGGAATCGCGTCGCAGCGAGGTGAGGGTGGGCGCCTCCGCCCGCAGGATCTCCGAGGCTATGGCGGCGGCGCTCGTGCCGCCAAAGGCTCGCTGGCCCGTGGTCATCTCGAAGAGCACGCCGCCCAGAGCGAAAATGTCGGTTCGAGCGTCCGCCGGCTTGCCCTCGAGCTGCTCCGGGGCCATGTACTGCAAGGTGCCGAGCACCGCACCCTCGGCGGTCACGGCTGTCGGCGCGGTGGTCGTCCGCACCTCCGAAAGCGCCGCAGAGTCCAGGGCCGGGACGATGGTCCGGGCCAGGCCGAAATCGAGCAGCTTGATTCCCGCCTTGGTGAGCATCAGGTTGCCCGGCTTCAGGTCCCGGTGAACGATGCCCCGGCGATGGGCCCGGTCGAGGGCCGAGGCGATCTCCACCCCGCTGCGCAGCACCAGCTCCAGGGGAAGCGCTCCCTGGGAGAGCCGCGCCTGAAGTGTCTCGCCTTCGAGCAGCTCCATGACCAGGAAGTCCCTGTCCTCGGCCCGCCCCACGTCGAACAGCGTGCAGATGTGGGGATGAGAGAGCTGGGAGATCGCCTTGGCCTCTCGCTCGAACCGCTTTCTCACCTCGTCCGAGGGGATGGTCTGCGTGGGCAGGACCTTCACCGCTACCGTGCGCTCGAGGCGGGTGTCCCGGGCCCGGTAGACCTCACCCATGCCCCCGGCTCCCAGCGGGCCGAGGATCTCGTAAGGTCCGAGGCGGGTCCCCGCCGCGAGGCTCATGGTTGCCGCAAGCTTGGCCGCGTGCAGAGCCGCGGTCAAATCAACGAACGATCACTCTGCTCGGAGCAGGGAGATGGGATCGACTCGCGTTGCCCGTCGCGCCGGCAGGGAAGACGCGAGCGCCGACACTCCCACCAGGAGCAGCGCCGCGGCCAGCATGGACAACGGATCCAAGGGATGCACGCCGTAGAGCAATCCCCGCAGCAAGCGCGTGAGGGCGAGCGCCCCGGTGAGCCCTAGCGCCGCGCCCAGTCCGGCGAGCCGGAGCCCCTCCCCCAGGACCAGAACGCGCACGTCCGAGGCGGTCGCGCCCAGCGCGATGCGCACGCCCATCTCCGGGGAACGCTGGCGGACGGACGCCGCCATCACCGCGTAGAGCCCGACCGCGGCCAGGAGGAACGCGGCCACCCCGAAGATCCCGATCAGGAAGGTATTGAAGCGGGGCCGAGCGAGCGGTCCCTGGAGCAGGTCCTGGAAGGGCGCCACGCTCGTGACCTGTACGTCCGGGTCGATGGCGCTCACGCGTTCGCGCGTCAAGCGCGCCACCAGCGAGAGCGGCGAGGTGGTGCGCAGGATCAGCATCTCGGCCGTGTCGATGAACTGCGCGGCTGGCAGGTAGACGGTTGCTCGTGGGGTCGCGAGGTCGCGATAACGCGTGGGCCCGGCCACTCCCACGACGGTTCGCCAGGCCTCCGCGGAGTCCAGGCGGCCGAGCTTGATCCTCTTGCCGATCGGATCCTGGCCCGGCCAGGTGTACGCCGCGAGGTCTTCGCTCACGACGGCAACCTCGGGGGCACCTTGCCGGTCCGTCTCCGCGAACCCGCGACCGCGGACGAGGGTCACCCCCAAGGCCTCGAAGTAGCCCCGATGGATCGACTCGAGGTTGAGCGAAGGGTTGCTCGCCGCTCGATCCGCGCTCTGGCCCTCAGCCGTGAAGTGAGGAGCGTCCCAGCCCCCGGTGCCGGCAAACGGCGGGGTGTGGACGGGCGTCACCTTCGCGATTCCGGCCGTCGCCTGGAGCCTGGCCACGACCTCCTCCATCAACTGCTGGTGACGCGCGGCGTCGGCGTACTTCGCCTGTGGCACCGCGAGTCGCACGAAGGCCAGTTGGTCGGCGGCGAGTCCCATCTCGGCCGACTGAAGAGCGATCAGGCTGCGGGTGAGCAGACCGGCGGCCGCGACGACCGTGACGGCGAGGGCGACCTGGGCCACGACCAGCGCGCGGCGGCCTGGCCGCGACACGCCGCCCGCCGCCCCCCGTCCGCCGCCGCGCAGGTGGGCGACGAGATCAGCGCGGGCCACGGACAGCGCGGGGGCGAGACCCGCCAGGGCTGCGGTGAGGAACGCCACGGCGACGGTGAACAGGACGACGCCGGCGTCGATGCGCACCGAGTCGACCCGGGGCAGACCCTCGGGTACCAGGGCCAGGAGCGCGCGCAGCGACCACCGGGCCACCGTGAGACCGACCACTCCGGCGGCGAGGGCGAGGAGCAGGCTCTCGACGATCAGTTGGCGAGCCAGGCGGCCGGGACCGGCGCCGAGAACAGCGCGGACCGCCAGCTCGGGCCGCCGGGCCTCACCGCGCACGAGCAGGAGCGAAGCCACGTTCGCGCACGCGATGAGCAGCACGAGGCCCACCGCCCCGAACAGCACCAGCAGGGCCGGCCGCGTGTCGCCCACCACCAGGTCTTCGTAGGAGCGAACGACCGGCGTCCAATCGCGGACGGCGTCCTGCGGAGTGTCGGTTTCGAGCCTCGACAAGATCCTCAGGAGCTCCTCCCTCGCCTGCGCGAGGGTGGCTCCCGGGCGCAGCCGGGCCATGATGTCGACGTCGCGGAGCACGCCCTCGCGAAAGGCCGGGTTCGCAACGGTCGACGCACTGGCCGCCAGGGTCATCCAGGCCTCGATCCCGTGCGGGCATTCGACGTACGGCGGCATCACGCCGACGATCACGAAGGGCCGCTCGCTCACGAGGAGCCGGCGCCCGAGCACGTCGGGCGAGCCGCCGTACCGGCGCTGCCACAACGCGTGCGTGATCACCAGCACGTTCTCTGCGCCCGCGGCGTCGTCCGCGTCACGAAGCGCGCGGCCCAGAAGGGGCGCGGCCCCGAGCACGCGGAAGAAGCCGCCGGTCACCGCCGCGCCGGTGATGCTGCTGGCGACTCCATTCTCGACCACGGCGAAGGGCGAGGGGTCGTAGTAGCTCACCCCGGCGACGGTCTCGAGGACGCGGCTCTCGTCCCTGAGCACCGCGACCTCGGGTGCCCGGAACGGCCAGTGCGGCGCGCCGGTCGTGGGGAGCGCCTTCCAGGCGACGAGCAATCGCTCTTGCTCGGGGACGGGGAGGGGACGTAGCAGCACCCCCTCGATGAGCGCGAACACGGTGGTGGAGGCGGCCATCCCGATGGCCAGGGTGAGGACGGCCGCCGCGGTGAAGGCCCGCGCCCGGAGCAGACCGAGCCCGGCGAGTCGGAGGTCTTCGCGCCAAGGCTCGAGGAACATCGCCCTCAAGCCCAGGTAACCGCGATCATCTGGTGTCCTTCGAGGCGGGGCACGGTGAACTCGATGCGGCCCGCCTTCTCCGTGAAGGCGAGCCGCGCACCTTCGGGCGCGGTCTCCACGCGCCGCACGCGGTGGGCCACGCGCAACGAAACCTTCACCCCCAGGAGCGGGACCACGTCCTCGACCACGTCGAAGTCGAGGCCGCGCCGTTCGGGCACGTAGTAGAGGAGATGGACCACGTAGCGGCGTTCCTTCGGCTGCTCCGTCACGCTGACGAGGCCGGCCGAGGGCAGAGACGTCCGCACGAGGGGGTCGCCGAGAAGCAGCGCCATCGCGTTCAACACCAATTGCTTGCACCAGCGCGGCGCGTTCTGCTGGTACTGCGCAAACAAGGGGTGCATGAAGTAGATGGCGCGGCCGTTCTTCACCACGCCGGGGTAGCCGGGCTTCCCGGACGACGGCGTGTGGCGGTGCGAGAAGTAATGCTCCCAGGTCCGGTTGAAGTAGGGCACGTTGGTCTGCGACGAGGACCTCACTGCCGGGGAGGGGCTCGACCTCCAGGCCCTTCTTGTAGACCACGTACTCCGCGCCGGGCAGGCCGGCGGCCAAGGTTCCCCTGGGCACCAGGAAGTCCGGGCTGAAGGGTGCGTCGCCCTTGTACCTCACGCCAAGGACTGATGTGGCGAAAGCATCCCCGGCTTCGTTCAGCCCCGACTTGTAGGTGGCGAGGACCGCCCCGCCCTTGGCGATGTACGCGTCGACCTTGGCGGCGAGCGCGGGGCTCAGGGGGATGAAGTCCGGAAGGATGACGAGGCGATAAGAGCCGAGGTCGCTCGTCGAGTCGACGATGTCGAACTGGTGCTGCCCTTCCTGCAGGATGCGCACGAGGCCGAGGGCGCTCGGGTTCTGGCGGCCCACCTGGAACTCTTCGGGCGAGAGCACGGCGATGTCGCTGAGCGCGCGTGCGTCGCGGCACCAGGGCTCCTTCTTCTCGACCTCGCCGTAGACGGAGCCGATGAGGGCGTAGGTCGCGGGGTCGAGACGCCCCTGCGGCGGGAGCTGATCGCCGATCGAGCACTTCGCCCCCAGGGACAGCATGTCGAACACCTCGAACTGCAGCGCGGCCTCGTTCTTGTAGGACTGGAAGTCGCCCCACGACGTGTGGAACTTGCCGGTCATGCCCAGGCAGTCCACGCCGAGGTTCCGCGCGTAGCGCATGGTCATGGGGAAGTGGAGATAGCCCCAGCCGCCCGAGGGGAGCGATTCGAGCTCCAGGTGCGAGTAGCCGTCGAGGTTCGGGCGGACGTCGGGGTTCACGTGGCCGCCGTTGTAGAAGATCGTGCAGTCCTTGCTCTTGGCTCGGATGTGGGCGGTGGTGTCGGCCACGAAGCGGGCCAGGGTCTCCCGCCCGAAGGCCTGCCGGTCGACGGCCTTCGCGGGATCGAGCCCTTTGGCGAGCATGTCGCGGCGGCAGAGCGGACACGAGCACTCGCGGGCATGGGTGATGTCGAGGAAGAGCCCGTCCACGGGGACGCAGGCGAAGACGTCGTCGAGGTGCCCGCGCAGGAACTCGAGGTAGGGCGAGCCCGGGTTCAGGCACAAGAAGCGGTAGAAGCCGGGCTCGTAGGGCGGCGTCCCTTGCAGCGCACCCGTTTCCGTGACCTGCCGCCACTCCGGGTGCGCGTCCGCGGAGAACGCGTCCCACTGAATCGTCGTGTAGATGGGCACGCGGATGTCTCGCTTGTGGCAGGCCTCGATCTGTTCCTCGAGCAGGCGAGGGCGCGCGAGATGCGGGTGCTTGCGCTCGGGGTTCTTCCGGGTGTCGTAGTAGATGTACCCGTGATGGCACCGCGCGAAGCAGGTGACCGAGCTCACGTGGGCCCTCTTCAAGGTGTCAGCGAACTCGTCGGGGTCGAACTGCGCCGCGACGTCCGGGACGTCGGCGCTCGTGTGGAAGTCGAGATGGACCTGTCGAAAGCGCAGGGTCACGGGTGGATGCGATGCCCCGGCCGCGCGAGCCACGGGCCCTGACCAGGACTCGCGGCCGAGAAGCCGGCCGGCTCGGTCGAGCACGGCGAGCCCCGCGCCCGCGCGCCCGGTCCGCCACAGGAACTCACGCCGGGGCATGGCCATTGTGCTTGCCTCCAGTACCTGCCGCGAGCGCGGCGGGTGCCGAGTCGGGATTCTAAGCGAAGGACGGGACGCGGAGGTCCCAGGGCTTGTCCAATGGGCCGGGTGTCACGGGCCCGATGAAGTCCGACTCGATCGGCTACAATCCGTCTGCCAAGGACAACATGGCGGAATCCGCGGGGGACGTCACGGGGCTGCTCGCCGCCTGGAGCGAGGGAAGTCGCGAGGCCCTCGACCAGTTGATGCCCCTGGTCTACGAGCAGCTCCGGCAGCTTGCCCACGGGCAACTGCGCAGGGAGCGGCCAGGCGGCACGATCGGGACCACTGCCCTCGTGCACGAGGCCTACCTCAGACTGGTCGACCAGAGCCGAGCGCGGATGGAGAACCGGTCGCATTTCTTCAGCCTGGCCGCGCGCGTTATGCGGCGCGTGCTCGTGGACGAGGCCCGCCGGCGCCAGGCCGGCAAGCGCGGCGCCGGCTCGCTCCCGCTTCCGATCGACGAGGTGTCCGGGCCGAACCTGGCCGACGCGGAAGGGCTCCTGGCCATCGACGAGGTCCTGACCCAGCTCGAGGCATTCGACAGTCGGCTGAGCCGAGTGGTGGAGCTGCGATACTTCGGCGGACTCAGCTTCGACGAAACGGGCCAGGCGCTGGGCATCTCGACCGCGACTGCGTGGCGGGACTGGCAGATCGCCCGGGCGTGGCTCCACGACATGCTCCGAGCGACTTAGCGCAAGGGACATGGAACCGGCGCGCTGGGACCGGGTCAAGGCGTTGTTCGAGGAGGCCTTGGAACGCCCGCCGGCCGACCGGGCGCTGATCGTCGCCGCGGCATGCCGCGGCGACGCGGAGCTTCGAGATGCCGTCGAGCGGCTCCTGCGTGCGCACACGGCCGAAGACGGGCCGCTCGACTCACCCCCTGCCATCCTCGCCCCGGCAAGCGAGGACGGCGGCGCCGACTGCTCGCCCCCGGTACCGGCGCGGATCGGCCCGTACCGCATCGTACGGGAGCTGGGTCGGGGTGGGATGGGCTCCGTGTATCTCGCGGAGCGGGACGAGCCCGGGCTGCGCAAGGCGGTGGCGGTTAAGGTCGTCCGCCGGGGCATGGACTCTTCGTTCGTGGTGAGCCGCTTTCACACGGAGCGCCGCATCCTCGCGTCCCTGGAGCATCCCGGCATCGCCTGCCTGTACGACGGGGGGACGACCGACGAGGGGCTGCCCTACTTCGTCATGGAATACGTGGACGGCCAGGACTTGCTGTCGTACTGCGACGCGCGCCGCCTTCCCATCACGGCGCGCCTTCAGCTCTTCCTGCGCGTGTGCGACGCGGTGAAGTATGCGCACCAGAGCCTGGTCGTGCACCGGGATCTCAAGCCTTCGAACGTGCTGGTCACCCATGCCGGTGATCCCAAGCTGCTCGACTTCGGCATCGCGAAGATCCTGAGCTCGCAGGTGGGGGAGGAGGGGACGGATGAGACCGCATCCGTGATCCGCCTCATGACCCCCGACTTCGCGAGCCCGGAACAGGTGCGCGGGCAACGTGTCACCACGGCGAGCGATGCTTATTCGCTGGGCGTGATCCTCTACGAGCTGGTCTCCGGCCACCGCCCCTACCGGATCGCGGCCGGCGAGCCGGCGGAGATCCACGGCGCACGGTTCGCGCACGATGTGGACCCGCCGTCGACCGCCTCGGGACGGCCCGAGAAAACCAGAGGCCCGGACGGCCGACGGTCGGCGACGATGACGCCGGTGGAGATCGGCGCGCGGCGCCAGGCGACGCCCGGGAAGCTCCGGCGTCAGCTCCGTGGCGATCTCGACAACGTCGTGCTCAAGGCGCTCCGCCCGGCAGTGGCCGACCGCTACGCGACGGCGGCGGAGCTCGGTGAGGATCTCCGGCGCCATCTGGAAGGCTTTCCGGTGCGCGCCCGGGCCGACCGCCGCGCCTACCGGGCGGCCAAGTTCCTGCGGCGGCATCAAGCGGGCGTGGCCGCGGCGACGATTGCCGTCCTGGGCCTGGCCGCCGGCCTCGGGGTTGCGGTGCGGGAGGCTCAGGTGGCGCGCGCCGCGCTCGGGAAATCCCTGTTGTCGCAGGCCCGTTTTCAGCGCGCGACGGGCCGGACCGGGCAGCGTTTCCTAACCCTCGACCTGGTCGAGCAGGCCGCGGCGTTGATCCCGCGACCCGATGTGGCGAATCCGGCGTTGATCGAGCTGCGGACGGAAGCCGCAGGCGCCCTCGCGTTGCCCGACCTGCGCATCACGGCGCGGTGGCCAGTGTACGTGGAGCACTACGAGACCGAGATCGATTTCACCCGCGACCTGGAGCGGTACGTGACCGCTGTGGCGGACGGCGGGTTCACGATCTTTGCCACGCCGGATCGGCGCGCCTTGCGACATTTCGCCGCCGCGCCCAACAACCCGGCGATCAGGTTCCGCTTCAGCTCGGACGGGCGTTGGCTGGCCGCGACGTTTCAGGACGGCCATGCCGAGGTCCACTCCCTGGTGTCCAACCTACCGCCGCGGCAGTGGCCGGGGAAGGTCGTGGCCCGGACGTTCGTGGAGTTCTCGCCGGACAGCCGCGCGGCAGTGGTGTCGGTTACAGGATCGGGTGCCTTGTGGCACGAGCTGGGGGACGGAACGGAGCACGACCTGTTCTCCAAAGCCGACGGACCGGATGGAATGGTGTTCGACCCCGCCGGCCGCCGTCTGGCATTCTCGAGCGGTCGCCGCTGCGAGGTCTGGCGCGTACCCGAGCGCGATAAGGTCTGGTCACAGACGCTGAGCCATCCCATCAGCGAGCTGGCCTGGTCGCCGGACGGGCGGCTCCTCGCCGCCAGCTACGATGGCCGCGACAGCGACAAGCACGGCAAGGCCGAGTTCGGCGTCGTCCTGCTCGATGCCGGCAGTGGCGTCGCCGAGGCTACTCTCACGGAACACGAACGGCAGGCCGAGCGGCTGGCGTTTCATCCCACCGGCGATTCGCTCTTGAGCATGAGCTGGGATGGACTGTTGGTCTGGCGAACGACTCGGGCAGACGGCTTCCGCGTGGTGGGCGAGGGCTCCACGCGGGCGCTGCGGTTCTCACCGGATGGCCGGCGCGTGGCCTTCTCACCCACGCACGACGAGCTGGCGCTGGCGGATGTAGCGCCGCCGGGGGTGTTCCGCGAATGGCGTGCGGCCGTATCGCGAAGTGAGGACGCCTACAGCATGTCCACCAGCCCGGACGGGGCGGTGCTGGCGACCGCGGCGCAGAGCGGTGTTCACCTGTGGGATACCGCGGCTGGCGAGGAGATTGGCGTGCAACCGTTGCCCGCGAAGGCTTGGTGGATCACCGTCTTCTTCCATCCGGATGGACGCTCCCTGATCTACAGCGGGGCGAGTTTTGGCGTCATGCAGGCGGACTTCAAGAGGCTGCCCGACCCCGGGCCGGGCCGGCCGAAGTTCGAGTTGACCCCGCCAGTGCGCATCAGTCCGGGGCCAGGCTTCGTTGCGCTGGGATTCGCGCCGGATGGGCGTTCCCTGATCGTAGGCCAGCAACATCGGCAGACGAAGAACCACCGGGTGCCGCCAACCATCTGGTTGTGGCCGGACATGGATCCGGCGAGGGCACACAGACTTGCCGCCGACTTCCCGCTGGTGGGCTACCGGCTGGTCGCAGGCGGCCGTTGGGGTGTGAGCACGGACGTCACCGGACCGGACCTGTGGATCTGGAATCCGGCGACCGGCCAGCCGGTGCGCAGCCTCGGCATTTCCGAGAACGTCGATAGCATGTCCAGTCGCGACACCCGCTGGCTCGTCACCGGCACCCGTGACGAGTTCGCATTGTGGGACACGTCGTCCTGGAAACGCGTGACCCGGTGGAACGCGCGCGCCGCTCAGCACTTCGGGATGGCCGGGCAGTTCTCACCTGATGCGCGCCTGTTCGGCGTTGCCGATCTTGGGGGTCGGGTCGAGCTCCACGCCCTGCCGGAAGGACGAGAATTGGTATCGCTGCCGCCACCGCAGGCCACAAGGTTGCGCGATTTCGCCTTCAGCGCGTCAGGAGAGCACCTCTACCTCATGGGCCTCGACGGGCGCATCTACGAGTGGAACCTGGCTCAACTGCGCAAAGAGCTGACGAAGCTGGGCTTGCCCTGGGAGTAGTCGGCAAGAACCTACGGCGCCGTGAAAAGACGGGCCTCCGTTTGCGCGAACCCAGTAGATAGACCAGCGCCGACGCCCTCCAACGTTCGCGCGAGGAGGAACGATCGTGAACCTTCGGCTCGTTGCCCGGGGTGCGGTGTTCTCGTCCGTCCCGGGGCTACGCCTCCTCGCCCTGGCCCTTTTCGTCGCGGGCTCGATGGGAGCGACGTCGCCCACCCACCACCGCAAGCCAGCCCGCTCGGCGTTCACCGTTGGCCAATACGTCGAGGTGGCGAGGCGGCCCGTGTCTCACAAGTCGGTCGAGTACACCTTCGTGGCCCACGTGACGAACCACGGCGCCGCAGCATCGGACGTGGCCTGCACCGTGCGCGTCGCGTGCCCCGAGCGCCGGCACGACCACCACCACCACGACGATGACGACTGCGATGATGACCACGACAGGCTAGGCGCCCCCAAGAACGGCGACGGTTCGCACCACAGTCCGCCGGACGAGGGACCGGAGCTCCTCGACGACAGGCTGACGTTCGGCAACGTGGGCGCCGGTAAGACCGTGCGCAGCCTCGACACGTTCCGCCTCCGCCAACGGGGCAAGGATCGTATCGCGTTCGATCGGTTCCGCTGGTCGTGCACGGCAGACACCAACCGCTCGCCCCTCGCGAATGCGGGCCCCGACCAGACGGTGGTGGTGACGAGCCTGGTGACCCTCGACGGCACCGGGTCGAGCGACCCGGACGGCAACCCGCTGGTGTTTCGGTGGTCGTTCACGAGCCGACCGCAAGGCAGCGCGGCCGCCCTCGACGATCCGGCGGCCGTGCACCCGACGTTCGTCGTGGACCGCCCCGGCGAATACCAGGTGCAGCTCATCGTCAACGACGGCCAGACCGATAGTCCCGCGGACACGGTCCAGATCGACGTCGGGTTCGACCCCACGTTCGCCACCGGGTCCGCAGAGCAAGACGCGACCCCCGACGGGGAGGGGTGTCTGGGCGCCGACATCGTCCTCGCCACGACCACGGGCGTAAAGGCAACGCTGGCCGCAGGCACCTGTCTTCGCGAACCGCTGGGCGCGCCCGTGACCGGTCCGGTCACCATCGGCATCGATGACGCGGGCGGGACTCCGGCGGGCTCTGGCCTCGCCGGCGTCGTCCGCCTCTTCGTGCGGACGGCCGTCGGGGATCTCGTGCCGGCGGCCCTCGACCCGCCGGCTCAGCTCGAGCTCCCGCTCGTGGAGCCGGCGCCCGCCGGAACGTGGTACACGCATGTCTTCGTCCAGGGCGAATACCTCGCCACGCAACTGCCCGCGGAGGGACCGTTCATCCGCGACGCCATCGTGCCCGTCCCCGGCGAGCCGGACCGGCTCCCGCTCGACGCGGCCATGGTGCTGGGCGTCGGCTTCGAGCCGCCGCCGGCGACTGCGGCCAGGTCGTCGCGCGGAGCCATGGGCGTCCGCGCCCTGGCCGCTCCCGGGCCGCACACTGTGTCGCTGACGTTCCCGAGCGATCCGTCGATGCCCGATCCTCGGGTGTTCCAGTGGCTGGTCATCAATCGGCAGACGGCACACATCGTCGCCGTCGGAGACCCCTACGACGGGATCGGTGCCAACGAGCTCGACGTTCGAGGCCGCGGTGGCCACCCGTTCACGGCCACCCTGGTGCCGGCCGGCGGCCCGTATCGCTTCGAGGTGACGAGCGACTACGCCAACCGCTTCGCGCTCAAGTTCCTCGTCGGCCCCGACAGGAACGGGCCGTTCACGGAGGTGGGGCCGGCCGACGCGACGGGGGGCTGCGCGGAGGAGGCCTGCACCGACCAGATCTACGTCGGTTGGGTCACCGTCGACGTCCGCGCCCTCGACGTGCCGGGGTTGGTGGCCATGCGCGACACCATCGTTGCGCGGTTGCCGCCGGGCGCCCGGATGCTCTGGCACCTCATCGCTACCCTGCCCAGCGGCGCCATGACCGCGCGCTTGTCAATCCTCGGGCTCGACACGTCCACCCAGCTCCTGCCCCCGATCTTGCCCACCCGTTGGGCGAAGGTCGCGGGCGACCGCACGCTATTGGTCGACTCTATCCCCCTCGGCGTGACGGTCAAGCACGGCACGCCGCAGGGCACCGGCTTCGGATCACCAGTCGACGGTACCGGCGTCCGCTGGACGATCTACGACGACAATGAAGATCCGATCTGTTGTCTGCCGATCGCGCTGCCCGCCGACGCGCCACCGCCGGTGGTCCTGGGCGCGGCCGGCAGGACGCTGCGGGTATTCGAGCCGTCGCCCGACGTGCTCGCGATCAACGCCTCGGGACCGGGAGTCTCCGCAGCCCACAACGGAACGATGTCCGTACGGGCCGAGCTGTCCTTCCGCGGACCCGGGACGCTGCAGATCGACATCGATCCCGGGTGGTTTCAGAACGTCAGCGGGAACTTCGACGTGTCCTGGACGCTCGACTCGGGGGAGGGCGCAGAGTGCCACCGGTCCGGCGGGGGCACCTTCAGTTGCTTCCCCGGTGCCAGCGGTGCCGTGCCCATCACCCAGCGGGGGACGCGAACCCTGGACGTGTGGGCGTCGATCACCGGCGGCAATAACGCTTCGGCCAGTGGCCGCGCGGTGACCCTGACCTTTACCCCGTCCCCATAGGCCGTGAGAAGAATGGCCCCCCTCCTGCGCGAACCCGGCGGACCGGCAAGGGCGGACGCCCTCCTGTCGTCCGCCCTGGGGCCCCTCCTGGCCATGGCTCTCCTCGCGGCCGGCTCGATAGGAGCGGCGACCCCCCAACACCACGGCAAGCCGGCCCCCCCGCGTTTCACCGTCGGCCACTATGTGGAGGTGGCGAGGCGGCCGGTTTCTCACAGATCTGTCGAATACACCTTCGTGGCCCACGTGACGAACAACGGCGCTGCGGCATCGGGCGTGGCCTGTACCGTGCGCGTCGCGTGCTCTGGGCGTGGGTACGATCGCAACCACCACGACGACGATGACGACGACTGTGACGACGACCATAAGAAGGTAGCCACCCAGACTGGCGACCACCACGGTCCGCCTGACGGGGAACCCGTGCTTCTCGATGACACGCTGACCTTCGGAACCGTTGGCTCCGGAAAGACCGTCCGTAGCCTCGACACCTTCCGCTTCCGGCAAGAGAGGAACGAACGCATCGAGTTGGATCGGTTCCGCTGGTCGTGCGCCTCAGAGACGAACCAACCGCCATTGGCGAATGCGGGCCCCGACCAGACGGTCGTGGTGACGATCCGGGTGACCCTCGACGGCACCGGGTCGAGTGACCCGGATGGCGATCCCCTGTCGTTCCGGTGGTCCTTGACGAGCCGGCCGGTCGGCAGCGCCGCCGTCCTCGACGATCCTGCGGCCGTGCACCCGACGTTCGTCGTGGACCGCCCCGGCGAATACCAGGTGCATCTCGTGGTCAACGACGGCAAGGTCGACAGCGCTTCGGACATGGTTGTCGTCAGCACGCGAAACTCCGTTCCCGTGGCGAACGCCGGTCCCGACCAGACCATCCATCCGCCTGCGACCGTCACTCTCGACGGGAGCGACTCGTTCGACGCCGACGGCGACCGCCTCACGTACGCCTGGGCCCTGGTCGAGGTCCCAACGGACAGCGCCGCTGCTCTCTCCGACCCCGCCGCGGTAGCACCGACCTTCACCCCGGACAAGCTGGGCAGCTATATCGCCCGGCTCACCGTCCATGACGGAATCGCGGGCAGCGTGCCGGACACCGTGACCATTTCCACCACCAACTCGACCCCCGTGGCCAACGCCGGCCCCGACCAGACCGTGTTCGTCGGCTCCACCGCAGAGCTGGACGGCAGCGGCTCCACCGACGTCGACGGCGACCTGCTCACCTTCCGGTGGTCGCTGGTCTCGGTCCCATCGGGCAGCGCGGCGACCCTCTCGGATGCGACGGCGGTGCGCCCGACCTTCAAGGTCGATGTTTCGGGGACGTTCCTGGCGCAGCTCATCGTCAACGACGGCCAGAGCGACAGCCTCGCCGACACGGTGGAGATCGGCACCACCAACTCGGCCCCCGTGGCGAACGCCGGCCCCGATCAGACAGCCTTTGTCGGCGGTCTCGTCCAGCTCGACGGCTCCGCCTCCACGGACGCGGATCGCGACCTCTTGAGCTTCCGTTGGAGGTTCATGTCGGTACCCGTGGGCAGCCAGGCAACGCTCCTCGGTCCGGCCACCGTCGCGGCCTCGTTCACGGTCGACCAGCCCGGGCGCTACGTGGTCGAGCTGGTGGTGAACGACGGCGCCCTCGACAGCGCCCCCGATACCGTCGCGATCGACACCCTCAACTCTCGCCCGCTTGCCGACGCGGGCCCCGACCAGGCCGTCCATGTCGGCGAGACCGTCCAGCTCGAGGGCGGCGCCTCGCGGGACGCAGACGGTGACCTTCTCGTCTTCCGCTGGTCGTTCACGAGCTTGCCTGCGGGCAGCACCGCGACGCTCTCGGATCCCGCGGCTTCACGGCCGACGTTCGTTCCCGACCTCGCGGGCGCCTATGTCGTGCAGCTCATCGTCAACGACGGCACGCTGGACAGCGACCCCGATACGGCGATGGTTACCGTCAATGTCGCGAACCAGGCGCCCATTGCCAACGCCGGTCCCGACCAGACCGTTGCCACCGGTGCGACGGTGCGGCTCGACGGGAGTGGATCCTCCGATCCCGACGGGACGCCTCTCTCCTCGTTCTCCTGGTCCCTCCTTTCGCGACCGGCGGGGAGCGCGGCGACGCCGTCCGACCCCGCCGCCGTGGCCCCGACCTTCGTGGCCGACCGGCCGGGGGCGTACGTCGCCCAGCTCATCGTCAATGACGGCGCGCTCGACAGCCCTCCTGACACCGTCACGGTAACGGTACAGGATGGCGCCAACCTGAGCATCGCGTTCCATCTTCCGTCGACACCGACCAACCCGCCGGTGGGCTCGAGCGCGAATTTCTTCGTCATCGTCCGCAACCTCGGTCCTGCGAGCACCACCGGCGTGACCGCCCGCGTCCCGCTCCCGGCCGGTTATGCCTTCTTCAGAGTCGACGAGATACACGGGACCTACGACGCTGCGACCGGGAACTGGACCATCGGCTCGATGCTTCCGGGCCAGGAGGCGCACCTGAGCCTGGCCGCGACAGTCAACCCGACCGGGCCGTACGACCTCACGGTCGCCATCACCGGCAGCAGCCAGCCGGATCCCGATCTCGCCAACAACACCGCGACCGTGATCGTCACGCCGAACGCGAACGCCGACCTCCGGATCGAGTTCATCAACCCGCCGGCGGGCACCTTTCCCTACGGCGCCGGCGTCAGCCTGCTCCTGGAGGTGACCAACGGCGGGCCGGCGGCCACCACCGGATTGGTGGTGCGGTTCCAGGTGCCGGCCGGCTTGACCGTAGTCGGCGGGGGGACGAACGAGGGCACGTACGACCTGGCCACGGGCACCTGGACCATCGGGTCGCAGCTCAGCGGCCAGCGTGCGCACCTCGACCTCAGAGTCACAGTCAACCCGACGGGGCCGGTGGGCCTGATCGCGACCATCACCGCCAGCAGCCAGCCGGATCCCAACCTCGCCAACAACATCGCGGCGCCAGCCCCGCTGAACCGTCCGCCCGCGGCCAATGCCGGCCTCGACCAGGCCGTGAGCACGAACGCGACGGTGGCCCTCGACGGCAGCGGATCCGGTGATCCCGACGGCGATCCCGTCACCCAACAGTGGGTTTTTGCCATACGGCCGGGCAGCAGCGCCGCGACCCTCGCCAACGCGAGCACGCTGGCGCCGTCGTTCGTCCCCGATCAGGGCGGCCGGTACGTGGCGCAGCTCACGCTCACCGACAGCCACGGGGTCCCGAGTGCGCCCGACACCGCGACGATCCTGGCGGAGGTACGCAACCGCCCGCCGCTCATCCGGTCGACGGCCGTCACCGCCGGAGCCGTGGGCCAGGCCTATCGCTACGACGTGGAAGCGATCGATCCGGATGCGGGCGACACCCTGACCTTCTCCCTGATCACCGCCCCCGTCGGTATGACCATCGACGCGGGCACCGGGCTCATCGAGTGGACGCCGGCGGCCACCCAGGGCGGGCCCCAGAACGTGGTCGTGCGAGTGCAGGACGCGGGCGGGCTGTTCGCGACCCAGGCCTTCACCGTGCAGGTGTCCTCGGCCGCGAACCAGGCGCCGGTCGCGGTCGATGACGCCTACGAAGTGCGCACCACCGAGTCCCTGGGCGAAGGGACGCCCGGCGTCCTGGGCAACGACACGGACGCCGACGGTACGCCCCTGGTGGCCACGCTGATGACGCCGCCGACCAACGGCACCGTGAGCCTCAACCCCGACGGTTCGTTCACCTACACTCCCCACGTCCTGGGAGAAGGAGACCTCGTATTTGCAGCGAACGTGAACCTGGCTACGCGGGTGCCGGGGGCGACGGAGGCCGCGAGCAGCACGGCGTTCGGCGGTCTCGCCGCGTTTGCCGCTGACGACGATCTCGGCTCGTCGTGGCGCGCAGGCGGCGTCGACCCGTGGGTGGAGGTCTCGTTCCCTCAAGCCGTGACCGTCACCGAGCTGCAGGTCTTCGGCCATCGCGACACGTCGCTGGTGGCCGGGGGGATCCGGAACACCACCGGCTTCTTCCAGCTCTTCGACGCGGATGGCGCGGAGCTCCACAACAGCGGCGGTGTCGATCTGCCCGCGCCGAACGCGGACGCACGCCACACCGTCGGAAGCATGTCCGGCGTCCGCCGGGCCCGGTTCACCGTCACCGCGTTCAACGGCGAGGCCGGCCTGGCCGAGTTCAAGGTGATCGGCTCGGCGCTCGTGCGCCGCGAGCGGTTTGTCCCAGGCAATCTGACCCAGCTCCTGCCGACCGCCGCCAGTGCGAGCAGTGTCTATCCCGGTAATCTTCCGGATTTTGCGGTCGACGACTCCGGCACCAACACGAACTGGTATGCGGGCTCGAATGCTGCGGGCCAGTTTCTCGACCTCGTCTTCCCGGTTGACGTACTGGTCACCGAGTTGCAGACGACCGCCCCCTCCGGCCCGCCGGAATTCGGGGTGGGTGGCTTCATCGCTTGCTCGGGGACGTTTCAGTTGTTCGACGCGAACGGGACGGTCATCTTCGACAGCGGTGTCGTGAACGAGCCTTCCGTGTTTGGCCATGCCTTCGCCCTGCCCGTCCCGAGCGTGGCCGGCGTGCGGAGGGTGCGGTACACCTCCAGCGTGTGCAGCGGCCATCCCGCCGGTTTTTCCGAGGTGAGGGTGATGGGGTCCGCGGCCGTGACCACCCCGGCGTTCAGCCTGGCCAAGAAGTTCCAGGCCCTCCTCGGCCGCGAGGTCCACTCGACCCCCATCGTGGCCAACCTCACGGACGACAACGGCGACGGCCGGATCGACACGCGCGACATCCCGGACATCGTCGTGCCGGTGGAAAGCGTGTCTGACCCGCTCAATGGCGAGATCAAGGTGGTGAGCGGCGACGATGGCCGCGAGCTCTTCGCCCTCGGCAACCTCAAGCTTGTCTCTCCGTGGTCGGAAGTGGCGGTCGGCAATCTGGATGGCGACAGCGTTCCCGAGATCGTGGCCGTCCACAGCGACGGCAACCACCTCATTGCCTTCGACCTCGAGGGCGGCGCCGTCCAGGGGAACCTCACCCAGCTCTTGACGCCATTGACCCTCAACGTCAGCACCGCGGATGGCAGGTTCCCGAAGGAAAACGCGGTGGACGGAAACCTCTCGACCTCGTGGTTCAACCTCGATTTCGATACGGCCAACCAGGGAGGCAGCCCATTCTTCGAGATCGTGTTTCCGCAGGATGTGACGGTCAGCGAGCTGCAGATGTTCGGGCAGCGGAACTTCACGAACAGGTCGTTCCTTGCGGGCATCTTCCGGCTGTTTGCCGCCGACGGCACGGTCCTCTTCGACAGTGGTGTCGTGAACCTGCCCGCGCCGAACCGGGACGTCACGCTCGCCATTCCGGACATTGCCGGCGTCCGCCGCTTGCGTTTTACGGGCACCGCCGATCAGGGTGGTTGCTGCGGCACCTCAACGGGCATCGCCGAGCTCAACGTGATTGGTTCCGCGGTCGTGCCAACAGGTGCGGCGAAGATCAAGTGGATCAGCGATCCCAACCCCATGCCGAGGTTCAACACCGCCGACGGTGTGGGTAATCCGCGTGGTCTTCATCGATGGCGCCGTGTCCATCGCCAATCTCGACGGCCAGGGGCCGCCCGAGATCGTGGTCGGGGCGTCTGTGTTCGATTCAGAGGGTCGCCTCCTGGGTGACGGTCGGATCCTGGGCGGAACCACCAGCAACATCGGCCGGCGTTCGGCCGTTTCTGCAGTGGCCGATCTGGACCTGGACGGCCTCCCCGAGATCCTCGCCGGTCCCACGGCCTACCGGCTGGCCGGCGGCGCGCTCACGAAAGTCTGGCAACGGACCGACCGACCCGACGGCTACGTGGGCATCGCGAACTTCGACGACGATCCCTTCCCGGAAATAGTCATCGTCGGTTGTCCGCCACTCCTTGGAGCCTCATGCAACGGGCCGGGTCAGGTCTACATGCTGAACCACGACGGCACCGATGCCGAGGTCTGGAACCCGCCCACCCACGCTCCGATCCCGCTGCCGGGAGGGGGTGATGGCGGCGCTCCCACCATTGCCGACCTCGACGGCGACGGGATTCCGGAAATCGGAGTCGCCGCATTGCTCAACTACAGCGTGTTCAATCGGGATGGCACGCTGCGCTGGAAGACCGTGATCCGGGACTTCAGCTCACACCAGACGGGTTCGACGGTGTTCGATTTCGACGGCGATGGCAGCGTCGAGCTGGTCTATCGTGACGAACAGTTCCTGCGCGTCTACCGCGGCGCCGACGGTGTCGTCCTCGCCAAGATCCCCATAGGCTCCAGCACCTGGACGGAGGAACCAGTGGTGGCGGACGTGGACAACGACGGCCATGCCGACATCGTCGTTTCCTCCGATCGTCACCTGGACGGGAGCGTCGGCAACACCGGGGTGTTCGTCGTCCAGGACGTCGCCAACAAGTGGGCGCGCACCCGTCGCATCTGGAACCAGCACAGCTACCACGTCACCAACGTGAACGAAGACGGAAGTCGATCCCGCTGGTCGAGACGCCGCACTGGCTCGTACCCGGGCTCAACAACTTCCGCCTGAACGCCCTCCTGCCGGGCGAAGGCGCCGACCAGGCCGACCGCTTCACGTACCGGGCGAGCGACGGCGCTCTCCAGTCCAACATCGCGACCGTCCGCATCGCCCTCCGGACACCCAACAGTCCGCCAGCATCACGTCGTCACCCGTCACCACCGCGGCCATCGGCGTTCTCTACACCTATGCCGCCCAGGCCGCCGATCCCGACCCCAGCGATATCCTCACTTTCTCGCTGCCCACCGCGCCGGCCGGCATGACGGTCGATTCCGTTTCCGGCGTCATCCACTGGACGCCGACGGCCGGCCAGGGTGGCGTCCACGACGTCGTGGTCAAGGTTCAGGACGTGGGCGGCCTCTTTGCCCTTCAGGGCTACGAGGTGCAGGTCGGCAGCCCGGTCACCGTGCCCGACGTCGTGGGCCAGCCGCAGGCGGCGGCCGCGAACACGATCACGGCGGCCACGCTGACGGTCGGCTCCATAGGCACTCGGAACAGCCCGACGACTCCCGCGGGGTCCGTCCTCAGCCAGAATCCGGCGGCGGGAACCCTCGTCGCGCCCGGCGCGCCCGTCAGCCTCGTCGTGTCCCTCGGCCCGGCGCCCCTCGGGACGGTGCCCGACGTCGTCGGCCAGCCCCAGGCCGCCGCGCAGACTGACGTCACCGCCGCCGGCTTCGTGGTCGGCACCGTCACCGGCCAGAGCCACGCCACCGTGCCGCCAGGAGTCGTCCTCAGCCAGCAGCCGGCCGGAGGAACGCTCGCGACACCCGGTTCGGCGGTGAGCCTCGTCGTCTCTACTGGGCCCACCGCCCGGCGACCTCGACCAGGATGGCGACGGCTTCACCGGCAACCAGGGCGACTGCGACGACACCAACCCGGCCCTCCATCCCGGCGCGGTCGACATCCCGGGCAACGGCATCGACGAGGACTGCAACGGACGCGACGCCATCGCTGGCGATGACACGGCACCCACAGCCACGATCGACAGCCCAGGCCGATGGCGCGGTCGTCACCTTCTTGACCGACATCGTCGGCACCGTCAACGACACGAACTTCCTGCGCTACACCCTCGAGTTCGCGCCGGTGGACAGCGCCCAGTTCACCCGCCTGGCCTTCGGTACGACGCCGGTCACCGGCGTGCTCGGACGTTTCGATCCAACCCTGCTCGAGAACGGCCTGTATCACGTCCGGCTCGTCGCCGAAGACGTGAACGGCAACATTGCGGCCGATGAGAAGGTCTACCGTGTGGCGGGGGAAGCGAAGGTCGGCGTGCTGGCCCTCTCTTTCGTCGATCTCCAGGTGCCGGTCTCGGGCATCCCGATCACCGTCATCCGTTCCTACGACAGCCGGGTGAAGTCGCAACGCGACTTCGGGATCGGCTGGAGCCTGGAGATCAAGACTGGGAAATACCAGAACAACCGGCCGCCGGGGCAGGGGTGGATCATCAATGACCAGCCTTTCCTGGGAAGCTTCCTCCCGTGCATCGGGGGGACCTCGGAGACCCGTTCCCACTTCACGGAGGTGCGCTTGTCGGATCGCGAGGTCTATACCTTCGCCCTCACGGTCCAGAATGGGAATCTGGGTCTCACCGGGGCCTGTGAGGGCACGGCCAGCTTTCGCTTCATCGACGGGGACGACGCCGGGTGCGAGGCTGGAGATTCTCGACGGAACTTCCGTGATCTACCTCCGGGGCGGCGCGGACGAGGTCCTGGACATGAACGCCTTTCTCGAGGGCACGTCACGAGTGTACGACCCCCAAAGAGTACGACTGACCACGATTGACGGGCGCGACGATCGACTTCGACCGCGCCGCCGGAATCACGCGCATCGAGGACAACAACGGCAACGCGATCAGCATCACGTCCTCCGGCATCGTTCACACCGCCGGCAAGAGCATTGCCTTCACGCGGGATGCCCAGAACCGGATCACACGGATCATCGACCCGATGGGCCGCGTTCTGACGTATGCGTACGCAGACGGCGATCTGGTGGAGTTTGTCGACCAGGTCGACAACCGGACGACGTTCAGCTACGACGCTGGGCACACTCTGCTGGAGATCAACGACCCTGCGGGCAATCGCGCATTCCGCGCCGAATACGATGTCGAGGGACGCCTGATCGCGATGATCGACGGCCGGGGGCGTCGCATCGAGTTCTCTCACGACCTCGCCCTCCGGCAGGAGGTCACTACCGATGCCCGCGGCAGCATCACGCGTCTCGTGTACAGCGGCCGGGGCGACGTCAGCTCGCGTCAATCGACGGTCACCATCGAGGGCGCGCAAGTGCTGGCCACAACGGCGTACCAGCACGACGCGTCTGGGAACGAAATCGCAGTCGTCGACCCGGATGGCGTTCGTGTCGATGCGGTATACGACCAGGCAAATCCGCTGGAAGTGGTCGTCGACCCCGCGGGTTTCGCGTTGCGGACGAGTCGGACGTATGACGGCCGTGGGGAGATCCTCAGCCAGACGGACGCCGCGGGGAACGTGGCGAGATTCGGCTACGACGGCCGCGGCAATCTTGCGGTCTACACCGACGCGGTCGACAGCCGGACGCTCATCGACTATGACGCGGCCGGGCGGCCGGCGGCGGGACGCGACGCGCTCGGAACCGCGACCCGCGCGAGCCACGACGATTCCGGACGTGTGACGCGTGTCGAACGCCTGGACTCGAGCGGTCGGCTCCTCAGCCGGCGGGACTTCACGTACGACGCCAACGGGAATAGGCTCTCCGAAACCGTGCTCCGGACGATTGGCGGGGAGGTGCGCGGCCTCACGCGTACCTTCGTCTACGACGCCAGGAACCGCCTCGTAGCGACGGTCGACCCCCTGGGACACACTTCGCGAGTCGAGTACAACGCGATGGGCAAGGAAAGCGCCCAGATCGACGCGCTGGGTCGCCGCACGACCCTCACCTATGACGCAGTCGGTTCCCTGGTTCGTACCGACTTCCCCGATGGGACGGCCGAGACCAGGGACTACGACGGCGCTGGAAACCTGACGCGGCAGGTCGACCGCGCGGGGCATGTAACCACCCACGAGTACGACGAGCTGAACCGTCGCATCCGTACCGTGCTGGCCGACGGTGCAGGGGAAAGCACCATCTACAGCGCGGGCGGGCGGGTGACGGCCGTCGTCGACGCCAAGGGCGCCCGCACCGATTTCGAGTATGACGCCGCTGGCCGCCGAACGCGCATGGTCCAGCCGCCCGTCCTGGATGCGGCGACGGGTACAACCCGCCGGCCGGAAACGCGGCACGAATACGATGCCGCGAGTCGTCCCTTGGCGGTATTGGATGCCGAGGGCCATCGGACGACCCTGACCTACGACGGAGCCGGGCGTATTACGCGGCGCCAATACGCCGATGGGACTCTCCGCGAGATGCGTTACGACGCCCTCGGACACGTCACCGAGCAGCTCGACGAGGCAGGCCGCCGGACGCGATTCACCTACGATGCGCTTGGGCGTCTCATTCGCGTGACCGACGCCCTCGACGGGATGACCGCATATGGCTACGACGAGGAGGAGTATCTCCTGACGGAGACCGACGCCCTCGGGCGCACCACTCGCTACGTCCACGACGCCGCGGGTCGGCTCGCCGAGCGCACGCTCCCCGATGGCGCGAAGGAGTCCTTCACCTATGACCCAGTCGGGAACACGATCGCGCACACCGACTTCAACGGCGGCACCACCCACTTCGCTTACGATTCGATGAACCGTCTGGTGGGGAAGGGATTCCCGGGGGGCGTGGATCACACGTTCACCTATACGCCGGCGGGGAACCGGGCCACAGCGACCGACGGACGCGGTGTTACCGAGTACCAGTACGACGTTCACGACAGGCTCGTGCGGGTCCGCCACCCCGGCGGCGAAGTCATCGAGTACGCTTACGACGCGAACGGCAACCTGCGGGAACTGGCGAGCCCGGCGGGTGCGGTAGCCTACGAATACGATCCGCTGAACCGTCTTTCGCGGGTGACGGCCGCTCCAAGGGAGACTCGCTACGGCTACGATGCGGCCGGCAATCTGCTGGAAGTAGTCGCGCCCAACGGGGTCGTGACCAGCCTCGCCTACGACGCGCGGAACCGGCTGACTGCGATCCAGCACGCCCTCGCGGGTGCGACGCTGGGTTCCGTCGCCTATGAACTCTCACCTACGGGCCACCGGCTCCGGATGACGGAAGCCGACGGCTCTGTGGAGTCCTACAGCTATGACGCATTGGATCGCCTGACCGGCGAAGTGCGGGAGGGTACGAATCCCCGCGCCATCGGCTATGAGTACGACGCCGTGAGCAATCGGACGCGCAGGGTCATCGCCAACGTGGTCACATCGTACGCCTACGATGTCAACGACCGTTTGCTGGACGCCGGGGCCACGAGCTACACCTACGACGCCAACGGCAATCTCCTGGCCCAGACCACGGCGTCTGCGGCGACTCGGTACGACTGGGACGTCGAGAACCGACTCTTGCGCGCTACTGATCCCACCGGCGTGACCGACTTCGCCTACGACACGGATGGCAACCGCGTGGCGCGGCGGACCGGCGACGACCTCACCCGCTTCCTCGTAGACGGGAACAACCCCACGGGGTTGCCTCAGGTGTTGGAGGAGCGGGACGCGATCGGTGGCCTGCGCGCGCACTACACCTACGGCAACGGCTTACTCGACATGAACCGGGACGGGGCGACGTCCTTCTACCAATTCGACGGGCTGCGGAGCACGCGACTGCTCACGAACGGGGCGGGAGCCATCACGGACACGTACGGGTACGACGGGTATGGCAATCTCGTCGCCGCCACCGGATCTACGGCCAACCCCTATCTCTTCGCCGGCCAGCAGTTCGAGCCTGCCCTTGGCCTCTATCATCTTCGTGCGCGGCACTACGATCCGGGCAACGGACGCTTTCTGGGCCGCGATCCCTTGGTCGGCCCGCCAGAGGATCCGCGGACCCGCCATCCGTACCTGTATGCGCTCGCCGACCCGACCCACCGCACGGACCCGACCGGGTTGTTCAGCCTGGTCGAGCTCTTCACGGCCCTCGGGATCCAGGACTTTCTGAAGACGTTGGACATGGCGAGAACGGGCGTCCAGTATTGCACTCTCGCAGGCAAGCTCGAGATCGCGCAGGAAGCCCTCTTCTGGGGCCAGTTCGCCGCGCTGGGGCCGGCTCTCGCCGGGGAGTTCTTTGGCAGCCGGTCTCAAAACGCGAGCCTTTCATTCTCGATCAAGGCCAAGAGATACATCAACGTCTTCAAGGGTCCCGAGAAGATAAAGGAGGCTGAAGCGTCCCTCACCCTAGAGCGCGCGGGTGGGAAAGAGCTGGGTTTCAGCTTCACCCGAGAGGATGACCTCAGCCTCGGCGTGGGCATCAACCTGACGAATCCAGCGCAGTCCACCGTGAGTTTCGGGGCGGGGCCTGTCGGGTTCGACTTCTCTCCCGGAGACCCGCTGGGCTCGAAAGTGAACGTCAAGAAGTCGCTCGACATCTTCAAGGTCAGTAAGTGCAGCATCGACCTCGTGAAGGGGAAGCTCGAGGTAGGCGCGACTCTGAGCTTGGCGGAGTTCAAGATCTCGGCCTGCATCGTCCTGGAGGCCCTGGAAGGCATCCTGAAATTCAAGTATCCGATAATCGAGCCTGACTTCCGTTTCTGAGTCATTGCAGATCCGCTCGCGGACTTCAGCGCTTGAGATCCGAGATCCTGCCGTAGACGACGGCCCGCTCGATCTGGATCTTCCTGCCGGTCGAGCGCGCGTCGGCGTCGGCGCGGACCACGATCCGGACCGAGTGCTTGCCGGCGCTGAGGCCGGTCACGTGCCAGTAGTCGTTGTCGTTCGTGCCCTTGGGGATCCAGGCGTCGATCTCGCCGACCTTCTGGCCGTCGAGGAAGACGTCGGCCCGCCCGCCTTCCTGCGTGCAGCGGCCCACGAGCGCGACGCCGGTTCCCTCGAAGGTGAGCGTCGGCCTCGGCCCCGGCGGCGCTCGCTTCCTTGAACCGGGTCTCGCTGCCCCAGGGGGACTTGAAGACGCCGTCCACGAAGGGCCCCTTCCAGGTCCAGGCGGGGTCGGTGATAGTCGAGGCGCTGCGCGCGGCGGGTCGGCGCGCCATTGCTCCAGGGCGGGCGCCTGCGGCTCCTGCACCGGAATCGAAGGCGTCCGTGGCCGTGACCCGACCGCCCGCGCTCGACGATCACCTTCTGCGCCCGCGCCATGGTGCTGGCCACGATCTGGTTGAAGGAGTACTGCGTGAAGGCGAACCTCGTGTCGGCGATGGCGGGAATGCCGGCCTTCCAGACCTCGGGGATCTTGTCGTAGCCGAGCATCACGCCCAGGATGCCGGCGGCGCTCGAGGGATTGCAGTCCGAGTCCTGTCCGGACGCGGGTCGAGACCTCGAGCGTCTTCGCGAAGTCCCCGCGGCCGTAGAGCAGGCCCAGGGCCACGTAGGCGCCGTTCAGCTTCGCGTCGATGTTGAAGGGCTGAAGCGCGCCGTCCGGGCACAGGTCGTCCTTGTCCCACTTGTCCTCGAGCAGGCTGCCAGGTCTTCGTCCAGTCGTCGGGGTTCTGGGCGGACCAGGCGAGGACGTCGGCGATGATCTTGCCGTAGGCGCTCTCCGCCGGGATCGAGCGCAAGCCCGTGCTCGACCACCTTGCGCGGGTCGCTCTCGAAGAAGGCGGCCGCGTACATGCCGGAGAAGAACATCCCGCCGTAGAGCCCGTCGCCCCAGTTCATGACGCGGCCCACGCGGTCCGCGTACTTGTTGGCCTCCCGGGGCAGGCCGGGGGTCATGAGGCCGATGAAGTCCGACTCGATCTGGAAGTCGATGTCGTCGGCGTGGAGGTTGTACTTCGGGTGTCCCGACATCGGGGCCTTGATGCCGCGGTTCAGGTTGCGCCGCGCGCCCGCGTTCGCGTGCCACAGCTCGTACTTCGAGTCCTTGAACATCTCGCCGTACTGCTCGGTGGTGGCCTCGAGCCCGACCTTGTCCATCACCTCGGCGAAGGTCATCTCCACGTAGAGGTCGTCCTGGTTGATCGCGTTCTCGAGCCGCTTCGGGGACCAGTCGAGGTACTGGTTGAGGTTCCCTTCGATGATCTTGCCGTTCGAGCGGAACTCGGTGGGAGCGCCGTACGACACGCCGATCATCTGCCCGGCCCAGCCGCCGCGGATCTTGTCCTCGAGGACGGCCTTGCTGATGCGGCGCTCGGACGCGGCGCGACCGTCGACGGCCAGGGTCGCGAGCGCGAAAGCGAAGGCGGCGTTCCTCTTCTTCATGGTCTCTCCTTCTGCGCCCGAAACTGCGCGACTTCGTCGCGGGTCGCCATGCTCGGCTGCGCGCCCGCGCGGGTGACCGAGATCGCGGCGGCCGCGTTCGCGAAGGCCCCGGCCTCTTGCACGGTGCGGCCCTCGGCCAGCGCCACCGCGAAGGCACCGTTCCAGGCGTCGCCGGCGGCGGTCGTGTCCACGGCCTCCACCTCGTAGCGCGGGCCAGACGTCCGTTCCCTCGGCGGAGACCGCGATCGCGCCCCCGGCCCCAGCTTGGCGATCACGCATCGCGCGCCCTGGCCGACGAGGGATCGCGCCATGCGTCGCCGCATCATCGAGGCTCGTGGTGCCCGGAGGAGCGCCCGCAAGGATGCGAAGCTCCGTCTCGTTGGGGGTCACGAAGTCGACGAGGGGGAGCAGGGCCAGGGCTTCGTGCCGCGCCGGCGCCGGATCGAGGACGACGGCGACCCCCGCGCGCTGCGCGATCCGCGCCGCCGCCTCCACCGTTTCCGGCGGCACCTCCAGTTGCAGCAGCAGGACGACCGCGCTCTCGATCAGCGCACGCTGACGTTCCACGTCGTCGGGCCGAAGACGCCGGTTCGCGCCCGGCGCCAGGACGATCTGGTTCTGCCCGCTCGCGTCGATGGTGATGACGGCCACACCGGTGGCCGCGTCCTCGTCGTCCTGCACCGCCGCCGTCGTCCACGCCGGCGGCCGCTCAGGCTCGCCCGCAGGAGCCGGCCGTGGTCGTCGCCGCCGACGCGCCCGACCATGACCACACGGCCCCCGAGCCGAGCCGCCGCCACGGCCTGGTTGGCGCCCTTGCCGCCCGGGTAGACCGCGAAGTCGGTCCCGGTCGTCGTCTCGCCCGGCGCCGGGAACCGTGGGGTGCGCACCACGAGGTCGGCATTGAGGCTGCCGACCACGACGATGGTGCGGCTCACGACACCCGCCCCCGCCGGAAGCGGTCGGCCACGACCGCGGCCACGATCACCGCCCCCGTCACCAGGCGCTTCGTCGGCTCCTGGGCCCCGGCCTGGGCGAGGCCGCTGCCCAGCACCGCGATGACGAGGACGCCGAGGAACGAGCCGACCACGGAGGCGCGACCGCCCATGAGGCTCGTTCCTCCCACCACGACCGCGGCGATCGCCTGGAGCTCGAAGCCGATCCCGGCGTTCGGGTCGGCCGCTCCCAGCCGGGAGGTGTAGACGATGCCCGCGGCGCCCACGAGCAGGCCCGACGCCGCACGAAGATCGCGAGCTTCACCGGCGCGCGGGTCGATGCCCGCGAGGCGGACGGCCTCCTCGTTGGTGCCGATGGCGGTCGCGTGGCGGCCGAAGACGGTGCGCGTGAGCACGAGCTGGGCCGACCGCCACGAGGGCCACCGAGGCCAGGAACGGAGCCGAGAGCCCGAGGAGGGCGGCCTCCGCCAGGCCCTCGACGCGCTCGCCCACGTAGACGCGTCTCCGAACGAGTGGCGAGGTAGGTGAGCCCGCGCGCCATCTCCAGGGTCCCGAGGGTGACGATGAAGGAAGGCAGGCGGAGGCGCACCGTGAGCAGGCCGTTCACGGCGCCGCAGGCCGTGCCCACGGCCAGCGCGAGCAGCGCGGCGGGCAGGAGGCCGAGCCCGAGCCTCACGAGGCCGAGCCCCAGCGCCGCGCTGGAGAGGGCCATCACCGAGCCGACGGACAGGTCGATGGCCGCCGACGAGAAGGACGAAGGTCAGGCCCACCGAGGCGATGACCAGCTCCGGGACCTGGTTGGCGATCGTGCGCAGGGTCGGGGCGGTGAGAAACCGGTCGGTGGCCAGCGAGAACGCCAGCACGAGACGCCGCGAGCACGAGGAGGAGGGCCAGCGGCGTCGCGTGCCGACCCCCGCCGCCACGCTCGACCGGTGGGCTCACGCGGTGCGTTCCTCGGCGATCGCGTCCGTGGCTCCGGTCACCGCGGCGGCCATCACCGCCTCCGCCGACCATTCGCCGCGCCGGAACGAGGCCGTCACGCGGCCGCGGGCCAGGACCAGGATGCGGTCGGCGAGGGCCAGACAGCTCGTCGATCTCCGACGACGCGACGACGATCGCCTTGCCCCGCGCCGGCCAGCTCCAGGAGCAGACGGTGGACCTCGGCCCGCGCGCCCACGTCGACGCCGCGGGTCGGCTCGTCCACGAGGAGCACCGCGGGATCGCGCAGGAGGGCTCGGCCCAGGAGGACCTTCTGCTGGTTGCCGCCCGAGAGCTGGTCGACGGGCTGGTCGAGAGACCGGGCGCGGACTCCCGAGCGACTCGACGACCGGTCGGGCCAGGCCGTCCTCCACCGCGCGCCCGGACGTTTCCGAAGGGGCCAGCCGCCCGATGGAGCGAGCCGAGGGTCACGTTGGCCCGAACCGAGGACGGCAGCAGCAAGCCCTGCGTCTTGCGATCCTCGGTCAGGAAGGCCGAGGCCCAGCCGAACCGCATCCGACGGGCGAGCGATGCGCGCGGGAGTCGTCGACGAGCCCAGGAACACCCGACCCGACGGTGGGCCGGTCGGCGCCGAAGACGCCGCGCAGCACCTCCGTCCGGCCCGCGCCCATGAGGCCGGCCAGGCCCAGGATCTCGCCCTTGCGCACCTCGAAGCTCACGTCCCGGTAGCGCGGGCCCGAGAGGCCATCGACGCGCAAGGCGACCTCGCTCTCGGTCGTCGCCGGCCGTGGCGGAGCCTCCGTGACGGGCCGCCCGACCATGAGGCGGACGATCTCGTCGCGGGGCAGCTCCCCGGCGGGGCGGGTCGCGACCAGGCGGCCGTCGCGCAGGACGCTGATCACGGTCGGCCGTGCGCGCCACCTCCTCGAGGCGATGGGTGATGAGGACGAGGGCGGTGCCCGTCGGCGCGAAGGCGCGCCATCTGCTCGAAGAGCACTTCCGCCTCGTGCGGGTTGAGGGCGGCCGTGGGCTCGTCGAGGAGCAGAACGTCGCAGCGCCGCGCGAGCGCCGCCGCGATCTCGACGAGCTGCAGATGGCCGAGTCCCAGCGAGCCGACGAGCCGGTCGGGATCGGCGTCTCCGAGGCCGACGCGGTGCGAGGACGGCGCGCGCCTCTTCCCGAAGGCGCTTCCGGTCGATGATCCCGGCCCGAGCGGGCAAGTCGGTCGAGGAAGAGGGTCTCGGCCACGGTCAGGGTGGCGATCGCCGACAGCTCCTGGTGGACGATCGCGATGCCGAGGTCCCTCGCTTCCGCTCGGCTGCGCGGCGCGAACGGCTGCCCGCGGAGCGTGATCCGGCCCCGGTCCGGCCGGACCAGTCCGGCGAGGATCCGGGCCAGCGTGCTCTTGCCGGCGCCGTTCTCGCCCACGATCGCGTGGACCTCGCCCGGCCGAAGCTCGAGGCTCACGTCCTCGAGCACCGGCACTCCGTAGGCCTTGCCGAGGCCTTCGGCCACGAGCACGGGCGTGCTCAAGGCAGGGTTCGGGGCCGGCCCTCGCCCGCGAGGGTCAACGAAGCGTCTCCGCGGTGACGAGGTCCACAGGCGTCTCCCGGTTGACCGGCGTCCCCTTGGTCTTCAGCATCTCGAGCGCGTATTCGATGCCGAAGACCGCGAGCTCGGTCGCCATGCTGGTCGGCGGTGGCGACGATCCGCCCGTTCTTCACGAGCTCGCGCACCGCGGAGATGTTGTCGAAGCCCGCGATCAGGACCTGTCCCTCACGGCCCGCGGCCTTCACCGCGGCCACCGCCCCGAGGGCCATGCTGTCGTTCGCGCAGAGGAAGCCCTTCAGGTCGGGGATCTCGGTGAGCAGGGAGGACGCGATCTGGTTGGCCTTGGCCGTCTCCCAGAAAGCGGGCTGGGACGCGGCGACCACGAGGCCCATGACCGCGGCCGCGCGCTCGAAGCCGATCTCGCGCTCGACCGCGTTGTAGGCGCCGGGCACGCCCTCCAGGATCGCCACCTTGTCGCCGGGCTGCGAGGCGGCTCGCCAGGTACTTCGCGACCTTGGCGCGCTCCCGCCCGGTTGTCGGGACCCACGAAGGGGATGGCGAGCTTGCGCTGCGAGAGCACGATGTCGTCGAGCTTGTTGTCGATGTTGACCACGACGAGGCCCGCGTCCTTGGCCTTCTTGCAGGTGGCCACGAGGGCCTGGCTGTCGGCGGGGGCGATCACGAGGGCGTTCACCCCTTCCGCGATCATCTGCTCCACGAGCCGGATCTGCCCGGCCACGTCCTGCTCGTCCTTGATGCCGGTGGCCAGGAGGTCGTACTCGGAGGCGTGGGCCTTCTGATGGGCGCGCGCGCCGTCCTCCATGGTCTTGAAGAACTCGTTGGCCAGCGACTTCATGACGAGGGCGACCCGGGGCCGGTCGGACCGGGGGCTCGCGCATCCGGCCAGGGCGAGGAGAAGGAGGCCCGCGACGGCTTTCCGGGTCTGGATCACGGCTTCCTTGTAGTCGCTAAAGCGGCGAGGGTCAATCGGGCGCGACCGATTTGAGAGACAATCGAAGGGGCGGCGGTGTGGATGCGGAGGCGGACATGGCGAGGGTCAGGCGATATCGCAATCGCGCGGGTCTTGTGGGCACGGTTCGTCTTCTCGGGGTCCTGGTCGCCGGGGTCGCTTCGTCAGCCGCCGGCGTCGTCGGTTCCGGCGTGGTCCTGGCCCAGGCTCCGGGAAACTACGGCGGCGGCGATTCGCGCACGATGCCCCTCGAGGAGCTGCTCAACGGGAACATCCCGCTCATCGGAACCGTCCGCACGCGCGGGATCCTCGAAGCGGGACCCCGCGTCCCCGGCGCGGCCCGGCGCTACAACCTCACGGTGGCCTCGGACCGGCTCGCCTTGACCACGCGGAGCCGGCTTGGCATCACTCCCGGAGCCATGATCCGCGACTCGTTCGACATCGATGCCGATTCGCTCAACATGCGCGAGATCGAAGTCGAGGGCACCTTCCAGGCGGGAGTCGGCACCGACGCGGGCACGGGCACGGGCTTCTGGTTCTGGTCCTATTCGGCGGCCGAGAACACCGAGAAGCCGCGGACTACGCCGAGCGGCCTGCTCGCGATCGAAGACCTGGTCGGACGCCCGGCCCGCCTCGCGAAGGAGACGGTGAAGGTGCGAGGCCAGTTCCGGGGCAAGAACCTCTTCGGGGACTTGCCCCCGGCCGGAGCACCGCCCGACGGCTGGGTGATCAAGGACGGCGACTCTGCGGTCTGGGTTTCCGGCCGACGGCCGAAAGGCAGCGGGTTTTCGCTCGATCCGGAGAGCCGCAGCGACACCACGCGCTGGGTGGAAGTGGTGGGCAAGATCGAGACCAAGGACGGAGTCACCCTGCTCCGGGCGACTCAGGTGGCGCTCGTGGGCCCGCCCAAGCCGGGCGACCCCGAAGAGCAGTGACGGGCCTCAGTCCGGATCATTCGTGAGGCCGCGTGATGTTCCGAACGAATGATCCGTCCTAGAGCCGGCAGACGGCCCTCGGTGGCCCCCTTTGAGGCACGACACGGGGTGGATTGGCGATGGCGTTGAAACGGCCTCGGGCTGGCGCCCGAATGGCCCTTCCCTGTGGCCAGATCGGACTATTCACGAAGCGGTCAGGTGGACTTCATGAATAGTCCGGGTTAGCCGACCGGCGTCACCGCATCGCCGGGCGTGACGGCCAGGACGCGGCCGGTGGCACGCTCGATCAGCACCATCCGCGCGCGGTAGGCCGAGACCGGGATCTCGTAGGTCTTCCCAAAGACCAGGGTCCGGCGTCGGGCGTCCGAGGGGCGCTCGTTGGCGAGCACCACGAGGGCGGCCTTCGGCGCGAGCAGGACCCGGGTCGTCACCCGGGAGTCCGTGGAATCGACCGCGACGTTCGCGGCCTTGAGCGCGGCCGCGAGCAGGCGAGCGAGAGGCTCGGTTTCGCGGGCGAACTCCAGGGGCAGCGGCTCGTGCCACACGTTGCCGCCGAACGAGGACAAGGACGGCGCGAGGCTGCGCCGCATGTTCTCGGTCTTCAGGCCCTCGAACGTCACCCACTCGGTGGGGCTCCAGGGGGTCGACTCGCGGAGGGCCAGGGGCCGGTCGGGACCCAGGAGCCCCAGCTCGCGGAGCGACGGGGTCTCCTGACCATAGGAATCGCCGAGCACGGCGCCCGTGACGAGGACCTTGGTCCCGGCCTTCGAAGACAGGAGGAGCGCCTGGGCCGCGCGCTCGTCGAGGGCTTCGGGGCTCGGCACGATCACGAGCCTCGCGCCGCGGAGCCGGTCGGCGGAGAGGCGGAGGTCGCTCAAGCCCGTGGGTACGACGCCGAACTGGTCGGAGAGCACGCGGACCACGACCTTGGTCGCGTCGATGCCTCCGGGGCGGCCCAGGAAGTACCGCGCGTGGGGGATCACGAGCACGACGGGATCGGGCTCGAAGTCGTCGAGGAAGGGCGCCGCCTCGCGGAAGAACGCGGAGAACTCGGGGACGACGCGAAGCTCCGGTTTCGCGGTCCCGTCGGGCCGGAAGAAGCCGATCGTGGCTTCGTTGTCGATGGGCTGGTACGGGTTCACGTTCCAGGCCCACTCGATGGCCCCTGCCCCCCGACCGGCGAATGCGTAGGCAAACTTGCGCTCCAGGAGCGCGGCCGCGGCTTCGGGCGTTCGCCACGGGAACCCGTCCATGTCCTCCAGGCTCATGAGGCCCGTCTCCTGGTGGACGCTGGGCTTCTCCGGGACCTTGGTGACGACGCCGTCCCAGAGCAGGTCGTCGTTGTTCCACCAGGTGTGGACCGAGGTGTAGTCGAGGGACTCGGCCAGAACCTGCTGGCTGGGGCGCTGGGCGGTTCCACCCTCGTCCTGCCCCAGGGTCACGAGCGGGTTGTCCCCGGCCGCCCGCAGCACGTCCCGCAGCTGTGCGGCCCAGCCTGCCACCGCGTCGTGGGTGAACTCCTGGAAGTCGCGCCCCTTGCGGACCCGTCGCCCTTCGCGCAGGAACGCGGCGGACAGGTCCTGGTCGCGCGGGGACCCGAAGAGGTCGTCGTCGATGTCGCGCCACCGCTCGCGAAGGACCAGCGGGTCGTCGCCGTGCCGGGCCCTGGCCCAGGCCGTGAACGCGCGGCGCTCGCTGGCGTCGCGGATCGGCCGCGTGCTCCAAAGTGCCGTGGGCGGCGCGTAGGAGGGCTCGTTGATCAGGTCCCAGTGGATCCAGGAGACGCCGCGGTAGCGGCTGGCGAAGAGGGTCAGGATCTCGCGCTGGCCAAGGAGGGCGCGGGGGTCGAGGTAGGGGTTGGCCGCGGTGAAGGCGGGCGGCAGGAACGCGAAGAAGTTGAAGCACACGGGGATGCCGTGCCTGGCCGCGGTCAGGACGAACGCGTCGAGCGCCGACAGGGCCGCCTCGTCGATGGCGCCCGGATCGAGCATCAGCCGCCCCTGCGCGGTCCAAAGACCGGTGCGGACGAAGTTGATCCCTTGTCGCTTCATCTCCGCGAAGTCCTGGTCCCACACGTGGGGGTTGGGCTCGAACAGGAACTTCCGGTGCACGTCCGAGGCCATGTAGGTCGTGCCCACGAGCGGAAACACCTGGCCGTCGCGGCGCAGCCAGTCGCGGGTCACGGTGAGGCGGGGGCCGCTCGCGAGGAGCTTCTCGTCCCGTACCCAGAAGCCGGTGGTCGTGCGGAGGGGGTGGGTCGTGGCGCCGGGCGCCTCCACCGCGGCGTGATAGAGGCCGGGGGGGAGCGGCGTGCGCGGGTGGAGGGTGACGAGGCCGGTGCGTGACTCTCGGGGCCCCACCAGGGGGACGTCGTCGGAGAACACGGTTCGGCCGGCGGCGTCGGTGACGGTCACGCGGAGGCGCTCCGGCGCCGACGCGTGGTTTCGCGCGCCGGGCCGTCGCGCACCCACCCGGAGAATCGGAGCTTCGCCGGGCTCGACCGTGGCTCGCAGGGGACGCGCGACGATCTCCGACGAGCCCTCGAGGGCCCGGAGTACCGCCGCCCGCACGATCGCCGCGGTGAGCCGGGCGTCGGACGGCGCCAGGACCCAACGCGCGCCGGCCTCGTCGCCCAGGAGGCGATCCACCTCGAGCAGCGGACAGGCGCGCGGCAAGCCGCTCGCGTCGACCACCTGCACCAGAGCACGCACCACGGCGTCGCGCGGACCGGCCGAGCCGTCGTCCGTCGGCGTGTCCTTGCGCGCGGCAAGGCGCAGCTTGAGGGAGAAGATCGTCGCGGCCTCGGGGAAGGGCGTCGTCCAGCCCGACTCGGCCACCGCCTTCGTGGTCAGCGCCACGCCGGCGTCGCGTGTCAGCGGCTCGGCGGGTCCGATCAGCAGGTCGGCCGCGTAGGTAGGCTGGCGGTGGCCCGCTACCCACTCCACGCGGCCATCGGCGCCGGAACGGCTCCGGACCGGCACGTGGAACGGGGCGCCTCCCAGCACCACGAGCCCGCCGCCGCTCTTCAGGTAGGCGCGGATGGCCGGCCACGACTCGGCGGGGAACGCGCTGCCGTAGGGGAGCACGAGGACGGCCGAGTCGGCCACCTCGAGCCTCTGGTTCAGCTCCGCGGCCGTCCATCGATCGACGGGAATGCCGGCGAGCGCCTCGTCCAGGAGCGCCGGAGCAATGGCCGGCGCGTCGACCGTGGGGAAGCCCTCGGCCCGGAAGAGAACGACCCGCGGCTCGGTCGCGGCGGCGGTCGTCACTGCCAGTCCCATGACCGCGCTGAGGATGAGGGCGAGCGGCAAGGGCGAAGCAGAGGATCGAGGGAACATGCCATGGAGGCTATGTGGCGGACGGTAGCACGGTCAAGCGCGCATAGTCACTGCCGTCTCGGCCGGCTATAGTCAGCGCGTGACCGAAGCGACGGCCCCTGCTCGCACCGGACCGCTGCGCTCTCGCGCCGCATGGCTCACCCTTCTCTCGGTGGTGGCCGTGGCCGCGGTGAACGGCGCGGGGATCCTGGGCATCGCCGCGGCGCGTCGGGCCTCGCGAGAGCGAAGCCACGCGGCTCTTTGCCGCCGAGACCCAGGCCCGGGGCCGGGCCGTGGCCAGGGTGCTCGACGACACCCGTGCCAACCTGGAGTTCCTCGCGGCTTCCTCCGCCCTGGGCCGTCTGTCCCATGGAACGAGGCCCACGGCCCTCGGGGACCGAGAGGCGGCGGAGAGCGCGCTCCTCGTCTTTCTCCGCAGCCACCCGGAGACGGTGCGGCTCACGCTTCGCTCCGACCGGGGCGCGCCGCTCATGCTGATGGGAAGGCGAGGGGGTGTGCCCGTGCTCTGGGTCTCGGCGAGCCCGACCGGCGAAGAAGGAGCCGCCATCGACCCCTCGCAGCCCCGCCTGACCACGTCGGTGGCTCTCCACGACGACAGCGACCCCGCGGGACCGAAGGGACGCCTCGAGACCGAGCTCATGGCGGTCCTGCTCCTCGGGCATGCGCCGACGTGCCCGGCCGCTCGTGCTTCCTGAAGGACGCCGCGGGCACGACCCTCGCGGGCCGCCGGGCCGCCGGGAGCGAGCCCGCGATTCGCGCGTCCGTCTCGCTCGAAGCCCCGGGCTGGTCTGCGCCCTCCCCGTTCGTCCTGGAGTGCGCGGAGCCCGAGTCGCAGGCGGTCGCCCTCGTGGAGCCGGTCGCGGCCCGCTCCCGGGCCACCCTGGTGTTGAACCTCGCCGCGATGGTGCTCGTGGTCGTGCTGGGTGCTCTCGCCATCCGCGAGAACGCGGAGCGCGAGCGCACGGAGGCCAAGGCCCACGAGGAGGCGCGCGTCCGCGAGCTGGAACGCCAGCTCTTCCATGCCGAGCGGCTCACCACCGTGGGCCGGCTCGCGGCGGGCATCGCCCACGAGATCAACAACCCGCTCGAGGGCATGGCCAACTACCTGTCGCTGGCCAAGGAGCGATCTCGCCCGCGGCGACCTGGCGGAGGCGGCACGCCGGCTCGACGGCGTGACCCATGGCCTCGAACGCGCCGCGGGGGTGGTGCGTCAGGTGCTGGCCCACGCCGACCCGGCCACGGCGCCCAAGACGCCGGTGGACGTCGGCGCCATCGTCGCCGAGACCATGGAGTTCATGCGCTCGCGGAGCGAGTTTGCTGGTATCGTCTTCGAGACCGGGAGTGCCAAAGAGCCGCTCGTGACCCTGGGCAGCAGGATCATGCTCGGACAGGTGGTCTCGAACCTCGTGATCAACGCCGCCGAGGCGCAGCCCAGAGGAGGCGAGGTCAGGACCTCGTCCCGGAGAGAAGGAGGGCGCGTGGTCGTGGACGTGACCGATCGCGGACCGGGAGTGGCCGAGGCCGACCGGCAGCGGGTGTTCGAGCCGTTCTTCTCCACCAAGGACTCGACCGGCCTGGGACTCTCGGTGTGCCACTCGATCGTGCGCGAGCACGGCGGCGAGCTCGTGGTCCTGCCGCGGCCGGGGGGAGGAGCCATCTTCCGCATGAGCCTGCCCGCGCACGAAGGGGCCGCGGTTTGACGCCCGCGCAAGACGTCCAGGGCGCGGGTCCTCGTGGTGGAGGACGAGCCGTACGTCCGCGACTCCTGCTCGAGCTGCTGCGTGCGCGGGGCTTCGAGGTGGTGGGCGCCACCGGGGTGGCCGACGCGCAACGGCAGCTCGAGCGCTCGCCGGTCGACGTGGTCCTCACCGACCTCAAGATGGCGGGGCTCACCGGGCTCGACCTCGTGAGCCGCATGCAGACCTCGTCCCCCGGGGTTCCCGTCATCGTCCTGACCGGCCACGGCAGCGTCGCGGCCGCGGTCGAGTGCCTGAAGGCGGGGGCCGCCGACTTCATCCTGAAGCCCGCCGACCCCCAGGCCCTCGAGGTCTCGATCGAGCGCGCCCTCGCGGCCCGCGCGCTTCGGCGAGAGGTCGCCTACCTGCGGGGGACGGTCGCGGCCGAGGAGCGGCCCCTGGGCACGAGCCCGGCCTGGATGAAGGTCATCTCCATGGTCGAGGCCGCGGCGCCCACCGACTCGACGGTGCTCTTGCGGGGCGAGTCGGGTACGGGCAAGGAGCTTCTGGCGCGGCTCATCCACAAGCTCTCGGCCCGCGCGAACGGGCCCTACATCCGGGTCAACTGCGCGGCGGTGCCGATCGAGATCTGGGAGAGCGAGTTCTTCGGCCACCGGAAGGGCGCCTTCACGGGCGCTTCCAGCGACCGCGAGGGCCGGTTCCACCTGGCCGATGGCGGGCACGCTCTTCCTCGACGAGGTGGGCGCCATGCCGGCGCCGGCCCAGGCCAAGCTGCTTCGGGCCATCCAGGACGGGGAGTTCGACCGGGTGGGCGACGAGCAGCCGACCCGCGTCGACGTGCGTTTCGTGGCCGCCACCAACAGCGACCTCGAGGCCGAGATCAAGGCCGGCCACTTCCGCGACGACCTCTACTACCGGTTGGCGGTGCTGCAGATCCGGGTGCCGGCGCTGCGCGAGCGGCCCGAGGACATCCCGCTCCTGGCCGAGCGTTTCGCGGGCGAGGTCGCGTCCCGCCTGGGCCGCGAGGCGCCGCTCGTGGGGCCGGAGACCGCGGCGCGGCTCAAGTCGTACTCCTGGCCGGGCAACGTGCGCGAGCTGCAGAACGTGATCGAGCGTGCCCTGATCCTCAATCCTCGCCAAGGGCTCGCGGAGCTCGACATCGCCCCGGAGGCCGGCGTCTCCCCGCGGAACGCGCACGAGAGCACCGGGGACCTCAACCTGCGCGACGTCTTGAACCGGCACGAGAGGGACCTGTTGACGGAAGCGCAGCACCGCGCGAAGGGTGTGCGCAAGGAGGCCGCGCGGCTCCTGGGCATCGATCCCAGGAACCTCAACTACTACCTGCGCAAGCACGGCCTCGACTCGGACGCGGGCACGTCCTCCGAGTAGTTTTCCCTTGTGCCTCGTGGGCGAACCCCGTATCTTCCATCCTGTTCGCTGATAGTCGATCCGGGCCACGCGCCCACCGAAGACGCGGTCGTCTTACCGCGGCCTCGGCCAGCCCGCGCTCGCAGCAGGCGCGACCCGGCGATGGTTGAGAGACGGCTTTCCCCGGTTTCTTTGTCGCGTCGTTCGCCGGCGGGGGCGCGCGCAACCGCTCTGGCGACGCCGCGCAAGAGGAGATGAAGAAGTGGTCCAAGAATCGCCATTCCGACCCCTGTCCGTGCCGCGCATTGCCGTGCCGCTCGCCCTGCTCGCGCTCCTGGGCTCGGTTTCGGCCTCGAACGGCGGTGACCAGAGCGGGAAGTCCCGTGAGGTCCAAAGCGCGAGCGTCGACCCGCTAGGCACGGAGCTCCGGATCGTCGGCTTGAACCTGCCGAGCCACCCACGCGTGTCGCTTGGGGGAACGGACCTCGGGGATCCCATCAGCGCCAGCGGCACCGAGATCGTCGCTTCGCTCACCAACGTGCCGGACATCCAGGACACGCCCGGGGACTACCTGCTGAAGATCTCGAACTGCCATCGCCGTCGGGGCCATCGAGACGTCGCCTCCGACAGCGCGGAGTCACTGGACGCGGCCGGGCGCGGCGATGACGACGGCGACGGGCACGGCGGCGATCGGGACGACCACGAGAGCTCCCTGCCCTGCGCCATCTCGTTCATCTTGACGGTCGGATCCACGGGACCGGCAGGCCCCACCGGCCCCACCGGGCCGCAAGGCCTGCAGGGCGACCCCGGAACCCCTGGTATCCCGGGACCCACGGGACCCACGGGGCCCACGGGACCCACCGGAGCTCTGGGTCTGGCCGGGCAGTCGTGTCCGGTGGGCGGGTTTGTCACCGGCTTCGATGCTGCGGGCCACATCGTCTGCAGCAATGCGACGCCGGCCTGCGCCGCGCAGACGTTCACCTACACCATCACGGCGTTCGAGAGCGCCACCCTCCTCAATTGGCCCGGAGGCAGCACGACGTTTGGCCCCTCCGCCTGCAGCGTGTCCGTCGCCGCGCCGAGCGGAAATATCTCGAACCTCCAGGGGGACACCTGGGCGGTCAATAGCCAGACGGGGTTCGCGACGTGCGTCCTCGGTCCTCCCCAACTCCCAACGTGCGGGACGTTCCTCGGTGTCGCGTCGCTGCTGGCAAACGGCCGACCCGTGTGTTCGAACTCGAGCGTCGTCCTGAGCAGCGGTCCGACCACGGCGAGCAGGACGATCTTGTGCAACTAAAATAGTCCGGAAGCGTTCCAGGCGGCAGGGTCTCTGACCCACGGGCGAGGCCCTGCCCGCCGACTTCGCTGAAGAGGTCGCCGCTACTTCTTCTTCCGGGTAAGGTTCTCCCACACCTCGACCCAGGCCTGCGTGGGCTGGCCGTCCACCTGGAAGTTCCCGGTGACGATGTCCATGTCGCCGTCGCCGTCGACGTCGCCGACGTCGAGGGAGGCGTGGTAGCCGCCCCTCTCCAGGGTGTGCCGCTCGAACTTGCCGGGGGCGACCTGCTCGAGCCACACGAGCGACGGCAGCGGCTTGCCGTACTTCGCCATCCCCGGGATCAGGGTGCAGGCCACGACGTCCAGGTCGCCGTCGCCGTCGAGGTCGACCGCCTGCGCCCGATGCACGCCGTTGAGCGCCGCGAGCGTGTGCGGGGTGAAGGGGAAGGTCCCGCGGTTCTCCAGCCACTGGATGCCGTGATAGGGCTTCAGCAGGAACTCGTCGAACATGTCGCCGTTCGTCATGAGCACGTCCAGGTCGCCGTCCTGGTCGAGATCGGTGAGCTCGATCCCCGACGAGCCCCAGCTGGGGTGGGGCGCCGCGTAGATGGTCCTGGGCGCGAAGGCGTTCTTGCCCTGATTGACGAACGCCACCACCGTCTCGTGGTGCTGGGAGATGAGGTCCACGAAGTCGGGCTTCCCGTCCTTGTCGAGATCGATCACGGGGACGTGGATCGCGCCCTGTCGCCAGTCGACCTCGCGCGGCACGAACAAAGGAGCCGACCAGTCCTTGGTCCGGTTCTCGAAGAGCAGGGTCGAACCCACCTCGCGCCACCCGAACGCCGCGACCACGAGGTCCAGATCGCCGTCGCCGTCGAAGTCGGCGGCTTCCACGTCGGCCACCCGCGGCAAGCCCGAGGCCAGGGTCCGGGTCTCGAACGTCCCATGGGCGTTGCCCTTGAGCCACACCACACTGCCGCGCAAGTGGTCTCCCGGGGTGACGCCGCCGAGGTTCGCGACCAGGAGGTCGAGGATCCCGTCCTTGTCGAGGTCGACGACCTGGGTGTGGCAGGGGTTGGGGACGCGGGCGACGATCTCGAGCCCGGCGTCGGGCCTCGCGGGGGAGCCGCGCAGGATCAGGCCGTTCGACATGTCGGACGCGAAGACCTCGATCCCGCGCTCGAGCTTCATCGTGAAGAGGCGGACGTTGGCGACGATGGGGAGGACCGTGGTGCCGCGGAGGCCCAGCGAATGCCGCGCGAAGGCGACCGGCCCGTTGGACGGTTTCGGGCCACGGCTCGGGCGGGGGCAGCTCCTGGGGAGCGGCACCTTCGTAGTAGGCGAGGATCTTCTCGATCGGGGAAATCGAGGGGAATGTCCTTGCCCTTGGGCGCGCCTGTGCCGGTCACGGCGAGGCCGGTCATCTCGAAGATCTTGGCGCTCCACTTGGAACGAGGCAGGATGTCGGGCGGGGGAAAGGCGTGGCAGGACGTGCACACCTGCCGGGCGATCGCCTCGCCCTCGGAAGCGGGAGGAGGCGGCGCGGGGGTCTTCGCGGCGGCGATCCCAAAGGCCGCGACCACGAGGAGTACGGGCAGGAGACGACGGTCGGCACGACGGGCGCGTTCGCCATCACGAACGAGCCTCACGTCTTCGATTCTACTCGACCGCCATGCGCAGAGGCTCGTGGCTGAGCCCGCCCGCTAGGGGAGGCGCGTGTATCCGGGGCGGTGGCGGAGGTCCGCGTGCTTGTGCTTGAGCCTGACCTCGAGGGACCGCCAGCCCGGAGCGGCGTCGCCGGAATCGAAGCGCAGGAGGTAGCGGTGCCGCAGGTCCTCGAGCACGCGGAGGAACGCGGCTTCGATGCCCGTTCCCGAATCGGCGAGGGTTCGTCCGCCGGTGACCTCGACGACCTGCTGCAGCAGATCGGAAGCCACGCCCACGGCGTAGACCAGGGTGCTCGACTGGCGCGCCAGGGCCAAGGCGTCGTTGCCCCCGGTCCAACTCACGGTGTCGAGGCCGTCGGAGAACACGATGAGCGCGGGGCGGCCGGGCAGGGTGGGGCTCATGAGCAGACCCGTGAAGAGGGCGTCGAAGAGCGCAGTCCTTCCGCCGGCCTGCGTCTCGGCCAGCGCCTTCTCGATCGCGGCCCGGTCGGCGCCCGCGCCGGCGCGCAGGCGCACCGCGTTCGAGAAGGTGAGGAGCAGGGCCTCGTCCCGCGGCCCGAGCCCCCGGACGAACGCGTCGCAGGCCTTGCGCAGGTGATCGAGCTTGGACCCGGAGACGCTCAGGCTCGTGTCGAGCACGAGGACCGCCGACAAGGGCACGGCGTCGGTCGGGACCAGCTCGACCGACACGCGCCGCCCGCCGTCCAGGACCTCGAAGTCGAGGGCGGTGAGGCCACGGCACCGGCTCGCCGTCTCGGGTCACGAAGACGTCGAGGTAGACCGACTCCGCCACCGCCGAGAAGACCGGAGGCGTCTGCGCGCTCGCGCCCTCGGCCAAGGAGGCGGCCAGGAGCAGGCCGGCCGGGATCAGCGCCGCAACCTCGTCCCGGAGCCGAGCCATGCGCTCCTCGAAGCCCGCGTCTTCGCCGAAGCCGCCGAGGCGGTAGCGCCACCAAGGCTCGGCGTCGGCCGCCGGCTCGTCGACTCTCGCCACCAGCCGGGCCAACTCGACGCGAGCCTCGCTTTCCTTCGCCGTCCGCGCCAGCAGGCGGGCCGAAGCCATGGTCGCGACCCGCGATTGGGGCGCGAGCCGCAGGGCCTTTTCGTAGCGGCCTCGGGCTCCGGCCGGGTCGCCCGCGGCCTCGAGAGTGGCTCCGGCGAAGAGCTGGGCGAGCTGGGCCTCACTCGTGGCGGGACGGCCCGCGAGCACCTGGTCGAGCTCGGCGATCGCTTCGGCGTGCCGCCCTTCGAGGAACAGCGTGCGACCCAGGCGGAGCCGCGCCTCGACCTGGCCGGGGGCCGAGGCCAGCACCTGTCGGTAGAGCGCCTCGGCTTTGGCCAACTCACCGGCGGTCGCGCCGCCGGCTTCGGCGGCCGACAGCCGTGGCGTCCCCGAGCCCGAAAAGGCCCGGCCACCCAGGGTCTCGCTGATGACGGCTCGTTGCAGCAGAAGCTCCATGTCGTCGCCCGAGGCCGCGCAGGCCCGCTCGAGAATGGCGCGGGCGGTGACCGCGTCGTAGCGGGACCGGTAGAAAGCGGCGGCGCCCAGGGACCATTCGCGGTGGAAGCGGCTGCGACGGGCCGGATCCTCGACCAGGGTGGCCAGGCGCTCGCCGGCCTCCATCACGCGGGCGGCAGTCGTTGCGTCGCCCCGGCGCGCCTCGGCGAACGCGGCGTCCAGCTGGAGGAGGGCCGCCGCCTGCACCTCGGCGTCGGTCCAGGGCGACTCCTTGGCGCCACGGGACGTGGACGCGCGAAGCCGCGCGAGTCGGTCCACCTCGGCGGTCACGCGTTCGATGGGGAGGTCGGTGCGGACCTTGACGGAACCTTCGACGTCGCCCCTGCGGTATCGGTCGACCGCGCGGCGGAAATCCCCGAGCCCGTCGTGGGCAAGCACGGCCGGGGCTGCGTCATCGGAACCGGCCGCGGGTCTCGTTGCGCCGCGAGCCGAAGCGACCGCGGTCAGGGCTGCCGCGGCCTGCCTCTTCGGTCGCCGGGACTGAGAAGCGCCACTGGCCCACGCTGGCCCGGTCGGACTCCTTCTCGAGGGCGACGGCCTCGAACACGTAGTCGCCCGGTGGGACCGAGAGTCGGCGCCGCAGGACCGCGTTCTTGGCCCGGAGCTCGTCGAGCCTGGCGGCGGGGCCCGTCATGGGGAAGTCGTCGCTCAGCCGCTCGACGACCTGGCCGTCGGCCGTCTTCACGACCGCGAGGATGGAAAGGCCGAGCCGGTAGGTCTTCTTCTTGGGATCCACTGCGAAAGGCAGCCCGTCGAGCGGGACCTCGACCGCCACCGTGGGCTCACCGTTCTCGCCGAAGGCAATGCCCGGGCGGAGGTCGAAGTCGTGGGCCTTCGCCCGCGTGGTGAGGGCCCGGAGCAGGGGCACCTCGTACGGGAACAGGGTCGAGCCCCCGGGAGGCAGCGCGAAGTAGCCGCTCCGGGACTGGACGGTGACGCCCTTCCGGGCCAGCTTCACCTCGATCTTCCGGAACTTGCCGTCGTACTCGGTCCGGGCCGGAGCGTAGGAGACCTCGTAGTAGAGGCGGAGGTCCGAGGCCACCTGCTCGAGCCTGCGGCCGAGGTCGTTGGAGTCCGCGATGAGGAGGCCCCCGGTGCTCTCGGACAGGTCACGCAGGGTCCCGGTGGTGCTCTGGTGCAGCGGCGTCCTCCACCATGTCGAAGTTCTGGGCTTCGTCACGGGTGATCGCGCCCGAGGTGCGGGTGTTCTGGATGTAGGCCGTGGCCGCGGCCTGGCGGAGGGCGTTCCCGGCCGCGGCCAGGTCGCGCGTCGTGTCGAGCCCGCGCACGTCCACGGTGTAGACGCTCACGTTGGCTCGATTGGCCTGGCCGATCGTGGTGCGGAACAGGCTGTCGAGGTTCGGAGGCACGCTGAGCCCCGTCGAGAAGAACACCACGGTCTTGCGGCCCGCCAGCTCCTCGTGGGCCTTGAGCAGGGCCAGGAGCGGCCAGAGAACCGACTCGCCCTGCTGCTGCCGCTGGAGCAGATCGGTCGCGCGCAAGGCGATCGCCTGGACCTCGGCCAGCTTGCGCTCGGAGGCGAGCTCGCCGGGGTTGCCCGATCCCCCGACCGGACACACGTCGCAGGGGCCGGACTCCTCGTCCGCCCGTCCCGGGTCCCGGCTGGACAAGAGGGGAGGGGCCGGCCCGCCGGCGGTCGGGGTCGCCGGCCGCGTTGAGCTTCCGGTAGTACGCAGCGGCCCGGTCCGCCTGGGCCGACACGCTCCGCTGTGCGTCGGCCGCCGCGCTCGTGACCATCTCTACCGCGCGGCGAAGCTGCTCGGAGTCGTTCGTGAACGGTTGGACCAGGCTCAGCCCGCGGCCGAGGCGGACGACCGCGACCCGGGACCGCTCGCCCTGGGCGCGTTCCAGGAACTGGAGCGCCGCCCGACGCGCGATGGGCGCCGAGGTCCCGTCGAGGGGCTCGAAGATCAGGGTGGTGAGGCTCAGCAGGCGCGTGGGGTTCATCGCGGGAGCCGCAGGACCCGCGATGGCCGCATCGGCGGGAGGCGCGGGCGCGCCCGCCTCGACGAGGCGGAAGGCCGCTACGTCGCGCCGGACGCCGTCCTCGTAGACCTGGATCTCGTCGGCCCGCAGGTCGCGGACCGACTGTCCCTTCTTGTCGCGTACCACGAGGTCCAGCACCACCAGGGCCGTGTCGGCTCGGAAGGTCGCGGGCCTGGGCTCGGGCTTCACCTCCTGGGCCGGCGCGACGACCGCGAGCGTCAGGAAGAGCGCGACGAGCCCCAGCGGGGTCAGGTCTGGAATTGTGAATAATTCAAGATTCCAGACCTGACCCCGACGTGGCGTGGACGGCGTGCGCGTGGCCAAGCCGCAAGGATAGCCCGAGTGCGGGCGCGGGTCAGTGTAGGCCACGCGTGAGCGCCCTCTCCAGGCCAGCGCGAGCCCCGATCCCGCCACGACCCCGACCCTTGACACTGGAGGAACCCCCCGGGTACAACCGCTTCGGCATTGTCGCAGCTCCTGGCCGCCAGCAAGGAAGGCAAGATCGTGCCGAAGCGCGAGACGCGACACGCCCCGATCGGCCAGCTCTTCCCTGGGCCCCCCAGGGACAAGACGCCGTTTGCCCTCTCCGCCGACCAGGTGCGGTTCTTCGAGGAGAACGGGTACGTCCGGGGCGGGCGCGTCCTCGACCCGCCGCAGATCGAGGCTCTGCGCACGGGTCTCGAAGCCATTCGTACCGGCGAGAACCCCCGGACCGCCGAGCTCTACGAGGTGGACGAGGACTACCGCCTCGCCCCCGAGAAGAACGTGTTCCATTTCCTCGGCGGCTGGCTCATCGACGAGGGGCTTCACGACGTGCTCTTCCACCCAGAGGTCACGGTCAAGGTGGCGCAGCTCCTCGGGGTCGAGCACGTTCGTTTCTGGCACGACCAGGTCTTCTACAAGCCGCCCCGGCACCCCGGCGTCGTCACCTGGCACCAGGACTATTCGTATTGGACGAGGTCCACGCCGGCGGGCCACGTGACCTGCTGGATCGGCCTCGACGACTCGACTCTCGACAACGGCTGCGTCCACTACGTGCCGGGCAGCCACCGCTGGGGGCTCCTGCCCCGGATCTCCCTCACGAAGGACATGGACGCGGTGAAGAGCTTCCTGACCCCCGAGCAGGGCGAAGCCTTTCGTCCCGAGCCGATGATCCTGAAGGCGGGGGAGTGCACGTTCCACCACTCGCACACCGTGCACGGCTCCTACGGCAACCGGAGCGACGTCCCCCGTCGCGCCATCGTCCTGAACTTCATGAAGCCCGACACGCGGTCCGCCGACGGCGCGAAACCGCTGCTGGCGGGAGTGCCCGTGATCCCCGAGGGCGCGGTCATCGAGGGCGACTTCTTTCCGCTCGTCCTCTGAACTATCCTGCCATGCTGCCGGTGTCCCGGGGCGGGGCGGCGAAGCGACTCGTGAGAGAGTGCCGATGATCAAGGTCCTCGTGAGTTCGTGCCTGCTGGGCGAGCCCGTCCGCTACCACGGTGGCGACGCGGCCTGTTCGAACGACATCCTGGATCGCTGGAAGCGGGAGGGCCGGCTCGTGTCTGTCTGCCCCGAGGTCGCGGGCGGCTTGCCCGTTCCCCGACCCCCCGCCGAGATCGTGGGTGGCGACGGACACGCGGTGCTGAAGAAGGAGGCTTACGTGGGAGACGGCGAGGGCGCTGACGTCACCGCGGCCTTCGTTCGGGGCGCTCAGGCTACCCTCGATGCAGCCATCGCGGCTGGGGTTCGCCTCGCCGTGCTCAAGGACGGGAGCCCCTCGTGCGCCACCACCTACATTCATGATGGGTCTTTTCGGGGTCAACGGGGGCCGGGCCAGGGCGTTGCTTCAGCCCTGTTGTCCCAGGCTGGGATCCGCGTCTTCAGTGAAGGCCAGGTGGAAGAGGCCGCTGCCTACCTACAGACTCTGGAGAGCAGTTCGTAGGCCAGCACGGAGCCGCCGGTGCGGAACCCGCGATGAAACGCCGGCACCGTTGACACCGACGGCAGAACCCAAGTAGCTTGTGGCCAGTTTGTCCCGGATTCGGCCAAATGTTTCCTGAGTGTATGGCCTGCCCCTGACGTCACCAGAAACGAGGCCCCATGGCTGACAGCATCCCAGAAGCTCGCCCGGAAAGAAAAGATCGGTTACGCGATGGGCGACATCGCGACCAACTTCTTCTTCCAGTCGATGATCCTCTACCAGACCCGTTTCTACACGGACACGGTGGGGCTCTCGGCGGTGGCGGTCGGCTCGATGTTCCTGGTCCTGCGGCTCGCCGACGCGGTCTTCGACCCGGTGATCGGCGCCCTCTCCGACCGGACGCGCACCCGCTGGGGCAACTTCCGTCCCTGGGTGCTCTGGACCGCCGTCCCCTTCGGCGTGATCTTCTGGCTGGTCTACGTCACGCCCGACGTCGGACCCCAGGGGAAGCTCATCTACGCCTACCTGACCTACACCCTGGTCATGATGCTCTATTCGGCCAACAACACGCCCTATTCCGCGCTCATGGGGGTGATGACGCCCGATGCCAGCGAGCGCAGCAGCCTGGCCAGCTACCGCTTCGTGGGGGCCCTGATCGGCCAGTTCATCATCCAGGCGCTGCCCCTGCCGCTGGTCGCCAAGTTCGGCGAGGGCGATTCCGCCCGGGGCTGGGCCGTCACCATGGCCATCTTCGGGGCCCTGATCATCGTCCTGAATCTCATCACGTTCGCGAGCACGCGCGAGCGGGTGCAGCCTCCCCCCGGAGAGAAGCACCCGCTGAGCGCCGACCTGAAGGACGTCTTCACCTGCCGTCCGTGGCTCGTGATGTTCATCCTCACCCTGCTCGTCTTCACCATGCTCGTGGTCCGCGGCAGCTCGTCGAACTACTTCTTCGCCTACTATCTCGATCAGGGCCAGATCAAGGAGTTCCTCGGCACGGTCGGCCTCGCGGGCATCGGCTCGGGCCCGGTGACGGGGTGGAAGGCCGCACTCGACGGGCTCGGCCTGCTCGTGAAGCCGGACGGCATCGAACGCCGCGGCCGTGGGCCTGAGCTTGTTCTTCGTGGTCGGAAGCCTGGTGCAGATCGTCGGCATCATGTTCTCGAAGCCGCTCGCCGACCGTTTCGGCAAGAAGGCGGTGTTCATCGCGGGGTGTCGGTCACGACCGCTCGCGACCCTGCTCGTCTTCTTCGTGGGCCCCACTTCGATCGGCCTGCTGTTCTGGCTGGGCATCCTCTGGGCCGTGGGTTGGGGACCCACGGTTCCGCTGTTGTGGGTGATGATCGCCGACGTCGCCGACTACTCGGAATGGAAGACCTCGCGCCGCGCCACCGGCTTCATGTACGCGGGCATCCTCTTCGCCTTGAAGGCCGGCCTGAGCCTGGGCGGAGCGCTGAGCGCGTGGGTGATCGACGCCTACGGCTATGTTCCGAACGTCGCGCAAACCGAGCACGCGCTCCTGGGGATTCGCCTGGGTGCGAGCGTCTATCCCGCGATCGCGCTCGGCCTCGTCATCGTGTGTCTGGTGATCTACCCGATCGGCAAGACCCTCAACCTGCGCATTCAGGATGAGCTCACCGAGCGGCGGAGGAAATATGCGACGGCCTGAAGTCGTCGTCGTCCTCGTTTCCAGCCTGGCTCTTGCCGCCACGGCCGGGGCCGCGGATACGCCCGGCCTCAAGGACCTCATGCCCAAGGGCATGCTGATCGGCGTCGCCTTGAGCCAGAAGCAGAGCGACGGAAAAGGATCCCGTGGCCACGGCGATCGTGACGCGACACTTCGACAGCGCCACCCCCGAGAACCTCCTGAAGTGGGAGGCCGTGCATCCGGAGCCGGGCCGCTACAACTTCGAGCCCGCGGACCGTTACGTCGCTTTCGCCGAGAAGCGAGGGATGACGGTCATCGGCCACGTTCTCGTCTGGCACAGCCAGACGCCGGCCTGGGTGTTCGAGGGCAAGGACGGCGCCGCGCTCGATCGGGAGACGGCGCTCTCGCGGATGCGCGAGCACATCCGCACGGTGGTCGGGCGCTACAAGGGACGCATCAAGGGCTGGGACGTGGTCAACGAGGCGATCGACGACGGTCCCGAGGGGGCGATGCGCAAGAGCAGGTGGCGCGAGGCCATCGGCGACGACTACATCGCCAAGGCCTTCGAGTACGCGCACGAGGCCGACCCCGCAGGCCGAGCTCTACTACAACGACTACAACCTGACGGTCGCCCCCAAACGCGCCGCCGCTTTGCGCATCGTCAAGGCGCTCAAGCAGTGGGGACTCCGGGTCGACGGAGTGGGGGAGCAGGGCCACTGGCTCCTCGAAGGGCCATCCCTCGCGGACATCGAGGCGACGATCACGGACATCGCGGCCGCCGGCTTCAAGGTCGCTGATCACCGAGCTGGACGTCGACGTCCTGCCCCGCGACCCGGGAATGTACGGGGCCGACCTGGAGATGAGGGCGAAGTTCAAGGCCGAGACGAACCTCTACCCGGATGGCCTGCCCGAAGGACAAGCAGGACGAGCTCGCCCGTCGTTACGCCGACATCTTCGCGCTCTTCCTGAAGCACCGCGACCAGATCGCCCGCGTCACCCTCTGGGGTGTGACCGATGCGCAGTCCTGGTTCAACAACTTCCCGGTTCCCGGACGCGTCAACTATCCGCTGCTCTTCGACCGGCAGGGCAAGCCGAAGCCGGCCTATGACGCGGTGGTCGAGGTCCTGAAGAAGCCGAGCGCCCGGTAGAAGCCGTCGCCCATTGCTCCTCGTCAGGCAACGGGTCCTACCCCCGCTTCGGCCGGTGGCGACGGAAGGGCCTGGAGGCGCACCCGACCGTTCGCGGTGCCCGCGTCCACGTTCGCAACCCCGACCACAAGGACGTCGTCGTTCACCGTGCTGGCCACGACGCGCGCATCCGGCGGCACCCGGGCCAGGATGTCGACCCTGGCATGCGCGAGGCCGAGCGAAAGGCTACGGTCGACGTGGGGCGAGGGCTCGGCGGGTCCGTGGCACACCGCGCACACGGTGATCCCGCGGCCGTGCTCCACGATCTTGACTTCGATCGCGGACAGGATCGCGCGAGAGCCCCTGCGGATCGCCTCGACCTCGACGCGACCTTCGCCGCCGGCCTCGACGCGAACGGGGCCGTTCAAACCCCGGAGCTCGACCGTGCCGCCCGGCGGCAGCGTGCCCGTCCAAAGGAGCGACGCGCAAAGCTCGTCGCCGCCGGGCGCGGGGAGCCGATGGATGCGGTGAGGCCCGATCCCGAGACGCTTCATCTTCTGGCTGAGCGTCGACGGGAGGATGCGGAGCAGCGCGGCCGCGCTGCGCTGGCGGCCCCCGACGGCGCCGAGCGCTGCGAGGATCACGCTTCTTTCGTAAGCTTCGAGGAGGCGGAAGAGGCCGGAAGACGCGTCCGTGGCACTCGGCGCTCGCACCTCGGGTGCCGTCACGACGTCGCTATCCTCCCGCGCTCCGCGCACGGCCATCACGGTACCGCGGAAGCCCCAGCCCGACCGGCCGAATTCGGACGTGATCGAGGCACGGGGCTCCCTCGAATGGCGTCCGAAAACGGCTAGTCCCATGCGATGATCCGCTCGAGACTCCTGGTCATGAACGACCTCTTCGGCCTTCGTCGCCGGGCGCTCGATCGGGCGCGCAAGAGCCGCGACCCGCGTTTCGACGGGAAGTTCTTCATCGCGGTGACGTCGACCGGAGTGTACTGCCGTCCGGTTTGCCCGGTCCCCAGCCCCAAGAAGGCGAACGTGCGCTACTTCATGAGCGCCGCGGCCGCCGCCGAAGCGGGCTTTCGCCCCTGTCTCCGCTGCCGCCCGGAGGCGGCGCCGGGGACCCCGGCCTGGCTCGGAACCTCCGCCGTCGTCCGCCGCGCGCTCGGTCTCATCCAGGATGGCGTCCTGGACGAGGCGTCCGTGGAAGCGCTCGCCGCGAGGGTGGGAATCGGCCCGCGCCACCTCCATCGCTTGTTCCTCCAGCACGTGGGCGCGGCACCGATCACGGTGGCGCAGACGCGCCGGCTGCATTTCGCGAAGCGCCTGCTGGACGAGACGGACCTTCCGATCACGGAAGTGGCGCTCGCCGCCGGCTATGGCAGCCTCCGGCGCTTCAACGACGTCTTTCGAACGACGTACGCCCGCGCTCCCCGCGACCTGCGCAAGAAGCGGCGTCTCGGGCGCTCGACGGACGAGGGCGACGACGTGGTGCTGAGGCTCGCCTATCGACCTCCCTACGACTGGGGGCAGGTGATCACGTTCCTGGCGGCGCGCGCCCTGAGCGGGGTCGAGCGGGTGGATGCGCGGGGCTATGCGCGCGTGGTGAGGGTCGGGGACGATCACGCGGTCGTCTGCGTGCGACCGGTCGAGGGCGAGCACGCGCTCGAGATGCGGGTGCGCCGCGCGCCACCTTCGGCGCTGTTTCAGCTCTCCTCCGCGGCGCGGCGGGTGTTCGACCTGGCCGCGGACCCCGCGCGCATAGCGCTCGCGTTCAAGCGTGATCCGCTGCTCGGGCCGCTCGTGACCCGGCGCCCCGGCCTGCGCATCCCGGGGGCTTGGGAGGCGTTCGAGTGCGCGGTCCGGGCGGTGCTGGGCCAGCAGGTCAGCGTCGCCGCGGGACGGACGCTCGCGGAGCGACTGGTGGCCCGCGCGGGACCTTTGGTCGAGAGCGGCGCGGATGGGCTCACCCGCTCGTTCCCGACCCCGGCGGCGCTCGCGACCGCGGATCTCCAGGGGATCGGCTTGACCGGTGCGCGGATCGCCGCGCTCAAGGCTCTCGCCCGGGCCGTCACCTCTGGGGCCGTGGACTTCGGCGCCTCGGTCGAAGACGCGAAAGCGGGGCTTCAGGCGTTGCCCGGATTCGGGCGGTGGACCGTGGAATACATAGCGCTCCGCGCACTCGGGGAGCCGGACGCGTTTCCCTCGGCCGACCTCGTGCTCCGGCGTGCGGCGGGAACGGAGGGACAGCCGCTCGGCGAGCGAGCGCTCGAGGCGAGGGCTGAAGCGTGGCGGCCCTGGCGAGGCTACGCGGTTCTGCACCTCTGGTGCGGCGCCGGAGCGGCCCGACGCTGACCTGAAAGCTGGGGCGCACTACGCATTTGTCCCAAGGTCGGACATACTCTGTCGCGATGCGTACGAGGATCCGCGGTTGGGGGCGTCTCGGGCCGGTCCTGCTGGCTTCGGCCTTCGCCGGCCTCGCGGTCTCGCCCGCGGCCATGGCGCTCGGCCGCAAGCCATTCATCGCTTCGGTCCCGAGCCGGGGATCCTTCCCGCTCGTGGCCCGTGGCGTCGCGGCAGCCGATCCTGGTCGACCCGCAGGATCACGCCGGCGTGCGCCGCGCCGCCGGGGACCTCCAGGAGGACATCGAGCGCGTGACCGGCAGTGCGGCCGGAGCTGCGGCGAGGACGCGACGCCGACGGGCTCGCCGTGTCGTCGTGGGCACGCTCGGCAAGAGCGCGCCTGATCGATCGGCCTCGTTCGAGCAGCGGCAAGCTCGACGTCGCGCGAGATCCGCGGCCGCTGGGAGTCTTCCCTCATCCAGGTCGTCGAGCGGCCGTGGCCCGGCGTCGACCGCGCGCTGGTCATCGCCGGCAGCGACAAGCGCGGCACGATCTTCGGCGATCTACGACGTCTCCGAGCAGATCGGCGTCTCGCCCTGGTACTGGTGGGCCGACGTGCCCGTGCGCCACCGCGACGCTCTTCGTGTCGCGCCGGCCGCCACGTGCGCGCCGAGCCCGGCGGTCAAGTACCGCGGCATCTTCCTCAACGACGAGGCCCCGGCGCTCAGCGGCTGGGCCCACGAGAAGTTCGGCGGCTTCAACCAGCAAGTTCTACGCCCAGGTCTTCGAGCTGCTCCTGCGGCTGCGCGCCAACTTCCTCTGGCCGGCGATGTGGGGCAACGCCTTCGACGACGACGATCCGCGAGAACCCCAGCTCGCCGACGAGTACGGCATCGTCATGGGCACCTCGCACCACGAGCCGATGATGCGCGCCCACGACGAGTGGCGGCGCTACGGCAAGGGCCCCTGGAACTACGCCACCAACGCCGGACGTCCTGCGCGCGTTCTGGACCGAGGGCATCCGGCGCACGCCGCGCTTACGAGAAGATCGTCACGCTCGGCATGCGCGGCGACGGCGACGAGCCGATGTCGCGAGGAGGCCAACGTCGCGCTGCTGGAGCGCATCGTCGCCGACCAGCGCAAGATCCTCGCCGAGGAGCTGAACCGCGACGTCACCGCCGATGCCCGCAGGTCTGGGCGCTCTACAAGGAAGTGCAGGAGTACTACGAGAAGGGCATGCGCGTGCCGGACGACGTGACGCTGCTCTGGTGCGACGACAACTGGGGCAACATCCGCCGCCTGCCGACGGCCGAGGAGCGCGAGCCGGTCCGGCGGCGCGGGCATCTACTACCACTTCGACTACGTCGGCGGCCCGCGCTCCTACAAGTGGCTCAACACGATGCCGCTCCCGAAGATCTGGGAGCAGATGCACCTGGCCTGGCGCTACGGCGCCGACGCGCATCTGGATCGTCAACGTCGGCGACCTCAAGCCGATGGAGGTCCCGATCGAGTTCTTCCTCGACTACGCCTGGGATCCCGGCAGCGCTGGCCCGCGGAGCGCCTCGCCGGACTACCTGCGGGCCTGGGCCGAGCGCGAGTTCGGCGCCGGAGCACGCCGGCGGAGATCGCCGAGATCGTCGCGACGCTACACGAAGCTACAACGGCCGCCGCAAGCCGGAGATGCTGGAGCCGCGCGACCTACAGCCTCGTGAACTACCGCGAGGCGGAGACGCGTCGTGGCCGACTATCGAGCAGCTCGCCGCGCGGGCCGAGGCGCTCTACGCGGCGCTGCCCGCAGGACGCGAAGGACGCGTTCTACCAGCTCGTGCTCTATCCCGGTGAAGGCGTGCGCCATCCTCAACGAGCTCTACGTGACGGTCGGCCAGAACCGCCTCTACGCCGTGCAGGGCCGCGCCTCGACCAACGACCTGGCCGCGCGTGCCCGCGAGCTGTTCGGCCAGGACGCCGACGCTGTCGCGCGAGTACAACGAGACGCTCGCGGGCGGCAAGTGGAACCACATGATGGACCAGACGCACATCGGCTACACCTACTGGAACCAGCCGCTGCGCAACGCGATGCCCGGCGTCCAGGAGGTCCAGGTCCCGGCGGCAGGCGGAGATGGGCGTCGCGGTCGAAGGCTCGGAGGCGAGCTGGCCCGGCGGCGCGGGGAGCGCCGGCGCTGCCGGCGCTCGACGTCTACGAGCAGGCAGCCGCGCTACCTCGAGGTCTTCAACCGCGGGCTGGAGCCGTTCGCGTTCACGCATCGAGGCGAGCGAGCCCTGGCTGCGGGTGGACGTCGCGCGCAAAGGCTCCGTCGGGACGCGACCAGCGCGTGTGGGTGAGCGCGCGACTGGGAGCGACGTCCCCACCGGCGCCGCGTCCGGCGTCGCTCACGGTCAGCGGCCCGAAGGCGGCGCAAGGTCACGGTCAAGGTCCCGATCCTCAACCCGGCGGCGCCGCGGCCGGAGCAGCTCGACGGCTTCGTGGAGAGCGAACGGCTACGTGTCGATCGAGGCCGAGCACTTCACGCGCGCCGTGGCGCCCGGCGGGCCGCGAGCTGGCTGCGCATCCCCGACCACGGCCGCACGCTGTCCGGCATGACGCCGCTGCCGGTCACGGCGCCGCGACGCCGCCCCGGGGCCGCAGGGCCATGCGGCTCGAGTACGGGATGCACCTCTTCACGCAAGGGCACGGTCGGCGTCGACGCCTACCTCGCGCCCACGCAGAAGTTCCAGCCGGGCCCGGGCTTGCGCTACGCGCGTCTCGTTCGACGACGAGACGCCGCAGGTCGTGAACGTCCACGCCGACGAGTCGCTCGCCGCGTGGGAGCGCACGGTGGCCGACGGGGTGACGGTCCTGACGCTCGAAGCACGTGATCGCCGCGCCCGGCCCCCACGTGCTGAAGTTCTGGGCCCTCGATCCCGGAGTCGTGCTGCAGAAGCTGGTCGTGGACACTGGCGGCCTGCGCCCCAGCTATCTCGGCCCGCCGGAGAGCGTCCACCGCCTGGCCCCGGAGCCGGCTGTGCGGCGAGCGGCGCGATGAGGGGAACCGTCTCGGGCGGGACGATCAAGGGATGGACGAGAGGAGACGGGGTACGAACATGGCGCAGGCGAGGGGAGAGGCCGAGATGAGCTTGGTTTGCGTAGGGGCGGCATCACAGGGTTTTCGGTCGAACGGGCTGATCGTCGCCGCGCTCGTCCTCTTCCCCGCCTTCCTATGGGCGCAGCCGTCCGGCGGTCCTTACGGTCCCATCCAGCAGACGCTACAAGCTGCCGGACAAGGCCGCTCACGTCTACTACGTGGCGCCGGACGGCAAGGCCGAGGCGCCGGGGACGACGCTCGGCGAGCCGACGACGCTGGAGTCGGCGATCGAGCGGGTCGTGACCGGCGACGCGATCGTGATGCGCGGCGGGACCTACAGGACGGGCGGCCTGCGGCTGAACCAGGGGATCACCCTCCAGCCCTACGCCGACGAGCGCCCCGTCCTCAAGGGCACGCAGGTGGCGACGAAGTGGGAGACCCTGCGCAACAACGTGTGGAGGACCTCCTGGAAGACGCTTCTTCCCGGCCCGGCCCCTGGGCTGGTGGCAGCGCGACCGCGAAGGCATGCGCACGCCGCTGCACCGCTTCAACAACGACATGGTCTTCGTGGACGGCGAGATGCTGAAGTCGGCGGGCTGGGAAGGAGAGCTCGATCCTCACTCCTACTTCATCGACTACGAAGCCGGCCAGGTCTACATCGGCACCGATCCGACGAATCACCTGGTGGAGATCACGGCCTTCGACAGCGCCCTCATCCGGACGAGTGGCCCGGCCCACGGCAAGACCTCGGACCGCAAGGGGCCGGTGATCCGCGGGATCACCTTCACGCAGTACGCGTACCGGGCGCTCGACATCGAGGGGAAGAAGCCGGCGCCCCCCGTGACCGAAGAGCCCACCGACGAGCCCGTGGGCCTGTCCGATCCCGCGACCTTCGGCAAGGAGGTCGTGGGCACGACCTTCTGGAGAACGTGACCATCTCCTTCTGCTCCCGCGTGGCCGGCTACTTCCGCGGGGACGGGCTCGTCATCCGGAACTCGCTGATCAGCGACACCAGCACCGAAGGCATCTACGTCATCGGGTCCTCCGACGTCCTCCTGGAGAAGAACATCATCCGGCGGAACAACGTCGAGCAGCTCACCGGCTACTACCCGGCGGCGGTCAAGATCTTCAACCAGACCCGCCGCGTCACCTGCCGCGACAACCTGGTCATCGACCAGCCCTACTCGAACGGGATCTGGTACGACGTCGGCAACCGCGACGGCGTCTTCGTGAACAACTGGATCGAGGGGGCGATGGACGGCTTCTTCTTCGAGATCTCGCGCGGGAGCGATCGTGGCGGGCAACGTCTTCGTGCGCTGCAACAAGGGCGTGCGCGTCCTCAACTCCGCGGACGTGCGCGTCTACAACAACACCTTCGTCGACACTCCGGCCTCTTTCGAACGCAACGAGCGAAGCGCCGTGGGCGACCACTTCAACTGGCACCCGGCCACCGGACCCGACGTCGACCGAGCGTGAAGGCCACGTCTTCGTGAACAACCTGCTGGTGGCGAGCGAGTCCTACGGCAAGCCCCTCCTGCGGTTCGAGCAGCCGAAGACGCTCTGCGAGAAGCTGCCGCGTCCCCAGGTGAAGGAGCTCGACGGCAACGTCTACGTGCGGGAAGCGACCGTGGGCGCCGCCGGGCCTCCGCTCATCGTGTGGAGCCCCGCGGCCACCGATTCCTGCCAGAGCGAGCTCGACTCGCTCGAGGCCTTCCGCAAGGCGGTCCCGGGCTTCGAGACCCGCGCGCGGTACGTGGACGCTGCTCCCGGGTCGGTCCTGAAGGGGCCGGACCTCCAGAACTACGAGCTGCTGAAGGCGCTTCCGGGAGCGACGCCGGCCGTGACCCTGCCGCTGGAGGTTCGCAAGCTCCTCGGCTGGACCGAGCAGGATGCCCGGTCGGCCGGAGCCTACCCCGTACGGCCTTGAGCTAACGGCCCGCGCCGGTCACGTTGAAGAACGTGCTGCCGTCCGAGGAATGGCCGCCGCGGCGTAGCGTCGCCCGCAGCTCGACTCGACCCGGTTCGAAGCCGGCAGAAGGAATGGTGGCGATGTAGGGGATGCGGCCCTTCTCGTCGGGTGCGGGCAGCGCCGCGCTGGATCGACCGATCACGGCCCCGTCCTCGAGGTACTCGAGCAGGAGCTCCGGCGCCGGCTGGGTCTCGTTGCCGGTGAACGCGGTCAGGAAGAGCGAGAGGTTCTCGCCTCGGGCAACGGTGGGCTCGCCCACGTAGGGAACGATGCGAGTGGGCCCGAACCGGAAGGGGTCGTCCGTCTCGAGAGCTCCCGCGGCCACCGCCTCCGTCTTCTTGACCAGGGTCAGGCTGGACAGGGCCAGGGGCAGGGGGCCAGGAGCCACCTGCACCACCTGCCTGCGCACGCTGCTCTTCTTCGCGACCTCGTCGGCCACCACGGTCTCGAGGCGGTAGCGGCCGGGCTCGAGGCGGAAGCTGCGGGTGAAGAAGATGCTGCCCCGCATGAGGGCCTCGTACCTGGCGTCCGGGACCTCCAGGGGCGAGTCCTGCACGAACTTCTCGACGATGCCGCGAGTGGGGCTCCGTAACACCGCCATGATCCGGAAGTGGCCGTGCCACCCTCCCCCTTCCTTCCGGAACGCGATGCGCTCGACCGGCACCTCCAGGGCGACGGTGTGAAGCGACGCCGCCGCTCCCGGATCGAAATGGTAGACGGCCGCCCGATAGGCGAAGTCCTCCGGCGGCGGATCGGCCTTGAGCGAGGCCAGGAGCGGCAGCTCGTAGGGGAAGGTCACGGCGCCCTCGCCCGGCGGAAGGGCGAAATACCCTTTCCGGGCCTGGACGTTCGCCCCCGATCGGGCGACCTTCACCTCCACCCTTCGAAAGCCGCCGTCGAAAGACAGGTTCCGGGGCGAATACACGACCTCGTAGTAGCCGCTGACGTCGTCGGCCATGCGCTCGAGTCCCGCCTTGAGGTTGTTCGTGTTGCCGATCAGGAACCCGCCCGTGCCCTGGGCGAGGTCGGAGAGGGTGTCCTGGGCGTTGGCCCGAAGCGAGTCTTCGATGGTCTCTCCCGCGAGCGCCTCTTCGCGGGTCACGGCCCTGCCCGTTCGCGAGACCATCTGCCGGCGCACGGCTTCGACGGCCTTCTGCGTCAGGTCGCGGCTCGCCTCGTAGTCCGATCCCGTGGTGAGGCCGCGCGCGTCCACCGCGTAGACGCTGACGTTCGACCGGTTCGCCGCGCTTATCGCGGAGCGGAACGTCTCTTCGAGGCCGGGCGTGCTCCGCAGGCCCTCGGAGAAGTAGATGATGGTCTTGCGCCCCGCCAGCTGCTGCTGCTGGCGCGCGAGGCCGATGAGGGCGAAGAGCGAGGTCTCACCTTGCTGTTGCCGTTGCAGGCTGTCGGTCAGGCGGATCGCATCCATCGCCATCCGGAGCATGGCTGCCTCCTGGCCCGCGGCCGCGGCTGCGGGGGATTGGAGGGCCCCGATCCCCTGGCTCGCGGCCAGGGCCTCGAGCGCCGACATGACGTCGGCTTCGCGCCGCGACAGCTGGTCGCTCCTCTCCTTGTCCGTGGTGAAGGTCGGGCCCGACTGGGCCGCGGCCAGCTCGACGGCCCTGCGGAGGGCGTCACGGTCCGTCGTGAACTGCTGGACGAGGTGCAGGCGGCTCGTGACCGCGAAGACGGCGACGAACTCCCCGGGCCGGGGCGGCAGGTCCAGGAACTCGAGGGCGGCCTTCCGCGCGATCGCCCGTCCTTCCGAACCCAGTTGATCGAAGAGCAGCGTACAGAGGCTCAACTGCGCCCTGACCTCCGAAGATGGAGCCGTCCCGGCCGCCGGCGGCTCTCCTTCCGCCGGGGCCGCGCGGGTCGCCCGCGGCCGCTCCACGATCCGGAAGCTCGACACCGCCTGCCGGACGCCGTCCTCGTAGACCTGGACCTCGTCCCCGCGAAGGTCGCGAACGGACCGGCCCTTCTTGTCGCGCACCACCACGTCGAGGAGGACGACGCCGGTCTCCGCCGAGAACACGTTGGTCGGCGCCACCGGGGGGGTCTGGGCGAAGGCGCCGGACGAAGCCGCCAGGTGCACGGCCAGCGACGCACGGAGCCAGGCCGGGGCGCGTCGAGCCAAAGGACCCTCCCTCGAAGACGTCCTCTACATGAATCCTAACGCCAATCCCAAAGCCGGAATCCTAACGCCGGTCGGCCGTCGCCGTCAGCGCGGCCGGCGCCACCAGGGAGAAGGCCTGTCGATCTTCGATGGTCTTGCCCGCCACTTCGTCCCGCACCGAGAGCACGAGCTCGTATTCGCCGGGCGGGGCCTCGGCGAGATTGATGCCCATGAAGCGCATGACGGCCCCCAGGGACGTGGGCTGGATCGGGGTCGGCGCCGCGCCCTTGAGGACGCTGCCGTCGGGCCCGACGATCTTGTAGGCGCCCGTGACCCGGGGCCGGGGCGGCGTCCCCTCCTTTTGCGCGTCGAACACCGAGTACTGGCAATAGAGGATGCCCACCGGGAAGAAGCGCCGGGCGAGGAGCACGGGCTTGGGGGCGCCGCCGTTGGTCGCGGGCTCCACTTGGTCGCTCAGGATGGGCGTGGAGATCCGCAAGCCCGCCAGGGCCGGTACCTCGAACGAGTGGGCGACCGAGCCGATGCGGCCGCTCCGCTTGTCCCGCACGAGGATCCGGGCCTGGTAGCTGCCGGTCGGCAGCTCGAAGTCGCGGGACACCGGGTACCAGGTGCGCTTCAGCTTGTCCCGGGTCTCGGGGAGCAGGCTCATCTGGACTTCCTGGCTGTAGCGGAAGTACTCCCCGGTCTCCCGGTGCTGGGCCGTGACCAGGAGCTCCGCGGTGTCCACCAGGCGTCCGTCCTTCTCCTCGAAATCGAAGCCCGAGACGTCCACCTCGCTCGCCACGAAGACGCGGGCTCGCCCCAGGATCGTCTCGTCGAACACGTAGGCGGTGGCGCGAAGCGGCACGTCGCCCACGTCGAAGGGCGAGTCGAGGGCGCGCTCGATCACGGGGTCGCCGACCGGGGCCTTGGCCGGAGAGGCAGCATCGTCGCTCGGAGCGTAGTAGCCGCGCCGCGCCCTCACTTCGAGCCCCTTGTGCGCTCCCGCCAGGCGGACCTGGATCTTGCGGAACTTGCCGTCGCGGGTGGTCTTGGTGGGGGAGTAGCCGAGGAGGTAGAAGGAGCGGGATTCGTTGGTGATGCGCGTTATTCCCGCCGACAGGTCGTTGGTGTTGCGGACCGTGAACCCACCGGTGTCGAGGGCGAGGTTGTCCGAGCCTTCCGATTCCCGGGTCACGTCGGCCACGGTCACGATGTAGTCACCCTGCTCGATCGGCCGGCCGAAGTCCACGCCCCCGAACGCCGTCGCCGTCGCCAGAAGCCCGGTGGTGTTGAGGAAGTAGATGGGCACGTTCGCCCGGCGCGAAGCCTCCACCACCTCCCTCATCTCCTTGAGATCGGTGTCGTTCACGAAGCCCTGGGAGACGAGGACCATGGACTTCCGGCCGGCAACGTCGGCGAGGGAGCGCAGCGCCCGCGCCATGACCCCGAGCGTGATCGCGCTGCGCGACCTGGAGAGCTCGTAGGTCTCCTCGGCGCGGCTCCGGACGAGCGGATCGATCCGCAGGGCTTCGTTCTCGTAGGTGTCGGCGGGCCTCGTGCCTTCGCTCGACTGGCGCTCCCGGCCCAAGGCTCCCAGCGAGTCGAACCGGCGCGCTACGATCCGGGCCAGTTCCACGTCCTGGTAGACCACGATCCTCATCGCCTCGTACTCGGTGACGCGGTCGGGCGAGCTGTCGGGGACGTAGCGGCCGTCGAGGCGCTTCAGGATGGAGAGCAGCTCCTCCTGGCCCTCGGGCACGGTCGCGCTCCACCAGGCGGCTCCGCTGCTGGCCACGAGCGTCACCTTGTCGCCGGGGCGGACACCGGTCTTCAGAAAGGTGGCGGCCGCGATCTTGGCCCGGTAGGCCTGGGGAGGAGTGAGGTGCACGTCGTCGAAGAAGAGGATGAAGGTGCGGCCCCGGCGCGACGCTGGGACCACGTTCGTGGAAACCGTGGTCCGGTGGACTGCGGCCGCCGGCTGGGGGGCCTCCGGCACCACGACCGCGTCGAACGTGGTGATGGTCTGGGGCACGCCGTCCTCGCTCACCAGGAAGTCGTCCCGGGTGAGGCCGGACACGGGCTCGCCCTTCTTGTCGAGGACCACGACGTCCACGGTCACGGCCTCGATCCGAGAGGGAAAGGTCGGGGCCTGGGCCCGGACGGGGGGAGAGAAGGAAAGCCACGCTCCGAGGGCGGCCCGTAGCGCGGCGGACACCATGCGCTTCATGTCAAGCACTATAGCCCGAGCCCGCCCGGTCATGACTCGCGCCCGGACCTTATGAGCCTTGCGGCCACGCCCCTGGCTCCGTACGATGCGCAGCGGAGGACGTCCATGACCTTTTCGCCCCTGAGCCGCCTCGCTCTCCTCGTGTCCGTGCTCGGTGCGGGCGGCCCATCGCTGCCCGTGGCCGCGCAGACCGCGCCGGCCGACGCGGACGTCAGGCTGGACCTCGTGGTGCGCGACAAGAAGGGCGCGCCCGTACGCGACCTGCGCCCCGAAGAGGTCGAGGTGAGCGAGGCGGGAGTGAAGAGGACTCCCCGCAGCATGACCCTCGTCGAGCCCCCGGCAGCGGGGACCGAGGGGGGCCGGCCCCGGTACATGATCCTGGTCTTCGACGGGCTCGACCCCGAAGGGCAGAAGAACTCCCGCAAGGCTGCCCTCGACTTCCTGACGCGCGCGGCCGCCCCCGATCTCTCGGTGGGCGTCTTCCGGATCGGCCTCGAGCTCTGGGCCGTACAGGGCTTCACGCGCGACCTTGGCCTCGTCAACGCGGCCATCGAGCGCGCCGCCGGGCCCGACGACCTGGGCCTGCAGGCCGGGTCGGCCGACGCTCGGACCGCGGCGGCCCGCGAGATGGGTGTGCCCGAGCTCATGCCCCCGGCCCGGGCGCTCGTCGAGGTGATGCGAGTCGGCGACGAGATGCAGAAGATGCGGCAGGACCAATCCTCGATGTATCCGCTCATCGCGGTGTGCCGTGGCCTCTCCCTGCTCCCCGGCCGCAAGACCGTCCTCTACTTCTCCCAGGGCCTCTACGTGCCCTCGCGCCTCGACGACGTGTTCAGCTCCCTGATCAGCGAGGCCAACCGCGGGAACGTGGCGGTCTACGCCATCGACGCCCGGGGCCTGCGGACCGAGGGCGACCTCGGGGGCGTGAAGTCGGCGATGGACGACCTGAACAAGGCGGGTCTCAGCGAAGCTCGGGACGCCACGAACCAGCAGCAGCGTGGGGTGGGCGACTTCCGGCTCGGCGAGCGGGTGGGGGAGAGCGTGAGGCAGGGCGAGCGCAACTCCCTACAGGAGCTGGCCGCCAGCACCGCGGCCGAGTTCCTGGCGGGCGCGAACGACCTCCGCAAGGCCACGGACCGCATCGTCCAGGACAGCGCCAGCTACTACGAGGTCATCTACCCGCCCTCCTCCGCGGAGTACGACGGCCTCTTCCGTCACGTGGACGTGAAGCTGACGCGCCCGGGTCTCAAGGTGGCCGGCCGCAGCGGCTACTATGCGCTTCCTCCCGCCACGGGCGGGGCCATGGTCCTGGCTTACGAGATCCCGCTGATCAATGCCCTGGGCTCGAGCCCCGCCCCCAAGGACCTGCCCATCCGCGCCGGCGCGTTGCGCTTCGGGCCGGTCAAGGAGGGCCGCGACGTCCTGTTGCTGGTGGAGGTCCCGCTGGCCGACTTCAAGTTCGTGGTCGACGAGAAGGCCAAGGTCTACAGGCTCCGCTTCGCTCTTCTCGCCCAGGTGAAAGGAGAGGACGGCGCGGTCGTGTACAAGGTGAGCCAGGTCTACCCGTTCGAGGGTCCCTTGGACAAGCTCGCGGCCTTGAAGCGGGGCAACGTCGTGTTCCGCCGCTCCGTCCCGCTCGGGGCCGGAAGCTACACCTTCGAGGGGGTCGTCCAGGATCGCGGGACGAACGCGACCTCGGTGGCCCGCTCGCCCTTCTCGGTCCCGAAGGCGTCCGGGCTGGGGACGGGAAGCATCTCGGTGATTCGCCGCGTCGACGAGCTCCCTCCAGACAAGGCCAGCGGGGCCGATCCCCTGAGGGTCAACAACCTGCGCATCGTCCCGAACCTGGACGCGCCGATCTCGAAGGCGGGCACGCCGAACCTCTCCCTATTCGTGCCGGTCTACCCGGCGGCCGGCGCTGGTGCGCTGTCCATGAGCCTCGAACTCGCCAAGGGCGGGACGCCGATCGCTCAGGCTCCCGTCGAGCTGCCGGCTCCCGAACCCGACGGTCGCATCGCGTCGGTGGCTACGTTCCCTCTCGGCTCCTTTACCCCCGGCGCCTACGACGTGACGATCACCGTGCGCCAGGGCAGCGCGACGCTCGTGGAGAAGGGCTCGTTCACCCTGGTGCCTTGAGCTAACGGCTCAATCGCCTCAAGCGCAACGAACCTGGGACTCCAGGCCGTTGGAGCGTCTCGGGCGCTCCCGACTTCATTTGGCCCGTTTGTGTCCAATTACTCAGTAACTTAAATGATCTCCATTCCTGTGGATCGCCTTTCACTCTATTGGACAACGACTTACGAGATCATAAATTCTCGAGCGGGAGCAATAATTCGTTGACAAACTTTCTTGACGACTCCTATGATCCGCCCGTAAGAACCTGGGGTCGGTCTATCGGATCTGCCCCCTTTGGCACTGAGGAGCACATGACAGCTCGTCATCGAGCGAATCGTTTCGGGATCGGCCTTCTAGTGTTGGCGGTAGTGTTTGGCGTCGCGGGTCAGGCTCTGGCTCAGTCCCGAACCGGCACGCTGAGCGGCTCCATCGTCGACACCTCTGGCGCCATCGTCGTGAGCGCCGACGTCGTCCTGACCAACGAGGCGTCCCACGACGTCCGGCGGACCAAGACCAACAGCGAAGGGTTCTTCACCTTCGCCGCCATCCCCAACGGCTCCTACAGCATGAGCGTGGAGACCCCTGGCTTCGCGACCCTCCAGCGCAAGGGCATCGCCATGGGCGCGGGCGACAACCGTAGCCTCGGCCGCCTCAAGCTCGACGTGGCCGGGGTGGCGGAGGAAGCCACGGTCACCGCGGTCGTGGACCTCGCTCCGACCAACACGGGCGAGAAGAGCGCGACCATCACCGCCAGCCAGATCGAGAACATCACGATCGTGGGCCGCAGCGCCGCCGAGCTGCTGAAGCTCCTGCCCGGACTCTCTCCGCAGCTGGGCGCCGACAACCGCGGCGGCTACAGCGGCGAAGTGATCGGGATCAACGGAAACGGCGAGGGCGGCAAGCAGAGCGCCATCGGCAACTTCTCCGGCAACGGCACCCGCAGCGACTCGCTCGACATCACGATCGACGGCGCCCCCGGCGCCGACCCCGGCTGCAATTGCGCGACGCCCATCAACCCCAACAAGGAGTTCGTGGAGGAGTTCAAGGTCCTCCAGTCCAACTTCGGGGCCGAGCACGCCAAGGGTCCGGTGACCATGAACGTGGTCAGCAAGTCGGGCGGCCGCGACTTCCACGGGTCGCTCTACTCCTACGTCCGCGACTACCACCTGAACTCGAACGAGTGGCAGCAGAACAAGGTCGGACAGGACCGGGTGCAGAACAAGTTCTTCTTCCCCGGCGGCACCCTGTCGGGTCCCGTGCTCATCCCCGGAACGGACTTCAACAAGAACCGGGACAAGGTGTTCTTCTTCGTCGGCTACGAGTACATGAAGCAGCGGCTCGACACCGGCATCGTCCGCTCCTACGTGCCCACCGCGGCCATGCGGAACGGCGACTTCAGCGGTGCGGCCGGCCTCGGCCTGGGGGGCAACGGCGTGGGCACCGTGCCCACGGGCTACGACATCGTGAACGGGGTCATCCCGTCCGGCTCCATCGATCCCGGCGGCCGGGCGATGGTGAACCTCCTGCCCCTGCCGAACGTAGACCCCCGCATCGCGAACGGCTACAACTACCAGCAGCAGATCCCGGTCGACCAGAACGGGACGCAGCTCCTGGCGCGCGTGGACTTCAACATCAGCGACACCACCAAGCTGTTCGTGCGCTACAACCGCCAGCGCGAGACGCAGCCCTTCCCGATCGGCCTCTGGTGGCGCAACCCGGACCAGGTCCCCTACCCGTCGGCCGTCACCGCCCCGAACGTCTCTGACTCGGGCACCATCAGCCTCACGAACGTGCTCAGCCCGACCCTCACCAACGAGGCCATCTTCGCCCTCACCTACATCAACTTCCCGAACCAGTACGCAGACCCCTCCAAGGTGAGCCGGCAGGGCAACGGCTACCCCTACCAGGGGATCTTCAAGCAGAGCAACGACCAGATCCCCGCCATCACGAGCTGGGGCGGGGCGCCGACCATGCTGAACCCCGGCGGGTTCGACCCCATCCTGTTCGCGAAGAAGTGGCAGTTCTCGATCGCGGACAACCTGACCAAGGTGGCGGGCGCGCACACCATCAAGGTCGGCGGCTACTACGAGTGGGTGAACAACAACCAGCCCGGCAACGACTACAGCAACGGGCTCATCATCAATGCCAGCTGGGCGGGCGGCTCCACCGGCAACCCCATCGCCGACCTCATGCTCGGACGAGCCGGTCAGTACCAGGAGAGCACCAAGAACCCGCTCCTGAACGAGGCCTACAACGTTTGGGAGGGCTACGTGCAGGACTCCTGGCGCGCGAAGCCCAGGCTCACCGTCGACTACGGCGTCCGGATCGGGGCCCTCGGTCCCTGGTACGACCGAGAGGGCAACGGGATGGCCGTCTTCGATCCCTCGCTCTACAGTCCCAGCGCGCCGATCTCGGCGCGCTCCGGCATCGTGTACAACAAGATCGACTCGAGCATCCCCCTGGGCGGCGTCAACACCAAGTCGCTCTTCTTCTCTCCGCGCGTCGGCTTCGCCTGGGACGTGAAGGGCACCGGGGACACCCTCATCCGCGGCGGCTTCGGGATGTTCCGCTACCACGATCCCCAGAACCCCGCGGCGAGCGCGCTCCGGTGGTCGACCGACTTCAACACCACGGTGGTGGGGGATGCCCATCTGCTCGGCGATCTCGAGAACTTCCAGGTCGGGGACGCCAAGCCCAGCCCCACGGTCTGGTTGGCGGGTGACGACCAGCAGCCTCTCACCTACTCCTGGAGCCTCACCTTCCAGAAGCGGCTGCCCTGGTCGTTGACCCTGGAGACGGCGTACGTCGGCAACAAGAGCAACTACCAGACCCAGCAGGGGACATTGAGCAACATCAATTACGTTCCAATCGGCGCTATGCTCTCGAACCCGACCGGCGACGGGAACGCCTACCGGATCATGCAGAACTACGGGACCCTCCAGGCGTTCGGTCACGCCGGCTTCCAGAACTACCACGGCTGGCAGACCTTGCTGGCTCGCCAGCGGGGTCGGGTGAACTTCACCCTCGCCTACACCTTCTCGAAGAACCTCGGGATCCGCGGCGCGAGCGTAGGCGATGGCGGCACCGGCGCCACGGACATCGGCACCACTCAGCTCGATACGCGCACCACGAATTACGCCGTGCTGCTTACCGACCGCACTCACGTCGTCAACCTCGGCTACAGCGTCCGTCTCCCCGACGTCAAGTCGGGCGGGCTGCTGCATGCGGTGCTCGGCGGCTGGCAGCTCTCGGGCGTGTCCACGTTCGTCAGCGGCGCCTCTCTCACGGGGAACGACCCGAACCTCGCCGCCACGGGCACGAACGCGGATGGCACGACCATCGACGCCACCCACATCTCCGGATCGCCGGACGTGGCCGCCTTCCCGGTGATCCTGTGCGATCCGAACGAGAACGTCCCGAGCGGCTACTTCCTGAACCCCGCCTGCTACGGGGCGCCGTCGCCCGGGCAAAACGGCAACTACGTGAGCCCCACCATCCGCGGGCCGTGGTACCAGAACCACAACCTGTCTCTCTTCAAGAACTTCAACCTCGGCGGCGGGGGCAAGCACAAGCTGCAGTTCCGGATGGAGGCCTACAACTTCCTGAACCATCCGCTCACCCTGATCGACATCAACAACAACGTGACGGCGCGCTACACGAACGGCGTGATCGACCCGAACTTCGGGAAGACCCCGACCGACAACAAGTTCGGGCGCCGGATCGTTCAGCTGGCCCTGCGGTACAGCTTCTAGGTCGGAGCCTTACTTAGGGGGACTGGGCGCTGCCTTCGGGCAGCGCCCATTTTCTTTTGGGCGGGCGTGCCCTGCCCGGAGGATTCAACTCAGAAGCCCGTGCGTTTCGGACTATTCATGAGTAGGCCCGCGCGGCCCTCATGAATAGTCCGAGCCAGGAGTCCGCATATACTGGAACCGATGGTGCTTCCGGGCCTTCCCTTCGCCCTGACCGCGTTCCTCGCGGCCGCGCAGGCTCCGACGAGCAACCCGGCGGCCGCCGAGGTGGCCTCGGTCTTCGCCCGCGCGGTGGAGCTTCAGAAGGCGGGCAAGGTCGCGGACGCGATCGCGGAGTATCAGCGCTTCCTGGCCCTGCAGCCCCGCAACGTCGAGGCCCGCTCGAACCTGGGCGCCGCCTTCGCGGTCGAAGGACGCTACGCCGAAGCCATCGAGCAGTACAAGCAGGCCCTGAGCCTGGACGAAGCGAACGCCCAGGTCCGGCTCAACCTGGCCGTCGCCTACTACAAGGCGGCGGACATCAGCCTGGCGGCGACGGAGCTTCAAAAGGTGGTGGCCGCGACGCCCGCCGACAAGCGCGCCGTTCTCCTGCTCGCCGACTGCCACCTCCGTCTCGGCGAGAACCGCAAGGTGATCGACCTCCTCACGCCGTGGGAGGAGAAGGAGAGCTCCGACCTCGCCCTGGCCTACCTCCTGGGCACCGCCCTCATCCGCGACGACCAGGTTCCGAAGGGCCAGCGCCTCATCGACAAGATCATGGGCCGCGGGGAGTCCGCCGAGGCCCACCTGATGCTCGGCACGGCCTACCAGATGGCGCAGGAGTGGGCGCCGGCGCGGGACGAGTTCGCGAAGGCGGTGGCCCTCAACCCCAAGCTGCCCGGGGCGCACGCCTACTACGGGCGCGCCCTGCTCGGCACCGCGGCCAGCGGCGCCGCGGGCGAGCAGTTCCGAAAGGAGCTGGAGATCAACCCGAACGATTTCGAGGCCAACCTCTTCCTGGGAGTGCTCGCCAAGCAGGAGCAGAAGTACGAAGAGGCCATGGCGCGGTTTCAGAAGGCGCTCTCCGTGCGACCCGGTGACCTCGGCGTCCGGTATCAGATCGGAAGCCTGCAACTCCTGACCGGGAAACTCGAGGAGGCGCGGGAGAACCTCGAAGCGATCGTGAAGGAGGCCCCGAAGTTCCTCGAGGCCCACGTCTCGCTGGCGACCCTCTACTATCGCCTCAAGCGGAAAGAAGACGGCGACCGCGAGCGCGCCATCGTGCAGGAGCTGAACAAGGAACGCCAGGCTCAGGCGCCTGGAGCGCGGGACGACCTGGGGCCCGCCTATCGTGGCGAAGTCCTTCCCGGCGGCCCGGAAGGACCGGTCCCTCCCCCAGAACCCTGAATGGCGACGGCGCTACTCCTGCTCGGAATGATCGAGATCGCCCTGGCTGCGGGGCCTCGTCAGGCCGCCCCGTCCTCACCAGGCCGTCCGCCCGCGACACGGGGGTCATCGCCGACGGCCTCGGGAGCGGGCTTCGAGGCCCTGGCGAAGCGCGCGGCGGCGGCCCGCGTGGCCGGCCGCCTCGACGAAGCGATCGCCCTCTATCGGAAGGCCCTGGCCCTCGAGCCGCAGTGGCCCGAGGGCCGCTTCTACCTGGGGACGCTCCTCTACGAGAAGGACGCCTTCGCGGAGGCGCGCGCCGTCCTGCAGCCCCTCGTGGAGGCCGAACCCAGATCCGGCCCGGCCTGGGCCTTCCTGGGGCTGAGCGAGTTCGGGCTCCGCCAATACGGCCCCGCTCTCCAGCACATCGAGCGTGCCCGTGCCCTGGGCCTCGGCAGCAACGAGTCGCTGATCCTGGTGGCGCGATACCACGCCGCCATCCTGTCCAATCGGTCTTCGCGTTTCGACAAGGCTACCGAGCTCCTGGTCGCCATCGCTCGTGCGCAGCCCGCGAACCCGGATCTCCTTCTCGCGCTCGGTCTCAACCTGCTGAAGCGCCCCCTGCTCCCCTCCGAAGTGAAGGGGGACGAGAGAAGACTCGTGGAGAAGGCGGGACGCGCCGCCTACGACCAGGCCGCCGGGCGGCATGAGGAAGCCCGGCGGGGCTTCGAGGCGCTGCGCGCCGAAGACGCAGAGGTCAAAGGCGTCGCCCACGCCTACCGTGCGTTCCTGGCGGCTTACGCGCCCGCCCTGGTCGATCCTGCGGAAAGGGAGCAGGCGATTGGGCAGTTTCGTGCCCGGTTGACGGACGCGCCCCAGGACTTCGAAGCGAATCTCTATCTCGGCCTCCTGCTGGGGAAGTCGGATCTCCGTGAGGCGACGGCGTGTCTCGAGAGTGCCGTGGCGGCCCGGCCGGGGTCCCTCGAAGCCGCCCACGAGCTAGCCCGGCTACGGATGGCTGCGGGCCAGGCCGACGAGGCCAGGGCCGGACTCGAGGAGATCGTGGCCAATGACCCGAGCTTCGTCCAGGCCCAAGACCTGCTGGCCTCCGCGTACGAGCAGCTCGGTCGCGCCTCAGACGCCGGACGGGCGCGAGAGGCCGCGCGGCGGCTCGCCGGTGGCGAGCCGAATTCTCCGCTGCCGGGCGCGGCAGCCGGGGAAGGAAAGGACGCGGGAACGGCCGAGCTGGCGGCGATCAGTGCGAAAGCCGCGGCGGCCCGACGGGACAATCGGGTCACAGAGGCCGTCCGCCTCTACCGTCAAGGGGTGACCCTCCGCCCATCGTGGGACGAGGGCCTCTGGGGCCTTGGCACCCTCCTCTACGAGGTCGGCCGGGTGAACGAGGCTCAGCAGGAGTTCCTGCGCCTCGTGAACCTGAGACCCGAGGGAGGGGCGGGCTGGGCATTCCTGGGCCTGTGCGAGTTCACCCTCAAGGACTACGAAGGGGCCCTCGGTCACCTGCTGAGAGGACGCACTCTGGGCCTGGGCGGCAACGAGTCCCTGCTGAACAACGTGCAGTACTACATCGCCGTGCTCCTGAGCCGGCGCGGCGAGTTCGAAGCCGCGCTCCAGATCCTCATGAGCTTTGCGTCGGACGGCAACGACACCCCCGGCGTCATCGAGGCCCTGGGGATAGCGACGCTGCGGCTGCCGAACCTTCCCGCGGAGGTTCCCGAGAAGCTGAAGCCTCTCGTCGCCGAAGCGGGCCGCGCGGCCTTCTACCACGGCTCGAAGCGCCTCGACGAAGCCAGGAAGGCCTACGAAGAGCTGATCCGCGGGCATCCGGGCGAGTCCAACGTTCACTATGCGTTTGCCGTCTTTCTCCTGACGGTTGAGCCCGAACGCGCGCTCGAGGAGTTCCGGCGCGAGCTCGCGGTTTCCCCCGGCCACGTCTTCGCCCGCCTCCACGTGGCTTTCGAGTACATCAAGCGGGGCGACTACGATGCGGCCTTGCCCCTCGCCGAAGAGGCCGCGCGCCTCGCCCCCCAGAACTTCGCGGCCCGCAACGCCCTGGGACGCGTCCTCATCGAGAAGGGCGATCTGGCTCGCGGGATCACCGAGCTCGAGGCGGGGGCGAGGCTCGCGCCCGACAGCCCGGAGATGCAGTTCGCCCTGGCGCGCGCCTATTCTCAAGCGGGCCGCACCGCGGAGGCGGAGAAGGCCCGTTCGGAGTTCCGACGACTCCTGGAAGTGCGGAAGGCCAGTGGCTCGGCGCCGATCGGGAGCGTGGCCGCGGCCCAACCCCCCCAGCCGGAGACGATCCCTCAATGAAGCTCAGCGACGAAGGAAGAATGAACCCACCCAGCACGAGCTCGATGATGGTGGCGGCGGAACGACGGAGCCGGGCCCGTTGAGGCGGCCCACGTCGCGCCGACGCTTTCTGGGAGGCATGGCGGCTGCGGGTGCGGGGCTGCTCCTGCCGCGGCCCCGCCTCGCCCTTGCCGCGCCCAAGCCCATGTTCGAGGAGCTCGACCCCGCGACCATGGGGATCAAGTGGGTGCACGACAACGCGCGCTCGCCGGAGCGCTATCTTCCCGAGACCCTGGGCCCGGGTTGCGCCTTCGTCGACTACGACAACGACGGCTGGATGGACCTGTTCTTCGTCAACTACGGCCCCTGCGACTTCTTCAAGCCCAAGACGCCCTTGAAGAACGCCCTCTACAAGAACAACCGGGACGGGACCTTCACCGACGTGACCGACAAGGCGGGGGTCGCGGGCAACGCCTTCGGCATGGGCGTGGCCGTGGGCGACTACGACAACGACGGCTTCCCGGACCTCTACGTCACCGCCTACGGCCGGGCCACGCTCTACCACAACAACGGGGACGGGACCTTCACGGACGTGACCCAGAAGGCGGGGGTCGCGGCGCCGGGCTGGAGCACGAGCGCCGTGTGGTTCGACTACGACAACGACGGCCGGCTCGACCTGTTCGTCTGCAGCTTCGTCGAGTACGGCCTCGGCAAGCAGGTCTCCTGCGGCGACAACAAGCTGGGCCGCCACTTCTACTGCATCCCCCGCATCTTCAAGCCCACCGCGAGCCTGCTCTTCCACAACAACGGGGACGGCACCTTCACCGAGGTCTCGAAGGGGACGGACATCCAGAAGTCGCTGGGCAAGGCGCTCGGGGTGGTGGCCACCGACATCAACAACGACGGGCGGACGGACCTCTTCGTGGCCAACGACACGGTCCAGAACTTCCTGTTCAAGAACCTGGGCGGAGGGAAGTGGGAGGAGATCGGCCTGCCCTCCGAGGTGGGCTTCAGCGCCAACGGCCAGCCGCGTTCGGGGATGGGCGTGGACGCGGCCGACCTGGACGGGGACGGCTACCAGGACCTCTTCGTGTCCAACGTCGACCAGGAGATGTACGCGCTCTACCGCAACAACCACGACGAGTCGTTCTCGGACACCGCCCACCTGCACGGGGTGGCCGACGCGACGCGCCTGATGAGCGGCTGGGGCGTCAAGTTCTTCGACTTCGACAACGACGGGAACCTCGACCTGTTCCTGGCCAACAGCCACCCCGACGACATGATCGACAGCTACGGCGGCAACGTGAAGTACGAGGAGCCGCTCCTGCTCTTCCACAACGACGGCAAGCAGCTGCGCAACGTGTCGAAGGAGGCGGGCCCGGTCTTCGCGAAGAGCTTCCCGGCCCGGGGCCTGGCCATCGGCGACTTCGACAACGACGGTCGGGTGGACGTGGTCGTGGCCAACAACGGCGAGGCGCCTCTCATCCTCCGAAACACCTCCGGGGAGGGCAACCACTGGGTGGGCGTGCGCCTCGAAGGGACGAAGTGCAACCGCGACGCGGTCGGGGCTCTGCTCTCGTGGTCGGTGGGCGGGGTCAGGAAGAGCCGCCTCAAGACGGCGGGCGGCAGCTACCTCGCCTCTCACGACCCCCGCGAGGTGATCGGGCTGGGTGCGGCCACCAAGCTCGACTGGCTCGAGGTCAAGTGGCCGGGGCCCAGCACCCGTGTCGACCGCATCGAGAACGTGCCGGTGGATCGCTACGTCCGCATCGTGGAGGGCAAGGGACTTGTCTAGGCGCGCATCTCTCTTTCGCGGGGGCGCGCTCTTGGCCGCGCTGTTCCTCTGTCGAATCGCGGCGTCGGCGGCGGACACGCCCCCACCGGGCGTCCAGTTCACGGACGTGACCGCCGCGGCCAAGATCAACTTCAAGCACACGAGCGGAGCCACGGGCAAGAAATACCTCCCCGAGACCATGGGCTCCGGGGTTGTGGTGCTTCGACTTCGACGGGGACGGCTGGCCCGATCTCTTCTTCGTGAACTCGAAGAGCTGGCCGGGAGCCGCTGGCCCGGAGCCCGTCTCGGCCCTCTACCGCAACAACCACGACGGCACCTTCACCGACGTCACGAAGGCGGCCGGGCTCGCGGTGCCTCTCTACGCCCTGGGCGGCGTGGCCGCGGACTACGACAACGACGGGCTCGTGGACCTCTACGTCACCTGCCTGGGGGCGAACCACCTCTTCAAGAACCTCGGCCAGGGGAGGTTCGCCGACGTGACCGCCAAGGCCGGCGTGGGCGATCCCGGCTTCTCCACGAGCGCCGCCTTCTTCGACTACGACAAGGACGGGCGGCTCGACCTCTACGTCGCCAACTACGTGAGCTGGTCGCTCGACAAGGACCTCTTCTGTACCCTCGACGGCAAGCGGAAGAGCTACTGCACTCCCGAGTCGTATAAGGGCCAGAGCGGGACGCTCTACCACAACCGGGGTGACGGGACGTTCGAGGACGTGACGGAGAAAGCGGGAGTCAAGACGTCGTCCGCGAAGGCCCTGGGAGTGGCCGTGCTCGACTACGACGGGGACGGCTGGCCGGATCTCTTCGTGGCCAACGACACCCAGCCGAACCGGCTGTTCCGAAACGCGAGCAACGGGACCTTCAAGGACGTCGCCGTGGCCGCTGGCCTTGCCTTCGGCGAGACCGGCGTGGCCCGGGCGGGCATGGGCGTGGACGCCGCCGACTGGAGCGGCAACGGGCGCCCCGGTCTCGTGGTCGGCAACTTCTCGAACGAGATGATCGGGCTCTACCAGAACGAGGGCAACGGTCTCTTCGTGGACGAGGCCCCGGGTTCCGGCGTGGGCGCGGCCTCGCAGCTCAGCCTGACCTTCGCCGCCTTCTTCTTCGACTTCGACCTGGATGGCCGTCTGGACATCTTCGCGGCCACCGGCCACGTGGCGGACGACATCGGGGCGGTCCAGCCGAGGGTGACTTACGCCCAGAAGCCGCATCTCTTCCGGGGGCTCGGCAACGGGCGTTTCGAGGACGTGGCGCCCCGAAGCGGGGTGGCGCTCCAGAAGGCGCTGGTGGCGCGAGGGGCGGCCTATCTGGACTTCGACCAGGACGGAGACCAGGACCTCGTGATCACCACCAACAACGGCCCCGCCTACCTGCTCCGGAACGACGGCGGCAACCGCAACAACGCCCTGCGGGTGAAGACGGTGGGGACGCGGTCGAACCGGGATGGCATCGGGGCCCGGGTCACGGTGACTCCGGCCGGGGGGGCGAAGCGTTCCGCGACGGTGAAGACCGGCTCGAGCTATTGCTCGCTGAGCGAGCTGCCGCTCACCTTCGGCCTCGGCGCGGCGGCCAAGGCCGACGTCGAGGTCCTCTGGCCCAGTGGGCGCGTGGACCGGGTGTCGGGGGTCGCCGCCAACTTGATGGTCACCGTTCAGGAAGAGAAGGGGGCGGTGGCGACCGTGCCCTTGTCGCGACGGTAGGTCCTACCGATGCGCCTGACCAGTGGCTCGAGGCCCGCAAAGACGGGATGGGCGACGGTGTTCCTGGCGCTGATCACCGCGGCCCTCGCCTCGGACCAACCCTATCGGCCGCCGTTTGGGGCCTGGTCCCGCCTCCACGGCGGTGAGCCGATCCTCACCCCGCAGGGCGACGGGTTCGAGGCCAGAGGCGTTTTCAACCCCGCGGTCGTCCGCGACGGCGACCGCTACGTGATGCTCTACCGCGCCCAGGACGCGAAGGGGACCTCGCGGCTGGGGATCGCGACCAGCAGGGACGGGATTCACTTCCTTCGGGAGCCGGACCCGGTGCTTCTGCCCGAAGCCGACTACGAGCTTCACGGGGGCGTCGAAGACCCGCGGCTCGTGAAGATCGGAGGGACGTTCTACCTGACCTACACCGCCTACAACACCAAGGATGCGCAATTGGCGCTCGCGACCTCGCCGGACCTCCGGCGATGGGAGCGGCGAGGCGTGATCATGCCGGCCAAAAAAGGCCGTTGGAACGTGAAGTGGACGAAGGCGGGGGCGATCCTCGGCGAGCCCGTGAGGGGACGTTATTGGATGTACTACATGGCCGACGCGCAGAGCGGCTCCGACCAGATGGGTGTGGCCTACTCGGAGGATCGGCTGCGCTGGACGGAGGCGCTCGATGCGCCGGTGCTGGCCCGCCGACCCGGCTTCTTCGACTCCCGCGTGGTCGAGCCGGGGCCTCCCCCGGTGATGACGCCCGAGGGCATCCTGCTCGTCTACAACGGCGCCGACGATCGCCTCGTCTACCGCACGGGCTGGGTCTTGTTCGACCGCGAGGACCCGACCCGCGTGGTCGCCCGTTCCGACACCCCGGTCTTCGAGCCGCAGCGCGGCTGGGAGCTCCAGGGTCAGGTGCCGAACGTCGTGTTCGTGGAGGGCCTCGTGCGCGAGGGCAACCGGTGGTTGTTCTACTACGGCGGGGCCGACCAGCACGTCGGGGTCGCCGAGGCGTTCATGACGGCTCCGGCGCGAGCGTCTCCATAGAGGCCACGCAACACACTCACAGGCTACAGCCGAGCTCGCTTCGCTCGAAGTCGAACCGCACCCGCGTGCAGCCGAGCGCCTGAACGCCCAGCACGCCGTCGATGCTCGTGGGGTGGTGTGCGTGTGGCGCCCGATCGAGCGCCCAGCCCTCCAGCCTGTCCCAGACATGCTCTCCGAGACCGACCTGCCTCAGGTCGAGTCGCCGCAAGCGTGCGGCGCCGGACGCATACTGCACGGTTTTGTCCCCTCTCCACCGCGCAGCGAAGAGGGCCGCGGGCAACCGCGACTTGTACAGCACGAGATCGCTGCTGCCAGTGTCGACCAGCAACCGAACCTGCTGTCCGGCGATGGTCATCCGCACGGTCAGGAACGGCCACGCCAGCTCGAGAGGCGCTGTCCAGTCCTCTCGGCCGGTGGGCTCGAATCTCAGCACACGGGTCCGATAGTCGATGCTGAAGCTCCTGCGCGCCAGCACGTCGAGCCCGACGATGGCATCGATGCCTACGCCCTCCAGGTACGAGAGATCGCTGACCGCGGCGGGCACTGAGCCCGTGCTCAGCGGGCCGATGCGGAATCCGTCCAGGACCGTGCTCTGGATGGGCACGCTCTGGCCGAACGCGACGAGCTGGGATGGCTCAGCCTGCAGGCGCAGCTTACGGGCGATCCTGCCGTCGACCACGCTTGGAATCGATCCTGTGTCGATGAGCAGGTAGAGACCGTTCAGGCGGCCGATGGAACCGCGGGTGACGACCAGATGATGTTGATACAGATCGAACCGCACCTCTGCGATCGTCTCGGCGGACGGCGGGAGAACGGCGACGCCGTCGTCATCCGGCCGCGTCTCGCGGGACACTCCGAGGGACAGGAACAAGAACAGCAGACAGACAAATGCCTGGCGTGTTTCGAGGGACTTCATGGCGCCTCCTTGCGGGAGTCGCCTGGCCAGGCGTCCTACCCTTGCTACTCACAAGGTCGGCGCCTACCATTCGGAAGTCCTTGGGCGGAGTTCCTGTTTCTATGACCTCACTCTCGGGCGGGAGCTGATGTCGCTCTTCTTCGGAAATCTGACCCTGGACCAGGAGCGCCGGCAGCTCCTTCGCTCGGGTCAGCCCGTCCCCCTCGAACCAAAGGCTTTCGACCTGCTGAGCTTGCTTCTGGCACGCCGGCCTCGCGTCCTCTCCAAGAGCCAGATCCGCGACGCGCTGTGGCCCGGCATCTCGGTGTCGGAATCCGCAGTGGCGCGTCTGGTGAACCAGCTTCGTGAGGCCTGCGGCGACGACGCCCGCAAGCCCCGGTTCGTGCGGACCGTCCACGGCTTTGGCTACGCCTTCTGTGGCACCGTGGAGCCCTCGCCGGGACCGAAAGGAGCACGGACGATCGGCCCACGCTTCCGCCTGCAATGGGAGGCCCACGAGGTCGCCCTGGCCGAGGCCGAAAACATCCTGGGCCGGGTGGACGAGGCGGCCGCGTGGATCGAGTCGGCCAGCGTCTCCCGCCGCCATGCGTGCATCCGCATATCCGGAGGAAAGGCCATCCTCGAGGACCTTGGGAGCAAGAATGGGACCTTCCTGAACGGTCGGAAACTGACTGCCCCCGCGACCCTGGCCGATGGCGACGAGATCTGCCTGGGCCTGGTGCTCATGACCTTGCACGTCGTCGGCGGTACGACCTCGACCAAGAGCGCGGCAAAGACGTGACTCGCTGGCGGGTGAGCTGTTGACGGCCTCGGGTCGCAGCGACGAGGGATCACGCCTCGCCCCGGGCACTCGCCTGGGTCCCTACGAGGTCCGGGCTCTTCTCGGCTCAGGGGGCATGGGGGAGGTCTACCGTGCCCATGACCAGCGGCTCGGACGGGAGGTGGCGGTCAAGGTCCTGCCCGCCGACTCCTCGTCCGACGCCGACCGGCTGCGTCGCTTCGAGCAAGAGGCGAGAGCGGCCGGCGCTCTCAACCACCCCAACCTGCTCGCGGTCTTCGACACCGGCCAGCACGAGGGCAGCCCCTACGTGGTCTTCGAGCTGCTCGAAGGCGCGACGCTGCGCCAGGCTCAAGGATCGGTCCCCCTCCCCGTACGCAAGGCCGTGGAATACGCCGTGCAGATCGCCCAGGGGCTGGCCGCGGCGCACGAGAAGGGGATCTTCCACCGGGACCTGAAGCCGGAGAACCTCTTCGTCACCAAGGACGGCCGGGTCAAGATCCTGGACTTCGGCCTGGCCAAGCTGCGGCCCGGGCTCGATCTGGGCCCGCCCGGAGTGGACGGCGTCACGGCCACCGCCGCGACCGGGGCGGGCGTCCTGATCGGCACGGTCGGCTACATGTCGCCCGAGCAGATCAGGCAAGAGCCCGCGGACCATCGGTCCGACATTTTCTCCTTCGGCTCGGTGCTCTACGAGATGCTCTCGGGGAGGCGGCCGTTTGCTCGCGAGACCGCAGCCGAGACCATGCACGCGATCCTCAAGGAGGATCCAGCGGAGCTCTCGGGCACCAACGCCACCATTCCTCCCGGGCTCGAGCGAGTGGTGAGGCGCTGCATCGAGAAGCGCCCCGAGGAGCGCTTCCAGTCGGCACGGGACATCGGCTTCGCCCTGGAGGCAGTCAGGGACACCGGTCCCACGAAACCGACAGCGCTGCTATGGCGAGGAGGCCTCGCCACGCGTCGCCCGAAGGCCGCAACTGGCCGTGCTGTCGATCGCAGGTCTACTCACGGCCTCGCTTCTGGCGTCGTGGTGGCTGCCTCCGCGGCCGACACCGCAGGTCGCCGGCTCCACCCAGTTGACTTTCACCGGCAGCGTGGCGGCGCCCTGGCCGGGCCGCGGGTGGCTTGGGGCCATCTTCACCGATGGGACCAGGATCTACTTCACCGATTTTTCGAGACAAGTTGCCTTGAGGCCGGCCTATGTATCCAGAGCGGGCGGCGAGGTGGTCCAGGTTCAAAGCCCCGGGGAGAGCGGCCAGGTGCTCGCCCTCTCGCCCGACGGCGGCAGGCTCCTGGTCATGGAATGGCTCGATCCCTTGCAGATGGAAGGGGCCCTCTGGGTCGTGCCGACGAGCGGCATGGCCCTAAAGCGGCTCGGCGACGTCATGGCTCACGATGCCGCCTGGTCGCCCGATGGTCAGTCGCTCGTCTACGCCCGGGGTGAGGAGCTGTACCTTTCCCGCAGTGATGGCGCGCAGGCGCGAAGGCTCGCCACGACCGCGGGCCGGGCCCACTGGATCCGCTGGTCGCCCGACGGACGGCATCTGCGCTTCACCCTGACCGCCCCGAAGGGCCAGCGTCGTTCTCTCTGGGAGCTCTCCGCCGACGGAACCGATCTCCACGTCCTGCCCCTGGAGTGGGGCGGAGAACGAACGGATGAATGCTGCGGCGAGTGGTCCCGGGACGGAACGTACTTCATCTTCACAGCCTGGGATCAGCAAGGGGCGGCCCTCTGGAGGGTCGACGAAAGGGGAGCCTTCTTCCGGGGTAGGAGCCGGAAGCCGAGGCGGCTGACCAGCAACTCCTTCCTGTCCGGAGCCGCCATCCCGAGCGTCGACGGGAAGGAGCTGTACGCCGTCGAAGGGCGTGCCACTGTCCAGGCGCTTCGGTACGATCTTCGCTCGCGGCAGCTTGCCGCCTTTCCAATCCAAAACGCCGGGGTCTTCAGTTTCTCTCGGGATGGCCAGTGGCTGGCGTACGTAGAGTACCGAGGAGCGGGGACATTGAAACGAAGCCGGCTCGACGGCAGCCAGGCCCTCGAGCTCACGGACGGTTCGATGGAGATCTTCACAACTCGCTGGTCGCCTGACGGAACGCAGATCGCTTTCACCGGGAAACGACCGGGCGAGCCGTACAAGGCCTATCTCGTTTCACGGGACGGGGGCGTGCCCCAGCAGGTGCTGGGAGGCGAGCGTAACGAGATCGACCTGGAGTGGTCGCCGGACGGCCGGTCGCTGATGTTCGGTCGCCCACCGGACTTCATGGCGGAGGCAGGCTTGCCGAAGGCCATTCACATCGTCGACCTGAAGACAAACCAAGTGTCCACCCTGCCCCATTCCGAAGGACTGTTCGGTCCCCGCTGGTCCCCGGATGGGCGCCATGTGGTCGCCGCGCCTCTCCACTCCCGCAAGGAACTGATCTTCGATTTCGAGACGGCCGAATGGAGCGACCTCGCGGGACCCGGAATCGGCGTGGGCTTCGAGGGCGCCTGTCGTCCCGCGTGCGCCAACGCTAATTGGTCGCCCGATGGGCGATACGTGTACGTCGAGAGCGCCGGGACCAACGTGGTTCGCGTGGCGCTTGCCGATCGGAGAGTCGAGCGGGTGTTCGAGCTTGCCAACCTGGGACCGACCGTCAAGGATTTCGTCTTCGATGGACTCACCCCCGATGGCTCGGTGCTCTTGGCTGTCGGTTCCAACAGCAGCGACATCCATGCCCTGGCGTGGCGGGGTCCCTGAAGCGTCGACGAGGACCGGAAAGCGTAGCGACGTGGCTGGTGTACACTCGGCGCGGATCAGCCCCATGCCCTTGAAGCCGGGTGCACGTGTTGGCCCGTACGAGGTCCTCTCGCTCCTCGGGGCCGGAGGCATGGGCGAGGTCTATCGTGCCCGCGATGCGCGCCTCGCCCGCGAGGTTGCGATCAAGGTCCTGCCCGAAGACTCGACCACAGACCCTGAGCGCCTCCAGCGCTTCGAGCAGGAAGCCAGGGCCGTGGGCGCCCTCAACCATCCGAACATCCTGGCGGTCTTCGACACCGGCCAGCACGAGGGCGCGCCGTTCGTCGTCTTTGAGCTGCTGGAAGGCGAGACGCTGCGAGTGCGCCTCGGGGGAAAGGCCATCGCGCCGTCGAAAGCCCTCGACTACGCGATTCAGATCGCGCGCGGCCTGGCCGCGGCCCATGAGAAGGGGATCGTTCACCGCGACCTGAAGCCGGACAACCTGTTTCTCACCCGGGACGGCCGTGTCAAGATCCTCGATTTTGGCCTGGCCAAGCTGCGACCTCCGCTCGACCCGGGTGCTATTGGCGGCGAGACCCCGACCGCGTCGGTGCCGACCGACGCGGACAAGGTCCTGGGCACGGTGGGGTACATGTCGCCGGAGCAGGTGCGGCGATCGCCGGTGGACCATCGGTCTGACATCTTCTCGTTCGGCTCGGTCCTCTACGAGATGCTGGCGGGGAAGCGGGCGTTCCACGGCGAGACCCAGGCCGAGACGATGACCGCCATCCTCAACGTGGACCCGCCACCGCTCGCCGAGGCCAACGGCAAGGTGCCCGCGGCCTTCGAGCGGATCGTGAGGCATTGCCTGGAGAAGCGGCCGGAGGATCGGTTCCAGTCGGTGCACGATCTGGTCTTCGACCTGGAGTCCGTCGCCGCGGCCGCGAACGCGTTCTCGGATGACGGAGCCCGCGTACCGCGCCCACGCCCTGGTCTGCGGATGTTCGTGGCCGCAATGCTCGGCGCTGCCGTCGTGCTCGGCAGCGCGCTCTGGAAACGGCCGCGGCCGCCGGAGCCCCCAGCCTTCAGGCAGGTCACGTTCCGGCGGGGAAACATCGCGGAAGCCCGGTTCGCCCCGGATGGCCAGACCATCGTCTACGGTGCAGCCGTGGAAGGGCGGCGCAACCGCCTCTTCTCGGCGCGCCTGGGCAGCCCCGAGGTCCGGCCGCTGGATCTACCCGAGGGCGACATCGCAGCCATTTCCGCCTCGGGCGAGATGGCCATCGTGCTCAGCCGCTCCTACAACAGCCGGGTGCCCGGTACGCTGGCCCGAGTCTCGCTCGCAGGGGGCGCGCCCCGCGAGCTGGCAGAGCAGGTGTCCATGGCGGACTGGGGTCCCGATGGGCGCGAGCTGGCCGTGGTCCGGCACGATGGGCCCAAGCCCCGGCTCGAGTTCCCGATCGGGAAGGTCCTCTACGAGAGCGATACGGGGATCACGTTCCCCCGCGTTTCGCCGAAGGGGGATCGGGTCGCCTTTCTCGATCTAGGCGAACAGGGTATTGCCTTGCGCGTCGTCGACCTCTCGGGAAGGACGACCACGCTCGCGACGGGCGACCGGGGCGACCTCTTTGGCGTGGCCTGGTCTCCCAAAGGCGATGAGGTCTGGTTCACGGCGTGGGGGCTCATCCGGGCCGTCACCCTTGGCGGGGCCCAGCGCATCCTGACCCGGGTGCCCGGGCCGATCACGATCAACGACGTTTCCCCGGATGGCCGCGTCCTCGTCACGATGGCCCAGTGGTACAACGGCCTCGTCGTGGGGGGGCCAGGCGAGACTCGGGAGCGGGACCTCGCCTGGTTCGAGGGGGCCCTGCTAGCCGCGCTTTCCCGGGGAGGAGACGCGGTGCTCTTCAGCGATCGTGGCCGCGGCACGGGGTCGCCCCTCATTTCTCACACGTACCTGCGCCGGACCGATGGTTCTCCTGCCGTGCGCCTCGGCGAAGGCTGGGCCTACTCGCTCTCTCCGGATGGCAAATGGGCCATCTCCGGACTCAAGGGCCCTTCGCGGTGCCTGCTCCTTCCCACCGGCCCAGGCGAGGCCAGGCCCCTGCTGGTGGGCGATCTCGAATGTGAACATGCGAGCTGGTTCCCCGATGGAAAGAGGCTGCTGGTCGCCGGCAGGGAACCGGGGCGTCCGTTCCGCTTCTTCGCACAGGACCTCGACGGCCGGGAGCGGCGCGCCATCAGCCCCGAGGGTCTTGCTGTGAACTATTCCGGCAGTACTGGTCTCAACTATTACGGCAGCGAGGTTTCACCCGATGGCAAGCTCGTCGTCGCCAAGGGCCCTCAGGGGAACCTGATGCTCTTCCCGGTGGAGGGCGGCGAACCTCGGCCAGTGCCGGCCACCACGCCTGACGAAGTCCTGGCCGGCTGGGGCGCGGACAGCCAGTCCGTCTACGTCTACCCGCTCGAGGGCGATCTTCCCGTGAAGATCGACACGATCGACCTGCGGAGCGGGCATCGTCAAGCCTTCAAGGAGATCACACCCCCCGATTCGCAGGCGTTTGGCGGCATCCAGAACATCGTGGTTACGCCCGGCGCGAAGGCTTACGCGTACCAGTACGGCCAGTCTCTCTGCATCCTGTACGTGATCGAGGGCCTTCGCTGACCGTTCTCACGAACCTCCGAACGCCACCTCAACCGGTGCGAGCGCTTCGAGGTGCGCCCTCGGGCCCGCAGACAGGAGCGCCAGCGGTAGGCGTGTCGCTGCGCCTCGGCCTGGTACCCATGATTGACGAGGCCCTGCCAGGCGAGCATCTGGTGGGGAGGCCAGCCGAAGGGATAGTCCCCCTGCCGCTGTGGGTGGCCTCGCTCACGCCGTAGTCGTCGATGACCCTCTTGATGACGATGCCGACCGTGTTCAGGAGGATCGCGAAGACGGCGAAGTTGAGGCGCGAGCGAGAGGCGTACCTTCCAGTGCTATGCCAGGGCTCGACCTCCGAGATCGCCTCTCTCAACGGCACCGCCGAACGTCATCGCCTGGCGCCCGGGACGCCGAGGAGACTGGTCACGGTCCCGGGCAGCAGCGTCTCCACCTCGCGGCCGCGGAGCACTGCCAGGACCCTCCGCTCCCGATCCACCACGAACACCGTGGGCAGCACGATCCCGGGGCCTCCCGCCTTCCGGGCGAGGCTCTCGAGCCCCTCGTAGGCGGCGTCGTCCACGAGGAAGGTCGGGAAGGTGATCTTCGCTTCGTCCAGGAAGGAACGAACCGCCTCGCGCTCGAGGTCTTCCGGGAGGTGCACCGCGATGCCCACGGCCCGGAGGCCTGATGCCGCGCGCTCGTCCGCGAGCCGCTGCAGGCGGGGCATCTCGACCCGGCAAGGGGGGCACCAGGCCGCGAAGAGCACGACGAGGTTGACCTGGCCGTCGAGCGGGAGGGGCCGCGGGGTTGCGCCGCCCCGCGCGTCGGCCAGGGTGAGGGCAGGTAGCGTGAGCCCATCCCCCGCCTGGCGGGTCGGGGAGACCGCGTGGGTGGCGATAGCTGCTTCGAAGACGTCTGCGCGCGGATTGTAGGCCGACCAGACGTGCCACTCGACGGAGTACCCGTCGAGTGGCGCGAGACGCTTCCCGAGCAGCGGGCCCGCGATCGCAGCGCCCTCGATGGACCACCGGCTGCCCGTTTCTTCGTCCGACCAGGGCACCGGGGGGCTCCGGCAAAGCACGGAACGTGAGCACGCGGCCGTCCAGGCGGCGTTCGAATCCCGCCGCTTCGAGGGTGCCGCGCGCCACGATCACCACGGGCAGAGCCCCCACGGCGTCGTTGACGACCCCGCCTCGGGCCCTGACCTCCTCGAGCGGGTACGACTTGCCCGGACCGCTCTCCACTCCGTAGACGACCGCGTTCTCGGGCAGGCGGGTATCGAAGTCCACGATCGTCGATCCCATCTCGCTCAGGATCCCCCAGCGTCCCGGCGTGTACCAGGCGCCGTGCCCACCGCGGAGGGCGGGGCTCGCGAACAGGACGTCCGTGTCGGGATGGCGCGCGACCCACTCGTCCCAGTGGGTGAAGACGAGGGGGAGCCGCTCGAGCTTCCGGCCGGCGAGGGGTCCCTCGAGTCCGCGGCCGCCGAAGGGTGAGAAGAGCGTACCCGTCGCGCGATCCTGCAGGACGATCGTCCCGTTGTAGACCCCGGCCACCCGCATCGAGAGCGCCCGTCCGTCGACCACCCGCCGAAAGGCCGCGCCCCCCGTGCACTGCTCACAAAGGGACACGCAAAGCGCGGTCCGGCCGATCGTGTCGTTCACCACGTGGTAGTTCTTGAGCACCCACCACGGGTAGGCGCGGGCACGACCTTCGACCACGACGCCCAGGACCGTGTCCTCATCGCGCATGTGGGTGGCCATCCCCGCGGGACGGCATTCTGGGTTGTCCAGGGGAGGCGTCTGCTTCGCGATGTCCTGGCCTCGGAGCCGCTCGGACACCTTCGAGCCGCGGCTCTTCGGTCCTTGCGCGCGGTCCGCCTCATCCGCGTGGCCGGCGTGGACGGGAGCCAACCAAGCCAAGAGCGCAAGCCGGGCCAGGACCCGCCGCATGGTCACGATGGGAGATAGTGAAGCACGTTCGTGGAAAGACCAAGCATCGGGAGGAACCGAAAAAGAAGGGGCCCGTGTGGGCCCCTTCTTCGGAACGGTTGGGGCCGGGAGGGCCCCGAAGGTTCGACTAGAACAGGAACCGGAGCGCGAACTGGACGTTACGCATCTGGTTCTGGGCCGCGGTGCCGGTGATCCTCCCCGCGTCGGACCTCGGGTCGGTGAGGGTTCCGACCGTGTTGTTGGGCTGCCCGAGGTTCACGTGGTTGAAGAGATTGACGACCTCGATCCGGAACTCCAGGCTGGTGCTGCCGCCCGTGCGGAAATGCTTGAAGAGCGAGGCGTCGACGTTCCAGAAGCCGGGGCCGGTCAGGGAGTTGCGTTCCATGTTGCCGAAGGTCCCCTTGGCCGGGCGGCCGAACGCGCTGCCGGACGAGCCGATGGCCGCGGTGTTGAACCACTGGTCCTGGGTCTTTGGCCCGGAGGCATCGCCGATGAGGTCCGGACGGCCCGGCCCTACGTCCCGGTCGTTGCCGGATCCGGCGTAGCCCACGTCGAAGGGCAAGCCGCTCTGGATGTACATGTTGGTGTTGACCTGCCATCCGCCGATCAGGGCATCCGTGAACCCGGTGGCGTCCGAGGCGTATTTCTTTCCCTTGCCGAAGGGCAGCTCGGCCAGGGCGGACACCACGAAGTTGTGTTTCCGGTTGAACGGGTTTGTCCCGTAGTTCAGGTTCGGGTCGATGAAGAAGTAGCTGCCGTCGTTGTTCTGCGCCCTTTGCAGCGTGTAGTGGGCGAGCAGCGACCAGCCGTTGGAGAACCGCCTCGTGACCTTGGCCTGGAGCGACTGGTAGTCGGTCTTGCCGCAGTTGCAGAAGTAGTCGATGCCCTGCGTCCACCCGAACGCGGCCCCGTAGGTCCCGAGGTCGCCGTCCGCGCCGTTCGGCGCTCCCAAGACCGGTCCGCTGAAGAAGGGCCGGCGCTGGTTGGTGTTCAGATCCGGGTAGCCCACCAGGGTCGGGTCGTTGTAGTTGGCCGCCGGCCCGTTGCCGATGAATGCGCGGTTGCTGTGGTTGCCCACGTAGGCGAGCTCTGCGGAGATCGTGCTCGTGAGCTCGCGCTGGACGGTGATGTTCCAGGCGTCCAGGGAGGGCACGTGCTGCTTGGAGGGGAGCAGGCGCGCGCCCACCCCGTTCGGCTGCTGGAAACGCCCGTCCGGTCCGGGAGTCACGAAGACCGGGGCCGAAGGCCCTTGCGCGAGGTTGAACACGGCGTCGTAGTTGTTCGGCGCGTTCAATTGCTGAACCGAGAGCACGGGCAGGTTCTGCGTCACCGCATGGCCGAAGATCGAGCCGAAGACGCCCGTGTCGTAGCTGCGGCCGTAGCCGGCACGGACCACGGTCTTGGCGTTGATCTGATAGGAGGCGCCGAGCCGCGGCGCCCAGTTGACCGTGTTCGACACGTTTCCGGCCAGGTTGATGTCGCCCACGCCACCCACTTGCATCTGGCCCGTCGTGATGTCCAGCCAGCCGCCGTTGCCCGCCTCGTTGACGGTCTGCGGGTTGTAGATGTCGGCGCGCAGGCCGGCGTTGAGGGTCAGCTTGTGGGTGGCGCGCCAGGTGTCCTGCAGGTAGTAGAAGTGCCGCCACTGTTGCTCCCGCGCGTCCGTGCTCGTGCTGACGTAGCGGCTCATCGAGGTGACGTCTCCGAGGAGGAAGGTGGCGAGGCCGAGCCCTCCGCCGTTCGGGCCGATCGTCCGGTTCTCGCTGAAGCTCAGCTCGCCCGCCCGGTGGCTGTCGCTGGGGACACGGAGGTTGTTGGCGCGCCGGATGTCGAAGCCGAACTTCGCGGTGTGGTTGCCCATGACCTTCGTGAGGTTCGAGACGACCTGCCACTGCTTTTCGTCCTGGGCCAGGGGGCAGTTGCACCGGTTCACACCGAGGCCCGAGCCCATGTTGAAGCCCCGGTCCCCATTGATGAAGAGGGCCGGCAACCCTGATGAGAAGTCGTCGAAGTTGAGGCCCGGGATGCCGGCATCGGCTGCGGGGGTCGTGCCGAAGTCGAAGGGCAGCACGTCCACCTTGTACTGATACCAGCCGAAGCGGAAGTCGAGGATGGTCGTCGGGTTCAGGGTGTAGTCGAAGCCCAAGGCCAGGCTGTGGTTCTTCACCTTGGAGTCGCCGCCGAGGGAGACGAGCTCCGCGCCGCCGCCCTGGCCGAACGCCGTCGGCCCGCTGAGAGCGTACTTCGCGAAGCTGTAGCGGCCGAAGATGTTGAGGCGGTCATTCATCCGCCCGTCCAAACGGGTGTTGAACTGGTCCCCGTTGAAACTCTCCGAGCCCTGGGCGATGTAGTTGTCACGCGTCTGGTTGTCGCGACCGGTCGCGTTCGGAAGGGGGAGTGAGCTTCAGGATGGCCTGGGCCTGGGGCGACAGGCGATTGGAGGGAATGATGTTGCCCGCGAACTGTTGGCGCTGGCTGGGATTGCCGGTGAGCGGGTCGTAGATGTTGGTGCCATACGCCGACAGATCGCCGGCGCGCGCGGCGGCGGTGGGCACGGTGAGGAGCCGCGACCCTCCCACGGTATTGCGCGAGCCCTGGTAGTCGCCGAAGAAGAAGAACTTGTTCTGGACGATGGGGCCGCCAATAGAGGCGCCGAACTGGTCCTTCTGGGTCTCGGGCAGCACCTTGCCGGTGACGGGGTTCGGGGTGTCCGGCTGGCTGAACGGGTTGCGGGCCTGAAACTTGTCCCTCTGTGCGAACTCGAACGCGCTGCCGTGGAAGCTGTTCGTCCCGGACTTCGTCTGCACGGAGACGACGCCGGCGACGGCCTGGCCGAACTCGGCGTCGTAGTTCTGGGACGTGATCTTGCTCTCGCCGATGGACTCGAGGGTGGAGTTGACCACGACGATCCCGAGGATCACGTCGCGGTTGTCGGTCCCATCGAGCTGCCAGCCGGTGCCCGAGAAGGTCTGGCCGTTCACCATGGTCTGGGTCGAGCCCTGGGGGTTCTCGCTCGCCGCGTGCTGCCAGGTCTGCTGCTGGGTGCCGGGGGTGAGGAGGAGGAACTTCGTGAAGTTCCGGTCGAGGACGGGTAGCTCGGTGAGCTGCTTGCTTTCGAACACCGTGGCCACGTCCGCCTTGTCGCTCTTCAGCAGCGAGGCGGCGCCCTCGACGGTGACGGTCTCACTCATCTCCCCGACTTCGAGCCGAAGGTTCACCATGGTCTGCGTGTCGACGTTGATGACCACTCTCGAGACCTGCGCGCTCTTGAACCCGGCCAGCTCCGCCTTGACCTCGTAGCGCCCGGGCAGCAGCCGGTCCTTGGCGTAGTAGCCGGAGGCGTTGGTGACGACAGACTGCGCGGTCTTCCGGTCGATGCTCGTGATGGTGACGCTCGCGCCGGGTACGGTAGCCCCGGTCGAGTCCGCGATCGTTCCGGCGATGCTCCCATACACCGCCTGGGCGCGGACCATGGGCGCGTTCACGAGCACCAGAGCCATCGCGAGAGTCGTCCACCTGGTGAAACAGCTACGACAACTCACCAAACCCATATGCAGCCTCCTGAATCGGACCCATACAAATTCCTAATGGACGGGGTCAAACTATGCTCCGTGTCAACGAATGTCAAGGAATTTGTGCAAGCGCTTTCATTGAAGTGTATGAATGACTTAGAATGGGACAATTGGCCTCGGCTTTCCGTAGCGGTTGGGGTGTCGGGGCGCACAACTTGCGGGCGTGAGGAGGATCTATGAGCGGTTGTTCAAGTTCCTGTAGGATCTAGGAGTTGGGTGACAGGTCTGACCTCCGGTCGAGTACCTGGAGGGCGCATGTGTGCAGAGTCTTGGAGGCGATCGCTCCATGAAACCGAAGCGAGCCTCGACCCTTTCGGACGTGGGCAGACTGGCCAAGGTGTCCGCGGGCACCGTGTCGCGGGCCCTGGCGGGCAACCCGCGGGTGAGCGACGCCACGCGCGAGCGGGTGCTCCGTGCCGCCGAAGCGCTGCACTATGCTCCGAACCTCGCGGCGCGCCGGCTCTCCACGGGCAAGACGCTGTCGATCGCCGTCATCGTTCCCTTCTTCACCCGGCCGTCGGTCTCCGAGCGTCTCGACGGGGCGGCGCAGGTGCTCGCGGAGACGCCATACGACTGGATCATCCACAACGTGGCCACGCCCGATCAGCGCGCGGACTGCTTCAAGCGGTTCCCCCACCGGCGACAGGTGGATGGAGTGCTCATCATCTCGCTCGCGCCGTCGGACGACGACGTGCCCCGGCTGCATCGGGCGGACGTACCGATCGTGTTCATCGACGCAGACCATCCCGCTCTCACCGAGGCGCACCGGATCGTGGTCGACGACGTGGCGGGCGGCAGGCTGGCCACCGAGCACCTCATCGGGCTCGGGCACACACGGATCGGCTTCATCGGCAACCGCATCGAGAGCCCGTTTCACTTCCACCCGATCCGGGACCGCTTCCGGGGCTACCTCGAGGCGCACGCCGACGCCCATTTGCCGGTCCACCCGGAGTGCCATATGGAGGACGTTTACGGCCGGCCCCAGGCCCGGCGGATGGCCGCGGCCCTGCTGGCCTTGCAGGAGCCGCCCACGGCCATCTTCGCGGCCAGCGACACCCTGGCCTTCGGCGTCCTCGAGGCGGCCAGGAGCGTCGGCCGGCGCGTGCCCGAGGACCTGTCGGTGATCGGCTACGACGACATCGAGATGGCCGAAGTGGTCGGGCTCACGACGGTTCGGCAGCCCCTCTTTGATTCGGGAAAGCTCGGGATGGAGCTGCTCCTCGACCTCCTGCACACCCCTCGGCCGGCGGCGGGGCCGACGTTGATGCCGACCGAGCTCGTGGTCCGAAGCACGACTCTTCCTCCCGCGTCCTCCCGCGTCTCCGGCGATGTCACGGGACGAGACTCGATGCCGACGAGGCTCGGTGGCCTCTTGACCCTCGACCGCCGCGAGACCTAGGCTCCCGCGGTCATGGTCTTGCCCCGGCTCTCTTCATTCCTGTTCCTGGTCGTTGGCCTTGCCCTCGCGGCCTCGCCGGGGGCGGAAGGGAGCCCCTCCGAGGTGAAGCGCTTCGCGCTCGGGAAGAGCGGTCTCGAGCTGGTGCGGCCCGCCCAGCGCGGCCGCTTCCTCGACGTCGTGGGCCGCCGCTCGGCGCTCTTCGGGTACGAGACCGGCCCCCTCGAAGCCTGGGCCTATCCCCTGAAGCTCGTCGACGACTTCTCCCTCTCCTTCCGGCTGAAGGACTATCCGATCGAGATCCTGGCCCAGGACGTCACCGCCTCCATCGCCGTGCGGCCCGAGGCCACGATCATCACGTATGCCCACGCCGCATTCACCGTGCGCGAGGTCCTCTTCGCCCCCATCGACGAGGCGGGGCTCGTCGTGCTGCTGGACGTGGACAGCGTCCTTCCCTTGACGATCACCTGCTCCTTCCGGCCCCGGCTGCGCCCGATGTGGCCGGCGGGGCTCATGACGCCGAACCTCGAGTGGGACGAGAAGTCACACGCCTACTTCCTCACCGAGGAGAGCAAGCGCTTCGTGGGCGTCCTCGGCTCGCCGACCGCGCGGGACCTCTCGGTGATGCCCTATCAGGAAGAGCCGAGGGACGCTCCGATCCGTTTCACGGTCGAGGTCCCGGTCGATCTGGCCCGTTCCAGCTTCGTGCCCATCGTCATGGCGGGCGGCGTCACCGGCCGTGACGACGCGAAGGCGGTCTACGACCGGCTCTTGTCTTCGATCCCGGCACTGTACGCGGGGAACGTCGAGCACTACCGCGCCCTCCTGGAGCAGACGACGTCCATTTCCAGTCCCGATCCACGCCTCGACGAGTCGTTCGCCTGGGCGAAGGTCGGCATCGACAAGGGACTGGCCACGAACCCGCAGCTGGGGACGGGTCTGCTCGCCGGCTTCCGGACCTCGGGCGAGAGCGAACGTCCGGGCTTTGGCTGGTTCTTCGGCCGCGACGCCCTGTGGACCGCGCTGGCCATCCACTCCTACGGCGACTTCGCCGCGGCCCGCAAGGCCCTCGACTTCCTGAAGGGAGTCCAGCGCGCGGACGGAAAGGTCCCCCATGAGATCTCGCAGAGCGCGGCCCTCATCCCATGGTTCACCGACTACCCGTATCCCTGGAACAGCGCCGACGCCACGCCCCTCTACGTGATCGCCCACGCCGACCACTGGCGCGCGACGGGCGACCGCGGATTCCTCGACCGGAGCTTCGAGTCGATCGTCAAGGCTTGGCGCTTCACTGCGGCAACCGACACCGACGGCAACGGCCTCGTCGAGAACACGAAGTTCGGCCATGGCTGGGTGGAGGGGGGAGACCTCTACCCGGCGCACGAGGAGATCTACCAGCAGGGGGTGTGGATCGAGGCCTGCCGAAGCCTCGGAGAGTTGGCCGACGTCCGCGGAGAGACGGCCCTGGCGCGGGAAGCGCGGGACCGCGCGGAGCGAACGCGCGACGCCCTGGAGAAAACGTACTGGCTCTCCGATCGTGGCTTCTACGCCTTCGCCACCGTGCTTCCGCGCGAAGGGCGGCCGGAGGCCGATCGTGATCCAGCGCGCGAGCGGCGGCAGGCCCGGCTGGAAGCCTTGGCGAAAGGCGGGCTCGTCGACGAGGACACGGTCCTGCCCGCGGTCCCCCTTTGGTGGAAGGAGCTCGAAGGGGCCCGGGCCCAGTCGCAGATCGACCACCTCGGTTCCGGCGGCATCGCCACGGATTGGGGCGCCCGGCTCCTCTCGGACCGAAGCGAGCTCTACGACCCGCTCTCCTACCACAACGGCTCGGTCTGGCCGCTCTTCACGGGCTGGGCGGCCATGGCCGCGTACGGCTACGGCCGGCCCCACGTGGGCTACCAGGCGCTCATGGCGAACGCGCTGCTCTTGTCGCGCACCGCCCTCGGCTACGTGACCGAGCTGCTCTCGGGCGATTTCCTGGCCGCCTTCGGCCGATCGTCGCACCACCAGATCTGGTCGGAAGCGATGGTCGTCACGCCCGCGGTTCGGGGCCTCTTCGGCATCGCGCCGGGCGCGGGCGGACACCGCCTCCGTTTCGCGCCCCAGCTTCCGGCCGACTGGGACCACGCCGCCATCCGCAACGTGGCGGTCGGGGGGTCGCAGTACGACTTCGACCTCCGACGGACCCCCGGCCGGGACGTGATCACGGCCACGCGCCGGGGCGGCGCCGGAGTCTCGGCCCAGCTCACGATCGCTCCCGCCTATCCGCTCGACGCCGCGATCCGCGCCGTCTCGGTCGACGGACGCGACGCTCGTTTCGACGTGAAGAAGGAGGGCGACATCCAGCGTCCCGAGATCGAGGTGGAGGGCGTGGGCGCGCGGGCCCTTGTGGTCATCCAGTATGCCCCCGGCTCGGATGCCTACCTCCGGGCGGAAGCGCCGGCCACGGGGGCCCGGAGCGAAGGGCTGCGCATCCTGCGCTCGCGGGCGGAAGGCGGCTCGCTCGTCCTCACCCTCGAGGGCCTCGGTGGGAGGAGCTACCCGCTGGGGGTGCGCTCGCCCAAACGGGTGGCGGGCACGACCGGAGCGACGGTGCGGGCCCGCGCGTCGGGAGACTTCGACGTGGAGGTCGCCTTCGAAGGAGCGAGCGGGGCCTACGTTCGCCGCCAGGTGGTCCTACCGCTGCGGTAGCTTCCCGGGCGGCCGTCCAACGCGCGCCTTCCGCGATGCAGGGAGCCCTTCGGCGATCCGCGGCTCAGTGGCCAGGGGTCTTTCGGAGGGCTGCCCGAGCCCGCTCCAGATTCGCGCGGGCCGCGGCGTGAGCCGGGTCGAGACGGAGCGCGCGCTCGAACTGACTCGCGGCTTCCGCCAGGCGTCCCCGCGCGGCGAGAGCGCTGCCGAGGTTGTTGCAGGCATCGGCGTCGTCGGGCCGGGCGCGCACCACCTCCTGGAAGTGGAGAACCGCCTCGTCGATCGCGCCGCCGGAGAACGCGGCTTGTCCGAGGGCGTCGTGCGCGGTGGGATCGCCGGGCTTCGAGCGCAGCGCTTCGCGAAGCTCCGCGATCGCCCTCTCCGTCTGTCCTTGGGCCAGGAGGGCCTGGCCGAGCGCGATACGCACATCCGGGTCGGCGGGCCGCCGGGCCAAGGCCTGCTCGAAGGCCTGGGTGGCTCCGGCCCAGTCTCCGCGCGCGGCGAGCGCCTGGCCGAGGTTGTAGCGGGCATCGAACCGCTCGGGACCTATGCGCAGGGCCTCGCGAAGGTGGGGAATCGCTTCCTCTCCCTTGCCCTGGCCCTGCAGCGCCGCGCCGAGCTGAGCGTGGGCCCTCGCATCCTCGGGCTCGAGCCGCAGGACCTCGCGGTAGTGGCCGATGCCTTCGTCGAGGCGCCCCTTCGAGACGAGGGCCTGCGCGAGGTTGTTGTGGGCATTCGCGTCGTCGGGCCGGAGCCGCAGGACCTGCCGGTACTCCGCCATCGCGGCATCGAGGTCGCCCTGAGCGTGGAGGGCGGTGCCCAGGTTGTTGTGCGCGAGGGCCGAGCCGGAGTCGATCGCGAGAGCCCTGCGCAATTCGCCCACGGCATCCTCGAGCTTGCCTTCGGCTTGCAGGGCGGCCCCGAGGTTGTAGTGCGCCAAGAAGTCCGACGGGGTACTTGACGAGTCGCCGCCGCATCAACGCCTCCTGCAAGGCGATCCTCGGATCGAGCGCGGGGGGCGGGCTCGCTCCTCGGGGCAAGACCTGGAGCCAGAGGTGGCCCATCTCGTCCTGTGCTCGGTTTCCCGCCTGGACGCGCCGCGGAGGGCGATTGGGGTTGCGCACGTTGTCTTCGGAGTTGTCGTAGCTCCAGCGCATCGAGATCCTGGTTCCGCGGGGCAGGAAGACCGGGCTCGTGTAGCGGAAGACGCCCTGCCAGTCGACGTTCCAGTCCTTGATGTGGACGAGCCAGGTCTCGGTTCCGTCGGGGAGGGTGGCCACACCGCGCACCTCCTTGCCGAGGTAGTGGGCATGGGGGTAGACCGCGAGCACGTCGACGTCCACGGGCAGGACGTACTCGTCGGTGACGACGAAGTCGCGGGCTCCCGCCGGGATGTCGAGGGCGCCGTCGTGCTCGAGCTGGAGCAGCATCGGAAAGAGGGTGGGGGCCTTGGCGGTGAAGTAAAGACCGATCGTGGGCCGCACGAGCTCGGGCTTGCCCGAGGGCCGGAGGTGCATGTTGAGGACCAGGTCGGTCCGAGGGTCGAGGGTCCAGGCCATCCCCGTTGGCTCTTCGTAGGGCAGGGTGCCCGGCTTCCAGAAGAGGAAGTGGCTGTCGGGGTCGAAGCCTTCCGACTCGGTCGCGACTTCCATGCCCCCGAAGCCGACTTCGGGATCGGCGGCGTCGAGCCGCCGCATCGCGCGGGTGCGGTCGAGCAGGAGGTTCGTGTGATGACCGACCCGGGGATCGTTCAGGCGGATCTCGACCGCGCGTACGTAGCGGGTCTCCTTGACCGGCGCTTCGAAGACCAGGTTGCGGAAGACGTCGGTGCCGTCGGCGCGCAGGGGGTAGGGCTCTTTCGCGGTCAGGACGAGGTCGGGCTCGCCCAGCGCCCATCCCGGGGTCGGCTTCGGCGCCGGGGGAAGATCAGCGGCGTTCCCCTCCCGGGCACCCTCCTCCGACCCATCGCTGGAGGAGGGCGATCTGCGCATCGGTGAGCCGGCGCTCGTCGCGGAACGAGCTCTTCCCGGGCTCGGGCAGCCAGGGCGGCATGAAGCGGCTCTTCGTCACCTTGGCGATCTGCAGGGCGCGGCCCCGGACGTCTTCGTAGGTGAGGAGGCTGAACGGCCCAGCTCCCCCGGCCGATGGCAGGCCGCGCAGTTGGCGAAGACGAGGGGGGCGATGTCCCGGTCGAACGTGACGGGGACGGGGGACTCCGCCCGGGCCCGGACGAGACGGCCGCGAGAGCGCCCGAGGCGGCCAGCACCACGACCGCCGCCCGCCCAGGCTTCATGGCGCGTCCGCGATGAAGCATCCGACGGCTGGCGTCACCGCGCGAGGGGCGGGCTTCCCGGCGACGACGGCCGTGAGCGCGTCCTCGAGGTCGTGAGTCGTGGGCGCGGTCCGCGCCCGGCCGAAGTCCAGGTACCGATCGTCGATGCGGCCGTGGTACACGAGCCGGGCCCCGCGCGGTCCGGGGACGAACACCGCCGCCTCGGGGGTCACGCGGGCCTCCGCTCGCTTCACGAGCTGGTGCTCGGGATCGCGCAGGGCAGATGTGGTCTCGAAGTACTCCCCGAGGTGATGGCGGATCGCCTCGACGGACTCGGCCCGCTGCGCGTAGACGAGCCAGAAGGCGACGCCCTGCGGTGTGAATCGCTGTTGCAGGCGCTTGATCTCCGGCGCATAGCGGTTGGAGATCGGGCAGTCGGTGCCGACGAAGACGAGCACGGTGGCCTTGGCGGAGGTGTCCACGAGGGGCCGGACCGCCTGGCCCTCGAGGTCGACGACCGACGCGGGTTCCTCGGCCGCCCCACCGGCCGCGGACTCGACCGCGCTCCTGACCTGACCTGCGCCTTCCCGGATGCGCAGGACCTGCCGTCCCGGGACGTCGTGCAGCACCTCCGTCTCCCCGCTGGGCCAGCGCACTTCGAGCGTCTCCGCGCGGGACGCGGCCCCGAGGCCGAAGTGCAGGCGGAGGTCGTCGTGCGAGTAGTAGCTCGTCTGGCTGAGGACGGCCCTCGCCTGTTTCCGCCCACCCGCGGTCAGGGTCACGGTGGCCCCGATGGCGGCGCGGTTGGAGCGCGTGCCCTCGAGCCGAACCTCGATCCAGCCGTTCGTGGGCGGGGAGTCGTTCCGAAGCAGGGTCGGAGGCTCGTTCATGTTCATGACGAGGACGTCCTGGTCGCCGTCGTTGTCGAAGTCGCCGAAGGCCGCGCCCCGGCTGGAGTGGGGCGTGGCGGGTCCCGGCCCGCTGCGCTCGGTCACGTCCTCGAAGCGCACCCCGTCCAGGTTGCGGAAGACGACGCGCGGGCCGCGGTGGGGGTACTCCTTGAGACGTCGCTCGATCTCCGGGTAGACGTTGCCGGTCACGTAGACGAGGTCGGGCCTGCCGTCGTTGTCGAGGTCGGGCAGGCCCGCGCCCCACTCGACGCTCCGGTTCCGGACGCCGAGCCCCGCCGCCGCGGCCAGGTCCTCGAACTGGCCGCCGCCCAGGTTGCGATAGAGGGCGGGGATGTCGTCGGCGAAGTGCGTCTTCAGGATGTCGAGGCGGCCGTCGCCGTCGTAGTCGCCGAGGGCGAGGCCCATGCCCGCCTGCGGGTTGCCGTACTCGCTGTAGCCGGCGCCGCTGGCGAGGGCCACGTCCGTGAAGGTCCCGTCGCGGTTGTTGCGGTAGAAGATCGCGGAGGTGGAGTCGCAGGCGACGTAGAGGTCCGTCCAGCCGTCGCCGTCGAGGTCGGCCCCGACCGCGCTCATCGGGATATCGGTTCGCGACCTTCGCGATGCCCGAGGCGACGGACACGTCCTCGAAGGTCCCGTTGCCCTCGTTGTGGTAGAGCAGGTTCGTGTCGGTGGGCAGGCCCTTGGGTCCGCAGTTCACGGGGATGCCCTTCCAGAGGCAGTTGATGCCCTGGCCCGGCTCCAGGGCCTTCTGGAGGTCGAACGCGAGGTAGTTCGACACGAAGAGGTCGAGCTTCCCGTCGCGGTCGTAGTCGAGGAAGCTGCAGCCCGAGCCCCAGCGGGTCCCCGAGGTGGGGAAGCCGGCCTTCGCAGTCACGTCCTCGAAGCGGCCGTCGCCGCGATTGCGATAGAGGACGTTCTGCCCGTAGTAGGTGACGAAGAGGTCGATGGCCCCGTCGTTGTCGTAGTCGCCCGCGCAAACGGCCGAGGCCCAACCGGTCTTTGTGAGACCGGCGCGGGCCGTCACGTCCGTGAAGGTCCCGTCGCGGTTGTTGCGGTAGAGGTGGCTCGTCGGCGCCTGGCCCGGGGGCCAGACCTTGTCTTCGCGCTTGCCTTCCTCGAGGCGCGTGCCGTTCAGGACGAGCGCGTCCACCCAGCCGTCGTTGTCCACGTCGACGAAGGCGACCCCGGCTCCGTTCGTCTCGATGATGAAGCGCTTCTGCTCGAGACCGCCGTAGACCGAAACGCCCCGGAGCCCCGCCTGCTCCGCCACGTCCACGAGCGACACCGCCCAGGGTCCCGCGGCGGGAGAGACGAGGAGCGCGGCCGCGGCCAGCGTCGAGAGCGCCAGGACGAGACGCACGCTAACGCCGCTCCGGCTCGGCCTGGAGCTTCTCCGCGATCCCGAGCTCGCGCGACGCCTCTTCGGCCCGGCCCGCCTGCTGGAGGAGCTGCCCGAGCAGGTAGTGGGCCGACTTGTTGTTGGGGTCGTACTCGATTGCGCGGCGCAGCATTCCTTCGGCGGTGGCGGGCTGGCCCTTCTTCATGTAGGCCTTGCCGAGCAGGATGTAGGGGCCGCTGAAGTAAGGTGACAGCCACATGGACTTCTGGAGTGCGGCGATCGCCTCGTCCCAGCGCGCCTCGCGGGTGAAGGCGTCCCCCAGCCGGTAGAGGGCCATGGCGTTGCCGGGGTTCACCTCGAGCTCCTTCCCGAGGAGTGCCCGCGCCTCGTCGAGCTGCCCACGGAAGATGGCGGCCTGGCCGAGCAGGTAGTGGGCCTGCGGGATCCTCGGGTCTTTCTCGATGGCCTTCTTGAGCTCGCCGTCCGCCTGCTCCGGGAACTCGAGCCGGACCATCATCTGGGCGGCGAGGAGGTGCGCGGCGGCCGAGTCCGGGGCCACGTGAAAGAGACGAGCGAAGGACGCGCGCGCCTTGTCGGGCTGCCGGGTCAGGACGTAGACGTTGCCGAGGACATAGGCCAGCTCGAGGTTGTCGGCGGCCCAGGCCCGCGTCTGCTCGAGGTAGGGCACCGAGTCCGCCAGGCGGCCCGCGAGGTAGAGCGAGAGACCCAGCACCTGAACGGCTTCCCGTCGTTCGATCGAGCCCTCGGCCAGCTTGTCCACGACCGGAGTCAGGTTCTCGATCGCCTTGACGTGGTCGTCCGCGTGGTAGTACGCGACGCCCCGCAAGTAGCGCACCCGAGGATCGGAGGGATCGAGGGCGGCGAGCTTCTCGAGGGCGTCGTCGACCCGGCCCTGATCGATGGAGCTCCGGGCTTCGGCAAGGATGCTGGCCGCATCGGCCGGAGTGCTCGGGGCCTGGGCGCCGACCACCGGGGGAAGGGCCATCGCGGCGGCGAGAGCCCACGACACGCCCAGGCGGATCTTCATGGTTTCTCTCCTGCAGGCGGCTTGGCGGTCGCCGCGCCGGTGCCTTCGGTCAGGGTGAGCACGCGATCGACGGCCAGATCCCGCCATTCTTCCAGGAGCCCGTTCGGCCAGCGCACCTCCAGCCGGTCCACGCGCGTGACCGGGCCCAGGCCGAAGTGGACACGCAGGTCGTTCTGGGAGGCGTAGCTGCCTCCTCCGCGAACCTCCTGGGTCTGCCGCGTGGCGCCCGCGAGGCACCGGACCCGCGCGCCGATCGCGCTGCGGTTCGACACCGTGCCCTGGAGCCTCACGGTCAGCCAGTGGTTCCCGTTGAGCGGCACCGTGCGGTAGAGGTCGGGCGTGTCGTTGACGTTGTTGACGACGACGTCCACGGAGCCGTCGTCGTCGAAGTCGCCGAACGCGGCTCCTCGGCCGGCTCGGGGCTCGGTGGCCGGGGGGCCCAGCCGCTCCGTGACGTCCTCCAGGCGGCCGTTGCCCAGGTTGCGGTACACGACCTTGCGCTGCTGGTAGCCGGCCTCGGTCTTGAGCTGGGCCACCTCGGGGTAGACGTGGCCGTTCACCAGGAACACGTCGAGCCAGCCGTCGTTGTCGAGGTCCACGAAGCCGGCTCCCCAGCCCAGCCAGCGGGTGTTGGTGCCGATGCCGCTCGCGAACGTCCGGTCCTCGCAGAAGCCGTCGCCGCTGTTCGCGTAGAGGGTCGAGGTGTCGCCCGCGAAGTTCGTCTTGAAGATGTCCATGGTCCCGTTGCGGTCGTAGTCGCCGATCGCGACGCCCATGCCCGCCTGGGGCTTGCCGTCCTGGCTGTAGGCGCAGCCCGCGGTGACCGCGGCGTCCGTGAAGGTCCCGTTGCGGTTGTTCCGATAGAGCACCGCGGGGCTCGAGTCGTTGGCCACGTAGAGGTCCACCCAGCCGTCGTCGTCGAAGTCGAAGGTGCTGACGCCGAGGGCGTAGGTCCCGGTGGTCTTCGTGATGCCGGCTTTGTCCGAGACGTCCTCGAACGTTCCGTCTCCCTTGTTGTGGTAGAGCACGTTCTTTCCGCCCCGGAGCCCGGGCGGGCCGCAGGCCACGGGCACGCCCTTGTAGCGGCAAAGGCCCGTGTCGGGGGTGGCGGTGGTGGCGAGGTCCAGGTCGATGTAGTTCGCGACGAAGAGGTCGAGCCGGCCGTCGCGGTCGTAGTCGAGGAAGGCGCAGCCCGTGCCCCAGCGCGTGCGCGTCTCCATGAGCCCGGCCTTCGCGGTCACGTCCTCGAAGGTCCCGTCGCCCTGGTTGCGGTAGAGCCGGTTCTGCCCGAAGTGGCTCACGAAGAGATCCGGACGGCCGTCGTTGTCGTAGTCACCCACGCACACGCCCTGGCCCCAGCCGGTCTGGACGAGGCCGGCCTTCACGGTCACGTCCTCGAACGTCCGGTCGCCTTTGTTCCGGTAGAGATGGCCCCTCGGCTCCTCGCCCTTCGGGAAGCCTTCGAGGGTCGTGCCGTTCACCAGGAAGACGTCCAGCCGGCCGTCGCCGTCGTAGTCGAGAAAGGCCGTGCCGCAGCCCGTGGTCTCGAGGAGGTACTTGTTCGTATTGCGGCCGCCGAAGATCGTCACCGCGGCGAGACCCGCCTTCTGGGCCAGGTTCTCGAAGCGGAAGCCGAGGCTCGTGTCTTCGGCGAAGGCAGGCAGGGAAAGGCCCCGTGCGCCGATCGCCAGGAGAGCCAGCGCGAGGACGATTCCGACACGGCGCCTGGGCACGGGGAAGGGCTCCATTCAGTCCTTGGAGTCGGGCGGTCGCAGGTAGGGGGCCAGCCGCTGCGCTTCCGCGAAGTGCGGCCGGGCCTCGGCCTCGGCTCCCTGGCCGCGGAGGGCGAGGGCCAGCTGGTAGTGGGCCTGGGCGTTGCCGGAGTCGAGGCGGACCGCCTCGCGGAAGCGCTCGATGGCGCCCTTCCGGTCGCCCTCCTCGAGCCTTTTCTTTCCCACCCCGACCGCGAGGGTCGAGGCCTGGGCGTCGGCCTTCCGGCGGCTCAGTCGGTCGGCCTCGGCGAACGCCTCGGCGGCTCCGGCCGCGTCGCGCTTCTGCTGGAGGATCTGGCCGATGCTCAGGTGCGCGTCCGGCGAGTCGGGGCGATGCCGCACGGTCTCGCGGAACTCGGCGAGCGCTTCGTCCAGCTCGCCCTGCTGCCGCAGGATGGTGCCGAGCACGTAGTGGGCGTCTGCGCTGTCCGGACGGAGCGCGATCGCGGTGCGCAGGAACGGGATGGCCTCGGTCGGCCGTCCGGTCTGCCAGAGGACCACCGCCAGCGTGTAGGGCGCCTCCGGGAGCTTCGGGTCCTGGGCGACGGCCTTGCGCAGCTCGACCTCGGCCCCCTTGAAGTCGTCCTTCTGCTTGAGCGCCATGCCCAGGTTGTAGAGGGCGAGGGCGTTCTCGGGAGAGCGGGCCGCGAGATCGCGGTAGACCTCGATGGCGCCGTCGAGGTCGGCCTTCTGCAGGAGGGCGCTGCCCAGGTTGTGGCGAGCGGTCATGTCGTCCGGCTGCCTCAACAGGATGGCCTTGAAGGTCGCGATCGCGGCGTCCGCCTCTCCCTGCTGCATCAGGGCCAGGCCGAGACTGTTCGCCGCGTCCGTCCTCGAGGGATCGAGGGCCACGGCCTTGCGGAGGCACGCGACGGCGCCGTCCAGGTCACCTTGCTCCTGGAGCGCCAAGCCGAGCTGGAGCTGGGCCTGGGCGAAGCCTGGGTTGTGCCGGACCACCGAGCGGAGGTGAGAGATGGCCCCGTGCAGGTCCCCCTTCTCCTTCAAGACGAGAGCCAGGTAGTAGCGCGCCTCGTCGTGCTCCGGCTGTAGCCGCACCGCGGCTTCGAGGGCGGGCCGCGCGCGATCCATGTCCTTGGTCCACCAGAGGGTCGCGCCCAGATGGTACTGGGCATCGAAGAGACGCGGGTTCAAGCTCACGGCCTTCTGCAGCTCAGCGATGGCGGCGGGCGTATCCCCCAACCGGCCGAGAACGAAGCCGAGGTGGTCGTGCGCTTCGGCCAGGCTCGGGTCGAAACGGACCGCGGCCTCGTAGGACTTGCGCGCCGCCTCGAGCTCGCCCCGCCGCTCCCGCAAGAACCCGAGGCCGTAGTGGGCCTCGCTTCGCGAGGGATCGAGGGTCACCGCCTTCTCGAGCTTGGCCTCGGCGAGGGCCGCCTGGTCGTTCTCGAGGAGCCGCAGGCCCTCCGCGGCCAGGACCCGCGCGCGTGCCGCGGTCGACGGCTGGCCCGAAGCCTTCGCCTGGGGCCGGCTGTAGGCGGGGGCGCCGGGGAGGGCGGCGAAGAGAGCAGCGAGCAGTCCGGCGCCGAGCCGGGTGAGGCGCGAGGGCTCCGTCATTCCAGGAGAATCAGGCTACGCCCGGCCAATCCGGGCGGTCAAGCCGAGGTCGGGGTCGACGGGAGTCGAGGACTCTTGCCTCGTGAGCGTAGACATGCCGTAAGATGCCCGTCCGGAACGGTAGGCGGAGGGGCCTTGCGCATCCAGCTCGCCCGTGACTACGAGGACCTGAGCCGCCGCGCCGCGCGGGACGTGCTGCGTGCGATTCGTCGCAAGCCCGGCCTGCTCCTGGGCGTCGCGACCGGCGACTCGCCCAGGCGCACGTACGAGCGGCTGGCCGCGAGATGGGCCAGGGAACCTGGCCTCTTCGGCGCGGTCCGGGTCGTCGCTCTCGACGAATGGCTCGGTCTCGATCCGGGCCATCCGGCCTCGTGCGAAACGTATGTCCGCGAGAGGATCCTGGGCCCGCTCGGGATCGGGCGCGCACGCTACCAGGGCTTTCGGAGCCGAGCCGAGGATCCTCAGGCGGAGTGCCGGCGCATGTCCCTCTGGCTCGAACGCCACGGCCCCCTCGATCTCTGCATTCTGGGCCTCGGCCGCAACGGCCATCTCCTCATGAACGAGCCGGCGTCGAGCTTCGATCCTTCCGCGCACGTGGCGCGGCTTGCCGCGAGCACCCGCCGCCACCCGATGCTGAAGGCCCTCCGGCCCGTCCCTCGGTTCGGCTTCACCCTGAGCCTGGCCCACGTCCTTCAGTCGAGGCGGATCCTGCTCCTCGTTTCAGGACACCAGAAGGTGGCTCCCTTGAGGCGACTGCTCGGCGGCCGCGTGTCCATGAGCTGCCCGGCTTCCTTCCTGTGGCTGCACCGTGACGTCACCGTCTACACCGACCGTGCGGCCGCGCCGTGAGCCAGCGGGCGCTCACGCCAACGGAGACACGACCATGAAGCAGGTGGGCGTCGGCATCATCGGCTCGCAGTTCGTTTCCACCATCCACGCGGAGTCGCTCCGGGCCTGTCCGGCCGCGGACATCCGCGCAGTGGCTTCACCCACCCCCGGGAACGCGAAGGCGTTCGCGGACGCTTCGGCATCCCGCATCACTTCACCGACTACCGGCAGATGCTGGCGATGCCGGAGATCGACATGATCGTGGTCGGTGCGCCGAACGATCTGCATTGCCAGATCACGCTGGACGCCGCCGCCGCCGGCAAGCACGTCGTCATGGAGAAGCCGCTCTGCCTGAACCTGGCCGAGGCCGACCGGATGATCGACGCCTGCCGGAAGGCCAGGGTCAAGCTGATGTACGCCGAGGAGCTGTGCTTCGCGCCGAAGTACGTCCGGCTGAAGCAGCTGCTCGACAAGCGGCGCCCTCGGCCGGCCCACCCTGGTGAAGCAGTCCGAGAAGCACGACGGCCCCCACGCCGCGCACTTCTGGGACGTCGAGCGCTCCGGCGGCGGCGTGACGATGGACATGGGCTGCCACGCCATCGAGTTCTTCCGCTGGATGCTGGGCCGGCCGCCGATCAAGTCGGTCTACGCCCAGATGAGCACGCAGCGTCCACGGCGAGCGGACGCGCGGCGACGACAACGCGATCCTGATCCTCGAGTTCGAGGGCGGGGCCACGGCCATCGCCGAGGAGAGCTGGACCAAGCTCGGCGGCATGGACGACCGCGCCGAGGTCTACGGCTCGCAGGGCGTCGCCTACGCCGACCTGCTGCACGGCAACGCCATCGAGACCTACAGCTCCGCCGGCTACGACTACGCGGTCGAGAAGGCCGGCTCGACCAAGGGCTGGAGCTTCACGATCTACGAGGAAGCGTGGAACTACGGCTTCCCGAGGAGATGGCCCATTTCGTCGACTGCGTCCGGAACGACCGGACCCCGCTCGTCACCGGCGAAGACGGCCGCGCGGTGCTGGAGGCGATCTTCGCCGCCTACGAGTCGGCGCGCACGGGCCGCAAGGTGACGCTCCCCTTCGCGAGCAAGGCCAGGAAGCCGATCGACCTCTGGTGGTCGGCGGGGTGAAGTCGCGGACGGTCAGCCCTTGATCGTCTTCGTGGCCGCGTCGAGCGACACGGCGCCCTTGCGGAAGTACGACTCGTTGGCCATGTGGCAGGCCAGCGCCGCGTGGTTTCCGAAGACCGCGTCCTCCACCGACGGGCTTCCGCGTGCGCACGGCTTCGAAGAACCTCGAGAGATGGGGCTTCACCTCGTCGTACGAGGGCCCGCGGTAGGTCACGCTCTCCGAGAGCGGCTCCTGGCCGGGCTTGGGGTCGTTTTCCTGGTGCCACTTCTCCAGGTACGCCTCGCGCAGGGCCTTGGCGTACCCGGAGGTGTAGTAGCTCGGCCCGGTGTCCATGCCCGTCTGGGGAGTGAAGGTGACGCTCGTCTCGGTCAGTTCGAGGATGCCCTTCGAGCCGAGGAAGCGCAGGACCTCGGGGGTTTCCGTGCCCAGGCTCAGGCGGATGTACACCGGCACGCTGCCGTACTCGAAGAGCACGGAGTGGACATCGGGCATGTTCCGGCCGTCCTTCCAGCGGAGGATGCCGCCCATGGCCATGGCTCGCTTGGGCGCTTCGTTGATGCCCCAGGCGTACAGCATCCCGCTGACGAGGTGGACCATCAGGTCGCCGGCCATGCCCGGTGCCGTACTCCTTGAAGCATCGCCAGCGGGCGAACACGACGGGGTCGAAGGGCCGCTTGGGCACGTCCCCCTGCCAGGTGTCCCAGTCCAGGGTCGCGGGCGAGAGGTCGGGGGGCGGCGGATAGACCCAGGCTCCCGTGGGGTCGTTGCGGCCGAGCGAGCCCTCCACCAGGGTGATGTCGCCCAGGACGCCCTTGGCGATCAGCTCCCTGGCCTTGGCGCAGAGCACCGAGCTCACGCGCTGCGACCCGATCTGCACGATGCGCCCGCTCTTCTCCGCCGCCGCCACCATCTGGAAGCCGTCGGCGGCGGTGTGGGACATCGGCTTCTCGCAGTAGACGTCCTTGCCCGCGCTCACCGCGTCCACCACGATCTTCCTGTGCCAGTGGTCGGGCACGGCGGCCACGATGCAGTCGATGTCCTTGTCGTCGAGCAGCTCGTGGTAGCGGCGCGTGGTGAGCAGCTTCGAGCCCGCGATCTCCCTGGCCAGGGTGTGGCGGCCGTCGTAGAGATCGCAGGCGGCCGCGCACTCTACCCCCGGGAGCGAGATGGAGGTCTTGAGGAGGCCCGACCCCTGCATGCCGACACCGATCATCCCGAAGCGCACCCGATCGCTCGCGGGGCCGGGTCCCGACGAAGCCTGGACCGGCTCGGGATCGAGCAGCACCTCCTTGGCGGCGAAGACGGCGGCGGCTCCGGCGCTCGTTTGCAGGAACGCACGGCGGGAAGAGCGGAACTTCATGAGTGGCTCCTCGCTGGCTCCGCCCGATCCGGGGGGAGCGGAATCTACTTCTCGAGCGGCCGGACCGCGACTTCCTTGAAGAACACCACGTCGTGCTTGCCGTGGTTCTGGAGGCCGATGTAGCCGTCGTCCGGACGCGGCCCGCGGTGGGGCTCGTAGGCGAACTTCCGCGGAGGCACGGGCTGGCCTTCGGTGTAATCCGTCACCTTCACGCCGTTCAGGGTGACCACCGTGCGCGGCCCGTCCAGGGTGATCTCCATCGTGTTCCACTCCGGGCCCGGCTTGCCGGGTCGGGCCAGGCCCTTGGTCACGGAGTAGAGGGCGCCGGTCACGTGGTGATCGTCCTCCTTGGATTTCTCGGGTTCGTTGTCGATCTGCACCTCGTAACCGTAGTGCACTGGCATCCACTCCTCGCGGGGCTCGAGGGGGATGCGGATGAACACGCCGGAGTTGTCGTTCCGGTCGCGCATGCGGAAGACCACGCGGAGGACGCAGTTGCCGAGCTTCCCCCCGCCCAGTAGAGCAGCCCCATGCCGCCGCGAGTCTGGATGAGCCCGTCCTCCACCACCATCTCGCCCTGGCCCACGTGCTTCCAGCCCGCGAGGTCCTTGCCATCGAAGAGGGGCGTCCAGGATTGCGCTTCGGCTGGCCGAGAGGGGGCGACGGCGAGGGTGAGGAGGGCGCCAATGGCAAGTCGCTTCAGCACGAAGCACCTCGGCCAGGAAGGTCCGCAGAGAACATGCCTCGCCCCGCTCCCGCCGTCAAGCCCGTTCTTGGTCTGATCGCGCGTCACAGGAACCGGCTGGGAGACGTGCAGGCCAGCGAGGCAAGGCGCCGACCACGGGGTCCGCGATCGACGACCCGTTCAGCTCCAGTCGAGAGAGAGGTTCTTGAAGAGCCGTCCGAGGCGAATCTCGAGACGGCGAGTCGAGCCCGGTGCGAACGTGCCAAAGGTCGTCTCCGTCTTCTCGCTGTCGTCCCAGACCATCCGCACGCGCACGGCGTGACGGCCGGCCGGTACGTCGAGCGCCCTCTCCAGACCGCCCTTGCTGAGCCTGAGGCCGACGATGCTCTTGGAGCCGCCCCGCAGCTCGGCGCGCAGCAACGGTGCGCCGTCAAGCCAGATCCGCAGGGTACCGTCTTTCAGCGGGTGCTCCAGATTGACGAGCAGGCGCGCGGTCTGCGCCGCCGCTGCCGCGGGCGGAGGCGTCGGCGACGGGGAAGGCAGGGCCGACGGGGCGCTTGGGCTGGAGTCCGCCGATCGACTGACGGAGGCCAGGGGCTCGTTTGGAGCCGTCCCGGGCTGGCCGGGTCGTGCGGCCCCCGACGTGGTGACGGCAGCCACGACCAGCATGGTGGCCAGCTCCCACCTGAATGCGCGCTTCTTCGCCGGCGGGTCTTGCCACGGTTCCCGGGGAGTCGTGATGGTGGCCTGCGGGAGAAACGGGCGCGTCGGGGTCGGGGCGGCGGGGGGCCTCGGGTCCGGAATCAGCGCCTCGAGCGCGTGTTCAGCCCCGGGGTCACGAGCGGCCAGGAGCTCCTCGATCTCCGCCGCCATCTGCGCGCCGTTCGCATATCGCTCGTCCTTGGACTTGGCCAGCGCCCGCGCGATCACGCGGTCGACAGTGACCGGCACTCCGGGAACGACCTCTGAGGGCGGCAGCGGCTGGGAGTAAAGCACCCGATGGACGATGTCGGCCAGGTTCCGACCGACGAACGCGAGGCGGCCGCTGAGGAGCGCATAGGCGACGGCTCCGAGGGAAAAGAGGTCGCCGCGGCCATCCACGCTCTCGCCGCGCGCCTGCTCCGGCGGCATGTACAGAGGCGTCCCGAATGAGTGGCCGCCCGCCGTCAGCCACGGCCGGCCCGTCCCGGCCTGAGCGATCCCGAAGTCCAGGAGCTTGGGGGCGCCGCCGGGCAAGAGCATCACGTTCGCAGGCTTCACGTCGCGGTGAACGACGCCCTTCGAGTGCGCATAGTGCAGGGCCTCGGCCAGGCGCGCGACGACGCGCATCGCTTCGCGCCAGGGCAAGGGCCCGTCGTGCACCAGCACCTCCGCCAGGGTCCGGCCCTTGAGGTACTCGAGGGCCATGAAGAGCTGGCCCGTCTCGTCGTCGCGGCCCACGTCGTGAACGGTGAGGATGCCGGGATGGGAGAGACCGGCGGCGATCCGCGCCTCCCTGAAGAAACGCTCTTCGAAGAGTGCGCGGTCTTCGGCGGCCGCCCCGTGGGCGACCTCGATCATCTTGAGGGCGACGGGGCGGCCGAGGGCGGGATCGACCGCTTCGTAGACGACACCCATCCCGCCCCGGCCGATCTCGCGCCGCACCTCGTAGCGCCCTACCCGGACCGGAAGTGTCGACGCGATCTCTTCCAGGACAGGTTCGACAACCGCGTCTTGTATAGGGTCGGTCGTAGGCATCGATAAGGTCGAGTGCAAGCCGCGTTCCCGCTTTGCCCGACCGCCGCGGGCCTTCGGGATGCCGTTCGAACCCTTTGCAGCGCAGTCACTTCGACGGCGGCGGACGTCGGCATTCATGACGTCCGGTTTGAGGACAGTAGGACCGAGCCCGCTCCTCCGAGCCTTGAGTCGGTGGACGAGCCCGGCCACAATCGGGGGATGACCACGTCCCGTCGATTCACGCGCCCCCTCGCGCTGGCCGCCGCCCTCGGAGCGATCCTGGGGCTCGCTACCGGACCCGTCAACCGGGACGAAGCGGCCTACCGGGCGAACAACGTGGGGGTCGCGCTGCTCGAGCAGTACCGCTTCGCGGACGCGGTCGCCGCTTTCCGGAAGTCGGTGGCCCTCGACCCGAAGTTCGCGACCGCGCGCATCAACCTGGGCATCGGGCTCTTCTATCTCCCGGACCTGCCCGCGTCGCGCCAGGAGATGGAGGCGGCCCTCGCCCTGGCCCCGGGGACGCTCCAGCCGCACTACGTGCTCGGCCTGATCGCGCGCCAGGAGAACCGGCTCGAGGACGCGCAGGCCAGCTTCGGCAAGGTGCTGGCCACGGACCCGCGGGACGTGGGCGCGAACGTGAACCTGAGCCAGGTCTTCCTCCAGCAGCGCAAGTACGCCGAGGCGCTGCCGCTCCTGGAGACCGCGGTGGCCGCCGAGCCCTACAACGTGACCGCGGTCTACAACCTGGGCGTGGCCCTGACCCGCAGCGGGCGCCGCGAGGAGGGCCAGAAGACCACCGCGCGCTTCCAGGAGCTGCGCGAGAGCCTCTACAAGACGCAGATGGGCACGGCCTACCTGGATCAAGGCCGCTACGCCGAGGCGCTGGCCACGACCGGGGCCGAGGCCGGCCTGGTCGATCGGGCCACGCCCGGCCACTGCCTTCCGCGAGGTGGCGGCGGGCGCTCCCGACGGCGCCGAGCGGCGGCAGCGCGGCTCCGACCCTCCCGGACGCCGGGCGCGCACGCCTCGTGGACGAGGTGAAGCGCGCCGGGCTCCCGTCAGGACTGACCCTGGCCGACGTCGACGGCGACGGTCGGATCGACCTTCTCCAGTGTCGGAGCGACAGGCCTTCGGGTTCTCCACAACGAAGGAGGCCGCTTCACCGACGCGTCCGCGAAGGCCGGACTTTCTTCGCGTGCGGGCTCTCGCGACGGTGGCCGGCGACTACGACGGCGACGGCAAGGTCGACCTCCTGGCCCTGGAGCCGTTCCGGCTGCGCCTCTTCAAGAACGACGGCAAGGGCGGCTTCGCGGAGATGACGGCTGCGGCAAAGCTCGAGGCCTTGCCCTTCCTGGCGGTGAGCGCGGCCTTCGTGGACGTCGATCACGACGGCGACCTCGACGTCGTCGTCGTCGGTTTTGCCGAGCCCGAAGGCCGATGGTTCGGGGCCGGCCCCGAACCGTTTGCTCCGGAACAACGGCGACGGCACGTTCACCGATACGACAGCGACCGCCAGGCTCGACACGCCCGCTCGGCCGCGGGATCGCGATCGTTCCCACCGACTTCGACGAGCGCCGGGACATCGACCTGCTCGTGGTCCACCTCGACACGCGCGCCGGCCCTCTACAAGAACGTCCGCGACGGCTCGTTCAAGGACGTGGCCGCCGAGGTGGGCTTGCCCGCGACGGGCTTCCGGGCGGTGGCGGTGGGCGACGTCAACAAGGACAGCTTCAGCGACTTCTTCTTCGGCACGGAGAAGGGGCCCGGGGTATGGGCGCTGTCCGACGGTCGCGGCCGCTTCGAGACCCGCACGGCACCCACCGAGACCGCGGGCGCTCGGGCCGCGGCGATCTTCGACTACGACCGCGACGGGCTCCTCGACCTTCTGGTCGCGACGTCCACGGGCCTGCGGTTATTCCGCAACCTGGGCACCGACTGGGCCGACGTCACGTCCACGGCCCTGGGCGCCGCGACCTCGCTGGCGGCATCCAGCGACATCGCCGTGGGCGTCGCCGACCTGGACGGCGACGACGCCCAGGACCTCGTGGCCACCGGTCCCGGCGGCGCGGCGCGCTTGCTCGTGAACGGGTCGAGCCCCAACCGATCCGTCAAGATCGCGCTCACGGGCCGGGTCAGCAATCGCGGAGGGGTCGGGGTGAAGCTCGATCTTCGGGCGGGTGCGCTGCGCCAGCGGATCGAAACCTCGTCCACGACTCCGGCGACAGCCCCGGCCGACGTGGTCTTCGGCCTGGGGGCGCGCACCAGCCCGGACGCGGTCCGCTTCCTGTGGACCTCGGGCATCGTGCAGACGGAGACGGAGTTCGGCGCGGCCGTGCCCGGCAAGGCCGGCGTCGCGATGGCCGTGACGGAGCTGGACCGGAAGCCCTCCTCTTGTCCCTATCTCTACGCGTGGAACGGCCAGCGCTTCGAGTTCGTGACCGACTTCCTGGGCGGCGGGGAGATGGGCTACTGGCTGGCCCCCGGAGTCCGCAACGTCCCCGATCCCACCGAGTACGTGCGCATCCGTGGCGACCAGCTTCGCGAGAAGGACGGCCGGCTCGATCTGCGGGTGACGAACGAGCTCGAGGAGGTCCTGTACGTCGACGAGCTGCGCCTTCTCGCGGTCACCCATCCGCAGGGAGTCGAGGTCTATCCGGACGAGGGCATGGTGGAGCCGCCGCGCGAGTTCAAGCTCTGGGCGGTGCGCGACCTGCGCGCGCCTGGAGCGGCGGTCGACCACGACGGCTCCGACGCTCTCGGCGAAGATCGCGCGTCTCGACCGCACCTATCCCGAAGGCTTCCGGCTTGGCCCCATTCGGGGCTACGCCGAGGAGCACGCCCTGACCTTGGACCTGGCCGGCCTGCCCGCGGATCACACGCTGCTGGTGCTCACCGCCTGGACCGACTACGCGTTCTCGAGCGACAACGTGGCCGCGAGCCAGCGCGGCCTCAGCATGAAGCCGCCGGCCCTCGAGGTCCGCGACGCCAAGGGAAGCTGGCAGACGGTGATCGAGGATATCGGCATACCGGTAGGACGTCCGCAGAGCATGGTCATCGACCTCGCCGATCGATGGAAGAGCGCCGACCGGAGAGTCCGCATCGTCACGAACATGCGCGTCTATTGGGACCAGATCCGGGTCGGGGCCAAGGCAAGGGCCGTGCTCGCGACCACGCCCCTCGCCACGCGGGAAGCGCGGCTCAGCGAGCGCGGGTTCTCGGCGAGTGTCGACTCCTGACGGCCGCGAGCCCTTCGGTTACGAGTACGCGAGCGCGTCGTGGAGCTCGCCCTGGAAGATGGCGCCCGGCCGCTACACGAGGACCGGCGACGTCCGCGAGCTGCTCTCGGCCGCGGACGACCTGTTCGTCGTGTCCAAGCCCGGCGACGACGTGGCCCTGTCCTTCGACGCGCGCGCCCTTCCGCCGTTGCCGCCGGGGATGGCCCGCACCTACCTGCTCTACGGCGATGGCTTCAGCAAGGAGCTGGACATCAACTCCGCGAGCCCGGACGTCGTGCTGCCGTTGCCCTATCACGGCATGAAGGAGTACCCGTTCCGGGCCGACGACGCGCCCGCCGCCGTGCGCGAGCGCCAGGCCCGGAAGGCCGAGGCCTTCGACACGCGCGTCGTGGCTCGTCCGTTGCCGCCCCTCGAGCTGGCGGAGTAGGGGAGTGGACCCCATCCGCTACGCCGCCGCCGCCTGCCAGACCGACCTGCCGAACCCCATCGGGCGGCTCGAGATGAAGGGCAACACCGACCGGATCCTGTCGATGATCGACTCCGCGGTCGGGGGCAGCGCGCCCTTCCTGCCGGTACGGCTCGTCGTGTTCCCGGAGTTCGCGCACGCCGCGCCGGTCTACGTCGCCCTCGCCGAGCTGCGCGACAAGCTGGCGGTGCCCATCCCCAACGAGCACACCGAAAGGCTCCACGCGAAGGCCAGGGAGTACCAGATCTGGATCCAGAGCGGCTCGATGCTGGAGGCCGATCCCAAGTACCCCGGCGCGGTCTTCAACACGACCTGCCTGATCGGGCCCGAGGGCATCCTCTACAAGTACCGCAAGGTGAACACGTGGATCCCCTTCGAGGTCCACGCGAGCCCGCACGACGTGCCCGGCTACGAGGAGCCGCTCTTCCCGGTGGCCGACACGCCGATCGGCAAGCTCGGCTGCGCGATCTGCTACGACTGGATCTTCCCGGAGGCCCTCCGGCAGCTCGCGGCCAACGGGGCCGAGGTGCTGATCCGGGTTTCGGCCTACATGGACCCCTGGGGCGCGACCGAGCCCATGGACTGGTGGACGGTCGTGAACCGTTGCCGCGCCCTCGAGAACACGGCCTTCGTGGTGGCCGCGAACCAGGGCGCGGCTCTACGGCGCTACCCGCCGTACTCGTGGCCGGGCGGCAGCATGGTGCGTCGACTACGACGGGCGCATCCTGGCCCAGGCGTCGCCGGGGCCGGGCGAGCGCATCGTGGTCGCCCCGATCGACATCACGGCGCTGCGGCACGAGCGGAGCGTCCGCCGCGGCCACCACATGCTGTCCCACCTGCGCACCGAGGCCTATCCGGTCTACCGCCAGCGGATCTACCCGCCGCCCGGGGACCAGACGGCCCCGGCGGACCTCAGCTACGAAGGCAACAACGCTCGGATCGACGAAGCGAAGAGAGGCACGAAATGAAGGGCGCCAAGGACAGCAGCCGGCGGGACTTCCTGAAGCTCGTGACCGTGGGCGCGGCCGTGGCCAACGCGACCCTCCTTCAGGCTGACGACAGCGACGACCGCTGCAAGAAGATCACCGCCAACGACCGCGTGGGCCTCGCCACCATCGGCCTCGGGGGCATGGGCACCTCCGACACGAACTCGGCGCTCGCCGTTCCCGGAGTCGAGCTCGTGGCCGTGGCCGACGTCTACGCGGGCCGTCTGGCCCGGGCCAAGGAGGTCTACTGCAAGGACCTCTTCACGACCCGCGACTACCGCGAGGTCCTCGCGCGCAAGGACGTGGACGCCGTGATCATCGGCACCCCGGACCATTGGCACGCGCAGATCGCCATCGAAGCCATGACCGCGGGCAAGGACGTCTACTGCGAGAAGCCGATGGTGCGGACGCCCGAAGAGGGGCAGCGCGTCATCGAAGCGCAGAAGAAGACGGGCCGGATCATGCAGGTGGGAAGCCAGCGCACGAGCTCCATCATCTACAAGAAGGCCCAGGAGTTGATCGCGAGCGGCGCCATCGGCGAGCTCAACTGCGTGGAGGCCGGCTGGAACCGCAACTCGGCCATCGGCGCCTGGCAGTACACGATCGCCCCCGACGCCTCGCCCGAGACCGTCGACTGGGACCGGTTCCTCGGCAGCGCTCCGAAGCGGCCCTTCGAGCCCATTCGCCTGTTCCGCTGGCGCAACTACCAGGACTACGGCACCGGTGTGGCCGGCGACCTGTTCGTCCACCTCTTCTCGGGCCTGCACTTCATCACCGGGGCCCTCGGGCCGACGCGCATCCAGGCCACGGGCGGGCTGCGCTACTGGAAGGACGGGCGCGACGTGCCCGACGTGATGCTGGGCCTCTACGACTATCCGAAGACCGACCAGACCGCGGAGTTCACGCTCGCCCTGCGGGTCAACTTCGCCGACGGCTCCGGCGGGGAAGAGAGCTTCCGCTTCGTGGGCCCCGAAGGCATCCTCTCGCTCGGCGGCGATGGGATCACGCTGACCCGGCCCCAGCGCGAGAAGGAGCCCGGGTACACGGTCAACACCTTCCCGAAGCAGTTGCAGGACTCCTTCGTCAAGGAGTACCGGGCGAAGTACCCCGAGCGTACCCGCGAAGTGAACAACTCGAAGATCGAGAGGTTCCAGGCGCCCCGAGACTACAGCGATCACCGCGACCACTGGCGGAACTTCATCGACTCGGTGCGCAGCCGCAAGCCCGCCTTCCAGGACCCGACCTTTGGCCTGCGGGCGGCCGGTCCCGCCGTCCTGTCGAATGTCAGCTACTTCGAGAAGCGGCCGGTGGCGTGGGACCCCGAGACCATGACGACCCCGTCCGCGGCCTCGAAAAAGAGGGCCTGAGGCCCGATTCGAGACCGTGGCGTTCTGAAAAGGCGCAAAAGTGGCCACCCCGGGCGGCGGCCCGGGACAGCAAAGAAATTTATGGGAGCCATTCGTCCCGCGCGGTGACAAAAGGTATGATGGGCGACCGCGGCCGGCGCCGGAGGCCGGTTCTCGAGACCCCGAGACTGACGAGGAGATCACGATGAGCGACCTCTACCAACCCAAGCCCGAGCACAAGTTCACCTTTGGCCTTTGGACCGTGGGCAACCCCGGGCGCGACCCTTTCGGGCCTCCGACCCGCCCGGTCCTGAGCCCGGTGCAGCTCGTCCACCTGCTGGCCGAGGTCGGCGCCTACGGCGTCAACTTCCACGACGACGACCTCGTCCCCATCGACGCGACGCCCTCCGAGCGGGCCACGATCATCAAGGACTTCAAGAAGGCCCTGGCCGACACCGGGCTCAAGGTCCCGATGGCCACGACCAACCTGTTCAGCGACCCCTCGTTCAAGGACGGGGCCATGACCTCGACCGATCCGCGAGTGCGCGGCCTACGCCCTGCAGAAGACCATGCGGAACATCGACCTCGGCGTCGAGCTCGGGGCCAAGGTCTACGTGTTCTGGGGCGGGCGCGAAGGGGTCGAGACCGACTCCAGCAAGAGCGCGCTCGACGCCCTCAAGTGGTACCGGGACGGGATGAACTTCCTGACCCACTACGTGAAGGACCAGAAGTACGACCTCGTCTTCGCGCTCGAGGCCAAGCCCAACGAGCCGCGCCACGACATCTACCTGCCGACCACGGGCTCGATCCTGGGCTTCATCGAGACCCTCGACCACACGGAGATGGTGGGGGTCAACCCCGAGGTCGCGCACGAGCACATGTCGGGCCTCAACTTCATGCACGCGATCGCCCAGGCCTGGGACCGCAAGAAGCTCTTCCACATCGACCTCAACGACCAGGCCTTCGGCCGCTACGACCAGGACTTGCGCTTCGGCTCCCACAGCCTGAAGTCCTGCTTCTTCCTGGTGAAGTTCCTCGAGGACGTGGGCTACTCGGGGAGCCGGCACTTCGACTCGCACGCCTACCGCACCGAGGACGTGAACGGGGTCAAGGACTTCGCCCGCGGCTCGATGCGGTCCTACCTGATCTACAAGGAGAAGGGCCGCCGCTTCAACGAGGACAAGGAGATCCAGGCCCTGCTGAAGGAGCTGGCGAACGTCCCCACCGCCGGTCTGCCCGCGGTGAACGGCTACAGCAAGGCCACGGCCGACGCCCTGAAGGCCCACACCTTCGACCGCGTGGGCCTGGGCGCGCGCGGCCTCGGCTTCGAGAAGCTCGACCAGCTCACGGTCGAAGTCATCCTGGGCGTGCGCTGAGCCGGAGGCTCACCCTGGGCGCGATGGCCTTCGTGCTCGCCGTCGCGGCAAGCGCAGCGGAGACGAGCCCGACATGGTGGCCGACCTGGCGCGGGAAGAACACGCCCTCCACAAGCTCGACCACGGCTACACCTGGCTTCTCAATCCCCACACCCAGCTCGACGCCTCCCTGGGCCCGGGCCTTCCGCGTCCGCCCGATTTCTTCGTCGAAGTCGGCTTCTGCCGGCGCTTCTGAGAGAGCTCAATGACCAAGCGACTCTTCCTCGGCATCGACGTCTCCACCACCGGGGCCAAGGCCCTGCTCATCGACGACAAGGGCGCCGTCGTCGCCACGCGACGACGCCCCTGACCCTCTCCGACCCCGAAGCCCCTCTGGTCCGAGCAGGACCCGCACGAGTGGTGGTCGGGGACGGCGAAGAGCATCCGCAGCGTGCTCGTGGAAGCCGGGGCCAAAGGCGCGGACGTGGCCGCGATCGGCCTCACCGGCCAGATGCATGGCCTCGTGTTGCTGGACGCCGAACGGAAGGTCCTGCGCCCGGCCATCCTCTGGAACGACCAGCGCACGGCGCGCGAATGCGACGAGATCCGGACGCGCATGGGGGGCCGCGAGGCGCTCGTGCGGGTGACCGGCAACGACGCCCTCACCGGTTTCACCGCGCCGAAGATCCTCTGGGTGCGCGAACAACGAGCCCGCGGTCTACGACAAGGCGCGTCTCGTCCTGCTGCCGAAGGACTACGTCCGCCTGCGGCTCACCGGCGTCGCGGCCATGGACAAGGCCGACGGCTCGGGCACCCTGCTCTTCGACCTGGCCGCGCGGAACTGGTCGAAGGAGGTGCTGAGCAGGCTGGACATTCCGGCGCGCGTGGCTGCCGCCGACCTTCGAAGGGCCCGAGGTCACGGGCAAGATCACGGACGAGGCGGCGGCGGAGACCGGCCTGGCCGCGGGAACGCCGGTCACCGCGGGCGGTGGCGACCAGGCGGCGGGCGCGGTGGGCGCGGGCGCGGTCACGCCCGGCGTCGTAGCCCTGACCCTGGGCACGTCCGGAGTCGTCTTCGCGAGCACCGACAAGCCGCTGGTCGAGCCGCAGGGCCGGCTGCACGCCTTCTGCCACGCCTTGCCCGCGACCTGGCACTTCATGGGCGTGACCCTGAGCGCGGCGGGCAGCCTGCAGTGGTACCACGACACCCTCGCCCAGAGCGAGAGCTTCGACGCGCTCATGGCGGAAGCGGCCGAGGCCCCCGCGGGCAGCGAGGGCCTGCTGTTCCTGCCGTACCTGTCGGGTGAGCGGACGCCCTATCCCGACCCGCTGGCTCGCGGCTCGTTCGTCGGCCTCACGGTGCGCCACAAGCGCGCCCACCTGACCCGCGCGGTGCTCGAGGGCGTGGCCTTCAGCATGCGCGACTGCTTCGGCCTGCTCGCGGGCGCCGGCCTCGGGGCGGTCGGCGAGGTGCGCGTGGCGGGCGGGGGCGCGAAGAGCCCGCTGTGGCGGAAGATCTGCGCCAGCGTCCTGGGGGTGGATCTCGTGACCGTCAACAGCACCGAGGGCGGGGCGTTCGGAGCGGCCCTCCTCGCCGGCGTGGCCGGGGGCGCCTGGGCGGACGTTCCCGCGGCCTGCGCGGCGACGATCGCCGTCACCGGTCGAGACGCTCCGGATCCCGCCTGGCGCGCCGCCTACGACCGCCTCTATCCCGAGTACCAGGCGCTCTACGGCGCCCTCAAGCCGACGTTCGACCGCCTGTCGAGCTGACTCCAGCCTCCCTCGTCGGTCTCTTGCGAACCGCGAAGGCACGGGCCGGGTTGTCGACCAGCAACGTGCGGATCTCCGGGTCACCGAGACCTCGCGCACGCAGTGCCGGCAGGAACGCGTCGAAGAGATAGGTGTGGGGACGGTACTTTCCGCCGCCCGCTTCGCCGACGTGGTACCAGCCGGCATCCTGGGAAACGAGGACACGGCCCAGGCGGCCGCGGCGGACGAGATCGAGGACCGCTTCGACGTGTGCCTCGAGGCTCTCGGAGCTGACACCATCGAGCGACACCCAAGCACCTCGCTCCGCGGCCGACGCCCGCCGCACCGGGTCCTTGTCGTTCTGGGAGTGGACCCAAACGTAGGCCTCGGGCGAAACCCTGCCCCGCTCCAGCACCTCGAGGATCTCGGTCGCGGCCGTGCCGTCGCCGGTGTGGATGGCCAGGGTCAGGCCCGTGTCGAGATGGCAGAGCGCGCCCGCCTCCACGAGCTTGCGGTCGATCGCCGAAAGCGGCCCCGCGTCCACCCCGATCTTCACGAAGCCCGGCCGGATGCCGGTGCCCTCGATGCCGCGATGAAACTCCTCGGTCCAGCGGGCGGCCAGTCGCGAGGCGGTCTCGGCATAGGCGTGCCGGGGTACCGCAATGTCGTTCGCCGCGCCGTAGTAGCCGGTGTTGGTGACGATCTGGAGGCCGCTAGCCTCCGAGAGGCGTCGCAGCAGCAGCGGGTCCCGACCCAGGTAGGCCGGCGTGCATTCGAAGAGGGTCCGGTAGCCCTGCCTCTGCACGTCCACGAGGTGGGGAAGGATCGAGCGGAAGGCCTCGTCGGCGTCGTAACGGGACCGCGCGACCTGGTCGGCTCCGATGAAGTCCACGAGCACGTGCTCGTGGACCAGGGTCATTCCCATTTGCCCGACGTCGATCGCCCCGCGCACGGTGTGGATCCTGCCGGTCGCCGCTTTGGGCACGGCGAATGCCCGGAACGGCCCGCAGGCGGCGGCTCCGGCGAGAGTGGCGACGAACGCGCGACGATCCATGTTCGCTCGAGCCTGCTTTCGGCGCGCGGCCAAGGGTGGCTTGACGGCCGAGGCTCCTCGTTTCGCCGGGAACGAGGCTCTAGGCCGTCACTATTCCCGGACCTTCTCGATGACCAGGGACACCTTGGTTGCTCCTTCCTCCACGGCCGCCGCCGTGCCTTCGAGGTCGCCTTTGGCGGGTATGGCGTCGCCGCTCTTCGAGAGACGGGCGGTGATGTCGAAGGGCCCCGCGAAGGGCTGGTCGGCCGTCATGGCGTCGGCCGAGGACAAGGCGAAAGCGTGAGGAAAGCGAACATCCGCTTCGCGGCGCACTGCCACCACCGCCTTCGTGGCGCGGTTGCGCGCGATCAGGTAGAGGACGTCGGTGGGGGAGGCGCGACCCGCGATCTGCGGAGCGATCGACACCACGCCGGCCACCGTCTTTCCGGCGGGGGCGTCCTTCCTTGCGGGAGCGTCGCCTATGGGGGGATGCCCGGGGGGCAGCGTCTCCGAGGAAGGCGAGCTGGGTGCGGCGAACGACTTGGCCTCGTCACGAGACGTCATGGGACGCAGGCCGGCCGCGGGCGCCGGCGGAGTCGCGGGAGGAGGCGCCGCCGCGGGTCTGTCGCCTGAGCACGAGGACGCGGCGAGGGCCAGCAGGACGGCGGCCAGCGGACGCGTGCTCACGCGACGCCCTCGGCCGGAACTCTCAGGAGGGACGGCAGCTCCTGAACGAAGGCACTCCGTGGCAACACCCGAGAGCACCCGAGATCCCGCGCGGTCCGGGCTCGATCGGGGTGGACATGGCTGAAGAATCCGACGATCGGGATTCGGGCCAGATCCGGATCGGCCCTGAGCGCGCTGATCGCCTCGGTCGACGGAAGGCGGGCGCTGTCGAGGTCGATCAAGACCACGGTGGGCGAGTGCCGGCAGGCCTCGACGAGGTCCGGCACGCGCCGCATACCCCGGACTTCGACATCCAGCGCCTTCGCCGCCTCCCGCACCCGGCTCAGAAGCATCAGGTCGTCCACGAACGCCACGATCATGCGACGGAGTATAGGTCACAAGACCATGCGGCGTGAGTCCGAGGCGGGGTGGGTGCTTGACAGGAGGACATTCTGAGAATGATTATCAGTTATGCCCCGCCTGGCTCCGAGCAGCGCGCGGTCGTTCTCTCGGTGGTGCGGTCGACCATGGAGCATCCCACGGCGGCGTGGGTGCACCGCGGAAGCGCGCCGCAAGCTCCCCCGCATCGGTCTCGGCACGGTCTATCGCAACCTGGAGCGGCTGGCCGCGGAGGGCCTGATCCGGGAGATCCGCGGCCTTCCCGGGCCCGCGCGGTTCGACGGCAACGTCGAGCGCCACTACCACATCCGTTGCCTCGGCTGCGGCCGGGTCAACGACCTTCCCGATCGGGGTCACGACGCGCCTCGAGCGAGAGGCCGCCCGGGCCACGGACTTCGTGATCCTCGGCCACGAGGTCGAGGTCCAGGGCCTTTGTCCGGGCTGCCGCGACGAGGCGGCGGACGGGCGCACTCATTCCCAACCGCGAACCCATTCTCACTAAGGAGCAGAACCAGCCATGGCCAATCTGAAGGGCAGCAAGACCCACGAGAACCTGAAGCACGCCTTCGCCGGCGAGAGCCAGGCCAACCGGCGCTACCTCTACTTCGCGCGCGTGGCCGACATCGAGGGCTATCCGGAGATCGGCGGACTGTTCCGCGACACCTCCGAGGCCGAGACCGGACACGCCTTCGGCCACATGGACTTCCTGAAGCCGGTGGGCGATCCCGCCACCGACGTGCCCTTCGGCGCCACCCGCCAGAACCTCCAGTCTGCGGTCGAGGGCGAGACCTACGAGTACACGCAGATGTACCCGGGGATGGCCAAGACCGCGCGCGAGGAGAACTTCCCCGAGATCGCCGAGTGGTTCGAGACCCTGGCCAAGGCCGAGCGGAGCCACGCCGGACGCTTCACGAAGGGCCTCGAAGGCCTGAAGGAGCTCTAAGCTCAATCCCGAAGGCGCGAGGGGGTCCCCACGAGCCCCTTCGCGCCCTCTGGGCGAGCCCATGCCCTACGATCTCGACGGACCCCGCGTTCTTCGACACGAAGGCGGTCGAGAAGGAGCTTCGCCGCGTCACCGAGCTGTGCGACAGCTGCCGCCGCTGCTATCGCCTCTGCACCTCGTTCGACTACATGCTCGACCAGGCCGTCGACACGAACGACGGCGACGTCTCCAGGATCACGAGCGGCGACTTCCGGAAGATCGTCGACCTGTGCTGGCAGTGCAAGCTCTGCTACAACCACTGCCCGTACACTCCGCCGCACGCGTGGGACATCGACTTCCCGCGCCTCATGCTCCGGGCCAAGGCCGCGCGGGTCGAAGGACGAGGGCGTGACGCGGCAGGACGCATGGCTCGGGGACGTCGACCGCGGTCGGCGCCCTCGGGTCGGCCACGGCCCCCCTCAGCAACTGGGCCAACGCGTTCACGCCCCACCGGGTGCTCCTCGAGGCCGCGGTCGGGATCGACCGGAGCCGCAACCTGCCCAGGTTCCACCGCCAGACCTTCGCCCGCTGGTTTCGGCAACGCGGGGCGGGCCCGGAACCCGGGCGGGCCGACCGACGGCCTTCTTCTTCTCCTGCTCGGTGAACTACAACGAGCCGCAGGTGGGACGGGACGCGGTCTCGGTGCTCGAGCGGAACGGATGTTCGGTGTCGTGCCCGGAGCAGGTCTGCTGCGGCATGCCCTACCTGGACGGCGGCGACATCGAGGCCGCGCGCCAGAACGCGCGCACGCAACCTGGCGGCGCTCTGTGCCCGCTGGTGGAGCAGGGGGCCCCGGTGGTCGTGCCCCAGCCCACCTGCTCGTACGTCCTCAAGAAGGACTACCCGATGCTGGTCCCCGGCGAGGACGCCCAGAAGCGTCGCCGCCGCCACCCAGGACTTCTTCGAGTACCTGGCGGGCCGCAAGCAGGAAGGGACCCTCGTCACCGACTTTCCCGGACGGAGCCCGGGCAAGGTGGCCTACCAGATGCCCTGCCACCTGCGCGCCCAGAACATGGGCTTCAAGACCCGCGACGTGCTGCAGCTCATCCCCGGCACCGAGGTCTCGGTGGTGGAGAAGTGCACGGCCATGGACGGCACCTGGGGCATGAAGAAGGAGTACTACCCGGTGAGCCTCGAGTACGCGACGCAAGGCGGTGAAGGAGATGGACGCGGCGGCGCCCGGACGTCCTACGCCACCGACTGCACCCTCTCCGCCCTCCAGATCGAGGCGGTGCGCGGCCAGAAGCCGGCCCATCCGATCAGCCTGCTGCGCGAGGCGTACGGCCTGCCCGAGGAACGATGAAGAAGATCGACGTCTCCGAGCTCCAGGACCTGACCGCCTACGAGAAGGCACGGGAGGCGATGCGGGCCGCGCATCATCGAGCTCAAGAAGAACCGCCGGGTCTCGGTCGGCGACCGCATCACCCTGCTCTTCGAGAACCGCGACACCGTGCTCTTCCAGATCCAGGAGATGGTGCAGGACGGAGCGCATCGTGGACGACGCCAAGATCCAGGACGAGCTCGACGACCTACAACGCGCTCATTCCGGACGCAGGGCGAGCTCTCGGCCACCCTCTTCATCGAGATCCCGGGCATCGCGCGGATGAGCCACGACGAGCAGATCGCCGCCGTCAACCGCTTCCAGGGGCTCGACCGGGACGCCGTCTTCCTCGTGCTCGGAGACCTCCGCATTCCCGGCCGTTTCGAGGAGGGGCGCACCAAGGAAGAGAAGATGTCGGCCGTCCACTTCCTGCGCTTCCGCTGTCCGCAGAGGCGGTCCGGACCTGCGGCGATCCCGGTCGCCCGGCGCTTCTCGTCGTCGACCACCCGAACTACCAGGCCCGAGCAGGTCCTCGGCCCCTCGGTACGGGCAGAGCTGCTCCGCGACCTCGACTAGCGTCCCTTATACTGCCGTCGTCCCATGCTCCGAGGCATGACCAGCCATCAGGCCCGACGAGCGACGCGGCGCGGCCGCCGCGTTCGTCACGAACTTCGGCATCCTGGCCGCGCACACCCTGCTCGAGACCGCGCGCGACGCGCTCTTCCTGTCGCGCCTGCCCGCCCGCCAGCTCCCCTTCGTCTACCTGATCATCGCCGCGGTCGCGGTCGGCATCTCGCAGGTGCGCATCGACTCGCGCCGCTTCTCGGGCCGCGGGCTGGGGCCTGCCCCTGCTGCTCCTGGGCTGCGCCTCCGTCACCTTCCTGTTCTGGCTCTTCGGCTCCTGGCGCAGCCCGGTCGGGCTCTACGCGCTCTACGTGTGGACCGGTCTCGTGGGGAGCCTGGCCGTCCTCCAGTTCTGGCTGGTGCTGGGCGACCTCTACACGGTGAGCCAGGCCAAGCGGGTCTACAGCGTGGTGGGCACGGGCAGCCTGCTCGGGGCCGCGGGCGGGCGCCGGGCTGGCCCGCTACCTCACGGCCAGCGGCCAGACTCCCGATCCTGGTGCTCGCGGCGGCGATCACGATGGCGGCGACCGCCGTGGGCCCGGCGCTGCTCCTGCGCTCGCGCAGCGCGGGGACGGGCAGCGCCTCGAGGGTCCGACGAGCCCGACCCTCCAGGAGGCGATCCGGCTCCTGCAAGGGCCACGCCTACGTGCGGGCGCTGGCCGTCTTCGTGCTCGTCTCCACCGTGGCCCTGACCCTGGGCGACTACGTGTTCAAGAGCGTGGTCTCGCGGAACATTCCCCCCGAAGACCTCGGGTCCTTCTTCGCCACCCTCTACTTCGTCCTGAACGCCCTCGCCCTCGTGGCCCAGCTCCTGCTGACCGACTGGCTCTTCCGGGTCCTGGGCCTCCACCGCGCTCTCTGGGCGCTGCCGACCCTGCTCTTCCTGGGCGCCGCCGGAGTCGCCCTGGGCGGCGGGCTCGTCGCGGCCCTGCTGCTGAAGGGGGCCGACGGCACCCTCCGCAACTCGCTCCACCGCACCGGCAGCGAGCTGCTCTACGTGCCGCTGCCCGACGCCCTCCGGTCGCGGGCCAAGCCCTTCATCGACCTCGTGGGCCAGCGTGGAGGTCAGGCCCTCGCCTCTCTCCTGATCCTTTCCGAGGTGATGCTGCGCCGGGGGGACGTCGTGCTGTCGGGCGCCTCGGCCGCGCTCTCGCTCGTGTGGATCGCCTGGGCCGCCGACCTCAAGGGGCTCTATCTCGACCTCTTCCGCTCGGCGCTTCGAGAGGGAACGATCGAGCCGAGCGCCGACCTGCCGCCTCTCGACCTCGGCTCTCTCGAGGCCCTGTTCGCCGCCCTCAACAGCGCCGACGACGGGGAGGTGATCGCGGCCATGGACCTCCTCGCGGAGGAGGGCCGGGCCCGGCTGATCCCGGCCCTCATCCTGTACCACCCGTCGCGCACCGTGGTGCTGCGGGCCTTCGAGATCTTTTCGCGCTGGCGCGCGACCGCACCGACTTCCTGCCGATCGCGGCCCGGCTTCTCTCCCATCGCGACGCCGCAGATTCGCGCGGCGGCCCTGCGGGCCCGGACGCGGGCGCAGGAGCGACGAGTCGCTCCTGCGCGCGGCCGGCGACGACCCGAGCCCGCTCGTGCGCGCCACCGCCCTGGCCGGTCTGGTCGTCGGGGGGATGGGTCACGGACGAGGCCCAGGCCGCGCTCGAGTCCCTCCTCGAGGCCGAGGGACCGGAGGCCCGCCTGGCCCTCGCCCAGGCGATCCGCGCCCAGCCGGCGCCGGTCTTCGAGGACGTCCTCATCAGCCTGGCCGACGGGCCTGAGCGCCGAGGTCCAGATCGAGGCCGCAGCCGCGATGGCGGAGATGAAGAGCTCCCGCTTTCTCCCCGCGCTTCTGCCGCTCCTGGCCCAGCGCGAGGCCCGGACTGCCGCGCGGGAAGCCCTCGTGGCCCACGGCCCCGAGGCGCTCGAGTTCCTCGACCACTCCCTGAGCGACCAGGCCCTGCCCCACGAGATCAGGCGCCACCTGCCGCGAACGATCAGCCTCTTTCCTCCCGAGGCTGCCGTGGATGTGCTGCAGCGGCCACTTGCTCGCGGAGAACGACGGCATGGTGCGCTACAAGATCCTCCGGGGCCTCAATCATCTCTCCCGTTACCCCGAGGTCGTCTTCGACCGGGAGGTCCTCGCTCGCGCCACCGCCTACGACCCTCGAGGCCGCCTTCCGGCTCATCGACTGGCGCCTGGGAGTCGAGTCGGGGGCCGCCGGCGAGCCGCGCCGAGCGACCGCCGGCCAGGCCCTGCTGGTGGCCCTCCTGCGCGACAAGGAAGCGCACGCGTTCGAGCGGATCATGCGGCTGCTGGCCCTGCAGTACCGGACCGAGGACTTCAAGCGGATCTTCTGGGGCCTGCGGAACCAGGAGCGCAAGGTACGCGCCAGCAGCCGCGAGCTGCTCCAACACGTGGTGGAGCCGCCGCTGCGCGACCCCCTGCTCGCCTTCGTCGACGACCTGCCCGACCGCGAGAAGCTCTTGGCCGCGGCCCCCCTCTACACCCCGCAGCCCGTCGACTACGAAACCCTGCTGGGCCGGCTCCTCGAGCAGCCGGGGGAATCGGTGCGCTGCATCGCGGCCTACCACGTGGGCGAGCTCGGCCTCCGCTCGCTGCGGCCACGCCTTCTGGCCCTGCAAAGCCCGGGGGCCGCGGACTTCTTCTTGTCGCGGATCGTGGAGCGGGCCTTGAGCCTGCTCCCGCCGCCCGACGCGGAGCGCGTGGCCCATGCTTGAAGGCATTCCAGTCGGCATGGTCGAGCGCATCCTCTACCTGAAGAAGCTGCCGGCTCTCGCCGGGCTGCCGACCTCCGACCTCGCGGCCATCGCCGAGCTGCAGGTCGACCGGCCGGTCCGCGCGGGCGAAGTGCTCCTCGAGAGCGGCCAGGAGGCGCGCGGCGTCTACTTCGTGCTCGAAGGAGCGATTACCTGCCATCGCCGCGGCCGTTTCGTGGGGCGGGTGGGACCGGGCGGCGGGCCTGGGCGGCCTCGTGCTCTTCGCGCAGGACCGCGAAGGCGTGCAGGCCGTGGCCGCCACCGAGGGGCGGGTCCTCGAGCTCGACGGGGAGGCCCTGCTCGACGTCTTCGAGGACCGCTTCCGCGTGCTCCACCACGTCCTGCGCGGCACCTGCCGCCAGCTTCTGGACCTCGTCATCCGCTCGAAGACCGCGCCGTTCCGGACTCTCGACCCGGTGGCGCCGGCCAAGGACGCGACCAAGGACCTCGACCTCGTGGAGCGGATCTTCTTCCTGCGGAGCATGGTCCCCTTCAAGCGGAGCAGCATCAACGCCCTGGCCGAGCTGTCGCGCACCACGACGCAGGTCCGCTTCCCCGCGGGCACGGTGCTGTGGAAGACGGGGGAGGTCGGGTCGACCGCCTATCTCGTCCTGGACGGCTGTGTGGCGGGCCGGGTGGGGGAGAGCGGCGTGCCCTTCCGCGCCGGTCCGGGGACGCCCCTGGGCGCCTCCGAGATGATGGCCGAGCTTCCGCGCTGGTACGACGCCGCCGCCGAGACCCCGGTCGTGGCCCTTCGGGCAGCACGGAAGCCCTCCTCGACGTGTTCGAGGACAACTACGAGATGGCGCGCGACTACCTCGCGCTCTGGGCCAGGGCGGTGCTCGCGATCATCGAGAGCCAACCTCGATGCCGAAGGCCCGATGCCCTTCTGAGGGGTCAGGTCTGGAATTGTGAATTTTCGACGGCTGCAATTCACAATTCCAGACCTGACCCCAGGTGCATGGACACTGCCGAGGCGCCCTGATAGACTGAATACTCATCGCCTACTTTTCGAAAACGGAGGTTCTCATGAGTGACGACCGCGATTCCGGCGCTTCCGGCATCATCTTGTCCTTCCTGCTCGGTGGCCTCACCGGGGCGGCTCTCGCCATCCTCTTCGCGCCCCGTTCCGGCGAGGAGACCCGCGAGATCCTCGAAGAGAAGATCCGCACCTCGGCCGAGCGAGGCCGCCAGCTCCGCGACCGGGCCGTGGCGAAGGGCCGCGAGGTCCTCGAGGACGCCTCCGACTACGTGGACAAGCAGCGCGAGACCCTGGACAAGCGGCGCGAGAGGCTCGCGGCCGCGGTGGACGCAGGCCGGCAGGCCTATCGCGAAGAAAAGGAAAAGATGTAGTCCATGACGGTCCGCTCGGGTCGGGCTGAAAGGGTGGCATGGAGTCCTGGGCGGTAGTCTTTCTGGGCGTGATCGCCCTGGCGTCGCTGGTGCAGACGGTGTTCCTGGTCGCGCTGGCCGTGGCCGGGCGACGGCTCGCGCGGCGGGTCGACGAGATCCACGATCGCTTCGAGCGCGAGCTGCGGCCGAGCATCGACAGCCTCTCCCGGATGAGCCGCAACCTCGCGGAGATCACCGACCTCGCCACCCTTCAGGCCCGGCGGATCGACGGGGTTCTCGCCGACACCATCGACAAGGTCGAGGACGCCACCGGCTACCTGCGCCGCTTTCTGCTGCGGCCCCTGGGTCCGCTCGCCGACGTGGCCGCCGTCATCAAGGCACTGCGGCGGGGCCTCGACGTCTACCATCGGCTTCGCGGCCTCGACTCGCCGAAGCGCGTCCCCCGGCGCCGCATGGCGGCGGGCGAGGACGAGCACCTCTTCATCTGAGGGGGTCTCCCGGGGCCCCCCGGTCCAGGAGACTTGGTGACTACGCGCACCGCATTTTCGACGCGTAGCGGCGACGATTCCCGGGCTTCATGTTGACGAGCTCGCCAGTCGAGAGCCACACTCGCACCCCCCAGGGAGCGCCCTTGCCCCAGATCCTGGTCATCGAAGACGACCCCAACATCGCCCGCACCCTCGTCGAGCTGCTCGGCCACCACGGCTTCGAAGCCAGCCGCACCGACTCGGGCGAGGCGGGTCTCGAGCGGCTGGCCCAGGAGCGGTTCGACCTGGTGCTGCTGGACGTGCGGCTGCCCGGGATGAACGGGTTCGAGACCTGCGCCCGCATCCGCGAGAGCCACGGGGCGTCCCTGCCCGTGATCATGCTGACGGCGTTCGGGGACCCGGGCTCGGTGCGGCGCGGGTACGAGGCGGGGGCCGACGACTTCCTCCAGAAGCCGCCCGACACGCCCGTCCCTGATCCTCAAGGTCCGCGCCTTCCTGCGCCTGAAGTCGCTTCACGACGAGATCCTGCGGAACCGCGAGGCGGCCCGGGCGCGGGCGCGGGACCTGGCCCTCCTGCACGAGATCGGCCGGGACTGGTCGCTCATCGCCAAGCCCGAAGAGTTCTACCGCATGGTCACCCAGCGGCTGGCCGCCCTCATCGGCGCCCCGATCTGCGCGATCGCCCTCTACGACCCCCTGACCGAGACCATCGCCCCCGCCCTCCCGGTCCACGGGTTCCCCGACGAAGCGGCGCGCGGGCTCCGCTTCCCGGTGAAGCCGGACTCGCGGAGCCGTTGGAGCTTCCGGACCGGCCGCCCCTACGTCTCCAACGACGTGCGTGCGGACTCCCGGCTCCTGCCCGCAGTGCTCGAGCGCGGCGACCTCGATCTCGCTCGTGCTCATGCCCCTCCTCTCCGAGGCCCACATCCTCGGCCTGCTGGTGGCCTGCAACAAGCCCGGGGGCTTCACCGAGGACGACGTCCAGATCCTGTCGATCTTCGCGGGCCCGGCCGCGACCTTCCTGCGCAGCCGCCAGATCTTCGAGCGCGAGCGCCGTCACTCGGCCCGCCTCGAGCGGCTCTCCGCCCTGGTCGGCCAGATGGGGGCCGTCACCGGACGCAGCCGTCTCCTGGACCTCGTGGTCTCGCGGATCCAGGAGGACCTCGCCTTCGAGCGGGTCGCCTTCTATGCCCCCGACGCGAGTCGGCGGCTTCCGTCTGGAGTGCGAGGCCGGGCCCGAGCGGAGCGCCGACGCTCCTCTCGATGGCGACGCTGCTCCACTACGCGGCCCGTGGCGCCACCCCGCTGCGGGCCTCGGCCGAGGGCCCGGTCTCGGAGCTCGCGGTTCCGGTGCGCGCGGGCGATGCGTCGCTCGGAGTGCTCGACGTCCTGCGTCGCCCCGCCGCACCGTTCGACGAGGACGAGATCCACCTCCTGTCCACCCTGGGCGGCCAGCTCGCCCTGGCCCTGCAGCGCGCGGAGAGCCACACCGCCACCGAGCGGATGGCCCGGCAGATGGCGACTCTCTACGACCTCGGGCTCGAGACCGCGGCCCTCCGCGACCTGCGGGTCCTGTTCGCGAACGCGGCCGAGGAGGCGGGCCGCCTCATCCAGGCCGACCGCACCTCGGTCTTCCGCCTCGACGACCGCCAGGGGATTCTGCGCCTCTTCGCTTCCTGGAACCGCGACCCCGCCGGCGGGCGCTCGGACGAGCGCGGAGTCCGCCTGGGCGAGGGCATCATCGGCCGGGTGGCACGCGACCGGGTGGCAGCGGTCGTCAACGAGGCGGCCGAGGGCGCGGCCCCGGGGTCCGGGGCGGCCGCCCGAGTGCTCTGCGTGCCCCTCACCTACTACGACCGCCAGAGCCAGTCTCCCACCCTCTTCGGGGTCTTGAGCGCCACCCGGGAGGCGGGCGGGGCCGCGCTTCGCGGCGGACGACCTCGAGTACCTCACCCGCTTCGCCGGCCAGCTCGCCATCGCCCTGGCCAACTCGTTCGCCTTCCAGGCCGAGCGCGAGCGCTCCGAGCAGCTCTCTCTCGTGAACTCGCTGCTTCGGGAGATCGCGGGCCGACTCTCTCCGGAGCAGATCTTCGAGCACGACGGTGCGGCGGATCCACGAGGCCTTCCCGAACTACTCGGCCGGCATCATGCTTCCGGACCTCGAGGCCGGGGTCTTCCGGACGGCGGCCTTCGCCAGCCGTGAGACCGGGCTTCCCGACTGGTCGGGCTTTCCCCTCTCCCAGGGAGTGATCGGGCGCGCCTTCCGCGAGAAGGCCACCCAGCTCGTGGACGACGTGACCCAGGATCCCGACTACCGGCCCTGGGCCGCCTTCACGAAGAGCGAGGTGGCGATCCCGATCCTGAGCGGGGACGAGGTGGTCGCGATCCTCGACATCGAGGCCGACGTCGTCCGCGCCTTCGATCAGGGCCAGGTGATCACCCTCGAGACCCTGGCGGACGGGCTCGGGATCATCCTGAGGAACGCCGAGCTCTTCAAGGCGCTGGAGGAGACGAACGCCCGCCTCGTCGAGCTCGACCGCACGAAGAGCGAGCTCGTTCACATCGTGGCCCACGACTTCCGCGCCCCCTTGTCGACGATCCTCGGCTACGCGGAGCTCCTGGAATGGAAGCCCGAGGCGCCCGTCAAGGAGCGCAAGGAGAGGGCCGGCGCCATCGTTCGCGCCGCCACCCACATGGCCGGGCTCATGGACAAGACCCTCACCACGGCCCGGCTGGAGACGGGGCACATGAGCTTCGACTTCGGGCTCGTGGACCTCGCCGAGCTGGCCCGCGAGGCGGGCAAGCGCTTCTCCGGCGACGAGCGCCATCCCCTGGTCCTGGAGGTCCCCGACTATCCCTTGCCCTCCTGGGCCGACACCGGCCGGGTGGCCGAGGTGCTCGACAACCTCCTCGCCAACGCCGTCAAGTACTCGCCGCGCGGAGGCACGGTCAAGCTCCGGGTCGAGCGGGGCCGGGAGACGGCGGTCTTCAGCGTCAGCGACCAGGGCATCGGCATCGCCCCCAAGGATCGTGAGCGCCTGTTCCGGCCCTTCTCGCGGGTCCGGGACGCGGAGACCGCGGACATCGACGGCTTCGGCCTGGGGCTCTACATCTGCGAGCGGGTGGCCCGCGCCCACGGCGGCAAGCTCGAGCTCGAGAGCGAGCACGGCGTGGGCTCGACCTTTCGGTTCGAGCTGCCCCTCTACGGCGCCGCCGCCCAGGGCCAGCTCCCGCTGGTGCTGGTGGCGACCCAGGACGCGAGGACGCGAAGGGAAGTGCGGCGGGTGGCCGACGCCCTGGGCTTCGGGACCCACGAGGCCATGGACGGCCTGGATGCGCTCGAGGCGGCGATCCGCCTGGTCCCCTCGGCCGTCGTTCTCGACCGGGTGTTGCCTCACCTCGGCGCCCTGGAGATCGCCGACCGGCTCGCCGACCTACGAGGCGACCCGGGTGATTCCCTCGTGGCCCTGGCGGCTCCGGAGGACCTGGGAGTGGCGGCCAGCCGTTTCAGGCCTGTCTGCCCAAGCCCGTGGACCGTGGGCTTGGAGGAGTGCCTGCGCGCGGCGCTGGGTCGGCCGTCAAGGTTGATGTAACACATCAAGTTTGATACCATAAGTAGCTGAGAGCATTCGGCGTGGACTTCTTCGCTCAAGGATCGAACGGAAACCGAATCCTGAAGGGCGTCAGGCGTGCGGGCGCTGGAGTGGGCCTCGCTCGCCTTGTTGGCTTGCTTCAGTCGGCCCTCGCTGGCCGGCGGCAAGACCGTTGCGCCGCCGCCCTGACCCGGCAGCACCGAATCGCTTCCTCGACCGCGACCTTTCGCACTCCCGAAGACTGGGTGGTCAGCGTCGCCGGCAACAATCCCGAGATCGTCAACGCCGAGGGCGGCAAGGTGGCGGTTCGCTTCCTGCGCTGGGACAGCGAGCTCGGCCTCGACGCCCTCCACGTCCTGTGCATGGTCGAGCGCCTGGCCGAGCCGATGGCCATCGAGCCGAGCATTCGCTACGAGTACGAGTTCCTCGGCGGCGAACAGGCGCGAGCGCCGAGTCCTCGACAGCGCGTTCGCGGTCGCGTACACGCGCGCCGATCAAGGGCTTCGTGGAGTGGCACCAGCGCGTGGTGACGCTCGTGGGCAAGGGCGAAGGGCTCTGCGTGGTCGCCTTTTGTCCGCTGCCTCTCTGGAAGAAGTCGACAGAAGCCCGCGAGATGCTCAAGGCCGTGATCTCCAGCGTGAGCCTGCCCTGATGTCCCTCCTCGCCCCCGTCGCCCCGATCGCTCCCCAGGACGCATCGGCAGATCTGGTCGGTGGGCGGGTGGCAAGGGCGGGATCGGCAAGTCCCTGCTCACCGCCTCCCTCGGCTTTCAGCTCGCACGGATGGGCAAGCGCGTCGTTCTCGTCGACGCCGACCTGGGCGCCGCCAATCTGCACACCTGCCTCGGCCTCCCCGGCCCCGAGCGGACCCTGGCCGACTTCGTCCAGCGGCGGGCCGAGCGTATCGAGGACGTCGCGGTCGACACCGGTGTCCCCGGCCTGCGCCTCATCAGCGGGGCTTCCGACTTCCTGGGCGCCGCGAACATCAAGCACGTGCAGAAGGTGCGCGTCTTGAACCGCATCCGCGCGCTCGACGTGGACGTCGTGCTGATCGACCTGGGCGCCGGCACCTCTTTCAACATCATCGACTTCTTCCTGATCTCCGACGTCTCCATCCTCACCGTGGTGCCCGAGCCGACCTCGATCGAGAACGGCTACCGATTCATCAAGAGCGCGCTCTACCGGCGCCTGCGCAACGTGGCGACCCACGAAGGGGTGCGACAGATCGTGGACGCCGCTCTCGATCCCAAGAACCCGCTGGGCATCAGGACGCCCATGGACCTCGTGGCCCGGGTCGAGAGCGAGGACCAGGAGGCGGCTCGGCTCCTGACCCGCGAGATGGCGGCGTTCGCGCCGCGCTTCGTGGTGAACCAGGTGCGCGACGAGACCGACGTGCCCATCGGCCATCAGCTGGTGGCCGCCTGCGCGCGCCACCTCGGGGTCAAGGCCGCCTACGCCGGGTACGTCCACTACGACGACGCGGTCTGGCGGAGCGTTCGCCGCCGTCGCCTGTTCATGGTCGACGCGCCCACGGCCCCCGCTGCCGACGAGATGCGGCGCCTCGCGAAGGCCCTGTTGCGGGGCGAGAGCCTCAGCCTGGGCTGGTGATCCCGGTGACCGACTCCCTCGACACCCACTACGCGACCCTCGGCCTCGACCCTCGCGCCAGCCGCGAGCAGGTGGAAAAGGCCTACCGGTTCTGCCTGGAGATGTACGGCGAGGGTGCCTTCGCCACCTATTCCCTGCTGGCGGCCGAGGACGTCCGGGCCGCTCGCGCCCGCGTCACCGGGGCCTACGAGGTGCTGTCCGACCCCGTGCGGCGGCGCGAGTACGACCTCTCGCTGGGCGTGGGGGCTTCGTCCGGCCTCCTGCCGTTCCCGTCCGCGGCGCCGCCTGCCCTCCGCGCGATCCCCCCGCCCCCGGCCGGCGCAAATCGGCCCCAAGAGGAGCCGCAGCTGCCCTTCCCCGCGCCCCCGAGCCTCCCCGACCTCATGACCGGGGCCGACCTCAAGAGGATCCGCGAGTCGCGCGGGCGTCAGCCTCCGCGGGATCGCCCTCGTCACCAAGATCGGCGTGCGGTTCCTCGAGTACATCGAGGAGGACCGCCTGGCTCTGCTGCCGGCGCCCGTCTACCTGCGCGGCTTCCTCATGGAGTACGGCCGCGCCCTCGGGCTCGACCCCCTGCGCACCGCCGAGTCGTACATGGCCCGGCTGCCGCGCCAGGCCTGATCAGTAGCCGGAGGGCCCGGTGCCCGCGGCGGCCTCCTGGCCGCGGCTCTCCTGGACGATCTTGACCCCGACGCTGGCCCCGATGCGGTCGGCCCCGGCCTCGATCATGGCCTGGGCTTGCTTCAGGTCGCGCACCCCGCCCGCGGCCTTGACCCCCATCTCGGGACCGACCACTCGGCGCATCAGGGCCACGTCGGCGACCGTCGCGCCCCCGGGGCCGAAGCCGGTGGAGGTCTTGACGAAGTCGGCGCCCGCGGCCTTGGCGAGCACGCAGGCCTTCACCTTCTCGTCGTCGGTGAGCAGGGCCGCCTCGATGATCACCTTCGACAAGCGCGCCCCCCGCGCGGCACGCGTCCGCGACCAGGGCGATGTCGCGCTCCACCAGCCGATAGTCGCCGGACTTGAGGGCGCCCACGTTCAGGACCATGTCGACCTCGCAGGCCCCGTCGGCCACCGCCCGCGCCGCCTCGAAGGCCTTCACCTCGGGCGGAGTAGCGCCCAGGGGGAAGCCGGCCACGGTGCACACCCGGGTCTGCGAGCCGCGGAGCGCGGTCGCGCACAGCCGCACCCAGGTGGGATTCACGCAGACGGTGGCGAAGCGCGTACTGTCGGGCCTCCGCGCAGAGCTTCTCGATCTGTTCCCGCGTGGCCTCGGGCTTGAGCAGGGTGTGGTCGATGCGGCGGGCGACCTCGACGGGGTAGGGGACCCCCGCGATGAGGCCGAAGCGCTCGGCCCCGGCGCCGACCATGCGTCCGAAACGGTCGGGGCAGAGCGTGGCTGGCGTCGCATGGCAGGCGCAGGGGTGGTCGTGCTCGAGCTCGCCCAGCACCGCCCGCACCACCGCCTCGACGAGACGCGTGTCGATCATCGGCCCTCCTCGGCCTCGATGACCCCGATCTTGTCGACCCGCCGCCGGTGACGCTCCTCGGTGCAGGTCGCGGTCAGGAAGACCTCCACGATCTCCTGCATGCGGGCGACGTCGACGAAACCCGAGCCCAGGGTGAGGACGTTGGCGTCGTTGTGCTCGCGCGCGTTCCGCGCGGCCTTCGGCGTCCTGGCAGGGAGCGGCGCGGATGCCGCGGACCTTGTTGGCGGCCATGGCCGAGCCGAGGCCGGCGCCGTCCACGAGTATCCCGAGGCGGGCTTCGCCCGAGCGGATCGCCCGCGCGACCTTCCGGGCCACGTCGGGATAGTCGACGGCGTCGGTCGAGTGGGTACCGAAGTCGTGAAAGCGATAGCCGAGCCGGGTCAGGTGCGCCTTGACCTCTTCCTTCAGGGCGAAGCCGCCGTGGTCGGCGCCGACTGCCACCAGCAACGGCCCGGGCGTGGTCCCGGCGGCCAGCACGATGCGTACGCCGCGCGTTGTCGCCACCTCGCGGGCCCAATCGGTCACGACCGCGCCCGGGGTGGCCACGACTTCGCCCCCCGCGGGTACGGCGCGGACGTCTTCGGCGGTCACCACGGATTTCATGAGGCTTCCCGGTTCGAGAAAATCCGATCGTAGCACGCACGGTGGAGAGCCACCGGCCTACCGAGTCAGGGAACCAAGCCGCCCCTTCGCCGCCTCCCTGACCGCGGGCAGTGTGTCGGCGCCGCGGGCAAGCCGTTCGTATTCGACCCGCGCCTCCGCGGAGTGGCCTTGCCGCTCGAGGACACCGGCCAGGTTGAAACGGGCTTCGTCCTGGCGCGGATCAACCTCGAGAGCCCGCCGGAAGGCTTGCGAAGCTTCCTCGAGACCGCCCCGGCGGACGAGCAGCGTCCCGAGCCCCGCGAGCGCGGGTGCGAAGGCCGGGTCCTGGCCGAGAATCGTGCGGTACTCCCTCTCGGCCTGGTCGGCTTGGCCCGCGTCAAAGAGGACCTCCGCGAGGCTCATGCGAAGCTGAGGCTTCTGCCCATCCGCGGCCACGGCGGCGCGGAGCTCCTGGGCCGCCTCCGCCCGTCGCCCGAGTGCTTGGAAGATGCCGGCGCGGAGCACCCGGGCATCGCTGAGGCGCGGGTCGATGGCGAGCGCCGCCCCCGCCTCGCGCAGGGCGTTCGAACGATCGCCCAGGTTCTCATGGGCGACCGCGATCCACTGGTGGGCCTGGGCGCTCGTCGGCGCGAGGGCGACGTAGGCTCGAAGCTCTTCAATGGCCTTCGGGTACTGGCGCATCCCCAGGTAGGTGCTGCCCAGCAGCATGTGGGCGAAGGCATTGCGGGGTTCCTCGGCGATCACGGCACGGAGGATCGGCATCGCTTCCGTGAATCGACGGGCTCGCACCGCTTCGGCGGCCCGCCGTAGCCGGTTGAAGGTCGCGATGAGGTCCTTCGGGTCCTTCCCCTGCGTGCTCCCGTCGACCGGCGAAGCGTCCCCTCCCGCGCCCACGTAACCAAGTGCCTCCAGCTTCTCGACCGTCTCCTTGTCGACGGGGCGCACGTTCATCGCCCCGCTTCCGCCCGCGGTCAAACGCTCCAGCTCCCCCCGGAGGGCCTGGGCGGCCCTCGGCTCGTCGGGGTAGCGGTTCTGCGTCTCCCCGGGGTCACGGGCAAGGTCGTAGAGCTCCGGGCGCGGGGCGTCGATCAGCTTGAAGCGTTCGTCGCGCAGGGCGCGGAGTGCCGCGCCGCCCATGGCGAGCTTCGGAACGTAGGTCTCGGCGTAGACCGCGAGCGGTGGCTCCTGGGAGCGTCCCTCCATGACGGCCCGAAGGCTCCGAGCGTGGGGGGCGGCGAGAGGTGGTGCGCCCAGGAGGTCGAGGATCGTCGGCGAGAGATCCAGCGTCCGCACCGGCGGTGCGACGACCCGTCCCGCGGGCAGGACGCCGGGCCGCCAGAGGATCAGGGGGACGCGAATGGCACTTTCGTAGAGGAACATCGAGTGCGTTTCCTCGCCGTGGTCCCCGAGGCTCTCGCCGTGGTCCGCGACCACCGCCACGAGAGTGCGGTCCAGCAAGCCGAGCCTTGCGAGCTCGTCCAGGACCGCGGCCACCGATTGATCGGCGAAGGCGACTTCTCCGTCGTAAGGACTGCTCGCGAAGAGACCTTGGAACGGTGGTGGTGGCTGATACGGCTCGTGGGGGTCGTACAGGTGGAGCCAGGCGAAGAAGGGAGCCGAGGCGCCCGGACGAGCGTCGCCTTCCAACCACTTCATGAGGGCGGCTGCCGTACGGTCTCCTCGGCGCTCGGCCTCGAGCCCCGATCCGAGCGCAGGCGCTTCCTCCATCCGATCATCGTAGGTATCGAAACCGCGGGCGAGGCCGTACCGGCGGTCGAGGATGAAGGTGCTGACGAAAGCCGCGGTGCGGTAGCCGTGCTTGCCCAGGACCGAGGCCAAAGTCTCGAAGCGCTCGGCGAGGTAGAAGTTGCCGTTGTTCCGAACCCCGTGCTCGAAGGGATAGAGGCCAGTCAGGATCGACGCGTGCGACGGCAGCGTGATGGGGACGGCGGCGGTGGCGTTCAGGAAGCGCACACCCTCGGCCGCGAGGCGGTCGAGCCGGGGGGTCCGAGCGCTCGCGTAGCCGTAGCAGCCCAGTCGGTCGGCACGGGTCGTGTCGAGGGTCACGAGGAGCACGTTCATCCCGGCCGCCGAAGCGCCGCCCGTCCCGGCTTGGCGCGAGCGGAACCCGCCGAAGGCGAGGGCCACCAGCAGGGCCACGGCAAGGCCGATCACCCACCGCCGCCGGCGGTGGGCGGCCGGGGGCGGAGGCGACCCTGGAGACGGTTGCGCCTCCGTCCGGCGCTTCGAGCGGGTCATGGTCAGCCCCTAGCCTAACCCTTCACTCGTCGGGAATCGCATATCATTCCGGCGGAAATGCCGATACCCCGGCCGTTCCGTGCGAGAGTCCTGATCGTCGCCGCCTCAAGCGGGCTCGCACTCCTCACGATGGCGGCGAGGCGTCCGGGTCCCACGGCCGCCGAGGGTGGCCCCATCCAGCTCGACGACGCCACGGGGCCGGCCCATCTCGACTACCGGAACCTGTTCGGCAGCGCCGGCAAGCCCTACATCGTCGAATCCACGGGCAACGGCGCGGCGTGGATCGACTACGATGCCGATGGATTCCTGGACCTGTTCGTGGTCAACGGCTCGACCCTCGAGCGGCAGGCGAAAGGGGAGCGCGGCCCGGGCAATCGTCTCTACCACAACGACGGGAAGGGCGGGTTCAAGGACGTCACCATCGGGTCGGGTCTCGAGGGCGGCTATTGGGGCAGCGGGGTGGCCGCCGGCGACTACGACAACGACGGCCGCGTCGACCTTTTCGTGACCACGATCCTCGAGGGCAATCACCTCTACCACAACGAGGGGAACGGGACGTTCAGCGACGTCGTGGCCAAGTCCGGCGTGGGCGGAGGGAAACAGGATTCCGTCTCCGCAGCCTTCTTCGACTACGACCGCGACGGCCGCCTCGACTTGTTCGTGGCGAACTACGTCCAGTTCGACCGTCCCTATCTCGACCGCGTTTCGCCGTACTGCCTCTGGAAGGGCTTGCGCGTCTTCTGCGGGCCCACCGGAGTCGCGGGCGCCGCGAACGTCCTCTACCACAACAACGGCGACGGCACTTTTGCCGACGTCACCAAGGCGGCAGGCCTCCTGAACCCGGCGCTGAAGAGCCTGGGCGCGCTCGCAGCCGATCTCGACGACGACGGTTGGCCCGACCTCTACGTGGCCAGCGACTCGACCATCCAGGCGCTCTATCGCAATCGGGGGAACGGCTCCTTCGAAGACGTCTCCCTGCAATCCGGAGCCGGCTACAGCCAGGACGGACGAGCGCAATCGGGAATGGGCGTCGACGCCGGGGACTACGATGGGGACGGCCGGCCGGACCTTTTCGTCACGACCTTCCAGGACGACTACAAGACGCTCTACCACAATGACGGCAGCCTCCGCTTCTCGGACGTGACCTACGCGGCGCGGATCGGCCAGGTCAGCTTCCACCGCCTGAGCTGGGGCACCGGCTTCGTGGATTTCGACAACGACGGGTGGGAGGACCTGTTCGTGGCCAGCGGCCACGTGTACCCCCAGGTGGACGCCGCGCGCTTGCCCGGAGAAACGTACGCCCAGCAGAACCAGGTGCTCCGAAACCTCGGCAACGGCTCCTTCACCGACGCCACCGCGACCGCGGGAAGCGGTTTGCAGGTCGTAAGGTCGAGCCGCGGCGTTGCCTTCGGCGATTACGACAACGATGGCCGGATCGACGCGGTCGTCGTGAACATGGACGACACGCTGACCCTGCTCCACAACACGACCCGGAACGCCAACCATTGGCTCACCGTGCGAACGACCGGCGCGCGTAGCAACCGGGACGGGATCGGCGCGCGGGTGCGCTTGCGGGCCGGGGGGCGGGACCTCGTCCGCGAGGTGAAGACGAGCGGCTCCTTTGCCTCTTCGAGCGACCCCAGGATCCACTTCGGGCTGGGGGCGGCGGGCCGCATCGAGTCGCTCGAGGTGAAGTGGCCGAGCGGCGCCAAGCAGACCTTCACGGACGTGCCCGTGGACCAGATCGTCCTGGTGCACGAGGAAGAAGGCCTGCGGCGGCAACCATGAGCACGTGGCTCTCACGCAAGGGCCTGCTGGTCGCCGCGCTCTGGGCCAGCGCGCAAGCTCCGCTCGCCCCGGCGGCTGATGTGGATACCGCCCTCGGCCGTCACGCCGCGGGGATGGAGCACTTGCGCGCCGGGCGATCGTCGGAAGCCCTTGCCGAGTTTCGCGCGGCCCTTCGCCTGGACCGCGACTACCTGCCGTCGCTCGTGCAGATGGCCGATCTCCTGAGCGCGAGTGACCGGGTGTTCGAGGCCTACGGGGTCCTGCAGCATGCGGTCGAGGTCGCGCCGTCGTCGGCCGAGGTGCACTCGCTCCGGGGCCGATGTCTGGCGCGGCTCTCGAGAGGGGGCGAGGCGCGGGACGAGTTCCTGCGCGCGATCCAGCTCACGCCCGCTCTCGCCGAGCCCTACTACGGATTGGCCGTGGTCGAGGCGCGGCAAGGACGTCTGGCCGAGGCTCGTCGTCACGTCGAGTCGTTTCTGCAGCGCTCCCCGAACCAGGAAGCCCAGGAGCTGCACGCGAGCCTCTGCCTGGCGACGGAGGATTACGAGGCCGCGCTCGCCGCATATCGTGCGCTTCAGAAGGCGCACCCTGACGCCCGGAGTTATCCGCGCGAGATCGGCCGGGTACAAATGGCCGCCGGACGCTACGCGGAGGCGGAGGAGACCTACCGCGCGCTCGTGGCCAGGGACCCCAAAGACCCGGAGACCCTCCGCGCCTTGTACGAGGCGAGCTACAAGCGTGGCGACTACCCTCAGGCGGCCCTTGCTCTCGAGCCGCTCGTCCGCCTGGAGCCGAAGAGCTGCGAGCCCCTCCTCCTTCTGGCGCGCACCTATCACCGCCTGGCCCAGTTCCCGGAGGCGCGGCAACGAGCGGCGCGCTGCCTGGAGCTCGAGCCTGGGCACGCGGGCGCGCACTTCCTGATCGGCTGGACGTGGCTCGGGGAGGGCGACCTCCCGAGAGCCAGGACGGAGTTGGCGGAAGCGCTCAGGAGCGACCCGAGCTCCGTGGAGGCCCTCTACTGGTCGGCGACGGTCGAGCTGCGGCTCCACAACCGGCCGGGGGCCACTCGTCTGCTCGAGAAGGCGATCGTCGTCGACCCCGATTACACGAGCGCGCGCTACGAGCTCGCCCAGGCCTACACGGCCGAAGGCCAGCCCGAAAAGGCGGCGAAGCAGTTCGAGGAGTTTCGTCGCCTGAAGCGCCGGGAGGCCTGGGCACCGGAGGCCGCGGGGCCCGGCGGCGACGACCATCGGGATGACTGGATCAGCTTCGCGAACTACCTGCTCGGCGAGAAGAAGCCGCGCGAGGCCCTGGCCGTCCTCGAGCCCGCGAGGAGCACGGCGCCGGTGAGCGCCGAGATCTCCCGCCTGACCGCGGTCGCCCGGGCGGAGATCGGAGAGATCGACCCGGCGCTGGCCGCCTACGCCGAGGCGGAGAAGAATGGGCCCTCGGGCCGCCTCTATTGGGGCCGGGGAACGCTCTACCGCCGATTGGGGGAGGATGCCCTGGCTTTGGCTGATCTGCGGCGTGCCCTCTCCCTGGAGTTGTCAGCCCGGGAGGGAGCCGAGGCGCATCTCGTCGTCGCCGCGATCCTGAGCCAACGGAGGCGTTGGTCGGAGGCCGAGGCCGAGGTGCGCGAAGCGACGGCACTGGATCCCGGCAGCCTTCCCGCACGGGTCCTGCTCGCGGAGGCGCTCGTGCGGTCCGGCAAGCCGGAGGAAGCCGCCCGCGAAGCGCGCCATGCGCTCGCAGGCCATCCCGAGGACGCGGGCGCACGGTTGGCCCTGGCCCGGGCCCTGCTCGATCAGAAGCAGTACCCCGACGCAGCGGCCGAGATCGCTCGCGCGGCGCAGATCGAAGGGGAGAGCGCGCGCGTCCTTTCGACTCGCGGAAGGCTGGCCGCAGCCCAGGGGACCTTGGAGCCCGCCCTCGAGTTCCTCGGCCGCGCCGCTCAGGCGGACCCGGGCCAGGCGGAGGTGTTCGATCTCCTGGGGAAGCTGTACCTCGATAGCGGACGCCTCTCGGAAGCCGCCGTGACCTTCGAGAAGGCCACGATCGTCGACCCGACGGACGCCGCGAGTTGGGTGTCCCTGGGGCGGATCTACCTTGGGGCAAGGCGGTTCCCTGCCGCCCTCAAGTACTTCGAGAGAGCCGTGAGCGTCGCTCCCGACGACGCCGAGGCCCGGTACCAGTTGGCAGTGGCTCTGCAACAAGCAGGGCGCGTGACCGAAGCGGAGGCGGCGGCCCGCCAGGCGAAGGCGCTCGGGCATCCCGCCGCGGACTCATTGCTGCAGGCCCTCGTCTCCCCGCGGTAGCGGCCGTGCCGACGCTCAGTCCTTCGACAGGCTGGCCTTCTGGGCCTTCTTGATGTCGTCCTTGAGGCGTGGGTGAACGGGGTAGCCCGCCTTTTCCGCGAGCTTCAGCTCCTTTTCCGCCTCGGCCGGTTGGCTCGTCATCAGGTAGTAAGCGGCCAGGTTGTTGTGGGCCTCGCCGAGTTTTGGGTTGACCTCGGCCGCGGTCTTCCACTGCTTCTCGGCTTCCTCCAGCTTGCCCTGCCGGAAGTAGGCGGAGCCCAGGGAAACCGAGACCTCGGCGGGGACCGGCGACGCGTCGACGCCGCCCTTCCTTCGGTTGTGCTGCAGGGCGTCGATCTGCTGCTGCACCTGCATCGGCACCGAGGGGTTCGAGTTCTTGACCTGCCCCGACTGCAAGAGGCCCAGGTAGTTCTGGAGCTGGTCGATCTCCTCTTCGCGGCGGCGCTCCACCTCCTCGTGGTTGGTCAGTTGGAGCCCGGCGAGCTTCTCGTAGGCGTCCCGGCAGGCGAGGAAGGCCTGCTCCGCTTCCACGTACTCCTTCTGGCCCATGTGGATCTGACCGAGACGGTAGTACGCCAGGGTCATCAACGGGTCCAGTTGGACGGTGGCCTTGAACTCCCGGATTGCCTGCTCCAGGTGTTCCGAAGACATGGCGTCCTGGCCCTTCCGGTAGTGGTCGAGGGCCTGACGGTGTCGCTGCTCTTCCTCGCGCTGGCTCCCTTGAGGGGAGACAGGAGCGGCGAGCGAAAACAAGGCGATGGCAAGATGGAGGCGCATGAAGAATACGGCAGGGGGGATTTCTCCCCCCTGCCTCCTAGTGAGCGGCTGTCTAGAAGTCGAATTTCACGCCAAACCGCATGCTGAACGGCGGGTAGAAGGAGGTCAGCACGCGGGGACCGAAGCCCGGAGCGTACCCGGGCTGGGTGAAGTCAGGGTTGAGCTGACCGGCGGTGCTCTCCAGGAACTGATCGGTCCGTCGCACTGGCTGGTTGTTGAACACGTTGAAGAAGTCGGCGCTGACCGTGACCTTCGACTTCTTGGAGAGGTGGATCGGGTAGTCCGCGTGGAGATCGACGCGGGTGAACGTGTCGCTGCGGCCGAGCACGCCGCGTCCGCCCAGCGGGATCTCGCCGGCGTTCAGGTAGACGGGGTGGGCGTAGAACTGGCTGATGGGCACGCCCGTCTCGAGGTGGAAGCCGCCGCCGACGTTGACGGACTGACCGCCCTTGAAGGCGTAGCTGCCGTACACGTTCGCGACGTGCTTCCGATCCGTGTTGAGCGGTCCGACCGCGAACTGGTCGCCGAGCATGCCGAGCTCTCCGGCGGTGAAGTCGAACAGCGAGCTGATGGCGGGGTCGGTCTGGCCGTTGTCGTTCCGGAAGTGACCCTCGAAGTTGCCCTCGACCTTGGCGATCCGCCAGTTGGCCAGGAGCTGCCAGCCGTGCGAGAAGCGCTTGTTGAGCTCGATCTCGACGGCCTTGTACTTGTGCTGGACGTCGGGGAAGCCGTCGGGCACGCCGTCCGCACCCGCGCTGCCCGCGGGCGCGCCGTTGGCGCCGTTGGCCGCGAAGCAGGCGCCCTTGGGCGAGGTCGCGCCCCCGGGCATGGTCGGGAACCCGGCGTCGAGGTTCGGATCACACTGCGCGGGCAAGGGCTGCCCGGGGCTGTAGGTGTATTCCGGGATGTTGACCGCCGCGTCGACCTTGGACCCGACGTTGCCGATGAAGTAGGTCACGGCGAAGAACGAGTAGCCCTCGGGCGGCACCACCGCCGCGTCCTCCACGATCCGCTTCAATTGGCGGTCGAGGTAGCGCACCGACACGACGAGGTTGCCGGGGAGCTGCCGCTCGAAGCCGACCAGGTGCTCCTGGGCGTAGCCGAGCTTGGTCCCGGGGAGGATCGGGTTGTGCGGATCCTGCGCGGCGAAGTTGGGCGAGCCGCCCGCGCCTCCGGGCAGGCCGCCGCCGTTGATGAGGTGCGCGTTGTCCACGACCGGGTTGACCGTCCCGTACTGATTGATCACCGCGATGCGCTGTCCCGAGGCGTTGATCGTGTACTCGGGGGCAAAGCGGCCGCCCGTGAAGTCCTTCTCGGACGAGAGCGAGCGCTCGGCCATGTCGAGGGGGATGAACTCGTGGAAGCGGCCGAAGTTGTAGTAGAGCTTCGTCTTGCCGTCACCCATGGGGTCGAAGGTGACGCCCAGACGGGGCGACCACTGGCCGGTGAAGCTGTAGGCGACCCGGTCGCCGGTGGAGCCCGGGTTCCCCTGGATGCGCTCCTGCTCGCCGCGGACACCGAGGAGCAACGTGAGCTTCTTGCCCAAGCGCCAGGTGTCCTGGGCGTAGTACGCATGGTAGGTGTTGAAGGTGTCGAAGTTGGGCTCGCCGAACTCGCCGCGGTCCTGCTGGAGGTAAACGGGAACCAACACGCCGCCGCGATCGACGAACGGGCAGAGGGTGCAAGTGGCGGCGGCGCGGCGCAGCGACCAGGCGGCGTTCGTGGGCTGACCGACGGCCGAAGGTATGGTCGGAACCCAGGTTCCGCCTGCGTTGTTGCTGGGGACGACGTAGTGAGGGCCGGTACGATCGCGCGTGCCCGAGTACTCCCCGCGCTGGTACTGGTAACCGATGGCGAAGGAGTGGTTGCCGGCGAAGGAGAACTGCTTGGTGGTGTCGATCGTGGCGCGGTAGGTCTTCCCGTCGGTGGGCTCGATGAACCCGAGGCCGATGGCCGTGAAGTTGCCGCGGGCGGGCTGCGTGCGGTCCACGATCTGGTTGAAGTCCGCGGAGGCGGTTTCGTCGAAATGGTTCTTGCCCGCGCTGCCCGTGATGTTCAACGACCAGGTGTTGCTGAGGGTGCCGTTGTAGCGCGCCGCGATGTTGCGGGTGCCGTAGTCGAGCTTGCTGTCGGCGGTGGTGTTGTCGATCGTGAGGGTGTTGAAGGAGCTCGAGTTCGTGTGGGAGGGGTCGCCGAAGATCGAGAAGTTCACCTGGTGGTTGGGGGCCAGGTTCCAGTCGAGCTTGGCCGCGTAGTTGTAGGTCGTGTACTTCCGGTCGAACTCGCCCTGGGCCGCCAGTCCCGAGTTGCTGGCCCCGGCGACGGTCTGGGTCTGGGTGCTGGGGTTGAAGTTGCCGTAGAAGAACAGCTTGTCCTTCACGATCGGGCCCCCGACGTCGAAGCCCACGTCGAAGTTCTGCTCGTGGCGGAGCTCCCCGACCTTGTTGATGCGCGTGTCGTCCGGCTGGTTGCGCGTGGATTCGAGGGAGCCCGGCTGCATGTAGCCGAACACCGAGCCCCTGAACTCGCGACCGCCCGACTTGGTGATGATGTTGACGATCCCGCCCTGGGACTGGCCGTACTGCGGCTCGAAGCCGCCCGTCTTCACCTGTACGTCTTCGATGTAGGAGCTGTTGATGCCGACGCCCAGGGTTCCGTAGACGCGGGAGAAGACCCCGAGGCCGCCGAAGGAGGAGTCGGTGATGTTCACGCCGTCGGCCACGTACTGGTTGTCGAGCGCGGATCCCCCGGAGATGGAGGGGTTGGCCTTTCCGCCGGCCTGGCTCTCCGTCACGCCCGGGGCCAGGTAGAAGAGGTTATCGACCCGCCGCTGCACGGGCAGGTTCTCGAAGACCTGGGAGTTGATGTTGGCCCCGATGGCGGTGTTGCCGGTGTCGATGGTCAACTCGCCGCCCACGACCTCGATCGTCTCCGAGATGTTGCCGGTGGTCAGGGTGAGCTTGACCGAGATGTCCTTGCCGACGTAGACGGTCACGTCGGTCACGGACGCGGTCTTGAACCCCGTGAGTGCTCCCTTGACCGAATACTTCCCGGGGATGAGGTTGGACACCGTGTAGTTGCCCTTGGAATCGGTCACCGTGGAGCGGTCGCCGATGGCGCCGGAGACGGTGACGGTGGCCCCGGGCACGACGGCCCCTGTCGCGTCCACGACCGACCCGGTGATCGCGCCCTTCGTGGATATGTCCTGGGCCGCCGCCAGCGGGCCCAAGAGGGCCAGCGCGGGCAGCAGGACCAACAGAGCATTGAGTTTATGCCTCACAGGCTTGTTTCTCCTTCCTGTAACCAGACGGACTGCTAGAGAGAGTGCGCTGGCTGAGGCTGAGCAAACCGTGTGCCGCGGAACCACTCCAAGGCCCATCGTATGATAATTCTTGTAACTTATATTAAAATATGATCTTACGCTGATTGATACGCATGGGTATTGTGCGGCTGCCAGGTGTTGGGGCTCTGAAAAGTCAATCGTTTGGATATTACGTTCAATGGGTTGATTCTTTATGAGGCCGGCGACTTGGCCCGTTGGATCGCGCCAATGCACTATGATGGCCGGTCTCGGAGGGCGCTCCCCTCCTGACGCGCCCAATGCCACGGCACCCCCATCGAAGGGCAACGGAGATCAGGTAACGCGAATGGGCTTTGCACGAAACGAAGGCGAGCTGCGCGGTGACGGCGTCTCCCTCCTCGATGCGGCGGAACGATTCGGCACGCCCCTGTACCTTTACAGCGCGGCGTCCGTCGAGGAGGCGTTCTCGGCCTACGATCGGGCCTTCGCGGGAATCCCGCATCGGATCTGCTATGCCCTGAAGGCGAACGCCAGCGGCGCGCTGTTGCGTCTCTTGGCCGCCCGGGGAGCGGGGGCCGACATCGTGTCCGGGATGGAGCTCCGTGCTGCGATCCGCGCGGGATTCCCGCCCGACCGCATCGTCTTCGCCGGAGTGGGAAAGAGCGAAGCCGAGCTCGAGCTCGCCGTTGCGACCGGAGTCGGGCACGTCAACGCGGAGAGCGAGGAGGAGATCGAGCGCCTCGGCGCGGTCGCGGCCCGGCTGGGCCGGCCGATGCGCGTGTCGCTCCGGGTCAACCCTGACATCGACGCCCGTTCCCACCCCTACATCTCCACCGGCCTGCGGGAGAACAAGTTCGGCGTGGACATCGAGGCGGCCCCGGGCATCCTGCGGCGGGCCCGCGCGCGTCCCCTCATCGAGGTGGTGGGGCTCCAGTGCCACATCGGCTCGCAGATTCTCGACCTTCGACCCCTGGGAGAAGCGGCCCGGGCCCTCGCGGCCCTTTCCCGCAGCCTCCTCTCGGAAGGCTTCCGCCTCGAAACCCTCGACCTCGGAGGCGGGCTCGGGGTCGACTATGACGGCAAGGGCTCGCCCGGGCTCGCGGATCTCGCGGCCGCCGTGCGCCCGGCTCTCGAGGGGCTGCCTCTCACCCTTCTGCTCGAGCCGGGGCGCTCCCTGGTCGCCGCCGCGGGTCTCCTTCTCACCCGGGTGCTCTACCTCAAGCGAAACGGCGAGAAGCGCTTCGTGATCGTGGACGCGGGGATGAACGACCTGCTCCGGCCCGCCCTCTACCAGGCCCATCACCGGATCGAGGCGGTCAAGCCGCGCCCGGGCCCGTCCGCGATCGCCGACATCGTGGGCCCGGTTTGCGAGAGCGGCGATTTCCTGGCCCGCGGCCGCGAGGTACCCCCCCTCGAGCCGGGCGACCTGCTCGCGGTGCGGGACGCCGGCGCCTACTGCTTCGTCATGGCCTCGAACTACAACATGCGGCCGCGGGCCGCCGAAGCCCTGATCGAGAAGGGCGCGGTTCGCCTGATTCGACGACGGGAGACCTTCGAGGATCTGGTGCGAGCGGAGGTCTAGCGTTCGCTGATGATTCGCCCGTACTCGCTGGACCGCGCCAGCCGGTCGAAGGTGTCGTAGAGCAGGGCCGACAGCTCGCGGATGACGGCAGCGCCGTCGCCGTCCCGCCGCAGGTACTTCGTCATGATGGCCGCGGAGTATGGCCGGCCGGGCAGATCCACCCAGGCGACCTCGCAGCGAACGCCCTCGAGCTCCCCCGACTTGGTGAGCGCCTTCGTTCCTTCGGGGAGGGAAGCGCGAAAGCCCGAGTACGACTCCGGGGTGCCCGCGACCAGGCGCAGGTCGGCCGCGCGGGCCGGGGTCAATTCCACGCCCTCGTGTACCACTTCCATGAGCCGCCGCAGCTCTCTCGGTGTCGCGACGTTCTCGTCGCCCCGGCGCGCGGCCTCGAGGTCCATCATCTTCCGGCGCAGCCGCACGCCGGGCAGGGAGAGGGCGGTCAGGCGCCGGCCGACCGCGTCCATGCCCACCCTGTCGATGAGCCGGTTCGCGGCCTCATTGTCCGACCAGCCGATCATGAGGACGGCCAGGTCGCGCCAAGTCAGGCTGACCCGGTCGCTCAACTCCTGGAGGATCCCGCCGCCCCGCACCCGAGGAACCGGGGGCCGCGTGATCTCTCCAAGGTCCAGCTTGCCTTCGTCGGCCTGATGGAAGAGCTCGTCCAGGACGGCGAGCTTGATGGTGGACGCGGTGGGGAAGGTCTCGGTGGCGCGAATCTCGAGCGTCGAGCCGCTCGCGATGTCGCGCACGGACAGGCCCAGGACGCCGTCGAGCCGCCGATCGATCTCGGCCACCCGGGTCTCCAGCTTGTCCCAAAGCGGCGGCGGCGGCGCGGCGGCCGCCGGGCCGCCGCCGAGTAGCGCCAGAAGGACGGGGAGAGTGAGGCGCCTCATTCGAGCTTCCATGCCTTCTCGAACCTCATGACCCCGGTGGGGCCGGTCAGGACCCCCCGGACTCCACGCCGATAGGCCGTGAAGACGGAGGCGTGGTAGAGCGGGACCCAGGGCATCTCGATCTGGAAGAGGTCCTGGGCTTCGCGGTAGCCCGCGAGGCGCTCGGCCATGTCGCCGCCCATGCGCGCCCGCTTCAAGATCGCGTCCATGTGCGAGCTTTGATAGCGGCTCCGGTTGGTGGTGCCGATGGCGTCCGAGGCGAGAAGCGCCGACAGGAAGTCGTTGGCGTCGGTGGTATCGGCTTGCCATCCGAGCAGGCAGAGGTCGTAGTCGCCTCGAGTGGCGCGCAAGACGTACTCCGCCCAGGAGGACACCTCCTTGAGCGCGGCCTTGATCCCGACCTCGGCCAGGTCGGCCCGGATCCGCTCGGCCATGCGCAGGGGCGAAGGCAGATACGCGCGCGGGGAGGCGACCGTGAGGAACGAGGTCTCGAAGCCCGCGGGAAAACCGGCCTCCGCGAGGAGGCGGAGTGCCGCCGGCCGATCGAGCCGCAGGGCCTTCGCGCGCACGTCGTAGCCGGGCACCAGCGGGGGGAGGGGGTTTCGGGCCGGCTCGGCGTGGCCGCCCATGAACTCGCGAACCAGCCGTTCGCGGTCGATCGATCGCGAGAGGGCCTGCCTGACCCTCACGTCCGAGAAGGGTCGCCTCTCGTTGTTGATGGAGAGGAACGCCAGGTTCAGCCCGGTGCTCGAATCGAGCGTGACCCCGCCGTCGTCCCGAAGGCGGCCGACCCGGTCCTGGCCGATGGCCGAGGTGACGTCCACTTCCCCCGCCACGAGGGCCGCGGCGAGCGCGTCCTCCCCGGTGAATCGCCGGAACACCAGACGCTTCAGTCTCGGGGCCCCGCCCCAGTAGCCCGGGTGCCTGACCAGCTCGACCTGGCCAGGCCCGCTGGCCACGAAGCGGAAGGGGCCGGTGCCCACCGGGCCCGCATGGGAGCTCCGGTGTGGACTGTCGATGCAGTAGTACGGCTGGGACAAGGTGGCGAGGAGGGCGGCGTTTGGCTGGTCGAGGGTCACCTCCACGACGTGGGGCCCGATGCGCTGGGCCCGACCCGGGAAGGATCTCTCCCGCCGCAGGTCTTCGAGGCTCGAGACCACCGCGTCGGCATCGAGGAGGGCGCCGTCGTGATAAGCGCACTCCTTCTCGCAAGGTGAAGGTCCAGGTGCGTCGGTCGACGGTGGCCCAGGTGGTGGCCAGAACGCCTTCGGGCCGGCGGCCGTCAGGGTGATACCGCACGAGCGTCTCGCAGACGTGGCCCACGATCGCCGAACCCACGAGGTCGGTGGCCTGATGAGGCACGAGGGTGACGGGCTCGCCGAGCACCCCGACCACCAGGGTGTCCGGGGGCGCCCCGGACGCCGCGAAGAGCATGAGGGCGAAGAGCGTCGTCATTGGGACGAGAGGAATTGGGCCACGAGGAGTCCGGCATAGGTGCCCGCGACGTTGCCCACGACCGCCAGGAGCAAGCCCACGGGTGCCGTGCCCGGCTGGTAGATGTCGGCCACGAGGGGAGCCGAGGACACGCCGCCGGTGCAGGCCTGGCTGGCTGCGCCCAGGAAGAAGAGGGGAGCCCGCAGCAGGCGAATGGCCGCGAACAGGACCGTGGCGTGGACGGCGAGGACCACGACGCCGAAGAGGGCCATCACGGGCTGGGCGGCGAGCCGCCGGAGGTCGCCTTGCGCGCCCACCGAGGCGATCAGAAGGTAGAAAGCGGCATAGCCGAGGGTGGAGGCGCCGGCTTCCTCGAGACGCGAGAGCGGGGTCAGGGAAAGGAGAAGGGACAAGGTGGTGACCAGGATGATGGCCCAGGAGAAGGGCTTCAGGACCTCGCCGACCGGAGGGAGCGCTTCGCCGGCGCGGAGGGCGAGCGCGGTGACGGCGACGGCCAGGCCCACCATGAGGGTGGCATCGGCGACCTTGAGGGGCCGCGCGCCCATGGTCCGGTAGCTCGACAGACGCGCGCTGGCCGCGGCCACGGCGCTGTGGTCGGCGCCGTTCCAGCGATCGAACGCCTCTTGCTTCGTGGCCAGGAAGATCAGGAGTCCCATCCAACTGTATCCGACCACGGTGTCTACGATGATGATCGTCCCCGGATCGAGGCCGAGGGTGGCGGCGACCGCCAGGAGGTTGGCGCTCCCGCCGATCCAGGTCGCGGTGAGGGCCCCCGCCGACTTCCAGGCGTCTCTGGGCAAGAGGGGGCGAAGTGCGAAGAAGGCGACGATCGAGCCGAGGGCGATGCCCATCGAGCCCGCGGCCATGGCCACGATGGCCTGCCGGCCGAGACGGGCGATGGCCTTGATCTCCGAGGAGAGCAGGAGCAGCACCAGGCTCGCGGGCAGGAGGTAGCGGGCGAGGCCGGCATAGAGCGGGCTCTCGGCAGGCAGGAGGCCCGCCGTGGTGGCGAGCATGGGCAGGGCGTAGGCCCACACGAGCGCCGGCACCCGATCGAAGAGCGGCCGCGCGGCGGGGAGGGCCGCGAGCTGGAAGACCATGGCGACCATCGCCGCGAGACACGCCAGGATAGCTGACGGGGTTCTGGATCAAGGCCGCTGGCGTCGGGCAGCCGTCACCGCGGGCGACGTGCTCCCTGGTAGAGCGCGACCCAGTGGGCATCGTCCAGCCGGTCTTCGCGCACGACGGGCGTCTCGTAGGTCGTCGCGTTGATGAAGCGGCCGTCGCCCAGGTACATGCCGACGTGCGTGACCTTGGCCGCGTCGCGTCCGAAGAACAGGAGGTCGCCGGGCAGGAGATCGGGCTCGCTCCACGACCTCGGCGTCCGGGTCGCCGAACTGGAGGTCGGCGTCGCGCGGAAGCACCCTGCCGTGGACGCGGTAGACGAGGCTCACGAAGCCCGAGCAGTCGACACCGAGGGGGGTCATTCCGCCCCACAGGTAGGGCACGCCGAGGAGGCGGCGGCCGGTGGCCACGAGATCGGACGGTGTCCCGGACGGGGCGAGGCGCCGCGGCGTCGTGGACGTCGACGTCGCCCTTCTGCACGAACCCCGCCTCGCCGCTCGGCAGGCGCACCTTGTACCAGCGCTCCTGGAGGGGCCCTTCCAGGACCTCCAGGCGCGCGCTCAAGGGTGCCTTGGCCTTGGGGCGGGCCGTGGTGACATCGGCCTCGCGGTAGACGTTGGCCATGAGGCTTCGTGACCTCGGCGACCATTCCCTTGGAGGCGTACCGTGGCGCGCTGGCTTTCGGGTACCGCAAGACGGCGCCCGCGGGGATCCAGCCCTGGTAGCTGGTCCGGCGTCTCGATCTTGACGAAGGCGCCCTTGGTTTCGACGATGCCGACGGTCTGGCCCAGGAACGCCTGGCTCACCACGTCCTTGTCGACGCTCGGGCGCGGAGTACATGTTCTCGACACTTCGCGTCACGACCGCCTCGGCTCGGCTGGCTGCGCGCGTCGTCGGGGCAGCGAACAGGGCCACGCACGCCCAGGACCGCCACCGATGTCCCCCGTCGGCTCAAGAGCACCCCCACGACCTCGGCATCATTCACGAGACCCCGCTCAGCGTCAAACCTCGGGGGTCAGGTCTGGAATCGTGAATCGGCGGTCAGGATTCGAGATTCCAGACCTGACCCCCGAGGGTATACTCCCGGCTCGATGCCCGTGAAGGTTCGCCATCGCGCTCTCGATCTGCACCTTCGCCACACCTTCCGAATCGCGCGCGGCGCCTCCGACGTGCGACACAACGTGGTCGTCGGAGGTGGACGACGGCCAGCACGTCGGGCTGGGGCGAGGCGGCGCCCATCCTGCGCTACCACGAGGACCGGGCGTCGACCGCGGCCGCCGTCGAGACGATGGGCGCGAGGCTTGGGGAGCGCGCGCCTACGCGCAGGCCGCGGCCCGGGCGGCGGTGCCCGGCCAGAAGGCCGGCCGAAGCGGCGATCGACATGGCCCTCCACGACCTGGCCGGCCAGCGGCTCGGCGTTCCCGTCTACGAGCTGCTGGGCATCGCTCCCGGGCCCACCCCGGAGACGTCCTTCACCATCGGCCTCGACACCCCGGAGGTGGTGGCGGCCAAGGTGCGGGAGGCGTCGGCCTACGCGATCCTGAAGGTCAAGATGGGCTCCGACGACGACCGCGCCGTGCTCGAGGCGGTGCGCGACACGCGCGCCCCACCAGCGGATCCGCGTCGACGCCAACGAGGGCTGGACCCGCGAGGGCGCGCTCGAGCGGCTCGAATGGCTGCACCGGCTGGGGGTCGAGCTCGTCGAGCAGCCGCTCCCCGCGGACCGCTTCGAGGAGACGCGCGCCCTGCGCCGGTCGAGCCCGCTGCCCGTTCTTCGCCGACGAGAGCGTCCATCGCGCCGCAGGACATCCCGCGGCTCGCCGGCGCCTTCGACGGGATCAACATCAAGCTCATGAAGTGCGGCGGCCTCGGCGAGGCCCTGCGCATGATCGCGGTGGCGCGGGCCCACGGCATGAAGGTCATGCTCGGCTGCATGATCGAGTCGTCGCTCGCGATCACGGCCGCGGCCCATCTCGCACCGCTCGTGGACGCGACCGACCTCGACGGCAACCTGCTCGTCGACAACGATCCCTTCGTCGGCGCCACGCTCGAGGGCGGGCGGCTGGTCCTTCCGCGACGGCCCGGCCTGGGCGTCCGTCCCGCGCCTGCTAGCTACTCGTAGCGGAGGGCGTCGATCGGATCGAGGTTCGCGGCGGTGCGCGCCGGGTAGTAGCCGAAGAACACCCCGACCGCGCGCCGCGAAGGCGAAGGCGATCAGGATCGACGCGCCCGTGATGGTCGTGGGCCAGCCGAGCCCCTGGGTCAGGGCCTGCGAGACCCCCACCCCGAGCAGCATCCCGAGCATCCCGCCCACGAACGACAGGCTCACCGCCTCGGCCAGGAACTGGCGCAGGATGTCGCGGGTCCGCGCCCCCACCGCCAGGCGCAGGCCGATCTCCTTGGTGCGCTCGGTGACCGAGACCAGCATGATGTTCATGATGCCGATGCCGCCCACGAGCAGGCTGACCGAGGCCACGCTCATCAGGAGGCCGTTCATGGTCTGGGCCATCTGCACGCGGGTCTGGGCCATCTCCTCGACGGTGCGGACCGAGAAGTCGTCGTCGTCCGGGTTCTGGATCTTGTGGCGTTGCCGGAGGAGCTGGGTCACGGCCACCGCGGTCCGCTCCACGGCGTCGGAGGAGGTGGCCGCGATCGAGACCTGGTGGATGTAGGTGATTCCCAGGAGCTTCTTCTGGATCGTGGTGTAGGGCGCGACGATGAAGTCGTCCTGGTCCTGGCCCCACTGGCCCTGGCCCTTGGGCGCGAAGACCCCACCACGCGGAAGGGCAGGTTCTTGATGCGGATGATCTGGCCCACCGGGTCCTGGTCGGGGAAGAGGGTCTTGGCCACGGTGGCGCCGAGGATGCAGACCTTGTCCGAGGACGAGGACGTCCCGGGCGGTGAAGTTCGCTCCGTCGGCCAAGACCCAGTTGCGGACGGCGACGTACTCCTCGTTGCCGCCCTTCGACCGAGGTGTTCCAGTTCTGGTTGCCGGCCACGACCTGGGCGCGGCCGCGGACCACGGGCGTCCACTTGCCGACGGTGGGGAGCTGCGACGACCGCGACCGCGTCCTCCATGGTCAGGGTGGTGGTGGTGCCCGAGCCGCCGCGCACCCCGCCCGCCCCCGCGGTTCCAGCTCCCGGACGAGACGTAGATGAGGGTCGTCCCCTGGCTCTGGATCTGCTCGTCGATGGCGGCCCGCGCGCCGCTGCCGAGCGCGATCATGGCGATGACCGAGGCCACGCCGATGATCACGCCGAGCATGGTGAGGACCGAGCGCACCTTGTTGCGGCGCATGGCCTTGAAGGCGATGCGAAGGGTGTCCCGAATGCCCATGCTATGCCTCCACTTCCACGGGCGGGAGGGCCAGGAGCTCCTCCGCCGCGTGACGCCGCTTCTCCACCGGCTGGTCCGAGATGATCCGCCCGTCGCGGACCGTGACCGTGCGCGTCCCGTACTCCGCGATGTCGTGCTCGTGGGTGATGAGGATGATGGTGATGTTCTTCTCGCGGTTCAGGCGCTGCAGGATCTCCATGATCTCGATGCTGGTGCGGCTGTCCAGGTTGCCGGTGGGCTCGTCCGCGAGGACGATCTCGGGGTCGTTGACGAGCGAGCGCGCGATCGCGACCCGCTGCTGCTGGCCGCCCGAGAGCTGGGTCGGGGTGTGGTCGGTGCGCGCGCCGAGGCCCACCGCGTCCAGGAGCTCCTTCGCCTTGTCGTGGCGGGCCGTGGCGCGGGTACGACCGCCCGTTGTAGAGGAGGGGCAGCTCGACGTTCTCGAGGGCCGAGGTGCGGGCCAGGAGGTTGAAGTTCTGGAACACGAAGCCGATCTTGCGGTTCCGGAGGAGGGCCCGACGATCGCGGTCGAAGCCGGAGACGTCCTCGCCTTCCAGGAAGTAGCGGCCCGAGGTCGGCCGATCGAGCAGGCCGAGGATGTTCATGAGCGTCGACTTGCCGCTGCCCGAGGCGCCCACCACGGCGAGGAACTCTCCGCGCTCGACGCTCAGGTTCAAGCCCCGCAGGGCGTGCACGGTCACGTCGCCGAGCGAGTAGGACTTCTTGACGTCCTCGAGGCGGATGACCGGACCGTCGGCCATGTCAGCGCTGGCGCCGCTGCGGCGGTCCGGGCGTGAAGGGGTTGGTCGTGGCCGCCAGGCCGCGGGTCGAGCCGCGGCGGCGCGCGCGCCGCTGTCGATCCCGGTCACGACCGCCGCGCCTTCCGCGAGGCCGTCCTTCACCTCGACGAACTGCCCGTCGGAGATACCGACGACCACCGGGTTGGGCTTCGGGGCCCCCTTCTCGTCGAGGACGAAGACCAGGCCTCGTCCGGTTCCGTCGGCGGGTCGGCCTCCTGGGCGCCGCCCGGAGCCACCCGCTCGCCGTGGCGCCTCCCGCTCCCGCGGGTCGTCCCTGACCGCCGCCGCCCGTGGCCGCCGGAGGGCCACCCGCGCGAGCAGGCGGAGCCGCCCCGAGGCCGCCCGGTCGCCCCCGCCCGCGCGCCGCGCCCGCGCTCCGCCGCGCCGCGTCTCCGCCTCGCCTGCCCGCGAAGCCTTCGGGCCGGAAGCGCAAGGCCGCGGCGGGGAGGCGAAGGGCGTCGTCGGCGCGGTGCACGATCACCGAGACCGTGGCCGTCATGCCGGGGCGGAGCTTGAGCTCGGCGTTGTCGACCGTGATGATCGTGTTGTAGGTCACGACGTTCTGCACGGTCGTGGGCTGAAGGCGGACCTGCTCGATGCGCCCGGCGAAGCGTGCGGTCGGGGTAGGCGTCGACCCGGAAGCTCACGTCCTGCCCGGCCTGGATGCGCCCCACGTCGGCCTCGTCGATGGCCGCGTTGACCCGCATCTTGGTGAGGTCGTTGGCGATGACGAACAGCACCGGGGCCTGGAAGGACGCGGCCACGGTCTGGCCCACGTCCACGTTGCGGGCGATGACCACCCCGTCGATGGGGGTGGCGATGATGGTGTGCGAGAGGTCCAGCTCGGCCTGGTTGACGTTGGCCTGGGCCTGGCTGACCGCCGCCTCGCTCGCCTTCGACCTGGGCCTCCGCGCCGTCGTAGTTGGCCTTCGCGGTCTCCAGGTCGGAGATCGGGAAGCAGCTTCTCCTCGGCGAGCTCGCGGGCCCGCTCGTACTTCTGCCGGGTGTCGCCGACCTCCGCCCGCGAACGCTCGACGTTGGCGCGGGCCGCGATCAGGTTGGCCTTGGCCTGGCCCAGGCGGGCCTCGAAGAGCGAGGGATCGAGCCGGGCGATGACCTGGCCCTTCTTGACCTGGGAGTTGAAGTCGGCGTGCAGGTCCTGGATCGTTCCCGAGACCTGCGACCCGACCTGGACGGTGACCACCGCTTCGAGGGTGCCGGTGGCTCCCACCACGTCGAGGATGTCGCCGCGGTCGACGGTGGCGGTGGCGAGGGCCACCTCGGTGCCCTTGCGGCGCCAGGCGAAGGCGACCGCGAGGAGAGCGGCAACGACGACCAAGGCGGCGAGCGCAGGACGACTTCTGATCTTCATCGTTCACGATTTTAGACCGATCGGAGGGCGCGAGGTTGAAGGGCGGGCGGTCAAAGGATGTGAAGGCGACGAAAGAGGGGGGCCGACATGGCCCCCTTGGCTGGTGACCGACGAAAGAGCAGTCCTAGAAGGGCGAGCTGCCGCTCTGGTTGCTAGAGACGGCGCTCGAGGACAGGGCGCGGCTCGCGGCGTTGGTCGAGATCGACGCGAGCGCCCCGCTTCCCCCGATCCCCGCTTCCTGCGACCGCTCGTAGGCGCGTCTGGCTGATCCGGTAGTCGAGGATGGCGCGCAGCTCGGCCGACTTCGGCCACGGTGAGGTCGCGCTGGGCCTGGGTCACGAAGAAGTTGGTGGACATGCCGGCCTCGAACTTCTTCTGCTCGGCATCGAGCCGCTCGGCCGCGAGCACCCGCGCGGCCTTCGAGGAGGCGACGCGCTTGAAGTTGGTCTCGACCGCGCGCCCCGCGGTCCGGATCTCGACCGCGGCATTGAGCTGCAGGCGGCGGAACGAGGCCAGGGCCTGTTCCTTCGAGATCCGCGCCTGGGCCGCCGACGCCTTGGCCTGGCGGTTCAGGATCGGATAGGAGATGTTGAAGCCCACGCGCCAGGTGGGGAAGTCGAAACCGAAGACCTGGCTCGTCGCATCTCCATAGCCGCCGGGGATGGGCGGCACCAGGGGGTCGCCGTTGGCGTCCCGAAGCTGGGTGCCGCCGACTCCGCTCCCTCCGTAGCTCGCCACCAGATCGAGCTGGGGCAGCGTCGGTTGCGGGTCTGTTCGCACGCTGATGTCGGCACGCTCGAGGCTCTTGCGCGCGGCCACGATGTCGGTCCGCTTCTCGAAGGCCGTGCGGATGGCCGCTTCCACGTCCACGGGCATGAAATCGGCGGTGGGCCGGTCCGTGGGGAGGACGCGGAGGTTCCAGGTGTCCTTGCTCTCCGCGAACAGGTTCTGCTTGAGCGAATCCTCGGCGTCGTAGACGCTCGACTCCGCGACGATCACGCCTCTCCTCGCGGCTCGCGACCTCGGAACGCGCCTGCACGATGTCGAGGGGCGCCATGGTCCCGACCTTCACCCGGATCTCGTTCTCGTTGAGCAGCTTCTTCGCGAGGTCGAGGCTCTTGCGGGCCGCGCCGAGGTTGTCGATGGCGTAGATCAGGTTGTAGTAGAGCGCCTTCACGTTCGCCACCGTGTTGACGATGGTCTGGCGGAACTGCACGTCGGAGATCTCGCGGTTCTTCTTCGCGATCCGGATCTGCGCGCGCCCACTGTCGATGCGGAAGTTGCGGAGCAGGGGCTGGCTGATCGACGGCGACGAAGTTCGAGTTGTAGGTCGGGTTGAAGGTGTTGAACGACGTTGTTGCTGTCGGCCTTGTTGTTGTTGAAGGTGAGGTTGACGTTCCCGCCCGTGGGCAGGTTCTGGTTGAGCCCGAAGTTCCAGACCTCGGTCTTGTTGGTCACGGTCTGGCCGCCCGAGAAGAAGCTCGTCTGCGGGTTGTCGGCCGACGACTTGAGGAGGGTCGCCGAGGCGAAGGGATCGTAGTAGCTCTGGGCGGACCTCACGCTCTCCGCGCGCCAACTCCGGATCGAACTTGGCCACCGCGATGTCCGCGTTGTTCTCGAGCGCCCGCTTCACGGCCGCGTCGAGCGACAGCTCCAGGGTGGGACGGTCCGGGGAGTCGGGAGGCTTGGTGGTCAAGCTCGCGGCGGCTGGCTCCTGCCCGGCGGCGGGTCCCGCGAGGGACGCGGACAAGAGCCAGGGCGGCCAGGGCACGAAAATGTCGTCTCATTCTGAAGTGACCTCCACGCATGTCGTCGGGACGCCCGGCGCGAGCCCTCTTGGTCCCACGGGGCAGATCAGTATACCAGGGCCTTCCCGCACCGCCGCGGGCACGACACACTCTTCGACGGCATCACTGGTTACAAACGTTGGCACGCGGCCAAAAGTTTCTTTTTTCAGCCAACAAGGCAAGAGGCGACCGCAGTCTGGGCGGCGGCCGCCTCTCGAGTGTCCGGACCCGGACGCCCGGCCGGAGCTAGAACCGGACGCGCGCGCCGAACTGGGCCTGCCAGCGCGAGCGAAGGTCGTCGGTGGTGAACTTGGTGAAGGTCGGGCTCGCCAGGGTGGCGATGTTGTAGATCGGCTTGCCCGTGGCCGCGTCGATCCCGCCGTACTGGATCGGGCGCGATGTTCTGGTTCGAGGTGAACGTCGAACACGCCCTTGCTGCTGTCGAACAGGTTGAGGAGGTTCAGGACGTCCGCGGTGAGCTCCAGCCTTGCGCCTGCCGCTGCCGAAGGGCATCTCCGACGCGCGAGCCGGAAGTCGAGGCTGTTCGTCCAGGGCGACCGGCTGGCGTTCCGCGGCACGATCTTGCCGCGGTTGGCGGCAGGCCCGCGTCCGCCTCGATGAAGGCGTCGAGCTGCTGCGGGCGTGCCGTTGCGCACGATCACGTCGCTGACGTTCGCCGGGACGAAGATCAGGTCGTTGCCGATGCGTGCCGTCGCGCGTTGACGTCGGTGTTGAAGAGTACCGAGTAGGGACGGCCGGACTGGCCGTTGTAGAAGCAGCGAGACCATGGGTTGCGACGCGACTCGCAGACCTTGAGCTCGTAGGACGACGGCCAGGTTGATGCGGTGACCCAGGTCGAAGTTCGACTAGGCCAGGGGCGGATCGTTGATGTCACCCGGCACGTAGACGAAGCGCCAATTCGAGAGCGCCTGGCTGGAGGTGCCGTCGTTGACCGACTTCGAGTCGGCCGTAGAGGTAGGACGCGCTCGCGTAGAGGCCGTTCCGGAAGGGCCGCTCCAGCTTGCGCGCTGACGTTCCACTGGCGAGCCCTCGTCGGTGTTGGTCAGGAGGACCGCGTCGCTGAGGCTCGGCGACCTTGCGCACGAAGATCGGCCGGCCGTCGAAGAGCGTGGCCGTCCCGCGGGATGCGGTTGAGGTTCTTGTAGTCGATGTCCTGGAGGGTGTCGAGCCTAGAGGAACTCGACGGTGCCGATCAGGCCCCCGAAGCCGAGGTCGCGGTCGTAGGCGACGTTGCCGCGCAGCACCTTGGGGAACTTGAAGTCGGGGTCGACGAGGTCGATCTCGTTGGTGAACGCTGCCCGGCGGCGGCGCCCGTGACCTTGGTGGGCTGGTTGTCGGGGTCGGTCACGAAGGGGATCCGGTTGGCGGCGTTGAAGGCTCGCGCCGATGCGCTGGAACTCGATCCCGGTGTTCCCGTACTGGTTCGAGAGCCAGACGTACGGCGTGCGGCCGGAGAAGATGCCGACGCCGCCGCGCAGCTGGCTGCTTGCCGTCGCCCGTTGACGTCCCAGTTGAAGCCCAACGCGGGGCGAGAACATGGGTCGGGCTCGGCGCGACGTCGGTCGCGTAGCCGAAGGCTGGCGACCGACGCCGGGTTGGCCGTCGGCTTGTCGGGGAAGAACGGGCATGTCGAGGCGCACGCCGAGGGTCAGCGTGACCTGCGGCGTGACCCGCCACACGTCGCCGACGTAGAAGCCCGACTGGTTGACCTTGAACTTCGCGGCCTGCTGCGGGTCGCTGGTCGCCGAGAAGCTGTAGTCGTACTGCTGGGCCAGGCCCGGCCTCGAGGATGTCGAGGCTGCTGAACGGTAGGCTGCCGAAGTTGTCGCGGATGAACAGGTTCTCGAACTTGAAGAACTCGTTGTGGGTGCCGACCGTGATGGTGTGGTTGCCGCGAGTGAAGCGTGAAGTCGTCGGTCAGCTCGAAGACTGTCCTGGTTGAGGGCGTTGGCCGCGGAGAACTGCTCGGTCCCGGCCACGCAGCCGAGGTCCCGTCGGGCAGGAAGACCTGCACCTGGGGGAAGTCGCGTGCGGGCCGTCGCGGATCGTCGCGGATGCGCTGGTAGGTCGACGCGCAGCTCGTTGACCGCGGTGCCGAAGGTGCTGTTGAGCTGGGCCACCGTCGAGTTGGTCTTGCTCGTTGAACTGGTAGGAGGTGTTCGGGCAGGCTGAAGAGCGTCGGCTGCTCGAGCGAGCCGAAGTGGTCGTCGGCGCCCTTCGATGTAGTTGTGCCGCAGGGTCAGCCGGTGGTTCTGGCGACAGGTTGAAGTCGAGCCGCACGAAGACCTTGTCGTTGTCGGTGTCTCTCGGTGAACTCCGTGTCGAAGGCCGCCGGGATCGTAGCCGTACTTGGTCTGCCAGGATGTCGCTGAAGCGCTGGGCCTCGGCCTGCATGGCCGAAGTCCTGACCCGTGCTGCCGCCGACCGAGAAGCCGTTCGGCACCTTGCTGCCGCTGCAGCTCGCCGTTCACGAAGAAGAAGGCCTTGTCCTTCACGATCGGTCCGCCCAGGCTGGCCCCGTAGCTGCTTGTCGTTGAACTTGCCGAACGGGCCGGTCGAAGGGTCCGTCGCCCACGAGGCTCTCGTTGCGCGTGAACCAGTAGGCGGTGCCGGAGAACTCGTTCGCGCCGCTCCGGGTGACGGCGTTGACGCCGCCTCCCGAGAAGCCGCCCTGGCGCACGTCGTAGGGCGCGACCACGAGCTGGACCTCCTGGATGGCGTCGAGGCTGATCGGCTGCGTGTCCGCCTGGCCGCCCGGCGCGCCCGTTGGCGCGCCAGGCCGAACAGGTCGTTGTTGACCGCGCCGTCGATCTGGATGTTGTTGTAGCGGTTGTTCCGTCCCGCCACCGAGAGCGCGTTGCTGTTCGTCCCGCCGATGGCGGTCGACGCGAAGTAGGGGTTGAGGCGCGCGAAGTCCTCGACGCCGCGACCGACGGTGGGCAGGTTCTCGATCGTCTCCTGCTGCACGTTCGAGGCGGGGCCGGTGCGTCGCGGGGTTGATGATCGAGGCGTGGCCGATGACCTCGACCGGCTTCGCTCATCGCCTGCCACCTCGAGCTTGAAGTCGATGCCGGCTCGTTTCGCCCGAGCGGCACGCTGATGCCGCGACTTCTTCTGCTCCTTGAATCCGGCGAGCGTCGCGGTCACCTGGTAGGGGCCGCCGACGCGCAGGTTCAGGAGGGCGAAGCTCCCGTCATGACTCGCGGTGGTCGAGTACACGGTGCCCGTCGGCCCGTGGACGGCGACGACGCCCGCCCCGGGAAGGACCGCCCCGCTCTGGTCCGACACGACGCCCGAGATGGCTCCGGTCGTTACGGATTGGCCCCGTGCCGGTTGCGAGCCCAGGATTGCCACCGCGACGGCCACCAGAGTCACCAACTTGGACCGACTCATACCCCTATCCTCCCGAAATGGTTGAAGGCACCAAGACGAAGCCTATGGTCCTTGCCCGGTCGTGAAGTCCGCATGACCAACCTGCTATGTTTCGGTGACATCATCTGTGCCCGGGGCCCGGCGCGCAAGTATTTTTCTCGAAGCCCCAGGGTGCTTCCGCCAAGCCGCGGGAGCCCGATGCGTTGGGGCGCCCTGGGGCCTGGCCGTATAATCCGGCCGCGCTGGAGGAGTGCCGTCGATGAAGGTGCTGCTTTCCAGCGACGAGATCCAGGCCCGCATCCTGGAGATGGGGCGGCAGATCACGGCCGACTACGCCGGCCGCGAGCCGCACCTCGTCGGGGTCCTGAAGGGCGCCTGCCCCTTCATGACCGACCTCGCCCAGGCCATCGACCTTCCCTTGACCCTCGACTTCATCGCGGTCTCGTCCTACGGCGCCGCGACGAAGTCCTCGGGCGAGGTGAAGCTCGTCAAGGACCTCGACCAGGGACTCGAAGGCCGCGACCTCCTGGTGGTCGAGGACATCGTGGACACGGGGCTGACCCTCAACTACCTCCGCGGGCTGCTGCGCGCGCGGGGGCCCCGCACCCTGAAGGTGGTGGCGCTTCTGTCCAAGCCGTCGCGGCGGCTCGTCGAGCGTCGAGGTCGACTACGTGGGCTTCACGATCGACGACCACTTCGTGGTGGGCTACGGCCTCGACTACAACGAGCGGTACCGGAACCTCCGGGACATCAAGGTCTACGGCGGCTGACCGCGGCCTTCGCGGCGAGGGCCCGGCGCACGTGGCCCGCGCGGCGCGCAGCCATCGGCGCGGCCGTCCGGGCCGAGAACCGCGAGGCGGCCCGCGACGATCGCGGTCTTCGACCTCGCCGCCGCTCTCGGCCAGGAGGCGAGCCGCTTCGGCGAGCGAGACTCGGGCGCCCGCGGCGACCACCCGGCGGGCGCGGTCCTCGAGCTTGGCCGAGGAAGGCCTGAGGTCCACCATCAGGTTCTCGTAGACCTTGCCGAGACGCACCATGGCCGCGGTGGTGATGGCGTTCAAGGCGGCCTTGGTGGCGGAGCCGGCCTTGAGGCGGGTCGAGCCCGTCAGCACCTCGGGCCCGGTGGGGATGGCGATCACGAGGTGCGCGGCCTTGCCGAGGCCCGGTCCGGGGGCGCAGGTCAGGAGCACCGTGCGCGCGCCGCGGGCGCTTGCGGCGCGCAGCGCGCCCCGCACGAACGGGGTCACCGAGCTGGCCGAGATCCCCACGAGGACGTCGCCCGCCCGCAGCTTCCCGCCCTCGCGCCGGCCGTGGTCGTCGCGGTCTTCGGCCCCCTCGCGCGAGCCGAACACCGAGGCGGGGCCTCCGGCCATGACCCCGCGGATCTGGCTTGGGCGAGTGCCGAAGGTGGGCGGGCACTCGGCGGCCTCCAGCACCCCGAGCCGGCCGCTGGTCCCCGCGCCGAGGAAGACCACCCGTCCCGCCGTTCCGGAGGCATTCCGCGACCGCTGCCGCGGCCCGGGCGATCGCGGGTGCGGCTCGGCCCGCGGCCACGAGCGCCCGCCGGTCCTCGTCGAGGAGGAGGCGAACGACCGCAGGCGTGGTGAGCCGGTCGAGGTCCCGGCTTCGCGGGTTCCGGCTTTCGGTGGGGAGAGAGGCGAAGCGGCTTCGGGCCGGCCGGGTCAAAGGCTCTTGTCGTCGAAGGGGAAGGGGAGCAGCTCGGACAGGCGTCGCGTCTCGCGCCGGCCCTTCGAGTCCTCCATGTGCACCAGGATGTCGCCGCAGAACTCCCAGAGGATCTGCCGGCAGGGACCGCAGGGCGCGGCGAGGCGCTTCCCGTCGGCCACCACCGCGATCGCGTCGAAGCGCTTCAGGCCCTCCGAGACCGCCTTGAAGACCGCCACCCGCTCCGCGCAGAGGGTCAGCCCGTAGGTCGCGTTTTCGATGTTGCAGCCGGTCACGACCTCTCCCGTGGTGCGTGCGCAGGGCAGCGCCCACCTTGAACTGCGAGTAGGGCGCGTGCGCCCGCCGCCGCGCCTGTCGCGCCAGCCGGGCGAGCTCGCGGAGGCCGGTGGCGCTCACGCGGGGCGGGCCGCTTCCTGCACCACGCGCCTCAGGACCTCGAGCAGCGTGTCCTTGACCCGCTCGCCCACCTCGAGCACTTCCTGGTGGTCGAGCTTCTGGGCGGTCACGCCCGCGGCCATGTTGGTGAGGCACGAGATCCCGAGCACGCGCACGCCCATGTGCCGCGCGGCCACGACCTCGGGTGCCGTGGACATGCCGACGGCGTCGGCCCCCAGGGTGCGGGCCATGCGGATCTCGGCCGGGGTCTCGTAGGACGGTCCGGTCATCGCGATGTAGACGCCGCGGCGCGCGGGCGCGCCGGCGGCCCGGCAGGCCTCCTCGGCCAGCTTGCGGAGGCGGGCGTCGTAGGCGTCGCTCATGTCGGGGAACCGGGGGCCGAGCGATTCCTCGTTGGGGCCGACGAGCGGGTTCCCGATCAGGTTGATGTGGTCCTCGATGATCATGAGGTCGCCCGGCGCGAACGCCGCGTTCACGCTGCCGGCGGCGTTGGTCACGATCAACACCTCGGCCCCGAGGCTCCGGAGGACCCGCACCGGGAAGACCACCTGGTCGAGGGGGTAGCCCTCGTAGTAGTGAGCGCGGCCGGCCATCACCGCGACGGGCACGGCGCCGGAATGCCCGAGGACCAGCTCACCCTGGTGTCCCGAGATGCTCGACCCGGGAAAGTGCGGGATCTCGCGGTAGGGAATCGCCGTCGGCGCCTCGAGCGTCTTCGCGAATGCGCCCAGGCCCGGAGCCGAGGACGAGGCCGATGGTGGGCGCGAGCGGGGTCCGGCTCCGCACCACGCTCACGGCCTCGCGCGAGCCGCCCCGGACGAGGCCCTCGTGCCGCCCATGGTCAGCCCAGCACCGCCTGGATGAGCGGCCCGCGCGGGCGCGCCTCGGGAGCGATCACGATCGCCGCGCGGAGAAGCGCCTCGGCCTCGGCCAGCCGTCGCTTGTCGTTCACGTGGAGGGTGAGGAGGGGCTCGCCTTCGATCACGAGGTCGCCCACCTTCTTGTGCAGGACGAGGCCCACCGCGGGATCGATGACGCTGTCGACGGTTTCCCGCCCCGCCCCCAGCAGCATCGCGGCCTGGCCGACGGCCCGACAGGCGATGCGGCTGACCCGGCCGTCGCGGGGGGCGCGAAGCGGCACCTCCTCGGCGGCCTGGGGCAGCAGGGACAAGTCGCCGCAGACGCGCGGGTCGCCGCCCTGCGCCTCGATGATCTCCTCGAGCTTGCGCAGGCCGGCCCCGGCGTGGAGCGCGTCCCGGACCTTGATGCGCGCGGCGTCCAGTGAGCCGAGGCCCCCCAGGTGGAGCATCCAGGCCGCGAGCTCGAGGGAGAGCGATTCGAGGTCCTTGGGTCCTCGTCCCTTCAGGGTCTCGATGCACTCCACCACCTCGAGGGCGTTGCCCACCGTCTTGCCGAGGGGCTGCTCCATGTCCGTGATGAGGGCGGCGATCTTCTTGCCCATGCCCTTGCCGATCGCGATCATCGCCTCGGCCAGGGCCTTCGCGTCGGGGAAGGACTTCATGAAGGCACCGTCGCCCGTCTTCACGTCGAGGATCAAGGCGTCGATCCCCTCGGCCATCTTCTTGCTCATGATCGAGGCCGCGATCAGGGGCCGGCTCTCGACGGTCGCGGTCACGTCGCGAAGCGCGTAGAGCTTGCGGTCGGCGGGGGCGATCTCGGGGGTCTGGCCGATGAGGCCGAGCTTCGTCTTGCGCAAGCACCGCGCGGAACTCGACCAGGGAGAGGTCGACCCGGAAGCCCGGGATCGACTCGAGCTTGTCCAGGGTGCCGCCGGTGTGCCCGAGCCCGCGGCCCGAGATCATGGGCACGTAGACGCCGCAGGCCGCGGCCAGGGGGGCGAGGATCAGGCTCGTCTTGTCGCCCACGCCTCCCGTCGAGTGCTTGTCGACCTTGGGACCGGGCAGCTCGGACAGGTCGAGGACCTCGCCCGTGCGCATCATGGCCTCGGTGAGGGCCGACGGTCTCGGCGTCCGTCATCCCCTTGAGGTAGACGGCCATGGCCAGGGCGGAGGCCTGGTAGTCCGGCACCTCGCCCCGCGGCGTGGCCCGCGATGAAGAAGTCGATCTCCTCGCGGCTGAGCTCCAGGCCGTCGCGCTTGCGCTGGATGACGTCGACGGCGCGCACGGTCCCCTAGCGCTTCTTCAAGCGCTCGACGTCGGCCCAGAGGTCGCGCTTCTTGCGCTCCGGAACGACCTCGGTCACGGGCGGGGCCGCGGGGAGCGGAGTCATCCCGGAGAGGATCTCGTCCATGAGCGTCTTCTTGTCGTCCTTCTTCTTGCCGGAACGCTTGGCCGGCACCTGGGCGTGCTTGTAGTCGTGGGTGTTGTGGCAGGTGCGGCAGGTCACCTTGGCCACCGCGGCCTGCGTACAGGCTGGCCACGTCGTGGTTCAGGAGCAGCCGGCAGCGGGGACAGTAGTCGTCGATGACGTCGCCGAGCCGGGGCGGACGGTCCGCCATCTTCTGGCCTCCGATCGCCGGATGGGCGGAGTATACCCTGTTAGAATCGCGCCCGGGAAAGGGGCTCTCTTGCGCAACGCGGAAGTCATCCGGCAGTGGCGGATCCTGAAGATCGTCGAGGCCGGCCGCTACACCACCGCGGGCGACCTCGCCGACAAGCTGCGGCGTCACGGAGCGGACGATCCGGCGGGACATCGAGGCCCTCCAGGAAGCCGGGTTCCCGCTCTACGACGAGCGGGCCGACGGCCGCAAGGTCTGGCGTCTCGTCGAGGGCTACAAGCAGCGTCTCACCCAGACCTTCACCATGTCGGAGCTGGCCGCCCTCTACTTCGGCAAGAACCTCATGTCGTTCCTCGGGGGCGCGCCCTTCGCCCAGGACCTCGAGTCCGCCTTCGGCAAGATCCGCGAGGCCCTGCCCGCGAAGAGCCTGCCCTATCTCGCGCGGATCCAGGACCTCTTCTCCGCCCGGCCCGACCCCTTCAAGGACTACTCGAAGAAGCAGGACGTCATCAACGGCCTCATCGACGCGATCCTGCACCAGCGCCGGGTGACGAGCGCCTACTTCTCCTTCAACAGCAAGAAGACGAAGAGCTACACCCTCGATCCCTATCGGCTCGTCTACTACCGCGGCGGCCTCTACCTCTACGCGCGGGCCGAGGAGTACGGCGAGGTCCGGACCTTCGCGGTGGAGCGCATCCAGAAGATCGAGGTGCTCGACCAGAGCTTCGAGATGCCCAGCGACTTCAACGTGAACGAGTACGCGCGCGGGGCCTTCGGCATCGCGGGCGGCAAGGCGGAGACGGTCGAGCTCCTCTTCGAAGCGGAGATGGCGAGCTACATCCGCGAGCGGGTGTGGCACGAGAGCCAGGACCTCGAGGACCGGCCCGACGGCTCCGTGCTCCTGCGCATGCAGGTGGCGCCCGGCTTCGAGCTCCAGTCCTGGATCAAGGGCTTCCTGCCCCACGTCGCAGGTGTTGGAGCCGGCCTCCCTGCGCGACGAGGTCGCCACGGACGTGGAGAAGGCTCGGGCCCGCCTGAGCCGTTCTCGCCGCTAGTACGCATTTCCCTTGCGCCGGGCCTCGTGGCTCAGGTATACCGCTCTCACGGAACCATCGATCCCCGGGTCGTAGAGCGCCCGCGTAAGGGCGCGCAAGGAGAGCACATGTTGAAGAGATTCGGCCACGAGTGGCCTCAGGCATCGAGCCTTCGGGGGCTGGGGGCGATCGTCGTGCCTGGGCTGGCCTGCGGGCGGGGCGGTGCCCAGTGACTCCAACGACGAGCGGGTCTTTTCCCCTGGACGCGCAGGTGATGTTCGACGTGGACGTCGCGGCCAGGACGGTGAGTGTCGAGCCCATGGTGTTCCTCCAGAGGCTCGGCGGGGGTGTCGACTTCGTGGCCCATGGCCTCGTCGCGGGCTATACCCTCGAGATCGACTTCAAGACCCAGGATGGCGCCCGAGGACCTTTCTCGAGGGGAGCGGCGCTCGCTCGTGGCCGATACACCCTGGACGCCAGGACGCCGAGCCTTTCGAGCGGAGCTTCCGACCGCAAGGGATTCTGGAAGTACGAGGTCGTGCTGCGGGACGAGCGGGGCGACGATGTGGTGGCCATCGACCCCGGCGGCGTCCTCAAGTGAGCTAGGAGCGCGAGCGGGCGAGATCGAGTGCCTCGCGGACCGCGGGTTCGGTCAGCAAGGGCTTGAGGTCGGGATTCGTGGACACGTCGACGAGCGCGCCGCCCCGGATGGCCCGCACGGCTTGTTCCACCGCCCGCGCCCGGTCGCCACAGAGGGCAAACGCCACGGAGGCGTAGTAGCTGACCATGGGCTGGTCGTGCGCCCCCGTCAAGGCCCGGCTGGCTTCCGTCCGGGCGTCGGCACAACGCCCGGCGCCGGCCAGTGACATCGCGAAGTTCCCACGCGTGTCGTTGTCGGCCGGATTCACCTCGAGCTGGTGCCGTCCCAGGTCGATGGCTTTGTCGTAGGCGCTGCGCGCTTGCGTCGGTCTCGCCGAGTTGCCGATACGCGTCTCCCAGGTTGCCCTGATAGACGAGGTGCGCCGACCCCGATTCCACCGCTGCCCGGAACTCAGCGACCGCGGCCCGATAGCGTCCGGTCGCGTAGTAGACGAAGCCGAGGAAATTGTGGGCCTGGGCCGAAGGGCTCTTCTGGAGCGAGACCTTGAGCAGGCCCTCCGCATCGGCGAGCTCGCCTCGGTAGACGTGCATCCCGGCCAGGTTGGTGTAACCGACGTCACTGTCGGGCCGGAGGCGAACGACCTCGCGGAATGAATGCTTCGCTTCCTCGAAGCGACCCAGGCTCGAGAGGAAGTGGCCGAAGGAGTTCTGATTCTCCCAGTACTCCGGGCGCAGGGAGATCGCCCTCCGAAAGAGGCTCTCGGCGTCGGCCGTGCGGTGGCTGTCGGCGTAGGCCTCTGCGATCCGGCGGACGATGACGTCGTCCGCCGGGGCCAGGTCTTGAGCCCGTTGCAGGGTGGCGGCGGCCTCTGCCGACAAGCCTCGGCCCAGCTGGACCACGCCCTGGGCAAGTCGGGCCTCGGGCAGATCCGGGGCGAGGGCCACGGCGCGCTCCGCCGCCTTCTGGGCCTCGGGCACGCGCTCCGGCACCCGGGTCTCCTCGTAGTCCTTGAAGAGCGCCAAGGCCAGGCGCGCGTGGGCGGCGGCGAACGAGGGGTCGCGGGCCAGGGCCGCTCGAAACGCTTCTTCCGCCCGCGTGTAGTTCTGCTCGACGTCCCAGCCCTCGAGGTACGCCCACCCGCTCAGATAGAACTCGAGGGCCGCGCGACGGGCGTTGCTCGCCGGGCTTGCTGCCGTGCCGCCGACGCCGACCTCGGAGGCGATCCACTCCGCCATCGCCTGGGCTTCGGCCAGGGCATCGTCGGCATTGCCCTCGAAGTCGCGGGAGCGCGCTTGCGTCTCACCGGTCTTCCGCAGGCGCAGCACGGTGTGGGTCCGCGTCCCTTCGACGCTGACCCGTCCCTGCACGACGAAGCCGACGTCGAGCTGGGTCGCGACCAACCCGGGGTCGCCGTCCGCCTCGAACGTCCTCGCGGAGGCGAAGGGCGCGACCGTGCAGCCCTTTCGAGCGCGAAGCTGATCACTCAGGAAGAGGGGGACGAGCTCGGCGAGGTTGGCGTGCTCCTTGGGTCCGACATAGCTCAAGGGACAAAAGGCGATCGAGACGGGCGGGCTCGCCGGACAATGGCCGAGCCGGTAGAGCAGGGCGCCCACGAGGACCGCGCCGAGCAGGGCGCTCAGGCTTCGCAGGCGGTCCGCCCGTGGCTTTCTCTCGGCGGTGGTCACGGCGTCCAGCGCCGCCGCGGGAGCCGCCGGGCGGGCCGGCGGGTACAGGGTCGAGGCCAGCGCGTCAGAGGCGCGGGCCAGGGCTTCGCCCACTTCGGCCATCGAGGAGAAACGGGATGCCGGGTCGCGGTAGAGGCATCGCATCACCACGGCGTCGAGCAGCTCGGGGACCTCGGGCGCCCAGTGGCGGGGCGGAGGGCAGGTCTCGCCAGGGTCCCGAAGGGCCAGGGGCAGGGGAGCGCCGTCGCCGGGTGGGCGTCGGCCGGTGAGCATCTCGTAAAGGAGGAGACCCAGCGCGTAGACGTCCGACCGCGTGTCGGTCGCGACCCCGCGGGCCTGCTCGGGGGCCACGTAGGCGAGGGTCCCGACCACCATCCCCGCGTGGGTGAGCTTCTCCGCCTCGGGGTGGTACGCCATGCCGAAATCCATCACGATCGCGTGGCCGCTGCGATCCACCATCACGTTGCTGGGCTTCAGGTCCCGGTGGACGATGCCCTGCTCGTGCACCGCCTGAAGGCCCTCGCAGATCTGGCGGCCGAGGGTTGCGGTCTGGAGCGGCGAGAGTCGGCCCATGGTGCGGATCAGGTCGTCCAGGGTCTGGCCGTCGATGTACTCCATGCAGATGTAGAGCTGCCCAGAGACCTCCCCGAGATCGTGAAGCCGGCAGACGTTGGCGTGGCTGACCTTCTGGGCGAGGTCCAGCTCCCGGCGGAAGCGCTGGAGCGCCTCTCCTCGCCGGGCGAGCCGCGCGTGGATCAGCTTGAGGGCCACAGTGCGTTGCTGGCGGCGACGATCGATGGCCTTGTAGACCTCTCCCATCCCGCCGTCCCCGATGCGCTCCACGATGGTGTACCGGTCGGCGAAGGACTGGCCCGGGCCAAAGGAGGAGGTGAGGGCTGGATCCGGGGTCGGCATATCGGAGAGGCTTGGACTCGTCGAGATCCCCGAATCCGGCGGGGCGGCAAACGTATCCGTCCGACCCGCTGCGGCGCAAGATGCGCAGAAACCGGTGGCCTCCGAGACCGGGGCTCCGCACGTCCGGCAGGAAGTGCCTGTCACTGAGACAGTCCGAGGCTCGCTGGATGCTTCGCGGGGAGGCTACGCTGTTTGCAGAAGAGGGTCAACGAAGCCGCGGCCGTCACGCGATCTCGACCACGAAGATCGCGGTTCCCACCTGGAGTCGATCTCCCGCCCGGAGGCGGACGTCGTCATGGGCCTGATCGTTGACGAGCACCGGCGCCGTGCGGCTCAAGCGCCGCACGCGCCAGGTGGCCCCGCCGGCCTCGGGGACGAGGACCGCGTGCTCGCGCGAGACGGTCGGCTCGTCGATGTGCACGCCGCACTGCGACGGATCGCGGCCCACCTTCACCTCGGCTTCGAGGGCCACGATCTGGCCGGCCACGGTGCCGCTCTGCGCCGCGGAGCCGCCACGACCGTGGCACTGGCGAGACCGGCTTCGGGCTCGCCTCGCGGACGCTGGCCGAGGGTGGCCTGGGCCTGGGCGGCGGCGGCCGCGGCCAGGAACTCCGGAGAGACCCGGCCCATGACCGTCCGGTTGAACACGCCGCCGCCGAGCTCGCGCGCAGAGGCGAGGCCGCGCGCCTTCAGGATGTAGGTCATGAGGAGCATGTAGGTCAGGGCCTGGACGAGCAGGGCCACGAGGGGCGAGTAGTCGACGACCGTGTCGTAGAGCCCGTGGAGGCTGGCCGCGACCCCGAGCCCGGCCAGGAGCAGGAAGATCCGCCGGCGGGCGTCCACGGTGCTGAGGGCGATGAAGTACCCGAAGATTCCGGAGAGGCAGCCGTGGACGAAGGGGCCCATCGCCATCCGGATCACGTTGTTGTAGACGGGCACGACCAGGTTGGCGAAGTGGCCCGTCTCCTGGGTGATCGACACCGCGTGCGACACGGTCTTGTAGACGTAGAGCACGTTCTCGGCCACCGCGAAGCCGATGCCGGACATGAAGCCGAGCACGAGCCCGCTGAGCGGGTTCTTCATGCGGCTCGTGAAGGCGGCGAGGGCCAGGAGGGGCAAGGCCTTGGTCATCTCCTCGCGGATCCCCACCCCGAGCACGTAGCCCGCGAGCTGGAACACGATGAAGCCCCGGCTCACCAGCCACTCGGTCAGGTCGGGCGGGATCGCCAGGTAGATCTGGAGCAACGGCACCATGACGAAGCAGGTCACGAAGACCATGCCGATGGCCCAGCGGAAGCCGAGGTCGCGCCCGGCGAACAGGCGGTAGACGAACATCGCCCACAGGAGCGCCGAGTAGAGGGCGATGCCCCAGAGGATGAAGTCGGTCCGCTCGAGGTGGGCGATGGCGAGCGGCCCCATGGCCAGGAAGAACACGAAGCGGAAGACCGGGCTTCTCAGGATCTCGCTGGCCGTGCGCTTGTCGAGCAGGACGACCTCGCGCAGCGAGGCCCCGATCGCGTTGTCGGCGACCGACCGGTACGCTTCCGACCACGGGCTGCCCGCAGCCGCCGCAGAAGCGGGCCTGTGGCGCGAGCGGCTGGCCGCAGCGGATGCAGGTCACGGCGGCCGGATTATACAGATAGAATCAGGGCCGATGGCGCTTCTCGAGACCTTCCCCAACCCTCGTCCGCAAAGGCCCTACGTGATCGAGCACACCTGCCCCGAGTTCACGGCGGTCTGCCCGAAGACCGGCCAGCCCGACTTCGGCACCATCCGGATCACCTACGTTCCCGGACGCACCTGCGTCGAGCTCAAGAGCCTGAAGCTCTACCTCCAGTCGTTTCGCGACCGGGGGATCTTCTACGAGGCGGTCACGAACGTGATCCTCGACGACCTCGTGCGCGCCCTTCGTCCGGTGAGCATGACCGTCGAGGGGGACTTCCGCGTTCGCGGCGGCATCTCGAGCGTGGTGCGGGCGAGCCATCCGGCGCGCCGGCCGGGGCCAGAGGTGAAGGCCCTCACCTTTCTCGCCCGACGCTTCGTGGCAGGGGAGACGCGCGCCCGAGGCGGTGGCCGCCGGCCGCAAGCTCCAGGCGCGCGGCATCAGGGCCACGTTCGACCTCCTGGGGGAGGACGTGCTCGATCGCGAGGCGGCCCGGCGGACCGCGGAGGCGGTCAAGGGGTTGCTTCGGCTCGTGCCGAGCGAGGTCGAGCGTAACGTCTCCATCAAGCTCTCCTCCATGGGGCAGGAGATCTCTCGCGATTTCTGCCTGGAGAACGCGGCTTCCATCCTCGAGGAGGCGAAGAAGGTGGGCGGCTTCGTGCGGCTCGACATGGAGGGATCGAGGACCACCGAGTCGACCCTCGACCTCTTCCACGAGCTGCGCAAGAGCTTCGACAACGTCGGGATCGTGCTCCAGGCCTACCTGCATCGCACCGCGGACGACGTGAAGGAGGCGGTGTCCCGTGGCGACCGCGTGCGCCTGTGCAAGGGCGCCTACCGGGAGCCGGCGAGCGTAGCGCTCCAGGAGATGGACGACATCCGCGCGAGCTTCAAAGCGTCCGCGCACCTCCTGCTCGAGAAGGGCCGGTATCCCGCCCTCGCCACCCACGACGAGAGCCTGCTCCAGGACGTCCTTTCGTTCACCCGCGAAGCCGCGATCCCCGCTCAGCGCTTCGAGTTCCAGATGCTCTACGGGATCCGGCCGAAGCGTTGGGACGAGCTGGTGGCGCAGGGACTGAACGTCCGCATCTACGTCCCCTACGGCACCCACTGGATTCCCTACTTCTCACGCCGCCTGCGCGAACGGAAGGAGAACGTCGTCTTCGTCCTCCGGAGCCTGCTTGGCGGTTAGGCCTCGCCCCCTCCTCGGCTGATCGTCCTCCGGAGACAAGAAAGGGGACGCGACGGCGTCCCCTTTCCATGCGCCGGCGTCCCCGGCTTAGCGCTTCTTGCCCTTCTTTCCGCCCTTCTTGCCCGACTTCTTGGACTTCTTGGCGGCTTTCTTGGCCTTCTTCGCCTTCTTGGCGATCTTCTTGGCTGTCTTCTTTGCGGCCTTCTTGCCCTTCTTGACCGTCTTCTTTCCGGCTTTCGCCTTGGGCTTGGCCTTCGGCTTCGTCGCCTTCTTGGCGGCCTTGGCCTTCTTCATCGGCCGCGGCTTTGGCCCGGGCACTGGCGGTGGAGACCACCGGCGCGGGCGCAGGGGGGGCGACGGCGGGCGGCGGGGGAGCAGGCTCCGGGTTGGGCATCCCCGAGCCGTTGGGCGTGTCGTCCTCCATCTTCTAACCTCCAGGAGCTATGTTGAGCGCCGGAATCTCAGGGCCCGCTCGAAGACGGCTCATGCTTTCCCGGCTTGGCCGAAGTGTGCTCCCGCACGGCCCTCGCCGTCAAGGGGAAGGCCTGGAAGAAAGCGCTTCAGTTGAGCGTCAGCTCGGCCGGCAGGTCGGCGAGCACCCCGCAATCGTCACACAGGGTGTAGCCCTGGATGCCGCCTCCCCGCTTGGGGAAGAGGGCGATGGGGTGCAGGTCGTCGGCGAGAACGCGACCGGCGCTGCTCACCGACAGGACCGACTCCCCGCACAGCGGACAGCACGAATCCACGGCCACGCCTGGCGCCAACATGGTTGCCTCCCCCTGGAGCTCCCTCCCGCGGCTTTCGAGGCGCCACGAGAGAGCCTCCTGTCCCATTGGACGATGATTCTGTAAGCAAGGTTCATTCCGCCTGTGTGCGGCGTCACCGGGCCAGCCCAACCGTTGACACGATGCCATCGGTTGGATACACTCCTTTCGTCATCTGTCGCGGGGTAGAGCAGCCAGGTAGCTCGTTGGGCTCATAACCCAAAGGTCGCAGGTTCAAATCCTGCCCCCGCTACCAACTCCATCATAAGAACTTACGGCCCTCGAAGGATGTCCTCTTTCGAGGGCCTTATTGCTTTGAGGCGTCTGCTGGGGCGTTCTCCCGCGACCACGTGCCAGAGTCCCCCGCCAAGGTGCACGCGAGGGCCCCTTGGCCTTCACATCCTCCACGACAGCTAGAACTTCCTGCTCGGAGTAGACGGTCTTTCCGTCCAAGGGCCGAGGGTTATACTCGGTCGTTTTCCATGCACGATCTCGCGACGCTGCTGACGCTCGCCGGAGCACTCGCCGGTGCTCTGCTCCTCGGGTACCTGGCGAACCGGCTGGCGTTGTCGCCCATCGTCGGATACCTGATGGCCGGCGTCCTGGTGGGCCCGTTCACCCCCGGTTTCGTCGCCGACCGCGAGATCGCCCAGCAGTTCGCCGAGATCGGAGTGATCCTGCTCCTGTTCGGGATGGGCCTGCGCTTCCATCTGCACGAGCTGATCGCCGTGTGGCGGGTGGCGGTGCCGGGCGCCCTAATCCAGAGCACGCTGTCGACGGCTGCGCTCGCCGGGCTGCTCCACTTCGTGGGCTGGAGCTGGACCGCCGGAATCATCCTCGGCATGGCCATCTCGGTGGCAAGCACCGTCGTGATGGCCCTGGTCCTCGCGGACTGGCGCGATCTCCACACGCCGATCGGCTACATCGCGATCGGCTGGACCGTCGTCGAGGACATCCTTACCGTCGCCATGCTGCTGCTGCTGCCCATCTTTTTCGGTAGCGGGGGCACGGAAACGAGCGCCGGGGCCGCCCTGGCGTTGGCGGGCCTCAAGATCGTAGGGCTCGTCGTCACGGTGGTGGTGCTCGGTCGGTCCGTGGTTCCCTGGGCGCTCGAGAAGATCGAGCGGACGCGCTCGCGGGAGCTGTTCACGCTGGCCGTGCTCGTCCTGGCCGTGGGCATCGCCGTGGGCGCGGCCGGGATCTTCGGCGTCTCTATGGAGCTGGGCGCGTTCCTGGCCGGACTCGCGGTGGGACGAACCGACTTCGCGGCGCGAGCCGCGATCGATGCCATTCCGATGCGCGATGCGTTCGCCGTGCTGTTCTTTGTCTCCGTCGGCATGCTCTTCAATCCGCGCAGTCTCGTGGACGCGCCGCTGCCCGTCGCGATGGTGCTGCTCGTGGTGATCGTCGGCAAGCCGCTCGCCGCCTTCATCACCGTGCGCGCGCTGGGCACCCCGATGGCCACCGCTCTCCCCGTGTCGGCGGCCTTCTCGCAGGTGGGCGAGTTCAGCTTCATCCTGGGAACCGTCGCCCGCAAGCTGGGGCTCGTGACCGACACGGGCTGGGACGCGCTCGTGGCGGCGTCCATCATCTCGATCGCGCTGAACCCGACCGTCTATAGCTGGGCGCGACGCCGCGCGACGCCGACGGTGGACTTCGCCCCGGCCACCAGGCCCCAAGCCGCGGTTATCGATCCGCGGCGGTCGATCCTCGTGGGGTACGGACCGGTGGGCCGCATCGTGCACCAGCTCCTGACCGATCGCGGAGCCGACGTTACGGTCGTGGACCTGAACCTCGAGACCGTGCGCGCGCTGCGCGAACGCGGCGTCAAGGCCGTGTACGGCGACGTCCTGCGGACGGGCACCCTCGACGAGGCCGGCATCGCTACCGCGGCCAGCCTCGTCCTGAGCACGGACGTCGACGAAGCCGCCGAGATCGTGAGGCAGGCGCGTCGGCTCAATCCCGATCTGCGGGTGCTGGCCCGCTGCGCCCACCTGCGGGAGGCGACGGCTCTGCGCCGCGCGGGCGCGAGTGTGGTGGCGGCCGGAGAAGCCGAGGTGGGAGTCGCTCTCGCCGAGGCGGTGACCGCGGGCGACGCGCTCGATCCGGTGCAGGCGTCCGCTCAGCGAGATGCCTTCCGCGCGCGTCTCTACGATGCGCCTGGCGAGTAGCCACCGCCTTTCGCGCGGCCTGTGAGCGTCGTCCCGCACGAGTAGCGGGTCCTGCCCGCGGCCCGCGATGGTTCCCGGGGCGACCGGCCTTCTCGCTGGCGGGCGCCTGCAGTGGACCAGCCCGCGGCTAGTTGATCTCGAATCCCCCGCAGACTCCGTTGGCTGCGCAGGGCGAGAACGTGCCCGGTCCGAACGTGAGGACGAAGTACTGGTTGGTCGGATGGTTCTTGCAGCCGGCGTCCTGGCCCGGGTCGCCGGCGGGACGACACAGCTGGGGCGTAGCCCCTCCCGGGGGCACCCAGTACCAGGTGGGCCCGTAGCGCTTCGTGTCCGTCGCGATACCCACGGTCAGGTTCTGGCAAGTCACCGCCTGGGGATCCTCTTCGTTTCGCACCACGCAGGTGTTGCCAGGGTAGCCGATCGCCGAGCAGTAGGTCGCGTCGGGGCCGACCGTCGCCCGCGAATCGAGGACCTTCTTGTATCCCTGGTCGATCTGAGCCTTGACCCGCCAACCGTTCACGGGGCCCGGCAGCGGTGGATTGCACGCCACCTCCGCCGGCGTGGGCGTGGCGGTGGGGGTCGGCGTCGGAGTGGGGGCGGGCGTTGGGCTCTGGCTCGGCCCGGTGTTCGAGCTCCCGCCGCAGGCGGCGATGGCGAGGGAAAGCGATAAGCGCTAGGGCACTTACGTACTTCATATGCCGGGCATTATACCATCCCCGGCGAACGACCGACCACCCCGCCGACGAGCCGACCCCAGCCTACAGCATGAACCCCAGGTTGCTGGTCGGGAACCTGCCGATGTTCGGGAAGACGGTCGCGAGATCGCCGGGGGCGACCCCGAACCAGGTGGCCAGGGTCGCGCCGTACTGGTCGACCGAAACCGACGGGATCCAGCGTCCGCGGCTGTCGGTGTCGACCGGGCTCGGCAGGGCGACCGTCGGGAAGACCGTTCCGTTCGAGCCCGGCGCCACCGCCCCGTAGAAGTTGCCTCCTTTGACCGCTCCGCCCATGACGAAGTGGTGAGCGCCCCATCCGTGGTCGGTGCCCACGCCCCCGCCCGAGCCCGACGGCTCGAGGGTGCGCCCGAAGTCGGAGAGGGTGAAGGTCGTGACCCGGTCCGAGATCGCCGAGCTCGAGCGTCGCGTTGTAGAACGCCCCCATGGCGTCGTTCATCTCGCGCAAGAGGCTCTGTTGCTGCCCCGGCTCGTTGGTGTGGGTGTCGAAGCCGCCGATCTGGGTGAAGAAGATCTGACGGTTCAGGCCGAGCGAAGCCGAGGTCTGGTTGAGCTTCATGACCTTGGCGACCTGCCGAAGCTGGTTCCCGAGGCCGGTGTTGGGGAAGACCGTGGTCGACGGCCGGGTCCGAGCTCGAGCGCGAGCCCGATGTCGAGGGCCTGCTGGGTGGTGTCCTGGCTGTTGTCCACGAGCATGAAGGTCTTGTCGATGGTGCGCAGGAAGTCCATCGAGCTGCGGCGGGCCGCGGCCTCGGCGCTGTTGTTGAAGCCGTTCAATACCAGCACCTGGTTGAGGGCCCCGGTGCCCATGCCCAGCGGACGCGTCGCGGCGCCGAGGTTGAAGACCTGGGTCCCGCCGATGGAGGTCACCACCGGGAAGCCGTTGCCGCCGTTCAGGGACACGACCCGGTCGGCCATTCGCCCGCCCCAGCCGGTCTGGCCGCGGCTGTTCGAGATCGAGGTCTGCCACTGCGTGACCTGGTCCGAGTGGGAGAAGAGCTGATAGGGCTTCTTGCCCGACCCCTTGTACTGGGCCTGGCTGAGCGGCTCCACGAGGGGGCCCACGTTGGCGACCACCGCGAGCTTGCCGAGCCCCCAGATCCCCAGGAGGGCCGGGGCGTTCGCGGCCGCCGGGCCCAGGCTGGGGTGGAGGCCGAACGTCGCGTTCCCGAAGGCGGGGACTTGGATGGGGAGCAGGGAAGCGCTGGGAATCGCGAGGCCGCTCGGGCCACGGACGGCCTGGTACCCCGAGTAGGCGAACGGCCCGGAGGACTCCATGGGGACGATCATGTTGTGGGAGTCGTTGCCTCCGGACATGAAGACGCACACGAGCGCCCGATAGTCCGAGGGCGCGGCCAGCACGTTGACCATGCCGAGGCGATCGAGGCCGGTCGCGATGGCGGCGACGCTCGCCGCCGTGCATCCGGTACGGCGGAGGAAATCGCGACGCGAGTACTGTTCTTCCATGGTTCTGCTACCTCTGGACCTGGAACTGCGACGAGGTCGCCGCCAGGTAGATGGCCTGCTGGATACGGAGCTTCGAATTCGGGGCCGGCACCGCGCTCACCGCGGTGATCATGCTCGTGCGCATCGAGGCCGAGACGTTGCCCCCCAGGAGACGCATGTTGACCTCGTCCACGAGGGCGGCGGGGCTCGAAGCCAGGGGATAGAGGGATTCGATGTTGAGCGAGGTTCCGAGCGGGGCATTGGTGTTCGTTCCCGTGGTCTTGGCGATTCCGGTGAACACCATGGTGTTGACGAAGTTGGCCCGTCGCAGCGCGGTGGTCGCGGACAGGATGCCGAACTCCGGACCCGCGACCCCCGGCTGCCCCGGCACCTCGAAGTCGGCCGGGAAATAGCTGAAGACCGTCGGCGGCCTCCAGAGGTCCTGGCCCATGTTCTGGGTCTGGGGGTTGATGTAGCCGTCGCTCCCCGCCAGGCCGTCGATGCTGCCGGCGTCGAAGGCACGGAGCAGGTTCAGGGCCAGGAGCACGGGCTCCTTCAGGTGGCCAGACTGGGGATCGGAGGGCGCGCTGCCCCGGGCCTCCGAATCCATGAGGAGGGCCTTGACCGTCGCCCCCAGGTTCCCGCGAACGCCGGTGCCGTCGTTGTTGAAGACCGCGGCCACCCGACCGACGTACGCGGGGGTCGGGTTGCTCGTCACCAACTGCTGGATGAGCTGTTTCGAGATGAAGGGGCCGACGTTCGCGTGGAAGAAGATGTTGTCGATCGCGTAGTCGAAGTCGGCGAGGCCGCAACCGGACGGCGCTCCGGCGTTGGGGCTGCCGCACGCGGTGCGCGTCACGTTGCCCAGAAGCAGCTTCGCCGTCGCGTCGTGGCTCCCGTCCACGATGCGCATCGGGTCCGTGTAGTTGGTCACGCCCGACACCTGCTGGGGCGGGTAGGTCCAACCGGTGAAGACCTTCGTGAAGCCGTCGACCACCGACTGGTCGTAGCTCGGCAGGATGTTGCCGCTGCCGTCCGTCTGGGGCTTGCCCTCCGAATCCAGCAGGTCGGTGCCGATCGAGAAGAGCTGCAGGATCTCCCGGGCGTAGTTCTCGTTGGGCCGGGTCCTGGTGCTCGTGACCATGTCGAGATACACGCCCATGGCCACGTTGAGGCTCATCTGCCGCAGCATCTGGCGGAAATTGCCGAAGGCGTTGTCTCGGAAGATGTGGAGGTAGGGTACGAGCTGTCCGGGCTGCTGGGTGGTCAGGGGGATGATCTTGTGGAACGCGAAGGCGACCCGCTGCCGCAGCTGATCCCCACCGTAGAGCGCGTTGACGAAGAAGTGGCGCTGGGGCAGATAGAGGGAGTAGTTGTCGCGTTGGCAATCGTTCACGCAGGTGGCAGGGATGTTCCCCGGCTGCAGCGGGTAGAGGGGGTAGCCGGTGGCGCTCGCGGCGAGCTGCGAGTCGATCCACGCGCTCGGTCCGCTGTTCTGGGCCTGGGTGGCGAGGGCCAGGGTTGGTCCCCAGGTGGCCTGCGCGACCAGCCGCCACGCATCCTGGGACGGCGCCACCGTCACCGTGGTGTCGGCGTAGCCCGAGAGGACGGAGTCGGAGGCCGAGAGCCGTAGCACGTAGGTCCCGGCCAGGCTGAAGGTGGCGCTCGTGGAAGCGGAGTTCGGCGGCGAGAAGGTGGCCGAGCCGGGGCCGGAGACGGTGCCCCAGGTCATGGTCGGCGCACCCGCGGGCTTCCCGTCGTCCGTGACCGACCCGTTCATGGCTATGGTGCTGGTCTGCCCGAAGCCTGGCAGCTGAACGGACTGGGCCACTCCGGCGCTGACGAAGGGCGGCTGATTGTTCCCGTTGTCGTCGAAATAGCCGGCGATGTCGACGATGATGTGGACGGTGCTGCCGGTCGCGATCCCCGCCACCGCGTTCAAGACGCCTCCGGCACCGACCCGGACGATCGTGCTGTTGGCGCGGGTCACCGCGCTGCGGAAGTTGATGGTCGAGGTCGCAGGCACGCCCGTGCCCCCGGGATAGAGGGTCACGAAGCCGGCCGCGGTGGGCTGGGTCACCGTTACGTTCAGGATCAGGCCCGAGGCCGTGGGCGCGGTCCCGCACTTTCCGCTCAGGGTGAACGACCGAGGAACACCTCCCGCCAGGGGGCTGGGCCCGCCGAGGGACGCGTCGCGCGTGTCGACGACCCGGCAGGGCGTCACGGTGTAGTAGCGAATCGCAGCCTCTCCCGGCGCGCTCCACGCCAGCAAGCTGCCCCCGATCGCGAACGCCACGGCCAACCGCGGCATGGTCCGTCCTCCTTGGTGCGGGGTGCCCTGGAATGAAACCCCGGCTTGTCTCGTATCCATGGTGCGGAAGCGCTCTGCAGTGTCCGCCACCAGCGCGGCGCTGGGTGAGTGTTCACCCCCGCCAGATGAGTGCCCGAATACCCAGTACGGTAGGCGAAGCTGCCCTCGGCCGGCTGTGACGGTTCTCACGAGGCCCCTCGTCAGGCCGGGCCTGATGCATGGGGAGGCGTTTTGTGACTACGCGGCGTCCGAGTCGTCGAGGGTTTCGGGGCGGGTGAGGGGCGACCGCCGCTCGAGCAAGGCCTCGAGATCGGCGGGGGGGACAGGGTGTCCGAAGAGAAAGCCCTGCACGGTGTCGCAGCGGTGGGCGCGCAAGAAGTCCAGTTGCTCCTCGGTCTCGACGCCCTCGGCCACCACCCGCAGCCCGAGGGTGTGCGCCATCGCGATGATCGCGGTCGCGATCGCGGCGTCGCCCCGATCGGTCGCAATGTCCCGCACGAAGCTCTGGTCGAGCTTGACCGTGTCGACCGGCAGGGTCTTCAGATAGCTCAGGGACGAGTACCCGGTGCCGAAGTCGTCGAGCGAGATCCGGACGCCTTGCTCGCGCAGACTGCGCAGGATCTCCGCGGAGCGCGCGACGTTGCGCATGGCGATGCTCTCGGTGATCTCGATCTCGAGCGCCTCCGGGGGCAACCCGGTGTCCTGCAGGCAGCGGGTGACCGTGGCCACGAGATCGGGAAGCTGGAACTGGCGGGCGGAGAGGTTCACCTCCACGCGCAGGGTGTCGTGACCGCGGGCCCGCCACTCCCGGGCCTTTGCGCAAGCGGTGTGGAGCATCCACGTATCGATGGCCACGATGAGGCCCGAGGTCTCGGCCACGGAGATGAACTGCCCGGCTCCGAGCAGCCCGCGGTCCGGGTGGTTCCAGCGCACGAGCGCCTCCGCTCCCTCGATGCGTCCTGACGCCAGCGAAACCAGGGGCTGATAGTAGGCCGTGAGCTCGTTCCCTTGACTGATCGCCCTGCGTAGCGCGCCTTCGAGGGAGAGCTGCTCGAGGGCCCGGTCGTTCATGGTTTGGTGATAGAGCCTGTAGGTGTCGCGTCCTTCCCCCTTGGCCCGGTACATGGCGGTGTCGGCGTTCTTGAGCAGGGTCTCGGGAAGGTCGCCGTCGCTCGGGAAGCAGGCGATGCCGAGGCTCGCGGTCACGGACAGCTCGCGGCCCTGCACGTCGATCGGAGGGCGCACCGCCTCGAGCAGCTTGGCCGCGACCTTGGCCGCGTCGTCGACGTGGACCACGTGGTGCACGAGCACCGCGAACTCGTCGGCCGCGAGTCGGGCCACCGTGTCTCCCTCCCGGACGCACCGCTGCAGCCGGTGCGCGAGCTTGCGCAGGAGGTCGTTTCCCGCGGAATGGCCGAGGGTGTCCTCGACCACACGAAAGCGGTCGAAGTCGATGAACAGGACGGCCAGGCTCTCGCCGCTCCGGCGCGCCTGGGCCACGGCCTGGCCCAGGCGATCGAGGAAGAGCTGGCGGTTGGGCAGCCCGGTCAGCGCGTCGCGGTAGGCGAGGGCATCGCGCATGCCGAGGAAGTGCAGGGCCACGTTCTGGATCTCTTCGATCGGGCTCTGGCCGAGGGTGTCGATGGCGCCTTCCCGCGGGAAGCGGCCGGCGGCGATCTCGTTGGCGGCCGCGTTCAGCGCCTGGAGGGGACGCGACACGCGGGCCGCGAACCGGGAGACCGCCGCGTAGAGGAGGGCCAGGGTGGCCACGAGCAGCAACAGGATGCGATAGGCGGTAGGCATCATGTCGCGGTGGAGGACCTCGGCCGGCAGGTCCACGAGGACTCCCATCCCCGAGCCCGACAGGCGCTGAGCCGACGACTGGCGCAGGTTGATCCCGAGCGCGCTGGCCGGGGTGCTGTCCGGGGGCGGGAAATAGGAGAAGCTCCGCGCGGCCTCGCCCGCCAACTCCTCCACCGGCGCGTATCCGGTCAAGGACTTTCCGGGCGGCAGGCGCGGGTCCTGGGAGGCGATGACGGTCTGCGCGGGATCGAACAGGGTGGTCGTGACCGGGGAGTCGGGGCCGGTGTCGAGCAGCGGCGCGGAGGCTCTCCGCGCGAAGGGAGCCGAAGAGCACCGCTCGCAGCTCCGAGCTCTTGCCGAAGAGCGGCTCCGCGATCACCAGAAGCCCTTCCGGCTTCTCAGGATCGCGGACGTGCAGGGTGCCGAGGATGAAGTTCGAGCAGGCGGTGCGCATCCGCTCCCGGACCTCGCGAAAGTAGGCCCGGCTCTCGATGCTGCGCCCGGCCAGCACTTCCCCGTGGGGACCGAGCTCGGGGCGGATGGCCAGCACTTTTCCGCTCGGGTCGGCGACCCCGATGTTCAGGAACTCCGGGTGGTCGGACAAGAAGCCGGTGAGGGCGTGTCCCGCGACACCCCCTTCTATGGCGGGCTCGAGCTCGATCCTTCGTCCCAGGCGCTCGATCGCCGTCTCACGCTCGGTCAGATAGTCGCGAACCGCCGTCCCCACGTCGCGCGCGACCCGCTGCTCTCGGGCGTGCGCTTCGGAGATCTGGGCCTCGTAGGCCGAGCGGGTGAGCAGGATGGCGAGACCCAGGGCCGGGATCATGACCACGAACACGACGCGATTGAAGACGTACTGCTTCAAGCTGAAGGGCACGATCGAGTCGCGGGCGGGCAGCCACCGGGGTCGGCCTGGCACTCGCAGGAGGGCCTCGGCGATGAGGGCGTTCAGGATGCCGTTGAAGACCTGCTTGATGAAGAGCAGGGTCACGTACTCGCGGCGCAGTCCGAGGGCGCCGCCGTAGACGAGGACGGTGAGGGCGAGACCGCCCGTGAACCAGTAGAGGGCCTCGGCGAAGATCAGGCTCCCGAATCGCCGGTAGAGGAGGCATGCGGCCCAGGCCTCGACCAGGTACACGAGGGTGGCCAGGTTGACGGGGTCCGTGGTGGCGAGAAAGCTCGCCAGGGAGACGAGAGCGGTCAGGATTCCGGGCCCCGTGCCCAAGGCCACGAAGCTGATGAGGACGACCGAACCCCCGAGCACGAACTGGGGGGTCTCCTGGGTGAGCAGGGAAACGGTGGCCCGGTTGAGCCAGAGGCCGACGAGGCCGAGGAGAGCGGCGATCAGATAACGCCGCGAAGGAAGCGGCACGGTTGGGAGACTAGCAGGGTGACCGAAAAGTGTCCATCGGACCGGGACCTTCGCGAACGGCGGCCGGCCCGTGGGTCCGATGTAGACTGACGACCGCATGCCTGCCCAGAGGAAGCCCAATCGACTGGGGCTCGAATCGAGCCCGTACCTGAGGCTCCACGCCCTGAATCCCGTGGATTGGTATCCCTGGGGTGAGGAGGCCTTCGCCCGGGCGCGGGCCGAAGACCGGCCCATCTTCCTCTCGATCGGATACTCGACCTGCTACTGGTGCCACGTCATGGAGCGGGAGTGCTTCTCGGACGAGGAGATCGCACGAGAGCTCAACGAGGGATTCGTCTCGATCAAGCTCGACCGCGAGGAGCGGCCGGACCTCGACGAGATCTACATGGCGGCCACCCAGCTCATGACGCGATCGGGAGGCTGGCCCAACTCGGTCTTCCTCACCCACGAGCTGAAGCCGTTCTTCGCGGGAACCTACTTTCCGCCTCGTGACGCGATGGGCCGCCCTGGCTTCCCGCGGGTGCTGGCCGCGCTCCGCGAGACCTGGGCCCTGCGCCGCGGTGAGATCCTGGCCCAGGCCGAGGCCGTCGCCGACAGCCATGAGCGAGCAGCTCACCGCGAGCGGCTCGTCGGGCGCCGCTCCCGATCAAGCACTCGGAGATCGCCTGGCGGCCGCCCTCGGTCAACGGTTCGATCGCCGCTTCGGCGGCTTTGGGCGGGCCCCCAAGTTTCCCTCTCCGTCGAACCTGTCGTTTCTCCTGGCCCGGGCGCGGGGGGGTGACGACGCGGCTCGCGAGATGCTGGTGCTGACCCTCGACCGGATGGCGCGGGGCGGCCTCCAGGACCAGCTGGCGGGTGGTTTCCACCGGTACTCGACCGACGAGACCTGGCTCGTCCCGCACTTCGAGAAGATGCTTTACGACAACGCGGCCCTGGCCCCGCTCTACGCGGAAGCGGCCGCGCTGGCCCCGGGCATGGGCTTCGAGCGGGTGGCGCGGGCCACTCTCGATTTCGTGCTGCGCGAGATGGCGTCGCCCGAAGGGGGCTTCCTCTCCGCGATCGACGCCGAGACGGACGGTCACGAGGGGGCCTACTACACATGGACCCGGGACGAGCTCGAGACCCAACTCGCGGGAGCGGACCCCGACCTCTTCCGGTCGGTCTACGGGCTCCTCGGGCCGCCCAACTTCGAGGACGATCGCTACGTCCTGTCCCTCCCGGTTCCTTTCGCGGAGGCCGCGCGCAGTCGCGGATGGTCCGAACCCGAGCTCGAGGCCCGTCTCGCCAGAGGGCGGGGGGCGCTTCAGCGGGCGCGGGACGAGCGTCCTCGCCCCCTGGTCGACGACAAGGTCCTGACCGACTGGAACGGCTTGATGATCGGAGGCATGGCGCGGGCGGGCGTCCTGCTCGGAGAACGGCGATACGTCGAGGCCGCGACCGCCGCCGCCCGCTTCGTCCTCGATCGACTCGCGAGTGCACCCTCTTCCACCCTGTTGCACGTGTACCGCGAAGGGGTGGCTCGGGTCCCGGCCTTCCTCGACGACTACGCCTTCCTGATCCAGGGGCTCCTGGAGCTCGCCGTTGCCTCGCGCGAGGAGAGGTGGACGCAGGAGGCGCTGCGGCTGCAGGCCGAGCAGGACGAGCGGCTGCTCGATCCGAAGGACGGCGGCTATTTTGCCGCCGGGGACGATGCCCATCTCCTGTTCCGGGCGAAGCCCGCGTTCGACGGGGCGCTCGCGTCCGGCAACGGCGTCTCCGCCACCAACCTCCTGGAGCTCTACCGGCGCACCCGCGACTCGCGCTACCGTGAGCGCGCGCTGCAGACGCTCGGCGCCTTTGCCGATGCCATGGCCGTGGCGCCCCTGGGCCACGTGACCCTGATCGGCGCCAGTGGTGGGCTCGCCCATCTCCCCGCGCCGGCCGCGATGCCGGACGCCGCGCTGGTGGTGACGCAAGACCCAGGCGCGCCGCGTCAAGGTTCGCCTTTGCCGCTCGAAGACCTGGAGGACACCGCGCGCGACGTCGTCACCGTGGCGGCTCGCCTGGCGCCGGGCGGCGAGGGCTACCGAGCCTTCACGCTGGAGCTCGACGTGCGCTCGGGCTGGCACGTGAACGCGAACCCCGTTTCGGACCCGGCTCTCGTTCCCACCGCGATCGGGGCCGTCCTCGGGCGACTCCGCACCGTCGGCTACCCGGAAGGGCACTCTCTCGTACCCGGGAGCGAGTCGCCCCTCGTCTATCGCGGCCGGGTGCGGATCACCGGAGAGATCGAGGCCCCCGAGGCGGGGGCCCCGTCGCTGGAGCTGACCTACCAGGCCTGCGACGACCGCCGGTGCCTCCCTCCGGTCACGAGGTTGGTCCGATTCGCCTGACATGGCCGAGCTGACCCTCGAGCAAGTCCGCCGCTACGACAGCCTCTATGTCTCTCCGAGGGAAGGCGACGCGTTTCTCTCCTGCGCGGCCCGGCTGCACGACGACGCGAGCAAGGGGAGGACGGCGCTCGTGCTCACCCTCTTCGAGGGCCCGTCGTTCCGGGAGGCCGGTCTGCTGCCGAGCCTTGCCGGTGTCGACCATGTCTCCTTGAGCCTGGAGCCCGCCAGCCGCCGCCATCCCAGGAGTGCCGCCCTGTCCTCGCTGCGCTTCGATGCCTTCCCCGACGACGACCCGCTGCGCGACCGCATCGCTCGTGTCCTGGTCGAGCTGCGGCCCCGGGTCGCGCCGCGCCACGTCTTCGCCCCCCTCGGGGTCGGGGGTCACCTCGACCATCGGATCGCTCACGACGCGTGCGTCGCGGCGTTCGGGGGTCGAGAGGCGGGGCGCAACGTCTTCCTCTACGAAGAGCGGCCCGAGTCCTTCGAGCGCGGGCAGGTGCGCCTTCGCCTGGGCCTCCTGGGTGCTCGCCTGCCCGCCGGGGCCGTCCTCGTGGCCGAGCCTTCGAGCTTTCTGCGTCATCTGGCGCGCCATCATCGCGGGGCGCAGCTTCGCGGCGACAGCGGAGGCGTGCTCGACCGCCTCAAGGCCTTCTGGCCGGCGGCCGGCCAGTGGCGGGAGGCGGGCGCCTGGAATCCGCAGAAGGCCTTCGGCCCGCGTCTTCAGCCGGTCCTCCACGTAGCCGATGATCTGGCCCTCGCTTTCGCCGAGCAAGTGGCCGCGTCCGTGGTTCCCGCTTCGCGCGGCAGGGCGGCGCGCTACCGGGGCCTGGCCGCGGCCTACGCGCAGCGTCTCCAGGGAGGGGCCGCGCACGTCGAGAGGTACTGGCTGCTCCTGCCCCTCCTCGAAGGCGGCCGCGAGCCGGCCATCGACGCGATCGAGGACCCCCTGATCTAGGCCGTCCTAGGGTCGGGTCGTTTCGGAGACCCCATCGACCTCGGCCAGGCCGCTCCAACGCTCCGGGTCTTGCAGGTAAAGCGTGTTGAGGTAGGTGGCCACCTGGTCCTTGGGGAAGGAAGCGAGGGCCCGGATCCCCCGATGAAGTCCATCCGCGGTGGGCGCGGGCGCTTTGTCCGCGTCGTCCGTGAGGATGCCGTCCTCGTGGGGAAGGCCCATCGCGTCGAGAAACGCCTTGAGCAGGTCTCGCCGCGCGCCCAGGTGGAGGGCCACGAGGAGCGAGGCGGCCAGGGCCTCGCCCGGATCCAGGATGGAGGCGACGGCACGGGCCTGGGCCTCGGGCGCCATCGCGCGCACAGCCTGCGGTCGCATGCGACGCGCGCGGGCGATCACGCCAAAGGCTCCGGCCACCGCCTCGGGCGCGGGATCCGCGAAGAGGTGGCTGGCCGCGGCCTGGCGGTCGGCTGCGGGGAGGCGCTTCCAGAGACGTTGGGCGGAGAGCTCCAGGATCATGGCTCGATGATCTCACGTTGACAGCCCGGACGAGCGGCCCGACGATACCCCTGATGCTGGCCAGCCTGGCTCTCCTCGCGGTATCGGTGCGGGCCGGCGCGTCGCCGGCCGCCGAGCTGCCCTCGCGCGTCGCGCGAATCGTCCTGCACACCCTGGGTGGTCCCTTCTACGGCGATCCGTCCATGCGGTTTGCATTCCTCGACCCGGAGGCGACGTTTCGCCGGTGGGCGCGCCCGAGCTTCGGGACCCACTGGATCGTCTGGACGGATGGAGGGCTGTGGCCGCGCCATCCGCGCAAAGGCGAGCCCTCGTCGGTCATCCCTCCGGTGGACGCGCCGTTGTCTCCCGCGTGGCGTGAGCGCCTGGCCAGGGACGCGGCCCCGGTTTACGCCCACGTCGAGGGAGCGAACCGCGACTCGGTGGGCATCGAGCTCTCGCATTCCGGTCGCAGCCGCGATCCTTTTCCGCCGGCCCAGATCCGCACCGTGGCCTGGCTCATCCGCAGCCTGCTCGCCATGTCGGAAGGCCGGCTCACCGAGGCTTCGGTGACGGGCCACAAAGACCTCGACGGGAAGCCGGCCTATGTGGTGGACGACTGCAAGGACCCCGGCTGCGCCTACTACGTCGACACGGCGGGGCGGCCGTTTCGGAGGCGTGTGGACCCGCCCGAGAGCCTCTTCCGGGCCCTCGCGGAAAGCGGCCTGCACATCCCGCGCGGCTCGAGCGAAGGCGACGGCCAGCTCGAGCGGACCCTCGCCCTCGGACCGACGGAGGTGCCCCGGGTCTTCCAGCCATGAGCGCCCTCACTCCGACGACTCCTCTGCAGGACCGCGGCGGCTGTCTGACCGCGGCCGGGCTCGCCGTCCTCCGCTCGGCGGTGGCGGGGCAGGCCCCCCCTGCTCTCGCCGCCCATCTCGCGGGATGCGCGCGTTGTCAGGAGCGGGCTCTGGCGGTCGACGCGCCGCGGGCGAGGTCAGGGCGGGCAGCCTCGCGGCCCGTGGTGCCGTCGCTCGGCCGGACGCTGTTCCTCTCGGCGCTGCTCCTCGCCGCGATCGTCGCCATGCTGGCCACGCTGCGGCATCTCGCGGGCGGGCCTTAGTCCGGATCATTCGTGAGGCCGCGTGTGTTCCGAACGAGTGATCCGTCCTGGAGCCAGGAGTCGGCACGCGAGGGCCTTCATGGGCACGACACAGTGAGTGGATGGAGACGGCGTTCCAGAGGCGCGGGCTGCTGGCGAATGGCCCTGACAAGTAACCAGATCGGACTATTCACGAAGATGGTCAGACGGACTTCATGAATAGTCCGGACTAGCGCACGACCTCGCGGCCCTTCACGTAGGTGCGCTTCACCGAGCCGAGGGCATCGACGTTCGTGCGCGGGTCCTTGTCGAGCAGGACGAGGTCGGCAGGAGTGCCGGGCCTGATCGTCCCGTCGGGTGGGGTGGTGCCTGCGGCGCCCAGGACGTCGGCGAGGGCTCTCTCGAAGGTGGCTCCGCTCCGGACCCTTTCACGGAGCGCCGCGGCGACGCTCGGCTGGCGAACGCGGCCGGGGACCACGAAGAGGCCGCGACCGTCCACGTAGGGGATCCCCTTCGGGAGTGCGACACGCGACCGCGGGCCGACGGAGCGGACGCTCTCCTTCTCGACGACGATCACGGCATCGGCGAGGGCCTTTGCCCCGGTGCCGTCGAAGACCGTGGCGCCCACGATCGCCAGACCCTCGGCCGCGCGGGCGGACGAGGCCGCGGCCACGGTGACCAGAAGGACGAAGCCGAGGGCCTGGTGTTTCAGGACCGCCTCAGCCACGGCCATCGGCGGGGATGACCGCACCCGTCGTGGGGGCCGAGTCGGGCGAAAGCAGGAACAAGATGAGCCGGGCGATGGACGCGGGCGCCGTCCAGGTCGACCGATCGGCCTTGGGCATGGCCGTCCGGTTGGCGGGCGTGTCGATGGTCCCGGGGGAGATGCAGTTGAACCGCACCCCCCGCTCGCGATTCTCCGCGGCCAGGGCGCGGGTCAGGGCGATGACGCCCATCTTCGCCACGGCGTAGGCGGCGGCGCCGGCCCCGCCGGCTTCGGCGCTGCGGGAGCCCACCGTCACCACCGACCCTCCGCCCTTCAGCAGGTGGGGCAGGGTGGCGCGGCAGAGCGCGGCGGCCGTTCCCAGGTTGGTCTTGATCATGCTCTCCCACTCGCCGGGCGAGGCGTTCTCGAAGGGGCCCGAACCGGCGTAGGCGCCGGCGAGCGCGGCCACGCCGTCCAGGCCACCCATGGCGGTGGCCGCGTTGCCCACGAAGCGATCTGCTTCCACGGGGTCGGCCAGGTCGGCGGCCGCGCCGAAGAGCCGGCCGGGGTCCTTGGCTCTCGGCCACGAGGGCGTCCCATTCGGCGGTCGAGCGATAGGGGACCGCCACGCGGGATCCCGCCTCGAGGGACAGGGCCACCAGTGCGCGCCCCAGCGCACCGGTGCCTCCGCCGACGAGGATCGCCTTCGGGGCCCTCATCGGGCTTTCGGCGCGAGTGCCGAGTAGTCGCGGCCCGCCTCCGCCACCTGGCTCGTGGGCAGCCCCTTGGGAGCCCACCCCGCCTCCGGGCCCTGCGGACCCATGCCGCCCATGAAGCCCGCGCGCTGATCCACCACGTCGGAGAAGCCCTCCTCGATGAGGGTCTGCGCTGCGGCCAGCGACCGTCCACCGCTCTTGCAGCCCAGCACGATCTTCGCGTCCTTGCCGAAGGCCGCTTCCATCACCCCCACGAAGTCCTCGTTGTCGGAGACGCCGCTCGCGTCCATGTGCTTCCAGGGAACGTTGTAGGCACCCTTCGGATGGCCGGCCTCGAACTCGGGAATGGAGCGGACGTCCACGTAGACGTATCCGTTCTTCTCGACCAGGCTCCGGGCTTCCTCGGGCGAAACGCGCTTGACCGGCATCGGCGGTGCTCCTTGCTCGTCTTCGGTGGACGCGCCACTGCGCCCTTTCGCGTTTATAGCACGAGGGACTGGACGATCCGCTCGAGCCCCTCGGCAAACACCCCGGGCTCGGGCAGGAGGCTCAGCACCAGATACGCTTCGCTCGGAAAGTCGAAGAAGTACCCGGGATGCACGAGCACGTCGTGCTCCACGAGCAGTCGCGTGACGCGCTCCTCCTCGCTGAGCGTGGCCGGCACCCGGAGCACCGCCGACCAACCTCCCTCGTCGTCGAGCAGGGTCGCGGCCGAGCCCGAGGTTCGCGACGCGAGCCGGGCGTGGTTGCCCTTGACCCGCTCGCGAATCGGGGCCTGCAGCTCGGGGAGCCGTCCGAGGAACGGCGTGGCCGCCACCTGCACCGGGGTCGAAACCGAGAGGAAGGTGTCGGCCACGACCTCGAGCCGGCGGAGCGCCTCCTGTTTGAGATCGTCCGGGCCGGAGACCGCGATCCAGCCGAGCTTGACCTGGGGGAGGCCGCAGGACTTGGAGAGGCCGCCCAGCGCGAAGCCCAGGGCGGGACCGTCCTTGGCGAGGCTCTCCGCGCGAGAGGCGATGTCCCGCAAGGCGAAGTCCGCGAAGACCTCGTCCGAGACGAGAGCGATGCCGCGCGAGGCGCAGAGCTCTTCGATCTCCTTGCGTTCCTCCCTCTTCAGGAAGGAGCCCGTGGGGTTGTTGGGGTTCACGAGGACGAGGGCGCGAGTGCCGGGCGTCATTCGCTCCCGCAGTGTCGCCACGTCGATGCGCCAACGCCCGTCGTACTCCATCGGGTAGGCGTCCACCCGGACGGACTCCAGGACGGCCAGGAAGTCGAAGAGGGGATAGCCGGGGCGGGGCACCAGGATCGCGTCGCCCGGGTCGCAGAGGAGCTTGAAGAGAAAGGCGTAGGCCTCGCTGGTGCTCGCGGTCAGCAGGAGCTGTTCGGGGTCGACCCGCAACCCGCGGCGAGCATGGTCGGCGGCCACGGCCTCGCGCGCACGCAGCGCTCCCCGGGCCGAGGGCTCGTAGCGAAGGGCCGCAGGATCGGCCAGAGGCGAGAGCAGATCGTCCGGGTAGGGTAGTCCCACCCGCGTGGGGTTCGACTCGGTGAGGTCGAGCACCCGCGCCCCGGCCCGGCGCTTCTCGTCCCGCGCCAGGGAGAGCCGATTGGGCCTTTGGTCGAAGCGCGTCCTCGAGGAGAACATGGCCCCATGCTATCCCTACCTTGACATTGCCCCGGGGGCGCACCTAGCCTTCCTCGAGACGGGAGGAAGACTCTTGGGGAAGAAGCGGGCCGCATTCGGGTGGGTGATCCTCGTCGCCGCAGGCTGCTCGCGGCCCGCGGGGCCGTCGGCATCGCCCTCGGTCGACCCCGCCTTTCCCTCCGCGGATCCCGGCGCCCCCCCCGCGATCGACCGGGTCACACCCCTCCCGAGTCCACTGCCCGACATCGTGGCCCGGGTGAACGGGCAGGTGGTTCGCATGCAGCAGGTCCTGGGGCTGGCCAAGAAAGCCCTCCAGGACTCGAAGGACCGCGAGAAAGACACGCCGGGAGCGGTGCGGCAGGCGATGCACCAGTACATCGTGCGCGAGCTCCTCTTCCAGGAGGCGATGGCCCGAGGCGTCGCGGCGGACACGAAGCAGGTAGAGGCCGTCTATGACCAGGTGCGCGCCGGCTTCAAGGACGAGAAGCGATTCGAGGAATCGCTGGCCGACCAGGGGCTGGACACGCAGTCGTACAAAGAGGAGCTGCGGGTGCAGGAGACCGTGAACGCGCTCCTGGCCAAGGTGGGAGCGGGAATCACGGTCTCGGACGCCGAGGCGACAGCCTTTTTCGAGGCCAACTCCCGGGCCTTCGATCCCGGCGAAAAGCTCCAGATCCGGCACATCCTCTTCAAGTTTCCCCCCGGCGCCACGGAGCGGACCAAGGAGACGATCCGGGTCAAGGCGGCCTTCGCCGCGAATCAGGCCGCGAGCGGAGCCGATTTCGCGAAGATCGCGCGCGAGCAGTCCGAAGATCCGGAGACGAAAGCCAAGGGCGGCCTCGTCGAGATCCGGCGGGGAATGATGCCGCCCGTGTTCGACCAGGCGGCGTTCGCCCTCCAGCCGGGCCAGGTCTCCGGGCTCGTCGAGACTCCCGTCGGCCTGAGCGTGATCAAGCTCGAGAAGCGCATTCCCGGGCCCCCCTTCTCTTTCGACAGCGTCCAGGGGGCGGTTCGGGCCGAGGTCTTGCGCGAGAAACGGCAGACCACGTTCCAGTCCCTCGTGAACTCGCTCCGGGCCAGGGCCAGGATCGAGACCTACCTTTGAGCCTCCCCGCCGTGGAGGTACGCGACCTCCGCAAGAGCTATGGCGCCGGTGGAAGCCGTCCGTGGTCTCTCCTTCTCGATCGGCACAGGCGAGTGCTTTGGCCTCCTCGGACCGAACGGCGCGGGCAAGACCTCGACCATCGAGATCCTGGAAGGGCTCCTCGAGCCGACGGCGGGCGAAGTGTCGGTGCTCGGCCGGAGGTGGGGCCGGGACGACCGCGAGATCCGCGAGCGCATCGGGGTCTGCCTGCAGCAGACGGTGCTCTCCGAGAAGCTCCAGGTGGACGAGACCATCGGCCTCTTCCGCAGCTTCTACCGGGAAGGCCGGCCGAGCGACGCCGTGCTCGAGGAGGTCGGGCTCGGCGAGAAGCGCCGAGCCCGCGTGGGGACCCTCTCCGGCGGGCAGAAGCAGCGCCTGGCCGTGGCCTGCGCCCTCGTCGGGGACCCCGAGCTCCTCTTCCTCGACGAGCCCACCACCGGCCTCGACCCGCAGTCGCGCCGGCAGCTCTGGGACATCGTGCACGGCCTGAAGTCGCGCGGACGCTCGGTGCTCCTCACCACCCACTACATGGACGAGGCGGAGAAGCTCTGCGACCGCGTCGCGGTGGTGGACCACGGGCAGGTGATCGCCATGGGATCGCCGCGGGAGCTCATGCACACCCTGGGCGGCGATCACGTGATCGAGATCTCGGCCGCTCCGAACCCCGAGGGACCCTTGCGCGCCTCCCACCTCGAGGCGTTGCCGGCGGTGAAGTCGGTCCACGAAGAAGCGGGGACATTGGTTCTCAACGTGACCGAGCCACACCTGGCGATTCCGCCGCTCCTCGATCGGCTGCGCACGGGAGGCTTCGACCTCTTGAGCCTCACCACCCGCCACGCGAGCCTCGAGGACGTGTTCGTCGCTCTCACCGGGAGGCACCTTCGGGATGATTGACGAGACGCGCCTTCGGGCCTTCGCGGCGCTGTGCTTCGTCCGCTTTCGCGAGTTCCACCGCGAGTCGGAGGTCGTGTTCTGGAGCTTCATCTTCCCGATCCTGCTGTCGGTGTGCCTGGGCCTCGCCTTTCGCAACCGACCCCCGGCCCCGTCGGCCGTGGCCGTCATCGAGGGTCCCACGGCGGCGGAGCTGCGAGCGGCCCTGGCGAAGGGCCCGCTCCTCGAAGTGCGGTCGGTCGACGAGGCGCAGGCCCTGGCCGACCTGCGCCAAGGCCGGGTCGACCTGGTGGTGCGCAAGGGCGAGGGGAGCGCCGCGGAGTACCAGCTCGACCCCTCGCGGCCCGAGGCCGCCATCGCGCGCGGCCGCGTGGACGACGCCCTCCAGCGCGCGGCCGGTCGGCAGGACCCGCTGGCCACCCGCGACGTCGCGTTCTCGCGAGCCCGGCGGTCGCTACATCGACTTCCTGATGCCCGGCATCCTGGGCATGAACGTCATGAGCGGGGGGATGTGGGGGGTCGGCTTCAACCTCGTCGACATGCGCATCAAGAAGCTCCTCAAGCGGCTGGTCGCGACGCCCATGCGGCGGAGCGACTTCCTGGCCTCGATCGTCCTCATGCGCATCGCCTTCATGGTGGTGGAGGCGACGTTCGTCCTGGGCTTCGGCCACCTGGCCTTCGGGGTCCCCTTTCGGGGCTCGCTTCTCGCGGTGTTCGCGATTGGTGCCCTGGGTGCGCTCTGCTTCGGCGGAATCGGGCTCCTCGTGGCCTCGCGGGCGAGACGCATCGAGGCGGTGATGGGCCTCATGAACGTGGTGATGATGCCCATGTTCATCGCCTCCGGAGTGTTCTTTTCCGCCGACCGCTTCCCGGCCCCGCTGCAGCCTTTGATCCGGGCGCTGCCCTTGACCGCGCTCAACGACGCGCTTCGCGCGGTGGTGCTCGAAGGCGCTCCCCTTGCCTCCCAGGCGGCGCGGCTCCTCGTCCTCGTCGCCTGGGGCGGGTTGAGCTTCGCGGTCGGTCTTCGGCTCTTTCGCTGGAGCTAGCCCTTGCCCCTGCGCGGCACCACCGCCGAGCATGCCCGGCTCCGCGAGGTCAGGGACGATCATTCCGGCTGGCGCCGCTTCGGGCCCTATGTCGCGGAACGGGCCTGGGGAACGGTCCGCGAGGACTACAGCGCAAGCGGCGATGCGTGGGGGTACCTGCCGCACGACCTCGCGCGGAGCAAGGCCTATCGCTGGGGCGAAGACGGGATCGCGGGCTTTTGTGACCGCTATCAGGTCCTGGTCTTCGCCCTCGCCCTCTGGAACGAGCGCGACCCCATCCTGAAGGAGCGGCTCTTCGGGCTCGTGCCTTCGGAGGGCAACCACGGCGAGGACGTGAAGGAGTGCTACTTCTACCTCGACGCGACCCCGACGCACTCGTACCAGAAGTTTCTCTACAAATACCCTCAGCGCGAGTTCCCGTACGCCTGGCTCGTCCAGGAGAACCAGCGGCGCGCCGGGCGCGGGCCTGAGTTCGAGCTGCTCGACACGGGAATCTTCGACGACGACCGGTACTTCGACGTGTTCGTGGAGTACGCGAAGGCCTCACCCGAGGACATCGCCATCCGCATCACGGCCTGGAACCGCGGACCGGAGCCGGCGCCCCTTCAGCTGATCCCGCATCTGTGGTTCCGGAACACCTGGGCCTGGGGCGATTCGGCGGCATCCGAGCCCTACATCACCGCGAGCGCCGCCCCGCAAGGAACGCGCGTCCTGGTCGCCGACGATCATTCGGCCGAGCTCCTCGCCGGCCTGCCCTTCGAGTATCGTCTCGGCCCCCGGCACCTCTACGTCGAGGAGGACGCCCGATTCCTGTTCACCTACAACGAGACGAATGCCGCTCGCGTCTTCGGCGCCCGGGCGCGCAGCCGCAGGCCCCAGGTCAAGGACGCGTTCCACCGCGCCCTGGTCCTCGGGGAAGACTGCGTCTGCCCGGAGGAGATCGGGACCAAGGCCTGCGCCGTCTTCCGACGCGAGGTGCCCGCGGGCGGCGCCGTGACCCTGCGCCTTCGCCTGACCCCCGAGCGCCCGCCGAACCCTTTGGCCGACGTCGACGCCATCGTGGACCAGAGGCAGCGGGAGGCGGACGAGTTCTACGCGGCCATCCAGCCCCCCGCCGCCTCGGACGACGAAAAGCTGATCCAGCGCCAGGCCTTCGCCGGCATGCTGTGGTCGAAGCAGGTCTACCTCTTCGACGTGAACCGGTGGCTCGAGGGCGACAACCCCCGCTGGCCGCCCCCCGATTCACGCAAGCACATCCGCAACACGCATTGGCGCCACCTCAACTCGATGCGCGTCATGTCCATGCCCGACAAGTGGGAGTACCCCTGGTTCGCGGCCTGGGACCTCGCCTTCCACTGCATCACCCTCGCCCTCGTCGACCCGGAGTTCGCAAAGGAGCAGCTCCGCCACTTGCTCTTCGAGCAGTTCCAGCATCCTTCCGGGCAGATCCCCGCCTACGAGTGGGAGTTCTCCGACCTGAACCCGCCGGTCCAGGCCTGGGCGGTCTGGCGCGTCTACAACATGGATCGCCTCCGGTCGGGAACCGCGCGACCGGGTGTTCCTGGAGAAGTGCTTCCACAAGCTCCTCATCAACTTCGCCTGGTGGGTCAACAAGGTGGACCGGGAGGAGAACAACGTCTTCGAGGGCGGCTTCCTCGGCCTCGACAACATCGCCGTGATCGATCGCAGCGAGAAGCTCGCCGACGGGGCCGCCCTCGAGCAGTCGGACGCCACCGGTTGGATGGGAATGCTGTGCCTCAACCTCATGCGGATGGCCCTGGAGCTGGCCCGGGAGAACCAGGCCTACGAAGGGCTGGCCAGCAAGTTCTTCCAGCACTACATCTACGTCGCGGCGGCCATGAAGAAGATGGGGGGCCGCGACTACCAGCTCTGGGACGAGGAGGACGGCTTCTTCTACGACGTGCTCCGTTTCCCTGACGGCCGGTTCGAGAAGTTTCGCGTGCGCTCCCTCGTGGGCCTCATCCCTCTCTTCGCGGTCGAGCGCCTGGAGGACCGGTGGATCGAGCCCTTCCAGGAGTTCAAGACGAACTTCCACTGGTTCCTCCAGAACAAGTCGCACATCGTTCAGGGCGTGTGCCACTCCGTGCATCGGCCCGAGGGACGCCTCCACGTCTGCGCGATCGTCGACGAGAGCCAGATCCAGCGGCTCCTGGACCGCCTCGTCGACCCGGACGAGTTTCTATCGCCCTACGGCATGCGCAGCCTCTCGAAGTTCCACGAGACGCAGCCCTACCGCTTCGGCGACCGCGAGGTGAGATACGAGCCCGCGGAGGCCGAGTCGAAGATCAAGGGTGGCAACTCGAACTGGCGTGGCCCCATCTGGTTTCCCACGACCTTCCTGATGATCGAGTCGCTGCGCAAGCTGGGGACCGCCGAAGGCGCGCTGCTGACGGTCTCCGGTCCCGGGGGGGGCGAGCCTCGCACCCTCTTTCAGGTGGCCGAGGATCTCGCCAACCGCATGATCGGCATCTTCACCCGCGACGGCTCGGGCCGCCGCCCCTTCCACGGCCGGAACCGCAAGCTCCAGGAAGACCCGCACTGGCGCGACCTGATCCTGTTCCACGAGTACTTCAACGGCGACACCGGTGAAGGGCTGGGCGCTTCGCACCAGACCGGCTGGACGGGCCTCGTCGCCTCGCTCATCGACGAATGGAGGAGGCCGCCGCAGGCCTCGAGCCGATAGCCTGAGCGCGGACGACCTAGCGCGCCTCCATCATCAGGCTGACCCGGTTGCCCGGGGGGAAGAACTCCACCTGGTCGACGAGCCGCCGCATGAGGAACACCCCGCGGCCATTGGGCGCGAGGATCCGATGGCCGTCGGTGGGATCGGAGAGGCGCTCGACGTCGAAGCCGCTCCCGGAGTCCTTCACCTCGACCGTGGCCTTCTCGCCCGGGGTGACGTAGACCGTCACGATCACCTGCGAGCGCGGACGCAGGCGGTTGCCGTGCACCGCGGCGTTCGAAAGGGCCTCGGCCAGCGCCACCGCGAGGTCGAGCTTCTGGTCGGAATCGAGGCCGGCGTCTTCGACCGCCTCGATGATCCGCTCCACGGTGGGTCCCACGGCCTCGCGGCGGCTCGCCATCCGCATGCGGACGAGACCCGGATTGCGCGACCGCACACGGTATGAGCGTCTCGTGACGTTCGGCCGTTTGGATTGAACCATGCAGATGACGGACGATTCTAGCCGGAAGTCCGGCCACGGTCATTTCGAGACGGAGCGGGTCACCCGGAGGCCGGGCCCCGCAACCGCGGCGTGGCCTCGGAATGCGATAGGCTAGCGGGCGCTCGGAAGCGATTCGGGTCTGGTGACCTGCGCGGCCTTCAAAGCCGTCCGGCTGCGAGCTGACCCTCGCAGCGGTAGGTTCGATTCCTACCCGCTTCCGCCACTCCCGTCCTCGCCAGCCCTACTCCGTAGCGGCCGTCGGCTTGGGCGGACCCCAGCCAAGAACACCGAAGAGGAAGAAGACTCCCGAGGCACCCAGGGCTATCCCGACCCCCAGAAGTGATGGAATCCTCTCGGCTCGGACGCGGTCCCAGTTGTTGAAGCGCAGCCGAATGTCGGACTCCATGACCGGGCTGGCGCCCGTGTCGGTCAGTAGATGTACGCGACCCGCCTTGACATGCTCCAGAAGAGCGACGTCGCGAACGTACACCTCGACCCGATCCGAGGCGCCGGCCAGCGCCAAGCCCAGCGGCTTGGGTGTCCACCAGATGTCGCCCGGCTGGTTGAAGAACCTCACGAGCTGCAGCGCCGACATGAGGAAGAACACACCTCCGAAGATGAGCAAGTACTTGCGAAGGGTGCGCATTCGCGTCACCTCCTCCCGTCAGGAAGTCGCCGGACACTCGTTCACGAAGGCCCGTCGCCCAGATCGGAGAACGGGTACCACACCCCGCGGAAGGCCATGGGGCCGCAGTTCGGCACCACGTTCGCCTGGTCCAGATCCTCGATGCGAACGTTGGCGCTGATCGCTATGGGGCTCTCGACATCCTGGCCCACCAATTGGTGCTTCTTGAGCAGCTCGAGAGCATCGTCGAGGCTGTAAGCGGTGACTCCGTACGAATACCGCAACTCCGGTACCCCCGCAAACCGAATCCAGAAGGAGACGAGGTGCGGATCCATGATCAACGTAGCCTCACATCGGACCCGGCGGCCGAAGGTGTCGGTCGGCTTCGTTCGGTTGCGCCGGGACGCTTCATCACAGGCTCTCTCCGCGTCTTCATGTCCGTAGGACACCCATGCTGAGACAGATGATAAGCGGAGATGGTCGCGGGAGGGGCCGCGGGCAGGAACCAGCCCTCCCCCTGCGGCACTTGTCGGGGCCTGCGGGACGGACCCTAGGGCGCGGGCTCGTAGTCGAACCAGTCGAAATGCGCCAGAGCCGAGGAGGCTTGGCCGTTGCCCGTCGCGTAGAGGCCGAAGTAGACGCCCGTGAAACCGCCGGCCACCTCGGACGAAAGATAGCGGGTAGCGGCTTCGCCGAGGGAAGCCCACGCGCTCACCATCCCCTCGCGTGCCGGGACACCGTACGAGAACGCATACCGTGTGGCCGTGCCTTCGACCCGCAGCACGATCGGCCCGCCGGTTGCGAGTGGTGCCTGGGCCGTGATCGCGTCGAGGTAGGGTCCGATTCGCTGGCGCACGAAGACCTGTCGCGCTCCCTCCATCCGGCGGATGCCGAGCTCGTAGCGATGGTCCGGGCTCATGTAGACGCTGAGGCCGGCTTCCTCACCGTCGCGTGTCGGCGTGAAGTCGACGAGCGTCGCGACGCGGACGTTCATGTGCTGCTGGCGCCGCCCGACCCAGGTCGGTGATTCCGACGCGCCGAGGCTCGCGGACCCGCCGCGGAGGGTGAGCCAGCCGACGCGCGTGTCGAGCGCGTAGGCGGTGCGCTCGGGATTGCGCAAGTAGTTCCACTCGAAGCCGAGCGGACCCTCGAATGGGGTGCGCGCCTTTGGCGCCGCGACGGGAGCGGCGGGCAGGGTCTTCGCTTCCACCTCGAGGCCCACAGGTCGGCCGCCGTTCACCACCGGCCAGCCTTCGGCATCCCAGGTGACCGGCGCCAGGTACGTCTCGCGACCGAGATGGTGCCAGTTGCCCAGGACGGGGCGGAAGCCGAGGAAGACCATCCACCAGCTGCCGTCCGCGGCCTCCACGAGATCAGCGTGACCGGTGCCCTGGACGGGTACGTCGTTTTCCGTACGACGGTGGGTGAGGATGGGATTCCTGGGACAGGCCTGGAACGGGCCCCACGGCGTGTCGGCCCGAGCGATCGTCACCATGTGGCCATACTCCGTGCCACCCTCCGCGATCAGCAGGTAGTACCGGCCGCGGATCTTGTAGAGGTGTGGCCCCTCGGGGTACCGCGTGCCCGTGCGATCCCAGACGAGGCGGAGTGGCTGCAGGAGCTTTCCGGTCGTCACGTCGACCGTCGCCTGGTACATGCCGCGCGCCCCGCCGTCCGGGCCCGAGTGGGTGGTCAAGTACGCCGTCCCGTCGTCGTCGAAGAAGAGCGACGGGTCGATCCCACCGACCTCGCGCAGCCAGACCGGCTCGGACCAGGGGCCCGCCGGGTCCTTCGCGGTGACCAGGAAGTTGCCGCCGCCGGTGGTGTTGGTCGTGATCATGTAGAACGTGCCAGCGTGATATCGGAGGGTAGGCGCGTAGATGCCGCCCGACGCGCGCGCGCCCTGCAAGGGCAACTGGCTGTCACGCGTCAGCACGTGACCGAGCTGCTCCCAGTGCACGAGGTCGCGACTGTGCCAGACGGGCACGCCGGGGAAGAACTCGAAGCTGCTGTTGACGAGGTAGAAGTCGTGGTCGACGCGCACGACGCTCGGGTCCGGGTAGAAGCCGGGTAACACAGGATTGGGGAAGGACGCCCCACTCCCGGCGGCGATGGGCAACAGCGAAAGCGCGGCGACGAGCAGGCGGGTCTTGGTCATGGGATACCCCTTTCGTGTAGGCGTCTGTCGTGGACCACGCCGTGCCGGCGACCTCACGCGCCGGATCGGTTCGTTCTTGTGGCGACGAGCAGGCAACGCTAACATGCCTTTCTTCGAAGAGCCCTAAAGCACGTCGGGTGGCGCCATTGCGAATCCAGTTTGGCGATTTCGTGCTCGACCGCGGGACGCGCCAGCTCCTGCGCGGTGGGGAGCTGTGTCCGCTCGGCCCCAAGGCCTTCGAGCTCCTGGAGCTGCTCCTCGCGCATCGGCCCAACGTGGTGACCAAGAAACGGGTCCGCGACCGGCTCTGGCCGAGCACCGCGGTCTCGGACTCGACCCTGGCCACGGTGGTGCTCGAGGTCCGCTCGGCCCTCGCCGACGATGCGAAGAGTCCCGCGTTCCTGCGCACCGTGCACGGGGTGGGCTACGCCTTTTGCGGCGAGGCCGCCGAGTCGGCGGACTCTCCCGGGGTCACTCCGACCGCCTACCGGCTCTTCGTCGAAGGGCGCGAAGTCGCCCTGCGTCCCGGGGAGAACCTGCTCGGGCGGGTCGAAGCCGGCACCGTCTGGATCGAGTCGCCCAGCGTTTCGAGACGGCACGCCCGGATCCTGATCGAGGGAGGGGCTCCCATCCTCGAGGACCTGGGCAGCAAGAACGGAACCTACGTGTCGGGAAACCGAATCTCCGTGCCGACGCGACTGTCGGATGGCGACGAGTTCCGGCTCGGCCGGGTTCGCCTGCAGCTCCGCGCGGTCCAGATCGACGACACGACGCAAACCGACGGCGGTTGAGGACGGCCTCGGCGGGACGCTGACCCCGCGAGGGGTTGTGGGTCCCCGCCCGCCCCGGGTTCTGGTCGGTTGCGTCCGCCATGGCGATGTCAGGCGGCGAGCGTGCGCCTACCCGCGCCACGATGCCCGCCGCCGATGAAATCCCCCTGTCTCTCCGAAGACTTCCCGATGACCGCAGCCCATCTTGAGAGTGACAAGACGGGCTGCTTGGCCAAGCGGCTCCCGCAAAGGAGCCGCTCATGGACGCATCGAGAACGTGGACCTTTGGTGCGCTCGCCCTCCTGGGGGCGGTGCAAGTGCAAGCGGCGGATGCAGCGGCTCTGTCAGTGCATCCCCCCGTCGCGGCGGTCACCGCGCGCTCCGCCTCGCCCGACGGCTCGTACCAGGAGGAGACGGGCAACTGTCTCCTGTGGGCGCTCGGCGACCGGATGTACACCCTGGGCGACCTGCACACGCTGATGACCGGCGAGGATGGTCCGTCCGACCACGTGGCCGACGAGATCGTGGTCAAGCTCGGCACTTGGTCGTCACGGGCCGAGCTCGTCTGGCCGCGGAAGGAGCGACGCGATGCCCACCAGGTGGACATCGCGATCCTGGAGCTCCAGAAGAACGCCATCGTCGCGCAGCCCTTCGGGCCCGAGACCTTCCAGGCTTCGACGGGCAGCCTTCCCCGACAGCTCTACCTGGCGGCCCCCGGACACCGTGCCAGGATCCTCCCGATCGTCGCCCCGGCCGTGCCCTACGGCTCACAGTGGTTCCTCTACCATGAGCTCGCGCACGGCGATTCGGGGGGGATGGTCTTCGCCGTGGAGGACGGGCGGGTGATCCCCCATGGGCTCGTGAGCTCCATCGGTTCCCTTCCCGGACAGTCGGCTCGCGGCACCGTGATGTGGAGCCGTGACGCCATGCGGATCTTCATCAAGCAGTTCCTGGAGGCGCGGGCGAAGACGTCTCTCCAGGCCCGGGCCTCAGGGCAGGGCGGTGCCGCAGAGGCGCCGGAGGTCGGCCACTAGGGCCTGGACGTCGGCGTCGGTCGTCTGCCACGAGCACATGAACCGGTGGCCGCTGCCTTCGAAGAAGTGGTACGCCCAGTCCCGGCTCAGGCTCGCGTGCGCGGCCTCGGGCAGATCGACGAACACGGCGTTCGCCTCCACGGGATGCCGCACCCGGACCCCGGCCAGACCCCGCAGACCGGCCGCGAGGCGCGCCGCCGCGGCGTTGGCATGGCGCGCATAGCGCAGCCAGTGCCCTCCTTCCAGGAGGCTCGGCCAGGGCGCCGACAGGAAGCGCATCTTGGAGGTGAGCTGGCCGGCCTGCTTGCGGCGGTACTCGAAGTCCTCGGCCAGCGCCCGGTCGAAGAACACGACGGCCTCGGACAGGCCCATGCCGTTCTTGGTTCCGCCGAAGGACAGAATGTCGACCCCGACCTCCCAGGTGATGGCGCGGGGGAGGACGCCGAGCGAGGCCACGGCGTTCGCGAAGCGCGCCCCGTCCATGTGGAGCCGGAGCCCCTGGCGGCGTGAGGCGCCGGCCAGGGCCGCGACTTCGTCGCAGGTGTAGACCGTGCCCGCCTCGGTCGACTGGGTCAGGCTCAAGGCCGCGGGCTTGGAGAAGTGCACGTCGCCGGTGCGCTGCGCGACGAGCGCCTCGACCGCACGCGGGATCGAGCTTGCCGTGGGCGCCCGCCAGGGGCAGGAGCCTGGCCCCGCCCGTGAAGAACTCGGGCGCGCCGCACTCGTCGGTCTGCAGGTGCGCGCCTGCGTGACACACGATGGCGTGGTGGGACCGACAGACCGCCGACAGGGCGAGGGCGTTCGCCGCGGTGCCCGTGGTCACGAAGTAGACCGCGCAATCGGTCTCGAAGAGGCTCTGCACCGCGCGGATGGCGCGTTCGGTGGCGGCGTCGCTGCCGTAGGAGGACAGCCGTGCCCTGGTTGGCGGCGTCCAGGGCGCGGAGAGCCTCGGGGCAAAGGGGGGCCGAGTTGTCGCTCGCGAACGCGTAGTTCATGGGATCTCCCGGGCCAGAGGATACCAAGATGGCGTGCTAACCTCTCCGACTGCGGCGAATGAGGTCCAACTCCTACCGAAGATGGGCGAAGGGCGCCCTCCTCACCGCGGCCCTGCTCTTCACGGCGCCGCGGGCGGGTGACGCGGGGGACCCCGCCTGGCAGCAGTGGGGCCCGCTGACGCTGGGCGGGGAGATCGCGGCCTCGATCGCGCCCGAAGACCCGGCCTTCTTCAACGACACCGGCTACGAGAGCAACCCCTTGCGCCGCGCGTCGCTCTCTCTCTCCTCGTCCCTGGCCTTGGGCCGTCCCGCGGCGCTCCTCTTCGAGGCGCGCACCGACAACCTCGAAACGCCGCGCGTCTACGCGCTCTACCTTCGGCTGAAGCCGTGGGCGGCGCGATCGTTCGACGCGCAGATCGGCCTCGTCCCCCCGGTGTTCGGGGCCTTCGGTCGCCGGCCCTACGGCTCCGGCAATCCCCTGATCGGCTACCCGCTGGCCTACCAGTACCTGACCACGATGCGCTCCGACGCGGTGCCGGCCAACGCCGACGACCTGCTCAGGGTGCGCGGCTTCGGCTGGCTCGTGCGCTATCCCGTCGGCAACCCGTACCCGGGGCCGGGCGTGCCGGTCGTAGACGGGCAACGCTGGGACGCGGGGGTCGAGGTGCGGATCGGCCGCGAGCCGCTGCAGCTCGCCGCGGCCGTCACCCAGGGCTCGCTTTCCTATCCCAGGGTCGAGGACGACAACGACGGGAAGCAGGTCTCGGGCCGCGTGCAGGCGACGCCGGTCACCGGTCTCGTGCTCGGGCTCTCCGTGGCCGCGGGCCAATACTTCGACCGGTCCTTGGACTCCGCCCTGCCCCCGGACCAGGCCGGGCGTACGAGGCGCCAGCGGGCGGCCGGCTTCGACGCGGAGTATTCGCGCGGCCACGCGATGGTGCGGGCCGAGGGGATCTGGACGGACTGGGACCTGCCCGCGATCGATGCTCCCCTCATCGAGGATCCGGTCGAGGCCCGTGTCACTGAGCCTGGAAGCCGTCTATCGATTGGCCCCCGGCCTCGACGTGGCGGCCCGGTTCGACCGGCTGGGCTTCAGCGAGATCCAGGGCTCGACCCGGCGTGACTCGTGGGACGCGCCCGTGACCCGGGTCGAAGCCGGTCTCGCCTACGCCCTCAGGCGAGGGCTCCTGATCAAGGCCGTCTACCAGTACAACTGGCGGGATGCGGGCCCGCCCGGCCGGCACGGTTTCCCTGCCGCCCAGATCCTTTGGCGCTTTTGAACCCCTTGCGGAGCGGAAGCCGCCCGGGCCGCGATGCTGATCGCGCTCTTCTCGGCCCTGCCCGCAGGCCAGCGAAGCCGGGACCATCCGAGGCCGCGTCGACGTGCGTCTCGAGTGGCCACCGTCCAGCCGCGGCCCGCGGTCACCGACCTGGGGATGGCCCCGCCGCGCGACTCCCCGGATCGCCGCCGGAGTGTCGTCTACCTCGAGTCCGGCCCCATCGGGGCTTTCGACGAGACGAGCCAGGGCGATGCCGCCTTGGACCAGCGGAACGAGGCGTTCTTCCCCTACGTGCTCGCGGTGCAGGCGGGGACGAGTGTGGCCTTCCCCAACGACGATCGCACCTACCACAACGTCTTCTCCTTCTCGAAGGCCAAGAGGTTCGACCTCGGCCGCTATCCGCGGGGCCAGTCGAAGTCGGTGCGCTTCGATCGCCCGGGTGTGGTCCGGGTCTTCTGCGACATCCACTCCCACATGAGCGCCTTCATCCTCGTCTTCGCGCACCCCTATCTTCGCGACCACCGACGCCGAGGGCCGCTTCCGGATTCCCTCGGTGCCCGCGGGCTCCTACACGATCGCGGTCTGGACCGACGGCGCCGTCCGCGAGACGCGGAAGATCGAGGTTCCCGCCGGGGAGGCGGCGGTGGATCTGGAGTTCCAGGTCCGCTGATGGCCCTTCTCTCGTCCCTTCGCAACCGCATCTTCCTGGCCGGGGCCCTGGTCGCCGTGCTCTCCGTGGCGGTCGCCATCCAGGTGGTGACCCGCCGGGTGACGGCCGAGGCGGAGGCGGACCTTCGCCGCAGCCTCGATCGCGCGGCGCGGCTCGTCGAGGAGCAGCATGCGTCCCGGCTCGTGAACCTCACCGCGCAGGTCCACCTCATCGCGGACCTGCCCACGCTCAAGGCGGCGGTGACCACGAGCGATCCCCCCGACGGTGCGACCGGTGGCCGAGGACCTCATGGCCCGCGTGCGGTCGGACTTCCTCGAGGTCACCGACGCCAAGGGGGCGACCCTGTGCCAGCCTGGGGGGCCCGCTCGACGCGGTGGGGCCCGAGGTCGTGGGCCGGGCCTTGCGCGGCGAGGAGGTGACGACCTTCCGGACCGCGGCGCGCGGCGTGCTCCAGGTGATCACCGTCCCCATCGTGGTGGGACCGGCTCCCCAGGAGACCCTGGGCGCGCTGAGCCTCGGCTTCGCCCTCGACGACGGGCTCGCGCAACAGTTCAAGGGGGTGACGGACAGCGAGGTGGCCTTCGCGTTCGGGGGCCGGGTCCGCGCCTCCACCCTTCCCGGGCGCGACGACGCGCTGCTTTCGACGCTGCTCCTGCGGGCCGCGGGAGGAGGTCGGTCACCCTCGACGGCAACGAGTACGTGGCCATGAGTCGGCGGCTGCCGGCGGTGTCCGGGGAGGGACCGGTGGCCCTGATCCTCCGGTCGAGGACCGAGCGCCTGCGGCTCCTCGGCTCCTTTCGAACGGCTCTCTTCGGGGCGAGCGTCGTGGGCCTCCTGGTCGCGGTCGGGCCTCAGCTACGCGGTGGCGCGCACCGTGACCCGGCCGCTCGCCGACCTGACCAAGGTGATGAAGGAGATGACCGCGACCGGCGACCTGGCGCGCCGGATCGCGGTGCCCGGGCGCCTGGGGTGACGAAGACGCGGCGGTCCTGGCCCGGGCCTTCGGGGCCCTCACCGAGGCCATCGACCGCTTCCGACGCGAAGCGGCGCTGCGCGAGCGGCTCTCGGCCCTCGGGCCGGCTGTCGACGGTCATCGCCCACGAGGTGCGGAACCCGCTCATGATCATCAAGTCCTCCCTGGCCGCGCTGCGCCGGGAGGGGGCCACGGCGGCGGACGCTCGGGACGCCGCCCGCGAGATCGACGAGGAGGTCGCCCGCCTCAACCGTCTGGTGGACGGAGTCCTCGACTTCGCCCGCCCCCTGCGGCTGGAGTACTCTCCGACCGATCTCGGGACGCTGTGCCGGGAAGCGGCTGGCGGCGGTGATGGGAAGCGCGCTCGGCCTGGACGTCCGGGTGGAGCACGAAGGGGCGGTGACGGCGCTGACCGACGGCGAGCGACTGCGCACCGTCCTCCTGAACGTGCTCGGCAACGCGAGGGAAGCGGCGGCTCAGCGGCGCGCGCGGGACGGACCTCCGGGAAGGGGGCTGCGGACGTGAGCGTGCGCGTGGAGACGCGTGGGGGAGGGTCGCGCGGCGATCGCCGTGGCCGATCGCGGCCTCGGGATCCCCGAGGCCGACCTGCCCAGCGTGTTCGAGCCCTATTTCACGACCAAGCGCACGGGAACGGGGCTCGGTCTCGCCATCGCCAAGAACATCGTGGACGCGCTGGGGGGGACGATCGTGGTCACGAGTGTCGTGGGCGAAGGGACCCTGGTGCGGATCGAGATCCCGACCACCGGCCCCCTGGCCGCGGGGCGCGCGTGAAGCCGCGGGGCACCGTCCTCCTCGTGGACGACGAGGAGAAGCTGGTCCGGAACCTGGGCCGGGCCCTGCGCGACGAAGGGCACGAGGTGGCCACCGCCACGAGCGCCGACGACGCGCAGCGGCTCCTGGCGAGCCGCCCCTTCGACGTGCTGGTGGTCGACAACCGCATGCCGGAGCGCACCGGCCTCGAGCTGATCCGCGACCTGAGCGCTTCGGTCCCGGAAGGCGAGCGACCGCAGATCCTGCTGATGACGGCCCACGCCACCATCGAGAACGCGATCGAGGCCATGAGGCTCGGCGCCTTCGACTACCTCCAGAAGCCGTTCGAGGTCGAGGAGCTCATGGTGGCGGTGGCGCGGGCCCTCGAGCACCAGCGGCTGCGCACCGAGCATCGCTACCTGCTGAGCGAGCGCGAGGAGGAGTTCAACCACTACGGGATCGTGGGTCGAAGCCGCGCCATCCAGGACCTCCTGGGCGTGGTCGAGCGGGTGGCCGCGTCCAAGAGCACGGTGCTCATCACCGGGGAGACGGGGACGGGCAAGGAGCTGGCGGCCCGGGCCATCCACGACCGCAGCGGCCAGCGCGAGATGCCGCTCATCAAGGTGAACTGCGCCGCCATCCCCGAGACCGCTCCTGGAGTCGGAGCTGTTCGGTCACGTGCGCGGAGCGTTCACGGGCGCCACCACGAACCGGAAGGGCCGGTTCGCGCTGGCCAACGGAGGGACGCCTCTTCCTGGACGAGATCGGCACCCTGGCCCCCTACCTCCAGTCGAAGCTCTTGCGGGTGCTCCAGGAGCGCGAGTTCGAGCCCCTCGGCTCGGAGCGCACGGAGACCGTCGACCTGCGCGTCATCGCCGCCACCAACCGCGACCTGCGCCAGATGGTGAGCGAGGGCCGCTTCCAGGAGGACCTCTACTACCGGCTGAGCGTGATCCCGATCCACATCCCCGCGTTGCGCGAGCGCCGGGACGACATCCCGCTCCTCGTCGAGCACTTCCTGGCGAAGCACGCGGCGCGGGCGGGCAAGCGGACCCTGGGCATCGCCCCGGGGGTGAGCGAGGGCCTCGCGAGCTACGACTGGCCGGGCAACGTGCGCGAGCTCGAGAACACGATCGAGCGCGCGGTGGTCCTGGCGCGCGGTCCCGAGGTGACTCTCGCCGACATCTCCATGCTCGGCGCCCCTCCCGCCACCTCCACCGGCACTGCCGTCGACGAAGCTCCACGCGAACGTGGAATGGGTGGAGCGCGAGACCATCCGGCAGGCCCTGCAGCGCGCCCTCGGCGTCAAGAAAGACGCGGCCGAGATCCTCGGGCGTCTCCCAGCGCGCCTTGAGCTACTACCTCTCCAAGTACCACATCGACTAGCGCAGTCGGCGCCTCGATCCGTTAGCGCTTACGCAGAGCGTAAGCTGCCAAAGGAACCGCCCGAAGCACGGAAAGCCCGCAAACAGCGGGATGTCCGCGACGGCACGGACCTTGCCTCTCCGTGTGGCGTCGGGCGTCGTCGGGGGTCCTTCGGGAGGGTGTCCATGAGCAGAGAAGATCTCAGTCGTCGGGAGTTCACGGCCGCGTCGGTGATGGCGCTTCTGGCGGGGGTGACGGTCACGTTCAGCGGGTGCGGAGGGGGCAGCAGCCCCACGGCCCAGCCCCACTCCGAACCCCACTCCGACCCCCACCCCGCTCCGTCGGGGACAAGAGCGGCGTGGTGAGCGCCAACCACGGCCACGTCGCCACCGTCACCGCCGCGCAGATCACGGCGGCGGGCGCGGTCTCGCTCGACATCCACGGCACCGCCGACCACACGCACACGCGTGGAGCTCACCGCCGCGGAGGTCCAGCAGATCGGGGCCGGTACGAGGGTGGCCAAGACGCAGCAGCAGCAACGTCTCTCACGACCACACCGTGACCTTCAACTGATCCGCGGTCGGGAGCAGCCGGCCTAGGCGCTGTCTGCCCACCGTGTGTAGCCTCGAGGGGTAGGCCGGGTGTCTCGTCGGAGACGCCCGGCCGTCACTAGCCGGAAGCAGCAGGACACCCTCGGGTCGACTACTCGAAATACCCGTTCACGTCCAGAATGAAGTCGACGGGCGCGAGCGATCCGGTGAAGACCTTGAACGTCCCCGTCCCATCCGTCGCCAGCGGCAGCGTGACGTTGTTCGCCCGCGTCCGTCCCGCCAAGAAGTTGATCGTCGAGGTGAGCGGCTGGGTCCCGTTACCGGGGAAGAGGGTCAAATAGCCCGGCTGGCCCGCATTCGTCGCCGTCGCGTTGGCCGAGATCGCCCGCGCCGAGGCCGGAACGCCACAGCTTTCCGCCGCCGTGAACGACCGCGTGGCCGACGCCTGAAGCGAGGGCCCGCCGAAGGCACCCGCCGGATTTCGCGTGTCCAGGAGACGGCAGGGAGGCACGACATAGAAGCCCAACCCCACGGACGCTTGCCTCAGCGTGATCGGCTGGCCGGCGATCTCGATGGTGGCGCTTCGCGCCGGCCCCGAGTTGGCGTTGAAGCTCGCGATGACGACGCCGGTGCCCGTTCCGCCAGCCGGGGCGGTGACGAACGGATCGCTGGCCGCGATCGGATACGAGCACCCGGCCTGCGTCACGACCAGGATCGGCACGCTCGTCGCGCCGCTCGGAACCGAAGTCGAAGAAGGACTCGCCTCGTAGGTGCACCCGTTGACGGCGGGGATGTTGTCCTGACTGTCGACGAACAGCGTGCCGAAGTACTTCTGGCCGCTCGACGTCAGGGTCACGAAGGCGCCGCCGAGCGCCGCCGCCGCGGGAAGCTGCACGTCGAGCGCATGCGGGGTCGTGTTCTGGATCGTCAGCCCGTGGTCTGGCCATCCGCGTCGGTGAGAGTCAGGACGGGATTGGGCAGCGCGCCGACACCGTAGGCACTCAGCCGCATCGTGCCACCGGGGGCGTACGCCGCCAGCTCGCGGAATTGCGTGTCCGTCACGAACACCCGCCCCGACGCGTTGTCGACGACGTTGTTCGCGGTGACGACGCCGCTCGACGTGGTATCGACCACCAGCGGCTTCAAGGCGTCGCCGAGCCTCGGCGGATAGGCGTTGGTCAGGTCCGGGCGCGACGTTGGCATCCCAGATGTAGTTCCCGCTGACGCTGCCGCCCGAAGTGTTCCCGAGCCACACGGCCGAGCGTCCGGAATCGGCGATGAAGTTATTCGTGATGTTGATGTTCGAGAACACGCTGTGGGTCATCAGGTCGATGGCCGTCGTCAGCGTCGCGGTTTGAATCGCTCCGAACTCGAACCACCACCAATCAGACTTGCTGTTAGCGCCGTCGATGACGTTGTTGGCGATCGTCATGTTCGTCAAGGGCGCAGTGGGGGAACTCCTGATGGATTCGTGCTTTGCACAGAAAAAAACTGGCAAACGCCGAACGCTGGATATAGTTGCCACGAAGCGTGCTGTTGGCGAGGCCTTCGATATCTGCAGCCATGCAGCAGCTCGAGCGCTGCACGGTACTGCGTTCGAGGACCGTGTTGGCGCCATTGACAGCTGGGATCGGTTGATTCCATCACCGTTCCGGGCAAGCCCCCGGGAAGGTCACGGTCGAAAGTAAAGACGACCTGAGGGGGAGAACCGCTTGGGGGCGTCTGGGATACGATGCTCGCAGAGCCGAGAAAGACGCCATCTGATGGCCTTTGAAAGACGACCGACGAGCCGTTTGGCACGCTGTCGCCATCGCCGATCACGGTCGGGCCATCACCCCCCCGAACCGCCAAACGCCGGCTGTCGATTTGACTCGCGACTGTCCCGACGTATTCCGCGATGAGCGCGAGCCCACCATCCATCCCGCTTATTGCGCGGACGAGACGCATCAGGTTGTTGGGACGATTGATCGGAAAGAACGCTATTCCCCAGGTACTGACCAACCGGTCCGTGCCGGGCTTCGGGATCGAGTACACCCGCTCGAACACGCTGGACTGCGCATCAAGGCCCTGTACGCCAGCGCCTGGGGCGGCGAAGACGGTGACATTTCGAAGGGTGCAACCGTTGCAGTGATTGATCGCGACGGCGACGGCACCGGATGGGAACCCGATGACTGCAGTGTCTCCCGGCCGGACTGCGGGCAAAACGGGAGGTGTCGAATTCGCGACTGTGAAGCGATCACCGGTAAATGGAGTTTGCGTGAATAGCCGGCCCAGGACAGGTCGCCCGTTTCTGAAGATGTAAGCAATCGCCTGGCCAACCGAAAATCCCGGCGGTCCCGTCCGCGAGTTGAATGCGCTCGGATCCTGCCAGCCAGGCTCAACGGCAAACTGTATCTGTGCATTCGGGACGTCGACGGCCACGACCCGGACCTGCGTGAACGGGAGTGGCTGATAGTCAGTCGTGAAGTTCTGAAGTACGACGTTCGTGTTGTACCAGAGGTGGATGCCGTAATGCAGCGGGTGGGTGAAGACGAGGTCGGAGCCCTGAAGATCGATGGTCAGATCGTGAACGTCCGGAGTCGTGGGGTTGCCGCCCAATTGAACGTGGGAAACCGGCGTTTGGAGACTCAGGAAGTGAGTAGGTTCCTCGGTCCGCGATCACGCGGCCGATCTGGTGCGACATGGCGTAGGCGACACCGAGATGCAGCAACGGCCCGGCGTCGAGAGACGCCTGGTTGGGGACCATGTTCGTCCCGGCGATTCCCAGCGGAACCAGGTCCTGCGAGAGGTTCAAGGTCGTCTGGCACAACGCCGGCGACGCCAGGAGCGCCAGGAGCGCGGCCTGGCCGGTGACCCCGGGCACGAATGACATCCTCCAGTGTCGCATCGACCTCATTCGGGCAACTGCGCTGAGGCTTATCACACCCTGCCGAGCCGGGGCAATCCAGCCCAGTCGTGAAGGGCGACCCGGCGACGCTGGTCCGCGGTCTTGCTCGAAGGCCCGTCCGCCGTGGCGTTTCATTCGAGGAAACGCCGGAGCCCTGCCGCCCTTTCGCTGCCACGGGCGGCGGGGAGCACGGACGGCTGCTAGACTAGAGGGATGAGTTCCGGAAGGCCCACCGAAGAGTCCCTGCGCGCGCTCCTGGCCGAGCGCATCGTGATCATCGACGGGGCGATGGGGACGATGCTCCAGCTCGAGAAGCTGGGCGAGAAGGACTTCCGGGGCGAGCGGTTCGCCGACCATCCCAAGGACCTGAAGGGCAACAGCGACCTGCTCTCGCTCACCCGGCCCGACGTCATCGAGAAGATCCACCGGCAGTACCTGCTGGCCGGGGCGGACATCGTCGAGACCAACACCTTCACGCGCGACCTCGATCTCGCAGGCCGACTACGAGCTGGCGCATCTGGCCTACGAGCTGAACGTCGCCGGGCGCGCGACTCGCCCGGCGGGCCGCGGACGGCGTGATGGCCGAGCAGCCCGGCCGGCTCGCCTGGGTGGCGGGCTCGCTCGGTCCCACCACCCGGTCCGCCTCGCTTTCGCGGGACGTGAACGACCCCGGCGCCCGCCTCGTGACCTTCGACGAGCTGGTGGAGGCCTACCACGAGCAGGCGCGGGGCCTCCTCGACGGCGGCGCCGACCTCCTGCTGGTGGAGACGATCTTCGACACTCTGAACAGCAAGGCCGCGTTCTTCGCGATCGCGCGCCTCTTCGAAGAGCGGGGCTTCCGCGTGCCGGTGATGGCGAGCGTCACCATCACCGACCGCGCCGGCCGCAACCTCTCGGGGCAGACCCCCGAGGCCTTCTGGAACTCGGTCTCCCACGTGCCCCTCCTCTCGGTGGGGATGAACTGCGCGCTCGGCGCCAAGCAGATGAGGCCGTTCCTCGAGGAGCTGCCAGGCCGTGGCGCCCCTGTTCGTGAGCTGCTACCCGAACGCGGGCCTGCCCAACGCCTTCGGCGGCTTCGACGAGACGCCCGAGTCGATGGCCGCGGACCTGGGCGAGTTCGCGCGCGCCGGCTTCTTGAACTTCGTCGGCGGCTGCTGCGGCACGACCCCCGAGTACGTGAAGGCGATCGCCGCCGCGGTCGAGGGCGTGCCCCCGCGGGCGGTGCCGACGGTCGAGCCCTACCTGCGCCTCTCCGGCTTCGAGCCGCTGACCCTGCGCCCCGACACGAACTTCGTGAACGTCGGCGAGCGGACCAACGTCACCGGCTCGCCCCGGTTCAACAAGCTCATCCTGGCCGGCAAGTACGAGGAGGCGCTGGCCGTGGCCCGCCAGCAGGTCGAGAGCGGCGCCCAGATCCTCGACGTGAACATGGACGAGGGCATGCTCGACTCGGCCGCGGCCATGACCCGCTTCTTCAACCTGATCGCCGCGGAGCCCGACATCGCGAAGATCCCGATCATGGTCGACAGCTCCAACTGGAGCGTGATCGAGGCCGGGCTCAAGTGCCTCCAGGGCAAAGGGGTCGTGAACTCGATCTCGCTGAAGGGCGGGGAGGAGGAGTTCCTGCGGCAGGCGCGGCTCGTGCGCCGCTACGGCGCCGCGGTCATCGTGATGGCCTTCGACGAGCAGGGCCAGGCCGACACCGTGGAGCGCAAGCTCGAGATCTGCACGCGCGCCTACCGCATCCTGACCGAAGAGGTGGGCTTCCCGCCCGAGGACATCATCTTCGACCCCAACATCCTGACCGTGGCCACGGGCATGGAGGAGCACAACGACTACGCGGTGGCCTTCATCGAGGCCACCCGGCGCATCAAGGCGACGCTGCCCCTGGCCAAGGTCAGCGGGGGAGTCAGCAACATCTCCTTCAGCTTCCGCGGCAACAACGCGGTGCGCGAGGCCATGCACTCGGCCTTCCTCTACCACGCGATCCAGGCCGGGATGGACATGGGGATCGTGAACGCGGGCCAGCTCGCGGTCTACGAGGAGATCCCGAAGGACCTGCTCGAGCTGGTCGAGGACGTGCTCCTGAACCGCCGGCCGGACGCCACCGAGCGCCTGATCACCTTCGCGGAGAAGGTGAAGCAGCAGGAGAAGGGGCCGGTCCAGGAAGACGCCTGGCGCAAGGGGACGGTCGAGGAGCGCCTCTCGCACGCCCTCGTGAAGGGGAACGTCGACTTCATCGAGGCCGACACCGAGGAGGCGCGCCAGAAGCTCGGCAAGCCGCTCCTCGTCATCGAGGGCCCGCTCATGGACGGCATGAACGTGGTGGGCGACCTCTTCGGCTCGGGCAAGATGTTCCTGCCCCAGGTCGTGAAGTCGCGCGCGCGTGATGAAGAAGGCCGTGGCCTACCTCGAGCCCTACCTCGAGGCCGAGAAGGCCGCGGGGGGCCGGAGCGCCGAGGCCAAGATCGTGATGGCCACGGTGAAGGGCGACGTCCACGACATCGGCAAGAACATCGTGGGCGTGGTCCTGGCCTGCAACAACTACGAGATCGTCGACCTCGGGGTGATGGTCTCCGCGGACGTGATCCTGAAGAAGGCGCGCGAGATCGGGGCCGACATGATCGGCCTCTCGGGCCTCATCACGCCGTCGCTCGAAGAGATGACGCACGTGGCCCGCGAGATGGAGCGGCGAGGGCTTCACCATCCCGCTGCTGATCGGCGGAGCCACGACCAGCCGGGCCCACACCGCGGTCAAGATCGCGCCCGCCTACCGCCACACCGTGGTGCACGTGCTCGACGCCTCGCGCGCGGTGGCCGTGGCCGGCCAGCTCAAGGGCCAGGACCTGGCGGAGTACGACGCCGCCAACCGGGTCGAGCAGGAACGGCTGCGGAAGGAGCACGCGGAGAAGAAGGGAGCGAAGCCCCTCCTCTCCCTGGCCGAGGCCCGGAAGCGGAAGCCGGCGATCGACTGGGCGTCCTACGAGATCCCGCGCCCCGCCTTCAGCGGGACCCGGGCCCTCGAGGTCCCCCTGGCCGAGATCGTCCCCTTCATCGACTGGTCGCCCTTCTTCCACACCTGGGAGCTGAAGGGGACCTATCCCCGGATCTTCGAGAACCCCGACTGGGGCGATCGCGCGCGCGAGCTCTTCGACGACGCGCAGGCGGAGCTCGGCGCGCCTCGTGTCGGAGGGGCGCCTCCTGGCGCGGGCGGTCTACGGCTTCTTCCCCGCGAACAGCGTGGGCGACGACGTCGAGGTCTTCACCGACGAAGAGCCGCGCGGGCCTGCTCACGACCTTCCACTTCCTCCGGCAGCAGATGGACAAGGGGCCGGGCGAGCCCAACCTCTGCCTCGCGGACTTCGTGGCCCCCCGCGAAGCGGGACGCGTCGACTGGCTCGGGGCCTTCGCGGTGACCGCCGGTCTCGGGATCGGGCCCATCGTGGCCGAGCTCGAGAAGGACCACGACGACTACCGCGCGATCATGGTGAAGGCGCTGGCCGACCGCCTGGCCGAAGCCCTCGCCGAGAAGCTCCACAAGCAGGTCCGCGAGGACTGGGGATACGGCCGGGGCGAGTCGCTCACCACCGACGAGCTGATCCGCGAGAAGTACCGCGGCATCCGGCCGGCGCCCGGCTACCCGGCGTGCCCCGACCACACCGAGAAGCGCGCGCTCTTCGACCTGCTCCAGGCCGAGAAGGCCGCGGGCGTGTCCCTGACCGAGAGCTTCGCCATGCTGCCCGCGGCCGCGGTCAGCGGGTTCTACTTCGCGCATCCCGAGGCGCGCTACTTCCAGGTGGGCCGGATCGGCCGCGACCAGGCGCTCGACTACCACCGCCGCAAGGGGATGGACCTGCGGACGGTCGAGCGCTGGCTGGCGCCGAACCTGGACTACGAGCCCGAAGACCCGCGTCAGGGAGCGGGGGCCGAGCCCGGCGAGCGCCAGCCGGCCCCCGAGCCGAAGGGCGTGCTCGCTCGCCGGTCGTGAAGCTGGAGCTGCGCTTTCCGGCGAGCCCGGAGAACGCCGCCGCCCACGCGCACCTCGCGGTCGCGGTCGCGCGCGAGGAGTACGAGGAGGCCCTCGACTTCTCCCCGGGGAGCCTCGAGGACGTGGACCAGCACATCGAGAGCCTCCGTGAGCAGGGCATGGGCGGCGAGGACGTGGCCGAGCTCCTGTTCGTCTTCGGCTGCTACCTCGGCGAGGTCATGGTGCAAAGGCTCGGGGGCCAATGGGCCGCGACGCCTCTCTCCTCCCTGCGCGCGATCTCGCCGTGGCCGATGGTCGTGGTGCTCCCGGACGGCTCCACCTGGGACCCGATCGGGAAGGCCTACATGCGGCTCGAGCTCGGCGACAGCGAGTACCTGCCCGCCTACTACGCGATGGCCGCGGCGGGACGACGCCGGGCCCCGCACTTCGTGAGCGACGGGGACGAGCCGGACGCCCCGAGGACGCGGTCGTGGTGCCCCTCACCGGCGAGCTGGACCTCCACAACTTCGCGCCGCGCGACATCCCCTCCGTGGTCGAGGAGTACGTGCGGGCCTGCCGGGAGCAGGGGCGTGCTCTCGCTGCGTCTCGTCCACGGCCGCGGCCAGGGTGTGCAGCGCGCGGTGGTGCGTCGCGTGCTCGCGCGCGTCTCGACGGGGTGATCGCCTTCGACGACGCGCCTCCCCTCTCGGGCGGTTGGGGAGCGACCCTCGTGCGGCTGGCGCCGCGACCAGGGCTGTGATACGGCGCGCGCGATCGTGAGGGGAATCACCGCGCGCACTTCAAGCTTTTTCTGAGCGACGCGTGTCGTCCGCTCCAGTTGCGCGCGTTAGAGCACTACCTCGATTTCGACCGCGCCCCTCTTGTCGAAATCGAGTCTTGACAAGATCCAAACGCGATCACTAGATTCGCTCCTTCACATCGGATCTTCGGATCGCGACGCGGCTTCTCTTCAAGGAGACGGAACAACACGACTCGATGCGCAACCTGACCTTCGGCTTCTTCGACGACAGCGGCCTTCCTCGCGAGAGCCGCATCCTCATGTTCTACTCGTTCGACACCGACGAGAACCTGCCTCGCTCGGGCATCCTGCACTACCACCTGAACGAGGGCCGCTTCGTGGGGCCGCGCCACGACCGCGAGCTGACCTCGGCCGCCATGCAGTTCCTGGTGAGCAACGGCCGCGTCCCCACGACTCAGCCGTAGCCCGCGGCTCGTGATAAACTCCAGCGTTTGCGCACGCTCCGTCCGGAGCCTGCCACCAGGAGGAATCTGACTCATGACGACGTCCGGTAAGGGCCGCGCCATCCAGCCGGCCGAGGGGAAGCTCGGCATCCTGCTGCCCGGCATGGGCGCGGTGGCCACGACCTTCATGGCCGGCGTCGAGGCCATTCGCACGGGCCTGTCCAAGCCCATCGGCAGCCTGACCCAGATGGGGACGGTGCGGCTCGGCAAGCGCACCGACAACCGCTCGCCCCTCATCAAGGACTTCGTGCCCCTGGCCGGGCTCGACGACATCGTCTTCGGCGGCTGGGACATCTACACCGACAACGCCTACGTGGCCGCGAAGAAGGCGGGCGTGCTCGACAACGAGCACCTGGCCGCCCTCAAGCCCTTCCTGGAGAAGCTCAAGCCCTGGCCGGCGGTCTTCGACCCGCAGTACGTGAAGAAGCTGCACGGGGAGAACGTCAAGAAGGGGAAGAACAAGCGCGACCTCGCCGACCAGGTCTCGGCCGACATCGAGAAGTTCAAGAAGGACAACGGCCTCTCGCGCCTGGTCATGGTCTGGTGCGGGTCGACCGAGGTCTACCGCGAGGCGGGCGACGTCCACTCCTCGCTCGAGAAGTTCGAGAAGGGGCTCGAGGAGAGCCATCCCGACATCCTGCCCTCGATGATCTACGCCTACTGCGCGATCAAGGCGGGCATTCCCTACGCGAACGGCGCGCCGAACCTCTCCGGCGACTTCCCGGCGATGCTCGAGCTCGCGAAGAAGACGGGCACGCCCGATCGCGGGGAAGGACTTCAAGACCGGCCAGACCTTCATGAAGACGCTGCTGGCCCCGGGCTTCAAGGCGCGCCTCCTGGGCATGGACGGCTGGTACTCGACGAACATCCTCGGCAACCGCGACGGCGAGGTGCTCGACGATCCCGAGTCGTTCAAGACCAAGGAAGTCTCGAAGCTGGGCGTGCTCGAGCACATCCTGCAGCCGCAGCTCTACCCCGACCTCTACGGGAAGATCCACCACGTGGTGCGCATCAACTACTACCCGCCGCGCGGCGACAACAAGGAAGGCTGGGACAACATCGACATCTTCGGGTGGATGGGCTACACGATGCAGATCAAGGTCGATTTCCTCTGCCGCGACTCGATCCTGGCCGCGCCCCTCGTGCTCGACCTGGCGCTCTTCCTCGACCTCGCGAAGCGCGCGGGCATGAGCGGCATCCAGGAGTGGCTCTCGTTCTACCTGAAGAGCCCGCAGACCGCCCCGGGCCTCTACCCCGAGCACGACATCTTCATCCAGCTCATGAAGCTCAAGAACACCCTGCGCCACCTGCGCGGCGAGGAGCTGATCACGCACCTGGGGCTCGAGTACTACGACTAGGCCCCGGGGCTGACCCTGCTCGGGAGCCTCCTTCGCTTCACCCACCTGGCCGCCCTCGCCCTCTGGCTGGGGGCGGCCTTGGCCTACGTCGTGCGGCTGCTCCGCGGCCGCCGCCGCGAGCCTGTCGGCCTACCTCCAGATCTTGCGCGCCGCGCCCGCCCTGCTGCAGCTGCGGCTCGATCGGCCTCGGCGTGGCCGTGGTCTCGGGCCTCCTGGCCATGGACCGTCTCGGCTGGAGCCCGGCCTGGCCCCGCTGGTTCGGGGTGAAGCTCGGCCTCGTGCTCTTCCTCATCATTCCGCTCGAGGCGTTCCAGGCCTGGGTGGGCCTGGCCTGGCTCGGGCCGGGTCTCGAGGAAACGCAAGCGCCGCCCTTCTCGCGGCGGCTCGAACGCGCCCTCTCCATGCAGGACATGCTGTGGGCGCTGTCCGCTCTGCTTCTCGGCATCGCGGTCCCCGGCCTCGTCTGGCTGTCGTTCGCTCGGCCGTTCTGAGAGATGGGGTCAGGTCTGGAATTGTGAATTCACAATTCCAGACCTGACCCCTTTCGTACCGTCAGCGCGGACGGTAGAGGACAGCTGCAAGCCGCCGGAGCGCGGGACGACGCGTCGCGAGGCCCAGCCGTCCAGGCCGAGGCGGTTGAGCTCGGCCGGATCCACCGCGGAGCGCTCCAGCACCCGGTACTCGTAGCGCGCGGCCGGCGCGGGGTCGGGATCGGGGACGAACCCTTCACGGGCGAACTCCTCGATCCTCCGGAGGACCGCCGGCTCGAGGTCGTGGAAGCGGACGGCGACGCCTCGCGGGCTGCCCCGCGACCGGGTCGAAGCGCAGGGTGCTCCGGACGATCTCGCAGGCGATCGTGACCTCCTGGCCGCGACGAGGCAGGACGAGCTTCAGGATCGCCGATGTGCCGGGCCTGAACGAGGACCTCGTGGCGAGAAAGGCGCCCTCGGGGCCGAGGTCGACGAGGGCCACGATGTGAGAGCGCCCCAGACAGCTCGAGGACCGCGCTCCGCACGAACGGGATGCGCCGCCGTCGACCCCGCCGTCGCTCGATCAAGGCTTCGGCCGATCGTCATCGGCCCGCCCGCCGTTCGCGCCTCGAGCAGCAGCGCGACGAGGGTCTTGCCCTCGCGCACCTCGCCGCGCTCGGATCATCGCTCGCGCCTCGTCGAAGGCTGAAGACCCGGGCTTCGATGCGCTCGTCGGCCTCGGGCCGGGGCGGGACTTCGCGAAGGTCGGTGGCGCGGAAGAGGTGCATGATCTCGTCGCAGAAGCCGGGCGTCGTGTAGAAGACACTGATCGACTCGAGGTGACCGGCGTGAAGGCCCACCTCCTCCTCGAGCTCGCGACGCGCGCCCTGCTTCCGGGCTCTCGCCCGGGTCGAGCCGGCCCGCGGGGAGCTCCCAGACCAGCTGGTCCACGGCGTAGCGATATTGGCGGATCGAGGACGACACGGCCGTCCGCGTGGACCGGCAGCGCGGCCACCGATCCCCGGTGGCGAACGACCTCGCGCGTCGCACGTACGCCCCCCGGCTCTTCGACCTGGTCGAGGTCGAGGGCCAGCACCTTGCCCGTCGTAGAGGCGCTGGTGTTCGAGGGTACGAGCGCCGGCCGGCGTACGAGCTGTCGAGTCGTTCATGCTCCGATCATAGCGAGTTTCGCGCAGGGCGCAGCGCGACCAGGAGGTGCCGCGAGGTCTTCGGGGAGCGGGCTCTCGAAGGCGAGGCGCTCGCCGGTCGCCGGGTGGGTGAAGGAGAGGCGGGCCGCGTGCAGCGCGGGCCGGTCGAGAGCCCGGAGCGCGGCCCGCGCGTCAGGGCGCCGGCAGGACGGAGTGCGCGTCCCGCCGTAGACCGGATCACCCGCCACCGGGTGGCCGAGGGAGGCGAGGTGGACCCGGATCTGGTGGGTGCGCCCGGTGTGGATGCGGACGCGCACGAGCGCGGCCCCGTCGAGGGCTTCGACCACCGCGTAGTCGGAGCGAGCCGCCCGTCCGCGCCCGCGCGCACGGACATCCTCTGCCGATGGACCGGGTCGCGTCCGATGGGCAGCGTCGATGGTCCCGCTCTTGGCGGCGCGGCACGCCGTGGACGATGGCCAGGTATTCCTTCTCGACCGTGCGGCCCGCGAACTGGCGCACGAGGGCGCGGTGGGTCTCGTCGTCCTTGGCCACCACGAGGAGGCCCGAGGTGCCGCGGTCGAGGCGATGGACGATGCCCGGGCGCAGGACACCGCCCACCCCGGAGAGGTCCTTCACGAGATGCAGCAGGGCGTTGACCAGCGTCCCCTGCGGCCTGACCCGCGCCGGGATGGACGACGAGCCCGGCTGGCTTGTCGATCACCAGGAGACGCTCGTCTTCGTAGACGACGCGCAAGGGGGATGTCCTCGGGCGCCGGAACCGCCGCCACCGGCGCGGGTATCGTGAGGCCGACCGACTCGCCGCCCCGGAGCCTGGCCGAGGACCGGGCAGGCTGGCCATCCACGAGGACGTGGCCCTCGGTGATCAGGGCCTGGACCCGCGCGCGACTCAGCGTCAGGGGCGACGCGCGGCCAGCCACACGTCGAGACGGGTGCCGGCCTCCGCCGGTCGACGATCAGGCGTCCGGGTCACCGCCATGCCGCGAGCCTAGACCGATTCGTGCCCCAGGGGCCAGCGGAGCCCCCGAGGCTCAGCCGGCGGCCGGCGCGGCGGCGATCCTGCTGGGTGCGGCGGAGGTAGGGGAAGACGAGGGCGGCGATCAAGACCAGCACGATCGCGATGAGCTGCGAGGTGGAGAGGAGCCCGCCGAACACGGAGCCGCGGTCGGCGATCGCCGCGGAAGAACTCGACCGCGAAGCGGAAGCAGGAGTAGAGCACGGCGTAGGTCAGGACGACCTGGCCGTGGAAGGACTTCCGCGGGGCGAGCCAGAGCAGGAAGAAGAAGATCAGGAAGCAGGCCAGCGACTCGTAGATCTGGGTGGGATGAAGGGCGGTGTCCATCGGCGTACCGACCTGGCGCGCCGCGTAGACGTCGGTGAACGTCACCGCCCAGGGGACGCTCGCGGGCTTGCCGAAGCAGCAGCCGGCGGCGAAGCAGCCGAGGCGGCCGATGGCCTGGCCGATCACCACGCCGGGCGCGAGCACGTCGGCGGTCGCCCATCCCGGCAGCTTGTAGCGCCACACGTAGAACAGCGGCCACCGCGATCCCGCCCAGGAGCCCGCCGTAGAAGACGCCCCCGCTCTGGAAGATCGACCAGAGCTCACGCGGGTTTCGCTGGTAGAAGCGCCAGTCCACCACCACCAGCAGGACCTTGGCCCCCACGAGCCCGGCGATGAGCAGCCAGACCGCCATGTCGGTGATGCGGGTCGCGTCCATGCCCGGCCTTCTTGGCCTGCGAGGACACCACGAAGAGCCCGGCCAGGAACGCGACCGCGAGCAGGAAGCCGTAGGTGTGGAGGGTGAGTGGGCCTCCCCATGGAGCGGCCCAGGAGGTCGAACGCGGGAAGCGTGACCGTGAAGAGCCTCGGGTACATCTACTCGGTCCTCCCGGCCGGCGACGCGGCCTCGAGCTTGTCCGGGCTCGTCTGCGCTCTCGGTCTGGGGCGAGCGCAGGATGTCGAGGATCAGGAGGCCCACCCCGACCGTGATCGCGGAGTCCGCCGCGTTGAAGTCGGGCCAGAGGTGGTGCTTCCAGAAGACGTGGACGAAATCGACCACGTAGCCGAGGCGCAGCCGGTCGATCAGGTTGCCGATCGCGCCGCCGAGGATGAGGGAGAGCGCGATCTGGGGCAGGCGCGCCTCGACGGGCAGGCGGAAGGCGTAGACCGCGATGGCGAGGAGGGCCACGAGGCTCAGGCCCGAGAAGAGCGCCGCCTGGTAGGGCAGGTCGGCCTCCGCCAGGATGCCGAAGGCGGCCCCGTAGTTGCGGACGTGGCTGAGGCTCAAGCAGCCCTCCACGAGGGGCCGGTAGTCGTGGAGCTCGATCGAGCGCACGATCAGCCACTTCGTGAGCTGGTCGAGGCCGACGAGCGCGGCCATGATGCCGAGGTAGGGGAGTCGTCTCATCCGAGGGCCTCGAGCACCGGGGCGCACCGCTCGCACACGCCGGCGTGGGCGGCGAGCTGGCCGACCTTGGGCGAGTAGGTCCAGCAGCGCTCGCACTTGCCGCCCCCGGGCCTTCTCGACCCGAACCGAGAGGGGGCCTTCGCCGTCGACCAGGACGGCCTCGCTGACGATGAACAGGTTGGCGGCGTTGCCGGGGAACACCGTGCTCGCGGCGTCGTGCGCGCGCAGTGGAGCGATGGCCGCGGCCGGGCCCCGCACCTCGACCCGCGCCTCGAGGCTGGCCGCGATCTCCTTCGTGGCCCGGGATTCCTCGAGGGCCTTCGTGACCACCGCTCGCGTCTCCAGGAGGCCCTGCCAGCGGGCCAGGAGCTCCTGGTCCACCGCCTCCGCCTTGGGGAAGAGACCGGTGTGGACCGAGCCCTGCGTGTCCGGGAACGAGCGGCCAGACCTCGTCGGTCGTGAAGGGCAGCACGGGAGCGAGGAGCAGCGCGAGGTCGCGTGCGACGACGTGGAGCACGGTCTGCGCGGAGCGACGGCGCGGACCCGCGGGTGCGTCGCAGTAGAGCCGGTCCTTGAGCACGTCCAGATAGAAGGAAGACAGGTCGGAGGCGCAGTACTGGACGAGCTGGTGGTAGACGACGTGGAACTCGTAGTCCTGGTAGGCCTCGAGCACGCGCGCCACGACCTGGCGGTGCCGGTGGAGCGCGTAGCGGTCGAGCTCCTCGAGCGCGGCTTCCGGGGTGGCGTCCCGGGCCGGGTCGAAGTCGTAGAGGTTCGAGAGCAGGTAGCGGAGCGTGTTGCGCACCTTGCGGTAGGCCTCGGCCACCCGCTTCAGCATCTCGTCGCTGAAGCGCATGTCCTCGCGGTAGTCGACCATGATGGTCCAGAGGCGCAGGATCTCGGCGCCGTAGGTCTGGATCAGCTTCTGGGTGTCGACGTCGTTGCCGAGGCTCTTCGAGATCTTCTTCCCCTCGCCGTCCACGGTGAAGCCGTGGGTCACGACCTGACGGTAGGGCGCCTGCCCGCGGGTGCCGACCCCGATCAGCAGCGACGAGTGGAACCAGCCGCGGTGCTGGTCGCTGCCTTCGAGGTAGACGTCGGCCGGCCAGGCCAGGTCGGGCCGCGTGGCCAGGACCGCGGCGTGCGAGGAGCCCGAGTCGAACCACACGTCGAGGATGTCCTGCTCCTTGTCGAACTCGGCCGCGCCACACTTCGTGCAGACGAAGTCCGGGAGGGAGCAGGTCCTTCGCGTCGCGCTCGTACCAGGCGTCGGCGCTCTCCTTCTCGAACACGTCGGCCACGCGGTTCGCGAGGGCGGCGGTCAGGTGAACCGCGCCGCAGGCCTTGCAGTAGAAGGCCGGGATGGGCACGCCCCAGAGCCGCTGGCGCGAGATGCACCAGTCGGGCCGGGTGGCGATCATGTTGCGGATGCGCTCTTCGCCCCAGGCCGGGTACCAGCGCACCTGCCCGATCGCTTCCAGGGCCTTCTCGCGGAAGCCGTGCTTGTCGAGGGCGATGAACCACTGCTCGGTGGCCCGGAAGATGATCGGGTTCTTGCAGCGCCAGCAGACCGGGTAGGAGTGCTTGTTCTTGCCCGACGCGAGCAGGTGCGCCGTGCTCTTTCAGGAAGGCCACGATCTCGGGGTTCGCGTCGAAGACCTTGCTGCCGGCCCACTGCGGCACCTCGGGCAGGAAGCGGCCGGCCTCGTCGACCGGGCAGTAGATGTCGAGCCCGTAGCGGACGCCGGTCAGGTAGTCGTCCCAGCCGTGGCCGGGGGCCGTGTGCACGACGCCGGTGCCGGCCTCGAGGGTCACGTAGTCGCCGAGCACGACGGGCGAGTCGCGCTCGATGAAGGGATGGCGGAAGCGCACGCCTTCGAGGGCCTGGCCCTTCGTCCCGCCACGGCCTCGCCCAGGGTCACGGTCTGCCATCGCGCGACGCTCGCGTCCTTGAGGCCCGTGGCCAGCAAGAGCACGTCCTTCGTGCCTTCGACCGGATAGAAGCGTAGTCGAGATCGGGATGGAGAGCCACGGCCAGGTTGGCGGGCAGGGTCCAAGGCGTCGTGGTCCAGATGACGGTGGCCACGCGCTTGCCGGCGAGGGCCGGGAACGTCGCCGTGAGGCGGGCGTGCTCCTCTTCGGCCAGGGGAAAGCGCACGTCCACCTGGGGGCTCACGTGGTTCTCGTCGTACTCGACCTCGGCCTCGGCCAGGGCGGTGCGGTCGGAGATGCACCAGTGCACCGACTTCTTGGCCTTGTAGACGAGGTCCTTGTCCGCGAAGATCGCGAGCTGACGCACGATCGCCGCCTGGTACGCGGGCGCCATGGTCAGGTACGGCGCCTCCCATTCTCCGAGGACGCCCAGCCGTTCGAACTCGGCCTTCTGTATTTCCAGGAACTTCGTCGGCGTAGTCCCGGCATGCCTTGCGGAACGCGACCGGGGACATCTCGCGCTTCTTGGCGCCGAGGTCTTTGTCGACCTTCAGCTCGATGGGCAGGCCGTGGCAGTCCCATCCGGGGACGTAGGGCGAATCGAACCCCTGCATGGTGCGGCTCCGCACCACGAGGTCCTTCAGGATCTTGTTGAGAGCGGTGCCCAGGTGGATGTGCCCGTTCGCGTAGGGGGGCCCGTCGTGGAGGACGAACCGGGGCGCGCCCTTTCGGGACTCCCGCACCCTTTGGTAGAGCCCCTCGGCCTTCCACGTCTCGAGCCTTCTGGGCTCGGTCTGGGGCAGGTTGGCCTTCATCGGGAAGTCCGTCTTCGGCAGGTTCAGGGTCGATTTGAGGTCCTGGGCGATGGTCATGGGCGTGATCGTCTCGCGCGGAGCATGAAATCTCACGCTAGCACGGCGCTTCAAGTCGCGTCAAATGAACGCTCTACAAGCGGTCGCCGCGGGCCCCTGAGGAGCGCAGGGTCGGGATGGGCTACAATCGGTGGGGGTTTCCCGAAGTTCGGGGCCCATTAGGAGGCGTACCTGGAATGAAACAATCCCGCTGGCTCCTGGCGGCCGTGGTGGCCTTCTTTCCCTTGATCGGCTCTTGCTCGAGCTCCGGGGACGAGTGCGACGTGTGCACCGCCGACACCGACTGCAAGTCCGGTCTCGTGTGCTCGAAGTTCACCGGTGAGGCGACGATGCACTGTGGCAACGGAGACGGCACTACGGTCTGCCGCGTGCGCTGACCGCCTCGGTCTCGCCCTCCGCCGGGGTGCGCGGGATCGTGGGGGCCTTCGACTTCGAGCCCCGCCACGAAGCCTCGAGGACCTGCGCAAGGCCAGCCCCGATGAGGCCCGCCGCCACGGTGTAGACGGGCCACACCGCGAGCTGGGGGATGACGGCGAGGCTCGCGATCTGGGCCAGGCTGCCGGGGGTGAACCGGTGGATCTGTCCGGTGAGGGGGTTCTCGACCAGGGCCAACGAAGACACGTCATAGTGGGAACCCAGCCGGCGCGTGGTGGCCACGATCATCAGCAGGAATATGGCGCCCCGCACCGCGACGGCGTACAGCACGAGCGGCCGCAGGACGGCGGCGAAGGTGCGCCCCTCGGCCCGCGCGCTCCAGAAGAAGCAGGCGCCCACGACCGGCGCGAGCCAGGTCACGCCCACGAGCTGGGTGAGGAAAGGCGGCGCGGCCGTCTTCTCCAGGGCAAAGCGGAGGGCGGTGATCGCGAGACTCAGGAGGATCGCGCCCGCGAGCCAATGCCGGGTCGACCAGGCGGCGACCTCGTCCCCCGTGGCGATGCCCGCGAACCCGAGAAGCAACAGAGCGCCGCTCAGCAGGTAGAAGGTGAGGCTGGCCGAGGCCTGGGCCGTGGCGGTGACGTAGTGGGGGCCCATGAGGAATACCGCGATCGTGGGGGAGGCGCGAGACCCTTCGGTGTTGAGGGCCACCACCAGGGAGACGAGCCCGGCCAGGCCCCAGGCGAGCGCGATGCGCCGTCGCCACACGGCGGGAAACCGGGGCCACCCGAGAAGGGCGGCGCCCAGGCCCCAGACCAGGGAGATACTGAGCGCTGAGCTCACCATTTTTCGGCGCAAGACTACCACGCGGACCGGCAACGTTGACCGTCCTGTCGACGGTCGATAGACTCGAAAACCCTCCGAACCTTCGCCAGTGAACGACAAACCCCAGCCCTCGCCCGCACCTCTCTCCTGCGGGGCGGTCCTCGTCCGGGGAGGCCAACGAGGCCACGCGGGGCAGCGCCCTCAAGCTCGGGGCCGAGCTGGTGGGCCGCCTCCTCTACGGATTCACCACGACGGTCGCCATTCCCCGCGTGCTGGGGGTCGAGGGCACGGGCACCTTCGGTGCCCTCTCGGCGGTGGCCTTGGTCGCCGCCGAGGCCGCGGACCTCGGCCTCCAGGGCACCGCATCGCAGGCCCTGGTCGCGGGAGCGCTCTCCCTGCGGGCGATGGTGCGGACCAAGCTCCTGATCAGCGCGGCAGTCCTGGTGGTGGCCCTCGCCCTGGTGCCTTGGGCCCCGGTATTCGCGCCCCTGCTCATCTTCTTCACCCTCGCGGGCTGGAGCGAGTTCCTGGGCCTCGCCCTCCGGGCCCGGGGCCGGGCCTTCTGGGAGACCCTGGTGATCTTCTGTCTCCGTGCCAGCGGCCTCCTGACGATCGGGCTCGTCATCTTGATGGGGGCCACCCTGCCGCGCGTGGCCTGGGCCGCGGCCGCCTCTCCGCTCCCCGCCATCCTGCTCGCGACCTGGCTGCTGCGGGGCACCCGTCCCGTCCACGACCATGCGGCGCCCGAGCCGGGGCCGGCGGCGATCCTGCGCTCGGCCCTGCCCCTTGCGGTCAACGGAGGGCTGGCCCTGGTCAGCTTGCGCATCGAGCTTCTGGCGGTCAAGCTACTACGCGGGACCTACGAGGCGGGGCTGTTCGCGGTGGCCTTGCGGGTAATCGAGCTGATGAACGGGGTGTCGGCCGCCGTGTGCGCCGGCGCGATGCCCGCGTTGACCCGGGAAGCGATTCGCGGCGAGGGGCCGGTGCGCATGCGGACCGGCTTCACGGCTGCACTCCTGGCGGCGCCCGCCCTCGTCGGCCTGCTGCTCGTGGCTCCCGGAGTGATCGTTCTTCTCGGAGGGCCGGCCTTCGCCGAGGGCGGCGCAGCCCTCCGGGTGATGGCCCTGTCGCTCCTGCCCCTGTTCCTGAACGCTGTCCTCCTGCACTCCCTGATCGCGGTGGGTCGGGCCGGCGTCCTGCCCCGGCTCACCCTGGTGCGAGTGACCATCGCCACTCTGCTCGCCCTCGTCTTCGTGCCACGCTTCGGGGCGGTGGGGGGCGCGTTCGGGTTCGTGATCTCGGAGGTCGTCCTTCTCGGCCTGGCGGCACGGGCCTGTGCCAGGGCGGGCTTCCCGGTCCCGGTCCTGAAACCGATGGTCGTGGGACTGGCGGCGGCCTTGCCCATGGCGGCGCTGGTGGCGGCCGCGGGTGGCGGGCTCCTGGTCTCGATCTCCCTGGGCTTCCTGGCCTACACGGTCACTCTGGCCCTGGCCTGGCGCTTCGCGCCCGGGATCGCGGTTTGAGCGCGCCCTGTTCCTCGGCGGCTCTCGAGAGACCGCAGGAGGCGAGTGCCGACGACCGCGCCATCCTGCGCACCGTGATCTACGCGGCTCTTTTCCAGTTTCCCCTCTCGCTCGACGAGCTGGAGCGGCGGCTCATGGACGTCTCCCTCGATGCTCGGGCCATCCGGGCCCGCCTGGCCGCGCCGTTCCTGCGCGAACGGCTCTCGGTCACGGAGGGCCTGGTCCACCCGCGGGGATGCGAAGCGTGGATCGGGCTCCGCCGGAAGCGGGGAGCGCGGGCGAAGGCCCTCGTGGAGAGGCATCGCCGGGCCCTCCGTCTGCTCGCGTGTTGCCCGTTCGTGCGGCTCGTGGCCCTCTCCGGCGGTTGCGCCCACGACAACGCGACCGACGAGGACGTGGACGTCTTCCTGGTGGTGAAACGCGCTCGGGCGTGGTGCGTGTTCGGTGCGGTCATGGTGGTGGCCAAGGCGTTCGGCCTGCGGCGGACGCTCTGCGTGAACTACGTGGTGGACGAGGCGGCACAGAGCCTGCCCGAGCGCGATCTGTTCACGGCCTCGGAGATCGTGGGCATGCGCCCGCTGGCCGGCGCCGAGGCGTACGACCGATTCGCCCTGGCCAACGCCTGGGTCCTCGACCTGTTCCCGAACTTCGCCCGCCGCGGCCGAGAGGCCCAGGACATAGGACCCGCCGGGGCCGGGCGCTTCTGCGAGGCGGTTCTGGAGATGGGGCCCGCCCCCGCCCTGGAGTGGTTGACGCGGCGCGTGCTCGGCCCCTATCTCCGAAAGAAGGCGCACGGGGGGCTCGGGGTCGTGCTGGAAGCGACGCGCCTCAAGCTCCACCTGCACGACCATGGGCCGGAGCTGCTCACCGCGTTCGAGGCGGCGACCCTGGAGGCCGAGGCTTGAGCGACGTGCTCGTGGGGCAGGGCTACTTCCTGCGGTTCGATCCCAAGCTCCAGGCCGCCCAGCAGCCCTATCCGCCCCTGGGCGCGCTCTACGCCGCGGCCGCGCTGCGCGCTCGCGGACACGACGTCGGCTTCTTCGACGCGATGCTGGCCGGGGCGGAAGAGGACTGGGCTCTTCGTCTCGACCGCGACCGGCCGCGCCTGGCCGTGCTCTTCGAAGACAGCTTCAACTATCTCACCAAGATGTGCTTCGCCCGGATGCGAGAGGCCTCGTTGCGCATGATCGCGATGGCCCGGTCTCGCGGGATCCCGATCGTGGTGTCGGGCTCCGACGCGAGCGACCACGCCGCGGTCTACCTGCGGGGCGGGGCGGACGCGGTGATCGTGGGCGAGGGCGAGCTGACCGTGGCCGAGGTCGCCGATCACGTGCTGAAGCGGTCGTCCCCGTCGATGACCGGCATCGCCGGCCTGGCCCTGCCGGGTTCGGGCGGGGAGCCGCGCCGCACGGCGGCCCGTCCGCCCCTGCGTGATCTCGATACCCTGCCGCGGCCCGCCTTCGACCTCGTCGATCTGGAACGCTATCGGCGGATCTGGTCCGACCCGCCACGGCTACTTCTCGATGAACCTCGTCACCACCCGCGGCTGCCCCTACCACTGCAACTGGTGCGCCAAGCCGATCTATGGCCAACGCTACGCCGTGCGGAGCCCGGAGGCCGTGGCCGACGAGATGGCCTGGATCAAGCGGACCTACGCCCCCGACCATCTGGCCTTCATGGACGACATCTTCGGCCTGCAACCGGGTTGGATCGCGCGGTTCGCCGCGGCCGTGGCCGAGCGGGACACGGTGATCCCCTTCAAGTGCCTCTCGCGCGCCGACCTGCTCTCGGAGGAGGTCGTGAGCGCGCTCGCCGCCGCGGGTTGCCGCACGGTGTGGATCGGCGCCGAGTCCGGCTCGCAGACGGGTCCTCGACGCCATGGAAAAGGGGACGACGGTCGAGGAGATCCGGGCCTCCACCGCGCGCCTGCGCCGGGCGGGGATCGCGGTCGGCTTCTTCCTCCAGTTCGGCTATCCCGGCGAGACCTGGGAGGACGTGCAAGAGACGCGGGCTCTCGTGCGTGACTGCGCCCCCGACGACATCGGCATCTCGGTCTCGTACCCGCTCCCCGGCACCCGTTTCTTCGAGCGGGTGAAGGGGCAGCTTGGCGCCAAGCAGAACTGGGAAGACTCGTCCGACCTCGCGATGATGTTCGAGGGTCCCTATCCCGACCGCCTTCTACCGGGCCCTCCACGGTCTCGTTCACGCCGAGTTCCGCGCCGGCAAGGCGGAGGGCGTTCCCGGGGTCTCGGGTTGGGCGCGCCGCCGTCGCCAGGCCGCCGTCGCCGCCTGGCATCGTGCCGAGCTCGCCTTCTGGCGGCGGTCGGCCCACCGCGCCACGACGGTTGCGGCCCCGAGCCTCTCGGCGGAGCGACGCCCGCCGTCCGACCGCGCAGGAAGCCTGACCCTTGGACCTGCTCCTGACCCACGGCTACTTCCTCGAGGAGGACGCCCGGGAGCGAAAGATCATGAGGCCCTATCCGCCCCTGGGCCTCCTCTACCTCGCCTCCCACCTCAAGGCTCGGGGCTTCGCGGTGGACGTGTTCGACTCGACGTTCTCGAGCTTCGAGGAGCTGCGCGCTCTTCTCGCTCGCGAGCGCCCGCCGGTGGTCGGCATCTACTGCAACCTCATGACCAAGGCCAACGTCCTTCGCCTGATGGCCGAGTGCCGGAAGGCGGGAGCGGCGGTGGTCCTCGGCGGACCGGAGCCCCCGCACTACGCGGCCGAGTACCTGGAACGGGGGGCCGACGCGGTGGTGGTCGGCGAGGGGGAGCTGACCCTCGAAGAGCTGCTCCCGCGCCTTCGGCCGCGGCCGGGGTCGCGGGACTGGCAGGCCGTGACGGGGCTCGTCTACCGCGACGAGCGGGGGACCATGGTCACGACCCCGCCCCGGCCGCTCATCGCCGACCTCGACGCCCAGCCCTGGCCCGATCGCGAGGCGATCGACGTGCCGCGGTACCTCGCGGCGTGGCGGAGCCGCCACGGCGCGGGGTCCGTCTCTCTCACCACGGCCCGTGGCTGTCCCTACACCTGCGCCTGGTGCAGCCGGTCCGTGTTCGGGGAGACGCATCGGCGACGATCCGTGGCGAGCGTGGCCGACGAGGCAGCCTTCGTCGCGGAGCGCTATCGGCCCGAGAGCCTGTGGTACGTGGACGACGTCTTCACCATCCACAAGGGCTGGACCCTCGCCTACGCGGACGAGATGGCGCGCCGGGGCTTGCGCTGCCGTTCGAGTGCATCTCGCGGGCGGAGCGCATCGACGACGACGTCGCCGACGCCCTGTCGCGGCTCGGCTGCATCCGGGTCTGGATCGGCTCGGAGAGCGGCTCTCAGCGCGTCCTCGACGCCATGGACCGGCGGATGACCGTCGAAGAGGTGCGGGCCGCCACCGCCCGCCTCCAGCGCCGCGGTATCGAGGTCGGGCTCTTCATCATGCTCGGCTACGACGGCGAGGAGGAGGGCGACCTCGAGGCCACGGTCGCGCATCTCAAGGCCACGCGGGCCGACACCTTCCTCACCACCGTCGCCTATCCCGATCAAGGGCACCCCCTACTCACGAGGCGGCGGGCGATCGGGTTCGGACCGCGAAGAAGTGGGAAGAGCGCTCCGATCGGGACCTGCGCGTGGAAGGCCAGCGCTCGAGCCTGTACTATCGGTTGGTCCGGCACTGGATGACCGGAGAGGTGGCGCTCGATCGGGCCTGGCGGGAGCGCCGCTACGTCCGGGCCGCCCGGTCGGGGGTCCAGGCCGGGATCGCGCGCCTCGGCATGCGGTTGGTCTAGAGGACGGAGGTATGAGGGACGAACCCAGGACTGCCGAAGCACCGCGCGAAGGCTGGGTGGGATGGTGCTGCTCCTACTGCTCGGCCCCCCTCGCGCCCCGGGGCTCCGGCCTCTACTGCGCCGCCGAGGGCCGTTGGTTCGCGAGCCAGGACGGCGTGCACCGGCTGCTTCCCGAGGACCGCCGGCGCGAGCTTCTGCCCTACCTCGAGCTCTACCGGCGCGTGCGCCGCGACGAGGGCTGGGTGGCCGAGGCCGGTCTGCCCGAGGTGCCGCGCGGACACCGGCACGAGGCCATCTGGCGGCTGCGCGCCCGTCACTTCGAGAGGGCGATGGCGCTCGTGGCCGAGCGGCTGGGGCCGGGGCCGTGGCGGGTCCTGGAGGCGGGCGCGGGCTCGTCCTGGGCCAGCCTGCGCCTGCTCGACGCGGGCCACCAGGTGGTGGCGACCGACGTCAACCTCGATCCTGAGGACGGCCTCCTGGCTCCCAACCGCTTCCTCGCTTCTCCGGCGCACTTGCCGCGGGCCGAGGCGGAGATGGAGGCGCTGCCCTTCGAGCCCGGGCACTTCGACCTCGTCCTCGTCGCGGGCGCGCTCCACCACACCCCTCGCCTCGGCCGCGCCCTCGCTGGAGATGCGGCGCGTCACGCGCCGGGGCGGCCTCGTGCTCGTCCTCGACTCGCCGGTCTATCGGCGGCGGGCCGACGGCGAAGCGATGGTGGCCCGGCGCATGGCGCGACCTGGGCCGAAAGTACGGCGTGGCCATTCCCCGGGAGAGCCAGTCCGGGTATCTGGTGCTGGGCGAGATCGGCGGAGCCTTCGCGTCGGCGGGCTGGAGCCTCGAGGTGCAGGGCTGGCCGCGGCGGGCGGCGCGAGTGGATGCGCGACGCCTCGGAGATCGCGAAGCACGGTCGGCGGACCGCCCGCTTCCCGATCCTGGTCGGGAGTCGCGATGTCTGAGGCGGCGGCTCACCTCGCCGCGCGCGCCTTCGACGCCGTGGCCCCGGTCTACGACAGCGAGTTCGGTCGCAATCCCATCGGCCTCTACTTCCGCCACGTCGTCCAGGAGCGCTTGCGGCTGCTCTTCCCGAGGGGCGCGCGCGTCCTCGACCTCGGCTGCGGGACCGGTGAGGATGCCCTGTTCCTGGCCAGCCTCGGGGTCGAGGTGCACGGCATCGACGTCTCGCCGGCGATGATCGAGCAGGCGCGGCAGAAGGCGGCGCGCCGCGGCGGCGTCGCGCGGTCCGGTCCGCTTCGAGGTCCGGGCCGCGGAGGACGTGGGATCGCCTCGAGGGCCATTTCGACGGCGTCTTCTCGAACTTCGGCGCCCTCAACTGCGCGGAGCTGCCGGTGGTGGGCGAGGCCCTCGCGGAGCGGCCTTCGCGCCGGGCGCGCCCGTTGCCTTTTGCGTCATCGGCCCTCGGCCGCTTCCCGGCCTCGTGCAGGAGGCGCTGACGGCCGCCCGGCGCGATCGCCCGGAGCACGCATCGGCGGGACGAGCGCGTCCGCGCCCGCGGCCTTTCTTCGCGCGAGCTCCGCGACGGTCTCGGGCCCGGCTTCTCCTGGCGCGCGCGCGCGGCGCTCGGGGTGCTGGTCCCGCGCCCCGGCGCACGAGGCCTGGGCCCGCCGCAACCCGATCGCGTTCGGCGTCCTGGCCGCGGTCGAGCGGCTGGTGCGCGAGTGGCCCGGCGTGCCGCGAGTGGGGCGACCACCTGCTCGTGGAAGGAACGCGCGATTGAGGCTGCCCTTCCTTCGCCCGCGGGCCGGCCGCCTTCGCTTGCTGGTGCTGGCCGTGGCCGATCGCTGCGACCAGCGCTGCGTGCACTGCGACATCTGGCGAGCGAGAAGGAACGCGGCCGAGCCTCACCCTGGCCGAGCGCCTCGCGGTCGTCGAGGAGGCGCTCGCGGCGGGGGCGCGACGAGGCCCTTCTCACCGGCGGCGAGCCGCTCCTGTCCGCTGACCTGTGGCCGGTGGCCGAGCGCCTCCGGAGGGCGGCGCCAGGCTGATGCTGGCCACGAACGGAATGCTGCTCGACCGCTACGCGCGCGCGCGTCGCCGCGCTCTTCGACGAGGTCTACGTCAGCCTCGACGGCGGCGAGCCTACGACCCACGATCGGCTGCGCGGCGCGTCGGCCTCACGCGCGGCTTCGGGTCGGCCTCGAAGCCCTGCGCGCGCGGACGCCGCGGCCCCGGCTCGTCGCGCGCTCGGTCCTCCACGCCCGGCAACCTGGACGAGTTCGAGCCGATCGTCTCGGGAGCCGCGTGCCCTCGGGTTCGACCAGGTGTCCTTCCTGGCCCTCGACGCGTCGTCCGACGCCTTCGGGGGCCGGCCGGAGAGCCGGGCAAGCCTGGTTCCCACGCCGCTCCAGGTCCGCCGCTTCGAGGCGGCGATCGCCGGACTGAAGCGGCCGGGCGTCCTCGGGCGTGGCTTCGTGCTCGAGACCGCGGACAAGCTGCGGCAGATCGCCGCGCACCTCGGCGCGAGCGCGGAGAGCGGCGTTCACGCGACCGGAGTGCGACGCTCCCTGGTGGTCGCTGGTGGTCGAGGCCGACGGCGGCGTGCGCCCCTGCTTCTTCCACGCGCCGGTGGGCGACGCGCGCGACGGCCTTCGCCCCGCTGCGCGAGTCGCCCGCCTATCGCGAGGCCCTCGACCCACATCGAGGGACCGAATCCCGACCTGCGCAACGCTGCGTGTGCCCGAAGCGCCGCGACGGCCGGGCTCTGTGTCAGAGGCTCACGGCATGAGCCGGCCCATCGTCCTCTACAACCCGCGCGGGGAAGGCCACATCCTGCCCCTCGGCCTCGTCCACGTCGGCTCCATGACGCCCGACGACCCGGTCGTGATCGTCGACGGGCGGGTCGAGCTGGCGCCGGAGGCCCGCGTCGTCGAGCTGGGCGACGACGCGCTCTGCCTCGGCGTTTCCGTCCTGACCGGTGCGCCCATCCTGGACGCGCTCCGCGTGAGCCGCGCGGCCAAGGCCAAGAACCCGAGCCTGCCGGTGATCTGGGGCGGCTGGCATCCCTCGCTGATGCCCGAGCAGTGCCTGGCCTCGGGGGCCGTGGACGCGTGCGTCGTCGGCCAGGGCGAGCGGACGTTCGCGACCGTCGTCGACGCCCTGCGCGACGGCCGGTCGTTCGACGGCATCCCCGGGGTGGTCTGGAAGCGCGACGGCGAGATCGTCCGCAACCCGCCGCGGCCGTTCGAGGACATGAACGGCTTCCCGCGCCGCCGACTTCGGCCTCCTGGACATGGAGCGCTACTTCCGCTTCCGGGGCGTGCGCCGGCTCGACTACTGCTCGAGCCAGGGCTGTCCGTTCGAGTGCGCGTTCTGCGCCGACCCGCAGGTCTACAAGCAGCGCTGGAGCGGGCTCGCGGCGACGCGCGTGGTGGCCGAGATCAAGGACCTCGCCGGCCGCTACCGGCTGAGCGAGGTCTTCTTCAACGACGACAACTTCTTCACCGACCTGCGGCGCACCGAGGCGATCAGCCGCGGCCTCATCGAGGCGGGCGTGCGCGTGCGCTGGTTCGGCACCGGCCGCGCCGACCTCCTGTGCCGCCTCACCGACGAGCAGCTCCGGCTGATGCGGGCCAGCGGCTGCTACAAGGTGAACGTGGGCGCGGAGAGCGGCAGCCCGGCCCTGCTCGAGGAGATCAAGAAGGGCACGCTCGTCGAGGAGGTGCTGGAGACCGCCGAGAAGCTCCACCGGGCCGGCATCGGCGCGCGCTTCTCGTTCATCGCCGGCTTTCCCAAGGAGCCCAAGGAGAGCCTGGCGGAGACCTATCGCACGGCCAAGGCCCTTCGCGAGATCGACGGCGAGTTCGAGACGCCCATCTACTTCTACGCGCCCTACCCGGGCACGGCGCTGGCCGAGCGCATGCCCGCGCTCGGCTTCGACGAGCCCGCGCACCCTCGAGGACTGGGAGAAGGTGGACCTCGACCATTCGATCGGCCCCTGGATCAGCGGAGCCGGTGCGGCGATCGGTGCCGCGCTACAACTTCTACCTGCGCCACGGCTACCAGAAGCCGGGCCGGCGGCTCGGCAAGCGCCTGCTCCACTACGTGGCGCGGGCCCGGGCCAAGACCAACTTCTACGGCTTCGACTTCGAGCGCCGCGCGGTGGACCTCTCGAAGCGGCTCCGCACCGGCCACAACCGCCAGCAGCCGCCGATCGCGGAAGACTAGGAAGGTCGGCGGGTGATGGCGGAGCGTGTGCTGATGGGCGAAGCGCCGTGAGCACTGCCTCGCCGGAAGTCGTCCTCTACAACCCCCAGAGCCTGAGCGGAGGCAAGCGCGTGCTGCCGCTCTCGCTGCTCGCCCTCGGCGCGTCGCTCGAAGGGAGGGTGGAGTACGCAATCGTCGACGGCAACGAGCGCCCCGACTCGCTCGGCGTCATCCGGTCCTGCCTTCGCGGGGGCGCGCGCGTCCTCGGGGTCACCGCCATGCCGGGGCCACAGCTCACGCGGGCCGTCCCGGAAAGCGCCCGGTTGAAGGAGGAGTTTCCGCAGGTCGCCCTGGTGTGGGGCGGCTATTTCCCGACGCAGCACGCCGACGTTTGCCTGCGCGCCCCCTTCGTGGACTACGTGGTCCGCGGCCATGGCGAGCTGAGCTTCGTGGCCCTGGTCGAGGCGCTGCGCAGGGGCGAAACCGATCCGTCGCTCCCCGGCGTCCTCTCGCGCGGCCTCCCCGCAGGGGCAGGAGCGCCCGTGGCGCCGGTGCCGAACCCCGACGAGCTGCCGGGCCTGCCGTATCACCGCGTGCCCGTGGAGCGGTACCTGCGGCGCACGTTCCTCGGCTCGCGGACGCTGGGCCACCATTCGAGCTACGGCTGTCCCTTCTTCTGCAACTTCTGCGCGGTCGTGAACATGGTCGCCGGACGCTGGCGGGCCGAGAGCCCGGCGCGGGTCGAAGGGGTGGTGCGCACCTACCGCGACCGGTGGGGCGTCGACGCCGTCGAGTTCTACGACAACAACTTCTTCACGTCCGAGGCGAGGACGGCGGAGATCGCGGAGCGCATCCGGCCCCTGGGCATGGCCTGGTGGGGAGAGGGCCGGGTGGACACGCTCCTCAAGTATTCCGACGCGACCTTTCGACTCATGCGCGAGGCCGGGCTCAAGATGGTCTTCCTGGGGGCCGAATCGGGGTCGGAGGGAGCCCTCGCCCGCATGGACAAGGGGGGGACCCTGACCCCCGGCCAGACCCTGGAGTTGGCGGCCCGCATGAAGGCCCACGGGATCGTGCCCGAGTTTTCGTTCGTCCTCGGGAACCCCCCGGATCCGGAGGCGGACGTCAGGGACACGATCGAGTTCATTCGGCGGGTGAAGGGCGTGAATCCCGAGAGTGAGATCGTGATGTATCACTACACGCCGGTGCCCCTCGCGGGTGAGCTCTTCGACGCGGCCACAGCGCTCGGCTTCCGGTTCCCCGAGACCCTGGAGGAATGGATCGGCGACAAGTGGCAGGACATCACCCGCCGTCACAGCGCGCACATGCCCTGGCTCGGGAATAGGCAGCGGCGGCGGATCCTGGACTTCGAGCGGGTCCTGAACGCCTACTACCCGACCACCACCGACGTGAGGCTCGTCGGCGCCCGGCGAGCGTTGCTGCGGGCCGTGAGTGCCTGGCGCTACCACCTGCGGCTCTATGCCCGGCCGCTCGAGCTGGCCGCCCTGCAACGCCTCTTCCACTACCAGCGGCCGGAAACCTCGGGTTTTTGAGGTCCCTCTGGCGTCGGCCGCTCGGGAAGCGCGCGCTCGGTCCTGTCGCCGCCTACACGCTTTGGGCCCCGTCCTACGGCGACGAGCCGCAGAACGCCCTGATGCGCCTGGAGCAGGAAGCCGTCCTGGCGCTGACCCCGCCGCTGCCGGGCGCCACCGTCCTGGACCTCGCCTGTGGCGCGGGCCGATACCTGAAGCGCCTGACCACCGCGGGCGCGGCTCGCGTGGTCGGGCTCGACTTGACGCCGGCCATGCTCGTTCGGGCCCGCGCGTTCTCTTGCCGCCTCGTGCGTGGAGACATGATCGCGCTGCCCCTCGTGACCTCCAGCTTCGATTTCGTCCTGTGCGGTCTGGCCGTCGGACATGTGGCCGGGCTAGGAGGCTTCCTGAGCGAGATCGCCCGGGTGCTGCGCCCGGGCGGTGCGGTCGTCTACTCCGACATCCACCCTGAAGCGGCTGGGGCCGGGTGGAGCCGCACGTTCCAGGACCAGGATGGCCGGCAGCACAGCGTGCGCCACCACATCCACGAGCGAGCCGAGCACCAGGAAGCCTGTGCGGCCGCCGGGCTCGCCATCGAAGAGACCCGCGAGCCGTTCATCGACTTCGCCCACCCGCGACAGGGCCGGCCGGCCGTCCTCGTTCTGCGGGCCCGACGGCGTTGAAGTCGCCGGCCCTCGCCCTCCTTCGCGCGCGGATTCAGGGCGACGGGCCCGAGCGCCAGGAGGAGGTCGGGGTCGTGGATGGCCGGGTGGTGAGCGCGAGCGAAGCCCGAGCGCGCGCGGACCGCGTCTTCCTCGACCTCGAGGGCCGAGCCCTTCTGCCGGGTCTTCTGAACGGCCACGATCACCTCGATTTCTCCTCCTTCCCTCCGCTCGGGCACCCGCCTTACCCCAACGTCTATGCCTGGGCCAAGGATGTGGACGCGGGGGCCGGTGACCCGGCGGTGTCGGCCGCGTTGGCCGTCCCGCTGGCCGACCGGCTCTTCCTCGGCGGCCTTCGCAACCTGCTGTGCGGAGTCACGGCGGTGGCCCACCACAACCCCTTCCACCGCTCGATGGCACGCCCGGACTTTCCGGTGCGGGTGCTCCAGAAGTACGAGTTCGCTCACTCGGCGGGCCTCACCCCGGGGCTCCGGAAGACCTATCGCACCACGGACCGCCGCGTCCCCTGGATGGTGCACGCGGGAGAAGGGACCGATGAGGTCTCGCGGCGCGAGCTCGACACCCTCGCGGAGCAGAACGTCCTTCGCCAGAACACGGTTATCATTCACGGAATCGCTTTTGGTGCGGATGAGGCGCGGCGGATCGCCGTGGCTCGGGCCGCGTTCGTGTGGTGTCCGGAGTCGAACCGGCGGCTCTACGGGGCCACGGCCGACGTGGCCGGGTTCGTGGCGGCGGGGGTCAAGGTGGGGCTGGGCAGCGACAGCCCGGTGTCCGGGGTTCGCGATCCCCTTTCGAACCTCGCGGCCGCGCGCAGGGAGGGAGTCCTCGCGGACGAGGCCCTGCTGCGTCTGGCCACCGAGGGCACCGCCGACGCGGCCCGACTCCCCCTGGGCGGAGTGCTCCCCGGGAACGTCGCCGATCTGGTCGTCGTGGCCTCCCGCGAGGCGTTGCTCCGGGGTGACCGCACGGCGGTGGCCCTGGTGCTGATCGGAGGCCGGCCCCTCTACGGCGAGCCGGAACTCATGATGGCGCTTCAACCGAAGGCGGCACCCGTCCGCGTGGACGGCGCCGCGAGATGTCTCGAGCCGGAGATGGGACGGCGGGCCGCCGGGATCTTGAAGCGACACCCGGCGCTGCGGCTCGTCCCCTGGCTCGCCGACGTTCGATTCAGCGAGGACGACGGGACCCGATCCTCGCGAGGTAACCGATGAGAAGAAGCGTCATTGCCGTGCTGTTCGGCGCAAGCCTCCTCGCCGCGGCGGAGCCGGCCCTGGCCATTCCCGCATTCGCCCGGCGCTACAAGGTCGAGTGCCACTTCTGCCACGACATCTATCCGAAGCTGACCCTGATCGGCCAACGCTTCAAGGAGCGCGGCTTCCGAATGGAACGAGAGGAGTCCTTCGACGTGGCGAAGTGGGCTCGCACCGTCCCCATCAGCGTGAGGGCCGAGGGCAGCCACTTCTTCGACGCGGCCGGCGAGGACTCGGACTCGGGCTACTTGAAAGGCATCTCGGCAGGCCACCTGGGCCAGCGCCTCTCGTACTGGGTCGACGACGCCTTCTTCTTCACCGGCGGCGAGGACAACGTGACCCACATCAAGCCTGACAACGCCTGGGGGCGGGTCGAGATCCTGAGGAACGGAAAGCTCTATCTGAAGGGCGGCCGCTTCGAGCTCGAGATCCCCTTCACCCAGACCCGGACTCCGCACCTCTTCAGCTACGACATCTACTTCGCCAACACGGGAAGCGAGAGCGACAGCTTCGCGAGCCACCAGGACGGTATCGAGGTCGGGGGTGACCTGGGGGGGAGCGGCCGCTGGTCGGCGGCTCTCGTCCAGCGCGCGAACCACGGCGACGGCTTGTCGGGCTTCGCGAACGTCTACCTGCGGGCCTCGAAGCGCATCGATCGGAACCGCGTCGGCGCCTATGCCTACTTCGGCAAGAGCCAGCTCGGGACCGCGGGCGACTCCACGACCGACGGTCTCTGGCGAGTGGGCGGAGACTGGGACTTGTGGATCTCGCGACTCAACCTCTACGGCACTTACCTGTACGGCCACAACGACAACTCGCTGCCCACGGGCGTCTCGACCACGCAGCCGGTGCCCCTGAGCTATCACGGCGGCTTCCTGCAAGCAGACTACCGGGTCATGGACCCTTTCGCCCTGACCCTCCGGTTCAACTTCGTCGACCGGCCGCCGGATCAGACCAGCCTGCCTCGTGAGTGGCAGGTGAGCGTGTTCCCCGGAGTGCAGGTCTGGCTGATCGACGACCGGCTCAAGCTCTCGTTCGAGTACGGGTTCCTGAACAAGGGCCGGTCTGATTACGGGTCCCTACAGGCCGAGGTGGCGTTCTAGGCGGCGCAGGCAGGCCACCCCGGGCTGATCTCCGGGATTGCGGTCCGGTCACGCGTGCTATACTCCGGCGCGAAGGAGCCGAAAAGGAAGTGCTATGAACGACTTGCTGGAGCTGCTGGGCGCCATGGCCGCACAGAAAGCCAAGGTACCCGATCCCCGCGAGTTGTTCCTCGACATGGCGGATCGGGTGGTCAAGGCCGTGAGCTCGAGCTTCGGGTCCAAGCCGGACGAAGTGGCCATCCTCATCCTTACCGCCGACAACAAGCACCTCCGCTTCGTGGCTCCGCGCCGGTTCACCGACCTCGGCACCATTCCCATCACCAAGCGCGACTCGATCGCGGTGGGTACGCTGGGCAAGAAGACCGGCGAAGCCATGAACAACGTGCCCATGGTGAAGCACGTGGCCTTCTTCGAGAGCGTCAAGCTGCGTGACCGGGTGGTGCCCATCCAGAAGATGATCACGGTGCCGATCCTGAACCGGGGCACGGCCATCGGCGTCGCCCAGATCAGCCGCAAGGGGGAGACCCCGGCCGAAGCGGGCCCCGACTTCACGTCGGCCGACGTCAAGAAGGCCCAGGACCTCTTCGAGTCCGTGGCCGCGTTCTTCGTCGAAGCCCGCCCGGACAAGTTCTAGCTGTTCGGCACTCCCTTCGGGAGGGCGTGTGTCCGGTACGCCTCGGCGATGCCGACCAGCAACCCCGCATGGATCCAGAAGAGGCCGTGCAGGGGCGTGATGGCCCACACACAGTCCACGAGTCCGTGGATCGCGAAGGCCAGCAGCACCGCGGCCGAACCGAGGATGAGCCGGCGCCCAGGCTCGGTGACCTTTCGCCAACTCCGTCTGACCTCCAGTGCGGGAGCGAAGAACACGAAGGCCAGGGCCAGAGCGCCCGCGAGGCCGAGGTCGGCCAAGGTCTCGACGTAAAGGCTGTTGGCGTTGACACGATCGTCGAGCGTCCGTGGGCCCAGATAGGCACCGTAGACCCGGCGAAAGGCATCCGGCCCGACTCCGAGGTACGGTCGTGCCTGCCACATGCGCCAGCCGGCTCGCCAAAGCTCGGGGCGGTTGGTCTGCCGCTGGGTGGGGCGCGGGGAAGGCCACACCCGAGTCGGCGCCACCGCCTTTCCCGTGACCTCGATCGGCATGTCGGCGGCCCCGGCCTCGAGCGCGTCGAACGAGGTGCCGCCCAGGGCGAGCTGATAGTGGAGGGTGTATCGGCCCGGACGCTCGGGCGCCGTGACCTTTACGTCCACGACGACGCTCGACCCCGGGGCGACGGCGGCGGGCAGCCGCGTAACGGGCTCTTCGTGGGCGATTCGTCCGTCGGCATCGAGCCATTGGGCCGAGATTCCCATCGGCGTCGGGCCGTCTGGCTCCCAGCGCAGCGCACCCTCGTTTCCGACCTGTACCCGAAGCATGGCCTCCGCCGCAGTGACCATGACGGGGGCCGTGGCCATGGGCTCGAAGTGGCCCGCGAACCAGGGCGCTTCCCCCGAAGAGCGTGAGTCGCGCAGGACCAAGGCAGGCCGTAGCTCGGACGCGAGGAGCACCGTGACTCCGAGCAGGGCCAAGGTTCCCAGGGTCGCCCGGCGCAACCTCACCTGCGCCACGGCCAGGAGCGACGAGAGTGCGATCGCGGTGGTGAGGATGGCGCCCCGACTGCCGCTGGCCACGATGGCCACGACCAACAGGACAAGGCTTGCGAGCGCTGGCCAGCGAATCGGATCGGCCTCACCACGGTCGCGCCACCCGGCGATCACGAGCAACCCCGGAAGGGCCGCGCCCCAATAGAGCGCGGCCGGGTTCGGGTAGGGAAACGGGCCGCCGGCTCGAACGACGTCGCCGACGTGGACCGTCGTCGCCCTGAAGGGAGCCAGCAGAGAGGCCGCGTCGGGGAGTGCCGCCTCGGCCACACCCAACACGGCGGAGAGCGTGGCTCCGGCCACGAGCGCCTGGAAGACCCGGGCCGCGCGGTCCGGGATGCGTGCCTCCGCCGCCACCGGGAAGACGAGCGCCGCCCCGACGCTCATGCGCAGCGCGAAACGAAGGGCCTGCCCGCGATCGCCCTCGGCGGCCGCCGCGGACGCGAGGTGCGCCAAAGCCCACCCGACCGCGGCCCAGTGCACCGGGGTCCAGGTCGCCGGACGCCAGGCCGAGCGGCGCAGGAAGTGGACCACGACCAGGGTGTAGAGGGGGAGCTCGATCGTCGTGATGCCGATGGGGCCAAGCGAGAAGAGGGGCCTCGTCGCCTCGAACGGGAGCAACAGGGCGAGGGCAAGGAGGAGGGGAAACACCGGGTTGGCCAGGACGTGGTCGGCGGAGGGTATCATGCCGGGGACTCGCCCGATGCGGATTCTCCTGGTCAACCCCGCGTACGAGTCTGCCGGCGAGCCCGAGGCGCTGCTCGATCGCTACGACACGCTGACCGGATGGGGAGAGGCCCTGCTCGGGGCGGGTGCCTCGGAAGTCGTGACCTTGCAGCGCTTCTCTCGAGACCTCGACCTCAGGCGCGGAGGCGTGCGCTATCTCTTCCGAGACGACGGTGGGGGCCAGGCGCCCGGGCCGTGGACCCGCCCCCGCCGCCTGTTGCGGGCCGCCGCCGCTTCGAGGGTCGACCTGGTCCACGCGAACGGCCTCGTGTTCCCCACGTTCCTCGCGCAGCTCCGATGGGCGTTGCCGCGTTCCCTGCCCATGGTCGTGCAGCACCACGCGGGCGCGCCGCCGGTACGCGCGGAGCGGAATCCGCGGAACGCTCTTCGCCATCTCGTGTGGAGGCAAGGTCTCGCCGGGGCCGCCGCCTTCCTGTTCACGGCCGCCGAACAGGCCGAGCCGTGGCGCCGGGCGGGCCTCCTTCGTCCAGACCAGCCGGTGTATGGGATCCCGGAGGCGAGCCGTAGCGTCCGCTGCGTTCCCCGCCCGGAAGCGCAAAGTCGCAGCGGTCTTCGGGGCCGGCCCGTCGTGCTCTGGATCGGGCGTCTCGTGCCGGAGAAGGACCCCAAGACCGTGCTCGAAGGCTTCGCAGCGGCGCTCGCCTCATTACCCGAGGCGCAGCTCGCCTTCGTCTACCAGCACGAGACCTTGCTGGCCTCTCTGCGTGAACGTCTGGCTCGCGAGCCCGGGCTCGTCGAGCGCGTTCACTTTCTGGGGGCCAGGGACCGCGCCGGGCTCGCCGACGTCCTCTCTTCCGCCGACATATTCGTGCTGGGGAGCCGGGACGAGGGGAGCGGCTATGCCCTCCTGGAGGCCCTCTCTTGCGGGCTGGTGCCGGTCGTGACCGACATCCCCGCGTTCCGCGCTCTCTCCGCCGGCGGGACCCTGGGCGCGCTATGGCGCCCCGGCGACGCCACCGCGCTGACCCAGGCCCTGGTTGCGGTCGGAAGACGAGCCCTCGAGCCGCAGCGTGATGCCGTGAGGCGCCACTTCGAGGCCGAGCTTTCCTGGCCGGCGGTGGGCCGTCGGGCCCTCGCCCTGTACCGCGAGGTGATCGGGGCGCGGCGATGAGGATCGCTTTCGTGGTGGAGGGCGGCTTCGACCGCAGTGGCCGGGAGCGCGTGGTGCCCGCGCTCCTCGGGCTCGTCGAGCGTCTCGCGCGCCGCCACCGCGTCGAGGTCTTCGCGCTGCGGCACGAGTCCAGGCCCAGCACCTATGGGCTGGCGGGGGCCACCATCCACGATCTGGGAGGCTCTCGCCGGCGGGTGGGGCCGAGCGCCGCGTGGATACTGCCGAGGCTCGTTCGTGAGCTGCGCCGGGCTGGTCCCTTCGACGTGATCCACGGGCATCTCGCGGGAGCGCCGGGAGCGCTGGCCGTCCTCGCGGGTCGCATCCTCGGCACCCCGGTCGTGGTCGGGCTGGCCGACGGCGAGCTGTGCGCGCTACCCGAGATTGGATACGGGCTGAAGCGGCACTGGCGTGGCAGGCTGCTGGTCTCGGTCGCCCTTCGGGGGGCGCAACGCTTGATGGCGCCGAGCGAGTTCGCGGCGAAGCAGGCGCGTGAGCGGGGGTTCGAGGTGGAGATGATTCCCCGTGGCGTCGACCCCGCCTTCTTCGCGCCCGGAGCGCGTCCCGTGGGCCCGCCGTGGCGGCTCCTCCAGGTCGCGAGCCTGAGCCGGGTGAAGGACCAGCGCACCTTGCTCGCAGCCCTTCGCCTCGTGGCGGACCGCGAGCCCCGCGTCCACCTCGACCTCGTCGGAGAGGATACGCTCCCGGGGGTGATCCCGCGGCACGGCGAAGAGCTCGGTCTCCAGGCCCACCTCACGCTCCATGGGTTCCTGCCCAGCGACCGGGTCCGCGATCTGATGCGGGCCGCTCACCTCTACGTCCAATCCTCGCGTCACGAGGCGGCGGGAGTCGCCGTGCTGGAAGCCGCGGCCTGCGGGCTGCCGACCGTCGGCACACGGGTGGGCTACGTCGCGGACTGGGCTCCCGGCGCGGCGTGGGCAGTGAACGTGGGCGATGCCGGGGCCTTGGCGACCGGAATCCTCGATCTCCTGACCGACGCGCCGCGCCGCGCGCAGATGGGGCGAAGCGCGCGCGCCTTCGTGCTGTCTCACGACGCGGACTGGGTGGCCGCCCGAATGGAGGAGCGGTTCGAGGAGCTCCGAGACGCTTGGGTCGCATCCCATGCCTGACCGGAGGAGCGTCGTGATCGCCGGCCTGGTGTTGGCTGCCTACGCCGCGGTGTCGCTCGACGGGCTCCGCCTGGTCCCACCCGTCGGCGACGACGAGGCCTGGATCGCGTCCTCGGCCCACAAGCTGGCCCGGGAGGGCGTTCTCGGCTCCGACCTGATGCGAGGGTTCTTCGGAGGCGAGCGACACACCTACCACCACATGCCGCTCTACCCCGTGATCCTGGCCGCCGTCTTTCGGTGCGGAGGGACGAGTGTGGTCACGATGCGCTTGCTGCCGGCGTTCTGCGGCCTCCTCGTGCTGCTCACGGTGCTCGCCCTGGGCTGGCGGCTGCGCGGGCCAGGCCTCGGCTGTCTCGCGATGACGCTGATGCTTCTGCTCCGCGTCTCCGGGGGTGGGGGACGGACCGGCATTCCCCTGCTGGACGTCGCCCGGACCGGCCGCTACGACATCATGGTCCCGGTCTTCGGCTTGGCCGCGCTCCTGGCCTTCCCGTCCTCGGAGAACGCCAGACCGGCCCGCTGGCTGGGCGTGGGCGGGCTCGTCGCCCTGTCCGCGTTGACCCATGCGTATGGGGCCTTCCTGCTCGTCGGTCTCGTGCTGCTCATGACCTGGGGCCGCGGGGGAGCGCTCCGGCCCAAGGTCTGGCTCGTTCTGGCCGGCTTCCTGGTGCCGGTGTTGCCGTGGTTGTGGTACGTCGGAAACGACTACGCGGACTTCAAGGGCCAGCTGGCGGTTCCGGCCGGCCGATTCGAGGTGCTCGAACCGTCCTTCTATCTGGCGAACGTTCGACACGAAGCGGAGCGCTACGGTGCGATGACTGGTACCTGGGGAGTCGCGCTACAAAGGCCGGGCGTCCTGATCGTCATTGCCTTCGTCCCCGTCGCTTTGGCCTTGATCCTCTGGCGTCGACGGAGGCGAGAGGACCGTGCGATCGGGGAGATCGCCGCCCTGCTCCTGGTCCAGGCATTGCTCTTCGCCATCCTGCTGCAAAGCAAACGGCCGAGCTACGCGATCGCCCTCTGGCCTTTCGTGGTCTTGCTGGTGGCTTGGTTGGCGCTTCGCCTGTGGAACGCCCGCCCGCAGATGCTGCCGCGCTTGGCCGTCGCGGCGGTTGTCCTCTGGGCAGTCGGGGACGGAGTCGTGGGCTTGTGGCAAAGGCACGAGGCCACGGCCGGCGTGACCTCCTACGACAGCTTCGAGGCACGCCTTCGCGAAGTCGTCCCGCGGGGCGCCCGGGTTCTCGGCCTGCCGCGTTTCTGGCTCGGCCTGCAGGAGGCCGACTATCGAACCTGGGCGGTTCCCTTCAGCGCGGTGCGAAGCCCTGGTTCGAGGGTCACGCTACGCGAGGCTCTCGAAGCCGTCGACCCGCAGATCGTTCTCGTCGACCCCGACATGGCGCGTGCGCTCGAAGAACGCGCCGGTGTCGGGCGGCCCGACCACTCGGAGTTCGTGGAGGTGGAGGCCTTCTTCACGGCGCGAAGGGCCGCGCTGCTCACGACTCTCCGCGATCCGACCTACGGGCCGGTGAGGGTCTATCGTCTCGAGCCGGCCTCGTCGCCGGCCCTGCCTACTCCGTCCCCGCCCGGATGATCCCGGAGTCGTCCCCGATGAAGGGGCGGCCGCTCGGCGACGTGGGCATGGACACCACCCGGAAACCGTCGGGCTCGACCGTCAGCTCGAAGTTGTAGCCGCCGCGCCTGAAGGAGTTGGCCTGGAAGGGCACGTCCAGGAAGAGCGCCTGGGCCGCCGCCATCTCGCCGAGCGAGCCGTACCGGTTGCGCTTGCGGTGGTAGGCCTCCTGGGCGTTGATGACGTGCCGGATCGTCGCGACGGCGGGCCGCTCCACGGGAGCCAGGTTCCGCGGGCTGCGGTCGCGTGGACGGAAGCGCGTGGTGGAGCCGGTGCTGCTCCCGGCGGTCCCCTGGCCGCTCCGGTACTTGCCGGCCAGATCCTCGCCGGCGGCGCGCCCATCGACGCCTTCGTCCGGCTCGGCATCCAGGAAGGACCGGCCGGCGGGCTCTTGCCCGCCGTTGTCCACGACCACGGGACGGGGAGTCGGCGGTGGGAGCCTCTGGCCCTGCTGCCCGCTCGGCGGGTTCGTCACCGGCGGGGGGACGGGAGTCTGCGCGACGACCGGAGGCGGTGTTGCGGGTGCCGCGGTCGGCGTCGTCGTCACCACCGGGGAGCTGGTCGGCGGGGGAGCGGGCGTGGCGGCGTCGGACGGCGCAGTGGGCCCTGGCGTTGGAATGACGTCCGCGACCTGCGCGGGCTTGCGCAGGAAGAAATACCAGCCGGCTGCCGCGAGGACGAGGGCCCCCAGGAGGCCGACCAGCCCCAGGCCGATGATGAGGCCGGCACCTCCGCCTGACTTGCGCGCGGCCGGGACCGCGGCGGCGGGCAGGGGAGCCGAGGGTCGCGGAGGAGGCGGCGAGCCGGCCGCGGGACGAGGCGGCGGACCCGGCTTCGGGAGTGGCGGGGGGACCGGATCCATGCGCTTCGTCAACGACACCCCGCCCAGGGTCGGTGGGGATGCCATGGTCGGAGCCGCGACCTGCACCGTTGGGGTGACCGAGGGCAGCGCGCCGCCGGGGACCGTGGGGGTCTCGACTTGACGCAAGGTGGGCATCGAGCCCGTGCGGGTCAGGGCCAGAAGCTCTTCCTTCAGCTCGCGTCCCGACTGGTAGCGGGTTTCCGGCGCCTTCGCGAGCGCCTTGGCGATGATCCTCACCATCGCGTCCGGGATCTCGGGATCGAGCTCCTGGATGGGCTGTGGCTCCTCGGTGATGATCTTGAAGATCAGAGCGGTGATCGACTCTCCGCGAAAGGCCTTCTTGCCCGCCATCATCTCGTAGAGCACGCAGCCCACCGCGAAGAGGTCGCTGCGCCCGTCGATCTGGCCCCCCCGCGCCTGCTCGGGGCTCATGTACGACGGCGTGCCCAGGAGGCTCCCGGTCATGGTCAGGTGCTCGCCGGAGTCGGTCACCTTGGCGATGCCGAAGTCGGTGACCTTCACCCGGTCGCCCGACTCGAGCATGATGTTCGCGGGCTTGATGTCCCGGTGGACCACGCTGTGCTGGTGGGCGAAGTCGAGCGCATCCGCCACCTGGGCCCCGATCGAGGCCGCGCGCTCCAGGCCGAGCTTGCCCTGGGCGATGACCCTCTCGAGACCCTCGCCGTCGATGAACTCCATGGCCAGGTAGCTCATGCCGTCGGAATCGCCGATGTCGTAGATGGTGACGATGTTCGGGTGCTTGAGCTGGGCCGAGACCTGGGCCTCGCGCTTGAAGCGGTCGAGCATCTCGTCGAGGCTCGCCCCGGCCGCGGCCAGGCCCTCGAGCCTGATGGTCTTGATCGCGAGCATCCGGCCGAGGATCTTGTCCTTGGCCTTGTAGACCGTGCCGAAGGCGCCCGCCCCAAGCTTCTTGATGACCTGATAGCGCCCCGCGATCTCGGTCGGCTCGGGCGCCGCGGTCTTTCTTGTCTTGCATGCTCATTCCGGAAGTCCTCGGCCTTGCTTCCTCATCCGGGCGGCCAGCCGAGGCTCCGCCCTCCGAGGAGATGGAGGTGGATGTGGAAGACGCTGTAGCCTGCGTCGGCCCCCGCGTTGAAGACGAGCCGGAAGCCTCGCTCCGCCAAGCCCAGCTCCTTGGCGAGGTCCTTGGCCCGCCGCACCAGCGAGCCCACGAGCGCATCGTCCTCGGGCGCCAGGTCCAGAAGGCTCGTGAGGTGCTTCTTGGGGATCAGCAGGACGTGGACGGGGGCCTCGGGCCTTATGTCGTGGAAAGCCAGGACGTCCTCGTCCTGGTAGACCACCCGGGAGGGGATCCGGCCCGCGACGATCTCGCAGAAGAGGCACGACATGAAGCTCCAGTTTACACCCTCGCCCGGTGGGGTCACGAGACCACCGAGGCCGACGCAGGGTCTGACCGCGAGGTTCTCCTAGAGGTCGAGCGGGAGCTGAGCCGCGGCGAGGCCGCGGAGGAGCTTCCGGGTCATGGAGGAGACGGGCAGGTCGCGGGCCTCGGCCGGCGAGGTCCACCGAAAGCGGTCCGGGTCCTGGGGGGCGGGTCGGCGCAGCCGGGCCCGGTACCCTTCGACCCGGATGCGCCGATAGGTGATGGCATGCCGCGCCCGCACCACGAGCGCGCCAGGAACGAGGTCGAGGCCCAGGCGCTCCTTGAGCTCGCGAGCGAGGTCGGCATGGCCGCTCGACTCGAGCGAGGTCTGGGGGACCTCCCACATCCTTCCCAGGAGGCGCCCCTCCGCCCGACGCACGAGGAGCAGCCGCCCGTCCTGCTCCACGAGGGCGGCGGCCACGGTGACGTCGACCGGGGCCCGGCGGGCTCGGGTTTCGGGCAGCTCGCCTTCGAGGCCCAGGGCGTGGGCGCGGCACAGCTTGCGCACGGGACAAGCAGGGCACCGGGGCTTGCGCGGGGCGCAGACGGTGGCGCCCAGCTCCATGAGGGCCTGATTCCAGTCGCCGGGAGTATCGCGGTCGAGGATCGTGTCGGCGAGGTTGTAGAACGCGGCGTCGGCTCGCCAGTCGGGGCCGCGCAACGCGAACCACCGCGACAGAACCCGACGCACGTTGCCGTCCACGACGGGCAGGGCCACTCCGTACGCGATCGAGAGGACCGCGCTCGCCGTGTAGAGGCCCACCCCGGGCACCGTGAGGGCCGCTTCCAGGGTCTTGGGGAACCGTGCTCCGTGGCGCTCCACGAGGTGACGGGCGCCCCGGAGGAGGTTGCGAGCACGGTGGTAGTAACCGAGACCCGACCAGAGGGCGAGCACTTCTTCTTCCGGGGCCACGGCCAGGTCGACGAGACGCGGATAGCGCGCGGCGAAGGCCTCGAAGTAGGGGGTCGCGGTCTTCACCGTCGTCTGCTGGAGCATCACCTCCGAGAGCCAGACGAGGTACGGGTCGGTGGTTCGCCGCCAGGGAAGATCGCGCCGGTTGCGTCGGTACCAGGCGAGGAGGTCGCGCCGGAGCGCGTCGGCCTGGGCCGGGGGCCTCGTCACTGGATCCTCTCGATGTCGGCGCCGAGACCGCGGAGCTTCTCGTCGATGCGGTAGTACCCGCGGTCGAGGTGGTAGACGCGGTCGACGATGGTCTCGCCGCTCGCGGCGAGGCCCGCCAGCACCAGGCAGGCCGAGGCCCGGAGGTCGGTGGCCATCAACTGGGCGCCCGAGAGGGGCGTGGGACCGGTCACGAGCGCGGTGCGGCCGTCGACCCTGACGCTCGCTCCCATGCGCTGCAGCTCGGCCACGTGCATGTAGCGGTTCTCGAAGATCGACTCGGTCAGGGTGCTGACGCCCTCGGCCTGGGTCATGAGCACCATGTACTGGGCCTGCATGTCGGTGGGGAAGCCGGGATGGGGAAGGGTGGTGACGTTCGCGGCCTTGATCCTCCGCGGGGACCGCACCCGCAGGTTGTCCGGTCCCTCCTCGATGCGGATCCCGGTCTCGCGGAGCTTGTCGATCACGGCCCGCAGGTGCGCGGGCTGGCAGGCCTGCACCTCCACCTCGCCCCCGGCGATCGCGCAGGCGGCCAGGTAGGTGCCCGGTCTCGATCCGGTCCGGGATCACGGTGTGCTCGGCGCCGTGGAGAGCGCTCACGCCCTCGATGCGGATCGTGGACCCGCCCGCGCCCGTGATCCGTGCGCCCATCTTGACCAGGAGGTCCGCGAGGTCCGTGACCTCGGGCTCGCAGGCCGCGTTGCTGAGGACGGTCTCGCCTTCGGCCAGGCAGGCCGCCATCATGATGTTCTCGGTGCCGGTGACGGTGACGGTGTCGAAGTAGATCTCGGCCCCGCGCAGACGCTCGGCCTGCGCTTCCACGTAGCCGTGCTCCACGGTGATGGTCGCGCCCATCTTCTCGAGGGCCATCAGGTGGAGGTTGATCGGTCGGGCGCCGATCGCGCAGCCGCCGGGCAGGGACACGCGGGCTCGCCCTGACCGGGCCAGGATCGGCCCCAGCACCAGCACGGAGGCTCGCATCGTCTTCACGAGGTCGTAGGGCGCCTCGACCGAGGTGAGGTCGCGCGCCCGGACCTCGACGGTCCCGCCCACGCGAAACTCGACCTCGGCTCCAAGAGCCACCAGGACCCGCGCCAGGGTACGGATGTCCCGCACCTCGGGCACGTTCCGCAGGACGAGCGACTGGTCGGTGAGAAGGGCCGCGCACAGCTCCGGCAGCGACGCGTTCTTGGCTCCCGAGATCCGCACCGTACCCTCGAGCGGCCGGCCGCCGACCACGCGGATCTTGTCCATCAGCTCGTCGCCAAAGGCCGCCCTGCCGCATGGGGCGAGTCTAACCCGTCGCCCCTGCGGCCGCGCGCTCGCGCCACGATGGCTCTGCGAATGCCTTGCAGGTCCTCGAGCACGCGGGCCACCCCGAGACCGGCAGACTCGCAGATCCGACACACCTCGTCGGCCATGCCGAGGCCGACCTCCAGGATCAGGAAGCCACCCCGGCGCAGCACGGCCGCCGCTTCCGGGGCCAGACGTCGGTAGACGGAGTAGCGATCGCCCGGGGCGAACAGGGCGAGCGTGGGCTCGTGGTCGCGCACCTCGGGCGAAAGCGCCGCGGCCTCGCTCGCATCGACGTAGGGGGGGTTGGAGACGACGAGGTCGATCGAGCCTCGGAGAGGCCGCACCGGCTCGAGCAGGTCGCCTTGGTGGAAGCGCACTCGATCGGTGAGGCCCAGACGCCGTGCGTTCTCCTGGGCCACGGCCAAGGCCGCCGGCGGACACGTCGATGGCGTGGACCGCCGCCTCCCGCCGCTCGGCGGCGAGCGAGAGGGCGATGCAGCCGCTGCCGGTTCCGACGTCGACCACCGTGGGCCTGGAGGAGTCGCGGAGGGCCTCGAGCCCGGCCTCGACCAGCAGCTCCGTTTCGGGCCGGGGAATGAGGACGTCCGAGGTGACCAGGAACTCGTGCCGCCAGAAGGCCTGGGTCCCGGTGAGGTGCTGGAGAGGGCGCCGGCCCGCCCGCTCCTCGGTCAGCGAGCGAAAGCGGCCGAGCGCCGCGGGATCGACCTCGGAGGTTGGCTGGCTCAGGAGGGTGGCGCGGTCCCAACCCGTGACGAAGCGGAGGAGAAGCTCGGCGTCCAGGGGTGAGCTCGGGACGCCCGCTTCCTGCAGGCGGGCCGTGGCCCAGGCGATCGCCTCGGCGGTGCTCAGGCCGGCTCCGGTTCGGGTTCCTTCTTCTTCTCGGCCTTGCGCTCGTTCGGCGGAGTCGTTCCTGCTCCCTTGAGCTTCGCGGCCTGGTTGTAGGCGATGAGGCTGCCCACGACCTCCTCGAGGTCCCCGTCGAGCACGTCCTGCAGACGGTGCAGGGTGAGGCCGATGCGATGGTCGGTGACCCGGCCCTGGTTGAAGTTGTAGGTCCGGATCTTCTCGCTGCGGTCGCCGCTGCCCACCTGGTTCTTGCGGTCGCTCGCGATCGCCTTCTGCTGCTCCTCGAGCGCCACCTCGTAGAGGCGGGCCCGCAGCACCTTCATCGCCTTCTCGCGGTTCTTGATCTGGCTCTTCTCGTCCTGGCACGAGACCACGGTGTTCGTGGGCAGGTGGGTGATGCGGACCGCGGAGTAGGTCGTGTTGACGCTCTGGCCCCCGGGTCCGGAGGAGCAGAAGGTGTCGATGCGCAGGTCCTTGGCTTCGATCTTGACGTCGACCTCTTCCGCCTCGGGCAGCACCGCCACCGTGATGGCCGAGGTGTGGATCCGGCCCGAAGCCTCGGTGGCGGGCACCCGCTGCACCCGGTGGACGCCGCTCTCGAACCGGAGCTTCGAGTAGACCCGGTTGCCTTCGATCATGGCGATGACTTCCTTGAGCCCGCCCTGGCCGGTCCGGTTCACGGAGATCGACGTCGATCTTCCAGCCCTGCCGCTCGGCGTAGCGCGAGTACATGCGGAAGACCTCGCCCGCGAAGAGCGCCGCTTCGTCTCCGCCGGTGCCGGCGCGGATCTCGAGGAGGACGTTCTTCTCGTCGTTCGGGTCCTTGGGGATGAGGAGCAGGGGGATCTCGGCGTCGAGGGCGTCCCGGCGGACCTCGAGGGCGTGCGACTCCTCGTGGGCCATCTCCCGGAGCTCGGGATCGGTCTCGACCTTGGCCATCTCCTGGACCTTGGCGAGCTCGGTCAGGGTCTCCTTGTAGGCTCGATACCGCTCGACCACCGGGGTGATGTCCTTCGACTCCCGGGCGAGCTTCTGGAAGGCGGCGGGATCCTGGGCCACCTGCGGGATCGGACATCTGGGCTTGCAGGGCCCCGAACCGCTCTTCGATGTCGCGGAGCTTCTGGAAGGTTATGGAATCCATGCCGGGTCGTGGCTAGGCTGTGTTCCTTCGAGCCTGCTGCGCGCCTTACGAGGCCGGCGCGGGCGCGGTCTTCTTCTTGGAGGTCTTCGTCCCGTACTTCCGGGTGAAGCGCTCGACCCGCCCGGCGGAGTCGACGAGACGCTGCTTGCCCGTGAAGAAGGGATGGCACTGCGAGCAGATCTCGAGCCGGAGCTCGGTCTTCGTGGATCTCGTGGGCCAGGTGGCGCCGCAAGCGCAGTGGACGGTCGTCGTCACGTATTCAGGATGGATTCCAGGCTTCATGTCGCATTTCCTCGCAATCCCTCATGGTACCCGAGCTGGCTCGGGGGGACAAGCCCGGTTCGGTCCGAGGGATGTCCCGGGGGAGGCCGTCGTCGTTCACAAAGTTTCACGTCGGGCTCCGGCCCAAGAGCCGTCGTCGAGTCGCCGGCCTTCAACCGTGTCCTCGAGCCATCTGTCCAACGAAGACAGTGAACTCACGGAGCCTCCGTGGGTGGTCGCAGCCGGAGGCCGATGACCGCGCCGTCGAAGAACGCCGAAAGAGGCCGGTCCACGAGGGCCCGGGCGGGCGTGATCGCGTGTCTGCTCACCCTGGCCGGCTGCGGGGGCAACTCCATGGGGCCGCCCTCGACGGAGCCCTATGTCCTCTTTGCGCCCGTCCGATCGAACGTGACCTACCTGATGGATCTCCAGGGCCAGCTCGTGCACCAGTGGCGCTCGGACTCGACTCCGGGCTGCTCGGTCTACCTGCTGACGGATGGACGGTTGCTCCGCCCGCGGTCGCTCGGCGACACCTACTTCACAGGCGGCGGGTGCAACGGCGGGCGCATCGAGCTTCTCGATTGGTCCGGCAAGGCGCTCTGGACGTTCGACTACAACACCCCCGACCACCAGCAGCATCACGACGTGCGCTTCATGCCCAACGGACACGTCCTCCTCGTGGCCTGGGAGAAGCGGACGGCCGCAGAAGCCCTGGCCGCCGGACGCGCGTCTTCGACGATCCCGGCCAACGGGGAGGTCTGGGTCGACCATCTGGTGGAGGTCGATCCGGCCACGAACGCGATCGTGTGGACCTGGCGGATCTGGGACCACTTGCTGCCGCCCGGGTCCAGTCCGGCCGATCATCCGGAGCTCATCGACCCCAACGCGTGGGCCACCGCGACCAGCGACTGGACCCACACCAACGCCGTCGACTACAACTCCGCCCTCGATCAGGTGATGATCAGCGTGCGCAATCACCATGAGATCTGGGTGATCGACCACGGAACCACGACCGCGGAGGCGGCGGGGCACACCGGCGGCCGGCGCGGCAAGGGGGGCGACCTTCTCTACCGGTGGGGCAACCCGCGGAACTACGGCTACCCCGAACCCCAGCAGCTCTTCGGCCAGCACAGCGCCCACTGGATCGAATCCGGGCTCCCCGGCCAGGGCGAGGTCCTCGTCTTCGACAACGGGGACCGCAACAGCCGTCCCTACTCCACGGTCATCCAGATCGCGACCCCGCTCCAGACGAGCGGGCTCTACACTCTCGACCCGCAGACCGGGTTTCTGCCCACCGCGCCCTCGTGGCAATGGACGGCCAACCCTCCGACCAGCGTCTTCGCCTCGATCGTCTCGAGCGCCGAGCGCCTGGCCAGCGGAAACACCCTGGTGTGCGACGGGCCGGCCGGTCATTTCTTCGAAGTCACCACCGCCGGCGATACCGTTTGGTCGTACCTCGTGACGGACACCAGCGGACAGAATGGAGTCCTCGTGTTCCGCGCCACGCGTTACGACGCGGGCTACCCGGGCCTCGACGGGAAGGCTCTGGCCCCGTCGGGCCCCTTCAAGGTCGAGTTGACGACGGGCGCGGCGGGGGAGAAGCCGCCGCCGTCGCTCTGAGCGACTCCAGCCTCGTGCCGCCCAGAGGGGAGCGAGTTCGTCTAAGATCTCGCCGTGCTGCGAGCCGGTCTCCGCCAGGGCCCCTGGCGGATCTTCGGAGTCGCGATGGGCATGGCCTTGGGCCTGCCGGGATGCGGGGCGTCGTCCGCGTCCGCGCCCTCGTCTGCCGCCTCCGTCCCTCCCGAGGGGCGACCGAACTTCGTCGTGATCATCGCCGACGACATGGCGTCCGGCTTGTTCGGACCGGGCCGCCGCGTGCCCTTCCTGGACCTCGCGAACCTCGAGCGCCTCGCGGCGCGAGGCGTCCAGTTCGACCAGGCCTTCGTTACCACGTCGCTGTGCTCGCCGAGCCGCGCCAGCATGCTCTCGGGGCTCTACGCGCACTCCCACGGCGTGCGCACCAACCAATCGGGGGACCTGCCGGCCGGCTTCGACACGTATCCGCAGCTTCTACAGCGCGCCGGCTACAAGACCGCCTTCGTGGGCAAGTGGCACATGAACGCGAGCACCGATGCACCGCGGCCCGGGTTCGACTACTGGGTGAGCTTCAGAGACCAGGGGGTCTACGAGAACCCCGTCCTGAACGAGAACGGCCACTCGGTCGCGCGTACCGGGTACGTCACCGACATCCTCACCGAGTACGGAGTGCAGTGGCTGCGGGCGCGGGGCAACGAGCCCTTCCTGCTCGTCCTTTCCCACAAGGCATCCCACGAGCCCTTTCATCCCGCCCCCCGCCACCTGGGAGCGTTCCCGGATGCCGCGCTGCCCGAGCCCTCCAACTTCCTCGACTCGTTCCGGGCCAAGCCGTCCTGGCAGCGGCGATACGTGCTCTGCGGCGGCACCCCGGACGCGATGGCGCGCTGCCCGGATCCGCCCCCCGCGGAGCTTCCGCCCTGGCCCTGGCCCTCCCGCGAACCCTGGCGTCTCGACTACCTGCGGACGCTTCTGTCCCTCGACGACAGCGTGGGCGGCATCGTCGCCACCCTCGAGGCTCAGGGCCTGGCCGCCTCCACCTACGTGGTCTTCATTGGAGACAACGGCATGTTCCTGGGCGAGCACCGGCTCGGGGACAAGCGCCTCATGTACGAGGAGTCGATCCGCGTCCCCTTCGTGATCTCGGGCGGCGGTCAGATCGCCTCTCGCCGCAGCGCGGCCCTGGTGCTCAACATCGACATGGCACCCACCATCCTGCAACTCGCCGGCGTGTCCGTCCCTGCCGCGATGCAGGGGCGCTCGCTGGTCAGCCTACTGCGGGGCCAGACCGCCACCGTGCGCGACTCGTTCCTCTACGAGTACTTTTCCGACAGCAATATCCCGGGGGTTCCCGCCATGCTCGGAGTCCGAACTGAGCGCTGGGCCTATGTCACCTACCCGCACTTGCCGGACACGGAAGAGCTCTACGACCTCGATCACGATCCGGGCGAGCTGACGAGCCTGGCGGCGGTGGCGGACCGGGCGGCGGTGAAAGCCGATCTGCGCGGCCAGCTCGACCGGCTGGTGGCGTCCACCGGCGGCGTCTCGCCCTAGGTCTGCCCCGGCCGGCGTCCGGGCGCGTGTTTGACGAGCGGTCAGCCGGCCGACATCGACTCCAGGAACTCGCGGTTGGCCTTGGTCTTGCCCAGCCGCTCCAGCATCAGCTCCATGGCCTCCACCGGGGACAGGGCGTTCAGGACCTTGCGGAGGATCCACACGCGGTTCAGCTCTTCCTTGGTGAGGAGCAGCTCTTCCTTCCGGGTGCCGCTCTTGTTCATGTCCACCGCGGGGAAGATGCGCTTGTCCATCATCTTCCGGTCGAGGACGATCTCCATGTTGCCCGTCCCCTTGAACTCCTCGAAGATCACGTCGTCCATCCGGGATCCGGTTTCGACGAGGGCGGTGGCGATGATGGTGAGGGAGCCGCCGTCCTCGATGTTGCGCGCGGCCCCGAAGAAACGCTTGGGGCGCTGAAGGGCGTTGCTGTCGACGCCGCCGGAGAGGACCTTGCCGGAGGGGGGAACGATCGCGTTGTAGGCCCGGGCCAGGCGGGTGATGGAATCGAGGAGGATCACCACGTCGCGCTTGTGCTCGACCAGGCGCTTCGCCTTCTCGATGACCATCTCCGCGACCTGGACGTGGCGGGTGGCGGGCTCGTCGAAGGTGGAGCTCACCACCTCGCCCTTCACACCCCGCTGCATGTCCGTCACCTCTTCCGGCCGCTCGTCGATGAGCAGGACGATGAGCGTGACCTCGGGGTGGTTGGCCGCGATCGAGTTCGCCATGTTCTGCAGGATCATGGTCTTGCCCGTGCGGGGGGCGGCCACGATGAGGCCGCGCTGACCCTTGCCGATGGGGGTCATCATGTCGAGGACGCGCGCGGTCAGGTTCTCGGGCCCGCTCTCCAGGCGGAGCCGCTCGCTGGGATAGAGCGGAGTCAGGTTGTCGAACAGGACCTTGTCCTTGGCCGCTTCCGGGGGCTCGAAGTTGATGGCCTCGACCTTGATGAGGGCGAAGTAGCGCTCTCCCTCCTTGGGCGGGCGTACCTGACCGCTCACCGTGTCCCCGGTGCGCAGGTCGAACTTGCGGATCTGCGAGGGGGAGACGTAGATGTCGTCCGGGCCCGGCAGGTAGTTCGACTCCGGAGCGCGGAGGAAGCCGTAGCCGTCGGGCAGGATCTCGAGCACGCCCTCGGCGAAGAGGAGGCCGCTCTTCTCCGTCTGGGTCTGGAGGATCTTGAAGATGAGGTCGTGCTTCCTCATCCCGGCGGCGCCCTCGACCAGGAGCTCCTTGGCCATGGCGTTCAGGGCCTGGATGGTCATCTCCTTGAGGTCGGAGAGATCGAGGGGCTTGGGCCTGTCCTCCGGCGCGGGCTCGGAGACGCCCGCGGCGAGGGTATCGGGGGCGTCCAGAGGGGTGTCGGGAGTTTCCTGCTCAGCGTCCATCATGCAAAACCTCGTGCCCGCCGCTGCTCACGGCCGCGCGGATGAGCGACCACAGATCGTCGATGCCGTCGCGAGTGACGGCGCTCACCGGCACCACCGCGCGCGCACGGCGGGCCAGACCCTGCTCCAGGCGGTACTTCGTGCGCATCACCTCGCCCCGGGTCACCTTGTCCGTCTTCATGACCGCCACCGCGAAGGGCAGGTCGTGGTCGGCGAGGAGACCCTCGAGGATCTCGTCCCCGGGCATGGGCTCGTGCCGGGCGTCCACGAGGAACACACAAAGCCTCAAGGGATCGCGGTCCAGGAGATACGACAGCACGAGGGCCTCGAAGCCCTTTCGCTCTGCGGCAGAGGCCTTGGCGTAGCCGTAGCCGGGCAAGTCCACGATGTAGAGGTCGGAGCCGGGGCCGGCCACGCGGAAGAAGTTCACGAGCCGGGTGCGGCCGGGCGTGGAGGAGACCTTGGCCAGGCCCTTGGTCCGCGCGAGAGCGTTCAGGAGGCTGCTCTTGCCGACGTTCGAGCGGCCCAGGAAGGCCACCTCCGGCAACCCGTCGCGCGGGAACTGGGCGGGTGCTGCAGCACTCCCGAAGAACGTCACGGTGGGTGGTTTCAATTCATGGCTCTCAACTGGGAACGGCGAACGCGGCCCGAATCACGAGCGCGAGTCGGGGACGGTCGAGGGCCGGCGCTCAGTGCGCGAGGCCGTCCTGTACCGAGCCCATCTCCGTGCTCGGCGGCTCCGGGGCTTCCGCTGGCGCGGTCAGAGGCGGAGCCAGCGCGATCTTCAGGACCTCGTCGATGTGCGACACGAGCTCGACCTTCATCACCTCGAGCACGTTCTTGGGCACGTCGGCCAGGTCCTTCTCGTTCTCCCGCGGCAGGATCACGATCTTGGTCCCGATCCGGTGGGCCGCCAGGAGCTTCTCCTTCACTCCGCCGATGGGCAGCACCCGGCCGCGGAGGGTGATCTCCCCGGTCATGGCCACGTCCCGCCGCACCGGGATCTTGGACAGCGCGGACACGAGGGCCGTGCACATCGTGATCCCCGCCGAGGGCCCGTCCTTGGGGATGGCCCCCTCGGGCACGTGGATGTGGACGTCCAGCCTGCGGTTGAAGTCCTTCTCGATGCCGTACTGCTCGGCTCGCGAGCGCACGAAGGACATCGCCGCGTGCGCCGACTCCTGCATGACGTCCCCGAGCTTGCCGGTGAGGCGCAGGGCGCCCTTGCCGGGCATGAGCGTGACCTCGATGGGCAGGATCTCGCCGCCGACCTCGGTCCAGGCCAGTCCGGTGGCGGTCCCGATCTCGTTGTGCTCCTCCGGCCTCGTGTGGCGGTAGCGGGGGATGCCCAGGTAGTCCCCCAGGTTCTCGGGGGTCACCTCGGCCTTGTAGCTCTTGCCCTCGAGGACGACCTTCCGCGCGACCTTGCGGAAGATCGAGGAGATCTCGCGCTCCATGTTGCGGACCCCGGCTTCACGGGTGTAGCGCCGGACCACCTCCTGCAGCGCGTCTTCGGAGAAGGTCACGTTCTGGGGCTTGAGCCCGTGCGACTCGATCTGCTTCGCCACCAGGTGGCGCGAGGCGATCTCGATCTTCTCGCGCTCGGTGTAGCCGGGGAGGCGGAGCACCTCCAGGCGGTCCTGCAGGGCCTGGGGGATGGTGTGGAGCACGTTGGCGGTGGCGATGAAGAACACCGACGAGAGGTCGAACTCGACGTCGAGGTAGTGGTCGGAGAAGCTGTGGTTCTGCTCGGGGTCGAGGACCTCGAGGAGGGCCGCCGAGGGGTCGCCTCGGAAGTCCATGGACATCTTGTCCACTTCGTCGAGCAGGAAGACCGGGTTCTTGGTGCCCGCCTTCTTGATCATCTGGATGATCTGGCCGGGGAAGGCGCCGATATAGGTGCGCCGGTGGCCGCGGATCTCGGCCTCGTCGCGGACCCCGCCCAGCGAAAGGCGTACGAACTTGCGGTTCGTGGCGCGGGCGATGGACTTGGCCAGCGAGGTCTTGCCCACCCCCGGCGGCCCCACGAAGCACAGGATCGGTCCCTTCGGGTTGTTGACGAGCTGGCGCACGGCCAGGAACTCGACAATGCGTTCCTTGACCTTCTCGAGCCCGTGATGGTCCTCGTTCAGGATCTTCTCCGCGCCCAGGAGATCCTTGCGCTCGCGGGTCTTCTTGGCCCAGGGCATGGCGATGAGCCAGTCGAGGTAGTTCCGGGAGACCGTGGCCTCCGCGGACATGGGCGGCATCGACTCCAGCCGCTTCAGCTCCTGGACCGCCTTTTCCTCGGCGTCCTTGGGCATGCGCGCCTGCTCGATCTTCTTGCGCAGCTCCTCGTTCTCGTTGCCCCGATCGTCCTTCCGACCCAGCTCTTTCTGGATCGCCTTCATCTTCTCGTTGAGGTAGTACTCCTTCTGTGCGCGCTCCATCTGCTTCTTGACCCGGCCCTGGATGCGCTTGTCGACCTGGAGCTTGTCGACCTCGGCTTCCAGGATCGCTCCGATGCGGGTGAGGCGGTCCTGGGGCGAGAAGATCTCGAGGAGGTTCTGCTTCTCCTCGACCGACACCACGAGGTGTGAGGCGATGGTGTCCGCGAGCTTGCCCGGGTCTTCGACCCTCACCGCCGCCAGCATCGCGTCGTAGTGGAGGTTGTTCGAGAGCTTCACATACTGCTCGAAGTGGGCGATCACCTTGGACATGACCGCTTCGATCCCGGTGCCGGTCTCGACCTGGCGGGGGATGAGCTTGGACACCACCTTCAGGAACCCGCCCTCTTCCTTGAACTCCAGGGCGCGCCCCCGGTCGAGACCCTCGACCAGGACCTTCAGGTTGCCGTCGGGCAGCTTCAGGCTCTGGACGATGTTGCAGATCGTGCCCAGGGTGTAGATCTCGTCGGGTCCGGGGTTGTCGCGGGTGGCGTCGTGCTGGGCCGACACGAAGATCTTCTTGCCCTTCACGAGCCCGTACTCGAGGGCCTTGATCGAGCTCGGCCGCCCGACCACGAAGGGAATCATCGCGTGCGGGAAGATCACCAGATCCCGGAGCGGTACCATGGGCAGGGTCTCGATCACGTCCATTGTGTCCTTGTCTCGCCCAAACATGCTTTCCCGAGGGGCGTCGGAGTTGCGGGAGGAGCGGAGTGACGCCCGCCTACCCGACCTTCTCGATGAGGGTGATCGGCTTCTCCCGGTCGAGCACGACGTCGCGCGTCACCACGCACTCCTTCACCTTCTTCATCGAAGGCAGGTTGTACATGAGCTCGAGCATCAGGTCTTCGATGATCATCCGCAGTCCGCGGGCCCCGATCTTGCGGGCGATGGCCAGATCGGCGATGGCTTCGAGCGCGTCGTCGGTGAAGCGGAGCTTCACGCTCTCGTACTCGAACATGCGCTGGTACTGGCGGATGATCGCGTTCTTGGGAGCAGTCAGGATCTCGACCAGGGCGGGGCGGTCGAGGTCGTGCAGGCTGCCGATCACGGGCAGCCGGCCCACGAACTCCGGGATGAGCCCGTACTTGATGAGGTCGGTGGGTTGGATGTGGTTGAGCGAGGCCTGGCCCTTGGTCGGACCCGAGACCTTGCTGTCGGTCCTGAAGCCCAGCGTCTTCTTGCCGATGCGGCGCTCGATGACCTTGTCGAGCCCCACGAACGCCCCTCCGCAGATGAAGAGGATGTTCGTGGTGTCGATCTGGTAGAACTCCTGGTGCGGGTGCTTGCGGCCGCCCTGCGGGGGCACGTTCGCGACGGTGCCTTCCAGGATCTTGAGCAGGGCCTGTTGCACGCCCTTCGCCGGAGACGTCTCGGGTGATGGAGGGGTTCTCGTCCTTGCGCGAGATCTTGTCGATCTCGTCGATGTAGATGATCCCTTCCTGGCACTTCTCGATGTCGCCGCCCGCGGCCTGCAGGAGCTTCAGGATGATGTTCTCGACGTCCTCGCCCACGTAGCCGGCCTCGGTGAGGGTGGTGGCGTCGACGATGGTGAAGGGGACCGAGAGCAGGCGGGCCAGGGTCTGGGCGAGCAGGGTCTTGCCGGTGCCGGTAGGCCCGATGAGCAGGATGTTCGACTTGGTGAGCTCGACCTCGTTCTTGCCCCGCGCCTTCGCGATCTCGATGCGCTTGTAGTGGTTGTAGACCGCCACCGCCAGCTTCTTCTTGGCCTGGTCCTGCCCGATCACGTACTCGTCGAGGAACTTCTTGATCTCCTGGGGCGGGGGAAGGGTGGACTTGTAGCTCTTTCCCTCGACCCGCCGGTCGTCGGCGATGATGTCGTTGCAGACGTCCACGCACTCGTCGCAGATGAACACGGTGGGTCCCGCGATCAGCTTGCGAACGTCGTTCTGGTCCTTGTTGCAGAACGAGCAGCGAAGGACTTCGGACTCCGACCCCTTTTTCATTGGCCTAGCGCTCTCGCCGACTGATGACGTGGTCCACGACTCCGTACGCCTTGGCCTGCTCCGCTTCCATGATGAAATCGCGGTCGGCGTCCGACACGATGCGGTCGAGGGGCTGGCGTGTGTGATAGGCGAGGATGCCGTTCAAGCGGTCCTTGATGCGCAAGATCTCCTTGGCCTGGATCGCGATGTCGGAGGCCTGACCCTGCGCTCCACCCCAGGGCTGGTGGATCAGGATCCGCGAGTTGGGCAACGCGAAACGCTTGCCGTTGGTGCCCGCGGCGAGCAGCACGGCGCCCATCGAGGCCGCCTGGCCCACGCAGATCGTCTGCACGTCGGGCCGAACCAGCTGCATGGTGTCGTAGATGGCCAAGCCCGCGGTCGTCGATCCGCCGGGGCTGTTGATGTAGAGGTGGATGTCCTTCTCCGGGTCCTCGGCTTCCAGAAAGAGCAGCTGGGCGATGATCAGGTTGGCCACCATGTCGTCGATGGCGGTCCCGATGAACACGATGTTGTCTTTGAGGAGGCGCGAGTAGATGTCGTAGGCGCGCTCGCCACGGGCTGTCTGCTCCACGACCATCGGGACCAGAGTGCCCCCGTACAGCGATGACGGAGTCATGCTAAGTCCAGTCTAGCATTGGCCTTGACCAAGTCAAGGGTCTTCTCCTCGCGGATGCGCGCGCGCAGTGCTCCGAGGTCTCCGTCCTTCTCCATCTGACGCCGGAGCGCTTCCGGGGACTTCTTCAAGCGCTCGGCCAGCCGCGCCACCTCGGCCTGCACGTCGGCGTCCTGGGCTTCGATCCCCTCGCGGCGGGCGATCTCGTCGAGGAGGATGTCGGCCTTGGCCGACCGGACCGAGTGCTCGCGTTGCCCGTCCCGGTACTGGCGCCAGTCGACGCCCACCTGCCGCGGGTCGATGCCCTGCATGGCCAGGCCGCGGGCCGCGTTCTCGGTGCGCGCCGACATGTGCCTTTCGACCAGGGCTTCCGGGACCTCGAACGTGGCCTTCTCGACGAGAGCGGTGACGAGCGCATCCTTGGTCTCGCGATCCACGCGACGCTGCTCGGCGGCCAGGAGCTTCTCGCTCACCGTCTGCTTCAGCCCATCCAGGCTGTCCCAGTCACCGAGGTCCTTCGCGAACTCGTCGTCGGCCGCGGGGACCACCTTGTTCTTGATCGCCTTGAGCGTCACCGTGTAGGCCACGGTCTTGCCCGCGACGCTCGAAGAGCCGTAGTCCTCCGGATAGACGACGGTCACCTGCTTGCTGTCGCCCGGCGACATCCCCTCGAGCGCCGCGTTCATGTCGGCGTGATTGCCCGCGCCGCCCACTTCGATGAGCGCGTTCTCGTCCCGGCCGCCCTTGGCCCCCTCCGGCCGCCAGGCCAGGTCGACCATCACGAAGTCGCCCTTCTGGGTGGCGCGGCCTTCGACCGGATCGAATCGGGCCGCTTCCTCCCGCATCCGGTCGATCTCGCGGCCGATGTCCTCGTCCTTGACCTCCGCCTTGGGCACCTTCACGGAAAGCCCTCGGTACTCGGGCAGGTCGACGAGGGGCAGGGTCTCGAAGACCGCCTTGAAGGTCATCGGCTGCTTCTCGTCGATCTTGAGGTCGGCGACCTTCGGGCTGGCCAAAGGACGAAGACCGCGTCCTTCGAGCTCTTCCATCACCACGCGGTTGACGATGGTCTCCGCCACGTCTCCCAGGACCTGGTCCTTGAAGCGCGTCTTGACCACGTCGATCGGGATCTTGCCGGGGCGGAAGCCAGGCAGCCGCAGCTTCTTGGCGTAGTCCTTGGCCCGCGCCTCGATCTCGCGATCCACGACGTCGGCCTCGATCTCGAACGACAGCGACTTCCTGACCGACGTCTCCTCGACGTAATCGACTTTCACCGCTTCTCTGACCTCTTGAGATAGGACGCCAGGTAGGACGGGTCCGCGCTGGCCAGACCCCTTTATAGGATATCCCAGGGCGTGCTTCTAAGCACGGGCCAAAGGGGCGGGTTAGACTCTGGGCGTCGGCGCGGGAGTGGCGGAATGGCAGACGCGCACGGCTTAGGACCGTGTGCCGCAAGGCGTGGGGGTTCGAGTCCCCCCTCCCGCAGGTCCCCGAAAGGCCTGCCTGGGTATCGAGCCGTCGAGTCGGCGGAGGTAATGATGGGCACGGCGGGCCAGCTCAAGGTGGCGATCCAGGGCGAGCGGGGGGCCTTCAGCCACGCCGCCGCCGTGGCCGCCCTGGGCAAGGACGTCGAGATACTGCCGCGTCCGAGCTTCGAGGCCCTCTTCGAGGCGGCGGTCACCGGCGCCGCCGACCGCGCCCTCGTCCCCATCGAGAACTCGCTCGCCGGCTCCATCCACGAGAACTACGACCGCCTGCGCTCGTCGCCGCTCCACATCGTGGGGGAGACCCAGCTCCGCGTCGAGCAGTGCCTCATCACGCGCCCCGGTGCCTCGCTCGCCACCATCAGGCGCGTGGCCTCGCACCCGGTGGCCCTGGCCCAGTGCCGGAAGTTCTTCGCCGATCACCCGGACATCGAGCCGGTGACGGCCTACGACACGGCGGGCGCGGTCCAGGACCTGCTGCGGCCGGGTGGGCCTGTCACCCAGGCTGCCATCGGCTCGAGGCTCGCGGCCGAGCTCTACGGCGGCCAACTGCTGCTGGCGGCGATCGAGGACGACCCCCAGAACTTCACGCGCTTCCTGGTCCTGGCCCGGGAGCCCGGTCCGATCGAGGACGCGAACAAGACCTCGGTCGCGTTCACCCTCAAGAACGTCCCCGGGGCCCTCTACGGCGCGCTCGGAGCTTTCGCAACGCGGGGGGTGGACCTCGCGAAGATCGAGTCCCGGCCCTTTCGGGGGCGACCCTGGGAGTACGCGTTCTACCTCGACGTCCTGGGCGACCCGCGCGCGGCGGCGGGCGAGGCCTTGGACGTCCTGAGGGGCCTTTCCGGCGAGTTCCGCATCCTCGGCTCCTACCCCGACGGCCTCAGGCGGTTCGAGGAATGACCGAGCCCACGACCAAGGAGGAGTGCTTCATGTCGCGAGTCGATCTTCGCTTGCTCTCGTTGCTCACGGTCGGCTTCGGCGTGCTGCTGGCGGCAGGGCCCGCAACCGCGGAGCCCGGAGCCGCGGCGTTCTTGGCCCGGCGCGAGAGGTTGGTCGCGGCCCTTCCCCGAGACGGCGTCGCCGTGTTCCGCTCGGCCCCGGGAGAACGGGTCCAGGCCTCCGAGTCCTACCGCCAGGACTCCGACCTCTGGTACCTCACGGGCTTTCCCGAGCCCGAAGCCATCGCGGTCCTGCGGCCGGGCGCGGCCGTGGGGCATCGGTTCGTCCTGTTCGTTCAGCCGAAGAACTTCGCCGAGGAACAGTGGACCGGGTTTCGCGCGGGCCTGGAAGGAGCACGGGCGATCTACGGCGCCGACGAGGCGTTTCCCGTCGCCGAGTTCTGGGAGCGCTGGCCGGAGCTCCAGCGCGGAGCGAGCGGCCTCTATTTCCGCGACGGGCAAGACGCGGCCTTCGCCGAGAAGCTGACCGCCGCCTGGCGCAAGGCCGACGGCAACACCACGTCGCCCCGTCCCCTCGCGGACGCAGGCCCGCTCGTACACGAGATGCGCCTCGTGAAGGACGCGGGGGAGATCGCGCTCCTGCGTCGAGCGGCCGAGCTGTCCGCGGACGCCCACCTGGCGGCGCTCGCGGAAGTGAAGCCGGGCGCCTTCGAGTACGCGCTCAAGGCGGCGATGGTGCGGACTTGCCTCGCCGGCGGCGCCGCGCGCATGGCCTATCCGCCCATCGTGGGCTCCGGTGCGAACTCGGTGATCCTCCACTACGACGAGGCGAGCCGGGCGATGGCGGCGGGGGGGATGATCGTCAACGACACCGCGTGCGAGTTCGGCATGTACGCCGCGGACGTCACCCGCAGCTATCCGGTGTCGGGCCGTTTCACTCCCGACCAGCGCGCGCTCTACGACATCGTGCTCGCCTCACAGAAGGCCGGGATCGCGGCGGCGCGACCGGGAGCCTCGATGGCCGAGGTGCACCGGGCCACCGTGGAGGTCGTGGTGGACGGCCTCCTGCGCCTCGGCGTCTTGAAGGGCGACAAGGCGCAGATCATCGCCAGCCGGGACTTCATGAAGCTCTATCCCCACGGCGCGGGGCACTGGCTCGGCCTCGACGTTCACGACGCGGGGAGCTACGACCGGGACGAGTCCATGAAGGAGCGCAAGGACCGCTACTTCGCCGCACGGAGAAAGCTCGCGCCGGGGATGGTGATCACGGTCGAGCCGGGAATCTACGTTCCCGAAGACCCGGCCTACGACCGCAGGTGGTGGAACCTCGGCGTGCGCATCGAGGACGATGTCCTCATCACCGCCGCCGGCCCCGACTGCCTGTCGTGCCGGGCTCCGCGGGAGATAGCGGAGATCGAGAAGCTGCTCGGGCGTCCTCGGCCGCAGTAGCGTCTACGGCGTTCGCGGGGGCGGCGCTCGCCGTCGCGCCTCGGCGGCCAGGGCGACGGTTTCCGTGCTCGTTCCCGCCTGCTGGGCGAGGAGGAGGGCATCCTCCGGTCGTGTCTCGAGGGCGTCCCGGGCCGCGGCCAGGAGCACGGCATCGGACAACGCCTGTGCTGCCGCGCGCCGTCGTTCGAGAGCACCCTTTCCCTCGTCGGACTCGATGGAGACGAGGGTCAGGGTCTGGCTGCTCCGGGCCGAGGTGAGCCAGGGCTGGGCCTCGACCCGGGGGCCTAGGCTCAGGCTCTGGCCCCAGACCACACCGTCGACGCGCAGGCGGCCAGCGAGAGCGCGGGCCGCCGGACTCGCTGCGGATGGGAGGGCCGGCATCGTCGACGCCGATCACGCGGAGGTTGTCTCCCAGCCGTCGACCGAGTTCCGCCTCCACGAGCGCCGCAAGCATGCGGCCTTCCCGCGACGAGGCTTCGTCCGGACCGTAGAACGCGACCACGGCCAGGCTGCCGGCGGGAGCGGGGGGGATCGACCTTCCGCGAGCCCACCACGCCGCACCCAGCGCGGTCGCGAGGGCGAGGCCCGTGAGGCCCACGACCACGCGCCGGCGAGCCACCGGGCGCCGCAGCGAAGGCATCGTCGAGGTCGGCATGGAGGTCGAGCCCTGGGATGCGTCGACGTAGGCCGATCCTTCGATGCGCTGGAGGAGGGCCTTGTAGGACGACGGCCGGCGCTCGGGCTCCTTCGCGGTCATGTCCTCGACCAGGGCCACCACTGCGGGCGAGAGGTCCCGCCGCCGATCGTGAAGCGGGGGCAGCGGATCGTGCAGGTGGTGCGCGATGACTTCCACCGGGCTTTGTCCCTCGAACGGACGCGCGCCGGCGAGCATCTCGAAAAGCACCACGCCCAGCGAGTAGATGTCGCTCCGGAAGTCCACGGAGCGGCCGCGGGCCTGTTCGGGCGACATGTAGTGCGGGCTGCCGACGACGGCGCCGGGGTAGGTCAGCGAATGGTCTCCCGACGTCGGAGCGGCACGGGCGAGACCGAAGTCCGCGACCCGCACCCGTGACTCCTCGTCGAGGAGCACGTTGCTCGGCTTGACGTCACGGTGGACGACGCCGCGCTGCCACGCGGAAGCCAGCGCCAGGGCCACCTGGCGGGTGATGCGGAGGGCTTCACTCGGAGCAAGGCAGGCGGCGCGACGCAGGCGAGCGGCCAGGGTCTCGCCGTCGACGAACTCCATCACGAAGTAGGCGAGCCCGGCGGCGTCGCCGTACGCGTACACCCGCACGACGTGGGGGTGCTCGACCGTGGCCATCACCCGGGCCTCGCGGAGGAAGCGCGTCCGCGCGCCTCCCTCGCCGGCGTGGGCCGCGGCTATGGTCTTGATGGCCACGCGTCGGCCCAGGGTCAGGTCGTCGGCCAGCCACACCTGGCCCATTCCGCCTTCGCCGAGGAGGCGGAGCATGTGGTAGCCGTGAATGGTCGGAGGCACGATCGCCGCCGTCGCAGCCATGAAGGGCTCAGCGGCCAGGGCCGTGGCCTGGCTGGCCATCCGCGGATTTCGTCAGCGGGACGCTCTTGCTCGCGGACTGGCGGAGCCGTGCCGCCACTCGCTCCCTGGCAAGCCGCAGCACCTGCTTGATGTCCGCAAAGCGGGTCTCCGGCAGGTTATTGAAGCCCATGAGTCGACCCTCGAACTGCCTGCCGGCAGTGACCTCCTCGACGACGAAGCGGACCTCCTGAAGGGCGGCCCTCGTGTGATCGTATTGCCCGAGCACTTCGATACATGCCACGTCGAGGGCACAGGAAAGGCTCCACCTTCCGCGGGCCTTGTCGTCGTCGCATTGCCGGTCGTCCTTCCGGTTCCACGCGGACTCATCCTTCAGGAAGGCGTCTGCCTTCTCCAGGATGCGCAGATCCTCGACCGTGACGGGCTGGCCGCGGCGTTCATGCCAGAGCAACTCCAGGCCTCCCACAAGCAGCGAGAGGAATAGCAGGCAAGATGCGAGGACCGAGAGGATCAGCGCTTTCTTCGCAGCTGTGGCCGGCCGACTGCGTTGACGCAGCAACCAGCGCACGGCGACGCCGAGCGAGGCCGCGAGGGCGAGGCCCATGGCCAAGATCACTCCGAAACGCCCCATGACGTCCTCCTGCGCTTCTCGTGCGCTCCCCACGTCCGCCTGACGCCCTTGCTACCGGTACCTCGCGTCCTCGGGCGCGTTGGAGACGAGGATCGTCTCGCGCCGTCCGGTCTCGGGATCGAGCCGGACGATCTCACCCTTCGTGCCAACGAAGAGCCGGGATCCCGGCGACCCTGCAGGGAGGTTCTGGCCCTCGTACCAAGGGCCGGCGGGCGTCAGCCCCTCTTCCACCCGAACCACGGTGCCCGTCTTGGAGTCGACGAAGGCGGTCTTGGGGGGCTTCGAGTAGTCCAGGCCCGGACCCAGGCCCAGCCATCCGGCCCGGGGCTCTCCCGTGATGATCGACGAACCTTCGGGGAAGGGCACGTCGAGCGTGGCCCGGCCTTCGCGATTCCACACCAGCAGCCTCGCCTCGCCCCCTCGCTTCACGAAGGCCGCCGCCCCATCCTCGAGGAGGATCGCGCTCCCCACCACGACGCCGCTCGCCGCGGGCACGAGCTCGTGGACCGTAAGGCCGTCCACGACCGCCAGGGGGCCGTTGCGTGCGCTCAGGAGCGCGCGCCCGTCGCGCACGGCCCGAATGTCCTCGATGCCCGGCACCTTGGGTCCGGCGGTCACCCGACCCGCTCGATAGTCGAAGGTGGAGACGACGAGGGGCAGACCGGTGTTGGGAGGTGCCATGAAGAAGCCCATCACCGCCGTATCGCCGACGAATGCGTAACGCGTCCGCTGGACGGAGCTACGCGGGTCCAACCCGAGCTGGTCGCTGCTGGCCGAAGCCGCCTCACGTCCCGAATCCGTGTCAACGACGGCGATCCGGTTCTGCATGCTGAGGACAGCGCGCCGTCCGTCGTCGCTCAGCTCCGACAACAGAGGGTTGAAGCCGGCGTAGCGGCTCAGGCTCGAGCGTATGGTCGAAGAGCCCGGGGCATCGAGCCGGCGCAGCACGAGCTCCGGCACCTCACCCTCGCCCCCTTCCATCCAGACCGCCCGGGTTCCGTCGGTCGAAAACGCAAAGCCCAGCATCCGAGCTCGCGGGAGACGGTCGAAGCGGCCGGTCGCCGTATCGAGCAAGAACATCGGTTGGTAGCCGGCACGCTGCCGGGACGCCGAGAAGACCAGGTGGGACGACGAGGGGGTCGTAAGCACGCTCCAGGGGTAGGCACCGACGTCCATTGGCGAGACGGAGAGGACCCAGGAGATGAAACCTGCGGCGGCCGCGAGACCGATCGCCAGCGTCCCCCACAGGGTCGCGGACAGGGCCAGGTGCCCGCGGCGCGCGTCGGTACGGCCGACGATCACCTGCGCCGCCGCGGCGACCGCCGCGGCAACTGCTATGACGCGCATCGCGGGCGCCACCAGGAAATGCGCTGGCGCCGCGGGCCCCAGCTCTGGCGAAAAAAGGGCCATCCCTGCCACATGCAGGCGCCACACGAGGCCGGCGCCGACTGATACGAGCACGGCGAAAGCGACGATATCCAACGCGAACAGGCCGTCACGGGCCCGATAGGCTCCCGCGACGGCCTGGGCCACGAACATGAGGCCCACCTGGAGGACGATCCAGGGAAGAAGCCACTCGGGGAACTTAAGCATGAGGTCGCTGATGACGGCCGACGGCCGACCGTCGGAGAGCAGCGCGACAGGCAGCACGAACGCCAACCCGGTTCCCAGGGTGATGAGGATCGCGGCGAGGTTCTTGCTCGCCCAGACGGCCCAGCCGCTGACTGGGCGCGAGAAGTAGAAGCCAAGGCGCCTTTGGGCGAGGTCCTCGCCGACGACGGAGGCCCCGAGACCGATCGCGAGAGCGATCGGGAACGTGATTCCGAAGATGAAGGCCAGTCCTTCGTGCCAGTCGCGGCGCAGCTCCGGGCGCAGCCAAGGCTGGAGGCGAGCCAGGAGGGGGATAACGGCGGCAACCAGGGTGCCCCAGAGGAGGGGCCGCCGTTCGACGATCTCCCTCCGGGTCAGTGTCAAGAGCGCGTTCATCCCTTTGTCTCCTCGTTTCCGAGCAACGCCACGAAGATCTCCTCGAGCGAGAGCGAACCGACCTCGACGTCGGCTCCCAGGCGGGACGAGCGGAAGCGCTCGAGCCGCTCTTCGTCGAAGTTCGACACCACCGCGTCGACGCCCCAGTCACGGCGGGTCACGGCGACCGTGACGAAGGGGTCGAAGTCCGAGGTCGCGGACGAATTGGCGCAGCGGATGCGGCGGAAACGGCCCTTGAGCGCGTCCAAGGACTCGTCCACGACGAGCCTGGCTCCGTTCAGGATGCCCACGCGATCGGCCAGCACCTCGACCCCGGCGAGGTCGTGGGTGGTCAAGAGCACGGTCGTGCCGCGGTCCGCCAGCTCGCCGATCAGCTCGTCGTAGAGCATCCGGCGGGCCACGACGTCGAGGCCCAGGGTCGGATCGTCGAGCACCAGCAGCTCCGGCGCGTGCCCGAGCGCCAGGGCGAGCATCACGGCGCCCTTCTGCCCCTTCGAGAGCTGGCCGAAGGGCAGGTTCACCGGCACCCGCGTGCGCTCCAGGCGAGCCCGCATCGCCGTCCCGTCGCACCCGGGATAAAGGCTCGCCGAGAAGGAAACGAGCGCCGACGCGGTCATGCTGGGTGGGGCATCGGGCTCTTCGGGCAGCACCCCGACGCGCTTCATCAAACGGCTCCTCTCCCGCCACACGTCGCCGCCGAAGAGCCTGACCTGCCCGGCCCGCGGCTTCTGTTGCCCGAGGGCGCACCGCACGAGCGACGACTTGCCGGCGCCGTTTCGCCCGAGGAGCGCATAGACCGTTCCCCGGGGGAGCGAGAGGCTGACGTCGTCGAGCGCGGTCCGCTTGCCGTAACGGACATGGAGTCCCTCCACGCTCAGCACGGGCCCGTCGCTTGCGGTTTCCGCGGTCATCGCGCTCCTCCCTTGGGACGCTCTTTGGGCCAGGCGCCACGCACGTGGTCGAGAGCCTCATCCACCTCGGCGCCGATCGTCGCCGCCACCGCCACGTACCGGCTCGCGGCTTCCTTCAGCTCACGTGTCCGCTCTCCGCGCAGACGCGCGGGGGGAGCGCCGGAGACGAAGGTTCCGGCACCGCGGCGCACCTCGAGGACCCCGGCGTCGCACAGCCCCTGGTAGGCTTTCGAGACCGTGGCCGGGTTGACGCCCAGATCGCGCGCGAGGTCGCGCACCGAGGGGACCGACGCTCCCGGAGCGAGCGCGCCCGCGCCCACCATTCGACGCAAGGAGTCCTCGATCTGCTTCCAGATGGGGACGGCGTCCCGCGGATCGATCCGGAGCCCTAGTGCCATGGCCTCTCTTCGCCCGGGGCCCACAGGATGGGCGCCCGGGTGCATCAGTGTACTAGTAAGCTAATACATAGACACCCGATTGTCAAGGCGAAGAGGCGGACCGGTCAGGCGAATGGGTTTCGGACCGGTACTCTCGCGTATTTCTGGCCGGCGTTCAGGTCCTCGGACCAGATGACGTCCGCCCCCAGCGACAGCGCTCCCTGGATGATCAAGGCATCCCAGAAGTGGATGCCGTAGCGGCGGCCGAGCTTGGCCGCCGCCACGATGTCGGAGACCCCGGGAGTGAACAGGGGCCAGGTCCCGAAGTCCTCGACGATCTCCGTCGCGGTGTCCTCGTCGATGCGATGGGGCAGCTTCCGGGTGGCGGAAACGAAGAACTCCATGAGGACCTGCGTGCTCAGCAGCCCCAACTGCTCGTCGATCAGGCGCGTGACGAGAGCGACGGCGATGTCGCGCTTACCGCCCGCGGTCCGATCGTGAGCATAGAGGAGGACGTTCGTGTCGACGAACTCACCGCTCATGGAGGCGGGCTCGCGCGGGCAGGCCTCGGCCTCGGGTCCCCAGGTCCAAGCCCAGACGCAACCGCTTCTTGATGCGGCGTGCGGCCTGCTCGAAGCGCTCCTCGTCGCGGACGGCGCGCTTCAAGCCTTCGACCATCAGGGACGAGAGGGAGGTTCCGCGCTGGGCGGCCACGATCTTGGCTTCCTTCAGGAGGTCGCGTGGAACCGACAACGTGACGTTTTGCCGTGGGGGAGTGCTCACACGAATCAGTGTACCACGTGAACACGTGAGGTCTATCGGATGTGGAACTTCTCCTTGGCCACCCGCCCGGCTTTGACGTGGCAGCGGTACCAGCAGGAGCTGTCGTTCATCGAGACCCAGCGCCGCTCTTCCTTGCGGTAGTGCCAGTCCTTCTCGACCTGGTAGAAGACCTGCAGGCCCTTGCTCTCGAGGATGTTCGTGATCTCGTTGTCGTGGTGGTTCTCCTCGTCGAAGTCGGTGATGGCGCGCTGGCCCATCTCCGAGTAGAGGAGGTTCAGCTCTTGGAGCAGGCGGTCGAGCCCGGGCTCGATGTCGATGATCTTGAGGCCGAGCTTCCGGGCCTCGCGGCTCGTGATCGGGTACTGGTGCGCGGGGTAGGAGGAGTTGAGCCGGCGGCTGATGCGGTCGGCCTTCCGCGCGTCCTTCATGTGGTAGGCCAGGATCTCGCGGCAGAGCATCAACGACAGGCTGCTCGCGCGGTCGAGGGCGCCGATGACCAGGGGGTGAAGGTACTTGTAGAGCTCCTGGTACGGGTTCACGTGGTCGCTGCGCCGGAGGTGGACGGTCTCCTTCCAGAGGCGTATGACCCGGTCCACCTCGTCGTTGCTGACCGCGACCAGGTGGTTCGTGTGGTCGACGGGGGAGAGGTCGTGCTCGAGCGAGGTGTCGACCGCGGTCAGGTAGGAGAGGGGCCCCATCGCGATCTCGTCGGCGCCGAGGGCGAGCATGGTGGCGGCCGAGGCGCAGTTCAGGGGAGCGAGGACGGTGAGGCGGCGCGTGTATTTCCGCAGGAGGTGAATCATGCGGAGCGAGGCCATGGCGCTGCCTCCATCCGACTTGACGAAGAGCGTCATGTGGCGCTGGGACCCGGTGGCTTCCAGGACCTCGTGCAAGGCCATCACGTCGTTGTCACAGACGGAGCCGCCGGGCGACGTCCAGTAGGTCAGGAAAGCCCCGTCGACGTGCTTCTGGATGCGCGCGAGGGCGGCCTGGGTCTTCGCAAACAGAACGGGGGGGGTCTTGATCCGCGCGCGGCGTGCGCTCTTGGGCATCCTGGGACTCTACCTCATGGGGAGGGACGGATGCAGACGGGACCCTCGGCCCGCGCGTCGTTCACCGCGGCGCTGACGGCCACGGCGTCGAGGGGCGCCTCGGCATAGGGCCCGAGCAGAGGCAAGAGGGCGGCGCGCGCGCGCGTGGGGTCGAGCCAGGTCGCGTAGCTCCCCCGGGCGATGATCAGGGGCATGCGGTCGTGGATCTCGCGCAACGCGGCGGTGGGCTCGGTGGTGAGGATGGCGCAGGTGCCGCGGCCTTCCGGGGCGGGCTCCCAGATGCCGGCCAGGGCGAAGAGCCCGCCGCTGGCCAGGCGGATGTGGTGGGGCTGCTTGCGGGGCGAGCCCGGGATGGCCTGCCACTCGTAGAATCCGTCCGCGGGCAGGAGGCAGCGCCGTCGCGCGAAGGCCGCGGAGAACATCGGCCGCTTCCAGGCGGTCTCGGCGCGGGCGTTGATGACCGGCCGTCCGGTCACTCCTCCCTGGGGGACGAAACCCCAGCGCACGACGTGCACGCGGCGGCGCCCGTCCGGCGCGCCCACCACGGCGACCACGTCCTGCGAAGGGGCGATGTTGTAGCGGGGCGCGAGGCTCGGCGGCGCGTCGAGGTCGAAGGCTTCGGCCAGCTCTTCGCCCGACGCGGTCAGCGTGAAACGCCCGCACATGGGGCGAGCATAAGGTCGGGCGACGGGTCGGCGCTAGCGAGGCGGCTCGGTCCCGCTGCGTCGCCGTTCGGCGAGCAGCAGGTCGACCATCCGGCCGTAGCTGCGCACTCCTTCCGCCTGGCCTTGCGCCTTCAGATAGGTGTCGTTCACACGGCGGCCGGCTTCGTTCGCGGGGCCGCGGTAACGCTCGAGCCAGGCGCGGACCGCGGCCTCGTCGCGGAGCACGGCCGCGGACCGTCCCGCCTGGGCTCGCGCTGCCGCCACGGGATCCACCTCATGCAGCGCGGCCAGGGCATAGTGGCTCGCCGCCAGGAGGCCCGAGTAGCGGAAGTCGGCGTCCGGGTGGAGGCGGCAGGCCAGGTAGCCCACGTAGTTGGCCTCGTCCTCGCGGGCGAACCCGCGTTGATGGGCGACCTCGTGCGCGGCGCTGAAAGGCAACTCGACATCCGGCAGGGTCGTGTTCACGTTGGGCTCCCCGGTGAAAGGGAAGTAGATCCCGGTGATCCCGACGCGCGACAAGAGCGGCGAGAGGAAGACGGGCTTGGGGCGGGCCGACGCGCCGCTGAGCAGGGGCAGGGTGGCGGTGGCGGACGCGTATCCCGCGGCCACGCGGTTGGCGACGGCTCGGAAGCCGCCGTCGATTCTCAGCGCGCCCTTGGAGTCCTCGGAAAGGCCCACACGCTCGCGGTTCGATCGGTCGACGAGATCCGCGGCGAGTTCCGCGAGCTCAGGGGCGCGAGCGGGTGCAACGGGCAGGCGAGCGAGCGAGGCGAGCGGCGGCCGCGCGTAGTTGAAGCCCCAGATGACGAGGAAGAGCCCATAGCCAACTCCGGTGACGAGCACTCCGTTCGCCCCCCAGGCCGCGAGGACCGACCGCACCCTCGCCTGGCCACGGCCGATCCGCACCAGGCCTGAAGCGGCGGCCCCCGCGACGAACAGGACGCAGAGGAGGACGAGTCCCTCGGCCAGAGAGAACGGCAGGAGGCCGGCCGCTCGCCCCACGATTCCTCCAAGCCGTGGATAGAGCCCTTCCGAGAAGAGCGCCTCGACCCGACGGGGAAAGGCTCGCGCCAGGACCTGGGCCGAGAGCGAAATGACGAGCAAAGCCGCCCCGGCGATCGCGCGCGCCGCCCGTCGGGGGAGTGGCTGTGAGACCGCGTCTTTCGAAGGCAACCTCGGGAGTCTACGTCAACGGATCGGGGCCGTCGGGGGGAGTCGGTCGCGCGAACTCGCTGACCAGGGCTTCGAGTCTCCGGAACGCGGTCCAGGCCCCCGCGCGGTCCTGGTACCGGCCCATCAACTCCGCGAGGATCTTTCCGTCGCAGAGAAGGAGACCGGGTGGCAGCGGCTCCTCCTTGAGCACGGGCCACGAGCCGCCCTCGTCCGACAGCAGATAGAGCCAGAATGCCATCGCGGAGAGACTAGGCCCGCCCGACCGATCGTTCGCCGGCGCTTGTGACGGTTTTGGCGAGCGTCACAACCGGCCCGCAAGGAGCGGAGGGGCGCCTCCGGGCAGATAATGGCCACCGACAACACCCGCTTCCCGAAGGAGAACAGGCACATGAGACGACCGTCGGCGGTTCTCGCCTTGGCTTTCGCCACGTTCGCGGCGGCCGCAGGCTACGCGCAGGGAGTGGCGACCCCCGCCCTCGAGCTCGCGCGCATCAAGCAAGGGGTCAAGAGCAAGAGGGTCAGCAGCTACGACGTCACCGGGGGCAACGCCGACCATCTCGGCAAGATCGAGGACGGCGCGCGCCGCGAGCTCTTCAACGTGAAGGGGGCCGGGGTCATCAACCACATCTGGGTGACGATCGCGCCGCCGCCCCCGGCCCTGAGCCGCCACGACATCATCCTCCGCATGTACTGGGACGGGGAGACGGAGCCGAGCGTCGAGGCACCCATCGGCGACTTCTTCGGCCAGGGATGGGACGAGAGCTACCCGTTCGCGGTCTTGCCCCTGGCCGCGGGCCCGCGCGAAGGGAGGGCCATGGTCAGCTACTTCGCGATGCCCTTCGCGAAGGGCGCCCGGATCGAGGTCGAGAACGACTCCGGGAAGACCATCGACGCCTTCTACTACTACGTCGACTACACCGAGCTCGCGGTGCTGCCCGCGGACCTGGGCCGCTTCCACGCCTGGTACAACCACTCCTTGACCGAGGCGCTGCCCGACGGGGAGAACGAGTGGTCGCTGCTCGGACCCCAGGGCAAGAACACCACGGGCGACCGCAACTACCTGATCGCCGACATCGAGGGCAAGGGCCACTACGTCGGGGTCAACTACTTCGTCGACAACCCCAGCACCATGTGGTACGGCGAGGGCGACGACATGTTCTTCATCGACGGCGAGCGCTGGCCGTCGTCGCTGCACGGCACCGGCACCGAGGACTACTTCAACACCTCGTGGTCGCCGAACGCCCTCTTCCAGCATCCCTACTTCGGCTACGCGCGCATCGCCAAGGGCACGAGCTGGCTGGGGCGGACCCACGTCTACCGCTTTCACATGACGGATCCCGTGTACTTCGACAAGTCGCTGCGCTTCTCCATCGAGCACGGCCACGACAACAACCTGACCCTCGATCTGTCGAGCGTCGCCTACTGGTACCAGACCGAGCCTCACAAGAAGTTCCCGCCCCTGCCGAATCGCGGCGGCCAGGAAGCCCATGCCTCCGATCACCGACGCGGACATTCACCTCTGGCGCCACGAGTGGCGCAAGGCCCACGGCAACGGCTCGCAGCTCTGGGGGAACGAGAAGAAGAAGGAGTGAGCGCCCTAGCGGAAGATCACGCAGGCGGGCGCCGCGACGTGATCCGGTGGCCGGTGGGCATCAGCGCGCCGGTGGCGCGGTCGATCCGGAAGACGACGACGGAGTCGGACTTCTGGTTCGCGGCCAGGAGGTAGGCGCCCGTCGGGTCGATGGCGAAGTGACGCGGCCAGTTTCCGCCGGTCGGCGTGTGGCCGGTCGGGCGGAGCAGGCCCGTCGACCCGTCGATGGCGAACGACGCGATCGAGTCGTGCCCTCGGTTCGACCCGTAGAGGAAGCGCCCGTCGGACGAGACCGCGACCTCGGCGGGATAGCTCTTGTCGGCGTAGCCGGACGGCAGCGTGCTCAGGTCTTGCACGCTCTCGAGCGTGCCCGTCGCCGCGTCGTAGGCGAAGGTGGTCACCGTCGACGAGAGCTCGTTGATCACGTAGGCGAAGGCGCCGCTCGCGCCGAAGGCCAGGTGGCGCGGGCCCGATCCGGGCGGCAGCGTGGCAAAGGGCGTGGGGCTCGGGGTCAGGATCCCCGTGCGTGCCGAATCCGTACACCATGACCTTGTCGAGGCCGAGATCGGCCACGAGCGCGACGCGGCCTGCCCGGTCGAGGTCGATCGAATGGGCGTGCGGACCTTCCTGCCGGCCCTTGTCGGGGCCCGAGCCCTGGTGCCGCACCACCGAGACCGCGGGCCCGAGCTTTCCGTCGAGCCCGATGGGAAGCACCGCCGCCGTGCCGCCGCCGTAGTTGGCCACGAGCACGTATCGCCCCGCAGGGTCGACGGTGATGTAGCAGGGACCGTCTCCTCCCGACGGCTGGCGGTTCAGCAGGGTCAAACCGCCGGTCTTCGGATCGACCGCGAACGCCGCGACGGCTCCGGTCTTCTGGCCTTCGTACTCGGAGACCTCGCTGACGGCAGTAGAGGAACCGTCGATTGGGATGGAGCGCGAGGAAGGACGGGTTGGCGATGCCCGAAGTCTGCGCCCTGGGGCGCAGCTCGCCGGTCGCGAGATCGAGGTCGAGCTGGTGGATCGCCGGCTTGTCCGGAGTGGCGTAGCTCCCCACGTAGACGGTGAGGGTGGCGGGCGCCGCCGAAGCGAGAGCCGCCCCGGCAGGAGAAGAGGGCGAGCGCGTAAGAGGCAAGGCGCAAGCGCGTGCGGGCCTCTTGTCAGTCGACGACGGGAGGCCGGGGCCGTCGCTGCGGGGGCTTGGGCGCGTGGGCCGCGCGATACTCCTCGAGCTCGGCGTCGCTCACGCTCAGGCGCGCGGCGGGAAGGCCGCCGCCGAGCGCGGCCAGCTCCTTCTGGAGCTTCAGGAAGCAGATGTCCGGTCCGTCCTGGTAGCGGACGCGACGGGCGATGAAGGCCTCGTTGGCGATCGAGAGAGTGAAGTCGTCGATGCCGCCCGCCGCCTGCTTCACGCGCAGGGTGTACTCCCGGGTCGTCTCGTTGGCCCGAAAGCCGACGTATTCGACGTGAGCGCCGGTCATCAGGCTCCTCCTCGTAAGCTCGTGGAAGGCCCGACTCGGCCCACGCGGCTCAGGTAGATGACGTCGATGATACCACGCTTGCGCGCTCGGCCTATCGCGTGAAGGTGCGCCGTCCTCGCGGACCGGGGCCCGAGCGCCCGCCCCTGAAGGTCGCGCGTGCGGGCGTGCGCCGCCCCGCGGGTGCGGACCGCTGGCGCTGCCCGGTGCTCGGCCAGTCGCTGCGCGAGCGGGACCTCGAGCTTCTCGGCCGGCCTCTTCGTGTAGTCGAAGCCGGGCAGGGTGATCCGCGGCAGGCGCTTCTTGATGACGCGCTCGATGTCGCGCAGCTCGGCCTCCTCCTCGGGGGCCACGAAGAGGAAGGCGTCGCCCTTGGACTCGGCGCGGGCGGTGCGGCCCACGCGGTGGACGTAGTCGTCGGGCGATGCCGGCACGTCGAAGTTGACCACGTGGGAGAGGGCTTCGACGTCGATGCCGCGGGCCGCGATGTCGGTCGCGACCAGGACCGGGAACTTGCCGGCCTTGAAGTCGGCGAGGGCCTGGGTGCGCTGGGCCTGGCTGCGGTTCCCGTGGATGCGGCCGGCGGTCACGCCGTGGCGCACGAGGTAGTCGGCCAGGCGGTTGGCGCGGTGCTTGGTGCGCGTGAACACGATGACGCTCCGGATGTCGCCGCGCTTCAGCATCTCCACGAGGAGCGCCGACTTCAGGTCGGACGCCACCGGGTAGACGGCCTGCGTGATGCCGATGGCCGGGGCCGGCTGCCGCGCGAGGTCGACGGTCACCGGCTTGCGTCAGCATGTCGCGGGAGAGCTCGACGATGGGCGCGGGCATGGTGGCCGAGAAGAACAGGGTCTGCCGCCTGGTGGGCAGGTGGCGGAGGATGCGGCGGATGTCGGGGAGGAAGCCCATGTCGAGCATGCGGTCGGCTTCGTCGAGGACCAGGATCTCGAGGCCCTGGAGCTTGGCGTAGGGGAAGCGCAGGTGGTCGAGCAGCCGGCCCGGAGTGGCCACGATGACGTCGACGCCCTTGCGGAAGGCGTGCTCCTGCGGCCCCATGCCCACGCCGCCGAAGACCGCGGCGCCGGAGAGCGGCGTGTGGAGGGCGAGCGCGTTCAGGTGCTCGTCGATCTGCGCGGCCAGCTCGCGGGTGGGCGTGAGGACGAGGGCCCGCGTGGTTCCGCGCGGCTTGTCGGCCAGACGTTGGAGGATGGGCAGGACGAAGGCCGCGGTCTTGCCGCTGCCGGTCATGGCGCAGGCGAGCAGGTCGTGGCCGGCCAGGGCCGGGGGCATGGCCTCCTGTTGGATGGGCGTGGGACGCGTGAAGCCGAGCTCGCGCACGCCGCGCAGAAGGTCGTGGTTGAGGCCGAAGCCGGAAAAAGGCATGAAGAAGGGTCTCCTCGCGAGACCGGCACTCTAGTTGTGTTGAACGGGGATCGCCGGTAGGCCGCCGTCCGCGCGGCTCCCCGAAGTGCGGGGCGAGCGAGCGACTAGTGTCGTCACGTCCTCGGAGGACGACGCGATCGGGGCGCTCAGGGCTCGGGAAGGGCCTCGGGCCGCCCGAAGTGATAGCCCTGGGCGTGGGTGAAGCCGAGCCGGGCGCAGACCTCGGCTTCGGCCGCGGTCTCGACGCCTTCGGCGACGGTCTTCACCAGCAGCTCGCGCGCGGCCGCGACCAGCGAGGCGACCAGGCGGCGGCGCGAGGGCGGCGCTTGGTCGATGCCGGCCACGAAGCGGCGGTCGAACTTCAGGTAGTGGGGCGGAGCCTCGGCCAGCTCGAGCAGGCGCGCCTGCCCGGCGCCGAAGTCGTCGTAGGCCAGGCCCACGTTGATCTCGGAGAGCTGCTCGCGCAGGAGCGCGATCGCCGCCGGCTGGGCCAGGGCGCTCTCGTGGATCTCGAGGGTGAGGTCGAGCTGGGGAGCGAGGCTGCGCAGCTCCTCCATCGACTCGACGAGCCCGGTGGACAGAAGCTCGGTGGGGTGCGTGTTCAGGAACAAGGCCGCGATGCCGCCGTTGGCGGAGGCGAGCTCGACCGCCTTCCTGCGCATCAGGCGCGACAGCTCGACCTCGGCTCCGATGCTCTCCGCGATCCGCAGGAGCTCCACCGGGCTGCGTGGGCAGGCCGGGGTGGAGGCCGCGGCCGAGCGCCTCGTAGGCCGCGACGCTCCCGCCGGGCATGCGCACGATCGACTGGAACTCGACGGTGACGGCACGCGTCTCGATCAGCTCCTTGAGGTCGCGCCCGCCCTCGAGGAACTGGCGCGACAAGGAGAAGGGCATGAAGGTCGCGGTCTCCGAGCTGTCGTCTCGCTGCGCCTTGTGCGTCCTTCGTCCGATGCGGAACTCGAAGTCGCCGAAGTGGAGGATGTCGCCCTCCGCGATCTCGGCTCTCGATCACGGGCCGATGGTTCACGAAGGTGCCGTTGCGACTCTGCTGATCGCGGATCTTGAGGACGCCGTCCTGCTCGAAGATCTCGGCGTGGAGCTTGGAAACACGGTGGGAGGGAAGGACCAGCTCGAGCCCCGGCCGCCGACCGATTCGGAACGGCAGTGGATGGATGGGCATGAGGCGAAGCCCTGCGGTGCCCTCGGCCACGCTTTCGAGGACGAACCCGCGGTCCGGCTGCGGGGCGCTCGCCTCCACCACAGGGGCGGCGGGGGAGGGATGCGCGAGACGAAGGTAGGAACGCGCTGCCTCCATCTCAAGATCCGCTGCTGATGCGCCGAGAGTACTGCGCGGTCCCATGTTCCTGCGGGTAAGCAAATATTGGGCCCGGCCAACCGCCAGCGGGTGACCTCAGCCGGTGAATACGGCCTATCGCATTGAGCCCGTGCGACAAGAGACCCAGTTGTCTCAGACCCGAACTAGCGATAATGGGGGCAATGAATGCGCCGAATGGCCGAAGAGCGGCCCCCGGTCCGGTTTCTGGCCCTTCTAGGCCAGTGGCTTCGGCCGGCTCGCCAGGGCGGTCTCGATCACCCCCAGGGCGCCTTCGAGCTCCGGTCCTTCGAGGGTGAGGCGGGGCGGACGGACTCGGCTCGTGCCCATGCCCACGCGCTCCTGCACGAGCTTGATCAGTTGGACGAACTTCGGGACGGTGTCCATGCGCAGCAGCGGCAGGAACCAGCGGTAGAGCTCGAGCGCCTCACGCTTGCGGCCCGGCCGCGGCGTGAGCGGAAGAGGGCCACCGACTCCTTCGGGAAGCGCGTTCACGAGCCCGGCGATCCAACCCACGGCGCCGGCGTCGATGCCTTCGACGATCATGTCGTCCACGCCGACGAGCACTTCGATCCGGTCGCCCAGGAGGGCGCGGATGGCGGCGACGCGCCTGCACGTCGGCGCTCGACTCCTTGACGGCCTCGAGGTTCGGGAAAGCGGCGGCGAGCTCGGCGATCTGCTCCGGGGCGAAGTCCGTCTTGTAGGCCACCGGGTTGTTGTAGAGCAGGCAGGGGAGATCGGTGGCGGCGAGGATCGCCGCCACGTGGGCCTTCATCTCGCGCCAGTCGGTGCTGTAGACGTAGGGGGGCAGCACCATGAGGCCGCTGGCGCCGGCAGCCTGCATCGTCGCGCGCGAGCGACACCGCCTCGGCGGTGGAGAGGGACGAGATGCCCGGGATGATGGGCACGCGGCTGCCGACGGCGCGCACCAGGCTCTCGACCACCGCTCGCTTCTCGGCGCGGTCGAGGGTGGCCCCCTCGCCGAGCGACCCCAGGGGGACGAGTCCCGTGCAGCCGGCGTCCACCAGCCAGCGGGCGTGCTCGGCCAGGAACGCGTGGTCGACCCGGAGCTCGGTGTCGAACGGGGTCGTGATCGCGGGAATGACGCCTTTCCACGGGAGCTTCATGAGGGGCCTCGCTTCAGGAGAATCGATCGGGGCGAGAGCGCCTGATGTCGAGGAACGGCGGTTCGTCGGACAGCACCTCGGCCATGAGCCGGCCGGTGACGGGAGCAAGGCTCAGGCCCATCATCGCGTGGCCGGTGGCCGCGGAGAGGTTGGCGTAGCGCGCGAAGCGGCCCAGGTACGGAAGGCCGTCGGGCGAGCAGGGCCGCAGGCCGCACCATGGCGGCACGCCCGCGAAGTCGGCGGGCGTGAACTCGGGCATGTAGCGCGGGATGGCCTTCAGGATCCCCCGAACCCGGGCGGGGTCGATGGACTCGTCGAGCCCGCCCAGCTCCATCGTGCCGCCGAATCGCAGAGCGCCGTCCATGGGCGTGACCGCCACATGGGCTTCGCTCAGGATGGCGCAGACGCTGGGCAGCCGCTTCGGCGCGGGGAGCGTGAGGCTCACGCCCTTTCCCGCCTCCAGGGGGAGACGCAGGCCCAGGTCGCGCACCACCGACGAGGACCACGCCCCGGCGCAGAGCACGTACTCGTCGGCGGCCAGCTCGCCTCGGCTCGTCCGAAGGCTGGTGACGCGCCCGCTCGAGGCGCGCCAGCCCGTGAGCGCAGTGTCCCACGAGAACTGCACGCCCGCGTCTTGCGAGTTCTCGCGGAGAAGCGCCATGAGCCGGCCGGGCGAGAGGTGTGCGTCCATGGGGGTAGTGCACGGAGCCTTTGACGTCGAGCTTCAGGTTGGGCTCGATCTGCGCGGTCGCGTTCGCGTCGAGGACCTTCGCGGGAATCCCGAGTGCGCGGGCCTTCTCGGCGGCTCGCACCTCCTCTTCCATCCCCTTCTCGGTGTGGCAGAGCATGAGCAGGCCGTTCGTCGTCCAGCCGAAGGTGTCGCCCCAGAGGCCGGCCCATTCCTCGTAGCCGGCGCGGCTCGCGAGATGAAGGTCGCGGAGGAGTGGTCCCGATCTCTGGACGTGCTCGGCCGTGGACGCGCGCCAGAAGCGCAAGCCCCACCGCGAGCAGCCCGGGTCGCGGCTTCACGTGGATCGGGCTCTCCGGGCTCCACATCGAGCGAAGGGCATGCCCGACCACGCCCGGCGCGGCCAGGGGGACGAAGTGGCTGGGCACCACCATGCCCGCGTTCCCGAAAGAGCAGCCTTCGCTCTCCGGCGTCCCGCGGTCGAGCACCGTCACGCGGTGCCCCTTGCGGGCGGCGTGGTAGGCGGTGCTGAGGCCCACGACTCCCGCCCCCACGATCAGGACGTGCTTGCTCAGCGGGCGTCCCGCAAGCCCCAGGCGAGGGGGTCACGTTCGTCGATGAGGAGGGTCGACTCGCCGGTGATGTAGGCGTTGCCCGCGATCTCGGGCACCACGCGGTCGGCGTGGCTCGGATCGACCGTGACCCGACCCTCGAACACGCTGCCCGTGATGCTCTCCTGACGCCAGACCTCGCCCGGCCGCAGCTTCCCGTCGGCGTGGAGGCAGGCCAGCCGGGCGCTGGTGCCGGTGCCGCAGGGGGAACGGTCGTAGGCATTTCCGGGGCACAGCACGAAGTTGCGGCTGTCGGCGCCGCGTCGAAGGGCCGAACAGCTCGACGTGGTCCACCTCGGCCCCCGCGGCGCCCCGAATCCCCGCGGCGAGAAGCGCCTGCCGGATGCGAGCCGTGTAGTCGGTCAGGGCGCCCGCGTGGTCGAGGGAGAGAGGCCGATCGGGCTCGGACACGAGGAAGAACCAGTTCCCGCCCCAGGCCACGTCGCCGGTGACCCGGCCGTGGCCGGGCACGTCCACGCTCACGCCCGCCGCGTATCGGAAGCTCGGAACGTTGGTGACGGCGACCCGCTGGTCGGCGTGCAACTCCGCGGTGACCAGGCCCACGGGGGTTTCCAGACGGTGCCGCCCGGGCCTGATCCGGCCGAGGTGCGCGAGGGTGACGACCAGGCCGATCGTGCCGTGGCCGCACATCCCCAGGTAGCCGGCGTTGTCGAAGAAGATCACTCCCGTGCGACAGTCGGGATCCACCGGCGGGCAGAGAAGCGCACCCACCGCGGCCAGCGGGCCCGCGCGGCTCGTCGATGATCGCGGACCGGTAATGGTCGAACTCGGCGCGAAACCGATCCCGCCGTTCCGCCAGGGAGCCCTTGCCGAGGTCGGGTCCGCCACCCACCACGACCCGCGTGGGCTCGCCCCCGGTGTGGGAATCGACCACCTGAATTCTCAGCACGAGGAGAAGATTAGGCGATCGTGGAGGGACTGGAAAGGCGCAGGCTGCTCTGGGCTACGGCTCGAATACCAGATCCCGAAAGACCTCCGGGGGTGTGGAAGTTTCCCCCGGGCGGTTTCGACCACGCGGCCTGGATGGCCCCCTTCTTCGGCGCTTCGCGACCTCCGGGTCGCTCGACGCGGAAGAGGTTGAACCGCCAGCGATCCCCGCCCCTGGGGGGCAGCGCGATGCTCTTCGAAGAGGGCAGCGAGCGGAGCGCGTTCCAGGGCCAGAAGGCCAGAGCGGTCCAGCCCGTGGTCTTCCCGTCCTTCTTCTGGAGGACCACGTTCGTCTCCAGGCCTTCGATGTTCCAGACGAAGTCGCCCTTCCACGGCGACGCCTCGATCATCCTCACGTCGCAGACCACGTTGCCCGGGCTGATCTCGAGCTCGGCGTAGTCCCGGCCCGAGCGGTCGAGGTCGATGAAGATCTCCACCACTTCCTCTTCCCAGAGATGCTCGTCGCGCGCGGTCATCGTGTGCCACGGCGAGGGGTCAAAGGCGTCGAACCGCAGCAGGAGACCGCTGTCGTTCCAGAGCCCGCGAAAGCGCGTCTCGTAGGGCGCGGGCCCGTAGGCCACGGTGCGCGCCCCGGCCCATGCCGCATCGGCTCCCGCGAGAAGCTCGGCGCGCGGGGCCTTGGCCCGCGCCGTCCGGTACTCGGGCTCAGCCGCTGCGACGCCCAGGGGAACGGCCAGGAGAACCACGACCCGCCAGGTCGACTCGATCAAGCCGCCACCTCCAGAGTTGACGCCTACTGCGCCTTGATGTCGTAGCAGAGGAGCACGTCCTGGTCGCGCAGGTACAGTTTCCCGTTGGCGATGACGGGATGCGCCCAGGCCGGCTTGTCGCTGCGGTCGGGCTGCTCGAAGCGGCCACGCTCGAGGTATTGCTTCTTGTTGGGCTCGATCAGGAGCATGGGGCCGTCTTCGGTGCGGTAGTAGAGGCGGCCATCCGCCAGGGCCACCGAGCCTTTCGGCGCCCGGCGCTCGGCCGCGCGCTCGTCCCAGAGGACGTTGCCGGTCTGGAAGTCGAGATTGACGAGGAAGCCACCCGCATTGCCGCCGTTGGCCCCATACAGGGAGCCGTCGTAGACGATCATGCCGCCGTGGTGGTTCTGCATCTTGTTGGTGAAGTAGACCTCCTCCGCCTTCACGCCACCGCTCGCATCCTTGCTGAGCTTCACCAGCCCCCCGCCGTTGCCGTAGGCCGAAGCGGCGAACACCTTGCCCTCGTGGTGGATCGGCGTCGAGCAATTGATGCCGTGGCTGTTGGCGGCCCGGTCGTATCGCCAGAGGAACTTGCCGTCGGAAGCGGCGACCCCGACGAGCGCCTTCGCGGTGAGCTGCACGTACTGGCGCTGCCCCTCGAAGTCGACGGCGATGGCCGAGGCGTAGGCCGCCCCGGGGCTGTCGGGCACCTGGCTCTTCCAGATCGTCTTGCCCGTCAACTTGTCGAGGGCCACCAGGGTCGCGTCCGGGCCACCGGGAGTGACGACGACCTTGTCCCCATCGACGAGCGGCGATTCGCGGAAGCTCCAGGTGGGCACGCGCCCGCCGAAGTCGGCGGTCAAGCTCCGCTGCCAGACCAGCTTGCCGTCCCGGACCTGCACGCAGCTCACGGTGCCGCCCATGCCCTCGACATAGAGCCGTTCGCCGTCGACCGTGGGCGTGCTTCCCGGCCCCTCGTTGCCTTGGGACCATCCCTCCTGGTTGAAGGCCGGTCCGAGACGCGTCACCCAGAGCGCCTTGCCGTCCGTCTCGGACACCGCCCAGACCACCTCGTCCTCGCCCCGATGGCTCATGCCGAAGATTCGCCCGGCGGCAATGGAGGGAGTGCTGGGGCCGCCGCCGAGTCCCTTGATCTTCCAGGCGAGCCGTGGGCCTTCCTTCGGCCACTCCTGGAGCAGGCCGCGTTCCTTGGAGATCGCGTTTCGGTCGGGACCCTGCCACTGCGGCCAGTCGTCAGCTACCGCCGTCATGGCCCCCGCCCACGCGGCAACGGCCACCAGGGTGATGGTTCGTCTGTCGAGCTTGGTCATGGAATCACCTTCGTGCCTTCGATGCCCCCGGGACCGCGTCCTTTCCCATTCTCGCCCAAAGTCCGCTCACGCTGCGAGGCCGGGAGCACAACCTCCACTTCCGCCGGGAGGTGCGGCGGGCGTCCTTGGTTCGCCCGATTGAGGAAGGTCTCTTGGGCCTTGGTCCTGGTTGGGCCGATGTGGCGCGGATTGGCTCAACGAGGCGAAGGCTCCCGGTGGTTCAGGACGCTGCTGTCGAGGCAGGGATCTCGGAGTGGGGGACTCCCCAAGGCGGGAACGCCCGCGCCTAGGGCCGGTAAGCCCTTCTTCAACCACAAGGTGGAGGAACTTCGAGCGGCTCTCTCGAGGACGTGGCCTGAGTCTTGGAAGAGTTGAGCATCGCCACACTGTCAGGACGCTTCATCAGTAGCCGATTACCGCCACTTTGCGTCTTGACTCTACGCCGGAGAGGCGCTAGCGTCCCCACTAAGCGTCGAAGAGGGGACATAGAGCATTGTCGGTCGGCTCTTGCGCGCTTGGCCCACGCCGCGCCCAGATTTCGGGCGCTTCGCAGAGAACGGATAGTCCTGCGGCGCTTGGCCCACAGCCTCGCCGTGCGAAGGCTGACGGCTTCCCTCTCGATTCGAGCATCGCTTGAGCCGAACGCCCACGTCAGACATCTTCGTCAGCTACCACCGGGAAGATCGGGCGATTGCAGAGAGGCTAGCGCTGGCTCTCGAAGGTCAGGGCTGGTCCGTCTGGTGGGATCGAGCAATTCCCGCTGGCCGCCCTTTCGATGAGGTGATCGAAGAAGCAATCGACGGCGCGAGGTGTGTCGTGGTGTTGTGGTCGAAGTCATCGGTCCGCAGTCGTTGGGTCCGCGCTGAAGCGCAAGAGGGGGCCTCCCGTGGAATTCTAGTGCCGGTCCTGATCGAACGCGTGAAGATTCCCTTGGCGTTCCGGACCATCCAGGCATCAGACCTGATTGGGTGGGAGGGAAGCCCGACCCCAGATTTTCAGCGGCTGGTAGCCGATATCTCCGCGCTCATCGGTCAGTCACGCGGTCTTCTGGACGACCTTGTGGCCGATCGGTCGTTGAAAGAATCGGGAGCAGACAAGAGCGGCAGCTGGCTGTCACTTAGGGCTGCTCGCCAGGAGGAACTGCAAAGGGTGGAGGCCGAGGCGACTCGGACTGCCAAGCTGGAGGAAGAGGAACGGCAAGCGGAAGTCGATGGCACGGCAGAGGAAGCGCTGCGCCTTCAGAGGGCCGCCGAGGCCCGCCGAGAGGCGACAACGCTGATGAAATCGGCGCGGGACAAGCTGGATCAGGGTGAGTTGGAGGCGGCGAAGGGGGCCGTTCAAGCGGCACTCGAATTGGATGGGAGCAGCCAGGCGGCCCAACAACTCCTCGCGCTCATCGAGGAAGCCTTGCGGGAGGAACTACGAAGGGTCGAGGCCGAGGCTGCTCGGAAGGCCAAGCTGGAGGAAGAGGAACGGCAAGCAGAAGTCGATCGCAAGGCGAAGGAAGCGCTGCGCTTTCAGAGGGCCGCCGAGGCCCGCCGAGAAGCGGCAGCGCTGATGAAATCGGCGCGAGACCGGCTGGACCGGGGTGAGTTGCAGGCCGCGAAGGGGGCCGTTCAAGCGGCGCTCGAATTGGATGGGAGAAGCCAGGCGGGCCAGCAACTCCTCGCGCTCATCGAGGAAGCCCTGCGGGAGGAACTACGAAGGGTCGAGGCCGAGGCGGCTCGGGAGGCCAAGCTCGAAGAGGAGGAACGGCAAGCCGAAGTCGATCGCAGGGCGGAGGAGGCGCTGCGCCATCAGAGGGCCACCGAGGCCCGCCGAGAGGCGACAACGCTGATGAAATCGGCGCGGGACAGGCTGGACCGGGGTGAGTTGCAGGCCGCGAAGGGGGCCGTTCAAGCGGCGCTCGAATTGGATGGGAGAAGCCAGGCGGGCCAGCAACTCCTCGCGCTCATCGAGGAAGCCTTGCGGGGAGACCCAGGGCAGACGCAAGAGATCGAACCGCGGACGCCCCCTCCACGCGAGCCGCCACGCCCCGCGGACGTGCCGCGAGGAGGGATACCGCCCGTGCCGCGGCAGCCCCAAGAGCGAAGGGCCGTCCCGCGCGGCCCCAAACCCACCCTTCGCCCGCCATCGCAGATCGCCCCTCCTGCGCGCTCGCGTCGCTTCTGGTGGACGGCTGCCGCGCTTGCGTTCGGCGCCGCAGTTCTTATCCGTGGGGCGATCCTGCTGAATCCTTCGGGCCCCGAGCCGGGGCAGTCGCCGACGCCCTCCGATGTCCAGTCGGCCGAGTCGGACGCGCCGCCAACGCCGGAACCAAGTCGCTCCGAGCCCCCAGCCAGCACCTCGCCGGCACCGGTGCCTCAGGAGGGGATGCTGCTGGTGGATGCCCTTCCGTGGGGCGAGGTGACAGACGTTGTTGACGGAAGCGGCCAGCACCATGCCATAGGGAGGAGCGCCTACACTCCATTCACCATGAGCGTTCCTCCCGGCCAGTACAAGGTATCGGTCACGAACCCCGATTTCGCGAAGCCAGCTTTGCTGACCACCAGCGTTCCAGCGGCGGGTACCGGGAAGTGCTTGGCTGAGTTCCAGAAGGTCAGCGCAACCGAGTACTTCAAGAGGGCCGGTTGGTGAGCTTCCGGATCACATGCTTCGCGTTGTCGGTGGCCCCGGCCGGACCCGAACGCGAAGAATTCCAGCGGGACCGGGAGTTCGCGAGATCTCGAGCCCTTGCGCAAGGGGGCCGGTTCGCGGACATGGTGGTTAGGGCGCTACTTTGCTTCCGCGTTCCTCGGCCAGCACGCGCGTGGTCTCGCAGCCTGAGCGTCCTTGGCCTGGCGGGCATGCTCGTCCTCGCGCCCGAGCCCGCCCTTGCCGATTACCAAGCGAGCTACCGCAAAGGCAAACAGGCGGCGAGGGACAAGAAATGGCCTGAGGTGGCCCAGCGGATGCGAGAGGCCTTGGCTGAGCAATCGACCGAGGGCGAGCCCATCAGCAGTACAGGAGCGTTCTCGGAGGTATACCTTCCACACTACTGGCTCGGGGTAGCGTTGTTCAACACCGGGGACTGCCCGGGTGCGGTCAAGGCTTGGCGTGAGTCGGAAGAACAATTGGCAATTCAGAACACGCCGGAGAGAAAAGAGCTAACGAGGTACCAAGCGCTGGCGAGCAAACGGGCCGGTTGCCTGCAGCCGACCCCCGAACCGTCGCCGATCCCGTCCGCCATCTCCGAGCCCCGCGTCAGCCAGGGTTCGGAGGCGGCCGAGAGCGTGCCGGCAAAGGCGCAGGAAGTTGTGAGCGCTGCGGCCCAGGTTCTCACGACCCCTTCCCCGACGCAGAGAACAACCCCCTCAACCACGCCGCCGAACCCACCAGCGAACGTGCCGCCGCCCGCCGACTTGGTTGCCGCGGCGCAGGCTTATTTTTCCGGTCGCTACGAGGCCGCGGCCGGCTTGCTCGCGAAGGCAAACTACACTTCCGGCCGCGAGGGCGTCCACGCCCTGCTCCTGCGCGCTGCGGCTCAATACGCCCTCTACGTGTTCGGTGGCGAGAAGGACCAGAGGCTCCGAGAGCAAACCCTCGCGAATGTGCAGGCCTGCCGCCAACTGGACCCCACATTCAACCCTGACCCTAAGGCATTTTCTCCGAGGTTCATCCGCTTCTTCAAAGGCCAATAACAGCGCCGCGCCCTCCTCTCCGGGGGCCGGCCCCGGCCGAACCTGGCGATCAGAACCGAATGACGGCCGAGAGGGAGAAGACTTTCTGCCGCGAGTACACTTGAGTCTGCTCGGCATCGCCTGAGGTGACGAAGCCGTCGGACGGATTGAAGACCGATCGGGCTCGAGCGGGCACATCGAAGCCCGTGTCGAGCTGGAGGTGTCGACCGACGACAAACCCGAGCCCTCCGCAAAAATGGATTGCGTCCTTGCCTCCCGGGAAGTACGCCTGGGCTCCGGCCGTGTCACTGTTGAGGGGTGCGGGCCCCTGAAAGTGGATCTTGTGACTGGGGTCGTTCCAACCTCCGACGCGGATAAGGAACGAGTTTTCTCTTCGCCTCACGGCATACTCGAACCCGACGTGCAATTGGTGGCTGTCGTCGCCCTTGAAATTGGTTGGTTTCAGATCGGTGTAGGGAAACGTCAAGGTGTAGTCGTCGGTGAGCCGCGAGTACCTCACCGCCTGGTAGTCCAGCGCGATGGTGAAGGACTCCGTTGGTCTCAAGGCCCCGCCCACCGCGTAGGCGTCGGGCACGTTGAAATGGGCGGTCTTGGTGCATGGAAAGTCGCCGAGTTGGCAGTCCGGTCCACGGCTGGCTTCGAAGTCGAAGTCGGGCGCCCGTCGATACGCACCACCGATACGGATCTTGTCATTGATTTGCCAACTGACGCCCAGGTTGTACCCCAGCCGGGTCTCCTTCCCGTCCTGGGTCAAAGTAGAGACTGGGTCGACTGTCTGCTCTGTCGAGGACATCTCGAAGCGGTATGCCGAGATACCCGCTCCGACCGACAAAACGTGGCCGAAGCGGTAGGCCGTGGAGAAGCCATAGTTCACGATCTTGAGATGCATGCTGCCGGTAGCTTCAAACAGCGGCGGTAACTTACTGATTCCTGCCGCCGAGACCAGAATCAGAGTCGTCGCCGGGGGGCTCATTGATGCCTTGAAGTTCCCCAGCTCGTGCCGGTACGCACCGAAGGCGAAATGGCCAACTGGGTACATGAAGGAAGCGAACGAGAAGCTGGCGACGTTGGCCGCCTCCTCTTCCTCGGGCGGGTTGAACGCCTTCTGGTCCCTCAACAGTATGAGTCCGTCTGGTCCGGCACTAGTGAATACGCTGAAGTACTTGAAGCCACGGCCCTCGAGAGAGACCTCAGGCTTGGGCAGGGTGGTCAGGCCGGCGGGGTTGGTAAAGGCGGCCGTGGCATCGTTGGCGAGGCCGACAAAAGCACCGCCAAGCGCCAGGCTCCGAGCCCCGGGACTGACAAAGTTGAACTGCACAGCGGCATTGATCCACTGGTCAGTCTGGGCTTGGACCTCGCCGGCACCGAGTGCGCACGCTGTCGCCAAGAGCGACCGCCAGAGCAGCACCGTGCTACTTCCCATGTAACAGTCCCCTATTCGAAGGTACAAGCGAGCCGCTTCGAAGAGTCCCGACGGCGACGCGGGCGACGGAGTCAATGTCTCCGGGCTCTGTCACCGGAGACCAAGACCCACCCACTCCAGAACGCACCCTGCTCGCCGGAAGCCATGCGCCTGCCAGCCTTCACGCAAGAAACTGGGTCACCCTGCCGTCTTCCTTTGGTACGGCGGCGACACTACACCTGGAGTTGGCCCCTCGTCAAGAAGTCGTGAGACCTGCTCGCGCGCAAAACGGTCCCGGATCGATCAATGCTCGGTGCGCTGGCCGGACTGCGTCTTGGTGCGTTGGCGGAGTCTGTCGTCGATCCGTTCGAGAGCGTTCGTTCGAGCGACCAGCACCAGCAATGCGCTCTCGCGATTCTCGATTCCTGCGATTCTCGATTCCTTGACTGTGAGCGGGAGCGGGCGTAGGGTGTCCCGCAAGCGAACAAGGGGATGCATCGGTGGGAGCATTGTGAAGACCGAGTCTGGATTCCGCCGCCTCGTGGTGCTTGTGATTGCGGCCGTGCTGCTCCTCGGACGTCTGGCGCCCGCTGCGGCTCAAGAGGACCAATCGAAGTACGAGCTGTTCGCAGGATGGGCGTTTCTGAAGGACGTGGGCGACCGGCCGACCAGCCTGCCGCTAGGCTGGAACTTTTCCGGGGCCCTGAATGTCAACCGTTCGCTTGGCCTTGTGGTCGACCTTGGAGGCAACTACAAGACCGGCAGCGATCCCGTTGTCGCCGACACCTCAGTGCACCTTGAGGAGCATACGTTTCTCGGAGGAACCCGCTTCTCATTCCGACACCGACGAGTTGTCCCCTACCTTGAGGGCCTGGCCGGAGCGTCGCGCGTTGGGCTGCCTGGCGATTCCTATTGGAGCGTTGCGCTGCAAGTGGGTGCGGGCCTTAGCTGGAGAGCCACAGACCGCTTGTCCCTTCGGGCGGGCGCCGACTTCCGAAACATCTTCAGGGACGGCAGCTCGTATCAGCAGGTCCGGATCGTGGCGGGCGTGAGCTTTGGCCTCGGCGGGCATCCCGAGGCGATAGCGCCGGTGCCCTCTGGGCCCCAGAGTCCGACGGCGTCAGTCCCAGGAAGAGTCCCGCCCCCTCCGCCGCTGGTTTCGTCACCCCCACCACGACGTGAACCCGAGCCTGCCCCAAAGGCGGCCGATGCCGAGCCCGCCCGACGGCCGCAGGTGCCGGCAGCTCGATCCGCGGCTCGCCAGTCACTGGAGCTGCTGGCGCAAGCGCACGACCTGCTGAAGGCCCGGGACTACCCCCTGGCAGCTAGCGCTTTCCGCGAGCACCTCAGATTCCATGGCGCGGGCAAGTTCACGATCGCCGTGGGGCTCTACTGCGATACCTCCCACCTTGATGGACTCGTACAGGAGTCCGGGACGGTCGAGCAGCTCTTCCTGCTTTCCGTTCGCCGACGCGGGCAGATCTGCTACGGAGTCTATTGGGGGCTGTTCGAATCCGGGTTGGACGCTCGGGTGGCTCTCGACTCGGTTCCACCGACCCTGCGCACAGCGAGCCCGATGCCGATCGCTGTCAGGCGTCTTCTGCGGTGAAGCTCGGCACGGTCTGGCAAAACCGAGCGTCGAAGTAGTTCGCCCCGGCTTCCGGGACAGCCTGGAAACCACATTCTCACCGCCGCTCCTGACGCAGTGGCTCGTCGGACCCGATGTGGTGAGCGGCGCCAGTGGCTCTCGATATCAGCCGGTATTCGTTGTGCCGGTGGCCTCAGTCCCGGAACTATAGGCCAGGCTGGCTCGAAGTTATCGTTTCGCGAGGCTAGCCACGCAGAAGGCCGAGGGCGATCATGGTGGGGTGTAGCGCGCGGCGTCCACAAGGCGCCCCCACTCAGGTAGGATTCCGGATCCCGCGAGGGAAGGGGCAGGAGGAGACATGAACTCGATCTTGGACACGCCGGAGACCAAGCCGTCGGCCGGAGGGGGCGGCGTCGGGAAGACCCTCGGGATGGTGGCCACCGGCCTGGCGGTCGTGGCGCTCGGGGCGGCGACGTACCTCTTCGTCGAGCTGCGCGACGCGCGCACGCAGATCGCCCGGCTGACGGAGCAGGCCACGAGCGCCGACAAGAGGGCGAAGGAGCTCGACCTGAGCGTCGCGGCCGTCCGCGGCCAGACCGCGCAGATCGCGGAGCGGGCCGGCGTCACCGAGGCGCGAGCTCGAGAAGACGGCGGCGGCGGCGCGGCAGCTGCGCGAGGAGCAGCGCAAGGGCCAGGAGCACCTGACGACGCTCGGCGGCGAGGTCGTCAAGGTGAAGGACGACGTGGCCGCGACCAAGGCGGCGGTCGAAGAGACGCAGGCCAAGCTGCAGAGCGCGATCGGCGACCTCGGCGAGCAGAGCGGGCTCATCGCGCGCAACGCGGAGGAGCTCGGCGCCCTGAAGCGCGCGGGCCTGCGCGAGTACTACGAGTTCGACATCACGAAGGCCAAGTCGCCGGCGGCGGTCGGGCCGGTGGCGGTGCGCCTGAAGGACGCCGATGCCAAGAAGCACAAGTTCAACATGGTGCTCGTCGTGGACGACATCGAGATCGAGAAGAAGGACAAGACGCTGCTGGAGCCGGTGCAGTTCTACCGCAAGGGCTCGCGCCAGCTCAACGAGATCGTCGTCTACGCCGTCCAGAAGGACCGGATCACCGGCTACCTGAGCATGCCGAAGGCCGGGGACGCGGCGGCCTCCTCGAAGTAGGTGGCCCGGCACTGGGCGCTGCTGCCGGCCGTGTCTCTCGCCGCCGGGCTCGGCGCAGCGTCCTCCGGCCGCGGCGCAGGCCGCTCGCCGTCTTCTCGGCCGAGACCTCGCTCGTCAACGTGGCCGTGACCGTCGAGGACGAACACGGGCCGGCCGATCGACGGCTTGACGGCGCGCGACTTCGTGGTGGCCGAGGACGGCCGCCGGCAGAAGATCGAGATGTGCGCCCGCATGGGGGAGGGCGGCAGCCGGTCGACCTCGCTCGACGTGGCCCTGCTCGTCGACACGAGCGACAGCATGCTGGCGACGCTGCGCCGCTCGCAGGACGTGGCCGTCCGCTTCCTGACGAGCCTGCCCAACGCGCAGGAGATCATCGTGGTCTTCTTCGACCAGACCCAGCGCCTCGAGCATTTCGACCGGGAGCATCCCGAGGCGCTGTTCGAGCGGGTTCGGACCCTGCCCGAGGGCGGCAACACGGCGCTGCGCGACGCGATCGTCTTCAGCCTGAAAGCACTCTCGAGGTCGAACGGCCGGTCGGCGCTCGTGCTGCTCACGGACGGGATCGACACGGTGAGCGCCACGGAGCCGGCGGCGCTCGACAAGGCCGTCCAGTCCCACGCGGTCACGGTCTACCCCGTGGCCTACCCGGCGTCGCCGGGTGGCGACGGGCCGGACCCGCAGCAGGCCCTGAAGGAGCTCGGGCGGCTCGCCCAGGTCACGGGCGGCCGGCTGTTCAAGCTGCCGAGCGAGGCGGCGCTGCCCCGCGTGCTCGACGAGATCGTCGCCGACCTGCGCGCGCAGTACGTCCTCGGGTTCACGCCGGACGATTCAGGCACGCCCGGGCGGCTGCGGAAGATCTCGGTGAAGGTGGCCGGCCACGGGAAGGTGGTCGTGCGGCACCGGGTGGGCTACCGCCTTCAGCACTGAGGTGAGGGATTCGCGGCCTGGCGGGCGCGAAACGGGACCGCGGCTCAGGTAACGGACTGCCCGTACCAGCTGAGGACACGCAGCGCCCGCAGCGTGTTCCACCGGCTAGGCCGACCGTCGCCTTCCTCGAGCGCAAAGTGGACCTTGCCCGGATGCGTGTTCTCCAGCAGCCAGGTGCCATCGGGCTGCTGCTTGGATCGGAGCAAGGCGATCGCTTCGTCCATCCGCGAGTCCGGCGCATCCCCGACCGAGCGGAAGTACTCGAGGGCACGCAGGACGTCGTAGTGCCAGCGAGTCGGAAACGAGACCTGCAGCCAGGCGGGGTCGACGACTTCGCCGGTGCTCTTGCGTCGGACCAGCCTTCGTTCGAGGAGGTACTCCTCACCCCGGCGCCGAGCCGAGATGGATTCGGCAGAGCCACCGGTTGCGCGCTCGTGCGCCAACAGTCCTTCCAAGACGTTGATCGTGGTCGCGAACGACGAGCGGACGGAACCGTTCTCCACCTCGCAGTTCCACCCGCCGTCCTCGAGCTGCTCACCCAGCAGGCGGGCCATCACGCCCTCCACATCTTGATCGAAGTAGGCGCCCAAGGTGACGGTCCGGCCATTGATGCACGGCTCGACCTCGCCGCTGAAGAACGGCTGCCCGGCGTGCTCCCAACGGCAGTGGTCTCGGACCAGGGCCACCGCCCGGCGCACTCGCTCGGAGCACGGGTCGACGCCGAAATCACACAGTAGCTGGAGGGTTGGCAGCGTGGAGGTCCAGGGCTGGCCCTGGTTCTCGTCGCGCCAGTTGAAGCTCCGCGCCGGGAAGCACGCGCCTCCCGCCCACTGCCCGTCTTCGCCCTGCAACGCCAGCAGGCTGCCACCCCAGCCCTCGCTGGCCACCCGCGCGCGCTCCGCCGCGACGACCTCAGCCGGAGCATGGACAAGATCGCGCAACACCTGCCAGCGGATGGCGGGGTCCGAATCGAGTAGCCAGTCCAGTACGGTCATTCGGTTGAGTCTATCCTCCACCGCATGGGCGTCACGAACGACGGCCCAGCGGTGAGGCTGGCCGGCGGCCGCCGGCGCTTCGAGTTGTCCAGTGGGACCTCGCGGTCGACGAGCACCTATAATGATGGCGTGACTTCCGTCCTGAAGCTCGACCCCAGCGCATCCTCCGAGGAGGACGAGCTCGAGTTCGAGCTGAAGTACCAGCGTGCGCTCACGACGGCCCAGCGGTTCGAGATGATGTTCTCGCGCTCCCGCGAGATCTGGGAGAGGCTGATCCGGCTTGGACATCGAAGGGCTGCTGAAGTCGTTAAACGCTCATAGCGTCCGCTACGTGGTCATCGGCGCGACCGCTTTCCCGGTCCACGGTTACGCGCGGGCAACCCTGGACATCGACCTGTTCATCCAGCCGACCGCCGAGAACGCCGGACGAGCGCGTGCGGCCTTGGTGGCCTTTGGCTACGACATGAGTGACGTCGCGGTCGAAGAAATGCTCGCCAAGAAGATCCTCATCCGGCAATACATGATCGAAACGGACATTCACCCCTTCGTGAAGGGGGCCAGTTTCGACGAGGTCTGGGCCCGCCGAGTCGAAGACCGCATCGGCGAAACTCCGGCCTCGTTCGCCGGCCTCGACGACCTGATCCGGATGAAGGAGGCAGCGGGGCGTCCGAAGGACCTCGAGGACCTCCGTGTGCTGCGAAGGCTCCGAGACCACAAGCGATAGACGAGGACGCGCTGGCCTTCACTCCGCGCGGAGGGCGACCAGGGGATCGACCTTGGTGGCGCGCCGTGCGGGCCAGTAGGACGCGAAGAGCGCGGCTGCAGAGAGCACGAGCACGACCAGGGTCAGGGTGGCGGGATCGGCGCCGGCCATGCGCGGCATCTCGGAGCCCAGCATGCGGATGAGGGCGTAGGCGAGGCCGGCTCCGGTCAGGAGGCCGACGAGGGTGAGCTTCGCTCCGGTGCTGAGGACGAGGCCGAGGACGTCGCTGGGCTTGGCGCCGAGGGCGAGGCGGATGCCGAACTCGGCGGTTCGCTGGGCGACGAGGTTGGAGACGACGCCGTAGAGGCCGACGGCCGCGAGGACGAGGCCCAGGAGGGCGAAGGCGCCGAGGGTGTTGTTGACCACGACGATGTTGTGCTCGAAGCGGTCGGTGGCTTCGGGGATGGTGTACATCTCCTGGACGGCCACGTCGGGGTCGACGCTGGTGACCGCGCGCTTGACCGCGTTCTTGAAGCTGGCCGGCGCGGCCCCGCGCACCAGGAGGTTCAGGTAGCCCCAGGGCTCGTGCACGAGGGGCTTGTAGATCTGGAGCATGGTGTCGGGGTTGGAGAAGCTCAGGGGATAGGCGATGTCGCGCACCACGCCGATGACCTCTCGCCACACGACCTTGTCGTCCTTGCGGTCGCCGATCCGCTTGCCGACAGCGCTCTCGTTCGGCCAGAACTTCCGGGCCAGCGACTCGCCGACCACGACCACGGGCGGGCTGTCGGCGCGCAGGTCGGGCGGGAAGAGGCGGCCCTCCTTGAGGGGGATGCCCAGGGTGGCGAAGAAACCGGAGTCCACCATGATGTAGCCCGCGTTCGGCTGATGGATGGGGTCGTCGGAGGTCTGGCCCTCCACCTGGATGGGGCCGCCGCGCGAATAGCCGAAGAGCGGCGGGGTGGTGCAGATGCCGGTGGCCTCGGTCCCGGGGATGTCGGCCAGGCTCCGCTCGAGCTTCTCGATGGCCAGGCGGCGCTTGTCCTCCGTGTCGTAGGTCGACTGCTCGGGAAGGTGGATGTTGGCGATGAGGACGCGGCCCGTGTCCCAGCCCGCCTGCCGCTGCAGCATGGCGTCGAAGCCGCGGATCATCACGCCCGCCACGGCCAGGAGGGCCAGAGCCAGGGACACCTCGGCCACGATCAACGCCTGGCGGGCCAGGCGCTGGCCGCGGCCCGAGGTCGATCCACGGGCCTGCTGCTTGAGGGTGGTCACGACGTCGCTTCGCGAGGCGAGCCAGGCGGGCAGGAGACCGAAGACGACGGCGGCCACGGCCGAGGCCAGAAGGGCGGCGGCGAGGATGCGGCCGTCGATGGGCAAGGGCAGGCTGCCCGAGTCGCCGATGCGGATGGCCCGGCCGAGGACGGTGTTGACCGACGCGGCCACCAGCACGCCCGCCCACTCCGCCCACGACTGCGAGCACGAGGCACTCGGTCAACTGGTGCGCGATCAGCCGCCCGCGCGAGGCGCCGAGTGCGGAGCGGATGGCGAGGTCCTTCGCGTTCGCGGCGGCGCGGGCGAGCTGGAGGTTCGCGATGTTGGCGCAGGCGATGAGGAGCACGGAGCCGGCGAGGCCCATGAGCAGCCAGGTGATCATCACGCTGGTGCTGTCCATCGCGGCCTTGTGCATCGGCAGCGCGTTGAAGCCGCGGCCGGTGCTGTCCCGGGGGTAGTCGTGGGCCCAGCGCGCGGCCACCGGGGCGAGCTGGGCCTGGAGCTGGGCCGTGCGTGACGCCCGGCCGGAGACGGCCGATGGGCGTGAAGAAATGGGTGTTGCGGTCCTCCACCATGTGGCGGGCCACGGTGATGGGGCGCCACAGGTCGACCTTGCCGAAGTAGAGCGGGTACTTGAAGGACGGGGGCATGACCCCGATGACGGTCACGGGCTCGGCGTTGAGGCGCAGCGTCCGCCCGACGACGCTCGGGTCGCCTCCGAAGCGCGCCTGCCAGAGGTCGTAGCTCAGCAGGGCCACGCGGTTCCGCCCCGGCCCGCTCTCCTCGGCGGTGAAGGCGCGGCCCAGGAACGGTTGCACCCGGAACGTGGTGAAGAAGTCGGCCGACGCGTCGACGGCCTGGAAGCGCTCCGCGGGCTGGCCCGGCTCCGCCAGGGTGTTGCTCCAGAACGCGATGGTGGTGAGCGACTCCAAGCGGAAGGTTGGACCCGGCCGCCCCCGTGCCGGCCACCTGCGCCCGCATCTCATCGACTTCCACGAAGGAGAAGTTGTCGCGCTGGCCCTGGGGGCTCGTGCCGTTGATCACCACCAGCCGGTCGGGCTCGGGGAAGGGCGCCGCACGGAAGAGCAGCACGTCCATGAGGGTGTACATGGACGTGTTGACGCCGATCCCGAGGGCCAGGGTGACGAGGGCGATGACCGTGAAGGAGGGCGTCTTGAGAAGGGTCCGAACGGCGTGGGAGAGGGCAGTCATGGTCGGTCCCTCCGAGGAGGCATGTTCGATGAACGCACGTCGGCTGCGGGAGGTTCCAGTATCGTGACCACTCGCGTGGTCCGGCAGGCGCGGCGGCTCACCCCCTCCCGCGGTCAGATGCGGCCATAGAGCTCGATCGCCTTCTGGAGCGACTTGTGCTGCCGGATGAAGGGAAACATCCCCCGCTCGCGGTCGTCGATCTCCTTCGCCTTCTTCAGCACCTCCTCGGCGCGTTCCTGGGGGACGACCACGACCCCGTCCTCGTCGGCCACGATGATGTCGCCGGGGCGGACCGTCACTCCGGCGCACTCTACCGGGACGTTCTTCGCCACCGTGGCGTAGTGACCGACGGCCGTGGCGGGAGTGGCCGAGCGAGCGTAGACCGTGAGCCCCATGCGCCGGATGTCCCATATGTCACGGATCGCGCCGTCGAGGACCATCCCGGCCATCCCGCGCACGGTGGCGGCGGTGCCCATCAGGTTGCCCATGGCCGCGATGTCCAGGGTGCCCTCCATCACGATCACGCCGACCTCGCCCGGCTTGGCCTCGTCGATCATCTCGACCGAGTGCTTGGTGGCGAGTGCGGGAGTCGCCCCTTCGGGCGGGGCGGGCCTGGCGAGCGAGGTCACGGCGCGCCCGACCATGGGCTTGCCGGTCACCAGCTTCAGGTCGTGCCGCATGGTGCCGCTCCTGCCGGTCACGAGCTCGACGGCGTCGGAGACCGATGCGGGGTAGGTCGCCTTGAACCCGGCGATGAGCGGATCGGCGGGGACGGCCGCCTTCTGCTCGACGGCGGCGGCTACGATCGCGGCCGGCACCGCGATCACCGCGGCTGCCCGGAGGATCGCGCGGCGAGGAGTGAGCTTCATCATGGCTTGTCCTTCTTGCTCTCTTCGAACTGCTTCTTGAGCTCGGGGTTCAGCGGATAGACGTCGCGGAAACGGTGCTGCTTCTTGCGCACCAGGTCGCGCTCGTAGTTCTCCTGCTCCACGACCCGCGTCGCGCGCGCGATGACCTCGTCGGCGATGGACGGGGGGAAGAAGACCACGGCCTCGTCGTCGGCCACCACTGCGTCGCCGGGCAGCACGGTGGCGCCACCCACCCGCAGCGGCACGTTCCAGTCCACGCCGATCTGCGTGGCCGGGCGCGGGTCGAAGCCGACCGCGAGCACCGGGAAGCCGGGCATCTCCCGAAGCTCGGTCAGGTCCCGCGTGGAGCCATAGAGCACCGCCCCGCGCGCGCCTTGGACCTGGGCGGCCAGGGCCGAGATGTCGCCGAAGAAGATCCCGTCCGCGATGCCGCCGCCGAGGTCCACCACGAGCACGTCGCCCGCCTTGGCCTCTTCGCCGGCCCGCACGTTGTAGGCGGTGGGCCAGTCGCCCTCCTTGGCCAGGGTCTGCATCGCCTCCACGAGGTCGGGCCGCCTTGGGAGGTAGCGGATGGTCAGCGCACGCCCCACCAGACGCTCCTTCGGACGCGTCGACAGGAGGCCGCTCATGTGCGCGTTCGTGTAGCCGAGCTCCCGCAGCGAGGCCCACACGGCTTCGATGGGGAAGGTCTTGAGCTTCTCCATCTGCGCGTCGGTCAGACGGGTGCTCTTCGCCTTGAGCACGTCCAGCGCGGGGTGGTAGGTGTCGCGGTTGGCGCGCAGCTTCGGGTCGGGAATGACGTCTCCGGGCGGAGCCGCGGCGGCGGGGGCGACATCGGCCGCGCCAAAGCAGAGCCCGCACGCGAGAACGGCCAGGATTCCTCTTCGCATGATCACCTCGCCGCCCTCAGGCCGTGGGCTCGAACCAGGGCGTCCCCTTCATCTGCACCTTGCGCGCCGCCTCCTCGTTCATCTCGACGCCCAGGCCCGGCCGATCGGGCACGGTGATCCAACCCTTCTCGATGATCTCGCCCTCCTTGACGAAGCTCTTCCACAGCTCGAGCCTCTGGATCCAGTGCCACTCGAGGACGAGGAAGTTCGGCACGGCCGCGCAGACGTGGGCCGAGGCCATGGTGCCGATGGGGGAGACCACGCAGTGCGGTGCTACGGGCACGTAGTAGGTGTGCGCCATGTCCGCGATCTTGCGCGCCTCGAGGAGGCCCCCGCACTTCTGGATGTCGGGCATGATGATGTCGGCCGCCCGCTTCTCGAGCACCTCGCGGAAGCCGTGCCGCAGGAAGAGGTTCTCGCCGCAGCAGATCGGCGTGGAGGTGGACTCGCGGATGTCCCGCATGGCGTCCACGTTCTCGGCCGGCACGGGCTCTTCGAGCCAGAGCAGCTTGAACGGCTCGGCCTCCTTGGCCACGCGCTTGCCGGTCGTCATGTCGTAGCGGCCGTGCATGTCCACCGCGAGGTCGACGCGCTTCGGGAAGAACTCGCGGACGAACCGGATCTTGCCCATCATGGTGTCGATCTCGGCGTTGCTCGCCGTCCAGTTCACCGCGTCCCAGCGGTTCGGGTCGTCGCGCTCGTCGATGTCGATCTTGACCGCGGTGAAGCCCATGTCGCGGATGCCTCCGAGCTTCTCCTTCGCCTTCGGGTCGTTCGGGTCCTCCGTCTGCGAGTCGCAGTAGACGCGCACCTTGTCCCGCATCTTGCCGCCGAGCAGCTGGTAGACGGGCAGGCCGAGCGCCTTGCCGGCCAGGTCCCAGAGTGCGATCTCAACACCGGTGAGGGCCGTCACGTACTGGCCGGCCTGTGCCCCCGCGAAGATGCCCAAGGTCCTTATGCGTTCGAAGAGGCTGTCCACGTTGAGAGGATCCTGCCCGACCAACATGCGCTTCATGGGCCCGTTGATGAGGGGCGGCGCGCCGACCGCGGCGTCGGTCGCCTCGCCCTGCCCGATCAGCCCCTGATCGGTGTAGACACGGATGTGGACCTGGGGGCCGTGCGCCTGCACCTGAGCGGTGCGCACGTCGGTGATCTTCAGCTTCGGTCGACGGTAGGGCGAGCTCGTCTCCTGGATCGCGCGGGCCAGGCCGGGCAGGCCGAGGACGCCGCCGAACGTGCCGAGACCGCCGAGGAAAGACCTTCTTGACATCGGTACCTCCGTGCGCCAGCGGGGCCGGCGCGGTGCCGGGAACGGGAAAGCCATACGCTGAACGGCGTGGTCCTCGGATTCGTGCGCGCAGAGTACGCCTTCGGCGGTGGTGAGGGCAACCCGCGGTGGCGCTGACGGGGGCCCACGTCGCCCAACCGCGGCCGGATCAGATTGCCGATCGCGTGTCGCGGTCCTGATAACGTTCTCCTGACTTCAGGCCATGAGTCCAGACTGCCCTGGTACCCACCGCGGGTTCCGAGACGGTGGAGGTGGCGGACCTCATGGGCTCGGCCTGCGGCCGGACCCATGCGCGTCGTGACCACCGTTTGGCCTGCCTCGTGGTCATCTGAACCCCATGACCCATGACTGCTCGGACAGAAAACACCCATGATGATTCGCTGGTGGCGATCAAGATGAGAATCCTCGTCCTCCCCTTGCTTCTGGCGTCCGTGGCTTGCACGCAGCAACCCGTTGCCAGCGCTTCCGAGATGGACGGGACATGGCTCGGCGCGCTCGACGTTCCGCCGGGGATCAAGCTGAGGCTCGTCTTCCATCTCGCCAGTTCTGCCAAGGGCCTCACTGCCACCATGGACAGCCTCGACCAGGATGCCAGGGGTATCCCGGTTCCCTCGGCCACGCGCACGGGCTCAGCGATCGTCTTCGACATGCCCAACATCGGCGGCAGATTCCAGGGACAGGTCGCTGACGACGCCGCGACAATCGCAGGCACATGGTCGCAAGGCGGCAACTCGTTCCCGCTCACCCTCTCGCGCGTGACGGATCCATCCACTCTCCATCTCTCGCGCCCGCAGGAGCCGAAGCGGCCGTATCCCTATCGCGACCAGGAGGTCACCTACGCAAACCCCGCAGCGGGCATCGAGCTTGCCGCCACTCTGACCATTCCCCATGGCAAGGGACCGTTTCCCGCCGCGCTGCTCATCACCGGGTCGGGTCCGCAAGATCGCGACGAAACGATCATGGGCCACAAGCCATTCCTCGTCCTCGCCGATTACCTCACCCGCCATGGCATCGCGGTGCTCCGCGCCGACGATCGGGGCACGGGCAAGTCGGGCGGCGATTTCGCCAAGGCCACCAGCGTCGACTTTGCCGCGGACGCGGAAGCTGGCGTGGCCTACCTCGAGGGCCGCAGCGAGATAGACCCGCACAAGGTCGGCCTCATCGGCCACAGCGAGGGCGGCATCATCGCGCCCATGGTCGCCGGCCGTAATCATGACGTGGCCTTCATCGTGCTGATGGCCGGCACGGGCGTTCCGGGAGACGTGGTTGTGGTTGAACAGGTCCGGACGATGAACGCGGCCAGTGGCGTAACCGGCGATAGACTCGCCGAGTTGACTGCGCGCCACCGCGAGATCGTCGCAGTCTTCAAATCCGAAAGAGACGAAGCCACCTTTGCCCAAAAGGTGCGCGAACGCATGGCGGGCAAGCTGCCGCAAGTAGAGATCGACACGGCGATCGCGCGAAGCAAGGGCCCCTGGGCCCGCTACTTCATCGAATACGATCCCGCGCCCGCGCTGCGGAGAGTCACCTGTCCGGTGCTCGCGCTGATCGGCGAAAAGGACACGCAGGTCTCACCCGTGCAGAATCTGCCCGCCATCCGGGCTGCGCTGCAGGCCAGCGGCAACAAGGACTTCGAGACGGTGGAGCTTCCCGGCCTGAACCACCTCTTCCAATCGGCCAAGACCGGAACACCCGCCGAGTACGGCCAGATTGAGGAGACGATCTCCCCGACGGCGCTTGACAAGATCGCCTCTTGGATCGCGGCACGTGAATCCCCCAAGTCATCAGCGCAAGGACAGTGAGGCCCCCCGCTGGGGGTCTACCTCGGCCTGACCCATCGTTCACTCGTCCGCTCGGCTCGGGGATCCTTCACGCGCGCGCGACCGCTCATCGCCAGAGGGCCGTGGACGGATAGAATCACCGTGCCTCTTCCGTCCGAAATGGATCCGGACAAGGTGCCCACCTGGCCGAGGTGGAGAAACAGGGCAGAGGCCAGAGCATGCGCTCCATACGTCGACCGCTGGTCGTTGCTGCCTTGTTCGCCATCGCCATGTACGCCTCGGCCGTGCTGGGCTGGCTGCTCTCTCCTCCGGGGAGTGCCCTGGCCACCATCTGGCCCGCGGGCGGCCTCTTCGTGGCCGTCCTGCTCCTGAACGACCAAGGCGACTGGCCCGGCCTCGTTCTCGCCGCGTTCCTCGCCACCCTCGCCGCCGACCTCGGTCACGGGCACTCCCTCTCCATGGCCGTGATGCTCTTCGGCGCGAACGCCGCGGCCGCGCTGACCGGGGCCTGGCTGATTCGCCGGTTCGTCGCCGAACGGTGCGAGCTGGCCTCGCTCGGGGAGCTGCTTGGATTCCTCTTCTTCGCCGGTGTGCTGTCCACCGTTCCCGGCACGCTCCTGTCGGTCAGCGTGCTCAGCGCGCAGGGCCTGGCCGATCCCTGGCTGCGTTCCTTCATGTTGCAGTGGGGCACCGGCGCGGTCGGCGTGCTGGTGGTGGCGCCGTTCGTGCTGGCCTGGTTTTCGCAGGAGGATCAGGGCCTGCGTCTCGATCTGCCCCTCCGGAGGCTCGAGGCCGGCGCCTTGGCCCTGGTCGCCGGCGTGGGGGTATGGCTCGTCTTCGTCGGGGGCGGGATCCTCTCGCCGCTGCGGGCGCTTCTCGGGATCCCCGTCATCTGGGCGTCCCTTCGCTTCGGCCGGCGGGGGTCTGCGACCATGAACCTGGCCTTGAGCGTGCTCCTGGCCATCTTTACGGCCCGCGAACTCAGCGCCTCGCCCGTCCTCGGGAACGAGGTGGCCGCGCACATAGGCACTCTCCAGGGCACGCTGGCCCTGATCGCGGTGGTTGGGCTGTGTCTCGCGGTCACCCTGCACGAACGCGACCGGAAGATCCTCGAGCTGAGCCGCAAGGAGGAGCTCTTCCGCGTCGTGGTCCAGGACCAGATGGAGATGATCGTTCGCTGGAAGCCGGACGGCACGCGGACGTTCGTGAACGAAGCCTATTGCCGCGTGTTCGGGGGGAGTGCCGAGGAGCTTGTGGGCAAGAGCTTCATGCCCCTGGTGGGGGAGCGCGATCGCGAGGCCGTCGGCCGCAAGATCCTCTCCCTCACTCCGGAGAATCCCGTGGCCCACGACGTCCACGAGGCCGTCACCGTCTCCGGCGAGCGGCGCTTCCAGGAGTGGACCGACCGCGGGATCTTCGACGGCGGAGGCCGGCTCGTGGAGCTGCAGTCGACGGGGCGGGACATCACGGAGCGCCGGCACAACGAGGAGGAGCAGCGCCGGCTGGAGGAGCAGCTCCGCCAGTCCCAGAAGCTGGAGGCCATCGGAACCCTCGCGGGGGGCGTGGCCCACGACTTCAACAACATCCTCTCCGCGATCCTGGGCCACGCCGAGCTCGCGGTCGGGAGCTCGGGCAAAGGCGAGGAGGTGCCTGAGCATCTCCAGCAGATCGTCGCCTCCTCTCTCCGCGCGAGGGACCTCGTGCAGCAGATCCTCACCTTCGCACGGGAGACGAAGGGGGAACGCCGTGCGGTCTCGGTCTCGTCGCTCGCCACAGAGGCGCTTCGCCTGCTTCGGGCCGCGCTCCCCGCGACCATCGAGATCCGCACGCGGCTGGTCGGACCCGGGACCGTGCTGGGCGATCCCACGCAGATCCACCAGGTGGTGATGAACCTCTGCGTGAACGCCGGCTGGGCAATGCCGGAAGGGGGCGTCCTTGCCGTCTCGGTCGAGAGCGTCCGTGAGGATCCCCGTCCCGAAAGCCGGTCGGAGAGCGCCGAAGGGGGACCCTACGTCCGGCTCCAGGTCTCCGACTCGGGGGTCGGCATGTCGCCCGAGGTGATGGATCGCATCTTCGAGCCGTTCTTCACGACAAGGCCCCACGGCAAGGGGAGCGGCCTCGGGTTGTCGGTCGTCCACGGCATCGTGCGCGAGGGAGGAGGGTTTCTCCGCGTGCGCAGCCGGCCGGGCGAAGGCAGCATCTTCGAAGTCCTGCTCCCGGCGTTCGAGGGCGAGGAAGTGCCGCCGCTCCTGGAGGGAGCCATGCCTCGCGGTCGCGGCGAGAAGATCCTGTTCGTCGACGATGAAGAGGCGCTACGCAACCTCGGGAGCCGCCTCCTCGGGAGGCTCGGATACCGGGTGGTGACGGCGAACGATGGCGTCCAGGCCCTCGAGGTGCTCGGACGAGCGCCCGGCGAGTTCGACCTCGTGTTGTCGGACATCACGATGCCTCGGCTGACCGGAGATCAGCTCGCCCAACGCCTCTTCGAGCGGCACCCCGACCTCCCCGTGATTCTCTGCACGGGCTTCACGGAACCGAGCCGCGGCGTCTCCAGTCCCTCGCCGAACGTGAGGAGCCTCCTCAAGAAGCCGCTGCTCATGACCCAGCTCGCCGCTGCGGTTCGAGGTGCCCTTCGGAACCGTGAAGGGAGCCCCGCTCCGGTCGAGCCGGCGCGTGATCCCCGTCCTCGAGCCCGGGTGCTGCTCGTCGACGACGACGACCACGCCCGCCAGGCGCTCGGCGGTCTTCTGAGGAGCCTTGGCTGTGCGGTGATCGGCGCGGAGGACGCGCCAGCGGCGGAGGCGCTGTGGGCCGAGCACCGGGAGCACCTTCAGCTTCTCGTGACCGACATCGGGCTGCCCGGGACATCGGGGCTCGACCTCGCCCAGGCTTTGCGCCGCGACAACCCCGCTCTCGCCGTCCTCGTCACCAGCGGCTACTCGCCCGACGCGGCCGGACCCCTGCGGGGCGCCCCCCGCTGCGAGTTCCTGGTGAAGCCTTTCTCACGCGAGGAGCTCGGAGGAGCCCTCGACCGTCTCCTGGCCGAACCGTCGCCGCCGTAGCCGTCGAAAGACCTGTGGCCGTCCCTCGCGTGGTGGCCGCAGCCGGCGAAGGGAACAAGTAGTAGACCGTCTACGTCTAAGGGCGTAGAGTGTCTACGACCATGGCCAAGGACCCCGACGACCGGCGCCTGGAGCTCCTCCAGGGCACTCTCGACATGCTCGTCCTGCGCACCCTCCAGTGGGGGCCCCAGCACGGCCATGGCATCGGCCAGGCCATAAGGGCGCAGTCCGACGACCTGCTCCGGGTCGAGACCGGCTCCCTCTATCCCGCGCTGCACCGGCTCGAGAAGCGGGGGTGGCTCAAGGCCGAGTGGGGGGTGAGCGAGGCCAACCAGCGGGCGAAGTACTACCGGTTGACGGCGGCGGGGAAGGCCCAGCTGTCGCGCGAGCGGGATCGGTGGTCGCAGCTCGTGGACGCGATCGGACGGGTCATGAACCCGGCGCCGGCGAGCGAGGACTAGCGCGTGGGGCCCGACCCGCACGAGCTCGACGACGAGATTCGCGGCCACATGGCACTCAGCGTGATGGAACGGATCGAGCGCGGCGAGGATCCGGAGGCGGCGCGCCTGGCTGCGCTCCGCGAGTTCGGCAACGTCCTGCTCGCGCGCGAGTCGATGCAGGCGGTCTGGCGTCCTCGCTGGCTCGAGGTGGCGGGGGCGCTCGGGCAGGACATCGCGGTCGCCCTGCGTTCCCTCCGGCATGCCAAGGGCCTGGCCCTCACCGTGGCCGTGACCCTGGCCCTCGGCATTGGCGCCAACGCCGCGGTCTTCAGCGTCGTCCGGCAGGTGCTCTTCCGCCCCCTCGTCAATCGCGACGAGGATCGCCTGGTCTACATCCGGCAGCGCGCGCCGGGCCTCGGCGCCGCGAACCTGACGTTCTCGATGCCGGAGATCGGCGACCTGCAATCGCGGGTCACCACGCTCAGCGCCCTCGGCGACTTCTCCACCATCGACTTGACGATGGTCGGCTTCGGCGAACCCCGGGTGGTCAAGGCGGGCGTCGTCTCGGGCTCGTACTTCGAGGTGATGGGCCTTCGCCCCGTGCTCGGCCGCCTTCTGAGCGCGGCCGACGACGGCCCCGACGCGCCGGGGGTCCTGGTCCTGACCCATCGCTTCTGGAGCACCTCGCTCGACCGCGACCCGGCGGTGATCGGCAAGACCGTCCGCCTCGGCTTGCGCAACGCCACGGTGGTGGGCGTCCTCGAGCCGTCGGTGCCGTATCCGGCGGACACCGAGATCATCGCGAACGTGGTGACGAGCCCGCATCACCTCGGGGCGACCATGGTCAGGGAGCGCACCCACCGCATGACGGAGCTCTTCGGCCGCATGGCGCCCGGCGCCACCCTCGAAGCGGTGCGCAGCGAGCTGACCGCGTTGCACGCGGCCATGATGCGGCAGCACCCCGAGGCGTACTCCGCCGGGCGCGCACGTCCAGGTGAGCGTCAGGCCGCTGCGCGACCAGATCACGGCGCCGGCGCGAGGCGTTCCTGTTCCTGCTGCTCGCCGCCGCGGCGGTGGTGTTCGCCATCGCCTGCTCCAACGTCGCGAACCTGATCCTGGCGCGCAGCGTGCGGCGCGAGAGGGAGCTGCGGTGCGCGCCGCACTGGGCGCGGGCACGGGCGCGCTCCGGCGGACGCTGCTCGCCGAGAGCCTGGTGCTCTGCGGGACGGGCGCCGTGCTGGGCGTGCTGCTGGCGCGCCCGCTCGTGAGCGTGGTCGGCCGCTATGCCGCCCGCTTCTCGGTGCGCGCGCTCGACGTCACGGTGGACGCCAGCTTGATGTGGGTCGGCGCCGGCCTGGCGATGGTCGCGGCCGTGGTGCTGGCGTACGTCCCCGGCTGCCGTCGGCGCACGGGCCGACGGGGTCCGGCGGCGAGCGGCGGTCTCCGGATCACGCCCGGCACCAACCGGCGGCTGCGGATGTTTGCCGTCACGCCAGATCGCCCTCTCGTTCGTGCTGCTCGCCGGGCGCGGGCATGATCCTCAGGGCACTGGTCGCGCTGCAGACCGCGAACACCGGCTACGACATGCGGCAGGTGCTGGCGATCGACGTCCCGCTGCCGCTCGAGGCCACGGGCCCGAAGTCGATCGACTTCTTTCAGGAGGCGACACGGCGCGTCCGACAGCTGCCGGGGGTGGAGCACGTCGCGGTCGGCAACTTCGTGCCCTGGCGGGACGAAGGCGTGCTCCTTCGAGCGTTGCCGTTCGCCGCCGAGGGGTACGCCCCCGCCCCGGGCGAGGAGGAACCGCGCGCACGATTGCGGAACGTCACCCCTGGCTTCTTCGCGGCGCTCGGCGTCCCGCTCCTCGCCGGCCGCGACTTCACCGACGACGATCGAGCGCGGCCAGGAGCTGGTGGTGATCGTGAGCCAGAGCGTCGCGCAGCGCGTGTTCCCGAGCGGCGAAGCGCTCGATCGGCCACCTGTGGTGGACCGATCCGTACTTCGGCAAGCCGCAGCCGCGCCGCATCGTCGGCGTGGTGGCCGACGTGGACGACGAGAACGTCGTGCCGGGCCCGGCGCTCACGCGTCTATCACCCGCTTCGGCAGATGCCCTGCGGCGGCCGCCTGTTCGTGCACACGACGGGCGACCCCTACGCCCTCGTGGCACCGGTGACGCGGATCATCCGCGAGATCTCCGCGGACCAGCCGGTGGAGCGCGCCGCGACCCTCGCGGACGTGCGCGCGGAGGTGTTGGCGCCCGAGCGGCTGAACGCGTTCGTGCTCTCCGGGTTCGCCGGCGTCGCCCTGCTGATCGCCGTCGTGGGCGTGGCCGGCGTGTTGGCGTTCACGGTGAGCGCGCGCACCCGGGAGTTCGGCGTGCGGCTGGCCCTCGGCTCGACGCGCCGGCACCTGCTCGCGCAGGTCCTGTCGGAGGGTGCGCTGATCGCGGCGATCGGGATCGGTCGCCGGGCGCCGCGGGTGGCTACGCGCTCGGCCGGCGTCGCGGCGAGCCACGCTCGCGAACATGCGGCTGCCGGGCGCGCTGCCCTTGCTGGGCGCCGCCGCCGTACTCATGGGCGCCGCCGTCCTGGCATCGCTGATGCCGGCCGCGCGCGCCTCGCGCGTGGACGTGGTGCAGGCCCTTCGATCGGAGTAGATCATGACCCTCGAACAGACTCCTCGGAAGCCGCTTCGACTGTGGCCCGGCGTCGCCGCGGTGGTACCGCAGTGGCTGGCCCTGATCGTCTTCACGCTGTTCGTTCCCGAAGGGATGCTGTACGGGATCATGGCCGGCCTCGTCGGCGCGCTCCTGGTCGCCGTGTGGTGGCTGTTCTTCAGCCGGGCACCCTGGCTCGAGCGGGTGGGTGCTCTCGTCCTGATGCCGGTCGCGGTGTTCGCGACGACGCCGTATCGTTCACCCCTCCATTGCGAACGCCGGGATGGGGAAGCTGCTCCCCATCTTCTCGATCCCCGTCTTGAGCCTGGCCCTCGTGATCTGGGCGGCAGCCAGCCGTGGCCTGTCGACCGGCGCCCGTCGCGCATCGATGGTCGGGGCCATCCTGCTCGGGTGCTCCGTCTTCGCGCTGGTACGCACCGGTGGGATCACCGGCGGGGGCAGGTTGGACTGGCATTGGCGGTGGACGCCGACTCCCGAGGAACGGCTCCTGGCCCAGGCTGCCGCGGAGCCCGTGGCGCCCGTGCCCACTGCGGCGGTGCCTGCCGCCGAGGCTCCCGAGAAGCCGATCACGGCCCCCGCCGGCAAGCGCGTCGGCGGCTCCCACACCGGCTCCGGCCGCGGCGACGACCGCCGCAGCCCGCAGCCCCTTTGGCAGCGGCGAATGGACCCGCTGAGTGGCCCGGATTTCGCGGGCCCGAGCGCGACAGCGTGATTCACGGCACGCGGATCGAGACGGATTGGTCCAAGTCGCCGCCCGCCCAGTTGTGGCGCCGCAAGATTGGACCGGGCTGGTCGTCCTTCGCGGTCCGCGGCGATCTCATCTACACCCAGGAGCAGCGGGGCGACGACGAGACCGTGTCCTGCTACAGGCTCCACACGGGCGAACCGGTGTGGAGACACAAGGACGGCGTCCGGTTCACGGAGCCGGAGGGCGGCGCCGGTCCGCGAGGGACGCCGACCGTCGGCAACGGTCGCGTCTACACCCTGGGCGCGACCGGAATCCTGAACGCGCTCGACGCCAGGAGCGGCGCGGTCGTCTGGTCGCGCAACGCCGTGACCGACACCGGCGCGAAGGTTCCCCACTGGGGCATCGCGGGCTCGCCCCTGCTGGTCGACGACCTCCTCATCGTCGCCGCCTCCGGCCGGCTCGTCGCCTACGAGGTCGCCACCGGCAAGCCGCGCTGGCTCGCCCAGACCGGCGGCGGGGGCTACAGCTCGCCGCACCTGATGACGATCGGCGGCGTCGCGCAGGTTCTGCTGATGAGCGGCTCGGGAGCGACCAGCGTCGCGCCGGCCGATGGCAAGCAGCTCTGGCAACATCCGTTGGAGGGGGGATCCCGCATCGTGCAGCCGGCCCTGACCGCGGAGGGCGACGTCCTGATGACCCTCGGCGGCGAGGGGATGGGGGGAGAAGGTGTGCGGCGCCTCGCGGTCGCGCACGGACCCGGCGGATGGAGCGCCCAGGAGCGCTGGACTTCACGCGGGTTGAAGCCCAACTTCAACGACTTCGTCGTCCACAAAGGCCATGCCTTCGGCTTCGACGGCAGCATCCTCGCGTGCATCGACCTCCAGGACGGCGCAGCGCAAGTGGAAGGGCGGCCGCTACGGCAACGGCCAGCTCGTCCTCCTGGCCGACGAGGACTTGTTGCTCGTGCTGTCGGAGGAGGGCGAGCTGGCGCTGGTCAAGGCGACGCCCGATCAGTTCACCGAGGTCGCGCGGTTCCCGGCCATCGAGGGCAAGACCTGGAACCACCCGGTGCTGGTCGGCGACGTCCTGCTGGTTCGCAACGGCGAGGAGATGGCCGCGTTCCGGCTGTCCCTCGCGAGTTCCTGACGCCTATTTCCCGTCGTACGCCCTCTGCAGGGCCGCGATGTCGATCTTCTGCATCTGCAGCATCGCCTGCACGACCCTCCCTGACCGCACGGGGTCCGGATCCCCCATGAGCCGGAAGAGCGCCTTGGGGATGATCTGCCAGGACAGCCCGAAGCGGTCCTTCAGCCAGCCGCACTGGCTTTCCGCGCCCCCGCCGGCGGTCAGCTTGTTCCAGAGCTCGTCGACTTCTTCCTGGGAGTCGCAATCGACGAGGAGCGAGATCGCCTCCGTGAACTTGTAGTGGGGCCCGCCGTTGAGCGCCATGAACTCCTGACCCTCGAGCTGGAAGTTCACGGTCATGGCGGAACCTTTGGGCCCCGGACCCGCGTCCCCGCAACGAGCGACGCTCAGGATCTTGGAGTCCTTGAAGAGGGAAACGTAGAAGTTCGCGGCCTCTTCGGCCTTCGTGTCGAACCACAGGAAGGTCTTGATTCTCTGATTCGCGGACATGGGTGCTCTCCTCCGTTCACCGCGCCCCGATCGGCGCTTTCAGAGATAAGTCGGAGCCCCCCGCGAGTTCTCGACATGGTCGCGGGGGAGTGGGCCCTACTTGCGGGCCGCGCTGGGATCGCCCGTCGGCGGGGGAGCGTGATCGGTGGCGGCCGGCGGACCCAGGAGCTCCGTGAGGACCGGCTTGAGGCCGTCGGCCCAGACCTGGTATCCCTTCAGGCTCGGGTGCAGCCCGTCGACCATCATGCCCTCGAGGAGCGTGCCCTTGGCATCGGCGAGCTTGGCATTGACGTCGAGAAACCGAATGGACTTCCCGTCGGCCACCTTCGCGACGTTGGCGTTGATGCGGTCGATGGCGGTCTGCGCCGCGGGGCTGTCGTTGCGCGGGAAGATGGCGGTCAGGACGATCGTGGCTCCGGGCGCCTTCTTCCGGCAGAGGTCGACGATCGCCGTGAGACCCCTGGTGACATCGGCCACCTTGGCGTCGTCGCCAGCCTCCTTGCCCAGGTTGTTGGTACCGGCGAGGAGCACGATCACCTTCGGGTTGACCCCGTCGAGCTCGCCGTTCTCCAGCCGCCACAGGATGTTCTCGGTCCGATCCCCGCCCCAGCCGAAGTCGCCGGCATTCCAACCGTGAAAGGACTGCTTCCAATGCGCGAGGAAGTCGGGGTAGTCGAGGGCGCCCCAGCGGCGGGTGATGGAGTCGCCCAGGAAGTAGAGATCGATGCCGCCGCTCTTGGCCTTGGCCAGGAGCTGCTGGTGGGCGAGGTGGGAGTTGTTGTCGCTGCGCATCCGCGGCTGGTCTGCGGGAACGGACGACGGCGTGTAGCGGATCAGCCGGTTCGCCCAGCTGATGAAGAAGCTCATGTTCGAACGGTCCTCGTGTCCACCGTCGTGCTGGCGCCACGCGAGCTCGCCGTCGAGCAAGCCGGTCTGGACGGGCGGCATCTTCGCCACGCGGTAGTCCTCGGTTACGCCCGTGTCTCTTGCGCCGAGCAGGCGGAAGACGGGGCCGGCCGCTACCGTGGCCATGTAGCTGCCTTGCTGGTCGAGCCAGTTGGCGTCGCCCTTCTCGGGGATGCCGTAGCTGATGAAGGTCGGGCGCGGCGCGCACAGGGCGATGAGCTCGTGCGCGTCGACCGGGATGTCGCCGGCGTTCTTGCTGCCGAACGACGACTCGTCAGCGCCGTACTTCAGGAAGTTGCCGGCCATCCAGTGGTACTCGCCGGATCCCGTGAGGTTCTCGACCGCTTCGCCGAAGTTGCGGCGGTGCGGCTTGGCCCCGCCTTCGCCGGACGACCCGACCAGGACGAGTCGCGAACCGGGGCTCGAAGGCCATGGTGACGAGGGCCGCCTTGCCGTATCGCGAAACGCCCTCGATGCCCACGTGCTTGGCGTCGACCGCGGGCAGGGTCTCGAGATAGTCCAATGCGCGAGCCGCGCCCCAGGCCCACGCGCGCAGCGATCCCCACTGCTCGGGCGTGCGGCGCTGCGCCCTTGTTGGTGAGCCCGATGATGCCCGCGGTGAGGCCGGCGCCGTTGTCCGCCTGGATGCTGGTGGTGCTGAGCGAGACGTAGCCCCAGCCGCTGGCGATGAGTTGCTCGGTGGAGGGCGGGGCGGCGGGTTCCTGCGCGCCCGGGAACCGGAACACCGGATCGCCCGGCATGTTGCCAAAGCCGAACATCATCAGGACCGGCACCGGCCCCTTGGCATTCACGGGCACGACCACCGCCATCGTGATGTCCACGCTGATGGCCGGATGCGCGGAGTTGTCGACGTGGCCGACTACCCTTCGGGCCACGACGGGCTGGCCGCCGACCGTGGTCTCCACGGTTTCGGCGACCTGCCAGGTGACCTTCGGCACATTCGCGGGCACCCGGCCGTAGACCTCGCGCTCGAAGTCCTCGACGATCTCCGATCGCCGCTTCTGCCACCACATCTCGGTGGTGGTGACCTTGCTGGCCGTCCTTGAGCGTCAGGACGTCCGGCCAGTCCGGATAGGGATTGGCCTTGGCAGGGTCGTAGTTGGCCGAGTTCGGTGCGGTGGGGTTGCCGCTCGGGCCCGATCGAAGCTTCGTGATGCCGAGCTGCTTCATCATGTCGGCGTGGTCCTCGCGTCCGAGCGTCTCCAGGCGCGCGCGCTCCTCGGGGCTCAGCTGGAACGGATTGGCCGGTGCTTTGGCGGGAGCCGCAGGCGGAGGCGGCGCTTGAGCCAAGAGCCACGTCGCCGGCAAGAGGCCGAGGCTGGAGAGGACGAAGATGCGTGTCGGGTTTGGCATGGGATCGGGTCACCTCACTCACCGCGGCGACCTGGCTCGCGGCGCGGGCCCATGATAGTCGACGTCCCCCGGCGTGGAAGGCAGGGGCCGAGCCTGCTACTCTTGACGGCGAGCGCACGGGGCGCCGCCAGTCCGCGGAAAGGGCCAAGCCCGCCCGATCGTATCCACGAGTCGTAGACTCGCACTTCCTCGCCTGGTGCGGCGGACCGACAGGCAACGAACCCGCCTCGTGCGGGGCAGGAGGTTGCGATGCCGGCACGACGTCCCCTTCCCGAAGACCCGTCGCTCGAGAACCTGAAGAAACAGGCCAAGGGGCTGCTCAAGTCCGTCCGCGGGGGCGACGGCGGAGGCTCTGGCGCAGGTGAGGGAGCTCCATCCGCGGGCCGAGGCCGTACTTCAGGAGTTCACGTTGAGCGAAGCTCAGCTCGTGATCGCGCGGTCGTACGATTTCGCGAGCTGGTCCCGTTTGAAGCAGCACCTCGCAGTGGTGGACCGGTTCCTCTGGGATCCGCCGCCCGCGCCGGGTTTCGAAGGGCACGCCCAGCCGCTCGCCGACACCTTCGTGCGGCTGGCGTGCCTGGTCTACGGCGACTGGCATCCCTCGAGTGCGGTCAAGGCGCGGGCCCTGCTGGCCGAGCATCCCGAGCTGGCGCGCGCCAACGTGTACGCGGCGGCGGCGATCGGAGACGTGGGGGCCGAACGGGCCCTCCTCGACCGCGACCCTTCGCTCGCGAACCGGAAGGGTGGGCCTCTCGGGTGGCCACCTCTTCTCCACGCGTGCTACTCGCGGCTCGACAGCCCCGATCCCGAGCACTCCACCCTCGAAGTCGCGCGCCTCTTGATCATGCGCGGCGCCGATCCCAACGCCGGCTTCCTGTGGCGCGGGCTCGTTCCGCCGTTCACCGCGATCACCGGCGCGTTCGGGGAAGGGGAGGACGGCAACAACCAGGGGCCGCATCGGCACTGCGACGAGCTCGTGCGCCTGCTCCTGGAGGCGGGCGCCGACCCGAATGACGGGCAGGCCCTCTACAACCGCCACTTCCGGAAGGACGACGGTCACTTGAGGCTTCTGTTGGCCTACGGCCTCGGCCGGGACAAAGGCGGCCCGTGGTACGAGCGACTGGGCGAGAGGATGCAAAGCCCCGCGCGGCTTCTCGTGGAGGAGCTGTGGTCCGCGGCGCGAAAGGGCTTCGCGGAGCGCGTCCGCTTGCTGGTCGAGCATGGTATCGACGTGAACACGCCGGGCCTGCGCGACGGCCGGACGCCCTATGAGGCGGCCTTGCGCGCGGGGCAGCACGAGATCGCCACGTACCTCCTGGAGCACGGCGCCCGGAAGGTCGACCTGGACGTGAAGGAGGCGTTCGCCGCCGCCCTGATCGGTGGACGTCGCGCCGAGGCCCGGGTGTTGCTGGATCGGGAACCGGACCTTCTGGAGCAAGCTTGGGCGCCACCGCCGCATCGAGCTTCTGCACCGCGCGGTGGAAGGCGATCGTCTGGAAGGTCTTCGCCTCATGGCCGAACTGGGCTTCGAGATGGGCGGCATGACCACACACGACCTGGTGGGCATCAACCTGAACGCCACCCCCCTGCACAACGCCGCCTGGAAGGGGAACCTGGAGATGGTCAAGCTGCTCCTGGAGCTGGGCGCGGATCCGCGGCTACGCGAGCCGAACTACAACGGCACCCCGCGCGACTGGGCGGCCCACAACCACCAGGAACACGTCGTCGAATACCTCGAGAAGCTGGATCGCCGCTGATCAGATCCCGGCGTACCAGGAATACCCGGCGGAGGGCGAACCCGAACCGAGGCCGTCGCCGATTCCCTTGGCCGTGTCGGTGACGGTCATCCTGGTGAGGTACTTCAGGCTCTTGTAGCCGAGCTGCCGCGCCACCTTGAGGCGCAGGGGAGCGCCGTGGTCCGTGGGGATGTCCGTGCCGTTCATGCCGTAGGCCAGCAGGGTCTGGGGGTGGAGGGCGTCGTCCATGTCGATGCTGTCCCACCACTCGTCGAACGTGAAGAAGAAGACGTACTTGGCCGCGGGATGGATGCCGACGTGCTCGAGCACGAGCGAGAGGGGGACACCCGTCCATTCCGCGATGAACGACCAGCCTTCCTCACAGGCTTGATGGACGATCTCGCTGCGGGAGGGGAAGCCCTTGATCTCGGCCAGAGACAGCGGTCCCGGCCGATCGACCATGCCGTCGATGGTGAGCCGCCAGTCGGCAAATCCGCCGGCCAGGAGCCTCTGATAGGCCTCGGTCGTCGGCGCCTTTCCGTTGACCGGAATCACCTTCGAGATCTGGCTGCGGTCGAACTCGCGCGCCATCGAGGGGAGCTTGGTCAGGAGGCGCTGTCCGGCGTAGGTGAGAGTCTCGCTGACGCCATAGACCCCACGGCAGTTCGCGGGAATGAGTCCATAACGATCCGCTGCACGCACGGCGGCGCCCAGCGCCCCGGCGCCCGCCACCGCTCCGAGGCCCGCCTTGATCAGCCTTCGTCGAGAGAGGCTCATGGCACTTCCTCGCTCGCGACGCCGACTCCGGACGCGTTGTCTCCCGTGAGCATCGCCTTCATGCGCCGCTTGAAACCGGTCTGGCAGACGAGCGTTACGTGAACGATGGAGAAGACCACGAGCGCGCCCGCCGCGAAGAAGTGGATCGTCCGCGCGGATTGCTGCCCGCCGAGGGCCGAAACCAGGAAGGGAAACACCGAAGTCGCGCCGGGTGACATCGCGAGTCCGGTCCAGATCATCAAGGGGAACAGCCCGAAGACCACAGTCGAATAGCTGAGCCTCTGCAGGGCGTTGTAGTTGGCGAGGTCTGCTTCGGTGGAGCGTCGCAGGCGCAGGTGATCGGTCACCACGTTGCCGATCGCACGAAGCGTGAGGTCGGTGCGCGCGGGGAGCAGGGTCGTGTCGAAGTGACGCCGCGCCAGGCCCAGGGAGACATAGACCAGCCCGGTGAAGACGCTGACCCAGGCGGCCAGGAAATGCAGATAGCGGCCCGGCCCGCGAATCGGCACTTCGAGGACGAAGGGCAGAGGCAGGTCGATCAGGGAGGGACCGCCCACGGCTCCCGTCTCGCCCCAATAGAGCCGGGGGTGCGCGAGCAGGATTGCAATCCCGCTCAGAACGAGCACGAGGAAGCTGAGCGCGCTGATCCAGTGAGTGACGCGAACGAAGACGGGGTGCCGAGGCGCCTCGGACGGAGCCGCGTCATGGACTCTCACGGCGGGGAAGGTCACAGGTACGGCCACGATCCGCGGAGGGTAGCACAGGAAGATCGGCCCCCGGTCTCGCCTTCCGCGGGCCAAGCCCCTGCCGCCGCCGCGGCGGGACTGGACAAAAGAGCTCGCGCGGCCTATTCTCCTATCGACGTCGATAGGAGAGATGCGTGGCCGCCGAAAAGCTGGAGCTCCTGATCCTGAAGACCCTGGCCTTGACCCCTCTTCACGGGTACGGGATCGGCCAACGGATCGAGCAGACCTCGGGCGGCGTCTTCCGGGTCACCCTGGGCTCGCTCTACCCCGCGCTCCAGCGGCTCGAGCGGGACGGGCTCATCGACGCGGAGTGGCGCAGCTCCGAGAACAACCGCCGAGCGCGCTACTACCGGATCACCGCGGCCGGGCGCTGCCGCCTGGCCGTCGAGCAGAAGGACTGGGAGCGGGTGTCCGCGGCCATGACCCGGGTCCTGAAGGCCACCTGACGAGGCACGCGCGATGAAGAAGCTCTGGCGTCTTGGGCGGGATCTCTGGCAGGGAAGCCGCATGGACGGGGAGGCGCAGGACGAGCTCGCCTACCATCTCGAGCTGGCCGCCGCCGACAAGGCGAAGGCGGGCCTCGATACGGCGGAGGCCCGCCGTCAGGCGAGGCTCGAGCTCGGGAACCCCGAAGAAGCGCGCGAGCGCCTGCGCGAGGGCCGAACCGGGTTCGCCCTCGACGCACTCCTGAAGGACATCGCGCTCGCGGTGCGAGCCCTGCGCAGGCGGCCAGCGTTCGCGGCCATCTGCATCATCACCGTAGCCCTGGGAGTAGGAGCGAGCACGGCTCTCTTCGCGGTCGTGGACGCAGTGGTGCTGAAGCCCCTTCCCCTCCCCGACCCCGCAGCCCTCGTGCGCATCTACGACACGAACCTCCCGAACGACGTGGAGCGCTCGGGAGTGACGAGCGGCAATCTCGGCGACTGGCGGCGCCGGGTCCGGCGGCTTCAAGGCATCGCCGGACACTACACGATGGGGCGTACCCTGACCGTGGGCCAGGAATCGGAGGTGGTGCTGACCGCCCAGGTCACCGAGAGCTTCTTCCCGCTCCTCGGCGTGGGCGCGGAGATGGGCCGGACCTTCACCGAGGAGGAGACCCGGGTCGCCCGATTCGACAGCGCGGCGGCTCCCATCAGCCCCGACCCGGTGGTCGTGCTGGCCCATGGCTTCTGGCGCCGGCGTTTCGGGAGCGACCCCGCGGTCGTCGGGCGAACCATCCTGCTCGAGCGGCGGCCGACGCGCGTGGTGGGCGTGATGCCCGAGGCCTTCGCCATTCCCGGTCCCGAGGTGCAGCTCTTCATCCCCTGGGGCTTCACCGGGGAGGAGCCGCGCGATCAGCACTACGTGTCGGCCCTGGCGCGCCTCGCGCCTGGCACCACCGTGCTTCAGGCCGAGGAGGAGCTGCGCGGGATTGCCGCCGACCTGGCCCGCGTGCATCCGCAAACCAACGCGGGGTGGAGCGTCAGGCTCGTGTCGCTCCAGGAAGATCTGGTCGGCGATTCGGGCCTTACCCTCACCGTGCTCCTGGCCGCGGTCGGCCTCTTGCTCCTCGTGGCCTGCGCGAACGTCGCCCTCCTCTCCCTGGCGCGTGGCCTCGAGCGTGAGCACGAGGCATCGGTTCGACTGGCCCTGGGCGCGACGCGACCTCGCCTGGTCCGGCAGTTCCTGATGGAGCCGCTCGTCGTCTCCGTCGCCGGCGGCCTGCTGGGCGCGGTTCTCGCCGGTGGGGCCTTGGCCCTGGCCAAGCGGCTGGCGACAGGCGTGCCCCGCCTCCACGAAGCGACCGTGGACCCCCGAGCGCTCTTCTTCGCGGGGGGCGCCACCATCCTGGCGGTGCTCATCGCCGGCCTCCCCGCGGCGTGGCGAAGGTCGCACTCGGAGCCTGCGCCCGATCTCGCGGGGACCCCCGCGCGTGTGGGCGGCGGCGGCCCCCGGCACGTCTTTCGCGACGCGCTGGTCGTGGGCGAGGTGGCGATGGCCGTGGTTCTGCTCGCGGGGGCAAGCCTGCTCGTGCGTAGCTACCAGCACTTGCACGCCGTGGACCCCGGCTTCGATCCGCGCAACGTGCTCGTGGCGCCGATCTTTCTCGACATGGCAGCCTATGGGGGCGCAGGGAGGAGTCGCGCCTATTACGCAACCCTCATGGAACGCCTCCATGCCCTTCCCGGAGTGATCTCGGCCGGCGGCGCCACCGCGCTCCCCGCGAGCCCGCTGGGGCCGGACTTCGAGAGGCCGGTCTGGCCCGAGGAGAAGCCGGAGAAGGAGCAGGGGCGACGGCCTGCCTGGGTGCGAATGGTCACTCCGGACTACTTCAGGACCCTCGGCATTCGAGTGGTCGAGGGGCGCCCCTTCGACTCCCGAGAGACGCCGCAGTCTCCGCGCGCCGTCATCCTGAGCCGGGGCCTGGCCCGAAGGCTCTGGCCCGAGGGGGGCGCCGTGGGTCGTCGCCTCGTCGTCGACTACAGCACCGCGGGCACCTATCCCTACGACGTGGTGGGGGTGGTGAACGACGTACGCTTCGGCGGCCCGAGGGCCGAGCCGCGAGACGAGATATACCTTCCCCACGCCCAGCGCCCCTACTTGATCCTCAACGTGGCCGTGCGCGCCGCCGGTGATCCTCGCTTCCTGGTGCCCGCCATCCGCGACGTGCTGCACGAGCTGGACCCTGGCAAGCCGGCCCACGGCATCCAGACCCTCGAAGACCTTCAGGGCGCCACCTACTCTCGCGACCGCCAGACCATGCTGATCGTGTGCGCATTCGCGGCCGTGGCCGTGCTCATGGCCGTGCTCGGGATCCACGGCGTGCTCTCCCACCGGGTGCGCGAGCGGGCGCGCGAGATCGGCATCCGCATGGCGATCGGTGCCGACCGCACCCATTTGCTCCGGTGGATCACCGGCCAGGGCCTGCGGCTCGTCCTCACCGGCCTCGTCCTCGGAGGCGCCCTGGCCGCGGCATCGGCCCGGCTCCTGTCTGGTCTGCTCTTCGGGGTGAGGGCGACGGATCCGGCGGCCGTCCTCGCCGTTGCCGGCCTGCCCCTGGTCGCGTTCCTGGTCTCGCTGCACCCCGCCTGGAAGGCGACCCGGATCGACGCGGCCGAAGTGCTGCGGGCAGGCTAGTCGGGCGGGGACGGAGGCTTGGGGCCGCTTGCACGGGGCACCACGGCGCCGCCTTTCATCACGAAGCTCGGGCTCTCGAGCAGGCGGACGTCCGCGAGGGGGTCGCCGGCCACGGCGATCAGGTCCGCGTAGCGGCCTTTCTGCAAGCTGCCCACGCGGTCCGACCGCCCCAGGAGCGCCGCGGCGTTCACGGTCGCCATCTGGATCGCCTGCAGCGGGGTGAACCCCAGCTCCACGAGGTAGCGGAACTGCCGGGCGTTCTGCCCGTGGGGGTAGACGCCCGCGTCGGTGCCGAAGGCGAACTTCACGCCCGCTGCCATCGCGCGGCGCCAGTCGAGGTCCTGGGCCTTCCGCAGCTCGCGCTCCTTCTCGATCATGCGCGCGGGCAGCCCGTGCTCGGCGCCGTGCTCCAGGATGTAGATGTCCGTGTAGATGTCGGGAACCAGGAAGGTGCCGTGCTGCTTCGCGAGCCGCACACCCTCCTCGTCCACGAGCCCGGCGTGCTCGACGCTGGCCACTCCCGCCTTGATGGCCCGTTTGATGGCTTCGGCGCCGTGGGCGTGGGCGGCCACCTGCCGCCCCCACATCGCGGCCTCCTCGACCGCCGCGTCCAGCTCGGCCTGGGTGTACTGCGGCGCCCCCGCCGACTCCTCCTCGGAGAGCACGCCCGCCCCCGCCAGCACCTTGATCAGGTCGGCCCCGTACTTGACGTCGCGGCGCACCGCCTTGCGCACCTCGTCCACCCCGTCGGCGATCCCGCGGAGGGAGCCCTCGAAGCGCAGGTAGGGGGAGAAGCCGTTCAGGTCTCCGTGCCCGCCCGTCGCGCTCAGAGGCAAGGTGGCCACCATCATCCGCGGTCCGGGGATCAGGCCCTGATCGATCGCGTCGCGGAGAGCCACGTCGATCAGCTCCGACCCCCCCACGTCGCGCACGCTCGTGAAACCCGCTTCCAGGGTGCGCCGGGCGAAGAGGTGCGCCCGCACCGCGGCGTCGATCGGGCTCAGGCGAAAGAGGTCCTCGTAGTAGTTGCCGCTCTGGCTCGACAGGTGCGTGTGGACGTCGATCAGGCCGGGCAGGATCGTGCTCGCGCCGAGGTCGATCACGCGTGCGTCCACGGGCACCGTCACCTTCGACCCGACCTCCGTGACGCGCTCGCCGTCGATCAGCACGACCGCGTCGTCGACGCGCTGGCCCGTGGCGGGATCGAGGAGGTGCGCCGCCTTCACGGCGAGGATCTCGGCCCGTGCCTCGGGGGGCGGCGGGCCCGCCAGGAAAGCGGCGGCCAGCAAAGCCGGGCCGAAGAGGCCGAAGTGCGAGACCCGACGCGCCCACTCGCCGATGGCACTCACGCGCGGCACGCGGCGACGGGGCACTGGTTGAGTGGATTCATGGCGTGGATGTTAGTCCATCGTCGCGGGACCGGAGCTTCCGGCGGTGCGACCAGTCTCGTGCCGGGCGAGAGCTGAGGGGCGTTGCCTGAGGCCCGCCCGCCGGGGCCGCTGTAGAATCGGCTCAGCCAGCTTCGCTTGCGCCGTTGTCTCGACAGGACGCCGGTCGGCGGGGGATCAGTTGCCACGAATCCTGGTCGTCGACGATGACCGCACGACTCGCGAGCTGCTTCGCTTGCAGCTTCGGTCGGCGGGTTACGTCGTGGAGACGGCGGGAGACGGCGAGGCCGCCCTCGCTCTCGTGCGCCGCAAGAAGTTCGACCTGGTGCTGCTGGACGTGTGGATGCCGGGGATGGATGGCCTCACGGTGCTCGCGCGCCTGCGGGAGGAGCCCTCGCAACCCAAAGTCGTCGTCATGACCGCCGACGACACTTCCGAGACGCTGCTCCGCGCCGTCCGCGAGCAGGCCTACCGGTTCGTGACCAAGCCCGTCGAGCCCAAGGACCTCGTGAAGCTGGTCCGGGCGACCCTCGACTCCAAGACGGGGGTGCGGCCCATCGAAGTGGTCTCGGCCCGCCCGGACTGGGTCGAGCTGGTCGTGCCCTGTGATCGCGATGCCGCGGAGCGGATCCAGGAGTTCATGGCGCGCCTGGACACGGACCTGCCCGCGGAAGTGCGGGCGAGCGTCGGCCAGGCCTTTCGCGAGCTGCTCATGAACGCGATCGAGTGGGGAGGCCATCTCGATCCCCGCCAGACCGTCCGGATCTCCTACCTGCGGGCGCGCCGAATGCTTCTCTACCGCATCGCAGATCCGGGCAAGGGCTTCAGCTTCGAAGGGCTGACCCACTCGGCCCTCAACAACCCGCCGGACCAGCCCATCGAGCACGCGATCGAGCGGGAGAAGAAGGGCCTGCGCCCGGGCGGCTTTGGGCTGCTGATGACGCGCCAGACCGTCGACGAGCTGCTCTACAACGAAGCCCACAACGAGGTCGTCTTCGTCAAGTACCTCGACTGACCCGTCGACCGCGTGGCGGGCGGTGAGCCGTTGCGCGGCGGCCGCGACCATGAGCCACGATCACGGTGAGCCGCTCCCTCACCCGGGCGATCTCCTGCTCCAGGCTCGCATAGGCGGGGGAGGCCTCCACGAGGTCGCCTCGTTCGCCGATCTCCTGCAGGCGCGCGGCTGCGGCCATAGCGGCGGGAGCCGCGAAGTTGGCCACCGATCCCTTGAGGGCATGGGCCGCGGTCCGGAGTCCCTGGGCATGGCCAGCCTCAACGGACTCCCGCACCCGCGCGAGGAGCGTGCGCGAATCGGCCAGGAACAGCCGAACCAGCTTCGCGAGGGCCCGTCGGTCGCCGCCCACGCGGTCGAGAAGTCGCGGCTCGTCGAGCACGCCGTGGTCGAGCGGGGCACCCGTTGCGGGCGGTTTCGGGGCGGGCCGCCCCGTCCCCAGGCTCGCCAGGACCCCTCGGAGCTGGAGCATCTCCAGTGGCTTCGAGAGATAGGCGTCCATCCCCGCGGCCAGGCACCGCTCGGCGTCACCTTTCATGGCGTGCGCGGTCAGGGCCACGATGGGCAGGTGGCCGCCGCGGGTCTTCTCACGCTCTCGTATCGCAGCAGTCGTCTCGAAGCCGTCGAGCTCGGGCATCTGCACGTCCATGAGGACGAGGTCGAATGCCTCCCGTTCCAGGAGGGCGAGCGCCTCCCGGCCGTTGGCCGCCACCACCGCGCGGTGGCCTGCCCGCTCGAGCATGCCCACCGCCACCTGCTGATTGACCGCATTGTCCTCCGCCACGAGCACCCGCAGTCGTGGGCCTTTTCGCGGCGCGGCGACGCGTCGGCCGGAGGGTGCCTCCGCCGGTCTGCCCCCAAGGGCTCCCATGATCGTGTCCAGGAGATCCGACTGCTTGATCGGCTTGCTGAGATAGGCGGAGAGGCCCAAGGCGAGACAGCGGGCACGGTCGCCGGGACGCGGCCCGGAGGTGAGCATCATGATCCAGGCCCCGGCGAGCCGGGGACGCTTCTTGATCTGCTGGGCCAGTGCGAAGCCGTCCATCTCGGGCATCTGGGAATCGAGCAGGACCAGGGGATAGGGCTTGCCCAGTCGCGCCGCGTTCTCCAGCTCCAGCAGGGCGGCCCGTCCGCCCGCCACGGTGGTGGGACGCATGCGCCATTGGGTCAGCATCTCGTGGAGGATTCGCCGATTCGTGGCGTTGTCGTCCACGACCAGGACGCGCAGGCCGCGCAGCTTCGTCGGCCGCCTCGCGGGAGGCCGCACTCCGGGGAGCCCGAAGCACGCGGTGAAGCGGAAGCGACTCCCTTTCCCGGGCGCGCTCTCCACGCCGAGACTTCCCCCCATCATCTGCACGAGCTGCGCGGAGATGGACAGGCCCAGGCCGGTTCCGCCGAAGCGCCGCGTGGTCGAGCTGTCGGCCTGGGCGAAGGCCTCGAAGATGAGCTGCTGCTTGTCGCGAGGGATGCCGATTCCGGTGTCGGAAACCACGAAGGACAGGGTCACCTCTCCGTCCCGGTCGTCGCCGACCAGCTCGACCTCCACCAGCACCTCGCCGCGCTCGGTGAACTTGATGGCATTGCCCACGAGGTTCACGATCACCTGGCGCAGGCGCGTCGCGTCGCCCACCAGGCTCGGCGGCACGTCCTCCGCGACGTGGCCGGCCAGCTCGAGCCCCTTCTGGTCGGCGCGCAAGCCCAGGGTCCGCAGGGTGTCCCCCAGGGTCTCGCGCGGGTCGAACTCGGCCGCGAAGAGCTCGAGCTTGCCGGCTTCGATCTTGGAGAAATCCAGGATGTCGTTGATGAGCCCGAGCAGCGACTCCGCGGAATCCTTGAGGGCCTGCAGATACTCCCGCTGATCGGATGCGAGACGGGTGTCGAGCAGCAGCTCGGCCATTCCGATCACCGCGTTCATGGGCGTGCGGATCTCGTGGCTCATGTTGGCGAGAAAGTCGCCCTTGGCACGGTTGGCGGCAATGGCCGCCTCCCGGGCGCGGTGGAGCTCCAGGGCGGCCTCCTTCTGCGCCGTCACGTCGCGGGCCGTCCCGTAGCTCAGCCCCTCCTCGGGGCGGGGGGTGACGTTCCAGGAGAGCCAGCGGTAGGAGCCGTCTCGGCACCTGTACCGGTTTTCGAAGAGGATCGCGCTCGACCCGGTCGTGACCTTGGCGGCCTCGGCGGTCGTCGAGGCGCGGTCGTCGGGATGCACGAAGTCGAGGAACGGCCGGGCCGTGAGCTCATCCGTGGTGAAGCCGAGGGTCCGCTCCCACGCGGGATTCAGCCGACGGAAGTACCCGTCGAAGCCGGCGACGCAGAGCATGTCCCTGGAGTTCTCGAAGAGGGTCTTTAGCTCCTCCTCGGCCCGACGCCGCTCGACGAACTGGCCGATCTGGCTCCCGGTGGTGGCGAGCAGAGCGAGCAGCTCCTGGTCGGGCCGCCGGCTCTCGCGGCTGAAGAATTCGAGCACTCCCAGCACCTCGGCGCCCAGCAGGATCGGGAACCCGAAAGCCGCGTGCAACCCTTCCTTGGCGGCAGTGGGAGCTCGGGGGAAGTTCTGGTCCTTCACGACGTCGGGGATCCAGGCGGGCTTGCCGCTCGCCCACACGCGCCCCGGGAGGCCCACTTCGCGGCCGAAGGTCGTGCGCCGGCTGATCGCCGCGAACTTCGGGAACGCGCCCCGGTGCGGGCTCCACAGGGCCACACAGCGAAGCACCTCCTCCGCCGTGTCCACCCGCCAGAGCGCTCCGTGCTCGTAACCCAGGGCCTCGCCGATCGCGTGCAGGACCTTCGGGGCCGCTTCTCGAAGCGATGTGGACTCCGCGAGCGCGCGGGTGGTCGCGTACTGCGCGTGCAGGCGACGAACCGCCTCGCTCTCTCGGAGTCGGGCCGCCAACTAGCGCCCTCCCGCGGCGAGAACCTGCTTCAGCGCTTCCGTCCGAAGGACGACGGCACCCGCACCGATGGCGCCCATGATCTCGCGGAATCATACGCCGATGACGCTCCGACGATCCCGTCGGGGCCACTGGCGTCAGCGCATCGCGGCGAGCAGCAAGGGACCGGCGAGCCAGAGCAGACCCTTGGCCAGGAAGAAGACGAACCCCGCCGCTCCGAAGCGCCGACGCCACCCGCGGCCGCTCACCGGGTGTCCACCATCGTCGCGTCGATCGCCACCTCCGCTCGGCTCGTGAAGCCCGGGATGAGCATGGGGACGCGACGCTTGTAGCTCTTGTAGGCGGCGCCGAACGCGTTCACGAGGTCCCGCTCTTCGAGCTGGATGGCCACGAGGATATAGGCGGTGGTGGCGGCGGCGAAGAAGAGGTGGGTCATGGTCATCGTCGGCGTGGCCCAGAACGCGAAGAGCCAGCCCACGTAGAGCGGGTGCCGCACCAGGCGATAGGGCCCTGGGGTCCGGAACGCCAGGCGCGTGTACGGACGTTGTCGGAGATACAGCCAGATCTGACGCAGCCCGAAAAGGTCGAAGTGGTTGATCAGGAACGTGCTGGCGAGGACGAGCAGCCAGCCGAAAGCGAAGAGGCCCAGGAGGACGGCCCGGCCCATGGGGTCGGTGACCTCCCAGACGACGCCACCCAGCGGACGCCAGAACGCGAAGAGGAGGATGAGGGCCAGGCTCGAGGCGAGGACGTAGGTGCTGCGCTCCGCGGGCTCCGGCAGCCACCGGGTCAGCCGCTCCTTGAAGCCGCGGCGGGCCATCACGCTGTGCTGCAGCGCGAAGAGCGAGAGCAGTCCCAGGTTCACCGCGAGGGCGGTGGCGAGGGATCCCTCACGCACGGAGTCCATCGACTTGGGCACCAGGAAGTTGCCGACGAATCCCAGGGCGTAGAGGAAGGTCCCCAGGAAGACGACGTAGGCCCCCACACCATACGCGAACACCGACCAGCGTTTCATACTGCCTCCCTGGGCCGCAGGTGGCGGCCCTGTCTACCCTCACGACATCCAGGCGCAGACCCGCCAAGCGGCATCGACAACGTCCCGGCGGCGAGGTACCGTTTTCGCCGTGGCGGGGACCGGTGCGATCACGGAGCTTCTACGGGCCCACGAGGCGGGGGCGCGCGACGCCCTGGACCGGGTGGTGCCGCTCGTCTACGACGAGCTGCGGCGCCTGGCCCGGCGCCACCTGCGCCGCGGGCCCGCCGGCTACACGCTCGACACCACCGGCCTCGTTCACGAGGCCTACCTGAAGCTGGCCGCGAGCGAGGGCCTCGAGCTCAAGGACCGGGACCATCTGATGGCGGTGACCGCCCGGGTCATGCGGCAGGTCCTCGTCGACCGCGCACGCTCCCGGCTGCGGCAGAAGCGCGGCGCGGGCCAGGCCGCCCAGGAGCTCGACGAGGACCGGCTACCCGCGCCGGGCGCGTCCCCGGAGCGGCTCCTCGACGTCGACAGCGCGCTCGGAGCGCCTGCGCGAGCGCGATCCCGAGCTCGCGCGCATCTTCGAATGCCGCTTCTTCGGAGGCCTCGAAGAGGCGGAAACCGCACGCGCCCTCGGTCTCTCGCTCCGCACCGCCCAGCGAGGGTGGATGCGCGCCCGGGCCTGGCTCCGCGCCGAGCTCGAGCCTGCCCGGGAGAGCCCTGACGGTGCTTGAGCGCGACGACTGGGCGCGGCTCGACGAGCTGCTGGGCTCCGCCCTCGACCGTGCCCCCGACGAGCGCGCGTCTCTTTCTCGACGAGGCCTGCGGAAAGAACGCCGAGCTTCGGGCTCGGGTCGCCGACCTGCTGAGGCTCGCCGAGGACCCGGAGGGCGGCGCTCCAGCCGGGCGATGCCCTCCGCGATCCCGTCTTCGAGGAGCTCGCCCGCGAGATGGAGGCGGAGGCCCAGGACCCCATCGCACCCGGCGCCTCTCTCGGGCGCTTCGTCGTGCGCGGCCTCCTCGGGCAAGGGGGAATGGGCCGGGTCTACCGCGCCCTCGATCCTTCCCTCGGCCGTGATGTGGCGATCAAGGTCGTGGCCGAGCGACCTTCCCGAGGAGGCCGCGAGCCTGCGCCGCGTCGAGCGCGAGGCGCGCCTGCTCGCCACCCTCAACCATCCCAACGTGGGCGCGATCTACGGGCTCGAGGTGATCGAGGGTGCGCCCTACCTCGTGCTGGAGCTGGTCGAGGGCGAGACCCTGCTGGAGCGGCTGGGGCGGGGCGCGCTCCCGATGCCGGAGGTGGTGATGGTGGGCGTGCAGATCGCGGATGCGCTCCAGGAAGCCCATCGCAAGGGCATCGTGCACCGCGACTTCAAGCCCGCGAACGTCAAGCTCGGAGACTCGGGCCGGGTGAAGGTCCTCGACTTCGGGATCGCCAAGCCGATGGTCAGTCCCGACGACGCGACGCGGCTTGCGGGGATCGAGCCCACCACGAGCCCGGGGACGCTCCTCGGAACCGCTCCCTACATGAGCCCGGAGCAGGCGCGCGGCCTCCCGGTGGACCCGCGGTCCGACCTGTGGGCCTTCGGCTGCCTGCTCTACGAGATGCTCACCGGCCGTCGCGCCTTCCCCGGCGCGAACGCCTCCGACGTGCTCGCGGCGGTGCTGCGCGACGAGCCGGACTGGTCGGCGCTGCCCGCGGACACGCCGCGAGGCGTGCGACGGCTGCTCCGGCGGTGCCTGCGCAAGGACCCGCGCGACCGCCTCCAGGATGCGGGCGACGCCCGCATCGAGCTGACCGAGGCGGCCATGGAGGAGCCGCCTCTTCCCGCGCCCACGCCCCCGCGGTTCTCTCGTGCCGCGCTCGTCGCGGCGGGCTCTCGCGGCGACCGCACTCGTCTTCGTCGCTCGTCGCCGGGAGCCGCCTCGGCCGCGGGACGGAGTGAGGCTCGGGGCGTGACTCGCCTCAGCCTCGACCTGCCCGCGGGCCAACGGCTCGCGGAGGAGTTTCCGGCACCCTTCGCCTTCGCCCCCGACGGCAAGGCACTCGCCGTCGTCGCGCGGGAGGGCGAGACCGCCGGAGATCTACGAGCGCGCGCTCTCGGGCCTCGAGCTCCGGCGCATCGCGGGCACCGCGGGAGCGTCGCAGCCCACGTTCGCGCCCGACGGCCGGTCGCTCGCCTTCTTCGCCGACCGCAAGCTGAAGCGGGTACCGCGTGCGGGCGGTGCCGCCCTCGTCATCGCCGAGATCGGGGGCAACCCTCGCGGGGCGAGCTGGGGGGAGGACGGCACGATCGTGGTCGCCCCGCAGCCAGACCTCCGGTCTCTTCCGCGTCTCCGCGTCGGGGGGGACGCTCGAGCCCCTGACCCGGCTGGACGAGTCCGCGGACGAAGCCTCGCACCGCTGGCCCCAGGTGCTGCCGGGGGGCACGCACGCGCTCTACACCGTGGCCGTCGAGGACGGGACCTACGACGAGGCGCGGGTCGAGGTGGTCTCCCTCGCCACCGGCGCGAGGAAGCGCGTCCTCGAGGGAGGTGCGCACGCGCGCTACGTTCCGAGCGGCCACCTCGTGTTCGTGCGCGGCGGCCGCCTCCTCGCCGTGCCCTTCGACCCCGTGCGTCTGGAGGTGCGGGGCACCCCGCAGGTCGTGGTCGAAGGCGTCCGCTACGATCCGCAGAACGGCGGGAGCCACGTCGCGGTGTCCGCAACTGGCGGCCTCGTGTACGCGCCGGGCCTGCCCACGTCATCCGAGTACCCGCTGAGCTTCCTGGACCGGGCGTTCCGGATCACCCGGGTCGGCGAGACGCCGCGGGCCTACCGCGAGCAGAGCCTGAGCCCGGACGGCCGGCGGGTGGCGGTCGTGATCGGCGGTGCGACCGAGTCCGACCTCTGGGTCGTGGACGTGGCGAGCGGGACGCACTCTCGCCTGACCTTCGGGCAGAGACCGCGACGCCCGACCTGGACCCCGGATGGAAACGGCATCACGGTGGGCGTGCGCCGGACCGCGGGTTGGGCGCTCGTGACGGTCCGGCGCGATGGCAGCGGAGCCCCGACCACTCTCCTCGAGACCACCCGTCGCGCGTACCCCAACGCGTGGTCGCCGGACGGGCGCACGCTCGTCTACCAGGAACGGCGGCCGGAGACGGGCTGGGACCTCATGGCGCTCGACGTGAGTCCCGCGGGTGCCGCGTTGCCTCCTCGCGCGCTCGTGGCCACTCCCTTCCAGGAAGAGAACGCCAACCTCTCGAAGGACGGCCGCTTCCTCGCCTACGAGTCCGACGAGCTCGACAGCGTGTTCGAGGTCTACGTGCGTCCGGCCAGCGGCGCCGGGCCCCAGGTGCGGGTCTCTACCATGGGCGGGCGCTGGCCGAGGTTCGGCTCGGCGGGCCGGCTGTACTACTGGTACAGCTCTCGGGGAGGCTTGAAGCGCATCGACTACCACGCCGACGGAGATCGCTTCGTGACGGAGCAGGGCCCAGTTCGTATGGCCGGGAAGCGAAGACGAGGTGGCGGACCTCGCTCGCCGCGTGCTCGTGCTCGGGACCTACGCCGGCTACGACGTCGAGCCCGCGACCGAGCGCTTCTTGATGCTGGAAAGGACTGCCTCTCCCGAGGTCCCCTTTAGAAGGCCGGTGATCGTCTTGAACTGGTGGGACGAGCTGCGGGCCCTCGACTACCGCCGTCCGTAGGATCTTCCTGTTCGTTCCAGGACCTTCGGATCAGGGGGTTGGCAGCGCCGCCTTTTCCTCGGTCGTGACGTTGAATCGGCGGAAGTTGGAGGGAGCCGCGCGAAGACGAGGTCGGCCCGTGTTCTGACCTCGCTCGCGGTTGTGGTCTCGCCGGCCGCGGCCGAGGCGAGCGCGCCATGGGGTGTTGAGACGTGGCGGAAATGCAGGACCCGCTGAGGGGTGCCGTCTTCGCGCACGGACGGCAAGCATGGACAACCTGCGTCGAAGTCGAGGCGTGATCCCGGCAGACCGTGGCGACGCTCATCGCCGCTGGCCGGTCACGAGGCCATCAGGAAAGAGCATAAGGCTTTTCGCGCCCCCCGCGCGACTATCCGATCGGTCGGCTGGCGTGGCGGGTGGTCTGATCGCACGCTGACGACGAACAGTGGGCGGCCGGGTTCGTGGGGGTGCTGTGGCTGATGGTGTACCTTATCTTCTCCATGAGGCTCTACCGGTTGGCGAGGCGCAACGCCGAATGACGGGAGGGGCCTGGAAAACCCTTCGACGGTTTTGGGAGAGCGACCGGGGACTGTCCGCTTTCCTCGGGATTCTCGTTCTCTTCCTGTTCGTGTTGCCGGCCCTCGTCGTGCGGGACGGGCGCGGACGGGGCCTGCTCATCGATCTAGGCTTCACCGCTCTTCTCCTGGCAGGAGTGGCCGCCCTCTCCACCCGTCCCGCGGTCCGGGCGGCGCTCTTCGCGTTGGTCGTGGGGGCGACGTTAGTGCGCTGGGGCCCGTTCGCGGACGAGATCACGGCCGCGGCGCGCCTGGTGTCGATCGCGGCGATGTCCGTCGTCGTCCTGGCCCAGACCTTTCGCGCGGGCCCTGTCAATGTCCACCGCATCCAAGGGGCCGTGGCTGCCTACCTGATGCTCGGGTTCTCCTGGGCCCTGGCCTACGAGCTCGTGGCCCTCCTCGTCTCGGGGGCCTTCTCCGGCACAGGCCTCGGGGGGGCCGAGAGACCCAGCTTCATCTACTTCAGCTTCGTCACCCTGACCACCCTGGGCTACGGCGACATAACGCCCGTTCACCCCGTGGCTCGCTCGCTGGCCGTCGCGGAAGCGCTCACGGGGCAGCTCTATCCCGCGATCCTGCTCGCCCGCCTTGTTTCGCTGGCGACCGGCAGCGGATCTGCCGCACCCGGGGGGCGAGCTTAGGTTCCCCCTCGCGTGGCGGGTCTTGCCCCCGTTCGACGTGTTGAGAGCAGGAGGGGCGAAGCGTCGGTCGCGCCCTCCCGTCGAAGGAAGGGTCAGTTTGCTGAAAACACTCGATTTCCAGGGGCGCGCGGCGCAGGAGGGCGGATCGGCGTTCGACACCCTGCTGGCGGCCGAGACCCTCGTGCGTCCTTCGTCACCGCGCCCCCGCTGCCGTGGAGCCCGCCGCGTCCGGAGCGGATCGGACGCTACGAGGTGCGCGGCCTCCTCGGGGAGGGGTCCATGAGCCGCGTCTACCGCGCGTACGACGAGGTGGAGGGTCGGGAAGTGGCGGTGAAGGTGCTGAGGGCGTGCTTCACCCGCGACCCTCGAGTCGTCGAGCGCTTCCGCCGGGAAGCGGCGGCGGGTCACTGGCTCGGTCATCCCGCCCTCGTGGACGTTCTCGACGCGGGCCCGGACTACCTCGTGCAGGAGCTCGTGGAGGGCGAGAGCCTGGCCGCGCGCCTGCGCCGCCGGGGGCCGATCCGGCCCCGGGCCGCCCTGCCCATCCTCGCCGCCGTGGCCGAGGCCCTCGACCACGTCCACTCCCGCGCGGTCGTACACCGCGACGTGAAGCCCTCGAACGTGCTGCTGGCGCGCGGGGGCGCGGCCAAGCTCGCCGACTTCGGAATCGCGAGGCTGGGCTGGGCCCCCATGACCCGCACCGGCGAAGTCATCGGCACCCCGGCGTACATGGCCCCCGAGCAGTTGAGCGCGCGACATCGTGCACGCCCAGAGCGACCTCTATTCGCTCGCGGTCGTGGCCCACGAGACGTTGACCGGCGTTCGTCCGTTCCGCCGACCGAGCCTGGGCGCTCTCCTGCAGAGCATCGTCGCGGACGAGCCTCCGCGGGCGAGCGCCGTCAATCCCGCGCTGCCCGCGGCCGTGGACCCGGTGCTCGCGAAGGCGCTGGCCAAGGCCCCCGAGAAGCGCTACCCCGACGGTCGGACGTTCGTGACCGCGCTTCGCTGCCGCCTTCTAGCGCCTCAGACCGGGATCTCCCAGCCGGCCCGGTAGGACCCGCGAAGGTACTGGTCCGCCTCGGGCGCGTTCGTCGCCCTCATGGCCGGGCCGTCCCACCGCAGGAGCTTGCGCGCGCGGAGAGCCACGTTGCCGAGGAGGACGAGCTCGGTGATGCGCGTGGCGTAGCCGAAGTTGCTGGAGGCCGGCGGGCCGCCCTTGCAGGCCTGGATCCAGTCGGCATGGTGGCCCTTCGACCCGCGGGAGGGTCTTCGCGAGGGCGGACGTACTCGCGGTGCCGCTCGAGCGGCAGGAGGCGGGGCATTCCGGACCAGCCCCCGAGGTGATGAGCCCGCGCTCTCCGACGAACAGGATGCCGTTGTCGTTCTCGCCGAGCACCTGCTTCGCGTCATCGGGGTCGATCCCGGGCGGCGTCGGCGGCCGGAGGCCCCCGTCGTACCAATGAACGGACAACGGTCCCCGCTTCTCCCGGGCGGCGAAACGCCAGTGGACGAGCACGCCTCGCGCGCACATCTCGGGGTCGAGCCCGGTTGTCGTCGCCTCCACCGTCTCGGGCGTGTCGAGATCGAGAGCGTTGAAGGCGGGGTCGAGGTTGTGGATCGCCATGTCGGGCAGCACGCCGCCGCCGAAGGCCCAGAAGGCGCGCCAGGTGCACGGGGCGTAGGCCGGGTGGTAGGGGTGCGGGGTGCGAGGGCCGAGCCAGAGGTCCCAGTTCAGTCCCTGGGGCACCTCGGGCGTGCCCTCGGGCCGCATGATCGGCCTCAGGGGTCCGACCGTCCCGCTCCAGGCGTGCACCTCGCGCACCGCGCCGATGGCGCCGTCCCAGATCCACTCGGCGGTCAGCCGATGACCCTCGGCCGAGCGGCCCTGGTTGCCCATCTGGGTGGCGACGCCCGTCTCCGCCGCGACCCGGGCCACCGCTCGCGCCTCCCACACGTTGTGGGTCAGCGGCTTCTCGCAGTAGACGTGCTTGCCGGCCTTCATCGCGAGGATCGCGGCGTAGGCGTGGAGGTGGTCCGGGGTGGCGATCAGGACGGCGTCGATCGCCTTCTCCTTCTCGAGCATCACCCGGAAGTCCTCGTAGGTCGCGCACCGGTAGTTGGGAGTCGTCGCGGCGTAGGTGCTTTCGATCTCCGCCCGGACCGGCCCCCGGCCGGCCCGACCGCCGAAGTAGAAGGCGCTCAGGTCCCAGTCTTCGGCCGGGTCGGCGATTGCGATGACCTGGCAGTCCTTCTCCTGGAACAGGGCACGGATGTTCGTCCGTCCCTGGCCCCCGGCCCCGATGACGGCGACGTTCACCTTGTCGCTCGGCGCCACGAACCCGGGGCCGCCCAGGACGTGACGCGGGACGAGGGTTGCCGCGGCCGCGGCCGAGGTGGTGGCGAGGAAGCGGCGACGGCCGGTCGTCTGTTTCTGGCTCATGGTCTCTCTGGGGAACGCTCGCGTAGTTGCGAGCCGCCCACCGAGAGCCTACCCGATCTGGCTCCCGTCCGCCGGTCCCGCGACTCGCCTCTGGTATCGTCGAAGCGGCGCCCTCCTCGGGGGCGGCCGACGAGGAGGCCTGAATGAGCGGCGAACGGGTTCTCGTGACGGGGGGGTCGGGGTTCGTCGGCGCCCACTGCATCGTGTCGCTCCTGGCCGCGGGCTATCGCGTGCGCACGACCGTGCGCTCGCTCGCGCGCGAGGCCGAAGTGCGCGCGATGCTGAAGGCCGGCGGCGCCGAAGCGGGGGAGGCCCTGTCGTTCGCCGCCGCCGATCTCACGTCCGACGCGGGCTGGCCCGAGGCCGTCGCCGGCTGCGACTTCGTGCTTCACGTCGCGTCGCCGTTTCCGCCGGGTGCGCCCAAGCACGAGGACGAGCTGATCGTTCCCGCCCGCGAAGGCGCGTCTGCGCGTGCTCCGCGCCGCGCGGGAGGCGGGCGTGAAGCGCGTGGTGTTGACCTCGTCCTTCGCCGCCATCGGCTACGGCCACGAGCCGACGAGCCGGCCCTTCACCGAGGACGACTGGAGCGACGTGAGCGGCCATCTGAGCGCCTACGCGAAATCCAAGACCCTCGCGGAGCGCGCGGCCTGGGACTTGGTCGGCGCGCGAGGGAAGCCCTGGAGCTTTCGGTCGTCAACCCGGTCGGCATTCTCGGCCCCGTGCTCGGCCCCGACCTCTCCACCTCGATCCTGATCGTGCAGCGCCTCATGGACGGCGCGATGCCGGGGTGCCCGCGCCTCAGCTTCGGGCTCGTGGACGTGCGGGACGTGGCGGACCTGCACCTCCGCGCGATGACCCATCCCGCGGCCAGGGGCGAGCGCTTCCTGGCCGTCGCCGGCTCGTTCGTGAGCATGCAGGAGATCGCGAAAGTGCTGAAGGCTCGCCTGGGAGAGGCCGCGCGGCGGGTTCCGACCCGGACGTTGCCGAACTGGTTGGTGCGGCTCGTCGGGCTCTTCGACCCGGCCGTCGGGACCATCGCCCCCGAGCTGGGGAAGGTCAAGAACGCGACCAACGAGAAGGCTCGCCGCGTGCTCGGCTGGCAACCGAGGTCCAGCGAGGACGCCATCGTCGCGACCGCGGAGAGCCTGCTGCGGTTTGGGCTACTGCGGTCCTCGGGGGCGGCCGGGTGACTGGGGCGTCCGGGCGAGCGGCTACAGGCTCGACGCGAAAGCCCAGAAGAGCCCGGCAGCGCCGGCGCCGACGATCAGGCCCACGATGAGTCGCGTCCGGACCGACGAAGCCAGCAGCCGGGCCGCCTGATCCGCGCTACCCACGACGAGGCGGGTAGGTTTGCCCCAGTTTGGATTGGCCACGATGCCGCCGCGGGCTTCGGAGTACAGGCCGAAGATGCAGACCTCGGCGCCACGGGGCACGTGCTGTTGGATGAGCCGGCAGCTGGCGAGGTCCACGGTCGCGCCGTCGACATAGGAGACATCACTCCGATACGTTCCGTCCGCGTCGCTCCAGCGCTCTTCGAGCTCGCGGGCCGAGGTCGAGCGCATCGTAAACGTCGTGGCCTGGATGTAGTCGGCCGCTTTCGCGAGCATGAGCTCTCGAGTGCCCTCGGGAATAGCACCGTCGATCTCCGGCACCGCCAGGAGCCGATAGGTCCCGGCCGGCGTAGCCACCGCGCAGGGCGCGAGGGCCACCCCCTTGTAGTGCGTGACGAGTCTGGCCTGTTTCCCGGAGCCGACGTGCTCGGTGATCTCGTAGTGATAGGCCACGCACGGGACTCCGTCGAAGGGCGTGAGGATCGTGGCGCCGAGGGCCTGGATCTGCCCCACGAGCACCGCCTGGCGTCCGTCTCGCGGAGGTACACCCGCCATGCCGCCGGAGAGGGCGTGCCGCTGTCGCCACGCCTGGGCGGCGGCGAGCCATTGAAGGAAAGCGATCCAGCCGATCCCTCCGATGAGGAGGCTAGGACCGACGGTCTGGCTGGGCGGCCGGCCATAGGCCTGCTGGAGGAACAAGACGAGGCCGGCGCAGAGGCCGAGCCAGCACCCGCCGAGGAGAATCGTTTGGACGGCGCAGCCACGCATGAGGACGCGGGATTCTAACCTGTCACGCCCTGAGGCCCTCGCGCCTACTCATCAGGAGGGGGCGGAGGGGCGGCCCCGAACGGAGGAGCGAACATGGTCCGAAAGCTCGGTCGGTGGGTGGTGGCGTTGGCGGTGCTCGGGTTGCCGGCGGCGGTCTGGGCGGCGGACGCGGCGGCGACCGCCTTGTCTTGCTGCTGCCCACTCTGCAAGTGAGGTCGGTCTAGACTCGATTCCGGGTGGAACGCTTCCGGCGCGAAGAGCTTCGGCGGCACATGACGGCGCTCGCGGCCGGTGATAGGCACGCGTTCCACCCGGTCTTCGTCAGCCTTTGGCCGCTGCTGAAGGCCTTTACGTCCCGCCACCTGCCCTCGGCGGACGCGGAGGATACGGCGCAGCAGGCGCTCTTGAACGTGTTTCGACGCGCAGCCGAGTACGACCCCGAGCGCGATGCGTTGCCGTGGGTCCTGGGAGTTGCCGCATACGAGATCAGGACCGCGCGACGGAGGAGGCAGCGGCGAAAGGAAGAGCCGCCGGCGGCCACCGAGGAGGCACGGGTGCCGGCGGCGCCAGGGCCCTCGCCCGAGGATCTCGTCCTCGCCCGCGATCTGGATGGCGCGCTCGAGGGGGCGCTTCACGAGCTCTCCGAGCGCGACCGGGAGACGCTGCTCCGGTTCGCACACGGCGATCGACCCGAGGTCGCGGCCGCCACGTTCCGCAAGCGCGTCGAGCGGGCGCTGGCACGCCTGCGGGCGGCGTGGAGGCTGAAGCATGGTAGTGAGTGAGTCGGCCCTCGAAATCCGGGCTCGCCGCGAGTACGAGTGGGGCCGCGCGGCCTGGGCCCTGAAACGGGCGCTCGCCGTGGCCGCGCTGTCCGGGCTCGCGCTCCTGACCTGCAGCAACCCGGTGGCCACGGCCGGATGCGTCGTGCTCCTGGCGTCGCTCGTGACAGCCCTTCTTTGGCGGGGGCAGGAGTTCGCCGAGGGCGTGCGACCTGGGCTCCTGGCCGGCCTCGTGCCGTTCGTGCTCCCGGTGGCCTCGCAGGCTACGGGCTACCTCTGCTCCGACACGGTGTGCCTCGTGCTGCCCACGGTCTGCGTGGCGGGCGGCGTGGTGGGCGGAGCGGCGCTCGGAGTGCTGGCCAAGCGCCCCTTCGGGGAGCACGTCGGCTTCTGGATCGCTGCGATTTCGGTCACCGCGGTCCTCGGCTCGGTAGGCTGCCTGATGGCCGGCCTGGCGGGGATCGGTGGCCTGGCCGTGGGCTTGTTCCTGGGTGCTGCTCCGGTGCTGGTGGCCCGAGCGGCCTAGGTGCACCGCCCGTAGGCCGTCGGTTCCGCCTGTAACCTTCCGGCCCCTGGGTGTAATAAGAAGCGTGACCGGGGACGCCGAAGTCCGAACCGACGCGGAGCTCCTGGAAGCGACGATCGAGGGCGACGAGGAGGCCTTCCTCGCCATCTACCGGCGGCATCGAGACCGGGTGCATCGCTTCGCCTATCGCATGACGGGCTCCGCGGACCTGGCACGCGACATCGTGCACGTCTGCTTCGCCAGCCTGCTCGAGGGCGCGGGCCGCTACGACGGCCGGCAGGCGGGCCTCGGCACCTACCTGTGCACCGCCGCGCGCAACCAGAGCCTGCGACATGCCAGCCGGGCCTGGCGCGAGACGGCGAGTGGTGCCTCCCCGGACCTCCGGCCGAGCCCGCGTCCGGGGCCTCTGGAGCTGCTGCTCGAGGAGGAGCGAGCCCGCATCGTGCGGGACGCAGTCGCCGCGCTGGCCCCGCTGCATCGCGAGGTCCTGATCCTCGCAGAGTACGAGGAGCTGGACCTCGCCAGCATCGCCCTCATCGTGGGCGCCGAGGTGGGGGCGGTGAAGGTGCGGCTGCACCGGGCACGCCGGAAGCTGCGGAGCGCGCTCGAAGGCTATGTGAGAGACGCCGTTCCGGTGCGCGCAGGGAGACGCTCATGAAGGCAGATCGCGGGTTCGATGGAGGAGACGACGGCGGGGGACCGGAGGACCTGCGGACGATCCTCCGGCAGTGGAGAGCGCCCGCGCCCTCGCCGGAGATCGAAGAAGAGCTTCGTCGGACGTTCCGCCGTAGGCGGTCGAGCGGACGCCGGCGGGTCTGGCTCGCTCTCGCGGCGAGCCTGTTGGTCGTGGCCGCACTGGCTCTTCTCCTGAACGAATCCATGAGGGCGCCGGGTCGCCTCGCGGAGCGGCCGACGCCGCCCCTGGTCTCCTCCCCGGCACCGCCCCCGCCCGTCGCGCCCGAGCGGGCCGCCATCCCAGGTCCCGCCCACGCCACGCCGGCCCCCGCGAAACGGTCTCCCAAGGTGCCACTCCCCCGCAACGAGGTGATCGTCGAGCCGGGGCAGGCTGAGTTGCTCGCCGAGCTCGCCCGGCAATGGAGGAACGTGCGTCAGGCAGGGCCTGGCCTGTCGCTCCCGCGGATCGAGGTGCTGCCGGCAGATGCGCCGCCGAGCGCGATCCTTCAGGCACAAGCCAAAGACGAGGTCCCGGAGTATCGGACCCGTTGGAAGGATGTCGAGAGCGAATGGCCGTTCGCGCATTGGGCGCTTTAGGAATCGTCTGGAGGTAGAGGCCATGAGGAAGAGGGTCGGAATGTGCTCGTGGACGGTGGCTGCCTGGCTTGGGCTCAGCGCGGCCACCGTGGCGCAGGAGTCCAAGGATGCCAAGCCGGCGGGCGTCGAGGAGACGGCGGGACCGCGGCTGCGGATCCGGTTCGTGGAGACCCGCCAGCGCGGCGACAAGACGACGAACGTCGAGCCCTGCGTCCTGTTGCTCCACACGGGGGACAAGGGCGCGAACGTCTTCGTCGGCGCCCAGGTCGCGCTGCGCACGAGCGACAAGGGAGCCCCCACGGTGACCTTCAAGAACGCGGGCGTCTCGGCGGAGGTGACCGCGCGCTCTCTCGCTGACGGCCGGTATCGGCTGGAAGCGACCTTCGAAGAGTCGTCCGTCCTCGCGGGGAGCAGCGGCGACACGGAGGCTGCGAACGGGGGCAACCCCGTCTTGCTGGTGGTGAGGGGAGAATCCGTGGTCGTCCTTCGCGAGGGGGAGATGGTGCCCTTCGCGAGTGCCGTCGACCCCGCGACCGGCGAGGTGGTGCGGGTCGACGTGGCCGTCGAGGTGTCGCGGCCGGCGAAGGCGGTCGTGGCGGCCGGGGGCAATGACGCGCGCCTGCGCGCGCGCTTCGTGTTGAACCGACGCCGGGGCGAGAAGACGATCGCGAGCCGGCCCTATTCCGTGGTCGTCCAGGTGGGCGAGGAGAAGGCGGCCAACGTCTTCAGCGGCGCCATGCTGCCGCTGTCGGTCAGCTATCAGGGGCAACCCACGGTCATGCTCAAGGACATCGGCGCCGGGGTGCGGCTCGGCGCCCAGCGCTCCTCGGACGGGCGGTACCGACTCGACCTGTCGGTCAGCGACGGGACGCTGTCGGCGGCGAGCGGTTCCCCGCGAGTCCAGGCGTTCAAGGCCGAGTCTCGGCTCTACCTGCGCGCGGGGGAGACGGTGGTGGTCGCCTCGGCCGTCGATGCGCAGACCGGCGACGTGGTCGAGGCCGAGCTGACGATCGAGGCCGACCGTTAGGCCCAGGCCACCGCGAAGGTCGTGGCGAACTCCGCTTAGAATGCGCGGCATGCGGGTCCTCTTCCTGGGTGGCACGGGGAACATCAGCACCGCCTGCGTGGAGCAGGCCCTGGAAGCGGGCCACGAGGTCACGGTTCTCAACCGGGGGCAGCGGCCTTCGCCCTTTGGGTCGCAAGTCGTGACCATCGCCGGCGAGCGTGAGGACACGGCGCTCTTGCGGCGGGCGGCCGAGGCCGGACGCTACGACGCGGTCGTGGACTTTCTGGCCTACCGGCCGGAACAGGTCGAGGGGGCGATCGCAGGCCTTCGGCTCGCTCGTGGGTCAGTACGTCTTCGTCAGCTCAGCCAGCGTCTACGAGCGGCCGGTCGTCCACTACGCCGATCACCGAGGAGACGCCGCTCGCGAACCCCTTCTGGGAGTACGCTCGCCAGAAGATCGCCTGCGAGGAGCGACTGCTTCGCGGCGTACCGGGAGCAAGGGTTCCCCGTCACGATCGTGCGTCCTTCGTACACCTACGGGCCCAGCTGGATCCCCTCCGGCTTCGGCGGCCAGGACTACACGGTGGTCGACCGGATCCGTCGCGGCCTTCCCATCGTCTGCCATGGCGACGGAACCTCGCTGTGGGTCATGACCGCGAGCTCCGACCTCGCCGTCGGCCTCGTGGGTCTCCTGGGCCGCAAGGACGCGGTGGGAGAGGCCTTCCACATCACGAGCGACGAGGTGCTGACCTGGGACGGCGTGTACCAGACCATGGGCCGCGCGGCGGGCCGTGAGCCCGAGCTCGTCCACGTGCCTTCCGATCTGATCGCAGCCCTCTATCCCGAGCGGGGAGGGAGCCTGCTCGGAGACAAGGCGTGGAGCGCCGTCGTTCGACAACGGCAAGATCAAGCGCTTCGTCCCGGACTTTCGGACGCGGACATCCTTCGCAGAGGGAATGGTGCGTTCGGTCGCGTGGTTCGACGCCGACCCGACGCGGCGCGGGGTGAGCGAAAAGGCGAACGCGATGATCGACCGGGTCATCGCCGCCCAGCGGCGGGCCTTCGAGGGACTGACGCCTTGATACGCATCGACGAGAGCCTGCGCCCGGCGGACCTCAGGCGAGCGATCGAGCGGCTGTGGTCGCTTTCCGCGCGAGAAGATCCTCGCCCTCGAGCGGACCCCCGACCCGGCCGCGGGGTCGCCGGTCTTCACCGTCGCCGGCCGCTACACCGCGCGCGGCTGGACCGAATGGACGCAAGGCTTTCAGTTCGGCTCGATGTTGCTGCAGTTCGACGCCACGGGAGACCGCGGCGTTCCTGGACCTGGGCCGAAGCCGGACCATCGAACGCATGGCTCCGCACCTCACCCACATGGGCGTTCACGATCACGGCTTCAACAACGTGAGCACCTACGGCGCACTCTGGCGCCTCATCCGGGAAGGACGCTTCGAGGCCGAAGGGCAAGGAGCGCGAGCTCTACGAGATCGCACTCAAGGCCAGCGGTGCCGTCCAGGCGCGGCGGTGGACACGCACGGCCGATGGCTACGGCTTCATCCACTCCTTCAACGGCGCCCACTCCCTCTTCGCGGACACCATGCGCACCCTGCGTTCGCTGGCCCTCGGCCACCTTCTCGGGCCATGTCGCTCTTCGACGAAGGCGACCGGCGGGTCTCGCTCCTGGAGCGGCTCCTCGCCCACGCCCGGGTCACCGCCCGCCACGCCGTCTACTACGGGGACGGGCGCGACTTCTACGACGTCCGCGGCCGGGTCGCCCACGAGAGCCTGTTCAACGTGGCCGACGGTCAGTTCCGCTGCCCGGGCACGCAGCAGGGCTATTCGCCGTTCAGCACCTGGACCCGCGGGCTCGCCTGGGTGCTCCTGGGCTTCGCGGAGGAGCTCGAGTTCGTGGAGACGCTGGGCCCGGATGCGCTCGTACCCTTCGGCGGCCGCGACGAGGTCATGGCCTGGATGCTGCGGGCCGCGCAGGCCACCGCCGATTTCTACATCGAGTCGACGCCCCCGGACGGCATTCCGTACTGGGACACCGGGGCGCCGGGCCTGGTGGCCCTCGACCTCGGCCGACCGGCTGATCCCTTCAACGATCACGAGCCGGTGGACGCCTCGGCGGCGGCGATCGCGGCGCAGGGCCTGTTGCGCCTGGCGCGCTTCCTCGCGGGTCGCGGCCGTGAGGCCGAGGCAGGACGCTACGGCCAGGCGGGGCTGGTGGTGACGCGAACCCTCCTGGCGACGCCCGTACCTCTCGGAGGCCGCGGAGCACCAGGGACTGCTGCTGCACTCCGTCTACCACCGTCCGAACGGCTGGGACTACGTGCCCCCGGGCCGGAAGGTCCCCTGCGGCGAGTCGAGCCAGTGGGGCGACTACCACCTCCGCGAGCTCGGCCTCTACGTGCAGCGCCTGGCCACGGACGCTCGGTACTACCGGTTCTTCGGGCCGTGAGGCCGAGGTGAGCAGGCCACGGAAGACAGCCCTCGTCACGGGGGGCACCCGGGGAATCGGGCTCGGCGTCGCGCAAGCCCTGGCCCGCGAGGGCTTCGACCTGCTCCTGGCCGGCCAACGCGAGGCGGGCCTCGTCGAGAACACCCTCGAAGAGCTGCGGAGCGCGGGGACCCGGGTCTTCTACGAGCGGGCCGACGTCGGCGAGGCAGACGATCGCGCGCGTCTCCTGGCTACTGCGCGAAACCGATTCGCTCGCCTCCATCTGCTGGTGAACAACGCCGGCATCGCCCCCAAGGTCCGGGCCGACCTCCTGGAGGCCGACGAAGAGAGCTTCGACCGCCTGATCCGCGTGAACCTCAAGGGGACCTACTTCCTCACCCAGGCGGTGGCGCGATGGATGGTGGAGGAGCGGCAGAAGGACGCGTCGGCGACCGCCGCCATCGTCAACGTCACGTCCATCTCCGCGACCGTCGCCTCGCCCGACCGCGGCGACTACTGCCTCAGCAAGGCCGCCCTGGCCATGGCCACCCAGCTTTTTGCGGTGCGCCTCGGTCCCGTCGGCATCCCGGTCTACGAAGTGCGCCCCGGCATCATCCGCACCGACATGACGGCAGGCGTGGGCGAGAAGTACGACCGGCTGATCGAGCAGGGCCTCCTGCTCCAGCGCCGTTGGGGCCTGCCCGAGGACGTCGGGCGCGCCGTCGCGGCGCTGGCCCGTGGCGATCTCGGCTACTCGACGGGGGCGGTCGTGGTCGTGGACGGCGGGCTCACGGTCCAGCGGCTCTAGGGCTACGCCGGCACTTCTTGAGTATGTTAGCATGCTCATATGAGTCATAGGCTGCAAATCCTCATTCCGGAGGGTCTCGACGCGCGGATCGCAAAGGCGGCTCAGCGGCGCCGGGTGTCGAAGGGTGAATGGGTCCGCGGAGCGATCGAGCAAGCGCTCGACGCTGGCCCCCGCGAGATCGATCCCCTCGAACGGCTCGAATCTCTAGGAGCGCCGACCGCAGACGTCGAGCAGATGCTGGCCGAGATCGAGGCCGGGCGCGGTTGAGGATCTTCATCGACTCGAACGTGCCGATGTACGTGGCGGGTCGCGACCACCCCCTGCGCGAACCGGCGCGACGATTTCTGGCGCGCGTGCGATCGGGCGAAGTGGCGGGTTGCACCAGCACCGAGGTCCTTCAGGAGATCCTCTATCGGTATGTCGGGCTTCGACGCAACGATCTGGCGGCTTCGGTCTACGAGCTCTTCGTGAACCTGTGCCCCGTCGTCTTCCCGGTCACCCTCGCGGATACTGATCGAGCCAGGGACGCGGTCCGGGACACGACGGGTGTCTCCGTGCGCGACCTGCTCCACGCCGCTGTCATGCTGAACAATGGCGTGTCCCACATCGCTTCGTTCGATCGCGGGTTCGACGCGATAGCCTCGGTGGAGCGCATTCGCCTCGAGGTTTCTGCCTGAAGGCGCGAACGAGCCGGCCGGTGGATCACCCTGCGCGGCGATCGGGCTCGGGGCCGACGGTCGCCCGACAGACCCGTCCCGTGCCCTCCAGTCGATAGGAGACGGCCGTGGCCGGGACGAAGACCGACCGGCCGCGGTCCAACGGGAGTGCCGGCCCCTCGGCGATCACCCTGGCTCCTCCCTCGATCCCCAGGAGCAACTCGGCCCCCTGTCGTTCGGTCGAGACGTACGACGCGTCTGGCGTGACGTCGATGAGGGAGAGCTGGAACTCGGGGGCCGGAGTGCGATAGACCCGCTCGCGCGGACCGAGCTCTTCCGGCCGGAGGGTCCGAGCCGGACCGGACGCGAAGGTGGCGGTGGCGAGCAGCTCGGTCACGTCGATGTGCTTCGAGGTCAGGCCGCCCCTGAGGACGTTGTCCGAGTTGGCCATGATCTCGAGGCCGGTGCCCTCCAGATAGGCGTGCAGCTCGCCCGCACCCAAGAACACCGCCTCTTCCGGTCGCAGCTCGACGTAGTTCAAGAGGAGCGGGGCCAGGACTCCCACGTCGCCCGGATACTTCGCGTGCAGACGGGCGACCCAACGCCAGACTTCGTCCTCTCGGCCCTGAGCGACGGACAGGGCCCGGTCCAGCAGTTGGGCTCGGGCTCCCTCGCCTTGCGAAAGGATCGCTCCGACGAGCCGCTTCAGCGCGCCCGTTTCGCCGGCACGGCCGAGGGCGGCGACCTCTTCCTGAAGGCCGCCATAGGAGAGGGCCTGGAAGTGGGCCTGGATCTCCTCCAGGGGCCGAAAGCCCTTCAGGGCGCGAAAGGGCGTGAGGGCGACGAGCAGCTCGGGCTTGTGGTTCGGATCGCGGTAGCTCCGGGTTGGATCGGCGAGGGGGATCCCGGCCGCGTTCTCGCGCGCGAATCCCGCACGCGCCTGTTCCGGGTTCGGGTGGCACTGGATCGAGAGCGGCTCCCTGGCGGCGAGGACCTTCAGGAGAAAGGGCAGCCCGCCGTACCGAGCGGCGACCGTCTCGCCCAGCATCGCGAGGGGGTTGCTCCGGATGATCACATCCAGGGACGAGGCCGTGCCCTCGTGGACCACCCGCGATGGGGCCTTGGGGTGCGCGCCGATCCACAGCTCGGCCTCGGGGAGGGGAGAGGGGCTCGGTCGGCCGAGAAAACCCGCGATCGCGGTGGTCGAGCCCCAGGCGTAGTTCTGGACGGTGTTGTCGAGGGAAAGCAGGGCTGGCCTCATCTCGACGACGACTATAAGCCGTCCTCGGAATTGCGTGTAGGGGGGAAGCGCAAACACCGGCCGCGCCGGACGCGTAACCTGATAGCCTCAGGCGCCTGTCGCCACGGAGATCGAGGCAAGATGGCGTTCCTTCGGCAAGCCCTGGGCTCTCTCGCGACGGATCTGGGTTTGGGTCTCCGGACCCTGAGGAAGAGCCCAGGCTTCGCGGCCGCCGCCCTCCTCACCCTGACCCTGGGAATCGGCGCCAACACCGCGATCTTCAGCGTCGTCTACGGGGTGTTGCAGCGGCCGCTGCCCTATCGCGACCCCGCGTCGCTCGTCCTCGTCAGTGCGACGCGGGATTTCGCCGGCGAGCGACGACCATCGTCGTTCTCGGCGTTCGAGATCGAGGACTGGGATCAGCGGTCCCGCTCCCTCGCGTCCCTGGCCGGATACAGCCCTGCCGACCTCGCCCTGAAAGGCAACGACGTCGTCGAGCCGCTGGAGGGCGCTTTCGTTTCGGAGAAGTTCTTTTCCACGATCGGCGAGCCCCCGGTCGAAGGCCGCCTCCTCGGCCCGGAGGACGACCGGTCTCCCGTGGCCGTGATCAGTCACCGACTCTGGCTGCGACTCTTCGACGGGGACCCGAGCGCGGTCGGGGGGACCCTCACGTTGAGCGGCCATGTCTTCACGGTGGTCGGCGTGGCGGCCCCCGACTTTCGCCTCCCCAGCGATCGCGTCGACGTCTGGACGCCCATGGGCCAGGCCCGACAAAGCGAGCTCGGCCCTTGGCTGAACGAGAGGCGGGGCGGACGCGTGAGCTTCGTCGCCCGTCTCGAGCCCGGCACGACCCTCGCGGAGGCGCGCTCCGACCTCCAGGATCTCGGACGCCGGCTCGCCCTGGAGCGCGCCGACGGCGACCGCGGGGGCGTTCCCGTGGTCACGCCGCTCGTCGAGAGCGTCGCGGGACCGGTCCGGCCCGCCCTCCACATGCTGCTCGGAGCCGTCGTCCTCGTGTTGTTCGTCGCCTCCGCCAACGTGGCCAACCTGCTCCTGGCGCGGCATGCGGCCCGAGAGCGCGACATCGCGGTCCGCCTGGCCCTGGGCGCGTCGCGGGGTCGACTCGTCGCCCACGGGGTGGCGGAGGCGCTGATCCTCGGGGTTGGCGGGTGCCTGGCTGGCATCCTGCTCGCCTGGGGCATGGTCCGAGCCCTCGTATGGTTGGGACCCGCGCAGCTTCCTCGGCTGGACGCGATCCACGTCGACGGACCGGTGCTGGCGTTTGCGGTGGCCATCGCGGCCGCGGGCACCCTGGCCGCGAGCCTGGGACCGGCAATCCAGTCGTCCCGGCAGGATGCCGCGAGAGCGCTCGGAGCGAGCGCCAGGGCCCTGGGGAATCCGCGCGCCGGGCGGCTGCGCTCGGCGCTGGTCGCGGCGGAGCTGGCTGTCTCGGTCTTGCTCCTGGTCGGTGCCAGCGTGTTGGCCCATAGCTTCGTGCGCCTGCTACGCACCGAGACCGGTGCAAGGACGGACCACGTCCTCGTCGCGCGCCTCAACCTCGCCCTGGGGCGTCAGCTCGACGAGCCTCGGCAGGTGTCGCTGGGCGCCGCCCTGGTCGAGCGCGTGAAGGCGGTTCCGGGCGTGAGGTCCGCCGCGATGAGCTCGGCGTTGCCGCCCAACGGGCGCATGGTCGAGATCACCCTCAAGGACCTGCCCACGGCCCACGGCATCGCGGCCGAGTACGCGGTCAACGCCGCACCGACGACGCCCGAGTTCTTCGGGACCCTCGGAATTCCCCTGCTCGAGGGGCGCCTCTTCGACGAGGGCGACGACGCGGCTCACCCGAGGGTCCTGATCGTGAGCGCGGACGTGGCTCGCGACCTCTATGGGGACGATCCGATCGGACGGACGCTGGTGTTGCCCACCACCGGCCATGGGCGTGTGACGGGGACGGTGGTCGGAGTCGTGGGCAACGTCAGCTACAAGGGGTTGGCCGAGCCCGCCGAGCCGACGGTCTACGTGCCGTGGGCGCAGCAGCCGTGGCCGACGGCCTTCCTCGTCGCGCGAACGACGGACGAGCCTCTCGCCCTCGCGAGCGGGCTTCGCGAGGCGATCGGTCAGGTCGACCGACAGATCGGGATGGTGAGCCTGCGGACGCTCGACGACGTCCTCTTGCAGGAGGCCGCGCAGCCGCGCTTTCGGGCGACGGTGCTGTCCGCGGTCGCCGCCCTGGCCCTGGCCCTGGCGGGGGTCGGGCTGTCGGGTGTCGTCTCGTACTCGGTCTCGAAGCGGACCGCGGAGATCGGGGTCCGCGTGGCTCTCGGGGCGAGCCGGCCCGGTGTCCTTTGGATGGTGCTTCGGGAAGGGCTGCTCCTGGTCGCGGTGGGCGGCTCCCTAGGCCTGGTCGCGGCGTTGGCCCTCACCCGCGTGCTGGCGCGCTTCCTCTACGGGGTGACGCCCACCGATCCGGCTTCGTTCCTGCTGGCCGCCACCTTCCTGGTCGCGGTCGCCCTCGTCGCCAGCTACCTTCCCGCGCGCCGTGCTTCGCGCATCGATCCTGTCGTCGCGCTCAGGGCGGAGTAGCCAGGGCTAGGGGTCCTTTGCGGCCTCTCTCTGCATGACTTCCCAGAGGGAGGCGACGTGGTCGCGCTCCGTGGTGAGGGAGCCGATCGAGACTCGGGCCATCCATCGGCCGTCGAGAATCGCGGGGGTCAGGTAGGCGGCACCCGATCGATTGACGCGGTCGACCCAGGCCTGGGTGTGACGGTCGAGGGCGAGGCCGTCGAGGCCCGCCGGCTCGTGCCTCACACAGACCGTCTGCAGGGGAACGGGAGCGAGCACGCGCCAGGAGGGCGTGGCCCGGACCTGCGCCTCGAGCCACCGCGCATTCTCGAGGTCGCGCCGGAGGCGCGCCTGGAGCTTCGCCACCCCCTGCTCGCGGATCAGGCACCAGAGCTTCAGGGCCCGGAACCGCCGGCCCAGCGGGATGCCCCAATCGCGGAGGTTCTTCACGCGGTGGTCGACGCTGCTCTGGAGGTAGCTCGGGTTGGTGCTCATGACGCGGACCAGGTGCTCGGGGTCGCGCACGTAGTACAAGGAGCAGTCGAACGCGGCGCCCAGCCACTTGTGCGCGTTCAAGACCAGCGAGTCGGCGGCCTCGACGCCCTGCCACAGGAAGCGGCACTCGGGCAGGATCATCGCGGAGCCCGCCATGGCGGCGTCGACGTGCAGCCAGAGGCCGTGCTCGCGCGCGATCTCCGCGATGGGCTCCAGGGGGTCGAGAGCGGTCGTGGTCGTGGTGCCGGTCGTGGCCACCACCGCGCAGGGCAGATGACCGGCCTGCACGTCGGCCCGGACGGCCGCGGCCAGGGCGTCAGGCCGCAGAGCGTAGCACTCGTCGGTGCCGACGCTCGTCACGTTCGCGCGCCCGAAGCCGGCCAGGAGAGCCGCCTTCTCCACCGAGCTGTGGCTCTGCGCGGAGGCGTAGACGCGGAGCGGCCAGGCCTCGGCCTGCAGGCCGCCCCGCGCGAGCGAGTAGCCCGAGGTGCGCTCGCGTGCGCAAGTCAGCGCCACGAGGGTGCTGGTGGAGGCCGTGTCCTGGATGACGCCGCTCCAGGCCGGGGAGAGGCCGACCATCTGGCGAAGCCAGTCGGTCACGACCTCCTCGAGCTCGGTCAGCGCGGGGCTCGACTGCCAGGACAGGCCGATGACCCCGAAACCGGTGCTGAGGTAGTCGCCGAGCACCGAGGACAGGTCGCCGTTCGAAGGGAAGTAGCCGTGGAAGCGAGGGTGCTGCCAGTGCGACAACCCGGGGACGATCAGGCGGTCGAGGTCGGCGAGGATCGCATCGAAAGGCTCTGGACCCTGCGGCGGAGCGCCGGGCAGCGCTGCCTTCAACGCTCCCGGTTCCACGGTTGACATTACGGGAAGATCCGCCATCCTGGCGCGATAGTCGGCCACCCAGTCGATCAGGAGATGGCCGAAGCGTCGAAACTCCTCCGGGGTCACGCGGTGCTCCCCGCGGCCCGGAGCCGGATGCGGTGGCGAGGGGGCCGAGTCATGAGAGGTATCCTATAAGATGAAGCGCGCGACAAGGCCGGCGAGCCTCCTCTCCCTGGCCCTCCTGGTGTCTTTTGGCCTTCTCTCCTTTCCCTTGACGGCGCCCTCCGCAACCCCGCCCGCGGACAACGGGGGGGACGCTCCCGTCAAGCTGATGACCCTCGCCCCGGGGCACTTCCACGCCGCGCTCGTCCAGAAGGAGATGTATCCCGGGGTCTCGCCGGTCGTGCACGTCTACGCGCCGCTCGGGCCGGACCTCATCGCTCACATGAACCGGATCGCGCAGTTCAACGGCCGCGAGACGAGCCCGACGCGCTGGCAGCTCGAGGTGCACGCCGGGCCCGACTTCGCCGAACGCCTTCTGAGGGAGCGCCCGGGGAACGTGGTCGTGCTCTCGGGACGCAATCGCGGCAAGATCGACCTCATCCTGGCCGCGGTGCAGAACGGCCTGAGCGTCCTGGCCGACAAGCCGTGGATCATCGACTCCGCTGATCTGCCGAAGCTCGAGACGGCCCTCGACACGGCCGAGAAGAAGGGCCTCGTGGCCTACGACATGATGACGGAGCGCCACGAGATCACCACGATCCTGCAGAGGGAGCTCGTGGGCGACCCCGCCATCCTGGGAACCCTCCTGAAGGGCACGGAGGCGGAGCCGGCGGTGGCCATGAAGAGCGTCCACAACATCCTGAAGACGGTGGCCGGAGCCCCGAACATCCGTCCCGACTGGTTCTTCGACACCGCGGAGCAGGGCGAAGGACTGGCGGACATCGGGACCCACCTCGTCGACCTCGTGCCGTGGATCCTGTTCCCGGACCAGGTGATTGACGCGCGAACGGAGGTGCAGATCCTCCAAGCCAGGCGCTGGCCCACAGCACTGAGCCCCGCCGACTTTCAGCGCGTGACCGGCCAGAGCGGGTTCCCGGCCAGCTTGAGCGGCGAGGTGAAGGACGGACAGCTCCAGTTCCAGGCCAACACCGAGGTCTCGTACACCCTGCGCGGCATCCACACCCGCCTCGAGGTGATCTGGGCCTACGAGGGTCCGAAGGGGGTCGATACGCACTTTGCGCAAGTGCGGGGGAGCCGCTCGCGCATCGAGATCCGGCAGGGTGCGGACGAGGACTATCGGCCCGAGCTCTACGTCGTGCCCAACACCCCCGCCGAAGGCGCCGCGGTGGCGCTCGCGCTGAAGACGAAGCTCGGGCGTCTGGAAGGCCGTTTCCCCGGGTTGTCCGTCGAAGCGAAGGGCGCCCATCTGCGCATCGTGATCCCCGACCAGTACCGCGTCGGCCACGAGGCCCACTTTGCGCAGGTGACCGGGCTCTTCCTGGGCTATCTCAAGGACCCGAGATCGGTCCCGGCCTGGGAGAAGGCCAACATGCGCGCCAAGTACACGGTGACGACCGGCGGCGTCGCGCTCAGCCAGCGGAGCCGGTAACCCCGGGGCTTCACACTTCTTAACCGCCGGCACAACCGGGGGAAACGTCCTCGCACCATCTTGGACTCGTTCGGCGTGGTTCGCCGGGCAAGGAGGACTGAGATGATCAACGCCAAGTTGGCGGTGCTGGCGCTGGCGACCGGGAGCGCTGGGCTCTTCACCATGGGAGCGTGGCGGGGCCACGCGCACGGCAGCTTTGGCGGGCGACACCCCGCTCTGATGCTGAAGTTCATCGACTTCGCGGTGAACGAGAAGCTCGAGGAGATCGGGGCCACCGAGACCCAGAAGCAGAAGGTGCGTGCGGTCAAGGACCGGCTCGTCAGAGACGGCCGGGCTCTGCACGAGGGCCGCGGGGTCCTCCGAGAGAAGGTCCTCACGCTCCTGGCCCAGGACAACCCGGACCCTGCCCAGTTGAAGGGCCTCATCCGCGAGCGGACGGACGCCTTGTCCCGCTTTGGCGACGAGGCGGCCGATGCGCTCCTGGAGATCCACGCTGCCCTCACGCCGGAGCAGCGGCAGAAGCTTCTGGCGGGCGCGCGCGAACACCTCGGGGAGCACGGGCACTGATCGCGGTCGGGTCCGCGCCCTCCCGTTCGGTCCTATGATGACGGGCGTGGGAGACGAGCCCGCGCCCGCCATCGTGGCGCTCCTGGTGGAAGACGACGCGCGGCTCGCCGCTCTCACCTCCGAGTACCTGGGCAACCACGGAGTCAAGGTCGTGGTCGCCGGCGACGGGCGGCGCGCCCTGGAGGAGTCGTTGCACGTCCGCTTCGACGTGGTGCTGCTCGACCTGATGCTCCCGGGGTTGACCGGACTCGAGGTCTGCCGCGAGCTGCGCCAGAGGTCGGACGTTCCCATCGTGATCCTGACCGCGCGTGGTGAGGAAGCCGACCGGGTCCTGGGGCTCGAGTGGGGCGCCGACGACTACCTCACGAAGCCGTTCTCCTCCCGCGAGCTTCTGGCTCGGGTGCAGGCGCAGGTGCGCCGGGCTCGGGGCCAGTCGGGCCCCTCCTCCCGGGTGGTGAAGGTGGGGGAGCTCGTGCTCGATCCCGGCTCGCTCCGCGCAACCCTCGCCGGGCGGGAGCTGCCCCTGACCGCCTACGAGTTCCAGCTGCTCCGGGTCCTGGCCGAGCGCGCCGGACAGGTCCTCTCGCGCGAGCGCCTCCTCGAGCTGGTGCAAGGCTCGGCCGAAGAGGCCTTCGACCGATCGGTCGACGTCCACGTTTCGCGCCTCCGGGCGAAGCTTGGAGACGACTCGAAGCGTCCCCGATGGCTCAAGACCGTGCGTGGCGTCGGGTATCAGCTCGCCGCGCGGCCCCGATGAGCCGCGGCCGTCGGCCGCCCACGCTCTTTCGACGCATCTACCTCCACGGGGTGGTCCTTCTCCTCCTCGTCGCGGCCGCCCTGGGCGCGGTCGGGTTCGTGCTCGGCCGCGACACCCGGTGGCGCCTGCACCCGCTGCGTCCGGCCCCGCGCGCGGCGGGTCTCCTGGCCGCGTCGCCCGACGAGGCGTTGCCCGCTCAGCTCTCCCTCCTCGCCGAGGTCATGGACGTCGATCTGGCCGTCTTCGCCGACGACGGCCGACGCCTGGCCTTCGCAGGGGTTCGGGAGATCGAGCCGCTGTCGGCCGGCCAGGTGCGCGACCTTCGCTTCCGGCCCGGCGCGCTTCGGCTCGGTCACCTCTCGGCGGCGTACCCGGCGGGAGCCGGGCGTTACCTGCGCATCTCGGCGCGGGCGGCGGAGGCCGAGCTCCTGCGACGTGGCCTGGGCGCGCTGGTCGTGGTCGTGCTCGTGCTGGCCATCGCGTCCCTGCCCCTGGCCCGCGCGATGAGTCGCCCCCTGGAGCAGCTCAGCCGCGCGGCCGAGCGCCTGGGTCGGGGGGACCTCCTCGCCCGCGCGAATCTCCGGCCGGGCGACGAGATCGGCGAGCTGGGGCGCGCCTTCGACGAGATGGCGGCACGGCTGGGCCGGTTGCTGGAGGGCCAGCGCGAGCTCCTGGCCAACGTGTCGCACGAGCTGCGGACCCCCATGGCCCGCATTCGCGTGGCCCTCGACCTCGCGGCCGAGGCCGAGCCGGGCAGCGCGCTCCGCCACCTGAGAGACATCGAGCGCGACCTCGCAGAGCTCGAGGCCCTCGTGGCCGACATCTTGACCACCTCGAGGCTCGATGGGGGAGGTGCCCTCGTCCTTCGCCGGGAGAGAGTCGACCTTCCTCTCGCCTTGGGGGAGGCGGTGGCGCGCGTGCGTCGCGGCCATCCGCAGCGCGAGATCCTCGCCGCGCTCGACGCCGTGCCCGCATTGGCCGGAGAGCCCGGACTTCTTGCCCGAGTCTTCGACAACCTGCTGAGCAACGCCTTGAAATACTCGGACGCGAGCTCGCCGGTGAGAGTGCGCCTCCATTCCCGGGAGGGGGGCGTGGTCCTCTGCGTCGAAGACCAGGGAATCGGCATCGCACCCGAGGATCAGTCCCGCGTGTTCACGCCGTTCTTCAGGACCGACCGAAGCCGTGCCCGCGATACCGGGGGGGTGGGCCTGGGCCTCGCCCTCTCGAAGCAGATCGTCGAGGCCCATGGAGGTCGCATTGGCCTCCGCAGCCGGCCCGGGGAAGGCACGACGGTCGAGGTCTTCCTTCCTGTCGCGTCAGGGTGACGGGCAGATGGGCGTGGCGGCGTCCGTTCCCACCGCGGTCGTCCACTCGCGGACGCGCCAGGCCTTCACGAGCCCCTGGGTCACGTAGGGATCCTCCCTGGCGAAAGCAAGGGCGGCTTCCGGCGAGTCTCCCTTGAAGAGAAGGACGGCGGTGTCCGTGGGCTCGGTGAGCGCCCCGCCCAGCACGAGGTGTCCGCGCTCGTGGGCGGCCCAGGCCAACTGGAGGTGCGCACCGCGCAGGGCCGCCCGGCGCTCGAGGTAGTCGGCGGAGAGGTCGTAGAACAGCAAGAAGTGTTTCATTGAGGCGTGCCCTCGACCGCAGCAATGGCCAGGAGAGACGAACCCGGCGTCCTTGGCCAGCCGCGAGGGTCGAGCGCGGTCAGCGCTTCGACAGCTTTCGGGCGTAGCGAATGGCGGCCTCGACTCCCTTCGCCTCCCGCAGGGCCTTGACCTGGGCCTTCTGGCGGGGACCGAGGTCACGGACCTCACTCATGTACTGGCCCTGGAACTTGAGGGCGCGGCGTCTTGCCGGCGAGAGGACGGGCTTCCTGCGAGTGCTCGCAACCCGCCCCGATCCCGCGGCTCCGACGGCGGCGAGAGCCGGACCCAAGCGCCCGAGCGCCCGGGCGACGGTGGAAAGGGACTTGCGAATGGCCTGGATGTCCCGGCTGATCGACTTCCCGCGTGGTGTTCTCAATGCTGGCCTCCCATTGTCAACAAGCCATCCTACTATGACGGGGGAACGTTCGCCTCGCGACGTGGTCACTGTAGCGTCGATGGCGACGGTCCCCGATTCCTGCGGCCGGCTCGCCCCGGATCGCGGTCAGGGGACCCACGCCGACCGCGCGCACGGCTGGAAGCAGGCACCCCAAGCGAGTCATCGCACCGGCGAAGACGATGGCCGAGCACGCGCACTTGCGCCTGGCGCGGGTCTCTACCGACGCTGCTGCTTCTTCAGCTTTTCGCAGGCCCGGGGCTCGCTCCCGTCGCAGGCCTGCCGGACCAGGGCGGCGGCCCGGACCGGATCGCGCGGCACGCCCTGGCCGGATTCGTAGAGGAGGCCGAGCTCGTAGCACGCCGCGGCAACGCTCCCGTCGCAGGCCTGCTTGTAGAGGGCCGCCGCCTGCGCGAAGTTGTGGGCCAGCGTCATGTCGCCCTGCTGGTATTGCCGGGCCAGGTTGAGACAGTCGACGGCGATTCCCCCCTCGCAGGCCTGCTTGTAATAGGCCCGCGCCTTGGGCAGGTCGCGGCCGATGGCGTCACCGTGCTCCCAGAGGGGAGCCAGCCGGCTGCAGGCCAGCGGGTTGCCGAGGTCACAGCCCTCCTTGAGCAGGACGGAGGCGCGCACGAGGTCCTTGACGACGGCTCCGCCGTTTCTGTAGAGCGTGCCGAGCTCGACGCAGCCCCGGCTCTCCTTGAGGGTGCAGGCCTGCTTGTAGAGGGAGGCGGCCTGGGCCAGGTCGCGCGGGACCCCGCGCCCGCCCGCGTAGAGCAGGCCCAGGTCCTGGCACCCCGCTCCCACCTGGGCGTCGCACGCCTTCTTGAAGAGCGTGGCCGCCTTGGGCAGGTCCTTTGCCATGGACACCCCGTCGCGGTTCATGACGCCGAAGCTGTCGCAAGCCCGCGGCTCGCCGGAATCGCAGGCCTTTTCGAAGAGCCTGGCGGCCTGGGCTACGTCCTTCGCCACGCCTTGGCCGCGCTCGAGGGCGAGGCCGACCTCGTAGCACGAGGTGCTCTCGCCGCCGTCGCAGGCCTTCTTGAACAGGGCCCCGGCTTTCGCGGGGTCCTTCGGCAGGCCGCTCCCGTCGCGCAGCGCGACGCCCAGGCGGCCGCAGGCTTCGAGGTCGTTGCCGTCGCAGCCCTTCAGGAAGAGGGCGGCGGCACGCGCCGGGTCCTTGGCCACGCGCAACCCGTCGGAGTGCATCGCTCCCAGGCGGGTGCAACTGGCGGCGATCCCCGCCTCGCAACCCCGGCCGAAGGCGTCGGCCGCCTTGCCCAGGTCCTTCGGGGTGTCCTTGCCCTCCGCATAGATGAGGCCGACGTGCTGGCACCCTTCTCCGGCCCCGCCCGCGCAAGCCTTGTCGTAGAGCAGGATCGCCTTGCCCACGTCCTTCTTGGCCCCTTCGCCTGCCCGCAGCATTCCTGCGAAGGCCAGGCAGCTCTCCGCCGACTGGAGGTCGCAGCCTCTCTTGTAGAAGTCGGCGGCCTTGGCTGCGTCCTTGGCGAGGCCTTCGCCGCGCGCATACATGCCGGCGAGCTTCACGCAGTCGGCGGGGTTGCCCTTCTCGCAGGTCTTCTTCAGGGCTTCGCCGGGCCCCTCCGTCTTCGCCTTCTCGGTGGCCGGGCCCAAGGCGAGGAGCAGACCGGCCAGCGCGTGGGAAACCACGAGACTCATGGCGACCTCCGTTCTTCGAAGCTCACACTCTTACTCCACTCGGGCCGCGGCGTCCATGAGGCCGCTCACTCTTCCCCAGGACGGTCACGGCAGGGCGAGGAGCAACATCGTGACCGCTCCCATCGCCAGGAAGCCGGGGAGGACGTGCCGCCAGAGACCACCGCCCCCCGCCGCGACCACCATGATCCCCTTCACCAGGAGGTTCGCCAAGGAGCCGACGAGATAGCCGCCCGCGGCGATCTCCGTGGAGATCACTCCCTTTCGGTGGAGGTCGGCGCTCGCGAAGGTCACGGCGTCGACGTCCCCGAGCCCGGCCAGGGCCGACGCGCTCCAGAAGCCCGTGGTCCCGAATCGGGATTGGGCGAAGCGGGCCACGACCAGGGTCGTCGCGAAGAGCAGACCCAGGAGCAGGGCGCGGCCCAGCTCTACCGGGTTGCCCACCTCGACGCGGCCTCGGGTCTGCGGCTCCCTCGTGCGCATCTCGTGCAGCACGAAGATCGCGGCCACCGCGAAGAGGGCCAGGAGACGGGGCAAGAGGTACGCGGCGAGACTGGCGTCGAAGACCGCGAGAAGGAAGAGTCCCCTGAGGTAGAGCACGGTCGAGGCGAGCAGGATCCCCGCGGCGAGCGGTCTCACGAGACCCGGGGTGGAGCGGGCGCGTCCAGAGAACGAGAGGGTGACCGCGATCGAGCTGACGAGCCCACCCACGAGGCCGGCGAGGGTCCAGCCCGCACGGCCGCCGACGAGACGAACGAGCACGTACCCGCCCAGGCTGATCCCGCAGACCGCCAGCACGAGGATTCCCACGTGCCGCGGCACGACCGCGTGGAGGGGGCCCATGGGGGAGTCGGGGAGGAGAGGGAGGAGCACGGCGGCAACGATTCCGACCTTGAGCACGCCGAGCATCTCCTCCCCGGAGATCGCCCCGGCGAGCCGGTGGAGCGGGCCTTTCTGGGCCAGGAGGAGGGTGGTCACCACCGCCACGGCCGCGGCCAGGGGGGCTTTCTGGTAGGCGACGAGCGCGCCCAGGAGCGGCGCCAGGAGAGCCGTCGCCTCCGTCGTGGCTCCCGTGTCGCTCTTCGAGGTGCGCAGGTACGAGACCATGAGGAGGCCGATCACCCCGAGGAGGACCGCGGGCAAGGCCAGGGGCGTGCCTGCTTGCGAGAGGAGCGCACCGAGGAATCCGGCAAGGGCGAAGAGGGGAAAGGTGCGGATCCCGGCGAAGAGCGCGCCCTTGGGGGCGCGCGTGCGCTCGCGTTCGAGGCCCACGAGAAGTCCGAGAAGGCAGGCGACGACCGCTCCGCCGATCTCGACGTCCATCGCGTCAACAATAGCCCCGCCCCAGGGGTTCGTCTACACTTCGCCCGTGGAACTGCTGTCGCTAACCGGCCGGGTCGCGATCGTGACGGGAGCCGGGCGGGGCATCGGCGCCGCGACCGCGAAGACGCTCGCCAAGGCGGGGGCGCAGGTGGCGCTCCTCGACCAGGACGGGGCGGGGGCGACGCGGACGGCCGAAGCGATCGGCCTCGCGGGCGGGGACGCCCTGGGCTTCACCGTGGACGTGACCGACGGCTTCGCGATCGAGCGGATCTTCGATCGCGTGGTCGAGGAATGGGGCCGGCTCGACGTCCTGATCAACAACGCGGGGCTCGTGCGCGACTCTCGCCTGGAGGACGTGACCGACGAGGACTGGGACCTCACCTTGGACGTCAACCTCAAGGGCGCCATGGTCTGCACGCGCGCTGCCGTCCCCCACCTGCTGGCCCGGGGCGCGGGCCGGATCCTCTCTGCGGCCTCGGTCGTGGCGCGTGACGGCAACTTCGGCCAGAGCGCCTATGGCGCGAGCAAGGCGGGCATCCTCGGTCTCACGCGCTGCTGGGCCCGAGAGCTCGGGCCCAAGGGCATCACCGCCAACGCCGTGGCCCCGGGCTTCATCGACACCGAGATGGTGAGGACGGTGCCTGCCCGGATCGTGGAGAAGATCGTCGCATCCACCGCTGCCGGTCGCATGGGCCGGGCGGAGGAAGTGGCGAACGTCTACCTGTTCCTCGCCTCCGACCTGGCCAGCTTCATGAACGGCGCGGTCATCGGGGTGGACGGCGGGCTCTTGCTCTAGCCCGGACCATTCACGAAGACCACCTGACCTGCTTCGTGAATAGTCCGATCTGGCCACATGTGAACACACGCGGCCTCACGAATGATCCGGACTAGGCGCGATCCCGGACGGCCTGCCGGGTCTCGCGCTCGATGTCCTTGCGCTTGATCGATTCCCTCTTGTCGTGGGACTTCTTCCCGCGCGCGAGACCGATCTCGACCTTGACCCTTCCTCCCTTGAAGTAGGCCCGCAGGGGAATGATCGTGAACCCCTTCTCGGTCGCCTTGCCGCCGAGCTTCAGGATCTCGCGCTTGTGGAGGAGAAGCTTTCGGTCCCGGCCTTCGGCGTGGTTCAGGAGGTTGCCGTGGCTGTAGGGGCCGATGCGCAGGCCGACGAGGAAGAGCTCACCGCCGCGATAGTCCACGAAGGCATCGCGGAAGTTGAGGCCGCCCTCGCGGATCGACTTGACCTCGGTGCCGACCAGGGACACTCCCGCCTCGGCCCGGTCCAGGACCTCGTAGTTGAAGAACGCCTTGCGATTGGTCGAGATCGCCTTCTCGCCCTCGGGTTCCCTGGCCATGCTGTCCGCTCATGTTAGCCCAGGCCGGAGGGAGCGCGGGTTACATCGTTTTACCGTGGCTGACACTAGGAACACAGCTTCCCCTTGGGCCCCGGTGGTACATTCGCGTAAACATGCCGGACGCCCTGCGCAGGCTCACCGCTCCTTCGGACGCCAAGGAGCGGGTGGTGTCCCTCTTCGTCGGCGCCGTCCTCCTGCCCTCGATAGCGCTCTCCGTCTTTTCCTTCGACGCGGTTCCGAAGCACGCCGAGAACTTCAAGATCACGCTGAAGAAGCAGGCGGACAACGTCCTCTTCTACATCGACAAGGACCTCGAGATGATGGCGCGGACCCGGGCCTTGTCCGCGGCCCGATCGGTCGGCCCCGACAAGCTGCTCGAAGGGCACCGGGCCGCCATCCACCAAAGCCTGGTGCAAACCGGCATCGGCGCCGGCGTGTTCGAGAGCATTCGGCTCGAGGCCTCCTCCCCGGTCGCCCCGCACGTCCGACCCCCGGGCGAAGGGGCCACGGACCTGAGGATCCTCCGCGATGCCCTGGGGTCGTTCGAGCCGACCCCAGGTCCCGACGGCGAGGACGCGGTGCCCTTCAGCACCGGCGACGGGCTGCCCCTCGGCCTTCTCCGCTTTCGCTTCGAGTGCCACTACGCGCACGGCACCCTCCTGCGCGACTACTTCGAGAACGAGTTCGCGAACCCCAACCAGGCCTTCGTGATCCGGGTGACCGAGCCCGACGGCACCGTCCTCTACGAGACCGCACCCACTCCCGACGACAGGTTCGAGGTGAAGCGGGTCATGGCGAGCCCCTCCTTCCAGGGCCTGAGGCTCTACCTGCGCAACAAGGACCGGTCGATCGATCGCGAGGTGAGACGGTGGGCGATCGGCAAGGCCGCCCTCATCGGCTTCGTCGACATGCTTCTCCTGGGCGGGTTGTACCTCGTGTACACGAACGTGCAGCGCGAGGTCCACCTGGCCCGGCTCAAGAGCGACTTCGTGGCCAACGTCAGCCACGAGCTCAAGACCCCCCTGGCCCTCATCCGGCTGTTCGCGGAGACGCTGGAGCTCGGGCGGGTCTCGAGCACGGAGCAGGCGCGCCAGTACTACCGGGTCATCAACAAGGAGAGCCACCGCCTCACCCAGCTCATCAACAACATCCTCGACTTCTCGCGCATCGAAGCCGGGCGCAAGCAGTACCGCTTCGCCACGGTGGACGTGTGCCGGATCGTGGACGAGGTGCTCGAGGCCTACCGGTTCCCGATCGAGCAGCAGGGCTTCGACCTCGAGGTGGTCTTCGCGGAGGACGTGCCCGAGATCCAGGGCGACGCCGAGGCCTTGAGCCAGGCCCTGCTGAACCTGCTCAACAACGCCATCAAGTACAGCAGGGACGAGAAGCACATCAAGGTCGAGGTGTCGGAGCAGGAGGGGCGGGTCCTGGTCACGCGTCGTCGACCGGGGAATCGGCGTGGCCAAGGCCGACCAGAAGCGGATCTTCGAGAAGTTCTTCCGGGCCGAGGACAGCCTGGTGCACGAGACCAAGGGGAGCGGTCTCGGGCTCGCCCTCGTGAGCCATATCATGGAGGCGCACGGGGGCTCGGTCGAGCTCCAGAGCGCGCCTGGCCGGGGGAGCACGTTCACCCTGGTCCTGCCGGTCAAGGGTCCGAAAGCCGGGCCCGGAGCGGCAAAAGTGAGCGCGAGGAGCGAGGCCTAGATGGACGCGGCAAAGAGCAAGGTCCTGATCGTCGAAGACGAGCCGGACATGATCCTGGGCCTCAAGGACAACTTCGAGTTCGAAGGCTACGAGGTGATCACGGCGGCGGACGGGACCGCCGGCCTCGAGCGCGCCCGGGTCACGAAGCCCGACCTCATCATCCTGGACATCATGCTGCCCAAGCTCTCGGGCCTCGAGGTGTGCAAGACCCTTCGCGGCGAGGGCTACGAGAACCCGATCATCATGCTGACCGCGCGCGGCCAGGAGATCGACAAGGTCGTGGGCCTCGAGCTGGGGGCGGACGACTACGTCACGAAGCCCTTCTCGATCCGCGAGCTCCTGGCCCGGGTGCGGGCCATCCTGCGCCGCACCGAGGGCAAGAAGAAGCGGCTCGAGCGCTACCGCTTCGCCGACATCGACCTCGACTTCGAGGTCTACCGGGCCAAGAAGGGCGACGATCCCCTCGACCTCTCCCCGCGCGAGTTCGAGCTCCTGCGCTACCTCATCGAGCGCAAGGGAGAGACGGTTTCCCGCGACCGATTGCTCGAGGACGTTTGGGGCTACGAGAGCTACCCGAGCACCCGCACCGTCGACACCCACATCGCGAAGCTCCGAGCCAAGATCGGAGACAGCGGATCCGAGCCCCGCTTCATCCTCACCATTCACGGCTCCGGCTACAAGTTCGTCGATCCGACATGATCACCGGGCACGAGCCGGGCCCAGGAGAACGTCCGGCCACACCGCTGCCCGCCCTCGGATTCGACCCGGCACCGATGGCCAGTCGTCCCCGGGCTCTTCTCGTCAGCGATCCGCTGCGGCCCCCTGCCGTCGAGCTCGATCTCGACCTGGCCCGGGCCGCGGCCCACGAGGCCCTGGAGGCCCTGGAGCGCCTGCGGCCCGACCTGCTCATCCTGGACGGGTCGCTGCCCGTTTCGGCCTTGAGCGCGATCCTCGAGTCGGTGGGCCAGCCCGGGGGCAGCGAGCGTCCCGCCGTGCTCGTCATCGCGGACGACGGCCGGGGAACCAACGTGGAGACGCGGTTCGTCGATCACGCCGACGACTTCGTGAACGGGCGTCTCGGGCGACGAGGTGTTGACGGCCCGGATCCGCGTGGCCCTGCGCAACCGGGAGTGCCTGGCCGAGCTGGAGCGCAAGAACGCCGAGCTGCAGCTCCTCACCCGTCGGCTCGAGTCCCTGGCCAAGCGCACCGCGGACGAGCTCCGCCTCGCTTCCCAGGTCCAGCGGAGCCTCCTGCCTCCGCCCCTCCACCACCCCGACCTCGATTTCGCCTCCGAGTTCATTCCGGTTCGAGAGATCGGCGGGGACTACTTCGACCTCATTCCCCTCGGGCCCCACCGCCTCGCCTTTGCCCTCGGGGACGTGATGGGGAAGGGGGTGCCGGCCGCCCTTCTCGCCGCAAACCTGAAGGCCTGCCTGCGGGCCCAGCTCCAGGGCCCGGTCGTGGAGCCCGCGGAGCTGATCGGCCGCGTGAACCAGCTCTTCTGGGAGGTCACGCCGAAGGGACTCTTCGCCAGCCTCTTCTTCGGGGTCTTCGACCTCGAGCGGGGCGCGTTCGACTACGTGAACGCCGGACACGAGCACCCGTTCGTGGTTCGGCGCGACGTCGTGACCCGGGACCTCGAGACCGGGGGCACGTTGCTGGGCCTCATGGAAGGCGCCAGGTTCGAGCAGGCGCGGGTCGAGCTGGACCGGGACGACATGCTGGTCTTCTTCAGCGACGGCATCACCGACCGCTCGTCGCAGGATGGCCAGTTCTACGGGGTCGATCGCCTCAAGGCCGCGGCGATGAGAAGCGGCGCCGATGCCGCGCGGCTCGCCCTCTACTCGCTCCTGGGCGATGTCCAGGGATTCTCCTCGGGGACACCGGCCGAAGACGACATGACCCTCATCGTGGCGAAGCCGCGTCACGCCGGGGTCGCGGTGTCGGGGCCGCCGTGGCCCTCGGGGCAGAGGGCCACTTAAGTCGTTCGAAACTTGCAACTTACCGGATTGGCTGGTAACATTTCGCCAAGTCGCTTGTACTGGCGTCATGGAATACGTCTGCAAGGTGGGTACGCCGACGGGAGAGGTCGTGGAGCGGACGTTTCGCGCCACGGACGAGGCGGGGCTTCGTGCGGAGCTGGACCGGCAGGGGCTCTACCTGTTCCAGATCCGTCGGGGGCTGGGGCAGATCTCCTTTCGAAAGAGGAAGATCGCTCCTTCCCTGGTTCTCATCTTCGCCCAGGAGCTGGCCGCTCTCCTGAAGGCGGGGCTGCCCCTCGTCCAATCGCTCGAGGTCATGCTCGACCGTCAGCGTGACGCCACTCTGCGAGCCTCGCTCATCACCGTGCGCGACAAGGTGAAGGCGGGCACCGCGCTGTCCGAAGCCTTCCGAGCCGAAGGGGACCTCTATCCTCCGATCTTCGCGGCGAGCCTCGTGGCCGGAGAGCGAAGCGGAGCGCTCGAAGCGGTCCTCCGCCGTTTTTCCCAGCACTTGCGTCTCAACCAGCAGCTGAAGAAGAAGGCGGTCTCGGCTTCGGTCTACCCGCTCGTGCTGGTCGTGATGATGGTGCTTCTGACCGCGGTCCTGCTGGTCTACGTGATTCCCCAGTTCCAGGGGTTCTACGAGGGCCTGGGGGCCAAGCTGCCGGTCCCGACCCAGGTCCTGCTGGGGGTGGCGAGCGTCCTGCGGGCGAACGTCGTCTTCATCCTCGCGGCCTTGGGAATAGGCGCCCTGGCCTTCTGGTACTGGCTACGGAAGGAGAACTCCGCCCTGACCCTCGACCGCTGGCTGCTCAAGGTGCCCTACTTCGGCGGGCTCGTCCGCATGTACGCCACCAGCCAGCTCATGCGCACCCTCTCCACCCTGCTCGCGGGCGGTCTGCCCCTGCTGAACGCCCTGGAGGTCGCCTCCGCTTCCATCGGCAACCGGGCCATGGCCCGAGGCGGTGAGCGGGTCCACGAAGATGATCCGGGAGGGGGCGAGCCTCACCACCGCCCTCGAGTCGACCTCGATGTTCGAGACCCTGCCCCTGGAGATGGTGAAGGTCGGGGAGCAGACCGGGGCTCTCGGGGAGATGCTGGGCGCGGTGGCCGAGTTCTACGACGAAGACCTCGAGACCCGGATGGCGACCATCCTGTCCCTGGTCGAGCCGGTTCTCCTCGTGGTGATGGCGGTGCTCGTGGCCGGGATGCTGCTCGCCTTCTACCTGCCGATGTTCGAAGCGATCTCCGCGGTCCAGGGAGGGGTAGGACATTGAGCCAGGACGCGGTGCGCGCGGCGGCGGCCGACGTGGGAGCGGCGCTCTCGCCCGCGGCCGAGGAAGAAGCGGCCCGGGCCCTGGCCGAGCGCTACCACTTCGAGTACGTCGACGTGGGCTCCTTCGCCCCCGACCCCGACATCCTGAAGTCGGTTCCGGTCGAGCTGATGTTCCGCTACAACTTCCTTCCCTACCGGCGGGAGGGCGGACGGCTGGTGCTGGTCATGGCCGACCCCACCGACATCCCGGTGGTGGACGAGCTGTCGCTCCTCCTCCAGACCCCGGTGCAGCCCGCGGTGGGGACGCCGCGGGCCATCCAGGAGGCGCTCAAGAAGGGGCAGGGGACGACGCGCGTCCTCGAGCAGGCCTCCGAGTCGTTCAAGATCCAGGTCGTCCGCGACGACGAGAACGGCGAGGAGGTCCTCTCCGTCGACAAGATCCAGCAGGACCAGTCCCCGATCATCCGCCTCGTCGACTCGACCGTCTTCGACGCCTTGAACCGACGCGCCTCGGACATCCACATCGAGACCCGCGACAACGAGGTCGTGATCAAGTACCGGATCGACGGCGTGCTCCAGCCGGCCATGAAGCCCATCGCCAAGGAGCACCACGCCACCATCATCAGCCGCATCAAGGTCATGGCCGAGCTCGACATCGCGGAGAAGCGGGTGCCCCAGGACGGCCGCTTCCGGGTCAAGATCCGCGGCCGCGCCATCGACTTCCGCGTCTCGATCATGCCCTCGGTGCACGGCGAGGACGCGGTCATCCGCATCCTCGACAAGGAGAGCCTGTCGAAGCAGTTCGCCTCGCTGCGCCTCGACGTGCTCGGCTTCGACGAGAAGGAGCTGGCGCGCTTCCGCCGCTTCATCCGCGAGCCCTACGGCATGGTCCTCGTGACCGGGCCCACGGGCTCGGGCAAGACCACGACCCTCTACGCCGCCCTCTCCGAGATCAAGACCGAGGAAGACAAGATCATCACCATCGAGGACCCGGTGGAGTACCAGCTCCGCGGCATCACCCAGATCCCGGTGAACGAGAAGAAGGGGCTGACCTTCGCGCGCGGACTGCGCTCGATCCTGCGCCACGACCCCGACAAGATCATGGTGGGGGAGATCCGCGACGCCGAGACCGCGGACATCGCCATCCAGTCGGCCCTCACCGGCCACCTCGTCTTCACCACCGTCCACGCCAACAACGTGATCGACGTCCTCGGCCGCTTCCTCAACATGAAGATCGAGCCCTACAACTTCGTCTCCGCCTTGAACTGCGTCCAGGCGCAGCGGCTCGTGCGCATGATCTGCGAGCACTGCAAGCGGCCGGTGAAGGCTTCGACCGAGCTGCTCGTCGAATCGGGGCTCGATCCGAAGACCTACGGCGACGTGACCTTCTACGAAGGTGCGGGCTGCATGGAGTGCGGGGGCACCGGCTACATCGGGCGCATGGCCATCTGCGAGCTGCTCGACCTCACGGACAAGATCCGCGAGCTGATCCTCGACCGCCGCTCGAGCGCCGAGATCAAGCGCGCCGCCCAGGACGAGGGCATGATGTTCCTGCGCGAGTCGGCGGTGAACAAGGCGGTGTCGGGCCGCACCACCTTGCAGGAGATCAACAAGGTCACCTTCGTGGAGGTCGTGTGATCGGACACCACGCCGGAGGGCGGGCTTGAGGCGGCCCTCCGGCGGACCGCCGCGCGGCTCCGGCGGCGGCTGATCGAGACCGAGCCGACGCTCTTGGCGGTCGAGGTCCGGCCGCAGAGCCTCGGGGTCGTCCGGCTCAGCCAGGAAGGAGACCGTCGAACCATCACCGCCGCCGCGTCGCTGGACCTGCCGCGCGGGTGCCCTGTCGCTGTCGATGACGCAACCGAACATCGTGGACGCGAGCGCCTTCTCCCGAACCTTGAAGGCGGTCCTCGAGCGGGCGGGTGCGCTCGAAGGCGGAGGGGTGGCCCTCGTGCTGCCCGATCCCGTGGCTCGAGTGGCCCTGGTCCCGGTGGCCGAGGTGGCGTCGCGCGGGCGGACGGACCTCGACGAGATGCTCCGGTTCCGCCTGAAGAAGACGGTCCCCTTCGACGTGCGCGAGGCGTGCTTGGCCACCTTGCAGCCCCGCGGCGGGACCGGGCAGCTCGTGGTGGCGGCCGTCTACCGGCCGGTCCTGGCGAGCTACGAGCATGCCTTCCGCGAGCTGGGCTTCGAGCCGGGGCTGGTCGAGATCGCGGGCCTGGCCCTGGCCGAGCACGCGGCGCTGCCGCTCGGGGACAGCGCTCTCGTCAACTGGGACCACGGCTACGTCTCGATCGTGATCCTCCGCGACGGCTGGCCGATCCTGGTGCGCACCCTGGTCGGCGATTTCACCGGTTCGGCGGAACCGATGGTACGGGAGGCCGCCAACACGATCCTCTACTACCGTGAGCGGCTGGCGGGCATGGGACTCGCGAGCGCCGCGGTGCGCTCCGCGTTTCTGCCCCCCGAGGACGCCGCCGCCCTGTTGCGCGAGCCGCTGGGGGTGGCCCCGACCGTGCTCGACCCCTGGGGAGGACTGGCACCCGGCGACCATGGGCCGGCCGCCCAGGCCTTGGCGGGCGCGGCCGCGGCCCTGCTCCGGGGGGTGGCGGCGTGATCGGCCCCCTGAATCTCGCGACTCGGCCCTTCCGCAACGAGCGTCTGCCCACCTTGCTGCTGTGGGGGGCGCTGGCCGTCCTCCTGGGGCTGAGCGTCAAGCAAGGGCTGGTCGTGGCCGGGCTCTTGTCGGCGCGGTCGGTGGCGCTCGAGCGCGAGGTGCGCGCCCTCGACGCCGAGGCCGACGCCCTGCGGGCCGCGCGCGCGGGCTTACTGGCGCCCCACCCCGATCCCGCCTCCCTGCGCCAGTGGGCCCTGGTGAGCAACCTCGTCGATCGACGCGCCTTCTCCTGGACGGATCTTCTCGCTCGCCTCGAGCAGGTCCTGCCCGCGGGGGTGCACCTCGTCTCCATCGCCCCCACGATCCAGAAGGGCCGGGTGGCCCTGGACTTCAACGCGATGGCCAGGACGCACCGACGAAGGCCTGGAGCTCGTGAAGGCGCTCCAGGCCCGGAAGGACTTCGCCGACGTGTTTCTGACCGAGCTCGACAAGGGCAAGGAAGGCAGCGAGCTCGGGATCTCGCTGCGCTACGTTCCGGAGGGGCGCGTTCCTGCACCCCTGACGGGGGGCCGTTAGTGGCCGCGAGCGCCAGCCGGCCCTTCTGGCGCCGGAGGCTTCTCCCGGCGGTCGTTGCCGTCCTGGGCCTCAACCTGCTCGTGCTCGTGGCCTTCACCCTGCCGAGGTCGTGGCGGCTCAGCCGTGTCGCCTCGCGGGCCGGCAGCCTTCGGGAAGAGGTGGCGCGCGAGCGCGCGATCACCGCGGCGCTCAAGGCCCGGGTCGACGCCGCCTCGAGCAACACCCGGGACGTGGAGCGCTTCTACAAGGAGATGGTGCAAGCGGCGCGAGGAGTCGCTTCTCCCCACCCTGCAGGAGATCGAGGTCATGGCCCACCAGCCTGGCCTCGTGGCCGGCCGCCGCGGCTACACCCGCGAGCCGATCAAGGGCGTGCCCATCACCCGGGTGGCCATCAAGATTCCGCTCGAGGGCTCGTACCAGAACCTCGTGGGCTTCCTGGAGAAGGTGGAGCGGGGCAAGCGCTTCCTGACCGTGGACAAGATCGCCCTCAGCCAGAAGTCCGACGATCGGAGCGGGGAGGCACAGCCTGCTCGTCGAGCTGTCGGCGTTCTTCAAGGAACAAGCGCCGGTGGACGCCAATGGCGGCTAGGAGCCAGCGGGGAGTGACCTACCTCGAGCTGATCGCGACCTGCGCGATCATGATGATCCTGGCCTCGGCCATCCTTCCCCTGGCCCGCGTGGGTTTCACCCGCCGGAAGGAGATGGAGCTGCGCCGGGCTCTGCGCGAGGTCCGGACCGCGGTCGACCGCTACAAGCTCCTCGTCGACCAGGGTCAGATCGGCGGCACCGACGTCAAGCTCGGGAGCGAGGGATACCCGCCGGACCTGGAGACCCTGGTGAAGGGAGTGAACCGCGTGGGGGCGATCGACCGGAAGATCAAGCTCCTGCGGCGCATCCCGCTCGATCCCATGACCGGGAATACCGAGTGGGGTATGAGATGCTACCAGGACGATCCCGACGAGACGTCCTGGTGCGGGCAGAACGTGTGGGACGTCTATTCGAAGAGCACGGCAAAGGGGCTGGATGGGACGCGCTACAACACCTGGTGAAGACCGCTCGGCCCGCGGCTTCACCCTGATCGAGCTCATCACGGTGATCGCCATCATCGGCATCCTGGCCGCCCTGGCCCTGCCCCAGTACAAGACCGCCATCATCCAGTCGCGGGAGGCCGTTCTGACCGAGAACCTGTTCCACCTTCGGGACCTCATCGACCAGTACTACGTCGACAAGGGGAAGTACCCGGCCTCGGTGCAGGCCCTGGTCGAGGACGGCTACCTGCGCCGGGTGCCGGTCGACCCCATCACCCGGGCCGCCGACTGGGTCGAGGTGCCGGGAGAGCCCGACCCCGATCGGCCCGGCGAGCAGGCGGCGGGCATCATCGACGTCAAGAGCGCCTCCGCGGATGTCTCGCTGGCCGGGACCCCGTACAACGAGTGGTGAGGATGCGACAGCCTTCGAAACACGGGTGGCCGGTGGTGGCGTTGGCCCTTCTGGTCGTGACCTCGGGCTGCGCCGCGGGAAATGCCTACCGGAAGGGCCAGAAGGAAGCCAAGAACGGCAACTGGGACATGGCCGTGGCCAAGTTCACGGTGGCGCTCCAGAAGGACCCGGAGAACATCGGCTACAAGATCGCCCTCGAGAAGCGCCAAGGTCCAGGCCAGTCAATTCCACTACTCCGAGGCGCGCAAGCACATGGCCGCGGACGAGCTCGACCAGGCGGCCGACGAGCTCGACATCGCGACGAAGTACGACGCCGGCAACAAGTCGGCAGTCGACGACCTTGCGATCGTGCAGGAGAAGATCCGGAGGCGCGAGGACGAGAAGAAGCGGCTCGCCGAGTTCGAGCGCATGAAGGAGCGCGCTCCGACCCGGGTTCCCGTGCCGACCCTGTCGGCGCGAAGCGCCGTGCCCATCACCCTCCGCTTCGGGAGCGGCACCAAGCTCCAGAAGGTGCTCGACACCCTGGGCAAGCTCGCGGGGGTGAACATCCTCTACGACGAGAGCTTCCGGGACAAGGACTACGAGGTGAACCTCACCGGCGTGACCTTCGAGGAGGCGCTCGACCAGATCACCTTCACGAACCGCCTCTTCTACAAGGTCCTGAACCAGAACACGCTGATGATCGTGCCCGAGTCGCCCCAGAAACGGCGCACCTACGACGACGCGATCCTGCGGACCTTCTACCTCCAGAACGCCGACACCAACGAGACCCTGAACGTGGTGAAGGCGCTGACCGGGATCCAGAAGGCGGTGGGGAACCCGACCCTCGGAGCCATCACGGTTCTGGCCACCCCGGACAAGGTGGCAATGGCCGAGCGCATCATCGAGGCCAACGACAAGTCGAAGGGCGAGGTCGTGGTCGAGGTGAAGATCCTGGAGGTGGACAAGACCCGGGCCAAAGAGTACGGCCTCCGGCTTTCGCAGTACGAGGTGAGCGCCTCCTTCATGCCCACGGGGAACGAGACGGCCGGGAACACGACGAGCCTCCGCGCCCAGCTCCTCTCCTCACTGAACGTCGCGGATTGGGTCGTGACCGTGCCCCAGACCATCTTTGCGAAGTTCCTGCAGACGGATGGCTCCACGCGGATCCTGGCGGCCCCGCGCCTTCGCGCCGCCGAGGGCAAGAAGACGACGCTGAAGATCGGCGAGGAGATCCCGATCCCCGTCACGAGCTTCACGGTGCCCACGGCCAACAACGTCAGCAGCTTCGGGCCCGCCACCTCGTTCCAGTACAAGCAGGTGGGGATCACCCTGGAGCTGACCCCGAAGGTGAACGCGACCGGCGACATCAGCCTCGAGATGACGGCCGAGTTCAGCATCCTGGGCACGAAGCAGGACGTGGGGGGAGGGCTTCTCATCCCCAGCGTGATCACCCGGAACATCACGGGCGTGCTGCGGCTGCGGGACGGCGAGACGAGCCTCCTGGGCGGGCTCGTCTCCACTCAGGAAACCCAGTCGCGAACCGGCGCCCTCGGGGTCGAGAAGATCCCGATCCTCAACCGGATCTTTGGACAGAACTCGAAGACCGCCGACGATCGGGAGGTCCTGATCTCGATCACCCCGCACGTGGTGCGCGCGCCGAAGATCACCGAGGACGACCTGACGCCTCTCGGCGTAGGCACGGACGAGCTGGTCCGGGTCCAGGGGGCCCGGCCGGCCCTCTTCGGTGAGCCCGAGGCGGAGCCGAAGGCTCCGACCGACGTGGTCCCGAGTCCGCCCAGCACCACGCCCGCGCAAGGGCAGCCCCCGGCGAATCACGTCGCTCCTCCGGCGCCTGCCGGTCCGCCTGCGCAACTGGTGACGCCCGAGGAGAAGGCTCCTGCGCCAAACCCGGTGCCGAACGGCGCCAGCGCGGGGATGCCGCCCGTGACGCCCACCGCGCCGCCCGTGACGCCCAACCCGCCGCCGGTGGCCGAGGCGCCGCCCGCCGCTCCGGAAGGGCCGGTGACGGCGCTCTTCAGCCCGCCCGAGCTGAGCCTGAACGCCACGGCCACGGGTACGCTGGCCCTGGTCCTGGTCGGCGCGCGGGACGTCCGCTCGGTGGACCTGAGCCTCGCCTTCGACTCGCGCCTGGTACAGGCCGTCGACGCGGCCGCGGGCTCGCTGCTCACCCTGGACGGCTCGAGCGTCAGCAGCCAGAAGGCGCTCGAAGGGGGCCGGGTTCGCCTTCGCTTCACGCGGGCGACCGGCGCCTCGGGCTCCGGGGTGATCGCTACGGTGGTGTTCAAGGGAATGGCTCCGGGTGCGGCGGCCATCGGGGTCGAGTCGTTGGCGCTGCAAACGGGAACCGGGAGCCGATCGGTGACGCTTCCGGCCCCGGGTCGTGTGGTCGTGTCTCAATGACGGGCGGGAGGAAGACGATGTCGAAGCCCAAGCTGCTGGCCGCCGTCCTGGCCATGGCCCACCTCACCTGCGCGGGGGTGCCGCTGACGGCACCCTCCAATTCGACGTTGAGCCTCAACGTCAACCCGACGTTCGTGGCTGCGAATGGAGGGGTCTCGGCGGTCACCGCCATCGTGGTCGAACCCGCGGGGACTTTCGTCCCCGACGGCACGGTCGTGTTCTTCATCACCGACCTGGGACGGATCGACCCCCAGGCCAAGACCAAGGACGGGTTCGCGTATGCCAGCTTCGTGGCGGACAGCCGATCGGGTACGGCGACCATAAGAGCCTTCTCGGGGGGCTCCGGTACTGCGCCAACGGCGTCGCCGTCGCCCAACCCCGGTGGTGCTTCGGCGACGCCCATATCGGATTCCAAGACGATCACGGTGGGAAGCGCGAACCCGACCGAGGTGAGCGTTGACGGCCAACCCGCCGCGGATCACGGAGCCGCGCAACACGGAGCTCACGGCCAACGTGTACGACAAGGTCGGCAACCCGGTGGTGAATGTTCCGGTGATCTTCACGATCTCGGCGGTGCCCAGCGGCCGCCTCTTGCAGGAATCACTGGACAGCGGAAGCCAGCCACGCTTCACCGACACGAACGGCCAGGCGCGTGACACGCTACGCACGAGCCAGAATCGTGCCGACGCCCAGAAGGTCGTGACGATCACCGCGAGCGTGCCGGTCGGAGCCAGTGATGCCACCGTGGACGTGGCCATCAACTGATGCGGATCGGGCTGCTGGTTCTCGCACTGGCCCTGGGGGCGACCGACGCCCGAGCGGAGATTGCCGTCCTCGCGAACGGCCAGACCATGAAGATCAGCGGCCGGCGCACCGAAGGCGAGACCGTCTTCCTGAGCCTCAAGGGCGGGGGTGAAGTGGGGGTGCCGGCCTCGCAGGTCCGCGGCTTCGTGCCCGACGAGGTGCTCGACGAGGTGTTGGCACCCGGCGGGCACCCGGGCCGAGCTCGAGGCTCTGGCGGCCGACGTGGCCAAGCGCCACGGCCTCGACCCCGCCCTCGTCCTCGCCGTCGCCTCGGTCGAGTCGGGCTTCCGGCCGAATGCCGTGTCGCCCAAGGGGGCTCAGGGCCTGATGCAGCTCATGCCGGCCACGGCCACGTCGCTGGGCGTGTCGGACGCGTTCGACCCCGAGACCAACCTGGAGGGCGGCTCGCGCTACCTGGCCGAGCTGATCGCCCTCTACGACGGCGACCTCACGAAGGCCCTCGCCGCCTACAACGCGGGCCCGGGTGCGGTGAGGCGCCACGGCGGCGTCCCGCCGTATCAGGAGACTCGCGCCTACGTGAAGAAGGTCCTGGAGCGCTACAAGAAGAAGTCATGAAGGGCGCGAGCGGGGAGCGCAGCGAGGCCGGCTACTCCATGATCGTGCTCATGGCCTCGGTGACGATCATGCTGATCCTGCTGGGCGCCGCGACCCCGGGCTGGCGCTACCTGACGAAGAACGACCGCGAGGAGGAGCTGATCTTTCGCGGCGGGCAGATCGCCGACGCGATCCAGCGCTACCAGCGGAAGAACGGCAACGCCTTGCCGCCGAGCCTCGACGTCCTCGTGAAGGGCAAGTTCCTGCGCAAGGCCTACAAGGACCCGATGGTCCCCGACGGCAAGTGGCGCTTCCTGCGGCCGGGCGAGGCGGTGGTCCCCGGAGCCCGGTCACCCGGCACACCGGGCCGGCCGGGACCCGGGGCCCGACGACCGACCCCCACGCCCACGCCGCCGGGGACGGGCGTCGGGCTCCCGGACGGGCGACAACGCGGCGGGGTCCCCGATCCAGGGGGTGGCCAGCCGGAGCACCGACAAGAGCCTGCGGATCTTCAACGGCCGGGAGCGCTACAGCGAGTGGCTCTTCATCCCTGGCCAGCCCCGCGTCATCGGTCGGCCGATGGCGCCGGCGATTCCCGGCATCGTCCCCACGCGTCCAGGCGCCACTCCGGCGCCGACGCCCCCTCCCGCCGGTCCCAAACCGCCCTGATGCGCGGGCGCCGGGAGGTGCCGACCGCTCGACGCCGCAGGTGAGCCGTGGGTCCTGCCTGGCTCAAGGCGGAGCAGGTGTGGGCGTCGGCGCGGGCTGGGGCGGCGGGGCGCCTGCCAATGGCGGCGCGTCGTTCGGGGAACACGGGCAGGCCCGGGGGCGCCGTGGTCATGCCGGGGGGCAAGGGCGGCGCGTTCGGAGCCACCACGCCGGTCGGCGGCGTCGGCTGCGGTTGTCCCGGGACCGGCGGTTGCGCCGGGACCGGGGGGGCGTCGGCTCAGGGACGGGCGGCTCGTCCGGCGGGCTCGTCGGGCTCGGGCTCGGTGGCGGCGTGTATCGCGGCGGGGACGCGGTCGCCGCACGCGCGGAGCTCGAGGTCGATGTCGCGCCCGTCACCAGAAGCTTCTCGACGCGTGTCGCCGTCGCGTCGAGGATGAGCGCATAGTTGAGGCCCTGGCCCTCGAGGATCGCGCTCACGGCCTCGGCCGGAGACCGCCCCACGAGAGACAGGGTGACGAGCTGCCGCGGGGCCGGGCCTTCGTAGACGATCTTCATGCCGGTCTGCCGCGCGAGCCGGTCGAGGACGTCGGCGAGCGGGGCCGCGGCGGCCGCCACGTCGATCCGGCCCTGCGCCTCGCGGACCACGATGCCGCGCCGAAGCGGGCGGCCCGCAGGACGAGCAGGGGCAGGAGCCAGAGGCACATCCCGCGCATGGAACGAGTCTAGATGAAGTAGAAGGCGATGGCCAGGATCGCGTAGATGGCGAGGAGCTGGAGGCCCTCGAACCAGTTGGTCTTGCCGTCGTGGATCAGGAGGGCGACCGCGCCCACCGAGAGCATGACCGCCACCACCTCGAGGATCGTGAACTCGAGGCCGAGCGGGGTGCCCATGAAGTGGCCGGCGATGACGAGCACGGGGGCCACGAAGAGGGCGATCTGCATGGACGAGCCCATCGCGATGCCGAGGGCCAGGTCCATCTTGCCCTTCATGGCCACGAGGACCGCGGTCGAGTGCTCGGCCGCGTTGCCGACCACGGCCACCACCACCACCCCCATGAAGACCTTGCGGAGGCCCATGGCCGTGCCCGCCGCGTCGACGGCGTGGACCAGGAACTCGCTGACCACGCCCACGAGGCCGGCGGCGACGAACAGCACGCCGACGCTCTTGCCCACCGACCAGGGCTGGCCGTGCTCCAGCTCCTCGGCCGCGTCCGCCTCGGCCGCGGCGAAGAGGCGCTTGTGGGTCTTGAGCGAGAACACGAGGCTCGCCACGTAGGGAGGATCAGGATGCAGGAGATGTCGAGGCTGATGCGTCTCGAGGTGCTCCGGCTGCTTGTGCTGCGTCACCTGCGCGTAGATGGCGGGGATCACGAGGGCCACCACCGCCAGCACCATCATGCTGCTGCCGCTCTCGGCGGCCAGGCGGCTGAAGACCAGCTCCTTGCGCTTCCAGCCCCCGAGCAGCATGGCGAGGCCCGAGCACCATCAGGATGTTGCCGATGATCGAGCCGGTGAGCGAGGCCTTCACGATCTCGGTCTCGCCCGCGCGCAGGGCCATGAAGGCGATGATCAGCTCGGCCGCGTTGCCGAAGGTGGCGTTCAGGAGCCCGCCGATGCCCGGTCCCGTGTGGTGGGTGAGGTGCTCGGTGGCCTCGCCCATGAGCCCGGCCAGGGGCAGGATGGCGAGGCAGGCGGCCACGAAGACCCAGACCGGGGCGGCGTGGGTGAGGCCCAGCCAGATGCTGATCGGCACGAACACGAGAAGGACGCGAAGGATGTTCTTTCCGGTCAGCAGGGCGCTCCTTGGGTCTAGGGCGAGGCCGACTGCGGGATCACGGCGGACGCGGTCTTCGAGGCCGGGGCAGCGCGGGCGCTCGAGGAGGGCCAGCCGCTCGGCGCGGACCACGTCGAACTCCTGGCGCTCGCCGTCGGGAATCGGCTCGGCGGGCGGGCGACTGGATCCGCAGGGGGTCGACGAAGCCGCCGTTCCGCATCATCCGATAGTCGAGGTGGGGCCCGGTGGCGAGGCCGGTCATGCCGACGCGCCCCGATCGCGGTCCCCTGGCGCGACGCGCTGGCCCGCGCCGCACGTCGATGCGCGAGAGGTGGCCGTAGAGGGTCTCGAAGCCGTTCGCGTGGCGCAGCTTCACGGTCTTGCCGTAGCCGTCCTGCCACCCGGCCAGGGTCACGACGCCGTCGGCCGACGGCCATGCACCGGCGTGCCCATGGGCGCCGCGTAGTCGACGCCGTAGTGGGGCCGCGTCACGTTCAGGATCGGATGGAAGCGCGCGGCGGTGAAGCGCGAGCGTGATCCGCGTGAACTTGAGGGGCGAGCGCAGGAAGGCCTTGCGCAGCGGCGTGCCGTCGGGCGCGTAGTAGCCGGGGCCCGCGCGCGCCCTCGAAGCGCACGGCACGCAGGACACGCGATCGCCGCGCACGAACTCGGCGGAGAGGATGCGGCCGTAGCGGCTGAAGCGGCCGTCGAGGGTACAGCTTCTCGACCGCCACCCGGAACGAGTCGCCCTTCTGGATCTCGGTGTTGAAGTCCACGTCCCAGGCGAAGATGTCGGCCAGGTCGAGGGCGAGCTGGTCCTCCTCGCCCGCGGCCCCGACCGCGCCGAAGAGGCTCGACGTGATCGATGCCCGCGACCGTCGCGACCTCGCGTGTCGTAGCGCGCGGGACACGACCTCGGCCCGCAGGTCGTCGCCGCGGCGGGTCACGCGCAGGGTGCGCAGCTCGTCGATCCCGTAGGTGAAGGCGCGCAGCAGGCCCTCGCTGTCCATGGAGCACCCCGAACGGGCTGGCCGACGCGAGAGCGCGCGCCAGGTCGTAGACGGGGCGCGCCGCCTCGACCAGGTCGTGGATGGCGGCGGGGGAGAGGGTGCCCGCGAGGCTTCGCGCGAGGGTCGTCCTCTTGGCCACCGTGCCGCGGAAGGTCCGAAGGGCGGGCTCGGCGGCGGCGGGACGGACCCCCAGCGAGTCCATCCAGCGCGGGAGATGGGTCGGGAGCAGAAGGAGGGTCAGGAAGAGCGCGGCGGCCAGGAGTCGTCGCATCAGGCGTGAGGTTATACCAAGGGAAGTATACGGACGCTGGGCCTCGGGTCAAGGCGTTTGTGGGCCCCCGGGCGCGCTGCTAAGCTTGCTGACGAAGATGGCCACAGCACTCTCCCTCGCTACCCTGAGAGACGACGCCCTCGAGCCGGTCCGGGAAAAGGTCCTGGCCGGGCGCCGCCTCGGCTTCGAGGACGGGGTCGCCCTCTACCGGACGAACGACCTCCTGGGCCTCGGCCAGCTCGCGAACCACGTCCGCGAGCAGCGCCACGGGGACGCCGCCTACTTCGTGTGGAACACCCACATCAACCACACGAACGTCTGCGTGGCCACCTGCGACTTCTGCGCCTTCGCGGCCAAGCCCGGGGAAGAGCGCGGCTACACCATGAAGCTCGACGAGGTCTTCGCGAACGTGGGCCGGCTGCCCGAGGCAGGTGCGCGAGGTCCACATCGTGGGCGGCCTGCACCCCGACCTGCCCTGGTCGTACTTCACCGACATGATGCGCGGCATCAAGAAGGTGCGGGCCGACATCCACATCAAGGCCTTCACCGCGGTCGAGATCTTCTTCTTCCACAAGCTCTACCGGATGAGCGTCGAGCAGGTGCTGGCCGAGCTGAAGGAAGCGGGCCTCGACTCCATGCCCGGCGGGGGAGCCGAGATCTTCGCGAAGGAGACCCGCAACAAGATCATCAAGGGCAAGGCCGACGCGGCCCAGTGGCTGGACGTGATGCGCGACGGCCCACAAGATGGGCATCCCCACGAACGCCACCATGCTCTACGGCCACATCGAGTCGGTCGAGGACCGGGTCGACCACCTGCTGCGCCTGCGCGAGCTGCAGGACGAGACGGGCGGCTTCGTGACCTACATCCCGCTGGCCTTCCAGCCCTGGGAAGCGCCGGCCATGAAGCTGCCCGAGACCACCGGCTTCGAGGACCTGAAGGCGATCGCGGTGGGCCGGCTCCTCCTCGACAACTTCCCGCACATCAAGTCGTACTGGATCATGATCGGCCCGCGCCTCGCCCAGGTCGGCCTCTCCTTCGGGGCGGACGACATCGACGGCACGGTGACCGAGGAGAAGATCGCCCACGACGCGGGGGCGCAGACCGCGCAGTCGATGACCGTCCACGAGCTGTGCCGGCTGGTGCGCGAGGCGGGACGGCGGCCCATCGAGCGCGACACCGTCTTCAACGTGGTCAAGGAGTGGTGAGCACGCTCGCGGCGCCGGGAAAGGCCCGGTCCCGAGAGGACGGTGCGCGCCACCGCCGTGCGGCTCGGGGCGGTCTCCTACCTGAACGTCGAGCCCATCATCCACGGGCTCGACCGCGACCCTCGCTTCACGCTCGTGCGCGAGGTGCCCTCGCGCGTGGCCGAGCGCCTGCACGCCGGGCGAGATCGACCTCGGCACCATCCCGTCGATCGAGTACGCCTTCGGCGACTACGCGATCGTGCCCGGGATCGCCATCGGCAGCCGCGGCCCCGTGCGCTCGGTGAACCTGTACCACACACGTGCCCGTCGCGAACCTGAGGCGCGTGGCCCTCGACACCTCGAGCCGCACCAGCGTGGCGCTCCTGAAGGTGCTCTTGCGCGAGCGGCTGGGTCGCGACCCCGAGTACGTGGAGATGGCGCCGTCCCTCGACGCAGATGCTGGGCGCGGCCGACGGGGCCCTCCTGATCGGCGATCCCGCGCTCTACCTGGAGGGCTCGGTCGCCCACCTCGACCTGGGTCTCGCCTGGCAGCAGGCGACCGGGCTGCCCTTCGTCTACGCCTTCTGGGCGGGCCCGCTGGGCGTCATCGACGCGCCCGGTATCGCCGCCTTGCAGGCGGCGCTCGAATCGGGACGCAAGGCCGTGCGAGAGATCGCCGAGGGCTATGCCGGTCACGGCGGCGGGCACGCGCGGACGAACGAGACGTACCTGACCGAGCACATCCAATTCGACCTGGGGGCGGCCGAGCAAGCAGGCCTGCGCGAGTTCTACCGGCGCGCCTTCGCCCTCGGCCTCATTCCGCGGGTCCCGGAGCTGCGGTTCCATGGCCATTCCTGAGAAGGTCCGCAAGAAGGTCGGCGCCGGGGAGCGTCTCTCCCGCGAGGAGGGCGTCGCCCTCATCCGGGGCGGCGAGCTCCTCGAGCTCGGGGCCCTGGCCGACGCCGTGCGCTGGCGCCTCCATCCCGAGCCCGTCGTCACCTACATCATCGACCGCAACATCAACTACACGAACGTCTGCACGGCCCAGTGCGCCTTCTGCGCCTTCTACCGCGACCTGCCCTCGAAGGAAGGCTACCTGCTCTCGAAGGCCGAGCTCTCGCAGAAGATCGAGGAGACGATCGCGCTCGGAGGCTCGCAGCTCCTGCTGCAGGGCGGGCTGCACCCGGACCTCGGGATCGAGTACTACGAGGAGCTGTTCCGCTGGATCAAGTCGACCTACCCGACGATCTGGATCCACGGCCTCTCCCCGGCCGAGGTGAAGCACATCGAGAAGGTCTCGCGAGCTGACCACCGAGGAGGCGCTACGGCGGCTCATGGCCGCGGGCCTCGACTCGATCCCGGGCGGAGGCGCCGAGATCCTCTCGGACCGCGTGCGCCAGATCATCGGCATCCACAAGGGGTCGACCGCGGACTGGCTGGGCGTGATGGAAGGGGCGCACCGCCTGGGGATGCGGACCACGGCCACCATGATGTTCGGCCACGTGGAGACGCTCGAAGAGCGCATCGACCACCTGCTCCACCTGCGCGACCTTCAGGACCGCACGGGCGGCTTCACCGCGTTCATCGCCTGGACCTTCCAGCCCTCGAACACCGCCATCGGCGGGGAGGAGCTGACCTCGTTCGAGTACCTGCGCACCCTGGCCGTGGCTCGCGTGATGCTCGACAACTTCCCGAGCGTCCAGGCCTCGTGGGTGACCCAGGGCGGCAAGATCGGCCAGGTCTCGCTCCGTTTCGGGGCCAACGACTTCGGCAGCCTCATGATCGAGGAGAACGTGGTCTCGGCCGCGGGGGCCCACTTCCGCCTGACCGAGGCCGAGATCGCGCGCAACATCCAGCAGGCCGGCTTCATCCCGAAGCGGCGCACGATGCACTACGAGATCGTGGGCGACCCCTACTGCTGGTCGCATCCGGTGCCGCCGGTCCAGTCAGTGGCCGTTCCGGTGTCCTCCTAGGCGCGTACTTTCGAGCGAGCCCGACGCCAATCGAGCGGCAGGCTCACCTTGCCGTTGGCGATGGATTCGCGCGTCGGGGTCCGCGAAGAGCAGGAGCGCGCTCGATCACGGTGGCATCCAAGCCGGCCGGATCCTCCGGTTGCGCGCGCTCGAGTCCGGGCGCTTCCTCGAAGCGCGCGTTGGAGTTGCGTGAGACGCGCCCGTCGGACAGCACCTCGTCCGCGCGGTTGGCGACGATCTGCCACTGGAACGGTTGGCTCGAACGCCCGCCGCCGATCTCCACCACGTCGAAGCCGGTCGCAGTCTTGTTCTTCACCACCACCCCGCGTGTGTCCTCGTTCTCTTCGAGCTGGATGAACACGCGCATCGGGTGGTCCGCGTCGATCGTGACGCTCGCGAGGAGCCGCGGATCGAGCTCGACACGCGCGCGGCCCTCCTGCAATCGCCCGGTTCCGAAGTCCATGAAGTAGATCTCGGGGGCTTCGGGTGCGTGCAGGGTGACGCGCCGCGCGCCCGTGGCATCGGTCACGTCCTTCACGTGCGTCGACACCGAGCCGGCGCCGTGGATCTTGTAGAGGGTCGTGCCGCTCCAGTAGGCCACGCGCACCTGGTCGCTGAACTGCTCGGCGAGGATGGCCTGTCCGACGCCGGACGTCGTGGACCGGGCGTAGACGCCGGTCGTGCCTCCGGTAAACGCGCCGCCCGAGCCCGCGGGCAGGACCGCCGAACCGTAACCATTCGCGACACCGATGACTCCCGTGCCATTGGGATTGGGGTTCTCCCCCCAGACCCCGGCGGCCGACGCGGACGCCTGGCTCGAGATGCCGACCACGCCGGCAGCGGTGCCTGCGCCTGCCGCTGCGTTGCTGAAGCCCCAGATGCCGTCTCCACCTGGATCTGAGTTCTGGATGTCGACGCTCCTCGACCCATCGGATGTGAGCACCTGGAGGGGGAACGAAGGGGCCGTGGTGCCGAGGCCGACCCTGGTGCCGTTGTCGAAGAGCAGCGAGTTCCCCCCGGTCGTCGCGGACGTGAACTTCGTGAGGAAGTTGGTCGTGCCGCTGATGTTGGCCGCTCCGGCCGGCCCGGGCGGACCGACGTCGCCTCGAAGACCCTGGGGACCGGCGTCGCCCCGCTCGCCGTCCTTGCCCGGCAGCCCGGGAGGACCCGGATCACCCATGGGTCCCTCGGGCCCCGCCGGACCCTCGGGCCCCTGGAGACCGCCCGCGCCGAGGGTCACGTCCATCTCGGCCTTGTGAAAACCGCGAGCATCCGGGCCGCGCCAGACGACCAGGCGGTAGGTGCCGGGCTCGATGCCCGCCGGGAGCTGCGCGACGATGAGCGTGGCGCTCTGGCTGTCGAGACTCAACCACACGCCCGAGAAAGAGACCTGCACGCGATCATGCCGGCCTCGGATGAACTCCTGGCCATGGATGTGCAGTAACCCGGCTTCCAGGTCGGCCCGGACTTCCTCGATGCGAAGCTCCGGGCTGCCTGTCGCCCAAGCCACGTCCGGGAATCTCAGGGCCGCGAGGATCATGAACGCGGGAGCAAGACCATGGCGTCCCGAGTTGCGGAGACGGCGCGCCAGCGCACTGATCATCATGACCGTATCCTCCTGGGCGTGCGCGTGCGCAAGCCGAAGAAAGGCCGTCGGATCTTCCACGGGTGAGAACTCTGGTTCGAGGGTTAGGGCTCTGAGGGTAACCCCGGTGGGCGCCTCGCCGCAAGGCAAACTACAATTCGAGATCGTGGCCCACATTGGCTTGCAGCGAATTGTCGACGTGCTGAGGGGCCGGCCCATCGACTACGAGCTCAGGGGCCATCGGGCCAGACTCACGGCGATCACGTCCCTCGAGCCCGACCTTCTGGAGCTCCCGGACGAGTCGATCACCGAACGGGCCCGCAGGTTGCGGGAGCGGGTCGGGGCCGGGGAGCCGCTTCCGCTCTTGGAAGCCGAAGCGTTTGCCCTGGCCCGAGAGGCGGCGCGGCGGGCGCTGGGGCAGCGCCCCTTCGACGAGCAGATGCTCGGAGGACTGGCCCTCCACTCGGGAGAGGTCGCGCAGCTCGCCACGGGGGAAGGCAAGACCCTGGCTGCCATCGCACCTGCCTTCCTGAACGCCCTTTCCGGCGAAGGCGTCCACGTCCTGACCTTCAACGACTATCTCGCCCGGCGCGATGCCGCGTGGATGGGCCCGGTCTACCGGCTGCTCGGGCTCGAGGTGGGCGTCGTCCAGGAGGGCCTTGGCACCGCGGAACGCCGTCGGGCCTACGCGGCCGACGTGACGTACGCCACGGCCAAGGAAGCGGGCTTCGACTACCTGCGCGACGGCCTCACCCTCGAGCGGGCGGACCTCGTCCACCGCCCTTTCCATTTCGCGATCGTGGACGAGGCGGACTCGATCCTGATCGACGAGGCCCGCATCCCGCTCGTGATCGCGGGCGAGAGCGGGGGAACGACGCCGGGCCTGGAGCGGATCGCCGCGCTCGTGCGGGCCCTCACGCCGGGGACGGACTTCGACACCGATGAATACGGCCACAACATCGCCCTCACCGAGGCAGGAACGGCGCGGGTCGAAGGCCTGCTCGGTTGCGGGGCGCTCTTCTCCTCGGAGAACCTGACCCTCCACGCCCACGTGCGCAACGCGCTCCACGCCGAGCATCTCCTGCGGCGCGACGTCGACTACATCGTCCGCGCCGGGAAGGTCGAGCTCGTGGACGACTTCACGGGCCGGGTGGCCGACCGACGACGCTGGCCCGACGGTCTGCACGCCGCCCTCGAGGCGAAGGAGGGCGTGCGGCAGCAGCCCGAGGGTCGGATCCTCGGCTCGATCACCCTCCAGCACTTCCTGCGGCTCTATCCCAGGCTCTCCGGCATGACCGCCACCGCCGAGCCCGCGGCGGAAGAGCTCCTGGACTTCTACGGCCTGCGGGTGGCGGTCGTTCCCACCCACCGCCCGAACGTGCGCGTCGATCACGCGGACGTGGTGTTCACGCACAAGGAGGCCAAGCGGCGGGCGCTCGTCGTCGAGATCGCACGGGTCCACGCGATGGGCCGGCCGGTCCTCGTCGGGACGGCAAGCGTCGGGGAATCGGAAGAGCTGGCCGCCGCGCTACGGGGCGCCGGGGTCGTGGTCGAGGTGCTGAACGCGAAGAACGACGAGCGCGAGGCGCAGGTCGTCGCCGCCGCGGGAGCATCGGGCGCCGTGACCATCTCGACCAACATGGCGGGTCGGGGGACGGACATCCGGCTAGGCGGGGCCGACGAGAGCGCCCGCGAGCGCGTCCTGGCCACCGGAGGCCTTTACGTCATCGGCACGAACCGCCACGAGAGCCGCCGCATCGACCGGCAGCTCCGCGGCCGGGCGGGACGGCAAGGGGATCCCGGCAGCTCACGCTTCTTCGTCAGCCTCGAGGACGACCTCGTGCGCCGTTACGGTGTGGAGAAACTGGTCACCGCTCGCCATCTGCCGCGCCGGCAGGACGGAGCGATCGACAGGCCGCTCGTGGCCGCCGAGATCGCTCGCGCCCAGAGAATCGTCGAAGGCGAGACGGTCGAGGTGCGGCGGACGCTCTATGCCTACTCGGCTCCGGTCGAGCGACAGCGCCGGGCGATCCTGGAGCGGCGTCGGGGCATCTTGGAGGACGCGGAGCCACGCGACGCGCTCGTGGTCGAGGCTGCGGCCCGCCTCGTCGAGCTCCACCCCGGGCTTGGCGAGGGGGCGCGCATGGCCATCGCACGCCGCGTCGCCCTGCTGACCTTCGACCGTTGTTGGTGCGACCACCTGGCCGAGGCCCGCGACCTCCGGGACGACAGCCACCTGCTCGCTTTCGGTGGCAAGTACCCGCTCGCGGAGTTCCAGAGACAGGTCGGCGAGGCGTTCCCGGCCCTGGTGGACCGGATCGACGAGGAGGCGCTTCGGGCGATGGACGCGGTCGTGGTGGGCCCCGAGGGCGTCGACTGGGACGCCTCGGGACTTCGCGGCCCCTCGGCCACGTGGACGTACCTGATCGGCGAGAATCCCTTCGGGGCCGGGGCGGGGCTCTCTCCGTCGTTTCGGCCACAGATGGTGTTCGCCGCGGCCGCGCTCGCGCCGCTGTTCGTGATCCAGGGGCTCGTGCTTCTCTGGAACCGCTGGCGCGACCGCCGGGACGACGCGGCCTAGCCCTTGGAAGAAGCGTCGATGGAAGTGGAGAAGTCGGGCGTCCAGTTGGTGACCGCCGGTTGGGTCGTTCCCGTGAGCGGCCCGCCGGTGCGCCACGGGGTCGTGGCGGTCGCGGAGGGCCGCATCGTCTGGGCGGGGTCGGCTGACGACGCCGCGGCGCCGCGCGGGCCTCGTGCGCGACCTGGGGCCGGGCGTGCTCATGCCCGGCCTCGTGAACGCCCACTGCCACCTCGAGCTCAGCCACCTGGCCGGGCGGCTCGATGACGCGCGCGGCTTCGTGCCCTGGGTGGAGGCGCTCGTCGCGGCGCGGGGCGAGGCCCCGCCGGAGGTGGTGGAGGCGGCCACCGCGGAGGCCACCCGGGCCCTGGTCGCGTCGGGCACCGTCGCGGTCGGCGACGTGTCGAACGGCCTTGCCCATCTGCCGATGCTCGGCCGCTCCGGTCTCGCCGCCGCGGTCGTGTTCTACGAGCTCCTCTCCTGGGACCCCGCGAAGGCCGAGGCGGTTCTCCAGTTCGCCGAGGCGCGGGCGCGGGAAGCCTCGGAAGACCTCCCCGGGCATGTGCAGATTCGTCTCGCCGCCCATGCCCCGCATTCGGTCTCGGCGCCGCTCCTCCGCGCCCTGGCTCGCCGCGGGGGGCCGGCGGCGATCCACCTGGCGGAGTCCCTGGCCGAGTCGGCCTTCCTGGCCAGGGGTGATGGGGAGTGGGCGGGCTTCCTGGAGCGACGCGGCCTCGGCCACGTGCCCTTCTCGCCACCGCGGCGGAGCCCGGTGTCCTATGTCGACGGGCTCGGGGCCCTGCACCCCGGCCTCGTGGCCGCGCACTGCGTCCAAGTCGACGAGGCCGACATACGACACGCTCGCAGGCCGGGGAGTCGCCGTCGCCGTCTGCCCGCGAAGCAATCGGCGGCTGGGCGTGGGCCTGCCCCCCGTGCCCGCGATGCTGGCGGCGGGAGTGGCCCTGGCCCTCGGCACCGACAGCCTGGCCAGCGCGGGGAGCCTCGACTTGATGGACGACGTGGCCGTGCTGCACCGCGAGTTCCCGACTCTCGATCCCGCACATCTCGTCCGGATGGCGACGCTCGGTGGCGCGCGGGCCCTGGGGCTCGGCGACCTGGGGACGATCGAGCCGGGGAAGCGCGCGGCCCTGGCCTACGCGCCTGCGGCTGAGCCGCCCGTCGACCCGCTGGCGTACCTGGTGAGCGGCGTGCACGTGACGCCGGTGCGGCCGTGAGCGCGCTCGTCGGTCGAGCCCTGGCTTACGGTCGCATGATCAAGTTCTCGCACTCGATCTTCGCGTTGCCTTTCGCCCTCACCTCGCTGGTGCTGGCCGCGGGGCCAGGCCTCGGGCTCGGGACCGTGGTGTGGATCCTCGTGGCCATGGTGGGGGCGCGGAGCGCGGCCATGGGCTTCAATCGGCTCGCGGACCAGTGGATCGACGCCAGGAACCCCGTACCGCAGGCCGCGAGCTGCCGCGTGGCCTGCTCTCTCGCGCCGAGGTCTGGGCGTTCGTCCTTCTCTCGGCTTCGGCGCTCGTGCTCGCGGCCGGGATGCTGAACCCGCTCTGCCTGGCTCTCTCGCCCGTGGCCCTGGCCATCGTTTTCGGCTACTCCTACACGAAGCGTTTCACGCCGTTCTCGCACCTCGTCCTCGGCCTGGCTCTCGGCATCGCGCCGGTCGGAGCCTGGCTCGCCGTGCGCGGGTCTTTCGCACCCGAGCCGATCGTGCTGGGCTCTGCCGTACTGTGCTGGGTCGCGGGATTCGACACGATCTACGCCTGCCAGGACGCCGACTTCGACCGCAAGGAGGGCCTCCGGTCCCTTCCGGCCTGGCTCGGGATCGCTCGCGCCCTCGTGGCGGCCGAAGCTCTCCACCTGGCCGCCGTAGGCCTCCTGGCCAGCCTCTACTGGCTGACGCCTCTTCATCCGATCTACCTCGTCGGGGTCGCGGGAGTCGCGGCGCTCCTCGCCTACGAGCACTCCCTCGTGCGGGCGGACGACCTCTCTCGGGTCGACCTCGCCTTCTTCACCCTGAACGGCTGGATCAGCGTCGGGTATTTCGCCGTGACCGCGGCTGCGCGCTGGCTGCGGCCGACCCTATAATCGCCCTGAGGATGCCCTGACCACGAGCGCCACCCTGGACGACGCGACCGCGGCCCCCACCCCCGGGGCCCCCGAGAAGGCCGCGGTCAGGTCGATGTTCGACCGCATCGCGCCCCGCTACGACCTGCTGAACCGGCTGCTCTCGGCCGGCGTCGACACGCGCTGGCGAAAGCGCGCCGTCGACGTGCTCGGACTCGGGCCCAAGGCGCGCCTGCTCGACCTCTGCACCGGGACCGCAGACCTGCTGATCGAAGCCCTGAGGCGTGGGCCGGAGCGTCGCGGGATCGGCATCGACCTCTCGGCCGCGATGCTGGTGCGAGGGGCCACGAAGCTCGCGCGCGGCGGGTGGGCGAAGCGGGCGGGGCTTGCCTGTGGAGACGGCGAACGGTTGCCGCTGGCCGCGGGCGCCTTCGACGGGGCCCTCGTCTCCTTCGGCATCCGCAACATCGGCGACCCGGCCGCTGCCCTGCGCGAGCTTGCTCCGGGTGCTGCGGCCCGGGGGGCGGCTCGTCGTTCTCGAGTTCTCGATGCCACCCGGCCTGCTGGGTCCGCTCTACCGGTTCTACTTCGCGCAGGTCCTGCCGCGGGTCGGAGGCCTGCTGAGCGGCGATCCCGGGGCCTATGCCTACCTGCCCGCGTCCGTCGAGCGGTTCCCGGCGCCCGAGACCTTCGCCGCCCTCATGACGACCAGCGGCTTCGCGCGGGTCGCGATGACGAAGCTCACGGGCGGCATCGCCTACGTCTATAGCGGGGAGAAGGCGGCGTGAAGGATTCCCTCGTCGACTGCGCTGCAAGCGGACGGCACAGTGGCTCGATCCGCACCGCGAGGCACTGATCGTGGCCTGGACCGACGCCCTCCGCGAGGGTTGGCCAGAGCCGGAAGAAGACCTCCGCGATTACTGCGCCCGGAGCACGGAGTCGATGCTCCGGCGACTTGGACAGGGCGAGCTCGACGAGCTCCTCGCGGACGAGGCGCGATCGGCGGAAGACTCCGCGCGCCTGGGCGACAGCCTCCTGCCCGCGGCGCGCGCCATTCGCGTGTTCGACCGCTGCTGTCTGCCTTTCCTCGTGCAGCTCGTGCCCCGACCGCGACGTCGCTCGCCGAGTCGCTCCTGGCCCTGGACGAGCTCGGGGACCGGCGTCTCGAGAGCGCTGCTCCAGGCCCAGGAAGAGGAAGCGGCACGCCGGCTGGTGGAAGCCGAGGAGCAGGCGGCGCGGGCGCAGGAGCGGGCGCGGGAGGCTCTGCGGGCGAACGAGGCCTTGTCGAAGTCGGAGCGGCAGAGCCTTCACCGCGCCGAGCAGATCGGCCTCCTGGCCTCGGTCACGCGCCGGATCGCGGGGATCCTGGAGCCGGACCGCCTGATGCAGGAGGCGGCCGAGGCGATCCAGGGGCGCCTCGACTACAGCTACGTGGCGGTCGTGGTGCTGGACGCACGACGGGGTGCTGGTGGGCCGGTGGGCCGGCCAGGTCGGAGTGGGCCGCGAGAGCCGCGGCCGCGCCCAGGGGCCGCCGGGCGGGATCATCGGTCGGGCCCTGCGGTTGCGCGCACCCCAGGTGGCGAGCGACGTGGCCAAGGATCGCGACTACCAGCCGGACGTGCCGGGCACGCGCTCCGAGATGGTGGTTCCGCTGCTCGACGACGGAGCGGCGGTCGGGGCCATCGACTTCCAGAGCATGGAGGCGGCGGCCTTCGATCTCGACGACGTGGCCGCGGCCGAGACCCTGGCCGACTTCCTGGTCGTGGCCCTGCGCAACGCCCGCTGTTCTCCGAGCGGCCCTAGGCGATCCGGCGCTCGAAGACGCCGGCGAGGTGGCCGGCAAGGCGCGTCATCACCTCGTCGAGTGACAGCGGGCCGCCGACGAGCCGCTCGAGGCTCGTGACCCCGCGTCCCCGGATCCCGCAGGGGACGATGAGATCGAAGGGTGAGAGGTCGGTCGAGACGTTGAGCGCGAAGCCGTGCGACGTGACCCAGCGCGCGATGCGCACGCCGATGGCGCCGATCTTCTCGTCGCCGACCCAGGCGCCCGGTGAGGCCCGGCGACCCGGCCGGCCGCGACGCCGTAGTCGGCGCAGGTCCGGATCATCACCTCTTCGAGGTCGCGCACGTAGCGGTGGACGTCGCGTCGGTCGGGGCCGAGGTCGAGGATGGGGTAGCCCACGACCTGCCCGGGGCCGTGGTAGGTGACGTCGCCGCCGCGGCCGGTCTCGAACACGTCGAAGCCGCGGGCGCGCAGGGCCTCCGCGGAGAGGAGCAGGTTCTCGGGCCGGGCGTTGCGTCCCAGGGTGAAGACCGGCTCGTGCTCGAGGAGCAGCAGGGTGTCGGGTACGTGGCCGGCCTGTCGCTCGGCCACCAGGCGCGCCTGCAGCTCGAGGCCTTCGGCGTAGGGGACCCGGCCGAGTCGCCGCACCACGAGGACTCGCCGCTCGCCGGCGCTCACGGGCGGACGAGGGTCCTGAGGCGCGTGCACAGCCCGGCTCACTAGAGCCCGGACTCGTCGAACTCCTGGAGGCCCTTCTTGAGGTGGGCCATGAAGCGGTCGGCGTCGGAGCCGTCCACGAGCCGGTGGTCGAAGCTCAGGGCGAAGTAGGCCATGGTCCGGATGGCGATGGCGTCGTCGCGCACCACCGGCCGCTTCTCGATCGTGCCCACGCCCAGGATGGCGACCTGCGGCTGGTTGATGATCGGGCGTGCCGAACAGGCTGCCGAACACGCCGGGGTTCGTGATCGTGAACGTCCCGCCCTGGACCTCGTCCACCTTGAGCTTCTTGGCCCGCGCCCGCTCGGCGAGGTCGTTCACCGCGCGCGCCAGGCCCAGGAGGTTCTTCTCGTCGGCGTTGTGGATGACGGGCACGATGAGGCCCCAGTCGAGGGCCACGGCGATGCCCGAGGTTGATGTCCTTCGCGTAGACGATCGAGTCGCCGTCGATGCTGGCGTTGAGGACGGGCCAGGCCTTGAGGGCGTCGACCGTGGCCTTCAGGATGAAGGGCATGTAGGTGAGCTTGACGCCGCTCCGCTCCTCGTAGGCCGCGCGGTGCTTGTGGCGCAGCTGGTCGATCCGCGTCATGTCGATCTCGAAGACGGTGGCGACGTGGGCCGAGGTGCGCTTCGAGAGCGACCATGTGCTCGGCGGTCTTCCGCCGGATCGGCGACATCGGCACGACCTCGACGCGCTCGCCGGGCGTGACCACGGGGCCGGCCGGCGACGGGGAGCCGACGGGCGGGGGCGCGGCGGGGGCAGCGGGGACGGGTGGCCGCGGGCGGGCGCTGGAGCGCGGGGGTGCCGGCGCGGGCGCGGCCTTGGTCTCGAGGTGCCCCAGGATGTCCTGCTTCGTCACGCGGCCCGAGATCCCGGTGCCCGGGCATCGCGCGGATGTCGACGTTGTGCTCGGCCGCGATCTTGCGGACGACCGGCGACGAGCGGGTCTGGCGCAGCTCCTCGGCGGTCATCTCCGCGCGCGGCTTCGGGGGGGCGGCGGACGCGGGCGACCGCTCGCCCTCGAGGACGAAATCGACAGGCGGGGGCGGCGCAGGGGCAGCCGGGGTCGCGGCCGGAGCGGGCGCCGGCGCGGCCGAGACAGGCGGAGCGGGAGCGACGGGCGGGCGGGGCCGGAGCAGGCGCGCTCGGGGGCGCGACGGGAGCGAGCGACGACCGCGACTCCCTCGGCCGCGATCACGCCCACCACGGTGTTGATGGGCACCGTGGCCCCGCCTCGACCCGGATCTCCTGGAGCACGCCGGCGGCGGGCGACGGGATCTCGGCGTCGACCTTGTCGGTCGAGATCTCGAAGAGCGGCTCGTCGCGCTCGACCTTGTCCCCGACCTTCTTCATCCACTTGGTGACGGTCCCCTCGGCGATCGATTCGCCCATCTGGGGCATGATGACGTCAGTCATGGTCAATTCTCCTCACCGCCGGTGCCGTCGTCCGTATTCTAGTCATCAGTAGTCCGCGAGCGCGCGGATGGCCCGGCCGACCTTCTCGGCGTTCGGCAGGAAGGTGTCCTCGAGGGGCGGCGAGTAGGGGACCGGCGTGTCCGGGGCGGCGATCCGCACCACCGGCGCGTCGAGGTACTCGAAGGCCTGCTCGGCGATGAGCGCCGCGATCTCGCCCCCGGGTCCGCCGGTGCGCGTGGCCTCGTGGAGCACGATCACCTTGCCGGTCTTGGCCGCGGTGCGCGAGGATCGCCTCCTCGTCCAGGGGGAGCAGGGTGCGCAGGTCGACCACCTCGACGTCGATCCCGTCCCGGGCCGCGGCCTCGGCGGCCTCGAGCGCCACGTGCAGCATCGCCGCGTAGGTGATGATCGAGACGTCCCGGCCGACGCGCGCGACCCGGGCCTTGCCGATCGGGGTCACGACCTCGCCGTCCGGCACCTCTTCCTTGATCCGGCGGTAGAGGAACTTGTGCTCGAGGTAGATCACCGGGTCGGGGTCGCGGATGGCCGCGGTCAGGAGGCCCTTGGCGTCGGTGGGGGTGGCCGGGGCCACGATCTTGAGGCCCGGCACGTTCATGAAGTAGGCCTCGGGGTTCTGGCTGTGGAAGGGCCCGCCGTGGACGCCGCCCCCGCACGGGCCGCGCACCACGATGGGCACGCCGGCGCCCCAGCGGTAGCGGCTCTTGGCCGCGTAGTTCACGAGCATGTCGAAGGCGCAGGAGATGAAGTCGATGAACTGCATCTCGGCGATCGGGCGCATGCCCATGAGCGACGCGCCGATGGCCGCGCCCACGATCGCGGTCTCGCTGATCGGCGTGTCGATCACGCGCTTCTCGCCGAAGGTGTCGAGGAAGCCGGCGGTGACCCGGAAGGCGCCGCCGTAGGTGCCGACGTCCTCGCCGATCACGAAGACGCGCGGGTCCCGCTGCATCTCCTCGAGCATGGCGAGCCGGATGGCTTCGAGGTAGGTGAGGACGGCCATCAGGCGCGCCCCTTCGCCTCTCCCACTCGGCGACGAGCGAGGGGGTAGGGGAAGGCGACGTCGCGGTCGGCGTAGACGCCGGCGAGGCCGCTCTGCGGATCCGGGAACGGGCTCGCCTCGGCGAAGGCGAGGTCCTCCGCGAGCGCCGGTCGATCTCGGCCGACGAGGCCGTCCAGGTCCTCGCGGGTGGCCGCGCCGCAGGCCAGAAGCGCCTCCTCGTAGCGGAGGATCGGGTCCTTCCGGCGCCCACTCCTCGAGCAGCGCGGGCGGCACGTACTTCATGTCGTCGTGCTCGGCGTGGCCGCGCATGCGCATGGTCTCGGCCTCGATCAGGGTCGGGCCCCCGCCGCGCCGGGCGCGCTCGATGGCCTGCCGCGTCACCTCGTAGACCGCGAGCACGTCGTTGCCGTCCACCTGCGCTCGCCGAGGCAGCCGTAGGCCTTGGCGCGGTCCACGAAGCGGGTGTTCGCGGTCTGCTTGTAGGTGGGCGTCGAGTAGGCGTACTTGTTGTTCTCGACGATCACCACGAGGGGCAGCCTTCTGCACGCAGGCGAAGTTGAAGCCCTCGTGGAAGGCGCCGGTCGAGACGCCCGCCGTCGCCGATCCAGGTGAGGGCGACGGTGGGCCTGCCCTTCATCCGCTCGGCCAGGAGGGCGCCGGCCAGCATCGGGACCATGTCGCCGAGCATCGAGATGACGGAGGGCATGCTGCCCTTCCTCGGAGATCCAGCCGAAGTGGATGTTCAGGTCCCGGCCGCGGGTGGGGCCGGCGGCCTTGGCCATGTACTGCGCGAAGACGTCGCGCGGCCGTCCGCCGCGCACGAAGATGGCGCCCGAGGTTGCGGATGAGGGGAGTGAAGATGTCGCCGCGCTCGAGGGCGTAGGCGCTGCCCACCGAGCAGCCCTCCTGGCCCGAGGCTGCGGTAGAGGCCGCCCACCACCTTGCCCTGGCGGTAGAGGTTGGTGAGCTTCTCCTCCACGCAGCCGGTTCAGCTTCAAGAAGTGGTAGATCTCGAGGAGCTGCGTCCGGTCGAGCCGGTCCGCCGGTGGCTTGGGCGTCATCGATGGGTCGAGGTCAGGCGTCGATGGCGTGACCGTAGACCGCCTCGGCCGCCTGCATCAGCGCCTCGGGCAGCGTCGGGTGCGGGTGCATGGTGCGCGCGATCTCCTCGGTCGTGGCCTCGAGGCGCAGGGCGAGGCAGGCCTCGGAGATGAGGTCGGTCGCGTGCGGGCCGACGATGTGGACGCCCAGCACCTCGTCGTACTTCGCCTCCGAGACGACCTTCACGAGGCCGCCGTCGTGGCCGAGGATGCGCGGCTTGGCCAGGTTCGCGAAGGGGAACCGGCCGACCTTCACGTCGTAGCCGCGCTTCTTGGCCTCGGCCTCGGTCAGGCCGACGCCGGCCGTCTCGGGCGAGCAGTAGGTGGCGGAGGGGACGCGGTCGTAGTTGACCGGCTCGGTGTTCTTGCCCGCGAGGCGCTCGGCCACGCCGATGCCCTCGGCCGAGGCCACGTGCGCGAGCTGCGGGTGCGGCTTGCCGTCGATCGTGACCACGTCGCCGATGGCGAAGACGCCGGGCTCGTCCGTCTCCATGCGGTCGTTGGTCCGGACGTAGCCGCGCTCCAGCTGCACCTTGGTGGACTCGAGGCCGAGGCCGTCGGTCACCGGCCCGCGGCCCGACCGCCACCAGCAGCAGCTCCGCGGTGACCGTCTTCGCCTCGCCGGTGGCCGTGCGAAAGCCGACCTCGACGCCGGCCGCGGTCTTGAGGGCGGCCTCGGTCTTGGCCCCCGTGTGGATGGCCATGTGCTTGGCCAGCATCTTGCCGGCCTCGGCCGAGATCTCCTCGTCCTCGAGGGGCAGCACGCGCGGCAGCATCTCGATCACGGTGACGGCGGCGCCGAAGCGGGCGAAGATCGACGCGAACTCGATGCCCACGGCGCCGGCGCCGATCACGACCAGGCTCTTGGGCATCTGCTGGAGCTGCGAGGATGTCGTCGGAGGTGAGGATGGCCTGGCCGTCGGGCGTCATGCCCGGGAGGGAGCGCGGCCGCGAGCCGGTGGCCAGCATCACGGCCTTCGTCTGGACCTTGGTCTCGCCCTGCTCGCCCTTCACGATCACGGTCCGGCCGCCCTCGAGGCGGCCGTGGCCCTTGAAGAGCGTGATCTTGTTCTTCTTGAAGAGGTAGCGTCTCGATGCCCTTGGAGAGGCGGGTGACGATGCGGTTCTTGCGGGCCATGAGGGCGGGGAAGTCGATGCCGACGTTGTCGGCCACGATCCCGAACTCCTTGCCGTTCTTCAGGTCCTCGTAGAGGTCGGCGGTGTGCAGGAGCGCCTTCGTCGGGATGCAGCCGCGCAGCAGGCAGGTGCCGCCGCAGCCCGCGGGATCGCGCTCCACCACCGCCGTCTTCAGCCCCATCTGGGCGGCGCGGATGGCGGCCACGTAGCCGCCCGGGCCGCTCCCGATGACGGTCAGGTCGAAGATCTCGCCGTTGGCCAAAGCCTTCCTCCTCGTTGCTCGCGCGCGGACGACCCGCGTTTCGCGAAGACCTCGGGCCCACGCTACCAGAGACGCCCGGGACAAGGCAACGGGACGGTCTGGTAGACTGCCCTCTCCATCATGAGTGAGCCGGTCTACCTCGGTATCACGATCTTCATTCTCCTGCTCGGGAACGGCTTCTTCTCCGGCAGCGAGATCGCCATCATCTCCGCGCGCCGGAGCCGCATCGAGGCCCTCGATCGCCGAGGGCAGCAAGGGCGCGCTCCGGGTCAAGCGCCTCCAGGACGACATGGACCAGTTCCTGGCCACGGTGCAGATCGGGGTCACGGTCATGGGCACCCTGGCCGGGGTCCTCGGCGGCTACCTGGCGAGCCGCTACCTGGAGCCCAGGTTCGCGAGGCTGGGCGTTCAGCCGCTGCGTGCCCGCCGGCGGTCGTGGCCTCGTTCCTCGTCGGCGTCTGCATCGTCTACGTCGAGCTGATCCTGGGCGAGCTGGTGCCCAAGGCCCTGGCCCTGCGGTTCACCGAAGACGGTCGCGCTCCTGGTGTCCTGGCCCTTGAGCGTCATGGCCCGGGCCTCGCGCTGGGTGGTCGCCGTGCTCACCGCCTCCACGCGGGCGGATCCTGGCCCTCTTCGGGGTGCGAGGACGCGGGCCCGCGGACCTTCGTCTCGGAGGAGGAGATCATGCACATGGTCCGGGAAGGGCGCCAGCAGGGCGTCCTCGACCAGACCGAGATGGAGCTGATCCACAGCGTGTTCGAGTTCACGGACACGCCGGTGCGCAAGGTCATGGTGCCGCGGCCCAAGATCTTCGCCCTCGACGTGAACACCTCGCCGACATCGGTCGGGACCCTGATCGTGGAGAGCGGCTTCTCGCGCATCCCCGCCTTCGACGGCTCGATCGACAACGTGGTGGGCCTCGTCTACGTGAAGGACGCGCTGCGCCTCCTGGAGAAGCGCCAGCCCGTCGTCATCCGCAAGATCCTGCACCCCGTGCACTTCGTGCCCGAGACCAAGAAGGTCGGCGCCCTGCTGAAGGAGCTGCAGAAGCGGCGCACCCACATGGCGCTCGTGATCGACGAGCACGGCTCGGTCACCGGGCTCGTGACCCTCGAGGACCTGCTCGAGGTGATCGTGGGCGAGATCCAGGACGAGTACGACTGGGAGGAGCGGCCGGTCGAGCGGCTGCGCGACGGCTCGCTGGTCGTCGAGGGGACGGTCTCGGCGGCGGAGCTGCGCGACAGCTACGAGGTGCCGCTTCCCGAGTCCGAGGAGTTCCAGACCGTGGCGGGCTTCATGCTCGCGCGGCTCGGCGCCGTGCCCAAGGGCGGCGAGGTGGTGCCGCTCGGGGAGCACCGGCTGACCGTGGTCGACGTCGAGAGGAACCGCATCAGCAAGGTCAAGATCGAGAAGCTTCCCGCGGTGGTCCCCGGGGCCTGAGCGTGCTCGGCGACTCCGCCCCCGTGGTTCAGGGGTTCGAGGTCGTGGGCGGGGGCGTCGGGGAAGGCGGCGGCGCCGGAGGGCGGATGGGCTCGACCCGGGGCGGCTCGCTCTTCGGCGGGGTGGCGGGCAGGGTCGAGGGCGGCGCCTCGAACAGGAGCGGCGAGTTCTCGCCTCCGACCAGGAACGACCGCAGCTCATCCTCGCGGATGTCGGGCCTCGAGACGATGTGCGGGGTCAGGGTCATGACGATGTCGGTCTCGGTGACCTCGGTCTTGTTGCGCGCGAAGAGGCGCCCCAGGAAGGGGATGCTGGCGAGACCGGGGAGCCCGATGAGGCTCGTGCGCTCGGTGTCGCTGATGAGGCCGGCCAGGATGTTGGTCTCGCCGTCGCGGAGGCGGATCACGCTCGTGAGGGTGCGGCTGTTGAAGGTCGGCAGCCCCTGGTAGCCGGGCGGTCCCACCGCCGAGATGTCGAGCTTCAGGGCCAGGGTCACGTCCCCGTCGTGGTGGACCCGCGGGGTGATGTCGATGTTGACCCCGACGTTCTTGTACTCGAACGAGGTGATCGGCTGTTGGGCGATGCCGCCCGTCGCGATCTGGGTGAACGTGGTGACCGGCACCGGCACCTTGTCGCCGAAGCGCGGCCTGGGCGGTCATGCCTTCGCTCGTCCGAAGCTGCGGGTTGGCGAGCAGGCGGGTGGAGGAGTCCGTCTGCAGCAGCCGGTAGATGACGCCCGGCAGGCCGGTCACCACCAGGTTGTCCTTGTCGTAGGGGTTGTCGCCCAGGTGTCGTGACCTTCGTGGGATCGGGGAAGATCGCCCCCGCGATGCCGTCGACCCCCGGCCACGCCCGAGCTGATCTCGATGCCGTACTCCTTGAGCCGTCCCCGGTTCACCTCGAGCAGCTCCACCTCGACCACGACCTCGGCTCGCCGCTTGTCCACGATGGCCGACGATGCGCTCGGCGGCGGCGACCTTGTCGGGGGTGTCGTTGATGGTGATGGCGTTGGCTCCGGGCAGGGGAGCGACGCGCCGCGCCCCGAGCACGATGCGCGAGCAGGTCGATCGTCTCCTTGAGGTCGGCGTTCGAGAGGAAGAGGGTCTTGACCGCCTGCTGCTCGAACTCGCGCCGCTTCTGGGGAGTGTCGGGAATGACCGACAGCACGTGGGAGTCCACCACGCGGTAGAAGGTGTGGCCGACGGTGCCGAGCGCGTTCAAGGCCTGGTCGAAGGCCACGTCCTTGAGGTCGAGGGTGACGGTCTGGTCCTGGAGCTGCGGGTCGAAGACGAAGTTGACGCCGGCGACCTTGCCGAGGGCGGTGTAGGCCTCGCGCAGGCTCGCGCCGCGGAAGGTCAGGCCGAGCGGCTCCTGGGCCGCGGCTCCGAGGCCCGAGCCCGGGAAGGGCGCGCTCGCGCGCCCGCTCCTTCACCTGCTCGAGGGAGGCCGCCTGGACCCCGGCGCGTTGTCGCGCCTCGATGTCGGCGATCTCCTTGGCCACGGCCGCGGTCGGGTTCAGGCTCATGGCCAGCTGAAGGGCGTCCATGGGCCTCCTTGTAGAGGCCCCGACCGGCCAGACGCCGGCCCTCGTTCGCGTGCCGCTCCGCGGCCCGCAGGCGGGCGCGGGTCAGGCCGCGCTGGGCCTGGACGTCGTCCGGGTTGCTTCTTGAGGGCGCGCGAGTACTCGAGGACGGCCCGGTCCCAGTCCTGGCGGCGCTCGGCCTGCTCGCCGGCGCGGAAGGCCGAGGAGGTGGCGCACCCGGCGAGGGCGCCCAGGGCGAGGACCGCGAGGGCGGCTCCTCATCCGGTGATCACTTCGACGCCCCGCGGGATCTCGAAACGGAAGGTGCGGTCCGGGAGGCCGAGGTTCTCGCGGATGTCGTCGAAATCGAAGGCGCTCTCGGCTGCCCTGGGCGTCTTCGACCTCGATCCGTCGGATGCGGTAGGTCGGCGTCGACCTCCAGGAACACCCGCGCGATCTCGGGATCCGGCGAGCGGGGGACGAGCTTCAGGCGGGAGCGTCCGGGGGGCCCCGTCTCGAGGGAGGCCAGGAACTCCGCGAGCAGCCGCGCCCTTGCCCGAGAGCAGGAGGGCGGGCAGGCCCGCGCCGTGTCCTGGTCGCGCACGATCACCTGCTTGTCGGCGGGCACGTAGAAGTAGAACTTCTGGCCGTCCGAGACGAAGGTCTTCTTCTCGGGGGTCTTGTACTCCCAGAGCATCCGCCCCGGTCGCTTCACCTTCACCTCGCCCCGCTCGACCAGGGTTCGGCCGAGGGCGCCCGAGCGGTAGGTCTGGGTGAAGCGGGCCACGAGATCCGGCGCGGCCTCTTGCCGCTCCTCGATTCTTCGGGCGAGGAACTCGGCGGCGGTCTTCGGGGCGGCCTGCGCCAGGAGCGCGGCCAGGAGTGCGGAGATCACGAACGTCACAAGCAGGCATGATAGCCTACTTCGCCATGTCGCTCATCGGGACCCTCAGCGAGATCAAGCTGGCGGACGTGCTCCGGCTGTTCGCTTCGGGCAAGAAGACGGGCGTGCTCACCGCTTCCGCGCCCGGCCAGGAAGCGATCCTGCGCATCCAGAAGGGCGCCATCGTCCACGCCACCTCGGCCCGGCTCCAGGGAGACGAAGCCGTCCTGGATCTCTTCGGCTGGACCGAGGGGCAGCTCACCTTCCTGCCCGAGGAGAAGGCGGTCACCCCGAACGTCACCCACGGTATCGAGGTGCTCATCCTCGAAGGGGAGCGCCTGGGGCCGGCCTTCCATCGCATGAACGCCTTCATCCCCTCGGACGGCGTGGTCTTCCAGATGGCGAACCCACCCGAGGGGCGCCGGTGCACGCTCGGGCCCGACGAGTGGAAGGTGGTGCGCTACGTCGACTCGGTGCGGGACGTCCGGGAGATCGTCGAGGCGACGGGCCTCAGTCGCGGCGCAGGTGGCGGGCGCGCTCTTCGAGCTCGGCGAGGCCGGGTTCCTGGAGAAGGTCGAGCTGCAGAAGCGGTTGCGGGCGCAGGGGCCCCGCGCCTTCTCGAGCTTCTCCCTGCTCGGGCCCGACGGCCGCACCCCGGAGACGGTGGAGCTCGAGGAGAAGCTCCAGGACGAGTGGCGCAAGGCGCCGCGTTTCGACCGGGGCGTGCTGCGGGTCGAGCTGCGCACCCTGGGCTACAAGAGGACGGCGACCATGGCGGCGGTCTTCCGCTCCGGCCTCGCGCGGGACGTGCACCTGCCGCGCCCCCTGCTCCAGGAGCTGGGCGTGCGCGAGGGCGAGGACCTGCTCGTGCGGCCCGTGGCGTGAGCCGGAGGCGCCTTGGGGACCGCTAGGGGAGCCGCGCTGGCCGGTCTGCTGCTGGCGCTCGATCCCACGGCGGCCCGGGCCGCGACGGCGCCGGCCGAGCTCAAGGGCCTCTGGGTCGTGCGCACGGCCCTCTTGTCTCCGGACACGGTGGACCGCGTGGTGGACGACGCGTTCCGCGGCGGATTCAACGCTCTCTTCGTCCAGGTCCGGGGCCGAGGCGACGCCTTCTACGCCTCACGCGTCGTGGCTCGCAGCCCGCTTCTCGCCAATCAGCCCGTCGCCTTCGACCCTCTGGCCCGTCTTCTCGAGCGGGCCCGGCTCCGCGGGCTCGAGGTCCACGTCTGGGTCAACGTCCTGTTGACCGCGCACTTCGGGCTCGCCCTGCCCCCGGGGCATGTGCTGCGGCTGCACCCCGAGTGGATGATGGTGCCGAAAGCGGCGGCCAGGGCCGGGCTTGCCGCGCGCTCCGCGGACCTCTTTCGACTGGTGGGCCAGGCCGCCCGCGCCGACAACGACGTCGAGGGGTACTACATCTCGCCCTCCGCGCCGCCCGCGGCCGCGCACCTCGAAGAGGTGGTTCGCGAGCTGGTGCGGGGCTATGCCGTCGATGGTCTGCACCTCGACTTCATCCGCTATCCCGGCCCCGACTACGACTACTCCCGCGCCGCCCTGGAAGGCTTCCGCAAGGCGAACCCCACGGCTCCGGGGACCTGCTCTCGGGGCCCGCGCGCGATCCCCAGGCGTGGGACGCGCTATCGGCGCGCGACCTTGACGGGCCTCGTGACCCGGCTCACCGCGGCGGCCCGGGCCACGAACCCGCGACTGCGGATCTCGGCCGCGGTGGCGCCCGACGAGGCCCAGGCCGTGAGCCAACGCTTCCAGGACTGGCCGAGATGGCTTGCCGAGGGGCTCCTCGACGCGATCTGCCCGATGGCCTACACCCCGGATAGCCGCGTCTTTCGCGCGCAGATCGAGAATGCGGTGTTCCGCACCCGGCCCAAGCCCGCGGTGTGGGCGGGCATCGGCGCCTACCGTCTCACCGTCGACGGCACGGTGGAGAAGATCCGACTCGCGCGCCAGGCCGGCGCCGCCGGAATCGTCGTGTTCTCGCACGAGTCCCTCGGGCGAGGGGACATGGACCAGCTGCGCGCGCAGGTGTTTCCGCGGGTGGCCGGGGGGACTGTGGGCGCGGGCGACGCTGCGGGCCGATGAGCCGGGGCGGAGCCGCTCTCGCTTTCCTCCTCCTTCTCGCTGTGGCCTGCCGACGACCACCGGCCCCTTCCGGCTCGCCACCCCCGGCGACGCCGAGCCCTGAGGCGGCGGCGAAGCCGTCGTTCCCGTGGGCCGAGGCGACCCTCAGCAGGCTGTCTCTGGACCAGAAGGCGGGACAGATGATCGGGGTCCGGGCCACGAGCGTCTATCGAGGGCCCCCGTTTCCCCGAGGCAGCCCGTCACGCCCTGACCCTGCGCGGGCTGGGGGCGGGAACGGTCGTCGTGTTCGACTCCGAGGTCGACTCCCTGCCCCGGCTCCTGAACGAGCTTCAGGCGTCCGCGGACATTCCCCTGCTGGTCGCGGCGGACATGGAACGGGGCATCAGCTTCCGCATCCGCCGCGGGGTGGTGCCTCTGCCGTACGCGATGGCGGTGGGGGCGACCCGGTCGGAGAGCGCGGCGCGATTCACCGGCGAGGTGGCGGCTCGCGAAGGTCGAGCCCTGGGGATTCACTGGGCTTTCGCCCCGGTCGCGGACGTCAACAACAATCCCGGCAATCCGGTCATCAACATCCGGTCCTTCGCCGAAGACCCGGCGCTGGTGGCGCGCCTGGCCGCCGCCTTCATCGCCGGCGCACGCGCGGGCGGCCTCCTCACCACCGCCAAGCACTTCCCCGGCCACGGGGACACCGCGGTCGACAGCCATCTGCAGCTGGCCTCGGTGAGCGCCAGATCGCGCCCGGCTCGAATCGGTCGAGCTCCTGCCCTTTCGCGCCGCGGTCGAGGCCGGCGTCGACTCGGTGATGCTGGGCCACATCGCCGTGCCCGCCCTCGACGAGACCGGAGCCCCCGCCACCCTGTCGCATCCCATGGTGCGAGGTCCTGCGCGGGGAGATGGGGTTTCGGGGCTTGCTCGTGACCGACGGGATGGACATGGCCGGCGTCCAGCCGGCCTGGACCGGCGAGGCGGCGGTGCGCGCGGTGCAGGCGGGAGCGGACATGATCCTCCTTCCCCCCGAGCCCGAGGTGGCGGCGCGGTCCCTGGTGCGCGCGGTGCGGGAGGGCCAGCTCACCGAGGCGCGGCTCGACGCTTCGGTGCGCCGCATCCTCGAGATGAAGGAGCGCCTCGGGTCTCCACCGAAACCGACTGGTGGATGCGGCGACCGTCGGCCGCAGCGTGGCCCGCTCCGAGGACGTGGCCCGCGCCCTGGAGATCGCGCGGGCCTCGATCACCGTGGTGCGCAACGAGGGCGGCATCCTGCCCCTGCGGGCCGAAGGTCCCCTGAAGGTCCTGCACCTCGTCCTGTCGAGCGACGCGAAGAACCCGGCGATCCAGGGAATACCCGAGGCGGAGCTTCGGGAACGACGCATCCCCGCCGAGAACGTCTTCCTGGGGCCGGAGCTGTCGGAAGAGACGGCGGCCGCGCTCGTCGCCCGCGTAACCGAGTTCAGCCACGTGGTCGCCTCGTGCTTCGTGCGGGTGACGGGAGCGAAGGGAACGGCAGACATGGTCCCGAGCCACGCGCGCCTGCTGCGCGCCCTGGCGGCGGCGGGGCGGCCCCTCGTGGTGGTGTCTCTCGGGAGCCCCTACCTCCTGCGCCAGTTTCCGGAGGCCCCCGTCTACGTCGCGGCCTACGGGTCCGCGGAGTCGAGCCAGCGCGCGGCCATCGCGGCCCTCTTCGGAGAGTATGCTGTCACGGGCAAGCTGCCGGTGACGCTGCCCGGACTCTATCCCTATGGCCACGGGCTCCCGCTCCCGAAGCACGAGATGACGTTGCGGACGGCCAGCCCGGAGGAGGCGGGATTCCGCCCCGAGGCGATGGGCGAGGCCGACCGGATCGTGGAGGCCGCGGTCGGGGCGCGCGCGTTTCCCGGCGCCGTCCTGGCCGTGGGCCGCGAGGGGCTCCTCGTCCATCGGCGCGCGTTCGGGCGCCTGACCTACGACGAGGGAGCTCCTTCCGTTCGCACGGACACCCTCTACGACCTCGCCAGCCTGACGAAGGTGGTCGCCACCACGACCGATGGCCATGATCCTGGTGGACGAGGGCCGGCTCGACCTGGGTAAGCGGGTTTCCGACTTCCTGCCCTGCTTCCGCGGGGGAGCCCGCGACCAGGTCACGGTCGAACGGCTCTTGACCCACTCCTCCGGCTTGCCCGGCGCACTTGCCGCTCTACCAGGAGATCCAGGGCAAGGAGGCCTACCTCGAGCGGATCTGCGTCACCGATCTGGCATACGCGCCGGGCTCGCAGTCGCTCTACAGCGATCTCGGCGTGATCCTGCTCGGCGAGATCCTGGAGCGCGTGGCGGGGGAGTCGCTCGAGGCCTTCGTCCGGCGCCGGGTCTTCGATCCCCTCGGGATGCGTGACACCTTGTTCCGGCCCGGTCCGGCGCTTCTCGCGCGCATCGCCCCCACCGAGGTCGACCCCTGGCGCGGGCGACTGCTGCGCGGCGAGGTCCACGACGAGAACGCCTACGCCCTGGGCGGGATCGCCCCCCACGCTGGCCTCTTCGGCACCGCGCCCGACCTCGCCCGCTTCGCGCAGATGCTGCTCAACGGCGGCGTCTTCGAGCAGCACCGCGTCGTTTCGAGGGCGGTGGTGGAGCGCTTCACGAGGCGAGGCGCGGTTCCGGGGTCGACCCGCGCCCTGGGCTGGGACACCGCGGCCGCGTCGGACAAAGCGGAGCGGTCGTCGGTTCCGGGCACGCCCGCCTACTCGTCCGCCGGGTCCCTGCTTTCGGCGCGCTCCTTCGGGCACACCGGCTTCACCGGGACGTCGCTGTGGATGGACCCCGAGCGCCAGCTCTTCGTGATCCTCCTGACCAATCGCGTCCACCCCACGCGCGAGAACGACGCGATCCGCGCGGTGCGCGCACAGGTCGCGGACGCGGTGGTCCGCGGCCTCTTGCCCTAGCGGCCCTTGACGATCGCTCCTGGTCGTCGGCGCTGCTGCTCGCGTCTCCGCCGGTCCGGGTCGGCTTGGAGCGCCTCGAGGCGGAGGGCGGCCGGCCGCTCCGCGGGCAGACGGATCGGTCTCGTCGCGCATGGCGCGTCGGTCACCGCCGATGGACGCCACTGCCGTGGCCGTCCTCCGGGGCCTGCACCTCGACCTGAAGCGGCTGTTCGCGCCCGAGCACGGCCTCGGCGGGAGCGCGGCGGCGGGTGAAGCCGTCGCGAGCGGCCACGATCCCGAGACCGGCCTTCCGGTCGTGAGCCTCTACGGCGCCAGGCAGAAGCCCGCGCCCTCCGACCTGCGCGATCTGGACGCCCTGGTGATCGACCTTCAGGACGCCGGGGTGCGCTTCTACACCTACGCCAGCACGATGATGCTCTGCCTGGAGGCGGCAGCGGAGGCCGGGATCGAGGTGGTCGTCCTGGACCGGCCCAACCCGCTGGGCGGCGAGCTCGTCGAGGGTCCGCTCGCGGACCCGGCCACGGTGCCGACCAGCCTGCTCAGCATGGCCCCCGGGCCGCTGGTCCACGGCCTGACCCTCGGCGAGATGGCGCGGCTCGTCAACGCGCGCCGGACGAAGCCGGCGGCGCTGCGGGTGGTGGCGATGGACGGATGGCGCCGTTCGATGCTGTGGCGAGACACCGGACGCCCTTGGGTCGCTCCCTCGCCCAACCTGCGCAGCGCGGACGCGGCTCTCGCCTACCCGGGGACCTGTCTGCTGGAGGCCACGAACGTGTCCGAGGGGCGCGGGACCGACAGCCCGTTCCTGCTGTTCGGGGCGCCGTGGATGGAGCCCCGCCTGCTCCTCGCGGGGCTCGAAGTGTCGGGCTTTCGGCTGGAGGCCGCGGCCTTCACGCCAACGGCTTCCCGGGCGGGGCCGGGGCCCAGGTACGAGGGGACGAGGTGCGCCGGAGTGCGCGTCCGGCCCGAGGGCCCTTCGCCCATTCACGGGTACAAGCTCGGCCTGACCCTTCTCCAAAGGCTTCGCGCCGTCCAGCCGCAGTTCCTCCTCCTGAAAGCAGGCTCGGCGCTCGACTCGCTCCTCGGCACGAGGTCGGTGAGGGCCGCCCTCGAAAGAGGAGAGGCGGTGGAAGCCATCCAGCAGCGCGACCAGGCCGCCACCCTGGCCTTCCGGCGCGAGCGCGAGGCGATCCTGCTCTACTGACGGCGCTTCGCGGTCCGACGGGGGTTCAACGCCCGCCCCTCAGGAAGAGGAACGCCAGAAAGCTCACCACCATGGCCGCCACCAGGGCTGCGCCTATCTCCACCCAGTTGCGGCAAGAGAGGCACAGCACGTCCTCAAGATTCCGCGAACCCTTCCTGCACAACCGGCACGTCAAGCGACTCTGCATCAGACGGCGAAACCAATCGATCCGGCTGGCCGATATCGGTTGTCGCAGCTGCCGCGCGGTCCACGCAGAATAGGCCGCTACGATCGACAGGACAACCAAGGTGCGCCAAGGCACAACACCCGTCAGCACCTTGCGCCAGGGGTTCCGCGGCCCATATTCGATAAAGAGGCAGCTGACACCAAGCATGATCCATCGAAGTCTGAGCGGCATGCCGCCTCTCGACCGGGCTGGATAGCTCATACTGTGTGCTCCACGTCTTCCCGTCAGCCTATTGCTCTCGCCGCCGCTCGGTCCGTCGAACACCGGGGATGAGCTGCGAGCGTCCAATATGCTCAACCCTCGTCAGCTTCATCCGGTTGTTCGACGGCGTCTCATATGGCACCCATGGCTTCGATAGGAGCGCTTGGAGAGTGACGATCTCCGCGAGCAGCGAGGGGATGTCTTTGTGGCGTCGCCAGAAGTCGCCCGTGCGGCCCCATGGGCCAGGTCTCCAACTGCCGCGATAGCCGTACCGCCGGAGCGTCCGTTCGGACTCTTCATACCAACCCGCGCGAGTGAGTGCTGCGTTCCACCCGCCGGTCTTTGGGGAGACTCGATTCTTGGCATGTGGCCATAGCGAGACACTGGAAGCCAATGGACCGTCCGTTGCCCCCGCGGGCAAGACATGCACGGCACACCGCATGGTGACTCTAGTTGGACCAACGCGAAAGACACGGGACTTACCGAAGTGAGCCCGGGGCGACCAGTCCAGGTCTCGGTGTGCCCTCAGTTTGGTGCAGACACGGCGGATCGCGGCAAGCCGAGTAGTCTCAGGGTTGGGAGGCATTCCTGGATTGTCCCATGGAGGCCGCCGCGTGGCCCAAGCCTCACCTCTCTCCCCCCTCCTACGTCCGTCGAACACCCCGGATAAGCTGCGGCGCCCCGCGGCCGAGTGCGCGCGCCGCAATGCGCCGTCAGCTTCATCCGCTTGTTCGACGGCTCCTTCGCAGACCCACCACTGACGATAGCCACCGCATTGTTGCGGGGCCTGAGGCGACTGGATACGCGATATCGCCAAGCGCAATCGTCAAGCCGTGCCTGGCTGCCGACCATGACCCACAACCAGCAGGGTGAGCCCGCCAAAGACGGCCCCCACGATCATCGTGAACGGGATCCACAGGAACATCTGGGGGATGAATCCGATGAAGAACCACTTCGCCAGCGGAGCCATCTCCGGGAAACCGGGCGGCGGCGCGTTGTAGTGCGTGTGCCAGTTGGTAAAGGTCGCGGCTAGCATCACGATGGCGACGGGCACGCGCGCGGCCAGGCCGTAGACGCAGAGCGTCCGGCCGAGGGCAGGGAAGCCCCGATATGCGACCCAGGCCGCCGCCAGACCGGTCAGCATGACGACGCCGAACTGGGCAGTCTGGGTCAGCTTCAGAACGAGTCCCGCGGTTGCGGCGCTTATGATTACGATGGCGAGGGCGCACAGAGCGTGCCCGACGACGCGGGCAGCTCGCGGCGAGCCCCCACTTCGCTCCAGCTTCCACGCGAAGTAAACGCCAAAGAGCGGCACCAGCCAGACGATGCCCACGATGGCACCCCCACCGCCAACGTCGCCGAAGAGCCTGGGCGACCAGCCTTGAAGCTCGCCCGTGAGGCGAAGAAGCGTCACGGCAAGAGTGACGATGGCCGGCATGAAAAGCGACTTGAATGGGAGGGGTGCCGAGAGTTCTCGCGTCATGCCGACCTCTCCAATCTGCCGGTCGCTGGATCTACGCGTCCAGCACGGACAGGGAATCTACGGGCATCTCGCGCTCATGTTCGTGTCCGTCGAACACCGCGCTAAGCTGCAAGGGCCGCCCCGCAATCCGCCGCGCGGACCCGCTGCAACTCATTGTTGGGCCGCGCTTCTTGCTGCCTCAATCGCGGCCGGGAACCCGCACGATCGCGTAGCTGTAGCGAAACCCCAGGCTGATCGGCCGCTGGTCCGAGACCTTGACGAGCCTTGTGACAGGAAATGGAGAAATCTTCCTGCACCTACGAATAGCGTAAAGCGTACGTACGTGCCGGCGACCCTTCTTCTCCCACAGGCCCTCACCACCTGTCGACCTTGTCGTGAGACCAAGCAGTCGCTTTGTTTTCGCGTGTCCTCGCATGGGGTTCAGCTGTATATCAACCAGTTCGGCGGCGTACTGCACCGAACCCCTACCGCCGACTGACGCGATGTACACGGGCAAAGCGCCCGCGCGATGCAGTGCCGCGGCCGCCGACGTCCATCTGGAGCTAGCGCGGAATACGATATGCCTCGCTGAGTCACGCCGTAACAACGCCGCGGCTTCTTTAAGGTGCTTGGGATAGTTTCGCGTGAACACAGCCACCGGTCGCCCTCGACTAAGCCACCCCTGTATGCTCACTATCTCACCCCCTTACGTCGGCCCAACACCGGGATAAGCTGCCGCGCCTCGACGCTTGCGCCGCGCGCATCAGCTTCATCCCCTTGTTCGGCCGCTCGCGGATCCCCGGCAACGTCAGCCGTCCTGTTGCGCTAGCGCCTGAGCCGAGCGGTTCCGACCTCCAACAACTCATCGAGGGTTCGCCCGCGATAGGCCTTTCGCCACGCAGGGTCGATCCGATCCAGGGCATAGGCTTTGCCCATCCCCAAGTAGTAGAACATCACGCGACCCCTGATGCCCTCGCCGACGAATCGGATGGGGTTGACCATGTTGCGGTCACCATACTGCTCGCGAAAGACCTTGTCGTAACTGACCGTGGGAAACGCCCTCACGAACGAGGGTGTCGGTCGATAGCCGCCTGGCGTCGCCGCCAGCCGAGCCAGTTCGCGCTCCGCATATCGGGCAACGCCTTCGGACCACTCGGTGAAGAGCTTGTAGTCCTGAAACGCGGGCTCGCTTGATACAGCGTGCTGAACGCGCCATGCCAGCGGCAGCAGTCCGCCCTGCACGACTAGAGCTGTCGCATCGGTCGGGTCGGCGGTGGCGAGCCTGAACACGACTTCGGCCTCCAGGCGCAGCGCAGCTGCTAGGTTTGGGTCCTCGTACGGATAGGGAAACGACAGATCGTTGTAGGTCACGAACTTCCCTACGAATGGGTCGCGGATCCGGGCGGTCCCCTGGTAGCAGTGGAACACCTCGTGTGCAGCCTTGAGAACCCACAGGGAAGGATCGTCGCTGGTGCCCGGAGCAGACAGCACAGCAGTTGCCATACCGTTGACGGGGTAAGATGCCTGCGCGTCGCCTGTGTCGTTCGTGAGGCGAGCCCAGACGCCGTGCTCACGAGGAAGTGCAATGAAGTCGCCGGGTGGGTGTGGGTGCCCGATCAGGAATTCGTGGCCACGCGTGCGAAGAATGAAGGGTGGAAACTGGCTTGGCCAATCGTCCCACAACGACGGGGCCAACGTCGCCGTCAGGTGTTGGACTTCCTCCACGAGGGCTTGTTCCTGAGAGGATAACCCCACTGCCGCCGGTTCTGAATCGGGTGTAGCAGGCGCGCCGAGCGCGAGCCCGACCAGTGCGTAGCATATGACCGCCCTTGGCATGGCACTCCCCCTTGTCGGCCGAACACCGGGGCTAGGCTGCGAAGCTCCAATACGCTCAACGCTCGTCTGCTTCATCCCCTTGTTGGACGGCCTCGGTCGCTAAATGGGCGGCGCTGTTGCCTCCTGGTAGTTACGGATTATGCGGAGGAGCGCTCGGAATGAGTGCGAAAGGTCCCGACGAAGCTAGCAGGAATACACACTCTGACTGTTTTCCGCACTCGACAGAATGCTCCGTGTATGGAGGGAGTTCTGAGTACGAACCGGGACCAAGAGTCTTTTCACGCGAGCCGGCATACCGGACGATAATTGTTCCCGAGATAACAACGACCCGTTCCACGGACGGATGCTTGTGCGGTGGCGGCGCATAGCCCGCGGGAAACTTCCGAAGCATGCCGTGTTCTCCGGTCGTCGGGTCTCCCCAAAGCGGCACACTCCGAACAGCCAGAAGAACCTTGTCCTCTTGCCACTTCATTTCTCCGTACGACCACACCTTCGCTGCCTTAGGCGATTCCTGAGCCAGAGCACCGATGATAAGGAAGCAACAAAGCGCAACTGCGACTGCAATTCCCGCACCGAGCGATCTGTTCATGGGGCGACCTCTTTCTCGTGATACCAGGACTCAAACGTTGCTTCAGAAGGTCAGGATCGCGTCCGCCCAACAAATAGGGTTGTTTCCGTAGGCGCACATGCGAGGGTGTCGGCGTTCGCATGAGGCTGACGCGCCTGCGGAAACAGCCTGTTGGACTAAACCGCGGGTTCCACCGCGTATGTGGATTGTACGCCTGAGGCTCGAAGGGGCGAGCGCGGGGTTGGCATGGAATTGGGGTTGGTGGTGGCGTCGAGGAGGGATTGAGTGATGAAGGGGCGGGTGGCGACCTCCATGGTGTGGATGGGAATCGACGCAGGGTCATATCGGCTTGAGCGGGCGGACGAATGGCGTTCAGGGAGCCGGACGAATGGGGTGTTGCACGGCAGGCGAAGGCTCATGGTCCTCGGGTGTCCTGGAGCGGCCTGGTGAAGGCGACGATCCGAAGGGTGCCGCGTTGGCAATAGGGGCAGCGGTCGGGATCGCGCCCAGTGAGACGGCGCAGGAGATGCTGCCAGGATTCCCGGAGAGTGGCATCCGGCGCGGGCGGAGCAGGTGAGCCAAGAAGCTGCCGGGCCTGGGCGAGGTGGTGGGTGCGACAGCCATTGGCTTGAAAGCCGAAGTGTCGGACGCGGACGAATCCGCGAGGGAGTACGTGCAGAAGGAAACGCTGGATGAAGCCGGGCGCATGGACCGTGAGGACCTTCTTGGCGTTGCCACGCCGTCGGTCACGGTAGCGAAAGGTCACGTGGCCATCTTGAAGTGACACCAGGCGCTCATTGCCGATGGCGATGCGGTGGGTGTAGCGCCCGAGGTAGCGCAGTACCTGGGCCGGGCCCGCCATGGGCGCCTTGCTGTAGACGACCCAAGCCTTGGCCGCAGCTTGCTGGAGCAAAGGACGCCCGAGTGACGGGCGGATGCCGGCCGAACGGTCAGAGAGAGCGTGATCGAAGAGCTCGAGCAGCTTGCCGCGAAACACCTTGGAGAGTACACGGACCGGTACGAGGAAGCCGGGGCGAGCCGGTATCCAGCGATCGCGAGCAACGCTGAGGCCACCGCCGGTCACGATGCAATGAATGTGCGGGTGGAAGGCCAGAGTCTGGGACCACGTGTGAAGCACGGCAATCGTGCCTGGGATCGCACCCAGCCGGCGCTGGCACACCGCGTGGAGAGCGCCGAGAGCAGCCTCGAAAAGCAGGCTGTAGCTCTTGCGCCGGTTCGACAGAAAGAACGGATGCAACGCCGGAGGTACTGTGAACACCAGGTGGAAGTAGGGCACCGGGAGAAGATTGCGGCTCTGGCCTTCCACCCAGCGCGTCTGCTCCAGGCTCTGGCACTTGGGACAGTGTCGGTTCCGGCAGGAGTTGTAGAAGGGCTTCTCCAGGCCGCAGTGGTCACACACCTGCAGATGGCCGCCCATGAGCGGCGTTCGACATCGCATGACGTCCTGGACCACCCGACGGCGATCGCGGCCGAGTCGCTCCAGGGGCGGAGCGTGCGCCCTGAAGACCTCCGCCAGCTCCAGCGGGCGGCCTCCTTGGGCCGCCAAGGATCTATCTCGGTGACACCTGCCGGAGCCGATCCAGGGGGCTCCTCGTCGTCCGTAAGTAGTCGCCCGCGACGTGCGTGTATCGCTGCGTGGTGCCCAGGCTCCGATGGCCAAGCAGAGCCTGGATCGTCCGCACGTTCACGCCAGACTCCAAGAGGTGCGTCGCGAAGCTATGCCGCAACGAATGAAAACTTGCTGGCTTCTCGATCCGCGCCTGCATCTTCGCCTGCGTGAAGGCACGCTGGATGATCGTCTCGTTCAGCGGCCCCTTCCCGGTGGGGCTTGGAAACAGCCATACCCGTGGCTTGGAATCTCTCCAGTACGACCGCAGCGTCTCCAGCAAGACCGGGCTCAGCATCACGTTGCGGTCCTTCTTCCCCTTGCCCTGGTTCACACGCAGAATCATCCGACCACTGTCGATATCCGTCAGTTTGAGATTCAGCACTTCTCCCAGCCGAAGCCCAGACGCGTAGGAAATCTCCATCGCCGTGCGTTCCCGCAGATTAGCCACTGCGGCCAAGAGTCGAGACACTTCGTCTGGCGTCAGGGTCACCGGTACTCGCGGTGGCGCACGCTGGTAGTGAATCTCCAGATCCCACGTGCGTCGCAAGACTGCGTTGTAGAAGAACCGCACTGCGTTGATCGCCTGGTTCATGGTGGACGCCGACAGCCCGCGTCCAGACAGTTCCAACAGAAACTCACGAACCTGCTGTCCCGTGATCCGGTCCGCTGGCACTTTCGCCTTCAACACGAGTCGTCTCATCCAATTCGAGTACGTATCCTGTGTCCGCTCGGCCAAGCCGCGCAGCCGCATCTCCGCAATCATCGCGTCTCGGAATGCTCCCATCGGATCCTCCTTGTGAAGCCGCAATTTCACAAGAAGGTGGGTGTCGGCGGAAAGAGGGAGGTAAGACCGCTACGAAACGTCCACCGCGTAGCGGTTTAGTTCAACAACTGATTAGCCCGACCGGCCTAGCACGACCGCGTCGTCGGCCTAGCACAATTGGGAACCACGCCAGTGTCGGGCCACAAGGCCACACGGTCAAGGACCTGGGCCTTTCGCCGGTTGGTTCATCGCTCTGTGTTAGGCCGACCGTCGGGTCGGCCCAACTCGGGTCGGACGGAGCACCGTGGGCAGGCGCCGGCTCAGTTCCTTGTCGCCACCTTGGCCTGCACCACCTGCATGGCGGAGCTCAGCCGGGTGATCTTGCGGTTTCGGGTCTGCTGGGCCTGAGCGTCGTCCTGGGGTGGGGCCAGGGCTCGCACCTCACGCAGGAGCTTGTCGAGTTCCAGGCGGAGGCTCGCGAGATCGCCCGGCAGAAACCCCTTGAGGGAGTTCGTGCTGAGGAGGAGGAATCCCTCGCCGATCTGCGAGGCCATGGCGGGCGCGCTGCCTCCCATGAAGTTGGCCATGCTCGGGACCTACTTCATGCAGACGGCGCGGACCTGCTTGAAGTCGGTGAAGCCCTGGACGACCTTCTGGATGCCGTCTTGGAGCAGCGTGGTCATGCCGTCGCGCATCGCCTGGTTCCGGAGCTCCTCGATCGACTCGCGCTTCTGGATCTTCCGCTTGATCTCGTCCGTTCCCACGAGCAGCTCGTGGAGGCCGATGCGTCCCTTGTAGCCCGTCTTCCCGCACTTCGCGCAGCCCTTCGGGCGGTAGAGCTTGAAGGTCGGCGAGTACTTGATGCCGAGCTTGTCCCAATACTCGAGGCCGTAGTCCTGCATCAGCTCGGCAAACTCCTCCTGGGTCGGGACGTATTCCTCCTTGCAGTCCTTGCAGAGGGTGCGCGCGAGGCGCTGGGCCATGATCCCGAGGAGGGCGTCCGCGAAGTTGAAGGGGTCGATGTCCATGTCCAGGAGGCGGGTGATGGTCTCCGGGGCCGAGTTCGTGTGCAGGGTGGAGAGGACGAGGTGGCCGGTGAGCGAAGCCTCGATGCCGGTGGCCGCGGTCTCGTGGTCGCGCATCTCACCGACCATGATGACGTCGGGATCGGCACGCAGGAACGCGCGCATGGCCACCGCGAAGGTGAAGTCGATCTTGGGATGGACCTGCACCTGGCGGAGGCCCGGCTGCGTGATCTCGACGGGGTCCTCGGCCGTCCAGATCTTCATGTCGCTCGTGTTGATGAACCCGAGGCCCGAGTGCAGGGTCGTGGTCTTTCCGGAACCGGTGGGGCCCACCACGAGGGCGATGCCGTAGGGCTTCGACAGGATCTTCTTGAACTCGTCGAGGTTGCGCTTCGAGAAGCCCATGCGCTCCAGCGGGAGGGGCTTGCTCGCGGCCAGGATGCGCATCACCACGTCCTCGTTGCCGCCCGAGGTCGGGATGGTGGCGACGCGAAGCTCGATCGTCCCCATCGGGCCCTTGAAACGGATCTTGCCGTCCTGGGGCTTCCGCTTCTCGGAGATGTCGAGCTTGGCCATGATCTTGAGGCGCTGGACGATGGCGTTCCGGTGCGCGGGCGGGATCTCGAGGTACTTGACGCAGTCGCCGTCGATGCGCAGGCGCACCATGGTGGGGGCAGTCTTGCCGTAGGGCTCGACGTGGATGTCCGAGGCCCCGCGGTTGAAGCCGTCGATGATCATCTGGTTGGCGAGCTTGACGATGCCGCTGTCCGTCTCGTCGACCTCGGCCTGGGGTGTCGCCTGCTCCTTCTCCTCGACTTCGTCTTCCTCGCCGCTGCCCAGCTCCATGATGATGCGGCCGAGGTCCTGTTCCTCGCCCCCGCCGCTCCCGCTGGAAAGGCCGTAGCTCGAGTTGATGTACTCGAGGATGTCGCCCCGCAGGGCCACGCAGACGTCGACGCGCGGGGCCAGGTTCATGGCCTTGATGGCGTCGATCTTGGTGAGGTCGTAGGGGTCCTCCACCGCGACCAGGAGGGTGCCCTGGTTCTTCTCGATGGGGGCGAACATGCTCTTCTTCAGGAAATCGGCGGTCACCCGCGCCTTGATGTCCTCGGGGACGGTCTTGCCCTTCGGCTCCCAGAAGGGCGCGTTGTAGAACTGCGAGATGGCCTTGCCGATCTCCTCCTTGGCGATCTTGTAGTCCTCTTCCAGCACCTTCGCCACGTCGATCTGGTTGACCCGGGCGTTCGTGACCGCTTTCTCGATCTCCTGCTCCGAGATGAGGCCCTTGTCCACGAGGTGGCCGTACTTGGAAGGCTTGTTGGTGCGCGCCGCCCGGTGCTGGTTGTAGAAGGCGATGCCCAGGATCTTCGCGAGCTCCTCGGCGGCCTCCTCGTCCTTGGGCGAGAACGGCCCCCCTCCGCGCTTGTTGATGAGCTGGAGCACACCCAGGAGGTACTTCTCGAAGAGGATCGGGCTCGCCAGGACCTGCATCGTCTTGAAGCCCGACGCCTTGTCCCAGCGCGCGTCGAACTTCAGGCTCGGGTGGTGCTGGGCGAGCTCCGCGGCGTCGTAAGCGCTCCTGATGGCAAAGGTCTTGCGGGAGAGGGCGCAAAAGCCCGCGATCGATCCGAAGGTCTTGGGAACGCGGATCTCCTTCACTTCCTGGCCGGCCTTGAAGAGCGAGAACAGCTCCTGGTTCTTGGTGTCGAGGGCGAAGATGGTGACGCGCTCGGCGTCCACGAGACCGAGCATCTTGTCCTTGATGTCGACCAGGATCTCCGTGATGCTCGGAGCCGAGTTGATGAGGTTGGCGATCTCGATCAACCGCTTGCGATAGCCGAGCTCTTGCTGGGCCGGATCGCCCATCGTACGGGTCGCCATTGGACCTCCCCGGGGCCTTGTCCCTGAAGGCCGAGAATAAGCGCAGGGTCGGGTTTGAGCAAGGGGGAAGGCCATGGCGTACGCTTGAAGGAGGAGATGCGATGAGAGACCGGGGACTTCGATGAGCCGGCAAGTGGCGGCGGGTCTCGTTCTGGCTTGTGCGCTGCCCCTCGTGGCGGCGCACGGCGGTGCCGACGCCGAAGACGCGTACCGGGCCGAGATCATGAAATGGCGAGCGGCTCGCGAGGAAAGCCTGAAGAAGGAAGGGGGCTGGCTGAGCGTCGCTGGTCTCTTCTGGCTCAAGGAAGGCCCGAACCGCTTCGGGGCCGGCGCCGACAACGACCTCGTGCTGCCCGAGGGTGCGACCTCGGGGCATGCCGGGTCGTTCGAGCTTCGCGGGGGCAAGGTGGTCGTGACCCTCGCTCCGGGGGTCGAGGCCACCGTGGCGGGCCAGGCCGCCGGTGGGCGCGAGCTCCAGCCGGACTCGGTGGGGACACCCGACGTGATGAAGCTGGGCCGCCTGAGCCTGCACGTCATCCGGCGGGGCGACCGGTTCGCGATCCGCCTCAAGGACCCGGAAAGTGCCGCCCGCAAGAGCTTTACCGGGCTTTCCTGGTTCGAGATCTCCCCGGCCGCACGGGTGAAGGCCCGCTTCGTGCCCTACGACGAGCCCAAGGTGATCCGCGTACCCAATGTCCTCGGCCAATCGGAAGACATGCCGAGCCCGGGCTACTGCTCGTTCCCCTGGGGGGGCAAGGAGGTCCGGCTGGAGGGCGTGTTCGAGGAAGACGACGCGAAGGAGCTCTTCTTCATCTTCCGCGACCAGACGAGCGGCAAGGAGACCTATCCGGCCGGACGCTTCCTCTACAGCGACCTGCCGAAGGACGGCCTTGTGACGCTCGACTTCAACAAGGCCTACAACCCCCCTTGTGCCTTCACGGCGTTCGCGACCTGTCCCTTGCCTCCACCCCAGAACTGGATGCCGGTTGCCATGGCGGCTGGCGAAAAGAAGTATGGCCACTGAGCAGGTCGCGACCGCCTGCCCGCTCGACTGTCCCGACGCGTGCAGCCTCGAGGTCACGGTGAACGACGGCCGCGTCACGAAGATCGACGGCGGCCACGCGAACCCGGCGACCCGTGGCTACATCTGCGCCAAGGTGCGCCGCTACGGGGACCACGTCTACGGGCCCGACCGCCTGCTCACGCCCGCCCGCCGGTGCGGGGCCAAGGGCCTCGGGCGTTTCGAGCCGATCGGATGGGACGAGGCGCTGGGCCTGGTGGCCGACCAGTTGACGAAGGTGCGCGCTGAGCAGGGGGGAGAAGCCATCCTGCCTTTCTCCTATGGCGGCTCGAACGGCTATCTCTCCCAGGACACGACGGATGCGCGGCTCTTCTCTCGCCTGGGGGCGTCGCGGCTCGCCCGGACCGTTTGCGCGGCCCCGACCACCGCCGCCACGCGTGGCCTCTACGGCAAGATGCCGGGCGTGGGCTACACGGACTACGCCCACGCGCGCCTGATCGTGGTCTGGGGGGCGAACCCCTCCGCCTCCGGCATTCACCTCGTCCCCTACATCCAGGAAGCGCAGAAGCTCGGGGCCAGGCTCGTGGTGATCGACCCGCGGCGAACGGCGCTCGCGCGCCGCGCCGACCTTCACCTCGCGGTGAGGCCGGGAACGGACCTTCCCCTCGCCCTGGCCGTCATCCGGTGGCTCTTCGCGGAAGGCCGCGCGGATCTTCGCTTCCTGAACCAGCATGCCCGCGGGGTGGACGAGCTGCGGCGACGCGCCGACCCCTGGACCCTCGATCACGCGGCCGAGGTCGCAGGCCTCGACGCCAAGGCCGTGGAACGCTTCGCCCGCCTCTACGCCGATTCGAGCCCGGCCATCGTGCGCTGTGGCTGGGGGCTGGAACGAAACCGCAACGGGGGCTCGGCCGCCGCCGCGGTCCTGGCCTTGCCCGCGATCGCGGGCAAGTTCGGGGTGCGGGGTGGGGGATACACCCTCAGCAACTCGGGCGCGTTCCCGATCGACACCGAGGCCGCGGCCTTGGCGGCGGAGCCCGAGACCCGCACCGTCAACATGAACCAGCTCGGCCAGGTGCTGACCACCGGCGAGCCGCCGGTCGGCTTGCTGTTCGTCTACAACTGCAACCCTCTCGCGACCATGCCTCGACAGGAGCTGGTGCGCGAAGGCCTGAAGCGCGAGGACCTCTTCACCGTGGTCTTCGAGCAGGTGATGACCGATACCGCGCGCTACGCCGACGTGTTGCTGCCCGCCACGACCTTCCTGGAGCGCACCGAGATGGCGAGCGGGTATGGCGCCTACGCCTTGCAGATCGGGCCCGCCGCCATCGCGCCGGTCGGGGAAGCCCGGTCGAACCACGAGGTGTTCGCCGAGCTTTGTCGGCGCACCGGCGTGGCCCGGCCAGGCGAGCCTGAGACGACCCAGGAGCTCACCGCGGCGATCCTGGGCGCGAGCCCTCTGGGTGCTTCGCTTCGGGCCGCGATGACCCGGGACCTCGTGGCCTTTCCGCCCGCCGGCCCGGCGCCCGTGCAGTTCGTGGACGTCTTCCCGTTGACCCCGGACGGCAAGATCGACCTCGTGCCGAAGGAGCTCGATCGCGAGGCCCCGGGCGGGCTCTACGGGTACTGGCCCGACCCTGCCACCGAGCGGCACCCGTTGACGCTCATCTCGCCCGCGACCGACAAGAGGATCAGCTCCACCCTGGGGCAACTGCACCGCGGGCAGGTGCCGGTCGAGGTGAACCCGGAGGACGCGCAGGCCCGGGGAATCCGGGATGGGGACCGGGTGCGGATCACGAACGATCTGGGCGAGGTCCTCTGCCGCGCCCGCGTGCACGAGGGGGTTCGGCCGGGCGTCCTCGTGTTGCCCAAGGGCCTCTGGGCCCACAACAGCGAGAATGGCTCCACCTCGAACGCCTTGTCGCCGGACACCCTGACTGACATCGCGGGCGGCGCCTGCTTCAACGACGCGCGGGTGGAGATCGAGCCGGCCTGAATCGGCTCAGTATTGGATCTTCCCGATTGCGTCTCTAGGGCGCGACTCTGGTGGCGGTTCCTTCGATGATGGTTGTATAACGGCCGTTCGCGTCGGCCATTTCATACTTGATCGTAAACTGAGAGGCTGATTTGGTGGTGATTGTAGTTCTTCCTTTGACGGCCAAGCCAGACACCTTGTCTTCAATCATGAACGTCCAAGTGTTTCCGTCAACCGTTCCTGTGCCGGTACCCACGAGTCCGGCACTGTTCACGTAGAACGACGTGTAGACCTTCGCATGGCTGTCGTAGGCCATGATGCCTTGGGTCCTCGGGATTTGCCCTTCAGGGCGGTCGACCTCGACATAGAATCCCCCCGGACCCAATGTATATGTGTCGGTGGTGACGATCTTACCGGCCGGCAGGAACTCGTTGGCTTTGATCTCGCCTTCCGTTTTCCAAGTGCCAAGGAAGTACTCCAACTTCTTGTGCTCGGGGCCTGGCTTCGGGCGCTCTGGTGGAGGTCACCTGCGATCTCGCCCACGAGAAGGCATTGACACCGACGGCCATGACGCGATCCGTCGAACTCTACGAGCTGGTCGGCCGAGGCCGGTCTCACCTGTTGTCAGGCTCGTTTTTCGAACTGCCGGCCGCCGTGGAGGCCTTTCGTTCTGCGATCGAGATCGATCCGACCTATGCACCGGCGCACGCCGGCCTGGCGCGCGCACGTTGCGTGCAAGCGGCGTTTCGCGTGGTGCCGTACCAGGAAGCGTTTGCAGAGGCCAAGGCGTCTGCCTTACGCGCGCTGGCGATGGACAGCGCCTCGGCGGACGCGCAGGTTGCCCTTGGCACGGTCCTCTTTCTCAGCGAGTGGGACTGGACGGCGGCGGAGCGCAGCCTGCAACGTGCCCTCGGAATCAATCCGGATCACACCGAGGCGCTCCTGCAGTATGGGTCGCTGCTGGAAGCGCTTGGCCAGCTCGACGATGGGCTGCGTTGCAAGCAACAGGCGCTCGCGCGCGATCCGCGATCGCCCGGCGTTCTGGTGCAGATCGCCATCTCGTATTGGTATCAACGGAAGTACGACGACACGCTGGTCTGGGCTCGGCGGGCGCTGGAGGTCGACCCGAAGCACGTGCTGGCGTGCCAATTCATCAACAACGTCTATTTGAAGATCGGGGACGTCGATAGATTCGCGGCCTGGACCGTCAGCATGGCCATCGAGTTCGGCTTTTCCGAAGAGAGGGTGGCGGTGATGAAGCAGGTCACCGCGGATGCGCAGCAAGTGTACGCGACGGCCGGCCTCTCCGGCGTGAACCGATTCTGGGTGGATCAGATCACGAACCCGCAACTGGACTTCGACGTCTTGCTGAAGATGGCATTCTTTCGCGCCGTCCTGTATGGGGCAGCCGGCCGGCTCGATGAGGCGTTCGACTGCCTTGATCAGGCCATCGCGTACCGCGACCCGGCACTCGTTCACCTGGCGGTCGCCCCGGATTGGGACAGCCTGCGCGGTGATCCGCGGTTCGCAGAACGCCTGCGATCGATGCGGCTGTCCTACGCCGCCTGAGCCTCGCGGCTCGCGAATCCAGTGCAACTGATGGCTGACAAGTTCGAACCGTTTGCGATCGAATGGCCGAAGTTGTGTATGAATCTCATGCCCGTCATCTCCGCTTGCAGAATCAATTCCTCTGGCCACCGCCAACGCTTTCATCTGCTGGGCGTTCGGGATCTGGCTGCACTGAGCCGCCAGTCGGCGAGCGCGCGAGCGTGAGCAGCGCGACGGGGACGGCCACGGCGTGGGCCGGGACGCTCGGCAACAGGAAGATCGCCGCGGCCCACAACGCGCCCGCCGCGGCCGTCGGCCATACCACGGTGGCGTCCGAAAGCCGCGAACCTGAAGCCGTGGATCCCGAGCCGTTCGTACACGTGCCCGTTGCGCTCGAACGTCCACGGCCCGTGATACGAGTCGCCCGGACGGCCGCTCGGCGCTAGACTTCCGACGGTTGGAGGTACACGTGAGCACACAGGCTGGAACGCCAGCCGACGGCGTTCTCTTCAGGGTTCTCCTCCTGTACGGCACCTACAATCTGTGCCACAACTTGGCGTTCCTCGTCGGCTACCATCTGCTGGCCCCGGGTGCGATGAAGGGGACGCACCCGGCACTGATTGCGTCGCGCGTCGCGGAGGCCTCCACGTACTGGTCCGAGTTCGCCGGCACGCTGCTGCTCAATCTCCTGGTCATGGGGTCGATCTGCGTGCTGCTCAACCTGCAGCGGGTCGGGACGACACCGCTCGGCTACACGGTTCCCCTGTTCCTGGGTGTGACGACTGGCTTGTTCCTCGGGACGAACTCTCTGGTGGCGGTCGACCTGAGCGGCGTTCCGTTTCTGGCGGGAACGGCAACGGGACTCAAGATCGGAGGCGCCGAGATGCTCGGCTACGTCTGCCTGATCGCGGCGACCGCCGGGGTCTCGACCCACCAGAGGCAGACCTGGTGGCGGAAGGAGAAGTTCGTCCGCGTCCGCCGGCTGCGCGACCTCCGGCTCTCCCGTGGAGAGGTCGTCGTGCTGGCCCTCGGCCTCGCTCTCATTGTCGCCGCCGCATTTCGTGAAACCTGACCTGTCTCGGCACGGCTCGGCGACCACTCGTCCCTCGCGTGCTGCGGTCGGCTCTGTGTCTCCGCGCCCAGCCCGTGGTGCCGCGAAGACGCTCATGTCGTCCTCGCCGTGCCGGAACCCTCCTCGTGGGGATTGGCTCCAACCGAGTGTCCCCGGGGCTCGGAGCGTTGAGGTTCTCGTCTTACACCGGTATTGACCCAAGGGAGAGAGCGGGCGGCCGATCATGAGGCTCGCCCGGCCAGGGTCATTTCAGGTCGTTCGTCAGGCCAGCACAACGGCGAAAGGCTAACGGCCGCGGGCGATCTCGCGGACCCCGTCCACCAGGCGGTCCACCTCGGCCGCGGTCGTGTAGCAGGCACAACCGGCACGCACCAGGCCGTCGGTTTCGTGCCCGAGGCGCCGGACCACGGTCGTGGCGTAGAAGTCGCCGTTCGACACGAACACGCCTCGGGCGGCGAGTGCTTCCGCCACCGCGTCCGAGGTCCGGCCCTTCACCACGAAGGCCACGGTCGGGGTCCGTGGTTCCGAGGGCGGAGGCCCGAAGATGATGACGTCGTCGATGGCGGCCAGGTCGTTCCAGAGTCGCTCCACGAGGCGCTGACCGCGCTCGTGTAGCGCGGTCGCGACCTCGACGAGGGCAGCACGTCTTCCCGCGGCCCCCGTGGCGAGCGAGGCCAGGAAGTCCACGGCCGCGCCCGCGCCCACGATGCCTTCGTGGTTCAAGGTCCCGGTTTCGACCCGCTCCGGCGCCGCGTCCGAAGCGGGCTCGAGCTTGGGCACGTCGAGCTTCTCCAGCAGCGCTCGCCGAGCGAACAGCACGCCCACGTGGGGCCCGTAGAACTTGTAGGCGGAGCAGGCCAGGAAGTCGCACCCGAGGGCGCCCACGTCCACGACCGCGTGGGGTGTGTAGTGGACGGCGTCCACGAACGCGAGCGCGCCGTGGGCGTGCGCCAGGTCCACCGCGGCGGGGATGTCGTTGATCGTGCCCAGGGCGTTCGAAGCGGCGCCGATCGCGAGGAGCCGGGTCCTTGGTCCGAAGGCTCGCGCGAGGGCGCCAATATCCAGCGTCCCCGTGGCGGGGTCCATCGGCACCGAGCGGACGGTCAAGCCCCGCTCCCGCTCCAGGGCGCGCCAGGGGTCCACGTTGGCGTGGTGGTCGAGCTCGGTGACCACGACCTCGTCCCCCTTGCTCCAGGTCCGGCCGAGGGCGCGCGAGACGTGAAAGGTCAGGGTCGTCATGTTCGCGCCGAACGCGATCTCGTGCGCCGTCGCGTTCAGGAGATCGGCCAGTGCCGCGCGAGCCGCGGTGAGCGCAGCGTCGGTCTCGGCGCTCGTGGGGTAGCGCCAGTGCGTGTTGGCGTTGTGGTGGAGGAGGTAGTCGGACACGGCGTCGACCACTTCGCCTGGAACCTGGGTCCCACCGGGCCCGTCGAAGTAGGCGACGGGGAGCCCGGCGTGCTGGCGCTCGAGGGCGGGGAAGTGGCGCCTTATCGCTTCCGTGTCGGCGACGGTCATTGAATCTCCTCGTCGAGGGCGGCGCGTGCGATCCCTGCCTGCCCGAGCCAGTAGAAGAGCATGATGGGAACGAACGCACCGGCGATCTTTCCCCCGAAGCGGTCCCAGGCGATGAGGCTGTCGGAGATGCCGAAGCCCACGGCTCCCATCAGGCCGGCCATGGGCCCCAGGCCTGAGCGTCGGCCTACGCGCGCCGCCGCGCGCCACATCATGGCGCAGATCGCGACCACGTAGAGGGCAACGGGCCAGGCGAGGCCCCCGAGCGCCGGCCAGAGACGCCCGAGCAAGAGCGCGCCCCAGGCCGCGAAGGGGAGGGCGCGGCCCGCGGCCGGCGCGCGGGTATCGGCAACAAAGGCGGCGAGGTAGGCGACGTGTGCCCCCAGGAAGGCAAAGAGGCCCGGCAGGAACAGGTCGAGGCCGAGGAGGAGGTCGCCCACGGCCGAGGCCAGAAGGCCGATCGCGACCCCGCGGCGAAGCGGCCCACGCCCGCGCGTGAAGACGAAAAAGGCGAGCACGATCACGGGCAGCGGCTTGACGACCAGCTCCAGGTGATGAAGGCCGAGGGCAGCCGCGACGAAGAAGGCGATGACCGTGGCCGCGAACGTCAACCACAACCTCACGACAGGCCCAAGGTGGCCGCACCGATGACCCCGGCCGCCGGCCCCAGAGCGGAGTAGACGATACGCGCCTGCACGCCTTTGGCCTGCGCGCGCAAGTGGTCGTCGAAGAGGTCGCGGGCCTCCGCCATCGAGCCCCCGACGACGATCGCTTCGGGGTCGACGACGGCGTGAAGGCAAAGGCAGAGGAACGCGAGATCCGCGCCTAGACCTTCCCAAGCGGCGCGCGCCGCCACCTCTCCTGCCCGCGCTCTTTGGGCGAGCTCGGCCGCGGACTCCTGGGCGGGATCGCCACCGGCCGCGCGATAGGCTCGGACGACGGCCCGCGCCGGACAGGGATTCCTCGAGCGGCTTCTCCCGAAGGGGGATGGCCCAGACCTCGCCCGCCTCGTAGGAGGCACCGCGGTGGAGACGCCCGTCCACCATCACCCCGCCGCCCGACGCCCGTCCCGAGGGTGATCCCGACGACGTGCCGCGCTCCGCGTGCCGCTCCGTAGCGGGCCTCGGCGAAGGTGAAGCAGCGCGCGTCGTTCTCGACCGTGACGGGAAGGGCGGTCGTGGACCGCAGCGCCTCCGCGAGATCGAGCCCGTTGAGCCGCGGGAGGTTCGAGCACTGGGAGAGCGGCCCGGGGCGCACCACCCCGGCCGTACCCAGGCCCAGCCCGGCCAGAGAGCGCGGTCCGAGCTGTGCCTTGACCCTCGCCACCAGCTCGGGCACTTGCGCTCGAAACTCCGCGGGGCCGAAGTCTCGACCGGTGGGAGAGGAGAGCATCTCGGTCAGCAGGTGGCCGTCGGCCGCTACCCCAGCCATGCGGAGTTGGGTGCCGCCGAGGTCGATGCCGAGATAGCAGGATTCGGTCATACGCGGTGGCCAGAGACTTAGCACAACTCGATCGAGAAATATTGACAGGGGCGGGGGCCGATGACGTAATCGCACGGCGTCAGCAGGGAGGGCAAGCGCGAATGCACCAGGACGGCCAGAAGGAGGACGCGGGGCCCGAGTCTCACCCGCAGCTTCGGTCTCCTTCAGGCCACGGCTCTCAACATGTCGAACATGGTCGGGGTCGGGCCCATTCATCACCATCCCCCTGCTGATGGCGGCCATGGGCGGACCCCAGTCCCTCCTGGGCTGGCTGGTCGGCGCCCTCATCGTGGTGTGCGACGGGCAGGTGTGGAGCGAGCTCGGGGCCGCGTGGCCCGGCTCGGGAGGGAGCTATCGTTTCCTGCGCGAGGCCTACGGCCGGGATCGGTGGGGTCGGCTGATGGCGTTCTTGTTCATCTGGTCCTTCATCCTCAGCGGTCCGCTCGAGATCGCCTCCGGCCTGATCGGCTTCGGTCAGTATGCGACCTACCTCTGGCCGGGTCTCGTCGGGGGAGGGCAGCGCTTCGTCGCCGCCGGCGTGGGCGTCCTGGCCGTCTTCGTCCTCGCGCGGCGGATCTCGTTCCTGGGCCGGGTCACGGTCACGCTCTGGGTGGGGACGGTCGTGACCCTGGTCGCCGTCATCGCCACCGGGCTGCCGCGCTTCGACCCCGCGCGGGCGTTCGACTTTCCGGCGGGGGCTTTCGACTTCAACCGCGGCTTCGTGCTCGGGCTGGGGAGCGCCACCTTGATCGCCATCTACGACTACCTGGGCTACTACGACATCTGCTACATCGGGGACGAGGTCCGGGATCCCGGGCGAGTCATACCCCGCTCGATCCTCTACTCCATCCTCGGCTGTGCGCTCGCGTACTTCCTGCTGCACCTCTCGCTCCTGGGCGTCCTGCCCTGGCGGCAGATGCTTTCGTCCCAGTTCGTGGTCTCGGAGTTCATGGAGCGGGTCCACGGCCGTGGCGCGGCCCTCGTCGTGACCGTGATGATCCTCTGGACTGCTTTCGGCTCGGTCTTCGCGCTCCTGCTCGGCTACTCCCGCGTGCCCTTCGCGGCCGCGAGGGATGGGTACTTCCTCCGCTCCTTCGGCCGCCTCCACAAGACGGGGGCCTTCCCCCACGTGTCGCTCTACGTGCTGGGCGCGGTCTCGATCGTGGCCGCCTTCTTCGACCTGGATCAGGTGGTGAGCGCTCTCGATCACCACCCGGGTCCTCGTGCAGTTCATCGGCCAGATCCTGGCCCTGCCGCTCTTGCGTCGCCGGCTTCCCGAGTCGAAGCGGCCCTATCGCATGTGGCTCTACCCCGCGCCCGCGATCGTGGCCTTTGTGGGCTGGTGCTTCGTCTTCGGCACGGCGGGATGGATCTACGCGGGTATCGGCGTCCTGACCCTCGTGGTGGGCACGGGGGTCTTCCTGGTCTGGTCGCGGCGGGAGAGGGCCTGGCCGTTCACGCCCGGCGCCAACGGGTAGGACGAAGTCGTCCTGCCACGGCTCCTGGAAAAGAAAAGGGACCGCCCAAGGCGGCCCCTTTCAACCAGCTAGGAACGAAGAGAGTTACTTCTTCTCCGGCTTCGGGGTGGGCTCGGCCTTGGGATCCTTCTTGGCATCCTTCGCCTTCGCGTCCGTCGCCTTCGCGTCGGCCTTGGCCTTGGCCTTGGCGTCCTTCGCGTCGGTCTTCTTGGTTTCCTCGGTCGTCTTCTTCGTCTCTTCGGTCGTCTTCTTGGTCTCCTCGGTCTTCTTGGCGGGCTCCTCGGCGAAGGCCAAGCCACCGGCGAACACGACCGCGACCGCGAACGCGAACAGCTTCTTCATTAGATTCACTCTCCTTAAGGATCTTGGCTTGAGTGCCACCCCTTGCGGGCCGTCCTAGAGCAAGCTCGGTGCCACGGGCAGGGTCGGAGGCGCTCTGGTGCTAATCTGCTGAAGACAATGGCCTTGAGTTCTTACCCGCGTTGGTTCAGGAGCGAAATGACGCCGGAGCTGCACGATTTGGAGCGAGGAACTGCCCCATTTGGTGCAATGCCTCGATGACAGGTCGAGTCGCCAAGACCGTGCTGCCCATCGACGAGCACCTCGCCCGAATCTCCGCGGTGCTCGCCCGTCACCGTCGCCTCGTGCTCCTGGCGCCCCCGGGTGCGGGCAAGAGCACACGGGTGCCGCCGGCACTGCTGTCCTTGGGCCCCGTCATCCTCCTCCAGCCGCGTCGCGTCGCGGCCCGAGCCCTGGCCCGTCGGATCGCCTTCGAGCGAGGGATGGATCGTCGGGAGGGAGGTCGGATTCCAGGTGCGCTTCGAGCGCGAGTTCGGTCGAGACACCCGGCTTCTGGTGGCGACCGAGGGGATCCTGACCGCGCGGCTCGAAGACGACCCGCTGCTGAGCGAGTTCGCGACCGTCATCCTCGACGAGTTCCACGAGCGCACGCATCCACGCCGACCTGGCCCTGGCCTTCGTCAAGCAGGCGCTCGCGGCTCGCCCCGACCTGGCCGTGGTGGTGATGTCCGCGACGCTCGGGGCCGAGGCGGCACGGGTCTCGGCGTATCTCGACGGATGCCCGGTTCACGAGGTCGTGGGCCGGCCCCATGACGTCACGATTCGCTTTGCTCCCGGGAAGAGCGTCGCGGGAGTCGTCCGCGACCGGCTCGCCGCGCCCGGCCGGCACATCCTCTGCTTCCTGCCGGGATCGGGCGAGATACGCGAGGCGGCCCGCGACCTGGCCACGTCGACCAGCCTGCCGGCCGTGGTGCTGCCGCTCCACGGAGGCCTCGACGCCCGCGAGCAGGACGCGGCTCTCGCGGAGACGCGAGCGCCGAAAGGTCATCCTGGCCACCAACCTCGCCGAGACCTCGCTCACGATCGAAGGCGTCACGGACGTGGTGGACTCCGGCCTGCACAAGGTCCTGCGCTTCGATCCGGAGAAGGGGATCGACCGCCTCGACACCGAGCGCATCTCCGCGGACTCGGCGGCGCAGCGGGCGGGCCGCGCCGGACGTACGGGCCCGGGGACCGCCCTGCGCCTCTGGGACGAGAGGGATCGCCTTCGCCCGCACCGCGAGCCCGACGTCCAGAGGATCGACCTCGCGGGTGCCGTGCTGGACGTGTTGGCCTGGGGGGGCGACCTGGCCTCCTTCGACTGGTACGACCCGCCGCCCCAGGAGCGCCTGCAGCAGGCCATGGACTCTCCTGGCCCTCCTGGGCGCCGTGCGACGACGGGCCGGGTGACGCCGCTCGGACGGAGCCTGCGCCGGTTTCCCCTGCACCCGCGGCTCGCGCGGGTCCTGGTGGGCGCGGGCGGAGGGTCCCGGGCCGCGGCGGCCTGCGCGATCCTCGCGCGAGCGGCCGTTTGCGGTTCGCCGGGTCGCCGCCACCGACTCCGACGTGTTGAGCCGGGTCGATCAACTCGACCGAGCGCCCTTTGGCGCGCGCAGGCCGCGCGCGAGATCGAGTCGCCTGGCGCGGCGGCTCTCGGGCCGCCGCCCGAGGGGCTGTCGGACGCGCGCGATCCGGAGGGCCCTCCTGGCCGGGTACCCGGACCGCGTCGCGCGCCGGCGAGCTCCCGGATCCAACCGGTTCGTGCTCGCCTCTGGACACGGCGCGGTCCTCGGACGCGAGAGCGGGGTGCGAGCGGCGGAGCTGATCGTGGCCCTGGACGTCGTCGGCGGGTCCGCGCCGGTCCGGGCTCGGAGGCCGCTCATCCGCATGGCGAGCCAGGTGGAGCGCGAGTGGCTCGAGCCGGTGGAGCGCGAGGTGGTCCATCGCTTCGACTCCGAGAGCGGACACGCGTGCGCGCCTTCGAGCTCTCCATGTTCGCGGGGTTGGTCCTCGCCGAGCGGGCGATCGCCCCGGACGCCGGCCGTGGCCTCCGAGCCTCCTGCTCGCCGAGCTCCGCCGGCGGGCGCCTGCGCCCGCGACCGAGGCCGTCTTGCGCCGGTCGCGCTTCGCGGGATTGGGGCTCGACCCCGAGGCGCTGATGCGCGACGCCTGCCGTGGCCGGACTCGCCTCGAGCGACGTCGACGTCGCGGCGAGCGTGCCCACGGCGCTGCGCGCGGACCTGGATCGCCTCGCGCCGGAACGCCTGGCCGTTCCCAGCGGTCGCAGCGTGCCCCTCGAGTACCGGGACGACGGGACGGTGGTGGCGTCGGTGAAGCTCCAGGAGCTCTTCGGCCTGGGCGAGACTCCCGCGCCTCGGACCGCGACGCGAGCCGGTCACGCTTGTCCCTGCTGGCCCCGAACGGCCGGCCCGTCCAGACCACCCGCGACCTGCGCGGGTTCTGGGAACGCACCTATCCCGAGGTGCGGAAGGAGCTGCGCGGCCGTTACCCGCGGCATCCCTGGCCCGAAGACCCGTGGTCGGCTCCGCCGACCCACCGGAGCCAAGAGGGCGAAGGGCTAGGCTTCGGGTCCCTTCCTGAGGGTGGCGTCGATCGCCGGCCGCAGGTCGGGCCGGAGCGGCGCGTCGGCCACGAAGCCGACGGTCACCAGGCCCTGGCTCATCGGCGCTCGCCACGCCGTCAGGTGCAGGCCCCCGAGCGGAACGCTCACCGAGCGCGTGGGGGCGTCCTTCAGCGCCTTGTCCATCGCGGGAACCAGCCGAGCCGCGATGGCTCTCGGCGCCAGGCGAGGGCCAGTCGCCGGAGACCGCGACCACGTGGCCATCCGGGTTGATGAGGAGTGCGCCCTTGGCTTCGGCGAGCGACAGGCAGCGGCCGACGATCTCCGGCCACGTGAGGGGGCTCGCCACCGCGGCCTCGATGCTGGCCGCGGGCTCGTCGGTTTCGGTCTCTTCCTCGATCTCTTCGACGTCCTCCACCTCTTCCGCGGGGGCCGGCGGCGGGGCCACCGCGACCGGCCGAGGGGTGGGCAGGGGCGACGGAGCGACCGCCAACCTCGGCGGGGGAGGAGCCGGGGCTTCGACCTCCGCGGGCGTGGCCTCGGGCAGGGCCTCGACCCGGTGGAGGCGCGGACTTCCTCGAGTGTCGGGCCGGGGCGCCGGCGTTGGCTCGACGAGACGGCGGGCTCGGACGTTTCAGGTGGTGCGACAACCGGGGTCCGGTGCGGCGACCGGGAGCGGTGGGGGCAACGCGCGGTGGCGGGAGCGGGCGCTGCGGTGGGCCCGCTCGCGGCGGGCGGGAGCCACCGCCCGTTCCCAGGCCGGCGGCGAAGGGCCGACCGCGGTGGCACCGGGCTGCCTTCCCGCGCCGCCTTGCAAGGGCGCGTAGGGCGGCAGCGGGCCGCGCCGGCTCCGCGGGAGTCGCGATGTGATTCAAGCGGCGCGCGACCTCGCGGGCCGCGTCGAGGTCAGAGGAGCTGGCGGGCGGGCTTAGCTTCATCAGCCTTCTCCATCCCCTGGATGCGGTTCATGCGGGCTTCGAGCTCGTCGGCGATCAGCTCGAATCGGCGAGCTTCGGGAGCGGTGGCGCCGGCGAGGTAGGCGACGGGCAGCCCCCGCTCGCTGGCGCGGGCGAAGACCTCGGACCGCGGCACGAACATCTCGAGCGCGTCCGGGAAGCCGTTCCAGATCTCGCGAAGCACCGCGAGGGAGGTGGGGCGATCGCGCTCGACCATCGTGGGCAGGATGCCGAGGAGCCGCAGGCGCGGGTTCTCGTTGGCCTGCACGTGCTCGATCACCCGCAGCACCTGGCCGATGGAGCGCAGGGCCAGGTTCTCGGTCTGGAAGGGGACGAGGACGAAGTCGGCCACCGCCATCGCCGCCCGGGGGACGAGCCCGACGCCCGAAGGCGCGTCGATGATCACCACGTCGATGTCGACCTCGACCTCGAGCCGAGCGCCGCCTCGAGCACGCCCGGGTTCGAGACCTCGCGCTCGAAGCTCGCCACGTCGGTGGGATCGAGGCGACCTCGGGGCAGCAGGGAAAGGCCGGGCAACTGCGTCTGCAGGACGGCCTGGCGGGGCTCGGCCTGGCCCAGGATCAGCTCGGCCAGCCCGGCCAGCTCGGCGTCTCCCTTGGCCAGGGACAGGCCGACGGCGCCTTGAGGGTCGACGTCCACGAGCAGGGTCCGCCGGCCTCGCTCGGCCAGGGCCACCGCGACGTTCAAGGCGACCGTGGTCTTCCCGACGCCGCCCTTCTGGCTAGCGATCACCACTCGTCGTGCCATCCGCACCCTCCCTGGAGCCCGAAGTTTAGCCGCTTGCCCGTTCGGTGTACACTCCGGTTCTGAGGTTCAAGTCATCAACCGGCCGGAGGCTGATGACCCCAGAGAACCCATCGACTCGGGGGCGATGAGCGCTCGGCGCCACTCTCGGACGGTGATAGGCCTCGCGCTCTCCGTGGGGCTCGCGGGCTGCAACGACCAGAGCACGTCGCCGAGCCTCACCGCGAGCTGCTCGGCCAGCCCGGTCTCGGGGGCGGCACCCCTGGCGGTGGCGTTCAGCTTGAACGTCGCTGGCTCCTCCTCTTTCGACGTGAACATCAACTACGGCGACGGCACGAGCAGCGGGTCCTTGAACCTGGCCCATGTCTACCAGGCTCCCGGCGGGTACACCGCCACTTTCTCGGTGAGCGCAGGGGGCCAGGCCGCGGCCGTGCTCGACCGGGTCAACGTGACGGGCCCCGCGCCCGCGCCGACCCCCGGGCCTGGCGTACCCTCTCCGTCGCCTTCGCCCGGGGCGAACCAGCCGCCGAACCCGGTCTTCAAGACGACACCGAAGGCGGGCCCCGGGGACATCATCTCCGGTACGGCTCCCTTCACGATCGAGTTCAGCATGTGCGCCTCGCAGGACGTCGACATCGACGTGCTGCTGTGGACCATGGACTTCGAAGGCGACAGGCACGATCGAGATACGGGGGAGCACCGGAGGCTACTGTCGACGCTCGCACACGTACTCCGCCGGCACGTACCGGCCCGAGATCTGCGTCACCGACGTCGACGCATCCGGGAACATCCGGCACGACTTCCAGTGCCAGAGATACACGGTGCAGGTCACGCCCTAGGCGGGGCCGCCGTGTGTCCTCAGCCCGGCCGCAGGAACAAACGTGTGGGCCACGGCCAGGAGGAAGGGAGCTGGGCACGATCCCGGGCGGCGTCGGCGAAGCGTCCATTCGCGGCTAGCCGGCGGGTTCCCAGCCCTTGGCGCGGTCGAGGGCCTGCGCGCCAGCGGGCGCGCAGAGCCTCGGCCCGCGCCGCCGCCATCTGCGGCTCGAAGCGGGCCGCCACCCGCCACTGGCCGGCGATGGAGCCGACGTCCTTCCAGAAGCCCACCGCCAGTCCGGCCAGGTAGGCCGCGCCGAGGGCGGTCGTCTCCGCGACCTCGGGCCGCACGACGGGTATGCCCAGGATGTCGGCCTGGAACTGCAGGAGGAGGGCGTTCTGGGAGGCGCCGCCGTCCACCCGCAGCTCCAGGAGCGAGGCGCTCGAGTCGGCCCGCATGGCGTCCAGGAGATCGGCGACCTGGTAGGCGATCGACTCCAGCGCGGCTCGCGCCACGTGGCCGGCGCTCGTGCCCGCGGGTGATCCCGACGAGGGCGCCGCGCGCGTAGGGATCCCAGTGCGGCGCCCCGAGCCCGGCGAAGGCCGGCACCAGGAAGACGCCGCCGTTGTCCTCGACCGACGCGGCGAGGGGCTCCACTTCGGGCGCGGAACGGATGAGGCCGAGGCCGTCGCGCAGCCACTGGACCACGGCGCCCCCGATGAAGACGCTGCCCTCGAGCGCGTACTCGAGCCGCCCGCCCCGCTTCCAGGCCACGGTGGTGAGGAGCTGGTGGCGCGAGGCCGACGGGCTCGCTGCCCACGTTCTGGAGCATGAAGCAGCCGGTGCCGTAGGTGTTCTTGGTGTCGCCGGGGCGCGTGCACATCTGGCCGAAGAGCGCGGCCTGCTGGTCTCCGGCGATCCCCGCGATGGGCACGCCGCCGAGGCCCAGGGTGGTCGAGACCTCGCCGTAGACCTCGCTCGAGGAGCGGACCTCGGGCAGCATCGACCGGGGGACCCCGAAGATCCGCAGCAGCTCGTCGTCCCATTCGCCGGTCCGGATGTTGAAGAGCAGCGTCCGCGAGGCGTTGCTCGGGTCGGTCACGTGGGTCTTTCCGCTCGTGAGCTGGTGGACGAGCCAGGTGTCCACGGTGCCGAAGGCCAGGCGCCCGGCCTCGGCCTTCTCGCGCGCCCCGGGCACGTTGTCGAGGATCCAGCGGATCTTGGAGCCGGAGAAGTAGGCGTCGAGCACGAGGCCCGTGCGCTCGCGGATCATGGGCTCCGTGACCGTCGGCCTTGCAGGCGATCGCAGAAGCGCGGCGGTGCGGCGGTCCTGCCACACGATCGCGTTGCCGAGGGGCTGTCCGCTCTCGCGGTCCCACACGATGGTGGTCTCGCGCTGGTTCGTGATTCCCACCGCGGCCACGTCACGCGGCCGCAGCTGAGCGCGGCTCAGGACCTCGACCGCGGTCGTCATCTGGCTCGTCCAGATCTCCTGAGGGTCGTGCTCGACGGACCCGGGCGCGGGGAAGATCTGCCGGAACTCGCGCTGGGCGGTCTCCACGATGCGGCCCTCCTGGTCGAAGAGGATCGCGCGCGAGCTCGTGGTTCCCTGGTCGAGGGCCAGGACGTATCTCATGTTCACCTCGGCAGAAGGGTGACGCCCAGGGTCAGGGCGGTCGTCCGGCGCCTACTATAGCTCGGCCCGACCCGGGGCCTCCCGGGGTCGGCATAGAATCGGGCTGGAGGTAGAGGTGTTCGAGGCGGCGGAGCTGGGGCGCAAGGTCTCGCGCGAGGACTACGACCGCGAGCTGCCGGACCTCCGCGCCGGCCTGCTCGAGGCGCAACGAGGTCTGCACGAGGCGAGCGTCCCCGTGATCGTCCTGTTCTCGGGGGCGGACGGCTCGGGCAAGAGCGAAACCGTGCAGCGGCTCTACGAGTGGTTCGATCCTCGTGGGCTGGAGACGAATGCCTTCGACACGCCCTCCGACGAGGAGCGCGAGCGGCCGCCGTACTGGCGGTTCTGGCGAACCCTGCCGCCCGCCGGCCGCATCGGAATGTTCCTCGGGTCGTGGTACACCGAGCCCGTGATCGGTCGGGCCTACGGCACGCTCGGCCGGGCCGAGCTCGAGCGCGAGGCGAAGCGCATCGCGTTCTTCGAGCAGATGCTGGTGGACGGCGGGGCGCTGCTCTTCAAGTTCTGGCTCCATCTCTCGAAGAAGGGACAGCGCAAGAGGCTCGTCACCCTGGAGAAGAGCGCCGACACCGCCTGGCGCGTCTCTCCCCTGGAATGGAAGCACTACAAGCTCTACAAGCGCTTCATCAAGGCTTCGGAGCAGGTCCTGCGCAGCACGGACACGGGCCCGGCGCCGTGGTTCGTGGTCGAGGCCGAAGACGAGCGCTACCGGGAGCTGACGATCGGACGCACGCTCCTCGAAGGGATGCGCCGGCGCCAACTGGGCGAGGGCGGTCCGGCGGCTCGTGCCGAAAAAGCCGCTTCGCCCCCGCCGCCCGAGCTGTCCTCGCCCGCGGGGGCTCGGGTCACGGTCCTGGACCAGCGTCGACCTGGAGCGCCGGCTCCCGGAGAAGGAATACCGCCGGCGCCTCCTCAGGCTTCAGGCGAAGGTGCATCGTCTGGTGCGCGCGGCCTCGGAGAAGAAGGTGTCCGCGGTCGCCGTCTTCGAGGGCTGGGACGCGGCGGGAAAGGGTGGCGCCATCCGACGACTGACCGCGGCCATGGACCCCCGCCTCTACCGCATCATCTCCGTGGCCGCTCCCACCGACGAGGAGAAGGCCCACCACTACCTCTGGCGGTTCTGGCGGCACCTGCCGCGGGCGGGGCGGGTCACGGTCTACGACCGTTCCTGGTACGGCCGCGTCCTCGTGGAGCGGGTGGAAGGGTTCGCGGCCGAGGCGGAGTGGCGGCGCGCCTACCTCGAGATCAACGAGTTCGAGGAGCAGCTGGCCGAGGCCGGGGTCGTGATCGCGAAGTTCTGGCTGCACGTGAGCCCGGAAGAGCAGCTGCGGCGCTTCGAGGACCGCAAGGCCACGCCCTACAAGCGGCACAAGATCACCGACGAGGACTGGCGCAACCGAGGGAAGTGGGACGCCTACCACGAAGCGGTCAACGAGATGGTGGTCCGGACCAGCACGCGACGAGCGCCCTGGACCCTGGTGGCCGGCAACGACAAGAAGGTCGCTCGCATCCAGGTGCTCGAGACGTTCGTCCGGCGTCTCGAGAAGGCGCTCTGACCCGCGTCCGCCGGCTCCTCGGCACTCTTTGCCTGCTCCTGGCGCTCGCCTTCGGGCGGGCGGGAGGTCTGGGGGCAGCGGCGCCGACCGTCTCCCCCGCGTCCAACGTCTTTCTCTCGCTCTTCCTCATCGGGGACGCGGGCGATCCTCGCCCGACGGGAGAACCGGTTCTCGCGGCGCTCCAGAAGGAGATCCTTCGCGATCCGGCGCGGAGCTTCGTCGTCTTCCTTGGCGACAACATCTACCCGCGCGGACTGCCCGTGCCCGAGCCCGCGGACCGCGCGGAGATGGAGCGGCGGCTCGACACCCAGGTCGATGTGCGTCAAGGGCGCGGGAGTTCGCGGTCTATTCATCCCCGGGAACCACGATTGGGAGAAGGAGGGGAGCGGGGGCTGGGAGGCGGTTCGCCGGGAAGGGGCCAGGGTCGCCGCGCGCGGCGGACCTGTCGTGGCCTTTCTCCCGCGGGACGGGTGTCCTGGCCCGGAGGTCGTTGGACCTCGGCGACCACGTGCGGCTCGTGGCCCTCGACACGCAGTGGTGGCTGCACTCCGAGCCCAAGCCGAGCGACCCCACTTCGGGCTGCGCCGCGTACTCCGAGAGCGAGGTGATCGAGGCCCTTGGGCAGGCGCTCAGCAGCGCGGGCGATCGCCAGGTGGTCGTGGTCGGCGCACCACCCCCTCGCCACCGGCGGGCCCCACGGCGGCCATTTCTCGTTTCGCGCAGCACCTCTTTCCGCTGACCGAGGTGAAGCGCGGCCTCTGGATCCCGCTTCCGCTCATCGGCTCGCTGTACCCCCTCGCGCGCAAGCGTGGCGCCTCGCCCCAGGACATCGCCGACGAGCGCAATGGCCACATGCGAGAGGCGCTGGAAGACGCCTTCCGGGGACGGCCCGCCGCTCGTGTACGCCTCGGGGCACGAGCACGCCCTCCAGGTCCTGGAAGGCCGCAGCGCGCGAAATCTGCTGGTGAGCGGCGCTGGCATCTACGGCCACACGAGCCCGGTGGGGCGGCATCCCAGGCTCTCGCTTCGCGAGCTCGAGCTGCCGGCTTCATGCGGCTCGACTTAGCGCCCGCGGGAACACGGCTCGCGGTCCTCGCGGTGAACGCCCGAGGGAGCCGCAGGGAGGTCTATGCGGAGTGGCTCAGGTCGCCTTGACCCTCAGCCGATCCCGGCCTGAAGGGCGGTGATGACCGCCACGTCGGCCAGGTCCTGCACCGAGCAGCCGCGGGACACGTCGTTGACCGGACGATTCAGGCCCTGGAGGATCGGACCGATCGCGGCGGCGCCGGCCAGACGTTCGGTGAGCTTGTAGGCGATGTTGCCGGCGTCGAGGCTCGGGAAGATGAAGACGTTGGCCGCGGCCTCGGCAAACGGGCTGTCGGGCGCCTTCTTCTTCGCGACCGCGGGCAAGAACGCGGCGTCGAACTGGATCTCGCCGTCCAGGGGGAAGTCGGCGCCGGCCTCTCGGCAGAGGCGAACGGCTTCCTGGACCCGCGTCGACCCGCTCGTGGCTCGCGCTGTTGCGGGTGGAGAAGGAAAGGAAGGCCACGCGTGGCTCGAAGCCGAACTGCCCGAGCGGAAAGCGCGCGTGGCCCGGCCGATCTCGGCCAGGGTCGCGGGGTCGGGCTCGATGTTGACGGAGCAGTCGGAATAGAAGAGCACGCGGTCGGGCCACTCCATGATGAAGACGGAAGAGGCGCGGGTGTAGCCCTTCTGGAGCCCGATGATCTCGAACGCGGGGAGGAAGGGCTTGGTCTCGCTGCGCAGGCCCGAGACCATGCCCGCGGCGTCTCCCGCCGCGACCATGAGGGCGCCGAAGTAGTGGGGAAGCAGCGCCTTGGCCGCGGCCGCTTCGGCGGTGACCCCCTTGTGCTTCCGCTTCTCGAGATAGGTGGCGGCGTAGGCGGCGGTCCGAGCATCGCTTCGCGGGTCGCGCACCTCGATCCCCGCGAGGTCGAGACCGAGCGATCGGGCGCGGGCCAGGATCTCCTCCTTCGGGCCGATCAGGATCGGGCTCGCGAGGCCCTGGTCGCGCAGGAGCCCGGCGGCCTGAAGAGCCCGCTCCTCCAGCCCCTCCGCGTAGACGATCCGCGCCCCCTTCCCTCGGACCCGCTCGCGCGCCTTGCTCATGAACATGACTTCACCTTCCTGAGGACCGATGTTCGCCGCGTCCACTGTACGTCACCGCCCACGTGGAAGGGAAGATACGTTCGGCTCAGTCACGCGAAGTCAACTGGCGGAGGGCCGAGGCGAGTTCCTTCTCCTCCGGAAGACCCCGCCGCGCGGCTCGTTCGAGAGCGATGGTCAGCGCCGTCGCGGCCATCGGGTTGCCGATCCGAGCGAGGCTCGTCGCGGCGGCGACGCGGACGGTCTCGTGAGCGTGATCGAGCTTGACGATCAGGGCGTCGGCGGCCACGTGCTCCTTGAACGAGCCCAGCGCCGACGCCGCGGCCGCGACCAGCCTCGGATCGGGATGGTCGAGCCGCTGGAGCAGGAAGTCGAGCGCGCGAGGGTCGGCCAGCCGTCCCAGCGCCTCGACGACCGCCAGGTTGGCGCCCTGACCCGTCTGGCCGCGGGCGGCCGCCACCAGCGCCTCGACGGCTCGCGGATCGCCGATCTTGCCCACGGCCGCCGCCGCCTCCTGGGCCACTCCGCCGCTCTTGTCGCGGAGCGCGGCCAGGAGGGCGTCGAGAGCCCGTGGCTCCTTGAGCTCTCCGAGCGACCGGGCCGCGGCGCGGCGCACCTCGGCATCAGGGTCCGTCACGGCGCCCACCAGGGCCTCGACGGCCAGAGGCCCACGCGGCCGACCGAGGGCTTTCGCCACGGACCGCCGCGCCACCGTGCCTCCGCCCTCGAGAGCGGCGATCATCGCGGGAACGGCGGTCGGCCCCGAACGGCTCAAGGCCTCCACCGCCTCGGTGACGACCGCCTCGTCGGCGTCGCCCATGGCCCGTGCCAGGGCCGGCATCGCCTTCGGGTCTTTGAGCGCCGCGAGCACCCTCACCGCCTCACGGCGCAGGGCGGGAGACTGACCATCGAGGCCGCGCGTCAGGAGCTCCACGACCGTGGTCTCCCGCGAGGCATCCAGCAGATTCGTGATTCGGCGCCAACCCCGGCCGCCCTCGCGTTGGGCCGCGGCTCTGAGCTCGCTCAGGAGCGCGCCCTGACCCACGGGGCCGGCCTCGAGAAGGGCGATGGCGGCCTCCGCCACCACCATGTCGGCGGGGTCGCTGAGCGCCGCCTGAAGCGCCGCGATGGCCCGAGGATCGGTCGAATCGGCCAGATCCGCGACTGCGTTTCGCCTCGTCTCAGGGTTCCGGGCCCGCAGCCTTCGCAGCTTCCAGAAGATCATCGCTTCCGGACGATGCTACCGCATGTCGCTCGAGCCGGCTCTCCCCTCGCCGCGACGGGCAGCGGCATGCAGGCGAGCGGCACGTTTAGAATGGGCGCTTCGCCGGGGATTGCCCCGGCCTTCAGGCGGACGGGAGGCGTCCGGCAAATGGATGACAAGCGAGCGCTCCTCCGGCACTTTCTCGCGGCCCTGGCCTATCGCACGCAGAAGGCGCTGCGGGAGGCGCCCCTGGAGTTTGGCACCTTCTCCGTGGCCGAAGGAGTCCGCACCCCCATCGAGCTGGTTCGCCACATGACCAGCGTGCTGGGCTACGCCCGCACCTACTTCGTGGGCGGGCGGTACTGGCCCGATCCGTTGCCCTCCTTGCCCGAGGAGGTCGCGCGGTTTCACGAGGTCCTCGGCGATCTGGGCCGGCACCTGAAGGCGGGCAGTCTCCTGTCCCAGGGAATGACCGCCGAGCGCCTGCTCCAGGGCCCGTTCTCGGACGCGATGACGCACGCCGGCCAGCTCGCGATGCTCCGGCGTCTCGCCGGGGCTCCCGTGGCCCCGGAGAACTTCATCGTGGCCGACATCGATGCCGACCGCTCCGGCCCCCAGCAGGCCGATCCCGTCAGCCCGGACGAGAGCTGGCCGGAAGCACCCCCGGACTGGGTGCCCCCCTCGCGGCGATGAGTCCTCGAGGCGGGCCGCGGAGCCGCTTCTCTCGTAGACTCACCGCCATGTGGCGTTTGGCCGTCGTATTGGTCTTTACCGCCGTCCCGTCGGTCGCCGGTCAAGCGAAGGGCTCCCCCAAAGGAGGCACCAAGCCTTTCACCGTGGTCGAAGCCACGATCCCCGAGCTGCGGACGGCCATGGAGCAGCACCGGGTCACCTCGCGGGAGATCGTCCTGCAGTACCTCGTGCGCATCGCTCTCTACGAGGACAAGCTCAACGCGGTCATCACCGTGAGTCCCGACGCGCTGCGGGAGGCCGACGAGCGCGACCGCGAGCGAGCGCAGGGCCAGGTTCGCGGGCCGCTCCACGGGATCCCGATCGCGCTCAAGGACAACATCCACACCACGAACATGCCGACGACCGGCGGGGCGCTCGCTTTCGACGGGCTTCGTTCCGCCCTACGAGGCGACCCTGACCCGGAACCTGCGGGACGCGGGCGCCGTCATCGTCGCCAAGACGATGATGACCGAGCTCGCCAACTGGGTGGCGAGCGGGATGCCCGCGAACTACAACGGCCTCAAGGGGTACGGCATGAACCCGTACGACCCCCGGCGCGACCCGCGCGAGGCCACGTTCGACGGCCGCCCGGCCCTCTCCACCGGGCGGATCGAGCTCGGGGGTCGGGACAGCGGCGAGCTTCTGGGCGGCGAACGTCGGCACGGAGACGTCGGGCTCCATCCTGAGCCCCGCCAACCAGAACATGCTGGCCGCGATCAAGCCCACGGTGGGCCGGATCAGCCGCTACGGCGTCATTCCCATCACCGCCGACCAGGACACCGCGGGTCCGATGGCCAGGAGCGTGACCGACGCCGCGATTCTCCTCGGAGCGCTCGAAGGATCCGTGCCCGATCCCCACGATCCCGGCGACCAGCCGCTGCCCGCCGCCGCCGGGCCGCGACTACACGCGATTCCTCGAACCCGAGGGCCTTGCAGGGCGCACGCATCGGCGTCCCGCGCGCCTTCTTCTACGACAAGGTGACACCGCCCGGGGCGAAGGAGCCGCGGGGCGGACTGAGCGAGGATCAGGCGCGTGTCATGGCCGAAGCGATCACGGTCCTGAAGCAGCAGGGCGCGGTCGTCGTGGACCCCGCCGACATTCCGAGCGTCGTCGCCACGGAGGCGAGCGACAACTTCCTGAGCTTCGGCGTGTGCAGCGGCCTCGACAACGCCAAAGGGAAGGACGCCGACTGCTCGGTGGTGTTCAAGTACGGGATGAAGCGCGACTTCGACACCTGGCTCGCCACCCTGGGCCCGAAGGCGCCGGTCACGACCCTGACCGAGCTGCGCCAGTGGAACGTGGCGCACCAGAAGGCGGGCGCCATCAAGTACGGCCAGGCGCTGCTCGACATCTCCGACGAGATGGACGTGCGGGACGACCGCGCGCGCTACCAGGCGGATCGGGAGAAGGACCTGCGCCTCGCGGCCGCCCAGGGAATCGATGCGGCCATGAAGGAGCACCATCTCGATGCCCTGCTCTTTCCGGCGGGGAGCGGCGCCGGCATCGCGGCCAAACCGGGCTATCCGACCGTGATCGTGCCCTTCGCCCTCGTGCCCAACGTTCCTTTCGCCGAGCGGCAGCCCGCCCGCGCCGGCGTTCCCGCCGGGCTTCGACGCCAAGCCCGCTCCCTTCGGCGTCAGCTTCACGGGCCTGGCCTGCAGCGAGCCGCGGCTGATCGAGCTGGCCTACGCCTTCGAGCAAGCCACGAAGCGGCGCGTTCCTCCTGGCTCGACTCCCTAGCCCCCGTGGGTGGAGGTCGCCCGGCCGCTCAGGCGATCGGCCGGAGCTCGCTGACCGGGGGGAACGAAGTCGCGGCGTGCATGAGGAGCGGCGCGGGCTTCTCGCCCAGGGCGAAGAGGCGGCTCACCACGTCGATCGCGGCCGCGGCCACTCGAGGCAGAACGACGGTGGCCAGGAGCCGGCCTTGTTGGACCATCTTCTGACCCTTGTCCGGCGTGCCGTCGCACCCGGTGACCGGGATCTTCGCGAGCTCGGGGAGGCGGAGCTCCGCCGCCGCCGCCGCCAGCGCGGCGAGGACGCCCTCCGCCATGTGGTCGTTCTGGCAGGCCACGAGCTCGAAGGGACGGCGGCCTCCGGTAGCGAAGCGCAGCCATTCCCGCACCGAGCGCCCCGCGTGCTCGGGGCTCCAGTCGCCGCCCGCGAGCACGAGGTCGAGGCCCGCGCCGGCGACCGCCTCCTGCATCCCCGCCGTGCGCTGACGCGAGGTCAGGCTCCGTGGGTTGCCTTGTACGTAGAGGACGCGCTTTCCCGAGGGAACGAGAGCCTTCAGCTGTCGACCCTGGACCCGGCCCGTCTCCACCTCGTCGGGACACACTGTCGCGATCACGGCGCTCGGCTTTTCGCGGCGCAGAGCATTGAGATCGTCCTCGATCGCGTTCAGGAAGACCCAGGGGACGTCTGCGGCCGCGGCGTCGCGGACCACCCGATCGAGCCCGCGATCGCGGACGGACATGACGAGCAGGGCGTCGGGTCGCTTCGCGGGGTCGGAGACGAGCCCGCGCAGCAGGGCGACCTGGTCGGTGAAACTATCGCCGCTGAAGACGGTGTCCAGGTGGAGCCCGGCGCGCTGCGCCGCGGCCTCCGCCTCCGACCGCAGCAGCTGCTGGAACTGGTTGTCGGCGTCGACGAGCGCCAACGTCACGTGTTCGCTCAAGAGACCTCCGACCCGCCCAGGGCGCGGGAACGAGCGCCCCGACGCGTCAAGGTTTGCTCATCGGCGGGGTCGGCGCAAGACGGTTCGCAGGGTGGAACGCCGCGTCGAAGCCTCCCGACGGCCCGCGCTCGCGACCGAGCAGCAGGCCGGTCGCGCGCGGTCTGCCGAGGACGGGGCACAGGAGTTGCTGCGAGGGCAAGGGTTTCGCGGGACCCACACTATACTGAGGCTCGGTGCCGCGCCTGGGGCGGGCCAAAGTCTCGGGGACCTTCGAGCCAAGGATAGTGAACGGGAAGAGAGACAACGGGCTCACCGACTGGGGCACGCTACTGACGCTCGCCCTGGGTATCCACGCCCTGGCCTTCGTCGCGTGGGCCGCAGTCCGACCCGACTCCTCCGCAGACCTGCCCCGCGACCTCCTGGCCCTGCCGCAATGGGCCATCGTCGTCGTCCTTTGCCTGCGCGCGGCCTCGGATACGAGCCAGGACGAAGGAACGCGGCGCGCCTGGCGTCGCCTGGCCGCGGCCCGCGCCCTCTACGTCGCGGGAGACGTGCTCTGGGCCTACGACGGCTGGGCCGGGAACGGGCATCCCGTCGAGTCGCTGGCGAGCCTTTGCTACCTGACCAGCAACCCGCTGGTCCTGTGGGGGCTCCTTTCCTTTCCGCGCATGGCGCGAACGCGCAGGGAGAGGGCGCAATTCTGGCTGGACGCCCTGACTGTCTTCATCGGGGGGACGATGGTCCTGTACTTCGCGGTCGGACCCCTGACCGCCGACTCCTTCCGCCCCGGCCGGGCCGCCCTCGCCACCGGCTATCTCCTCGGCGACATCCTCCTGATCTTCGGCCTCGCGGTCACCCTGCTGCGCCAGTCGGACCAGTGGACCCGTTCCGCCTTCGTGGCCCTGGGCCTGGGCGTGCTCTTCGAGGTGTGCGGCGACGTGCTGCAGGCCCATTTCGCCCGGGCCGGCCAGTACGACCAGGCCGGTCCGGAGTCGCTCACGGTGCTGAGCTGTGCCCTCGCGGGCCTCGCCGCACATCTGCATCGGCGGGGCGCGCCCGCGGTCTCGAGGCGAGGTCGTCAGCGAGCGTCCTATCCGGATGAGCCTGCTTCCCTACGCCTCCCTGGCCCTGGGGTTCGCCATCCTGGTGGCGGCCGCCATGGGCGATCATTTCTCCCTGCTGGGGGGCCTCGTTCTGGGCGCGGCCTCGCTCACCGCGACCGTCGCGGCCCGCCAGGTCGTGGCCGTGCGTGACAACATGCAGCTCCTGGCCCAGCAGGCGACGCGCCGGACGGAGGCCCGCTTCGCGGCCCTGGTGCAGAACTCGTCCGACATCATCACCCTCGTCGATCCTTCGGGAGTGGTGCGCTACCAGACCCCGTCCGTGGAGCGCGTCCTCGGCTATCAGCCGGGCGAGCTCCTGGGCGCGCCCCTGGCCGGAGTGGTTCACGAGGACGATGCGCCCCGCTTCCTGGCCTTCTTGTCCGAGGCCGCGCGGCGGCCGGGGGTCAGCGGGCCGGTCGAGCTACGCCTCCGTCAGAAGGGCGAGGGGCATCTCTACGCGGAGGTCTCCGCCACCAACCTGCTCGACAACCCCGACCTCGCGGGGATCGTGCTCACCGTGCGCAACACCCACGAGCGAAAGCTCCTGGAGGACCGCCTGGCCCATCAGGCCTTCCACGACCCCCTCACCGGTCTCGCGAACCGGGCGCTCCTGAACGATCGCCTGGCCCACGCCTTGGCGGGCGGGGCGCGCCGCGGGGCGCAGCCTCTCGCCCTCCTGCTCCTCGACCTCGACAACTTCAAGCACGCCAACGACAGCCTCGGCCATTCGGCCGGAGACCAGGTGCTGGTCGAGGTCGCACGCCGTATCGAGTCTTGCGTGCGCGAAGCGGACACCGCGGCCCGGCTCGGAGGGGACGAGTTCGCGGTGCTGCTCGAGGACATGGAGGGCGAGGAGAGGGCGTCGGATGTCGCGGCCCGCCTCTCCGCCCTGCTGCGCGAGCCGTTCGTGATCTTCGGCAAGGAGCTGTTCCTGGGCGGAAGCATCGGGATCGCGGTAAGGCGTTCGCCCCGAGAGTCGGCCGGCGACCTGTTCCGCAACGCGGACGTCGCCATGTATGCGGCCAAGCGACGGGGCAAGGACCGCGTCGTCGTGTTCGAAGCCGACATGCGAGCCGAAGCCCTGGATCGCGTCGAGCTCGAGGCCGACCTGCACCATGCCCTCGAGCGGGGCGAGCTCATGGTCCAGTTCCAGCCGCTGGTGCGCCTCCAGCAGGGTTTCATCACCGGGGCCGAGGCGCTCCTGCGCTGGCGACACCCCCGACGGGGCTTGCTCGCCCCCGGCGCCTTCCTCGCCCTCGCCGAGGAAACGGACCTCATCGTGGCCATGGGAGCCTACGTCCTGGAAGAGGCTTGCCGCCAGGCCTGCCGCTGGCCCGCGCTTCGGAGTGACGGCCGGCCCCTTCGCGTGAGCGTGAACTTGTCGGGACGGCAGCTGCAGCGGCCCGGACTCGTGCCCGAGGCGCGCGAGATCCTGCGTCGCTCCGGTCTCGCTCCCGAGCGTCTCATCCTCGAGGTGACGGAGAACCTGCCCCTCCTCGAGACCCCGTCGATGGCCGCCCGCCTTCGGGAGCTGAAGGCCCTGGGGGTGTCTCTGGCCATCGACGACTTTGGCACCGGCTACTCGTCTCTCAGCTACCTCCAGCTCCTGCCGATGGACATCCTCAAGATCGATCGGTCGTTCGTGCTCGGCCTCGGCAACAGCTCGCGCACCTCTCCCCTCCTGCGGGGCATCGTCGACCTCGGTCGGGCCATGCAGTTGCAGACCACGGCGGAAGGGGTCGAGACCGAGATGCAGGCGGCCGCCCTCCGCGAGTTCGGCTGCGAGGACGCGCAGGGGTTCCTCTTCTCGAGACCCCTCGATCCGGACGTGTTCCTGGCCTTGCTGGAAGCGGGAACTCGCCTGCCCACCGCGGTCAGCGCGTAGCCCCGAGGGTTCGAGGGTCAGCGGGCCGCGGCCGGGATCATCCCCGTGAACACGTAGGCCTGGAGCAGCACGAGCAGGCCGACGAGGCAGGCCAGGGCCAGGCTGTGGAAGAACACGTAGCGCAGGATGTCCCCGGCCGAGGTCTCGTGTCCGTCGCGGCCCGTGGCGACGCTCGCCACCACGATGCTCTGGGCGTCGATCATCTTGCCCATGACGCCGCCCGAGGCGTTGGCGGCCGCGGTCAGGATGGGGGAGACCCCGATCTGGGTGGCCGAGACCGTCTGGAGGTTGCCGAAGAGGACGTTGGACGAGGTGTCGCTGCCGGTCAGCGCGACCCCGAGCCAGCCGAGGAGCGGCGAGAAGAACGGAAAGAGGAAGCCGGTGCTCGCGAAGGCCAGGCCCATGGTCGTGTCGGCGCCGGAGTACCGCGTGGTGAAGCCGAGCGCGAGCATGGCGGCGATGGTCAGCAGCGAGACCCGCACCCGCAGCAGAGTGCGACCGTAGGCCCGCAGGAGTCGCCGCGGGCGACAAGCCCAGGAGCAGCGCCGGCGACGATGCCGGCCAGGACGCAGGGCGGTGCCGGTGGCGGAGAGCCAGTTCAGGGTGAAGACGGCCGGCTCTGGCTTCAGGCTTGGGCACCACCGGCGGAACTCGGACCACCGCCTTGTCGAGAGAGGGGACCGCGACCTTCGACGAGGGAAACGTCGTCCAGGATGCGCTTCACCTGGGGCGTGCCCCAGGCAAAGACGAAAGCGGAGAGCAGCAGCCACGGCATCCAGGCGAGCGCCGCGTCGCGCCGGCTCGGATGCGGCGCCGCCGCGAGCGGGGCGCCGCCGCTCTCGTGGTCGAACCGCCAGATCTGCCGGGGTTGCCAGAAGCGGAGCAAGACCAGCAGCGAGAGCATGGAGACGAGGGCGCCGGCGATGTCCACGAGCCACGGACCGTGGGTATTGCTCACCAGGAACTGGGTGACGGCGAAGCTCGCGCCCGCGGTCAGGCACGCCGGCCAGACCTCGATCACCGCCCGCCGCCCGGCCATCGCGGCCACCAGCCAGAAGGGAACGATGAGCGAGAAGAACGGCAGCTGCCGGCCGACCATCGCGCTCAGGGTCTCGAGGGGCAGGTGGGTGACGGCGGCGAGCGCGATGAGGGGCGTGCCGAGCGCGCCGAAGGCGACGGGCGCGGTGTTGCCGATGAGCGCGAGGCCGGCGGCGGAGAGGGGCCGGAAGCCGAGGCCGATCAGCATCGCCCCCGAGATCGCCACCGGCGTGCCGAAGCCGGCGGCGCCCTCGATGAACGCGCCGAAGCTGAACGCGATGAGCAGCGCCTGGATGCGCCGGTCGGCCGCGAGCGCGGCCACGCTCTGCTTCAGCACCTCGAACTGGCCGGTCTCGACCGTGATCTCGTAGATGAAGAGCGCGTTCAGGACGATCCAGCCGATGGGGAACAGGCCAAAGGCCGCTCCATAGGCGGCGGCGAGGGTGGCGAGCCCCGGAGGCATGCCGAAGACGAGGACCGCGACGGCCCACGCGGTGAGGAGCCCGAGGAGGGCCGCCAGGTGGGCGCGCACGTGACGGCTCAGCAGGCCGAGCAGGACGACGACCGGCAACGAGGCCACGAGGGCCGAGGCCCCTACGGTGCCCAGGGGCGCATAGGACTGGTGCCAGGGCATCGTGGGGTCTCCCGTTGGGGGCGGCGAAGCCCGAGCACGTTACCGCCGGCGTAGCGGGGGTGTCAACGAGGGAGCGCTACTTTTCCTTCAGGAGGGCCCGCATGAAGTCGATCGGCAGCGGGAAGACGATAGTGGAGTTCTTCTCGGCCGCGATCTCGGTGAGGGTTTGCAGGTAGCGCAAGTGGATGGCCACCGGCTCGGCCTGGAGGGCCTGGGCGGCCTGGGTGAGCTGCTTGCTGGCCTCGAACTCGCCTGAGGCGTGGATGACCTTCGCGCGCTTCTCACGCTCGGCTTCGGCTTGCTTGGCCATGGCCCGCTGCATCTCCTGCGGCAGATCCACCGCCTTCACCGCCACCTGGGTGACCTTCACGCCCCAGGGGTCAGTGTGCAGGTCGATGACCTCCTGGAGCGCTATACCCAGTCTCTCGCGCTCGGACAGGAGCTCGTCGAGATGGGCCTGGCCGAGGATGCTGCGCAAGGTCGTCTGCGCTTCCTGGCTGGTGGCATAGAGGTAGTTCTCGACCTGGACCACGGATTTGATCGGATCCATGACCCGGAAATAGACGACCGCGTTCACCTTCACAGTGACGTTGTCCCGCGTGATCACGTCCTGGGGCGGCACGTCCAGCACCACCGTGCGGAGGGTCACCCGCGTCATGCGATCGATGGGCCAGGCCACGATCACCAGGCCGGGGCCCTTGGGCTGGGGCAGGATCTTGCCCAGGCGGAACACCACTCCGCGCTCGTACTCGTTGAGCACCTTGACGGAGAGGAGAAGCCAGAAGACCACCGCTCCGACCACGACCAGGACCGGTTCCATCATGCCCCCTTCCGGACTCGCAGTCGGAGTCCTTCCATCGCCACGACCTGGAGCGGCTGGCCTCGAGTCGCGTGCTCCTCGGCCGCCGCTCGCCACCGCTCGCCTTGCACGATGACCCAGCCCTCGGGGTCGAGGTCGGAATCGGCGATCGCGCGGAGCCCGACGAGCCCTTCGACCCCGGTCACAGGCCGCCGCCTTCGGGCCTGGATCACCATCCGCACGAGCAGGGTCGTCCCCACCGCCATGACCAGCACCGCCGGGAACAGCTTCCAGGGATTCACTCGGAGCTCCGGGAGGGGAGAGTCGACGAGCATCATCGCACCCAGGACCATGGCGACGATGCCCCCGACGGTCAAGAGACCGTACGAGGCGACCTTGACCTCCGCCACGAACAGGGCGACCGCCAGCAGGATCAACAGCACGCCGGCCCAGTTGACGGGAATGATCTGGCCGGCAAACAGGAACAGGATCAGGCAGACGAGGCCCAGGATGCCGGGGAAGAGCATGCCGGGGTGGCTGATCTCCGTCCCGAGGCCGGCCAGAGCGCCGAGGAGGAGCAGGAACAGCGTCTCCGGGCGTGCGATGGTCGAGAGCACGAGCTGGCGCCAGTCCATGCGCACGGGGACCGTGCCGTGCCCGTGCAGCGCCAGCCGCACGGTCGACCCGTCGAAGCGTTTCACCTCGCGGCCGTCGATCTTGGCCAGGAGGTCGCCCACGTCGTCGGCGACGAGATCGATCAGCTTCAGCTCGAGGGCCTCTTTCTCCGTGAACGACTTGCTCTCCACCACGGCCTTCTCGGCCATCTCGACGTTGCGCCCCCGTCGCTCCGCCTTGCTCCGGATGTAGGCGGCGGCGTCCGAGGTCACCTTCTTCGACATCACCTCGTCCATCTGGCCCATGCCCGCGACCGGGTGGGCCGCCCCGATGTTGGTACCGGGGGCCATGGCCGCCAGGTCGGCGGCGATGGTGATGACGAAGCCCGCGGAGGCGGCACGAGCGCCGGAAGGGCCCACGAACACGGCTATCGGAGTCCGGCAGTTGAGCATCTTGTCGACGATCTGGCGCATCGCGGAGTCGAGGCCCCCGGGGGTGTCGAGGCGGAGGACGAGGAGCGGCGCCCCGGACGCGTCGGCGCGGTCGATGGCCTGGGTGACGTGGGCGGCGGTCACGGCGTGGACCACGCCGTCGAGCTCGACCACCGGGATGTCGGCGTGGGCCGAGGCTGCGGCGAAGGCGCCTGCGAAGGCCGCCGCACGCAGGGCGATCCTCATGACCAACGGTAGCCACATTGACGCGGCCGCGTCAATGGACGATAAGGCTCGGGTCATGGACAACGGTTCCCCGGGCCTCGATATCGACGCGGAAACGGATCGTTTGTATCAGATCCCCCTCGACGCCTTCGTCGAGGCCCGGAACGCGCTCGCCGCCCGACTGAAAGCGAGCGGGGACAAGGAGGCTGCGGGCCGGGTGAAGGCCCTGGCGCGACCGAGTGTATCGGCCTGGGTATCGAACCAGGTCTATTGGCAGGCTCGGCAGGAGTTTGAGGTGTTCGTCGCGTCGGTGGAGCGGCTTCGGACCGCACAGCTCACCGGTGCGGTCGGGGGCGCGGCCCTGCGCGACGCGATGAAGGCGCGGCGCGACGCGCTGGAGGTGGTGTTGCGCCGGGCCGAAGGCCTCCTCGCAGGCTCCGGCCACGGGTCGACCCCGGCCACGCTTCTCCGGGTGTCGAAGACGCTCGAGGCTCTGGCCGCCGAGGGAGGGCGCCCGGCTCCCGTCCGTCCGGGGCGTCTCGCGCAGGACCTGGAGCCGCCGGGCTTCGAAGCCCTCGCGGCCATGGGCGAAGCCGGTCCGCCAGCGTCGAGTCCGAAGGCGGAACCGGCCGTCGAGAAGCCGCACGCCACGGCTGAACCCGCGGAAAGCCTTCGGGCCGCGCTGGCCGAGGCGGAGAAGAGCCTCGACCGTGTCCGGCGCGAGGCGCGAGAGGCCCTGGGCGCGCTCTCCGTGGCCGAGAAGAGGGCCGAGGCCGCGCGCGCTGAGCTCGACGAAGCGGCGCGTCGGCTCGAGCGGGCAAAGAGCCGCATGGCGCTGACCGCCGAGGAGGAGGCCGCCGCCCGGAAGAAGGCCGATGAGCTCGCGGCCGCGCGCGATGCGGCCGAGGCGGAACGGGATACCGCACTCCGGGCGCTTCGGACGGTCGACTAGCGCACGCTCTCCCGCACGATCGCGGAGACGCCACTTCGTCCCGCCTCGCCCTTGAAACCTTCCAGGGCCAAGCCCTCCACGTCACGAAGGACGAGGGCGCTCTCCCATCCCGGTTCGGGCTTCTCCCGGTCCCACTCCACCTCTACGTTCCGCAGGGTGAGGCCCTTCACCCGCTCGAACACAAAGACGTGGGTCGCCCGCTTGTCCGGGGCGTTCTCCGCGAGCATGCGTACGCGCAGGTTCGACACCCTGATGTCTTCGAGCGGCCGTTCGGGGTGCCCGGCCACGAGCGAGGTCCCGCGGGCCGTGCCCTGCGCCCCGTCCACGGTGACGTGCTCGATCCGCCCGAGCCTGGACTCCGGAGTCCTTCGCTTCAGCACGAACTTCATCACCTCCGCGCCGCCCCACCAGTTCCAGTGCCGCCGGCGGGTCTCGAAGGTGACGTTCGAGAAGCTCACGTCGCTCACCGTCCCCCCGTCCTGGACGTTGATCCCGAACACCTTGTTCGAGTCCCGGACCACGATGTTGGAGAAGACCACGTGCTTGATGTCGGCGTGGGTCTCGGTGCCGATCATCATCGGTGTGGAAGACGATCCCAGGATGCTGTTCGTCACGAGAACGTTCTCCACGGGGCGAACCGGTCGGCCGGGAGAGGGATCGAGCGCCTCCGTCTTCAGGCAGATGGAATCGTCGGCGGTGACGATGATCGAGTCGGAGATGGTCACGTTCGACGACGAGACGATGTCGATCCCGTCGGAGTTCACGCCGCGCTCCAGGTCGGAGTAAAGGTGGATCCCCCGAACCCACACGCGATCGCAATCCTGGAGGCGCACGTTCCAGAGCGGCGCGTTCCGGATGGTGACGTCCTCGATGCGCACATCCTCCGACTCCTGCAGGACGAACAGGTACTTCTGCACCTCGCCGGTGCGGTAGTAGCGCTTCATCTCCACACCGGCTCGGCGCGCGATCTCCTGCTCCAGGGCGATCTCGGGGTCCACGCGTTTCACGGGCTCGTAGGCCCACTGCGCGGCGCCGTCGAAGGTGCCGCGGCCCGTGATGGCAATGTTCCGAGCGCCCTTGGCGTTCACGAGGGCCCGCGCCCCCGGGGGCCAGTCCGCGACGACGTGGCTCATTCGGAGGATGGCTCCCGCCTCCAGACGGAGCTCCACGTTGTCCTTCATCCAGATCGGTCCACTGACGTGCTCGCCGGGCGGCACGTAGGCAACCCCGCCGCCCTTTGCGGCACAGGCGTCGATGGCGGCCTGGATTCCTGCGGCGCCGGGCCCCGTGACCGGGCAGAGGTTCTGGGGTCGCGCGGGTGTGGCGAGCAGCAGAAGGGGAATGAGCCGGGAGGCGGTCGCCTTGGGGTGAGACGCCATGGACGCAGGAAGGCTAGGTCGTAGAGGCGGCTCGGTCAAACCCCCGGTGCCAGGGGGTATCCTCCTGCCAATGGCGAGCGCGGGGGAGCGAGTGGTCCTCGAGGTGGGCGGTCGCGAAGTCGCGATCTCGAACCCGAGCAAGGTCTACTTCCCCGAAGCCGGCATCACCAAGCTCGAGGTCGTCCGCTATTACCTGGCGGTGGCCGAAGGAGCGCTGCGGGGAGCGGGCGGCCGGCCGAACGTGCTGGTCCGCTATGCCAACGGAATCCACGGCGAGTTCTTCTACCAGAAGCGCGCGCCCGAGAAGCGGCCGGACTGGGTCGAGGTCGTGGCGCTGAGCTTTCCCTCCGGCCGCACGGCCGAGGAGGTGGTGCCGCGGGACGCCGCGGCCCTGGCCTGGATGGCCAACTTGGGTTGTCTGGAGCTCCACCCGCATCCCGTCCGCGCCGAGCACCTCGAGCACCCCGACGAGTTGCGCGTGGACCTCGACCCCATGCCAGGGATCGAATGGACGCAGATCGTGGAGGTGGCCCGAGTGGTGCAGCAGGTCCTGGGCGACCTCGGTCTGGTGGGCTGGCCCAAGACCTCCGGATCGCGCGGCATCCACGTGAACGTGCGCATCCATCCCCGTTGGTCGTTCACGGAGGTGAGGCGCGCCGCCCTTGCCCTTGCTCGGGAGGTCGAGAGGCGGGCGCCTGACCTCGCCACCAGCAAGTGGTGGAAGGAAGAGCGGCACGGCGTCTTCCTCGACTACAACCAGAACGCCAAGGACCGCACCGTGGCCAGCGCCTACTCGGTGCGCCCGAAGCCCGACGGGCGGGTCTCGGCGCCCGTAACCTGGGACGAGCTGTTCGAATGCCAGCCGGAGGACTTCACGCTGCGCACGATGCCGGCCCGCTTCGCGGCCGTCGGCGACCGGCATGCGGCCATCGACGCGAGCCCCTGTGGGCTGGAAGCGGTCCTGGAGCTCTCGGCCCGCCAGGAGGCCGAAGGACTGGGGGACGCGCCGTGGCCGCCCCACTACGCCAAGCAGGAGGGCGAGCCGCCGCGGGTGCAGCCTTCACGAAGGCGGGATGCCCCCAAGCCGGGCGGCCGCCGCGTGTCGAAGAAGCCGCTCGTGGAGATCGCCCGCGCCGCGAAGAAAGAGGACGCGCTCCTCGGCCTCGAACGATGGAAGGCCCGTCATCCCGAGGCGGCCGCTCTCCTCGAGACGGCCGACGTCCTCGTGGACTCCATGCGCGGCCGCTCCTCGACCTGGACGCGCATTCGGGTCAACCTCGAGCACGTGCCGGATGACCTTCGGCCGAAACAAGAGCCCCTCGAGCCCGACTTTGACCCGTGGGCCGGATTCAAGGTCCCGACGGGTGAAAGACGAGGGCGAGCTCGGCGGGGGGAGTGACCGCAAAGGGCTCGTCGTCAGGGCGGGCGTGGGGCCGCCTGCTATAATTCCCATCTAATTCCCATCTTCCGGCGAGGTGTGATGCCGCTCGGTCCCGGCGCCAAGTTCGGGCCCTACGACGTCCTGGCGCCCCTTGGGGCGGGCGGGATGGGCGAGGTATACCGAGCCCACGACCCAAAGCTGAAGCGCGATGTGGCCATCAAGGTGATGCCCGAGGCCTTCGCGCGAGACGAAGAGCGAATGAGGCGTTTCGAGCGTGAGGCTCAGGTCCTCGCCTCGCTCAACCATCCGCACATCGCGGCGATATACGGCCTCGAAGAGGCGGACGGGGTTCGGGCCCTGGTGTTGGAGCTGGTCGAAGGGCCCACGCTCGCCGAACGGATCGCGAGAGGGCCGGTTCCGTTGGAGGAGGCGATCCGCATCGCCGTCCAGATCGCATACGGGTTGGAGGTGGCACACGAGAAGGCGATCATCCATCGCGATCTCAAGCCGGCAAACCTCAAGCTCACGGCGGAAGGAGACGTCAAGATCCTCGATTTCGGGCTCGCCAAGGCGTTGGACGTCGAATCGTCCTCCGTCGACAACACCAACTCGCCCACCCTGAGCCGCGCCGCCACCAACGTGGGCGTTCTTCTGGGAACCGCCGCGTACATGAGCCCGGAGCAGGCGAAGGGCAAGCCCGCGGACCGTCGGGCGGATGTGTGGGCGTTCGGGGTCGTGCTTTACGAGATGCTGACCGGAAGGCGCGCCTTTGCCGGGGAAGACGTCTCGGAGACCCTCGCCTTCGTGTTGACGAGAGAGCCGGATTGGAGCGCGCTTCCCGAGGGGCTTCCTTCATGGATGCGCGGACTGCTCGGGCGTTGCCTCACGAAGGATCCAAAGAAACGGCTGCAAGCGATCGGTGAAGCCCGGATCGCGCTTGAGGGCACGACCGAGGGCGCGCCGGAGGCGGCGGTTGGCAGTGCGAGTAGCGCATCGCCCTTGTGGCCGGCTCTGGTTGGCGTGGGCGGGCTTGCCCTCGGCCTGGGAGCGATGTTTTGGGCGAACTGGCCGCGCCCGGCCCCGCCCCCGGCGACGCCGCTGCGTCTCAGCGCCGAGCTGGGCGCGGAGGCTTCGCTCGTGTACGCCCTGGGACTGCGGGTGCTCGCCCTTTCGCCCGACGGCACGGAGCTCGTGTTCGTTGGGCTGAAGGACCCGCGTGCCCTGCCCCAGCTCTACCTCCGACGTCTCGAGGAGCTCAAGGCCTCGCCCCTCTCGGGGACGGAAGGCGCACGGGATCCTTTCTTCTCTCCCGACGGCCAATGGATCGCCTTCTTCGTCGATGGGAATCTGAAGAAGATCTCCGTGACCGGCGGTGCGGCCATCACCCTCTGCGAGGCGCGGGACGACCGCGGCGGGGCCTGGGGCGAGGACGGAACGATCATCTTCAGCCAGGGGCGTGGAAACGGGAGCTCGGACGGGGGCCTGTCGCGCGTGTCGTCGGCGGGAGGAGCTCCGGAGCTCCTGACCAATGCGGACGCGTCCGCAGGCGAGATTGGGCACTACTGGCCTCAGGTCCTCCCGGGAGGCAAGGCGGTGCTCTACACCACCGCGCCCATCACCGGCACCTATCAGGACACGACGATCGTGTCTCAGCCGTTACCCAGCGGTCCGAAGCAGATCCTCCTGCGAGGTGGGTACCATGGCCGCTATCTTCCGAGCGGCCACCTCGTCTACATGCGCGAGGGGACTCTCTTCGCGGTCGCCTTCGACCTCGGCCGCATGCAGGTGACCGGCCCGCGCGCGCCGGCGGTGGAGGGCGTCACGAGCAGCGCGTCGCATGGCGGGGCCCAGTTTGCCGCTTCGGACCGAGGCACCCTGGCGTACGTGCCGGGAGAGAACCGCGACGCGGTCTCTTCGATCGACTGGGTGGACAGTGCGGGGAGGGTGGAACCGCTCCGCGCCACTCCCGGCGACTACGGCAACCCCCGCTTCTCACCCGAGGGCCACCGGCTCGCCCTGGACATCCGGGAGCGCGACCAGCGGGACGTGTGGGTGTACGACTGGGAGCGAGGTGCTTTGTCCCGCCTCACCTTCGATCCCACCAACGACACCCGGCCGGTCTGGACTCCGGACGGGCGGCGCATTGCCTTCTCCTCCGAGCGGGCGGAGAAAGGGATCCGCAACCTCTACTGGCAGCGGGCTGATGGAACGGGAGAGGCCGAGCGCCTCACCGTCAGCAACAATCATCAATGGCCCGGATCCTGGCACCCGAGCGGGAAGTTCCTGGCGTTCTCCGAGATCGTCCGGCCGAAGAGCTCCCCCGACATCATGATCCTGCCCATGGAGGGGAGCGAGGCCTTGGGATGGAAGCCGGGGAAACCCACGGTCTTCCTGAACTCATCCTCCGTGCAGAACACTCCCGAGTTCTCTCCCGACGGGCGATGGCTCGCGTACATGTCGAGCGAGTCGGGACGATTCGAGGTGTACGTTCGTCCCTTTCCGGGACCGGGTGGGAGGTGGCAGGTCTCGACGGAGGGGGGCAAATACCCGATGTGGTCTCGGAGTCACCCCGAGATCCTCTACTCCGCGCTGGACCAGAGGATCATGGTCGCGCCTTACACCCTTGACGGGAACTCGTTCCGAGCCGAGAAGCCACGGCGCTGGTCTGAGGGCGTCTTCACGGGCCGGCCGACCAGCTTCTTCTTCGACCTGCACCCGGACGGAAAGCGCTTCGCCGTGATCAAGGCCACGCAGGGGCCGCCCGAAGTCGAGCCGGACAAGGTCGTCTTCATTCTCAACTTCTTCGACTACCTGCGCCGCATCGCACCGCCGAAGGGAGCCCCCAACTGACTCAGGGAGGTCTCTCCTTCGGCCGGTGTCACCGACCCGAAACAAAGACCTGGGCGAGCTCGGCGGGGGGAGTGACCTCGAGCTGGTCGTAGCGGCAGTCCGCGGGGGCCTTGTCGGATCGCCAGCGCAGGAAGACGGCTGCGTGGCGGAAGCGGTCACCCTGCAAGTGGTCGTACTTGACCTCGGCGACCCGCTCGACACGCAGCGGCTCCCACGAGAGGTCCTTGCCCGCGCTCCAGCGGCTCTGGCCCCCAGGAACTCGCTGGGAAGAGCCTTCGCTCATTTCCGCCCAATCCCGCCAGGGGTGGGAGGCGAGCGCGTTCTCGCGGAGCGGCTCGAGCTCCAGCGCCAGGCGGCGCCGGGCGTCCATCGTGAACGACGAGGTCACCCCCACGTGGTGCAGCTTGCCGGCGCCGTCGAAGAGCCCCAGCAGCAGCGAGCCCACGAGCGTCCCGGGCCCCTGCTTGTGCCACCGAAACCCCGCGACTGCGCAGTCCGCGGAGCGCGCGTGCTTCACCTTGACCATCGCCCGCTTGCCGGGCTGATAGGTCGTGCTCTCGTGCTTGGCCATGACGCCGTCCAGGCCCGCGCCCTCGAAGCGATGGAACCACTCCGCGGCCACGGTGCGCTCTCGCCGGCAGGGGGTCAGATGGACGCCGCCCATGGCTCCCGCGAGGGCCTGCTCCAGGCGGAGACGGCGCTCGGCCTGGGGAAGCGAGCGCAGGTCGCTTTCGCCTTCGGCCAGGAGGTCGAAGGCCACGAAAGAGGCGGGCGTCGCCGCGGCGAGCTTCTTGACGCGCGAGGCCGCGGGGTGGAGGCGCATCTGCAGCGCGTCGAAGTCGAGGCCGTGGGGGCCCACGATCACGATCTCGCCGTCCACCACGCAGCGCTCGGGCAAGCTGGCGCGGAAGTAGCCTTCGAGCTCGGGAAAATAGCGGTCCAGCGGCTTCAGGTCGCGGCTCTGGATGAAGAGATGGTCGTGATCGCGGAACACGATCGCGCGGAAGCCGTCCCACTTCGGCTCGAAGAGCCAGCCGTCTCCTTCGGGGAGCGTGGTGGCGAGCTTGGCGAGCATGGGCTCGATGGGCGGAGCGATGGGATAGGAGGCGGCCTCGGCCATCAGGCCTCCCCGCGCCGCGCGGCGATCCGTTGCTCCGCCGACGCCCAGCCCGCGTCGAAGGCGTGGCCGGGCTCGTCGACGTCGATCAGGAGCGGCGCATGGTCGGACGGGATCGGCTTGCCCTTTCGCGCTTCCCGGTCGATCTCCGCGGAGACGGTGCGCGCGGCCAGGGGACGCGTGGCCAGCAGGTGGTCGATGCGCATGCCGAAGTTCTTCTGGAAGTGGCCGGCGCGGTAGTCCCACCAGGTGTAGCGCCGGGCCTCCGGGTGGTGCTGGCGGTAGACGTCGACGAGACCCCAGCGGCAGAGACGGGCGAAGGCCTCGCGCTCGCGGGGAGAGACGTGGGTCCCGCCGTGGCAGGCGCGCGGGTCCCAGACGTCCGCGTCCTCGGGTGCGACGTTGAAGTCGCCGCCCAGCACCAGGGGCTGCCCGGGATCTGCCGCTTCCTCGAGCCAGCGGGCGAGCCGCGCGAACCAGGCGAGCTTGGCCTCGTAGAACGGCGAGTCGACGGTCCTGCCGTTGGGCGCATACAGGCTGACAACGCGGACGCCGCCGCAGTCGGCCGCGATCATGCGGGCCTCGGCCAGCGGCTCGTCGTCACCCGTGTCTTCCGTCTGCGGCAGACGAAGGGGTTGACCGAAGTGGGTCACCACGCCGGCGATGCCGAGGCGGCTGGCGATGGCGACCCCGTTCCAGCGCCCCTCTCCGTGGTGCGCGAGCTCGTACCCGGCATCCCGAAACGCATCCACCGGAGCCGCCGCATCCGCGAGCTTCGTCTCCTGCATCAGGAGGACGTCGGGCCGGGCCCGGTCGAGCCACCATCGCACCTTGTCGAGGCGCGCTTTCAGCGAGTTGACGTTCCAGGTGGCGATTCTCATCGCCCTAGAGTACCTTGGGATTCCTTCGTCTCCGCGCCTTGAAGGGGCGTCGACTACCGCCACGGGCCCGCGGAGTCGGCTACCGCGCGCTCTTCGTTGCCGCCTTGGGCAGACGAGCTGGCCTCGGCCCGTGGCGCTCCGCGCCGGCGAGCGGAACGTAGGGAAGCTCGCGCCGCTCGTGCACGGAGCGCAGCATCAGGCCGCCGCGGCTCATGTCGCCTCGCCCCACGAAGTCCGAGGGAAAGAAGAGACGGTCGCCCAGGACCGCGGTCAGCAGGTCCACGTACTTCGGAGAGGCGATGCTTCCCAGAAGGACGACCTCGGCCTCCGCGTGTCCGGCGGCCAGCGTGTTCAGGTCACGAAGGAGGGGCTGCCGGTAGCGCGGCTCCTCGGCATCGATGTCGACGCCGGCATAGCGCCGCAGGTCGGCTGCCCGAAGAGGCGACTCCGGCGCGCGCAGGCCGTCGCACGGCGTGATCACGTGAACGCCGGCGACACCGCGTGGTGGCCGTGCGAAGGCGCGCGCGTAGGCAAGCTTGCCGCGAAAGTAGAGGCTGCTCACGAAGCTGAACACCTCGCCCAGCTCGGCGCCTTCAGGCCGGCGCACCCTCCGGGCCAGGTCATGGTCCGCGTCGGGGGCCTGGAGCAAGCGGGCCCGCTTCCCGGAGCAGTCGGCGGGGGACAGGAGGAAGATGCGGAAGACCTCGGCGGGCCCGGCGGCCGTCAGCTCCGACACGGGGTCGAAGACTCCTCTCGCTCCCGAACACCTCGATAACATAGACGCCCGGGATGCGGATTGCGAGGCGTCCAATCTGAGGGAGCGAGGAGAGCCGGCTTCAGGAAGGAGCTATTGGAAGTAACCGAACACGTCCAGGACGAGGTGGGTGGCGGAACCGGCCGGCATGTCGCACCTCGCGGCGATGGCTCCCTCCTCGCCGAGAGCCACGATGGCGTTGCTCGCCCGCGTCTGGCCTCTCCCGAAGTTGAGGACGCTGGTAGTAGCGGTAGTTCCGGCCGGGTAGAGGCGCACGTCGCCGAAGTCCGTGGGACTCACCGACGTGACGTTGAGCGCCAGCGCCTTCGCCGTCATGGGAAGTCCGCAGAGGCCAAGAACGCCGATGCTCCGCATCGTGTTCGCCTCCAGGGCGGGTCCCGTCATTCTCGTGTCGAGCAGGCGGCAGGGCGGGAGGGTGTAGAAGCCGAGCAACGTCTTGTACGGATCGTCGTTCAGGATGGTGCCTTGGCCCACACCGAACGCGACGGCCGCTCCCATCGCGTTGCTCAGCGACATCGTCAGTGTCTCGTCCAACTCGATCTCCCTGTCGCCCTCCACCGGCACGTCCACCTCTACCGACGTCACCCCTTCGGCAAAAGACGCCGTTCCCGCCGTCGAGACGTAGTCACTCTCCGCGGTGGCCGTCCCATCCGCGGTCGCGAAGTCGACGGTGACCGGAGCCGCCGCCGGAGCAGACAGCGACACCACGAAACGCAGGTTGGTCGTGCTCACGTCCCCCTCGTAGACGCGTCCCGGCGCTCACCGACAGCCGTGGGCCGACCGCGGAGCCGAAACCCACGCTCGAGTTGATGCGCACCGAGCCGAACAGTGCGGCGCTCGCCCCATCGCAGTGCTGCTCGTAGTCCACGGCAAACCTCAACACCTCGCCGCCCGGTCCGTACTCCGCTTCCAGGACCACGAACCGGCCCGTGACCGTGTTGCACCCATGCCCATCCCTGTCAACGGATAGCCCGGGAACCGGCGAGTAGTAGACACGCCCCGTCGCTCCCTCGTAGACCCCAGGCGTCAAGTTGGCTCCAAAAGGAGGCGTAAACAGAAGGTCCCACGCCGTCCCACCCTTGAAAACCACGTGGACGCCGCCGCTCCATCGATCCACCCCGATCGTCCCATCCGTCATCGTCAACGTGACCTTCTGCCCCTCGCCGACGGGGTCTCCGGGCTGGCTGTTGAAGTAGAGCGACGTCTTGTAGGGATCGTCGTTCAGGATGGTGCCTTGGCCCACACCGAATGCGACGGCCGCTCCCGTCGCGTTGCTCAGCGACATCGTCAGGGTCTCGTCCCCTTCGATCGCCGTGTCGCCGTGTACCGGCACGTCCACCTCAACCGAGGTCACCCCTGCGGCGAAAGACGCCGTCCCCGAAGTCGCGTCGTAGTCACTCCCCGCGGTCGCCGTCCCATCGGCGGTCGTGTAGTCGACGGTGACCGGAACCAACGCCGGAGCCGAGAGAGACACGACGAAGCGCATGCTCGTAGGGCCCACGTCCCCCTCGTAGACGGGCCGGGCGCTCACTCCCAGCCCGGGGCCGGGACGGACGCCGGGCCGAAAGGCACGCTCGAGTGGAAGCGAACCGAGCCGAACAGTGCCGGGCTGGCTCCATCGCAGTGCTGCTCGTAGTCCACGGCTAGCTGCTCCACCTGGCCGTAATCTCCGTAGGTTGCCTCCCAGACCGTGAACCGGCCCGTGCGCGTGCTGCAGGGACGCCCTTGCGCACCGACGGCGAGTCCAGGAAACGGCCAGTGGTCAGGAGCCCCCGTCGCTCCTTCGTATATCCCTGGTGGCAGGTTGGCGCCAAAGGGAGCCATGAAGGAGAGGCCCCACGATTGCGTCGTTTGGTCGTCGAATCGCACCCCGATGGCCGGCGTATCCGTGTGATGAGCCACGAGCATCCCGTCCGCCGGCGTCAGCGTGAGCTCCTGCCCACCGCCGACGGGATCCCCCGGCTGGCTGTTGAAGTAGAGCAATGTCTTGTACGGATCGTCGTCCAGGATCCCGCCGTGGCTCACACCGAACGCGATCGGCGCTCCCATCGCGTTGCTGAGCGACATCGTCAAGCTCTCGTTCCCTTCGGTTTCCGTGTCGCCGTGAACGGGCACGTCCACCACGACGGATGCCACCCCAACGGCGAAAGACGCCGTCGCCGACACCGCGTCGTAGTCAGTCCCCGCGGTGGCCGTCCCATCTGCGGTCGCGTAGTCGACCGAAACCGGAACCGTCGCCGGCGCGGACAGAGACACCACGAAGCGCAGGTGCGCCAGGCCCACGTCCCCCTCGTAGACGCTCGCGCCGCTCACGGACAGCCGCGGCCCGAGCGGCACGCTGGAGTTGATACGCGCCGAGCCGAACAGCGCGGCGCTCTCTCCCTCACAGTGCTGCTCGAAATCCACGGCAAACCTCACCACCTCCGTGCATCCTGGTGGTGGGAATTCCGGTTCAGGCGGAAAGACCTGGTACGCCGCCTCCAGAACCGTGAACCGGCCCGTGAGCATGTCGCACGCACGTCCGCCCCCCGAAACGCTCAGCCCGGGCTTCGGGCCCGGTTCGAGCGGATATCGGGCCGCTCCTTCGTAGACCCCTGGCTTCAGTTCGTTTCCCCACCCTGGAGGGGCGAAGAAGAGCTGCCACTTCGTCGCTCCGCCGAACGTCAACAAGACCCTGCCGTCCCCCACGCATCGCTCCGAGGTGATCGGCCCGTCCGCCTGGGTCACAGTGAACTCCTGCCCCTGGCCGACGTAGTCGCCCGGCTGGCTGTTGATGTAGAGCAACCCCTCGTACAGATCGTCGTTCAGGATGGTGCCTTGGCTCGCGCTGAATGCGATGGGCGCACCGACCGGGTTGCTGAGAGCCATCGTCACTCTCTCGTCCCCCTCGACCGCCGCGTCACCGTGCACCGGCACGTTCACCACCACCGCCGTCACCCCTGGGGCGAAAGACGCCGTCCCCGAAGTCGCGTCGTAGTCACTTCCCGCGATGGCGGTCCCATCCGCGGTCGCGTAGTCGACCGTGACCGGAGTGGCCGCCGGAGCAGACAGCGACACTACGATGGGCAGGCTCGCCGTACCGACGTTCCCCTCTTTGACACTGCTGGCGCCCACCGACAGCCGTGGGGCGTACGTCACGCTCGAGTTGATGCGCACCGAGCCAAACAGCGCGGCGCTCGCCCCATCGCAGTGCTGCTCGTAGTCCGCGGCAAACCTCACCACGTCGTCCCCGGGCCCGTATTCCACCTCCAGGACCACAAAACGGCCCGTGTACGTGGTGCAGGCACGTCCCGCACCAATGACGGCGAGCCGGGGAACTGTCGGCGGCGATACGACGTCAAGCATCGCTCCGTCGTACATCCCTGCGGTCAAGATGGCTCCAAAGGGAGGTTCGAAGCTGAGCCTCCACGGCCAGGGCGTCACCCCGTCGTCGAAGGCCACGCTGACCCCGTAGACCCCGTCACTCGTTCCCGTCGTCGTGAGCGTCCCGTTCGCAGGCGTCAGCGTGAACTCCTGCCCCTGGCCGATGGAGTCGCCCGGCTGGCTGTTGAAGTAGAGGAACGTCTGATCCTGGGCTCGGGCGGTTCCCGCCAGCGCGCAGGCGCTGGCGAACAGCAGGAGGGGGACTGCCGACTTCATCTCTCTCTCCTTGCGGTGCGGGCGGCGTCATGGCTGGCCGGCGCGGCGGTGGCTAACGACATCCCCTGAGCCTTTGGGGCCACACGTCGCTCGAAGCGGAGCTTGTTCGTGGAGGCGAGGATGCGAACATGCGGCCCCTCCGTCGGTCTTCGTGCAGCACCCGTGCCAGGTGTATTTCGTTCGAATCGACCGGCTGGCGCTCACCAGCAGGCTCATTGCGTTCGTCGCGACGGCCGGGCCCGGCAGAGTTTGCGCGGGCGGCAACGAGAGATCTGCGCCCCGGGGCTGCTTCGGCTGCTTTCAGCCCAGGACGGCCTCCAGCAGGGGCAGGGCGCGCGAGGCCTTCCGCGCACGGATGACCCAGTCCCAGAGCGGCTCGAACTTCTTCCACCCTCCCGCGTAGGCGAGGTGGCGCAGGCGGCCGGGCCACGACGGCTTCGTGGACGCACCCCGGAAGATCGAGCCCCAGCGATAGAAGTCCCGGTACGCCCGCCAGTAGCCGGCCTCCAGCTCGTCCGCCCTCATTCCGCGGGTCGCGAAGACCACGTGCCGCGTGTCGTAGAGGTCCCAGTCGCGGTGGAGGAGGCGTCCTTCCGCTTCCATCCGCCCGAAGAGGGCGGTGCCGGGATAGGGCGTGAGGATGTGGAAGGTCGCGGTCTCGATTCCTTGGTCGATGGCCCAGCCCACGGTCCGATCGAACACGGAGGCGTCGTCCTCGTCCATGCCGAAGACGAAGCTCCCGTTCACCATCACGCCCAGGCCGTGCAGCCGCCGCACGGCCTCGCCGTAGTCGCGGTGGAGGTTCTGGACCTTGCCCTGGGCTCGCAGGCCCGCCGGGTTCAGGGTCTCGAAGCCGACGAAGAGGCTGCGCAGGCCGGCGGCCACCGCCTTCTCGAGGAGGGCCGGCTTCAGGACCGACTTCACCGTCCCGGCCGCCTGCCAGACGCGGCCGAGCCCGCGCATCCCCTCGAAGAGCGCCTCCGCGAAGCGCACGTCGCCGAAGAGGTGGTCGTCGAGGAAGTAGAGGTGGCGGCCGGGAAGGCGCTCGATCTCCGCGAGCGCCGCGTCCACTCTCTGCGTGTAGAAGCCCTTGCCGCCCGCGAAGAAGGCCTCCTTGTAGCAGAAGTCGCAGGTGTGGGGACAACCGCGGGAGACCACGATCGAGTTGGGCACGAGGTAGAGGTGACGCTTGATGAGGTCGCGCCGAATCGGGGGCAGGGCCTCGAGGGTTCGAACCTGCGACCGGTAGAGCGGCTTCGGCCGCCCGGAGCGGAAGTCGGCGAGGAACTGGGGCCAGATGTCTTCTCCCGGACCCAGGAAGATGCTGTCGGCGTGGGCGGCCGCCTCGGCCGGGAGCGAGGTCACGTGCAGGCCGCCGAGCACCACGTAGGCGCCCTTCGCGCGGTAGTGGTCGGCCAGACGGTAGGCCCGGCGCGCCGAGGTGATGTAGACCTGGATCACCACCAGGTCGGGCTCGTCGTCCAGAGACGAGCCGCTCGACGTGCTCGTCCTGGAGCGAGACCTGGTCCTCCTCGGCGAGGTAGCCCGCCAGGGTCGCGAGGCCCAGGGGCGGGAAGAGCGAGTACTTGATGGGCCGGAAGAACGGGCTCACCGCCTCGGTGAGGGCGGGGAGGATCATCTTCACCTTCAAGGGCGGCGACCGTCGCGGCCGTCGGGCACGCCCAGGACCTGCACGGAGAGGGTGCGGTCGCGCGGTCCGTCGAGCTCCACCAGGAAGACGCTCTGCCACTCGCCGAGATCGAGCCGTCCCTCCGCGACGTTCAAGGCAGACCGAGGCGCCGAGCAGCAGGGCGCGCGCGTGGGCATGGCCGTTCGGCCTCTCGTCCGCGGGCGCTCCCTCTCGCGCCTCGAGGTCGTTGTGGCGGTACGACGCGTCCGCCGGTGCCCAGCGCTCCAGGAGATCCTCGAGGTCCTGAAGAAGGAGCGGCTCGTTCTCGTTCACCAGCGACGGCGGCCGTGGTGTGCCGGCTCTGCACCGTGACGATCCCCTCGTGCACCCCTGACCTCCGGACCCGCTCCTCGACCAGCTCCGTCAGATCGACGAACTGCAGGCGTCTTTCCGTCCGAAGGCGCACGAGGTCCCGACAGACCCGAACGGCGGCTCCCTCCTGCACGCTCACGAACAGGCTCGCTCCCACTCGTCCCTCCTCCGGCGCACGCGGCGCTCAGCAGGGAAGGTGCGGCGAGCGGGAGTGAGGGAGACGTGACGGGAAGGTGAGGGTTGGCTTTGCGCTCAGGAAAACGTGGAGCCGGGACGGCGGGTGAGACCCAACACGAGGCCGGCGCCGAAGAGAAGGCCTTCGCTGCCGCTGATCACCACTCGTGTCACGAGACCCGGGCCGTCCTCTCCCAGCAGGCGCGACAAGGGAGCGAGGCCCACCTGCGATCCCGGAAAGGCATGGGCCATGAAGTCGAGGCTCATGGCGCCCAGGTAGCGGCCGCTCGTGGCCAGCGCGACCGCGGCGGCGGCACAGCAGAGGCCCGTCACCAGGACGGCGAGTGCCCGCTCAGGGCCGCGCGGGGTGGCCATGCCGCCTTCCGCCCGCGGGGTCGCGAGGGCGTAGCCCAGACCGGCGGCTCCGCCCAGGACCAGCCCCTCGAAGCCTCCCGCCACCGGGGACAGGTCTCGTCCGAAAAGGCCCTGGATCGTCCACAGGGCCAGGAGGTGCGCTCCGGCGCCCACGGCACTTCCGCCGGTGGCACCCAGCACCACGAGAGCCGGCCCCCGGAAGGAACGAACGAGGACCTCGGCCGCGGCCAGCCCCGCCCCCACGCCCGCGGCCCCCAGGCCGCCTACCGCGAGCCCGATCATCCCGAGAACCACGGGCACGCTCGCGGAAGCCTGCGACCCGGGGCCGAAGCAGAGAACGAGTCCGCCCACGGTCGCGGCGAGAAGGCCCGTGAGCGCTCCTCCGACGGTGGCGCCCATCCAGCGACGGCCCGCGACCCGCACCGTGCGGCGCAAGCGGAGCCACAGCAGGAAGGCCACGGTCTTCGGCAGATCCGGCTGACCGAGGAGAGGCACCGGACCGGCTCCGGTGACGTCCCAACGCGTGTCGCGAAGCAGGGCCCGCGCACGGGCATGGCCGGGGAGGCGGTCGAGTCGGGCGACAGCTTCCTCGGTGCCGAGCAGGTGGAGCGCTTCCGCCGCCTCTCGCCTTTCCTCCGTGTCGAGGGGGCCCCTGGCCAGCACACGCTCGAGAAGCACGTCGAAGGGATCCGCCTCGGTCGGCGAAGACCCGGGTGCCAGCTCGTCGGGTGGGTCGACCGAATCGGGCAAGGGCCCCTCGTCGGGCTGCGCGGCGACGTCGGGGAAGACGAAACGGTACCCGTGGCGCGAGACCGTGCGGATGAAGACGGGCTCGCGGGGATCGTCACCCAGGGCTCGACGCAGCGTCCGCACCGCCTGGCTCAAGGCGCCGTCGGAGACGACCACGTCGCTCCACACCGCGTCGAAGATCTCCCGACGATGCACGGCCTGGCTCCTCCGCTCCACGAGGAGGACCAGGAGATCGAAGTAGCGGGGAATGAGGGGCACCTCCCGCCCGCTCCGGAGCAGCAGGCGGCGGGAGGGGGAGAGGACGAAGTCGGCGAACCGGTAACGGGGCCGGAAGGCGGCCACCGTCAGGCCCGGCGGGCGCGCAGCCATCCGAGGAATTTCTTGCGAGGCCAGAGGTTGGCGATGCGGGAGGCGTCGACCCAGCCGCGCGTCGCCTGCAGGACCCCCCACTCCATGCGCGCGAGCTCGCGGGTGTGGTGGGTGTCCGTGCTGATCACGAAGGTCACGTCCATCCCGCGGGCCCGAAGGAGCACCTCGCTCGACGCATCGAGCCGGGGGAGGGCCGCGTTGATCTCGATCGCGGTGCCCGTCTTGACCGCCTGGCGCAGGACGGCGTCGATGTCCAGCTCGATGCCGGCCCGGTGGCCGATCCTCCGTCCGGTGAGGTGCGCGATGGCGTGGACGGTCGGGTCCTCCATCGCGGTGAGGATGCGCCGCGTCTGCTGTTCCGGGTCCAGGTCGAAATGGGAGTGGACACCGGCCACGCACCAATCGAGCGTGCGGCGAAAGGCTTCGTCGTAGTCCACGTCGCCGTCGCGGCCGATGTTGAGCTCGCTGCCGTGGAGCACGGTCATCCGGGGATAGCTCTCGCGGAGGGCATCGATCTGCGACCTCTGGGCGGCGAGCTGCTCCCGGCTCACGCCGTTCATCGCGAGGTTCTCCGCGTGGTCGGTTATGGCCAGGTACTCGTAGCCTCTCAGGGCGGCGCTGCGCAGCACGTCCTGGAGCGGGCTCTTGCCGTCGCCCGACAAGGTCGTGTGCACGTGGAGATCGCCCTTGACGTCCTGCAGACGCACCGCCGCGGGCAGCTCGCCCTTCTCGGCCTGCTCGATCTCCCCGTGGTCTTCGCGCATCGGGGGAGGGATCAGGGGAAGGCCCAGCGCCTCGTAGATCGCGTCCTCCGACTCGCAGGCGATGACGGCCCCGGTCTGCGCGTCGGTGAGGCCGTACTCGTTCAGGGTCAAGCCTCGGCCCAGGGCACGCTGCCGAAGCTTGATGTTGTGCGCCTTGGAACCGGTGAAGTACTGGCAGGCCGCCCCGAACTGGTGCGGCTCGACCACGCGCAGATCGACCTGGAGGCCGGTCGAGGTCAACACCGAGGTCTTCGTTTCGCCGCTGCCCATGACCTCCCGCACGGCGGGCATCTTCACGAAGGCCTCCCGCACGGCCAGGGGCGCGCGCGCGGCCACCACGATGTCGACGTCGGCGACCGTCTCGCGGAGCCGGCGAAGGCTGCCGCAGTACTGGACGCGTTCGACTCCCGGCAGTGCTTCGAGGGTCGCCATGAGCTCCCGCGCGATGGGCATCGCCTCGGCGATCGGCGTTCGCTTCTCCTTGCCCGCCGTCCCCAGGCGATCGATGGCGTGAAGGACCTTCTCCTCCATCTTCGCCCCGAAGCCGTGGACGTCCCGGAGCTTCTTGCCTTCGAGGGCCGCTTTGAGGTCGGCCAGATTCTCGACGCCCAGATCGCTCCGGAGCCGAAGCAGGGTCTTGGGACCAAGGCCCGGAATCTTCCCGAGCTCCACGAAGTCCGGCGGGTACTTGCGGCGCAGATCCTCGAGCTTCGCGATCTTTCCTTCCTGGAAGAACTCGCGGATCTTCTTCGCGGTGCTCGGACCGATGCCGTCGATCGCGGTCAGGTCTTTTTCGGAGAGGGCCTTCAGGTCGCCCTGGTGGGAGGCGATGGCCTCGACCGCGTTCTCGTAGGCCCGGACGCGGAACGCGTTGGGCGAGCCCTCGTCCAGGACGGTGAGCTTCGCCATCTCGCGAAAGAGCGCCACCAGCGAGTCGTTGTGGTCCCCCATTCGTCGGAGTCTATAGTCGACCGAACCCTCGGGGAAGCCTCCGGACGGGAGGGATGCTGTCAGTCGTCTCTATCGGCGACTCAGTGGGTATCGGCGTCCTGGGTCCACCCCGAACACGCCGGACCGCAGACGTGACCGGTGTAGCGGCTTCGAACGAGGGCGTCCGCCGCCGTGAAAGCCGCCGCCCGCGACACGTAGCTGTTGTCGACGGACTCGACGCCCCCGCCCTTCGACGGGTCGACGAGGACGAGGGTGTAGCCGCCCGGCTGGGCGCTCACCCGGGTGACGACGACCACCCGTTTGGCTTCGCAGTGCTGTCTCAGCCAGTGCATCAACGAGCCGACTGCGACTCTGACCTCCTTACCAGGACCAGGTGGGCCGGAAGCTGCGATCGAGCTCGAAGCAGCGGGCAAACTGCTCCTTGGCCTCCAGCTTCTCGGGGGTCAGGCGCCGCGTGGGCTCCGCGATCTTGTAGAGGGTGTAGCCCAGGTAGAAGTGCGCTGCGGCATCGCTGGGGTCCGCCTCCACGGCCGCTTGAAACGCCCGCCGCGCGTCGTGGAAACGCCGGTGACGATAGAGACGGAGCCCTTCGGCGATGAGCCGATCCTTCGCCGGGCGCTCCTCCCGCGAGGGGGCGGCCTGTGCCGGTTCCGGAGCGGGAGGGGCCTGGAGGGACGTCAAGGCCAGAAGCAAGGGAATCCACATGGGTCACCTCCTCAGAGGCGTCGTGGGCGCGGGTTTCCCCGCGCTCAGGCTGCCTACTCGAGAGCCTTGATCACCACGCGCCGGTTTTGGGCTCGGTGCTCCGGGGTCTTGTTGTCGACGACAGGCTCGGCGCCGCCGTACGAGATCACCTGCATCCGGTTGAGCGCGATGCCGACCTCGTCGTGCAGGTACTGGCGCACCGCCAGTGCCCTCTTCTCGCCGAGGACGTGGTTGACCTCCGCGGGTCCCGTTGCGTCCGTGTGGCCCTCGATCTCGAGATAAACGCCGCGATTCTCGGCCTTCAGCGGCTGGACGGCCTCGTCGATGACCTTGCGCGCCTCGTCGCTGATCTGGGCCTGGCCGAAGGGGAAACTCACCTTGTCGGCGGAGAGGGTCACCGTGTAGAGCAGCTTCCCCTTGGCGGCCCTTTCCGCGTCGGTAGCCTTGTCCATGGCCTGTTCGGTCGTGGCGCGGACCTCGCGAATCCCCGCGTCCGCCCGCCGCCCTGTCTCGTCGATGCGCGTCTCGTTGGCCTTGACGCGGTCCTGCGTCCTCTCGACCTCGGTCGACAGATTGTCTACCTTCTGTCCGACTTCCCCGACCTCCGTGGTCACGTACCGCTTGGTGGCGCAGCCACTGAGGGCCACGGAAGCCATCAGGAACGACAGTATCGAAGCTCTCATCTGAACCTCCGCAGTTGGCGAGTCTGGCACCGCGCGATCGCGGATCCAGACCGATTCGACCTTCCCAACCGATCTCTGAAGCAATGCGGATGCCACGGTGCAGAAACAGCCGCGGATTCCGGGATTTGGCTTCGCGAGGGCCTCAGGGAGGGCCCGAGATGGAGTCGTCCTCCCGAACCTGATGGCGCTTTGTAGAAACAGACCCGGCTCGAGAGCGCACGGATACGATGCCCCGACCATGGGCAACTGGGCGCTCGACCTCGGCACCACCAACCTGGGTCGACTCGGTCAGCCCTCTTGGCCTCGTGGTTGGCCCCGGGGCTGCCAGGCCTCGTGGATCCGCAAGGCCGCATAGCCGCTCGCCGGTGCGACGAGGCTAATGACCAGCCCCCAGACCGGTCCCGCGTAGAGTGCCGCAAGGGCCGCCTCCGTGGCCCAGAACGAGGGGAAGGCGAGCAGGCCAGCCAGCATCTTGTAGGTCGCCGGTTCGTCGGGGGTCTTCGACCATGCGTCCGACAGCCAGCCCGGGATGCGGTAGGGGATCCAGTTCAGTGCGCACCCGAGATAGAAGATCACTGCGACCGGGAGGCGGATGAGGGGACGACGGGACGGACGAGCCGGCTCGTCGGATCCTGCGTCGGCTGGCGGCTCCGGAGCAGAGATCGCGTCTTCCAAGGCCCGGGCGATGCGCCCGGTGAGCGCCCGCACCGCAGCGCGAGGCTCTTGTGGGTGACGGAGGACTTCGGGGGCAGGATCCACGAGGTGCCCCACGCTCACCCTCGCCCTCGAGCGAAATGACTGCTTCGCTTCGTAGGTCAAGGCCACCGGCACGAGCCGCAGACCGAGCGGACCCCGGAGAGTCTCCGCCTCGAGTGCGATGCGCGCCGCTCCGCTCTTGAAGGGCAGGCGGCGTGGCTCGTTGTGGCTCGCCCCCTCCGGAAAGAGGGCGATGCGCCCCCCTGCCGCCAGGACGTCCCGACAACGTGCGAACGTTTCGAAGTTGCGAGAGGGGTCGACACCGGGGTCGGTGTGCCGGTAGACGGGCAGCGCTCCGACCAGGGCCAGCAGGGGGCCCATGACCGGATGAGAGAACAGGGTGCTCTTGGCCAGCATCCGTGGGCGCGCGCTGGGAAGAGCGAGAAGGAGCACGGAATCCACGACGGAGTTGTTGTGGTTGGCCACGAAGACGAGGGGAACGCCCTGGGGAATGCGATCGAGCCCCGTCAGCCGCACGTCGCGAAAGAAGACGTGCAAGGTCAACCGCGCCAGGCCCACCGTGATCGCGTCGAGCAGGCGACGGACCCATCCCGCACGGCTCATGATGTCCTCTGAGAACGTTGCGGCCGCCACCCGGGTACTCCGACGGCGCATGAAGAATAGGCCCCGGACCCCGCGTCCGCGCGGACGCTTGTGACGCTTCCGCAAAGTGTCCTTAGGGGGTGCCCGGGCGACGGGCCGACCGGTCGTCAGCAGCAGCGATTGGGTCGGCTGTACCGGCGCCTCAGGCCGTCGAGGTAGAACGCCTCGCGCGACTGCGGCGGCTCGTGGCGGGCCCGGGCGCGCGCTTCATGAGCCTCGTAGGCGGCGTCCCCGGTGAGGTCGCGAAGGAAGGTCCAGGATCGCGAAATCCATGCGAGAACCCCGGCGACGCTCATGCGGCCTCCACCGACCGCCTCGGCACGTAAGGGGTTTCATGCAGGACGCAGGCCTTGCTTCCGCTCAGGATTCGATACCACTCGAAGAGGGCCTCGGCGAGCAGGACCAGGAGGAGACCCGCGAAGAGCACGGTGACCACCGCGTCGAGCCAGTTGTTGAAGACCAGTCGCTCCGTTACGGCGAGCCTGGCCGCGGGCACCGTCCCCGCCGCGATCTGCGCGGTGAGCGCACGCGCCTGGGACACGAAGCCGATCCGCGGGTCGGGGTGGAGGACCTTCTGGTAGCTCGCGGTCATGGTCACGGTCACGAGCCAGGCCATGGGCAGCAGGGTCACCCAGACGTAACGCCTGCGACCCATCTTGATGAGGATGGTGGTGGCCACCACGAGGGCGACCGACGCCAGGATCTGGTTCGCGATGCCGAAGAGCGGCCAGAGGGAGTTGATTCCGCCCAAGGGGTCGAGAATCCCCTGGTAGAGGAAGTAGCCCCAGGCCCCCACGATGAGCGCGCTCGTGACGAGCACGCCGGGATACCAGTTCGTGCGGCCGAGCGGCGCGTAGACGTGGCCGAGGAGGTCCTGGACCATGAAGCGTCCGACCCGGGTGCCGGCGTCGAGCACGGTGAGGATGAAGAGCGCCTCGAACATGATGGCGAAGTGGTACCAGATGGAGAGCAGACGGTCCCCGCCGATCGTGCCGCTGAAGATCTGCGCCATCCCCACGGCCAGCGATGGTGCGCCTCCGGTGCGGTTCAAGAGCGTCTGCTCCCCGACGCGCCGCGCGAGCTCCTCCAGGGTGTGGGGATCGACCGCGTAGCCCCAGCCGGTGATGGTGGCCGCCGCCGTCTCCGCGGTCTGGCCCACGATCCCCGCCGGGCTGTTGATCGCGAAGTAGACCCCCGGCTGAAGCGCGCAGGCGGCCACCATCGCCATGATCCCGACGAACGACTCCATCAGCATCGAGCCGTAGCCCACGAGCCGCGCGTCCCCTTCGCGCATCAGGAGCTTGGGGGTCGTGCCCGAGGAGATGAGGGCGTGGAAGCCGCTGATCGCGCCGCAGGCGATGGTGATGAAGCAGAAGGGGAAGATCGTCCCCGCGAAGACGGGCCCGCTGCCGTCGATGAACGGGGTGAGGGGCGGCATGTGGATGGTCGGCCGCACCAGGACGATGCCACCGGCGAGGGCCACGATGGCGCCGACCTTGATCAGGGCGCTCAGGTAGTCCCGGGGTGCCAAGAGAAGCCAGACCGGGAGCGCGGAGGCGGCGAACCCGTAGACGATGATCGCTCCCGCCAGCGCGGGTCCCGACAGGGTGAAGACCCGCGACCAGGAGGGCGAGGCGGCCACCCATTGGCCTGCGACCACCGCCCAGACGATGAGGACGAAACCGATGGCCGAGGCTTCGAGCACGCGTCCGGGCCGCCAGAAGCGGAGGTAGAGGCCCATGAGCATCGAGATGGGGATGGTCGCCGCGAGGGTGAAGGTGCCCCAGGGCGAGGCCTTGAGCGCGTTGACCACGACCAGCGCAACGACCGCCAGGAGGATGATCATGATCGCGAGGACCGAGACTTGCGCGATGAGGCCGCCCCGCCGGCTGACTTCGTCACGGGCCATTTGCCCGATCGACTTGCCGTTCCGACGCAGCGAGAAGAAGAGGATGACGAAGTCCTGTACACACCCGCCGAGGGTGGCGCCCACGATGAGCCAAAGGGTTCCCGGGAGATAGCCGAACTGCGCGGCCAGGGTCGGTCCCACGAGGGGCCCGGGCCCGGCGATGGCCGCGAAATGATGGCCGAGGACGATCCACTTGTTGGTGGGCACGAAGTCGTGCCCGTCCTCGAGCCGCTCCGCCGGAGTGGCGCGCGAGTCGTCGAGGACCAGGACCTTGGCCGCGATGAAGGCCGAGTAGAAACGATAGGCCACGAGGTAGGTGCAGGTCGCGGCCACCACGAACCAGACCCCGTTGACGGGCTCGTTGCGCGAGAAGGCGATGGCGGCCAGCGCCCCGGCCCCCAGTAAGGCCAGCGCCGTCCATCCCGCCACCGAAACGGCCTTGTTCATGGCCTCTCCAAAGGGAGATGCTATCCCTGCTGGAGCGCCATCCTACGGGAAGCCCGCCGGGCCATCAACGCGAAAACGGGCCCGCGTCGCAGCGCCCGGCGGGATCGCCCTACCGTGCCGGCTGGCTCATTGGCTCAGCCGTCCGATCTTGTTGCCGGACAGCTCGGTGAACCAGAGGTTTCCGTCCGGGCCGGTCGTCATCCCGAGAACGTACCCTCCCGGCGTGGGAATCGGAAACTCGGTGATGACTCCCGAGGGCGTGATGCGCCCAATGAGGTCTGCCAGCTCGTTCGCGAACCAAACGTTGCCGTCGGGGCCGATTGCGGTGGCGAAGAGGCGGCTGGCCGGATGAGGTGGACTCGGGAACTCCGTGATGGCGCCCGAAGGTGTCACCCGCCCCACGTTGGGGATAGCATTCTCCGTGAACCAGACGTTGCCATCGGGAGCGGCCAGGGTCTGGGTGGGGTAGCTCCCTGGCGTGGGTACGGGGAACTCGGTGAATACGCCGCCCGGCGTCATTCGGCCGATCGCCTGGCCCCTGGCGTACCAGATGTTTCCATCGGCGTCGAAATTCATCGACCAAAGGAAGCCAGGCGGTTGGGACATGGCGGGGAGAGCGATGTCCGAGATCGAGCCAGTGGCGGGGTCGAGACGGCTGAACCGATCCGGGTTTTGCTGCTTGAACCAGACCGCTCCGTCCGGGCCCTCCACAACTGACCCCGGGAAGCTCTGAGGTACGGGCATCGGGTACTCCGTGATGACTCCAGCCGGGGTGATGCTCCCGATCAGGTTCTGGTTGCCCTTGGAGAACCAGACCTTCCCGTCGATTGCAGCGGTGACCGCAGCCGCCCCCGCCCCACTTGGCGCCCCACTTGGCAGCGGGAACTCCGTGATCTGCCCCGAAAGCGTGATTCGGCCGATAGCCCCCCACAGCCCAAACCACAGGTTGCCGTCCGGACCGGTCACGATCCCGATCGGCAGGCTCCCGGGAGTCGGCAATGGGAACTCCGTGATGAGGGGTCCGGTCGCCGTGGGCGCCTTGGGCAGGATGAAGAGGATCGAGGCCGCGCGGGCCACGAGCTCGCCGCTCACGTTGCGGCCGGCGGCCGCGTTGTCGAAGGCTTCGACGTTGCCGTCGATCGTGGCCCGGAACTCCTCGATCGCCGCCTGGGCATTGTCGCGATCCGTCCGGTTCCCGCTGGACGCGAACTGGTTCAGGGCGGCGTTCGCGCTGCTCAGGTTGCCGGCAAGGTCGGCGAAGACCGACGGGTCGATGAACTCCTCGAAGGAGGAGAGGGCGGCCTGGAGGTTGGAGACCTTGAACTGCACGATCTGGAGCGGCGTGCGGGTGTCGGTGCCGGTCAGATAGAGCGAGAAGTTCCAGCCCGATCCCTTGTTGCTGCCACACCCATTCGATATGTCCACGAAGAGGGGACCGTCGGAGTTCTCGACGAGGTCGGGTTCGGATTTCGGTGCGGCCGTCTCCGGAGCGTAGAACGTCCGCGGCTCATGCAGTTGGTCCGTGGGCGAGCCGAGCCAGGCACACGGGGTGAAGAGCCCACGCTTTTCTTCCTCGGCGTGGAAATCGACGGTCCGGCGGAACTTCGCCGTGGTGTCGATCAAGGCGAGCAGGAAGCTCGAAGGCCCCGTGGGCTGACCCGGCGGATCGTTGGGGAGGAGCTTGGGGATCCCTTGTACGTACGAGGGGACCGTGATGTCGGGAACGAGGGCCTGGAGCTGGGGATCGCCGGGGAAGAACTCGCGCAGCCCCTGGTCGCAGGCATGACCGTCACAGTCTCGGTTGTCCACGAACTCGATGAGACGGGCCTGAGTGAGACCGGCCTCGGTCACGGTGTCGAACTTCAAGGTGATCTCGGGCGCGGGCACGATCTCCACGCTGTCGCCGGTCGGGGTCGGAGTGGCCGAGTTGGAAGCGATTCCCACGCCGTTGGGACGATTCACTCTCTCGTCCACCCCTCCGTCGGGGGCTCCCGTGCCGTCGGCCCGGAAAAGGAAGCGGAGAATCTTTCCCCCGTTGCTCCGGTTCGCGACGAACACTCGGCTCTTGCCTTCCTGGATCCCGCTTGCGATCTTCAGGCGGCCGTTGCCGCATCCGGAGGCGAAGTTCGGCAGCCGGCGGGCTCCGCTCGGGTCGAAGCGCAGGATGTCGCCGCCGAAGGTGGACACCAGCAGCTCACGGCTCGGGGTGAACGTGATCCCGGTGGGCCGGGCGAACAAGGGAAACCGGCTCGGCGGAATGAACACCGCGCGCTGCCAGCCCGAGGGCCCTTTGCGATAGCGGAACAGGGTGGCCGGCCGCTGCGCCACTACCAGCAGGTCGCCCGCGGCGAGCGCTCCCGCGGTGAAGTTCACGACCTTCGTGTCTTCGAGCGCATCGGCAGGGACCTGGGGGTCGATGACTACCGGGTTGCCGTAGCCGCCCGGTCGCGACCCGCCTTTGGGAATGCTCCACACCCGCGGCGTCTGCCAGCTGCCGAAGGGGGAGCTCACGAGGTAGAGGCTGCCCGCGGTGTCCAGCGATACGCCGTCGGGGGCATCGATGCGTGCGATCACCTGGCCCGTGACTCTGTCCGGTCCCTGGGCCTTCGGGTAGAAAACGACCTTGCCTCCCAGGCTGTCGCAGGCGATGACGGACACGCCGGGCGGGTCGTCGCGGACCACGATGCCTTCGAGGTGCCTGCGGACGATGGCGTCCACGAAGCTGTTGACGACGGCCGCGGTGCCGGTCCGGAAGTCGAGGCGAAGCAGGAGATCGTTGGAGGCGTTGGTCGAGAACACCGTCTCGGTCGCGTCCTGGGGCGGAAGCGCCGGGCCGGGATGGGGGGCGTGAGGTCCGTTGGCCGAGAGGGTGCGCGAGCCAAGGGTGATCGAGGCGAACAGCAGTGAGCAAGCGAAGGCCAAGGTGCGGCGCTCTGCTCTCACAACGAACCTCCTGTTTTCGTGGTTGGCGGCAGTGGTACGCCTACGCGTCTGGACGTGCGGACGAACCCGCCGCCCTGAGGAAACGCGTTATCGAGACGCATCCTGGCGACCCCTCCCGGCGCCACAGGGTGGGGGCCCCGCGACCGCCGGTGCTGTTTGGCTTGAAAGGGGAAGCTACAGGCCTCTGTTGACGCTGTCAATACTAAAGAGAGTCTGAACCTCGACAGTCCGGTCCTCGACCGGAATATAGTGGCAAACGATCACATGAAAAACGAATCACATGGCAGAGGCGAAGGCCAGCTGCCCCGCCTTGGCCACGGGCGTCGGCCCCATGGCGGCATAGGCGGGCTCCCACATGGCCTCCGCCACCGCGCGGGCCGGGTCCTCGATGTGCCGGGAGGCACGGCCCGAACGGACCGCCTCTTGCACCACGGCCGTGGCCACTCGGGCCGTGACCGCGCGCAGTCGTCGCACGCGCGGGAAGAGGCTGCCCTCGGCCAGGTCCTCCGGGCTCACGGCCGCGGCCAGGGCCGCCGCCGCTGCTGCGAACATCTCCTCCGTCACCCCGCGTGCCTCGGAGACGATCGCGCCGAGGCCCACCCCGGGGAAGACGAACACGTTGTTCGCCTGGCCGATGCGGAAAGTCCGGCCGCCCTGCTCGACCGGGTCGAACGGGGAACCCGTGGCCACGAGGGCGCGGCCCTCGGTCCACTGCAGCACGTCCTTGGGAATCGCTTCCGACTGACTGGTAGGGTTCGACAGCGGGAGCACGAGCGGCCGCTCGACGTGCCGCGCCATCTCGCGGACGATTTCCTCGCTGAACAGGCCGGGCTCGCCCGAAGAGCCGATGAGGACAGTGGGCTTGAGCGCACGCACCACCGCCAGGAGGTCTCGCGGCTGGTTCGGGCCGAGGCCCAGCCCCGCCGCCAGCGCACCGGGCCAGGCGAACGCGCGCTTGTGCTCGTCGACGATGGGCTGGTCGTCCACCACGAGCCCGTGCGTGTCGAGGTTGGCCGTGGCGCGCGTCAGTGCCTCGCCCGTGAGGCCCGCGGCCTGGAGCGTCCGTCGCAGTAGCCTCGCGATCCCGATCCCCGCGGCCCCGGCTCCGAGCAGCACGACGCGCTGCTCCACTAGAGGCACCCCGGTGGCCCGGACTCCCGCGAGGATCCCCGCCACCACCACGGCCGCTGTGCCCTGGATGTCGTCGTTGAAGCTCGGCAGGCTCGCCTGGTGCCGGTCGAGGAGGCGGAACGCATTGGCCTTCTTGAAGTCCTCCCATTGCAGGAGGGCCCTGGGGAAGCGGGCCTTCACTGCGTCCACGAACTCGTCGACGAGCGCCTCGTACTCGGCCCCCCGCATGCGGCGCGCCCGCCACCCGAGGTACAGGGGATCGTCCAGGAGGGACATGTTGTCCGTGCCCACGTCGAGGCTGATCGGAAGCGTCTGCCAGGGCGGGATTCCGGCCCCCGCGGTGTAGAGGGCCAGCTTGCCGATGGGGATTCCCATGCCCCCGGCGCCCTGATCGCCGAGGCCCAGGATGCGCTCGTTGTCCGTCACCACGATGAGGCGCACGTCCTCGAAGGGGGCGTTGCCCAGCACCTCGCGGATCCGTCCGCGATGGCCGGGGGTGATCCAGAGCCCACGGGCCCGGCGGAAGATGTGACTCCATTGCTGACAGGCCTTGCCCACGGTGGGGGTGTAGGCGATCGGCAGGAACTCCTCGAGGTGGTCGACGATCACGCGGTAGAAGAGCCGCTCGTTGCGGTCCTGAAGGGCGGCGAGGCCGACGTACTTCTCCAAGGGGTCGGTCTTGCGGACGATGTTCTCGTAGGCACGCTTCTCCTGCTCCTCGATCGAGCTCGTGTGGTGCGGCAGGAGGCCCTCGAGGCCGAAGGCGAATCGCTCCTCCTCGGTGAAGGCGGTGCCCTTGGTGTAGAGGGGATGGCGGAGCAGCCGCGTACCTCGATACGGGCACTCGAGCCGGGGCCGACCCTCTGAGTCTTGGGAGAGACCGTAGCGTTCCATGGCAACGCCTCCTCGTCGAAGGTTCCGGGGGCATCCGCGCCCCACGAAACATGTTGGTCCGTCCCGTCAAGGACGGAAATGGATCGTTTGTTCCGGGGCAGCGGCGCCGGCGCTCCCGGCCGCCGGTGGTACGATCGCGTCGCCACTCCTGTGTTCGTCCGAGGGCGGGGCGACACCGAGGACGAGGGATGAGCGGACCAGTCGCACGCGAAGGGGTTCGCCTGGTGGTGGCCATCGGCGGCAACGCGCTCCTGGGCGATGCCTCCGCGGCCACCGCCGAGGTCCAGTTCGCGAACGCGCTCGAGACCGCCGCTCCCCTCGTGGAGCTGATCGCGGCGGGATGCCGCCTCGTGATCACCCACGGAAACGGTCCCCAGGTGGGCGCGGCCCTGCTCCGCTCGGAGCTGGCGGCGGCCCAGGCCTATCCCCTTCCCTACGACTGCTGCGTGGCCGCGACGCAGGGCGAGATCGGCTACATCCTGCAGTACGCCCTGTGGCGGAGGATGCAGCAGGTCGGCCTGCGCACGCCGGTCGTCACCGTGATCACCCAGGTGCGAGTCGACCCGCACGATCCGGCTTTCGCCCGCCCCACCAAGCCCGTGGGCCCGTTCTACACCCGCGAGCGGGCGGAGGAGCTGCGCCGCGAGCACGGCCACACCTTCGTCGAGGTTCGCAAGAAGGGCTATCGGCGCGTGGTTCCCTCTCCCGCTCCTCGCGAGATCGTAGAGGTGCAAGGGATCCGGGCGTGCCTGGACGCCGGCCTCGTGGTGATCGCCGCGGGCGGGGGTGGGGTGCCGGTCTTCGGCGACCAGGACGTGACCAAGGGCGTCGAAGCCGTCATCGACAAGGATCTCACCTCCGCCCTTCTGGCCACCCAGATCGAAGCGGACATCCTCGCCGTCGTGACCGCCGAAGAGCGTGCCTTTCTGAACTACGGGACCCTCTTCCAGCAGCCCCTGGGTCGCCTCACGGCGCAGGAGGCCCGGCGGCACCTCGAGGCCGGGCAGTTCCCCGAGGGCAGCATGGGCCCGAAGATCGAGGCCGCTCTTCTCTTCCTCGAGGGAGGTGGGGGGGAAGCGATCGTCACGGACCGCGCTCACCTGGTGAGGGCGCTCGAGGGGAGGGCGGGCACTCACATCGGGCCCGATTCCCCGGCCCCGCTCACCCGGGGACGTTTGCTCCATTGACCCGTCGGAGAGGGGACATCTAGGATCGAGGCGTATCGCAGGAAGGAACCTATGCCCAAGCGGATCGTCATCATGGGGGCGGCCGGACGCGACTTCCACGACTTCGCCGTCGCCTACCGCGACGATCCCTCGGTCGAGGTCGTGGCCTTCACCGCGACCCAGATCCCGAACATCGAGGGCCGCCGCTTTCCCGCCGGAGCTCGTCGGGGCCGCGTTATCCCCAGGGGATCCCCATCCACCCCGAGTCCGATCTCGAGCGCCTCATTCGTGACCTGAGCGTCGACGAGGTGGTGTTCGCCTACAGCGACGTGTCTCACGAGACCGTGATGCACAAGGCCTCGCTCGTGCTCGCGGCGGGTGCCGGCTTCAAGCTCGACGGCCCCCAGGCCACGATGCTGCGGTCCAAGGTCAAGGTGGTCTCCGTGTGCGCGGTGCGGACGGGGAGCGGCAAGAGCCAGACCACGCGCAGGGTCGCGCGCCTGCTGCGAGCCTGGGGCAAGAGGGTGGTGGCGATCCGCCACCCCATGCCCTACGGCGACCTCGCCAAGCAGCGCGTACAGCGCTTCGCCGCCCTCCCGGACCTGGACCGCCACGAGTGCACGATCGAGGAGCGGGAGGAATACGAGCCGCACATCGCGGCGGGCTGCGTGGTCTTCGCCGGGGTCGACTACGCGGCCATCCTGGCCGAGGCGGAGAAGGAGGCCGACGTCATCCTCTGGGACGGCGGCAACAACGACCTCCCGTTCTACGTCCCCGACCTGGAGATCGTGGTCGCCGATCCCCACCGCCCCGGCCACGAGCGCACCTATCATCCCGGGCGAGGCCAACCTGCGCCGGGCCCACGTCGTCGTCATCAACAAGATCGACACCGCCTCCCCCGAAGGCGTCGCCACCGTGCGCGCCTCGATCCGGAGCTGAACCCGAGGGCCCTGGTCATCGACGCCGCTTCGCCTCTCGACGTGCCGGGAGCGGAGGCCATCCGCGGCAAGCGAGTGCTGGCCGTCGAGGACGGCCCCACCCTGACGCACGGCGGGATGAAGTACGGGGCCGGGGTGTTGGCGGCCCGGAAGTTCGGCGCGGCCGAGGTCCTCGACCCTCGACCCTGGGCCGTGGGCTCCATCGCCCGCACCTTCGAGACGTATCCGGGCATCGGGCCGCTCCTGCCCGCCATGGGCTACGGCGAGGCGCAGGTGAAGGACCTCGAGGCCACGATCGCGCGCACCCCCGCCGACCTCGTGCTCGTGGCCACCCCCATCGACCTGCGGCGCGTGCTGCGCCTCGACAAGCCAGCCCTTCGCGTGGGCTACGAGCTTCAGGAGATCGGCAAGCCCGACCTGGAAGACGCGCTCAGGCCGCTCTTCGGCCCCGCGTAGGCGGCCCATCGCTTCTATCGTCAGACTCCAGTCATGTATCCGGAGCCGCGACGTTGCGCCGCGTGCGCCCTGCCGGTAACCTTCGCTCGGTCTCTGGCATTTGTGACGTAGGGGAGTCTGATGGCGCGAGTGGGCGATCCTCCGTTCGACGATTCGAGTGAGACGGTGGTGCGTCTCACGGACGACGCCACGCTGACCAGCGGGCCGGGAGGAGGCGAGCCGATCACCCTCGTCCAAGGGAGTGGCTCGGGCACGCTGCCCGACCTCGGCCTGACCACGGTGCCGCGGGACATCTACGTCGTCGAGGGCGAGATCGCGCGTGGAGGCATGGGCCGTGTGCTCGCGGCCTGGGACAGGCGCCTCGGCCGTCCCGTGGCGCTCAAAGAGCTGCTCTCTTCCAGCCCCGAGCGCGCTCGCCGCTTCGAGCGCGAAGCCCTGATGACCGCTCGCCTTCAGCACCCTTCCATCGTCAACGTTCACGAGGCCGGACGCTGGCCCAGCGGCGAGCCCTTCTACGCGATGAAGCGGGTGGTGGGCCGCCCCCTCGCCACGGTGATCCGAGAGACTGGTTCGCTCGACGAACGCCTGGCGCTTCTACCCAAGGTGCTGGCCGTCGCGGAAGCGCTCGCCTACGCCCATGAGCAGGGCGTCATCCACCGCGACCTCAAGCCGGCGAACGTGCTGGTCGGAGCGTTCGGCGAGACGGTGGTGGTGGACTGGGGGCTGGCGAAGGACCTCCCGCGGGAGGGGGCGTTCGACGAGGGGGAGGAGAAGGCCCCCGCAGAGCTGGCCCCGGACGGGCTGACGATGGTGGGAGCGGTGCTGGGGACTCCGGCCTACATGGCGCCGGAGCAGGCGCGCGGGGAGCGGGTGGACGCACGGGCGGACGTGTACGCGCTGGGGGCGATCCTGTACACGGTCCTGGCGGGCCGGCCTCCGTACGTGGGTCCGAGCTCGACCGCCGTTCTCCACGATGTGCTGAAGGGCCCGCCGCTCGCGCTGGAGGACCGGCAGCCAGGTCTCCAAGAAGATCTGCTGGCGCTGGTGCGCAAGGCGATGGCCACGCGCCGTGAGGATCGGTACCGAACGGCGCGTGAGTTTGCCGACGACCTGCGTCGCTTCCAGACCGGGCAGCTCGTGGGGGCGCATCGCTACAGCACGGGGCAGATCCTCCGCAGGTGGGTCACCAAGCACCGAGCGACGCTGAGCGTAGGCGTGGTGGCCGCACTCGCGCTGGCCGTTCTCGGCACGCTCGCCATCCGCCGGATCCAGACGGAGCGGGACGCGGCACAAGCACGCAACGACGAGCTCATCCTGGCCCAGGCGCGCGCGAACCTGGAGACCGACCCGACGTCCGCCGTCGCCTGGCTCAAGCACTATTCGCTGAATGGCCCGAAGTGGGGGGCAGTGCGCATGATCGCCGCCGATGCGCGAAGTCGCGGAATCGCGCGGCGGAGGCTTCCCGGGCATGAGGCGAAGGTGGCCGACCTCGCCTTCTCTCCCGACGGAAGGCAGTTGGCGTCCGTGGGCATCGACTACGCCTTGCGGCTCTGGGACGTCGAGACGGGTGCGGGCAGCCTGCTGTTTCGGTCCGACTGGCACGCCAAGTCCGTCGCGTTCTCCCCGGACGGGCAGCGGATTGCCTTCGCACACGGCACCGGCCGTCGGGTCGGCCTGTGGGATCTCCGCGCCGGCAACCTCGAGGGATCCACCGAGGGAGCCTCGAACGCCGAACGCGTCTGGTTCGCGAGCGACGGTCGGGACCTCCTGATGCTCGACTACTCGGGATCGGTGGACCGGTGGGACATCGTGAAGCGGGCCTATCGGTTCAAGGGCTTAGAACGCCGGGCCTCCGGCCGACGCTGGACCCCAGAGATGGTCCTGAGTGCCGACCGCAAGCGCGCGGCCACACGGAACGAAAGGGGCGAGATCGAGTCCTGGGACCTCGACACGGGAGAACGCACGCTCGTGGCGGCCGCGGAGGCTGGCCAGGAGCCGGCATGGGAGGCTTGGGCCGGCGGGCTGGCGTATTGGGGCGGGGACCTCGCATTCGGGAGAGGCGAGGAGATACGCGTCGTTCGACCCAACGGGACCGGTCTTCGAGTTCTCGGCAGGCATGAGGGCGCCGTCCGAACGCTGGCCAGCTCGCCCGAGGGTGGTTGGCTGGCGTCGGGAGGGGAGGACTGGACTGTCCGGTTGTGGGCTCGAGACGGCTCACCCGCGCGTGTCTTCCGGGGGCACACGGACGCGCTCGAGTTTCTCGCCTTCTCGCCGGACGGACGGACCCTGGCGTCGCAGGCCGGGGGCGCCGACGGCCGGGTTCTCCTCTGGGACGTCGCTACCGGCCGCAAGCGCGTCCTGTCCGGGGAGACCCAGCGCCGACTCGCGTTCTCACCAGACGGAGCGACCCTCGCTACGTCCAATCGGTCCATCCGACTCTGGTCGGTAGTGAGCGCAGACACAGAGGCCTTGGCCGCCGCCGACCCCGTCTCCGGCGACGGCATGGTCGCGTTTTCCCCGAGTGGCCGCCGGTTGGCCACGGGTGCACACGACCGCCCGCTACGCCTCTGGCGGCTGGAGGACGGGACTTCGCAGATCCTGGCCGCGTGGAAAGGCCGCTTGAACGCGCTCGCGTTCTCGCCGGACGAGAAGACTCTCGCCGCCGCGGGTGGTGAGGGAGTCATCCATGTCTGGAGTCTGCCCGATCTCGCCCACCGTGAGCTGCGCGGGCACGAGGGGAGGGTCGACTCGCTGGCGTTCACGCCAGATTCCAGCGAGCTGGCGTCCACCTCCCAAGACAAGACGATTCGTCTCTGGACCGTCCTGACTGGCGCGAGCCGGGTGCTCCATGGCCACGAGTCTTGGGTGTTGCAGTTGACCTACTCCCCCGATGGGAAGAGGCTGGCGTCGGCGAGCGCAGCCCTGAAGTCTGATTCGGGAGCCAAGCCCGACAGGGACGTTCATCTCTGGGAACGAACCACCGGAGCGCTGCGACTGCTCAAAGGCCACACGGACACGGTGGCGTGGGTTGCCTTCTCCCCCGACGGGCGTTTCCTGGCGTCGGGCAGCATGGACCACACCGTGCGGATCTGGGATGTGGCGAATGGCACGAGCAGGAGCCTGGTGGGGCATGGCGACGTCATCTTCCAGGTCGCGTTCAGTCCGCGTGGAGACGCCCTGGTCTCGACGAGCAACGACGGCACGACGCGGATCTGGGACCTCGCCACTGGCTCGAGTCGCGTGTACTCCGGCGGCTACGCGCCCTCCTTCTCGACCGATGGCCGCACGCTCTCTCTGTCTGACCGCATCTTGGACCTTCCGTCGGGTGAGGCACGCCGCCTGACGCCCGACGACTGGGTCGGTCCTCCGGTCTTTTCGCCGCGTGGCGGGCTGATCGCCGCGCGAACCGAGTCGGGCGGTCTCAGGCTATGGCGAGACGACCTTCCCTCCGATCCTCGACCTCTTCGCGCCTGGCTCGACCAGGCCACGAACTACACTGTAGATGTGGCCGGAGTGGCCGGGTCCGAGCGCTGACGAGCAGGTTGGCGCTGAGCTCCGTCAAGTCAGGCTGATCGTCTCCCGTGACGGCTGCTCGGTCCATCGTAGAGCTCATCGACCTCGTCCACTGGTGACAGAATGAGCGCCGGAGGCCGAACGACCATGCGCGACTACACCATTGCCGTCATCCCCGGGGACGGAATCGGCAAGGAGGTCGTCCCGGAGGCCGTGAGGGTGCTCGACGCGGCGGGCGAGATCACGGGCGCGTACAAGCTCCGCTACGAATACTTCCCCTGGGGCTGCGAATACTACCTCCAGCACGGCCAGATGATGGCCCGAAAGGGGCTCGAGATCCTGCGGCCGTTCGACGCGATCCTCTTCGGCGCGGTCGGTTTTCCGAGCGTGCCCGACCACGTCTCGCTGCGCGGGTTGCGCTTGCCCATCTGCCAGGGTTTCGAGCAATACGTGTGCTACCGGCCGAGCGTCCTCCTGCCGGGCGTGAAGAGCCCGCTCGCGGGGAAGGGTCCGGGGGATATCGACTTCGTGGTCGTCCGCGAGAACACCGAGGGCGAGTACGCCGACGCAGGAGGTCGAGCCCACCGTGGCCTGCCCATCGAAGTGGCGGTGCAGACGGCAGTCTTCAGCCGCGTGGGCATCGAGCGCGTCGTTCGCCATGCGTTCCAGCTGGCGGAGCGTCGCCGAGGACTGCTCGTGAGTGCCACCAAGTCGAATGCGCAGCAGTACGCGATGACGCTCTGGGACGAGGTGGCCGAGCTCGTGAGTGGCGACTTCCCGAAGGTCAGGATGGAGCGCGTGCTGATCGACGCCCTGGCCGCGCGCTTCGTCCTCGCCCCCGAGTCGCTCGACGTGGTCGTGGCCAGCAACCTGTTCGGCGACATCCTGACCGACCTGGGCGCGGCGATCTGCGGGAGCATGGGCCTGGCCCCGAGCGGCAACCTCAACCCGGAGCGCGAGTACCCGTCGATGTTCGAGCCCGTGCACGGATCCGCGCCGGACATCGTGGGCAAGGGCATCGCCAATCCCGTCGCCCAGATCGAGAGCGGCGCGATGATGATCGAGTTCCTCGGCGAGAAGGCCGCGGGGGAGCTCATCGGCGCGGCGGTGCGATCCGTTCTGGGCGAGGGGCGGGCGCTGACCCCGGACCTGGGTGGCACGGCCCGGACATCGCAGGTGACGGAGGCGGTTCTCGCGAGGATGCGGTCCGCCCCCCAGGCCGGTGGGACCAGGGCGTAGACCCTGAGGGCAGCGCCTCTGGCGACCATGAAGTCCGCTGGGTGGAGAGCGGCCGGGCCCCTCGTCGTCTGGCTGGTGCTGCTTCTGGTTCCCTTGCCGGCCGGACTGGAGCGGAATGCCTGGAGCTACTTCGCCCTCTTCGCCGCGGTGATCGTCGGCTTGATCCTCGAGCCGATCCCGGCGGCGGCCATCGGCCTGATCGGTGTGGCGTTGGCGGGCGCCTTTCGCCTCGTGGACACGAACCCGGCGGCGTCCATCACGTGGGCGCTCTCGGGTTTCCAGGATCGAACGGTGTGGCTGATCTTCGGAGCGTTCGTCTTCTCGATCGGCTACGGCAAGACCGGGCTGGGCCGCCGCATGGCGCTCGTGCTGGTGCGAATGCTGGGCGGCCGAACCCTGGGCCTCGGCTACGCCATCACCCTGGCCGACCTCGTCCTGGCGCCGGGCACGCCGTCCAACACCGGGCGGAGCGCAGGGATCATCTTCCCCGTGCTTCGAAGCATTCCCGGCCTCTACGGCTCGGAGCCCGGGCCCTCGGCCCGGCGGATCGGCTCGTACGTGATGTGGACGGCCTTTGCCGCCACCGCGGTGACGAGCTCGCTGTTCCTCACGGCGCTGGCGCCGAACGCGGCGGCCGTGGCCATCGTGAAGCAGACCACGCAAATCGACATCACGTGGACGGAGTGGCTCGAGGGGGTCTGGCCGATCGGAGTGCCGCTCCTGGCGCTCCTGCCCCTGCTCGTCTACGTGATCTACCCTCCCGGGATCAAGACCAGCGCGGAGGTGCCCGCGTGGGCCGAGCAGGAGCTCCGCAGGATGGGCCCGATGGGAGGGTCCGAGAAGGTGATGGCGGTCCTCGTCGGCCTGGCCGTCCTGCTCTGGACCTTGGGCTCGAACAAGGACATCGTGCTCCCGTTCCTGGGATCGCAATTCATCGAGGCGACCGGTGTCGTCCTGCTCGTGAACGCGCTGATGCTCGTCACCCGGGTGATCGAGTGGGACGACATCCTCGGCAACCAGGGTGCTTGGAACGTGCTCGTGTGGTTCGCTACCCTGGTGGCGCTGGCCGACGGGTTGAACCGGGTGGGCTTCGTCACCTGGATCGCTCGACGGTTCGCGGCCATGCTGACCGGCATTCCGCCCCTCACCGTGATGGTGATGCTGGTCGCTTTCTTCTTCCTCGTTCACTACATGTTTGCGAGCCTCACCGCCCACGCGACCGCGGTCCTGCCGGTCGTCCTTGCGACGGGGGTGGCGGTGCCGGGTCTGCCGGTGAAGCCCTTCGCGCTGCTGCTCGTCTATTCCCTGGGCCTGATGGGCGTCCTCACGCCGTACGCGACCGGGCCGGCCCCGGTCTACTTCGGCAGCGGCTACGTCTCGAGGCGTGATTTCTGGGTGCTGGGCCTCGTCTTCGGGGTCATCTACCTGGCGGTCCTGCTCGGTGTCGGCATCCCTTACCTGACGGCCGTGAGTCCGCCGGGCTAGGGGGCAGACGGCGCGAGCCTTCGGACAACGCAACAACCGCGACCCACGAGTGGTGTGAGCGTATTTGAACAGACGCGGCCCGGCGGGCTTGTTACGCTTCAGGCAGGTCTCGATCTTCTGAGGCGGGAACGGCGTGGCGCGCGACGCTTCCATCGGCGCAGCGATTCAGCAGTAACCGTGGGCTTCCTTGGCGGGCCGGGCCAAGGAGGAATCATGAAATCCAGAACTGTCAACCGCGCCGTCCTGGCGTTGGCGGTGGGCGCGATGTCGCTCGCCGGAACCAGCGACGTCGTGCGCGCGCAGGACGCCGAGAAGCAGGATCAGCAAAAGGCGAAGAAGGACCCGAAGAAGGAGAAGCAGGATCAGCAGAAGGAGAAGCAGCAGCAGCAACAGCAGCAGCGGGACCAGGGGCGGCAGCAGCAGCAGGAGAAGCAAAAGGCGGATCAGCAGGCTCGGCAGCAGGAGCAACAGGCCCAGCAGCAGCAGGCACAACAGGCGCGGCAGCAGCAGCAAGCTCAGCAGCAGGAGAAGCAAAGGGCGGATCAGCAGGCTCGGCAACAGGCGCAGCAGGCCCAGCAGCAGCAGGCACAGCAAGCTCAGCAGCAACAGCAAGCTCAGCAGCAACAGCTAGCGCAGGCTCGCCAGCAGGCCCAGCAGGATCAGCAGGCCCAGGCGCTGCAGGCCCAGCAGGCCCAGGCGCTCCAGGGACAGCAGAATACCCAGAGACTCACCGAGGCACGGCAGCAGCAGCTCATCGCGCAGCAGCGGGCGCGGTCGCAGCAGTACGACGAGCGCCTGGAGCAGGGGGAGCGTCTCGCCGAGCAGCACGCCTCGCAGCTCCAGCAACAGCACCGCACGGCCCAGTATCAGCTCCAGCAGCAGTACTACGACCGGGTGCGCCAGCAGCGTGCGAACACGACCAACTGGCAGACCTACAACTACGACACGGACCCGTACTTCTACTCGGCCCCCACCTATCGCTACTCCTACGGCGGCCGTAGCTACAACACCAGCCAGTACGGCGCCGACCTGCTCCGGCGGTCGATCAACAACGGGTACCACGAGGGCTACCTGGCAGGGCAGGCGGACCGGCAGGACCACTGGCGGTCGGGTTACCGTGACTCCTGGGCGTACCAGGACGCCAACTACGGCTACGCCGGCATGTACATCGACCAGCCGCAGTACAACTACTACTTCCGTCAGGGATTCCAGCGTGGCTACGACGACGGCTACTCCGCCCGCTATCGTTACGGGCATAACAACAACGGGACGTTCCAGATCGTGGCCAGCGTCGGTTCGCAGATCCTGAACCTGCAGTTCATGCGGTAGGACGGGCTCGGCATTCGGCCAGGGTGAGCGGCGCGATTCGTCGCTCGCCCCTTGTTCGCACTATCTCAGCTGGCCCGGCGATCTCATCGAGCGCGCTCGAGGTGAAGGTCGCCGTCGCGAAGCGGGCGAAGTCCGCTCGAGACTACCTGAACAGCAGAGGGGCCAGCTCGTAGAGATGGTGGCGCCAGACGGTCCACTCGTGGCGGCCGTCGCTCAGTCTCCAGGTGTGCTCGATACCGCGCCTCGCCAGCGTGTCGTGAAACGCCTTGTCGCCGGGCCCCGTCAGCATGTCGTCCTTGCCCACGCCCACCCACAACAGCTTGAACTGCTTGTTCGACGCCGCGGGATCCTTGAAGAACTGCGGATAGATCGTGTCCACCGTTCCCGTGGCCGCGGGGCTCATGAGCGCTATGTAGCGGAACAGGTCCGGCCGCGTGAGGGCGAGGTTGATCGACTGTCCGCCGCCCATGGAGAGTCCGGCAAGCGCGTGATCCTCCCGCTTGCTCGAGACCTTGAAGGTCTGCGCGACCATGGGCATGACGTCTTCCACCAGATCCCTGGCGAACGGGGACAACCCGCCATTGCCGTCGCCCGCCATCATCGCGGTGAGAATCTGATCGAGCGAGCCTGACGCGAAGGCCTTCTGCGCGGCAGGATCGGGAACGGCCTTCGCGGGTCCCGTCCAGAAGCTCTGGATCGCGTGCCCGAGGGGCATCACCACCACCATGGGCTTCGCCTTGCCCTCGGCCATCAGGTTGTCGAGGATGTTGTTCGCGCGCCCGATCATCGTCCAGCCCGACTCGATGTCGCCTGCCCCGTGGAGCAGGTACAGCACCGGGAAGTCTCGGCCGCCTTCGTAGCCGGGCGGCGTGTAGATCCACACCGTGCGGCTGACGCCGAGCGTCTTCGACACGTAAGGCTGGATGCGCACCTGCCCGTGTGGCACCGGCTTGACGTCGTAGAACTGCGGGCCATCGCCCGGCACCTGGACCACGCTGACCGGTCCGAAGATGCCGTAGCCGTACTTCGTGTTCGCATTCTTCGGGTCGAGGGCGACGACACCGTCCACGGCGAACGCGTAGGTGTAGATGTCGGGCGGGAGGGGCCCGATCGTGACCGTCCACACGCCGTCCGGACCCTTCGTCATGGGATGCGGCATGCCGTCGAGCTCGCCATTGGCCGTCACCTGGGTGGCGTTCGGCGCAAAGCAGCGCAGGGTGAGGGTGCGATCGGCGCCGACCTCGGGAGAGACGAACGGCGGGGGGCCGCTCCGGCCGGCGCCGGCTGGCTGCGCATCCGCATTCGACATCAAGCCGAGCACGATCACGAGAGAGGCAAAGGCGGATCGGAGCATCGAGCACCTCATTGGGGGCGGAAGCCATCAATACGCGGTTTGCGTCATAGTAGTCCAGGAGCCACGCCCGCCTTGCCCGGAGGAGGCCAGACCGTGTCCTCGACCGAGATCTTTCGCCGGCACCGCGACCTTCTCTTGAAGCACCGCGAGGACCGCGCCGCCGCCTGCGAGGAGTTCCACTGGCCGGTGCTCGACCGGTTCAACTGGGCCCTCGACTGGTTCGACATGATCGCGGACGGCAACGGCCGCACCGCCCTCCACCTCGTCGAGGAGCACGGTGCGGAGGTGAAGCTCTCGTACGCCGACCTGGCGGAGCGCTCCAACCGCGTCGCCACCTACTTCCGCCGGCACGGGGTGAAGCGCGGCGATCGCATCCTGATGATGCTGCCGAACTGCGTGCCGATCTGGGAAATCATGCTGGCCTCGATGAAGCTGGGGGCGGCGGTCATCCCGGCGACCGCGCTCCTCACCCCGGAGGACGTCGCGGACCGCATCGAGCGCGGGCGCGTCGCGCACGTGGTGACCGACGCCGCCACTACCGAGAAGTTCCGAGGCCTGACCGGGAGCTTCACCCGCCACGTCATCGGTGAGGGGATCCCCGGCTGGCGGCACTTCGAGCAGGCCTACGACGAGGCCTCCTCGTTCCTGTCCCACGGGGAGACGCACGGCAGCGACCCCGTGCTCCTCTACTTCACGAGCGGCACCACCGCGAAGCCGAAGCTCGTGGTCCACACCCACGAGAGCTACCCGGTCGGCCACCTCTCCACGATGTACTGGATCGGGCTGCGAGAGGGGGACGTGCACCTCAACGTTTCCTCCTCGGGCTGGGCCAAGCATGCCTGGTCGAGCTTCTTCGCCCCCTTCAACGCCGGCGCGGCCGTCTTCATCTACAACTACGCGCGCTTCAACGCCGGTGACATGCTGCGCACGATCGCCAAGTCCGGCGTGACGACGCTGTGCGCGCCGCCGACGGTCTGGCGCATGATCGTCCTCGAGGACCTGGCCGCTCACCCGGTGAAGCTGCGGGAGGCGCTCAGCGCGGGCGAGCCGCTCAATCCCGAGGTCATCGAGAAGGTCCGGAAGGCGTGGGGCGTCACCATCCGCGACGGCTACGGCCAGACCGAGACCACCGCCCAGATCGGCAACTCCCCGGGCCAGCCCCTGAAGCCCGGTTCCATGGGCCGGCCCCTGCCCGGGTACAAGATCGCGCTCCTCGACGAGGAGGGCAACCCGGCAGAGGAGGGGGAGATCTGCATCGACCTGAACCCGCGCCCCACCGGGCTCATGACCGGCTACGAGGGCGACGACAACCAGAACGCCTTCGTCTTGCGCCACGGGCACTATCACACCGGCGATGTCGCCACCCGTGACGCCTTTGGCTACATCACCTACGTCGGCCGCGTCGACGACGTCTTCAAGTCGTCTGACTACCGCATCTCGCCCTTCGAGCTGGAGAGCGCCGCCATCGAGCACGAGGCGGTGGCCGAGGCCGCCGTCGTGCCCAGCTCCGACGAGGTGAAGGGCCTGGTTCCGAAGGCCTTCATCATCCTGAAGCCCGGGGTTGCGCCCAGCCGTGAGCTGGCGCTCGACATCTTCCGGTTCCTGCGGAGGAGGCTTGCGCCCTTCAAGCGCGTCCGCCGCCTGGAGTTCTCGGATCTGCCGAAGACGGTCTCAGGCAAGATCCGTCGCATCGAGCTGCGCAAGCGCGAGCAGCAGCGCGCGCCGGGAGAGACGCGCCGCCAGAACGAATACTGGCAGGAGGACTTCCCGGACCTCCAGGAGAGCGCGCCGCTACCACTCAGGTAGCCGGACCGGCCCGGGCAAAGTCAGAAGGTCGACGGGCTAGCCCTCGTTCGGGTTCGCCGGTACCTTGCCTCCAGCCCTGCGCGCCTCCGACAGGCCGATCGCGATCGCCTGCTTGCGACTGCGCACCTTCTTGCCGGATCCGCCCGAGCGAAGCCGACCCCGCTTCATCTCGTGGAGGGCCTTTTCGACCTTCTCCGAGGCCTTGGCCCCATACCGCTTGCGGGAGCGGCTCTTCGTCCTGACGCGCGTTGTCGCCATCATATCCTCCTGACCACGGTCCCCCGGGCTTCCGGACCGCAGTCCGACAGACGGGCAAGGGCCGTGCCCAAAGGGCAAGCGAGCCGAGCCAGGCCATCCCCCGTCCGGACGGGAACGAGCCGCTTGCTGAACACGGCCTGGCTAGACTCCCTTTCTACAAAGGCGACAGCGGTTCCCGCGGACGCTCGGCCCGATCTTGGCCGGACCGGTCACCCCCAAGCGACAGATGCCTATGGCCGGGTCGCGGCCGGCATGGACCGTCCCTTGCAGGGCGGGGAGGGGCGGCGTTCATGCCCTAGAAGGAGGAAGCGCTGATGAGACGCTGCCTGACGGCCATGGCCCTGGCCCTTCTGGTGGGCGCGGGGACGGTACACAGCGAGACTCTCGTGACCGGCTTCGGCGGAGTGGCCCTGGGAGGGGCCACCGACCGCAATCGCGGCACGTACGGAGTCTCCCTCGGCTTCCTGGGCCACGGTGTGCTCGGCTTCGAGGTCGAGTTCGCGACCACCCCGGAGTTCTTCGGCAACGGGCGGGAAGACGTCTTCACCGACAACAACGTGGTGACCCTCATGGGCAGCTTTCTCGTGGCCCTGCCCGCGGGTCCGGTGCGGATCTACGGCGCTGCAGGTGCGGGGCTCTTCAAGACCCGACTTGCGGATCCCGACCGCCTCTTGAACCTCGACAGCAACGACTTCGGCGTCAACGTCGGTGGCGGAGTCCTCGTCTCTCCGAGCGCCCACTTCGCGCTGCGCGCCGACGTCCGCTACTTCCGAGACCTGAAGGACGCCGACCCCGACGGTCAATTCGATCTCAACCTCGGCAACGTGGACTACTGGCGTGTGGTGGGGGGCCTGACCCTGAAGTTCTGAGGCGGATCGAGCTTCCGGCTCCTCGCCGCCCTATCGACCGAGCCGTTGCCAGTACAGCAGGCCGCCAAGGATGATCAGGCTCGCGGCAATGGCTCCGACCCGCCAGGCGCGTTCTCGTTCCCCGCCTCCCGGCTCCTGAGTCTCGACCGCGGCCGCGGATACGCCCCCCTCGTCCGCGAGGGACCCCGCGCGATCGCGGTCGAGGGCGCCCAGGCCTTCCGTGCCTGCTGCGTGAACCGGCCTGGATGCGGAGTCCATGCGCTCAGCCCTCCGCCGGAACGCGAGGCGAGTGGCCGGACCGCGATCCCTGAGGGTCGCGCTTTCCTGTGGCGGCCGATTGTCGGCGATCCAGCGACGAAGTGCGCGGATCGTCGTCGGGTGAGTGAGGATCAGCGGGCTGATCGTCGCCCTCGACCACCAGCTCCTCGCCGTCCGGGAGCCGTCGTACCTTCTGTTCCATGGGAAACCCTCCGCTGGCGACTCATTGCCTTCACCCGTTCCCATGGCAATTGCGGTGCCAGCGTGTTCGCCGGCTATACCCCGTTAGTTGGGCGCTCTCGACGATGCTCGTGCTCAGGACTTCGGGAGGTTTGTAGAAAGTGCCGATGCCTAGAAGTACGAGGTATCGGGGCTCGCCGCGGGGTCACTTCCAGATCGGGAAGGGATCGATGGGGCTGCCTCCCCACCACTGTTTCGGTGCGGGCACGAGCGAGATCGCAAAATGGAGGTGAGGCGTGCTCCGGGGCGCGTTACCGGTCGTTCCCACGAACCCGAGCACCTGCCCTCGCTTGAGCGGCTGGCCCTCCGCAAGTCCCGGGATGTAGCCCTCGAGGTGCGCATAGTAGTAGCAGTAGCGCTCGGACGCGTCGAACTGATAGACGGAGATGCCTCCGGCGGCGCTGCGCGACAACTGCGCCACCGTCCCGTCGTCGACCGCCACCACGAACGAGTGCCGGGGGGCGAAGATGTCGACGGCACGGTGGGCTCTCGAGCCGCGTCGCGCGGCGAAGCTGTCGGCCATTGCGGCCGGAGAGACCGCGGGGACGGGGAACTGGAGCCCGAGCCCTCGGAGATCGACGTCGACGGGCGCGAGTTCTTCGTGAAGACCCCGGCTCCAGGCGGAGAGGGCAAACAGGAGCACGAAGAGCGACACCCCACCGGCGACCGAGACCTGTGCGAACCCGGCGATCGTACGGGGACCGTGGACGCTCAGTCGCATCGAGCTACTCTACCGAGAACGGCTCGCGGATGCTCCGGCAGGGGAGCGCCACACCGGGCCCATTCCTCCAGAAGCTCTTCGCGGCGCAGCTCGCGAAGGAGACCCGGGGCCCTGGACGGTGCGCCTCCGATGCGCCGGTCGGCTGTTTGGTGCTCGTGACTGTGCCTGGAATGAACCGCGGACCGGTGGCGGTCGGGCCTTTCGTCCGGACCTTCATCGCCCCGGTACACGGCAGCACCTCGCCAGGGTCACGATGTTGCGGGGGCCGCTGGTCTGGTTCTCGACCACGGCGCGCCAGCCGTTGGCCAGCGGGGACGTCGTCACGAAGAGGCCGGGAAAGGCGATCGTGGCCTCCGCAACGTCGTAGCCGCCGCCCGTCGCCGAGCGGCCCGGGCCGCAGAGGGCGTCGACGGCCGTCAACTCGTTGACCGGCACCGCCACGACGTCCGATTGCACCGTCGTGCAGTCGAGCCGGGTGGCGGTCGACGCCGCGAAGTAGCCGAGGACGTCCACGACCACGTGGGTCGAGGCGAGGCTGACGAGGGCGAAGTCTTCGCCGCCCCCCGGCACCACGGGGATGGTCGCGGTGGTGGCCATCACGTCGTTCCCGGCGTAGTTGAGGACGCTCGACAGGGGCTGCGCGGTCAGACCCCAGGCCGTCAGGTGTCCCGGACCAGCGGGCTGAACCGCGACGATCGTCATGGTCACTGCCTGGGCCACGCCGAGGGGGATGCCGCAACCGATGCTGCTTCCCCCTTGAGCGGCGAAGCTGCTGCTGTCGACGTCGAAGAGACGAGTGACGCCCCCGGCCAACGCCCCCGCGGCGGCGATGCGGGTGTCGACGATCCGGCACGGAGTCACCGGGGTGTAGACCAGGTCCTGGAAGCTCTGGCCGAGGGCCTCGGGTGCGAGTCCCCGGGTCGTCGGCTCCACCTTACCGGTGGCGAGCACCGTCATCATCGCCTCGTAGGTCGACGCCTCGCCCGCGGCGAGCAGGTTTTCCGGGTCGAGCCTCGTCAGGGACTCGAGCAGGTCAACGGAGTAGTTCTTGTCGGAACGGCCCGCCTTCCGGGCGGATTCCTCCCATCGGCCGACGATGGCGGCGGCATAGCCGGCCTTGTCGCTCTGGACCTGCTGAATCTGCTGTTGTCGCTGGGCCTGATGGACGGCTTCTTCCGCGTCCCGGGCCCCCGCTGTCGGTTGGGCAAAAACGGCGGGGCTGCCCGTCGCCACGAGAACGAGGGCCGCCCGTATCAACAGTGTCGCGTGCATGGTTCTCATCTCTGCTCCTTGTGGTTGCTGCTGAGAGGAGGGCCTCGGCGAGGTTTCGCCGAGGCCCCTCGTACGGTTGTCGTCAATGGCTGGATCGAGCGCCTACCAGAGCTCGAGCGCCACCCAGCGCCAGCTGCCGATGCCGGCGTCGACGGATGCCTGAAGGGCGTACGACGTGCCCGTGGCCGCAAACGGCGCCTGAACGTTGAAGATCGCTGACTGGTCGTACGAAGCCAGGGTCGTGCAGGCGCGGGTCAGCGAGGCCAGCGTCGCGGCACGATCCGAGTCGACGAGCCGAAGGGTCGCGGTGCCGCTGCAAGCAGGTGCTTCCTGCGTGTTGTTGAAGCGTGCCACCAGCCGGGCCTTGGTATAGCCCTTGGCCAGAAGGTCGGTGAACATGGAGCCGATCGTCACCGGCGTGGTGGAAGCCGTGGAGCTTGCGCTGTCGCTCAGGGTGATGGTGGTCGGGCGGACGGGCGCTTTGAAGAAGCCCACGACGTCGACGACCAGGTGGGTGTTGGAGACGTCCGCGCGGACGGTGATGTCCTTCGCGCAAGGCGCGGCCCCCGTGACGCAGACCGGCTGGGCGATCCCGTTCGCGATGTTGAGGCCGGGCAGGTTGGTGTAGTTGAGCACCGAAGCGTTGGGCAGCGCGCCGGGGAAGGCGGCGACCCGAAGGTCGCCTGACCCTGCGGGCCCAACCGCCACGAAGTTCATCTCCACCGCCGAAGCGGCCGCGGGGATCCCGCAATCGGTGGCGCTACCTCCCTGAGACGCGAAACCTCCCGCGCTCCGGACCAGGAAGCTCTGGTCTATTCCTGCCACCAGCTGGCCGGCCGCCGACGTCCGCGTGTCGATGACCCGGCACGGAGCCACAGGCGTGAACACGAGATCGGCCGCCGCTGCGCCCAAAGCGTCGGGGACCACTTGCTCCGGGGCGATGCTGACGTCCTGCGACCAGGCTTGCCCATTCCAGGACCCGACCGCCAATACCGCGGCGAACGACACAACCTTCAGTTGCCTCTTCATGTCTCCCTCTTTCGACCGCGAGCCTCGTCTTCTGCCCGATCGCAGAGGACCTCGGCCGCGGTGTACGCCCCCGCTCGCGAAATAGTGCGAACGCGATGCACTACGGGCATGGCGAGTGAGAGGTTTCCGCTTCCGCTCTCCGCGGACCAGGTTTTGCGCGAGCGCCCACGCGAGCGGGGCGGCGCTCCCCCCGAGGTGGGGGAGTGCCCCAACTAAGGTTGGGTCGGAGTCACTCTTCCGGCGGAGGGTCGGGAGGAACCACTCCGTGGCGCACCGCGTAGAGCGCGGCCTGGGTACGGTCGGCGAGGCCGAGCTTGGCGAGCGCACCGCTGAGGTAGCCCTTGACCGTCCCCTCCGCGATGCCCAGGCGGGAGGCGATCTCGCGGTTCGAGCGGCCGCGGCCCACCTGCTCCAGCACCGCGCGCTCGCGCGGCGTGAGAGCGTCCATGGCGGTGGGCGCGGGCGCGGCCCCCGCGCTCTTCATGAGCTGACGCTGCGCTTCCGGGTGAAGCCAGGGCTTGCCTTCCCGGGCGTTGCGGATCGCCTGGAGGAGGTCGTCCTTGAGCACGTCCTTGAGCACGTACCCCACGGCCCCCGCCGCCACCGCCTGCTGCACCTGTCCTTCTTCCGCGAAGCTCGTGAGCACGACGACCTCGACTCCCTTCGCCGAGCCCTTGATCTTGCGGATCGCCTCCGCGCCCGCGAGCCCCGGCATCACGAGGTCGAAGAGCACCACCTCTGGGCGCAGGGTGAGCACGAGGCCCAGAGCGTCGAAGCCGTCCGCCGCCTCTCCCACCACCTCGATGTCCTCTTCCTCCCGGAGCATCGTGCGCAGTCCCTCGCGGACGATCGGGTGGTCGTCCGCGATGAGGACACGGATACGGCTACCCGTCATATCCCGCGCTCTCGCGGCAAGTGGACCTCGACCAGGGTGCCTCCCTCCGGCCCGGAGGCCAATCGCAGCCGGCCGTGAAGCGCCTCTGCGCGCTCGCGCATGCTCGCGAGGCCGAGTCCTCCCGCCGCGCCTGACCAGGAGCGCGCCACCGCGCCGGGGTCGAGGCCGGCGCCGTCGTCCGACACGTCCATCCGCACTCCATCCTCCCCTGACCGGAGGACGAGGCGCACGTGACGGGCGCGCGCGTGCTTGGCCACGTTGTTGAGGGCCTCCTGGCCGATGCGGTAGAGCACCTCCTCGCGGTCGAGCGGCTGGGGCGCGTAGCCACCGGCCTCGATCTCGATCTGGAGCCCGTCCGGGCGGATCTCCTCCGCGTAGCCTCGAAGAGCCGAGGCCAGCCCGTCCTGCCGAAGGTGCTGCAGCCCGCGGAGCACCGACTCCGCCGAGGCCAGCTCGGGAACCGGCTCCGTGGGGCGGAGCTCGGTGACGAGGGAACGCATCTCGACGAGCGCGGCGCGAGTGAGGTCGAGCATGCGCTGGACCTGGTTCTCTCCCTCCTTGGCGTCGCGGCGGAAGGCACGGCCGACGGACTGGGCGACGAGGGTGGCGCTGAAGAGGAGCTGCACCACCGAGTCGTGGAGATCGCGGGCGAGACGCTGCCTCGCCTCGAGGGCCGCGAGCTTCTGAACCTGGCCGAAGAGGCGGGCGTTGCCGAGGGCCACCGCCAGGTGGTCGGCGACCACACCGAGAGCGGTCCTGTCTTCCTCGTCGAACGGGCTCTTGCTCTCCACGTTCAGCACCCCGAGCAGCTCCTCGCCAAGCACGATGGGCACCGCGATCTCGGCCCGGATTCCGACCGCGCCCGGCGTGGGGATGTAGCGGGGATCGGCGGCCACGTCGTTGACGAGCTGCGTGCGCCGCTCGCGCACGGCCGCTCCCATGATCCCCCCGGTCACCGGCAACCGGATTCCGGGCTCGACGTGATCCCGGTAGTGCCCTCCGAGGGCGCGGATGACCAGGGTCTCGGGGTCCTGGGGATCGAGCAGGGGGATGGCCACGTTCGGGTAGCCGAGCCGCTCGTGGATGGCGTCCGCCGTGCGCTGGAGCACTTCGTCGGGCTCCAGGCCCGCAGTGATGATGCTACCGACGCGAGCGAGGGTCCGCAGGCGCTCTCCGCGCCACACCTCGTGCGCGTGGCGGCGGGCGTTCTCGATGGCGATCGTGGCGTGACGGCCGAAAAGGGCAAGGGTCTCGACGTCTTTGGGGCCAAAGCGCCGCGGGGGACGGGCCCCGAGACCGAAGACACCGACGAGCCGCTCCCGCCAGAACAACGGCAGCCCCACCACCGCGTGCTCCAGGAGCTCCGTGCCCATCGGGTGGGGGACCATCCCGTAGCGCTCGAGGACGACGGGAGCGCGGGTCATCAGCACCAGCCCGGCGAGGCCCGTCCCGGGTGGCATCTCCGCCCCCAGCTCCTCTTCCGGCATCCGGAAGATCGCCTCGGTGCGGATGACCCCCCGGGCTTCGTCGTAGAGGCCGATCGCGCCGTCGTCGGCGTCGAGGAGCTCACAGGCCAGACGGACGATCCGAGTGAGGAGCGAGTGCAGGTCCAGCTCGGCCCCGATGGACTCGATGATCTCCCTCAGGCTGTCGCGCTGCTGGACGAGCCGGTCGTGCTCCCCCGGGAAGACGCTGTCGGGCACGCTTCATTGTCTTACAGCACGGAGCGCTCGTGGGCCGCCGCCTTTCTCCACCGGTAACCCCGTTACGCAAGCCGTAATCCTGCGTCGAGTCGGACCCCATGAAAGCCGGGTTCAGGCTGTTTTCGCCTGGCATCGACGTTGCACCCTCGTCGGTCGCGCGTGAGCGCAGGGGGCCTCTCCAAGGGGAGGTCGTATGCAGGCCGATGATCGATCCTCGATGACGGGGCGCACGACGCTCGCCACTCTCCTCGCGGTGTGCACCTCGGTGGCGATCCCAGCCGTCTCGCTCGTTCCGCCCTCGCCCAGTGCCCTGGCTCCGCCGCCCTACCCCCGGTTCGCCGGCCAGACCTTCGAGCCGTCGGCGGCGGCCTTCGATCCGGCCACCGGGCGCGTGCTGGTTCTCTCGGATCACGACACCACCGTGTACCACTACGAGCTCAGCGCCGCGGGGCTGGCGCTTCCGCGTGGGGAGCATCACGATCCCCTTCGGCTGCCAGAGACGGTCCAGGCAGCGAAGTTCGAAGGGCTGACCCGGCTCCCGTCCGGGGCCTTCCTCGCCGTCACCGCCTTCGACCGCCCGGATCCCAGCTATCGCCGGCTGCTCCGTTTCTCCTACGCCCCCAAAGCACCCGCGGAGGCGGTGCCGGTCGCGGTGAACGACGGCGCTCTCGTCGCAGCCGTCCGCGCCGCGTCAGGGCTGCCCTGGTTCAAGATCGAGGCCGTCGCGGTCGATCGCACGGGCACGAAGGCCTTCTTCGGGATCCGGAATGTCGGGGTGAGCTACGAGACGCCGGAAGACGTAGTGCTCGTGGTGCGCTGCCCCCTCGCCGACGACCGGGTCGGCCCTCCTGAGGCGGTGATCTGGTTCTCCACGGCCGAGGCGCTCGGCGGGCAGGCCGAGGGGCTGTCTGATCTCCAGCTCGATGCCAGCGGGGACACCTTCCTGGTTCTCACCAGCCACGAGGGAAAAGAGAACACGCCCGAGGGTCACTCCGGCCACCTCTTCCGCGTTCCTGCCGAGGTGCTTCTCGGCGCGGCCCCGCCTGTGCCCGTCCCACTCGGGGCTCCGCTACGGGGGTTCCAGGCCAAGCCCGAGGGGCTGGCGGTCGAGCCCTCCGGCGCGCTGGTCGTGGTCTTCGACGACGACCGCGAATGGAAACACCTCTTCGTCGGGTACGAGCAGTCGGACGGCCTCTTCACGGTGATCGAGCCCCGACCCTGATCGGCACTAGACGGTCCCCGCCTTGCCGACGTTCCCTACGCGCTTGACGCGACAGGTCGACTCAGCGAGGCGGCGCTGCTTCGGGCGCCTTCGGCAGCGTGGCCGCCTCATCCTCGATGGTCACGCTGAACTGGCGGAAGTTCGAGCACCTGGCCACCGAGCTCGTGGAGGAGCCGAGGCCGGCGGAGGCGGCTCCCCGGTCCTCGTACTTCTCGGCCATCTCCGAGGGCACCCACATGCGCAGAGCCGGTTCGCGGCGGTACTCCGTCGTGATCTCCCCGCTGCCCCGGTCGGGCCCGAAGCGGAAGCGGGTGACCGTGCGCAACACCGTGCCCCGGCCCGGATCGATCCAGAAGCTCCCCTCGGCGGGAAGGTCCGCGCCCGAGCCGCTGTCCTTGATGAGGGTCGGCCGCGCGTTCTCGGCAAAGCGGATCTCGACGGCGTCCACTCCTGCGACACGATGGCGGCCCGCCTGCTCGAACGAGAAGCGGGGCCGGTTCCGGGGGTCCAGGAAGAGGAGAGGCAGCGTCGGTATGTTGATGTTTCGCCTCGCGGTCCCGATGTTGTAGCGAGCGTTCTCCTGCACGATGGCACCCGCCCGTTCGGCGGCGGAGCCCGGCTCGTCGCGGAAGAGCTTCTCCAGACGGGCGTCGCGGTCGCGGACCTTGACGCCGTCGACCTCGAAGACGTCCCGGAAGCTTCCCCAGGAAAGGGTCCCCGGCAGGCGAGCGAAGACGAGGTCCGCCCGCGTGCGCCGCGTGAGGATGCCCTGCGACCCGGTCGCTTGCGGGACTGCACCCTCGCCAAAGGCCCCCGCGCCGGCGACCCCTGCGCCGAAGGCCTCGAGGCTCCGCGCGAACGTCTGCGTGCAGTATTCCTCGGCCACGATGTCGCGGAAGGCCTGCTCGTAGTCGACCGCGTACTCCCCGGCCCGCTCGAGGACCGCCGCGAGAGCCGGGTCCGCCGGCTCGACGGGCGACGTCGCGGGCACCGCCGGGGGAGGGGTTGAAGCGGACGGAGCGGGAACCACGATGAAACGAGCGGCCTGCGCAGCAGCGCTTCCCGTCTGCCGATGACTGGCACTCACGCGAAGCTCGTACTCGCCGGGTGCGAGGCCGGTCAGGGAGAGCCGTCCTCCGTAGGCAACGCGGCGTGGATCGGGGGTGTCGGCCGGCGTCGGCTTCACCCGGAAGGCCTCTCCCGGCTCGACGCCGCTCCGTAGTGCCGCCGTTACCAGGAGATCACCGGGAGCGTCGTAGGCGAACACGACGAAGTCGAGGTCCGTGCCCTGGCGGAAACGCGGTCCGCTCGAGTGGTCGGCCGCGGATGACAGGAAGACGTCGCTCAAGGTGAGCCCCTGGCTCGTGTCCGGGATCTGGACGGTGGTGTGCGCGCTCCCCATCTTCCCAGAGCCCGCACGAGCCACCACGGCGACGTCGTACCGGCCCGGCGCGAGCTTGAATGGCTTCCGGTGCTCGATCTCGCCTCGAGACGCCCCGCTCGCCGAGAGCTGCAGCTCCTCGATACCCTGCCACGCGATCGCTCCGGCCTCGTCCGTAATCGCGAAGGCCAGCTCGAGTCGCGGTGGCGGCTGGTCCGCAGCCGCCACCACGGTTCGGGTGCCGACGCGCGTCTCCACGATCGCCGCGGTCCCGAGGTCCGGTAGGTCCACGAATGCAGCCTGGGTCTCGATCGGCAACCCGCGGAGCGCTACGACCGACTGGAGCGCCGCTCGCATCTGGTCTTCGGCCGCGGCGCGTGCTTCCGTCGCCGTGGGCGGCCTGCCGGGCCCGCGGGGCGCGAAGTATCCCGCGCGGGTGCGTACCTCGATCTTGCCCCGTTCTCCGCGGATGCGGACCTCGACCTTGCGGAAGTGGCCGTCGTGCGCGGGATTCGCCGGCTCGTAGGCGAGCAGGTAGTAGTCGTCCCCGTCGGTGAGCACGCGTTCGAGCGCCCGGCCCACGTCGTTCATGTCGAAGAGCGCGAGGCCGCCGGTGTCATCGGCGACTCGCTTCATCCCCTCGCGGCGGCTCGCCGTGGAGAAGGTCTCGACGCTCTGACGAAGCGCGAAGTTTCCGAGCGAGCGCTCCGACGGATCGCCTCCTGGCTGCGGTGCGGCGGCGCCGCTCACGTCGATCGAGTACACGACCACGCCGGAGCGCGTGGCGGCGTCCGTGAGGCGGCGCAGGTCATAGCTCGTCTCGTAGAGAGTCCCCCTGCCAAGATAGAAGCCCTCCGAGAGGAGCACCACCACCTTCCTCCCCGGAAGCTCCCCGAGGTCACGAATCATCTTCTCGAGCGTGTCGCAGACGTCGAGGGTGGCGCGCCTGCCTTCGTCCAGGATGGCGCGGACCCGCTCCATGACCATCGACTCCGCGACATCCCGGGTGATCCGGAACTCCCCCATGAACTGCTCCACCGCAAGCTCGAAGGCCTCGTTGCTCGTGCGCCCGCCGTTGGGGAGCACCTTGCCCTCGATCTGCTCCGCCTGGGTCTCGCTGATGAACGGCCGATCGAAGCGCGACCGCGCGCTGCGGTCCTTGAACCCCATGCGTTCGAGCGCTCCCCGGATCGCGCTCTTGTCGCGCGTGAACCTCTGCCTCGTGCCGAAGCTGCCGCTCGTGGTCACGAGCGCCACTTCGTCGGCGCCTTCGAGCGCGCCGTCCACGAGGGCCGCGACCTCCCGGCGCGCGACGAGCAAGCTCGAGGTGCCGAGGTGCAAGTCGTCCACCGCAAAGACCAGATGGCGGGGCGGGGGGGCCTCGGCGTCGCTCGCGCTCGCCGCCGAAGGACTGCTTTCAGGCGGCGCGCCCGCGGGGGCCACAGGAACGTGGTTCGACGACAGCCTCTGGAAATGAACGATACGCTGGAGGACGCCGTCCTCGCGCACCTCGAAGTCCTCGCGGCGCAGGTCCCTCAGCGGTCGCCCCGCGGCGTCCTTGACCACGACGTCGAGGCGGACGATGGACGCCTCGCTCTCGAACGTCGCGTCCTGAGCGGGCTTGGAAGACGCGGCGAGCGGCCACGACAGCAGCAGCGAAGCCAGCAGGCGCCCATGCAGCATCGAATGCCTCGGCATGCGGCACACCCGATCTAGCGTAGCACGGCGTTCCGCCGTGCCCCGCCGCGCGATGCGAGTGACGACTGCGCCTGCTACCGGGCGTGAAGGTCGCTTGGCCATGAAGGCGTCCCCACGGCGACCGCGGCTCCGCCCATGACCACGCCTTCTGTGGAGGTGCCCATACGCAGGGAGCCTTCGTTGCGCCCCTGGTTGTTCCAGCGCACGACGCCCGAGGCGCCCGTCCAGGGTGCGAGGGCTCGCACCGCATCGCGGATCCTCGCGCGGTTGAGGCCGGCTCGGCGCACCGCGGCGGTGACGAGCCGGACGGCGTCGTAGGCATGCGCCGCCGGCTGGTCCGGTGCGTCGCCCCAGCGCCTCTCGTAGCTGGCGGCGAACGACTGCCAGTCGGGGCCGACCTGGGCAACGAACGGAGCCTGCACGTCCTCGGTTGACCGACCGGCCGCGCGGCGAAAGGCGTTCGTGGCCAGCGCCACCCCCCCGAGAATCGGTCCGGAGAAGCCGGCGCTGCGGATGGCCGCGACCAGCCTTCCGGCCACCGACGCCGGGGCGAGGACGAGGATGGCGCCGGGTCGGCCCTCCGTGAGCTGGCGTGCGAGCGCCGGGGGGTCGGCGTCCCGCACCGCGAACTCGAGGATGGAGGTCGGGGCGGGGTAGCCTTCGGGAAGGCCGCGGCGCACGACCGCGAGCGCCGCGTGGGAGTCGTGGTCTGCGGCCGCGGCAATCGCGAATGATCCGCCCCGGCAGGCGTTCGCGAGCGCCCGCAGGATCACCGGGACCTGCGCCTCGTCGGACGGTGGCAGCGAGAAGAGCCAGGGGACGTTCGCCGCGTCCGTGGTGGCGTCGCTGCTCCCGGGCGTCAGCAGCAGGATGCGGGACTTGAGAGCGGTCTGCACGGCCAGGTGCGTGGTCGCGCCGTCGACCCCGCCGAGAACGGCCCAAAGACCCCTCTCGTAGACGAGCCGGGTGAGGTCGGTGATCCCCGCCTGCCAGGGCTTGTCCGACCAGACGGGGAGCAGTCGGAGCGGCTTGCCGCGGTATCCGCCCGCCGCGTTTTCCTGCTCCAGTGCCAGGGTTGCCCCGCGCCAGAGCTCTCCGAAGTCGGGATGGTCGGGGTCGCTCGGGCCGAACCAGCCCAGCGCGACCTCCGGCACGTCCGGCTCGGGATCCTCGCGTCCAGGTCCGCGGAAGTCCAAGGGCTGCTGACCGGCCTTGCGGTATGGCGCCGGGGATGCGACCTCCTGGCAGACCGCCGGTCCCGCGAGGAGCAGCGCGACGGCGAACGCGGATCCGCTCACGTCACCTGTGCGCCGTCGCCTTCGCGGGCACGACGCCTCCAGCCTCGCGGGTCGCGTCCCGGTTCAGCCGGTCGCGCGGTGCGATGTACCCCTTGGGGATGCCGAGGAGGGTGCGCGAGGCGTAGCCCCAGCGTCCGTCGTGGTACGTCGCGAGATAGGTGTCGGCCACGTCGTCGAGGCAGGCCGAGAAGACGATGTCCCCCGTGACCCCCGGCCAGGGGTGCGGCAGGAAGGCCACGACGTCGCGGATCTTCGCGCGGTTCAGGCCCGCGGCATTGATCGCCCACAGCATCAGGTTCATCCCGTCATAGGCGTGCGCGGCGTAGGTCTCCGCCTCCGCGCCGAAGCGTTCCCGGTAGGCCTTCTTGAAGCGCTCGAGCTTCGCGTCTTTTCGCTCGGGGTTCCACGGAAACGCCGCCACCACGCCCTCGGCGTTCTTGCCCGCGATCTTTGCGAACTCCTCGTTCACGGTGCGGTCGCAGCCGAAGAAGGGCTGGGTCATGCCCATCTCGCGCATCGTGTTGAGGATCAGGGCGCCCTCGACGGCGTCGCCCCAATGGACGACCGCGTCCGGGCTGGCGTTCTTGATGCGCGTGAGCTCGAGCCCGAAGTCCTTCTGGCCGACCTTGTACGCCATCTCGATGGGGATGGGGCGCTGCAGCCGCCGCGCGCTGTCGCGGATCTCGCGCACGCCGAAGCGGCCGTAGCGGTTGCTCGAGCGGATGATCGCCACGCGCTTCAGCCCGAGCTTGCGATACCAGTAGTCCGTGAGCAGGTAGGCCTGCTGTCGGTCGTCCCCGATCACGCGTGCCACCCAGGGGATGTTCGTCTCGATGAAGGTCGGGTCGGTGTCGCCGGAGTTGATCATCAGGACCTCGGCTTTCAAGGCCACACGGATCGCGATGTGGCTGTTCGCGCCGTCGATGGTGCCGAGGATGCCCCAGACCTTCTCGTCGTAGGCCTGCTTGACGATCTCGTTGCCCGACGAGCCCCACAACCCGTTGTCGTTGCTGATCACCAGCTCGAACGGGATCCCGCGCTTCCGGTAGCCGCCGCGCGCGTTCCACTCCTCGAGCGCCAGCCGCGAGCCTTGGAGCATGGGAACGCCGAGCGCCTCCTCGTGGCTCTTGCCCCCGGTCGCGATCGAAACCGTGGGCCGGATCGGGCCGATGAAGCCGACCTTCACCGTGTCGAGGTGCTCGGGCTCCGGCTTGCCGCGGCCCGCCCCCGCGTACTCGATCTGCAAGAGGAAGTTCTCCTTGAAGGGCGTAGCGCCCTGGAAGGGCTCGCGGTCCTCGGCGGTCCCCGCGTAGTTCTCGTCCTTCTTGAGGTTCAGCAGAGGGGTGCCGTAGGCGCCCGCCGCTTCGATCTTCTTCAGGAGCTCGACGAGCTTCGGGTCGTCGAAAGGGATGTAGTCGGGCCGCGGGTCGACCGCCGGCTTTCGGCCCTTCTCGGCCGCGGTTGCCGGAAGAACCGAGAGCGCAAGGACGAAGGCTGCGCAGAAGGAGAGCATGGTGCTGCGCATGAGCTACCTCCCGCCCTTCGCGGCGGACGGCACCTTCGCGGCCGCCACCGGATGCCTCGTCTCGGCCGGGGCCGTGGGCGTTTGAGGGGCCGCCTGACCGTAGGCGTAGAGTGCTCGCGCCTTCGTGCCAGGGTAGTAGCCCTCGCCGATCCCCCAGCCCAGCCCCTTCGCGGTGCCGATCCAGATGTCGTCGCCGTCGACGTCGGCCGCGATCATGAAGCTGTGCGGCACCCCGACCGGCATGTCCACATCCTCGATCGTGCTCCCCCCGACCGTCACCTTGGCGCGGCCGTGCCCGGTGTCGGGGTCACGCGTGTAGGCGACCCAGGTCGCGTCCTCGTTGGGCGCGTCGGTGACGATGCCCAGTCCCTTGTCGGAGCAGAAAAGGGCCTCCCGCGCGCTGCGGCCCTTGATGTTGTTGTTGAAGTCGGACGGCAGCCCGTTCTCCTGCTGGGTGTAGCCGCGCCAGTGGCGCCCGTCGTAGCGCGACCCTCCGAAATAGGTCGAGATCCACACGACCCCTTCGGCCGGGCTGGCGCCGGTCACGATCACGTGGATGAGCCCGTCGTCGCGGTAGAGGTCGATCTCCATCTCGCCGTCGGGATCGAGGTACTCCTTCCACTTGCCGCTGCGGATGTCGTACTCGAGCATCCCGCTGCCCCAGACCCCGAGGTAGACGGTGTCCTTGCCGTCGTAGGCCGCGGAGTAGTTCCAGATCTCCTCCATGGGCGCGTTCTTCTCGGTGAAGATCGTCCACTCGGCGGTGACGGTGTTGAGGCGCGAGGCGCCGGCCGTGGTGGCGGCCCAGACGTTGTCGTTCTCGACGGCGACGCCGTAGACCACGTCGTTGACGAGGCCGCTGTTCATCTGGTGCCAGTGGTCGAAGCGATCGCCCGAGAGACGCGCGAGGCCGCCGCCGAACAGGCCCAGCCAGACGTCGCCGGTCTTCTTGTCGACGTCGATCGCCGTGACCACCCTGAAGGGCAGGCCGTCCTTCTCTCGCCACGTCTTCACCACCTTGCCGCTCGTCTTGTCGATGAGAGCGAGCCCGTCCTCCGTGCCCACCCAGACTCGCGGGCCGTCCACTTTCACCGCGAAGACGTGGTCGTTCGGCAGCCCGTCGGCCACCGTGAACTGCTTCCAGTTCGTGTAGACGTAGGGCAGCTTGGGAGCGACCGGCTTCGTGTCCTCCGCGAGTGCGGGGGCGCCAAGAGCGGCCAGCAGGATCAGCGCACGACTCGTCCGCGTGTGCATGCTCGTCCTTTCCTCGAAGTCAGAGCGTCTTCAGGTACTCGATCAGGTCGTTGAGCTGGTCCTTGGTCAGGTCGTTGGTGACGCCGTGCTTGTCCTCAGGGTTGTGCACGGTCCAGATCTGCTCCAGCGTGTTCGCCATCCCGTTGTGGAGATAAGGAGCCGAGTCGTAGATGTTGTTCAGGTGCGGGACGTCGAACTTGCCCTGCCGGTCGAGAGCCTGCTTCGTGCCCACGTCGCGCTGCTGCCGGTCGGTGAAGTACGGGCCGAAGTGGCAGTACGCGCATTGCCCTTCCGGCGGGATCGCGCGTCCGTCGTTCGTGCGCGTCCGCCCGAACAGGATCTTGCCCCGCCGCTGCGCCTCGCTGAGCGGCGCGCCGAGGGGCCGGTGGCGGTTCGGGGGTCGCGGGATGGTGACGATGTAGTCGTTCACCGCGCGCAACTGTTCCGGCGTGAAGGGGGCGATGCGCGTGAAGAACACCGCCAGGCGCGCGCCACACTGGCGCGCCAGGGTGGCGTTGGTGCCCTCCCACTTGAAGGGATCGGTGTCGTAGATCCCCCGAAGCGTGCGGTTGTCGACCGGGCTGATGCCGATCCCGTCCGCCTCGATGTCGTAGGTCACGCCGTCCACGTGGCCGTCGGGGTGGCAGGTGGCGCAGGCGAATTGCCGCTGGAAGGTGATGTTCGCGCTGTGGAACAGCTGTTCGCCCCAGCGGATGTGGGTCACCTGCTTCGGCCCGCCGAGGTCCACGCGCGCCCCGACCTGGAGACGTGCCAGATCGATCACGGACAGCGAGTCGTCCAGCGCGTTCGCGACCCAGGCCGTCCGCCCGTCCGGGGCGACCCTGATCCCGCGCGGGTTGTTCCCGACAGGGAGGCGTGCGATCACGAACTCGGACGAGGCGCCCAGCCAGTTGGGCAGCACGTCGCGCCTCTCCTCGTCGGCCATCCGGCGCACCAGCGCCAGCAGCTTCAGGGTGTCGATCACGGCGACCTGGTCGGACCCGGCACTGGTCGCGAGCGCGCGGCTACCGTCCGGGGTGAAGGCCACGTCGGTCACGTCGGCGAAGTATCGCTGCGGCTCGTCGAGCAGCACCTGGTCGACGCGTCCGTCCTTCCAGAGCAGGGCCAGGCCGTTGGTGATCGTCCATCCCTGGAGCAGGCGGGTCATCGGGACGAGGTTCTTGGTGCGATTGAGCGTCGCCAGCGCGAAGTCGCCGCTCGGGTGCCAGGCGACACCGAGCAGCAAGTTCGCAGCGGGCACGAGCATCCGGCTCTCGACCTTCTGGGCGGCCACGTCGAGGACGGTGACCTCGGAGATCTGCGGCGCGCGGAAGGGGCCCAGGCGCGCGAGGGCGTTCGTGACCAGGAGGCGCTGGCCGTCGGGGGAGAGGGCCGCCGACCACGGGTTGCGGCTGGCGGCCAGGCGCTTGGTCTCCTTGCCGGTTGCGAGATCCACGACCGAGACGGCGTCGAAGGCGGTGCCCATCACGAACAGCGTCTTGCCTTGCGGATCGATGGCGATCCCGTGCGGCTCGTCGGCCACGGGCAGGGTGCGCAGGACCTTGCGCGTCACCGCGTCGATCACGGTGACGCTGTCGTTGAGGCGCACCGTGACGTAGACCGACGTCCCGTCCGGGCTGAAGACGAGGCCCGTCGCCTGCCCGCCGACCGGGATCTCCGCCACCTTCGCCCGCCGCGCCGCGTCGACCACGATCACGCTGCCGGACGCCTCGCAGGCAGTCCACAGCTCCCGGCCATCGGGGCTGAAGGCGAGGTTGATCGGGTTCTTGTACTGGACCTCCAGCTCCTCGAGCAGCGCCCGGGCTCCCTTGGACCGCGCGACCCCGTACTGCGCTTCGAGGTCGGCCTCGCCCGTGTGCGCCATCGCCGTCCGCTTGCCCAGGGCCGAGAGTGCTTTCTCGGGCCGGGTCGGGTGTGCGATAGCGAGCCTGGCCTTGGCGAAGTCGAAGGGCTTCCCGTGGGCGCGCGCGTGGCAGGCCGCACAGGTCTGCCGCGTGACCGCCTCGAGGCCGGCCTTCTTGGCGCCCAGACGGTCGCGCATTACGGCCTCGGCCATGTACTCGCTGCCCGCTCCGTGGCAGGACTCGCAGCCGACGCCCTCCATGATGTCGAACGTCTTCGCGACCGCCGGCGGCGTTCCCCCGCCCGTGACGTGGCACTTCAGGCAGGCGGGTGCTCTCTGTGGTTCCTCGCCGACGCCCATCTTCCGGGCGATCTCCGCGGCTTTCGGCGTCGCGAGCACCGCATAGGCTTGCGCGTGCGGGCCCAGGCGCCAGAGGCTGAGCTGATAGCCCATCGTCGGGCCCTGGTGGCACGCGCCGCAGGCATACGCACCCACGTACTTCGGCCCCGGCCCCGTCGAGGCGGGCAGCGGGGTCGCCGGGTTCGGCCCCGCGGACCCGGCGGGCACCGGGTGCGCGAGCCGCCTCCAGGCGTCTTCGACGTCGAGCGGCGGCTTCTGGTGAACCGCCGAGTGCGAGCCCTTGACGTAGTGGCACACGGCGCAATCGCGCTTGTCGAACCTGCGCAGGCCCGCACGCCGGGCGGCCTCCGGGTCCCGCATCACCTTGTCGTCCATGTACTCGCTGCCGGGGCCGTGGCACTTCTCGCACTGGACCCCGTCTTCGAGGCGGAAGCCCGCATCACGCTCCCACTTCTCGGAGTCGGCGGCAGTGGCGTGGCAGCCGAGACAGACCGGCGCTTTCTCGGGCTCGTCGAGAATCCCCGACAGGCGCGCCATCACCTTGGCCTCGGGCAAGGCGAGGGCCGCCCACGCCTGCGCGTGCGCGGTCGTCAGCCAATGGCTGTACTGGTTCCCGGCGGCCATGCCCTCGTGGCAGCGGGCACAGGCACCCGCGCCCACGTAGACCGGCTGCTTCTGGGCCTGGGCGCGGAGCTCCACTGGCAGCGCCAGGAACGCGGCCAGCGCTCCAAGCACGGTCGGGAGCCGCGCGCGTCGCATGGTCCGCTACTTCTTTCCCTGCTCCAGTCGCAGGACACGGTCCGCCTTCACGTCCTTCCACTCGCTGCTCGTACCGTCCGGCCAGCGTACCTCCACGGTGTCGACCTTCTCGGCCTTCCCGAGGCCGAAGTGGACGCGGGTGTCGCCCTGGGAGAGGTAGCCGTTGACCCCGATGAGGTCCTGGAACTGCTTGCGCTGCCCGGTCACGATCGTCACCCGGGCGCCGATCGCCGCGCGCTTGCCGCCCTTGATGCGGGCGTCCACCTTCAGCCAGTGGTTCCCCGTGCCGCCGCCGTTCCTCAGGAGGTGGGGCGGTCCGGAAGTGTCGAGCACCACGAGGTCGACGTTGCCGTCGTCGTCGAAGTCGGCCCAGGTGGCGCCCCGGCTCGACCACTTGGTCTCGAAGAAGCCCCCCGACTCGCGCGCCACGTCCACGAAGACGCCCTTCCCGTTGTTCCGCGCGAGCACCGCGTCCTCGGCATACTCGTGGTGGGGATTGCCGTCGGCGATGAAGACGTCGGGAAAGGCGTCGTTGTCGAAGTCCTGGAGCACGGCGCCCCAGCCGGTGTATTGCCCGCAGATCACGGCGAGCCCGGAGCGTGCGATGAGGTCGGAGTAGAACTCGCCGCTCTTCGAGAGCAGGCTCCCGTAGTCCATGTCCGGGATCAGGATGTCGAGGCTCCCGTCGCCGTCGAGATCGGCCACCGCCGGGCCCATCGAGGAGACCCCCTGGCCGTTCTGGCCCAGGGCGAGACCAAGCGGCATGGCCTTCTCCTCGAAGGTCCCGTTGCCCTTGTTCTCGTAGTAGTAGTTCTCCATCGAGTCGTTGGCGACGTAGAGGTCCGGCCAGCCGTCGTTGTTGAGGTCGGCCGCGACCGCGCTCATGGCGCGCCCGCCGGGGTTGGCGACGCCGGCCTGCTTCGTGACGTCCGTGAAGGAGCCGTTGCCGTTGTTGTGGTAGAGCGTGCAGGAGACCCCGTTGTAGCTGAGCGGCCCGGGGTAGCCCGCGGCCGCGTAGTACGAGCGGAACTTGCCCTCGTCGTACTCGAGGTAGTTCGTGACGAAGAGGTCGAGATGGCCGTCGCGGTCGAAGTCGAGCCAAACGCCGTTCAGCGCCCACCGGGTGTCCGAGACCCCGGCCCGCGCGGTCGCTTCCGTGAAGGTTCCGTTGCCGTCGTTGTGGTAGAGCTCGGGACCCCGGTAGGTGAGGACGACGAGATCGACGAAACCGTCGTTGTCGTAGTCCGCGGCCGAGCAGCCGAACGCGAAGCCTCTCCCGGGGACGCCCGCCTTGTGCGTCACGTCCTCGAACTGGAAGTTGCCCTGGTTTCGGTACAGGGCGTTACTGAGCTGGTCGATCAGGTCCCGCCCCCGGTTGTCGCTGACCGTCCTCTCCCAGCGGGCCTGGGGGAAATAGATGTCGAGCTTGCCGTCGTCGTCGTAGTCGAAGACGCAGGCCCCGGAGCCCGTACCCTCGACGATGTTGCTCAGCTCGTGGTCGCCGAAGCTGCGCCGCCAGGTGATGCCGGCCTTGGCCGTGACCTCCACGAAGACGGGCGCCGGGGCCCGGGCGGATTGCGCCCCAGTTGACGAGGCGTTGGCCGCGAGGAGGAGCAGGGTAAAGGTGGCCAGAGCGCGGTCGACCGTCATGGCTGCCCTCCGAGATCGATCCACTCGATGAAGGTCCGGATCTCGGCGGGGGAGAGGGGCGCTCCCGGCATCGGCGTCGGCGCGGCCCGGCCGGCCTCCGTGTCCCAAGGCCGCGCCGTGCTTCGTCCGAGGAGGTGCCAGAGCAGTGGAGTCCGGCGCGCCTCACCCGGCGTGACGTAGGGGCCGAGCCCGCGATAGCTGACGTCCTGTCGCGGCCCCTTGCCGCGATCGCCGTGGCAGGTCAGGCACTTCGCTTCGATGATCGGCCGCACTTCCGCCGCGTAGCCGACGCTTCGACGCTCCTCAGGCGGGAGGCTCAGCACCGGGGCCGGCGCCAAGAGGGCCTCCGCGAGACGGTTGGGCGGCGTACGCTCCTGATCCTCGTGGCAGCCCACGCAACCCTGTGCGGCGTGGCCTCTCACCCAAAGCCACGCGGAGCTGCGAAGCGCGAGGCCGTCCTCGTCGAGGACCTGCAGCTGCAAAGGCGTGTTCGCCGGGACCTGGGCCTGAAAGGAGCCGTCAGGCGCGAGGGGGATGGTCCCGAGGAGCCGTCGGCCGGCGGGGCGCGATTCCGAAGCCGGGACGCCCTCGACGACCCGGAGGCTCCTGGCCTGCCCTCTCGGCAGCCGGTCGCCGAGGTCGTGGATGTTCACGTCGATGGCAAAGAGCTTGCCCTCGCGATCGTCGTCGCGCACGACGCTCGAGCGGGCGTCGGGCATGGCCCGGGGGGCGACGCGCTTCACCTGCAGCGAATGCCAGCCGGGGTCCTCGAGCAGCTTCTCCCTCGCGCCCGTCGCCGGATCGAAGCGATAGATCCCGAAGGTGCTCTCGCCGACCCCCCGCGATTCGCCAATCGCAGGTTGCCAGGCGACGAGCAACCGCCCATCCGGCAACGGAGTGGGTGAACGAAACCGGCCGTCGGCCTCGCCGGTCAGCGAACGGTAGGTGTGGAGCGGACGCATCTGGCTCACCGCGGCGAGGCGGCCCGAGCCGTCACCCTCGATCGCGTCCGTCTCGACGAACACCACCTGGCCGTCGGCCGTGGGCGTGGGCATCTGCTTCACGCGCAGGCCCTCGTCGCCGGCATAGAGCTGGCCGTCGAGCCCGTCTTCGTTCACGCCGAGGAGTGCTATCCGGCCCTGCGGGCCGTGCCCGCTCGAGTGGCGCAGCCAGCCCGCGTAGAGCATGCGGCCGTCGGGCAGGATCACCGGGTCCATGTCGTTCGAGAGGTTGTAGGTGAGCCGCCGGAGCGCCGAGCCGTCCGTCTTGCAGGACCACAGGCTGGTGTTGGGGGCCACCTGGGCCTCGTTCAGCTCCCCCGGGTCCGCCCCGACGAACGCGACCTGCACCCAGGGCTCCACGTTCGTGGGCGTGATCGTGTACACCGTCGACTGGTAGATCGGCTGCCGTGCTCCAGCCGCGCCACAGGTGATCTTGCGGGGCTCGCTGCCGTCCGTGTTCATCTCCCACACGCACCACGGGTCGGCCTCTTCCTTCTTGGCCGCGAACAGGATCTTCTTCCCGTCGAACGAGAGCTCGGGGTCCGCGGCGCTCCAGAAGCCGGCGCTCAGCACCCGGGCGGGCCCGTGCTCCGGAACGAGAACCAGCCGGCCGCCTTCTCCGAGACCCGACCGCAGCGTCCCCCCGGCCAGCGCACCGGACGGAAGCGCGGCCACGGGTACCTGCGCCACGATCAGGGGCGCCTCCGCCACCACGCGGCTGGCGCCGACCGCTCCGCCGGTAGCCAGAAGCGAGAAGGGGAGCCCGACCAGTAGCGTCCGGCTCGTCACCCCCGCTCCGGACGCAGCGGCACGACCGCGGTCGCATCGATCTCGAAGAGCAGCTCGTTGCGGCACACGTCGGCGACCGTCGTCACGAACGGCACGAGGTCGAGGCCGGAGCGCTCGGCGATCCGGTCGAACGAGTGACCGTCGGCGGGGTCCTTCAGGAAGGCGGTGGCCTGGCGCACGTCGGCGAGGGACGCCCCGGCACCTTCGAGCACCGATTGCAGCGCCTCCAGCGTGAACAGCGTCTGGGTCTCGAAGTCGCCGCCGTGCACGGTTGCGCCCCGGTCGTCGATCGAGGCGGTACCCGACACGAACACGTAGCGCGCGTCGCCCAGGACGATCTCCATCGCCCGCGCAAAGGCGGAGCCGTATTCCGTCGCCTCGTTCTGCTTGCGGCTGTGGAGGCGCCTCATCTCGAGGCGGAAGCCGTTGCGGGGCTGGAGGGCCAGCAGGTCCAGCGTGCACCAGCCTCCCCGCGGGTTGCGCCCCTCGATCCCGGTGCTGGCCGGGATCTGGCCGTCTGCGTGCGGACCCAGGAGCCCCATTCGGCGGAAGGCGGCGTTGCGAACCGCGTTGAACGACCCGTACCAGTCGAGGATGTCGCGCAGGTAGAACCAGTTCCGCGCGACGTCGCGGAACGAGAAGCCTTCGCGGGCCAGCAGTTGCTCGGCGGTGTCGATCGCCGCCGCCGCGTCCTCGGCGGGGCCCGACCCCAGCGGGCTCGAGGCCCCGCGGCCGACATCCGAGAGGCCCAGCACCCGCAGGGTGTCCGTCTCCACGAGCGAGCCGTAGACACGGTCGCCTCCCGCGACCGGACGCGCCTTGCCGCGCACCGCGATGACGTGGATGCCCGAGAGACCCACGCGCCCCACCGGGGACCCCTGGACGAAGGTGGGCGGCACCGGCCAGATCTCACTCGCGGCGGCCAATGCGCGATCGCGTCCCGCCCCGACGGCGGGTGCCACCTGCTGGCTACAGAAGACTCGCTCCTGCACGGGCACGCACTCGCGGTCGCGAAGCGCCCTCGTGATGCACCGATATGCCTCCTCGGCCTCGCCGGCCGCCGACTGCGCCGTACCTTCGCCCAGACAGGTGAGCAGCACGAGGTCTTCGCCGACCTCGTTCCACTCGACGCGTGCGTTCGCGCGGCGCTCCAGGGTGGTCAGCACAGGACGACACTCCTACGCCGCCCGGCCTTCCGGGGGCGCGCTGGCGGTGCGAGAAGACGAGGGCAGAGTGCCCGTCCCCCGCCATGGGGTCAATGAAGCGAACGGACCAGGCGACCTGTGTTTCGACCAGTATCCATGCGGGTGGCACGCGGTTTGAGGCTTACTAATTCATATGCGTGCGCATGGAAAATCTGCGTTGACGGGCTGTTCCCGGCGTGCGTACGATGACGCGCGGCGAGTGCCCTCGCCCGTCGAGATCGAGCTCGGGAGCCTGCATGAGCGACAGCGTGAGAACCGTGCGGATCGGGGACTGTGTGATCGGGGGCTCCGAGCTCTTGGTCATGGCCGGGCCGTGCGCGGTCGAGTCGCGTGTGCAGATCGCGCGTGCGGCCGAGGTCGTGGCCGAGAGCGGCGCCCGTTTCCTGCGCGGCGGTGCCTTCAAGGTGCGCAGCTCACCCGCGACGTTCCAGGGCCTTGGCTGGGAGGGCTGGAAGCTGCTGCGGGAGGCCGCGGATGCCAACGGGCTTCTCACCGTGAGCGAGATCCTGAGCGAGGAACAGATCGAGCCGGCGCGCCGCTATGTCGATTTCGCCCAGATCGGCAGCCGGAACATGCAGAACATCCCTCTGCTCCGGGCGCTCGGTCGCTCACGGCTGCCCGTCCTGCTCAAGCGTGGGTTCGGCTGCACGATCGACGAATGGCTTCACGCGGCCGAGTACCTGCTCGGCGAGGGCAACGAGAGCGTCGTGCTGTGCGAGCGCGGGATCCGCACCTTCGAGACGGCGACCCGCTTCACGCTCGACGTGGCGGCCGTGCCCATCGCGAGAGCGCGGCTGGGGTTGCCCGTGGTGTTGGACCCGTCGCACGCAGCGGGGAAGCGCGAATGGGTGGAGAGCCTGACCCTGGCCGGCGTGGCGTGCGGCGCCGACGGGTTGCTCATCGAGACCCACCCGGAGCCCGGGCAGGCGCTCTCGGACGGACCGCAGGCCGTGGTGCTCTCGGAGTTTCCGGCGCTCATGGAGAGGGTCCGCCGCGTCGCGGCTGCGGTCGGCCGCACGGTCAAGGCCGGCGCCTGCATCGCCGCGCCCTGAACCTCCCTGGCCGGCTATTCGACCGCGATCTCGTGAACGGTGGAGGGCAGGGCGGCGGTGGCGGAAAGGTAGCCAACGCCGCCGGGTTGACCTGCCACGAAGGCGATCACGTCCTCGTCCGTAGCCTTGCTCTCTAGGGCTCCGGCGGGAATGCTTTGAAGCGGATCTCGAGCGGCTCGTTGAGGCGCGCTTCGAGCGCCAGCAGGTCGGGGCGATCCGCGGGCACGCCGCGGTCCGTGTGCCCGTCGGGCCAGACGGTGACCGTCTCGGATCGGTCGAGCCCCCACTTGGTCGCTCGCCCGCGCACCACCTGGACGCCGCCCAACAGCGCGCTGCGGCTCTCCTCCACGCTGGCCTCGCCGATCAGATCGAAGAGCAGACCGAGCGGCCCGCTCGTGGGGCGGCCCTGGAGGCCGCGCACCTCCGCGTGCCAGAGCCGGTCGTCGTAGTCGACCATCCGGTAAGCCACGATCCGATCCTGCGTCACCCGCAGGTGGGGGCTCGACACGAGGTCGTCATACCCGTAGTGGTCGGGTTTGCCGGCCTTCCTGGCCCAGAAGATGCGGATGTTGGCGATGCTCCGGGGCGGCGGGCCCTGTAGCACGGCGTCGACGACGGCTTCACGGCGGTAGTCCACCACCACGTCTTGCTCCATCTCGTGCGACAGCCGGACGTAGAGGGGCGCCGCCGACGGAGCGAGGCCGGTGCGGGCCAGGAACGCCTCGTACCACGCGCGGTGGCCGAGGAAGAGCGGCCGCCGATCTGGATCCTGAGCCTCCTGCTCGCGGATCAACTGCCGCAGTACCTCAGCCTGGAAGCGCGGTCCGTTCGGAGTGGCCGTCAACTCGTAGCCGCGCACCCCGTTCATCGCCGCGAGGAGACGCTCCCGGGAAACGACCTGCCACGAGGGCCCCGCGGCCGGGTCCCGCGTCGCAGAGGGCGGCGGGAAGGCGAGGAGCGCGCCGGCCACGATCGCGAGGGCGATCCGCATGTGGAGTCTCTCTCCAGGTGCCCATCATGCCACGAGGTCTTCGGCGAGGAGTCGATGCGAGCTCAACGGGCTGGGGCCGCGGACCGTGCCTTTCTCCCGGACTCGCCAGACTGGACGAAGAACCTCCGGGCACTGTCTCTCTGCGCCGCAGCCTGTGTCGCGCAAAGGTGCATGTATTCGACGGCCTGGCGGAGGTTCTTGGGCATACCGTCGGTCTTCGCCGCGCGGGGCGAGAAGAACGCCGTTGCCTCGTCGGCATGTTTGGTGTCGCAGAAGGAGACGGGGACGTAGGGGATGAACGACGCATAGGTCTCCGGTACCTTCGCGACCAGGGCGTCGAAGTTCGCCTGTAGCCACGTCCAGGCCGCGTCCCGGGTCCGGTAGTCGCTGGCCTGGGAGAAGACCACGGTGAGGCCTTCATCCTTGCGCAGTCGGGGATCGAGCGAAAGCGCCAGCGCGCGCGCTGATCGTGCGGTGTCGCGAGCCTGTCCCAGCGCTCGGAGGATTCTTCCGCGTACCTCGCCGTCGTCGGTCTGAGCCAGCCGTTCGACCAGGGCGTCGAAGACCTTCTCGTCACCCTCTTCGACCGCTATCCCGAGCACCAGGCCCGCGAGATCTGGATCCACGGCCTCGGGGTGGAGCTTCCCGTCCGCGAGCCCGGCGTAGGCGAGCCCTCGTTCGACCGCTTCCTTCAGGACCGCGGGATCCCTGGCTTGCGCGAGGACCGCGATGATCTCGCCGCGCAGCCGCCGCGTCGATGCGTTCTCTCCTTGGGCGCCCGAGAAGCCGACGCGTTCGAGGACGGGAGCAAAGAGCGCGACCGCGTAGGCGTTCACGAGCGGCTTCTGGTCGGCCGCGACCAGGTAGTCCCGGGAGAAGTCGAGGAGCGGGATGGCCTCGGAAGCGACGGCGCCTTCGGGGTCCTGCGCCAGAGGTTCGAGCGCCTCCAGTGCCTCCGCGATGGGAAGGGCACCGGAAGAGACCACGGCACGGAGCGATTGCGCGAGGTTGATCCGTTCCAGAACGCTGAGGTGCGGATAGCCCGCTGACCTCAACCTTCGAAGGTCCTCGCCGGTGAGCGCCCAGCGGTAGTAGCCGGCTCCCTCCGCGTTCGGGGTCAGCCACTCCGGGCACCCCGGCAAGTCGAGCGAGCCCTCGGCCTGAGCGAGGAGGGTGCAGGCTTCGCTCGCCTTCCCGCCGACCGAGAAACGGGCGCATATCGGAATCTGCCACGTGCGATCCTGCTTGCCCTCTGAACCCAGCGGGAAGAAGCGCGTTTGCCTCAACGAGAGCCTTGGTTTCGGCGAGCAGGAGACGTGTGCTTCGACGAAGGGGACGCCGGCTTGATCCAGGAAGGTCCGAAAGGGCGCGCTCACGTCGCGGCCCGCAGCCTTGGAGATCGACGCCAGGAGATCGTCCGTGGATCCGCCGCCGTCGGCATGCGCGGCGACGTAGGCGCTCACCCCGCGCCGGAAGGGCTCGCTGCCCACGAATCGCTCGAACATCGCGAGGACGCCGCCCCCTTTCTCGTAGGTCAGTCCGTCGAACTGGTCGATGATGTTCTTGGTCGAGGTGACCGGCTGTCGGATGGCGCGCGCCGAGGCCAGGGCATCGTTCCGCATGGCGCCCGAGACACTCTTCACCTGATCGATGAGCGAGAGCATCGCCGGCTGCCATTCGGCCAACGTACGACTCGCGAGCCAGGTGGCGAACGACTCGTTCAACCAGGCGTCATCCCACCAGCGCATGGTCACGAGGTCGCCGAACCATTGATGCGCCTGCTCGTGCGCCATGAGCGAGGCGATCTGGATCCGGTTCTCCTCGGCGGAGGTTCCTTCCTTGAAGAGGAGAAGATCCTGGCGGTAGTGGATTTCCCCCGCGTTCTCCATCGCACCCCAGGCGTAGTCGGGCACGGCGACCTGATCGAGCTTGTCGTACGGATAGGCGATGCCGAAGTACTTCTCCTCCAGGAGGAGGAGCTCGGCTCCGGTCTTGAGCGCGTAGGCGAACTCGCCGGGGTGGCCCTTGGGCGCAATCCCTCGCATCGGGACCGGGCGATTGCGGATCGAATTGGGCGGCAGCGTAGGGCCAAGGACGACGTCGAAGGGTCCGACCGCCCAGGCGATCAGGTAGGTGGGCAGCGGCCTGGTCTCCGCATAGTGAATGCGCTTCATCCCAGGGCCGGCCGGTTCTTCGGATCGCGGGAGAGTGTTGGCGACCGCCACATCCGCGGACCGGACGATCAGGGTCACGTCGAAGGGGGTCTTGAAGCTCGGCTCGTCAAAGCCCGGAAACGCGCGCCGCGCCTCGATGGCTTCGAACTGGGTGTAGGCGAAGCTGACGCCTCCTTCGTGCGCCAGGTAAAGACCGGCCAGTCGGGGGTCGTAGGCGGCGCTCCAGGCGAGGTGAAGCGTGGCGCTCCCCGCCTCGAGCGAGCGCGCGAGGGTGAGCCTGGCCACGCCCTCTTCCGTAACCTGCTCGTAACGAGCGGGGACGATCTCGGTCCCAACCTTGACCGTCGACGCGCTGATCTCGAGACCCCGGCCGTGCAGCCAAATCACTTGCCGGGGCTTGTCCAGGGTGATGGCGATGTCCGCGGTGCCCTGAAAACGGGGCCGGCCCGGCACGATCTCCATGCTCAGGGCATAGCGAGTGGGATGCACGTCGCTCGGAAGCTGAAGCTCGGGCGTTGGCTCTTTGGCGGTGGCCGCCGGACCAGCGGACTGAACCGAGGTCGACGCCGGAGAGGCTGGCATGAATGCCGCGCCGATCAACGCGAAGGTGAGAGAAACGCATCTCGGAGTCCTCGTCATGGCATTCCCCCTCGGAAGAATGCCATTCTAGGCCCGCGGCAGGGCGGAGGCTATCTCGATGGCCAACCGCCTACCCGAGGCGACGGTTGGTAGAATCGCGCACTCTTCTCCCCAGGAGTGGCGGGATGCGAGACGAAGCAGGCCGCTACCGGTGGTTCGTCGTTGGCGACATCAACGGCTTCTTCGGCCTGATGTTCGACAACCTGACCGTCCTGTCGTTCCTGGCGGGGATCCTCGTCTTCGCCTTCGACTTTCCCGCCGACATCGTCTACACGCGCATGTTCCCGGGCACTGCCTTCGGCGTCCTTTTCGGAGACCTCGTCTACACCTGGATGGCCTTCCGTCTGGCCCGCAGAACCGGACGCAGCACCGTCACGGCCATGCCCCTCGGCCTCGACACGCCCGTCCACCATCGGCATCGCGCTGGTCGTCCTGGGGCCGGCCTTCGTGTCGTTCAAGGCCGCGGGGATGCCTGAGCGTGACGCGGCTCTGCTGACGTGGCGGCTGGGCATGGCCCCATGGTCCTGATCGGAGGGCTGAAGCTGGGCCTCTCCTTCGCCGGGGCCTGGGTCCAGCGGATGGTGCCTCAGGCCGGGCTGCTCGGGTCGCTGGCGGGCGTGGGGCTCGCCCTCATCGGCTTTCTCCCGCTGGTGGACGTCTTCGGCCTGCCCGTGGTCGGGATGGTCTCGCTGGCACTGATCCTCTACACCCTGGTGGCGCGGATTCGATTGCCCGGGAATGTGCCCGGGCGTGTTCGCGGCCATCGCTCTGGGGACGACCCTGTATCACGTGCTCGGACCCGCAGGTCTGAGCGGCGGCACCTACGCCGCCCCGGTCGTCGACTTCCATCTCGGGTTGCCGTGCCCACCCTGGGCTTCCTCGAGGGCCTGGTCCCCGCGCTCCAAGTATCTCCCCATCGCCATCCCCTTCGCCCTTCTCACCGTCGTGGGAGGAATCAACGTCACCGAGAGCGCCCGGGTGGCCGGGGACGATTTCAACACTCGCGACATCCTCCTGACCGAGGCCGTGGCCACGCTGGTGGCCGGCCTGTGCGGCGGCGTCGCTCAGACGACGCCCTACATCGGCCAGCCCGCGTACAAGGCCATGGGCGCGCGGGCTGGCTACACGCTGCTGACCGGTCTCTTCGTCGGCCTGGGCGGGCGTCTTCGGCTACGTCTCGTTCATCGTCGAGCTGATCCCACGGGCGGTGCTGGCGCCCATCCTGATCTTCGTGGGCCTGGACATCATCGCGCAGGGCTTCCTGGCTTGCCCGGCCCGCCACGCCCCCGCGGTGGCCTTGTCCTATTTCCCAACCGTGGCGAGGCTCCTCGCGATCAAGCTCACGAACCCCAACATCGTTCCCCCCGACCGATTCCAGGCGCTCATGTCCGCGCCCGGAAAGGAGCTACCGGAGACGCTCGTGATCGTCGCTCTGGGCAATGGCTTCATCCTCACCGCGATGTTGTGGGGCGCGTTCCTGGCAGAGCTGGTGGACCGGCGCCTCCGCCGCTCGTCCCTGTACCTGGTGATCCTGTCTCTGCTCGCGTTCTTCGGTGTGATTCACTCGGCCTCCCCCGACGGGAACATGTACCTCCCGTGGAGCCTGCCGACCCCGCTCTTGCGAGCCGTGCCGTATCAGTTCGCGTCGGCCTACCTGGTGATCGCAGGCCTCTTCATGCTGCTGTCGCTTTCGAAGGAGAGCCGGGGAGGGCCGCCGCCGGACCCGTAGCTCTCACGCTGGCGAGGCGAGGAGTGGTGAGAGAAAGTCTCTACACTCCGCCTTGCGTCTGCTAACATCTGACCTCTTCGGGTCTCGTGGAGGAGTCAAATGTCCGAGTTCACCAGACGTGAATTCCTGAAAACCGGATTTGCCGCCGGAACGCTTGCGGTCACTGGAAGTCTGCCGGTGGTGGCACAGCGCCAGACCGCAACCGACTACGTCACTCTGGGCCGGTCCGGAGTGAAGGTGACGCGGCTCGCGTTTGGCACGGGGAGCATCAGCGGCAAGGTGCAGCGTGAGCTCGGACAGGAGGGATTCACCCGCCTGGTGCGCCACGCCTACGATCGCGGCATTCGCTTCTTCGAGACCGCCGAATCGTACGGTGAGATGCACAAGATGCTGGGCATCGCGCTCAAGGGCATTCCTCGGGACACCTATCAAATGATGTCCAAGGTGACCACTCGCGATGGCGTGAGCCCGCAAGAGAAATTCGACGAGTTGCGCACCCTGGCGAACACCGAGTATTTCGACATCATGTTGCTGCACTGGCAGCACACCGCGACCTGGCCCGTCGACACCCGGCGCTGGCAGGACGGGATCCTGGAGGCCGAGTCGAGGAAGGCCGTGGTGAGTCACGGCGCGTCGGTCCACGGCCTCCCAGCGCTGCGACGGGTCCCCGGGAATGAATGGCTCAACGTCGCCATGATCCGGGTGAATCACAAGGGCAAGGCCATGGATGCCGAGGACTACAACACCCAGGATCCAGGGAATGTCCCCGAGGTCGTCGAGCACGTGAAGAAGGTCCGGAAAGAAGGAATGGGCGTCATCTCGATGAAGCTCGTGGGTGAAGGCACCTTCAACCGCGAGGACCGGCAGAAGGCGATGAAGTTCGCGTTCAGGAATGCCGGCGTCGATTGCGTGACCGTCGGCTACAAGAGCACAGCCGAGATCGACGAGGCGATCGAGAACCTGAATATGGCGCTTGCGTAGCTAGAGCCGGGATCCCACGCGACCCGCTTCCGGGGCGAGGCGCGCCGCTCATCGAGGAGCGAGTTCGCCGTACCAATAGGCGGCGGTCACTCCACCATCCTGGGCTATCTCCTAGCGTGACTTGCGACCTCGGACGCTTGCTTCACCGTCCACTTCAGAACGCGATCATGACCTTGATGGCCTCGCGGGCATTCATCGCCCGGTAGCCATCCGGTACGCCGTCGAGGGCGGTCACGCGGTCGAACACCCGACCAGGCTGGATCCGGCCGTCGAGGACATCGGGCAGCAGCTCCTCGATGTAGGCGCGCACGGGTGCGGGGCCGCCGGCGATGGTGACGTTCTTGAAGAACGTGGGTACGGCCGCGGGGATCGTCTCGTGCTGGGGCACGCCGACCCGTCCCACGGCGCCGCCCGCGCGGGCGATGCCCACCGCCGTCTCGGTCGACTGGCCGTGGCCGACGCACTCGAGGACGGAGTGCGCTCCCAGCCCGCCGGTGAGCTCGCGCACGCGCTCGAGCGCCGCCTCGCCGCGCTCGCTCACGATGTCGGTGGCTCCGAAGTCGCGGGCCAGCGCGATCCGATCGGGGTGACGGCCGAGGAGGATGATCTGCTCGGCTCCGAGGCGCCGAGCCGCGATCACGCCGCAGAGGCCGACGGCGCCGTCGCCCACGACCGCGACGACCTTCCCCGGCCCGACCTTCGCGGCGAGGGCGGCGTGGTGGCCGGTGCCCATCACGTCGGAGAGGGTGAGCAGGGCAGGCATCAGGGCGTCGTCCTTGGCGACGGGGAGCTTGACGAGAGTGCCATCCGCGCGCGGCACGCGCACGGCTTCACCCTGACCTCCGTCGAGCTCGCCGCCCCAGAACCCGCCGTGGAGGCAGGAGGTCTGTAGGCCCTGTCGGCAGAACTCGCAGGTGCCGTCCGACCAGGCGAAGGGAGCGACGACGAGATCGCCCTTCATCACGGCCCGGACGTCGGCGCCCACGTCCTCGACCACGCCGATGAACTCGTGCCCCATGCGGCGGCCGGTCACGCTGGGCTCCATCGACTGGTAGGGCCAGAGATCGCTCCCGCAGATGCAGCCTCGGGTCACCCGTAGGAGGGCGTCAGTCGGCTCGACAATGCGAGGGTCGGGCACCCTCTCGACCCGCACGTCGCCGGCGCCGTACATCACGGTTGCTAGCATGTCTACCTCTCCTCCTTCGCGTGCCGCCCTGCGGTCGCGTACTCCTCGTCGCTGACCTTCTTCATGCGGGGTCCCTTCTCCACTTGCGGCTTGGGGCCCGAAGCTTGGCCGCGCTGGTCTTCCTATCTGTTCGTCTGCTGTGCCTGTGTCCCCGTGTAGCGTTCGCCCACGACCTCTATCTTCGAAACAGCCTCGGTGAATCCCCGCAGCTCTTCGGCCGTGAACTCGAAGTCGGCAGCCCAGAGGTTTTCCTGCAGGTGGGCGAGCTTGGTCGTGCCGGGGATGGGCACGATCCAGGGCTTCTGGGCGAGCAGCCATGCGAGCGCAACCTGTGCGGGGGTCAAGCCCCTGGGGTTGCCGAACTCGGAGAGCGCCTCGATCATGACCCAGTTGGCCTTGATGGCATCGGGCTGATAGCGGGGGAGCGAGGGCCGGTTGTCGTTGGACGCGTTGTACTTCGTGCTCTGATTCAGGAATCCCGAGAGAAAGGCCCGGCTCAACGGGCTGTAGGGGACGAAGCCTATCCCGAGCTCCTCGCAGACCTTGATCACATCGTTCTCCGGTTGTCTCGTCATCAGGGAGTATTCGCTCTGAAGGGCCGTCAACGGTTGGACCGCGTGTGCCTTCCGAATCGACTGTGCGTTGGCCTCGCTCAGTCCAAAGTGCCTGACCTTTCCCTTGGCGATCAGGTCCTTCACGGTTCCTGCCACATCCTCGATGGGAACCGCTGGATCCACCCGGTGCTGGTAGAGCAGGTCGACGTAGTCCGTCTTCAACCTGGCCAGCGATTGGTCGACAACTTCCCGGATGTGCGAAGGCTTGCTGTTCAGCCCAGCGAGCTGGCCGTTCTGAATGTTGAAACCGAACTTGGTGCAGAGCACGACGTCTTTGCGCACCGGCTGGAGAGCCTCGCCCACGACACCTTCATTCGTCTGGGGTCCGTAGGCTTCGGCCGTGTCAAAGAGGGTGACACCCATGTCCACGGCCTTGCGGATCAAGGCGATGGACACCTTCCGCTCAGGAATGAAGCTGCGGTGATAGCTCATGCCCATGCAGCCCAGGCCGAGCGAAGAAACTTCGAGGCTGTTCTTCCCGGTTCCCAGCGTGCGGTGTTTGAGACGAGCGTCGGCCGTTCGGGCGTCACTCCCGCCAGAGGGCGAGGCGCTCAGAGCGGGTGACCCGATGAGTGTCGCGCCCAGCGTGGCACCGGCTTTCAGGAAACCTCTACGGTCTCGAGTTGGCATGAGCGTTCACCCTCCACAGCCGAAGTTGGCTGTACCGCGTGCATTGCCTGATGGCGTGAATGCAAGCGCCGGGTCCACCTTAGGGCGTCCCCTGGACCGTTGTCATTAGCAGAACGTGACAATCGATTGGCGAAAGCCGCCAGGTAGAGCGAGTAGGCCGCCGGCCCTCGTCCTTCAGGCCAGGGTGGCCCTCGCCGTACGAAATTATCGAATAGCAATATAGTACTTGCTACTTATCGATAAGATACGTATTATTGATCGATAAGATGAGGTGCTAAACATGTCCAGGCCAGTCTCGTCCTCTGCGCTGCCGATCGCATACGTCGTGCTGCGGACCCTCATCGTCCTGAACTGGCTTGGGGGAGCCGCGATCCTGGCTCTGCTGGTAGTCATGCCCAATGAGCAGTGGATCATGGCCGCGTTCAAGCTTTCCCCTTCGTCCGAAGCGGAGCGGCTGGTCATGGGCCTGCGCGCGATCGCCGCCCTCGGTCTGGCCGCGATCCCGCTGCACTACTTGGTCCTCAAGCGGCTGCTTGCGATCGTCGAGACGGTTCGCGCGGGCGACCCGTTCGTCGCCACGAACGCGTCCCGTCTGCGGGCGATCGCCTGGGCGCTGCTCACGCTGCAGTCGCTCAGCCTGGTCATTGGCGCGATCGCGAAGGCGGTTTCGACGCCGGCGCAGCCGCTCCATTTGCAGGCCGGCTTTTCGATCAACGGGTGGCTCGCCGTACTCCTCACGTTCCTGCTGGCCCGGGTGTTCGCGGAAGGCACGCTCATGCGCGACGACCTCGAAGGGACGGTCTGACATGGCGATCGCCGTCAAGCTCGACGACCTGCTCCACGACCGGCGGATGACGCTGACCGAGCTCGCGGAACGGGTCGGAATGACCCTGGCCAACCTCTCGATCCTCAAGACCAACAAAGCGCGTGCGGTCCGCTTCTCGACGCTCGATGCGATCTGCGAGGCGCTCTCGTGCCAGCCTGGCGACCTTCTCCGGTTCGAGGCCGAGCCCGCAGAACGCGAGCGACCGCCAGCCGCGAGCAAGAGGAGCGCAAGCCGATGAAGCATCAAGTCGCACTGGGGGCCGCCGTGCGTGGCCGAGGAGACAGATTCGCCATGAAGTTGCGCACCGTGAGCTGGATCCTGCTGACCGTGCTCGGAGCTTTCGTGCTGCTCGTGAGCTTCGTCTCCACGTACCGCGCCTATGGCGGTAACTACGCGATCGGCGGCACGGCCGTGGGCGCGGTGGCCTCCGGACGCCAGGAGGTCCTGCTCGGCCTGCGCGGCATCCGTGGGACCTCGGCCGCCTACGCGGCGGCCTATGCCGTGCTCTTCCTGTCCATCGTGCTCGGACCCTACAGGCGCGGCGAGACCTGGGCCTGGTGGTCGCTCCTGGGCGGCTTGGTCCTGCCATGCGTCCTGGTGGTGCTCCGGGTGCCCCTCCTGGGGGCGCACCTGGGAGTGTCGCCGGCCCTTCAGCAATGCGGCATCGGGGTGACGGCCCTGCTGCTCGACGTTTCGCGTCTGCGCTCGGCCCAGGCGGGGCGCGAATAACACAAACGCGGGGATGAGCGAAACCTCCCAGTCAATCACGCAGGACCTGGGATGCCTGCTCAGAAGACGACGCGAATGCCACCGTTGAGGACGCGTCCGTCAAGGGGCGCCCAAGAGTCGACGAGCCAGCGGCCGTCCGGGCGCCGTACCGGCAGGACGACGGATTCATAGCGCGTCTGGCGCACGTCGAGGAGGTTCTCGGCGTTCACGAACACCCGCACCTTGCCGAAGCGCCTCTGGGCAAGAGCGCCTACCAGGAGGTAGGGTCGGCCCGAGGACAGGTAGGGGTCATCGTCGAGCCCCTGGCGGCCGATGTAGTAGGCCTCCGAGCTGAGCCGCAGCACTTCCATGTACCGGGTGGGCTTCTGTTCTCGTCTCGGTAGAGGCTACTTGCCAAGCGTCCTCGTCACGGCCGCCATCGCAGTGGTCGCCTTGCTCCGGCCGGCGTAGAAGGCCAGATGAGTCAACGCCTCCGTGGGTGGCCGAGGGCTACCCTGCGATGGACGAGAGGCGCGCCATCAAGACGCTGCTGCGGCCGTGAGGTAGCGACTAGATGGACAGGCCAGGATCCCCCTCCAGGACCTCCTGCCGGAGCCGGGGTCGCTCGCCGGGGCGCCACAGCGGTGCGACGTGGACCACGCGATAGCGCAGCGGCCCGCCGTCGGGGCGATCGCTGCGCGTCACCGGGCGCGGGATGCACACGAACTCCGTACGCATCTCGTCCGCGGACAGCCGAACGCGTGCATAGCCGTGTCCGCCCAGGTCGAGGAATTCCAGGTGGGGTGCGAGCGATGGATTCGAGAGCGCGCGCGCCTTGGCCCGGTCGCCGCTCTTCGCATATTCGAGGCAGGACCGGACGCCGTGCCTCAGAAGCATGTTGTACGTCCACTCCGGCCGCCCGCTGGCACGGTCCGCGAGGAACAGCGCACGCAGCGGATGGTCCTTGGGGAACCGGTGCTCGTTCGCTTCCATCGTGCCGGGGCTGGACAGCGAGGCGCCGACGAAGCTCAGCCCGACCGGCTCGAACGGCTTCGGAGGGAGGGCCTTCGCCGCGTAGCCCGCCCAGAAGCTGTGCCGGTCGCCGGACACGATGGCGAAGCCCGTGATGCGGGCCTCGCGCACGAGGTCGTAGATCTCGCCGCGCTCGGCGTAGGCGTTGCCGTAGTCGCCGCCGCCCATGTTCGCGAACCCGCTCGGCCAGGGCACCGTCAGGCCCTCGGGGAGGTTCTGCGGATCGGAGCGCGAGTCGAGCGCGCCCTGCGAGTTGCCCCAGATCTTCCAGGTCGCCGACGAGCTGCGCAGGCGCTCCTTGAACCAGGCCTTCTGCGCGGAGCCGAGGATCGTCATCGGCGGCGTGTCCTTGGCGGGATTCGCCACGCTGTTCTTTCCGAAGTGCAGCTCCGCGGGCGGATGTCCGCCGTCGAACTCGCGCCCGCCGTCGAGGATCTGCATCAGCTCCTCGGGGAACATGGCCGGGAACTCGTCGCCGCCCAGCTTGCCGAGCTCCGGCGAGTCCAGCGCATCGGGGCTCCGGTAGCTGTGCTGGTCGGTGAGGATCAGGTCGAGGTGCTTGCCGTAGCGCAGCGCCCGGTAGCCCTTGAGGCTGTCGATCGCGGTGCGATTGTTCGGCTCGTCGCCGAGGCCAAAGGCGTCGAAGCGCTCGACCTTTACGTCCTTGACGGCGGGCGGCTCGAACGTCTCCAGCGAGGGGCCGCTGGGCTTCGCCACGCGAGCGGGTTGGTACTCGAACCAGGCCTGGTTCGCGGCGACCTTGACGGTCTGTCCGGGCCGCGCGTCCGGGCCGGGCTTGAGCACGCTCTGCCAGCCCTGCCACGAGAACTCGTGGTTGTCCCACATGGCCACGAAGGGCCAGCGTGCGCGCGCGTCCTGGAGGTCGGGATCGCGCAGGTAGCCGCGGTAGATGGCGCGATAGCCGTCGACGGTCAGCGGGAAGTGGTACGTGCCGATCTTCTCGCCGCCGGGGATGCGGGCGACCTCGTAGATCTTGCGGTCGTAGCGGGTGGCCAGATCCTCCGGGTACCAGACGACCTCGTAGATGAAGTCGCCGAGGTGGAGCACGAAGTGGAGCTGGTCGGCCGGCGCCGCCCGCTCGTCCTCGTAGATCATCCGGCGATACGCGTTCAGGGTGCCGTCGTTGACGCTCTGGCAGCTGACGAACGTGAAGTTCACGGCGCGGCCATCGGCGGAGTCGGGAGCCGTGATCGTCCGGCCGACGCGGCTGCCGTTCCCGTCCGCGTCGGTGAAGCGATACCAGTAGGTGCGGGCCGGCTTCAGTCCCGCGACCAGCACGCGGGACGTCCAGTCGGCGGCCCGGTTTACGGGAGCGGGCGCGGTGGCGACGACATGACGGAAGGCCTCGTCCTCGGCCACCTCGACGGTGAGGACCTCGCGCTCACCTTTTTCGAACGGCCGGCGCGTCCAGAGGATTGCACTCTGGTGATCCGGATCGCCGGAGGCGACGCCCTCGGGGAAGATATCGCGCCGCTCGCGCCAGGTGGCTCGGGACGCGCGGGCGGGTCCGGCGAAGGCCAGCGTGGCGCCTATCGCCGCGGCGCCCTGGACGAACTCACGGCGGCTGAGCGTCATGACACTCCTCCTTGCCGCTGTGTACGACGGAGGGCGGTCGTTCGTTCCTGCTATCCTTCGGGGTGCTGGCCAATGGCCGAACTGCCAGGAGTCTGGGTCATATTCGCAGCGCCTCGACCAGCACCCGAAGGGGCGGCGGTTGGTGCCTCCGGCTCGGGTAGTAGAGAAAGTAGCCGTCGAACGGCGGGCACCAGTCCTCGAGGACGCGCACCAACTCGCCACGTGCGATGTGTTGAACAACGTAGTCCTGCAGGAGGAACGCCAGCCCAACGCCGTCCAGCGCGGCGCGGATCATGAACTCAGCGTCGTTCACGATGAGCGGCCCCGAGACGGACACGGTGGCCGGCTTGCCCCGTTTCTCGAACTCCCAGCGATAGACCGGCCCATGGCCTCCCATGCGGTAGCGGATGCACCGGTGAGCCGTCACGTCACGTGGCGTCTTGGGCTTCGGATGCGACTTGAAGTAATCCGGCGTGGCAACGACGGCCGCGCGCTGCTCGCCCGTCACCCTGACGGCGACCATGTCGCGCTGGATGAACTCGCCGAGGTGGATGCCGGCGTCGAAGCGGCCAGCGACGAGGTCGCCGCGGGTGTCATCCTCGCTCGTGACGTCGAGTACGACGTCGGGATAGTCGCGGCCGAACTTCGCGAGCTTCGGGCTCAGGAGCGTCGCGAGTACGATCGGCGGCGCGATCAGGCGGACGGTGCCGGCCGGCCGGTCACGCATGCGGCCGACGTCGGTAACGGCGGCGGCGATGCCCTCGAGCGCGGGACGAAGCTGCGCCAGCAGTCGCTCTCCCGCTTCCGTCGGCGCGACGCTCCGTGTGCTGCGTGCGAGGAGGCGCGTTCCGAGGCGCTCCTCGAGCGTGCGCACCTGGTGGCTGATCGCAGACCTGCTGACGCCGAGGTTGAGGGCAGCCTTCGTGAAGCTCCGCTCGTCCGCCACCACCGCAAACGCCGCGAGCACGGTGAGGTCATCGCGTATTGGTGAATTCATATCACCAGACTATTCACTTTTTACCGTCTAGTCGACAGGGGCGGCGATCACTATCTTTAGGTCGTGCGTGCGTGGGTTGCCGCAGGAACAGGAGGCCAGATGGAGATCAAACGCAGCGGTTCGCAGCCTTCCGCGAGTGGGCCCGCCGACTACTTCACGGGAACCGACGATGAATACGCGGCCACCGATGGCGCCGAGTAGGAGGCTGGCCATGAGCGGCCAGACGGCCCGCGGGACTCACTCACTCTCGCTTGTCGCGACGTTGATATCGCTATCGGCACTCTCGGCACCAATCGTGCCGGCAGAAGAAACGAGCGCCTTCAAGTCGTCTGCCGGTCCCGCTGAGCCATGCGCGGGTGTCCAGTCGATGACCGTCACACGACGCGGTGCGCAGCCCGCCGGCCCGGGATTGGACCAGTACTTCACCGGTTCTGTGCGGATCGACCCGCTGTTCCAACACAGGGAGCCGTCCCGCGTGTCCGGTGCCTATGTGACGTTCGAACCCGGAGCACGCTCCCACTGGCACACCCATCCGCTCGGCCAGACCCTGATCGTCACGGCCGGCACAGGCTGGGCGCAGGAATGGAGCGGCGCGAAACAGGAGATCAGGCCGGGCGACGTAGTCTGGACGCCGCCAGGCGTGAAGCATTGGCACGGCGCGACCGCGACGAGCGGCCTGACGCACATCGCGATTCAGGAGTCGGTCGATGGCAAGAACGTCGAATGGAGGGACAAGGTGAGCGACGAGCAATACAGCAAAGCAGCCGGCGCACCGGGACCTTACGCTCGAATAGCCGTGCCCACGGACTTCCGGGCCGTCTCGCCGGCGCTCGATCGATACACGCAGAAGATCGTCCTCGCCGATCTGTGGAAGCGCCCGGGCCTATCGCCTCGCGACCGCAGTATCGTGACGTTGGCGGCCCTGATCGCGCGTGGGCAGACGGTCGAGCTCGCGTTCTACTTGGACAAGGCGCTCGACAACGGCGTGAAACCCGCGGAGCTATCGGAGCTCATCACGCACCTTGCGTTCTACTCGGGCTGGGCGAACGCCGTCACCGCAGCCGCGATCACCAAGGAAGTGTTTGGCGGGCGCCGCATCGGCCTCGATCAGCTGCCGCCCGCGTCGGGGCCGCTGCTTTCGCTCGACGAGGCCGCGGAGGCGCAGCGGGCTGCGCGTGTCGCTGAGGACTTCGGCCAAGTGGCGCCCGGAGTCGTGCAGTACACGACTGATGTCCTGTTCCGGGACCTCTGGCTCCGGCCGGGCCTGGCGCCTCGCGACCGCAGCCTCGTCACCGTCAGCGCGCTCGTGGCCACGGGCCAGGGAGCTCAGGTCACGTTTCACCTGAACAAGGCCATGGACAACGGCCTGACGAAGGCCGAAGCGTCGGAGGTGCTCACCCAACTCGCCTTCTACACAGGTTGGCCCAGCGTCTTCTCGGCACTTCCAGTGGTGAAGAGCGCTCTCGAGAAGCGGCCCTGAAGGAGGGTAGCCATGCGCGGAGCCGTTCTATACGCCCCACGCGACGTCCGTTTCGAGGAGCGCGCCGCCCCGAAGATCATCGCCGCCACGGACGCCATCATCAGAATCTCGGCCACCTGCGTCTGCGGATCCGACCTGTGGCCCTATCGCGGCATCAGTCCGGTCACGCAGCCGAATCCGATGGGGCACGAGTACTGTGGCATCGTCGAAGAGGTCGGACGCGGGGTCACGTCGATCAAGCCGGGGCAGTTCGCGATCGGCTCGTTCTTCGCGTCCGACAACACGTGTCCCCACTGCAGGGCCGGATATCAGTCGTCGTGCCAACACAAGGAGTTCGTCGGCGGAGCGCAAGCGGGCCGGCTCCGGGTGCCGCTCGCGGACGGGACCCTGGTCGCGACGCCGGCCGTTCCCTCTGACGACATGATCCCAAGCCTGCTCGCGCTCTCCGATGTCATGGGCACCGGCTGGTTCGCGGCGGTCGCGGCCAACGTGAGGCCGGGCACGACCGTCGCGGTCGTCGGCGATGGTGCGGTCGGCCTCCTCGGTGTGCTCTCCGCGAAGCAGATGGGGGCCGAGCGAATCATCGCGATGAGCCGACACGGGGCGCGACAGAAGCTTGCTCGCGAGTTCGGCGCGACCGACGTCGTGACCGAGCGCGGCGAAGAGGGTGTCGCCCGCATCAAGGACCTGACCAAGGGCGTCGGTGCGGACGCGGTGCTGGAGTGCGTCGGCACTCAGGAGTCGATGATGCAGGCCATCCGTGCCGCTCGGCCTGGCGGCTCGGTGGGCTATGTCGGCGTTCCGCACGGCGTCGAGCTGAGCGGCGAGGAGCTGTTCTACACGCACGTCCGCCTCCTGGGGGGGCCGGCTCCGGTGCGGCGCTTCCTGCCCGAGCTGATCGAGCTGGTGTGGAACGGAAAGATCAATCCCGGCAAGGTCTTCGACCTTAGCCTGCCGCTCGACCAGGTGGCCGAGGGCTACCGAGCGATGGACGAGCGCCGCGCGATCAAGGCGTTGCTGCGTCCGTGAGCAGTCTGATGCCGCAACGAAGGCACCACACGTGGAGGCGAGCATGAAGAAGCAACTGTCGTTCGGGGTGGTGTCCTTGTTCTTCGCCCTGACGACATCGTCGAGCGCGACGCTGTCCGGCGGCCAGGAGCGCGACAAGAGCGCTGGGATACCAGAGCAGTTCATCGGCGCCTGGCGCCTCGTCGCGCTCGAGGTGGTCGAACACGGACGGGAAGGTCCAGCGCGGTGACAGCACCGGGATGTTCGTCTTCACGCGCGAAGGCCGCCTGGCGGTCCAGGTCATGGATCGGACGCCGCCGCCGGCCTCCCACGCCGGCCCGGAGCAGTACTCGCAAGGCGGTTACGAAGCAACGTTCGGTCGCTTCGAGGTCGACGAGCGCACGAACACGTTCACGTACTACGTCGAGGGGAGTCTCGTTCGCACCCTGGTCGGCAAGGCCCTTCCTCGCCGGTACGAGTTCAGGGACAAGCAGCTCATCGTGAAGTCCACGAACCCCGCGGAGCGGTGGCGCGCCGTGTGGGAGCACTACTAGGAAGGGAGACGGATGAAGACACGGACGCTCGGGAGCAGCCAACTCCGCGTTTCGGAGCTCGGACTCGGCTGCATGGGTATGAGCTGGTCGTACCACCCATTGCCGGACCGCAAGGAGATGATCACGCTCCTGCGCGCCGCGGTCGATCGTGGCATCACCTTCTTCGACACGGCCGAGGTCTATGGTCCGCACACGAACGAAGACCTCGTCGGCGAGGCCCTCGCACCGGTGCGCTCGCAAGTGGTGCTCGCGACGAAGTTCGGCTGGAGGCCCGCCGTGCCGGGTGAAGAGCGGTGGAGCGCCTTGGAGAGCCGGCCCGCCCACATCAAGCAGGTCGTCGAAGGCTCACTGAAGCGCCTGCGCGCCGACGCCGTCGACCTGTACTACCAGCATCGAGTCGACCCCAACGTCCCGATCGAAGACGTCGCGGGCGCGGTGAAGGAGCTGATCGCGCAAGGCAAGGTCAAGCACTTCGGTCTCTCCGAAGCGGGCGCGAGCACTATTCGCCGCGCACATGCCGTGCAGCCGGTCACCGCCGTTCAGAGTGAATACTCCCTGTGGTACCGCGAGCCCGAACGGGAGGTGCTGCCGACGCTGCAGGAGCTCGGCATCGGCTTCGTGCCGTTCAGTCCCCTGGGAAAGGGGTTTCTGACCGGACGGATCGACGAGACGACGAGATTCGACAGTGCCGATTTCCGAAACAGCGTCCCTCGCTTCGCCCCGGAGAACCGGAAGGCGAACCAGGTGCTGGTCGAACTGCTGCGGACGACTGCGCAGCGCAGACGGGCGACGCCCGGTCAAGTGGCCCTCGCATGGCTGCTCGCCCAGAGACCGTGGATTGTGCCGATCCCGGGCACGACCAAACAGCATCGTCTCGAGGAAAACATCGGCGCGGCCGACGTCGAACTCACGCCGGACGATCTCGACGAGATCGAACGCGCCGCTTCGGAGTTCACGATCCAGGGAGCTCGGTATCCCGAACAGCTCGAACGGTTGAGCAATCGCTAGCGTAAGCCCAGGACGACGGAGCGGGGAGGTCACGATGCCGTTCGGGACGAGAGCTTTGGGTTGGTGAATGTCGCGCCTTCTTGAATCGGACACAGGGTAAACACAGCGGCCGGTCGCCACTGACGTCATCTCGCTGAGTTGTTGCTGGAGTTGGTGGAGCTGATGGGGGTCGAACCGCATGACCTCGTGAATGCATCGCTGAGGTCCTCCCGCTGCGCACCGCTCACGACCTACGACCGCGCCGGAAACCGCTGGTTAGGAAGGTCGAGCGAGACACAAAAGTGCCCCCCCAGTGCCCCCCGGCTAAACCCCGTTTTCGTAAGTTGGTGGACCGCGCCGGGATCGAACCGGCGACCTCCTGATTGCGAACCAGGCGCTCTCCCAGCTGAGCTAGCGGCCCGAGGCGGGACTTCACGAGTTTACCGCCTGGCCCGGGGGGCCGCAACTTCGGAGTCCGACCTCGGGTCGGCTGCCTCGTCGGCGAACCGCGGCCACGCTCGAATGAATGCGGGGAATCCCGTATAGTCCCGGGCGATGAGCTACGCCAAGATCGGCCTTCTCGTCCTGATGGGCCTGTTCGCCCTCGTCTTTGCCGCCGTCTGGTGGATGCGCCAGAAGGGCCGCGTGGCCGTGGCCGGAGAGCCACCCACCACGGCCGTCCTCACGGGCATCGGCTTTGGCACCAACTTCTTCGACACCCTGGGCATCGGCTCGTTCGCGACCACGACCGCGGTCTTCCGAGCCTTGAAGGCGGTGGACGACGCGCACATACCCGGCACCCTGAACGTGGGCCACATGCTGCCGACGGTGGTGCAGGCAGCCATCTTCATCACGGTGGTCGAGGTGGAGATGAAGACGCTGGCCGCCATGATCGCGGCCTCGGTCGTGGGCGCGTGGTTTGGGGCCGGGATGGTGGCCGGCTTCTCGCGCCGCACGACACGAATCGGCATGGGGACGCTCCTGATCGTGGCCGCGGGCTTCATGCTCATGCGCATCCTGGGCGTGACGCCGCCGGGTGGGGAGGCGCTGGCCCTCGACGGGCAGCTGTTGCTCTTCGCGGTGCTCGGCAACTTCGTGCTGGGCGCCTTGATGATGCTGGGGATCGGGCTCTACGCGCCGTGCATGGTGCTGGTGAGCCTTCTGGGCATGAACCCGCGCGCGGCCTTCCCGATCATGATGGGTTCGTGCGCGTTCCTGATGGCCGCGGCCGGGATCCGGTTCGTGCGCAGCGCGACCTTCGATCAGCCGGCGTCGCTGGGGCTGACCCTGGGCGGCATCCCGGGCGTGCTGATCGCCGCCTTCATCGTGAAGGAGATGCCGCTCGACATGGTCCGCTGGCTGGTGGTGGTGGTGGTCCTGTACACGGCACTATCGCTCCTGCGCGACGGGCTCACCGAGCGGACCGCGGCGGTCACGCCGAAAGCCGCGAGCTGAGGCGGTCTATCGCGCGCGCGAGGCGATGAGGTCGTCGAGGACGGCCTCGAACGGGTGGACTCCGGTGCGGGTGGCGATCCACTCGGCGGCGAGGACCGCGCCGAGGGCGAAGCCGCGGCGCGAGCGGGCGCGGTGCTCGATCAGGATCTCGTCGCCCCCCGAGTCGAAGCCGACGACGTGGTCGCCCACGATGCCGCCCGCCCGCACCGAAGCGACGTGGAAGGCTTCGGCGGGAATCGCCCCCTCGAACCGGTCGGCGGGGGTTCGCCTCACCCCGGCGGAGGCCGCCACGATGTCGGCCAGCACCTTGGCCGTCCCCGACGGCGCATCCTTCTTCTGGCGGTGGTGCTTCTCGAGGACGTAAGGGTCGTAGTCGGGGAAGGGGGCGAGGAGACCCGCGGCCTCGCGAACGATGCGGTAGAAGAGGTTCACTCCGAGAGAGAAATTCGCAGCGTAGACGAGGCCGCTGCCCGCGCGGGTCACCGCTGCCTGGACCTCGCCCAGTCGATCCTGCCAGCCGGTGGTCCCGACTACGTAGCGCGCGCCCGTGCCCAGCGCCGCCCACACGTTGCCGACCACGGCGCCGGGATCGGTGAAGTCGATGCCCACGACGCACCCGGCGGGGAAAGGCTCGCCCAGGTCGATGCACGCGGGCTCGTGTTTGCGCTCACGCAGGACCGATTCGACCTCGTGGCCCATCTTGCCGTAGCCGACGACCGCGACCCTCACGCAGCACCGCCGGTGCCGAAGAACTCCTGGTGCAGCATGCGTACCGTCCGCTCCGCGTCGCCCTCGGCCACGACGAACGACACGTTCACGTCCGAGGCGCCGAACGAGATCATGACCACGTTGACCTCGCGCAGGGTCTGGAAGATGCGGCCGGCCAGGCCGGGATGGCTCACGAACCCGCGCCCCACCACGCTCACGATCGCCATCCCGCGCAGGACCTTCACCTCGCCCAGTGACGCGAGGTCTCGCTCCACGGCGGCGAGCTGATCCGGCGTGTCCACGGTGAGGGAGACGGAGACCTCGGAGGTCGCGATGAGGTCCACGGGCGTGCGGTGGCGCTCGAACACCTCGAATACCCGCACCACGAAGCCGTAGGCCATCAGCATCCGAGGCTGGTTGATGAGGACGACGCTGATGCCCTTCTTGAAGGCGATGGCACGGGGCTCCCCGGAGCGGCCCTGGGTGCGGCCGATCAGCGTGCCCGGAGCGGTGGGGTTCAGCGAGTTCAGGATGCGTACCGGGATGCCCAGCTCGACCGCGGGCTTGATGGTGGCGGGGTGCAGGACCTTGGCCCCGAAATAGGCGAGCTCGGCGGCCTCGTCGAAGCTGATCTCGGGGATCACGCGAGCCGAGGGCACGATGCGCGGGTCGAGGGTCATCATGCCGTCGACGTCGGTCCAGATCTGGATCTCGTCGGCGGGGAGGACGGCGCCGATGACCGCGGCCGACCAGTCGGAGCCGCCGCGGCCCAGGGTGGTGGTGACGCCGGCCCGGGTAGCAGCCGACGTAGCCGCCGAGCACCGGCACGCGTCCGGCCTCGGCGAGCGGACGCACCAGCTCGTGAACACGGGCGCGGGTTTCCTCGACGAGGGGCTGGGCCCGGCCGTGGGTTTCGTCGGTGACCATGACCTTGCGTGCGTCCACGGCGACGGCCGGCAGGCCTTCGGCGGCGAGCGCCGCGGCGGCAATCTCGGAGGAGAGCCGCTCGCCCATGCCCGAGATGGCGTCCAGGGAGCGCGGCGTCAGCTCGCCGAGGTAGAGGACGCCCGGTGTAGATCGTCTCCAGCTCCTTCACCACCCCTTCGACGTGGGCGAGCAGGCGGTTGCGTTCGTCTCCTGCGGGGACGAGGTCGCGGACCGCGTCGTTGTGGCGGGCGTGGAGCTCGCGGGGAACGTCGAGGGCCTTGGGGTCGCGCTCGAGGGCCAGGTGCGCGCCGCGGATCAGGAGGTCGGTGACCCCGGACAGGGCCGAGACCACGACCACCGGCTTCCGGTCGAGGCGCTCGCGGACGCGGGCCGCGAGGCCGCGGATACGCTCGGAGGACCCGACCGAGGTCCCCCCGAACTTCATGACGATCACGGCAGGAGGCCGCGCGCCTGGAGCAGCTCGGCGTTGAGGATGGCGACCCCGGCCGCTCCCCGGATGGTGTTGTGGACCAGGGCCTCGAGCTTCAGGTCGAACAGCGCGTCGTCGCGGACGCGGCCGACCGACACCGCCATGCCGCCTTCGCGGTCGCGGTCGAGCCGTGGCTGGGGCCGGTCGTTTGCGGTCAGCAGGTGGATCGGCTGACGGGGTGCGCTCGGCAGCTCGCGCTCCTGGGGCTCGCCGCGGAAGCTCTCGAGGACGCGCATCGCTTCAGCGGCGGTGGGCCGCTTCCGGAAGCGCAGGAAGACGGCCATGGTGTGGCCGTCGACCACCGCCACGCGGTGGACCGAAACCGACATGCGGATGGCGGCGTTCTGGAAGGCGCCCTTGTCGAAGGTCCCCAGGATCTTCAGGGGCTCGGTCGCGATCTTCTCCTCCTCGCCGCCCCCGATGAAGGGGATCACGTTGTCGGCGATGTCCAGGGAGGCGACGCCCGGATAGCCGGCGCCCGAGAGGGCCTGGAGCGTGACCACCACCACCTCGGTGATTCCGAACGCGCGGTCGAGTGGCGCCATGGCCATGGCCAGCCCCACCACGCTGCAGTTGGGGTTGGTCACGATGTAGCCGCCGCCCGTGCGCTTGCGCTGGACGGCGAGGGCGTCGAGGTGTTGCGCGTTGATCTCGGGGATCAGGAGCGGAACGTCGGGATCGTTGCGGTGATTGCGGGAGTTGGAGACGACCGCGTGGCCCTTGGCGGCGAGGGCCTCTTCGGCCTCGCCGGCCACCGACGCATCGAGACCCGAGAAGAGAAGCTTGGAGCTGAACGTGGCGTCGAGGCCCTTGACCGTCAGGGCGGCGACGGCGGGCGGAGGAGCGCCGGGGAGGCGCCACGTGCAAGCGTCGGCGTAGGTCTTGCCGGCCGAACGGTCCGAGGCCGCGACCTCGGTCACCTCGAACCAGGGATGACTGGCCAGAAGCTGGATGAAGCGTTGTCCCACGGCACCGGTGGCGCCGAGGACCCCAACGGATGTCTTCGCCATAACCAACGGAGTTTAGACGACGCGGGTCGGCGCGAAAAGCGGACCTGCGGCGTGCCATGCGCGAAGTAGAATGAATGCAGAACAAATGCTCATCGACCGGAAGACCCAGGAAGAACGCGAGGAACGGGAGCTGGCGCCCTACGCCATGAAGAGCGCGGAGAGCCGGGGCCGGCGCTATCCCGAGGCCGAGCATGCCCTCCGCACCTGCTATCAGCGCGATCGCGACCGCGTCATCCACAGCTCGTCGTTCCGGCGGCTCGAGTACAAGACCCAGGTGTTCGTGAACCACGAGGGCGACAACTACCGCACCCGCCTCACCCACAGCCTCGAAGGGGCCCAGATCGGGCGCACGGTGGCGCGGGCCCTGGGCCTGAACGAGGAGCTGACGGAGTGCCTGGTCCTAGGCCACGACCTCGGCCACACGCCGTTCGGGCACTCGGGCGAGCGCGTGATGGACGAGGTGATGCGGGGGCACGGGGGCTTCGAGCACAACCGGCAGACCTTGCGCATCCTCGAGGTGCTGGAGGAGCGCTATCCCGGGTTCCCCGGGCTCAACCTCACCTGGGAGGTGCGCGAGGGGATCATCAAGCACCGGCCCGACGCCGACGCCCACGTGGCCGCCGAGTACGCGCCGGGCGAGGCGCCGACCCTCGAGGCGCAGCTCGTCGACACCGTGGACGAGATCGCCTACAACAACCACGACATCGACGATGGCCTGCGCTCGGGCATGTTCACGGTCGACGACATCCGGTCCACTCGGCTGTTCCGCGACGCGCACGATGCCGCCCTCGCCGAGGGAATTCGGGACGAGCGGCTGGCCCGCTATCAGGCCGTGCGCCGCATCATCAACCGTTGCACCGCCGATCTGCTCGAGGCGACGCTTCGCAGCGTCGAGGCGGCGCGAGTCGAGAGTGCGGCCGACGTGCGCAAGGCAGGGGGCCGCCTCGTGGTCTACTCGCCCGACGTCGCGGCCGCGGTCAAGGAGCTCAAAGAGTTCCTCTTCGGCCACATGTACCGGCACTATCGGGTGGTGCGCATGGGGGACAAGGCCGGCCGCATCCTGCGCGACCTCTTCAACTCGTTCGTGGGCGAGCCGCGGCAGCTTCCGCCGCGGTACTACGCCCAGATCGAGCGCGACGGGGTCCACCGCGTGGTCTGCGACTACATCGCGGGCATGACCGACCGTTTCGCCCTCGACGAGCACCGGAAGCTGTTCGACCCGCTGGTGCCGGTCTAGCGTCCGCGCCCGGAAATTCTCGTTCCGGGCCCTTCCCAAGCCGCGGGCTTGGTGTTACCTTCCTGGCCTCATCGCATTGGCAACGGCCGCCGGGCGAGCCCGATTCCAACCTGTCGCCGCCTCCACCGACCAGTCGGTAGTCTCCCTCGTGTCCGTCGCAAGGTTCCAGGGGAGGTTGCTTTGAAGCCCATTCGCCAGGCCCTCGTTCGGATCGTCGCCCTGATCGGTCTCCTGCCGTTCGCGGCCGCGCCGGCTCTCGCCGCCGACCTCGTGATCGGCAAGGTCGGCCCGGGCGGAGTGAAGCTCGGCGACCAGATCCAGTACACGATCACGGTCACGAACCTCGACGCGGGCGCCGTTCGGGACGGTGTCGTGCAGGATGCGACGCCCGCCGGGCTCGTCTTCGTGTCGAACGCCGGAGACTGCACCACCGCGTTCCCCTGCGCCTTGCCCCTGCTGAACGCGCTGGCGACGGCGACCATCACCTCCACGTTTGCCGTGCCGTCGACCTACGCGGGGACCGACCCCATCCTGAACACCGCGACCGTCACTTCGTCCGCTGACAACAACCCGGCGAACAACACGGCAACGGCGGCCACCGCCATCGCCCGGGTGGAAGGCTTCTACACGCTGCCGCCCTGCCGTGTCCTCGATACGCGGGACGCCGACGGCCCGGCCCTTCTCTCGGGGGTGGCCCGCACCTTCAACCTCCGCGACCTCTGCGGGCTGCCCGCCAACGCGAGCGCCGTGTCTTTCAACGTGACCGTCACGAGCCCCAACGTGGCCGGCAATCTGCGCCTTTATGCCGGCGGAACCGCTGCCCCCCTGGCCTCGTCGATCAACTTCGCGCCCGGCCAGACCCGGGCCAACAACGGCATCGTGCCGGTGAGCGGCGACGGCAAGCTGACGGTCCAGAACGACCAACCCCCACCCTCGACCCCAGGCTCCTACAACTTCGTCCACGCCATCCTCGACGTGAACGGGTATTTCGCGAAGAGCGACACCGTCCCCACCCTGCCCGGCGAGAAGGTGCGGGTCAGGCCGGCCCCCGAGGTCGAGATCACCTTCGACAGCGTGACCGTGGCCGGCGTGACGTCCGCCAAGGTGATCGAGTTCCCCGACAACCGGACGGGCGACGTGGACCAGGACCTCAAGGCCTTCTTCCCCCCGGGTTCGCCGCTGCAGGCCCTGGTCCCGAGCGTCCTCGTCCCCAAGCACGTGAAGGCCCTGGGCAAGGGCGGGCCGGCAGGCCCGCCCACGTTCGTGCTCGCGCTCGTCGACACGAGCGCGGGCTTTGCGCGCACCGCGGAGTTCCACGGCCTCGAGGAGTTCCTGCTGGGCTGGCATCCGCCGTGCCTCGTGGCCGCCGACCGCACCCAGGAGCCGCGGACCTTCTACGCCAGGGAGGCTTTGAAGGGCGAGCCCAGCCTCGAGGAGGAGACCGGAGCCGGAGGGCCGGTCTTCGTCGACATCTCCTCGGGCTGCGGCAGCAACAAGGGGAGCGGCTGGAACTTCTCCCTCTACCTGACGGGGCGCGACGCTCGGCCCCCGGTCGAGGTGGTCCGCTTCAAGCTTCAGATGATGCAGGGGGCGTTGTCCAGCCTCGGGCGATTCATCACGAACGGCCCGGTCGCCGCCAGCCTCGCCAACGAGGTTGCGGCGGCGCTGGCCAGCCTCGACACGGCGCCGGCGTCGTCGCTCGCGAACATGACGAACTTCATCGGCATCGTGGACGCCAACCCCGCGGCCTTCGACAACTCGAGCCGCAACGTGGCGGGTGAGCTCGTGGGACGCGCGCAGTCCGCGAGCTACATCCTGAAGAAGCTGGGCGGGGCCATCGCCTTCGACGTGAGGATTGGCGACAACGACGGCTACGGCTTCGGCGCGGCCAGCGTGCCCGACAACGCCGCTTTCCTATTCGACATCGGCTCTTCGACCGTCCCCTACACCTTCCAGGACAAGCGGTCGATCGGCGAAAAGGCGGCGACCGACGGATCCGAGCACACGGATGCCTATGGCGCGTTCGACTGGTTCACGGTGCCGAGTGCCCCCCTCACGACCTCGTTCGACGTGAAGTTCCCGGTCGAGGGCACGCTGCAATCGGCGACGCTCGAGGTCGACATGGGCGGCTTCCAGTCCTCGACCTGGGGACCGATCAACGTGGCGTACAACGGGATCGTGCAGCCCAACCTGTTCTTCTTCGACGACACCGCGGCCGGCACTCGAGTTCGCCAGTTCCCGTTGAACGCTGCGGCCATTGCCAACGCCAATGCGGAAGGAGGGTTCCGGTTGACCATCGGGATCGGCACCAGCAACGACGGCGTGGCCTTCGATTACTTCCGGTTGACCGGCGTGGTTCAGCCCTAGCGGGCGGGCAGAGAGCGCGGGGCCAGCGGGGCGTTGTCGATCAGCCGGGTGGTTCCGAAGTAGACGGCGAGGAGAGCCAGAGCGGCACCGCAGTGCCCTTGGAGCTCGGCGAACGTCTCGGGGTCGACCAGGGCGACGTAGTCGACCCGCCCCCGAGGCTCGGCCGCCAGCACTTCGTGGATGGCCCGGCGCAGCGTGTCGGCGTCGCGCTCGCCGTTCGTCCAGAGGGCCGTGGCGCGATCGAGGGCACGGTGGAGGACGGGCGCGGCCCGCCGGTCCTCGGGCCCGAGGTAGACGTTGCGGCTGCTGAGGGCCAGGCCGTCGGGCTCGCGCACGGTGGGGCAGGCGACGAGCTGCACCGGGAGGTCGAGATCGCGCGCCATGCGTCGCACGACGGCGAGCTGCTGCGCGTCCTTCTGGCCGAAGTAGGCGCGGTGGGGTGCGATCAGGTTCAGGAGCTTCAGCACCACGGTCGCGACGCCGCGGAAGTGGTCGGGCCGACGCTCGCCTTCGAGGCGGGTGGCGGGGCCCGCGACCTCGATCGCGGTGGCGAAGCCGGCAGGGTACATGTCCTCGGGTGCCGGGGCGAAGAGGAGATCAACGGCGGCGTCGGCCAGCAGGGACCGGTCGCGCTCGAGGTCCCGCGGGTACCGCGACAGGTCTTCGTGCGGAGCGAACTGGGTCGGATTGACGAAGACCGAGGCGGCGACGTGGTCGTTGTCGCGCCGCGCCTGCTCGACGAGGGCGAGGTGGCCGGCGTGCAGGGCGCCCATGGTGGGGACGAGGCCGATGGAGCCCCGCGCGCCTCGCCGCCAGTCGCGGGCATCCGCGACGGTCGTCGCGACCCTCAAGCCGAGAGACTCGTGGTACCGAGCCGCGTCGCCTCCCGGGCCCGGACCGACCGCCAGAGCCACTCGTTGACCGGGACCGCGAGCTTGAGGCGGCGCGCTTCCCGTACCACGGCGCCGTTCAGGAACTCGATCTCCGTCGGCACCCCACGGTCGAGGTCCTGGAGCATGGAGGCCCGGTTCTCGGCGGTGGCCTCGGCCACGGCTTCGGCGCGCTTGGCCGGGTCGTCGGTCAGGCGGATGCCGCGGGCCAGGGCCAAGGCGGCGACCTCGGCCGCGGCGCGACGCATCAGGGTGCGCAGCCGTTCGCTGCGCAGGAGCGCGCCGTTGGTGAGGCCGGTCAGCGCGGCCAGGGGGTTGATCGCGCAGTTGACCGCGAGCTTGCCCCAGATCAGGGGGTCCACGTCGAACGAGGTTTCGGCGGGAATCCCCGACCGGGTCAACGCGTCCGCGAGGCGCCCTACGGAAGCATCCACCTCCGCCTTGGCCTGAAGGCCGAGGAGGACGCCTCCCGGAAAAGCCCTCACGTGACCGGGCCCCAGCAGGGTCGCGCCGAAGGTCGCGACGCCCACCGCGACGCGACCCGAGCCTGCGGCCTGCTCCAGGATCTCGCGGTTGCCGAGACCGTTCTGCAGCGAGACGACGGCCGTGGCCCCGGCTTCGACCGACCGGCGCACGGCGCGAGCGATCTCGGGATCGGCGGTTCGTGTCGACTTCACGAGGACGAGCACGATGTCGCTGGCCGGGGCCTCTTCGAGCGGGCAGGCGGCAGGGAAGCTGACCCTTGTCGTGCTCCCGTCCTCGACCGTGACCCCTCGCGCGCGGACCCTGGCAATGGCCTCGGTCCAGGTGCCGGCGAGGGTCACGTGCGCCGCCCCCGCATCCGCAAGCCGGGCCCCCACCAGCGAGGCCATCGCTCCCGTGCCGAGGATCAATACCCTCGGCGGCGTTTCCAGGCTCATCGCGCCGCGGGCACCGCGCGCAGGCCGTGGCCGACCGACGCGAGGAACGCGCGCCATTCCTCGTCCGGCAACCCGTAGGCGTGTTCGGGCCCCGGGAAGACGCGGTCCGTGACCTCGCGCCGGAAAGCAGCGATGGCGTCGATGGTGGCCTGGCCGAGGTTGCCGTAAGCCTTGGCGAAGCGCGGCGTGTGGCTGGAGAGCCCCAGGACGTCGTGGACCACAAGGACCTGGCCGTCGGTGCCCCCGCCCGCGCCGATCCCCAGGGTCGGGATGTGGAGGCGCTCGGTGATGAAGGCGCCGAGGCGAGCGGGCACGCCTTCGAGGACCACGGAGAAGCAGCCCGCGTCCTGGAGGGCCAGCGCGTCGTCGAGCAGGCCTCGAGCATCGGCGGCGGTACGGCCCTGCACCTTGAAGCCGCCCTGCCGGTGGAGGCTCTGGGGCATGAGGCCGATGTGGCCCTGCACCGGAATCCCGGCGCGCACGATGGCGGCGACGACGGGCGCGAACGCGCGGCCGCCTTCGAGCTTGACCGCGTCCATGCCCGCGTCCTTGAGGAAGCGGCCGGCGTTGCGCACGGCCTCGGCCGTGTCGGCCTGGTAGCTCAGGAAGGGCATGTCGCCCACGAGCAGTGGGGCATGCGCGCCGCGGCTCACCGCCCGGGCGTGGTGGAGCATCTCGTCCATGGTGACCGAGAGGGTGTTGGGGTGGCCGAGGACGACCATGGCCAGCGAGTCGCCGACCAGGAGGGCGTCGACTCCGGCCGTGTCGGCGGCGCGGGCGGTGGGGAAGTCGTAGGCCGTCAGCATGGTGATGGCCTCGCCGCGGTCGCACTTGTGCTGCAGGTCGAGGACGGTGACCTTGCGTCGCTGGTCCACGTCCTCCGGGGGCGGGACGCTGCTCATCGAGATCCTCCTCGGAAGAGGGCTGCTCTGCCAGATCTCGGATGGGGGTTGTCGAAGAAGCGTCCCGGTCCGGAGGATCCGGGCGACTCGAGAGTGAGGGTCACGGCCGTCCTTCCTGGCTCGCCGCCCAAGCGCGGGTCGGCGTCCTGAGATCCACGGTAGCACGCGGGCTCGCGGTTCGCCAGCGCCCTGGTGCCGGAGTGCTACCATCCGTCGCACGTGTGGAGAAGCTGTCGGGAAGCTGTGCAAACCCGGTTGGTAAGGCGGCCCGCCGCTGTGGAAAAGCTGCGGATCGGGGCGGTGGAGCCGCGGGTAAACCGTGGAAAAGCTGTCGATAAGCCGGGTGTACGTTGTGTACGCCTCCCCGTTCGACTGTGGAAATGTCCGGACGCCGTGTGGAAAAGAGGCAGCGACGCTGTGGAAGGGTTGTGAGTAAGGGCGGGTCTGTCGGCTTGAAACCTGTGGAGAAACGGCGCCTCGCCTTGTGGACTGTCTGTGGATGACGCGCGGGTGAGGGTGGAAAAGCTGTGAGTCTCACGGCGGGCCTGCTGACGGGCATGGGTATCGCGGGTCTGCTCTCGGCGGTACTCGCGGTTCTTGCGGGTTCTTTGCAGCCCTGGATCAGCCTCGTCGCGCTGGCCGCGGGGGCGATCGCCGCGATTCCTGGGTGCGCGGGCCAGCAAGGGGTTGGCGTTCGGAGAGCGACCCGGCCCGTGGGACGCGGCTGCCCTGGGCGCGCTGCTCCTCGTCTCGGCTCGGCAGTTCCTCTGGCTGACCTTCGAACGCGACGGGGAGCTCCTTGCGCTCTTGACCTACAACTACGGCGACCTCCCGCTGCACTGGACCTACGTTCGGTTCCTGGCCCGCGGCGCGTCGTTCTGGCCCGAGAACCCGATCTTCACCGGGGAGCGGCTCCACTATCCCATCGGCATCGACCTCGTGACGGCCCTGCTCGTCCAGGTGGGGGTGCCGCTGCGGGTGGCCCTGGCCGGGCTCGGGCTGCTCGGCTCGGCTCTCCTGGGCGTGGCCCTCTTCGCCTGGGGCCGCGGGTTCGCGGTCGCCGCGTTCCTGTTCTCGGGCGGTCTCGTCGGCCTCGGGACCCTGGGCAACCTGTTGGGACCTGGCGCGCTGCCCAACCTCGAGTGGAAGAACCTCTACCTGGCGCTTTTCATCCCGCAGCGCGGCTTTCTCTTCGCGTTGCCGTCGGGACTGGTGCTGCTCTGGAGCTTTCGCGAGCGGCTGATCCGCGCCCGCCCGGGCCTTCCGGCCTGGGTCGAAGGAGTCCTCTGGGGAAGCCTGCCCCTCTTCCACGCCCACACCTTTCTGTTCGTCTCGCTGCTGATCGCGATCTGGGCGGTGGCGCAAGGCAGGGTGAGGCAGGCGATCGTGCCGCTGCTGATCGCGCTCGGACCGGCGACCTGGTCGGTCCTGGAGGTCACCGAGGGCCTGCGTGCAGGATCGATTGCCTGGTGGAAGCCGGGGTGGACGATGGGCGCGCGGAACCCCCTGGTCTTTCTTCTCGTCTGCTTCGGCGCCTACCTTCCGTTGGCGGTGTGGGCGCTCGTCCGCTCCTGGAGGGGTGGGCACGTCGAAGGCGCGACTCCTCGTCACTCCCGGCCTCGCCTTCTTCGTGGCGCTCTTCTTCGTGATGTTGGCGCCGTGGGACTGGGACAACACCAAGCTGATGCTGTGGTGCTACCTCCTTGTCTTGCCGGCAATCGCCGCGGTCCTGGAGCGCATCCCCGCGTGGCCGCGGGCCGCGGTCTACGTCCTGCTGTTCTACTCGGGAGCATGGGCCGTGGCCGCGGCCTGCTCGGTCCGGAGTGCCGTGCCGCTTCTGCGCGTCGAAGACACGAAGGCGGTCTGCGCGGCGATGTCGGACATCCCGCCCCGAGAGCGCATTGCCACGGCCCAGATCTTCAATCATCCTGCCGCCCTGTGTGGCCATGCGATCGTGGCCGGTTACTCGGGCCACTTGTGGAGCCACGGGATCGACGCGAAGACGGTGGAAGGGCGCTTGGGCAGGCTGATGAAAGGGGAGCCGGGCTGGCGCGACGAGGCCCGGGCGCTCGGCGCGCGCTATCTCTACTGGGGCCCGCGCGAGGCGCAGGACTACGCGGGCGGTGCCTCGCCCTGGGGTGAGGCACCGCCGGTCGCCGAGGGACCCTGGGGCCGGTTGTACGCGCTCGATCGCTGAAGGCCCGGGTCGCGGCGCCACAGCACCAGGACGAGGGCGGTGAGGACGAGGACGCCGCCGGCGAGCGTCGAGCCGCTGGGCACCTCGCCGAAGAAGAAGTAGCCCAGAAGCGAAGCACCGAGGGGCTCGCCGAGCAGGAACAGTCCCACCGTCGGCGCGGGAAGGGCCCGCAGCGCGCGGTTGACGAGGCCATGCCCGCCCAGGGTTGGGATGACCGCGAGGCCCACGAAGCAGGCGAGGGGACGGAGGCCGTAACCGCCCAGGGGCACGCCCCCCGCGAGGCACATCGCGCCCAGGGTGGCCGCGGCCGCGCTCCAGACCGTGAAGACGTAGGCGGTGAGAGGCATCACGTCGCGCAGGCCGCGCCCGGCGACGTGGTAGAGGGCGAGACTCACCGCGCCGGCCAGGGCAAGGAGACTGCCGGTGAGCGATCCCGGCGCGGCCGACCAGTCCCCGGCCGCGATGAGCGCCGCCCCGGCCAGGGCCACCGCGATCGCGATCAGGACGATGCGGGGCGGGGCCTCGCCCAGGAAGAAGCGCGAGAAGGCGACGGCGAACAGGGGGGCCGTGTTCACGAGGAGCACGGACGAGGCGATCGAGGTGTAGGACAGGCTCGTCACCCAGGTCGCGAAGTGAAGAGCGAGTGCCACGCCGGACGCGAGGATCGCCAGGCGAGCCCGAGGCGAGAGGCGAGGCCACGTGCGCACGGCGGGGAGAGCCGCGACCGGGGCGAGGCACAACGCGGCGAGGCCGATCCGGTAGAAGGAAACGGCGAGAGGGGGTGCGCCCGCGAATCGGACCAGGATCGATCCAAACGAGACGAAGAGGACCCCCGCCAGGAGGCCGAGGTAGGGCGAGCTCAAGGCGTGGCGGACCGGAGCGGGGCCGCGAGGCGCTCCAGGACCGGAGCCAGGGCTTCGACGCGTTCACCCGCTCCCTGCACCAGGTTGCCCCGACCGCCTCCCTTGCCGGCCACTTCCTTGAGAGCTTCTTGAAGGAGCGCCGGCAGGTCGTGTCCCAGCCCCTCGGACTGGGCGAGGGTGACGTAGGCCTTGTCGCTGCGACTCCCCAGAAGGGCCACGCAAGGACCCTGGCCCATGAGGGCGAGAGCCAGGGTGCGCAGGTCGGAGGCGGGCCACTGGTCATAGACCGCGACGGCCACTACCGGCGAGCCCGGGCCCGAAGCCGCGAAGAGGCGGCGGGCCTCGGCGGCGATCGCCTGGTCCTGGAGGTCGCGGACCCGACGGGTGAGCTCGCCGACTTGCGCGAGCGCTCGGCTCGCGGCGTCTGGAAGCTCCTGGAGCGGAGCCGAAAAGAGCGCGCCCAGTCGGTCGAGGACGCCCTTGTCCTGGTGAAACGCGCCTACGGCCCGATGACCGCACAGGAAGCGTACGCGCGTTCCCCCCTTGTACTTCTCCCTTCCCGAGACCACGACGAGGCCGACCTCGGAGGTGTTTCGCGGGTGGGTGCCCCCGCAGGGCTGCACATCGAAGCCAAGGGCCTCCACGAGGCGGACCGCGTCGCCGGCCTCGGGCGGCACGGTCACCCCCGCCGCCACCGCTTCCTCCCGGCGCACCGTGCGGACGCTCACCGGGCGGGCGCTCCAGATCACCTCGTTCGCTCGCGTCTCGGCGGCCGCGATCTCTTCCGACGTGACCTCGTGGTCGAGGTCGATGGTCGACACCTCCGTACCCAGGTGGAAGCTCACGGTGCGCGCCAGGGCCACGTCCACGAAGGCGCGGGACAGAAGGTGCTGGCCGTGGTGCTGCTGGCGATGGTCCTCGCGGCGCTTCGCGTCGACGACCCCGGAAACCCGCTCGGCGGCGAGAGGGCCGCCGAGGACGTGAAGCACTTCGCCTTCGTGCTCGATCACCGCCAGCACCGGCACTCCGGAAAGCGAACCCGTGTCCCAGGGCTGTCCGCCGCTCTCGGCGTAGAAGGCAGTGCGGTCGAGGAGCACGGCGGGCTGGCCGCGGTGCTCGCGCCGCGCCGTGATCGTGGCCTCGAACTCCAGGAGGTACGGGTCGTCGCGATAGAGCCGGACGGTCATGAGTGGGCTTCTCAGCAGAAAGGCGCCATGTTCCCTCGATGTCGACTCTCTCGCAACCCTGGCCGTCTGCAGGCGCGCCCGCCCCCGGGCCGATGGGCAGAGGGGCCGTCTCTATTCCACCGTGAACCGCAGGCTCCGGGTGGCGGTGGTTCGCGCGGCCGAGTCGGTGGCCACGACTCGCAGCTCGTATTCGCCAGGGGCGAAGCCCGAGAGCCGTAGCCTCCCCCCTTCCGCCCGCGCGCCGTCCGGGCTGTCTCCGGTCAGGAGAGTGGGTGATGATTTCGTCAAGGTCGTGTTTCCCGAAAGGAGCTCTTTCTCGATCGCAACCGAACCCGCGGCCCCCGCTTTGGCGCGGTCATAGACCACGAGCAGGTAGTCGAGGTGCCCGCCCCGCCTGAAGCGCCGCGACACCTCCGCGCGACGGGGCCGGTCGAAGGTCACGACCCCGCGCGCCGTGGCGGAGGGCGGGGTCGTGGCACTCTCGCCGTCGGCCACGACCAGGATGCTGCTCAGGGCAAGGGCCTGCTTGCGTCGATCCGGGACTTGCACCCACTGCGTAGCGCTGCCGAGGAGGCCGTTCGAGTCGGCCCGCACCGCGATTCGCGCCTGGAGAAGACCGGGGCGCACGACCAAGGTCTTGCGGTAGGTGAGGCCGTTGGCGATCGCGCTCTCCTTCGCCTCCGCGCCCAGCGCCAGCTCCACCCGGTCGCTGAACTGGCCAGCCACCTTGCCGGCTTCGTCGACGACGAGGCCGACGAGGTCGACCGCGGCGGTTTCCCGTCCCCCCGCGCCGGCGTGGAAGTCGAGGCGCCCGGCGTCGAGAACCGCCGTGACCACGAGCACGTCTCCCTCGTTCGTACCCATGAAGTCGGCGGCGATGTCCACGGGTAGGCCGCGGAGGGGGAAGGAGGAGTCGAGCGCCGCGCGCAGCAAGCGGGCGGGATCGCCTTCCGGGTTCGAAGCCGTCTGCCCGGAGAGGCGGAGGGCGGCCGCGGCTTGCGCGAGGTAGCCGCTGGCGGCGCGGACGCGCAGCCCAGAGTGGCCAGGGACGCGAACCTCGAGCTTCCGAAACCGCCCGTCGCGGGGCGAGGCTTGCGGGACATAGCCCAGGCGGTAGTAGCTCGCGCTATCGTCGAGGACCTGTTTCAAGGCGCCGTCGAGATCGTTGCGGTTGAACAGGGCCAGACCTCCCGTATCTGCGGCGAGGGCGTTCATTCCGTCGCGGCCCGCCTCCATCGCACGCAGCTCGATGCGCTCGCGCTCGCCCGGGTTCGTGGTGATGTTGTAGCTTCCGGGCACGCTCGCGTCGCCGATCGCGGGAGTCGCGATCAGGCCGCGGGCGTCCACGGCGTAGAGGACCACGCCTGCGCGCAGGGCCGCGTCCGCAATGACCTCGAGGTCACGTCGGCTTGATTGGCGGTCCGAGCCCATGAAGAAGCCGCCGGAGAAGAGCGCCACCACCTTGCGCCCACGAAGGGGAGTGAGGCCGCGCACCAGGCGCTCGAGCGAGGCCAGGGTCTCCGAGGTGACGTTGGCGGTCTGCGCGACGATCTGCCGCGCCATGGCGCTGATCCGCGCCTCGGCCCGCGTCTGCGCGTTCTCGGTCTGGCGGCTCCGTGGCTCCGAGCCCAGGAACTCCTGCACCGCGAGGTCGAGGGCCTCCCTGTCGCCGGACTCGATCAGCTCGGCCTGGTAGTCGGTGATCCGGGGAGACTCGACCGCGGCCCGGAAGGAGCGGTTCTGCACCCGCAGACGATCGACCGCGCGCCGCAGCACGTCCCGATCGGTCGTGAATTGCTGGAGGGGCCCCAGGCTGCCGCTCGCAGCGACCACGGCCGCCTCGTCGCCGGGCTGGATCTGCGCGTCGATGTACCTCAGGAGGGCCTTCTTCACGGTGGCGAGGTCCGCGGGCTCGAGGTGGTAATCGTCGACCGCGAGCACGAAGTGGCGCCCGCGAGACGCCGCTTCGTCCGGAAACGACGCGATGCCGGGGCTTTCGGACGAAGACGGGCGCTCCGCAGGACCGGTGGCAAAGCCGCGGGCGAAGTGGGTGATCGGCTGGGGACGGCCGTCCTCCAGGATCTCGAAGTCCGCCGGGCCAAGGTCGGTGCGGGGCTGGTCGCCCTTGTCCGTCACGATCACGTCCACCTCCACGAGCGTCGACTCGACGCCGATTCGGGGCAGACGGGGATCGACCTGGGGGCTCGGTGTGGCCTGGGGCGCGGCCGCGAGCAACGCGGTGACGACGGCGTGAGCGACGACCATCGGCTAGCGGGTCACCAGAGCGGGGTCATGTTCTCGACGTACTTGAAGCCGGTTCCGGTGTTGAAGACCACGACCGAGTCGTCCGGGCGGAGCTGCCCGGCGGCGGTGAGCTTCGTGAGGGCCGCGACGCAGGCGCCGCCTTCGGGCGCCATAAACATGCCCTCGGCCGCCGACGCGTCCTTGACGCCCTGGATGATCTCGCGCTCCGATACCGCGACCCCCGCGCCCTTGCTCTCGCGCAGCGCCCGCAGCATGAGGAAGTCGCCGATGGCCTTGGGGACGCGGAGGCCGTGCGCGTGGGTGGTCGCGTTCTCCCACATGGGAGCGTCGTCGCGGCCTTCGGTGAAGGCTTTCACGATGGGCGCGCAGCCTTCGGCTTGCACCGCGTACATGCGGGGACGCCCTGACCCGATGAAGCCCATCTCTTCGAGCTCCTCGAAGGCCTTCCACATCCCGATGAGGCCGGTGCCGCCGCCGGTGGGGTAGAGGATCGCGTCGGGGAGCTTCCAGTCCAACTGCTCTGCCAGCTCGTAGCCCATCGTCTTCTTGCCTTCGACCCGGTAGGGCTCCTTCAGGGTCGCGCACTCGTACCAGCCAAGCTCGGTGGCCCGCGCGGCACAGACGCGCCCTGCGTCCGTGATGAGGCCGTCGACCATCTCCACGTGGGCGCCGTAGGCTTCGGTCTCCATCCGGAACAGGTGCGCGATGTCGCGGGGCAGGAAGACGTGGGAGCGCAGCCCGCCGCGGGCCGCGTAGGCGGCGACGGCGCTGCCCGCGTTTCCGGCGGAGGGGAGACAAACGTCCGTGGCGCCAAGGGCCTTGGCCATGGACACGGCGACCGAGAGGCCGCGCGCCTTGAAGGAGCCGGTGGGATTGAAGGACTCGTCCTTCACGAGGAGCCGACGCAGTCCCACGCGCACCCCCAGCCGGGGCACCGGCAAGAGGGGAGTGAAGCCCTCGCCCAGGGTGATGCGCTCGTCCGCATCGTCGAGGGGCAGGACCTCGCGGTAGCGCCAGAGCGTGGGCTCGCGAAGGGCGAGGTGGCCGGGCCGCATCTCGCGCTGGGCGTGCTCGAGGTCGTAGCGGGCGAAGAGGGGACCACCGCAGGCGCAGAGGTTGTGGATCTGCCTCGGCTCGTGGCGTCGGCCGCACTTCGTACACTCGAGGTGCGTGAGGGGCATGGAGCGACGGGATTATACGTCCGCGATGGCTCGGGTCACTTGGTGCCGGCCTTGGCCCACATCAGGAAGGACCCCGCGTAGAGGTCGTCCTGGTCGAACTCCCAGGTCGCGGTGTCGCCCGTGAAGCAGGTGTTGGCGCGGGTGATGGCGGTGGGCATGACCAGGGTGGCGCGAAAGTGGATCTCGATGTCGGCCGGGTCCGCCCCGAAGGCCAGGGCCATGGGCAGTCCGGCCGTCTCCATGTCTTTCTGAATCGGTTCGAAGACCTCGGTGAGAGCCGTCTCCGCGGCCTTGTCGAGGGCGTCCGGGTCCATGCCGGGCACGAGCGCGCGGAGGGCCAGGGTGAAGTCCTGGACCGGGCCCTCGTCGCCCAGCCGCTCCAACTGCTGGCGCTCGTGGGGCCCGAAGGTGGGGCGCGCCGCGAGGGCCTCGACGAGGCGGGCCAGGGGGATCGCCAGGACCTCCTTGAACGCGCGCCGAATGGGCCCCCGATCCCGGTGCTCGTCGCCCAGCGCGCGAACGAAGGCGTCGGCGAAGGCTTTGTCCTTGGTCTGGATGAGCTGGGTCAGGCGGCGGGCCGCGGCGATGGGCGACGCGGGGTCGCGAAAGGTCTCGGTGTACTCGTAGAGGCTACTGGAGCCCGAGGTGGTCTGTGCGAAGGACACGTAGTTGCGGGCAGGCCGGCCGGCCGCCGACCGTTGGCGCCAGTAGTCCCAGTCGATGTCGTTCACGGAAGAAAACGTCGCCTCCGCGTTGACCGAGTGCTTGTCGTCGCCCAGGACCTCGTTGCTCACCGACCAGGGCTCGCCCGCGGGAAACCGGAAGAACGTGCGCAGGGGGTCGCTGCCTGGGTCCTTGCGGTAACCCGGCGTCGGGTCCGTCCGTTCGCGCCCGGCGCGCTCCGTGCGCTCGAGCCGGTACTCGATGCGCCGTGTGCAGGAGCCATCGGCTCGTACGTCGGTGCGGATGGTGACGTCCAGACGGTGCTGGATGCAGCCCGCGGCGGCGAGGGCGGCGAGCAGCAAGAGGGAGCGGGAAGGGAAGCGCATGGGCGGCCTCGTCCCGCTCAGACCTCCATGATTTCGACTTCCTTCTTCTTGACCGCCGAGTTGATCTCCTCGGTGTGGTGGTCGGTGAGCTTCTGGACCTCGGCCGTGGCGTGCTTCTCGTCGTCTTCGCTGATCTCGTGGTCCTTCTGGAGCTTCTTCAGGTGCTCGTTCGCGTCGCGACGCACGTTGCGGATCGCGACCCGCCCCTCCTCCGCGTGCTTGTGGGCGTGCTTGACCAGCGTCTTGCGCCGCTCCTCGGTGAGCGAGGGCACCGGGATGCGCACGATCTTGCCGTCGTTCTGGGGATTGAGGTCGAGGTCGGAGGTCCTTATCGCCTTCTCGATGGCGGGCAGGAGCGTCGGGTCCCAGGGCTGGATGGTGATGAGGGTGGGGTCCGGAGTGGTGAGGCTGCCCACCTGGTTGAGGGGCGTCGGCGTGCCGTAGTAGTCGACGCGGACCCCGTCCAGCATGGCGAGCGAGGCTCGTCCCGTGCGCATGGTCGCGAGCTCCCGCCTCACGGTTTCGACGGACGCGTCCATGCGCTGCTTGGCGTCGGCGATCACGTTCTTGATGGCCATGGCTAGTCCTTCACGAGGGTCCCGATCTTCTCGCCCAAGGCGATGCGGCGGAGGTTCCCCTTGCGCTTCAGATCGTACACGATGATGGGAAGGCGGTTGTCCATGCAGAGAGAGATCGCGGTGGTGTCCATGACCTTCAGCCCCTTCTGCAGGACTTCGAGGTAGGTCAGGCGGTCGAACTTCTTGGCCTTGGGGTTCTTGACCGGGTCGGACGTGTAGATGCCGTCGACCTTGGTTCCCTTGAGGATGATCTCGGCCTTCACCTCCATCGCGCGCAGGGCGGCGGCGGTGTCGGTCGAGAAGTAGGGGTTGCCGGTGCCCGCGGCGAAGATCGCGACCCGTTTCTTTTCCATGTGGCGGATGGCCCGGCGACGGATGAAGGGCTCGGCCACCTCGCGCATCTCGATCGCGGAGAGCACGCGGGTGAAGACCCCGACCTGCTCGAGCGCGTCCTGGAGGGCCAGGGCGTTGATGACCGTGGCCAGCATGCCCATGTGGTCGGCGGAGACCCGGTCCATGCCGTGCGCGCTGTCGGACACGCCGCGGAAGATGTTGCCCCCGCCCACGACCGCGGCCACCTCCACTCCGAGCGCGCGCACGTCCCTGATCTCGCGGGCCAGGTATTCCAGGAAGCCCCGGTCGATGCCGAAGCCCCGGTTGTCCCCGAGGAGGGCCTCGCCCGAGAGCTTCAGGAGGATGCGGCCGTAGACCGGACGCTTCGTCACCTGCCTACTCCGCGGTCGCCTTGGTCGCCGTCATCTCCTCGCCCACGCGGAAGCGGGCGAAGCGGCGGACCACGATGTTCTCCTTGATGAGCGCGATCTTCTCCTGGACGAGCTGGCCGATGGTGAGCTTCGGCTCCTTGACGAAGGGCTGCTCGAGCAGGCAGAACTGGCTGTAGTAGTCCTTGAGCTTGCCCTCCGCGATCTTCTCCTGGACGTTCGCGGGCTTGCCCTGGGCGGCGGCCTGCGCCTTGTAGATCTCCTTTTCCTTGTCCAGGACCTCGGCGGGCACGTCCTCCTTCGCCACGAAGGTGGGGGCGGAGGCGGCGATGTGCATGGCGATGTCCTTGACCAGGGCCAGGAACTCGTCGGTCTTGGCCACGAAGTCGGTCTCGCAGTTGACCTCGACGATGACCCCGACCTTCGACCCCGGGTGGATGTAGTGGCCGACGATCCCCTCGGAGGCGGCGCGCCCCGCCTTCTTGGCGGCGGCGGCCAGACCCTTCTTGCGCAGGAGGTCGCGGGCGGCCTCGGGATCGGCCTTGGCCTCGACCAGCGCGTTCTTGCAGTCCATCATCCCGGCGCCCGTCTCCTCTCGGAGCTTGCGCACCATTTCCGCGGAAATGCTCATCCGTCTTCCCTCACATCCAACGTGGTTACGGCCAAACGGGCGCGCGCCCGACGAAGCATCGAGCACGCGCGGCGGGGGAGTCTCCGGCCGGGCTAGGCCGTGGGCGTCGAAGGCGGCGCGGCGTGGGCCGCCACCGCGCGCGGTGCGCGGGGCCGGCGGTCGGCTTCGGCGGCGCCCTTCTCGGCCGCCGCGGGGTCCACTCCGCGGGCCTCACGGAACGACCGGCCGGCGATGACGGCATCGGCCACGCGGCCCGCGAACAGCCGGATCGCACGGAGCGCGTCGTCGTTGCCGGGAACGAGAACGTCGACCTCGTCGGGATCGCAGTTGGTGTCGACGACCCCCACCACCGGGATCTTCAGCTTGCGGGCCTCGGCCACCGCGATCGACTCCTTGCGGGTGTCGATCACGAAGACCGCGTCGGGCACGTTCTTCATGCCCTTGATGCCGGAGAGGTTCTTCTCGAGCTTGACCCGCTCCTTCTCGAGCTTGGCCAGCTCCTTCTTGGTGAGCCCTTCCTGACGCCGATCGGCGGACACGAGGTCCAGCTCCTTGAGGCGGTCGAGGCTCTTCCGGACGGTCACGAAGTTGGTGAGGAGGCCGCCCAGCCACCGCTCGGTGACGTAGGGCATCCCGCAGCGCTGCGCCTCTTCGGCGATCGCTTCCTGGGCCTGGCGCTTCGTGCCGATGAACAGGATCGACTTGCCCTGGCTCGCCAGGTCCTGCACGAACTGGAGCGCGTCCTGCATGAGCCGGTGGGTCTTCTGGAGGTCGATGATGTAGATCCCGTTGCGCTCGCCGAAGATGTATTCCTTCATCTTCGGGTTCCAGCGGCGGGTCTGGTGGCCGAAATGGACGCCGGCTTCGAGAAGCTCCTTGAGGCTCACCGTGGGGCTCGTGGGCACGGCGGGTGGGGTGCTGGCGGTCGGGGCGGGAGCGGGACTGACGACGGGAGTACTGCTGACGGTCGTGGACAAATCGTATCTCCTTGAACGCTCAGCCCCGGTGGCCCATTGGCCCCGGGGCTTGCCGGCCCCCGCAAAGCGGGGGCTCGAAATGAACGGCGGACTAACGCTTGCTGAACTGGAAGCGACGCCGGGCGCCCTTCTGTCCGTACTTCTTGCGCTCCTTGATGCGGCTGTCCCGGGTCAGGAAGCCGGCCTTCTTGAGCTTGCCCCGGAGCTCGAGGTTGAACACGCAAAGGGCGCGGGCGATGCCGTGCCGGATCGCACCCGCCTGGGCGGCGGTGCCGCCGCCGGCGATGGTGGCGACCACGTCGAACTTGTCGGCGGTCTCGGTCACCGCGAAGGGCTGGCGCACCAGCGCCTTCAGCGCGTCGTGGCCTCCGAAGAACTCGTCGAGGGTGCGCTCGTTGAGCGCCATCTGGCCGGAGCCGGGGCGCAGGTGCACTCGGGCCACGGAGGTCTTCCGCTTGCCGGTGCCGTAGTGCTCGATCGGTGTGCTCAAACTCTCTCCTCTACTTTACGGCCAGGGGCTTTGGCTTCTGCGCCGAGTGCGGATGCTTCTCCCCGACGTAGACCTTGAGCTTGGTGAACATGGCCCGGCCCAGCTTGGTCTTGGGCAGCATGCCGCGGATCGCCTCTTCCACGATCTTCGTCGGCTTCTTCTTGCGGAGGTCGCCCGCGGCGGTGCTCTTCAAGCCTCCGAGGTAGCCGCTGTGGGAGTGGTAGATCTTGTCGGTCTCCTTGCGACCCGTCAGGTGCACCTTGTCCGCGTTGATCACGACCACGTGGTCGCCGGTGTCGAGAAAGGGCGTGTAGGTCGCCTTGCGCTTGCCGGTCAGGAGGGTGGCCGCGGCGGCCGCCACCTTGCCCAGCACCTGGTCCTTGGCGTCGATCAGGAACCAGCTGCGCTCGGCTTCCCCGGCTTTTGGAATGAATGTCGTCATCGAGATCAGTACCCCGGCGCGCCTCGAGCGCGCAAGCTGCAAACCTTCAATTTATATCGGAGTTTGGCCCTGTCTGTCAAGGCTTTGGCGATGGTGCAGGATCAGGTGGCTCGAGGCGAACTAGTGCTCGTGGGGCGATTCTTCAATGCGGTCCGAAGTCGACAAGACCGAGAGCGAGGAGGGTGAGGAGGGCCCGCTGAGCCGTGGCCGCAGGCAAGCCGGACCCCTGGAGAAGCTGTCGGGCGCTCGACCCGCTCTGGATACGGTCGAGAAGGCCGCTCTCGACGGGCCCCAGCAGATCCTCGGCTGACCGGCGCGCGCGGTCCGTGGACCGCTGAAGGGTGCGCTCGAGATCGCCCAACGCGAAGCGGACGATGTCGGGGTCGTGGAGGGCCCGTACCGCCCCCACGATCAGCCCGTCGGTCGAGATCGAGTGACCCTCGTCCTCCTTCGCTTGCGTCCCCTCATCGGGAACGAAGCGGTAGCGGCCGTCGTCCCACTCGACCAGGGTCGACACCAGGATGCGGGCTTGAGCGGCCAGGGCCTGCTCGAGGCCCTCAGGTTCGACGAGACCGGCCCGAACCAGCGTCTGTCCCAGGGGTTGTCCAGTGCACGCCACCTCCTTCTGCGCCGCCTCGAGCTGTGACGGCTTCAGGAGGCCGACGCCAAGGAGCAAGGCCTCCAGGCTGTGCTCGGGCCGGCTGCTCCACACCGCCACCACGGCCCCGTCGACGAAATGGAGCGCGCAGCTCTCGCCTTCCGACTCGAACACGAGACGCGTGGACATCCGTTCGAGGTGAGCGTCGTGGATCAGCCGGATGGGCACGCCTTGGGTCAGCTTGCCCTCGAGTGGCCGTGCCGCGACCCCGGGGGGCGCGGGGCTCACGGGCTCGACCAGCGCCAGCTCCGGCAAGTCGGGCAGAGGAGGCGGCGGGGTGAGCTCGATCCCCGCGCGCGTGAGCGTGTTCACGAAGGCTTGGAGGAGTAGCGGGTCGTATGTGGTCCCCGCATCGCCCATCATGCCTTCGAGGGCGGACTGCGGACGCACACCACCGCGCTCCACGAGGGTGTCGTAGTCTTCGGCGATACGCAGAACTCGCGACAAGAGCGCGGGCCGTCGGCGGCGCCCCATGGGAGCGTGGTGCCCGAGCACAGCATGCACGCGTCGCACCTTGGAGATGTGAAACCCGCGCTGGCGCAGCAGGAGGCGGGCTCCCGCCGACGGATGGCGGGCGAAGTCGACGGGCCGCGCCGTACCCTGGTGGTCACCGTCGGCGTACCCCACGTCGTGGAGCAGCGCCGCGACCCCCAGGTCCTGGAGCACGCTGTGAGCGAGGCCGACCTCGCGGCCCAACCGGAGGGCCAGACGGCAGACGCGAAGGGCGTGGGCCACGTAGGGTGCCGCGCTCGGAGGTGCCATTCGCGGGCCCTCCTCGCCGTCGACCGCGAGAAGCTCCGCTACGGCACGCCGCGCAGGGAGGGGGTTCAGGTGCCGTCCGCGGCCAAGGTTGTCGAAGGCATCGATCACCGCCTGGCCACAACGCTCGAGCGTGTCCCTCCGGGCCGAGCGGAGCGTCGCCGGGTCCGCCGCCGGGGTCGCGACCCGCACGCGAAAGCGCCCCAGGAGCTCGAGACCGGTCACCTTCTCGCGCTGCAAAGCGGATCTGAGAGCGGCCCGGGGCGCCGCTGCCGCCGGTTTCGACGCGAAGCAGGCGACGAGCTGTCGCAGCTCGGGCTCGCTCGTCGCGCGGTGAAAGCGTAGGCCGCCGAGGCCGTGGCGCGCGAGCTCCGCGCCCAGGTCGGGCGCATCCTGCTGAGACTCGTCCAGGCGGATGCGGATCTCGTTCAGGTAGACCTGATCCTCCACCACGGCCAGGGTCAGCGTCCCGAGCAGCTCGGTGAGGCGCGCGAGGGTATGGGCCAGATCGCGTAGCGGCTTGTCGAAGGCCTGGTTGTCCAAGCTGTGCAGTCGCGACATGCGCAGCAGCCCGCTCAGTTGATGGACGAGCTGGAACCCCTCGTCGCGCACCCGGCCCGCCAGCTCGCGATCCTCGGACGACCGCGTCCTTTCGAGAATGCGGCCCAGACGTTCCTGGGCGAGGGCGAGATCGTCAAGCACTCTGGAGCTCGCGCGCGCGTTGCTCGCGTCGGCGTTGTACCAGCGCGATCAGGCAGAGGTGGTGAAGCTCGCCCGAGGACTCCTCCAGGAATGCGCGCAAGTGCTGCTCGGCTTCGGCCGCGGGGAGCTTCGCCAGACCGGCCACCGCCAGGCGATGGAGCATACGCTGGCCCGGGCTCTCCACGACCCGCCCGAGGAGCGAGTGGGGGTGGAGCCAGGCGGTGAACAAAGGAAGCGACCCGGCGCCGCCCTGCCGGGCCAGCGCTTCGCCCAGGGATTCCGCTTCGTCGTTCGTCAGCCCGTGGCCGGCTCGCGACGCGGCATGTCTCGCGATGACATCGCCGGCCCGCGGGTCGTTGCTGGCCGCCAGATATTCGACCGCCTTCTCGCGCACGCAGGGGTGTGGAGAGGCGAGCAACCCGGCGACCACGCGGCCGAGCGCGGGAGTGTAGGGGGTTTCCGCCAGGGCCGAGATCGCGGCCGCCTGCAGAGCGGGATCGGCGCGGTCCTTCAACCGAAGGGCCGCCTCCACCGCCTGGTGAGGTACGGCGTGGGCCAGGGCGTGGAGCAAGACGGTCGCGGTGGCGGCCTCGGCGTGCTCCAACCGTTCCAGCACGAGGCTCGGGCGATCCTCGGCCAGGCCTTCGATGAGCGCGACCAGGGCCTCGCGCTTCGGCTCCTCGGCCTCGAGGTCGAGGAGGTCCAAGAGGTCGGCCAGGTGGCCTCCGGGCACGCTCTGCAGGTAGCGAACCGCGTCGGGCGGTGGCGGAGCGCCGCGGCGCGCAAGCCCCTCGACCAGGCACTTCAGGGGTTCGGTGCCGCCGAACCGGGCCAGGATCGAGGGCCGCGGGCGCATGTCTCCGGCCGCGCTTCGCTCGAGGGCGGTGACGATACGCAGCAGCGCATCGAAGCGGCCCTCGCCAAGGAGGAGGTTGCGAATTTCGAAGACGAGAGGCTCCACGTCCTCCTCGACCATGGCCTCGCGCTCGTCCGCCAGGCAGTCGAGGAGATCGAGGACGAGGTCGACGCACTCCGGGACCACGGTGTCATCGCTGAGCTCGGCCCGCAGTGCCGCGAGGTCGCTTTCGGCGAGCGGCCGAAAGGCGACCCGGACGGGAGGACCGGTTGCCGGGGCCGGCAAGTCCCAATGGGCTTCTGGCTCGACGTGGGCGATGGCCAAAGGCTCCGCATCCGGTTCCTTCAGTTCCTCGTCCGGCAGGAAGCCCTCGATGGCCACGAAGCCGATGTGGGGAAACGACGCCTTGGAGAACAGCGTCACGATGTCGTCTTCCTGCTGGCGGACGGTCGTATAGCGGATCGAGAGGATCTCGAGCAGGCCGAGGGTTTCTTCCCAAAGCAGCCCGGGACGGATGGTCAGCCTCCGCACGCCGTCGCGGAAGAGGCGAAAGGCCAGGGAGCGTTCCCGCTCCCGCTCGCGGTAGACGACCTCGGACCCGAGCGCCAGCTCGAAGGATCGAACCTCCAGATCAAGGGGACCGCCAACCGCGTCCACTGCGCGCAAGAGCTTCGAGCGCAGGTCCTCGAGGAACTCGCGCACGGCGTGGTTGTGGGCGTCGTAGAGAGTGAAGCACCGAGCGGTGCGCGAGAGCGCCAGGAGGGCCGCATTGACAGCACGGCCGGCGTTGCTGCTCCCCAGACGGGCTTCATCGCGCAGATCGGCGGGAGGAGGAAGGGAAGGTGAGAGTCCCGTGGGTCGTGCGGCCGTCATGATTCGGTCCCGCGTCCGCCGGCGGCAATGGCTGCGGAGGGAGCTGGCGTGCCGACGGGTGTCTGAGACTCACATGTCGTGCCCATGACCACTCCTGGCCTTGAAACAGCAAGAACCGTTCCCGGTATTGCGCCGACGAGGTTCATGGATGTCGGAAGCGAAGCCTTTGCGTTGGATCAAGCGCCAGCAAGCGCCAACGTCGAGGGGGACCGGAGCCGCCTCTGGGGATGCAGGCGGATTCTGCGCGTTGACTCCCAGGCGGCCCGCAGACCTTGCCGTCTGCAGGCCAGTCACCAGATGAAACTGGCCACGTCCGGGGGCGGACGTGGGTCTTTGCGGAAACTACGCACTGCCGGGGCATTGGTAGTGGGCCGATCGAGGCGGCCCACTACCACGGCCCGACTTTGGCCGCCTTGGGCTACTTGGCCGCCTTCTCTGCGCTCGCCACCGTGATCGTGTGGGTCGCCGGGTCAAGGGTGCCCTTCACCGTGACCTTGGAGCCCATGAACGCCTTGACCTTGGCGAAGTTGTCGAGATCGATGCCCTTGCCGTCGGCGTCGATCCAGATCTGAGCCTTGGTCCCCGACTTGATGCACTTCTCGACGCAGGCTTCGGTGTGGTCCTTGTTGGCGCCCTTGGCGCCGCAGTGGCCGTCCGTGATGTAGCCCGTCCACTCGCCCTTGGCCGGAGCGTCCGCCGCGAGGAGCGCGGGCGCGACCGCCAGGCACAGCACCGCCGCCAGCGCCAACAACGTCTTCAACTGCTTCATGATCCGTTCCTTCCGTTAGGCCCCGATCTCCCAGTATAGCTCGGGGCCTTCTTCCGGGGCGCGCCCGCCGCCCAGGCCTGGCGGCTTTCCCAGCGGCAGAGGTGGAAGAGGGGGCAACGCCCGCACGCAGGACGCCGCGCGTCACACACCTTGCGGCCGTGGAAGATGATCAGGTCGGTCGTCCGCGTCCAGCGCTCGCGCGGGACCTTGGCCATGAGCTCCGCCTCGACGCGCAGCGGGTCGTCGCCCCTGGCGAGCCCCAGGCGGTTCGTGACCCGAAGCACGTGGGTATCCACGGCGATGCCCTCGTTGATCCCGAAGGCATGGCCCAGGACGACGTTGGCGGTCTTTCGGCCGATGCCCGGCAGGCGGATCAGGGCCGGGATGGTTCGCGGCAGCTCGCCCCCATGCTCCTCGACCAGGCCGCGTGCGAAGCCGATGACGCTCTTCGTCTTCGCGCGGAAGAAGCCGGTCGAGCGGATGATCTCCTCGACCTCGGCGGGCGCGGCCTCCGCCAGGCTCTGCGCGGTGGGGAAGCGGGCGAAGAGGACCGGGGTGACGCGGTTCACGCGCTCGTCGGTGCACTGGGCCGAGAGGATGGTGGCGACGGCCAGCTCGAAGGGGTTGCGATACTCGAGGGCGCAGCGCGCTTCGGGGTGGGCCTGCTCAAGAAGATCGAGGACTTCTTTCGCGAACCTCGCGGAAGCCGGAGTCGATCGCGGTGCCGCGGCCTTCTTCGGCGCGACCTTCCCCTTGCTCGGAGCGACCTTCGCCGGGCTCGCACGGGGCTTCGTCTTCGCGACCATCGGGACCGCGGATTATATGCCGGCCGTCAGCCTCTGAGGCTACGAGGCGTGAAGGGGACGCGGGAAGAGGGCGGCCTGCGCCTCCGGTGTGTGAAGCTTCCCCAGGCGCACGGAAAGGCTCCGCACGCCGCTCGCGGGCTCCAGAAGGGGCCCCGCCAGGGCCCCGACGGCGGCGGCGATGGCCTCCTCGTCGTGGAGCGCGAACCGGAAGCTCTCGTTTCGCCGAGCCGTCGCGTCGGCCCGGCGTACCTCGATGGCGACGTGCTCGGCCGCGAGACCGAACGGGCGCAGGCGGCGGGCCGCGCGGCGGGCCAGACCGTCGACGAGAAGACCGAGGGCCGCGGCGTCGGAGCGGCGGTCGCGGACCGTGGTTTCCTCGTGGACCGAAGCGGGGGGCGCGGCGACGGGGATCGGGTCCTCGCCCTCGCCTCGGGCGGCGGCCCGCAGCCGGGCGGAGAGAGCGGTCCCGATCACGCCCGCAAGGATGGCCTCGTCGGCCTCGGCGACCTCGCCCAGGGTCTTGAGCCCGCGCCTCTCGAGGCTGTCCAGCACGTGACCCGGGAGCCCTTCGAGAAACGACAGCGGTTGCCGGCCCACGAAGGACGCTTCGTAGCCAGGGAGGACCAGGAGCAATCCACGCGGCCGGGCCCAGCTCGAAGCCACGCGCGCGGCGAGCTTCGAAGAGGCCAGCCCCAGGGAGGCGTCGAGGCCGAGGCGGCGCTGGATCTGGTCTTTGATGCTCTCGGCCGTGGCCACCGGCCCAAGGCCCGAGGCCGCTTCAGGGGTCAGGTCGAGGTACGCCTCGTCGGCCGACGGCTGGATCAGCCGGCGACTGGCGCCGAGGAAGATGGCGGTGACATCGGCGCTGAATCGCCCGTAGGTCTCGAGATCGCCGGGACGAAAGGCCGCGTCGGGACAAAGCCGCCGGGCCTGGCGAACCGTCTGTCCGGACCTGACACCCACGGCTCGGGCCTCGGCGCTGGCCGCCGCCACGAGGCCGTCGGGGCCCGGTGCCGCCTCCCACGACGAGCGGCCGCCCCCGCAGGCTCGGATCCAGGCTCCGCTCCACGGAGACGAAGAACGGATCGAGGTCCACGTGCAGGATGCTGCGCTTCCTCTCCTTCACGCGATCAGGATACGTCGGAGGGGGGCCGGGGCAGGTCCGGTGGCCCCGGCCTCCGCAGCCTAGTGCAGCGGCCCCTTGGGCGGATTGAACGACTCCTGGTAGAGGCGGAAGTTGTCCTGCAGGGCGGCAATGAGCCCGGGCACCATCTGGACGGGCACGACGAGCCGCGCGCGGACGGGAGCCTTGACGGTCTGGGTGGCCTGGGCCTGCTGGACCTCGCGCTCACCGATCGGCAGCATTTCGCAGAAGGTCAGGGTGAAGTCGAAGGGAGAGTTCTGCACCGAGCAGAAGTTACTGTAGATGCGGGGCACGCCTCGCGTCGTCGTCGGGCACCACGGTGAAATTGACGCTCTTCTTCTCGGCCTCGTCCATCCTCAGGCCCTCCCCGGTGCCAAAGAGTCCAACTGGGCTGAGTCTAACCGGGCTCAGTACCGCCGGAGAACGCCGATCACGACCCCCTGGACCCGGACGTCGTCCTGGTCGACGAGAGATGGGCTTCATTCGGGCGTTGGCGGGCTGCAGGCGCACCTTGCCCCCGCCTTCCCGGTAGAGCTTCTTGAGGGTGACGTTCTCTCCTTCGAGAAGTGCTATGACCATCTCGCCGTCGCGGGCGCTCTTGCGGTCCTCGACGATGACGTAGTCTCCGTCGCGGATCTGCTCGTCGATCATCGAATCGCCCTTGACCTGGAGCACGTAGGTCTCGCGGCGGCCGACCATGTCCTCGGGAACGAAGATCGTCTCCGTGCCCTGAACGGCCTGAATCGGGGTGCCGGCCGCGACGCGCCCGAGCAGAGGCAGCTCGACGGCTCGGACCGAGACCTGCGTGGGCAGCAGCTCCAGGGCCCGGCTTCGATTCCACGCGCGCTTGATGAGGCCCTTGTCCTGGAGATTGGTGAGGTGCTTGTGGACGGTGGCGAGCGAGCTCAGGCCGAAGTGCTCGCCGATCTCTTCGATGGTGGGGGCATAGCCCTTCTTCTCGATGTGGCGCGAGAGGAAGTCGAGGATCTCCTTCTGCCGCCGCGTCAGGTGCACGGTCAGAGCGTAGGCGAATATTAAGCGAAAGTCAATGCCTCTTGGCGGGGACCGCCTGGGGTGCCGGACCGCCGGTTCCCTTGTCCTCGGCCGGCCCGTTCAGGCTGGTGGTGGGCGGCTTTTGAGCCGGCGGCGCGGGCGTCGGTCGGGGCTGCGGGATCGGGCCGGCAGCAGGCCGGGTCACCTGGCGGCCAGTAGGCACCGCCGCCGCCATAGCCGTAGGGCCAGTAGGGAATGCCCTCACTCGAGGGCTCCTGCAGAGGTGGCCTCTGCCTCGGCCCGCCGGGCCTCGGCCTCCGCCGCCCGGGCGCGGGCCTCGGCCTCCCGGACCCGCGCGTCGGCCTCGCGCTCGGCGCGTTCGGACAGGCTCGGCCTCGGAGCGGTCGCGGCGGGCCGCTTCCCGCTCGGCCGGGGTGACCCAGCTTCCCTCGTAGGGCACGAGGCCCTGGGCGCGATACGACTCCTCCTGGCTCAGCCACTGTCCGTCCACCTGGACACGGCCAAGGCCGGCGTTGGCCTCGGCGTTCGCCGGGGTCGAGGGCCAGGGCCCGTTGATAGGCCTCACGGGCCTGCGTGCTCGAGGTCCCGCTCGCGGCCCACCTGCCCGAGGGCGACCCACCCGGCCGACGTCGCCCGGTTGGAGGCGGCGCCGCGCGTTCCCGGAACGTCGGAGAGAGCGGAGCGCGCCGACCTCGACCTTCGTCACCCGAGTCATGGGGAGCGTCACGCGGCCGAGTCCGGTCTCCACCACGATCTTCTGGGCGCTTGCGCTCGACGATCTCGCCGCTGATCTTGCCGCCGCCCACGAGCTGGATGTCGTCGGCGCCGACCACCGACGACACCCCGATGGCGAGGAGAACCGCGGCCAGGACTCTCATGGCATCCTCCTGAGCTGACTATGGGCCCCACCTCCGTCCGCGTCAACCGGGCTCCGAGGCGCGCCCTGGACCCGCGGGGAGGCGGTGGAGATCGACACCCGGAAGTTCTATACAATGCCCGACCCAGGCGGGTCGAGGAGCCACCATCATGGCAGTCGTGGCCGAGCGAGCGGGTTGGTCGACCACGCGCCGTCTCTATGCATGGCTCGCCTTTGCCGGCTGGGCGACGCGATCGTTGGGTGGATAGGGCCGGGCGCCTGATCCCATGACGCGTTCCGCCTCGTGGTCTCGGGTCGGTTGGGCCGCCATCTTCCTGACCGGGCTCCTGGGAATCGGAGGTGCGGCCGTCGCGCCCCGGCGGCTGGCTCCTCGGTGTCGCCGAGCCTGGGCGTGGGCCTCGCGTGGGCCCTGGGCGTGGCGGCGATCGCCTGGGTCGTCACCCCAGGCCGCCCCGGCGTGGCCGCTTGCGGAGTGGGCCTCTTGCCCCTCCTGGCGCTCGCGTTCAGCGGACTGCCCCTCCCCGGCCTCGCCGCGCTCACCGGTCCCGCCGCTCCTGGCCGTGGCCCTGGCCGGACTCGTCGCGATCCTCGCGGCGAGCGGCTGGCGTCCGCCCGAGTGGGCCTTCTTTCCCGCTGGTGCTCGTCCTGTACGTCGCTCGTCTCGATGCGCGTCCAGACGCAGGTCGGCCCGCAGGGCGACGAGCCGCACTACCTGATGGTCGCGGACAGCCTCTTGCGCGACGGCGATCTCTCCCTGGAGCGCGACTACGCCCTGGGGCGCTACCAGGCCTTCTTCGACGGCTCGCTCGAGCCCCCACTATCGCGTGCGGGGCAAGGGCGGCGAGATCTACTCGCTCCACGCCGTGGGCCTTGTCGCTCGTGATCCTTCCCTTCTACGCCGCCGGAGGCTACCCGGCGGTGTCGCTCTTCATGGCGCTCCTGGCGGCGCTCCTCGCGCGCGAGATCCGGGAGCTGATCCGCGCGGTCCTGCGCGACGACGCCGTCGCCGCGGGCGCGGCCTGGGTGGTCGCCCTCGGGCCGCCGCTCATTCACTACGCGGGGTTGGTCTTCACCGAGGTGCCGGCCGCCCTCGTCGTGGCCGTGACGCTGCGGCAGGCCGTGCGGGGCCGGGGCTGGGGCGTGGGCCGGGCCGTCTTCGTCGGACTGCTGCTCGGGTTCCTTCCCTGGCTCAACGTCCGCTACGTCCTCGTCGCGGTCGTCGTCGGGCTCTACGCGCTGTGGCAAGGCCCCGAGGCCCCGGGTCGCGGCCTCGTTGATCGCGCCCGGGCTGATCTCCGCCGTCGCTCTCGCGCTCTACCATCACGCCCTCTACGGCTTCTACGACCCTCGGCTCGTCTACGGCCGCCGCCCGGAGTTCTCCCTCGCCACGATGCCCGAGGGCCTTCCCGGCCTGTGCTCGACCAGGAGTTCGGCCTTCTCGTCTACGCTCCCGTTTTCGCGCTTGTGCCTGTCCGGCGTCTGTCTTCCTGTGGCGGCGCGATCGCCGGGCCGGCCGTGGTCGTGGTGACGGGCGTCGCCCTCACGACCTTCACCGCGGCCACGTGGCACATGTGGCGCGGAGGCTTCAACCCGCCCGCGCGGTTCCTGGTGCCCGTCCTCCCGCTGTTGGCGATCGCGGCTGGCCGCCGCCCTTCGGGCGCGCGTCACCGCGGGCGCCGCCCTGCTCATCGGCTTCACGGTGTGGGCGGGCGGTATCGGGCGCGGCGCGAACCGCGGCTCGTGCATCGCGACCGGGATGGGACGGCGCCCTTCTGGCGCGCGGCGGCGGGCGCCGAGGAGTGGACGCGTCTCCTGCCGGGGTACGTCCTGGCCGATGCGGATCGGCGCGCCCTGGCGCTCGTGTGGGCCGTGGCGCTCGGGGCCGCGGTCTCGAGCCGCAAGCGGCCGACGGCCGGGAGCATGGCCCTGGCGACGGCCGGCCTGCTCGGTGCGGTGGGTGCGCGTCCGCTGCTCTCGCACGGGCGAACGGAAGGCCGGGATGCGGTTCACGTCATCGGTCGTCCCGCCCTTCGCGGTCCCGGGGTGGCGCGTCGACCGCCTGCGCCGACGGGCGAGTGGGGCCCCGAGTCGCTCGATTGGGGACCGCTCTTCGAGCCGCATCGCCATCCCGCCGGGGCCCCGCTCGGCTCGCGCCTCGCGCTCGCGCCGGGCTCGTACCGGGTCGCCGTGCTCGGCGACGACCTCGCGCCGGGAGCCTTGCCCTTCCTCGACGTGTGGCCGGAAGCGGGCCCGGGCATCGCCCGAGAAGAGGTCGAGCCCCTTCCGGCCGGCGTCGGACGGCGTTCAGGCGGACTTCGCGGTCGCCGAGGGCGAACGGGCGGTGACGTTGCGCCTCGTGGCGGGGGGCCGCGCCTGCTCCGCCGGGTCGTGGCTCGAGGCTCAACCTTGCGGGGGGGGACCGGTCTAATCCGTGGAGGACGGAGGAGGCAATAGAGAACGATGAACAGGCTATTGACGGTCACTTTCGTGGGTTCGACGATCCTGGCGGCGTCGGTCTGGGCGGCTCGGCCGGCGGCCGGGCAGGGCCCGGGACCCGGGCCGCACGCTCGGGGCGGCTTCGACGTGGCCCGCATGCAGAGCCGAGCTCGGGCTGTCCGACGACCAGGTGGCACAGCTCCAGAAGATGAAGAGCGATGGTCGGAGCCAGGCGATCCGGCGCCAGGCCGATCTGCGCATCGCCGCAGGGCGAGCTTCAAGACCTGCTCCAGGCCCCGGCCGTCGACGAGAAGGCCATCAGCGCGAAGGTGAAGCAGGTGACGGACCTTCAGGCAGCAGGGACGCGCGCCCGGGTCGACCAACGGCTCGCCCTGCGTCACATCCTGACCCCCGAGCAGCTCGCGAAGATGGAGACGCTCCGGCGGGAACATCGTCGTGACGGCGCGCCGGCCAGCGCCGGGGACCTCGCGGACCGCGTCCCGGCGACCCGGCGAGCGAGCCTGGTCCGGGGACCGACGAGTAGCGTTGACACTTGCCCGACCGCGGTGAGACAGTGACCCCGACCGTGACGATCGAGACGCTGCTCTCACCGCTGGTCGTCTCCGCGACCAGCGAGGGTGTGCGACCCGCCGATACCGCGACGGGGCCCCGCGAGGACGACCTGGAGGCGATCGAGGCGTGCCGCCGCGGCGAACGCGAGGCGTTCGACCGACTCGTCGAGCGTTACCAGCGCGACGTGTACCGCCTCTGCTATCGCTTCGTGAACAACCACGAAGACGCGAGCGACCTGGCGCAGGAAGCCTTCGTCAAGGCGTATCGGGCGCTCGACCGGTTCCGCGGCGACAGCGCGTTCTCGACCTGGCTCTATCGGATCGCGGTCAACGCCTGTCTCAACTTCCGAGCGGCGCGGAAGCCCAGGGCCGAGGATCTGCCCGAGACGCTCGCGGACGTGCGGCCCCGGGCGGACGAAGGGGTCCTGAGCGAGGAGCGTTCGCGGCGGGTGCGGGCCGCGATCCAGAAGCTTCCCGAGAAGCAGCGGGCCACCCTGATCCTGAAGACGTATCACGACCTTTCACACGAAGAGGTGGCGAGGGTCGCTCGGATCGACGGTGGGGACGGTCAAGGCGAACCTGTTCCACGGGCTCGCGAACCTGAAGAAGATTCTTGCGGGCGAGGGGCGAGGTTGACGATGTTCGGGCATTTGCCGGAAGAGACGCTCATGGACGTGGTGGACGGGACGGCGGCTCCGCGTGCTCGCGAGCACGTGGCGGGGTGCGAGGCTTGTCGGACCCGGGTCGCCGAAGCCGCGGAGGCCTGGGCGCTGGCGGAGGCGGCCGACGTGCCCGAGCCCTCGCCTCTCTACTGGGAGGCCTTTCGGCGGCAGGTCGATCGGCGCATCCAGGGTGAAGGGCAGGAGGCATTGGCTCCGCTTCCTCGTGCCCCTGGCCGCGGCGGCCGGGCTCCTGGTGGCGTTGCCTCGAGTGAAGTCGCCGGCACCGGTCCCGTCGCCCTCGGCCGCGGTCCTCCCGGCCTGGTCGGCGCTGCCGGCCGCCGAGGACGATCCCGGGCTCGAAGCGCTCCGGGCGATCGCCTTGGGCGACTCCGATCTGGCCGCGAGCTACGAACGGAGCAGCATCCCGGAGCTGCTGTCCGATCTCTCCGACGAGGAGAACCAGGCCCTGGCCGAACGGCTGAAGGCCAATGGAGCCAAGTTGGGATCCCTATGACCAGGAGAGCCGCGTTCGGCGCGGCCGTGCTCGCCTCGTTGTCGGTGGCGGCGCAGGCCCAGGGACCGCCGCCCGATCGGCCGCCGGCCCGGGGGCCCCCGGGAAGAAGTGAGCCGCATGGTCGACGCCTACGTGCTCAGCAACCTTCAGGAGAGCCTCGGCCTCTCCGACGACCAGTTCGTCAAGCTCCTCCCCCTGGTGAAGCGCCTCCAGACGGAACGCCGGGCGGCGATGGAGCAGCGCCTGCGCGCGCTGCGCGAGATGCGTCGGCTCTTGAAATCGGGCAGTGCGACCGAGCCCGAGGTGCTCGCGCAGCTCAAGGAGTTCAAGGCCAGCGAGACGGACGCGCCGGCCCGCGGCCGGCAGGACATGGAAGCGATCGACGCCCTCCTGACCCCGCTTCAGCAAGCGAAGTTCCGCGTGTTCGAAGCCGAGGTCGGGCAGAAGCTCCGCGAGCTGACGGGCCAGATGCGCCGGCAGAATCGGGCGGACGGCCGTCCCGACGCCCCCGGGCCTCGACGACCGGAGCAGCCCTAGAGGCCCTGGCGTCGTTCTTCCTTGCTGCCCCGCGGCGGCTCTCCTATACTCCGGAGCCATGGCAAAGCGTGAGGCTGGAACCGGCCGCGTCGGCAGCCGAAAGGCCGACAAGGCGGGGTCCCGTGCGAAGGGAAAGAGGCCCGCTACGAAGCCTGTGACTCCGAGCCGATCCGTTTCGAAGACCAAGAAGGCTGCGCCCAAGGCGCGGCGAGCCGCTGTGAAAGCCTCGAGTGCACCGCGCGGCGGCGCCCGCCCGAAGGGGAGGGCGCCCGCGGCGCGACCGGCGTCACGTCGGGTAGGGGCCGTTCCTCCCCGTTCCACGAGCGAGGTCCGGCGCGGTCGAGCCCGCGTGGGCGTCCGCGGCCCGGAGCCCGGGCCCCCCGCCGCCGCTCTCGGCCTGAGCGACGAGGAGCAGATCCTGGCCGCCAAGTACCTCCCGCGCGATCTTCCGCCCCGCCTCTTCGAAGAGGAGCGCTTCCTCTTTCCGGAGAGCTACCACGTCAATCGCGTCCGCCTGCTGGTCAAGGATCCCGACTGGATCTTCGCCTATTGGGACGTGGACCCGAAGGCGCTCGAAGAGATCGGGAAGACGGTCGGGGAGCGGTCGATGGCCCTGGCGCGACTGAGCCTGCGGGTCTCGGATCCCGACCACGGCGGCTCGACGGACATCCTGCTGCCCGTAGGCGCGCGCTGGTGGTACGTGCGCGCGGACTCCTCGGCCCGCTCGTACTCCGCCGAGCTCGGCGTGATCCTCCCCTCGGGCGAGTTCCGTCGACTGGCCGAGAGCAACCGCGTGACCACTCCCCGCGTCGGCCCGTCCCTGGCCGCGGCGCGTCGGCGGGTCGCCTATCGCGCGGGCGCAGAGCCTGGGCTTTCCGAAGCCGCCGAGGGTTCGGCCGGGGCCGAGGCCGCCGATCCGACGCGCCCCCTGGGTGAAGCCTCGCTCGGGCCGTGGACGGCGCCCTCCGTCGACGCAGCGGCGGGGCCTCCTGGTTCTGAGCCGGAGAAGCCGCCTCCGGGCGGGGCGAGCGACGCCTTCCGGCCGGGGGGCGCGAGCGACGTCTATCGCCGCTAGCCAGATCTTCGGGTCCTGACGGGTAAGAGGTTCCCTATGCCGGTCGGCTATTGGTGTCCGGTCCTACACGCGCACCTCCCCTACGTCCGTCATCCCGAGTACCCGAGCTTCCTCGAAGAGGACTGGTTCTTCGAGGCCCTCAACGAGACCTACGTGCCGCTGGTCCGGGTACTGGACGGCCTTCAGGCCGACGGCGTCGAGTACCGGCTCACCATGACCCTGTCCCCGCCCCTCGTTTCGATGATGACGGACGAGCTGCTGGTGAGCCGATACGTACGTCACCTCGACCGCCTGATCGACCTGGCCGGCCGGGAGGTGGAGCGCACCGAGCGTGAGGACGGGCGGCTCGTGGACGTGGCCCGTTTCTACGCGGCCGAGTTCGCGGACATCCGCCGGATCTTCCGGGAGAGCTACGGCTCCAACATCCTCGCCGCGTTCCGCAAGCACAAGGACACGGGGCGGCTCGAGATCATCACCTGCGGTGCGACTCACGGCTTTCTTCCGCTCATGGATCCGGTGCCCCAGGCGGTGCGCGCGCAGGTCCACGTGGCGGCGCAGCACTACCGCAAGCACTTCGGGGTGGATCCCACGGGCATCTGGCTTCCGGAGTGCGGCTATCTCCCGGGTCACGAGACCTACTTGCGCGAAGTCGGCCTGCGCTTCAGCTTTCTCGAGTCGCACGGGCTCACCGATGCCCACCCGCGGCCGAGCGCCGGTGTCCACGCCCCCATCCTCTCACCGGGGGGCATCGTGTTCTTCGGCCGGGACATGGAGTCGTCGCGGCAGGTCTGGAGCGCCGAGTCCGGCTACCCGGGCGACTACGACTACCGGGAGTTCTACAAGGACGTGGGCTGGGAGCTGCCCATGGAGACCCTCAAGGACTTCCTGCCCGACGGCCTGCGCAAGAACCTCGGGCTCAAGTACTACCGGGTGACGGGCAAGGTGGGGCTCGGCGACAAGCAGCCCTACGTGCGCTCGTGGGCGACCCAGAAGGCCGCGAGCCATGCTGCGAATTTCCTCGAGAACCGCCGGAAGCAGGTCGAGCACCTGGCCAGCGCGCTGGGACGCCCACCCCTCGTGGTCAGCCCCTACGACGCGGAGCTCTTCGGCCACTGGTGGTTCGAGGGGCCCGACTTCCTGAACTACCTCTTCCGCAAGATGCACTTCGATCAGGACGTCGTGAAGCCCATCACGCCGTCCGAGTACCTGGAGCGCTTCCCGGACCTGGAAGTCGCGCAGCCCCCGATGTGCACCTGGGGGGCGAAGGGCTACGCCGAGGTCTGGCTGAACCCGGGGAACGACTGGATCTACCCGCATCTGGACATGGCCGCGGCCCGGATGGTGGAGCTGGCCCGCCGCTTCGAGCACCCGAGCGATCTCGAGCGGCGCGCCCTCAACCAGGCCGCGCGAGAGTTGCTCCTGGCGCAATCCTCGGACTGGGCGTTCATCATGAAGACGAACACCACCGTGGAGTACGCGAAGAAGCGCACGCGCGACCATATCGCGCGCTTCGACTATCTCTACCGGATGCTCTCGAGCGGCGGGTTCCTCGAGGAGCCGATCGTGCGCGAGTTCGAGGACCGGGACAACATCTTTCCGGACATCGACTACAGGGTTTACCGGTAGGCAGGGCATGGCGTCGGTCGACCGCAAGGCCGCGGTAGCGGGGACCTGGTATCCCGGGAGCGCTCCGGAGATCCGGGCCGAGGTCGAGTCGTACCTGGCGCTCGTACCGCCGCCGCCGCCCCTCGGACGACTGGTCGGGCTCATCAGCCCGCACGCGGGGCTCGTCTACTCGGGCCCGGTGGCGGCCCATGGGTACTCTCTCCTTCGCGGCAAGAGGGACCTCACGGCGGTCCTCGTGGGCCCCTCGCATCGAGTGCTCTTCGAAGGGCTGGCCCTCGTTGCGCGTGGCGCCTTCGAGACGCCTCTGGGCCGCGTGCCCATCGACGAGGAGCTGGCCGATCGGCTGCTCGAGGCCCACTCTCTCGTGGTGGATCTGCCGCAGCCCCACCTCAAAGAGCACTCCCTCGAGATGCAGCTGCCGTTCCTCCAGCACCTCGTGCCCGGCCTCCGCATCGTCCCCGTTCTCATGGGCCATCAGGACCGTGACGAGGTCCTGGCCCTCGCCGAGGCGTTGACCGCGGCCCTTGCCGGCCGCGAGCACGTGTTGCTCGTGGCGTCGAGCGACCTCAGCCACTACCATCCCGCACCCGAGGCCAATGCGCTGGACGCGGCGGTCGTCGGTGACGTGCGCGACTTCGACCCGGACGCCCTCATGGCCCGCCTTCTGCGGTCGCCCGGCCACGCCTGCGGGGGAGGTCCCATGGTCGCGGTGATGAAGGCCGCGGCCGCGCTCGGCGCCCTTCGGACGCGCGTCTTGAGGTACGGCGACAGCGGCGACGCGGGCGAGCACGACAAGAGCCGCGTGGTCGGCTATCTGTCCGCGGCCCTGCTCGCGTGACGAGCGAACCGCCGTCCTGGGAGCTGCTGAGCACGGGGGAGCGCCTTGCCCTGCTCCGGTTCGCGCGGGCCTCGATTCTCGCCGCGCTCGCCGGCGGCCCCGGGCCCGACCGGCCCAAGGGGCCCGGCCTCGAGAGCAGAGCCGGCGCCTTCGTGACGCTCCGTCGAAGCGCCGACACCGCCCTGCGCGGCTGCATCGGTTTCGTCCGCGCCGATCGCCCGCTGGTCGACGTGGTGGCCGACGTCGCGGTGGCGGCCGCCCTGCGCGACGACCGCTTCGATGCGGTCACGGCGGAGGAGCTTCCCTCGCTGGAGCTGGAGATTTCCGTCCTTGGTCCCACGTTTCGTGTCCGCCCGGACGAGGTCGTGGTCGGAGAGATGGGCCTGCTGGTGCGGGCCCGCGGCCGTCAGGGCCTTCTCCTTCCGCAGGTGCCGCTGGAGCACGGCTGGGACCGTGACACGTTCCTCGATCGGACCTGCATGAAGGCCGGGCTCCCGCCCTTCGCCTGGCGCGAGCCGTCCACCGAGATCGAGGCCTTCCGGTGCGTGGTCTTCGGCGAATAGAGCCGCGGTCCCTGCTCACTCGCAGCGCAGGGCCGCCATGGGGTCGGTGCGTCCCGCCCGTCGGGCCGGCCAGTAGCTCGCGGCCAGGACCGCCGCGACCAGGGCCGTGACCACGACCACGAAGCTGCCCGGATCGGCTCCCGAGACGCCGTAGAGGGCGCCGGCCAGGACCCGCGACAAGGCGGCGGCCAGGAGCAGGCCGAGCACGATGCCGAGAGCCGCGACGGACAGTCCTTCGCCCACGACCTGCCGGACGACGTCTCCGGGGCGGGCGCCGAGGGCCAGCCGGATCCCCATCTCGTGGACCCGTTGGCTGACGGCGTGGGAGAGGAGGCCATAGACCCCGAGGCAGGCCAGGAGGAGCGCCGCCGCGGCGAAGGCGCCCATGGCCTCACTCAGGAAGCGCTGCTCCCACGTCGTGTAGGCGCGGACCTCCGGCATCGTCCGCACGTCGTAGGTGGGAAGGCTCGGATCCAGACCGCGGAGGGCCTCCCGAACGGCAGTGGCCAGGGCCGCCGGTTTGCCCTCGGTGCGCACGAGGAGGGCCATGGTCCGGCTGCCCACGCGCCCGTAAGGCACGTAGACGTTGAGCTCGGATTGCGGCGACTCGTCGCCGAACTCTTCGTAGTGCACGTCGGGTGCGATGCCGACGACGACGAGCCACGCGGTCCGCTCCCCTTCGACGAGGCCGAGGCGACGGCCGATCGCGTCGCCCTCCGGCCAGAACTTCTGGGCCAGGCCCCGGTTCACGATCGCCACTTCGGCTCGTTTCGGGTCGCTCTCGTCCTCGGTGAAGTCGCGACCCTGGGGAGCGGCCGTGCCGAGCGCGTCGAAGAGGCCCGGGGTCACCCCGATGACCGAGACGCCGGTCTCGTCGCCGGGGGCCACCGGCTGGCCGTCGGCCACGGCGCGCGCCGAGTAACCCCCGTCGTCCGTGGGGATGCTGGTGGTCGCGGCGGCGAAGCGGATGCCCGGCAAGGAGCGGAGCTGCTCGGTGGCGCGCCGAAAGAACGCCGTCTTGGCTTCGACCTCGTCGTAGGCATCGCCGGCCAGGTAGAGACGCAGGGTGAGGAGGCGGTCCTCCTCGAACCCGCTCTTGGCTTCCTGCAGGCTCAGGAAGCTCCGGATCAGGAGATTGGCCCCCATGAGAAGCCCGACGCAGAGGGCGACCTGGCCCACGACGAGGGCCCGCTGGATTCGGCCTTGTCTGCGCGAGCCCCCCGACCTCCCGCCCTCCTTCAGCTCCACGACCACGTCGGGTCTCGAAGTCCGCAGAGCGGGCACGAGCCCGAAGGCCACCGCGGTCCCGAGGGAGACGAGGATGGTGAAGGCCAGGACGCGAGCGTCGAGATCGAGACGGACCCAGTAGGGCAGGTCCTCGGGGAAGGACGCGACCACGAGGTCGAGGCCCCACGCGCCGAGCAGAACGCCGAGCACGCCGCCGACGACGGCCAGGAGCAACGCCTCGGCCAGGAGGTGGCGGACGAGATCGCCGCGTCGCGCGCCCAAAGCCGTCCGCACGGCCATCTCACGCTGACGGGCGGCGCCTCGGGCCAGGAGCAGGCTCGCGAGGTTCCCGCAGCCGATGAGCAGCACCAGGCCCACGGAGCCGAGGAGCAGGGTGACGAGCACCCGACCGCTCCGGTCGACCGCCTGATCGCGGAAGCTGAACACGCGGACGCCCCAGCCTCGGTTCGTGTCGGGGTGCTCCTGTGCCAACCGCTCCGCGACCGAACCGAGCTCCTGCTGGGCGTCCGAGACGGCGGCACCGGGTTTGAGCACCGCAAACGCGAAGACGAACCGCGCACCGCGCGGGCTCCGTGAGGGGTCCGGCCGATAGGGGACCCACAGCTCGTCTCGCTCGGGGAAGCGGAAGCGCTCGGGCATCACCCCCACGACGGTCAGGGGCCGGCCGTTGATCCTCACGCTCTGCCCCACGATCGCGGGATCCCCGCCGAAGCGTCGCCGCCAGAGGCCATCGCTCAGGATCACGGCCGGCTCGAACCCGGGCGGGGCGGCTTCCTCCGGCCGGAAGTGCCGGCCCAGCCGGGGCGCGACGCCGAGCATCGAGAAGAGGTTGGGCGTGATCGAGCCGCCGCGCACGCGCTCGGCCTGGGGCTCGCCGTCGCCGGCGAGGGTGAAGTTACGGGCGACCCAACCGGCGGTTTCCTCCAGGGTCCGGCTCTCGCGCGTGAAGTCCTGCAAGTCCTCGGAGGAGACCTGCGAGTTGTCCCAGTCGAAGTCGGGGGCCTGCGTTGGGTGGGTGGAATGGATCGTGACGACGCGGTCGCTCTTCTCGCCGAAGGGCAGCGGGCGGAGCAGGAGCGCGTTCACGATGCTGAAGACGGCCGTGTTGGCGCCGATGCCGAGGGCGAGGGTCAGGAGGGCGGCCATCGTGAATCCGGGCCTCTTGGCGAGGCTGCGGAACGCGTGACGCAGGTCATTCATCGACCGGACCCCCCGGGGCCTGTCTCCAAGGACCGTGCCATGAGCGTGCCGGGGGCAAGTCCGGCGCGCTCGGCGGTTTGCGGCTGGGGACGGTGGCCTCCCCCAGGGGGCGCGTTCGATCCTGGGACCGCGGGTTCCGCAGACGGACAGCGGCCTATTTCCCGGTGACCCGAACCGCCTCGGTCACGGTGGTGATCCCGCGGAAGACCTTCTCGATCGCGGCTTCCTTGAGCGTGCGCAGGCCCTCTTCCCGCGCGGCCTTGAAGAGCTCGATCGAGCCGGCCTGGGAGGACACCAGCCGGCGGATCTTCTCGGTCATGGGCAGCACCTCGTAGATCCCGGTCCGGCCCATGTAGCCCGTCTCGCGGCAGTGCAGGCAGCCCTTTCCTCGCTTGAACTTGTAGGGCTGGAGCTTGTCGAGGGGGATCTTGAGGGCCGAGGCTTCTTCCGCCGTCGGCGCGTATTCCTCGAGGCAGTGGGTGCAGTTCTCGCGCACCAGGCGCTGGGCCATGATGCCGATGAGGGTCGAGGTGATGAGGAAGTGGGGGACCCCGAGGTCGAGAAGGCGGGTGATCGAGGACGAGGCGTCGTTCGTGTGGAGGGTCGACAGCACCAGGTGTCCGGTGAGGGCGGCCTGGACCGCGTGGTCCGCGGTCTCCGCGTCGCGGATCTCGCCCACCATCACGATGTCGGGGTCCTGGCGCAAGACGGTGCGCAGGGCACTCGCGAACGTGATCTCGATCTGGGGCCGCACCGAGACCTGGTTGAAGTCCTCGAACACCATCTCCACCGGGTCTTCGATGGTGACGATGTTGACCTCGGGCTTCGAGAGGTACTTGAGGGTGGAGTAGAGGGTGGTCGTCTTCCCGCTGCCCGTGGGGCCGGTCACCAGCATGATCCCGGTGGGCCGGGACACGAAGTCGTAGAACTTCGGGAGGTCGTGGGCGGAGAGGCCGAGGTCGTCGACGCCCTTCAGCAGGATGTCGGGATCGAAGATGCGGAGCACCGCCTTCTCCCCGAAGGCCGTGGGCATGGTCGAGACGCGCAGCTCGACCTCGCGCCCTCCTTGCTCGCGCTTGATGCGGCCGTCCTGGGGCCGGCGCTTCTCGGCCAGGTTGCAGCCGGAGAGCAGCTTGATGCGCGAGACCACGGCCTCGTACACGATCCTCGGGATGAGGTGGACGTCGTGGAGGATGCCGTCGATGCGCAGGCGCACGAGGGTCAGCTCGCGCTTGGGCTCGAAGTGAATGTCCGAGGCGCGCTGCTCGAAGGCGTAGGTGAGGATGTGGTCGAGGGCCTTGACCACGGGAGCCGCCGCCGGGTCGAGGTCGTCCGCCGAGCGCGAAAGGAACTCCTGGTTGCCGAGGTCGACGGTGGAGATGCGGCTCTGCTTGAGCTGCTTCTCCGCGGTCTGCAGGCTCGACTTCAGGTCGTAGAAGCCCTTGTTGATGGTCTCGACGTCGGCCCGGGAGGCGACCACGCGATCGACGTCGAGGCCGGTCACGCGCTTGATGTCGTCGAGCGGGAAGGGCGCGAACGGGTTGTGGACCGCGACCGTGATCTTGTCGGCGGTCTTCGAGATCGCGACCATGCCGTGCCGGCGCGCGAACGGGCCCGCGATCCCCTTCGTGACCACGTCGAGGTCGAGGTCGAGCGGGTTCAGCTTGACGTAGGGGAGGCCGGCCTCGGCGGCCAGGGCCTGGGCGATGCTGGCCTCGCTCGCGAACGCGAGCTGGAGCAGGGCCTGCTCCGTCGGCAATCCGTTGACCTTGGTCGAGCGGCGGACTCGTTCCACCTGCTCGGCGGTGATCACATGGCGTTTGGCCAGGATCCCGAGCAGGTCGAAGGTCTCCACCGGGGCGGGAGCGGGAGGCGGCGGTTTGCGTTGCGGCGGTGTCGACATGCGGGGCTCGAAGGATTATCGAGACCCGCGGGCGTCCCCGTCAACCCGACGCTTGAATCGATCGAACGAGGGGGTGTAGCGTCCCCGGCGTGAAGCCCTCGAAAACGGTCACTTTCATTGGCGTCCCTCTCGACCTCGGCGCCGGCCGGCGCGGCGTGGACATGGGCCCCTCGGCGCTGCGCGTCGCGGGGCTCGCCGACCGAGTCCGCGAGCTCGGGTACGAGGTCCGCGACAACGGGGACCTGCCCGTGAAGATCGCCGAGACCCAGGGCCCCGGCGACCCGCGGAAGAAGTACCTGAAGGAGATCGTCGAGGTTTGCGCGCTGCTCCGCGACGCGGTCGAGCGCGCAGTTCGAGAGGGGAGCGTGCCCGTCGTCCTGGGGGGCGACCACTCGATCGCCATGGGCACGCTCGCGGGTCTGGCTCGGCACTTCCGGGCGCAGGGCGGGAAGGTGGGCCTCATCTGGTTCGACGCCCATGCCGACGCCAACACGCCGGAGACGAGCCCCAGCGGCAACATCCACGGGATGCCGCTCGCCACCGCCCTCGGAATCGGCGAGCCGAGCCTCGTCAACCTCGCGGGCTTCGCCCCGATGGTGCTTGGCGCGCAGGCGTCGCTCATCGGCATTCGCGACGTCGACCCGGCGGAGCGGGCCAACGTCCGCGCCTCCGGCGTCGGCGCTTTCACGATGCGCGACATCGACGAGCGGGGGATGCGCGCCGTGATGGAAGAGGCCATTCACCGCGCCACCTTCGGCACCGCCGGGATCCACGTCAGCTTCGACATGGATGGCATGGACCCCGTGGCCGCGCCGGGTGTGGGCACGCCTTCTCCGGGCGGCCTGTCCTACCGCGAGGCCCACCTCGCCATGGAGATGCTCGCGGACACAGGTAAGGTGGTGTCCGCGGAGTTCGTCGAGGTGAACCCAGTCCTGGACGAGCGAAACGGAACCGCGCGGCTGGCGGTCGAGCTGCTGGCGTCTCTTCTCGGGAAGAGCATTCTGTAAGGGGGAGGGCAACTGGGCGGTCGGACCCCGGCGTGGCGGCCGACGGTTCGGGCCCTTCGAAGCCGATCGAGAAATGAAGAACTCCGAATCGCGCTCTCGCCGCTCCTTCCTGGCCTCGCTTGGGGCCCTGTCGGCGCTCGACGCCCTGCCCGCTGCCCGTCGCGCTCGCGCCGAGTCCGAGCCCTCGAGCGAGACCCGAGGCCTGGCCGCCGCCGCCGACTACCTGTTCGCACCTGGCCTCGTCTACCTGCAGACCGGTTCGCTGGGGCCGACCCCGCGCCCGGTCATGGACCGGACTCTCGCCGCGTGGAAGGAGCTCGAGCTGAACCCGGTCCTCTACGGTTATGGCGCTCAGGAGGCCGCCATGGAGGAGGTCCGCGGCCAGGCCGCGGCTTTTCTCGGCTGCCAGAAGGAGGAGCTCGTCCTCACGCGCTGTACCACCGAAGGAATGAACTGGGTGGCGTCGGGCCTGCGGCTGAGTCCGGGTGACCGGGTGCTGACCACCGACCAGGAGCACCCCGGGGGACGAGCGTGCTGGGATTACGCCGCGCGCAGGTACGGTGCGGTCCTCGACATCGTCACGATCCCCCCTGGCGAGAACGACGCGTCGGCGATCCTGGACCGATTCGCCCGCGTCTTCACGCCGCGCACCCGCGTGGTTTCCTTCTCTCACGTGCTGACCTCGACGGGGCTTCGCATGCCGGTGGAAGCGCTCTCGGCGCTGGCGCGCGAGCGCGGCGCCATCGCCGTCGTGGACGGCGCGCAGGCGGCGGGCGGCATCGCCGTGGACGTGAAGGCGCTCCGATGCCACGTCTACGCGACCAGCGGCCACAAGTGGCTACTGGGTCCCAAGGGTACGGGCCTGCTCTATCTGAGCGAGGATCTGGGGGACCGGGTCGACCCGATCGCGCTGCAGGGGGGACGAGCGGCCTATTCCGACTCGTCGGGCGTGTGCAACCTCCCCGGAGTCATCGGCCTCGGCGCGGCGCTCGCATACATCTCTGCGATCGGCATCGCGAGGGTCGAGGCCCACAATCTCCGACGGCGCAACCGGCTCTACGACGACCTGCGAGGATTGCCGAAGCTCCGTGTCGTCAGCCCACCGCCGGGGCCCCTGGCCTCACCCCTCGTCACGTATGAGCTGCCTGACCGGGTGGACGGCAGGGCACTGCAGATCCGCCTCCTGGAGAAGCACGGAGTCGTGGTCAAGGTCGTGCCGAAGCAGTGGCTGAACGGGAACCGGATCTCGACGCATCTCTTCAACTCGGAGCACGACGGGGAAGCGCTGAACCAGGCATTGAGGGCGGAGCTTGCCTGAGCGGGCCTCGGATTGAGCGAACGTAAATATGTTTGTATTCTAGTCAGGTGACCACGACCGTCCACCTGGCCCCTGACTTGATCGAGAGGATCGACCGACGAGCACGGGAGCTCGGGATCAGCCGCAACCGCTTCATCGCCAGGGCTCTTGAAAGAACCATCGAGGAAGAAGAGGAGTGGAGCCCCCGCCTCATCGAGGCGCTCGAACCGGCGAAGGGGGACGCTCAGGATCGGAAAGCCGTCGACGAGATGATGGGCGCGATCCGGTCGCGACGCTCCAGCAAGAAGCCCCGAGCATTGTGATGCACGTGCTCGATACCAACACGGTATCGTTCCTCATGCGCGGGGACGCAGACGTCGTGGCCCGGCTCATCCAGAGCGACCGGACCCAAGTCCGCCTGCCCCAGCCCGTCGTCGCCGAGATCGAGTACGGTCTGGCGAGGCTGCCACGGTCGGCGCGGCGGACGCGTCTGCGCCGCCGGTTCGATGCTCTCAGCCATGAGCTGATCCGGGCAGAGTGGTCGGATGCGGTCAGCCGATCCTTTGGAACCATCAAGGCTGACTTGGAGAAGCGGGGCGTCCGGATCGAGGACTTCGATGTCGCGGTGGCAGCGCATGCCGTGTCGCTCGAGGCCATCCTGGTCACAGACAACGTCGAGCACATGAGGCGGATCCCAGGCCTGCGGGTCGAGAACTGGCGGTCCGCGCCGAAGGCCCTTTGAGTCAGGGGATCTTGGTCCAAGGGCTATCCGTCACTGACGATGAACAAGGGCTCTCGATTCATGAATACCCTCTCTCTTGCAGGTAGCGACGTTGGCTCTCCGCGACTGCGTGGCACCACGCAACAGTCGGCGACGGACGTGGAGATCGTTGCCGGCGGCGAAGACATCTGGGGAACCCGAGACGAGTTCCATTATGCCCACGCCCTGGTTTCAGGAGACTTCGAGCTGAGCGTCCGCGTCGTCTCGCTGACCATGGCCGACCTCTACACGAAGGCGGGACTGATGCTGCGGGCTTCGCTCGAAGCCGGCGCGGAGCATGCTCTTCTTCTCGCGTTCGGGGACAATCAGCCTCGCAACCAGAACAACGGCGGTCTCGAGTTCCAATCTCGGGTCGCGGCGAATGGGCCGTGCACCGGCATCTACCCGCCCCAACCACTCCCGCCCCAGCCGGATTTCCCCGTGAGGTTTCCGAACGTGTGGTTGAAGCTGACGCGTCACGGCGACACCATCACCGGACTGAGCAGCGAAGACGGCCAGAGCTGGCGGACGTTCAGCGTCCACGAGCAGCGTCTACCCCGCGAGGCCCATGTGGGCCTGGCCGTGACGTCGCACAACGCGAATCAGACCGTGAGAGCGGTCTTTCGGGACGTCGGCTTTACTCGGTCCGCGGCTTCACCTCGACCATGACCAGAAGCGGCTCTGGGTCGTCGTGCGGCGCCAGCTTGGCGTAGGGGTTGGCGTCGTCGGGGAAGCCGGTGAAGCGCTGGCTCGTGTACTCCCCCCAGGAAGGTCCGGGGAACAAGGGAAGGCCGGGTGCGTGTTCCACGAAGAGGGCCTGGATCCGGTTGTTGAGCAGCTTCCGGGTGGCGCCGTCGTCCGTCGCCTCGAACTTGCGCAGCGTCTCGTCGACTTCCTTGTTGGCGAAGCGCCCGTAGTTCTCATAGGCCAGCTCGCCGATCGGGGCCGTAGCGTCGCTGGCCATGAGCCCGCGGTAGAAGTTGTAGGGGGTGGGGCCCCGCTGACTCGAGCCCAGCAGAAGGTCGAAGCGGCCGCGCCGGGCCTTGTCCAGGTACGTGGCGTATTCGGAAGGCGAGACGGTGGCCATGATCCCGACCTCCTTCAGGTTCTCGGCAACGATGCGGGCGGCCGTCTCCCAGTCGGACCAACCGGCCACCACGTCGATCGTGAAGCGCAGGCCGCCGCCCCCGGGTCCACGGCGGGCGCCGTCTGGCCCTCGGGTGAGGCCGGCGGCGTCCAGAAGCGCGTTCGCTCGCGCCGGGTTCCTCACCGTCCAGGTTCCGGCTTTCACCGCGGCCGGGTCCTTCCAACGCTGATCGAAGTCGGCGAGGCCGGTGGCGTCCGAAGGCACGGTATAGCCCAGCATCGCTTCCTTGGTGATCCGCGAGCGGTCGATCGCCATGCTCAGCGCCTTGCGCACGCTCGCGTCACCTAGAGGTTTCCTGGTGGAGTTCACGAAGAGCACCACCGCGTTGCCCAGAGGCGGGAACCAGTAGCGGTTGTGGGCGCGGTCCTTGGCCACGAAAGTCGCGTCCACGTCGGGCACGAAGAGCCCGGCCCAGTCGAGCTGGCCTGCGGCCAGGGCCTGGATCGCCTGCTCGTTGGTGGCAAGGGCGGGGAGTCGAAGGCCCGCGACCTTTGGCTTGCCCGGTTGCCAGTAGTCGTCGTTGCGGCCGAGCTCGAATACCGTGGGCTCGAACCGCTTGATCACGGTGAAAGGCCCGGTCGCCACCGGCGTCTCGTTCAGGAATGTCGCGGGGTCGGGCACGGCCTTGAAGACGTGCTCGGGGACGATGACCTGGTGGCCGATGAACACCAGCCCCGGCGTATAGGCCCGTCGGAACGTGAACTCGACGGTGGCCTCGGTCGGGGCCTTGACCTCGCTCAGCAACTCCCAGACCCGGCGCGTGTCGAGCGCCTGATGGCGGCGCAGCAGGTCGAACGTGAACACCACATCCCGGGCAGTGAAGGGTTTCCCGTCCGACCACTTCACGCCGGGCCGGACGTCGAAGGTCAGGCGCGTGTTGTCGGTGCTCCAGGAGTACGACGAGGCCAGCCAGGGCACGTACGTTGCCTTCGCACGGTTGAAGATGAGGAGGGGCTCGTAGATGCCCCCCGCTGAAGGAAACAGCGCCTCGGGGTGCAGGGGGTTGAAGTTGCGCGTCCAGGTGGCCTGGCGTGGGCCGTTGGAGACGATCAAGAATGCCTGGCTTGCGCGGCCCGTTGTCGGCGTCGGTCCGCCGCAGCCACCAAGGAGGCCGGCGAACAGACCCAGGGGAACGAGGGCGATTGGAGGGATCGTCCTCATGAGGGCACCTCCTTCGAGGTTATAACCAGTGTCGATGGTAGCACCTCGGCCGTTGGGGCCGAGGCTGGGCACAGCGGCTCCGGAGCGACGAAGGGCCCGAGCGCGCGGCCGTTGACACATCTCGTATCCCGCTGTATTCTTTCGCTTTCGGCCGTTGGAGGCGCGTGGCTCAGTGGTAGAGCGCTTCCTTGACACGGAAGAGGTCGGTGGTTCAATTCCACCCGCGCCTACCATCGCGATGGTCGTGATGGGCTCCTCCCGGTCGATTGGAGACGGATGGATCTGATCGTGCTGACCGCAAGCTAGATGTCGACGGCCCCCACATTGGAGACTCTCGACAACACAGGTCCTTCCGGCGAGTCCAAACCGGCCGATTCCCCGATCGAGATCTATCGTCACTCGTCCGCCCATCTCCTGGCCGCGGCGGTGACCGAGCTGCATCCCGAGGCGCAGTGCGGAATCGGCCCGCCCACCGAGGACGGGTTCTTCTACGACTTCCTCGTGAGCAAGCCGTTCACGCCCGAGGACCTCGTGGCCATCGAGAAGCGGATGGCCCACATCGTCAAGCAGAACCGGCCCATCGAGAAGAAGCTCATCCCCAAGGCCGAGGCCCTGGCCCTCTTCGCGTCGAAGGGCCAGACCCTGAAGTGCGAGCTCATCCAGGAGAAGGCCGGCGACATCGTGCAGTGCTACACGATGGGCGACTTCATCGACTTCTGCCTGGGACCGCACCTGCCCTCGACCGGGAAGATCAAGGCGATCAAGGTCCTGTCTTCGTCGGGCTCGCTCTGGAAGGGCAAGGAAGGCAACCCGGCGATGCAGCGCATCCACGGGACCTCCTTCTTCACGCCGGAAGAGCTCGACCAGCACCTGAAGCGGCTCGAAGAGGCCAAGCGACGCGACCACCGCAAGCTGGGACGCGAGCTCGACCTCTTCTCGATCGCCGACGAAACCGGCTCGGGGCTGATCCTGTGGCACCCCAAGGGCGGCTTCATCCGCAAGAACATCGAGGACTTCTGGCGCGACCAGCACCTCGCGGGCGGCTACGACCTCGTCTACTCGCCGCACATCGCGAAGATCGACCTCTGGAACACCAGCGGGCACACCCAGTACTACAAGGCCAACATGTACTCGCCCATCGACATCGAGGGCGTCGAGTACCAGTTGAAGCCGATGAACTGCCCGTTCCACATCACGATCTACAAGAGCAAGCTCCGGAGCTACCGCGAGCTGCCGCTGCGCTACGCCGAGCTCGGCACCGTCTATCGCTTCGAGCGCTCGGGGGTGCTGCACGGCCTGCTGCGGGTGCGCGGCTTCACCCAGGACGACGCGCACCTCTTCTGCCGCCTCGACCAGATCGACGCCGAGATCGTCCGGGTCCTCGACTTCGTGACCTCGATGCTGAAGGCCTTCGGCTTCGAGCGCTACGACATCTACGTCTCGACCAAGCCCGCGGACGCGAGCGGGACGGACGAGCAGTGGAACGTGGCCACCGCGGCGCTCAAGAAGGCGCTCGAGACCCGGGGCCTCGCCTACGAGGTGGATCCCGGGCGAGGGCACCTTCTACGGGCCGAAGATCGACATCAAGATCAAGGACTCGCTCGACCGCGCGTGGCAGTGCTCGACCATCCAGGTCGACTTCCACAACCCGAACCGCTTCGAGCTCGAGTACATCGGCGACGACGGCAAGGCGCACCAGCCGGTGATGCTGCACCGAGCGCTCCTGGGCAGCCTGGAGCGCTTCTTCGGGGTGCTGATCGAGCACTACGCCGGGCGCCTTCCCGCTCTGGCTCGCCCCCGTACAGGCGGTCGTCATCCCGGTGGCCGAGCGCCATCAGGAGTACGCGCAGCTCGGTGGCGAAGACGCTGCGCGACCGCGGGGCACGCGTCCACGTGGACGACCGCAGCGAGAAGATGGGCTACAAGATCCGGGAAGCCCAGATGCAGAAGGTCCCCTACATGCTCGTGGTGGGGGACAAGGAAGTCGAGGCCGGTAACGTGGCCCTCCGGCACCGCCACGCGGGAGACCTCGGGACCACGGACGTCGCCGCATTCGCCGAACGGATCGCGCGCCTCACGGCGGAGCGAGCGCTCACCGAGGAACAGCCGGCCCAGCCCGGAGGTGGCTCATAGAGAACAAGTCGGTCCGAATCAACGATCGCATCCGCGCCAAGGAAGTCCGCGTGATCGACGACGACGGGGCCCAGCTCGGAATCATGCCGCCGGCGCAGGCGCTCATGATCGCCGAGGAGAAGGGCCTCGACCTCGTGGAGATCGCGGCCACCGCCACCCCGCCCGTCTGCCGGATCATGAACTCCGGAAAGTTCTTCTACCAGCAGGCGAAGCGGGAGTCGGAGTCGCGGAAGCATCAACGCCATATCCAGGTCAAAGAGGTCAAGTTCCGGCCCAAGATCGACGAGCACGACTTCCAGTTCAAGGCGAGGAACGTCGAGCGCTTCCTTCTGGACGGCAACAAGGTGAAGTCCACCGTGATCTTCCGCGGCCGCGAGATGGCCCACAACGAGATCGGCCGCCGGATCCTGAACCGGTTGGCCGCCGAGCTGGTCGAGGTTGCGCTCATCGAAGTCTCTCCACGACAGGAGGGAATGACGATGGTGCAGATCCTCGCCCCCAAGAAGGAAGCCGCCCCCAAGCCGGCCAAGGCCAAGAAAGCCGCGGTCAAGAAGGCCGCGGCGCGCGGCCGTGCCGGCGGCGGTGGGCGCCGACAACACAGAGAGCGGAGAATGAGGAAACCGAAAGCGAAGCTGAAGCACAAGAGCAAGCGGGGCGCGGTGAAGCGGTTCAAGCTCACGGCGACCGGCAAGGTGAAGCGTGGCCATTCCGGGAAGCGCCACATCCTCACCAAGAAGAACGCGGGCCGGAAGCGCGGCCTGCGGAAGTCGACGCTCGTCTCGAAGCCCGAGACCCCGAGCGTCCGGGCCATGCTGCTGGGCCTTTAGAGACTCCACAGCCACAGTTGGGTCGCGGTCCTGCGGCCCGGGCTTCGTCGCCGCCTAGAAGCGTGACGGGCTGGCCAGTATCGGCCACGCCTCCGAAGGGATTTCGAGATGCCGAGAGTCAAGCGGGGAAGCAAGCGCCGGGAGAAGCGGAAGAAGCTTCTCTCGCCTGCGCCAAGGGGTTCTTCCTCAACAAGGGCAAGCTGTATCGGGCGGCCAAGGAAGCGGTCGACCGCGCCGGAAACTTCGCCTACGTGGGGCGACGCCGGAAGAAGCGCGACTTCCGCCGCCTCTGGATCATCCGCATCAACGCCGCCGCGCGCCTGCACGACATGTCCTACAGCCAGTTCATCGCGGGCCTGAAGCGGGCCGGGGTGGACCTCGACCGCAAGTCGCTGGCGGACATCGCGGCGCGCGACCCGCAGGCGTTCACGCGTCTCGTGGAGTCGGCGAAGGCGGCGCCGGCCGAGTCGCCGAAGGCGGCGCCGGCCTCGGCCTGATCGCGCCGGGCGGGGGCCGACGCATCGGCCCCCGACCACTCGGCCCATGAGCGAAACCCCCGCGGAGATCAAGGCCCGGTTCACACTCGAGCTCCGAGCGATCGCGGATGCGACCGCGCTCCAGGCGCGTGCGTGACCGATTCCTCGGGCGCAAGTCGGGCGTCCTGACCCTTCTTCTGAAGGACCTCGGCCGGCTGGAGGGCGAGGCGCGCAAGCAGGCCGGGCTGGAGCTGAACGCCCTGAAGGCCTTCATGGAGGATGCGCTCACCGCGACCGGCACGTCGGCTCGCGGAGGGGGCGCGGGCCGATCGCCTGGCCCGCGAGCAGGTCGACCTGTCGCTGCCGGGCCGGGTGCCGCGGTTGGGCCGGGCCCACCCCCTGAGCGCGGTCCGCGAAGACCTCGAGGACATCTTCGTCTCGATGGGCTACGAGGTCTACGAAGGACGCGAGGTGGAAGACGACTACCACTGCTTCGAAGCCTTGAACATGCCCGCCGACCATCCCGCCCGCGACATGCAGGACACGTTCTACGTGGCCGGGGGTGAGGGTGTCGTCCTCCGCACCCACACCTCGTCCGCGCAGATCCGCTACATGCTCGACAATCCGCACCCGCCCCGGGTGCGGATCATCTGCCCCGGCCGCGTCTTTCGGCGCGACGACGACATCACCCACTCGCCGATGTTCCAGCAGATCGAGGGCCTCGTGGTGGGGCCGGGCATTCACCTCGGACACCTCAAGGGAACGATCGAGGCCTTCCTGCACGCGATCTTCGGTCCGGGCTTTCCCGTGCGTTTCCGCCCGTCGTTCTTCCCCTACACCGAGCCTTCCGTCGAAGCCGACCTCGGCTGCGTGGTGTGCGGCGGCAAGGGCTGTCGGGTCTGCAAGAACACGGGCTGGCTCGAGATCCTGGGCTCGGGCATGGTGCACCCGGCGGTCTTCGAGGCGGTGAACGCGCGCCTCGGCCGCAAGGTCTACGATCCCGAGGAGGTCACGGGCTTCGCCTTCGGCCTCGGCATCGAGCGCGTGGCCATGATGCGCCATGGTGTGGACGACATTCGCCTCTTCTACGGGAACGACCTCCGCTTCCTGGAGCAGTTCGCGCGGTGAAGGTTCCCTACGGCTGGCTGCGCGACTACGTCGACGTGCCCGTCGAGCCCCGGAAGCTCGGCGAGGCGTTGACCCTGGTGGGCCTGGCCCTGGAAGGCCTCGAGGGTGAGGGAGACGACGCCGTCCTCGACCTCGACGTCACCACCAACCGGGTCGACTGCATGAACCTCTACGGCGTGGCCCGCGAGGTGGCGGTCATCTACGGCCTGGCCTTGAAGCCGCTGGCGGTGGACTTCGCCGAGCACGGAAAGCCCGCGGGCGAGGTGCTCGACGTCGTCATCGAGGCGCCCGACCTGTGTCCGCGCTTCTGTGCGCGGGTCCTCGACGTCAGGATCGGGTCGTCGCCGGACTGGCTGCGCGCCCGCCTCGAAGCGGTCGGGGTGCGCTCCATCAGCAACCTCGTCGACCTCACCAACTACGTGATGATGGAGATGGGGCAGCCCACCCACGCCTTCGACCTCGGCAAGATCCCCAAAGGCGCGCTGCACGTGCGCTGGGCCCGCGCGGGGGAGCGCGTCACGACCCTCGACGGCGTGGATCGCAGCCTCGACGCGCGGGTGCCCATCGGAGTGGTCGCCGGACCCGAGGCGCCGCTGGCCCTGGCCGGGATCATGGGCGGTGCGTCGAGCGAAGTGAGCGACGCGACGCGGGTCGTGGCGCTCGAGGCGGCCTACTGGGAGCCACGGGCCATCCGGCGGGGATCCCGTGCGCTCGGGATGCACACGGAGGCGTCGCATCGCTTCGAGCGGGGGGCCGATCCCGAGGGCCCGCCTCTGGCCCTGGCGCGGCTCGCCCACCTTCTGGAGCAGACGGGCGCGGGCACGAGCCGGCCCGGGCTGATCGAGCGCCACCCCGCACCGCGGCCGCGGTCGCGGATCGTGTTGCGCTCGGCTCGCCTCGACGCGGTGTTGGGGACGAGCGTGCCCGCGCCTCGCGCGCAGCAGATCCTCGCGGGCCTCGGGTTCTCCGTCGGGCCCTGGGCTTCGGGCCAGGCCGAAGTCGAGGCGCCGACGTGGCGCGGCGACGTCAGCCGCGAAGTCGACCTCGTCGAGGAAATCGGCCGTCACCATGGGCTCGGCCACATCGAAGCCAGCCTGCCGCCCTCGGCCGATCCGCAGGGTCTGACCGACAACCAGAAGCGGAGTCGCCTCGTTCGCGCACGCGCTCTGCGCAGCGGGTTTCACCGAGGTGATCAACTACGCCTTCGGCCCCGCGGCGGCGGGCGGCATCGAAGTCGGGTCCGGCAGTGGGACTGACCAACCCGCTCTCCGAGGACCAGGCCGTTCTGCGGCGCTCGCTCTTGCCCGGCCTGCTGGAGAACCTGCGTACGAACCTCCGGCAGGGAAGAAAGGACGTCGCGATCTTCGAGACGGGCCACGTCTTCGCTCCGGCCAGCGGATTGCCTCGGGAGGACCGCATGCCTCGGCCTTCTCCTCGCCGGCGAAGGGCGCGCGGCCCACTGGTCGGAGCGCGCTCGTCCCGCGGACGTCTTCGACGTCAAGGGAGCGCTCGAGCTGCTGTTCCGCAAGCTGGGATTGGCCGAGGTCGATCTCGAGGCGCGTTCGGGCTTGCCCTCTCACCTCCACCCTGGACAGGCGGCGCTCATCCGGCTGGGGGACGACGTGATCGGGAGCTACGGAGCGCTGCACCCGGACGCGCTCGCGGCCGCCGAGCTGCGAGACCAGGTCTTCGTCGCCGAGCTGCGCCTCGACGCTTTGTTGGACCTCCCGGCGTCTGCCGGTACGCGTGGAGCCGCTCGACCGGTTCCCGGGAGTCGCTCGCGATCTGTCCATCGTCTGCGATGCGCCGCAGCCGGCGGCGGCCCTGCTCGCCGTCATCCGCAGCGCCGCCGGTCCCTCGCTGCGGTCGGTCGCCTTCGTGGACCGCTACGACCGCCCGCCGCTCCCGCCGGGCAAGGTGAGCCTGACCGTGAGTCTTCGCTTTCAGGACCGGTCCCGCACCCTGACCGGCGAGGAAATCCAAGCCGCGGTCGAGAGCGTCGTACGCGGGCTTCGGTCCGCGGGCACGGAGATCCGCAGTGAGTGAGGAGGCGAAGGTGGAGAAGGGCTTCGAGCTGCTCGAGCAGAAGGTGCGCAAGGCCGCCGAGCTGGTGAAGCGCCTGCAGGCCGAGAACAAGGCCCTCGGGACCCAGCTCGCCGAGGCGCAGTCCCGTCTGAAGCAGGCGGTGCGTGACCTGGAGGCGGCTCAGAAGAAGAGCGAGCCGTCGCCCGACGAGGCCAAGAAGCTCGCCGCGCTTCACCGCGAGGTCGAAGACCTCCGCGGCGAGCGCGAGGAGATCAAGGCCCGCGTGGCGCGGCTCGTCGAGGTCCTCGAGACCCTCGACTGAGGGACCCGGGCGGGCTGGCACCTGCCCTCCGGTTTGTGGTCAAATCCACGGCATGGCGGACAAGCCCGACCTCGTCCACGTCGAGATCTTCGGACAGACCTATGCCGTCCGAGGAGGCGAGGACCCGGGCCATGTCGAGAAGATCGCGGCCTTCGTGGATGCGCGAATGCAGGACGTGAGCCGGTCGAGCGGTGCCGTGGACTCGGTTCGAGTGGCGGTGCTGGCCGCGCTCAACATCGCGGACGAGCTGTTCCAGGCCCGGGGCCAGAGCGCGTGAGGCCGAGAAGAAGGCCCTCCATCGGGCCGCGGCCGAAGTGGGCGCGCGGGCCCTTGCCCTGGCCCGCGAGCTGGACGAAGTACTCGCGGATTGATGCTATGATCTCGGCCGGGCTCTCTAGGATTCTCGTGATGGTTTCGGAAACCCTGAACCAACGTCCTTAAATCGGGGACTCACGTCACGCCGCGGTGAGCATGCCTCCGAGTCGAGGAAGCCTGAAGCGGCGTGCTAGGTTCCCACCTTGTGACCAGGTTCAAGGTCACCCCCCACACGGTCTTCTGGAGAGCCCTTTCCTGACCCGGTGGAGCGAGGATCCGGCGTGATCGACCCCAAGACGCGCCTGGACGAAGTCGGCGAGCGTGTGCTCCTGCGTTATCTCCGGGAGCGCATCCCGGGGGGCCTCGGGGTCACCATCGGCGCCGGCGACGATGCCGCCGCGGTCGAGGCCCTGGGGCCGCAGACCCTCGTGACCGTCGATTGCCTCGTGGAGGGAACCCACTTCCACCAGGAGTGGGCGCCTCCCCGGCTCCTCGGGCGCAAGGCGCTCTCCACCAGCCTGTCGGACGTGGCCGCGATGGGCGGCACCCCCCGCCATGCGACGATCAGCCTCTGCCTGCCGCCTTCGACTCCGTTCGGCTTCGTGGACGGGCTCTACGACGGCTTCCTCGAGCGAGCGGCCGAGACCTCCGTCAACCTGATCGGCGGCAACGTGGCCGCAGCGGGCAGCGGAATCGTGATCGACGTGACCCTCCTGGGCCAGGCCGAGCGGCTCATCCGTCGTTCGGGAGCCGAGCCGGGGGACCGCATCATGGTCACGGGGACCCTCGGGGCCCCGGCCGCAGGCCTGCTGCTGCTCGCCCAGGGAGTGCGCCTGGACGCCGACGGGGCCCTCGCCTCGACCGGCGTCTGGACCGAGTCCTCCCGCGGCCCCCTGCTTCGGTGCCTGCTCGCTCAGCTCGATCCGCGACCGCCGATCGCCCTCGGGCGGGGCCTCGGCGAGAGCGAGATCGCGCATGCGGCGATCGACATCTCCGACGGCCTCTCGGGAGATCTTCTCCACCTGTGCGAGGCCAGCGGCCTTCGCGCCTGGATCGATCCCGAGACCTTGCCCGTCGACCCGGATGCGGCTGTGGTGGCTCGGGCCGGGGGGCGGGACGTGAACGACATGGCGCTCAACGGGGGAGAGGAGTACCAGCTGTTGCTGGCCATCCCTCCGGACCGGGTGGCGGCCGTGCACGAGCAGAGCCTCATCTGGAACGTCCGCCTCACCGAGATCGGCCAGTTCGAAGCCGGTGAGCCCGGGGTGGACCTGCGCACGGCCGAGGGTCAAGAGCCGCTCGAGGCCGCCGCCCACGATCATTTCCGCGGTGGTGGTGGTGGACACCCGGCCGGAACAGCCCGCTGACATGAAGCTCCGGCGCGCGTTCCACACGGTGTTCCACGTGCAGGACACTCCCCACCGCATCGCCCTGGCCTTCGGCATGGGCGTCTTCATCGCGTTCTCCCCCCTGCTCGGGATCCACACCGGCCTCGCCCTGGGTCTGGCCTTCCTGTTTCGCCTGTCGCGGGTGGCGATCCTGGCCGGGGCCTGGACCAACAACCCATGGACGCTCGCGCCCATGTACATGGCGGGGACCGCGCTCGGCTGTGCCGTCCTCGGGGTCTCGCCCGAAAGCCTGGAGTCGATCGACTGGACCCTCCACGGGCGTGCCTTCTACGCCGCCCTCTGGGAGGGCGTTCGGCCTCTCGTGGGCCCGTTCGTGGTGGGGAACACCGTCCTGGGTGTCATCGCGGGCGGGATCTCCTACGTGGTGGTACGGTCGCTGCTCGAGCGCCGCCAGCCTGCGGCCGAGGCGCCCCGCGCCTGACGCGGCGGGGCGAGCCATGTCCCTCGTCCTGGCCCTTGTTCTGGCGGCCGTGCCCGCTTCCGCACAGGCCGAGGGCGCATCGGCGCCGACGCGCTCCACGCTGTCGACCGGGGAAGCCCACGTCTTCGACCTGCAGGAGATCACGCTGCAGGCCTCGAAGGAGTATGCCAACCCGTACGCAGACGTGGTCTGCTGGATCGACCTCGAGGGGCCCGGGTTCGCGCGCCGCGTCCATGGATTCTGGGATGGCGGGCGGACCTTCAGGGTGCGGTTCGTGGCCACGGCGCCGGGGGAATGGCGTTGGCGCACAGGCTCCAATCAGGGAGGCCGACCGGGGCCTGAACGGGGGCCGGGGGAAGCTCCGGGCGGTCGCGTGGACGCAAGCCGAAAAGCTCGAGAACCCGAACCGGCGCGGCTTCGTCCGCGCGACCGCGAACGGGCACGCGCTCCAGTACGCCGACGGCACTCCCTTCTTCCTGGTCGGCGACACCTGGCTCGCCGCGTCCACCTGGCGGCTGCCGTGGAAGGGAAGCAAGGCCGCCGCCGACTACGTCCCCGGCTCCGGCATCGGCTTCGAGGAGGCCGTCGCCTACCGCAAGCGCCAGGGCTTCAACTCAATCAGCCTCATCGCCGCGTTCCCCAACTGGGACGCCGACCACCGCGGCGCGACCTTCGCGAACGCCGACGGCGTCTACCTGCGCAACGCCTGGGAGAAGTTCGGCCACTGGGCGCCCGACGCCGCCGTCAGCACCTCGGACGGCGCCACCACCACGGCCAAGGACATGCCGACGAGCAGGGCCACCGGCCGTTCGCGGTGCTCGCCGACCGCGACGGGTTGGCGGACTTCGACCGCCTCGATCCCGCCTACTTCCAGAGCCTCGATCGCAAGATGCGACACCTCGCGGACGAGGGCTTCGTGCCGCTGCTGGAGACCGTCCGCCGGGACCACGGCCCGTCCTGGAAGGCCTACTTCGATTTCGACCGCTCGTACGGCCGCTACGTCCAGTACCTGATCGCCCGCTACGGCGCCTACAACCTGATCTTCAGCGGCATCCACCTGGACTGGATCCCGAAGGAGTACAGCCTGACTGCGGACGAGTGGAACGCCGCACTCACCGCGCACTGGAAGACCTACGGGCCCCTCCCCTTCGGCCAGCCGTACACGACGCTGATCGACAGCTCCACCTACCGGCGGTTCGGCCACGGCGATCGCGCTCCGTGGCTGACCATGCACACGGTGGGCAACCGGCCGCGCAACAACGCGATCTACGCCTTGATCGAGGAGATCTTCGGGCTCGATCCACCCTACCCGGTGGCCAACCTCGAGCCGTACTACACCGGCTGGAACCACGCGATCAATCGGCCGGGCGGGGAGACGCCCGCCGCCGACTCCGACCGGGACAACTACTTCGCCCGCTCGATGATGTACGGGTCGGTCCTGTCCGGCGGCCTCGCGGGTCACGTGCACGGCACCGCCGCCTACGACGTCACGAGCACCGGCGAGCCGGCGGGCTGGCGGCCGTACATCTGGGACGCGCTGCGCTACGCCTCTGGCGGCCAGATGCAGCATCTCCGCCGCTTCGTTCTGTCGGAGGCCGGCCGGTACCAGGATCTCCAGTTGGCCTCCGACGACTCTGGTGCCGCGCCGCTCGCGGCAGTCCTCGGACGACGGGCTCGACGGCTGGAGCTTCATGATGCGGACGGCCGACCGGAGCCTGGCGCTTGCTGTACTTCGAGGTGAAGGCGGAGAAGCCGCGCCTGTCGGGCTTCGTCCCCGGCGGTCGCTACCGTTGGGCCTGGTTCGATCCGCGGAGTGGCCGCTGGACGCGCCCGATGGAGCTGTCGGGCGACGCCCAGGGAGAGATGCCGGCGCCGCCCTTTCCGGGCGGTGCGCCCTCGGCGCGCGGCGACTGGGCGGCGAAGCTCACCGCCGTCCCGAAAGGCCCCTGAGAACGGCCCTCGGGACTCGATCTACAGTGGCGGAGAAAGCTCCAGGCCCGCGGCCGCCTCGAAGGTCCGGGCCACGCGCAGGAGAGTGACCTCCTCGAACGGGCGCCCGAGCAGTTGCAGGCCGACGGGCAGACCCGAAGCGAGGCCGCAGGGCACGGAGATCGCCGGAATGCCCGCGAGGTTGGCGGGGACGGTGAAGATGTCCGCCAGGTACATCTGCAGCGGGTCTTCGGTCTTCTCGCCGAGGCGAAAGGCCGGGGTGGGTGTGGTCGGCGTCGCGACCACGTCGCACGAAGCGAAAGCCTGTTCGAAGTCGCGGCGGATCAAGGTCCGCACCTTCTGGGCCCGGAGGTAGTAGGCGTCGTAGTAGCCGGAGGAGAGCGCGAAGGTGCCCAGGATGATGCGCCGCTTCACCTCGGGCCCGAAGCCGCGCTCTCGACTCTGTCCGTACATCCCCAGCAGATCGGGGGCCGGCTGGCGCAGGCCGTAGCGCACTCCGTCGAAGCGGGCGAGGTTGCTCGAGGCCTCGGCCGTGGCCACGATGTAGTAGGTCGCGATGGCGTGGGGCAGATGGGGCAGGGTCACGTCCACGATCCGCGCCCCCGCGCCCTCGAGGAGCGCCAGCGATTTCCGGAAGGCGGCCAGGGTGCCGTCCTCGACGCCCCGCTCCAGGAAGGTCCAGGGGACGCCGACCCGCAGGCCGTGCACGTCGCCCGTGCTCAGGGCCGCGAAGTCGGGCACGTCCATGGGGGACGTGGTGGCGTCACAGGGGTCACGCCCGCAGAGGACGCCGGCCGCGAGAGCGACGTCCTCCACGGTCCGAGCGAGGGGACCGACCTGGTCGAGCGAGGAAGCGAAGGCCACGACCCCGTAACGGCTGACTCGCCCATAGGTCGGCTTGAATCCCACCACCCCGCACAAGGCGGCGGGCTGGCGGATCGATCCGCCGGTGTCGGTGCCCAGGGCCAGGGGCGCCATTCCCGCGGACACGGCGGCCGCGGAGCCGCCCGAAGAGCCGCCGGGGACACGCTCCAGGTCCCACGGGTTGCGCGTCTTCTTGTAGGCGCTGTTCTCGGTCGACGAGCCCATCGCGAACTCGTCCATGTTGGACTTGGCCAGGATGATCGCCCCCGCGGCTTCGAGCTGTCTCACCGCCGTGGCCGTGAAGGGCGGGCGATAGCCTTCGAGGATCCGCGAGCCGCAGGTGGTAGCGACACCCTCGAGGTCGAGGATGTCCTTGAGGATCACCGGGACACCGGCCAGGGCCGGCGTGGGCTCGGACCTGGCCAAGGCCTCGTCGAGCTTTCGGGCGCGGCCCAGGGCGCGGTCGGCCAGCAGGGTCAGGAGTGCGTCGATCCGGGGTTCCACCGTGGCCACGCGGTCGAGGTGGGCGCGGGTCACCTCCTCGGCGGAGAGCGAGCGCTTCTGGACCTGTCGCCGGATCTCGGCGGCAGAAAGGCGCCACAGATCGCTCATCCCGCGAGGATGCGGGGAACGCGGAAGAGGCCCTCCGCGGGATCGGGGGCGCCTTCCACGACGCTTTCGCGGCGCAAGCCCGGCTCGGGGGTGTCGGCGCGGAAAGACTCGGTCGCGGTCGCGTGACGCATCGGCTCGACCTCGGCCGTGTCCAGGCCCTGCAGCACCTCGGCGTAGGAGAGGATCTCGTCGAGCTGGCGCGCGAAGGTCTGCCGCTCGGTGTCCGAGAGCGACAGGCGCGCGAGGCGCGCCACGTGATCGACGGTGTCGACGGTGACTCGAGCCATCGTCGCCATACTATCGTCGCTCGCCGCCATCCGGAAGCTGTTCCCTGTCCCCTGCGGCGAGGGTCGAAGTGCTCAGGCGAGGGGGGGTAACGTACGGCCCCCCCCTCGCTTCCTCTACTGGTCCCTTCCCGTCGTCTACTTGATGGCTACGATCGCGAACTCGATCGGCTTGCCGCCCGTATTCTTCGACTCGTGCTTCACGCCCCGGCCGATGAACTGCACGTCGCCGCGCTTCCACTTGGTCACGTGCTTGGTCTCCACGGTGAGGCTCATGTCCGCCGGGCCAAGCGCGATCACCACCTGGTCGAAGTCGTGGGTGGTGCCCGGGGCCTCGTGGAAGTCCGGCGCGGCCGTGGTCTTGAAGGCCACGGCGCGGGGGCCCTCGGCGAGGGTCGTCATCTGCATTCCCGCTCGCTGGGCCGGCAGTGCGGCGGTGCCCGGCTCCTTGGTCTTGAACTCCACCAGGATCCCTTCGACGGGGGTCGTCCCCACATTGGCCGGCGAGTGGGTGGCCGCCGGCGTGTACATGGCGGAGTTGTTGCCGATCGCGGAGTCCTGCGTCTTGCCGTCCGGCATGGTGAACCGGACCTTCGAGTCGCCGAGCGAGACGAGCATCGCGTCCGGGTGCGAGTGCATCGGGCTCTTGGCGCCCGCGGCGTAGCTCACCTTGAGAATGCGGACAGAGGCGTTGTCGATGAGGACCTTGTAGTGCCCGGGGTCGACCGTCACTGCGTCCTGGGCCCCCGCCGCGAGCGGCAGCGCGGCCAAGCCCAGCGCGAGCTTCAGCATCTTCTTCATGGCTCTCCTTCTGGATGTTCCGCCAGCCATCGTGCGTCTTGTCTCGTGCGCCGCGAGCATCCCGGGGCTGGCATCCCGGGACCCTGGCGCCTGGCCCATCGGACCATCACCTGCCCTTGCCCGACCCCCAAGGCGGCCGTGGATCAAACGGCCCATGGGTACGGGTTGTCGGAAACCGCCTTACTTCTTGGGAGCGGTGCCGGTGACCGTGATGTTCTCGACGAACTCGCTGTGCGGCTCCTCGACGATCCTGGTCGCGGAGAGCTTCATTCCAGGCTTCAGCTCCATCGCCGACAACTGCTTGCCGTCGACATCGAACTTGAAGTCCGAGGGCACCTGATACTGCTTGTTCTCGCCGCCCTCGAGGGTGACGATGATGCTGGAGGGCGAGGACCAGAAGACCTTGCCCTGGGTGATCTTCGTCGTCCGCGTGACGAGCGGCGTTTCCGTGGTGGTGACCTTCGCGGTGAGCATGGTTCCCGGCTGCAGCTGGCTCAGTGTCTTCGGCGCGCCGTCGATGGTGAACGTCCGGCCCGTCTTGACGCTGTAGATCTTGTAGTCGCCGGCGGAGTTCTTGGCGATGAGCCAGTTCGGCCCGGTGATGACGAGCTCACCCTTCACTTCCATCGTCGTGACTTTCGGCGCCCCGGCGGGGGCGGTTTCCTTGGTCTGCGTGACCTGGGCCGAAAGGCTCGACGCGAGGCCTACCACCAACAAACCGGCCGCGAGTGTGCCCAAGCCCCTGAGGATCGACATGATCTATCTCCTTGAACCGCCCCCGGCAGACCGAGCGATTCCCCACCGGCGGGGACGGGACACCGGTGGCAACCGACAATACCGAACGCGCGAATGGGATATGGCGAAGGCATTGTATACGCCTGCACGCCTCCGAACGCAAGAGCAAGAAGGACGGTGGGCCGCTTCGGCCTGGCCGCCGCCTCTGCGTCCGTGGTCTCGCTCATCGCGACCGGCGCCGTCGGCCGCTGGCGGAGCGAAGCGGACGGCCAGTAGAAACCCGGCGGGAGGGTGTCGTCACTCGACCCTGGCGGAATCCGAGGCGAGAGGCTAGACTCCTTCACCAAGGAGGATCCCATGTTGCTTGCCACGGCCCTCGTGGCCGCGCTGCTCCAGGCCGCCTCGCCGACCGCCCCCGTCGACCCCGAGAAGGAGCCGTTCCAGACCCTGGAAACCCGCGTTTCGAGTGCGATCCAGGGGAAGAACGTCACCGCTCTCGACGAGCTCTTGGCGAAGGACTTCACGTTCATGGCCTTCCTCGAGGGGCGAGCACCCCTGGTGCTGAACCGCAGCGAGTGGCTGAAGACCTACACTCACTACACGTTGGTCGGTTTCGAGATCCGTCACCTCGCGGCGCGCGTCTTCGGCAACGTGGCGGTCGTCCGCCTGCAGCCGTACCGCACGGCGGTGGCAGGAACCACTCTCGACCGAAGCGGTGAATTCGCCGTCGTCGACGTGTGGACCAAGGACGGCGAGGCCTGGAAGCTGAGCTCACGCCACCTCAGCCGACCCGACACGGTGAAGCGTTGAAGGACCGATAGCACCGAAGACGAGACCGTGTCGCTGAGGATCACGCGCGGCGCAGAGTGGACTTCATTTTCGCTTGCGGGAGCCTTACCGGAGATGCGGTCTCAGGCGCCAACGTGCCCGTCCGCCCCGAATGCCCGACGGCTCCCTGGACGCCTGGCTATGGCTGTCGCGATCTCCGGCCGAGAGGCTGCACGCGCTTCGACCCGGGTTCGCGGTGGATCTCGGCTTGCGCGAGTGCAAACCGTTCATCGACCACACGGAGCTCCGGAGGCAGCAATATGTGCAAGCCTGGCAACACAATGGCGCACGGCGGCGCCGTGACCGTGTCGGCCATCGTCGGCCGTGCCCTCGGAGTCGCCCTCGCGACGTCGAGCTTCGGTTGCGCCGTGTCCATGCGTGCTCCCCAGGTCGACAGCCGGGCCGCCGTGAGCGTGGCGGTGAACGCCAACCAGGCCCGGCTCAGGATGCGCTCGCTCGTGGGCCCCATGTGCGGCGAGCTCGAGCGGACGGCCGACCAGATCGCAGCCGGGACGAGCGATCCCGCCGTCCGGAGGGCGGCCCTCCGATGGAAGATCGACGCGGTGCCCGCCCTGAGCGCCGCGCTCTTCCAGCCCGAGCCCATGACGGCGGTGCTGGACAGCTGGGTGTTCTTCAACCAGATGGCCGACTTCTTCGAGACCGGCGTCGGAAAGGAACAGCTCGGTGACTCGGCTCCCGTCGCGGTCGAGGCCAGCCGCCGGCTCGAGCAGGAGATCGCCGACGTGTTCGCCGCCATGACCGTTTCCCACGATGTCTCCCGAGTGCGCGCCTTCGCGAAGAGCTGGGCGGCCGCCCACCCCATCCGATACGCGATCCCTGACCGCGAAACGGCGCTCGGCCGGGCGCTGGAGCGGGATGTGCCGGAGTCCTGGTCCACGGGCGAGGCGGTGGCGGAGATCACGACCTCTGTCGACGACCTCAACCGCAAGCTCGACGTCTACAGCGAGCACGTGTTCCGGCAGGCCCGTTGGGAAGCGGAGCTCATCGCTTCCGACCTGAGGCTCGCCGACGTGCCGCCACTGGCCGAGCGCAGCGTGCAGTCCGCGGAGAGCCTGGCGGCGGCTTTCGACCGGATCGCGCCGGGCTTCGATCGGCTCGCGGCCGTCGCCGAGACGACGCCCGCTCTCGTCGCCTCGGAGCGGAAGGCCACCATCGACGGCCTGGGCAGGGAGCTGACGCGGATGATCGCGTTCCTCCAGCAGGAACGCATGGTGGCCCTGAGACAGGTCACCGAGGAGCGGATCGCCGCGATCAACACCATCACCCGGTCGGTGTCCGAGGAGCGAAGCGCGCTCGAGCGCGACATCGAACGCGTCGGGTTCGAGCTGGTGGACCACGCCGTCTGGCGTCTGGCCCAGCTCCTGGCCGCAGTGCTGACCTGCCTCGGTGTCGGGACGGTGGGGATCCTCGTCCTTGCTCGGAAGCTCTTTTTCGCTCCCGGCTCCAGGGGCTGAAGGTCCACCCCATCCGCACCCGGGCAACCGGCCGCGGGCTCACGCCGCTGCTCTCGAACGAGGTCTTCGAGCTGTTCGTCCAGCGTTCAGCGAGCCGCGGCGAGGCGCTCGCGGGCGATCTTCAGGTTCTCTTTCACGCCGGTCTCGATTCCGTCCCGGACCTTGCCCATGAGGACGCCCGCCAGCATCCCGGTGGGTGGGTCGATCCGCGTCCGGTAGAGGTTCAGAAGGTAGAGGCCCTTGCCGTCGGCCGTGGGCACGGCAGCCAGCAGCTCCAGGCCGGCATTGAAGAAGTGGGTGGCCCCGAGCAGCTTGTTCGAGATCAAGGTCCCGCGGGGGCTGCGATAGATGGTCGCGTGGTAGGCGGAAACCACCGGCTTGAGCCCGAAGGTGTCCTTCGCCCAGTAGAGGACGTCCTCGGCCCCGGCCAGCTTCCCCTTGGGCCAGACCGCCAGGTAGTCGTTGAACTCCTTCACGTAGTCGACGAGGTAGGGCGAGTTCGCGAGCAGCGTCCGGTACTCCTGGGCGCGGGACCTCTCCTGCTTCTTGTCGAGCACGTTGCCCATCGCGTCCGTGCCCCCCTGCTGGTAGGCCGTCACGTAGTCGATGATGGCCTGGTTGAGGATCAGGATGGCCTGCTTCTCGGCGTCGGGCGCCTTCCAGTCGATCTTCGAGATCCTCTCCAGCCCCTTCGTCCCGATCTTGACGTCGCAGCTTCCCGGCTTGCACCGCTTGAGGGCGACGATGTCGTCCGGGGGATGGGTGAGGCCCGCCAGGTCCTCGATCTTCGCGGGGGTGGAGAAGTGGCCGATCTCCGGAATCTGGGGCACCTTCTTGAACTTCCGTACGTCCCGGGCGAGCGCCACGAGCTGGTCGGCAGTTCCTCCCGTCTTGACGACGCCGAACGCGGCGATCTCCGGCTTGTCTGTGGTGGGCAGGAGCTTCGTGACCACCTCGCCCTTCTCGATGGCCGCGAGCTGGGCGTCGTCGAGCTGGATCACCTTGCGGAGGAACGGCCGTGGCGGAGCCTCCTGCGCCGGGGCGACCGCCGGCGCCAAGACGAGAAGGACGCAGCCCCACAACGCCCCACACGAAACGCGTTTCAGGAAGTCGACTCTCGCCATTGAATCCTCCTGATCGATCTCACTTGAGTCCCGAGTGCCGCCCGATGCGCCTTGGGTTCCGGAACCCGTGTTGCGGGCGCGGCACGACGCCGCGGCATCATATATCCGATCCGTAGGCGGTCCGTAGGCAGTTTGAATCATTGGTGCTTTGATGCGCGTCTCGTGGGGGTCGCGACGACGGGACGGTTCCAGTTCTCTTGACCGAGGGACCTTGGGCCACCTAGACTCGCGCTCGCTGAGGTGATCGATGGCCGAGTGTCCGTACTGCCAGTACGCGTTGAGCGAGCCTCCCGAGCGGTTCTGCCCTGGCTGCGGCCGCGACCTCGGCCTCGGCCTCGGGGCACCGCCGCCGCCTCCACCGGGTCCCGCGATGGAGGGGACCGGGGCTCCCTGGGAGCGCCGCCAGACGATCGGCTTCGTCGCGGGGCTTACGGAAACCACACAGCAGGTGCTGACCTCCCCCGAGGCCTTCTTTCGGGGCCTCCCCGCGACGGCCAGCATTGGTGACCCGCTCTTCTACGCGGTCATCGTCGGCTACATCGGTCTCGTGGCCGCCACCATCTACAACGCGGTCTTCAACGCGGCGTTCGGGTCGGCCTTCAGCGGCTTCGGCGCCTTCGGCGATCGGCCCGAGCTCGCGCGCATCATGCCCTTCGTCCAGGGGGGCTTTGGCCTCGTCGTGAACCTGGTGCTGGGACCGATCTTCATCGCGGTGGGCCTGTTCATATGGGCGGGCATTCTCCACCTGCTGCTGCTCCTGCTGGGCGGTGGCGCACGCGGGTTCGAAGCCACGTTCCGGGCCCTCGCCTATGCCTCGGCCTCCAACCTGTTCCAGATCGTCCCCGTGTGTGGCGGCTTCATCGGCTTCGTCTACGGGATCGTGCTCGCGATCATCGGGCTCTCGGCGGCACACGGCGACTCCAAGGGAAAGGCAGCGGCCGCGGTCCTGATCCCCCTGGTCTTGTGCTGCTGCTGCTGCGCCTTGGGGCTGGGCGCCATGGCGGGGGGCATCGCCTCCCTCGCCAACCGGCTGAGATGACGCCGTCGTCGGCCCAAGCGGTGGCAGGCCCTTCGGCCTGGGGCCTGCGGCTCAAGGCCCCGGTGGGGCGTCTTCCCCTGGGTGCGGTCTTCGGAACGATCGGTGCCCTGGGCGCCACCGCGGTGGGGTTGCTCGGTCTCGATCGACTCCCGTTCACGGTCTGTCTCTTCAAGGCGCTGACGGGCCTCCCCTGCCCGACCTGCGGCTCGACGCGAGCGGTGGGCCGGCTCGTTCACCTGGACCTGGCGGGCGCCATCGCCATGAACCCGCTGGCCACGATCGGCGCTGCGGTCCTGGCGATCTGGGCGGTGACCGACTTCGGGCTCCTGGCGCGCGGGAGGGCCCTCGACGTCGAGGTGGGACGGCCTTTGGGCCGGCTGGTCCGGGTGCTGGCGGTGGCGGCGGTGGCAGCGAACTGGGTCTACCTCCTGGCCTCTAGCCGTTAACGCCCGCTCCGGGACCGTCGCTTATACTCGATCGGCCATGAAGGGAGAGCGTCCCGAGGTCTCGGTCGTCGTTCCCCTCTTGAACGAGGTCCTGAACCTCGGGGACCTCCACCGGGAGCTCAGTGCGGCCCTCCGGGCCACGGGTCGTTCCTACGAGATCGTCCTCGTCGACGACGGCTCCACGGACGGAACCCGTGAGGCCCTCCTGAAGCTCGAAGACAGCGACCCGGGGGTCCACGCGGTCCTCCTGCGCCGCAACTTCGGCCAGACGGCGGCCTTCTCCGCCGGGTTCGACCGCGCCCGAGGTGACGTGGTCGTGACCTCGGACGGCGACCTGCAGAACGACCCCGCGGACATTCCCGCCCTCCTCGCGAAGATCGACGAGGGCTACGACCTCGTGTGCGGGTGGCGGCAGAAGCGCCAGGATCCGTTCTCCAAGCGGGTCCCCTCGTGGCTCGCGAACCGCCTGATCTCCTGGGCCACCGGGGTCAGCCTCCACGACTATGGGTGCTCGCTCAAGGCCATTCGCGCCGAGGTGGTGAAGGGTCTACGCCTCTACGGCGAGATGCACCGCTTCATTCCGGCGGTGGCGTCCTGGATGGGGGTGCGGCTGGCCGAGGTGCCGGTGAACCACAGGCCGCGGACGAGAGGCCAGAGCAAGTACGGCATCGGGCGCACCGTGAGGGTCATCCTCGACCTGTTCACGGTCAAGTTTCTCCTGTCCTATGGCACGCGTCCGGCACACCTGTTCGGGCTCATGGGCCTGGCCTGCGGGGCCACGGGATCCGCCATCCTCGCCTACCTCGCCTACGTGCGCCTTTTCCAGGACACCCCGATCGGCGGCCGGCCCCTGCTCTTGCTGGGCGCGCTTCTCTTCCTGACCGGCGTCATCCTCGTCAACTTCGGCCTCATGGGCGAGCTGCTGGTCCGGACCTACCACGAGAGCCAGGGCAAGCCGATCTACGCGGTGCAGGAACGGCGCAAGGACCGGGAGCGCGAAGAGGCCCTGCCCTCCCGTTGAGCCGCGTCCTCTTCCTCACCGAGTCGTTCCATCCGGTCCTCGGAGGAGGCGAGAAGCACATTCGCGCGCTCGGCTCGGCCCTCGTGGCCGCGGGCGATCCCGGCCACCGTCGTGACGCGGCGGGCGGACGCCTCCTGGCCGGCGGAGGAGACGGTGGATGGCATTCGGGTGGTTCGGGTCGCGCCCGCGGGTCCCGGCCGGACCGGCAAGTACCGCATGGTCCCCGCCGCCCTGCGTGCCCTCTGGCGCCTGCGCGCTTCCTTCGACGTTCTCGTGGTGCGGGGAACGCGCGTCCTGGGTCTGCCGGGCCTCGTTTGCGGCCGCGCGCTCGGGAAGGCGGTCGTGCTCCAGGCCGAGATCAACGGCGAGATGTCGGGGCAGGCGTACACCTGGGGCACGCGGTTCGAACGTGGCCTGGTCGCCCGGCTCGTGCGGGGCGGAGTGATCTTCCGAAACCTGGTGATGCGCGATGCCGACGGCTTCGTGGCGATGTCGCGCGCCATCCGCGACGAGCTCGTGGCGGCGGGTGTGGGCCCGGAGAAGATTGCCCACATTGCGCATGGCGTCGACAGGGCACGGTATCGACCCGCCGCCCCGGCGGAGAAGGCGGCGCTTCGTTCGCGACTTGGCCTGCTCCCGGCCGCGCGCGTCATCTGCTATACGGGACGCCTGCTCCGGGGAAAGGGACTCGAGACCCTCGTGCAGGCGTTCGGCGTTCTGGCCGGGCACGACCCTCTGGCGCAACTGATCCTCGTGGGGTCGGGCGAAGGCCAGGCCCTCTCCGTCGAGGCGGAGCTCCGAGCGCGGGTGGAGCGAGAGGGTCTTCTGGCGAGGGTTTCCTTCGTGGGACGGGTCGACGGCGTCGAGGACTACCTGCGCGCCTCCGATGTCTTCGCCTTCCCCTCGGTCTACGAGGCGCTCGGCATCTCCCTGATCGAAGCGGCCGCGTGCGGGTTGCCCGCGGTGGGGAGCCGCACCGGCGGGATCGTGGACGTCATCGAGGACGGGGAGTCGGGCCTGCTCGTGGAGCCGGGCGACGCAGCGGCCCTGGGCGCGGCCCTCGAGCGCCTCCTGGCGGACGAGGCGCTTCGGCTGCGGATGGGCCAGAGAGCCGTCCGGATCGCGACGGAGAGGTTCGACTTCGCGAGCACCGTCGTCCGATATCGTCGCCTGTTCGCCGAAGTCGCGCGCCGGGTCACGCATTGAGGGTCGCGCTGACCGGAGGCACCGGCTACACCGGCGGACGCCTGCTGCGTCTCCTGCGCGAGCGCGGACATTCGGTCCGGGCCCTCGCGCGCCCCGCATCCGTGACCCCGGCGCTGCGGTCCGCGGGGATCACCCTCGTGGAGGGGGGCCTCGGAGACCGCGACGCGGCCGCTCGCCTCGTCGAGGGAGCCGAGGCAGTCATCCACGTGGCCGCGGTCTATCGCACCGCGGGACACCAGGACTCGTATTACCGGGACGTGAACGTCGGCGGGACGGAGGTGTTGCTCGAAGCCGCGGCCCGCGCCGGGCTGTCGCGGTTCGTGCACACCTCCACCGTGGGGGTCCACGGCCACGTCGAGCATCCCCCCGCCGACGAGACCGCGCCGATCGCCCCCGGCGACGTGTATCAGGCCACGAAGGCGGAGGCCGAGGCGTTGGCCCTCGAGTTTCACCGCCGTCGCGGGCTGCCCGTGGCCGTCGTCCGGCCCGGAGCGATCTACGGACCCGGCGAGACGCGCCTCCTGAAGCTCTTCCGGTCGATCGCGCGGGGTTGGTATGCGATCGTCGGCTCGGGCCGGTCGTTCTATCACCCGGTCTACATCGACGATCTCCTCCAGGGCTTCCTGCTGGCGCTCGAGCGGCCAGAGGCGGTGGGCGAGGCGTTCCTCATCGCGGGCCCACGCTACGTGTCGCAGACCGAGCTGGCGCGCCTCATCGCGGAGGCAACCGGGGGCCGGGTGTTGCCCTTCCACATCCCCGCGGCCCCTCTCCAGTGGGCCGGGGACCTCTGCGAGGCGATCTGCGTGCCCCTGGGGATCGAGCCTCCGCTGCACCGTCGTCGGGTGGACTTCTGGACCAAGAGCCGGGCGTTCACGATCGAGAAAGCGCGGCGGCTCCTGGGGTACGCGCCCAAGGTCGACCTGGAGGAGGGCATCGCCCGTACCGTGGCGTCCTACCGCGAGGCGGGATGGCTATGAAGGGGAGCGTCTGGTTCCTCGGGCTCCTTGCCCTTGTGCTCCCCGTCGCGGCGCTGCTCGTCGACGTGCCGGCTCTCTCGGGCCAGAGGTTCTGGAGCGACGGCGCGACCTATCACGCCATGTCCCTGAGCCTGGCTCACGACGGAGACCTGCGGTACGAGCGGAGGGACTTGGAGCGAACCCTGGCCGAATACCCCGGAGGACCGACGGGTCTGTTCTTGAAGAAATCGGCGGGGGGTTTGTACTACGCGAAGGCGCTTCTCTATCCGCTGGTGGGGTCACCGTTCGTGCGGGTGCTGGGGGGGACGCGGGGTCTTCTGGTATTGAACGCGCTTTGTTTCGGTCTGGGCTTGTTTCTGGGGTATGGGGAGCTACGGCGTCGGGGGATCGGGGAGGGGTCGGCGGTTCTTCTGGTGCTCGGGTTGTTCGTTTGTGGGGTGGGGCCTTTGTACGTGTGGTGGCTGACCCCGGAGGTCTTCAACCTTGCCTTGATCACGCTGGGGCTCGTGCTGTGGTCCCGTGGCCGGTGCGTCTGGTCGGCGGTGTGTCTGGGGCTTGCCATCTATTCGAAGCCGACGAACGTGTTTCTCTCGGCGCCCTTGCTTCTGGAGCCGCTGCTTTCGTGGTCGTGGCGAGGGCTTGGGGAGTCGGTGAAGCGTGGTTTGTGGCTGTCGTTCGCGACGCTTCTCTTCTTCGGTTTGAACTTCGGGATGACCGGAGAGATCAACTACCAGGGTGGGGAGAGGAAGACGTTCTATTCGAAGTTCCCATTCGAGACGGCGGAGTCGACGTTCGAGACGGGCGGGATCTGGATGTCGACGGAGCAGGTGGGGCCGCTCGTGGCGGGAGAGGGTGAGGGGAAGGCGACGGTGAAGACGGGCCCGGCGCGATCGGCAGAGGAGTTGCGGCAGTCCTTCCTGAGGAACCTGGGCTATTTCTGGGTGGGACGGTTTGGAGGAGCACTGCCGTACTTTCCCGCGTTCGTGATCGGGGTTCTCGGGTTCCTGGGGATCGGGGGTCGCAACGTTTCAGGGTGGCTTTGTTTCTTGTCGCTGGTCACGAGCTTCGTGTTCTTCATCTGGCTCATTCCGGACAACTGGTACGGGGGAGGAGGGACGGTGGGGAACCGGTACTTCCTGAACCTTCTTCCCCTGGGTCTCTACGTGTTGCCGAGGGGTCGGGAAGGCTGGGTGGGGGTTCTCGGAGGAATCGCGGGGCTCGGGCTCTTGAGCCCGGTTCTGGCCTCACCGATCAAGCACTCGCTCCATCCTGGGGATCACGCCACGAGCGCGGCCTTCCGGACCTTTCCCGCCGAGCTCACCATGCTCAACGACCTCTCCGTCTTCACCGACACCTGGAGAAAGAAACGACCCTACGGCGACACCGAGGGGAACGCCCGGGAAGGCCGGCTCGCCGACGCGAATGCGTACTACCTCTATTTCCTCGACGACGGGGCTTATGGACGGGAAGACGCGTTCGGCCGCCGTGGATTCTGGCTACGGGGTGCGAGCCGGACGGAAGTGGTGGTCCGGGCCCTCGAGCCGGTGCGGCGGATGCGATTCCGGATCACCGGGGGGGCCGCGGGCGACGTGGTGAGCGTGGGCTACGGCGCCGGCGGTGAGCTGGCGGTGCGGTCGGGTGAAACGCGGGAGCTGACCGTGGAGGCGCCGGGCGCCGGGTTCCCCTACTACGACAGCTTTCTCCACGTGGTGAGGATCCGGTCGCGGACCGGGCGCACGGCGGGAGGGTCCGACCCGCGCTTCCTCGGGGCCTTTGTCGAGATCGCACTGGACGCCGAGCGGAGACCATGAGGTCGCGCCGCCGATGAGGTTGAGCGTGGCGCGGATCGTTCTCGGCATCCTCGGTGGGGGAGCGCTCCTGGCTGCGCTCGTCGTCGACTATCCCACCCTGTCCGAGGGCAAGCTCTGGAGCGACGGGGCCACCTACCTGGCCATGTCCTTGAGCCTGGCTCACGACGGCGACCTGCGCTACGAGAGCCGGGATCTCGCTCGCTTCGAGGAGATCTATGCCTACGGTCCGCACGGTCTGTTCTTGAAGAAATCGGCGGGGGGTTTGTACTACGCGAAGGCGCTTCTCTATCCGCTGGTGGGGTCACCGTTCGTGCGGGTGCTGGGGGGGACGCGGGGTCTTCTGGTATTGAACGCGCTTTGTTTCGGTCTGGGCTTGTTTCTGGGGTATGGGGAGCTACGGCGTCGGGGGATCGGGGAGGGGTCGGCGGTTCTTCTGGTGCTCGGGTTGTTCGTTTGTGGGGTGGGGCCTTTGTACGTGTGGTGGCTGACCCCGGAGGTCTTCAACCTTGCCTTGATCACGCTGGGGCTCGTGCTGTGGTCCCGTGGCCGGTGCGTCTGGTCGGCGGTGTGTCTGGGGCTTGCCATCTATTCGAAGCCGACGAACGTGTTTCTCTCGGCGCCCTTGCTTCTGGAGCCGCTGCTTTCGTGGTCGTGGCGAGGGCTTGGGGAGTCGGTGAAGCGTGGTTTGTGGCTGTCGTTCGCGACGCTTCTCTTCTTCGGTTTGAACTTCGGGATGACCGGAGAGATCAACTACCAGGGTGGGGAGAGGAAGACGTTCTATTCGAAGTTCCCATTCGAGACGGCGGAGTCGACGTTCGAGACGGGCGGGATCTGGATGTCGACGGAGCAGGTGGGGCCGCTCGTGGCGGGAGAGGGTGAGGGGAAGGCGACGGTGAAGACGGGCCCGGCGCGATCGGCAGAGGAGTTGCGGCAGTCCTTCCTGAGGAACCTGGGCTATTTCTGGGTGGGACGGTTTGGAGGAGCACTGCCGTACTTTCCCGCGTTCGTGATCGGGGTTCTCGGGTTCCTGGGGATCGGGGGTCGCAACGTTTCAGGGTGGCTTTGTTTCTTGTCGCTGGTCACGAGCTTCGTGTTCTTCATCTGGCTCATTCCGGACAACTGGTACGGGGGAGGAGGGACGGTGGGGAACCGGTACTTCCTGAACCTTCTTCCCCTGGGTCTCTACGTGTTGCCGAGGGGTCGGGAAGGCTGGGTGGGGGTTCTCGGAGGAATCGCGGGGCTCGGGCTCTTGAGCCCGGTTCTGGCCTCACCGATCAAGCACTCGCTCCATCCTGGGGATCACGCCACGAGCGCGGCCTTCCGGACCTTTCCCGCCGAGCTCACCATGCTCAACGACCTCTCCGTCTTCACCGACACCTGGAGAAAGAAACGACCCTACGCGGGCTATGAGCTCTTCTTCCTCGACGACGGGACTTATGGCCAGGAGTCTTCGTTCGGACGGGAGGGCTTTTGGCTGCGGGGAGGCCGCGAGGCCGAGGTCGTGCTGTCGGCCACACGGCCTGTGGGCAGGATCAGACTCTCCATCACGGGCGGTCCCGAGGGGGACATCGTAACGGTGCGGCTCGGCGCCGATCGGCGGCGAGTCGTCGTGGGCGTGCTCAAGACCGAGGAGGCGGTCTTCGACGTCGGGGCGGGCTTCCCCTACTACGGTCGCCCCCTCCATCGATTGCGTCTGGCGTCGCGCTTCGCGGGAGCGGCGGGAAGCGACCCGCGTCTGCTGGGGGCCTTCGTCAGGATTGCCACCGAACCTTCAGACCCCAAGAGGACCGAGCCCCCCGCTACTCCACGGTGAGCTCGACCTCGCGCTCGGCCGTGGTCCCGGCCCGTCGGTCCTCGACCACGGCACGCAGCTCGTAGTCGCCGGGAGGCAGGCCGGCAAGGGAGAGCCGCACTCCGCCCGGAATGCGTTCCGGGGCCCCGGGGCCATCCGAGCGCAGGGGCCGGGGTTGGAACTCGTGCACGAGCCGGCCCTCCGACCGGAGCTGGTAGCGCGCGGCGAGGTCGCTCGCCCCCGCGCCGTCGACCCCGGCGTTGTAGACGAAGAGAACCACGTCGATGTCGCTCCCCGCCGGGAAGCTACGCATTACGCGGCCCTTGCTCCCGGGTTGACGTCCCTCCTGGCTACCCCCCGCCCCGGGCCCGTCCCGAGCCTGGTCGAGGAAGAGGCCGCTCAAGGTGAGATGCCGGGCCGCGAGGTCGGGCACTTCGACCCACCGCGAGGCGCTCCCCGTTCGATCGGAGCCTTCTCCAAGCGCCGCCACGCGCACCTGGTAGAGACCAGGCTTCAGCCGAAGCCTGCGGCTGAGGCTGACCCCGTCGCGCGGCGCCGCGTCGGGGGCCCCCGGCCGCCGCTCGAGCGGAGCCTGCTCCGCGAACTGCTCCACCGACGTGCCGTCCGTGTCCGAGACGAGCCCCACCAGCTCGACGATGCCTCGAGGGCGCGGCGTGCCATCGCCGGGTGAAGCTGGGGTCGCCACCTCCACGTCCATGTTGACCACGACCGTCGGGCCTGCGTCGGGCAGGTCGACGAAATCAGCAAGGAGGCGGATGGGGAGGCCCTGAAGGGGGACGATCGAGGTGAACGCGTCGTGAACGCGCTCCCGGGCCGCCGCCGCGGCCTGCTTGCGTGATGGCGCTCGCGGCTTCCGGTCGGGCGCCGCGCCCACGGGCTCGAAGTAGCCCTTGCGCGTGCGCGCGACCAGGTCCGGATGGGAAGGCAGGCGCACCTGGACGGAGCGGAAGCGGCCCGCGCGGCGCGGGGAGACGGGCTCGTAGGCCAGGAGGTAGTAGACCTCGTTGTCGTCCAGGACGCGGCGCAGTCCCGAGCCGATGTCGTTGTTGTCGAGGACGGCGAACCCTCCGGTTTCATCCGCCACTGCCTTCATCCCCTCGCGACGCGCCTCGTCCTGGAACCTCTCCACGCTCGAACGGAGAGGGCCGGGCATCGCCGAAAACTCTCTCTCGGTGATGTCTCCCGCGGGAGCGGGCACCGTGAGCCCGCCCGCGTCGAGCGAGTAGACCACGGCCCCGGATCGCGTGGCCGCGTCGGTGATCCGCCGAAGGTCGTAGGCGCTGTCGTACCAGGTTTGCCGACCGAGGAAGAACCCCTCGGAGAGCAGGACGACGATCTTGCGGCCGGGCAGGGGGGCCAGGCTGCGAACCGTCGTCTCGACCATGGACAGCGACGCCCGCGAATAGCGCTGGCCTTCTTCGAGGATGCTCCTGACCCTCTCCCGGACCATCTGGATCGCGGGATCGCGCCCACACATGAATTCCCGTGCGAATTGGGCCACCGCGAGCTCGAACGCCTCGTTGCCAGCCGAGAACTCGCCGAAGCGGTCGAGCTGCTCGGCCTGTTGCTCGCTGATGTACGGGCTGCCAAAGCGGAAGCGGGCGCCGCGATCCTGAAGGCTGACGCGACCTATGGCCCGGACCAGCACGTCGCGGTCGCGGGTGAGCGCCTGGAACAAGCCGCGGGCCCCGCTGGTCGTCACCAGGGCCACCATATCCCGGGGCCCCACCTGCTCCTGGAGAAAGCGGGTCGCTCCGCGTTTCGCGGCGGACAGGTGGCCCGCGCCCAGGTGGAGGTCGTCGAACACCAGCACGATCGTGCGGCCGGCGGCCGCCGCCGCGGGTGGGCTCCCGGGCGGTGACCCCGAGCTTGCCGCGGTGCCTCCGGGGAGGAACCGCGCCGCCGGTCGGGAGGCCGTGCCGACGGCGAAGTGGGAGATGGGCTGGGGCACCTCGTCCTCGAGGATCTCGAAGTCCTCGCGCCGGAGGTCACGCACCGGCTCGCCCTTGGCGTCGGAGACGACCACGTCGAGTTGAACGAGGTCGATCGCCGCCGCGAATACCGGTACGGGAGGCTCTTGCGTCTGCCCTTCGCCGCCGAGGGCGATCGCGAGGCCGGACGCGGCGCCCAGCGCCAGCACCGCAAACGAGACGATGCCGTGCGGTCGCCCAGGGTGCATTTCGCCCGCAGCTTCCTCAGCGGGACTTCGACCCGGTGCCGGAGCTACTCGAGGATGCGAAGTTGCGCGCTCGTGACCAGGGTGTTTCCGCGCGAGTCGGTGAAGTTGACCGTGGTCGTGACGTTGGCCACCTTGCCGCCGTCGGGGAGGTTGTAGAACAGGGTCAGGGGGATGTTCAGGGTGCCGTTGGCGCCGACGCTGTTCGAGCCGGCCGCGGCTGCGATTCCGGCCGCGCTCAGGACCAGGACCTGCCGGTCGGCGATCGTCACCTGCAGGAAGTTGAGGTGTCCCGCGATGCCGCCGCTCTCGTGGACCGCGAGGACCCAGGAGATCTGCCAGGCGTAGGCAGGCTCGCTGGACACGGCGGCCGTGACCAGGGACGGGTTGCAGGTTGCGGTGACCACCGAGATCGTCGACTCGGGCGTCGCCGCGGGGCTTGGGCTCGTGGGACTCGACGGAGAAGTATTGTCGTCCCCGCAACCGGCGAGGCCGATGACGAGGGGCAGGGCGATCAGGGCACGTCGCATGACGACCTCCTTCAGGGAGGAAGCTCAAAAGTGAAGTTGCCGGGATCGTAGCAGAGGCGGGAATGGAGCGCCACCGACCCTTGCGCCAGGTGCTCTAGGCTCCCTGCTCCTTGCGCAGCAGGGCGTCGAGTCCGCGGCCGATCTTCAGGCAGCGCTCGAGGGCATCCGACTCCAGGAGCTTCTGCCGGGCGGAAGCGGTGATGGGCAGATGCTGGCAGGCGAGGTTGACCCAGGCCATGGGCTCCGGGGAGCGCCGTTGCCGGTCGAGGAAGGCGCGGAGGTCGGCGTGGGCATGAAGGTACCGTGCCAGCGCTTCGACGGCTGCGCCCCACTCGTCTCCGGGGTCCCCTTCGTCGAGGGGCTGGACCTCGGCGACCAGGGTGTCGGCGCCGATCAGGGTGACGACGCGGGCGCGGCGCAACCCGTCGAGCTCGATGCGTCGCTCTCCTTCGGGGGTGGGCAGGTCCTCGGTCAGGAAGGCCAGGGTGCCCACTCCTTGCAGGTCGCGCGGATTCGGGCTCGTGGCGGACGAGTCGCGCTGGGCCACGGCCAGGAGGCACTTGCTCGACCGCCCCGCGACCTCCACGGCGGCGATCGTGGCCGGTCGGTTGACGAGGGTGGCGAGGGACGCTTCGGGGAACAAGCACGAGTCGCGAAGGGGGAGCACAGGCAACAGCAGGTTGCCGGGTGCGCTCGCGATCAGAATCGACGCCCCGTTCGACACGCGGCACTTCCTTTCCCGAAGGGCGGCATCTTACTACGGCCCTCCCCGGAGCCGGCGGGTCCACTTCCTCTGGAGGACGCGCGAGAGATCCTCCCGTCCCCGGCCGGGGAGGGTTTCCACGTAGTCCTCACCGAGCCTCGCGATCTGGTGGGGATCGCTGCCGGGGCGGCTGATCGGTGTCCCGTGCACCTTGCCGCAAAAGGCCGTCCGGTACCCGACCTCGCGTGCCTCGCGGCGCGCCCGCGCTCCGGCCACGTGCCAGGGATAGCAGAGGTGGGTTACCGGCTTGCCCGTGCGGGCCTCGATGGCGGCCTTGGACTCGCGGAGCTCGCGAGCGATCGCCGCGTCCCGGGCCGCCGGGTCTTCGAAGTGGCCAGACAGTGGAGAGCGCGCGGCCACGCGCCGCAGCTGCGCTTCCCAGTTGCGCTCCAGGAAGAATCCTTCGGCGCCATGGCTGGCCACGAGCTCGGTGCAGGCGCGTCGGAAGCCAGGGTCCTCGTGGAAGCGCAACGCGTCGGACAGGCGGGACTCCGACGCGAGCAGCGGGGTGCCGAGCGGCACCTCGGGCCCCGGGAGGTCGCGGCCGTCCGCGGCGATCAGGGGGACGTCGAAGGCGGGGTAGCCCGTCCGCCGCTCCGGGGTCATGAAGCCCGCGAGCCGGGGAGCCGTGTGGACGCGCGCGTGCATCAGGGAATGGCTCTGGAAGTCGAAGAGGCCGGTGGCGGAAAGGGCGTCGACTTCGGCCCAGTTCATGAGGGCGCCTTCGCCGCTCTCTCTCGCGAGCACCTCCTGCGCCGGGACGCGGCGGGTCTCGACATCCTCCCAGGTGGGTCCCGGCTGGCCCCCGTCCGGCATGCGGCCGGGGACCAGGAACACGATGCCCTTCATCCCGTGGCGGCGCAGCAAGGGCCCGCCCACGCTCCAGACGCTGCCGCGGCCGTCGTCGAAGGTCAGCACCACCGCCTTGTCCGGAACGGGTCCCGCGCCCACGAGCACGCGAAAGTACTCCTCGGCGCCGAGGGTCACGTAGCCGTTGTCGGCGAGGTGCCGAAGCTTCCTCTCGAACGACTCGGGCTCGAGGCTGTGGAACACGAAGACGGGGATGTCGCCGCGGGGCAGGGGGCCGCCGGTCACGAACGGCGGGTACCGGCGCAGCAGCAGGTCGCGCGGCACCTCCCAGGCCTCGCGCGCCTGCCGAGCGAGGCGCCTAAGCGGCACGCGCCAGCCTCCGCTCGGCGAGGACCTCGTCGTAGAGGTCCTCGATGTGCCGCACGGTGCGGTCGATGTCGAACTCGCGAGACGCCGTCCGGGCGGCCGCGCCCAGGCGAGCGCGAAGCCCCGGATCGGCGAGGGCACGGTTGAGGGCGTCGCCCAGCGCGGCCGAGTCCCGGGCCGGAACCAGCAGGCCGGTGACCCCGTCCTGGAGAATCTCGGCGCATCCGTCCACGGCCGAGGCCACGATGGCGCGAGCCGCGGCCATGGCCTCGAAGAGGGCCAGGGGCGTGCCTTCGTACAACGAGGGCATGCAGACGACGTCGATGGCTCCCAGCAGCTCTCGGACGTCGGATCGGTGTCCCGTGAACACCACGCGGTCACCGAGGCCCATGGCCTCGGCCTGCCGGCGCAAGGGTTCCTTCAAGTCGCCGTCGCCGACGATCAGGAGGCGGGCGTCCTCGTGCCGATCGACGACGGCCCGCGCGGCGTCGATCAGGTACCGGTGGCCCTTTTGCTCGTTGAGCCGCCCGATGGCTCCCGATCACCAGCGCGCCCGCGGGAAGGCCGAGGGCCGCGCGCGTCTTCGCCGCCACGTCCGCGGACACCGGCGCGAACTCCGCCAGGGGAGCGCCGTTCCAGATGACGCGGACGCGCGCCGCCGGCACGCTCCGCGCCCGCACCAGGAAGTCGCGGGTGGAGCCGCTGACCGCGATGGCACGGTCGGTGTAACGGGCCAGGAGGCGGTCGGCCAGGCCTTGGTACGCCGGCATCCGCGGATCGGCGAAGTGCTCGTGCAGGACCAGGGGCACGCCCGTGGCGCGGGCCGCGAGGCGTCCGAAGTCGGCCGAGGCGTAGCCGTGGACGTGGAGCAACCGGGTCTTTCGCTCACGAACGAGGGACACGAGGTCGGAGAGGATCCGGGGATCGAAGCGGCCGCGACCCAGGTGGGCGACCGAGATCCCTTGCTCCTCGAGGAGGCGCGAGGCGGGCTCTTTCGTCTTCAGACCCACGAGCGACACCGTGAAGCGTGAGGGGTCGAAACGTGGAAACCACCAGGAAAAGAGCCGCGACACTCCGTGGATGCTGGAGCCGGCCACCCCGAACTTGTCGCAGACGTGGACGACACCGACGGGCCCGCTCACGCGCCCTGGCCTTCGACCGACGTACGCCTCGAGGTCCAGACCACGGCCCCCGACAACGACAGCAGCACGATCAGCCCTGCCCCCACCAGGCTGAAGGCGAGAGCGCTGTCCCGGGACAGGCCGATCTGGCCGAAGTAGACGATGAACACGCTCTCGCGGACGCCCCAGCCGTTGAAGGAGATGGGCACGGTCTGGACCAGCGTGCACAAAGGCACCATCAGGAAGCAGGCAGCGAGGGGGAGGGGGATGCGCAGGGCGTGGGCCACCGACCAGTAATAGAACACCACGATCGTCTGGAGGGCGAGGCTGGCCACGAGCGCGGCCAGGACCGCCCCGATCTGGTCGCGATAGACGTGCACCGAGGCCTGGACCGTCTCGAAATGCGTCTGGGCCCAGGCCCTCGACGAAAGACCGGACACGGCCATGAGCCGGCGCGCGATGCCCGGGCGCAGGAACACGAGGGCCAGGGCGGTGAAGACGAGGCCCAGGCCGAGAAGCACCACCCGGGCCCCGGCCAGGTGGCGAACCTGCTGCCCGCCGAGGACGAAGGCCAGGAGGGCCAGGCCGTACAGGGCCCCCAGCCCGAGGATGCGGTCGATGGCCACCACGGCGAGCGACGTGGTCGTGGATCCGGTGAGCTTGGAGCTGTCGCGCACGCGCACGACGTCGCCCCCGATGTTGCTCGGGAGGAAGTTGTTGAAGAAGGTCGCGATCAGGTAGGAAGCGGAGAGCGCGCGCAGCGAGGCCGGGAACCCCTGGACGGCGAGGAGAAGGCGCCATCTCCAGGTGGAGAGGGCCAGCATCGCGACGTAGAGGGCGACCGCGGCGCCGAGGAGCAGCACGTCGCCTTCACGGACGCGCCGGAGCAGGGCGCGGAGGTCGGTGGTCGACAGCAGGTAGCCGAGGAGAGCCAGGCTCACCCCCACCTTGATCGCCAGGATCGTGCCGTGCTTCATGGGCGCATGCGGGTCATGGGGGGTGGCCAGGTCGCGGGCCGGCCCAGGGGTGGGGTTCGAGGATCGGCCGTCTCGTTCGGCAAAGCCTTCATGCTACAGTGCCTTCCGAGTCATGGTCAACGCGGATCCGGCCCTGCCCGTCAAAGGCCGCACGCCCATCGCGATCCAGAAGGCCATGGGGGATCCGGGCCGCTCGAGCCTCGGCAAGTACCAGGACCTGGTGGTGGGCAGCCGCAGCCTGTGGCGCCTGTTCGAAGTACGAGCTGGTCGTGACCCTGACCTCGTGGGTACCCGGGGCCCTGGGGCTCGTTCTTCGGCGGTGGGCCTACCCCTGGCTGCTGGGCCGGGTGGGCAGGGGCGTCGTCTTCGGGCAAGGGGTCGTGCTGCGGCACCCGGCCAAGATCGAGCTCGGCGACGGGGTCGTGGTCGACGACCTGGTGGTCCTCGACGCCAAGGGGACGAGCAACCGCGGGATCCGGATCGGTGACGGCGTGTTCCTGGGTCGGGGCACCATCCTCTCGTGCAAGGACGGAGACATCGTCCTGGGGGAGCACACGAACATCGGCTTCCACTCGGAGGTCTTCTCCGGCTCTTCGGTCACCGTCGGCCGGCACGGTCTCTTCGCCGCGTACACCTACCTCGTGGGGGGCGGCCATGAGTTCGAGCGGACGGGGACCCCGGTCGTCGAACAGGCGCGCACCTCGGCCGGCATCACGCTCGGCGACGACGTGTGGCTCGGGGCGGGTGCTACAGTGCTCGACGGCGTGAAGATCGGGAGTCGCGTCGCGGTCGGAGCGGGCGCCGTGGTGACTCGCGATCTGCCGGAGGGAGCGGTCGCGATGGGGGTGCCGGCCCGGGTCGTGCGCGAGCGCGGGCTCCGACCGACGGCCGGCGGGGAATAGAATGAAGGCGCCGAGGAGCAGGGGATGAAGAACGCCGTCGAGGAGAAGGCCGCGGGGGCCAAGGGGGCTTTCACCACGATCTCGGGCCGCGAGATCGAGCCCTTGTACCGCCCCGCGCCGATCGACTACGCGCGGGACCTCGGCGACCCCGGCCAGTTCCCGTTCACCCGCGGGGTGCACCCGTCGATGTATCGAGGCAAGGGCTGGACCATGCGCCAGTTCGCGGGCTTCGGCAGCGCGGCGCAGACGAACGCCCGCTTCAAGTACCTGCTGGAGCACGGGAGCGACGGCCTGTCCGTGGCCTTCGACCTGCCCACCCTCATGGGCCGCGACCCCGACCACCCGCTCTCCCTCGGTGAGGTGGGGAAGTGCGGGGTGGCGGTCACCTCGCTCGAGGACATGGAGGTGCTGTTCGCGGGGATCCCGCTCGACCGGGTGAGCACCTCGATGACCATCAACTCGCCCGCCGCCATGATGCTGAGCTTTCTACATCCTGGTGGCCGAGAAGCAGGGAGTGCCGCAGGAGGCGCTCTCGGGCACGGTGCAGGCCGACATCCTGAAGGAGTTCATCGCCCAGAAGGAGTACATCTTCCCGCCGCGGCCCAGCATGCGGCTCGTGGTCGACATGATCCGCTACTGCACCGACCACATGCCCCGATGGAACTCGATCTCCATCTCCGGGTATCACATCCGGGAGGCCGGCTCGACCGCGGCCCAGGAGCTGGCCTTCACGCTTCGCGACGGCATCGAGTACGTGCAGTGGTGCGTGGATGCGGGCATGGACGTCGATTCCTTCGCCCCGCGGCTCAGCTTCTTCTTCAACTCGCACAGCGACTTCTTCGAGGAGATCGCGAAGTTCCGCGCGGCCCGGCGCATCTGGGCGCGCACCATGAGGGACCGGTTCCAGGCGACGAACCCGCGGTCCTGGATGCTGCGCTTCCACACGCAGACCGCGGGAGTGAGCCTGACCGCCCAGCAGCCTTACAACAACGTGGTGCGCACGGCGCTCCAGGCCCTGGCCGGTGTGCTCGGGGGGACCCAGTCCCTGCACACGAACTCGCTCGACGAAGCGCTGGCCCTGCCCACCGAGGAAGCGGTGACGATCGCCCTGCGGACCCAGCAGGTGATCGCCCACGAGTCGGGAGTCGTGAACACCGCGGACCCGCTGGGCGGATCGTTCTTCGTGGAGAAGCTCACGAACGAGATCGAGGCCGAGGCTCTCGACTACTTCCGAAGGATCGACGCGATGGGGGGGATGGTGCCCGCGATCGAGCGGGGCTTTCCCCAAAGGGAGATCCAGGAGGCGGCCTTCCAGTTCCAGCGGGCGGTGGAGCGGAAGGAGAAGGTGATCGTGGGCGTGAACGAGTACGTCATGGACGAGAAGCCCATCCCCATCCTCTACATCGACGAGACGGTGGCGGGGGAGCAGACGGCACGGGTCGAAAGACTCAAATCCCGCCGCGACGCGGCCCGGGCCACGGCTGCCCTCGAGGAGTTGAAGCAGGCGGCGCGCGGCACGAGCAACCTCATGTACCCGATCCTGGAGGCTTCCCGCGCCTACGCCACCCTGGGCGAGATGTGCGACGCCCTACGGGAGGTCTGGGGCGAGTACGAAGAAGCCCCGATCTTCTAGGCCATGGCTACCCCTTCCAAGATCCGCGTGCTGATCGCCAAGCCGGGCCTCGACGGCCACGACCGAGGGGCCAAGGTGGTGGCCCGGGCGCTTCGCGACGCCGGGATGGAGGTCGTCTACACCGGTCTTCGGCAGAGCCCCGAGCAGATCGTGGCCGCGGCGGCGCAGGAAGACGTCGATGCCATCGGCCTTTCCATCCTCTCGGGCGCCCACCTCCTCATCTGCCAGCGCGTCATCGAGTTGCTGAAGGAGCGCAAGATGACCGACGTCAAGCTCTTCCTCGGCGGGATCATCCCCGCCCAGGACATCGCGGACCTGAAGGCCATCGGCGTCGCCGACGTGTTCCTTCCGGGAGCCTCGACCCAGGATGCGGTTCGCGCCATCGAGGCGGCCCTGGGGAGGGCGGCGTCGCCGGCCTGAGGGGGCCGCGGACGGTGTGGCGCCGCGCACGCTTACGCCCGCAAGCCTCGCAAACTCCTTGACATAGGGGCAGGGGCCGTCTATCTTGCCTTTCTGGATCTCACGTCAGCCAGGGTGCCGCATTGGCGCCGGGAGGATCGAGGGGCGATGGGCAAGAAGATTCTGCTGGCGGACGACAGCATCACGATCCAGAAGGTCATCGAGCTCACGTTCTCCGACGAGGACTTCGAGGTCGTGACCGTGGGCAACGGAAGGCTCGCGGTCGAGCGTGTGCTGGACGTTCGGCCCGACATCGTCCTCTGCGACATCATCATGCCGGAAAAGGACGGCTACGAGGTCTGCGACTTCATCAAGCGCAGCCCGCAGCTGTCCAACGTGCCCGTCCTGCTGCTGACCGGGGCCTTCGAGCCCTTCGACCAGGAGCGAGCCGCGCGCGTGCAGTGCGACGGCTTCCTGGCGAAGCCGTTCGAGCCCGAGACCCTGATCGCCAAGGTCAAGGACTTGCTGCAGAAGGCGGCGGCGCGCGGCAGCTCGGTCACCGGGCCGCGGATGGCGGTTCAGGTTCCCGCCCCGGCACCCGGTGGCCCGTTCCCGCGGCGCCGGCGGCGCCCTACGTCGCCTCCGCCACGCCAGCGTCTACGCCGCCTCGTGGCGCCCCCTCCGCCTCGGCCGGTGGAGCCGCCGCCCGTCATGGCGGCCCCGGTCTACGAGCCGCCGCCGCCGCGCGAGCCTCTGCCCTTCGCCCCGGCTCCCGCCCCGGCCGCGGAAGAGGTGCGGTTCATTCCGGACGAGCCCTTCGACGATCTCGAAAGCGCGGGCTTCGGTCCGGCCCCGACCCCGGCCAGGAGCGCGGCTCCGGCCGAACCCGAGCCGACGCTCCCGCCTCTGCCGACGGAACCCGAGGTCTATTCCGTGGCCGACGAGCTGGAGGCGGGGCCCGAAGAGCTTCTCCAGATGACGCCCGAGGAATCGCAGAGCCTCACTCCGGCCGTCGTCGAGGATTCGTCCTCTACGGTGGTCTTCCGGCCGAGTGCCGTCCCGTGGACTCAGCAGCCGACCATCGAGGTGCCGCTCGAGGCTCGAGCGCAGGCGTCCATCGAGTCCGCCCAGGGGCTTGTCGCCTTCCCCGGTCGAGGAGGCGACAGTGTTCGAAGAGGTCCTCGAAGAGGAAGTCGAGAGCCTCGTCGGAACCGAGCCTTCGCTGGAGCCGGAGCCCGTTCCGAGCCGCGCGCCCGAACCTCTCCGGTCCCGGCTGCGGCGCCTCCGGTCCCGGCGCCCCTGCTCTCGCCGCCCGCAGATCTCGCCGCCCGCTGGCCCCGCCTCCCGTGACCCCGGTGTTCTCGGCGCCGGTCGAGCCGCCAAGCCCACCGCCCGTCCCCCAGGCCGTCGCCGAGCCCAGCGTCCACGAGCCGGTGGTCCCCGCGCTCGAGCACGAGATGCCGGTGCCCGCGATGGAGGCGGCCCCGGAGCCGGTCTCTTCGATCGAGTCGTTCGTGGGCGTGGCCCCGCCCGTCGAGGAGCCGTCGAGTCCCGCCCCTTCGCGTCGCGGCCGAGATCGCGGTGCCGAACGACATGGTGGCCCAGATCGCCCAACGCGTCGTCGCCCAGATCTCCGAGAAGGTCGTACGCCAGATCGCCTGGGAGGTGATCCCGGATCTCGCGGAGGGCCTGATCAAGAAGGAGATCGAGCGCCTCAAGGCCGAGCTCCAGCAGACCTAGCCGAGGTCCCCGGTGCCGCGCTGGCGCGCGGGGTCAGGTCTTGAACGGTGAATCCCGATTCACGATTCAAGACCTGACCCCTTTGCAGTCCTTGAAACGAGCAGAGAGTCCATGACCAAAGAGCCACTCGCCAAAGTCTACGATCCGAAGGACGTCGAGCCGCGCTGGAGAGAGTTCTGGGACAGCGAGGGGTTCTTCCGCGCGGATCCCACGTCGGGCAAGACGCCCTTCGCGATCGTCATCCCTCCCCCGAACGTGACGGGGTCGCTGCACATCGGCCACGCGTTCACGAACACGCTCCAGGACGTGATCGTGCGCTGGAAGCGCATGTCGGCTTCGACGTGCTGTGGCTCCCGGGGCTCGACCACGCCGGCATCGCGACCCAGATGGTGGTGGAGCGGCAGCTCGCGAAGGAAGGCAAGCGCAAGGAGGACCTGGGCCGGGCGGCCTTCGAAGAGCGCATCTGGAAATGGAAGTGCGAGAGCGGGGGCATGATCCTGAAGCAGCTCCGCCTCATGGGCTTCTCCCTCGACTGGACCCGCGAGCGGTTCACCCTCGATCCCATGCTCTCGCGGGCGGTGCGCGAGGTGTTCGTCTCGCCTCTACGAGGCGGGCCTCATCTACCGCGGCAACTACATCGTGAACTGGTGCCCACGCTGCGTGACCGCGCTCTCCGATCTCGAGGTGGAGACCGAGCCGGAGCCGGGCAGCCTGTGGCACATCCGCTATCCGGCCAAGGACGGGGGCGAGGGGATCGTGGTCGCGACCACGCGCCCGGAGACCATGCTCGGGGACACCGGAGTCGCCGTGCATCCCGACGACGAGCGCTACCGCCACCTGGTGGGCCACACCCTCGTGCTCCCGATCGCGCGAGCGCGAGATCCCGGTCGTGGCCGACCCGTTCGTCGACCGCGAGTTCGGCACGGGGGCGGTGAAGCTGACGCCCGCCCACGACCCGAACGACTTCGAGGCGGCGAAGAGGCTCGGGCTCCCGAGCATCAACATCCTCGACGAGCGCGGGGTGATGAACGAGAACGCGGGCGCCTTCGCGGGGCAGGACCGTTTCGAGGCGCGCAAGGGCATCGTGGAGCGGCTCCAGGCCGAAGGCCTGCTCGTGAAGACGACGCCCCACACCGTGCCCCTGGGCCGCTGCCAGCGTTGCCACACGGTGGTCGAGCCGCGTCTCTCGACCCAGTGGTTCGTGAAGATGGCGCCCCTGGCCGAGCCCGCGATCAAGGCCGTGGAGGACGGTCGCATCGTCTTCACCCCGGAGAGCTGGAGCAAGACCTACTTCGAGTGGATGCGGAACATCCGCGACTGGTGCATCAGCCGCCAGCTCTGGTGGGGACACCGCATCCCGGCCTGGACCTGCGCGGGCTGCGGCGAGATCACGGTGGCCCGCGAAGAGCCAAGGGCCTGCCCCAAGTGCGGGGGCGCGACCTTGGAGCAGGACAAGGACGTGCTCGACACGTGGTTCTCGTCGGCCCTCTTCCCGTTCTCGACCCTGGGATGGCCGGACAAGACCCCCGACCTCGCGCGCTACTACCCGAACGACGTGATGATGACGGGCTTCGACATCATCTTCTTCTGGGTCGCGCGCATGATCATGATGGGCCTGCGCTTCGGGGGCGACGTCCCGTTCCGCACCGTCTTCATCAACGGCCTCGTGCGCGACGAGAAGGGCGAGAAGATGTCCAAGGTCAAGGGGAACTCCGTCGATCCCCTCGACGTGATGGAGCAGCACGGGACCGACGCCCTGCGCTTCACCCTCGTGGCCCTGGCCGCTCCGGGCACGGATCCCTCGTTCGGCGAGAGCGCGGCTGCTCGGCTACAAGGCCTTCGTCAACAAGCTCTGGAACGCGTCGCGCTTCGTGCTCATGAACCTGGAGGCGGGGGAGCGCGCAGCGTCCTACGACGCGGCCACGCTGCCTCTGCCGAGCCGATGGATCCTGGAGCGGCTCGAACGTGGCGGTGGGCGAGGTGAACGCCGCCCTCGGCGCGTTCCGTTTCGACGTCGCTGCCCACACGCGTCTACCACTTCGTGTGGGACGAGCTTCTGCGACTGGTACCTGGAGATGGCCAAGCCCTATCTGGCCGACCCGGCGCAGGCACCGGTCACGCGGCTCGTGCTGCTCGAGACCCTCGAAACGGCGCTTCGTCTGCTCCATCCCATGATGCCCTTCGTGACCGAGGAGATCTGGCAGCGCCTTCCCCGGGAGGGCGGCGCGGCGTCGATCATGGTGTCTCCCTTCCCCGAGGCCCGCGCCGACGCGCCGGCGGGGACCTCGGCCGAGATGGACCAGCTGATCGCCATCATCACGGCGATCCGGACCATTCGCGCGACCTACGAGGTCGAGCCGCGGCGGCCCATCGACGTGCAGATCGCCGCGCCCACGGGGCCGCGAGCTGGTCGAAGGTCACGCCGGGCTCATCCGGTCGCTCGGACGGATCCAGAAGCTCGACGATCGCATCCGAGATCGCGAAGGCCAAGGGAACGATCGTGCAGCCCGTGGGCGCCTTCGAGGTCCACATCCCGATGGCGGGCCTCTTCGACATCGCGGCCGAGAAGGGGCGCCTCACCAAGGAGAGCGGCAAGATCGCCGCCGAGCTCCTCGGCCTGCGGAAGAAGCTCGCGAACCCGCAGTTCGTGGAGCGGGCCAAGCCCGAGGTCGTGGCGGAGTGCCGCCAGCGGGAAAGCGAGCTCGTGGCCCGCGAGGCCAAGATCGTCGACCACTCTCGCCGATCTGGGGGCGGAAGCGGGGGCGTGAGCCCCGAAGATCGTCTGCGGGACCAGCTGGCTGCGCGCGGGTTGGCCCTGGCGTGCTCCGATCGAGCACCATCGTTCCCTGGCCTCGACCAACGACCGACTGAAGGATCTGGCCCGCGCGAAGGCCCCCGAGGGCAGCGTGGTCTGGGCCGACACCCAGACCGCCGGCCGCGGGCGCCACGGCCATGTCTGGACCTCTCCTGCCGGCAACCTGTACGTCTCCGTCCTGCTGCGGCCCTCGGTCGACGGCGCGGCGTTGCTGCCGCTCGCTGGCGGGGGTGGCGGTGGCCGAGGCTCTCGAGCCCTGGGGCGTCGGCGCGCGCCTCAAGTGGCCGAACGACGTGGTGGTCGCGGACCGCAAGCTCGGTGGAATCCTCGCGGAGTCGTCTTCGACGGGCGCGGGCTTCGACTGGGTCGTGGTCGGCATCGGCGTCAACGTCCGCGCACCCATTCCCCCCGAGCTCCGCGAGTCCGCGGTGGCGCTCGTGGACGCCGGAGCGCCGAGGGCGCAGGTGGAGGACGTGGCGAGCGCGGCCTTGGCTCGCCTGGCCGTCTGGTATCATCGGCTCGCGGAGGCCGGTCGAGACGCGGTGCTTCACGAGTGGCGCCAACGGTCGGTTCCCTGGTGGGGCGAGCCGGTCGAGGCGTGGTCCTCGGGAAGCCGAATCGTGGGCCGACCGGCCGGTCTGGATGACGAGGGGGGATTGGTCCTCGAGATGGACGACGGCTCCAGAAGGACGCTCCATTCCGGCGAAGTCCGCCGCTGCCGACTGGTGAGCTGAAGGACCGCTTCCCGCCAAGATGCTCCTCACCATCGACGTCGGCAACACCAATACCGTCCTCGGCGTTCACGAAGGGGCCGACCCTCAAGGCGCACTGGCGGCTCACCACCCGCCGCGAGCAGACCGCGGACGAGTACGGGATCCTCGTGCGCAGCCTCTTCTCCACCGCCTCGCTCGACCCCAGGGTGATCGAGGGCGTGGCGCTCGCGAGCGTCGTGCCGCCCCTGACCTCCGTCCTCGTCGACCTGGCCCGCAACTACCTGGGTCACGATCCGCTGGTGGTGGAGCCCGGGGTCCGGACGGGCATGCCCATCCTCTACGAGCCGCCGGGCGATGTCGGCGCCGATCGGATCGTGAACGGGGTGGCGGCGCTCGCCGCCTACGGGGGCCCGGTCATCATCGTGGACTTCGGGACCGCGACGACCTTCGACGTGGTCTCGCGCCGGGGCGAGTACGTGGGCGGGGTGATCTGCCCCGGGGTGGGCATCAGCGCCGACGCCCTCTTCCAGCGCGCCGCTCGATTGCCGCGTGTCGACATTCGCAACCCGGGCCGTGTGGTGGGGCGCTCGACCGTCGGCTCCATCCAGTCGGGCCTCTACTTCGGCTACGCGGCGATGGTGGAGGGCATCATCGCGCGCATCCGGGCCGAGCTGGGCGAGCCGGTGCGGGTGGTGGCCACGGGCGGCCTCGCGGAGACCCTGGCCAGCGACATCCCGTCCATCGAGAAGGTCGACCCCACGCTCACCCTGAACGGCCTCCGGCTGATCTGGGAGCGGAATCGCCCGGCGCGGTAGCGTCGTGCCTGTCGATCCCGAGGCGGCCTACTACCAGACGATCGAGGAGTTCTTCGTCTCTCGCCGGGGCGACCCGCTCGTGCTCTCGAACGCGGACTGGCTCCTCATCCGCAAGTGGCGCAAGGAAGAGATTCCCCTGCGCATCGTCCTGCGCGGGATCACGGATGCCCTCGATGGCCACGCGCATTCGTGGGGCCGCCGGCACAAGGTGGGGAGCCTGGCCTATTGCGCGACCGAGGTCGAGGCAGCGCGGGATCGATGGCGGCACGCGGTGGACCTGGGGCGCGAGCCGGGCCTCGACGTGGGCCACGCCCTCGGGCGGCTCCGGGCCGCGCTCCAGGGTGCCCGCGGACTCGGTCCGGCGGCTTCGGTGCTCGCGGCGCAGATCGAGGCCGACCTCGTGGCCGGGCGCCCGGGCGCGCTCTCTGAGGTGGAAACGCGCCTGGCCGCCGCTGAAGGTCGGCTGGTGGAAGCGATCGAGCAGGACGACGGGTCCCTCGTGGTGGCCGAGGTCGAGCGCGAGGTGGAGGCCCTCCTCGTTCCCTATCGCGGACGCATGCCCGAGCGCGTCCTGCGCCAGCTGCGGGCGGACTCGAAGTCGCGCCGCTTGCTGGAGCGCCATGCGCTCCCGCGCCTGAGCCTCTTCCACCTGGAGGCTCCGGCCGCGTGACGACTGTCGCCCGGCCCTCGCGTAGGAGAAGAGCTGGAGGTCGGGGTCGAGAAGGGGGTCTACCGCGGCCTCGGCCTGGCCCGCCACGAAGGGCGCGTGGTCTTCGTGCCGCGCGGCTTGCCCGGCGACCGGTTTCGGGTCCGCGTCACCTCGGCGTCGCCGGGGCTTCCTGCGGGTGGCGCCGCTCGCCCGCCTCGAAGACGGCCCGGGCCGACGGACCTCCCCTTGTCCGGTCAGCGACGCGTGCGGCGGGTGCGCCTACCAGGACCTGGACTACGGCGCCCAGCTCGCGCTCAAGGAGGCGATCCTGCGCGAGTCTCTCGCCCGGGCGGGAGCCCCCTTCGAAGGCGAGATCCCGGTGAGCCGGATCTCCCGAAGAGGGCTGGCGGACGCGAGCGTCACTCCACCTGCGAGCGGGGCCCGCAAGGCCTGCGCGTGGGTCTCCACGAGGAGGGCAGCCACCGCCTCGTCGAGTTCGACCGCGTGCCTTCAGCTGTCGCGCCCGATGAACGCGGCCGTGCAGGCCCTGAAGCAGGCACTCCAGGCACGGCCAACGCTGGTGTCCCGCCTCGCGACCCTCGACCTGGCCGAGTCCCAAGGCGGCGACGAGCGGGTCGCAGCTCTCTCCGGGAGCCTGCGGGCCGAGGATGGGCCGGCCCTGGCCCAGGCGGCGGGCGACGTCTGGCCTCACCGGGCTCGGCTTCTGGCGCGAGCGACGCGGCCACCGCGACTTCCTGCTCGCCCGCGGGCGATCCGCACGTGCACGCGACGGTGCTGGGCCGACGCCTGCGCGCCCATGTCGTCTCGTTCTTCCAGGCCAACCGCTTCCTCGTGGAGGACCTGACCCGCGCAGTGGTCGAGCTCTTGCCCGCAGGGGGCCGCGTCCTCGACCTGTACTGCGGTACGGGGCTCTTCTCGATTCCGCTGGCCGCGCGGGGGGACGAGGTGATGGGCGCGGAGATCAGCGAGAGTGCCGTCTTCGACGCGTCGGCCAATGGGCGCGACCTCGCGAACGCGCGCTTCTTTCGCGCGGACGTGCGGGAGGCGCTCTCGCGTTGGCCGCGCGAAGGCGCGAGAGCACGTCGTCCTCGATCCGCCCCGCGCCGGCGCCGGCCGTGAGGTGGTCGCGGCCGTGGTGGCGCGGCGGCCCGAGGTCGTGGTCTACGTTTCGTGCGATCCCCCGACCCTGGGTCGCGACCTCGCCGAGTTCGCCCGCCTCGGCTATCGCCCCGACCGGATGCACGCGTTCGACATGTTCCCAAATACGTTTCATCTGGAGACCCTGGTGCGACTCGTTCCGGCCTGAGGCCGGGTCGCCCTTGGGACACTCGCGCAAAGTGTCCGCCTCGGCGCTTGGCGAGCCCCGGCCTGCCCCTACAGTGCAACTGCGCCATGTCCCGTCCCCTTCTCCTCCTCGCGGCCGCCTTTGGCCTGGGGAGCGCGGTCGGGGGCGACGTGGGGGCGAGGGGAGCCGCGGTGCTTCTCGCCTTTTCGGCGCTCGGCCTGGCGCCGGCGCGCTCCTGCGGTTCTCCGCGTGGAGTCGCGCCGGCCTCGTGGCCGCGGCCTTGCGGCATCGGCGCCGCCGGGGCGGGGGTGGAGGTCTCCGCCTACGAGCGGCACCCGCTCGGGGCGTGGCTCGCCCGAGCTTCGGACACCGGCGAGCCGCGGCCTCTCCAGGGCATCGTGTTCGGAGACGCACGGGACGCCGCGGATCGGTTCTCGCTCGTCCTGGACGCGGAGGGCGGCGCCGTCCCCGCGGGCCGGGTTCGGATCGAGATCGGGGGCCTGGCCCCGCGCCCCGAGATCGTCGACGGTGACCGGGTGCGGATCTTCGCGTCGCTCGCGCTGCCCCGCGGCTTCCACAATCCGGGGGCCTACGACGTCGTGGCCGCGGCCCGGCACGACGGGATCGTGGCCACGGGCTACTGCAAGAGCCCCCGGCTCGTCAGCGTCCTGGGCCGAGGAGATGTGGGCCTCGTGCGCGACCTCTCCGCCCGCGGCCGTCGCGCCGCGCGTCAGGTGCTCCGGCGATGGATCCTGCCGGGCCCGGAAGAAGGCCTGGTGCGGGCCATGGTCCTCGGCGATCGCACGGGGGTCGAGCGCGAGACCGCGGAGGCCTTCCGGGTCGCCGGCACGTTTCACGTGCTGGCCCTCTCCGGGCGCCCAGGTCGCGCTGGTGGCGGGGTTGCTGGTGGGCGCGCTCCGTCTGGCCGCGCGTCTCCGGCGGCGATGACCGCGGTCGTCACGGCGCTCAGCGTCGCGTTCTACGCCGCGTTCGTCGGAGGCGACGTGCCGGTGGTGCGGGCGGCGGTCATGACGATCGTGGTGGTCGCAGGACGGGCCCTCGACCTCGACGCGGATCTCGCGAACCTGCTCGGCCTCGCGGCCCTCGTCCTTCTGGCCCACCGGCCGTCCAACGTCTTCGACGTGGGCTTTCAGCTCTCCTTCGGCGCGACTCTCGGACTGATGCTGCTGACCGGGCCGACTTCTCGACCCTGTTCCCGCGGCTTCCCTTGCGCCTCGACGCGGCGCTCGCGGGCTCGCTTGGCCGCCCAGGTGGCCCTGCTGCCGCTCCTGGCCGGCCAGTTCCATCGACTGACGCCGGCCGCCCTGGTCTTGAACCTCATCGCGGTGCCCCTCTCCGGCGCGGTGCTTCTGGCCGGGTTCGGGGTGTTGGCTGTGGCCTGGAGCCCACTGCTGGCGCAAGGAGCGGGAGACCTGGCCTGGATCGTTCGCCCACGCTGCTCCTGCGTTCCTGCGAGCCGGCCTCGTGGCTGCCGGGGCTCGATCCACGCGTGCGCCACGCCTTCCGCCCTGGCGGTGGGGGTCTACGCCATGGGCGTCGTCTCCCTCCTTCGCGGGAGGAGCGTCGGTCGGTCGCTCGGCCTTCTCGCGGCCGGTCTGCTGTGGATGGTGTTGCCGCGGTCCGCAGTGGGCGACGGCCGTCTTCGCCTGACGGTGCTGGACGTGGGCCAGGGTGACGGCCTCGTCCTGCGGTCGCCCCGAGGCCGCGTGCGCCTGGTGGACGCCGGAGGAACCTACGACTCCCGCTTCGACGTGGGCGAGGCCGTGGTGGGCCCCTACCTCTGGTCCCAGGGGATGAGCTCGGCTCGACGGAATCCTGGTCACCCACGCCCATCCCGACCATGTCGGGGGCGTTCCCGCGATCGTGCGCGGCTTCTCGGTGGGAGGCGTCTCGGAGGGTCCAGCACCGCGACGGGATCGCGTGTACGACGCCTTGGAGGCGCAGCTGACCGCGGCGCGGGATCCCGCGCCGATCCGTGGCGCGAGGGTATGTCCGAGGTCTGGGACGGGGTCGCGATTCGGGTCGTGGGCCCGGTCGCCGACGGGCGCGGCCGTGGCGAACCCGGAACGACGATTCGGTCGCGCTCGAGCTGGTGTTCGGCGACGTCCACCTGCTCCTCACGGGGGACGTCGAAGCCGACGGGCGAAGCGCGGCTCGACGGTGGGGAAGGCGCAGATCGTCAAGGTGCCCCACCACGGCAGCCGGTCGAGCAGCAGTCGCGGACTTCGTGAGGCGTGTCGCGCCCCGGATCGCGCTGGTCTCGGCCGGCTTCCGGAACCGCTTCGGTCATCCGGACCCGGCGGTGGTGGCGCGCTACCGGCAGTACGGGCGGGTCTCGTGCACCGCGGGGGAGGGGACGCTCACCGTTTCTACCGACGGCCAGCGCATTTGGGTCGAGACCTATGAGAGCGTCCACGAGGAGCGTCTGCGGTAGGAGAGTCGTTCGTGGTATTCTCTGCCGGCCCGGGGCGTCCCTTTCAGGCGACGGGGCTTTGTGCGCCCCAGACGGGCATGGCCGCGGCGGTCGACAAGGTCAACGGGATGAGCCAGGAACGCAAGAGCTTTACCGTCAACGACCGTCGGCACTTCACCTCGGAGGGTGAGCCCCGCGAGGATCCCGAGGATCGCCGGGGCGCCCGGAGAGCCCGCTGCGCCAGCGGCAGAGTCGAGGCCCAGGCCTTCCGCGGCGAGCCGCCGGTGGCCGAGTTTGGCCCCTTCATTCTCTCGCTGGCGGCTCAAGCGGGATACCTGCTCGCGGCCGAAGGAGAAGAGGCGGCGACAGGTCTCGAGGACGCCCGGCATCTCATCGCCATCATCGAGATGCTGAAGGACAAGACCGAAGGGCCACCGAACGGCCGGCGAAGACCAGATCCTCGAGACGGTCCTCTACGAGCTCCGCATGGGCTACGTGGCACGCACGAGGGCGGGCGGAGCGTGACGCGGGTCCTGCTGACGGGCCTCGTCTTCGCGCTGATCGCGCCGGGGGTGAGCGAGCCGGCCGAAGGGCCGGAGAAGCCACCCGAGGTGCGCGTCGAGTCACCCCGCGACGCCGGTTTCGCTCGAGTCCTTGTGGGCGGCCTACGTTCGCGCCGATCGAGCGGGGGACACCGAGAACGCCCGTCGCGTGTTCCAGGAGATTCGGCGCCTGCGCGTCGAGCGGAACATCGAGGGTCTTCCGGTCCTGGGCCTCGCCCTCGTCGGGCAGGGCGTCGATCGGCTCAAGAAGGGCGATCGAGATCGCGCCGAGGAGCTGTTCCGGAGCGCTGTCGCCCTCGCTCCGCGTCAAGCGGACGGCCATTTCGCGCCTGGCCACGGTGGCGTCCTCCCGGGGGCCCACGGGACCCCTGCAGGCCGCCCGGCAGACCCTCGCGGGCGTGCTCGCCCCGCTGCCCACGGCCGAGGGGCGGCTTCGCGTGGCGGGTCTCCTCGCCCCCGTCCTCCTGCTCGCCGCCTTCCTCACCATCGCGGTCTTCGCGCTCACCATGCTGATGAGCCACGGGACCCTGCTTCTCTACGACCTGCGCGAGACCCTGGGCGCGGGCCGAAGCCGGTCCGTGGGTCTCGCCTTCTTCGCGGCGCTCCTGCTCCTGCCCGTGGCGACTTTTCAAGGCTGGGGCTGGCTGCCCTTCTGGTGGTTGGCGGTGCTCTTCATCTATCTCCGGCCGGTGGAGAAGGTGATCGCCCTCGTCCTCGTGGTGGGCGCCATCGGAGTCGGGCCGCTGGTCGACTGGCTGGAGAGCCGCATCGAGACCGCGCGAAACCCGCTCTTCTGGGCCAGCGTCGCGGCCGTCGAAAACGGCGCGGACGGGCGCTCGCTGGCTCAGCTCGAAGCGGCGTTCAAGGCCGACCCGAACGACCGCGACCTCTTGTTCCTCCTGGCCTCGATCTATCGGAAGGCGGGTCGGTACGAAGACGTGGCGAACCTCTACCGCGACGTCCTCGAAGCCGACCCCCAGCTCGGGATCGCCGTCAACAACCTCGCCAACCTCGACTTCGCGCGGGGGGATTTCCCGGTCGCCATCGCTCGCTACAAGCAGGCGATCGAGGCCGCTCCGCCGCGGCCGGCACTCGCGACCCACTACTACAACCTGTCCCTCGCCCACCTCCAGCGCTTCGAGATGCAGCCGGCCGACGAGGCGTTGTCCCAGGCCAAGCGGCTGGACGGCGGGCTCATCGCGCGCTACGACTCGCTCTGGAAGTACGACAACGGCAACTACGCGGTCGTCGACCTCGGACTCGACCTCGATCAGGTGCTCGAGAAGTTCGAAGGCCGCGCCCAGGGGGTGGCGACGAAGAACGTCTACCGCGGGGGGATGACGCCCATCGAGGGCGCCTCCTGGGCCCGTGCCGCCCTCACCCGCTTCGCCGGCTTCTTCGGAGTCTTCGGCCTCGTGGTCCTGAGCCTCTGGCTCTGGCGGGGACGCAACCTGACGACCCTTCGCTGTCTCAAGTGCGGCTCGGCCTTCGACCGCCGCTCCGATCGCAACGCGGCCGCGGTCGGCCTGTGCACTCAGTGCTACCACCTCTTCGTGGTGCGGGACGGCATCTCGGCCCCGGCCCGAAACAAGAAGCTGCTCGAGGTCCAGGGAGAGGAAGAGCGCCGGAGCCGGATCTTCCGCGCCTTGTCCATCCTCTCGCCGGGAGCCGGCCAGCTCTACGGGCAAAAGGCCCTGCTCGGGATCGCCTTGACCCTGTTCTGGTACGTGACGATCTCGGCCCTGTTCTTGACGGCCACGCGACCCCTTGTCCGACGCGCCCTCGACCCTGGCCCGGCCCTGGGGTCTCGGCGCGGCCCTCGTGGTGCTCGTGGCGGTCTTCGTGACCGCGAACCGCGTGGGCCCCGACTTCGACGTCCTCGTGCCCGTCCGCCGCGGGTCCCCGAGAAAGGGGCGCGCGGCCTAGAGCCGGACCCCCATGGCCCTCGAAGGAACCATCAAGGACTTCGGCCTCCCCGACATCTTCCAGCTGATCGGGCTGCAGCGGAAGACCGGCCATCTCACCCTCAGCAGCGACAAGGAGAGCGTCACCGTCACCTTCGAGAACGGGATGGTGGTGATGGCCGACTCTTCGTCCAAGCGGCTCGAGGACCGGCTGGGCAACGTGCTCGTGAAGCAGGGCAAGCTCGGGAAGGAGCGCCTCGAGGAGGCGCTCGAGACCCAGAAGCAGACCCTGCAGCGGCTCGGCCACATCCTCTCCACGAACAGCTTCATCACCGGCAAGGACCTTCGGGACGCCCTCCAGGTCCAGGTCTCGCAGATCGTCTTCAAGGTCTTCCGCTGGCGCGACGGACACTACAACTTCGCCCCCGCCGACAGTGTCGACTACGACCGCGAGAACTTCACCCCCATGAGCGCGGACTTCATCCTCATGGAAGGGATCCGGATGGTGGACGAGTGGCCCATCATCGAGAAGAAGATCGCCTCCATGGACATGGTGTTCCGCCCGGTGGTGGACGCCGCGATGATCGACGTGGGGAGCGGCGGGGACGAGGGTGGGCCGAACGAAAGCAAGCGGGGAGCGGGTGCTTCCAACAAGATCCGGCTCACCGTGGAAGAGGAGAGGATCTATCGCAAGGTCGACGGGGCCAGGACGGTGCAGGCCATCATCGATGCCAGCGGGTCCGGCGAGTTCGAGGTGTGCCGGACGCTCCTCGACCTCCTCAACCGGAACATCGTGGCTCCCGTGGGGCGAGGAGTCACCCCGGAGAGCGACGGCGCGGAAGAGGACACCCTCATCTCGTCGACGCCTGGATACGCCGTGGTCGCCCTCGTTCTTCTCCTCGCCGCGGCGGGCATCTTCGCCCAGCAGAAGGCCCCGTTCGCCGTCACGGGCCTCGCGCCCTGGCTGCAAGGCGCCTACTCGCGCCTCCTCGACGGCGCGGACCTGGCGCGGCTGCGCCGCCTGGATCGAGCGGTGCAGGCCTTCCACCTGATGCGGGGCGCCTTGCCGAGCCGGCTCGAGGAGCTGGTCTCCGCCGGTCTCGTGGACGGGTCCTACCTTTCCGACCGCCACGCGCGGCCCTTCCACTACGTGCCGAACGGCAACACCTACCTCTTGAGCGCGGTCGACGACCATGGCAAGACGGTGCCCGGGTCGGTGATCGAACGGACGGTGTCCGGGGAGCGGCCGTGAGGGGGCCTCTGCGGGACGCGGAGCAGGGTCAGGCCGACTTCATGAATAGTCCGGGCTAGAAGTCGCTCGTCGCGTGGAACTCGTTCGTCTGGCCGAAGGTTCCCTGCCCGCGCACGGCGAGACCTCTTGTGGCGGTCACCCTCGGGAACTTCGACGGCGTCCATCGGGGACATCAGGCCCTCGTCGGCGGAGATGGTCGGCTGGGCGCGGGCCGCGTCGGCGGCCGCCGTGGTCCTCACCTTCGATCCCCATCCCGCCCGGATCCTGAACCCGAGCCAGGCCAAGGGCGCCCTCATGACCCTGGACCAGAAGGCCGAGGTCATCGCGTCCCTGGGCGTCGATCGGCTCGTGGTGCTGCCCTTCACCGAGCGAGCTGGCGCGCCTGGCCGCGGAGGAGTTCGCGCGGCTCGTGCTGCGCGGGAGCCCTGGGCGCCTCGCGCGTCGTCGTCGGCCAGGACTTCCGTTTCGGACGGGGCCGCGCCGGCGACGTCGCGGCGCTCACCGAGCTCGGACGGTCGCTGGGCTTCACGGTGAGGGGCCTTCTGCCCGTTCTCGACGACGGGGTGCCGGTCAGCAGCTCGCGGATCCGCGACCGTCTCGCCGAGGGGGACGTGGCGAAGGCGGGCGCCCTTCTCGGGCGTGCGCTTCTACGTCGACGGGACGGTCGTCCGCGGCGATGGGCGGGGACGCAGCCTCGGGTTCCCGACCGCGAACCTCGCGGTGCGGAACGAGACGCTGCCTCTCTCCGGGGTCTACGCCTGCCGGGTCCGGGTGGAAGGCGGAGTGGCCTCCTGGCTCGCGGTGGCCAACCTCGGCCGGAGGCCGACCTTCGGCGGCGGGGAGCCGGTGCTCGAAGCCCACCTGCTGGATTTCGAAGGGCGATCTCTACGGCGCAGGAGGCTCGGGTCGAGTTCGTGGAGAGGCTTCGTGCCGAGAGGACCTTCTCGGGCGGAGCGGCGCTGCTCGAACAGATACGGACGGACGCCGCCGCGGCACGTCGCGTTCTGGAGAAGCCCTGATGAACGGGTTATAGTCCGGTCGTGACCGAGCTTCAGGTCGAGACCCGGCAGGTCCAGGAGATCACGCTCATCTATCCCCGAGGCTACATCAACGCCCACACCGTGCGGCTCTTCGAGGGCGAGATCCAAAAGGCCCTCGAGCAGCGGCAGTTCAAGATCGTGGTGAATTGCTCGGGGCTTTCCTACATCGCGAGCGCGGGCCTCGGGGCGATCATGGGGGCGATCGAGGAGATCCGCGAGCAACGGCGGAGACCTCCGCCTCTCCGAGCTCAACGAGACGGTCCTGAACATCTTCGAGATCCTGGGCTTCAATCACCTCTATCGCATCTTCCCCTCGGAGGTGGAGGCGATCATGAGCTTCCGCGGCGGGGGAACCCCCGCCTGACGCAAGGTGCGCGGGGCGGCGCCGAAGCAGGCCGTGGCAGAGCCCGGCTTGCGCCTGGTCTTCCCGAGCGAGACCTCGTTTCTGGGCCTCGTGCGCGACGTGAGCCGCAAGATGGCCGAGGGCGCCGGCTTCGACGAGACCACGGCCAGCCAGATCGCCCTGGCCGTGGACGAAGCGGCCACGAACGTCCTCGAGCACGCCTACCACGGGGCGCAGGGCCGGCCGGTCGAGCTCTGCTTCGGAGGAGACGGGACGCAGTTCAGGGTCGAGGTGTGCGACGCGGGCGACCGGGTCGACCCGCGCGACATGCCGGAGGTCGACCTGCGCCAGTACGCCAGCGAGCGCCGCACCGGCGGCCTGGGCGTCCACCTCATGGGCAAGATCATGGACTCGGTGACGTTCGAGCGGTCGGGACGCCAGAACGTCTGCTGCCTCGTGAAGCGCCGACCGGGAGCGGCGGTCCCGAGGTGATGCCGGCGCCCGCGGCGGTGCCCGTCGTCTTCGCCTACCAGCAGGCCCTCGACGAGTTCCGGCGGGAAGGCCGGGAGCCACCGCTCCTGAAGCGAATGTCCGAGCTGATCTCGCTCCTCGACCTGACGGTGACCCTCGATTCCGGCTTGTCGCGGCGCGAGATCCTGGACTCGGCGCTCCTCATCGTGATGGGCGAGCTCCAGGTCTCGAGGGGCGGCCTCTTCGTGCGCGCCGCGGACGGGACGTTCCGGCTGGAGGCCTCGCGAGGCCTGCCGGGGACGGCGCCCGCGGTCCTCGACCTGCCCGGAGCCATGCCTCGGCCGAGCCGGTGCATCGAGGGCCGAGTGCGGCCGGCCCTCGAGCCGTTCGGTCTGGAGATCGTGTGCCCGATCCTCAAGGGGGAGCGCGTCCTCGCCCTGCTCGGGCTCGGCCGCCGGGCCAACGAGCAGCCCTTCGGCCCGGACGAGATCGGGCTTCCTGCGCAGCGTCGCGGCCTGCGCGGCGACGCCGATCGAGAACGGGCTCATGTACGAGGAGCTGCGGCGCGTCAACCAGAGGCTCGCGGGCAAGGTCTTCCAGCTCCACGGGCTGTTCGACATCAGCCGCGAGCTGACCACGAGCCTCGACGAGGACTCCATCATGGGCCTCATGGGCACGACCCTCATGGGGCAGCTCACGACCTCGCGCTTCGCCCTCTACCTCGCGCCGGACGGCGAAGGCCTGCGCCTGGCGCACGAGCGCGGGTTCCGGAGCGGCGAGTCCGGTGAGCCTGGTGCCCGTGGGCGGAAGCGGGCCCCGTGCTCGAGCCGCTCCGGGGCCCCGCGCGGGTGGAGCGGCTGCCGCCGGGTCCCTTCAAGGATCGCCTGACCAGACATCGCCTGGGCCTCGTCGGTGCCGCTCGCCGCCGGGCGCAAGGTCTGAGGGCTTCGCGGCGGTGGGCGAGCGGGCGTCGGGCGCCGCCTTCGGCGACGAGGATCTCGACTTCGCGCAGACCCTGGCCCGGCAGGCCCAGCGCCGCGCTCGAGACGGTCCGGCTCCATCGGGTGCGTCTCGAGAAGGAGCGGCAGGACCGCGAGCTCGCGCATCGCCCGCGAGATCCAGGAGAGCCTCTTCCCGCGCGACTGCCCCCGCCTGCCGACCGTGGAGATCGCGGCGGAGAGCCACCCCTGCCACCAGGTCGGGGGCGACTACTACGACTTCTTCGCGCTGGACGCGGAGAGCGTGGGCTGTCGCCATCGCCGACGTCTCGGGCAAGGGCACACCGGCCAGCATCCTGATGGCCTCGGTCCACGCGTCGCTCCGGGCCCTGGCGGGCTCGGCGTCGCCCGTGCGCCATGATCGGGCGGCTCAACCGCTTTCTCTTCGAGAGCACGCAGGCCAACAAGTACGCGACCCTCTTCTACGGCGAGCTCGCACCTGGAGACCGCGGCGCTTCGTCTACGTCAACGCCGGACACGTGCCGCCCTATCTCCAGCGCGCGGCGGGTGCGCACCGAGCGCCTGACCGCGGGCGGCCCGGTCCTGGGCCTGATCGAGGACGCGGTCTTCGAGGAGGGCGAGGTGACGCTTTGCCCGGGTGACCTCCTGGCCATGGTCACCGACGGAGCCACCGAAGCCCTGTCGCCGGACGACGTCGAGTTCGGCGACGAGCGTCTTGCGGAGACGGTTCGCGCCTGCGGCCAGGAGGCCGCACCCCTGGCCCTTCGCCTCATCCTGGACGCGGCGCGGAGCTGGGCGGGCCCCGCCGGCTGCTCCGACGACCTCACCGCCCTCGTCCTCAGAGCCCTATGAGCCCAGACCTTCGCCTCTTCAACACCCTGCGCCAGGCCGTCGTGCCCTTCGAGCCCGAGAGGCCGCCCGAGGTGCGGATGTACGTCTGCGGCCTCACCGTCTACGACCGGGGCCACATCGGCAACTTCCGGAGCTTCGTGGCGACGGACCTCCTGCGCCGGACCCTGCGGTACAAGGGATACCGGGTGATCGAGGTCATGAACATCACGGACGTGGACGACCGGATCATCGCGAAGGCGGCCGAGGCGGGCCGGGACCTCACGTCCTTCACCGCCGAGTACATCCGGGCCTTCGAGGAGGACATGGCGCGGCTCCGGATGGAGACGCCCGAGCACGTGCCCCGCGCCACCGAGCACATCCCCGAGATGATCGCCCTCATCGAGCGCCTCATCGCCCGCGGCCACACCTACACGGTCGACGGGAAGCGTCTACTTCCGCATCGCGTCCTTCCCCGAGTACGGGCGGTTGTCGCGACTCGACGTGGCCGGGATCCAGGCCGGGGCCCGGGTCGACACCGACAAGTACGAGAAGGAGAACGCCCGCGACTTCGTGCTCTGGAAGGCGAAGGCCGACGAGCCGGCGTGGGCGCAGTGGGACGCGCCCTTCGGCCGCGGCCGGCCCGGCTGGCACATCGAGTGCTCGGCCATGAGCATGAAGTACCTGGGCGAGACCTTCGACCTGCACTGCGGCGGGGAAGACCTGATCTTTCCCGCACCACGAGAACGAGATCGCGCAGAGCGAGTGCGGCACCGGCCGGCCCTTCGTGCGGCACTGGATGCACGTCAAGCACCTGCTCATCGAGAACGAGACGATGTCGAAGAGCAAGGGCAACTTCTTCACCATCCCCGACCTCCTCGAGCGGGGCCAGCAGCCCCGAGGCGATCCGCTACCTCCTCGTGGGGTCGCACTACCGAAAGCCGCTGAACTTCACCTTCGCGGGCCTGGATCAGGCCAAGGCGTCGCTCGACCGGATCCGAAGCCTCGTTCAGCGGCTAGGCGAGGTGGAGCGGGAGGGCCCGCGGGTCCCGCGGTGGCCCTGGTGGCCGGCGCCCGAGCCGAGTTCGACGAAGCGCTCTCGGACGACCTCAACACGCCCGAGGCCCTGGCCGCGGTGCACGGCCTCGTCAACGGGGCGAACGCGCTTCTCTCGGAGGGAGCCTTGACTCGCGACGGAGCCGCGGCCGTGCGCGCCGAGCTCGCCTCGATGGACGGCGTGTTCGGAGTGCTGCTGCCGGTCGACGAAGACCGACTCTCGGCCGCGGAACAGGCGCTCTTCGACGAGCGGCAGGAAGCGCGCCGCCAGCGCGACTTCGGCCGGGCCGACGCGGCCCGAAAGCGACTCGAGGAGCTGGGAATCGTCCTCGAGGACACGCCCAAGGGGACGCGGTGGCGCCGAAAGCGCTGAGCGGCCTCCTGACGAGGCTGCGGCCCGAGGCGCCTGGCGCGGAGGGGGAGAGCGTCGCGTGTCGATATCTGGAAGGCCGAGGCTTCGAGGTACTCTGCCGCAACTACCGATGTCGCTCGGGAGAGATCGACATCGTGGCCCGCGACGCTGACGCCACGACCGTGTTCGTCGAGGTGAAGGACCGACGGGTCGTCTCTCACGGAGAAGGGTACGAGGCGGTCACCTTCGGCAAGCGGCGCCGGGTCGTGCGCGCCGCGCGTCTCTTCGCCGCCACTCACGGCCTGAGCGAAGGCCGCCTTCGCTTCGACGTGGTGTCGATCTCATGGCGGGGCGACGAGCCCGAGATACGTCACGACCAGGGCGCTTTCGATTCGGACGGGGCTTGAGGAAGGGATGGAGCGGGAAACGGGATTCGAACCCGCGACTTCGACCTTGGCAAGGTCGCACTCTACCGCTGAGCTATTCCCGCGACCAGACGACGCAGCGTAATCTACCGGGATGTCCCGCCACGGTCAAGAGCCCGCCCAGTATTGCTCACCGGCCGGCGTCTCTCTTATAGTGGCAGGTCGGGCGGCGGCGTAGCCAAGTGGTTAAGGCGGAGGTCTGCAAAACCTCTATTCTCCGGTTCGAATCCGGACGCCGCCTCCAATCGACACCGGTGCGTCCCCTGTCGAGGACGCTTTTCAGGTTGCCGCCACGCCGCATTTTCCGACACTTGGCTCGGGAATTCCGCGAGCCGCAGCTGGCATTCTTCGTGCTTTTCAATCGGTCGTGGACGCCTCAGCGGCGGCCACACGTTGAAAGGAGAGGTCTCGTGAATCGAGCTTGGGCCGTTGTGGCCGCAGCCGTCCTCGCCCTCCCGGCGAGCGTTTCCGCCGGGAACCTGACGCTGCGGGGTGGCGCATTCTTCCCCAGCGCAGACAGCAACCTCTTCAGAGACGATTCCGACCTCTACACGCTTGAGGGGTTCGGCGGCGACGCGCAGCCTCCTGGAATCCAGAAGTCGGACTGGGTCGGCTTCATCGGAGGGGCCGCCTATTTCTCCAAGGTGGCACACAACGTCGAGCTGGGAGTGAGCGTCGACTGGTACAGCCGCCAGCTCGACACCTCGTATCGCAACTACACGCGGCCGGATGGGTCCGAGATCTTCCAGACCCTGCGCCTGCGGACGGTGCCGATCGGCCTGGCGCTGCGCTTCGGTCCCACCAGCCGACGGGCCAAGCTGGCGCCGTACCTGGAAGTCGGCGGCGACGCGATCGACTACCAATACGAGGAGTTCGGTGACTTCATCGACTTCTTCGACGACAGCTTGCCGGTGATCTCCGACTCGTTCCTCTCCAATGGCTGGGCCTTCGGGTTCCACGTAGCGGGCGGGCTCAAGGTGCCGCTCAACCCCGACTTCAGCATCGTGGGCGAAGGACGCTACCAGTGGGCGAAAGACCACATGGACGAGGACTTCCACAACAACGAGATCGACCTCGGCGGCTGGAGCGCCACCGTCGGCTTCAACATCCGCTTCTGAGCTCCGGAGTCTCCGTCTGCCGGGGGGCGCACGGGCGGCACCCCCAAGCACGCGTAGCGCCTCTGCTGCTACCATCGTCCGGAGATGGTGCGATTCGTCAGTTGGATCCAGGATGTCGTGCTGCCGTTTCTCGGGCCCCTTCGGGATCTTCCTGGCGGCCTTCCTCGACTCCTCGTTCCTGAGCCTTCCGGAGATCAACGACCTCCTGGTGGTGACGGCGGCGGCGGTCCATCCCGAGACGGCCTGGCTGCCCGTGCTGCTCGCGACTCTGGGCTCGCTCGCCGGGTGCGCCGTGGTCTTCGAGCTGGGTCGCCGGGGAGGGGACGCGTTCCTCGTGCGGCGCTTCGGGGCGGAGCGGACGGCGCGAGCCAAGGACCTCTTCCATCGCTTCGGCTTGCTGGCCCTGGCGGTTCCCGCGCATGCTGCCGCCGCCCATGCCCTTCAAGATCTTCGTGATCGCCGCCGGGGTCTTCGGGTTCCCCTGGTCCAGGTTCGCGCTCACCTTGTTGCTGGCGCGCGGGGCCCGCTATGCCGCCTGGGCGGTCGTGGGGGCGGTCTACGGCGACGAGGCGATCGCGGTCCTGCGCGGCTTCGACGCCTGGGCCGCGGGCCGGCAGACCCTGCTTCTCTCCGCGGCCGCGGGCCTCACCCTGGCCACGCTCGTCTACTTCTGGGCCCGGCGTCGGGCGAATCTCGACCCCGACGTTTGAGGGCCCGGCCGACTCTGTTAGCATCGAGGGGATGAAACCGACCCGGCTGGGCGTGTTCGCTCTCGTGCTTCTGGTTGGCGGTGCCGCGCTCGGGGGCCTCTTCGGGCCCCGGGTCCTGGCCGGGGGCAACCGCCTCTCCGACCAGTTGCGCCTCTACACCTCGATCGTGGGAACGATCGAGGAGAACTACGCCGAAGAGGTGAAGAGCGACCGCCTGGTCTCCTCCTCGATCCGCGAGATGCTCCGCACCCTCGACCCGCACTCGAACTTCTTCGAAGCGAAGGAGTACACGAGCCTGCAGGAGCGCCAGAAGGGCTCCTACTACGGGCTCGGGATCACGGTGCAGTCGGTGGACGGCAACATCACGGTGGTGTCGCCCTTCGAGGGCACCCCGGCCCACCGTCTGGGCATCCGCGCGGGCGACGTCATCAGCCGCATCGAGGCCGAAGACGCGCGGGGCATGACCATCGACGACGCGGTCAAGCGCCTGCGCGGGTCCCAAGGGGACCCCCGTCCACATCACGATCCTGCGCCAGGGCTACGAGGCACCGCTCGAGTTCACGGTCATTCGCGACGCGATCCCCCTCCACTCGGTGCCCTACTCGTTCATGGTGTCGAAGAGCGGTCGGGTACGTGCGGCTCACCGACTTCAACGAGACCACCGCCTGCCGACCCGGCGAGGGTCCGGATTGCGAGCGAGAGCTGGAGAAGGCGCTCAAGGGGTTGCAGAAGAGCGGGGCCACGAGCGTCCTCCTCGACATCCGCGACAACCCGGGCGGCCTCCTCGACCAGTCGTTCGCGGTGTCGAACCTCTTCCTCAAGAAGGGCCAGCTCGTGGTCTTCACCCGCGGACGCACGAAGCGCGACGAGTCGAACTACATCACCGAGACGGAGAGCCCCTGCGTCAACATGCCCCTCGTGGTGCTGACCTCGCGCCACAGCGCGAGCGCCTCGGAGATCGTGGCCGGCGCCATCCAGGACCACGACCGCGGCCTTCTCGTGGGGGAGACGACCTTCGGCAAGGGCCTGGTCCAGACCATCATGCCCCTGCGCAACGTGCGCGGCTACGCGCTTTCCCTGACCACGGCCCGCTACTACACGCCCTCGGGCCGATCGATCCAGCGGGACTACGGCTCGACCGCCCTCGAGGACTACTACTCGCCCCGCGACCGCAAGGCCTGCGACCAGGGGAGCGGCGACGCCGAAGCTGACCGACGCCGGCCGCAAGGTCTACGGCGGCGACGGCATCACGCCCGACTACTGCGTCGAGCCCGAGACCCCCACGAAGTTCGTCTCCACCCTGATTGGCCGCCAGGCGATCCTGAACTTCGCGAAGAAGTTCGAGGCCGCGGAGGGGGCGGGGGGCGCCCAGATCGCAGGCACGGGCAGCCGCTCGAAGGGGCTGGCCGAGGGGCTGCGGTTCATCGGTCGGGACTTCAAGGTCGACGACGCCGTCTGGGCCGACTTCCGTGCCTTCCTCGACGGGCGGAAGATCGCGTACACGGAGGCCGACCTCGAGGCCAACCGCGAGCCCCTTGTCGCGCCTCATCCTCGAGGAGGTCGTCCGGCAGGTGTTCGGCGAGGGCGAGGCTCGCCGGCGCACGCATGTCCTGGGACCCCCAGGTGAAGAAGGCGCTCGAGGTCATGCCGCGCGCCGAGCTGCTTCTCAAGGACCCGCGCTCGTACGTTCTCGCCCGCGAGGCAGGACCGCAAGGTGGCGGACGCCGCGGTCGCCGCGGCCGTGCGTCCGTAGGCGCGATCCCGCTTCCTGGCGCGGCCCGCGCCGGCGTGCTATCGTCCCGACCGCAATCGGAGGACGCTCAATGTTCACGCGCATCGGCCGCTTCTTCAAAGCCATCTTCAACGCGATCCTGGGCGAGGCGGAAGGGCAGATTCCCCTCTCGATGCTCGAGCAGTCCGTCCGCGAGATGCTCGACAACCTTCGCGCCCTGCGCGAGGCCACGGCGACCACGATCGCCTTCGAGACCAAGGCCAAGCGCGACCTCGACGCCCACACCGGCCGGGTGAAGAACCTGGACCGCCAGGCGGAAGAGGCCTGAAGCAGGGCAACGAGAAGCTAGCGCGTCGCGCGCTTCAGCTCCAGGTCGAGGCCAAGGGAACGAGAGAGCGGGCCGAGCAGACCTACAAGGCCTCGCGAGCTCGGGCCGAGAACGCCCGCGCCAAGCTCAAGGTCGAGGAGGAGAGGGTCCAGGCCAAGATCCGCCAGCTGGGCGAGCTGAAGGCGGTCCACGAGATGAACGAGGCCCAGCGCCGGATGCAGTCGATCACCGACGAGTACAACATCGACGGCGCGGTCTCGGTCTTCGACAAGACGGCCGGAACCATCCAGGAGCAGGCGGACAAGCTTGAGCGCGATGGACACGATCGCGGTCTCCGAGGGCGAGGAGCTGGACCGCCAGCTCTCGCGCCATCTCGCAGAAGACCGAGGTGGACGCGGCCCTCGACGCGCTCAAGGCGCGGATGGCCGAGGGGCCGACCCCGGCCGCCGCCGCGGCCCCGGCGCGCGAGAAGAGTCTCGTCCGCTTTCGACGAGAAGTAGGGAGCCACGTTCCATGTGGCGAAGAGAGCGGGACGGGGGCTGGCACACGGGGCGTAGGGCGCTTCTGGCCTTCGGGTGGGTGGCGTTCCTCGGTGGCGTCCTCGGCGGGGGAGCCGGAGCCGCGGGCAAGGCGACGTTCGCGGACCTTCTCGCCGACCTCAAGAGTCCGACCGCCAAGACCCGCCTCGATGCGGTGACCGAGCTCGGCAAGAGCCGGCGCCGCGAGGCGATCGAGCCCTTGTCCGCCCTCGTTCGCGACCCCGACCCCCGGGTGCGGATGGAAGTGGTGCGTGCCTTTCGCGAGTTGCGCGACATCTCGGCCACCGCCGCGCTTCTGGGCTCGCTCGGGGACGGCGACGCCAAGATCCGCGAAGAAGCGGTGGGAACCCTGGTCGAGATCTACGCCGAGCGCGAGCGGTCGGGTCCGATCGAAGGCTTCCTCCAGATCTTCTCGGACGAGTACGACCGGGCCTCGGTGTCACCGTTCGCGAAGGTCGACCCCACGGTCTTCCAGGGCCTCGCAGCTCTGCTGCACGACGAGGAGCGGGTGATACGCCAGGACGTGGCGTACGCTCTCGGGATCCTGGGGGCGACCCCCGAGACCGCCGCGCTGGTCAGCGCTCTCCAGGACCCCGACCCCGGCGTGCGCGGGGCTGCGGCCACCTCCCTCGGGAAGATCGGCAACGCCCAGGATGGCAAGGCGCTCATCCCCCTGCTGTCCGACGAGTCGAGCGAAGTGAGGAATCGCGCCATGCAGGCCATCGGGGTTCTGCGGGTCAAGGAGGCCGGCCCGCTCGCTGCGCGAGCTCTTCGACGCGAACCAGAAGCGGTCCCTGGGCGTCAAGGTCCTGGCCAGCCTGAGCCGGATCGGAGATCCGGCCCAGGCCGATCTCTTCAGGGAGCTCCTGCAGGACCCCGATCCCGAAAAGAGACGGCTCGCGATCGAAGGCCTGGGCCGCGTCGCCGACCCGTCATCGCTGGCGGCCTTCAAGAAGGACTATCAGCGCGAGCGCGGGCGAAGATCTGCGCCTGGCCTACGCCTTCGCCATCACCATGCTCGGTGACCGCGCTTTCGTCGACTCCCTCGTGCTGGCGCTGCCGTCGCGGACGCTCGGGACCCGGGCGCGCAACTACATCCTCGAGCTCGGGGGCCCGATCGTGCCGGACCTCCTTCCCTACCTGAGCGATCCCGAGGCCGAGATCCGGGCGGGACTCTGCGACATCCTTTCCCAGATCGGCGATGCCGACGCCATACCTCGCCTCAACCCCCTGCTCAACGACCCGAGCACGAAAGTGGCCGATCGGGCCAACCGGGCCGTCGAGCTGCTGCGGCGCAGCCGAGCCTCGGCCCCATCCCACTAGGGAACGTGCCGAGGGCGGGGCGACTGCTGATCGGCCTGGCGCTCGGCTTCCTCGAGTGCCGCCGAGCGTCCTCGCCCCCGCCGATGGCCGCACGAGCCTCCCTGGCGGACGAAGTGCTGCCCCTCATCGCCCAGGGGGATACCACCGGCGCTCTGGCGCGACTCCAAGCGGCCGACCAGACCGATGGAGAGGTTCTCTACCTGGAGGGGCTGGCCTGGGCGCGGAAGGCGGAAACGGCGCCTGCGCCGGAGGCGGGGGGCTCTGCCGCGGGCGGGGGGCATGGCGCACTGAAGCCGTCCGACCTCGGGCCGGAGGAGGAGCAGGCGCTCTCCTTCCTCGAGAAGGCGGTGGCGGCGCGGCCGGACCTGGCGGCTGCCCACATCGCCCTGGCCGACCTCCTCGGACCCCATGCGCTGCGTCGCGAGGCCCAGGAGCGGGCACTCTCCTCGACGCGTACGCGGGGGTCGGGTGGGCGCCGCACCGATGCCGCGGCACCGATCGCCTCCGATTCGCGCGTCGAGCGCGTGCTGCTGGCCTACCGCCGCGGCGCCCAGGCCGACCCCACCTCCAAGTCCATCGTCGAAGCCTGGATCGATTTCGCCAGGAAGGCGGGTCGACTGGACGAGGCCAATGCCGGCTTTCAGCAGCTCCTGCTCCGGGACAAGGAGAACGCCGCGCCGTTCCTGCGGTACGGCGACTTCCTCCTGGCCGATCGAAAGGACGAGCTTGGGGCCATCGACGCGTACGCGCAGGCCCTCATCTGGCAGCCCAGCCTCGAGGAGGCTCGGGGCAAGATCGCCGACATCTACCTGGCGCAGGCCGCGAGTCATTTCGAGCGGAAGGAATACGCGTCGGCCGAGGCGCGCCTCAAGGACGCGGGCCGATACGTGGGGGGCACGGAGTCGACCCAGAGGACGAAGTTACGGCAGCTGCAGTCCCAGCTCGCGCTGGTCCGTGGCCGCTAAAGGCGGAATCTCCTCAGAAGGGGTTGTGCCCGACGCCGTTGTCGTCGATGTAGACGCGGCCGCTCTCCGCGGGCGTGCCGGCCGCCTCGACGTCGATCAGGGCCTGCCCCCCGATCTGCAGCCGGGCCGCGGTCACGCCTCCCGACGAGGTGTCCAGGAGATAGGGATCGAACACGCGCACGAGGTAGGGCTCGTCCCGGGGCGGAAAGTTCACGGGGACGCTCGACGCGGTTCCCGTCCAGACGTATCTCCCGGAGATCGGCGTCAGGGTGAGCACGAGGCCCGCGCGCATCCAGCTCCCGAAGAAGACGACGGGATCGGCGCAGCGGTTGGCGCCGTTCAGACACTGGCCGGGCTGCACGTACTCGACGGTGACGGCCACGCCGCGGGACACGGGCAAGGGGGAAGGGCCGTCGGGCGCCTCTTCGTCGAAGAAACACCCGCCCGCCAGGAGCGCTGCCGCCAGGGTCACGGCGCGTCGCCAGGGGTAACTCGTTTCGGTCATGAGTGGCCTTCCGACCGGCGTCGATGATACCATCCCCGACCCACAATGCGTGACGCCACCGCTCTTCCGGTCCTCGTCATCGACGACGACGAAGGTGTCCGCAAGAGCTGCGTCGACATGCTCGAGGCTCGCGGCCATCGGGCCATCCCCGCGTCCACCGTGGGCGAGGGCCTGCGGCTCTTCGCGGAACGCCGGCCCGCCGCGGTGTTGCTGGACCTGAAGCTCCCGGATGGGGCCGGCATCGACGTGCTGCGCGAGCTCCAGAGGCGCGACCCCGCGACCCCCGTGGTGGTGGTGTCCGGCTACGGCAGCGTCAGCGAAGCCGTGGAGGCCATGCGCGTGGGCGCCGCCGACTTCCTGGAGAAGCCGGTCGCGCGGGAGCGGCTCTTCGCCGTGCTGGACCGGGTGCTCGCCCCTCCGCACCTTGGTGGGGACGCGGACCTCGAGACCACCGCCGAAGGCTCGCACTACGGGATGGTGGGCCGGTCCGAGCCCATGCGCCGCGTGTACCAGCTCGTCGAGATGGCCGCGCCCACGAGGTGCCGGGTCCTGATCTCGGGGGAGAGGGGCACGGGGAAGGAGCTCCTGGCCCGCGCCATCCACGCCCTCTCGCCTCGGCGGGACAAGCCCTTCATCGAGATAAACTGCGCCGCGATCCCCGCGGAGCTGATCGAAAGCGAGATGTTCGGGCACGTGCGGGGCGCGTTCACGGGGGCATACGCCGACCGGCGGGGCAAGTTCGAGAGCGCCAACCGGGGCACGCTCTTTCTGGACGAGATCGGGGACTTGAGCGTCATCGGGCAGGTCAAGCTCTTGAGGGTCCTGCAGGAGGGAGAGGTGTCACCGGTCGGAAGCTCGGAAACGAGGCCCGTTGACGTGCGCATCCTCGCCGCCACCAGCAAGAACCTGCGGGAGGAGATCGCCCGCGGCACCTTTCGCGACGACCTCTTCGATCGCATCAACGTCCTGAACATCGCCATGCCGCCGCTCGCCGCTCGACGCGCGGACATCCCGGAGCTGGCGGAGCACTTCCTTCGCCTGGCGAGCGTCGAGAACGACGTCAAGCCCAAGAAGCTCTCGCCGCGCGCTCTCGACTACCTGACTCAGCTCGAATGGAAGGGGAACGTGCGGGAGCTCCGCAACCTGATGGAGCGCCTCGTGGTCCTGGTCCCCCGCGAGGTGGTGGGTCTGACCGAGGTGACGCAGGCGCTGCAGATGACGGGCACGGAGGGGGAGCCCAGCGGGCCCCTGACCCTCCGCCAGGCGCGTGCACGATTCGAACGGCAGTACATCCTCGAGCGGCTCGCCGCCAATCATGGCAACCTGGGGCAGACGGCTCGCGACCTGGGAATCGAGCGAACGAATCTCTACCGCAAGATGAAGCAGTTGGGCATCCAACCGTCCAGCCCTCGGGGAGGGCGCCGGGAGCCCAAAGAGCTCCCTGAGGTTGCAGATTTGATAGAGTGACGTTGACAAAACGCAAGAACTCCACCTGACCTGCACGGCCCAAGCACACTGATTACGTTTAGAATGAGATAGTTGTGGTGAAGCCCAGGGTCGTGCCGACTTGGTGCGGATTGTGCATCTATGTGAGGCGCAAGGGATCGCGCCAAGCGAGGTGCTGGCCCCCTGTGTAGCCTCCCACGGTCGAGCCGGGGTTTGGAGGGAGCTCCGGCGCGAGCTTGGAAAGTTGGCCGATAGGTCGATGGGGTTGCTCGGGGAGCGAGCGCGTCGTGCAAGCGCTGATCCCTTTTTCTTTGCCTGGTCACTCCCGGGTGGGGCGCCTCGGCCCACGACCATCGGCTAGAATACGGGCTTTGCCAACGCGAAGGAGGACGTGGGAGTGACCGCCAAGAAGGCCTTCATCACGGGTGTGACGGGACAGGACGGCAGCTACCTGGCGGAGCTCCTGCTCGCCAAGGGCTACGAGGTGCACGGGCTCGTCCGGCGCAGCAGCTCCTTCAACACCTGGCGCATCGACGCCATCCGCGACCACCTGACCCTCCACTACGGGGATCTCGTCGACCAGAACAGCCTGATGCGGACCCTCGAGCTCGTGGGTCCAGACGAGGTCTACAACCTTGCAGCCCAGAGCCACGTCAAGGTCTCGTTCGAGATGCCCGAGTACACGGCCAACGTGACCGGCTTGGGCGTGCTCCGGATCCTGGACGCGATTCGGGACCTCGGACTCTCGACGCGCGTCTATCAAGCGGGCAGCTCCGAGATGTACGGCCTGGTGCAGGAGACCCCGCAGTCCGAGCGCACCCCCTTTCACCCCCGTTCGCCCTACGGCTGCGCCAAGGTCTTCGGGCACTGGCTGGCGGTCAACTACCGCGAGGGCTACGGGATGCACGTGTCGAACGGGATCCTGTTCAACCACGAGTCGCCGCGGCGCGGGGAGAACTTCGTCACCCGCAAGATCACGCGAGGCGTCGCCGCCATCAAGAAAGGTCTCGAGTCCGAGCTGCGCCTCGGCAACCTGGAGGCGCGCCGCGACTGGGGCTTCGCCCGGGACTACGTCGAGGCGATGTGGCTCATGCTTCAGCAGGAGAAGCCGGGCGACTACGTGGTGGCCACCGGCGAGACCCACTCCGTGCAGGAGTTCCTCGAGGAGGCCTTCTCCTGCGCGGGGCTCGACTGGCGGAAGCACGTCAAGGTCGATGCGAAGTACTTTCGCCCGGCCGAGGTGGACCTGCTCCTGGGGGACCCCACGAAGGCCAAGGCGGCCCTGGGGTGGACCCCCAAGGTCGGCTTCAAGGAGCTGGTGCGCCTCATGGTCGAAGCCGACATCGAGGGCCCGAGGCGATAAGCGAGTCCAGCCCCTCGCGAGCCCGCGGCTGCCGCCACGCCTCAGGGCTTGAGAATCGCCTTCAGCAGCTTCCCTTCAGCCATACCGTCGAAACAGGACTGCCATTCCTGAAGGGTCGCGACGCGGCTGATCAGGGGCCTCACCTGGAGCTGGCCCGACGCGAGCAGGCGGAGCACCCGTTCCCAGATCGGCCAGTTGTGGCTGAAGCTCCCCTGGAGGGTCACGTTCTTCTGGACCAGCGGGTCCATCGAGACGTTGAGCGGCTGCGGGCCCCAGCCGACCTTGGAGATCATGCCCGCCGGACGCACCCAGGCGAGGGCCGACGCGAGCGAGGCCGAGACCCCGGCGGCGTCCACCACGACGTCGGCCCCTGCGCCGTCACCGAGCGCCCGGAGCACCTCCTTCATGTCTTCCGTCTCGACGTTCACGGCGTGGGTGGCGCCGGTCCGCAGCCCGACCGTGAGACGCGCCGTGTCGCGTGAGGTGCCGGCGACGACGACGGCTCCCGCGCCGCTGAGTCGCGCCATCTGGGCGCACAGGAGACCGATGGGACCGGGGCCGAGCACCACCACCGTATCCCCGGGTCGTACCCGGGCGTTGCCCACGACCGCGTTGTAGGCCACGCAGCACGGCTCCGTGTAGGCGGCCACCTCGGGCTCGAGGTCTGGGGGCATCACGTGGAGGCAACGGGTGGGCACGCGCACGTACTGCGTCATCGCGCCATCGCGGCCGTTCCCGAAGCCGCGGCGGTGCGGGTCGAGGTTGTAGAGGCCCGCGCGAGCCTGTGGTGAGTCCTCGTCGATCTCGGCCGCGGTTTCGCTCACCACCCAGTCGCCTTCCTTGAAGCCCTTCACTCCGGGGCCGAGCTTCGCGACCTGGCCGCAAAACTCGTGACCGAGGATGACGGGCACGCTCACGGGCCAGGATTGGGTGTTGTGGTAGCTGTGGACGTCGCTCCCGCACACCCCCACCGCGCCGACCCGCACCACGACCTCCCGGTCGCCGGGGGAGGGCACCGGGACGTCGCGCAGCTCGACCCCGCCCTTCTTGACCTCGTAGTGGACGACCGCGGGCATGGTCGACGGCATTCTCAGCTTCCTTTCACGCGCTTCACGAAGCTCTCTATGGTGAGGAAGAGCTGGTCGGAGTCGGCGCCCGGTTTGAGCTCGTAGTCCGCGATGGCGAGCGGCGCGCCGATGACGACGAGGGGCGCGCCGAGCGATGGGCAGAGCGCGGCCTGGTCGATCGAGAGCCCCCCCACGGCCTGGAGGGGGACGTTCACCGCGGAGCGTACCCGCGCGAGGTCGTCCAGGGGAGACTTGCCCTTCTCGAAGTGGCGCTCGTCGAGACCGGTATGGACGATGACGACGTCCACCCCCATCGCCTCCATCTTCCTGGCCATGGCGATCTTGTCCGGGCAGAGCATGATGTCGCCCATGACATAGCCGCCGAGCTCCCTCCCCGCGCGGACCGCCTCCCGGATGGTGTGCTCGTGGGCCTGGCCCATCACCACCACGAAGGACGCGCCCGCCTCGAACATCATCGCGGCCTCGAGGTAGCCGGCGTCCATCGTCTTCAGGTCCGCGATGAGGGGATGGCTCGGATGACGCTCATGGAGGGCACGCACCGCGTGGAGTCCCTCGCCCAGGATGAGCGGAGTGCCAACCTCGAGCCAGTCGACGCCGGCGCGGACCGCAATCTCGGCGGTCGGCAGCGCGTCCGCCAGGGTCGTGAGATCGAGCGAGATCTGGACCTTGGGCTGGCCGTCGAAGACGATCCGAGGGTTCACGTGACCCCCCGGTCCCGCGAAGGATCGTTCAGGGGCCCGACCGGGAACTGCTCCAGCTCGATGACCGCGCCACTCCAGGCGCTGGCCTTGTCGGAGGCCAGGAAGAGGCAGGCCTCGGCCACCTCCTCCGGCTTCATCTGCCGGCCGAGCGGCCAACGGCTTCCCGCCGTCTCCAGGAAACCTTCGGGGTGACCGAGCTTGGCCATCATCGCGCGCTCGCCCTCGGTGTCCATCCAGCCCACGTTGAGGCAGAAGACGCGGACTCGCTCGTACTTCAGCACGTTTGCGAGGTTTTTGGAGGCGGTCTGCAGCGCGCCCTTGGTGGCCGCGTAGACGAGGAGCCGCGGCTCGCCCATGTAGGCGTTGACGCTCCCCACGTTGATGATGACCCCCTTGCGCGCCTTGAGCGAAGGCAGGGCGGCCTGGGCGAGGAGCAGCGGCGCCAAGAGATTCGTGTGGAACTGCCGGTCGAAGAGCTCGGGCGTGAAGTCCTCGACCGTGGAGCGGTTCGTGTCGGCGGCACTGTTGACGAGGATGTCGATCCCGCCGAAGGCCTGGAGAGCGGCCTCGATCAAGGCCGTGCAGTCCGGGGCGCGCGCGAGGTCCGTCTGCACGTAGGCGGCCGCACCTCCCAATTCCCGAGCGAGCGCCTCTCCCTTCGTCCGGGTTCGGCCGCTGAGGACGACCTTGGCCCCCTCCCGGACGTAGAGCCGCGCCACCGCGGCCCCGAGGCCCTGGGTGCTGCCCGTGACCACGGCGACCCGTCCCGCCAGCAGTCCGCTCATTCGGCGCTCCCCGCGGTCTCGTCCCCGCCAAAATGCTGCGCGAGCTTTCGCCGGAGGAACAGAACGCTCGCCTGGAGATTCGCCATCCCCTCCGCGACGGTCGCTCCGTCGCCATCTTCGATGCTCACCCAGCCGGCGTAGCCGGCCTTGGCCAGGGTCCCGAAGATGCGGTCGTAGTCGTTCAGGCCCCGACCGATCACCCCGTGCCGCACGATCTTCGCGTAGCCGTGCAGGGGATCCTGGGCCATTCCCCGCAGGTCGTCGAGGGTCCCGCCCTCGAGGTAGCGGTCGGAGGCCTGCATCGTCGCGACCCTGGGCAGGACTCGCTCGAGCAGCTCGTACTGGTCCTCTCCGGCCACGATGCAGTTCGAGGGGTCGTACTGGGCCTTGAGCCACGGCGTGTCCACCGCGTCCAGGATCGCCAGGTAGAGGCGGTGACTCTGGGCGAACTCGGGATACTCCCAAAGCCCGTCCTTGTAGTGGTTCTCGATCGCCATCGTGATGCCGGCGGCCTGGGCGTGGGGCACGAGCTGCCAAAGACAGTCGATGACCCACCGGAGCGCCTCTTCCTCGTCGAGCCCGGGACGGTTCTGCCCGGAGAGGACCCGGCAGAAGGTCCCTCCGAGCTCCGCCGTCACCCGGAACATGTTCTTCGTGCGCTCGACCTCTCGCCTGCGGTCTCCCGCGTCGGGCTTTGTGAAGTCGGGCGAGTTGCACATCATCGGAATGGCCAGCCCGCGCGCCGTGACTTCCGCCCGCACCCTCAGGACGTAGGCGCGGTCGAAAGAGTCGAGGAAGTTCGGATAGAGCTCGACCCCATCCAGCCCCAACTGCCCGGCCAGCTCGATCCACTGGAAGACGGTCATCCTCCGGGCGACGATCGCGTCGAAGAAGCCCTTGGGAAACGCGGCGAGGCGAGGCATTGCGAGCGGCATGTCGGGCGCCCGCGATTCTACTCCGGCGCCTCTCGGGTCAGGAGGCGGGGACGACGGACGCCCGGGCCTCGATGAGCGCGTCCAGCTCCTGGCGGAGCTTGGGCAGGATCTCGTCGTAGGTGAAAGCACCCACGGACTTGGCCTGCCGCTTGAGGTTCACGTGGGTGGGGCCGCACCACAGGCCGAGGTCGGCGTCGTCCGTCTCCCCGGGCCCGTTGACCCGGCAGCCCATCACCGCGATGGTGAGGGCGTGCGCTTCGGCGTACGTCGTCATCTCCTTCACGGCCTGCGCCAGCTCCACGAACTTCTCGTTCTCGACCCGCGAGCAGGACGGGCAGGAGATGATGTTGAGCTTGTCGTCGTCGAAGACGGGCACCGAACGGAAGCGTCCGGCCGCGATGTCGTCCAGGATCTGCTGGCCCACCACGACTTCCTCGTACTTCCTCGGGTTCGGGAGGGTGAGGCTCACGCGCAAGGTGTCGCCGATGCCTCGCGACAGGAGCTGCTCGAAGGCCACTCGCGTCTTGACGATCCCCTCGGGCGGGATCCCCGCCTCGGTCACCCCGAGGTGGAGGGGGACGTCGGGGCGGGCCGCGGCGAAGCGGGTGTTGGCCTCGATGACTTTGCGCGGATGTGAGTCCTTGAGGCTCACGACGTAGCGGGAGAAGCCGAGGTCGTCGAGCATCCGGCAGTGGTCGAGGGCCGAGGTGACCATGGCCAGGACGTCGTCCTCGGGGTATCGGGCCTTGATCTCGGGGTCGACGCTGCCGCAGTTGACGCCCACGCGCAGGGCCAGGTCGTGCTCCTTGCGCCACCTCGGCCAGAAACCGCACCTTTTCCCGAACCGGCTTGTCCTTCTCGTGGTGATAGAGGTGACCCGGGTTGTAGCGGACCTTGTGGACGTGGGGAGCGACCTTCGCCGCGAGGCGATAGTTCTCCTGGAGGTCGACCACGAGGTTGGCGGTGGTCTGCCGGCGGACCTCCTTGAGGGCGTCCACGTCGGCGGCGCTGTCCACCGCGACCCGCACGAGGCCGGCGCCCGCGAGGCGGATCGATTCCGCCTGTTCGACCGTGGCGTCGATGTCCTGGGTGCGGGTCGCGCACATGCTCTGGACGACCACGGGATGGCCTGCGCCAACGGCGATGGTGCCGATCCGGACCGTACGGGTGGGGTTTCGCTTCATCTCGGAGTCATCGTAACAGAGGCCCTGGGGGCCGCCAAAGCAAGCCTCAGCCCAGGTCCTCGAGGGCGCGGATGCCCTGGCGCATGGGGAGCCAGAAGGTCAGGGCGCAGATCGTCAGCGGCACCCGCGAGGCAAGCGAGGGCCCGGGCCAGGCGGCCTGGTGGGATGGCATCCCCGCGAAGCTCGTGCCACAGGTAGGTCGACGCGGGCCAGGCCAGGAGGCTCACGATGACGACGATGAACAGCACCGCCAGCACCATGAACGCGATGCCGCCGAAGGAGCCCGCGACCTGGGTGATGTTCTCGGCCCCGAAGCGCGGATAGCGTGCGCCGAGACCGGCCGCGAGCCCCACGAGGGCGAAGGACATGCAGAGGATCGCGACGGCGGTCAGGACCTTGAGGACAGGCGCCACCCCGAGAAGCTGATTGGAAGCCACGGTCAGCCCCTCGGCGAGCAGCGACCACGGGCAGGAAGCCGGACCAGAACTTGGACCAGAGGAAGGCGCTCATGGGCACGGGCGACGAGCGCACGATCCAGAAGCTCGCACCTTCCGCGGAGACGGCGGGGAAGACGAAGCGCACCGCCACCGCGGCCAGGACGAAGGCGGCCATGCACAGGTTCACGAAGGCATAGACGTTCTTGATGGTGCCGCTCATGTAGGGGATGCGGTCGAGGTCGAGGACCCGGAAGTTGTAGACGTACACGAGGCCGAGGGCGAGGAGCAGCAGGAGCTGGGACCACTGGGTCGTGTCGCGCAGGAAGACCTTGAGGTCCTTCAGGACCAGGCTCCTGCGTGGCCGGCCGCAGGGGAAGACGGGCGAGGATCCAGTCGAGGCCGGCCAGGCGGGTGAAGCGGGCCTTGCGCGCCTCTTGCGCCTTGGTCCAGCCGGCGAAGAAGTAGCGCTCGTAGAAGGCGCGGGTTCCCACGAGGGCGGCGAGGGCTGTGGTCCAGAGGGCGCCGAGATGCAGGGCGTCGAGCTCCCCCGCGAGGCCGCTGAAGAGCGTCTCGCCCGCCCAGAAGGAAGGCAGGAGCGGGGTGACCGGGGACTGGAGAGTCGCGAAGAAGGCGGCCACGTCCGGGAGCGACTGGACCGCCGAGGAGACGCTCCGGACGGAGGAAGCGCAGCAGCACCACGAGGCCCACGGCGAAGAGCAGGCCCATCAGCATCAGGATGTCGCGGGCACGGCGGGCGGGGAAGACGTTGACGAGGACCAGGGTCACGAGGGTCCCGAAGGCCACCGGGATGAGGACGAAGGGGACGATGGTGAGGACGGCGGTCAGGTAGAAGGAGGCGGGCGCGCAGCGGGCGAGCCCCACGGCCAGGACCACGGGGAGGAGGAAGGTGGCCACCATCCAGGAGGACTGGCCGGCCGTCTTGGCGAACCGCGAGTAGAACAGGCGCGCGCCACGGGCACGGGGGCGGCGAGGAGCAGGCGCATGTCCTCGGAGAGGAAGAAGGTCGAGAGCGAGGTCACGAGCGCGCTGAAGGCCAGGAAGGACAGGAAGGTGAGGAAGAGCCAGGAGAGGCCGAGGCGCACCAGGTAGTCGCCGAGCTCCTCGTAGTCGAGCAGCTGCCAGCTCAGCCAGAAGACCACCGCGAACAGGGCCAGCCCGACGAAGAGGCCGACTCCGCCGAAGAGCGCGGCGCGCAGGCCGTCTCCGTGCTCGCGGCGTCGCATGCGGTTGCGCACGCCCCAGAACACGGGGGAGAGGAGGTAGGGAAACGGGCGGTTCACAGGGCCTCGTCGATCTCCTGGAGGCCGCTGCCGCCCGTCAGCTTCAGGAACACCGGGGTCAGCTTCTCGTCCTCGGAGCCGCCCATCGCGCGCAGCTCCGCCACCGTGCCGCGGGCGATGATCTTCCCGCCCGAGGATGATGCTGATGCGGTCGCACATCTCTTCCGCCACTTCGAGGGTGTGGGTGCTCATCAGGATGCCGACGCCCTTCTTGCTCATGGCCCGAAAGACGTCCTTGATGAGGCGCGCGCCCCGCGGGTCGAGCCCCACCATGGGCTCGTCCACCAGGACCGCCTTGGGCCGGTGGAGGAAGGCCGAGCACATCACGAGCCGCTGCTTCATCCCGTGGGAGAAGCTCTCCACGAGCTCGCCCTCGAAGCGGCGCAGCTCGAAGAGGTCGAGGAGCTCGGCGATCCGGCGCGGGCAGGCCGTCGCCCTCGATCCCGTAGAGACCGGCGTGGAAGCGCAGGAACTCGCCCGCGGTCAGCTTCTCGTAGAGGAAGGGCCGGTCCGGGATGAAGCCGAGGGCGGCCTTCGCGGCCTCGGGCTCGCGGGCCATGTCGTGGCCGTCGATGACGACGCGCCCCGCGGTCGGGCGCGAGGAGGCCGGCGATCATGCGGATGGTCGTGGTCTTGCCCGCGCCGTTCGGGCCGAGAAAGCCGTGGATCTCCCCGGCGGCGACGTCGAGGCTCACCCCGTCCACGGCGCGGAAGCGACCGAAGACCTTGACCAGCTCGTGGACTTCGATCATCGCGCGGGGGAGGACCAGCACCCGCGGCCGCTCGCGTCGCGGCGGGGCAGCGCGATCTCGAAGGGCTGGGCGGCGGCGGTGGCCCGGCCGACCAGGACCGGAGTCGAGCCGGGCCGCAGCTCGAGGTCGAGCATGGTCATCTTGGCCTTTCCCACGAGCCCGAGGATCGCGGCCTGCCGGTCGAGGCCGCCGCGGGCCAGACGCAGGTGGGTGGCGTCGCGGGGAACTGGTTGAGGGTCGGGTCCACGGGCAGCCAGAGGCCTCCGGTCGCCTTGGCCGACGTAGACCTCGGCCCAGGCGTGGTAGTAGAACGCGCCGTGCAGGTGGACGAGGCCGGTGGCGATGCGCGCGGGCAGGCCCGCGGCCCGGGCCATGGCCACGTAGAGGGCGGTGTGCTCGTTGCAGTCGCCGACGCGGGTCCGGAGGACCTCGAGCGCCGAAGGCAGGCTCAGGGTCGGCTTCTTCTCGATGAGGGCGTGGACGTAGCGCACGAGCCGCTCGGCCCGGGCCCGGGGCTCGCGGAGCCCGTCGAGCGCCTTGGCGCTCTCCGCGCGGATCTCCGGCGCGTCGCTCTCGATGAAGGGCTCGGCGAGGAGAAAGCGGGAGGCCTCGGGGTCCAGGGGGCCGGGAAGGAGCCTCCGGGCATCCCGGATCTCGAAGACGTCTCCGGACACGGTTTGCCCCGCGCCCTGGAGGTCGTCCGGCGGGAAGGACTCGATGCCCGAGGAGCCGAACCCGGAGGCGCTCGACCGCGGTCGAGTCGTCGATGCGCTTCGCGTCCTCGGGGACGATGGCCGCCGCCTCGAGCAGGTCGGTCTGGATCTTGCCCGGCACCGCCAGGGCCTGCGCGCGCTCGGCCGTCTCGCGCACGACCATGAGGCCCATGGGGCTCTCCTCGCGCACCACCTCGCCGGTGTCCGTGATCCACGAGGTACCGGAGATGCCGGCGAAGCGGGTCTCCACGCGGAAGGCGGGCACGGGGCGTCCCGCGGCCTCGACCACCTCCCGAGCCTTGACGCTGCATCTCCATCTCCGAGTTGCGGAGGGTCATGGGGTCGAAGACCGAGATGCGATGGGTCTGCCCCGGCGTCGAGCCCCAGCGCGGCCAGGCGACGCGAGAAGCTGAAGGGGAGCGACGGAGCCTCCGGCGAGGTCGCGCTCTTCGCTGCGCTCGCCGGTCGGGGTCTTGATCGTGAGCGAGAGCCGTCGGCCTTCGCAGGCGTGCCGCGGATCTGCGTGGGCCCGGTGCCGGGATCGAGGGAGACCGAGAAGTCGCGGACCGCGAAGAGCGCGTCCAGGTGCGCCTCCGAGTGAAGGCGCACGGCGGAGGTCGCGCCCAGCAGGTTCAGCTGGAGCTGGCCGTCCTCGATCACCTGATAGCCGCCGTCCTCGGCGATCGTCTGCCCGACCGAGAAGCCGATCTTCTCGCCGCGGTAGTAGATGCCCTTCCATTGCGCGGAGGAGCCGTACCGGGCGAGATCGGCGGCCAGCGCGACCGGCGTCTCGTAGGCTCGCCGAACCAGGAGCCCCATCTGCAGCGAGCCAGGCGACCACGATCAGGACGCGAGAAGGGGCGAGAGATCGCGCGGGGGATCGGTCGAAGGAGCCTCACGGCTCCCGGTCCGGGCGCCGGCAGGCCATGAGGCATTATAGGGGCGGTGAATCCCGCCCTCGTCGACGTGGTCCTGGTTCGTCCCTCGCGCGCCGCAAACGTGGCCGCCGCCTGCCGGGCCATGAAGAACATGGGACTCCGCCGCCTGAAGCTCGTGGGGCCACCCTCGGGACTCGCCGAGCCGGAGGCTCGCGCCCTGGCCTACGGCGCCTGGGACCTCCTGGACGCGGCCACCCGCCACGACAGCCTGCGAGATGCCGTCGGGCCGAGCACCCTCGTGGTCGGGACCTCGGGGCGGCCCGAGCCCGGCGGCGTGGTCGCCCCGCCGGCTGGCCCAGGAGGGCGGGGCCTGGGCGGGCGAGGGACGAGTGAGCCTGGTGTTCGGGCCGGAGTCCAGCGGGCTTCGCAACGACGAGCTCGACCTGTGCCACCTCCTCGTGCACATCCCCACCGACCCGGCCCAGCCTTCGCTGAACCTCGCGCAGGCGGTGCTGCTCCTGGCCTACGAGATCCGGCTGGCGGCGGGGGGCGCGGAGCCCCCGCCCGCTCCCGTGGCCTCCTCGGCCGACCTCGAGCGCGCCCTGCGCGAGCTGCGCGAGGGTCTCCTGGGCATCGGCTACCTGAACCCGCAGAACCCGGACGCCATCCTGACCGAGCTGCGCCGTCTGCTGGCCCGGGCCCGACCCTCGCCCGCGAGAGGTGAGCCTCCTGCGCGGTCTCGCCCGCCAAGCGCGCTGGGCCGCGCGGTCGATTGCGCGTCGAGCGCGACCCGAGCGGATAATGACGCCGCGTTCTCCGCGGGAAGGGAGGCACCGATGGCCGAGTTCAGAGTACCGACGAACGCCCTGCCCGCGGAGGTCCTGTCCGCGGACGGGCAGCACCCTGGTGGGCCGGATCTTCGTGCCCGCCTCGGCCTCCCGCCACAGCGGGGCCATGAGGGCCGAGGAGTGGCTGGACGAGGCGGCGGACTTCTTCCCCTTCCTCGCCGACGGGGCCTCGGCCTCGGTCATTCTCAACAAGCGGCAGGTCCTCGTGGTGAGCGTCCCTGCCGCCGGCCAAGGCGACGAGCCGAAGACGACGGACGCGGCCGGGACCCGGCGACGGGTCAAGGTGCGCTGCGGCGAGCACGACTTCGAGGGCACCGTGCTCATCGAGATGCCCGAGAGCCAGAGCCGGGTGCTCGACCATCTCAACCGGCCCGGTCGCTTTCTCGGGCTCTGGGATGGACAGCGCCACCGGCTCATCCACAAGGACCACATCACCCGCGTGCAGGAGAACCGGGAGGGCTGAACCTTTGTCCCTGGAACGACTCATCCAGCAGGCCGCGCGCGCCGGAGGGCAGGAGGTCCGCCTCATCCCCGGCCGTCGCATCGTGATCCTGACCCCGGCGGGGGAGCGGGAGGTCCAAGGCCCCGCCCAATCGGCGGACAACGTGGCCCAGCTGCGTCGACGGCGTGGCCACGGACGCGTCGCGGCAAGCCCTCGCGGCGGGCAAGGCCGAGTGGCGAATCGAGGTGGCGGGCGTGCGGGGCCGCCACGGTGAGCGCCGAGAAGCGCCCGGGCGGCCTGACCGCGGTGGTGCGCCTCGGCGACGGCGCCGCGGCGGAGGCGGCCTCCGCCGCCGGAGCCGCGCCGCCCGGCCCTGGCGGCGCCCGCACCCCGACGCCGGCCGCCTTCGGGGCCGACCGGGGAGATGGAAGAGCTCTTCACGACGATGTTCGACATGAAGGCTTCCGACCTGCACATGTCGGTCGGGTCGCCGCCCATGGTCCGCCACGACGGCGAGATGAAGCCGCTCCCCGGACGGGCGGTGCTCTCCGCCGCCGACACCGAGCGGATCCTGTTTCCGATCGCGCCCGAGCGGAACCGCGAGGAGTTCGCGCGCCGCAACGACACCGACTTCGCCTACGAGGTGCCCGGGGTCGCGCGCTTCCGCTGCAACTTCTTCCGCGACCGCAAGGGGATGGGCGGGGTCTTCCGGGTCGATCCCCAGCAAGATCATGACCGCCGAGGAGATGAACCTCTCGAAGGAGATCCTCCAGCTCTGCCACCTGCCCAAGGGCCTCGTGCTGGTGACCGGGCCCACCGGCTCGGGCAAGTCCACGACCCTGTGCGCGCTCATCGACTACATCAACCGGAACCGCACCGACCACATCATCACCATCGAGGACCCGATCGAGTTCGTGCACGAGAACAAGAAGTGCCTCATCAACCAGCGGCAGGTGGGGGAGCACACCGACTCCTTCAAGGACGCGCTGCGCGCGGCCTTGCGCGAGGACCCCGACATCGTGCTCGTGGGGGAGATGCGCGACCTCGAGACGGTGGCGATCGCGATCGAGACCGCGGAGACCGGGCACCTCGTGTTCGGCACCCTGCACACCTCCTCGGCGCCCTCGACGGTCGACCGGATCATCGACCAGTTTCCCGCGGACCGGCAGGGGCAGATCCGGGTCATGCTCGCGGAGAGCCTCAAGGGCGTGATCAGCCAGACCCTGTGCAAGAAGATCGGCGGGGGCCGGGTGCCGGTGCTCGAGGTCCTCATCTCGACTCCTTCGGTCTCGAACCTGATCCGCGAGGCCAAGATCTTCCAGCTCCCCTCGATCATGCAGACCGGGCAAGAAGTACGGCATGTGCCTGATGAACGAGGGGTTCACCGACCTCGTCAAGCGGAAGGTCGTCGACCCCAAGGAAGCGTACGCGAAGGCGATGGACAAGCCCGGGCTCATCAACATGTTCAAGAAGAACGCCATCGACACGTCCTGGGCCCCGGTCGAGGCGACCCCGGCAGGCGGCGGCGCCCCCGCCTGATCGGCGGCAGCCGGGCCGCGACTGCTAGAATCCGGGCGATGAGGGTCAAGCGCCGCGCCGGTGCTGCGATCGGCGTGAAGGCCAATCACGAGCGGGCGTTCCTCGTCGGTCTCGCTCTGGGGTCGCGGGGCGGGTCGCGGTCGGACGCCTCCGTCGAGGAGCTGGGTCTCCTCGCGCAGAGCGCCGGGGCCACGGTCGTGGGCCGGCTGGTCCAGGAGCGGCAGCGGCCCGACTCCGCCACCCTGATCGGCCGCGGCAAGGTGGAGGACGTGCGTCGCCTGTGCCGAAGAGCGGGAGGCGAACCTGATCCTCTTCGACGAGGAGCTCTCGCCGGCCCAGCAGCGCAACCTCGAAGCCGCCCTCGACCGCAAGACCCTCGACCGCACCCAGCTCATCCTCGACATCTTCGCGAAGCGGGCGCGAACCCGCGAGGGCCGACTCCAGGTCGAGCTGGCCCAGCTCGCCTACCTGCTGCCGCGGCTCGCGGGGCGCGGGGTGCTGCTGTCGCGGCTCGGGGGCGGCATCGGGACGCGGGGACCCGGGGAGACGAAGCTCGAGACGGACCGGCGCCGGATCCGGCAGCGGATCCAGGCCATCCGCCGCGACATCGAGAAGGTGAAGCGGGAGCGGAAGGTCCGCCGCGAGGCCCGGCAGCCGGGCCGAGGCGCCCGCTCGTGGCCCTGGTCGGCTACACGAACGCGGGGAAGTCGACCCTCTTCTCGGCGCTCAGCCGCACCGAGGACGCCGCCGGCGTCCGAGCCTCCTCGTTCATGACCCTCGACCCGCTGGTGCGCCGCGCGCGGCTGGGCCCCGCGTCGTCGGTGCTCCTCGTGGACACCGTGGGCTTCATCCAGAAGCTGCCCCATTCGCTCGTGGACGCCTTCCGGGCCACCCTCGAGGAGGTGGTGGCCGCCGACCTGCTGCTCCACGTGGTCGACGCCTCCGCGGAGGATCTCGAGCGAGCGCGAGGCGGCGGTCGATGCGGTGCTCGGCGGAGATCGGCGCCGCGGGCCGCCCGCGGATCCTGGTCCTGAACAAGGCCGACCTGACGCCCGCGCGCTCGCGCCGAGCTCCTGCAGGCGAGCCGCCCGGGGTCGCGTTCTCGTGTCGGCGCGGACCGGCGACGGGCTCGCCGGCCCTGACCCGGGAGATCGCGACACGGCTCGATCTCGTGCCGCGCCGCGTCCGCTTGCGCTTCGCGGCCGACGACGCGCGGGGGATCGGCGAGGTCTACTCGGCCGGGCAAGGTCCTGGCGCACGAGCGACACGGGGACGAGGTGCGCCTCACCGCCGACCTGCCCGCGCGGGCGCTCGAGCGCTACCGGGAAAAGCTGCTTTGAGGGGGCGCGGGGCCACGGTCCGTCGCGGCCGTCCTGGTGGCCGGCGCGTGCGCGCATCCTTCACCGGCCTCGCGCTCCGGAGGGCGAGGACTACGTGTTCCCGGCGGCCCGGCCGGGGGAGCTGCGGCCCGCGGAGGCCGAGGCCATCGAGAAGGCCTGGCGAAAGGTCCTGACCGGCGACGCGGCCGCGCGCGGAGAAGGGCGTTCCGGCAGCGTCCTGGCCGCGCGGCCCGGCCTCCTTCCGGCCGAGACCGGCCTCGCCTATGCCCGTCTCCGGGCCGGGCGGCTCCGCCGAGGCGGGCCACGGCTTCGACGCGGCCCTGGCTCGCCGCCCGGAGTACCTGCCGGCCCTCATGGGGGCGGCCTCGGTCGCCGTCCGCCAGGGCGATCTCGACCGGGCCCTGGACCTCTACCGTCGGGCCGCGGCCTCGGACCCGCGGAGACGCGGGCCCGAAAGCGCCTGGCCGAGGTGAAGCTGCGGCTCACCGAGAAGCGAGTCGCCGAGGCCAAGAAGGCGCTGGACGACGGAGACACCGCGTCGGGCCATCGCCGGCCTATCGGCCGCCCTCGACGCGGCGCCCGAGGTCGCGGGCCTGCGTCTGGCCCTGGCCGATCTGCTCCTCGCGGAAGGGGGAGCCAGGGAAGCCGCCGAGGTCCTGGCCGCGGATCCCGGCGGAGACCGTCAGACCCGCCTGCGTCTCGCCGAGGTGCTGAGCGGGCTGGGCGAGTATCGGCGCGCCCTCGAGACCCTGGACCTGATCCTGGCCAAGGACCCGCGGGACTCCGGAAGCACGGATGCGCGCGCGGGAGGCGCGAGAGGCCCTGACCCTCTCCGGAGCTCCCCGAGGAGTATCGGCGGATCCCCACGGCGAGCCGATTGTCGCGGGCGGAGCTCGCGGCGCTCCTCTGCATCAACGTCACCGCCCTCGCGCGCCTGCCCGCGGGAGAGCCGAAGGTGGCGGTGGACATCTCGGGGTCCTGGGCGCGGAACCACATCGCCCGCGTGCTCGCCCTGGACGTCATGGACCTGTTTCCGAACCACACCTTTCAGCCGGGCCTGCCCGTTCGCCGGGGCGAGCTGGCGCGCGCGGCGTCTCGCGGTGCTCGACCTCGTCGGAGCGCGGTCCCGGCCGGGCCCGCCCCCGTCGACATGGCCCCCGCCAACGCCGCCTACGATGCGGCGGTGCGGGTGGTGGGGGCGGGGCTCATGGAGCTGAACGCGGACGGTGCCTTCGAGCCCGGGCGTCCGGTGACGGGCCGCGAGGGCCTCGACGTGGTGGAGGCCCTGGGTCGCGCCGCCGAACCCTGACCGGGAGCAGCGGTTACGAGCGTCCGCGGGATTGCTGCTACCATGCCTTCCGCACAGCAGCGGAGGCCATGGATGGACGAGCGGGAGCTCCTCCGGAACGTCCCGATCTTTTCTGAGTTGAGCGAGCCCGACGTCGCCACCTTGGCGCGCGTCGCCACCCGGCGGCGCTATCCCAAGGACACGGTGGTCTTCTTCGAGAACGAGGAAGGCGACTTCTTCTTCATGATCCTCGAGGGGCGGATCAAGGTCACGATTCTGGGCGACGACGGGCGGGAGATCATCCTGTCCGTGCTCGGAGCGGGCGACTTCTTCGGGGAGATGGCGCTCCTCGACAACGAGCCGCGCTCGGCGACCGCCATCGCCGTCGAGGAGAGCGAGCTGCTCTCCCTCCACCGCACCGACTTCCAGAACGTGATCGCCGACAACCGCGCGATCATGAGCGCCCTGATCAGGATCCTGACCGCGCGCCTGCGCCGGGCCAATCACCAGATCTCCACCCTGGCCCTCCTCGACGTCTACGGGCGGGTGGCCCGGGTCATGCTCGACATGGCGCAAGAGGAGGGCAAGCGCCTGAAGGACGGGCGGATCGCCTTTCGTCGCGCCACCCACCAGGAGATCGCGAATCGCATCGGGACCACCCGCGAGACCGTGACCCGGATGCTCAAGGACCTCGAGCGCCATGCCCTCATTCGCGTCGAAGGCAAGGAGATCGTCCTGCAGCCCGACTTCGAGAAGGCCTTCGACTGACGCGCGAATGGTCCTGACATTTGGCCAGATCGGACTATTCACGAAGCAGGTCAGGTGGCCTTCGTGAATAGTCCGGGCTAGCCGCGCGTCTTCCTGGCTTCGAGCTGCAAGAGGCCGTCGCGGAAGCGGGCGGTGACCGCGTCCGGATCGACGTCCTCGGTCAGGCGGAAGGTCCGCGAGAAGGGGCCGTAGCTGCGCTCCATCCGATGGAAGCACTCGGGCCGGGTGCTGGGCTTCAGGAGACGCTGTCCGCGGACCGTGACCTGATCGGCGTCGACCTGGACGAGGACGTCCTCCTCGTCCACCCCGGGCAGCTCGATCTGGATCACGAAACGGTCGGCGGTCTCGAAGACGTCGGCGGGAGGCGACCAGGTGGGCGAGAGCAGACCCCTCGGCCTCCATCCGCGCCGGCCCCAGGCTCGCCTCGAACAGCCGATTCATGCGCTCCTGCAAGCTCAAGCAGGTCTTGCAGCAGATCGGACCGAGGAAAGGGCACGAGGGGAAGTTTAGGACCACCCGGCTCCTTCGCCAAGTGAGGGGGGTCACGGAGCGAGGCGGCGCTTGAGCTCGGCCAGCAGGGCCAGGGCCTGGATCGGAGTCAGCTCGTCGGGGTTGAGCCGCCGCAGCTCGTCGAGGACGGCATCGTCCCGGCCGGCGAAGAGCGCGAGCTGACGACCCTCGCCCGCGGGCGCGGGCTCGCCGGAGTGAGCGAGGCGCGGACGCCCCTCGCGGTCGAACTCGGTCCGCTCGAGGTTGGCGAGGATCTCCTGGGCGCGAAGCACCACGGCCGCGGGCAGTCCGGCGAGGCGCGCCACCTGGATGCCGAAAGAGCGATCGGAGCCCCCGGGCTCGATCTTGCGAAGGAACACGACGGAGTCCTGCCACTCCCGGGCCGAGACGTGCAGGTTGCCCACGCCGGCCATGTCCGCGGCGAGGTCGGTGAGCTCGTGATAGTGGGTCGCGAACAGGGTCTTGGGTCCGGCGGAGCTCTTGGCGACGTGCTCGGCGACCGCCCAGGCGATCGACAGCCCGTCGAAGGTGGCGGTGCCCCGACCGATCTCGTCGAGGATCACCAGGCTTCGGGCCGTGGCGTGCCTCAGGATGTGCGCGGTCTCCTGCATCTCCACCATGAAGGTGGACTGGCCGCGCAGGATCTGGTCGGACGCGCCCACCCGGGTGAAGATGCGGTCCACGAGGCCCACCTTCGCCTCCCGCGCGGGGACGAAGCTTCCCATCTGGGCCATGAGGGTGATGAGCGCGGTCTGGCGGAGGAAGGTGGACTTCCCTCCCATGTTCGGGACCGGTCAGGATGACCAGGCGCGGCGCCGCCTCACCGAGGGCCGAGGTCGTTGGCCACGAAGGGCTCGGCGGAGAGCGCGCTCCAGGATGGGGATGGCGACCCTCCTCGTAGGCCAGGGTGTCCGTGGAGGAGACCCGCGGCTTGACGTAGTTGAACCGCGTTGCCGCTTCCGCGAGGGAGGCGAGGCACGTCGATCGCCGCGGCCGCGGCCGAGGTCTGCCGGAGGCGCCTCGCCTCGGCCGCGACCTCGTGCACCAGAGTCTCGAACACCCGGGCCTCGATCTCGATCGTCCGCTCGTCGGCACGCAGGACCTTGTCTTCGTACTCCTTGAGCTCGGCGGTGATGAAGCGCTCGCCGCCCGCGATCGTCTGCTTGCGAACGTAGTCGGGGGGAACGAGCCCGAGGTTCGACTTGCTGATCTCGATGTAGTACCCGAAGACGCGATTGAAGCGGACCTTCAGGGACGAGATGCCGGTTCGCGCGCGCTCGCGCTCTTCGATGGCCGCGATCGTCGATCGACCGCCCCGGCTGACCTCGCGAAGCTCGTCGAGCTCGGGGTCGACGCCGTCCCGGATGAGGCCGCCCTCTTCGAGGAAAGGGGAGGATCGTCGACGAGGGTGAGCCGGACCTGCTCGGCGACCCCGAGCGGCGGGTCGAGGTCCTTGGCCAGGGAGCGCGTCAGGGGGGCCAGGCACTCGGCCGAGCGCGGCCCTGGCCGCGGGAATGGCTTCGAGGGAACGGCTGAGAGCGAGAAGGTCGCGGGGGCCAGACGGTGCCCAGGGTGACCCGTCCCAGGAGTCGGTCGAGGTCCTGCACCTGGCCGAGGCTCTCGGTCAGGCGACCGCGGTCGACCGTCCGGAACGCCAGCTCCTCGACCGCGTCGAGGCGGTCCTGGATGGGCTCGAGCTCCACCAGGGGCCGCAGGATCCACTCGCGCAGCAGGCGAGCCCCCATGGCGGTGGCCGTGTGGTCGAGAACATCGAGGAGCGTCCCGCGGCGGCTCCCGTCGACGAGGTTCTCGACGAGCTCGAGGTTGCGCCGGGTGAGGCCGTCGAGCACGAGCACGTCCGTAGCGCCCCGCGTGGCGAGGCTCGTCACGTGGGTCAGGTCGCGCTTCTGGGTGGCCCTCACGTACCGGAGGGCGAAGGCCGCGGCCGCCTGGGCCCGCGGCAGGCGCTCGCACCCGAAGGCCTCGAGGGTGATCACGCCGAAATGGGAAGAGAGCTCGCGGTGGGCGGTGGCGGGGTCCGGCGGGTCGTCGCTGGTGACACAGGGGATGGCGGCCTCGGGCGCGGCGGGATCGACCGCGTCCACGCGGGCCGTTCCTGGCTGCGGCCCAGGAGGATCTCGCGGGGGCCGGTGGCCCCGACCTCGTCGCGCAGGCGGTCCCACCGGTCCTGGCCGTCCCACTGGGCCACGAAGAACGCGCCGGTGGTGGGGTCGAGCCAGGCCGCCCCGATCGAAGTCGCCCCGGCGTCGACCGCCAGGACGAACGAAGTCTCGCCCTCCGCGAGGGCGGCGGCTTCGAGCTGGGTGCCCGGGGTGATGACCCGGACGACCTCACGCTTCACGACCCCCTTGGCGAGGCGCGGGTCTTCCACCTGCTCGCACAGGGCCACCCGGAAACCCTGCTTCACGAGCCGCGCGATGTATCCGTTCACCGCGTGATGAGGGACGCCGCACATGGGGATGGGCTCCCCGCTCCGGTCCTTGGAACGGGAGGTGAGGGCGATCTCCAGTGCCTTGGCGGCCACCACGGCGTCGTCGAAGAACAGCTCGTAGAAATCACCCATGCGGAAGAAGAGGAGCGCGTCCGGGTGCTCCGCCTTCATTCGTTGGTACTGCTGCATGGCTGGAGTCTGGGGCACGAGTGCGGCTGGCATCGCGGCCGAGGATTGTACCCGAGCCGGCCTGCGGGACAGGACCCTGGGGCGCGGTAAGCTCCGGCGATGCGGGTCCTGGCCGTCGACACCACGTCGGCCCTGGGGAGTGTGGCCCTGGCCGACGATTCGATCCTTCTCGATGAGGAGCGGCTGACGGGCCCGGACACGCACTCCTTGCACCTTCTGCCGGCGATCGAACGCGTGCTTGAAGAGCGGGCGGTCTCGACGCGTTCGGCGTGGAAGGGTTCGCGGTGGCCGTGGGCCCCGGCTCGTTCACCGGGCTACGGGTGGGACTCAGCACCGTGCAAGGGCTCGGCGCTCGCCACGGGCCGCCCGTGTCTCGGGGTTTCGGTCCTGGACGTCCTCGCGTCCACCTCGGAGGGGGTCATCACCTTGACGCTGCGGGACGCCTTCCGCGGGGAGGTGTATTGGGCCGTCTACGACGCCCAGGGACGGGCGATGGGGGCCCCCGGGGTGGGCCCGCTCGCCGAGGCGCTCGCGCAGGCGCCCCCGGACGCGTCCTTCGTGGGTGACGCGGCCGCGAGCCATCGTGACGCTCATCGCCCTTCGCTTCCCCCGCGCCCGTTTCCCGCCGTTTCCGCCCTTCCTCGCGGCGCCCCTGGCCTCCTGGGCCGCGCCTCGGCTGCGCGCCGGCCTGGGCTTCGGGCCGGCATCGCTTCGGCCCCTCTACGTGCGCGGCGCCGACATCCGGAAGGCGTCCGCCTGAGGACCGTCTTCGCCGAAGCGGCCTGGCCCGAGGATGCTCCCGCGCTGGCCGAGATCGAGGAAGCGTGCGTGGGCAGCGGTTGGACCGCTCGTGCCTTCGAGCGTGAGATCCGCGGCGAGTCGTCCCGCGTCGTGGTGCTACGCGCTCCGTTCGCGGCGGCCGATTCCGGGGACATCGCCGCGTATTGCGTCTTTCGGGTGATCGCCGACGAGATGGAGTTGCTGAGCCTGGCGGTCAGGCCGCAATGGCGCCGGCAGGGTCTCGGACGCTGGCTGGCGCGGCGGGCCCTCACCCTGGCCGCCGAGGGCGGGGCCCGGAACGCGTTTCTCGAGGTCCGTTCTGGGAACGCCCCGGCGCGGCGACTCTACGCCTCACTCGGCTTCGCCGAGACCCGCCGGAGGCCGGCATACTACAAGAACCCCGTCGAAGACGCGGTCGTCCTCGCGCGCGCCCTGGCCCCCGACCTGGTCTCTTCGAAATCTTGAAATCGGCCGGGCCGCGTGCTACGGTCCATCTCACAGCCGGCATGTGCTGAGCGCTCCATCCCAAGCCGCGAGGAGGTGCCGATGTCCAATGCCGCGGGTTCCCTGACCGACAGTTCCCTCTTGCAGAACGAAGAATACCGGCGTCTGAACGAGGAGCATCACGAGTACGAGAGCCGCCTCAGCGCGCTCAGTGCCAAGGCGGTCCTCAGTGACGAAGAGCAGGTGGAGGAAAGCACGCTCAAGAAGAAGAAGCTGAGCGTGAAGGACCGGATGTACTCGTTGGCCCGCCAGGTGCGCGGAGAAGTGGCCCAGACCTGAAGACCATCGTGGGGCGGTGGCCCAGAAGCGCTCGGGCCCTGAGCACCCAAAGCCGGATTGAGGCGAAGGGCCCGCGAGGGCCCTTCGCCTTGTGGCCGTCGTGAATCTCTCCCGGAACCCTGCGAGCCGGCCTCCGCGGCGCTTCCGCCGGGGCGCCGCCATCCTTCCGAGCCTGTTCACCACCGGCAACCTGTTCCTGGGCTTCTGGGCCATCATCAAGACCCTCGAAGGGCGTTTCGTCGAGGCCGCTCCCCTGATCGGAGGGGCCATCGTGCTCGACATGCTCGACGGCCGGATCGCGCGGCTGACCGGCACCTCGAGCGAGTTCGGAGGGGAGCTCGACAGCCTCGCGGACGTCATCTCCTTCGGCGTCGCCCCGGCCCTGCTCGCGTACCGCTGGTCCTTTGGCGCCATCCCCAGGGTCGGCTGGCTGGCCGCCTTCTTCTTCCTGGTGTGTGGAACACTTCGTCTGGCCCGGTTCAACGTCCAGCGCCACACGGACAGCCGCTACTTCGTGGGCTTGCCCATTCCGGCGGCGGCCGGACAGGTGGCCACGCTGGCCTTCTTCGCGCCGGAACCGGTAACGGAGCGGCCCCATGCCTTCGCCCTGGTCGCGCTCGTGGGCTTGCTGGGCCTGCTCATGGTCAGCACCGTCCGCTATCGGTCCTTCAAGAGCGTGGACCTTCGGCAGCGACGGAGCTACGTCAACGTACTCGGCATCGTGCTCCTGTTCCTCCTGGTCGCGGTCCGCCCCGAGATCTCGCTCCTGGCCGCGGCCAGCGTCTACACGCTCTCCGGTCCCATCGGCGAAGCTTTCAGTCTCCTGAGGCGGCGGGGCGACCCGCCTCCCGCCGTCGCGGCGGGCGAAGCGCGTTCCTGAGACGGATGGCCTCGGAGCCGAGGCAGCCCACGGTCGGCGTCGGTGGGGTCGTGATCCGGGACGGGCGAGTGCTCCTGATCCGCCGAGGCAAGGAGCCGTTGCGCGGTCGATGGCTGGTGCCAGGCGGGACGGTGGAGCTCGGCGAGACCCTCGAGGAGGCGGTGGTCCGGGAGGTCCGCGAGGAAACCGGGCTCGACGTGTCGCCCAAAGAGGTACTCACCGTGTTCGATCGCATCGACCGGCAGGAGGGCCGCGTCCTCTACCACTACGTGATCGTCGACTACCTTTGCGAGTACGTCGCGGGCGAGGCCCGGGCGGGATCGGACGCCGAGGCCGTCGCCTTCGTCGCGCCGGAGGACCTCCCGGCGTACGACCTGCCTGCGAAGGCCCTCGAGGTCGTCCTGGACGGGTTTCGCCGGCGAGAGCACCGAGACCGAGACCGAGGAGGGCCGGGTTGCAGCCGCCCGGGGGGTACCGTACCATCGGAAGGTCAAGCGTAGAGTTCCGGGCTCGAGAGGAGGCGTCCCATGAAGATCGCAAGAGTCGGTGTTTGGGTGTTGAGCCTCTGGGCGTCTGGGCGGGTTCGCCGAAGCCGCCTTGCCGAAGCCGGTGAGCCTGCTCGCGCGGACGACGACGAGCCAGTCCCAGGGTACCTACGGCCTTCGCTCCACGAAATACAACAAGGCGGCCTGGGGCAACCGCTGGCACCAGAGCTTGGCTCGTCCCCCCGTGATCCTGGCACCCTACGTTCGGAAGTTCTGAGCCCCTTCCGCAGGAAGCCACAAGAGGACCCGCGTCCCCGACCCGGCATCCGACTGTCGATCGAGACGCCGCCGCCGTGGTCTTCTGCGATCTTCTTGACGAGGGCGAGGCCGAGGCCACTGCCGTTCGTCTTGGTCGAGAAGAATGGCTCGAAGGCCCGCTCGCGCGTCTCCGGCTCCATTCCCGGGCCTGAGTCCGCCACCTCGGCGCTGACCCGCTGCGCGAGCGCATCGGCGCGCAGCCGTACCGACACCACGCCCCCCTCGTGCACCGCCTGGAGGGCGTTCTCGACGATGTTCACGAGCGCGCGCTCGACGAGTCGCCGATCCATCCGGACGAGGGGCAGGCCTGCGGGGGCGTCGAGCTCGAGGGAGATGGTCGGGGCCAGGTGGGCGACGTAGGGAGCGAGCACCGACCGCGCCACCGCCGCGAGGTCCTCGGGGGTCGAGTCCGAGCCCGGAGGGCCGGGCGAATGCGGAGAACTCGGTGACGATCCCGCGCAGGGTGCGTACCTGCTTCAGGATCGTTTCGACGCAGGACGAGAGGGTCGCGTCGAAGTCGACCGTCTCGTCCTTGTAGACGCGGCGCAGGTGCTCGGCCGAGAGCTGAATGGGGGTGAGGGGATTCTTCACCTCGTGGGCCACCTGCCGCGCCATCTCGGCCCAGGCCGCGAGCCGATTGCTGCGCTCGAGGTCGCGCCGCTGGCTCTCGAGGTCCCCGGCCATCTGGTTGAACGAGTCGACGAGGGCGAGGATCTCGTCCCGGTTCGTGGTGGCGACCCGGGCACCGAGGTCGCCGTCGGCGATGCGGCGGGTGGCCGCGGTCAGGGCGCGCAGGGGCTCCGAGATCCTCCGGGACATGGAGTGGGCGAGGGCCGCGGCGAACACCAGGAAGGCCAGGGAGGAGAGCCGTATGGTCCGATCGAGCTCGTCGAGTGTCGTCTGGAGCTCGCGCTGGCGCAGGGCCAGGGGGATGGACAGGACCGCGGGCTCCGGGCCCTCGAGCCGCACGGGGACGGAGGCGACGAGGCTCGAAAAGGCCCCGATGCGCTCCGAGCGCAGGGCCGCCGGCGCCTGGTCCAGGATGAGGTCCTTGAAGACCGAGCCCGAGATCCGCGACGGCAGGAGCCCCGAGGCGTAGAGCTCGCGCTTGCTCGACGCGATGAGCCGTCCGCCGCCGAACACGTCGAGGTCGTTGCGGATCAGGCTCGCCACCCAGACGAGGGCCGCGTCGGTGACGGGGCGCGTCCCCGCGGCCTCGCGCCTCTGGAAGAGGGCGAAGTCCTCGACCGCCTTCTGGGCGACCGCGGCCCGCTCCAGGGCCTGGTCCTCGGCGGCGTGCCGCAGCCGCTGGGTGACGATGCGCCGCACGACGCCTTCGAGCACCGCGACCGGCACCACGGCCAGGGTGACGAAGGCCACGAACAGCCGCAGCGCGAACCGCCGCCGGACGGCCTCCACGAGAGCCGGGATGGAGAACGAGGCGCGGCCCAGCGCGGTGCGCACGATCATCAGGGCCACGAGCACGAGCGACGACGGGCAGGGTGAGGGCCACGGCGGCCTCGAGCACTCCGGCGGCGTAGGCCACGGCGGTCAAGCGCGGGAAACCGATGCCGAAGACCGAGGGCTTCGTCGCTGAAGACGAACGTCTCGGCGGGGCCGCTCTCCACGGGCAGGGTGGTCCAGAAGCCCTGGGGCGAGCGCGCCACCAGGGCCAGGATCTCGGGGCCGAGGGTCGGTGGCCGCTCTGCCGAGCTGAAGACCGGAGTCGAAGACCGGTCGTAGGCCAGAAGGGCCAGGGGCTGAGCGCGCACGAAGCGGCCGGGGCTCGTCCGGTAGAGCGCCGAGTAGGGATCGCGCGGCAGCGAGGAAGGGCAGGGCCGAGAGGTCCTCGCCGACGTACAGGTGGACCGCGCCCCGCGTGCTGGCCCCCGTAGACCAGGAGGCGGCTCGCGTGGAGCACCGGCCGCTCGGCCGTGGCCACGGTGATGGTCTCGCGGGAGGTCCGCCACTGCTCGTCGCGGGGGAGCGGCTGTGGCGGTCCGGTGGCGGCCAGGGAGGGCAGGCTCAGGGCGAAGCGGCTGATGACCGCCCCCTGCGCATCCTGGATCTCGACCGCCGAAGAGGCGGCCGCCTCGGCCAGCTCGCTGGCCGACCAGACCGCGAAGGCCAGGTCTTCGACGGCCGAGAGCGACGCGTCCGCCTCGTCCTCCAGGAGGCGCATCTCGTCCACGGTTTCCCGGCTCTGCTCGAGCGCGCGCACGCGACGCTCGGGCTGTCGCAGCACGAGGGGCGCGTACTGCGACTCGATCTGCCGCCGGCGTCCGGCCTCCGCGTAGTGCACGACGCTCGGGTAGACCAGGATGGCCAGGAACGCCGTCACCCCCAGGACGGCGGCCGTGCGCTCGCCGGTGTCCCCGCGCTCGAGCCAGGCTCGCCAGCGCCGCTGGCCGAGGCCGAGGCTCAACCCGAGCGTCCCGAGCGCCGTCGCCGGCGCACCAGGGCAGCCCCGGGCCCAGGCGAGGTCGGAAGCCCAGCCAGATCCCCAGCGCGACGACCACGAGCAGGGCCAGGGCCCCGAGGCCGGCGGGCCCACTGGGTCGTGGGCCGAGGAGGCCGAACACGGCGACGAGGAGCATGAGGGTCGGCGGCCAGGATCAGCAGCAGAGCGCTGTGGAGGACCAGATGGGGGAGGCTTTGGGGCACGAGGGTGACGGTCGCCAGATCGAGCTGCGTGTGCGACACCGTGTCGGCGACGAAGCGGAAGCACGCCGGCCAGGATCGCCAGACCCAGCAGGAGGGCGCAGGCCATCCGCGCCGGGCGAAGGGCGTGCGAGCTCGATACCCTGGGCGAGGTCCAGGGACGACCGCGGCCACGACTGCGAACCAGACGGCGGTAGCGAGCAGGTCCAGCGGGGCTTCCCAGCAGCGGTCCGAGCCATCCGCGACGAATAGAGCTCGCGTCCGGTCAAGGCCGCGGGCGCCCAGGCCACAGAGGTCGGGCCGAGGGCCAGAAGGAGCAGACGCCCCGCAGTCGCGCCCACCAGAAGGCGAAAGCGCAGGGCCGGTCGCCCAGCACTGGGGGCGAAGGCCCAAAGGGCGATGGCGAGAAGGCCGAGGGCCAGCTCGGCTCGCCGGTAGCGCAGGCGGAGGACCTCGTCCCGAGCCCGCATTCCCTGGGCGCTGACCCGAACCATGGCAAGGGTGGAGCCCTGCACGCTCTTCAGGGGAGCGGTGAGCGAGAGGACGCCGACGGGCAGCGTGGAAAACTGCGAAGGGGTGGGATCTCTCGCATCGAGGTATTGCACCTCGACTCCCGGGAGACCGTCGGCCAGGAGGTCGAAGTCCGCGAGGAACTCGTTGCGAATGTTGCGCTGCGCGCGGACGATGATCTCGGCGGTGGCGACGCCGCGTCGGTCGCGGGGCGAGCCGGGGAGAAGGCTTGGCGCCACGAGGCTCGTGGTGACGCTGCCCGCGAGCACGAACGGTGCTCCCTGGGTCAGAAGGTCCGGGTCCAGGCCACGCATCTCGGAGACGGGACCGGACCAGGCGACGACCGCGAGCGGCAAGGCGCGAACCGCGAGGGCGATCCGGTCGTCCGGAACGGTCGTGGCTTCGAGGGAACCGAAGAGCCGGGAGAGGGCCGGAGAGTCTCCCCGGAGCGCGGCCGGCACCTCCGCGAGGGCCGCCGCCGCCCTCGCTCGCTCAGTGAGCCTGTGCTCGAGCTCGGTCGCCCGCTCCTTCACGGCGGCTTGCTGGTCGGCCAGGAAGCGGTCCACGGCGCCCGGGTCGGCGTGGCGCCACGAGAGGTGGGCACGGCTCGAAGCCACCAGGAGAAGCGCGGCCCCGGCGAGCGCCGCCGCCCACCTGGATGAGGGAAACGCGCGGCGGCCGACCTCGCGTCGCCGTCACGTCACCCGCGCGGCGAGGAGCCAGGTCGCATCGTCTTCGATGGTAGTTCCGCGACCAGGCGCGGTCAACGAAAGCGGAGCAGGGACGAGGGGCTTCTAGAGCCGGTAGAGCATCCAGTAGATGACGACTCCGGTCACCGAGACGTAGGCCCAGAGGGGAAGCGTGATTCGGGCCAGGCGGCGATGGGCCGGGAAGCGTCCGCGGAGGGCGAGGCGGAGCGTGAGCAGGACGAGGGGAACGATCACGATCGCGAGGACGGTGTGGGTGAGCGAGGATGGTCAGGTAGACGCTCCGGATCGTCACCCGCGCCGGTGAAGCGCACCGAGCCCACCTGGAAGTGGTAGACGAGGTAGGAGACGAGGAACAGGGTCGAGGTGGAGAGCGCGGCGAGCATGAAACGCCGGTGCGCCTCGCGTCGGCCGGCGCGAATCATGGCGAAGCCGCACGCCGAGCAGCACGGCGCTCGCGGCGTTGAGGACGGCGTTCAGGGTCGGGAGGTCGGAGAGCGCTCAACCGGCCACGGCGCGAATCAACGCGGAAGGAAGAAGATGCGGACGACCCGCCGAACCTGGCGACCGATGGGCGCCCGGAAGAGCACCAGGGCAAACGAGGTGAAGACCAGATAGGGGGCGACGAACATCAGCAGGATCGCGCGGTTGAGCTCGGCGCCCATCCTCTGCGCCTCGGGCGACTGGAGACACCACCTGGCTGGCACATCGAGCACTGGGCCAGGGCCGGGGCGGCCGAGGACCGACAGGCACGAGACCGCCAGGAGTCCCGCGAACACGAGGCGCCGCGCTCGGCGCTCACCGGACCGTCTTCTGGAGCACGCTGTGCGCCTCGGGGGTGATGAAGGCGAACAGGATCAGCGAGGTCACCATGATCCCGCAGAAGACCATGAGGCCGAGGTTGCTCTTCTCGAAGCGCAGGTGCATGAAGTTCCCGCCGATCATCACCGCCTTCACCATCATGAAGGCGAGCAGGAAGACGACCAGGAACGATCCGCGGCATGTGGAACTTCTCCGCGGCCAGCATGGCCACGGTGATCACGAGCAGGATGCGCCCAGGTGATCCAGTAGATCCGGTAGGGGTTGGCGCCGTGCGTGCTCTCGCTCATCAGGTCCTCCCCGAGTCTAGCTCGGCAGCAGGTAGAAGAGGGTGAAGATGAACACCCAGACGAGGTCGACGAAGTGCCAGTAGAGGCCGGCCATCTCGACGCCCTGGGCCGGGGTCTTGCCCATGGCCGAGCGGATGGCGGTGATGATCAGGATCACGAGCCCCGAGAGGACGTGGGAGCCGTGGAAGCCGGTCAGCACGAAGAACGAGGCCCCGAACTGCGGCGCGCCCCAGGGGTTGCTGGTGAGGCGCGCGCCCTCGTGGATGATGTGGCTCCACTCGTAGGCCTGGCAGCCGAGGAAGCAGGCCCCGCCGAAGATCGTGAGGCACACGTTCAGGAGGGCCTTCTTGCGGTCGCCGAGGCGCGCCGCGGTCACCGCCGTCCCCATGGTCGCCGACGAGCTGATCAGGATGAAGGTCATGAGGGCGATGAAGGGGATGCTGAAGACCTTCGTGGTCTCGGGCCAGGGCACGGGGCTCGCCATCCGCAGGTAGCCGTAGCCGCAGAGGAGGCCCGAGAACAAGCAGGGCGTCGGTGACGATGAAGATCCACATCATCGTCTTCTGCCAGCTGGCCCCGAAGGGATGGGCGCCGCCGCCCCAGTGGGACTCCATCACGGCGGCGTGGGCGTCGGTCATCGTGGATCCTCCCTCAATACACGAAGAGCAGGAAGAGCAGGTAGGCCCAGAGGACGGCCAGGAAGTGCCAGTAGGTCGCGAACAGCCGCAGGCCGTCCTCGCCCGGCGTGTAGCCCAGGCGCCGCACGCGGTTCAGGACGGCCACGAACCAGACGAGGCCGCCCGAGAAGGTGCACCACGTGCACGCCGGTCAGCACGTAGAAGAACGAGCTGTGCGGGTTGGAGGCCAGGAACACCCCGCTGGCGGCCAGGGCCTGCCAGGCCAGCCACTGCCCGGCCACGAAGAGCACGCCCGAGCAGCCCGGTCAGGGCCAGCCAGCGCTGCGCGCCGGGCAGGTCCCAGCCCGCGAGCCGCCGCCGCGACCGCTCGAGCGTCGGCGCTGCTCAGGAAGAGGACGGCGGTGTTGAGCCAGAGGATGCGGCGGAGCGGTCGAGCGGCTGCCAGTCGGCCGAGGCGCGCCGCAGGATGTAGGCGCTCGTGAAGCCGATGAACAGCATGGACACCGTGCCCAGGAAGAGCCAGAGGCCGAAGCGCGCCGGGTCCCCGATGAGGCTCGTCCCTCCGCCTCCGAAGCCATCACCTTGGGGAGGCACGGGCGCTCCGCCCCCGCCCCCGCCGGCGACGACGCCGGGAGCGCGACGTGCCGCGAAGGGTGGTGCTCAATGCGTCCCCGCCCGCTCGCCGAGGGGGCTCGGATCGGTCTGGCCGATGTGGTCCGTGGGGCGCCCCGGGAACGCTGTAGTCGTAGGGCCAGCGGTAGACCTCGGGGATCTCACCCGGCCAGTTGCCGTGGGGCGGCGGCGAGGGGCACGTCCACTCGAGTCCGTTCGCGCTCCAGGGGTTGTCCCCGGCCTTCTTGCCCTTGAAGGCGCTCCAGAAGAAGTTGATGAAGAACAGGATCTGCGACGCGCCGAGGACGAAGGCGCTGATCGTGATGAACTGGTTGATCGGCTGCAGGCCCTTCAGGAACTCGTACTGGTAGGGATCGTAGATGCGCCGCATGTGGCCGGCGATGCCGATGTAGTGCATGGGGAAGAAGGTGCAGTAGTAGGCCAGGAAGGTGAGCCAGAAGTGCAGCTTGCCGAGGGTCGAGTTCATGAGCCGGCCGAACATCTTCGGGAACCAGTAGGCGGTGGCCCCGAAGACGCCGAAGAGGGCGGCCCCCGCCATGATCAGGTGGAAGTGGGCGACCACGAAGTAGGTGTCGTGGAGCGGGATGTCGACGGCCGACTGACCGAGCCAGATGCCCGAAAGACCGCCGCTGATGAACAGCGAGACCACCCCCAGGGCCCAGAGCATCGGGGTCTCGAAGCGGATGCGCGACCGCCACAGGGTGGCGAGCCAGTTGAACACCTTCACCGCCGAGGGCACGGCGATGAGCATCGTCCCCACCGCGAAGGCCATCGCGATGTAGGGGCTCATGCCGCTCACGAACATGTGGTGGCCCCAGACCACGAAGCTCAGGACCGAGATCGCGATCATCGCCCCCACCATCGCCTTGTAGCCGAAGATGGCCTTGCGGGCGAAGACCGCGATGATGTCGGAGGTGAAGCCCGAGGGCGGGCAGCATCAGGATGTAGACCTCGGGGTGGCCGAGGAACCAGAAGAGGTGCTGCCAGAGCAGGGGCGATCCGCCCTGGTGGAGCTGCGACCCGTCGGCCGCGAGGAGGGGCGCCCCCGAGACCGCGAGGCCGCTGGGCAGGAAGAAGCTCGTCCCGAAGTGGCGGTCGAAGAGGAGCATCAGCGAGGCGGCGGTGAGGGCCGGGAAGGCGAGCAGGCCCAGGATGGCCACGAGGAACATCGACCAGAGGGTCATGGGCATGCGCATCATGGACAGGCCCTTGGTGCGCAGGTTCAGGATGGTGGTCACGAAGTTGAGGCCGCCCATGGTGAAGGAGGCGATGAAGAAGACCATGGCCACGATCCAGAGGGTCTGTCCCCACTGCGAGCCCGGGATGGCGTTCCGGAGGGCCGAGAGCGGGGGATAGGCGGTCCAGCCGCCGGCGGCGGCCCCGCCGCTCACGAAGAAGGACAGCGAGGATCGTGATGCAGCCGGGGAGGAACGTCCAGTAGGACAGGCCGTTCAGGAACGGGAAGGCCATGTCGCGGGCCCCGGTCTGGAGGGGGATCAGGAGGTTGCCGAAGCCGCTCACCGGGGCCGTGGAGAGCACGAAGAACACCATGATCGTGCCGTGCATGGTGAAGAGCATGGCGTAGAACTCGGGGTTCATGACCCCGTCGCTGAAGCCGCTCGGCAGGAAGCGCCCGATGCCGGGGAAGGTGCTGTCGGGCCAGGCGAGCTGCATGCGCACGAGCATCGCGAGGATCCCGGCCACGAGCGCCATCAGCATGGCGGTCACGTAGTACTGGATTCCGATGACCTTGTGGTCCTTGCTGAAGACGTAGCGCCAGATGAAGCTCTGCGGCGCGTGGGCGTGAGCTTCCGCGGCGTGCGCCTCTGCGGGGTGGGCCATGGGCACCTTCTCCTGAAAATGGGACGGGGCGCTACTCCCCGGCCGTCTCCTTGATGCGGGACTCGAGCTCGGCCGGGGCGACCACGTGGACCTGTCCGCGCATGCGGTAGTGTCCGAGCCCGCAGTGCTCGGCGCACGCGATCTCGTAGTCGCCGGCCTTCTGGGGGATGAACCAGGTCTCGGAGGTCATGCCCGGCATCGCGTCCTGCTTCACCCGGAAGTTCGGGAGGAAGAAGCTGTGGATGACGTCCATCGACCGCAGCAGGACCCGGACGGGCCGGCCCTCGGGAAGCACGAGCTGGTTCTGGGTGGTGAGGTCGTCGGCGGCGTTCGGGTCGGACTTGTCGAGGCCGATGAAGTTCAAGGCCGAGGAGTCGACGAGCTTCACGTCGGTCCGGCCGAAGATGCCGTCCTTGCCCGGGTAGCGGACGTTCCAGGCGAACTGCTGGCCCGGTGACCTCGACCACGAAGGAGTCCGCGGGCGCGGGCGCCGTGACCTGGGCCCAGAGGCTCAAGGCACGGAAGGTGAAGACCATCATGATCGCCGGCGGTGACGAGGGTCCAGGTCCACTCGAGCTTGGGGCTGTCGTGCCAGTAGGCGGCGGTCGCTCCCGGAGCGTCCTGGTAGCGCCACGCGAACCAGCCGAGGCAGCAGGTTCGTGGCGATGAACACGACGCCGGTCACCACCAGCGACACCATCATCGCGGAATCGATGGCTCCGCGGTCGGACACGAGGGCGGGCAGCCACGTCTTCGTGAAGAAGAACGTGGCGAGCGCCACCAGCAAGAGCGTCGCGAGGCCGAAGAGGAGGCCCTGCAGCTTCGACATCCCGATCCTCCCTAGCCCGAAGGGTTCGACGACCTGACGCGTTGATGAGCGGCACGGCAATCGCGGGGGAAACTATCGCAGGACGCCGGCCGAGGTCAACTCGCACCGCGCGGTGCCGAGGTGTTGCGCTCAGAGGCGGTCGGCCACGAGAAGGGCGCAGAGCGCGGTGAGATAGACGACCGAGGCCAGGAAGAGACGCGCGGGCCGCGGGAATGGTGCGCAGCAGCGCGAGGCGAAGGGAGAAGGCCGAGCAGAGCCGACGCCGAGCAGGAGCGCGCCCACCAGGTAGACGCGGCCGGCCATGCCCACGCCGGTCGGGAGCGAGGCTCACGAGCAGCAGCGCGAAGGCATGGGCCACCGCCTGTCGCCCGGTGAGGCGCCCTGCGGTGTCGACCACGGGCAGCATGGGCAGGCCGCCCCGCGCGTAGTCCTCGCGGTAGATCCAGGCGATGGCCAGGAAATGGGGCACCTGCCAGAGGAACAGGATCGCGAAGAGCACGAACGCGCCGCCGTCGATGGCGCCCCGCGCCGCGGCCCAGCCGATGACCGGGGGCAGCGCGCCGGGCACCGCGCCCACGAGGGTCGAAAGCGACGTGCGGCGCTTGAGCGGGGTGTAGCAGAAGAGGTAGGTGAACCAGGTCACGAAGGCCACGGCCGCCGGAAGCGGGCCGGAGAGGCTGAAGAGGCTGACGAGGCCGAGCGCGGTGAGGCCGAGGCCGAAGGCGACGGCCTCGGGGGCGCGCATGCGGCCGGCGGCCAGCGGCCGGTTCCGGGTTCGGTGCATGCGCGCGTCGGTGTCCCGCTCGAGGACCATGTTGAGGGCGCTCGCCCCGGCGGCCACGAGGCCGGTCCCGACGAGGGCCCACAGGAGGGCGACCGCGGCGGGTCGGACCCGGCGACGCCCATCACGAAGCCCACGAGAGCGGTCAGGACGACGAGGGTCGTGATGCGCGGCTTCGTCAGCTCGACGAAGTCGGCGAGCGTCGCGCCCCGCGCCAGGACTCCGGGCGTGCTCATGCGGTGGCGGCGCGGTCGCGCAGGGCCGAGGCGTCGGCGCGGATCGCTCGCGCGCGACCGTGAGGCGGTGCGCGCGCAGCGCGAGGAAGAAGCAGATCCCCAGGACCGCGGCCCCGGTGGCCACGTGGGCCGTGGTGGGCGTGACCGCCTTCTGGGTCAGGACGGTCGCGGCGCCCAGGCTGATCTGGACGAGGGTCAAGGCCAGCGCCAGCGCCGCCGGGCGCGCGAAGCGCGGGTCGCGTGAGCGCCACGCACGCCAGGAAAGGTTGAGGATCGACGACCGCGACCAGCAAGGCACCCACCCGATGCGCGAAATGGATCACGACCGCGGGCTCGGCGAAGGGAGGAACGAGACGCCCGAAGGCCAGGGGAAAGTCGGGAATCGCGAGGCCCGCACCCGTGTGCCGCATGACCGCGCCCAGGAAGAGCTGGAGGAACACGATCGCGGTGGCCAGGGTCGCCGCTCCTCGCATGCCGAACGAGTCGGCCACCGGGGAGGCGGAGAGCCACTCGCGCGACGTCGCGTAGGCGAGGGCGATCACCAGGCAGAAGAAGGTCTGGGCCAGGCAGGCATGGGTCACGGAGACGGGCGTGGGCAGCAGGAAGATGACGGTCAAGCCCCCCAGGACGCCCTGGGCCACCACCGCGGCGAGGGCGCCCCAGGCCAGCCGGCGCACGCCCGCGCCGGGGCTCGGCACGCGCCGTCCACAGGGCCAGGACGAGGGTCAGGAAGCCGACGGCGCTCGCGGCCATGCGATGGCCGTGCTCGTAGAAGACGCCCCCCACCATGGGCGGCATCAGCATCCCGTAGGACAGCGGCCAGTCCGGCACGGACAGGCCGGAGCCCGTGCTCGTGACGAGGCCCCCGATGAAGATGAGGGCCAGGGTGCGCGGCCAGGGTCAGCAGGGCCAGCCGGTGACGCCAGGGAGCGTAGGGAGGTGCCGGATTCATCGGTCGAAGGATCCGGCTCCGGCGGCAGCCTGCCGCCAGAGCCGGAGAGAGCTCAGCCCTTGTAGGAGAAGTTCAGCGTGGTGGCCTCGCCGTCCTTCACCGTGACCTTCTGGGTCTGGCTCTTGAGCTTGCCGTGGAAGGCTTCGATCTCGTACTCGCCCGCGGGAAGCCCCTTGATCTCGAAGCGTCCCGTCTTCCTTGCTGACCGCGAAGAACGGGTTGCGAGAGCACGGAGATGTAGGCGCGCATCCAGGGGTGCACGTCGCAGCCGACCGGGATCATGACCTCGGCCTTGTCGAAGACCTTGGTCTTCTCCATGCCCTGCTTGGCCTGGCCGAAGTTGAACTCTTCGTTGGCGGTGGGACGCGGATGGATGTTGTGCAGGGTGTCGTCGCTGTTGCGGATCTTGAGGCCCTGGCCGGCCACCATGGCCACCATGTGGGGCGTGTAGTCGCAGCCCTTCTGGTCCAGGGTCACGGGCTCGGCGGGCGGCCGGGTAGGTGCCGGCGACCGGGCTCTTCACGTACACGAGCACGTCGGCGAGGCCTCCGTCCTTGACGTGGATCGGCTGCCGCTCGAGCCCGTCCTTGTGCATCTCCGCGCACTTCGGGTCGGCGTTGAGCTTGACCTTCTCCGCCGCGGGGACCGTGCCTTCGAAGGAGACCTTGCCGGTGATGGAGGCCGTGCCCGCGGACGCGGCGGCGGCCGCGGGGCCGCCGCCTCCGACTTCGGGGGTGCGGCCGGGGCTTCGCTCTTGGGGGCCTCGCCGCCTCCGCAGGAGACGACGAACGGGAGGGCACACAGGCCCGTCACGGCAATTGCCTTTCGCATGATCATCGAAATGGGCTCCTCGCTCAGTGGGCTCGTCGGGATTTCCGCAGCAGTAACGGTCAAGTGTAGCGGCGGGTCCTCGGTTGTCAAGACGGTCAGGGCCTTTCCGAGCCGTGCTGTTCCGAGGCGTCTTCTCGCCGCTCGTCCTCCGAGAGACCGGCGCCCGCGGGAAGGTCCAAGGCCTGAACCGAGCGATTGCGAAGGCCCACGAACAGGCGGCCGCCGACCAGGATCGGCGGGGTTCGCATGGCCTCGGCGGTCTTCAGGCTCCCGACCCGTCGGCCGCGTCGCGAGGTCGAAGCCCAGGATCTCGTTCTCCAGGCAGGCCACGATGACGGCACCGCGCGCCGACGAGGGGGGCGGAAAGGGGCCGCGAGGGCAGGCCGGTTCGCCAGGCCAGGTTGCCGTTGCCGGCGTGGAAGGCGTAGAGCACCGCGTCGAAGGCGGCGACGAGCACCTTGTCCCCCGCGATCGCCGGCGACAGCTGCACGTCGGCCCCGACGTTCCACTTCCAGCGCCGCTTGCCCTTGTCCGCGTCGAGGCTCAAGACCCGCCGGTCAGTCGTGCCCAGGTACAGCCGCCCCCGGTCGTCGGTCACCGGCGGCGCCACCAGGGCCGAGCGCGGTGCGGAACGCCCAGCGCGACGCTCCGGTCTTGGGGTCGCGGCACCGCAGGGTGCCGTCGGCCTCGCCGACCGCCAGGCAGGAGCCGACGAGGGCGGGAGCGCGCCGTCGCCACGCTCTCCGCGGGAATGGACCAGAGGGAACGGCCCGTGGCCGAATCGAGAGCGACCAGGCCCTCGCCGGCCACGATCACGGTCTCGTCGGTGACGAGCGCGGGCAGATCTCCCTTGACTCCCGGTCTCGGCGGTCCAGCGCGTCGTCCCGTCGCGGGTGCAAGGCTCCGACACGAATCCGTCCAGGCCGCGGGCCACGAGGCTGCCGGCTCGGGCCGAGATCACCCGCCCCGCGCGGCCTTCGGCCTTCCAGAGGGTCGCGCCGGTGTCGCGGTCCAGGGCCCGGATCATGCCGTCGCGCGTGGCCACGAAGACGCGCCGCTCGTCGGCGGCCAAGCCGCCCTCGACCTGGTCGTCGAGGGCGATCGTCCAGAGCGTCGTCATGGGAAACAGGCTCGGGGACGGGCGCCTTGGGGACCCTTCCGGCGCAGGCCGGGAGGGCCAGGGCGAGAGCGAAAGTGGCGGCCTTTCTCAATGCGCGGGAACTATAGCATCGCGCTCCCGCGCGAAGGCTGCGGACCCTGGGACCCGAAGCGCCCGGGGCCGAAGCTATAATCGCGACTTCCTTGGGGGCCGCCCTCCTGATGCAGAGAGACACGATTCTCATCCTCGACTTCGGGTCGCAGTACACCCAGCTCATCGCCCGCCGGCTCCGCGAGCTCCAGGTCTATTCCGAGATCCTGCCTCCCGGCACCAAGGCCGCCTCGCTGCGGGCACGACAGCCGAAGGGCATCGTGCTCTCGGGCGGCCCCGACAGCGTCTTCGACAAGGGGGCGCCGCGCTGCGACCGCGGGCTCTTCGAGCTGGGCGTGCCCGTGGTCGGGATCTGCTACGGCATGCAGCTCATGAGCCACGTCCTGGGCGGAGAGGTGCGGCGCTCGGCGAGCCGGGAGTACGGCCAGGCCGTGTTCGAGGCCGGCGAGCGGGACCGCTCGTCGCCGGCCATGAGCCCGAAGAGCCGGGTCTGGATGAGCCACGGCGACTCGATCCTGAAGCCGCCCCCGGGCTTCGCGGTCGTGGGCTCGAGCGGCACCAACACGGTCGCGGCCATCGAGGCGCGCGACCGCCGCCTCTTCGGCCTGCTCTTCCACCCCGAGGTGCGGCACACCGAGGAAGGAACGCGCGTGCTCGCGAACTTCCTCGAGGTCTGCGGGTGCCGGCGCGACTGGAACGCGGCCTCCTTCGTGGAGGAGGCCGTGGCGCCGGGTGCGAGAGCAGGTGGGCACGGGACGCGTGATCTGCGCCCTGTCCGGGGGGGTCGACTCGGCGGTGGCCGCGCTGCTCGATCCACCGGGCCATCGGGCGACCGGCTCACCTGCGTCTTCGTGGACAACGGCCTGCTGCGCAAGGACGAAGGCACCCAGGTGCGGCGGCGCTTCGCGGAGCGGCTGCACCTCAAGGTGGTCTTCGTCGACGCTTCCAAGCGCTTCCTGGCCAAGCTCGCCGGGGTCACCGATCCCGAGCGCAAGCGCAAGGTCATCGGCCGCGAGTTCATCGAGGTCTTCAAGACCTCGATGCGGCGGACGGGCAAGGCGGACTTCCTGGCCCAGGGCACGCTCTATCCGGACGTGATCGAGTCGACCTCGGTGCGGGGGCCCTCCGCCGTGATCAAGAGCCACCACAACGTCGGGCGGCCTGCCGAAGTCGATGAAGTTCAAGCTGGTCGAGCCCCTGCGCGAGCTCTTCAAGGACGAGGTGCGCAAGGTCGGCCTGGAGCTCGGGCTCGACGAGGAGTTCGTGTACCGCCAGCCCTTCCCCGGGCCCGGCCTCGCGGTTCGCTGCCTGGGCCGGATCACGCGCGACCGGCTCGCCCTGCTGCGCGAGGCCGACGCGATCTTCGTGGAGGAGATCAAGGCCGCCGGCCTCTACCGCGCGGTCTGGCAGTCCTTCGCGGTGCTCCTGCCCGTCCGCTCGGTGGGGGTGATGGGCGACGACCGGACCTACCAGTTCACGATCGCGCTCCGCGCGGTCGAGTCCGCGGACGGGATGACCGCGGACTGGGCGCGCCTGCCCCACGAGCTCCTGGCCAAGGTCTCGAGCCGCATCGTCAACGAGGTCCGCGGGATCAACCGCGTGGTCTACGACGTGTCGTCGAAGCCGCCTTCGACCATCGAGTGGGAATGAGCCGCCTTCGTCCACCTTCACCTGCACACGGAGTTCAGCCTCCTCGACGGGGCCTGCCACGTCGACGAGCTCGTGGAGCAGGCGGCCAGGTTCGAGATGCCGGCCCTCGCCATCACCGACCACGGGAACATGTTCGGGGCGGTGGCCTTCCACGACGCCTGCCGCGACGCAGGGGATCAAGCCGATCATCGGCTGCGAGATCTACGTGGCCATCGGCAGCCGGCACGACCGGGCGGGCACCGGCATCAGCGAGGCCTACAACCACCTGACCCTGCTGGCCTCGAACGAGGCCGGCTACCACAACCTGATGAAGCTCGTCTCCATCGGGTACACCGAGGGCTTCTACCACCGTCCGCGCATCGACAAGGAGGTCCTGCAGAAGCACAGCGAGGGCCTCGATCTGTCTCTCCGGATGCCTGAGCAGCGAGATCGGGGTCGCCCTCCGGAACGGCAACGAGGCCCAGGCCCTGCGCAGCATCGGGGAGTTCGGCGAGATCTTCGGGGAGGGCCGCTTCTTCCTCGAGATCATGGAGCACGGCCTCGAGGAGCAGCGGCGGGTGACGCGGGCCCTGACCCGGCTCCACGAGCGCACCGGCCTGCCCCTGGTCGCCACCAACGACGCGCACTACCTGCTGAAGGACGACGCCCACGCCCACGACGTGCTGCTTGTGCATCGGCACCGGCAAGAAGGTCCAGGACCAGGAGCGCTTCCGGTTCGACTCGCAGGAGTTCTACCTGAAGAGCGCCGAGGAGATGGCCCGGGTCTTCCCGGATCACCCCGAGGCCCTCACCAACACCGTCCGCGTGGCCGAGATGTGCGACTTCTCGCTCAAGGCGGTCTCGAGCCTGCCCGCCTTCGACGTCCCCGCGGGCTTCACCATCGAGAGCTACTTCGAGAAGGTCACGCGCGACGGGTTCGCGGACCGGCTGCGCACGCTTCGCCCGCTCGCCGAATCCGGCCGCCTTCGGTATCCGATCGCCAACTACGAGGAGCGGCTCGAGAAGGAGATCGGCGTCATCCGGCGCGTCGGCTTCGCGGGCTACTTCCTGATCGTGTGGGACTTCATCCGCTACGCGCGCGAGAACCGTATCCCCGTGGGCCCCGGCCGCGGCTCGGCCGCGGGAAGCCTCGTGGCCTACTGCCTGCGGATCACCGACATCGACCCCATCGAGTACGACCTCATCTTCGAGCGGTTCTTGAACGAGGAGCGCATCAGCCCCCCCGACATCGACATCGACTTCTGCGAGGCCCGCCGCGGCGAGGTCATCGAGTACGTGACCCGGAAGTACGGCCGCGAGAACGTGGCCCAGATCATCACCTTCGGGACCATGAAGGCGAAGGCGGTGGTGCGCGACGTGGCTCGGGTCATGGACATGAGCTACGCGGACGCCGACAAGATCGCGAAGATGATCCCCTTCGACCTCAAGATGACGCTCGAGAAGGCGCTCCAGGAGTCGCCGCCCCTCCTGGAGGCCTACCAGAAGGACCCCAAGGTCAAGGAGCTGATCGACGTCTCGAAGCGGCTCGAGGGCACGACCCGGCACGCCTCGATCCACGCCGCCGGAGTCGTGATCTCGCCGCAAGCCCCTCACCGAGCTCGTACCCCTCTTCAAGAGCAACACCGGCGACGTGACCACCCAGTACGACATGAAGGGCGTCGAGCGGATCGGCCTCCTGAAGATGGACTTCCTGGGGCTGCGCACCCTGACCCTCATCGACAACTGCGTGAAGATGATCGAGGCGCAGCTCGGGGTCACGGTGGACCCCGCCGCGATCCCCGTGGACGACGCGAAGACCTACGACCTCTTCACCCAGGGCAAGACCAGCGGCCTGTTCCAGTTCGAGTCGGAGGGGATGCGCGACATCCTGAAGCGCTTCAAGCCCGCCGAGCTCGAGCACCTCACCGCGCTGAACGCGCTCTACCGGCCCGGGCCGATGCAGATGATCGACGACTTCATCAAGCGCCGGCACGGGCAGACCCGCGTGACCTACGAGCACCCGTCGCTCGAGCCGATCCTGAAGGGGACCTACGGGGTCATGGTCTACCAGGAGCAGGTCATGCAGATCGCCTCGGCCCTCGCGGGCTTCACCCTGGGCGAGGCCGACATCCTGCGCAAGGCCATGGGCAAGAAGAAGGCCGAGGTCATGGCCACCCAGAAGGACAAGTTCCTGAAGGGCGCGGCCGCCCGCAACGTGCCCGAGAAGAAGGCCATCAAGACCTGGGACCACATGGAGCAGTTCGCGGGGTACGGGTTCAACAAGTCGCACTCCGCGGCCTACGCCTGGCTCGCGTACCAGACCGGCTACCTGAAGGCGAACTACCCGCCCTACTTCATGGCGGCGCTCCTGACCTCGGAGCGGGCGAACACCGACACGATGGTGGCCTACATCGGCGAGTGCCGCGAGATGGGCATCAAGGTGCTCCCGCCCGAGGTGAACCAGTCGGAGATGTTCTTCACGGTGGTGGGGGAGGACATCCGGTTCGGGCTCGCCGCCATCAAGAACGTGGGCGAGGGGGCGGTCGAGGCGGTGCTCGCGGCCCGGAACGAAGGCGGGCCCTTCCGCTCGCTCTACGACTTCTGCGAGCGGGTCGACATGCGGGCGGTGAACCGGCGGGTGGTGGAGAGCTTCGTCAAGAGCGGCTGCTTCGACAACCTCGACGCGCGCCGGGCGGCGCTCTTCGCGGCGATCGACGGGGCGATGGAGGGGGGCCAGAAGCGCCAGCGCGACCGCGAGCAGGGCCAGTCGAGCCTGTTCGGGATGCTGGCCGGGCCCGACGAGGTGGCTCCGGTCGAGCGCGCGGCGGACGCACCGCCCTGGAGCGAGGGCGAGCGGCTCGCTTTCGAGAAGGAGTCGCTGGGCTTCTTCATCACCGGCCATCCCCTGGAGCGCTTCCGCGACGAGCTCCGCCAGTGGGCGACCACGACCACGGGCCAGCCTGGCCGAGGTGGCCGATCGGCCCGAGATCACGATCGGCGGGATCATCACCGGGCTTCGCCTGCTGAAGACCCAAGAAGGGGGACCGCATGGCCACGTTCGTCCTCGAGGACCTCGAGGGCAGCGTCGAGGCCCTGGTCTTTCCCGAGACCTACAAGAAGGCGGCGGGCCGCCTGGCCGACGACGTGGTCGCGGTGGTGAAGGCCAAGGCCGAGATCCAGGACGACGGGAAGGCGCGCCTGCTCGTCGCGGACGTCCTGCCCCTCGACCAGGCCAAGCTCGCGGACGCCCGCTTCGTGACCATCAGCGTGGCCATGGCGGCCTGGGACCGTCCGCAGGGGGAGAGGCTACGCGATATACTCGGATCGCACCGCGGCGATTGCCCGGTCACCCTGGAGCTGGTCCGGCCCGGGGCCTTCGCGGTGGCGGTGGCCCCGAGCGCTCTCTACCGGGTTCGGCCGGACACCGTGCTGAAGAACGAGGTCGAGGCCCTTCTCGGGCCGGGCGCCTTGCGGCTCTCGCGCACGGCGCGGTGGCCGGGCGCGACGCCTAGGAAGAGGGAGGAACGCGTGGCCGACACCGACTTCGAGGCGCCCCTCGTCGCCCTGCAGAAGCGGATCGACGAGCTCGCCGCCTTTCCCGGGCGACCCGCAGAAGGAAGAACGAGGCCGGCCGGCTCCGCGAGGAGCTCGACGAGGAGCGCCGCCAGGTCTTCTCGCAGCTCACGCCCTGGCAGAAGACCCTGGTCGCGCGCCATGCCGAACCGCCCCTACACCCTCGACTACGTCCAGGCCCTCTTCACCGACTGGACGGAGGTGCACGGCGACCGCCGCTACGGCGACGACCCAGCCCTGGTTTGCGGCTTCGCCCTCTACAAGGGCCGGCCCGTCGCCATCGTGGGACACCAGAAGGGCCGCGACACCAAGCAGAAGATCTACCGCAACTTCGGCATGCCCAAGCCCGAGGGGTACCGGAAGGCCCTGCGGGTGATGCGGCTCGCCGAGAAGTTCGGACGGCCCATCGTCTGCTTCGTGGACACGCCGGGCGCCTACCCCGGCCTCGACGCCGAGGAGCGAGGGCAGGCCGAAGCCATCGCCTTCAACCTGCGCGAGATGGCCGGCCTGCGCACGCCCATCCTCGTGTTCGTGACCGGAGAAGGGGGAAGCGGAGGGGCCCTCGCCATCGCGGTGGGCGACCGCGTGAACATGCTCGAGCACTCGGTCTACTCGGTGATCACGCCCGAGGGCTGCGCGTCCATCCTCTGGCGCGATGCGGGGCGAGCCGAGGAAGCGGCCACGGCCATGAAGATCACGGCCCCGGACCTCGTGGCCCTGGGCATCGTGGACGAGATCGTCCCCGAGCCCGCGGGCGGCGCGCACGCGGAGCCACGAGGCCCTCTTCCGGAGCCTCGACGCGATGCTCGAGCGCCAGCTCGCCGAGCTTCTGAAGCTCGACGAGCGAGGCCCTGGTGGAAGCGCGCTACACGAAGTTCCGCAACATGGGCCGCCTCGGGCACGAGTTCGTCGCCCGGGCGTGAGCATCCGCTGCGTCGGCATCGTGGGCGCGGGGACGATGGGGCAGGGCGTCGCCATCGCCTGCGCCTCGGTGAGCCTCGACGTCCTCCTGAAGGACGTCTCCGCCGCGGCGTGCGCGGAAGGCCTCGAGGAGATCGGCCAGAGCCCTCGACCGGGACATCGCCAAGTGGCGGCGAACGGAGTCGGAGAAGAGGGCGATCCTGGCTCGCATTCGCGGGGTCGAGCAGATGGGCGAGCTCGAAGCCGCGAACATCGTGATCGAGTGCGTGCCCGAGGACCTCGAGCTCTGAAGGCGCGCATCTTCCAGGAGCTGGACGCGGTCTGCCCTCCCGAGGACGTTCTCGCCACCAACACCTCGACCCTCTCGGTCACGGAGATCGCCGCGCGAACCGGAGCGGCCCGACCGCATCCTCGGCCTCCACTTTCTCGCTCCGGTTCCCCAGGTGCCCCTCGTGGAGGTGGTGCAGGGGACTCGCGACCTCCGACGCCACCCTGCAGCACGGCCCTCGACTTCGTGCGGGTCCTCGGCAAGACCGGGGTCGAGGTCTTCGAGTACCCGGGCTACGTGACCACCCGGGTCATCGTGCCCTTCCTGAACGAGGCGATGCACGTGGTGATGGAGGGCGTCGCGACGGCCGAGGCCGTCGACACCTCGATGAAGCTCGGCTACGGGCTGCCGGTGGGCCCCCTGGCCCTCGCCGACCGCATGGGACTCGACGAGGTCATGCGCTGGATGCAGTACCTCTTCGACGAGCTCGGGGACCTCAAGTACCGGCCCTGCCCGCTGCTGCGGAAGATGATCCGGGCCGGCCATCTGGGGGTCAAGTCGGGCCGGGGTTTCTTCACCTATGAGGGAGGAGCAGCGCAGACGCCTTAGGATAGAGGGGTGAAGATCCTCGTCCTCAACTGCGGCAGCTCGTCGGTCAAGTTCCAGCTTCTCGAAACCAAGGGCCCGGGCGCTCCCGAGGGAGACCGGGTCCTGGCCCGCGGGCTCGTGGAGAGCATCGGGGGTCCGGCCCTCGTGCGGCTGGAAGTCCCAGGCCGAGAGCCCCACCGCGAATCGGTGGAGATCCTCGATCACAAGGTCGCGGTCGAGCGGGCCCTGAATCTCCTGACGAGCCGCGGAACGGCCGTCCTCAAGGATCGTCGCGAGATCGAGGCGGTCGGCCACCGCGTGGTCCATGGCGGCGAGCGGTTCCGCTCCTCCGTCCTCATCGACGACACCGTCCTTCGCGGGATCGAGGAATGCTTCGAGCTCGCTCCCCTCCACAACCCGCCCGAACGTCAAGGGATATCGCGCCGCGCGCGAGCTCCTTCCCGAGGTCCCGCAGGTCGCGGTCTTCGACACCTCGTTCCACCAGACCATGCCCCGCATGGCATTCCTCTACGCCCTGCCCTACGTGCTCTACGAGCGGCACGGCATCCGCCGCTACGGCTTCCACGGGACCTCTCATCGCTTCGTCTCGCGCCGCCTGGCCACCCTCCTCGGTCGGCCCGAGGACAAGGACCTCCGGATGATCACCTGCCATCTCGGCAACGGCTGCTCCGTGGCCGCGGTGCGGGGACGGGAGTCGATCGATACCTCGATGGGCTTCACCCCGCTCGAAGGCCTGGTCATGGGGACCCGCAGCGGCGACCTGGATCCCGCGATCCTGCTCCACGTCATGGCCAAGGAGGAGCTCGCCCCGGCCGAGCTGTCCGCGCTCCTCAACAAGCACAGCGGCCTCCTGGGACTGTCCGGCCACAGCAACGACATGCGCTCGTTGCTCGAGGCCGAGGCCGCGGGGCAGGCCCGGGCGGGTCTCGCGGTGGACGTCTTCTGCTATCGGCTGCGCAAGTACATCGCCTCGTACGTGGGGGCCCTGGGCGGGGTCGACGCCGTGGCCTTCGCGGGCGGGATCGGAGAGAACGCGCCGCCCGTCCGCCGCCGCTGCTCTTCTGGGCCTCGACGCGCTGGGCCTCGCCATCGACGAGCGAGCAAGCAACGAGCGCGCGCGGGGGATCGAGGCCGACCTCTCCGCGGCCGGCTCCCGCGCCCGCGTGTTCGTGGTGCCGACGAACGAGGAGCTGCTCATCGCCCAGGACACGTTCGCGATCGTCTCCGGCCTGGTCCCCTCGTGAAGCCACAGCAGCGCACGCGAGCCATACGTCGCGGGCTCGTCGCCCTCGCCCTGGCCGTGGTCGCCGCGGTCGTCCTCAGCCTGCGCCGGCCCCCGCCGCCCGCTCCCGCTCCCGGCGCGAGCCCCTCCGCCGCTCCCCCCGGGGCCACCACGGCGCAGGAGCTCGTGTACCGACGCATCGTGGACGGCAAGGAGAAGGGCGTGGTGCGGGCGAAGGCCATGGTCGGGCAGGACAAGGAGGGGACCCGGCTCCTGGGCGTCGACGCTACCTTCGGGCATCTCTACGAGGGAAAGGAAGGATCGACCCGCGTGGTGGCCGACGACTGCCTCTACGATGCCGAGCGGCAGAAGGCCTCGTTTCACGGGAACGTGACCGTCACCACCACCGAGGGCCTCGAGCTGCGTTCGCCCTCCCTGGTCTACAACGGCTCCAAGGACCTGCTGAAGAGCGACGAAGCCGTCGAGTTCAACAAGGGCAACGTCTCCGGGCGCACTCTCGGGATGGACTACGAGGCGAAGGCGGGCCAGCTCGGCCTGCACCAGGACGTCTTCATCCGGATCGTCCACGAAAAGGGTCCGCCCACCGAGATCAAGAGCGGGTCGGCCACCGCCTCGAAGGTCGAGGCCATGATCCGGTTTCAGGGCGACGTCCTGATCACCCGGGGAGAAGAGTCCCTGAAGACGCAAAGGCTCAACCTCAACCTCTCGCCCGACCTCGCCTTCGTGTACCGAGCGGTGGCGATCGACGACATGGAGCTGACCACGGGAGGTGGGGGCACGAACGTCGGCTCGTCACCCCTCGGGGGAGACCGGTCCCGGGTGCTTCGAGGCCGGAAGCTCGATGCATGGTTCGACGACCTGAGCCACGAGATTCGCGACGCGATGGCGGGCCCCCGCGCCTCCCTCTCCATCCCGGGACCGGCGGGGGGTCCCGACCGTTCCCTGACCGCGTACATGATCAACCTCAAGTTCGACGCGCAAGGACGCCTCTCGGAGCTCGCCGGCGTGCAGGATGCGGTGCTCGTCGAGGCGCCCTCCGCCAAGAGCAAGCAGGGAGGCGGGCGGACCGTACGATGCGCCACCGTCATCGCTCGGATGGACCCGGCCACCGGGTCGATACGCGACATGGACTTCCAGGGGGGCGTCGAGATCGTGGAGCCCAAGCGCCGCGCCACCGCCCACAACGGCCACTACGAGGAAGAGGGGCCAGGTCCTCTCTCTCGCCGGCGAAGCCCGAGTGCTCGACGAAGGCCAGGGCAGCGACCTGCGCGCCGACGCCATCGAGCTCCGCGGCAAGAGCGGCGACGTCGTCGGCCCGTGAGAACGTGCGGCACCAGGTGACGCCCCGGTCGAAGACCGGGCCTTTCGGCGGGGACCGTCCGGACCGGGTCTGGCAGATGACCGAGCCGGCTCTTCGACTACGACGGCGGCCAGGCGAACCGGCCGCTACGAGGACAACGCCCTCCTGCGGGCGGGCGACGACGAGGTGCGGGCCCCCCTCATCGTGATCGAGGAGGCCCGGCCCGGCCAGCGCAAGCTGACCGCGAGCGGGGGCGGCGTCGTTTCCGTTCTGCACCCGCGCAACGCGGGCAAGGAGGGGCCGGAGGGCAAGAGGAGCCGGAAACCCATCGAGACCAGGAGCCTGGAGATGGTCTACGAGGAAGCCCTGAGCACCGTGGTGTACAAGGGCGACGTGGAGATCCGGCAGGGCGACGTCACCACGCAAGAGCCCCGAGGCCACCGCGTTTCTGGATGCCGGACGGCTCGCGGATCAAGAGTGTCGTGGCCGGCGAGCCGGTGGAGGTGCGACAAGGTCTGCGGCGCGCGAACGGAACGCGCGCGACCTACACCCCCGACCGCGAGACCCTCGTCCTCGTCGGGGAGAAGGTGGTGCTCGAGGATCCCAAGCAGAAGCTCTCGGGTCGTTCTTTGACCTTCCACGCGGGCGACGATACGATCCTCGTGGATGGTCGGGAGGTGGAGCGGACGGAATCCGTCTTCCGGCGAGAGCCAGGTCCCCCCTGAGCCGGTACCTCTTGCCGTGAACTCCGAGCCCACGGTCCTTCGCGCGCAAGCGCTCACCAAGTCCTATGGGCGCCGCACCGTGGTGCGCGACGTGGACGTCGACATCCGCGAGGGAGAGGTCGTGGGCCTCCTGGGGCCGAACGGCGCCGGCAAGACCACGACCTTCTACATGGTGGTGGGCCTGGCCCGCCCCGACCGGGGCAGCGTCTTCCTGGGCGACGAGGACATCACCGCCTTGCCCATGTATCAGCGGGCGCGGGCGGGCATCGGGTACCTGCCGCAGGAGGCCAGCGTCTTCCGGAAGCTGACCGCGGAGCAGAACGTTCTGGCCATCCTCGAGACCCTCGGCCTCGCCGCCTCCGAGCTGCGGCCGAGGGCCCGCGCGCTGCTCGAGGAGCTGGGCATCCTGGGCATGGCCCGCCAGCCGGCGTATACTCTCTCCGGCGGCGAGCGGCGGCGGCTGGAGATCGCGCGGGCCCTCGCGACCTCGCCGTCGTTCATCCTCCTCGACGAGCCGTTTGCCGGCATCGACCCGATCGCCGTGATCGACATCCAGCGGATCATCGGCCATCTGAAGGCCCGCGGCATCGGCGTGCTGATCACCGACCACAACGTCCGCGAGACCTTGAAAATCACGGACCGCGCCTATATTCTCAGGGACGGAAATGTCTTCAGATCCGGGACGCCGGTCGAGCTCGCTTCGGACCCGGAGGTGCGCCGTGTCTACCTTGGCGAAGCGTTCCGGCTCGACGAGCCGAGCCGCACGCCCTAGGCGCTGAGCTTGGCGATGCAGCAGAAGCTGGGGCTCAGCACCCGGCTTTCCCAGCGCCTCATCCTCACCCCCTCGCTCCAGCAGGCCATCAAGCTGCTGCCCCTCACCACCCTCGAGCTCGCGGAGGTTCTCGAGCAGGAGGTGATGGAGAACCCGCTCCTCGAGGAGGTCCCGGTTCAGGACACCCTGACCGCCGAGGAGGTCCGGGCCAACGAGGAGGCGAAGGACGAGGCCAAGGCCGACGATCCGCTGAAGGACATCGAGGTCGAGAAGTTCTTCGAGGACTACTTCGACGACGGGGCCGAGCGCCGGACCCGGCCGTCCGAGGTGCCGGAGATGCCTCCGATCGAGAACACCCTCACCGAGTCGCCCGACCTCTACGACCACTTGCTGTGGCAGCTGCGCATGAGCGGCACGGACGAGCTCCTGCGCGAGGTCGCGGAAGCCATCATCCACAACCTCGACGGGGACGGCCTGCTGCGCGCCTCGCTCGAGGAGATCGCGAGCATGGGACCCTATGCCCCCGCGGAGGTGGAGAAGGCCCTCGCCCTCGTGCAGTCGTTCGACCCGCCGGGGGTCGCGGCCCGGGACCTCACCGAGTGCCTGCGCATCCAGCTGCGGCAACTCGGCCTCGAGGGCTCACCCGCTGACCTCATGGTGAAGGACTACCTGAAGCAGCTCCAGAGCCACCAGTACGGGGAGATCGGCCGCGCCCTCGGGCTCTCGCCCGGAGGAGGTGGGCCGACACGTCGAGGTCATCAAGCACCTGGACCCCAAGCCGGGCATGAAGTACAGCCCGGACCAGTCCGCCTACATCCTTCCCGACGTGTTCATCGTGAAGGAGGGGGACGACTACAAGATCGTCCTCAACGACGACGGTCTGCCCAAGCTGCGGATCAGCCCCACCTACAAGCGGATGCTCGACCAGAAGGACCAGGGCTCGGAGGAGACGCGGGCCTACGTGAAGGACAAGCTGCGCAGCGCGCTCTGGCTCCTGAAGAGCGTCGACCAGCGGCAGCGGACCATCTACAAGGTGGCCGACTCGATCGTGCGCCACCAGCGCGGATTCCTCGACCACGGAGTGGGCCACCTGCGGCCCCTGGTGCTGCGCGACGTGGCCACCGACATCGGCATGCACGAGTCGACGGTCTCGCGGGTGGTGGCCAACAAGTACATGCACACGCCGCGGGGCGTGTACGAGATGCGGTTCTTCTTCCACAGCGGCATCACCTCGAGCATGGGCGAGTCCGTGAGCTCGGTGACGATCAAGGAGAAGATCCGGAAGCTCATCGAAGGCGAGGACACCTCGCACCCGATGTCCGACTCCCGCATCGCCTACATCCTGGAAGCGGACGGTCTGCCCCTCGCCCGGCGCACCGTGGCCAAGTACCGCGAGGAGCTCCGGATTCCGCCTTCCAACCTGCGCAAGGCGGTTCACTGACGCTCGAGGCGCCGGCCGAGAGGAAGGACCGCGATGAAGATCGAGTTCACGGGGCGTCAGACGGAGGTTCCGGTGGAGTTCCGGCGCCTGGCGGAGCGCAAGCTGGCGAAGCTCGGCCGGGTGCTGCCGGGCATCACGCGGGCCCACGTGATCCTGGCCGTGGACCGGCACCGGCAGACGGCCGAGATCAGCGTGCACTCGCCGCCACCTCGACCTGCACGGCGCGCGAGACCACCGACGACCTCGGCGCCTCCATCGGAGCGGTCGTGGACAAGCTCACCCGCCAGGCGCAGCGGCAGGTGGGCCGGCGGCGGGAGCGGGGCCGGGCGGGCGCCGCCCCGGGCCACGGCGCTCCGGCCAAGACGTCCGCGGAGGCACGCGGACCGGAGGCCGAGCGCGGTGCGGGTCATCCGCAGCCGGCGCCCGGCGGGCAAGCCCATGACCGTGGACGAGGCCGCGGCGGAGATGCTGGCCCGGGAGGAGGGCTTCCTGGTCTTCCGCGACGCGCGCACCGAGCGGGTCCACGTGCTCTACCGCCGCAAGGACGGCAACCTGGGCCTGATCGAACCGGAGGTGTGAGTGGCGGGCAGGCCCGTCGCGCCCCTGCGGCCTCCGAGGCCGACGCGCGCCTCGGTCGCGGTGCGGGACCTCCTGGGCGGCGACGCGGCCGGCCTCGAGCTGACGCTCGCTCGCGGGGACGCGCCGGCCTCGACCAGCGCGTCCACCTCTCGCGGGTCCAGCGGCCCGGCCTCGCCCTCACCGGCTTCACCGACTACATCCGCTACGGGCGCGTCCAGATCATGGGGGGCAGCGAGATCGCCTATCTGCGCCGGCTGAAGCCGCGCCGGCGCGCGCTCGTCCTGAAGCAGGCTCGTGGCCTGCCGCATCTCCTGCTGTCATCGTGACCAAGGGACTCACTCCGCCCGCCGGAGCTCGTGGCCGCGGCCGAGAGCGCCGGGCGTCCCCCTTCTCGTCTCGGCCATCGAGTCGACGCCCTTCATCAAGCAGCTCTCGGCCCACCTCGACGAGCGCCTGGCCACCCGCCTGCATCTGCACTCGGTGCTCATGGACGTCTTCGGCCTGGGCGTGCTGATCATGGGGGAGAGCGGCGTCGGGCAAGTCGGAATGCGCGCTCGACCTCATCGATCGGGGCCATCGACTGGTCGCGGACGACGTGGTCGAGATCAAGCGCATGGCCGACACCCTCCTCGGGCTCCTCTCCCGACCTCACGCGATACCACATGGAGCTTCGCGGCCTCGGCGTCATCAACATCAAGGACCTCTACGGGGTGTCCTCGATCCGGGTCTCCAAGCGCGTGGAGCTCGTGGTCAACCTGGAGCGCTGGGAGGCGGGCCGGGAGTACGATCGCCTCGGGCCTTCGCGACGAGAAGTTCCAGGTCCTGGGGGTCGAGCTGCCGCTCATCCGCATGCCCGTGGCGCCCGGGCCGGAACATCGCGATCCTGGTGGAGGTGGCGGCCCGCAACCAGCTTCTCAAGGATCGCGGCTACGACGCGGCACGGCGCTTCGTGGAGCGCGTCGACGACGTGATGGCGGTCGAGCGTCTCCGGCCCGGCGCCCCGCGAGCGCCCCGCGGCGTCGCGCGGCCGGCCCCGCGGCGCCGGCCGGCGCGTCCATGAACGAGGCGCGCGCCACCGGCCCCCGGGTCCTGGTGATCACCGGTCTCTCCGGCTCGGGCAAGACCCACGTGTCGAGGGCCCTCGAGGACGCGGGGTGGTTCTGCGTCGACAACCTCCCGATCGCCCTCATCCCGCCCTTCGTGGAGCTCGTGCGGCGCTGGCCCGAGCCCAAGCCCTCGGCCCTGGTGGTGGACGTGCGCGAGCCGGAGTTCGTGCGCCGGTTCCCCGAGGTCTTCGGCAAGCTGCGGCAGGGGCGCGCGGGCCAGCCTCCTCTTCCTGGAGGCGGACGAGCGGGCGCTGGTCCGTCGCTTCAGCGAGACCCGCCGCCCCCACCCCCTGGCCTTCAACCAGCCGGTCGATCGAGGGGATCCGCGAGGAGCGGGAGGCGCTCCGGCCCATCCGCAAGATGGCCGATCTCATCGTCGACACCTCGTCCTACACCGTGCACCAGCTCCGCGACTACGTGCAGCGAGCACTACGCGCTCCGGTCGGAGACCGGGCGGCTGGTCCTGGCGGTGATGTCGTTCGGCTACAAGTTCGGGGTGCCCGCCGGAAGCCGACCTCGTCTTCGACCTGCGCTTCCTCCCGAACCCGAACTTCGTGCCCCGCCTGAAGCCGCTGACCGGGCACCATCCGAAGGTGGTGGCCTACCTCGAAGCGGCAACCGGAGACCGGGATCTTCCTGGGCAAGATCAAGAGCCTGCTCGCCTGGGTGATCCCACGCTACGTCCGCGAGGGAAAGAGCTACCTCACGATCGCGGTCGGGTGCACGGGCGGCCGCCACCGCTCGGTGATGGTCGCGAACGCGCTCGGAGCCGGCCTCTCCGCGCAAGGACTACGCGGTGCGGGTCTATCATCGGGACGTGAGGCAATCGTGATCGGCATCGTGGTGATCACCCACGGGCGGCTGGCCGAGGAGCTCGTGAACGCCGCCCGCACCATCGTGGGGGAGATCCCGGCGCATCGTCGCGGTCTCCATGGGCTGGAGCGACGACGTCGGAACCGCGCGCGACCAGGTGGAGCGGGCCATCGCGGAGGCCGGGGGAGAAGACACCCTCCTCCTCACCGACATGTTCGGCGGGACCCCCACCAACCTGAGCCTTCCCTTCCTGTCTGCCGCGGGTCGAGATCGTCACCGGGGTCAACCTGCCCATGCTCATCAAGCTCACGAGCCTCCGGGACGGAAGGCTGGCCGAGGTGGCGCGCCTGGTCCGGGACCAGGGGAAGGACGCGATCTACGTGGCGAGCGACGTCCTGGAGAAGAAGCCGGGTTGATCCGGCGGCGCCTGAGCATCCGCAACCGTCTCGGCCTGCACGCGCGGGCCGCGGCGCGATTCGTCCACACCGCCAGCGCGCTTCCGGTCGAAGGTGACGGTCTCGCGCGGCGAGAAGACGATGGACGGCAAGTCGATCCTCGGCCTCCTGCTCCTGGCCGCCGCCCAGGGAGCCGAGATCGAGATCGTGGCCGACGGCGAGCGACGAGGCGGCGGCCGTCGAGGCGCTCTTCGCCCTGGTCGAGGGCGGCTTCGGAGAAGAGGGGTGAGCGGGCGCCCGGCGCCGGGCCGGGACAGGGCATGGAGCTGAAGGGAACCGGCGTCTCGCCCGGGCATCGCGGTGGGGCAGTCCCTGCTCGTCGAACGCGACGTGGCGCCCGTGTTTCGCCTCCTGGTTCCGCCCGAGGAGATCGAGGCCGAGGTCGTCCGCCTGACCCGCGCCATCGAGGCCTCGCGCCCGCCAGCTCCAGGCCATCAAGGACCGAATGTCGCGCGAGGTCGGGGTGCCTCACGCCTACATCTTCGACGCCCACCTGCTCATGCTCGAGGATCCGCTCCTGCGCGACCGCGCGGTCGCGGTCATCCGCGAGGAGCACGTCAACGCGGAGTGGTCGCTGCGGATGGTGGCCGAGCAGCTGCACGCGCTCTTCGACGCCTTCCAGGACGCAGTACCTGCGCGAGCGGAGCACCGACCTCGACGACGTGCTCGGCCGCATCCAGCTGAACCTGGCGGGGGCCGGCGATGCGCCGAGCCTCTCGCGCCTGCCCGGGCGCTTCGTGGTGGTCGCGGGCGGTCTCAGCCCGTCGGAAGCGGCGGGCCTCGACTGGGAGCGGGTGGTGGCGATCGCCACCGACGTCGGCTCCTCGACCTACCACACGGCCATCATCGCCCGCTCGCTCGGCATTCCCGCCGTGGTCGGCCTCGAGGACGCCACCCGCCGCATCCCTCCGGGCACGCTCGTGGTCGTCGACGGCACGCGGGGCCGGGTGGTGGTCGAGCCCTCGGGCCCGGCCCTCGCCGGCCTGCGCGAGGCGCAGGAGCGGGAGGCGCGCGAAGAGCGGCGGCTTCAGGAGACGCGGGCCCTGCCCGCGGTCACCCTCGACGGGACCGTGGTCGCGCTACGCGCCAACGTCGAGTTCATCGAGGAGGTGGCGACGGCGCGCCTCTACGGCGCCCAGGGCATCGGCCTCTTCCGATCGGAGTACCTGCTCGGACGCAGCCGCCGGTGGCCGACGGAAGAGCGAGCAGCTCGACGTCTACCGAAGGCTCCTGGAGCAGATGGCGCCCCACCCGGTCACGGTCAGGACCTGGGACGTCGGCCTCGACGAGATGGCCCCCGGGGGACCGACGAGCCCGAACCCCGCGCTCGGCGAGCGGGCGCTCCGGCTCCTCCGCCGGTTCCCGGAGCCCTTTCGCATCCAGGTACGGGCACTCCTGCGCGCCCGGGCCCACGGACCCGCTGCGGGTGATGTTTCCCTTCGCCTCCGGCCCTTCGGACCTCGACCTGGCCCTGCGGCTCGTCGAGGACGCGAAGGCCGAGCTGCGGCGCGAGGGCGAGGTCTTCGGCGAGGACCTTCCCGTCGGGCTGACCATCGAGGTCCCGAGCGCGGCCCTCACCACCGACCTTCTGGCCCGCGAGGTCGAGTTCATCAGCATCGGGACGAACGACCTCATCCAGTACCTGCTGGCCGTCGATCGGGCCGACCCCCGGGTGAGCGCCCTCTACCAGCCCCTGCACCCGGCGGTCGTCCGCACCATCCACCACGTCCTGCGCGCGGCGGGATCGACCTGCCGGTCTCGGTATGCGGAGAGATGGCCGCCCATCCTCTGCAGGCCCTGCTCCTGGTCGGCCTCGGGGTGCGCGACCTCTCGATGGCTCCCTCCGCGATCCCCCGGGTCAAGGCCGCCCTTCGCGAGGTCACGTTGCCCTGGTCATGGCCGTGGCGGAAGCCTGCCTCGAGCTGCCGAGCGAGGCCGCTGATCGAGGCGCGCCTGCGCGCGCGACCTGGGCGCGGCCCTCACCGCGGCGGAGTCCCCGAGCGACTGATCCTCAGTACCGCCCGAGCTCCCGGATCGCGTCGGCCAGGGTCTTGACCTGGGGCAGGATGGCGTCCTCGAGGGCGGGGGCGTAGCCCACGAAGGTGTCGAGCGCGCCCACCCTGCCGCACCGGCGCATCCAGGTCGTCGAAGAGCTCGTCGGCGATCCGGGCCGCGATCTCCGCGCCGTAGCCCCAGGAGCGGCTGTCCTCGTGGGCCACGATCACCTTGCCCGTCTTGCGCACGCTCGGTCGCGATCGCCTCCCAGTCGTAGGGAGACAGGGAGCGCAGGTCCAGGACCTCGGTGCGGATGCCGTCGCTCTCGACCTGCTTGGCCGCGACCAGGGACCGCTGGACGAGCGCGCCGAAGGTCACGACCGTCAGGTCCCGGCCTTCGCGGGCGAGCCGCGCCCGGCCGAAGGGGATCATGTAGTCGGGCCCCGGGTAGCGCCCCTTGTTGTAGGCCTGGCGGTAGAGGTGCTTGTGCTCGAGGAAGAGCACGGGGTCGTCGGCCCGGATCGCGGTGCGCAGAAGACCGTTCGCGTCCTCGGCGTTCGAGGGGATCACGACCCGAAGGCCGGGGATGTGGGTGAAGAGGACCTCTCCGCACTGGCTGTGATAGACGGCGCCGCCCTGGAGGTAGCCGCCGTAGGTGACCCGGATGACCAGCGGGCAATGGAAGGCCCCCGAAGACCGCCAGCGGATCAGGGCCAGCTCGTTGCGGATCTGCATGTAGGCGGGCCAGATGTAGTCGAGGAACTGGATCTCGACCACGGGCTTGAGCCCACGCGTGGCCATCCCGATCGCGCGGCCGACGATGTTCGGCCTCGGCGAGGGGAGTATTGAAGACCCGGTCGGAACCGAACTTGCGCTGGAGGTTGTGGGTGACCTTGAAGACTCCGCCCTTGCCCTTGACCAGGCTGAGGCTCTCCTCCCGGCTGCAGTCGGCCACGTCCTCGCCGAAGACCACGATGCGCGGGATCGCGCGCCATCTCGTCCTGGAGGCACGCGTTCAGGAGGTCGACCACCGTCTTCGGATCGCCCTGGGGCGACGGGCTCGGTGGCGAAGGCTTCCGAGGTGGGATCGACCGTCATCGAGTAGACGTGGTCGGTGGCGCTCTCGGGCGACGGGGCCGGGGCGGCCAGGGCGGCGTCGGCGGCCGCGTTCACCTCCCGGTCGATCTCGGCCCGCAGGGCGACCAGCTCTTCGGCGGTGGCGAGGCCTTCCTGCTGGAGCATCAGGGGGAAGGTCACGAGCGGGTCCTGCCGGGCGTCGCGCTCGCGCTCGGCGGGAGCACGATAGAGCGCCTCGTCGTCGGACAGCGAGTGGGAGTAGGGACGGATCACCCGGGCGTGGACCAGGGCGGGACCGCGCCGGGCGCGGCACCAGGCCACGGCCTCGCGCAGGACTCCCAGGCTGGCCAGGGGGTCGCAGCCGTCCACCTCGCGGACGAGCAGGTTCGGGAACGAGCGCACCAGGGCCGAGATGCTGCCCCCGGCGGTCTGGACCTCGACCGGAACCGAGATCGCGTATCCGTTGTCTTCGACGAGGTAGACGACCGGGAGCTTCCGGTTGCAGGCCGTGTTGAGGCTCTCCCAGAACTCACCCTCCGAGGTGGCGCCGTCGCCGGTGGAGCAATAGACGACCTCGTCGTCCTGGAAGGCGATGGTCGCGCCCGGCGGGCGAGCCCGCCAGGTAGAGCCCGGCTTCGGCGCAGCCCACGGCTTGCAGGAACTGCGTGCCGGTGGGCGAGGAGCGCGTCACCACGTTCAGGCGCTCGAAACCCCAGTGCGAGGGCATCTGGCGTCCGCCCGAAGCCGGGTCGTCTCGGGCCCCCGTGGCGGAGAGGAGCATCTCGGTCGGAGTCACGCCCGAGCTGGAGCATGAGGGCGCGGTCCCGATAGTAGGCGTAGAACCAGTCGGTGGGGCGGAGGGCGAGCCCCGCGGCCACGAGGACGGCCTCGTGACCCGCTCCGCTGATCTGGAAGTAGATCCGGTTCTGCCTCTTGAGCTGGATCTCCTTGTCGTCGAGGCGACGGGAGAGGTACATCGTCCGGTAGATTCCGAGGAGCGTCTTCCGATCGAGGACCAGCGCCTTGTCGATGGATTGCGTGGCCAGAGGCTCCTCCCGGATGGACGTCAGATTCTACCCGAGGCTCTCGGAACCGGCACAAGTCTCACCAGCCGGAGCGGGCCGGCATTGCCCGTACGGGCGGTCGGTCCGCACGGGGACGCACTGCCTGGGGCCGCCCGGGGTGCCCACGCGATCCTCACGAGGCCAGCAACGACCAGAGGAATCGCGGCCCGACCGCCGTGCGGGCGGGGAGGAAGTCACCCGCGATGCCCACCAGCCGATCGGCCAGATCCGGGCGCCGGGCCAGCCGGGCCGCCACCGCGTTGCTGAGTCCCGGCCATTGGACCACGAACTGGAGCAGGCGATTGAAGCGGAACTTGTCACGGGTCGCGGCCCCGCGCAGTCGGTCGTACTCGGTGAGGCTCACGGTGGAGCCCCGGCGCAGGGCTCGCGAGGCCACGTCGGCGGCCATCTCGGCGCTGCGCAAGGCCAGGGTCACACCCTCGCCGGTGAAAGGGTCGTAGAACCCGGCCGCGTCGCCCACGAGCACTGCTCCGGGAGCGGAGACGCCGCGGGCTTCGAGGGCGAGCGGTCCGATGGCCCGTGGGGGGGCCATGAGGCGCGCGCGCGCCGAGGCGTTCGGTGATCCGAGGCCAGCGGCGCAGGGTGTCGCGGTAGAACGTCTCCACGTCGCCCCCCGCCGCCGCCATCTCGCGGCGGTCGAGGACGAAGGCGACGTTGGCGGTCGAGCCGGAAAGGGGAGCGATGCCGCAATACCCGCCGCCCCCCACGTGCATCTCGCCGTAGTCACTGAGGCCCTCCATGCCTTCGAAGTGTCCCCTCACCGCGAACTTCCGAAGGCGCCGGTGTTCGCGCAGCAGGCCCAGGCGCCGAGCCACGATGCTGCCTCGTCCGTCGGCGCCCACCACGAGCCGTGTCTCGCACGTCGTCGCGGGGCCGCCGCTACGCGAGATCGACAGGGCGGTGACGCCCCCGTCTTCGATCTTCACCTCGGTGGCCCGAGTCTCTTCGACCACCTCGACTCCCCGGGCCCGCGCCGTGTCGAGCAGGGCGAGGTCCAGGTCGAGGCGCCGCAGGGCGAAGCCCGGCTCGCGGCTTGTCGCCGTACTCGCCCACGAACGAGGTCCCGTCGGGCGAGGTGAGCCGCATCCCGCGCAGGGGGTGCGGGCGCGAGGCCGCGGACGCGGTCGGCGGCGCCCATGGCCGCGGAGGAGCCGCCAGGCCTCGGGCGAGACGCTCTCTCCGCAGACCTTGTCGCGAGGGAAGCGGGCCGCGTCGATGAGCAGCACGTCGTGGCCCCGCTCCTTCAGGAAGATGGCCGCGGCGCACCCGGCGGGTCCGGCGCCGACCACGACGATCTCGCGCGACTCGCTCACCGGCGTGCCCGCGCGTCGACCTCGGCCACGGCCACGCAGCCGATAGGGAAAGCGGCGCTCGATGCGCACCCGCGGAATCGCGGCCTCGGCAAAGGCCCGCCGCAGCTCGTCGGGACGAAAGGCCCGTCGAATCGACAAGAGGCCGTCTTCGACGCTGACCTCGGCTCTCGAAGGCGAACGGGAAGACCGAGCGGGCGAAGACCCAGGGGACGAGGGCACGGTGCAGGTCGTTGACCACGAGCGCGCGGCGTGCGAGCCGGAAGAGGCTGGCCAGCACGAGGGCGACCTCGGGCGCCGTCGAAGTGGTGCAGGAAGAGCGACGCGGTCACCACGTCGAACGAGCGCGGTGCGAAGGGCAGGGTGCGCACGTCGGCCACCGCTCGGCGCACGCTGGCCGGGGCCTGGCGCAGGTGAAGCAGCTTGAGGTCGATGCCGACGGCGACCACGCGCCCTGGCCACTCGGCCACGACCGCGGCGGGCAGGTCGGCCGATCCGCAGCCGACGTCGAGGAGGCGGCCGCCTCCGGCCAGGTAAGGCTCGTATGGCGGCGAGGAGGCTTCGCCGGCCTCCGAGCCAACGGTTCACTCGCCGAAGGTCGCGCAGGCTCTTGATCGCCTCGGCCTCGGGCACGCCCAGGTCGAGGCTCTCCGGCTCGGTGGCCCGGGTCCGCAGAAAGGTCACAGGAACTCGAGGAGGGCCAGCTCGGCGCCGAAACCCGGTCCGAAGGCCCCGAGGAGGCCGCGCGATCCGGCCTGGGGCCGCTCGCTCCGGAGGATCTCGTCCAGGACGTAGAGGACGGTGACCGAGCTCATGTTCCCGTGGCGCGCGAGGACCGCCTCGGTGGGCGCGAGGTCCGCGGGTTCGAGACCGAGCCTCTCGCTCATCACCTCGATGATGCGCCGTCCCCCGGGATGGAGGATCCACCGCTGGATGTCCTCACGGCGCAGGCCCGCGCGGCGCCAGGAAGTCCTCGACCGCGCCCGCGACCTCGCGGCGCACGAAGGGGGCGAGGCCCTTGTCGAGAATGATCTGGAGGCCCGCGTTGCGCAGACGGAAGCCCATGAGGTGGGTGGTGCCCGGGAAGAACCGGCTCTCGGCGTCCGTGACGCGGGCGAGCGCGGGCCCGCGCGCGCGAGGGTGCTCGGGGCCAACCAGCACGGCCGCCGCACCGCCGTCTCCGAAGATGGCGGTGGACACCACGTTGGTCGGTGACCGGTCCCAGCGCTGGAAGGTGAGGCTCGAGAACTCGAGGGCCAGGAGCAGGACGCTCTGGTCGGGGTGGGCGGCGAGATAGTCGCGCGCGCGAGCGAGGCCCACCACGCCGCCGGCGCACCCGCTCTCCGTGACCGGAAGCCGGCCCAGCCGCGGCCCCATGCCGAGGGCGTCGGCCACGTAGGCGTCCACCGCCGGGATCATGAAGCCGGTGCAGGACACGCTCACGATGAAGTCGATCTCGCTCGGACCCAGGCCGGCGCTCGCGAGGGCGCGGCGCGACACGTCGATGCCGGCCTGCTTGGCGATCTCGGCGAAGCGGTCGTTCTGGGTCTCGAAGTCCTCGGGGTGGAAGACCTCTTCGATGGGCACGACGCTGGCCCGCGCCTTGACGCCGGCCGAGGCGTAGACCGACAGAAGCCGCGAGGCTCCCGGCGAGGCATCCTCCTCGAGCCAGGCCCGGACCCAGCCCGTCACTTCCTCTTGCTCGTAGCGGAAGGGAGCGACGAATCGCTCCAGGGAGATCAGGGTGGCCATCGGGCGAAGGCGCGGCCCCGGACGACTCTAGAACGGCACGTCGTCGTCCGAAGCCTGGAAGTCGTCTCCGTGCGTCCGGCCGGCGGGCCGCCGCCCTCAGGCGTCGGCGGAGCCGCCGCGGCGGTCCGCCCTCTCCGCGGCGAGCCGAGGAGCACGAGCCGCGAGCCCGGCCCGCTCACCCGGATCTTCGTCATGTTCCGCTTGTTGCCGTCCTTGTCGGTCCACTCGTCGTACTTGATGCTGCCCTCGAGGTAGACCTGCTTGCCCTTCGAGCAGTAGTCCCGGACGATCTGGGCGGTCTTGCCGAAGACCTCGACCCGGTGCCATTCGGTCCTCTCCTGCTTCTGGCCGCTCTTGTCGGTCCATCTCTCGCTCGTGGCCAGGGAGAAGTTGGCGATGGGCTCGCCCGCCTGGGTGTACCGGATCTCGGGGTCCTTGCCCAGGTTTCCGATCAGGATCACCTTGTTGAGACTCGCCATTTCGCTCCTCGTGGATCTTCGGGCGGCCGCGCGCCCGGTCGGCTAGGGATTCAAGCGTTCGCGGGCGATGCGGGCCGCGGGGGAGTTCGGGAATCGGTCGATGACGTATCGGTACTCGACGAGGGCCTGGCTCCGGCGGCCCAGGCGCTCCAGGGCCATGCCCTTCTTGACCCGCGCGTCCGGAAGCTTGTCGCTCGAGGGATAGTCGCGAAAGAGCGTGTTCCAGGCTTCGATCGCTTCGGCGAACTGCTTCTTGCCGTAGAGCGACTCGCCGACCCAGTACTGCGCGTTGTCGGTGAAGTCGGTGCTCGGGAACTGCTTGATGTACTCGCTGAAGCCCTGGATGGCCAGATCGTAGTTCCCGCGCGCGTAGTCGGCGTAGGCCTGGCTGTAGAGCTCCCGCGGGGCGGGGGGCGGCCCGCGGACGGAACCGCCGGCGAGGACGCGGTTCCCGGATTGCCCAGCGGGCGCTCCGGGTGTCGACAGCGGGAGCGATGGCGTTCGGGTCTGGGGCGGGAGCGGGGGCCGCCACCCGCGCCGCGGCTTGTGCCCGCTCGTTCAGCTCGGCCAGCTTCTCGGCCACCTCCTTGAGCGTGGTCGCGACCGCCTCGTCCTGGATCTTCTGGTCCTGGAGGCTCTTCTTGAAGGCGGCGTTCTGCTCGGCCAGGAACTCGTTGAGGCGCCGCACTTCCTTCAGGTTCTCTTCGCCGAGGCGCTGCAGCTCCGCGATCTGGGTCTGCAGGCCCGCAACCTGGACCTGAAGGCGCTCGAGCTCGCGGTTGGCGGCAAAGGCCGGAGCCGCCAGGGCGAGAACGATGCCGGCGGTCAGGGTCACTCGCGTCACATGGGCCTCCCGTTGCGTCCGGATCATAGCAGAGCGCCTCGCCGCACGCCGGTCCGGCCTGCGGGCGTCAGGCGCCCGCCACCACGAAGTGCGCCCGACGGTTCTTGGCCCAGGCCGCCTCGTCGCTCCCCGGGTCGAGCGGCTTTTCCTTGCCGAACGACACGGTGTGGAGCCGGCCCGCGGCCACCCCGAGGCTCACGAGGTAGTCCTTGGCGGCGCGGGCCCGGTGCTCGCCGAGGGCGAGGTTGTAGTCGACGGTTCCGCGGTCGTCGCAATGGCCCTCGATCGTGACCCGGGCGCCGGCGTGGGCCTTGAGCCAGGCCGCGTGCTGGCCCAGGGTCTGCCGCGCCGCGTCGGTCAGAGCCGACGAGTCGAGCTCGAAGCGGATGTCGGCGAGCGGCCCGCCCTCGGTGTTGGCGTCGGCCGGAGGCATGACGTCACTCCCCAGGGCGCCTTCGTTGGCGAGCCGGCCCACGTCCGGGCCGGTGTCCGCGGGCGGCGCCTCGGGTGGCGGCGTCCTCGTGGACGCGCCGGTCGGCGCTCCCGTGAGCGCCGGCGGCCTCTTGCCGCCGTGGCACGAGGCCAAGCCCGAACGCCAGCAGGACAAAGGCCGCCACGGCGCCATCGCGACATGCGGAAGCTCTCGCTCAATCTCATCGTTCGCCTCGTCTGTTTCAGGGTCCCCAATCGGGCTGCACGTTGCTGCCGGCCCCCGTGGACAACGTCTGCACCGTAGTCGCCGTCCCGGTCCGAGATCGCTGATCTGCCAGTTCTTGCCGCGGCTGCACGAGAACACGAGGTGCCGCCCGTTGGGCGCCCACGAAGGGTACTCGCAGCTTCCGCGGCCCTGCGTGACCTGACGCACCTGGCGCGTCCCCAGGTCGATGACCGCGATGTCGAAGCCTCCCGCCTCGAGCCTCGAGGTGTAGGCGATCTCACTGTACTGCTTGGAAGGATTCCAGGCCGGCGCGTCGTTCCAGTTGCCGATCGTGGTCAGACCGCCGGATGTTGAGTCCCTCGCTGTCCATGATGTAGATCTGGGGCGTGCCGGACCGGCTCGAGGTGAATGCGATCTCCTGCCCGGTCGGGCTCCAGACCGGGGCCGTGTCCTGGGCGGGGCTCGAGGTGAGTCGCCGCGGACCGCTGCCGTCGAGGTTCGCAACCCAGATGTCCAGGTTCCCGCTGCGGTTGCTGGCAAAGGCGATCCTCTTGCCGTCCGGGCTCACCGCGGGAGCGAAGAGCCTGAGCGTCCCTGGGCTCGGCGGTCAGGTTGGCGATGCTCTTTCCTTCGAAGATCGAGGCCAGGAAGATCAGCGGGCTCCCTTGTCGATAGGAGACGTAGGCGAGCGACTGCCCGTCCGGGGTCCAGGTGGGAAGGATGTTCAGCGAGCCGTTGACCGTGACCCGCCGCGGGTTGAAGCCGTCGTAGTCGACGATGTAGAGCTCCTTCGCTCGGCGTTCCGCGGTCGCGTCGCGGTCGGACGAGAAGGCGATCCTGGTGCGGGCCACCCCGCGGTACTGGGTCAGGGCCATGATGTCGTCGGACGCCTGGTGCGCGAAGACTCGCGGGTTGTCGGCGCGGCCCGGTGTACTTCTTCGCGAGCATGACTTGGCCGCTGTCCACGAAGAAGGCCTTGGCCTCGACGGTCAGCTCGCCGCTCGTGACCTCGGCCCGGGTGACGACCAGGATGGTCGCGCCGATGCCCTTCCAGTCGTCGAACCTCGGGGCGTCGGGGTTCATCGCCGGAATGGCCTGGAAGAGGCTGTCCGGCACGAACTGGAACAGGTTCTCGAAGCGCAGGTCGGCGCGAAGAACCTCGGCAACCGTCTTGCACGCCTGGGCGCTCGCCTCGTCGCCCTTCCGCGGGAACGCAGTCGGGAATCGGCGAAGCGAGAGTTGGGACCACCGATGTCGTAGATGGGCACGGCACCCGGCGCCGCTTGCTGGGCCAGAACGTGCGTTGCCCCGAACGGCGCAAGAGCAACAGCAACGTAGCCGATCCTTCGGATCCATCGGCGACCGGCTAGTGCTTGCACGCCGTCAGCGAGCCGGTGGCAAGAAGCGGAGTTGGATGGTCTTTGCAGTTCCATGCGTTTTCGGCAACTCCCGAATGGCGCCGCGGAAGTAGATGGCGCGCTGTGCTGCTTGATCGATGCAGTGAATAGTCCGCTTGACCCGACTGATGCGCTACTCCGGTGACCGACGCCATCAGCCAGGATCGTGACGCTGACCATAGCGGGCTGCTGCATGCCTGTCGTCGTCATCTGCTGCAGCCAGACCATCCGGATCTTCTGGATGACACTGGCGATATACCAGTCACCGCCTGAATCCGTGCCCTCGGGCACGCCAATTCCGGGCGGACCGATCGCCAACCCGACAGCTTGATCGGCACCTGAGGAGGCTCGTTGCGCGCCCGAAGCGTCTTTGCTCCGCAGACTGCAGACTCTGGGGCTCCGTCTTCCGACGCGTCTTCTTCGCGTCCAACTCGGGCAATCCCTGGCGCGGCTCTTCCTTGGGTGGCTTCGCGACCTTGCTGACCTCGGGCGCCACCGGCTCCGGGGGCGCTTCCGTGGGCTTGGCCTGGGGCGCGGCGGCGGGGGGTGCGGGCGCGGCCGAGGACCCGCCTCCGCCCCGCGGGAGCACGACCGCAAACCCGTCCATCACTTTCAGCACAGGCCCGGCCGGAAAGACGAAGGGAGCGGCGACCGCAACCCCGAGCGAGCATCAGGTGGGCCACGACCGAAAGCACCACGCTCCCGGGAAACCCGGCGTCCAGGCTTTCTCGCTCGGCGAGCACGCGAGCCACAGGATCGTCCACGGCCGCTACCGCTTCTCCTTGGGGAGCACGTACGCGAACCCGACCTGCTCGACACCGCCCTGCTTCAGCTTGTCCATCACCTCGATGACCTTGCCGTAGCGGAGGCCCTCGTCGGCACGCAGGTACACCACGCGAGACGGTGCGGCCCGCCATGAGGCCGCGAATCTGGTCCTCGAGGAGGACGATGTTCACGGGCCGGTCGCCGACCATGATCCGCGCGTCGGCCGTGACCGTGACCGTGATCCGATCCTCGGGCTGCTTGTCCGGCAGGTTCGCCACCGGGAGGGACACGTCGATCCCGCGGCTCATCATCGGGGCCGTGACCATGAAGACGAGCAGGAGCACGAGCACCACGTCCACGAGGGGCGTGACGTTGATCTCACCCATCATCGATCCGCTGCGGCGTCCGCGAAATCCCTGGTAGATCGAGCCCGCTTGCCGGGCGTTGTCGCCGCTGCCGGTGCCTTGCATCTAAGTGAAGTTACGCTCCACGATGTTCAGGAATTCCAGGGCGAAGTCGTCCATCATCGCGTTCAGCACCTTGATGCGGCTGCTGAACAGGTTGAAGGCCACGGCCGCGGGGATCGCCGCAAGGAGGCCCATGGCGGTGGTGATCAAGGCCTCGGCGATCCCGGGCGCCACCACGACGAGGTTGGCGGACCCCATCCGCCCGATGTCCGTGAAGGCGTCCATGATGCCCCAGACCGTTCCGAAGAGTCCCACGAAGGGTGAGACGCTCGCGGTGGTCGCGAGGAAGCTCAGGCGGCGGTCGAGTCGCGTACTTTCCACGGTCGCGGCCCGGATCAGCGACCTCGACAGCGATTCCAGGCTTCGCACGGTCGGCTTGCCCTGGGCCGGCGCAGAGGAGCCCCCGCGCACCTGCTGGTTGACTTCGAGGTAGCCGGCCTGGAAGACGCCCGACGAGCGGGCTGCCCCGCAACTGCGTACAGACGGAGTTGACCTCCGAGAACTTGCTGCTCTTGCGGAAGACCTGCAGAAACGTGTCGGACTGGGCGTGGGCCCGCCGGAGGACGATCGACTTGTAGATGATGATGGCCCACGAGGCGAGCGACAGGATGAGCAGAACGAGGAGGACGGTCCGACCCACCCAGCCCGCCTGGGCCACGAGTCCTCCCGACCCCCGGCGAAAACGCTGTCGTCTGGGCCAGGACCGCGGAGGTCGGAAGGGTCAAAGACACACCTCGCAAATAGCGTTCAGGCCTCAGGGTGCCACAATAGGTTGTGGCCTGTCAACGATTTCCCTGGGGATCGCCGGTCCACCCCTGACGGGGAGGGATGATACACTCCCGCGGCGGAGGCCTCGGGCCGTCGATTCGTGAGAAGCGATGATCAAGTCACTCAAAATCAGCAACATTGCGGTCGTAGCCGAGGCATCGCTGGATCTGGACGGCGGCTTTTCGGTCCTCACCGGCGAGACAGGCGCCGGGAAGTCGATTCTCGTGGACGCGCTCGGACTGATCCTGGGAGCGCGCGCCTCCTCCGAGGTCGTCCGGACGGGCGAGGATCGCGCCGTGGTCGAGGCCCTCGTTGATCTGCCTGCCGCCGAATCCGTCCTCGGCGCCCTGGGTCTTCCCACCGAGGGGACCGAGGTGGTGATCCGCCGCGAGATCCTGGCCGGCGGCAAGGGCCGGGCGACGGTCAACGGCGCGATGGTTTCCCTGAACGTGCTCCGCGATCTCGCGTCGCACCTCGCCCTCATCCACGGCCAACACGAGCCGCAGGGCCTGCTGAACCCGGCCTCCCATCTTTCCCGCCTCGATGCCTACGCGCGCCTGGACGGAGACCTCACCCTCATCGGTGGCGCCTACGGGGCCTGGAAGGAGACGGTGACCGCTCTCGAAGAGCTGAGGCGGGACCGGCGCGAGGCCGAACGGCGCCGCGAGACCCTCGAGTTCCAGGCCGGAGAGATCGAGAAGGCCGGCCTTGCGAGCGGTGAAGAAGAAGACCTGCGGCGCGAGAAGATCGTGCAGGCCAACGTGGGCCGGCTGGCCACCCTGGCCCAGGAAAGCTACGCGTTGCTCTTCGAGGAAGAGGGAGCGGTTCTGGGCTCTCTGGCCCAGATCCAGAAGCGCCTCAACGAGCTGATCGCGATCGATCCGGCTCTGGCCCCTGCGGTCGAGGGCTTGGCTCCGGTGCGAGCGCAGCTCGACGACCTCGCCCTGGCCCTTCGCGACTATCGGGAGGGGCTGTCGGTCAGCCCCGGCCGCGTCGACGAGATCGAGTCCCGCCTGGCGGTCATCGAGCGCCTGAAGAGGAAGTACGGGGCCTCGGTCGACGAGGTGATCGGCTTTGCCCGCCGGTGTCGCGAGCAACTGGCTCTCCTCGGAAGCCCCGAGGACCAGGAGCGCGCGCTCGAGGAGCGGCAAGCGGCCTTGGCCAAGGAGTTCCTCACCGCAGCGCGGCGGGTCTTCGGAGGGTCGGCGCAAGGCCGCGCTTTCGCTCGAGAGGAAGGTGCAAGCGGAGTTTCGCCAGCTCGCGATGGAGAGGACGGTCTTCAAGGTTCGCTTCGATCCCGAGTCCGCGGCGACGGCCGAGGGCGACCCCGCGCGGTGGACCGCGCTGGGCCTCGAGACGGCAGAGTTCATGATCTCGGCCAACCCGGGCGAGGATCCGCGTCCCCTGGCCCGCATCGCCTCCGGAGGCGAGTTGTCCCGCGCGATGCTGGCGCTCATGTCGGCCGCCACCCTCGAAGGGCGCGACGTGGCCCTGGTGTTCGACGAGGCCGACGCGGGAATCGGCGGGGGAGTGGCCGAGGTCGTGGGCAAGAAGCTCAGGGCCATGGCGACACGCCACCAGGTCCTGTGCGTCACCCACCTGCCGCAGATCGCCTCGTTGGCCGACCATCACTTCGTCGTCCAGAAGCGGGTCGAGCGTGGGCGAACCGTGACCGAGGTGAAAGAGCTGAGGTCGAGCCGAGCGCGTCGAGGAAGTCGCTCGGATGCTGGGCGGGGAAGTGGTGACGGCGCGCGCCCGCGAGCACGCCCGGGAAATGCTCAATCAAAGCTTTAGCAACTAGCACGGACCACTTCATGGCAGACAGGAAAAAAACGATTCATCATCGAGACATTCGGCTGCCAGATGAACGTCAACGACTCGGAGAAGATCGCGGGCGTGTTGAAGAGCGCCGGCCACGAAGCCGCGGTTGGCGACGCCGATGCCGACTTCGTCTTCGTCAACACCTGCGCCGTCCGCGAGAGGGCAACCGACAAGCTCTACCACCAGCTGGGTCGCCTGCGGAAGCTGAAGAAGGCGCGGCCGGAGCTGAAGATCGGGGTCGGGGGGTGCGTGGCCCAACTCGAAGGGCCCGAGGTCCTGAGGCGCGCACCCTACGTGGACGTCCTCGTGGGCACGCAGACGCTCGGCCGAGTACCGGAGTTGCTGGCCCTCGCGGAGGACCGCGGCCCCCAGGTCGATCTGGACCGCAAGGCCGATGCCTTCCGGATTCCCGCGACTGACGATCGCCCATTCGAGTCGCGTGCGAGCCTTCGTGACGGTGATGGAAGGCTGCAATCACGTGTGCAGCTTCTGCGTGGTGCCACGAACGCGCGGGCCCGGAGGTCAACCGCCCGGCCGACCGAGGTCGTGGCCGAGGTTCGCTCGCTCGTGGACCGTGGCTACCGAGAAGTGATGCTGCTCGGTCAGACGGTCGACGCCTACCGATCCGGCGGGGTCGACTTCGCGGGCCTTCTCGAGCGCGTCGACGGGGTCGCGGGCCTGGTGCGGCTCCGGTTCACCACGTCCCACCCGGAGCACGTCTCCCCGCGCCTCGCCGATGCCCTGCGCGACCTCCCCTCCGTCTGCCCTTACCTCCACCTGCCCGTGCAGTCGGGCTCGGACCGCATCCTCGCATCGATGCGGAGGGGCTACGACCGCGCGCGGTACCTCGACACCATCGCCTTGCTTCGCGATCGGGTCCCTGACCTCGCGATCTCGAGCGACGTGATCGTCGGCTATCCCGGGGAGACGATGTCGGACTTCGAGGCCACGGTGGGTCTCATCGACCAGGTCGCATTCGAGGGCCTCTTCGTGTTCGCCTACTCGCCTCGTCCGGGCACGACGCGCACGCCTCCTTGTGGACGACGTCCCAAGCGACGAGAAGCTGCGGCGCGTCCAGGTGCTGAATGGGCTTCAGCAGCGGCGACAGCGCGCCGCGAATCAGGGCCGGGTGGGAAGCCGCGAACGGTGCTCGTCGACACCGTCGACTCGGGCCGGGTTTCGGGCCGCACCCCACACTTCCGCATCGTCCACCTCGACGGCGACGCCGCCCTCCTCGGGGAGCTCGTCGAGGTCGAGATCACCGGCGGCGGCTCGAACTCCCTTCAGGGTCGCCTTTGCCAGCAAGCGATTCATTGACGGGAAGTTCCTGAGTTCCTATATTCGACCTCAGGTCCTTCGGAGGCCTCATGCAGATCGAGATGAGCATCAAGGGGCTGATGATCGACCCCATCACGAACATGCCGATCATCGTGCTCCGGGACGAGGAGGGGCAGAGGCTCCTGCCGATCTGGGTGGGCGTCTTCGAGGCCAACGCCATCGCGCTCCAGATCGAGAACGTCCAGACGCCCCGTCCGATGACTCACGACCTCTTGAACAACGTCATCGCCGATCTCGAGGGGACGGTCGAGCGCATCGTCGTCTGCGACCTGCGGGAGAATACCTTCTACGCCCGTATCCACATCCGTGCCCACCAGCGGGCCCTGACCATCGATGCGCGCCCGTCCGACGCCATCGCCCTCGCGTTACGCGCCCAGGCCAAGATCTTCGTCGAGGAGTCGGTCATCACCGGGGCCCAGGGCGTCGAGGCGAGCAAGGAAGCGATGGATGTCGGCCGCCTGCGCAAGTGGCTCGAGGGCCTTTCCGACGATCAGCTCGGCAAATACAAGATGTAGCTGTCGGGCGATTCTCGCACCCCCATTCCTTTTGTGCTTGACCGTTCGCTGCGCGATTCCATAAGATCGCGACGCGGCGGGCAATCACATCGGAGAGGGGTCTCTTGTACACGATCGCGATCGCGAACCAGAAGGGTGGCGTCGGCAAGACGACGACGGCCATCAACCTCGCCGCGGCCCTCGCCATGCGCGGCCAAAGCACGCTCCTCGTCGATCTCGACCCGCAGGGCAACTCGTCGATGACCTACCTCGACGTGCGCACCCTGGAGCGGTCGATGTACGAGGTGCTGACGGGCACGCTGGCCCTCAACGACATCATCATTCCCTCACCCGTTCCCAATCTCGACATCGCACCTTCGCGAATCTCGCTGGCCAAGATCGAGGCGCAGCTCGTCGGCGAGCTGGACGGTCACTTCCGCCTGAAGGACCGCCTCGAGACGGTGAGCTCCAAGTACGAGTATGTGGTGGTGGACACGCCTCCCGCGCTCGGGCTCATCACGGTGAACGCGCTCGTCGCGGCCACACACTTGCTCATCCCCGTTCAGTCCAGCTATTTCGCACTGGAGGGAACGGATGACCTGCTCGAGACCGTCGAAAAGATCCGCGCGCGGCCCAATCCCGAACCTGAAGCTGCTGGGTGCGGTGATCACCCTGCACGACAAGCGGACGACCCTGGCGCGCGATGTTCATCGCGCCGTCGGCGAGGTCTTCGGCGGACGCGTGTTCGAAACCACGATCACCAAGAGCATCCGCCTGGAAGAGAGTCCCGCCCACAAGGAAGCCATCTTCAGCTTCGCACCTCAATCGAGTGGTGCGTACGAGTACTACCGGCTTTGCGAGGAGGTCATCGAACGTGTCTAGCCCGCGTCGACTCGGATTGCCAGTGTCGGTCCGCATGCGTCACGACACGCACTTCGTCGATCAGTTGGCTCGCCCCGAGGGCGAGGCGATCGGGAGGCTGATCCCGATCGAAGATATCGAGGCCAATCCTCATCAGCCCCGACGGAGCCTCGGTGAGCTCGCGGAGCTGACGGCTTCCGTTCGCGAGAAGGGGATCCTCGAGCCGCTTCTGGTTCGGACGATCGATGGGCGGCGATATCAGATCATCGCGGGCGAGCGCCGGTACCGCGCGGCACTGGAGGCGGGGCTGGATGAGCTGCCCTGCATCGTTCGCGAGAGCTCCGATGCCGAGACCATGGAGCTGGCGCTCATCGAGAACCTCCAACGAAAGGACCTGACGGCGTTTGAAGAAGCCGATGGCCTGCTTGGCTCTGGCTGAGAGCCATGGCTACACGCACGAGAAGATGGCGGAGAAGCTGGGAAAGAGCCGCACATCCGTGACCGAGACGCTCTCGCTTGCCGCCATGCCGGAAGAGGTCCGGCAGATGTGTCGGCTGGCCGACATTCAGTCTAAGTCATTGTTAATACAGATAGTTAGACAATCTGATTCCAAGAAGATGATGGCGTTGCTGGAGCGATTCCAGCAAGAAGGCGTCTCGACGCGACAGGACGCTCGCCACGTGGCGACGGGCCGCAAGAAGGCCGGCCGCCCGAAGAACTTCGTCTTCCGTTACCAGCCCAAGGAGAAGAGCTTCAGGCTGGCCCTGCAGTTCCGCCGTTCCGAGGTAGACCGCGGCGAGATCATTCGAACGCTCAAGGCGATCATCGATGAGCTTTCGGAGGACGCGTGAGGCCTCGCCGGGTGCTCGGCGATCACTTGTTGAAGTAACTTCTGACCTTTCGCGACTATGTCATCTTATCCAAGTGAGATTTACTCCTGAGCACACGAGCGCTCGTCACCGGAGCTTCAAGCGGCATTGGCGTTGCGTTCGCGCGCGCCCTGAAGGCCCGCGGCGAACGCCTCGTGCTCGTGGCCCGGCGGCGCGAGCGGCTCGAAGCGCTGGCCGCCGATCTGGGTGAAGACGCTTCATCGGTGCTGGTGGCCGACCTCGCGAGCCCGAGCGGGGTAGCGCAGGTCGCGGCCGAGACCGGCACGGCGGGGCTTCGAGATCGACCTCCTGGTCAACAATGCGGGGGTCGGCCACACCGCTCGATTCCACGAGGAGCCGCCCGATCGAATCGCGTCGATGCTCGACGTCAACGTGCGCGCGGTCGTGGAGATGACCCGGGCATTTCTTCCGGCGATGGTGGCGCGGGGTCAGGGACGCATCATCAACGTCGCATCGAACGCGGCTTTCCAGCCGGTTCCCTTCCTTACGGTCTACGCGGCCACCAAGGCATTCGTGCTCTCGTTCTCCGAGGGACTCGCCACCGAGCTCGAAGGCACCGGCGTGCGCGTCCAGGCTCTTTGTCCGGGCCTGACCCGCACCGAGTTCCTGGAGGTGGCCGAGACCCACACCCAGGGCCTGCTCGTGAGCCGCATGCCCGCGATGACGGCCGAGGAGGTCGTGAGGGCGTCCTTGAAGGGCCTCGACCGCGGAAAGGTTCGCGTCATTCCCGGAGCCTCGAACCGTGCCCTGGCCACGGTTCAGGGCTTCGTCCCGCGATCCTGGGTTCGTCGAGTCGCGGGCGCCCTGTACCGCCCCCGGGGGCGAGCGATGACCCAATCCTGGAGGCAACGCCTTGGGATCGAGACTGGTATACTCTAAGGCTTTGATGGACCGACCATCTGCCGCGCCCGTCGGGCGTCGCGGAGAAGGGGAGAGGTATGGAGGCGGCTCAGAAGAAGGCGGACGCCCTGGAGACGAGCTTCTCGGACTACGACTACAGCAACTTCTACTACGGAGCGGGCGACGACCCCCTGAACCTGCTGGCCCCGTTCAGCGGCTGGTACAAGGAGGCCCGGCCGGCGGGGTACTACCTCTACTCCGAGCCCCTCACCAGCGCACCCACGACCCGAGTGACGCGTGCGCGACGGCAAGACGGGCCAGGTCCACAACCTCATCAACCTGGCGTCCTACAACTACCTCGGCATCTCGTATCGGCCCGAGGTGGTGGAGGCCGCGGTCGAGGCCACGCGCCGCTATGGCCTCGGCGCGTCGGGCTCGCCCATCCTCTCCGGCACCTTCGAGATCCACGGCGAGCTCGCGGCCGAGGTCGCGGCCTTCAAGGACAAGGAAGCCGCCATCCTGTTCCCGACCGGGTACAGCGCCAACGTCGGCTTCATCTCCGCCATCATGCGCGCCGGGGACACCATCCTCCTCGACCAGTATTCGCACGCCTCGATCGTGGACGGGGCCATCCTGGCCAAGTCCAAGACCGTCTTCTTCCGTCACAACAACCCCCTCGACCTGGAGCGCAAGCTCACCGGGGTCAAGGGCAAGAAGCTCGTGGTGGTGGAAGGCGTCTACTCGATGGACGGGGACGTGTGCCTGCTGCCCGAGATCGTCGAGGTGGCGAAGCGCCACGGCGCCCGCATCCTGATCGACGAGGCCCATTCCACCTTCCTGTTCGGGCCCAACGGGCGCGGCGTGGCCGAGCACTTCGGCCTCGACAAGGAGGTCGATTTCCACCTCGGCACCTTCTCGAAGAGCCTGGGCGGCCAGGGCGGCTTCGTCTGCGGCTCGAAGGAGCTCATCGACTACGTGAACGCCTTCGGCCGGTCGCGCTTCTTCTCCTGCAACCTCGCGCCCATGCTCGCGGCCGGTCTCCTGGCCGGTCTGCGCATCGTGGAGGCGCGAGCCGAATCTGCGGGCGAAGCTGTGGGCCAACGTGGCCTTCCTGCGGCGGCGCTTCGCCGAGGAGGGGATCGACATCGGCAAGTCGAACTCCCAGGTCATGCCGGTCATGGTCAACAACGACTCGAAGGTCCTGGGAATCGCCGAGAAGATCCAGGAGCGGGGTCTCTTCCTGAACCCCGTGACCTATCCCGCGGTGCCCAAGCACAAGTCGCGCCTTCGCATCTCCGTCTCCGCCGCCCACACCGAGGACGAGCTGGAGACCGCGGTCAAGGTCATCAAGGGTGTGCTGGTCGAAGAGGGGATTTGCCGTTGAGCGGAGGAGGGAACCCCCGGCCCGGCCTCACCCGATACGGTTACGCAACGCGATCAGCGGCTTCTTCGAGTTTCCGACCGAGAACGCGCGGCGCATCCTGCCCGCGCCACCTCGAGCCGGCCGAGCTGCACCACGGCAGCAGCATCTTCTCCATGACCGTGTTCGACTTCACGGAGAGCGAGGTGGGCACCTACGGCGAGGTGGTGATGTCCGTGATCGTGTCTCCCCTCGTGAAGCCGGGCGAGCGCCTGCCGAAATCGGCGTTCTACCCCTACCTCGTGGGGACCACCACCAAGGCGGCGCGGGACCACGCGATCGAGCGCTGGCACCTGCCGCACTGGATGGAGGACCTGGACATCGGCTTCGAGCCTTCCCCGGGCCGGATGACGGCGCGGGTGGGCGTGAAGGGAGAGCCGGTGGCCGACCTCACGCATCGCCGACCACTCCTGGCAGCCCGTGTCCCACCTCTACCAGTCCTTCATGAAGGACGACTCGGGCGCCTATCTCGCGAGCATCACCATGGAGGGCAGTCAGAGCGAGCACGAGGAGGAGGTGGGGCAGATCGCCCTCCACGAGCACGCGTTCAACGCCAGCCTCGTCCTCTCCGAGATCTACGAGCGGCCGTTCCGCGAGCTGTGGATGCGGGACGGCGTCCAGACGTTCGACCCGCTCGTCCAGCTTCAGCCGGTCTGACCCTCTGGGCAGAGCGCCCCCGGGGAGAAGTCTTCTGAGCGCGCGCATCTTCGTGGTGGTCAACCCGGCCTCCGGCAAAGGGCGGGGAGCCTCCCTCCGTGAGCCGGTCCTCCAAGCACTTCGGGCGGGGGCCGAGGTCGGCCATGCCCTGACCACGGGGCACGGGGATGCAGGCACCCTCACGCGGAAGGCCCTCGCAGAGGGCTACCGCACGATCGTGGCCGTGGGCGGGGACGGCACCTGGTCGCCACGTGGGGGAAGCGATCGTCGATTCCGGCGTTCCGGCGACTCTGGGCCTCGTCGCGGGGGGAACGGGCTGCGACCTCGCGAAGACGCTCGAGGTCCCTGCGCGGGACGTGGGGGCGGCCTGCCGGGTCATCCTCGCCGGGCACACCCGGACGATCGACGCGGGCCGCATCGAAGGGAAGCTGTTCCTGAACGTCGCGGGCTTCGGCTTCGACATCGCGGTCATCGAGGACTCGTTGAAGGTCCGCTGGCTCCGCGGCGACCTCCTCTACCTCTATTGCGCCCTGCGTCAGTTGCGCAGGTTTCCCGGGCTTCGGGGTCGAGATCGGCGCCTCCGGAGCCCCCGCGGTCCGTCGCGAGCATCTGATGCTCATCATCGCCAATGCCCGCGTCTTCGGAGGCGGTTTCAAGATTGCGCCGCGCGCCGACCTCGAGGACGGCCAGCTCGACGCCGTCGGCTTCTTGAACATGGGCCTCGGCCGGCGGCTGTCCATCATGGGGCGGCTCCTCCGGGGCACGCCACGAGGCGAGCGCCGGAGGTCGTGACCTCGACGGCCTCGTCGTTCCGCCTCCGCTTCGACCGCCCGCCCGCGTACGAGACCGACGGCGAGTGGAACCAGGCCGCCTCCGCCGAGATCCTGGTCGAGAGCGTGCCCCGTGCCCTTCGGGTCCTGACTCCGGCCCCCCAATGAGCCTGGCGGGCTCCGTTCGCGACGTGGTCCAGGGTCGCTCGTTCGACGGCGCCTCCCGCAACCAGGTGCTCGCCGCCGCTTCGGAGCTGGCCCGTCTCGGTGGTGACGCCGTGGTCGGCGTCGTCTTCTTCGGCTCTCGCCGGTCGGGGGCGGCCCGCGCCGACTCCTGGAGCGCTCACGACTTCTTCGTGATCGTCCGGGCCTACCTGCCCTTCTACGACGCCCTCCACGCACGAGGAGTCATCCACCGGGGGCCAAGGCTCATGGCCCTGGTGAGCCACGTCCTGCCCCCGAGCCAGGTCTCGCTTCGCCTCGAAGGCGAAGGGACCGAGCCCTTCCACGCCAAGTGCTCGGTCATCGACCTGCGCAGCTTCCGGCGCGAGACCTCGTTCCGCCGCCGGGACCACTTCTGCATCGGCCGGCTCTTCCAGCCCAGCGAAGTGGTCTACGCCGCAAGCACGGAGATCGCCGAGGACCTCCTCGATGCGCTCGTGAGCGCCCACACCGAGACCTACTCCTGGGTCCGCCCGTGGCTTGCGCCGCGGTTCGACGTTCCGGGCCTATTGCCTGACCCTCGCTTCGAGTCTCCCTCGGCCAGGAGATTCGACCCGAGCCCGAGGGCCGGGCCCAGGCTCTCTTCGCCGCCCAGGAGGCGAGCCGCGCATGCGCTCTCCCGGTCTACGTAGCGCGGGTGCTCTCCGAGGCCGAGCTCTCGGTCGACCCAGCGGGCGAGCTGGGCTCACCGACTGTTCGGCGCTCCCCGGGAGACGCCTCGAATTCACCCTCGTCCACCCCGTAGGCGTCGGGGAACGCCTGCGGCTGCGGGCCTACTTCGGGCGTTCCCTGGTTCGGGCCACGGTGCGATGGGCCAAGCACATCGTGACCTTCGAGGGATGGCTCGACTACATCCTTCGCAAGGTGCGGCGCCACGAGGGCACGGAGGTCGAGCTCAGTCCCCGCGAGCGGCGCCTGCCCCTGCTCTTCCTTTGGCCCCGTCTCTTCCGGTATCTTCGGCACAAGAATCGCTGAGGTCGAAGAGCCAACCCTTGGACAAGAGCCTCGTCGTCCTGTTCGGTGTGCTCGGCGCGGCCCTCGCTTCCATGCCCGTCTATGCGGCTCTCGGGCGCCGTGCCGATGCCGACGCCGCCAAGAAAGGCACGCAGTTCCTGCTCGGCGGGGGCGACTTTCTCCTGCACTGGTTCCTGTGGGCGATCTCGCCCATCGAGCGCGCCCTCGTCGCAGCGAACGCGACCCCCGACGCGATGAACGCCGCAGGCCTCTTGTTCGGCCTGGCCAGCGGCGTCCTGATCGCCCTCGGCCAGCTGCAGTGGGGGGGCTGGGCCATCGTCCTGGCCGGCATCTGCGACATCATGGATGGCCGGCTGGCCCGCGCCTTCAAGCTGGCCTCTCCCTACGGCAAGTTCATCGACAGCACCCTCGACCGCTTCGTCGAGACCTTCGCCTTCCTGGGCTTCGCCTGGTATCTGCGGGGCACGCCCTACGGCGGCTTCCTCGCGGCCGCAGCCATCTGCGGCTCGCTCCTGGTCAGCTACGCCCAGGCACGGGGCGAGACCGTCGGCGTCAACCGCACCGGCGGGCTCATGCAGCGCGCGGAGCGCCTGGTGCTGACCTGTCTCGTCTGCCTGCTCGACCAGCCACTGACGCGCGTCGCCGGGCTCCCGCCGGGCACCGCCGTCACCTGGGTCCTCGGTCTCATCGCGGTGACAACCTTCGGAACCGCGGTCTACCGGTCCCTCGCCATCGCTCGGCAGCTTCGGTAGGCGACTCCCGAGGGGCAGAGGGTTGCGCCTCCGTGGCCACCCGGCGAGAATGCGCCTCGCCAAAGCACGCCGCCCGGGAGGCCCCTCATGTCTCAGTCGTCGTTTCCGGTCAAGGACCGCATCGCGGAACGCGCCCACCTCAAGGGCATGGAGGAGTACCAGCGTCTCTATCGCCTGTCCCTGGACAATCCCGACTGGTTCTGGGGAGAGCAGGCGAAGGCGCTCTCGTGGTTCCACCCCTGGCAGTCGGTGTTCGACGCGGACTACGACGAGGTCGACTTCGCCTGGTACTCGGGCGGACGCCTGAACGCCTCCTTCAACTGCATCGACCGGCACCTGCAGCGGCTGGGCAACGAGACCGCGATCATCTGGGCCCAGGACGAGCCGGGACAGTACAAGCACATCTCCTACCGCGAGCTGAAGCACAACGTCTGCCGGGTGGCCAACGTGCTCCTCCACCACGGCGTGCGCAAGGGCGACCGGGTGTGCATCTACATGCCCATGATCCCCGAGCTCGCCTACACCATGCTCGCGTGCGCTCGCATCGGCGCCGTCCACTCCGTCGTGTTCGGCGGGTTCTCCGCCGAGTCGCTGCGCGACCGCATCCTCGACGCGCGCTGCCGGATGGTGGTCACGGCCAACGAGGGGCTCCGGGGAGGAAAGCGCATTCCCCTGAAGAAGACGGTGGACCGCGCGATCGAGGGGATCTCCCTCGTGGAGACGGTCCTCGTGGCCCGCCGCACGGACACCGAGGTCGAGATGCGTTCGGGGCGCGACTACTGGCTCGCGGACGAGTGCCAGAAGCAGCGCTCGACCTGCACGAACGAGTGGATGGGGTCCGAGGACCCGCTCTTCATCCTCTACACCTCGGGCAGCACCGGGAAGCCCAAGGGCCTCATGCACACGACCGCAGGCTACCTCGTGTATGCCGCCTTCACCCACCGCATGGTCTTCGACTACCACCCCGGCGACATCTACTTCTGCGCCGCCGACGTCGGGTGGGTCACGGGCCACAGCTACATCGTCTACGGGCCGCTCGCCAACGGGGCCACGACCGTGATGTTCGAGTCGACGCCCACTTACCCCGACCCCGGGCGCTATTGGCGCATCGTCGACGACCTCGGCGTCAACATCCTCTACACCGCCCCCACGGCACTTCGCGCCCTGGCCCAGGCCGGGAACGATTTCGTGAAGAGCTACAAGCGGGACTCCCTGCGGATCCTCGGGACCGTGGGTGAGCCGATCAACCCCGAGATCTGGCGGTGGTATCACGACGTGGTGGGGGAGAAGCGCTGCGCGGTGGTCGACACCTGGTGGCAGACGGAGACGGGTGGGATCCTCGTCACCCCGCTGCCCGGCGCCACGCCCACGAAGCCCGGCTCGGCCACCCTGCCCTTCTTCGGGATCAAGCCGGTGATCGTCGATCCCGCCGACGGGAAGGTGCTGGAAGGGAACAGCGTGAGCGGCGCCTTGTGCCTGGGATCGCCATGGCCGGGACAGGCCCGAACCGTCTGGGGGGACCACCACCGGTTCCGCGAGACCTACTTCAGCCAGTATCCCGGGTACTACTTCACCGGCGACGGGGCCCGGCGCGACGAGGACGGCTACTACTGGATCACGGGCCGCATCGACGACGTGCTGAACGTCTCCGGGCACCGCCTGGGGACCGCGGAGGTCGAGAGCGCTCTCGTCGCCCACGAGTCGGTCGCGGAGGCGGCGGTGGTCGGCTTCCCGCATCCCATCAAGGGCCAGGGGATCTATGCCTACGTCAGCCTCACCGCGGATTCGGCGGGGCTCGACCGCGAGCAGATCCAGGGTGCCTTGAAGGAACAGGTGCGGCACGTGATCGGCTCCTTCGCCGCTCCCGACGTGATCCACGTGGCCTCCGGGCTGCCCAAGACGAGGAGCGGCAAGATCATGCGCCGCATCCTGCGCAAGATCGCGGCCTCGGAGTACGACGGGCTCGGGGACGTGACGACCCTGGCCGAGCCCGAGGTGGTGGAGCGGCTCATCGAGGAGCACAAGACGGGGCGTCGGTGACGAGCCCTCTGTGTTAGGCTCGGGCCTTCGTTCTTCGAATCACTGACCTCTCACGAGGAGAGAAGCCCATGACCAAGGCTGGCGACCGCGTTCCCGAGGGGACGTTCACGCGCATGACGCCGACGGGCCCCGGTCCGATGACCACGGACGAAGTCTTCAAGGGCAAGAAGGTGGTGTTCTTCGCGGTCCCCGGCGCCTTCACCCCGACCTGCTCGAAGCAGCACCTGCCCGGTTACGTGGCGAGCGCGGACGCCATCAAGGCCAAGGGCATCGACACCATCGCCTGCATGGCGGTGAACGACGCCTTCGTCATGGACGCCTGGGGCAAGTCGCAGAATGTGGGCGACAAGATCCTGCTTCTGGCCGACGGGAACGCCGAGTTCACGAAGAAGCTGGGCCTGGAGCTCGACGCCTCGCGGTCCGGGATGGGGACGCGCTCCCGGCGGTTCTCCATGGTGGTGGAGGACGGCATCATCAAGGAGCTGAACGTCGAGGCGCCCGGGGAGTTCAAGGTCTCGAGCGCCGAGTCCACCTGCCACCTCTAGACACGAAGAAGGGTACCCCGAATGGTTCGACTCGGCCGGGGCGGGGAGGCCAAGGGCCTCATCGTCGCGCGTGACCTCGACAAGAAGTACGTCCGCGGCAGCGAGGAGATCCACGTCCTCCAGGGATTGAACCTGGACGTGGACGCCGGCGAGTACGTGGCCTTCATGGGCCCGAGCGGCTCGGGCAAGACCACGCTCCTGAACCTTCTGGGGGGGCTCGACGTCCCGAGCAAAGGCAGCATCACCGTGGCGGGCGACGAGATCACGCACCTCTCGCGGCGCCGGCTCACCGAGTGGCGTGCCCGGCATGTGGGCTTCATCTTCCAGATGTACAACCTGCTGCCCGTGCTCACCGCCTTTCGCAACGTGGAGTTGCCCCTGCTCCTGACACGCCTGACCAAGGCCGAGCGCCGGCGGCACGTGGAGACCGTCCTCAAGATCGTGGGCCTGGAGGAGCGGATGCAGCACTACCCGCGGCAGCTCTCGGGCGGCCAGCTGCAGCGCGTCGCCATCGCCCGCGCGATCGTGGCCGACCCCACGTTCCTGCTCTGCGACGAGCCGACCGGAGACCTCGACCGCAAGAGCGCGGGCGAGATCCTCGACCTCCTGGACGTGCTCGTGCGCGAGCACAAGAAGACGGTGCTGATGGTGACCCACGACCCCCGCGCCGCGGAGCGCGCGCAGGTCACCCTGCACCTCGAGAAGGGCGCCCTCGTCGAAGGCGAGGCGCCGCAGTGAAGTTCCTGCCCCTGGTCCTGGCCAACCTCGGACGCAAGAAGGTCCGTACCCTGCTCACCCTGGGCTCGTTTGCGGTCGCCCTCTTCCTCTTCGGGCTCCTGGTGGCGATCCGGGGCGCGTTCAACCAGGGGATCGACGTGGCGGGGAACGACCGCCTGATGATCATCAACCGCACCTCGCTCATCCAGCCCTTGCCCTTGCCCTACCGCGACCGGATCCTGAGGATCCCGGGAATCACGAGCGTGACCTACGCCTCCTGGTTCGGCGGGGTCTACCAGGACGAGCGAAACTTCTTCGCGCAGTTCGCGATCGACCCCGACACGTACCGGACCGTCTACCCGGAGTTCAAGATCCCCGACGCGCAGTGGCAGGCGTTCCTGGACGATCGAGCCGGTTGCGTGGTCGGAGCCTCCCTGGCCAAGAGGTTTGGCTGGAAGATCGGCGACCGCATCCCCATCAAGGGCACGGCCTTCCCCGGGACCTGGGAATTCAACCTCCAGGCGATCTACGAAGGGCGAACCGCGCAGGACGATCTCACCCAGTTCTGGTTCCAGCGAAAGTACTTCGAGGAGAAGGGGCCCCCATTCCTGAAGGGACTCGTCGGATGGTACGTCCTGCGTATCCGCGATCCCGAGGACGCGGTTCGGGTCAGCAAGGCGATCGACGAGGAGTTCAGCAACTCGGCCTACGAGACGCGCACCCAGACCGAGAAGGCCATGGCCGCTTCGTTCGTGAAGCAGATGGGCAACATCGAGTTCCTGATCCTCTCGATCGGCGCCGTGGTCTTCTTCACCCTGCTCCTGGTGATCGGAAACACCATGGCCATCGCGGTCCGGGAACGGACCTCGGAGCTGGCCGTGCTGAAGGCCCTCGGCTACTCCGACCGCTTCGTCCTCGGTATCGTGATCGCGGAGTCGCTTCTCCTCGCCCTCGTGGGCGGCGGCGCCGGTCTGGCGCTGGCCAAGGCCTTCTCGCTCGGAGGCGATCCCACGGGCGGCATGCTGCCCATCTTCTACATCCCCCTGGGCAGCCTGGGGGCGGGTCTCGCCCTGGCCCTGGCCGTGGGCATGGTCGCGGGCATCATCCCCGCCGTCTCGGCCATGCGGCTCCGCGTGGTGGACGCCCTTCGCCGCGTATGAGCGCCATCCCTCTTGCCTACAACGTGGAGAGCGTGCGGGCCCGCTGGGCCTCCTCCATCGTGGCGGTGCTGGGCATCGCGGGCACGGTCGCGGTCTTCGTGGCCATGCTGGCCATGGCCCGGGGCTTCCAGGTCACCCTCGCCACCTCGGGCACTCCCGAGAACGCGATCGTGCGCCGGGCGGGATCCACGTCGGAGATGGATAGCGTCGTGCCCCTGACCCAACTGCGTCCCATCGAAGATGCGCCCGAGGTGGTGAGAAAGGGCGCTGCGTCGCTGGTCTCGGCGGACGTCGTGGTGGTGGGCGCGCTGCCCCTCCGGGCGACGGGCACGGACGCGAACGTCCAGATCCGAGGCGTGTCGGTTCGCGCCCTGGACGTCCGGCCGCACGTCCGCGTCTCGAAGGGCCGCTTCTTCACGCCGGGTCTGGCCGAGATCGTGGTGGGGAAGAACGCCGTCACCACCTACTCCGGCCTCGATCTGGGCAGCTCCGTGAAGTTCGGGGGCTTGACCTGGGCGGTGGTGGGAATCCTCGACTCGGGAGGCAGCGCTTTCGACTCGGAGCTCTGGGCCGACGCGGACATGGTCAACCAGGCCTACCAGAGGCCCAAGGGCCTCTTTCAGTCCGCGACCGCCCGCCTCGTCTCTCCGGATGCCTTCAACACGTTCAAGAAGACCCTCGAGGCGGACCCGCGACTGACGGTCCAGGTCGAGTCCGAGGTCGAGTACTACGCCAAGGCCTCGCGCATGATCACCAACCTGATCCTGGGCCTCGGGACCCTCGTGGCCCTGGTCATGGGGGTGGGCGCGGTCTTCGGGGCGCTCAACACCATGTACTCCGCGGTATCCGAGCGCTCGCGCGAGGTCGCGACGCTGCGGGCCATCGGCTTCGGGGAAGGCGCCGTGGTCCTCTCCTTCGTGGCCGAAGCGCTCGTCATCGCCTTCGTGGGTGGCCTCGTGGGCTGCGTGGCCGTGCTTCCCGTCAACGGGCTCACGACGGGAACGATGAACTGGCAGACCTTCTCGCACCTGGCCTTCGCCTTCCGGGTCACTCCCGGCCTCCTGGCCACGGGGATAGGCTTCGCCCTCCTGATGGGCCTCGTGGGGGGAGTGCCCCCCGCGATCCGGGCCGCTCGTCTGCCCGTGGCTGCCGCTTTGCGCGACCTGTAGGCGGCGCCCGCGGGTTGCAGTCGATCGCCACCGTTGCTAGTCTCGGTTTCAGGATAAGGAACGAGATCCGTATCATGAAATCCGCACGCAGGCCGGAAGTCTACCCGGGCACGCAGGCGGTGTTGCGCGCCGTGGCCATCCTGAAGGCCTTCACCGCCGACCGCCCCGAGCGCGGCCTGGCCGACCTGGCCCGCGCGGTGGGGCTCAACAAGACCACGGCTTATCGGCTCCTGGCCGCGCTCGAGGCGGAGAAGATGGTCGAGCGTGGCCGGGACGGGGAGTCCTATCGCCTGGGCCGCGAGCTCGTGGCCCTCGGGGGCAGGGCGGAGGGCGCTCTCGATCTGCGCGAGGCGAGCCGGGCGGCCCTCGCCGGGCTGGCCCAGGAAACCCGGGAGACCGCGACGCTCGAGGTGCTCGTCGGCCGCCATACCCTGATCCTGGAGGAGGCCGTGGGAAGCTACGTTCTGGGGTCGATGCCTTCGATCGGCACCCGCTGGCCTGCCCATGCCACGTCGACCGGCAAGACGATCCTGGCCTTCCTGTCGCCCGAGGAGCGCAATCTCGCCCTTCCGCGGGTCTTGCCCCAGGTGACGCCTCGGACCCTGGCCGACCGGACCGCCCTCGACCGTGAGCTCGCGCGGGTGCGCGAACGCGGCTACGCCTTGAGCCAGGAAGAGCTGGAGCCGGGCTTCGTCGCGGTGGGGGCCCCGGTCTATGCGGCGGACGGACGCGTCACCGCGGCGATCAGCGTGGGCGGACCGAAGGTCCGCCTGACCCCCGAAACCATCGCCTCGATCGCCCGCCGGTTGCCCCTTGCCGCCGCGCGCATCTCCGAGCGGCTCGGCTTTCAGACTTCCGCGTCGACCCAGGCCCGGGGAGCATCCCCCTCCAGAAGAGCGAGACCGTGATGGAGACCTACGCGAACGCGCGGCCCGAGATGGAGTCGGGAGCCGTGACCCTCCCCGCGAGCTACTACACCGACCCGGGTTTCTTCGCCCGCGAGATGGAAGCCATCCACTGCTCGATGTGGCTGTGGGCAGGCCGCATGGAGCAGCTGGCCGGTCCGGGCACCTACTTCGTCCGCGATTTCGCGGATGCCAGCGTCATCGTCCTGCGAGACGGAAAGGGCGCAGTGGCGGCCTTCCATAACGTCTGCCGGCATCGGGGAACGCGTTTGTGCAGGGGGGACGCGGGGACGTTCGCGGGACGGATTCAGTGCGGCTACCACGCCTGGACCTACGACCTCGACGGCTCGCTCGTCAGCGCGCCGCACATGGAGAAGGTGCCGGGCTTCCGTGAAGCCAATCATCCCCTCGGGAGAGTGGCGACCGCGGTGTGGGACGGCCACGTCTTCATCAACCTGGCCAGAGAACCCGTCCCTTTCGCAGAGCATCTGGCGGGCCTCGACCTGAAGTTCCGGCCCTGGGGGATGGAGTCCTTGAAGCTCGTGGAGCGTCGCACCTACCACCTGAAGGCGAACTGGAAGCTCGTGATCCAGAATTACTCGGAGTGCCTTCACTGCCCGATCGTCCACCCGCTCCTGAATCGCCAGTCGCACTACATGAGTGGGAACAACGAGCCGCCGCAGCCCACGTACCTCGGGGGCCGCATGGATCTCCGGGAGGGCGTCGCCACCCTGAGCCTCGACGGCCAGACGAATCGCGCGCCCCTGCCGGGCTTGTCGCCCGACGACTGCCGCCACGTCTACTACTACGCCCTTCTCCCGAATCTCCTGCTCAACCTGCATCCCGACTACATGCTCACCTTCGCGCTCTGGCCCCGCGCCGTGGACCGGACGGACATCGTCTGCGAGTGGTCCTTCCACCCGGACGAGATCGCGAAGCCCGGGTTCGACCCCAAGGGTGCTATCGAGTTCTGGGACCTCACCAATCGCCAGGACTGGGACTTGTCCGACCTCGCGCAGGCCGGGATCTCTACCCGGGGCTACGAGCCCGGACCCTATTCCAATCGCGAGGAGCTCCTCCTCGCCCTCGACCAGTTCGTGCGCGCGCGGGTCGAAGGGACGAGGCCCTAAGGCCATCGGCGGCGCTCAGCTGTCGGAGTCTCGCCCGGGCTTGACGTAAGGCATCGGAAAGGGCGCCACGTTGGCTCCCTTGGTCGTCGCCTCGGTGATGCGGCCAGGTCCCGCTTTTTCCACCTCGTCGATCCGAAGAATCGAGTTCATCGGCAGATAGCAGCGCCGGACTCCTGCGAACTCGCGCTGCAATCGTTCCTCGGTGGGATCGACCACGACACTCGCTCTCTCGCCGAAGACGAGCCCCTCGATCTCCACGAACCCGAGGAGGCCACCCTGGCTGACCCGCTTCGCGTAGATCTCGTAGACCTGCCCTTGGCTCTGAAAGGCCACCTTGTACAGCCGCTTGTCCGCCACCGGACGATGATACAAGGCCGGGTTCGATCTGTCCGGAACCGTACACCCGGGCGTACGGCTCCGAACGAGTGAAGGCTCCCGGGGACGCCGGATCGGGCCCAATCCTCGGGGTCCGCCCCTGGCACCTCCGTTGCAGAACGGGAGGACGTGGACAGACCGCTCGACGCCACGTTCCTACGTCACCGGGCTCGCCGTCGCTCGCTCGTCGCCGCCTTGGGCGTCGCGGGGCTCGCCGGGGCGTTCGGTTGGGGGACGAGCTGGCTCCGACCCTCAGTGGCCCGGGCAGCGATCCGGACAGCCCGCGTGGACCGAGGACCCATCGAGGCCACGATCTCCGCCTCCGGTACCGTGGTGCCCGAGGTCGAGATGGTGCTGTCGAGCCCGGTCGACGCGCGGGTGGTGCGGATCCTGAAGCGTCCCGGCGCCCCTGTGGCCCAGGGCGACCCGATCCTGGAGCTCGACTTGCAGGGTTCGCGGGTTGCCGCCGAGAAGCTGGCCCGCGAAGTGGCGCTCAAGGAGAACGAACAGGTCCAGGTACGACTCGGGCTCGAGAAGGCCTTGAACGATCTCGAAGGTCGTGAGCAGATCAAGCGCCTCCAGCTCGAATCCAGTCGCTCCCAGCTCTCCCGGCACCGGCAGCTCCATGAGGCCGGCCTGCTCTCTCTCGAGTCGCTGCGCCAGACGGAGTTGATCGAGGCCCAATGCGCGATCGAGCTCCGTCAGCTCGAAGTCGAGGCCACGAACGCCCGCGCCTCGACCCGGGCGAAGCTGCAAGGCCTCGCCCTCGAGCTCGCCACCCTCGAGAACGAAGCCAGGGAGTCCCTCCGCCAGCTCGATCTCGGCACCACCCGGTCCGATCGCGTGGGGGTCGTGACCTGGGCCGTGGCCGACGAGGGAGTGGCGGTGCGCAAGGGGGAGGTGATCGCTCGGGTCGCGGACCTTCGCTCGTTCCGGGTGGAGGCCACCGTCTCCGACATCCATGCCCGCGCCCTCCGGCCGGGTCTGCCCGCGACGGTGCGGGTCGATCAGGAGCGGCTCCCGGGCATCGTCAGCGACGTGCGCCCCACCATCCAGAACGGGGTGGTGACCTTCTCGGTGAGCCTCGAAGACCGCTCGAGCCCGTTGCTCAAGTCGAACCTCAGGGTCGACGTGGACGTCATCACCGATCGGAAGGCGAGCGCGCTGCGGCTCAACCGTGGACCCGCGGTGGGGGGTGAGGGCTCGCAGGACGTCTTCGTGGTCCGCGGAGAGCGCGCCGTGCGTACCCCCGTGCATCTGGGCCTCATGAGCTTCGACCGTGTCGAGGTGGTGGACGGGCTTCGGGAGGGAGACCTCGTGATCGTGTCCGACCTCCCTGCCCTGGCCAAGGCCAGAGAGATCGGGGTCCGCTGAGCCATGGTCCGAAGGGAGGAAGGAAAGTGATCCGTCTCAAGAGCATCGAGAAGGTCTATCGCACCGACACCATCGAGACGGTGGCGCTGTCGAACATCAACCTGGATGTGGCCGAGGGGGAGCTCGTCTCGATCATGGGGCCCTCCGGGTGCGGGAAGAGCACGCTGCTCAACCTGATGGGCCTCCTGGACGTCCCCACCCAGGGAACCGTGGCCCTCGCGGGGCGGCCGGTGGAATCCTTCCGCGACCGCGATCTCGCGCGCCTGCGAAACCAGGAGATCGGCTTCGTGTTCCAGACGTTTCACCTGGTCCCCGATCTCACCGTCCTCGACAACGTGGAGATCCCCCTGCTCTATCGGAAGCTCTCGAACGGGGAGCGGCGCAAGATGGCCCTTCGAGCCCTCGACCGCGTCGGTCTCTCCTCCCGCGTGAACCATTTCCCTTCGCAGCTCTCGGGAGGGCAGCAGCAAAGGGTCGCCATCGCGCGCGCCATCGTGGGACACCCCCGCCTGATCCTGGCCGACGAGCCCACGGGCAACCTCGACAGCGTGATGGGCGACGAGATCATGGACATCCTTGCCGAGCTGAACCGGTCGGAGAAGGCCACGGTGGTGATGGTCACGCACGACTCGCGGCAGGCGGACAAGACGAACCGCATCGTTCGCCTCTTCGACGGCCGCCAGGTGCACTGAGCCATGCTGCGCAGCTATCTGCAGCTCGCGTTCAAGGTGCTCCTGCGGAGGAAGGCCTTCACCGCGGTGAGCCTCTTCGGCATCAGCTTCACCCTGATGGTGCTCGTGGTGGCCACGGCCGTCCTGGACCACGTGGTTGCACCCATGGCGCCCGAGATCCGGCAAGAGCGGACCCTGGGCGTCTACCACGCGCGGATGCGGGGACCCGACAACTCATGGTCGAGTGAGCCGGGCTTCAAGCTGCTCGATACCTACACCCGGGACCTTCCCGGGGTCGAGCGCATGTCGATCTTCTCCGCTCCCGCCGTCGTGAACTCCTATCTGAACGGAGTCCGCGTTCAGTCTTCCCTCAAGCGGACGGACGGCGAGTTCTGGCAGATCCTCGCCTTCGAGTTTCTGGAGGGAGGGCCCTTCCGCAGGGAAGAGGTGGACGAGGGGCGCGCCGTCGCGGTGATCAACGCGACAACCCGCCGGCGGTTCTTCGGGGAGGCAAGCGCACTGGGCAAGACGATCGAAGCGGATGGCCAGAGCTTCCGGGTCGTGGGCGTGGTCCCCGACGTGCCGGAGCTGCGGCGGATTCCCTTCGCCGACATCTGGGTGCCTCTCACCTCCGCCAAATCGGATGCGTATCGCCGAGAGCTCCTGGGTGGCTTCCTCGCCATCTACCTGGCCCGAAGCGTCGCCGACCTTCCCGGGATCCGGGCCGAGTTCACCTCCCGGATGAAGCGGGTCGAGCTCCCGAAGGGCTACGACCGCCTGATGGCCGCGCCCGTCACGCACCTCGAATACGTGGCTAGCTTCTTCGAGGAGTCGCCGATGGGCCGGCTGGCCGCCGCCGAAGACGGAACGGTCTGGCTTCCCGGGTTCTGGCTGGGCGTCGGCGCCCTGGCCCTCCTGTTCATGCTCTTGCCCACCTTGAACCTGGTGAACCTCTCCGTGAGCCGGATCCTGGAGCGGGCCTCCGAGATCGGGGTGCGCAAGGCCTTCGGTGCCTCGTCCCGCACGCTCGTGGGCCAGTTCGTGGTGGAGAACGTGACCCTCACCCTCGTGGGCGGACTGTTCGGGTTCGTCCTTTCGGAGATCACGCTCGAAGCGCTGAGCGCGTCGGGCTTCCTCTCCTATGCCCATTTCACGCTCAACGCGCGGGTCTTCCTGGCCGGCCTGGCCCTGGCCGGCTTCTTCGGCGTGCTGTCCGGGACCTACCCGGCCTGGCGCATGTCTCGCCTCCATCCGGTGGAGGCCCTCAAAGGGAGCACAAGGTGACGCGTCATCTCCTGAGGCTCATCTGGCATCGGAAGCGGTCCAACCTTCTGCTGATGACGGAGATCCTCCTGTCCTTCATCGTCCTCTTCGGGGTCGTGACCCTCGGCATCTACTACACCGACAACTACCGCCATCCGCTGGGATTCGACTACGAGGATGTCTGGTGCCTGCAAGCGGACCGGCCCGGCGAATGGACATCCGAAGCGGGGGAGGAGATGAAGCGGCTCCTGGCCGCGACCTCGGAGCTTCCGGCGGTTCAAGCGGCGGCCTCGGCTTTCACCGGGCCATTCGAGAATGCCTCCTGGTCGAGCGCCTACCAGGTCGACGGCCGCTCCTACGACTACGGGCTCAACGTGGTGAGCGACGACTTCCGCGACGTCATGGGACTGGAGCTCCTCCAAGGACGTTGGTTCGGCCGCGAGGACGACGGCGCGACATTCCGCCCGGTGGTCATCAACGAGCGCATGGCCCGTGCCGTCTTCCAGGGCGAGGACCCCCTGGGGAGGCTCATTCCCCAGGAGAAGGAGAAGAGCGGTGACCCGCGGCCCGAGATGCGGGTGATCGGGGTGATCCGAGACTTTCGCCAGCACGGGGAGTTCGCGCGGCCCGAGCAGTACCTGTTCCAGCGACAGGCCGGACCCAGCGTAGGCATGGCCCCGCCGCGCCTCGTCGTGGTGAAGGTCCGGCCCGGAACGCCCGCTTTCTTCGAGGAAACCCTGATGGCGCGCGCGCAGGCGACGGCCCGCGACTGGTCGTTCACCGTGAAGCCCGCGGTCGAGCGGCGCGCGACCAATCACCGCTTCTACCTGGGGCCCCTGGCCGTGGTGGGCCTCGTCGCCGGGTTTCTCCTCCTCATGGTCGCCCTGGGACTCACCGGAGTGCTGTGGCAGAGCGTCACCCAGCGGACACGCGAGATCGGCCTGCGTCGCGCCAAGGGTGCGTCCATCCCCCGCATCCACAACCAGTTTCTTGGGGAGATCCTGGTCATGACCACGCTCTCTCTGGCCGTGGGCGTGCTCGTGGCCGTCCAACTGCCGCTCTTCGACCAGGTCACGGGCATCGGGGCCGGAGTGTACGCCACCAGTCTTGCCATCTCGGTCCTGACGATCTACTGTCTCACCGCGGCCTGCGGCTACTATCCGAGCCGCCTCGCAACGCGAGTGCCGCCCGCGGAGGCCCTCCGCTACGAGTGACCTGACCCGGGAGACCAGGGCCCTGATCCTCATCGTCGACGACGACGCCTCGGTCACGACCTCGCTCGCGCTGCTCCTCAAGCAGGCGGGCTACGAGTCCAAGGCCTGCGCGTCGCCGGAGGAGGCGATGGCCCTCGCTCGCGCCCAGGACCTCGATCTCGTCCTCCAGGACATGAACTTCTCGCGCCAGACGAGCGGCGAGGAAGGGCTCGACCTCTTGGCGCGCCTCAAGGGCCTGCGGCCGGAGACCCCGGTCATCCTCATCACGGCCTGGGGCTCCATCGATCTGGCCGTCCAGGGGATGAAGGCAGGCGCCGCGGACTTCGTGACCAAGCCCTGGTCGAACCCCCAGATCCTGCAGGTGGTGCGCACCGCTCTCGGCCTGTCCGCGGTGAAGCCAAAGGCGGCGGGGCCGGTGAAGACCCGGGAAGAGCTCGACTCCACCTACGATCTGGGCGCCCTCGTCGGGCGCGATCCCAAGCTCATCCGGGTCCTGGAGACGGCGGGCCGGGTGGCGGCCACCGATGCCTCGGTGCTGATCCTCGGGGAGAGCGGGACGGGCAAGGAGCTGGTCGCGGAGGCCCTTCACCGCAACAGCGCTCGTCGCTCTGGACCCTTCGTGAAGGTCAACCTCGGAGGCATCGCGGTCTCCCTCTTCGAGAGCGAGATCTTCGGCCATCGCCGCGGGGCCTTCACCGATGCCAAGCAGGACCGCAAGGGCCGTTTCGAGATGGCCCAGGGCGGCACCATCTTCCTGGACGAGCTGGGCGAGCTCGACCTTTCCTCCCAGGTGAAGCTCTTGCGGGTGCTGCAGGACCGCACCTACGAGGTGCTGGGATCGAGCCAGAGCCGGACCGTCGACGCGCGCGTCATCTCGGCCACGAACCGCAACCTCGTGGAGCGCGTCGCGCAGGGTGCCTTTCGCGAGGACCTCCTCTATCGGCTGAATCTCATCACCCTTCACCTCCCGGCCCTGCGCGAGCGGGCCGACGACATCCCGCTTCTGGGTCGTCGCTTCGCGCGGGCGGCGGCCGAGGTCTACGGTCGGCCCCGCCTCTCGATCAGCGCGGCGGCGTTCCGCTGGCTCCAGGGCCTGCCCTGGCCCGGCAACGTGAGGCAGCTCAAGCAGTGGATCGACCGGACCGTGCTCGTGACTCCGACGGACGTCCTCGAGCCCGAGCACTTCGCCGCGGCCGCGGACATGGAGGGAGACAAAGCACCCAAGGACACCCTGCCCGCGGTGGGGAGCATGACCATCGAGGAGATCGAGCGCGCCATGATCTTGAAGTCGCTCCGCCATCACGGCGGCAACCTGAGCCGGGTGGCGGAGGCCCTCGGCCTGAGCCGGCCCGCGCTCTACCGTCGACTCGAGAAGTACGGGCTCGAGGCGTGAGCCCGAAATCGCGCTTCCTGGCCTACCTGGTCGTCCTGCACCTCCTCTTCGCGGCCCTGGCGTTCGTCCTGCTGAAGCGGCACGCCTCTCCCGGCGGCAGTCTGTCCCAAGGGGATCGGCTGTGGCTGATCGGGGCCGAGGTGGCCTTCCTGGTGAGCCTCGGGGTGGGTACCTGGCTCCTGAGCGCGGTCTTTCGGCCGCTCGGGCTCGTGCGCGACAGCGCTCGCCTCCTCGCCGAGAGCGATTTCGCGACGCGGTTCCGGCCGGTGGGACAGCCCGAGGTCGATGAGCTCATCCAGGTGTACAACCGGATGGCGGACGGCCTGCGCGAGGAAAGGGTTCGGCAGCAGGAGCAGCAGAACTTCCTTCGGCAGGTGCTCGCGGGCTCGCCTTCGGGCATCCTCACCCTGGACGTGGAGGAATGCCTGGACTACGCGAACCCGGCGGCACTGCGCCTGCTCCAGGTCCAGGCCAAAGAGGCCCTCGGGCAGAGGCTCGATCACCTCCCCTCGCCTCTGGCCCAGGCCGCCTCTGGCCTTTCCGGGGGCGAGAGTGTCGTGGTGGCGGCGCCCGGAGGGCGACGGGTCCGTTGCGTCCTGGGCTCCTTCGTGGACCGCGGCTTCCCGCGGCGATTCGTCCTGCTCGAGGAGCTGACCGAGGAGCTGCGTCGTTACGAGCGCCTGGCCTACGAGAAGCTCATCCGCATGCTCTCGCACGAGGTGAACAACTCCGCGGGGGCGGCGGCGTCTCTCCTGCATTCCTGTCTCAACTACGCCCCCCAGCTCCGGGACGGTGACCGCGAGGACTACGAGAACGCCCTTCGGGTGGTGATCACGCGGACAGAGCACCTTTCCTCCTTCATGAAGGGGTTCGCCGACGTGGTGCGCCTGCCCGCCCCCCGTCGCGCGCCCTCGGACGTGCGCGAGGTGCTCGAGGGCATCGTCACCCTCTGTCGGCCGGCCGCGGAAGCGCGGGGCATCGATTGGAGGTGGGAGTGCGACGAGGCGCCGGTTCCGGTCGCCCTCGACCGCGCGCAGATCGAGCAGGTCCTCGTGAACCTGCTGAAGAACGCGATCGAGGCAGTCGGTCGCGGCGGGCACATCACCCTGCGTCTCGGCCAGAAGGGAGGCCGCGCCGTTCTGGAGGTCGAAGACTCCGGGCCCGGACTCTCGGCCGAGGCACGGAGCAACCTCTTCACCCCGTTCTTCACGACCAAGCCAGGTGGGCAGGGCCTCGGCTTGACCCTGGTGAGGGAAGTCCTGAGCCAGCACGGCTTCGACTATTCGCTCGACGGCCCGATCGGCGGCCCCACCCGCTTCACCATCGCCTTCTGAGCGGCGCTACCATGCCCTCATGGCCGGCCGGGTGGAGCACGAAGACCGCACCCGCCGCTTGCTCCGGGTCCTGGAAGAAGAGGCTCCTCCCGCTGGCGATCCGTTTCCCTGCCCCTACCTCGAGGGTCGGGTCTCGCGGAACATCACGATCCTGGCGCGCGCCCTGCCCCCGGGCCTCTACCACGCCTTCATGGATCTCAACTTCCGCCGCGCGGGCCGGCTCTTCTATCGACCTGACTGCGAGGGCTGCGCCGAGTGCCGAATGCTGCGGGTTCCCGTGGCCGACTTTCGTCCTTCGCGCTCGCAAAGGCGCTGCCAGAGCCGAAACGCCGACCTGGGCATCGAGGTGGGGGAGCCTCGGGTCGACGCGGAGAAAGCGCGGCTCTACGCCTCCTATCTCGCGGCTCGCCACGACGGGCAGATGGGCGGCTCGGTGGCCGAGCTGCGCGACTTCCTCTACACCTCGAATCTCGAGACGATCGAGATCGTCTACCGGCTCGGCGAGCGGATCGTGGCCGTGGGCATCGCCGACGTCGAACCGCTGGCCATGAGCGCCGTCTACTGCTACTTCGACCCCGAGCTCGAGCAAAGGTCCCTCGGCGTCTTCAACGTGCTCTCGCTCCTGGAGCTGTGCCGGCAGCGGGGCCAATCGCACCTTTATCTGGGCTACCACGTCGCGGCCTCCCCACGCATGCGCTACAAGGCGGGCTTTCGCCCTTGCGAGCAGCTCGGCTCGGATGGCCGCTGGTCCCCGGCGCCTTCTTGATTCGGCGCCTTGGCCGCCGAGTGAAGGCGGCCGAACACGGGCGACGCCTCGACGAGTGCGCGCAAGAGTGGCTCGGCGAGGCGCTGGGGCGAGAGGTCTCGCGCTCAGAGGTTCGCCGTTGGATCATGGCCGGCGCGGTGAGGATGGAAGGGGCCGCTCCCCGCCGGCCTGGCCTTCCGGTCGCCGCCGGACGGCAGCTCGAGGCGGCGCTGCGTCCCGAGAGCGTCCGAAGCGTCGCCCGCCCCGTGGTCCGCTTGCGCGCCGCGGACATCCTCTTCGAGGATGCATGGCTCGTGGCCGTGAGCAAGCCGGCCGGCATTCCCACCCACGAAACCGTGGACCCGAGGCGGCCCCATCTCGTAGGTCTCCTCACCTCCCTCCTTTCCGGTCGCAACCCCGGAGCGTCGCCCCGGGAGAGCGTCCGTCTGGGCATCCACCAGCGCCTGGACCGCGATACGTCCGGCGTCATCCTCTTCACGAAAGAACGCTCCGTGGACGCGGCCCTCGCCCGGCAGTTCGCGGAGCGGGCGGTCGTGAAGACCTACCATGCCCTCACCGCGCTCCCCGCTCGTGCTCCAGCCCGACAGTGGAACGTGCGCAGCCGCATCTCGCCGCGGCCTGGTGTCGTCCAGGAGGCCGAGACCGACTTCCGTCTCCTCGAGTCGCTGCCGGGCGGCCTCCTCGTCGAAGCCCGTCCGCGCACGGGGCGCAAACACCAGATTCGGGTGCAGCTGGCCGAAGTCGGCCTTCCGATTCTCGGAGAGGAGCGTCATGGCCAGAGTCGCGCGGAGAGCCCCAGGGTGCCGCGACTCATGCTCCACGCCTTCCGCCTCGAACTCCGCCATCCCCGGACCGATCGCCCCCTCGCGATCGAGAGCCCCTGGCCAGCGGACTTCCGGAACGTGCTCGAGCGACTGCGGGCGGAGCCTTCGCTTCGGCCGGGGCACGGACGTCGAAGACCCCGTCGTTGACGAGCTCGGTCAGGAGAGCCGCGAAGGCCGGCTCGCGAAGCAAGACCACGAGATCGCACCCGCGAACGTGACGGCTCCGCGTGAGGAGCGGCGCGGCCTCGGCGATGGCCCGCGGCAGGGCGTGCCGGCGTCCGTTCACGAAGAGGTCGGCCTCGTTCCCACGGCGCACGAACGCCATTCGGGAGGCGGGATCGCGCACGAGGACGCGGTCGGGCCGAAGGCGCTCCTGGAGTACTGCGGGTCGGAGGCGGCGCGCTCTCGGATCCGCTGCCAGGCCGACGGGTTCAGTCAGGATCTCCCCCAGGAGCTGGGGCAGCCGCCGAGCGAAGGCGTCCTTCCACGCGTCCTCGATCGAGCGCCGCAGGTGGGCGAGCGTCCGAGGCCCGATCTCGCCGGGCTCGTCTAGCGGTTCGAGATACGTGTCGTCGTGCCGCGCCGCGGGGTCGACGCCCCGCGCCAGGCGCTCCAGGCACCCGAAGAGAAGGTCGCGGATGCGGGGCGCACGAAAGCCGATGGAATAGGTGAGGCATTCGCCCTGCGCGACCCCGAAATGGGCAAGCCCGGGGGGAAGGTAGAGCATGTCGCCGGACTCGAGGACCCACTCCGTGGAGCCTCTGAACGACCGTAAGACCCGCAGGTCGAGGCCAGGGCGGCAGTCGTCCTTGGCGCCCGGGTCGACTTGCCACCGCCGCCGTCCCCGGCCCTGGAGCAGGAAAACGTCGTACCGGTCGATGTGGGGTCCAACTGTTCCCTCGTCGGCCGCGAAGCTCACCATCACGTCATCGACCCGCCAGCGCGGGAGGAAGTCGAACGAGTCGAGGAGGTCCGCGAGCGCGGGCACGTGGCGGTCGGCGCCCTCCACCAGGAGCGTCCAGTGGCTGCGGGGCAGCCGCCGCAGACGCGCCGCGTCCTGGGGGCCGCGGAGAACCTCCCACGGACGGCGGCCTCCTCGCTCGAGGACCAGCCGCGATTCCACCTCGGGTTCGCAGGAAAGGCCGGCCAGCTCGTCCCGGCTCAAGGGATCGCGGAACGCGGGGAGGGCATTCTTCACGAGAAGGGGCCGCTTCTGCCAGTAGCGGCGGGCGAAGTCGGCTGCGGTCAGACCACCGAGCGCCGCGATCGGCCCGAGGACCCGCGGAGGCTTCCTCAAGGATGGGCGGGCGCGACCACGGGAGGCGAGACCGGTGGTGGCACCGGAAGGCCCAGAGCCTGCGCCAGTCCGCGGATCCTCTCCTGGATCAGCGCGACGTTTCGCGGTCCCATGCGAAGGAGGTGCTTTTGCGGGGGGCTCAACGCTTCGATGCGCTCGTCGAAGAACTCGTAGAGCACGACGGCCTTCTCCACCCGCACGAGGGGCACTTCGCCCTGGAGAATCGGGACCGCGAGGAGCTTTCCCAGGGCCGCCTGAAGGGCCTTCGAAAAACCGCCCTCAGGGTGGCCCAGCTCGCGGTAAGCCGCCTCGAACAACGGCTCGAGGAGGCGATAGACACGCGCGCACTGCTCGGGATCGAGACTCGCGGCGGCGTCTCCGATTCCGTCGTAGCGGGCGTAGCTCGCAGGGTCGAGGAGGAGACGACCGGAGCGGCGCTCGTTCACCTGGAAGCCCGAGCGGGGCGCGAGGAACCCCAGGTGGGCCCGGGGGCTCTCGCCTTCGACCACGTTCACCACTACGGCGGCAAGGGTCCGGACCAGCTCCTTCTGGGCCAGCCACAGCGCGTAGAGGGGATGAGCGGAGAGCGCCTTCGCGAGATCGCGCACGACCCCGTCGCTTCCATCGAGAGGTGGGAGGACCATCGGCGGCGGGGTCGTCGTGGGAGCCGGGCGCGGCGACGCCTCGGGCCGGGGAGGCTGGCTGCTCGGGGAGGCTCTCGGCCGGAAAGCCCAGAAGGCTCCGCCCACGACGAGCATGAGAGCCACGAGGATGGCCGCCCAGGTCCCGGGACCGGTGCCCTGGCCGCGATCAACCTCGAGGGGGAAGGCGTTCGCCACCGGGTCGCCGAGATCCTCACGGCCCTCCGGCTGCTTCAGGTCGAGGTCGAGGTCTTCTGCGTCGTCGTCCTTCAATGGCTCCGCCCGTCTCGTGGTTCCCTTGGCCCCGCCATCGTACCCCCGACGAGACGCGAGCGGCGTTCAAATCATTGTATGCAGCTTTTCGTTGACACGACGAAGCTTACGGAGTACGTCTTGACCCATGGGGATAGCGCGCCCGATGGCCCTCGTCCTGGTGGGGCTCACCTCCGGCCCGCTCTTGGGCACCGCGCGTGCGTATGTCATACCCCCCGAGCCGCTCATCGACCTTGGCTCCGGAGGGGGAGTTGAACCCCTCATCGGAGACTGGACGGGCGGCGTCCTGACGTGGGTCAACAGCAGCGGGCCCGTCACCGTAGTGCGGCTCTCCTTGCGACCGAATGGACGGGGCACCGAATCCCTGCATTCGTTCAGCTGCGCGTTGCCGGAGCTCGTGAGACTGATGCCGGAGCAAGTCGCGGGCCCGCAGAGGGATGTTCGCTTCGAGCTCGTACGCGACGCGGGGGTGCTGAGATTCACCGGGCACTTCCAGTCGGGTGAGGGCGCGGGGCATTGGAGCTTCGTGCCGAGCGCCGAGTACTTGGTCGGCTTGGGCACCCTGGGCTACCCCGGGATCGAAACGGGGAGGGCCTACACTCTCGCCGTCCTCGACGTGAGCCGGCCCTTCGTGCAGGACCTCGCCGCGCTCGGATACCGCGGTCTGGCCCTCGATGAGCTCGTCTCCTTGAAGGTCCACGGCGTGGATTCTTCCTTCGTCCGAGGCCTCACGGCCCTCGGTTACGAGCGCCTCTCCCTGGCCCGGCTCGTGACCTTCCGCATGAACGGCGTGAGCCCGGAGTTCATCGGCCAGATGAGGGCGGTGGGTTACGACCGCCTGGGTCCCGACGACCTCGTCAACCTGCGTACCCACGGCATCACTCCCGACTTCGTGCGTCGCGCGAACGCCGGTGCCCGGGCGCCGTTGTCCGTGGCCCGCCTCGTGTTTCTCCGCATCCAGGGCCACCAGCCGTAGCACGCCAACCCGATTCCTTCGGGCATCGCCGCTCCTTCGCCGACGGCCGCCGACCCCACGGTGCCGGTCCGCTTCTGCCATAATCCGTGGAGCAAGGAGCCGAGCGACCATGACACGGACGCCAGCGGACCAGCCCTCTCGAGCCGAGCCGGCCGGGGCCTCGTGGCCATCGTGTGCGCGGCCCTGCTCGCACCCGGCGATGCGGTGCTTCTCGCGCAGGCGGCGCCGACCGCCGCTGCGGCGCCGGCCGCCGCGAGTGAAGCGAAGCTTTCTGCTGATCAGCTCGACGCCCTGGTGGCGCCGATCGCCCTCTATCCCGACGAGCTCCTCGGCCAGGTCCTCGTGGCCTCCACCTACCCGCTCGAGATCGTCCAGCTCCAGCAATGGCTCGTGAAGAACAAGGGCCTGAAGGACAAGGCCCTGACGGACGCCGTGGCCAAGCAGCCATGGGACCCCAGCATCCAGGGGATGGCGGGTCTGCCCGAGGCGGTCAAGCGCCTGGCGGACGACATCCAGTGGACGACCGAGCTCGGCAACGCCTTCCTCGCGCAACAGAGCGACGTGATGGACGCCGTCCAGAGGATGCGCAAGAAGGCCCAGGGGACCGGTGCGCTCAAGACGAACGAGCAGCAGAAGGTCGAGACCCAGGTCATCGAGCAGAAGCAGGTGATCGTCGTTCAGCAGGCGAACCCCCAGGTCGTCTACGTTCCCACCTACAACCCGGTCGTCGTCTACGGCCCGCCGGTCTACGCGTACCCGCCGATCTACTACCCGCCGCCTCCTCCGCCGGGGTCGGTGTTCGCGGCCAGCATGATCTCGTTCGGCGTCGGCATGATGGTCGGCGCCGCGTTCCACGGGGGCTGGGGCTACGGCTGCGGCTGGGGCCACAACGACATCAACGTCAACGTCAACAACAACTTCAACCGGAACGCCAACATCAACCGCAATACCAACGTCAATCGGAGCGGGAACACGAGCTGGAGCCACAATGCCCAGCACCGCGGCGCCGCACCCTATGCGAACCAGGCCACGGCGAGCAAGTACGGCGGGACGGCACGCGGAAGCTCCGCCTCGAGCCGCCAGGCGAGCGCCGGAACGCAGGCGAGCGCCAGGACACAAGGGACGCAGGGAAGCCGCGGCGCGGGAGCGAGCACCCAGTCGGCGGGGGGCAGCGCACGGGCCGGCGCGAGCGACCGCTCTGGAGCGCGGAGCGCAAGCCCGTCGGCGTCCAGCCCAGAGCAGTCGCGGTAGCGGAAGTGGAGGCGGAGCGACCGGATCGGGAGCCGCGACGTCTCGAGGGGCAGCGGGTCGGGAGGCTCGAGCGCCCTCGGTGGCGGGTCCCACGACTTCAGCGGCCAGAGTGCCCGGGCGAGCAGCTCGCGGGGCTCCTCGAGCGCGGGCTCCCGCAGCGGCGGCGCATCCCGGAGTGGCGGCGGCGGGCGGCGGAGGTAGGCGACGATGACGCTGGAGCCGAGCAATGAGAGTTCCTCCTGGTCGCCGCCGGGGCGCAGCAGCACTGATCCTCTCCGTCCGCGCGCCAGGCGCAAGAGAAACCGGTCCCGGCTCCCGCGCAGCCGCGCAGAAGACGTTCGCCACGGCCCGAGAGGCCGCGGACGCCCTCGTTTCGGCGTCGGAGACCTTCGACGTGGCCGGCCATGAAGGCGATCCTCGGGCCGGACGGCGAGGATCTCGTCGTGACCGGGGAACCCGTGAAGGACCGGGAGGCCGCCACGGCCTTCGCGGCCAAGGCTCGCGAGAAGCTCGCCGTCGACATCGACCCGAAGAACACCAATCGCGCGATCCTTTCCGTCGGGAACCAGGACTGGCCGCTCCCCATCCCGATCGTCCGGAAGAAGGGGACCTGGCACTTCGACACGACGGCCGGCCGACAGGAGGTCCTCTACCGGCGGATCGGCGCGAACGAGCTGGACGCCATCCAGATCTGCCACGGCTACGTCGAGGCGCAGAACGAGTACGCGCTCGTCAAGCGGGACGGAGTCCGAGGTCAACCAGTACGCGCAGCGCATCATCAGCACGCCGGGAACGCAGGACGGCCTGGCCTGGCGCAACCCGGACGGAACCTGGGGAGGGCCCGTGGGCGAGGACATCGCCCGCGTCATCGCCCTCGGCTACACGGACAAGGCCACGCCCTACCACGGCTACTTCTTCAAGGTCCTGAAGGGCCAGGGCCCGGCGGCGCCGATGGGCGAGATGGACTTCGTGGTGAAGGGTGTGATGATCGGCGGCTTCGCGCTGGTGGCGGTCCCGGCGGAGTACCTCGTCACCGGGGTGAAGACCTTCATCGTCAGCCACGACGGCGTCGTCTACGAGAAGGACCTCGGGGACGAAACCCTGAACGCCTTGAAGACGATGGAGCGCTTCAACCCGGACAAGACCTGGAAGCGTGTGAGCGAGTAGTCGCGATCATCGACACCCACAGTCCGGACAGCCCTTGTCGAACACGATCCTCCATTGGCCGTCGGCTTCCCGACGCCAGGTGGAGTTGAAGGTTCCGATCCGCTTGCCCTCGGGATCGAAGACGGGGCCTGACGTCATGGCGAGCGTTCCCGAGTCGAGGACCTCGGCGGTGTCCGGCTCCCAGGAGAAAGGCGCTTTCGGCCCTTCGTAGTATTTCTTCCACGCCTGGGCGACGGCCGCCTTCCCGCGAAGGGGCCCGTTGCCCGGGAGGAACACCGTTTCATCGGCCAGGAACGACACGAACGCCGCGTGGTCCCGGTCGGCCATGGTCTTGGCGAACGCGCGCTCCCGGGCGCGTACTTGCGCTTGGGCATCGGGGCTTGGCGGTGGCGCCCCGAGGACCGGACCCGCGCAACCCGCGAATGCGACCACGGCCCACCGCAACACCTTCCGCGTCATCTTCTCCTCCTGTTCAGGGAACCAACGAAAGGGATGCTAGCCGTGTTTACGGGAGACGTCGCGCCCCTCGTTCACCGCGGTGAACGAGGGGTTCCCGTCAGCGGTTGACCAGGGGCATCGCGGACTCGGGATAGCGCTGTCCGGCGACGGCGCCTCGCGGCGCCACCGCCTCGATGCGTGCGAAGTCGTCGGGCCCGAGATCGAGGTCGAGCGCCTTGACGTTCTCCTCGAGGCGGTCGCGGCGCTTGGTGCCGGGGATGGGGAGAACGTCTTCGCCCTGGGCGAGCACCCAAGCGAGCGCCAACTGGGCCGGAGTGGCGCCCTTCGGCCGCGCCAGCTCCTCGACCTTCTTCGACGAGGTCGAGGTTCTTCTGGAAGTTCTCACCCTGGAACCGCGGGGAGTAACGTCGCCAGTCGTCGTCGGCCAGGTCCTCGGGTCGCCGGATCGCCCCGGCCAGGAACCCGCGGCCCAGCGGGCTATAGGCGACGAAGGCGATCCCGAGCTCCCGGCAGGTGGCCAGGAGCTCGTCCTCCGGGTCGCGGCTCCAGAGGGAGTACTCGGTCTGGAGCGCGGTGATGGGATGCACGGCGTGGGCACGGCGGATCGTGGCCGGCGCGGCCTCGGAGAGGCCCAGAAAGCGCACCTTGCCCTGGCTCACCAGCTCGGCCATCGCGCCGACGGTGTCCTCGATCGGCACGTTCGGATCGACACGATGCTGGTAGTAGAGGTCGATCGTCTCGAGGCCCAGGCGCTTCAGGCTGCCTTCGCAGGACGAGCGGACGTAATCCGGTCTCCCGCTCACGCTGCGCTTCATGGGGTCGGACCCTCGCACGATCCCGAACTTCGTGGCGACCACTACCCGGTCGCGCCGATCGCGAATCGCCCTGCCCACGAGCTCCTCGTTCTTGAAAGGGCCGTAGACGTCCGCGGTGTCGAGGAGCGTTACCCCCAGCTCGATGGCACGATGGATGGTCGCGATCGACTCCGCGTCGTCCGTCGCCCCGTAGAACTCGGACATTCCCATGCATCCGAGGCCCAGTGCCCCAACCTCGGGTCCTTGACGGCCCAGCCTGCGCCTCTCCATGTGGGTTCTTTCTCCTAGGCTCTCATCCTAACCTGTCCCCGCTGATCGCTGCGTGGTTCGGCGAGAGGGCCGGCTCGATCCGGGAACTCGGCCGCGATACCATCGCCAACAACTCGAGACCACTCGCGGTGACCACCCCTTGCCCTTGATCGCCCTCACGCGCGACGTCAGCCCGACGCTTGGGGACTGCGAGCTCACGCATCTCTCGCGGGAGTCCATCGACCTCGAACGCGCGCGGGCCCAGCACCGAGCCTACGAGCAGGCCCTGGCCGGTCTGGGGTGCCGCGTCGAGCGGCTGCCCGCGGAGCCCGAGCTGCCAGACGCGGTGTTCGTCGAGGACACCGCAGTCGTGGTCGACGAGGTCGCGGTCATCACCCGGCCGGGTGCGGGCTCGCGCCGTCCCGAGACGTCCTCCATGGCGGTGGCCCTCTCGGCATACCGCCGACTCGCGGCCATCGCGGCTCCGGGAACGTTGGATGGCGGCGACGTGCTGAGGCTCGGCCGCCAGGTCTTCGTTGGCCGCTCGAGCCGCAGCAATGAGGCCGGGGTGGAGGGCCTGCGGTGCGCACTTCAGCCGCTGGGGTACTCAGTGACCGAGGTCCAAGTCCGCGGCTGCCTGCATCTCAAGTCCGCGGTCACCGAGGTCGGCCCAGGAATGCTCCTGGTCAATCCCGCCTGGGTCGAACCAGGGGCCTTCGGGCCGACGCGCGTGATCGAGGTCGATCCCGACGAGCCGATGGCCGCCAACGGGTTGCGGGTGGGCGACGCCGTCCTTTACGCGAGGGCCTTTCCGCGAACGGAGAGGCGCCTCGAGACTCACGACATCCACGTGGTGGCGGTGGACTTGTCGGAGCTGGCGAAGGCTGAGGGGGCTGTCACGTGCTGCAGCGTGGTGTTTCCAGTCAAATAGTTTACATAACATATCTTATCGGAAGTAAAATATCGAACGAGAGCAGTCCCAGCGGAGGTCCCCGGGTCACGTCCGACCGTGCCCCGCTCGCGGGCGGCGTTACAATGGCAGGCCATGGCCACCAAGAAAGTGCTGGTCGTCGACGATCACGTCCCGACGCGCAGCCTGATCCGCACGATCCTCGAAGCGGAAAAGTCAGACACCTACGAGGTCATCGAGGCCGGCACCGGCACCGATTGCCTGAAGGCGGCCGACCGAAACGGGCCGTTCGACCTGATCCTGCTCGACGTGAACCTCCCCGACATGGACGGATATGCGGTCTGTCGTGCGATCCGGCACGTGGACGCGAAGGTGCCCATCGTCTTCGTCACCGCCAAGGGCGACCTCAAGGACTACACCGCTGGCCGTGACGCCGGTGGCGATTCCTACCTCGTGAAGCCGATCGCCCGGGCCGCTCTGCGGTCCATAGTCAGCCTGTTCACCAGCATCCAGCGCGGCGGCGGACCCGGTGGCGAGGATGCCTGAGTAGCCGCTTGCTGCCAACGCGCCCCACCTCGTTCGGCCAGATCGCGGTCCTGCACGAGGACCCCGCGCTCGCCGAGGTCGCCGCCCAGATGCTGCGCGCCCTCGGCCACCGGGTCAACGTCATGACTCCCGGCCGGAGGGCGCTCCAGGCCATCCTGGACGGAAGCCCTGACCTGCTGCTCGTCTCCATGAGCATCCCCGAGCCGAGCGCCCTCTCCGTCCTCCGCGGCGTCCGGCAGGCCCTGGGTCCGGACGTGGCCACCCTCGTCCTCTTCCGGCAGCAGGCCGGCGGCGTTCCGAACGAGGCGGACGAAGCCATCCGCGAGCCTATCGACCAGGCCGAGCTGGAGGTGCGGGTCTCTCGCCTCCTTCGCACCCAGGCGGAGCGGCGCGCCCTGCTGCGGAAGAGCCAGGAGCTGCTCGGCCTCTACAAGATGTCCTGGTCGCTGTTCTCACTGGCCGGGGGCGCCGACGCCCTCTTCGGCCACATCGCCCGACAGTCCGCGGAGTTGCTGCGCGCCGAGCGGGGCCTCGTCTTTCTCTTCGACCCCGACCGACGCCAGATGACAGCCCAGCCGCCCGGTCACGGGTTCACCGCCATGCAGGTGGCGCGCGCGCGCTACCCGGTGGACGGCGAAGCTCGCTCGCGCTGGAACTTTCGCAAGAACGGGCCCCTGGTCTCGAACAAGGCGCAGGCCGACACCCGCCTCCTGAGCGACCTCGTGACCGAGACCGGCATCCAGTCGATCCTCATCGCTCCCATCACGCGCGGGCCGCAGTTCCTCGGCCTCCTGGCCGTGGCCGACCGGACCGGGGGCGGGGTCTTCACCGACGAGGACCTGAACCTCCTGCTGGCCCTCGCGGGACAGGCCACGGTCGCGGTCGAGAACCTGCGCCTGCACGACGAGCTGAAGCGGGCCAACGCCAAGCTCCAGGAGTACGACCGCCTGAAGAGCGAGTTCGTGGCCATCGTGGCCCACGATTTCCGGCGGCCGCTCATGGCCATCCGCGGCTTCGCCGAGCTCGTGCTGGAGGAGCCCGAGCTCACCATCGAGGCGCGGCAGGAGTTCATGCGCACCGTCATCAGCGAGACCGAGCATCTGGCCCTGCTCGCCAACGACACCCTCCTCATCACCCAGATCGAGACCGGCCAGTTCTCCTTCAACTTCTCCGAGATCGACATCGGCCCGTTCATTCTCGACGCGGTGCCGCTGGGCCTCTCCGACCACTCGGTCCTGATGGACATCCCGCCCGGCTTCCCGAAGATCGTGGCGGATCCCGAGCGCCTGCGGCAGGTCCTCACCAACCTCACCATGAACGCGGTGAAGTACTCCCCCGACGGTGGCTCCATCACGGTTCGCTGCCGCGAGCGTGGGAGCCAGCACGTGGTGATCGAGGTCGTGGACCACGGCATCGGCATCCCTCCCGAGCAGGTGAGCCGCCTCTTCCAGAAGTTCCAGCGGGTGAATACCGAGAGGCACCTCGCCATCTCCGGTACGGGCCTCGGACTCTACATCTGCCGCCTGATCGTGGAGGGGCACGGCGGCCAGATCTGGGTCGAGTCGGAGATCGGCAAGGGGAGCACTTTCGGCCTCGTGCTTCCCCTCGACGCGCGGAGCGCGCAAAAGCCCATCCGCGAAGGGGTCGAGCTGCCCGCGCGCCTGGTGCCCGAGCCCCCCGGCGCGGAGCGCGGCGCGACCTAGGCCCGGCCCCCTTCGACCACGCGCGCACCCAGCTCGTCGGCCTTCGCGCAGTGCGTCCGGGCGCTGATACCCAGGGCGCGATACGCCGCCTCGAGGGCGGCCGCCACCGGCACGACGGCGTCCGCCGGAGCGACCGCCACCACGGTGGGCCCTGCCCCGCTCACCACGACCCCGAGGGCTCCCGCGCGAAGGCCGTCCGCACGCGCCTCGGCGAATCCGGGATAGAGGTGCCGCCGGGCGGGTTCCGCGATGAGGTCGGCCATCGACCCGCGGATGAGATCGGGTTCCGCCCGCTCCAGTCCGAGCACGAGGGCTCCGAGCCGTGCCGACTGCAAGACGGCAGAAGCCCTGGTCACTTCCCGAGGGAGCACCGCACGGGCCGCCGCGGTCTCGACCTGATAGTCGGGACTGACCAGCACCAGGGCCAGCTCGGGATGGACCCGGACGCGTGCCAGGAGCAACGGCTCGAGGCTCACCACGAGCACGGCGCCGCCGAAGAGCGAAGGGGCCACGTTGTCCGCGTGCCGTCCCGCCACCACCGCCTCCGCGTCGAGAGCCGCCTGGAGCAGATCCTCGCGGGACAGGTTCGACCCCAGGAGGGCGTCCGCGGCCACCGCGCCGGCCACGGCCGAGGCGGCGCTGCCCCCCATGCCTCCCGAGAGGGGCAGGCCCTTTTGGATGTCGAGCCGCAGGCCGAAGGCGGCCGCGGCGCGGGCGCGCCGAAGGACGGAGGCGGCGGCGATCGCCGCCGTGTTGCGCGACGCATCGAGGGGAATCCTCGGGTCGGAGACCGACTCGACCCGGACCCCCGAGGCCTCGTCGGTCGTGGCGGTGACCCGGTCTCCGAGGCCGGTGAAGGCGATGCCGAGGCAGTCGAAGCCCGGCCCCAGGTTGGACGCGGAGCCGGGAGCGTAGACACTCACGTGCTTCAAGGCGCCAAGGTTATAGCTCACCCCGGCCACTTTTGCCGAACTCGGTCACTCCCCCGGAAGCCCCGTCTCCGGTCGAGACGAGGCCGCATGCTACGATCGAAGAGATGAACGTGATCCGGTTGATGCGGGCCACGCTCCTGGACCGCTACATCATCCGCGAGATCGTTCCCCCGACGACCCTGGGCCTCCTCGTCTTCACCTTCATCCTCCTCATCAACGAGATTCCCCGCCTCCTGGGCGTGCTCGTGGCCCACCAGGCCGACGCGTGGACGATACTGCGCGTCTTCTTCAACCTCCTGCCCAGCATCCTCGCGGTCACGATCCCCATGGCCTTCCTCCTCGGGGTCCTTCTCGCCTTCGGGCGCATGTCCAGCGACAGCGAGATCGTGGCCCTGCGGGCCAGCGGGGTGAGTCCCCTCCGGCTCATCGTGCCGGTGTTGCTCCTCTCCACCGCCACCGCCCTGGTGACCTTCTACATCAACACGGTGGCCCTTCCCGCCGCCAATCAGGTGCATCGGGAGCTGGTCTACAAGCTCGTGGTGAATCAGGCGAAGACCGCGGTGAAACCACGGACCTTCACCGACAAGCCGCTCCCGGGCATGATGCTCTTCGTCTCGGACATTCCCGCGGAGACCGGAGAGTGGACGAACGTCCTCATTCACGATCCCCGGGCCAAGCCGAAGAGCCAGCTCATCCTCTCGCGCACCGGGCGGCTCGTGGTCGACGAAACCCGCAAGACGGTTCGGCTCGAGCTGGGCGAGGGGGTTCGGCACACCTTCGACGTGCTGAAGCCCAAGGACTACGACCAGGAGAAGTTCACGTCCCTCGCCTTCGCCCTACCCCTCGACCAGTTCTTCCCCAAGGCGACCCTCAGCAAAGGCGATCGCGAGATGACGCTCGGCGAGCTCTCCGCGGAGATTCGCGCGCGCCTGGCCAAGGGCGAGGGCCGCAAGGGCACCGCCCGGTTCGAGGTGGAGTGGCACAAGAAGTTCGCGATCTCGACGGCCTGTCTCGTGTTCGGCATGCTGGGCCTCGGGCTGTCCCTCGGCAACCGCAAGGAGGCGCGCTCCGCCGCGTTCGCCCTGTCGATCGCCGTGATCTTCGTCTACTACGTGCTCATCCGCCTCGGCGAGCAGGCCGGCGACACCGGCCTCATGCCGCCCTTCTTGTCGATGTGGGGAGCGAACCTCGTGCTCGGCGCCGCCGCCATCGCCCTCCTCGCCCTGAATCATCGCGAGGCCGCCTTCGACCCGCTGGACGCCCGGCACTATCTGGGCCTCCTTCCCCGACTGCGGCGCGAGAAGCCGACTCCTTCTCCGCGCCCCAAGCCCCGGACGGGGACCACGACCACGGTCGTGGTCCGCATTCCCAGAATGACTCTTCGCCTCCGCTTCCCTACCCTGCTCGACCGCTACATCGCCCGGAGCTACGTCGGCTACGTCCTGCTCGTGCTCGCCGCCTTCCTCTCGATCTACGTGCTCGCCCATTTCATGGATCTCTTCGACGACATCCAGCAGCACCGGGTCCGGGGGCGGGTGGTCCTCCACTACTACCTCTTCTACAGCGTGGCCATCGCCCACATCGTGGCTCCGGTGGCCGTGCTCGTGGCCGTGCTCGTGACCTTCGGGGTCCTCGCCCGGCGCAACGAGGTCACGGCCATGAAAGCGGGCGGCCTCAGCATCTATCGCATCGCCGCTCCCCTTCTCGCCATGGGCCTGCTCGCCAGCGCAACCCTCTTCGCGCTCCAGGAATTCGTGCTTCCCACCACGAACCGGATCGCCGACCAGGACTTCAACGTCATCAAGGGCCGGCCTCCCCAGGCCTCGAGTCTCCTCGATCGGCGCTGGATCCTCGCGAGCGACGGCCGCTTCTACAACTACGACTACCTCGTGGAGCGCACGAACCCCGCGGAGGCCGGGGTGAGGACGGCTCGGTCCCGGGAAGAGTTCTCCCTCTTTGGCCTCTCCGTCTACGACATCGACCCGAAGATCTGGGAGCTGCGCGAGCACCTCTATACCCGCCGGGCGTCCTGGAATGCGGCCGCCTACGGATACGACCTCGACCCCGGGCATCGGCTGACCCTGCGGCCCAGCCTTCGCTTCCGCACCTTCGACCAGGCCCGGGTGCGGGCCCTGGGCCGCGAGCCGGGCGGCGAGCTCGAGCCCCCCCGCTACTTCAAGCGCGAGCACAAACCCTACGAGACCATGACCTTCGACGAGCTGCGCCGGCACATCGCCGCGGTCGAGGCCATGGGGTTCGACGCCGTTCCCCTGCAGGTCCAGCTTCAGCGCAAGCTGTCCTTCCCGATGGTGGGCTTCATCATGACCCTCCTCGGGGTCCCCTTCTCCTTCGTGGTGGCACGCCGCGGCGCCCTCTACGGCATCGGCATCAGCATCATCATCGCGATCTTGTACTGGGCCTGCCTCGGCACCTTCGAGGCGCTGGGCAACAACGCGATCCTGCCTCCGGCCCTGGCCTCCTGGACCCCGAACCTCCTCTTCGGCGCCGCCGGGCTCTACCTGATGCTGACCCTGGAAACCTGAGCCCGCCCACTGTACGATCGGCCGCCGCAAGGGCCAGGGAGGGAAGCGCTCGATGAGCCACGGACGACAGACCATCGGCGGACTCGCCACCGCGCAAAAGCGCATCGCGGTCCGGCTGACCGCGGCCATGATGGCCATCTACTTCGGGTTCATTCTCCTCGTGGCCTACGACAAGCCCCTCCTCGCGCGCGAGGTGAGGCCGGGGCTCAGCCTGGGCATCCTCCTGGGCGCGCTCGTGATCGTCGCCGCCTGGGGCCTCATCTGGATCTACGTCCGCTGGGCCAACAGCCACTACGACGGGCACGTGGACCGCCTGCGGGGCGAACGCTCGTGACCTCGACCGTCGGGGAACCGAGCGGGGTCGCCATCGCCTTCTTCTTCGCCTTCATCTCCATCACCCTGGGCATCACCTACTGGGCGGCGCGACGCACGCGCAGCACCGAGCATTTCTACGCCGCGGGGCGGACCATCACGGGGTTCCAGAACGGTCTGGCCCTGGCCGGCGACTACATGAGCGCGGCCAGCTTCCTCGGCATCGCCGGCCTCGTGGCCCTCTCTGGCTTCGACGGGCTCATCTATTCGATCGGCTTTCTCGTGGGCTGGCCCATCGTCATGTTCCTCATCGCCGAGCCCCTGCGGAACCTCGGCCGCTACACCTTCGCGGACGTCGTGGCCTTCCGTTTGCGCCAGTTCCCGGTGCGCATTGCCGCCGCCTCAGGCTCCCTGGCCGTGGTGGTCTTCTACCTGATCGCGCAAATGGTCGGCGCGGGCAACCTGATCCGGCTGCTCTTCGGCATGCCCTACGACCGGGCCGTGATCCTGGTGGGCCTGGTCATGCTCGCGTACGTGCTCTTCGGCGGCATGATCGCCACCACCTGGGTCCAGATCGTGAAGGCGGTCTTGCTGATGAGCGGCGCCTTGATCCTGGCCTTCCTGGTCCTGGCCCGGTTCCACTTCAATCCCCTGGCGTTGTTCTCCGCGGCCGCGGAGCGTTACGGCGCCTCCGTCCTGGGTCCGGGCCAGCTCGTGAGCGACCCCCTGGACGCGGTCTCCCTGGGGATGGCCCTCATGTTCGGGACCGCGGGCCTCCCCCACATCCTGATGCGCTTCTATACCGTGCCCGACGCGCGCACCGCGCGGACCTCGGTGAGCTACGCAACGGCCTTCATCGGCCTCTTCTACCTCCTCACTTTCATCCTCGGTTTTGGGGCGATGGTGCTCGTGGGCCAGGACGCGATCAAGGCCATCGACCAGGGCGGCAACATGGCCGCGCCGCTCCTGGCCGAGGCCGTGGGTGGAACCGGCTTCCTCGGCTTCATCGCGGCGGTGGCCTTCGCCACGATCCTGGCGGTGGTGGCGGGCCTGACCCTGTCCGGCGCGGCCGCCCTGTCGCACGATCTCTGGGTCAGCGTGGTGCGCGGCGGCAAGGCCCCCGAGCGGGAGCAACTGCTCGTGGCCCGTGTCGCCACCGTCGTCCTGGCTCTGGCCTCGATCGTTCTCGGCATCGCCTTTCAGGGCCAGAACGTGGCCTACATGGTCGGCCTCGCCTTCGCGATCGCGGCCAGCGCGAACTTCCCCGCCCTCGTGCTGTCGATCTCCTGGCGGCGCTTCACCACCCATGGGGCGCAGGCCAGCATGCTGACCGGGACCATTTCCGCCCTGGTCCTGATCTACCTGTCCCCCACCATCCAGGTCCAGATCTTGAAGCACGCGAGCGCGCCGTTCCCCCTCAAGAATCCCGGCCTCATCACCATTCCCCTCTCGTTCCTGGCGGGGGTGGTGGTGTCGCTCCTCACCCCCGAGCCCGAGTCCGAGGCGCGCCACGCCGAGATCGAGCAGCGGATCCACCTGGGTCCGCAGGGCGAACCAGCGCAGCCCTAGGAGGCCGTCTTCCTCAAGAGGACGAGATCCTGGTATGGATTGCCCCGCGCACCTTCGGGAGCGATCTCCAGCACCTCGAAGCCCTCCGCGAGGACTTCACGCAGATAGGCCTCGGGGTGATAGGCCCCGCAGACGTTCTCTCCGGGCGAGTCGGCACGCCGGACGACCAGCTGGCCGGCCTCGAACCTCGCCCGGGACTCCCCGTCGAGCTCGTGGAGGTAGCGGCGGCCGTGGACGCTCAGCAGCAAGAACGCATCTGGCCGCAGGATTCGCTGGAGCTCGCGGGCCCACGGGACCTGCAGATCCTCGGGCAGGTGAGTGAAGACGGAGAGCGCGTAGACGAGGTCGAAGCTCCGGTCGGCATAGGACAGGGGGGGCACGAGCCCGTTGACGGCGAAGCGACCGAAGGGCAGGTGCTCGCGCGACCAGCTCACGAGGCTCGGGTTGTAGTCGCTCCCGTGGACCTCGCCCGCGAGGTGGGCCCAGTGTCGAATCACGCGGCCGCAGCCACAGCCGAAGTCGAGGATCGCCCCCAGCCCCCGCACGTCGACGCCGTGTCGGGCTAGCGCTTCCCGGATGCTCTCGGCCCCGAGCTTGCCCCCGTGAAGGAACCAGCCGATGTCGGCCTCGCCGCTGACCGCCTGGACGAGGCGCACGGGGGGGATGGGAAGACCATCCGGCGCGCCGGAGGAGAGGTACGGCCAATTGGCGGGGAGGGCCAAGAGCGCCCGCAGGCCGAGGCGCGCTTCCCGAGCCGCCCGTAGGAGTCCGAGGGTCCGAAGAGCATTCCGAACCTGTTTCCGCGCGGCCACGTCAGTAAAGGCCCACGTTGTCGATCCAGATCGTCCCCTCTTGCCCGCCTCTTGCCGCTCCCCGGTCCAGAACGAAGACGATGGCCCTGACCTTGTCCAAGTCGAGGCGGCGGTCGGTGTTGGGGTTGATCGAGCGAAGGCTCGTGAAGGGAACGGCGACGCGCTGCCACTCGCTCGAGCTGCGGATCGAAGAGAACCACCACTCGGTGCCTTCGTCCAGCGAGGCTTTGTTCTCGTCCCGGACCTGCACCCAGAAGCGGTAGACCCCGTCGGCTCGTACCGAGAAGACGAGGCCCCGGTAGCCGGAGAGGTCGCGCGCGCTGCGCTCGATCATGGCCACGAAGGGGTAGGGCTGCTTCGCAGTTGGCGCCGCGACTTTGAAACGCAGCCGCGCTGCCCCGCCGCCGCCAAGGCCGCCGAGGGGATCCAGGAGCGGGGCGTCCAGGCGCGACGACGGGTCGTGTCCAGGCTCGAAGAGGGTCTTCCCATCGAAGTCGTCGAGGAGCAGGGCGGGTGGCGGCACGGCCGCGGGGGCAGGCCAGGACGCCCGCTGGAAGCGGGCCGCTTTCTCGACCCCGTCGAACACGTAGATCGGGTTCGTGATGACCCACGGCACTTCCCAGCCAGGCACCCGTGCCTCGATGCGATAGACCCCGGGTCCGGGCACCTTCGCGGTCAAGGGAGGGGCCGATTCCAGAACTCGCTGGCCGTCGCGCAGGAGAACGAGGCGTGTGTCCACGGGCATGCGGCCCCCGGCGCGCAGCCGGATCTCGGGTCCCGCCGGCACCGTCTCCCCCATCGTCCAGCGGCGACCTTCCGACTCGGCGGTGAACGAGATCGCATCGGCGGGAGCCAGGGCATCCAGGCCGACATAGGCGCGACCGTTCCTGAGGGCCTCCACGATCGTCAGGCCGTCCCTGGTCGCGTCCGCCGACAACGGCGCGGGCAGGACCACGTGGTTCCGCGCCAGGGCGAAGAGGGCCTCGTAGGAGGGAAACCGAAGCGCGCGGGTCTTGGTCAGGGGAACCCGGCTGTGGGCGTCGGCGCCCACGATGCCGGCGACGTCACGGGCCGCGAGGAGCCCGTCCCAGCGCCGGAGCGCCTCGGTCGGCGCGGTGAGGCCCGAGAGGAGCGCGTATCGCGGGTTCAGCAGGTAGAGCCCCCCGAGACGCGCGAGGCGGCCCCAACTGGCCCGCCGCCACTCGCTGTCGCCGTTGAGCAGCTCCAGGCCCCAGGGCCCGGGCAGGTCCCAACCCGTCCAGCGGAGGTCGTCCCGCGGGCTCGTGGGGTGCGCGGCGAACGCGGCGCCGCCGAGGTCGCGGACGTCCTCGAGCCCGTCCCGGGCCCCGCCCGAGAAGAGGTAGACGGGGTCCCGGATCCCGAGGCCCAGAAGGTGGCCGGCGGTGGTCGAGAGCTCGCTGCCCACGAGGACCAGGACCCCCCCGTGGTATCCCTCGATTGGCTTGGCCTCGAGGTTGTTGTGGTCGGTGATGGCGAGAAAGCCGAGGCCCGCCCGCTGCGCGGCGGCCACGACCTCGTCCGGCGTGCCGCCGCCGTCCGAGAGGGTCGTGTGCACGTGGACGACGCCGGCCACGCGCGTGTACCCGTCGTCGGGTTCGTCGCCTTTGACCGCCAGGGAGCGCCAGAGCGCAATGCGCAGTAGCGCGAACGCGCCGAGGGCCGCCACCGCGAGCACGGCGGCCCGAAAGGCCCGGCGCTTTCCCTTGGCCTGCGTGTGCTGCCTGCGACCGGTCTAGGCGCCGACCTGCTTCTTGAGGGCCTCGGCCTTGGTCGTCTTCTCCCAGGTGAAGTCGGGCTCGGTGCGCCCGTAGTGTCCGTAAGCCGCGGTCTGCTTGTAGATGGGCCGGCGCAGGTCCAGGTACTCGATGATGCCCTTCGGGGTCAGGGGAAAGATCTGGCGGATGGCGTCCACCAGCTTCGCTTCGTCGACCTTGCCTGTGTTCATGGTGTCGACTCGCACCGAGACCGGCTCGGCCACGCCGATGGCGTAAGCGATCTGCACCTCGACCCGGTCGGCGAGACCCGCCGCGACGATGGTCTTCGCGATGTGCCGCCCCATGTAGGACGCGGAGCGGTCGACCTTCGTCGGGTCCTTGCCCGAGAAGGCGCCCCCGCCGTGCCGTCCGACTCCGCCGTAGGTGTCGACGATGATCTTGCGCCCGGTGAGGCCGCAGTCGCCCTGCGGCCCGCCCACCACGAACCGGCCCGTGGGGTTGATGAAGTACTTCGTCTCCTTGTCCAGTAGATTCGCGGGGATCACCGCCTGGATGACCTTCTCGAGGATGTCTTCCCGGATGGTCTCGATCTTGACGAGGTCGCTGTGCTGGCTCGAGATGATGACCGCTTCGACCCGCACCGGCTTGTCCCCGTCGTACTCGACCGTCACCTGGCTCTTGCCATCCGGCCGCAGGTAGTCGAGGGTCGAGTCTTTCCGCACCTTCGTGAGCTGGCGGACCAGCTTGTGGGCGAGCATGATGGGCAGCGGCATCAGCTCCGGCGTCTCGTGGCTCGCGTAGCCGAACATCAAACCCTGGTCCCCCGCCCCCCCGGGGTCGACTCCCTGGGCGATGTCGGGGGACTGCGGCTGGATGGCCGAGATCACGGCGCAGGTCTCGTAGTCGAAGCCGAACTTGGCCCGGGTGTAGCCCACGTCCTTGATGGTCTTGCGCACGATCGCGGGGATGTCCGCGTAGGCGTTCGTGGTGATCTCGCCCGCCACGAAGGCGAGGCCGGTCGTGACCATGGTCTCGCACGCGACCCGCGCCTTGGGATCTTGCGCGAGGAGCGCGTCCAGGACCGCGTCCGAGATCTGGTCTGCGATCTTGTCCGGATGGCCCTCGGTGACCGACTCCGAGGTGAACAAATGACGGCCGCTAATGCTCATTCTTCCTCATTCCAAAACACAAAAGTCTATCACCGGTCTGGGCCTTCGAGCAACGGGCCGGGGCCCGTCAGGCGCGCGGATGGTGAAGGTCGTAGAGCTGGCGCAGGCGCTCGCGCGTCACGTGGGTGTAGATCTCCGTGGTTGAGATGTCGGCGTGGCCGAGCATCACCTGCAAGGCGCGCAGGTCGGCGCCCCGCTCCAGGAGGTGGCTCGCGAAAGAATGCCGGAGCACGTGCGGCGTCAGCACGTGGGCGACGCCCGCGGTGACGGCATGGCGCCGCACGATGAGCCACAGGCCCATGCGCGAGAGCCGCTGGCCGCGGTGGTTCAGGAACAGGTAGGGCGAGCCCCGGCCCCGCGCGAGCCTCCCTCGTGCGTCCTCGACGTACTTCTCCACGGCGCGGCAGGCCACGCGTCCCATGGGGACCAGGCGCTCCTTGCGCCCCTTCCCCATGCAGCGCAGGAGGCCCACCTCCAGGTCGAGATCCCCCGGGCGCAGGCCCGTGAGCTCCGAGACGCGCAGGCCGGTCGCGTACAGCAATTCGAGGATGGCCCGGTCCCGCAGGCCGTACCGCGCGCTGGGATCCGGGGCCGCCAGGAGCGCCTCGACCTGGGCCGGGGTCAGGAAGCGAGGCAGGCCCTTGAACGAGCGGGGCGCCCGAAGGTTCCGCATGGGGTCGGCCGCGAGCCGCCCCTCCCGAACCGCGAAGCGGAAGAGACCTCGGGCGGCGTGGACCGCCCGCGCCACGGATCGAGCGGACAGGCCCCGCTTGCGCAGGGCGCCCATGTAGTCCGAGAGATCCTTCGACTCGAGCGCGAGAAGACTGGTGGACCGCTCTTCCGCCCACGTCGAGAGCGCGCGCAGGTCTCGTCCGTAGGCGAGGAGGGAGTTGTCGGCCAGGGCACGCTCGACGCGCAGGTGATCGAGATACTCTTCGAGGATGGCGCGCGAGGACGCCACGATGGCGCGCCTGATCCCTTAGAGGCTGAGCTCGAGGCCGAAGCTGATCCCCGACAGCTTCACCTCGACGAAGTCGCGGCCGCTCGTGGGCTCGACGCGCATGCGCAAACGGTGGTACCCGGCCATGGCCGCGAGCCGGTCCGAGAGGTGGAAGCGGGTGGACACGTCGAACTCCCAGACGCTGCCCCGGCTCCCGATGGTCATGCCGGAGTACTCGGTCTGTGCGCTGAAGCGGCGTCCCGAGTAGAACCGGGTGGAGAAACCCAGCACCGGGAGCCCACCGACTCCGCTCTCGATGTCCCGCTTGTTGGTCCCCGGTGACACGAGCACGAAGTCTCCGTCGAGGAGCTTCGCCCCGACGAAGAGCCCGAGGTATCCCTGGGGCTTCTGCACGAAGTCCCACTCGAGAGCGGCCGTGTAGTACCGGCCCTGGATGGTCGTGACGACCTGGTCCCCTACGAAGTACTGGTCTTCGCCGAAGGTGAAGTTCTGCCGGGCCGTCGTGTCCCCGGAGTAATCGATGTTGGTGAACGATCCCCGGAGCTTCCAGCCCCGCTTGAACTGAATCGCAACGTCGCCCCCGTAGGTCCGCTCGTCGCCGACGCCCAGGTCGTCGGTGAGGTCGAGGAGCGTGCCGGGGTCGGAGCCGAAGCCCTTCTGAATCTGCCCCTCGATGCCGGTGTCCCAGGTGACGGCCTCGATGCGGAGGTGGTAGTTCTCGGGCCCGGGACCCGATTGGGCCGAGGCACCCTGCGGCTGCACGAAGACACCAAGCAGTCCACCGGCAACGATCAGGATCCTCGATTGCTTCATTGGCCCCCTCGGTCTGGAACGGACGACCGCTCCGGAAGTTAGCACAAGAGGCCCTGGAGCCACAAGGAATTGCGTTCGGGAGAGCCCGTAGGGCTATTCCTTGGGCTTTTGTCTCTCAGGGCGCTCCAGCCGTCGGCGCACGAAGTCGGTCAGGGAAGAGGCTTCGGGGATTCTGAGAAGCCAGGCTGCGAGCCCGTAGACCAACCCTCCACTGACGACCGGGACGAGGCCAACGAGGAGCTGCGTCCACAGGCCATGGCCGCCGAATCTCGAGGCCAGGGTCCGCGCCACGACCCAGGCCAAGGGGGCCATGACCAGGGCCGCCGCGACCATGCGCGCCGAGCGCAGACCCAGGCCGTGGCCACGAAGGCCCCCGAGGCGCCGCTCGAAGGCCACCGCCAGGAAGACCGCGTTGACGATGGAGCCGAGCGCGGTGCCGAGGGCTACGGCACGAAACCCGAACGAGCGAAACAGGGCGAGATTCACGAGCAGGTTCGTCGTGACCGCGAGCCCGCTGGCCAGGAGGGGCACACGGGGCGTGCCCAGCGCATAGAACGCCGGGGCCAGCACCTTCACCCCGGTGTACGCGCAGAGCCCCAGGGCGTAGCAGGTCAGGGCGGCGGCGGTGCCCGTGGTCGAGGTCGGCCCGAATCGGCCGCGTTCGTACAAGAGCCGCACGATGGGCTCGGCCAGGACCAGGAGCCCCGCCGTGGCGGGCAGGGTGAGAAACGCCAGCATCGAAAGAGACTGTCGAAGCGTGGAGCGCACACCTTCCATGTCCCCCGCGGCGGCACGCCTCGCCAACCCGCTCGTGGCCACGGTGCCGGCGGCGACACCGAAGATTCCGATGGGCAAGTAGAGAATGCGGAAGGCGTAGGTGAGCCAGGAGACCGCCCCGGGCTCGTAGGACGCGAAGTAGCTGTTCACGAAGATGTTGATCTGGACGGCCGCGAGGCCGATGGTGGCCGGCCCCATCAACCGGCCTACCTGGCGTATGCCCGCGTCCATGGGGGCCCATTCGGGCCGGTAGCGAAACCCCATCTTCCAAAGCGGCGGAGCCTGGATCAGGAACTGCGCCGCTCCGCCGACGAGGGTGCCCAGGGCCCAGCCCAGCGCGATCTGCTCCGCGGGCACGGACAACGCTACGAGCAGGAAGCCCCACAGGATCGTGGCCACGTTGAACATGGCCGGGGAGAATGCCGGGTAGCCGAACTTCTCCTCGGCGTTCAGCATCCCCATCGCCAGGGCGGCGAACGAAACGAGGGGCAGGAAGGGCATCATGACGCGGGTCAGGGTAACGGTGGCTTCGGCCTTGCCCGGAGTCAGGTGGAAGCCGGGAGCCAGCGCCGCGACGAGGGGTCCGGCGAAGATCACACCCAGGACCACGATGCCCAGGAGCAGCACCCCCACGAGGGTCGCGAGGCGGCGGGCCAGCCGAAACGCGGGTTCGCGTCCTTCGCGGAGCAGGGTGCGCGCGTAGGTGGGCACGAAGGCCGCCGACAGCGCGCCTTCGGCGAAGAGGTCGCGTAGCAGGTTCGGGATGCGGAAGGCGATCTGGAAGGCGTCGGCGAAGCGGCTGTCGCCGAGGAGGGCCGCGAACACCTGCTCGCGCACCAGCCCCAGGAGCCGCGAGACCATGGTGAGGGAGGAGACGAGGCCCAAGGAGCGCGCGAGGGCGGGGCCGGCCGCCTCTTTGTTGACCTCGGGAACCAAGGCCGCTATACTAGTCTTTTGTTGCGTTTACGAGGAGGAGAGGATTGGCACATCACGCATCGGCCCTGAAGCAGGAGAGGCAGAGCCTCAAGCGACGGGCCCGCAACCGGCGCAGCGTCTCGCAGCTCAAGACCCAGGTCAGGAAGCTGCGCGCGGCCATCGAAAAGGGCGACGGCGACGCGGCGCGGAAGCTCCTCTCGGAGACGGTCGGCGAGATCGACAAGGCGGCCAAGAAGGGAGTCGTGCACGACAACGCGGCGTCCCGGTACAAGAGCCGCCTTTCCCGCAAGGTCAACGCCCTGGCGGCGACGCGGGCCTGACCGGCCGTCGATCGACACGCCGGGCGGCCGCCACGGCCGCGGTCAACGAAGCACTCGCGGCCACCCCGCGCTTCACCGCGCGGTCGGCTTGCCCCAAGGCGTCGAGGGCCGCGGACAGGTCTTTGTCGGTCCAGCGCCGGGCGGCCTCGAGGAGTGCGGGAACCTTGAAGGCCATGTTGGGGGGCAGGCCCAGGCCCCGCACCATCTCGTCCCGGGATCGCTTCTCTTCCGCCATCTGACGCAACCCGCGAACCTGCCGGAGGCTTCGGTGGAGGGCGCTCAACACCAGCTCGGGCCTCTCACCTTCCTCCAGGGCGGCACTCACCTGCTCGAGGGCCGACTGGAGGTCCCGCTGCCCGAAGGCGTCCGCGAGCACGTAGAGCGGCCGCCCCAGTCCCCGGCCGCACACCCGGGCCACGTCCTCGGCAGAGATCGCTTGTCCCTCCGCATAGGCTTCGAGCTTTTCCGCCTCCCCCATCAAGCGCCGCAGGTCGCCGCCCACGCGGTCGATCAGCTCGCCCACGGCTTCGGGCGCCATCTTGAGACGGCGCCGGCGTAGCTCGTTCTCCACGTAGCTCCGGAGCTTCGCGCCGCGGAGCGGTTCGGCCGCGATCACGGCCGCCTTCTCGGTGATCCTCTTCCACACCGCCTTGCGCTTGTCGGGCTTGGCCGCAAGAAGGATCAGGGTCACTCCGGGGGTGGGATCTTTGAGGTAGGCGTCCAGGCCTTCGCCGTCGCCCTTCAACCCTTCCGCCCCCCGCACGACCAGAGCCCGCTCCTCGGCGAACAGGGAACGCATCTGTGCGGAGGCCAGGACCCGGTCCCACGTGGTCTCGTCCCCTCGGAGAGCCTGAACGGCTTCCTCGCGATCGATTCCCACGGCGCCCGCCAGGAGCTTCTCGAGCGCCATCTCGGCCAGATAGGTGTCGGCCCCCAGGATGGCGGCCACCCGGCCCGTCCCCATCAGAACGCCTCGAGCATCGCGGACACGAGGTTCTTCGCGAACTGGGTGCTCATGCGGTCGATCGTCTGGTCCTCGCGGTCGAAGAAGTTTGCGGGGTTGTCTCCGACGTCGTACTCGTCGCGGAAGGAAAAGCTCTCGCTTTGCCAGATCGGTTCGGTCTGGCCGACCTTCGTGTACTTGACCCGGGCCACCAGGGAGATCGCGTAGCGGCTGGCCTGGGTCTGGGTTCCCGAGGACGAGGCCACGTCTCCGAAGCCGATGGGCAGGACGTTGTACGCGATCACTTCGCCCTCGACGAGCGCGTCCACGCCCGTAGCCTGGGGGACCACGTCGAAATGGCCCCGGCGCAGCAACTCCTCGCTCACCTTCTGGGTGACCTTCTGGTCCAGGCCGAGCTTGCCGGTGCGGTCCTTGAACAGGGGGACGCCGATGCGCTTGATGCTCGGGTCGGTAGTGATCCCGTGGCCCACGAGTGAATACCCACAGCCCGGCGCGGCGAGGAGCAGGGCCAGGGCCAGGGCACGCCGTGCGGTCGGCATCAACGCACCACCACGCTGACCAGCCTTCCGGGCACGACGATGAGCTTGGCCACCTGCTTGCCGTCCAGCGCCTCGGCGACCCGAGGCTCGGCAAGGGCGGACCTTTGGATCTCTTCCTCGCCGGCATCCCGGGGCACCGTGATCCGTCCCCGCACTTTGCCGTTCACCTGCACCGCCAGCTCCACGGAGTCCTCCCGGGCCACGGCCGCGTCGGCGACCGGCCACGGCGCCTTCACGAGCCCGCCCTCGTGGCCGAGACGAAGCCACATCTCCTCGCACACGTGGGGCGCGAACGGGTTCATGAGGAGGACCAGGGTCTCGACGGCCTCGCGCAGCGCGCCGAGCCCGTCCCCGGAAGGCGAGGCCAGGGCAGGCTCGAGCCGATGGATCTCGTTCACGAGCTCGTGGAAGGCGGCCACCGCGGTATTGAGGTGGATGCGCTCGATGTCCGCGGTCACCTTCTGGACCGTCTGATGGGTCTTGCGCCGCAGGTCTCGGGCGGGGCCGGAAGAGTCCGCCGGGAGATCCCCCGCAGCATTCCCGGAAAGGGCCGCGGCATGCCGGTCCACGAGCCGCCAGGCCCGCTGAACCAGACGGAAGGATCCGCCGATGCGCTCCTCGCTCCACTCGAGGGCCATCTCCGCCGGAGCCTCGCCCAGGACGTAGAGCCGCAGGGTGTCGGCGCCGTAGCTGCCGATGACGTCGTCCGGGGCCACGGTGTTGCCCTTGGACTTCGACATCACCTCGCCGTCCTTGTGGACCATGCCCTGGGGGAAGAGCCGCAGGACGGGCTCGTCGAACGCGACGAGGCCGAGGTCACGCATCACCTTCGTCCAGAAGCGCGAGTAGACGAGGTGTAGGATGGCGTGCTCGATGCCACCCACGTAGAGGTCGATCGGGAACCAGTAGCGGACCGCGGCCGCGTCCACGGGGCCGTCGTCCTTCTTCGGCGAGAGGTAGCGGTAGAAGTACCAGGACGAGTCCACGAACGTGTCCATGGTGTCGGTCTCACGCCGGGCCGGACCCTTGCACTTGGGGCACGTCGTGTTCACGAAGGCCGGGACCTTGTTCAGCGGATTGCCACCCTCACCCGTGAAGGGTGCGTCTTTGGGCAGGACCACGGGCAGCGCGGCATCAGGCACCGGCTGCATCCCGTCCTTTTCGCAGTAGACGACAGGTATGGGTGTTCCCCAGTACCGCTGTCGGCTGATCAGCCAGTCCTTGAGGCGATACGTGACTACGGCCCGGCCGAAGCCCCGGGCCGCCGCGTGGGCGGCCATTCCCTGGATCGCCGCGGCCGAGTCGAGCCCCGTCCACTCGCCCGAGTCCGCGGCCTTGCCCGGCCCCTCGTAGGCGGCCGTCAGCGCTTCCGCTTGGAGGGCCGCCCCTCCGGGCTGGATCACGACGCGGATGGGAAGGCCGTACATCCTGGCGAAGTCGAAGTCCCGCTGGTCGTGGGCGGGCACGGACATGATGGCGCCCGTGCCGTAGCCCATGAGCACGAAGTTCCCCACCCAGACCGGCACGAGCTGGCCGGTGAAGGGGTTCGTGGCCTGTCGCCCGGTGAAGACCCCCTCTTTCTCGACCTGACCCTCGAGGCGCGCCCGCCGATCCTGGCCCCGCAAGCGCTTGACCGCCGCGAGCGCCTTCTCCTCCCCCGGCGTTCCCTTGATGAGGCCCTCGACCCGCGGGTGCTCGGGGGCCAGCACCATGAACGTGGCGCCGAAGATCGTATCGATCCGCGTGGTGAAGACGCGGATGGGCTCCTGGCCCTCGACCGGGAAGTCGACTTCGGCCCCCGGGGAGCGGCCGATCCAGTTCCGCTGCTGGACGAGCACGCGGTCCGGCCAGCCCAGGGACGCCATGTCGTCGAGGAGCTGGTCCTGGTAAGCGGTGATGCGCAGGAACCACTGGTCGAGCTCGCGCTGCTCCACGACGCTCTTGCAGCGCCAGCAGACCCCGCCCTCGGCCTGCTCGTTGGCGAGCACGGTCTGACAGGACGGGCACCAGTTGACCTCGGCCTTCTTCCGGTAGGCGATGCCCTTCTCCAGCATCCGGAGGAAGAACCACTGGTTCCAGCGGTAGTACTCCGGGTCGCAGGTCGCGATCTCGCGGCTCCAGGGATAGCTGAAGCCCATGCGGCGGAGCTGGCGCTTCATGCCCGCGATGTTCTGCCGGGTCCAGGTGTCGGGATGGATCCCCCGCTTGATCGCGGCGTTCTCCGCAGGCAGACCCAGCGCGTCCCACCCGATGGGGTGCATGACCGCGAACCCGCGCATCGTCTTGTAGCGGGCGATCACGTCGGTGATGCAGTAGTTGCGGACGTGGCCGACGTGGATGTCGCCGGACGGATAGGGCAACATCTCGAGGCAGTAGAACTTCGGCCGGGACGGGTCCTCACCGACCTCGAACGCCTGGCGTTCGTCCCAATGGCGCTGCCAGCGCGCCTCGATCTCAGTGAAGTTGTACTCGGCCATGAGGGGCGGGATCCCTAAAAGCCTGATGCTAGCACGCGGACGCGGCGCGGCTGCGAGCCTCGATCTCGGGCGTCAGAGGTCGTCGTAGCGCGGACCGCCGCCGCCTTCCGGGGTGACCCAGGTGATCACCTGGTAGGGATCCATGACGTCGCAGGTCTTGCAGTGGACACAGTTGGAAAAGTTGATCTGGAGGCGGAGGTCGCGGGACTCTGCCGCCTTGGGCACCATCTCGTAGACCGCGGCCGGGCAGAACTTCTCGCACGGGTTCCCGTACTCCTCCCGGCAGCGGGTCTCGCAGAGGTTCGTATCCGCCACGTGCAGGTGGACCGGTTGGTCCTCCTCGTGCTTCGTTCCGGAGTGATAGACGTCGGTCAGGCGGTCGAAGGTGAGCGTTGCGTCCATGGCCTTGCGCGCGAAGCGCTCGCGGACGGAGCCGGCTCCGTAGTAGTCGGCGAGCTTTTCGACCTCCGCGAAACCCTTCGAGGGGGGCATGGGGTCCACGAGGCCGCGCCCTCCCGTGATCATCTGAAGGCCGGTATGGAGGAGCCCGCCCCAGAGGCCGTGCTTGAAGCCCTGGTGAAAGTTGCGGACGGAGAAGAGCTCCTTCTTCACCGCGGACCGGGCCACCTTCTCCTCGAACGAGCGCAGGCGACTTCCCGAGGCGTCGCCCGCCAGGATGGCCTCGAAGGCGCTCTCCGCGGCGAGGCTTCCGGTCTTGATCGCGAGATGGATCCCCTTGAGCCGCATCGCATTCAGATACCCTGCGGCTTCTCCCACGAGAAGCAGGCCGTCGGCGTACGGCCGCGGAATGGCGTACCAGCCACCTTCGCTGATGGTACGCGCCCCGTAGCGCAGCATCCGGCCGCCCTCGAGCAGCGGTCTGACCTCGGGATGCTCCTTGAGCTTCTGGAAGAGCGCGTGCGGGTCGAGGAACGGGTCGTGGTAGTCGAGGCCTACTACGAGCCCGATCGAGATCCGGTCCTCGGTGAAGCCGTAGATGAACCCACCCCCGAACGTCCGCGTGTCGAGCGGGAACCCCATGGTGTGGATCACGGCCCCGGGCCGTAGGCGACCTTTGGGAACCTCCCAGAGCTCCTTGAGACCGATCGAGTAGCTCATCGGGTGGCTCGCGGAATCCAACCCGAGCGTCTTCACGATCTCCTTGGTCAGGCTCCCCCGCGCGCCCTCGGCCAGGATCGTGACCTTGGCGCGCAGGTCCACGCCGGCCTCGAAGTTCGGCTTCTTCGCGCCGTTCTTGTCGACACCCTTGTCGCCGGTGCGGACGCCCATCACGCGGCCGTCCTCGACCAGCATCGCGGAGCCGGGAAACCCCGGCAAGAGGTCGATCCCGCGCGTCTCGGCCTGCGCGGCCATCCACTTCACGAGCTGGTTGAGGCTGATGACGTAGTTCCCGTGGTTCTGGAGCGCGGGCGGAACGAGGGGCAGGGTCAGCTTCCCCCCGGCGGTCAGGAAATAGACGTGATCCTCGGTGACCTTCGTCACGACGGGGGCGCCCTTCAGGGCGAAACCCGGGATCAGCTCTTCGAGGGACGCCGGATCGAGCACCCCGCCGGAGAGGCTGTGGGCCCCGAACTCGGCCGCCTTCTCGACCACCATGATCGTGGCCTCGACCGGCTTGGACGCGGTGGCGTTGTGCGCATCGAGGAGGTCCTTGAAGCGGATGGCCGCGGCGAGGCCCGCGGGGCCCCCGCCCACGACCAGCACGTCCGTCTCCAGCACTTCGCGCTCCGGCATTGCTCCCCTCAGGGTGAGGGTGACCCTTACCTCTTGGCGGCGAAGTAGGCCTGCGCCGCGGCGGTCAGCCGGGGCAGGATCTCGAACACGTCGGCGACGATGCCATAGTCGGCGACCTTGAAGATCGGCGCGTCCGCGTCCTTGTTGATGGCCACGATGTACTTCGAGGACGACATCCCGGCCAGGTGCTGGATGGCGCCGCTGATCCCGCAGGCGATGTAGAGGGTCGGAGAAACGGTCTTGCCGGTCTGCCCCACCTGCATGTGGTGATCGACCCAGCCCGCGTCCACGACCGCGCGCGAGGCGCCCACGGCGGCGCCAAAGGCCTGGCCCAGCTCCTGAACGAGGTGAAAGTGCTCCGGGCCCTTCAAGCCGCGCCCGCCCGAGACGATCACCTGGGCTTCGGAGAGCTCGACCTTGCCCTCGCTGGCCACGGCCACCGCCGTGACCCGCGCGCGGGCCGTGGTCTCCACCTTTCCCCCGATCACCTCGGCCTGGCGAGCGGCGTCTCTCGGCCCGAGCGCGAACACGTTGGGCCGGAGCGTCGCCATCTGCGGCTCACCCTCGCACCTCACGGTGGCAAACGCCTTCCCGGCGTACATCGGGCGTCGAGCCTCGAGTCGACCGTCCTTGAGGGCGACGCAAACGCAGTCGGAGACGAGTGCGGCCCCCAACCGTGCCGCGACCCGGGGGGCCAGGTCCTTGCCCAGGGCCGTGAAGGGAAGAAGGACGACGGTCGGCTTCTCCTGGTCGATGGCCTGGGCCAGGGCCCGGGCATACGCCTCGGTGGAGTACGCGGCGAAGCCTGCGTCGCCATAGACGTGGACCCGGTCGGCTCCGAAAGCGGCCAGCTCGGCCGCCGCCGCGGTCGCACCGGGCCCGATGGCCACGGCGGCGACCTTGGCCCCGGTCGTGTCCGCGAGTCGGCGCGCCTCGGAGACGGCCTCGAGCGCCGCGCGGCGCGGCGTGCCTTCGCGTTGCTCGGCGAACGTCAGGATTCCGGGCATGGTCGCCTCAAATCACCTTGGCTTCTTCGTGGAGCAGGCGCAGCAGCTCCTTCACCTGGGCATCCGGGTCGCCTTCGATCATGCGCACCGCGGCGCGCGCCGGAGGCAGCTCGAGGGCCATCACCTGCGCCTTCGGGCGGAGGACGGCCGCGTCGAGTCCGAGAGCGGCGGCGTCCTTTACCGCGATCGACTTCTTCTTGGCCGCCATGATGCCCTTCAAGGAGGCATAGCGCGGCTCGTTCAGGCCCTTCTGGGCCGAGATCACGGCGGGCAGGCTCGTCTCCCAGGTCTCGCGAGCCCCCTCCACCTCGCGCTCCACCGTGGCGGAGGCACCCGCCACCGCGATCTTGATCGCCACCGTCACCTGCGGCAGGTCCAGCAGCTCGGCGAGCAGCCCGGGGACCTGGCCATGATCGCCGCCGACACCCTGGTGGCCGGTCAGCACCAGGTCGAAGGGAGCCAGATCCTCGACCGCCGCGGCCAGGGCGCGCGCCGTCCCCAACGTGTCGGTGGCCTCGAACAGCGGGTCCTTGAGGTGCACGGCCGAGTCGGCGCCCATGGCCAGGCCGCTTCGAAGCGCGGACAGGACGCGATCCGGCCCCAGGGAGACGAGCACGACCTCGCCGCCATGCGCCTCCTTGAGCCGGAGCGCCTCTTCGATCGCGAACTCGTCGAAGGGCGAGACCACCCAGTTCACCTCGGTCTCGGCGAGCGAGCGGCCGTCGGGGCCGATCCTCACCCGGGTCTCGGTGTCGGGCACCTGCTTCAGGCAGACCACGATCTTCATGCCGTTTCCAGGACCTCGCTAGTGATCGAAGCGCGCGAAGAGCAGCGCCCCGTTGGTCCCGCCGAAGCCGAACGAGTTGGAGAGCGCGTAGCTCACCTTGGCCTTGCGCGCGGTGTTGGGCACGCAGTCGAGGTCGCAGGCAGGGTCCGGGTTCTCGTAGTTGGTGGTGGGAGGCAGGATCTGGTCGCGAATGGCGAGCGCCGTCACCCCGGCCTCGAGCCCACCTGCCGCGCCCAGCAGGTGGCCGGTCATCGACTTCGTGGAGCTGACCGCGAGCTTCGTCTTCGCGTGCTCTCCAAAGACCGCCTTCACCGCCAGGACCTCCATGGGGTCGCCCACCGGGGTCGAGGTCCCATGGCAGTTGACGTAGTCGACGGCCGCCGGCTCGACCCCTGCGTCCTTCAAGGTGGCGCGCATGACGCGGATGGCGCCGTCGCCGTCTTCGCAAGGGGAGCTGATGTGGAAGGCGTCTCCCGACATTCCGTAGCCCACGATCTCGCAGTAGATCGTAGCGCCGCGGGCGCGCGCCTGCTCCAGCTCCTCGATCACGAGGATGCCCGCCCCCTCCCCGATCACGAAGCCGTCGCGGTCCCGGTCGAACGGCCGCGAGGCCCGGGCGGGATCGTCGTTGCGGGTGGAGAGGGCGCGCATGGCTGCGAAGCCCCCGACCGCCAGGGGGGTGATGGCGGCCTCGCTCCCCCCCGCGATCATGGCGTCGGCATCGCCGCGCTGGATGATCCGGAACGAGTCGCCCAGGGCGTGGGCGCTGCTCGTGCACGCGGTGGCCGTGCACGAGTTGGGTCCCTTGGCCCCGGTCCGGATCGAGACCCATCCCGAGGCCAGGTTCGCGATCGCGGCCGGGATGAAGAAGGGGCTGACCTTCCGCGGTCCGCCCTTCAGGAGGGCTTCGTGCTCTCGCTCGATGGTCGAGAACCCGCCGATGCCGCTGCCCACGTAGACCCCGACCCGCTCGGCATTCGCAGCGCCCACCGTGAGGCCCGAGTCCTTCATCGCGAAATCCGCGGCCGCCACCGCGAACTGGATGAAGCGGTCCATCTTCTTGACGTCCTTCTTCTCCACCCAGTTCAGCGGATCGAAGCCCTTGACCTCGGCCCCGATATGCGTCGAGTGGCGCGAGGCGTCGAAGAGGGTGATGGGAGCGACGCCCGAGCGGCCGCCCAGGATGCTGTCCCAGGTGGTGTCCGTTCCGATGCCCAGGGGCGAAACGAGCCCCACTCCGGTCACGACCACTCTTCGTTTCAGTGCCACATCTCCTTCCCCGCTTCGAGGGGCGCCGCGAACGGCTCGCCTACTTCTTCGCCTTGTCCGAGTGCTTCTCGATGTAGTCGACCGCTTCCTTGACCCGCGTGATCTTCTCCGCGTCCTCGTCCGGGATCTCGACCCCGAACTCCTCTTCGAGGGCCATGACCAGCTCGACGGTGTCGAGGCTGTCCGCTCCGAGGTCGTCCACGAACGAGGCCTCGGGGGTCACGAGCTCCTCCTCCACACCCAGCTGGTCCACGATGATCTTCTTGACGCGATCGTTCACAGGCTCCATCAGACTCCTCCAAGGCCGCGCGCGGCGCGGTCGTAGCGACGTTCAACGTTCTTCAAAGGCCGATCTCTTCGCTCTTGTCAAGGGCTCTCCCCGCCGGGGGGCTCCCGAGGAGCGAGCGCCATTCTACATGTGGAAGCCACCATCCACCGCCAGGACCTGCCCGGTCACGTAGCCCGCTTCGTCCGAGGCCAGGAAGGTCACCGCCGCCGCCACGTCGCGCGCTTCACCCACCCGCCCCAGGGGAATGGCCGAAACCACGGCTTCGCGGGCCTTTTCCGTCATGGCCGCGGTCATGTCCGTCTCGATGAAGCCCGGGGCTACGGCGTTCACCGTGATGCCCCGCGAGGCGACCTCGCGCGCCACCGACTTCGTGAAGCCGACGAGCCCGGCCTTGCTGGCCGCGTAGTTCGCCTGGCCCGCGTTTCCCGAGAGACCCACGACGGAGGTGACGTTCACGATGCGTCCGCTCCTTTGCTTCAGCATCGGCTTCATCGCGGCCTGGGTGCAGAGGAACGCTCCCGTCAAGTTGGTGGCCAGGACCTCGTTCCACTCCTCGGTCTTCATGCGGAGGAGCAGGTTGTCTCGCGTGATCCCCGCGTTGTTCACGAGCACGTCGAGGCGGCCGTGCCTGGCCAGGAGCCCGGCCATCGCGGCTTCCACCGAGGCCTTGTCCGCCACGTCGAGGCCCACGGCCTCGGCCTGGCCTCCGCGGGTCTCGATCCCGGCCACCGCCTCCGTGAGCCGCGCAGAATCGCGCGCTCCCAGGACCACCATGGCCCCGGCTTCGGCCAGGCTCTCCGCGATCACCCGGCCGATGCCCCGTGAGGCGCCGGTCACGAGGGCGACCTTTCCGGCCAGGCGTCCCCTCATGCGCCGGCCTCCGGGCTCGCGGCGAGAGCGGCACACGTCTTCTCGAGAGACTCGGGGTCTTCGACGTGCAACACCCTTGCCTCCTTCGCGATCTTTCGGACGAGCCTCGACAGCACCGTGCCGGGACCGATCTCGACGAAGGTCGTGGCACCTAGAGCGACCAGGCGCTCCACCGACTCTTGCCAGAGAACGGGGGATGACACCTGGCGCACCAACGCATCCCGGCACTCCCTGCCCGAGACCACCGGGCGTGCGTCCACGTTGCTGACTACGGGAACGCTCGGGTCGGGGAACGGCAGGGCGGCAAGCACCGGAGTGAGCCGCTCCTGCGCGGGCATCATCAGGGCGCAGTGGAACGGGGCAGACACGGGAAGAGCCACCGCTCGCTTCGCCCCGGCCGCCTTGCAGCGCGACGAGGCGCGTTCCACGGCCCCGGCGTGGCCGGCGATCACGACCTGGCCGGGTGAGTTGATGTTCGCGGGAGCGACGATCTCACCCTCGGCCCCCTCCTGGCAAGCGCCCTCGACCAGGGCCAGGTCGAGGCCCAGGATCGCGGCCATCGCTCCCTGCCCCTCGGGCACTGCTTCCTGCATGAACTGGCCCCGCTGACGAACCGTCTTTACCGCTTCGGACAGCGAGAGGGTTCCCGCCGCCACGAGGGCCGCATACTCCCCCAGGCTGTGGCCGGCCGCCCACCGCGCCTGAACCCCACGTGCCTCGAGCGCGCGAAGCGCCGCCGTGGCCACGGTGAGGATCGCCGGCTGGGTGTTGGCGGTGCGTTGGAGGTCGCTCTCGGGCCCGTCGAAGCACAGGGTCGAGAGGGGAAACCCCAGGGCCCGATCGGCTTCCTCGAAGACGGCACGGCTCTCGGGAATGGCCGCGGCGAGGGCCTTCCCCATCCCGACCTTCTGCGAGCCCTGCCCCGGAAACACGAAGGCCAGGCTCATACCGTGCCTGCCTCTTCCCGGCGCGGCGCGAGCGCGCGCAGCTCGGATTCGATCTGGGCATTGACTCCGCTCGCGAAGAACTCGGCCGCCACCCGGACTCCGTGCATGATGGCGGTCGGGCTCGACCGCCCGTGACCGATCACGCAGGCGCCCCGCACCCCGAGGAGGGGCGCGCCGCCGTACTCCGCGGCGTCGGTTCGCTTCTTGATGGCCCGGTAGGCGTAGCGGGAGAGCCAGGCCCACAGCTTCCGGAACGCGGTCCGGGACAGCTCCTCACGCAGGAGGGCGAAGAGCGACTCGGCGAGACTCTCGCTCGCCTTCAGGACCACGTTGCCGGTGAAACCGTCCATCACGATGACGTCCACCTTCCCGTTGAAGATGTCGCGTCCCTCGACGTTGCCCAGGAAGTTCAGGGGCGATTCCTTGAGCACCTCGTGGACCTCGCGGGTCAGCTCGTTCCCCTTGCCCTCTTCTTCGCCCATGCTCATGAGGCCGATGCGCGGGTTCTCTACGTGAAGCACCGCCCGGGCGTAGACGTTGCCCATCACCGCGAACTCCTCGAGGTGGCGGGCCTTGCAGTTCGCGTTGGCTCCCACGTCGAGCAGGAGGGTGCGACCGGTGACGTTGGGCACCACCGCGGCGAGGGCGGGGCGGTCGACCTCTTCGAGCGTCCCCAGGGAGAGCTTGGCGATCGTCCAGCACGCCGCCGTGTTCCCGGCGGAGAAGAAGGCGTCGGCCTTCCCGTCCCGCACGAGCTCGATCCCGACCTGGATGGAGGACCTCTTCTTGAGGGTCGAGCGGCTCACCTTTTCGGCCATGCCCACGACGTCCGGAGCATCGACGATCTCGCACGCTCCTCCCCCCGGCCCCGCGGCGAGGAGCTCGCGCCGGACCAGGGCGTCGGGGCCCACCAGCAGGGCCTTGATGCCCAGGGTGCGGCCGGCCTCGATGGCCCCGGCCACCACCACGCCCGGCCCGTTGTCACCACCCATGGCGTCGATGGCCACGCGCACGCCTACGATTGACTGGCTCATGCCCGAGGGATCGAGCGGGGCGCCTTAGACCTCGTCTACGGCGATGACCTGGCGCCCCTTGTAGAAGCCGCAGCGCGGGCACACGCGGTGCGGAAGCTGGGGCTCATGGCACTGCGGGCAGAGGCTCAGGCCGGGCGGCTTCAGGTGGTCGTGGGCGCGCCGCGAGTCGCGGCGAGCCTTCGAGTGGCGGCGCTTGGGATTCGGCATCAGAGCTCCTAATGAGAACGTGCGTCGAAGATCTTCTTCAGCTCCAGCAGGCGTACGTCCGGGTCGGACGGGAGGGGCGGGCACGCGCACGTGCCTTCGTTGCGGTTGGCCCCGCACGAAGGGCACCGCCCCTTGCAGGACTCCCGGCAGAGCGGCTTCACGGGGGCGGCCAGGAAGAATTGTTCCCGAATCATGTCCCCGAGGTCCAGGGCTTCGCCCTGGTAGTACGCCACGACCATGTCGCGATCCTTGAGCTCGACCTCGACCTCCTCCTCTTCGCTCGCCGCGCCCTGGGCATGGGGAAGATAGAACAGGTCCAGCTCCTGGTCGACCGGAAACGAGAACGGCTCGAGGCAGCGGCTGCAGATCATCTCGAGGGCCGCCTGCAAGCGACCCCTCACGTGGACCGACACGCCGTCGACCTTGTCCACCCGACAATCGAGGCGGCCCGCGGGAGCGAGGGAAAAGGTCTCCTCCCCTTCGACGTGAACCGCCGAAGGACGAAGCTCCTCGTTCACGACGAGGCCGTCGGAAGGGATCTGGGAAATCTGGATCAGCAACATAAAGAGCGGCCCAAACCCCTTACTTTACTAGCCCTTCTGGGTCTGGTCAAGCCTGGGCGAAGCCGTCCTCTGGGCCGCGAGCCACGCCCGAGCCAGGCCCCTGGCTTCGACCGGGGTCGCGCACCAGAGGACCCTGGCCTGGTGCCGGAACCAGGTCATCTGGCGTTTGGCGTAGCGCATGGTCTCGGTGACGATCTCGGCGCGGGCCGCATCCAGGCCCATCTGCCCCTGGGCCACGCGCACGGCCTGGCGATACCCGATCGCCCGGAGGGACGGGAGGCCGGGGCTGTGGCCTCGCGCCAGGAGCGCCGTGACCTCCGGGACGAGGCCGGCTCGGAGCATCGCGTCCGTACGACGTTCGACCGCCGCCCGCAGCGCGGGGCGATCCGGCCGTAGCCCGAGGGTCAGGATGTGGAAGCCCAGGAGGGGGCTCGCCCCGCCTTGCCGCTGCACCGAGATGGGTCGGCCGCTCACGAAGTACACCTCGAGGGCCCGCACGACCCGGACCCGGTCCTCGCAGTCCACGCGGGCCGCGGTCGCGGCATCGACCTGGGACAAGAGGCGGTGGAGGCGCTCAGTCGCCATGGCGGGCGGCCAGGGTTTCCAGGCGGCGACGAAGATCCGCCTGGCGCGGGGGCCCCTCGAACAAGCCCTCGAGCAGCGCCTTCAGGTACAGCCCGGTTCCCCCCACCACCAGGGGAAGCTTGCCGCGGAGGGCGATCTCGCGGACCGCGGCCCGCGCCAGCCGGGCGTACTCAGCGGCCGAGAAGTCCTGATCGGGCTCGACCACGTCGAGGAGATGGTGAGGCACCTCGCGCCGCTCTTTCTCGCCGACTTTCGCGCTCCCGATGTCGAGGCCACGGTAAACCTGCAAGCTGTCGCAGGAGACGATCTCGCCCTCGTGCTCCCGGGCGACCTCCAGGGCGAGGGCGCTCTTCCCTGCTCCCGTCGGCCCCACGATCGCGATCAGGGGAGACGCAGGAGACGCCATGCCGTCCACAGGAGGGCTAGCAGCAACAGAAGGGCGGCACCTCGCACTTGCGCTTTCGTCACCCGGTCACGATCATGTGCGGAGGCTCGGCCCGGTGGGGCTACCGCTCGCGGAAGGCCTTGATGATGGTGCTCTCGTGCTCGGCGCCGAGGGTGCGCTTGACCGCGAGCAGCTCGGCATAGAGCAGCTCGTTGAGGCTGTCCACGAGCAGCGGGCGGCGGGCGTCCTCGGGCGCCTTGTTGAGGTTCCTTTCGACGGCAGAGGGGTCGAGCGAGCCGTCCTTCTGCAGCTTGACCCCGAGGAACACGTCCTTCCTCGCCTCCCGGAGCGTCCCGAGGTACTTCTCGAGCACGTTTTCCGCGATGGGACCCACCTCACGGACCATGTAGCGAAAGATGTAGCTGTACATCTGGTTGAAGGACGTGAGCACCGAGTAGAGCGTGTCCTCGGGCACGAAGTCCTGGTCCAGGGTCCGGACCTTCTTGCCCTTGATCTTGAGGATCCCCGTCGACAAGAGCGCGTAGAGCACCTTCAAGGTCTCGTTGTCCCCGATCTCGCTCTCCTGGCAGATCTCGAGCACGCTGCGTTCGGCGTCCACCAGCCCCAGGATGTGCTTCTCGTAGGACTCGAGCGACGACGGGGCCTGGCTCGCGCCCGGCTCGAGGACGGTCGAACTCTCCGGATAGCGGCTCTGGATCGCGCCCGTGGCGTCGATCCGCCGGATGCCGGCCAGGATCAGGTCCTGGACGTCGAGATCGACCGTGATGCGCTCCTTGCCCGGTAAGGACGACTCCTCGAAGTGGAACTGGCCGTCCTCCCACTCGAAGATGCTGTAGACGATCTCGCGGACCTGGAACTGGACGCCCTCCCAGAGGTCTTTGGGAGACAAAGCACCCATCTCCACCAGCACCTTGCCCTGCCTCTTTCCCTTGGAGATCGCCTTGATCGAGGCCTCGTACTCCTCCACCGTGATCTTGCCGTTGCGGATCAGGATCTCGCCGAGGCGGTCGTTCGGCAGATTGCTCGAGCCGAAGACCACGCGCCCCTCCTTCACGTAGAGCGCCTTGCGCGCCCCGCCCGAAACGAGCGAAAGCACACCCGTGGACTTGCTGGTGCGAAGGTGCTGGAGGATCTCGGGTAGAGGAAGTTGGCTCAACTGGCCTCTCAGGCCGCCAGGGATCGCGAACGAGTCGAGTCGCTTCGTCAGAGTGGTCGCCATCGTTCGCTCAAGGAATGCGCATTCTAGCAGGGCGCCGATGGCTGTCAAAAAAGCCCTTAGTCGAGCACCTCCAACGCGATGCCCGAGTAGTAGTGTTTGAGGATCTGGTCGAAGGTGGCGCCCGCCTTCGCCATCCCGAAAGCCCCGACCTGACAAAGCCCCACCCCATGTCCCCAACCCTTGCCCGTGAACACGAAGCTCGAGACTCCGCCCGAGGGATCGCGCTCGCGCTCGATCACGAAGAGGTTCTCGCGGAGGCCGAGGCCCCACCGCACCCGCAGGCCGCGCAGCAGGAGGTCGCCCTCGCTGCCCCGGACCACGAGCTCGACCACGCGGCCGGAGACCCCGATCTTGCGCGGCTCGAGGTCTTTGACCGTGCCCACGCGGCCATAGCGGGCGACACCGCGCGCCACCTCCTCCGGGGTTTCGCGGACTTCCCAGCGGTAGTAGCGCGAGTCCCGATCGGCCGCGACGCCATGGCGAGTCTGCGCGACTTCGAGGTAGGCGATCTGACCGCCGTGGAGCACGAGCTTGACCGCGTCACCGGCGGACAGGCTGACCTCCGAGGCGGCGGCGGTCACTCCGTCGAGGTTGCGGTACAGGCGCACGGCAGGGTCCAACGGGTGGGTCCGCTTGTCCTCTCCGACCGCGACCGCGAAGCCCGCCGGCCCTTGACTCTCGAACTTCGCGCTCACCAGCTCGGGCGGGCCCGCTTTCTCGAGGGCCCGGGCCAGCAGCACGAACGCCTGGGCGCGCGTGATGGCCGCGGCGGGGCGCAGGGTGTTGTCGGGAAAGGGGCTCAAGACCCCCTCGGACATCAGGAGGGCTGCCGCGCGTCGCTCGGCCGCTCCCGTGAAGGCGGCCCGATCCTCGACTCGCAGCAGGTAGGCTTCGTCGCCCGCGGAAAGAAGCCGCGCCGCCCGCTCCTCCCAGCACAGAGCTCCCACCAGGAAATCGAAGAACGTGCCGCGCCGCGCTAGAGCGCCGGTCTCGCTCCGGCACCCTTTGCGCTTGAGCGCCGCGGTGACGTGCACTCCCCACGACCGGATCTCCGGGTCGGCGGGAATGCCCCGCAGGTGCGACGGCTCGAAGCGCCGCGGTTCGAGAACGCCCAGCGAGCTCAGGAGGGCAACGGACCGCGTCAGATCGGGGTCGTCCCCCAGGGCGCGCGGGGGCACGGTGGTGCGGACCACGGCCCAGGACTCCCGCTCGGGTGCGCAGACCACCCCGACGAGGTAGGGAGCACCCTCGTCGAAGATGTTCGCGCCGTCCTCGGTGTGGCCGCCGCAGGTCGAGGTGTAGAGGGCGTTGATGAGCTCGCCCTTGTACTTGGCTACCTGACCGCGCGTCTCGTCCACGGCCTGGCTCGAAAGCGGGTGCTCGCTGGAGAGGCCCCGGTAGACCTGGCAGGTGGCGGTCGCGCACAGGTCGTACCCCTGGGCGGCGAACTGGCCCAGGTTCCGCAGGGCATAGGTCCGCGCCGCCACCGCCTGGGCCTTCTGCGCCTCGCGCTCGGGAAACACCTGGGGCGAGAGCTCGTTCGGCACCACGCCCTTCAGATAGTCCTGGAGGCCGACCACGTTGATCACCGCGAGGGTGCCGCCTTCGGCCGCGCGCACCTCGATGGCGCCGCGGTAAGGGTTCGCATCGACGGCGAGACGCTCGGTTTCGGTCGCGGGCACGACCGTCGCTCCCGCGAACTCGTCCCCGGTCTCGACCAGCCGGACGCTCCCCCTCGGCCCCGAGCCCGCCTCCGGCTGAACCACGAAGGAGCCGGGGAAGCCCTCCCGATGGAGCCGGGTCGCGAGGCGTTGGGCCTCGTCGCGCGAGGGAAACTGGCCCACCCGGGCGGTGAAACGCGATGCGTCGGCGCTCGGCTTCACCACCGAAGGCAAGCCCGCCGTAGCCTCGGCCTTGGCCGCGACCGCGCGCGCGCCGGCCTCGTCGGCGAAGCTGCCGACCTGGACCGCGTACGACCGCGCCGGGGACGCCCCCCCGTTCGGGGCCGTGGTCACGAACGTGGCTCGCCCCGCCTTGATGCGACGACCGGACCAGCTCCCGTCCGGGTTCTGGCCCCAGACCACGACTCCCGAGTCGGCGCCGACCGAGACCCGCGGAACGTCGGTGAGGATTCCGACGCGCAGGTTCGGCAAGGGCGCGAACCTCTGTACGTCGGGCGCGGGGAGCAATCGCTCCTTCGCCTCCGCGGCCGGAGGCTTCGAGGGCACCGCGACGGGCGGGCCCGTTGGGGTCGCGGTTCGACAGCTCGCCGCCCCGGCCCAGACCACGACGGCCGTGGCGAGCAACAGCAGGCCGCGGTGACGAGCCCACAGGGCGCGACTCACGAGGACTGCGGTTCCGGTCCTACGTTGTAGAAGAAGCTGACCCGCATGGTCACACGTGGCGGCCCGAAATCGGAAGGCAAGGGAAGGAAGCGGCTGCCAATGAGGGCGTTCTGTGCCGCCCGGTCGAGCGAGGTCGTGCCCGAGGGGAGAATGAGGTGCAGCCCGGTGATGGTCCCGTCCCGCTCCACCGTGAACTCGAAGTCGGCATGGCCACGGAACCCGAACTCGGCGGCCTTGGGCACGATCCAATTCCGGTAGATCTCGTTCTTGAAGTGGTTGATCCAGGCGGTGAAGTCGGCGCCCTGGGGATCGAAGGCCAAGGGCCCCATCTGGCGGAAGTTCCCGGTGCCCGTGGGTATGCCGAGCGGGGCCTGCGCCACGCGCCGTTCGAGATCTCGCGCCGACGACGCGATCGGACCCTCGGCACCCGGTCGGGCCCGCGAGCCTTCACTCCCCGACTGAGGATCCCGGCCAATTCCGGGCGGAAGGCGGAGACCCGGGGCGCCCGGGACCTCTCGCGCGCCCCCGGACGCCACGGCCTTCGGCGGCTCCGGCGTGGCCGTGGTCGGCGGCGCCGCGGGCGCGCCGTCTGCGCGACCCTTCGGGGCCACGTTCGTCAGGTCCTGGTCGCGCCGGAGGATGAGAGGCTCCTTGCGCGCCTCGCTGGGCGCGCCGACGCTGATTCGGTCCTTCTTGGCTTCCGAGGGGGGCTTCTCGACGGGCTTGGGCTGGGGAATGGCCGGAGCCAAGGGCGCCGCGGGCCGAGGCCGAGCGGGAGCCAGCTGCCGAAGAACGGAGGGCGGAGGCATGAACACGCGATCGCTCTTCGGCGCGGTGGCCTCGGCAACCTTGGGAGCCGCGTTCGGCACCCGGCTCACGAGGATCATGAGCATGGACAGGTGCACGATCGCGGAGACAAGGAATCCCTGGCGCTGGTTGAAACGCGGCACGGCCCGGTTCACCTCGTGAGCGCCCCGGTTACGATGCTAGCACGGGGCGGCCGCATCGCGGCCCGCCTGGCCCCAACAAATGGGGGCGTACGGGGACGCCCTACGACCGGTGGCCCTGACGGCGGTGGGCATCTCACGAGACCGAGACCGCCTGCCCCAGCGCCATCGCGTCCATCACCCGCAGGGACAGGGCCAGCGCCTTCCGGCCGTCGTCGCCCGTCACCAGAGGCCGGCGGTCCCCCACGGCCGTGAGGAAGGCGGCAAGCTCGCGACGCAGAGGCTCCTCGTCGGCGCCCGAGGTCTGCTCCACCGAGATCCTGGGCAGGCCTCCGGGAGCGCTGGGCTCCAGCCGATAGACCTGCGCCTCGCGCGCTGCGAAATCCGCGGACACGTAGGTCCGCGGGGAGAAGACGCGGAACTTGCGCACGCGATCGGCCGACACGCGACTGGCGGTCAGGTTCGCGATCAGCCCCGAGGCGAACCGGAGGCGTGCGTTGGCGATGTCCACCTTGGAGGTGAGGACGGGAACCCCGACCGCGTCGACCTGGCAAAGCTCCGAGGCGTCGAGGGTCAGCACCAGATCCAGGTCGTGGATCATCAGGTCGAGGACCACGTCCACGTCGAGGCTTCGGGGCGAGAAGGCCGCCAGCCGGTGAACCTCGATGAACCGCGGCTCGGGCGCGTTCCGCCGCAGAGCCTCGGTAGCCGGGTTGAAGCGCTCGATGTGCCCCACTTGAAGAACGCAGCCGCGCGCCGCCGCTAGCGCCACGAGGTCGTCGGCCTGGTCGAGCCGAAGTGCGATGGGCTTCTCCAGCAGGAGGTCCTTGCCGGCCTCCAACACGGCCCGGCCCACGGCGTGATGGTCGACCGTGGGGACGGCCACGGACACCGCGGCCACGGCCGCGACCAGGTCCTGAAGCTTTTCGAAAGGCGCACACGCGAAGCGGCCGGCCACCTCCGCCGCGCGGGCCAGGTCGTGGTCGTAGACCCCGACGAGCTCCGCCCCCGCGATCTCTGAGTAGACGCGGGCATGGTGCTGGCCGAGCGCGCCCACCCCCACCACCCCGACGCGAACCCGAGACTCAGCCACGATCCCCTTCTCCTCCGCTCATGCCATAGACCTTGACCCTGTCCGCCTCGGCCACCCGCAAGAAAGCCTCCTTGTCGATGAGCAGGGCCTTCCCGGCGTCGAGAGCGAGCACCGTCGCCCCCGCCTCACGCATGGCTTCGAGGGTCAACGGTCCCACCACGGGAACGTCGAACCGCATGTCCTGACGTGGCTTCGCCACCTTGACCACGGTGGCGCCGGGCCCGGCCAGACGCCCTGCGCGCCGGATGACCTCGTCGGTGCCTTCCATCGCCTCCAGGGCCACGGCCGCTCGGCCCTTGACCACCACCGTCTGCCCGAGATCCATTCCCGAGAGCGTCACGGCGATCCGTCGTCCGTACGCGATGTCCTTCATCTCGTCGCGCGACGGTTCCCGGCGCGTCATCGCCCCTGGGCTCGCCATCTGGTCCTCGAGCAGGAAGGTCGAGGGTAGCAGACGGATGCCTTCGCGCTCCAGCGTCTCGGCCACCGCTCCGATCAGGCTGTCCGTGTTCTTGAAGGCCAGGCGTGCGAGGAGGGCCATGAGCTTCAGGTCGGGGACCACGTCGGAGAAGATCTGCCGGTGCTTCACCTGCCCGGCCATCACCGCTTCCCGCACCCCCGCCGCTTTCAATACCTCGAGGCAGCGACCCAGCTGTCCGAGTCCGACCCAGTTCCACTGGTCCACTTCCCTCTCGAGATCGGGCGCCGCCTCTTCGCGAATCGCGACCGCCACCACCGGGCGTCCGGCCCGTCGCGCCGCGGCCGCGACCAGGAAAGGAAAACGACCGTTCCCCGCGATGAGCCCGAGCGGTTCCGCCATCACCGTGATCCGATGCGGAGCCGCAACTAGTCCTGGGGGGCTTCGCTGCCCCGGCGTCGACGCTTCAGGATGACCCCTCGCTCGGAGGAGCGGATGAAATCCACGATGTGGCGCACGTTCGGGCCGAGCGGTCCCAAAGCCTCCAACCGCTCGAGGGCAAGGGTGGTGTTGAGGCGGCTCTGGAGAAGCAGGCGATAGGCCGTGCGAATCTCGGCCACGGTTTCGCGGTCGAATCCCCTGCGTCCGAGCCCGATCGCGTTCACCCCATAGATCCGCGCGGGGTTGCCCACCGTCTTCGAGAAGGGCAAGACGTCCTTCGTGACCACGGTGAAGCCGCCGACGAACGCATGGGTGCCCACCCGGCAGAACTGGTGGACGCCCGAGAAGGCGTTGATGATCGCCCAGTCCTCGACACTCACGTGCCCGGCCAGGGTGGCCGCGTTCCCGAAGACGGTGTGGTCCGCGACCTGGCAGTCGTGGGCCACGTGAGCTTCGGTCATGAAGAGGTTGTCGGAGCCGATCCGGGTGACGTTGCCGCCCCCTGCCGTCCCGCGGTTGACGGTCACGAACTCGCGAAACAGGTTGCGATCGCCGATCTCCAGACGCGACGGCTCGCCTCGGTACTTGAGGTCCTGGGGCGCGAGGCCGATCGAGGCGAAGGGCGAGAACCGGTTCGCGGAGCCGATCGTGGTATCGCCCTCGATGACCACGTGCGACTCGAGCACGGTGCCGGACCCCAGGCGCACGGCGGGGCCGACGACACAGAAAGGGCCCACCCGCACGCCGGGTCCGAGGACGGCGCCCGCGGCCACCCGCGCGCTGGGATCGACCTGGGGGGAATCGACCGACTGCGTCTTCAGGAGGATGGTCGCCTCCGCCACCCGCTGGTCGCCCACGCGCACCGTGCCGTCGAAGCGAGCCAGGTCCCGTCGTCGCCGGAGCAGGTGGACCTCCAGCACCAACCGGTCGCCCGGGGTGACCGGACGGCGGAACTTCGCCCCATCGATCCCCACCACCTGGATGTCCCGGCTCGCCGGGTCCGCGGAGTCCTCCAGCAGCCAGATGCCCGCCGCCTGGGCCAGTCCCTCGAGTAGCAACACCCCCGGCATCACGGGGGCCCCGGGGAAGTGTCCGAGGAAGAACTCCTCCGAACCACTGACCGCCTTCGTGGCCACGAGCCGGCCGGATGGGTCGTGCTCGACCACACGATCCACGAGCCAGAACGGGTACTGACTGTGGATCCGGCGCGCCAGACTGCCGATGTCGATGGTCCGCATCAGGAAGAGCGGCCGGCCGCGCGGCGCCCGTCCCTTGGGCGCCACGGACCGGAGTTCGCCGAGAAACGCCGCCTAAGGCTTCGCAGGCGCTGCCGGCTTGGGGGCGGCGGCCGGAGGGTTCGCCGCCGCCGGCTTGGCCGCGGGGGCGGCGGCCTTGCTCGCCTTCTCCGCCTCGTCGGCCTTCAGGATGACGTCGCGCGAGATGTCGTAGTCGCGGTTCACGGTGAGGGTGACCTGTCCGTCCAGCAGGATGTCGATCGCCTTTTCCTTCGCGACCGCATCGATGTGCGGCTTGATCTTCACCTGGAACTCGTTGTTCAGGACCTGCGCCTGCTGCTGGGCGCGCTCGCGCATCTTCTGCAGGTCGGCCTGGCCGTCCTCGAGGAAGGCCTGCCGGTCCCGCTGCTTCTTGACGATCTCGCCCCGCTTCTTGTCGGCGGCTTCCGGGGAGAGGACCGAGCCCTGCTTCTCGAGGTCGTCCTGGAGGGCCTTGATCGCCTGGTCCATCTTCGCGAGCTCGGCCTGCTTCTTGTTCGCTTCGGAGTCGATCTCGTTCTTGATGGCCTCGAGCTGGGCCGAGTAGCCTTTCCCGAGCAGGCTCTCGGCCGAGACCCGCCCCATGTCGATGACCGCGATCTTGGGGGCCTTGGGCTCCTGGGCCTGCGCCAACGGGGCGGCCAGAAGGAGGGCGGCGACGAACGTCTTTCTCATTTCTTCTCCTTAGAAGGTGGTGCCGACGGCAAACTTGAAGGTCGTCTTCGACTGGAACGCGTAGGGAGGGTTCGGATTCCAGGCGTAGATGAGGCGGAAGGGAACGTTCAGGACGGGCATGATGAAGCGAAGCTCGCCCCCGGTCGAGATCACGAGATCCTTGAAGGTCATGGTCTGCCCTTCGAGGTAGGCCTGGCCCGCGTCGAAGAATAGCAGCGCACGCAGGGGCCCGAACACGTCGTAGTAGTATTCGGCGTTCCAGAGCATGTACTTGTTCCCCCCGAGGGCGCGGCCGCTCGTGTCGATGGGGCCCACCGTGCGGAGGTTGTAGCCGCGGATCTGGGTCTCCCCTCCCAGGAAGTAGCGCTGATAGTACGGCAGGACCCGCGTGTCGTTGTAGGGCTCGATCCACGCGACGTTCGCGCGCAGTCCCAGGGCCGTCTTCTTCCAGTGGGGGATGTAGAGGATGGCTTCCAGGTTGGGCCGGAGGTAGTCGATGGAGCCGCCCAGGGGGCCCCCGGCCACGGTGAAGAGGGCCGAGTACTTGGCCCCTTTCCGGGGGCTGTACGGGTTGTCGACCGTGTTCCAGGTGAAGCTCGGAGAGATCCGGCTCTCCGTGCGGTTCTGGCTACCGAAGAGCAACGGGTCGAAGACCGGCTCCCCGTTCGAGGACACCGGCGTGATGTTGCCCTGGAGGTCCTGGGTGACGTCGCTCAGCTTGACCACCTCGTACGAGTAGTTCGCGAGGAGGCGCGCCCAGCGCTTGACCGGGAAGCCGAAGATGAGGCTCGCGCCGGTTCCCTCCTGGGTGTAGCCGACGACGTTCACGTAGCTCACGTAGGTGATCTTCCGCTTGAACACGTCGAAGCCGGCGGTGATGGGCCGGTCCAGGAAGTAGGGCTCGGTGACCGCGATCTGGTAGTTCTTGGTGCGCTTGCCGGCCTGCGCGGAGACGGAGAAGGTCTCCCCCGCGCCCAGGAAGTTCGCGGTCGAGAACGAGGCGTTGATGAAGGCCCCCTCGAGCCCGGAGACCCCGCCGCCGAACGTGAACTGGTTGCGGTTCTGCTCCTCGACCTTGAAGGTCACGTCGATCTTGTCCTCGGCCTTCGAGCTCGGCTGGAGCCCGGGGGCTCCTTCCATGGGCTTGAAGTATCCGAGCTGGTTGACCCGCTTGATCGACTGCTTGAGGGCCTCGGTGTTGAAGACGTCGCCCTCGTTCATGTAGATCTCGCGGCGGATGACCTTGTCGCGGGTGGACTCGTTCCCCGTGAACTTGATCTGGCCTACGAAGTAACGCTTGTCCTCTTCCATGGCCAGAGTCACGTCGACGATCTTCTTCTCGAGGTCGGGCTTCTTCTTCGGTCCGCCCGTCCACTGGAAGTAGCCGACCGAGCCGTAGAGATCGCGGAGCTTGTCGAAACCCTTCTTGAGCTTCGACTCGTTGTAGACGTCACCGGGCTGCAGCTTGAAGAAGGAGCGGATGAAGTCTTCCTTGAAGACGGTCGAGCCCTCGATCTTCACCTCCCCCACCCGGAACTGGTCGCCCTCGGTGACGGGGATCTCGAGCTTCATCGATTTCGCGGGCTTCTTCTCCGAAGAGCCCGGCTTGTCCGTGTAGATGATCCTGGGCTGGCCGACCCGGGCCTGGACGTAGCCGTGGCTCAAGTAGAAGTCTTCGATGCGCCCCTGGTCGCCGCGCGGGTCGTCTTCGGCCCCGGTCCACTTGTCCGCGGTGTAGGTGGTCTTCCCGCCCAGCCAGCTCAGGTTGAAGAGGCCCGACTCCTTGATCTTCTTCATCTGCGCCTTCAGCTTGGAGTCCGGGAAAACGGTGTTGCCGTCGAAGGTGATCTCCTGGACCTTGGCCTTGGGCCCGTCCTCGATCACGAAGGACACCTGCATACCCGCACCGCCGATGGTCTTGGCGTCGTGCTTGACCTTGCCGAAGGGACGGCCCTTGGCGTTGAGCATCTCGACGATGACCTCCTCGACCCTCCGGGCCCTGGCCGGATCGTAGAAGGTGTCGATCTTGAGGCCCAGCTCGCGCTTCTTGAGCTCGTCTTCGATGGTGGTCGTGCTCAGGGCCTTGCTTCCCCGATAGTCGACGATCTGGACGCGCTTCCTCTCGCTCACCCGGAAGAGGACGATCTTGCCGTTCGCTCCGTCGCGCGACTCGACCTGCAGGTCGTCCAGGAAGCCGGTATCCCACAGCCGCCGGAAGTCGTCCCGAACTCGCCGCTCGTCGTAGCGGTCGCCGGGCTTGGTCGAGACGTAGAAGAGCAGGGTCTCCTTCTGGAGGAACTGGTTGTTCAGGATGTCGACCCGCTCGACCAGCGGCGCAGCCTCCCCCTGGGCCCGGACGGGGCTCGCCTCCCAGGACAGGATCACCGCGGCCAGGAGCAGCGCCCTCGCGCGTCGTCTCCGGATCATGCGGACAGCGCGCCCCCGCGCTCGTCCTGGTGGTAGAAGAGGCTTCCCTCGACGACGCTGATCTCGATCGGCCGACCGGGGCGTATCTGCCCGCGGATGAAGGCCTCGGAGAGGGCGTCCTCGATGTGCCGCTGAATGGCCCGCCGCAGGGGGCGGGCGCCATAGGAGCGGTCGGAGAGGGTCTTCTGCAACAGCCAGAGCACGGCATCGTCGAGGATGCTGATGGCGATCCCCTTTTCCTTCAGGTTCAGGTTGAGCTGCTCGATCAAGAGCCGCGTGATCTTGACGAGGTCCTGGTCGGTGAGGGCGTCGAAGATGATGATCTCGTCCACGCGGTTGATGAACTCGGGGTTGAAGGTGCGCTTCACCTCGCCCATCACCATCTCGTTGACGCTCTTCTCGGTGTCGCGGGTCTCCCCGGAGGCGAAGCCCATCCGGCCCTTCTTCTCGATGAAGCGGGCCCCGATGTTGGAGGTCATGATGAGGATCGCGTTCTTGAAGTCGATGGTGTTGCCGAGGCCGTCCGTCAGGTGGCCGTCCTCGAAGACCTGCAGGAGCACGTTGAAGACGTCGGGGTGGGCCTTCTCGATCTCGTCCAGGAGCACGACGGAATAGGGGCTCCGCTTGACCCGCTCGGTGAGCTGTCCCCCCTCCTCGTAGCCCACGTAGCCGGGAGGAGAGCCGATCAGCTTCGAGACCGAGTGCTTCTCCATGTACTCCGACATGTCGAACCGGACGAGGCTGCGCTCGCTGCCGAAGAGGAAGGCGGCCAGGCTTCGGGCCACCTCGGTCTTCCCCACTCCGGTCGGCCCCAGGAAAAGGAAGGATCCCACCGGGCGGTTCGGGTTCTTGAGCCCGGCGCGGGTGCGGCGGATCGCCCGCGCCACCGCGCTGATGGCGCTCTCCTGGGACACGATGCGCCGGTGCAGCTCCTCTTCCATGCGCAGGAGCTTGGCCGACTCCTCTTCCTTGATCGCGGTCAGGGGGATCCCCGTCCACTTCGAGACCACCTCGTCGATGTCGGACTTCTTGACCTCGTGGCCGCCGGTCCCGCCCATCTCCCAATGCTCGCGCACGATGTGCAGGTTCTCGCGCTGGGCGACGTCCTCGTCGCGGAAGAAGCCCCCGCGGTCCGGGGCGTCGGCGCGGTCCACGACCACCCGGATCTTCCGGGACATCTCGGGCTGGTTCTCGAGGGCCGCGGCATCCCGCAGCTTCACCTGGCTGCCCGCCTCGTCCAGGAGGTCGATCGCCTTGTCGGGAAGGAAGCGGTCCGTGATGTAGCGGCTCGACTGGTAGACCGCGGCTTCCAGGGACTCGTCGAGGTAGCTCACCCGGTGGAACTTCTCGTAGCGGTCCTTGATCCCGCGGAGGATCTGGATCGTCTCCTCCTCGCTCGGAGAGGCCACCTTGACGGCCTGGAACCGGCGTTCGAGGGAGCGGTCCTTCTCGATGTACTTGCGGTACTCGGCGGGAGTGGTGGCGCCGACGCACTGGATCTCGCCCCGGGACAGGGCAGGCTTCAGGATGTTGGCCGCGTCGAGGCTGCCCTCGGCCGAGCCCGCGCCCACCAGGGTGTGCAGCTCGTCGATGAAGATGATGATGTTGTGGCTCTCGGTGAGCTCCCGCATGATGGTCTTGAGGCGCTCTTCGAACTGGCCCCGGTACTTGGTCCCGGCCACGATCAGCGAGATGTCGAGGGCCAGGATCCTCTTGTCGGCGAGGTAGACGGGCACGTCGCCCTGCACGATCTTGTTGGCCAGGCCCTCCACGAGAGCGGTCTTTCCGACCCCGGGCTCGCCGATCAGCACCGGGTTGTTCCGCGTCCGCCGGCACAGGACCTGGACGATCCGGGCCAGCTCCTCGTCGCGGCCGACCAGGGGGTCGAGGCTGCCCCGGGCGGCGGCATCGGTGAGGTCGCGCGAGAACTCCGAGAGGAGGGGGGTTTCCTTGGTCTTGCCCACGCTCGCCTTCTCGTTCAGGAGCTGGACCACGTCTTCGCGCACCGCGCTGATGCGCATCCCCTTCTCGGCCAGGATGCCCGAGGCGACGCTCTTCTCTTCACGCATGAGGCCCAGGAGGATGTGCTCGGTGCCGATGTAGTTGTGGAGCATGCGCTCCGCTTCCTCGGCCGCGTACCCGAGCACCCGCTTGCTTTCCACGGAGAGCGGGATGTCCACCGAGGTGGAAACCTTGTCCCGATAGAGGGCCCGCCCCTCGATCTCCTTGCGGATCGTGTCCATGGAAAGGTGGCTCTTGCTGAAGATCCGCGAGGTCAGCCCCTTCCCCTCGCGGATGAGGCCGAGCAGCAGGTGTTCCGTCTCGATGGAATTGCTGCCGAGCTGGCTGGCCTCGTAGCGGGCAAAAAAAATCACCCGCCGGGCGCGTTCGGTGTAGCGCTCGAACATGGACCCCTAGCTTCGGCCCAAGCCCCGCCTCGGTGAGGCGGGCCGGCCGTCCGTCGCCTCTCGCGAGCCGACGCCAATCTTTCGATCATAGCGCAAAAGGACTGCTCCGACCTCCGTCCCAAACCCCTGAGGCTCAGCCCCCAACGAGCCTTCCTCCCTCGAGGCGAAGGGTCCGGTCGGCCGAGGCGGCCAGACGCTCGTTGTGGGTGACGACCACCAGGGTGATACCCCTCTCCCGGTTGAGACGCCGCAACAGGTCATGGAGTCGGTCCCCGGTCTCCCGATCGAGGTTTCCCGAGGGTTCGTCGGCGAGCACGGCGCGGGGGCTTCGCACCAGGGCCCGGGCGACCGCGACCCTTTGCTGCTCGCCTCCGGAGAGGGCACCGGGCCGGTGGTCGGCCCGCGGCGTCATTCCGAGCTCCTCCAGGAGGGCGCCGGCCTGTTTGCGCGCCTCCCCCACGGGAACACGTCCGATCAGCAGCGGCATCATCACGTTTTCCAGGGCCGTGAACTCGGGCAGCAGGTGGTGGAACTGGAAGACGAAACCCAAGGTCTGATTCCGGAACTCGCGGAGCCGCTTTTCGTCGAGCCCGAAGACCTCGTCGCCGGCCACCCGTACAGACCCTCCGTCGGGTCGGTCGAGAGTCCCGAGCACGTGGAGCAGGGTGGACTTCCCGACGCCCGAGGCCCCGGTGATCGCGAGCATCTCTCCTTCGGGAACCTCGAGATCGAGTCCCGTCAGGACCGACACGTGGCCGGCCGCGGTCCGATACCCCTTGACCACCCCCGAAGCGGCGATGAGCGGCGTGCCGGTCATTCGTAGCGAAGGGCTTCCGCCGGATCGAGCCGGGCGGCGCCGCGCGCGGGGTGAAGGGTCGCGAGGAAGCACACGAGGACGGCGCCCACGACCACCACGGCCGCGTCCCCCGGCAGCAGGCGAAAGGGCACGTACGCGATCTGGTAGACGTCTTCGGGCACGCGGATGAGCCGGTAACGGTCGAGGACCTGGCAGGCGCCGAAGCCAAGGACGGAGCCGACGAGCGTCCCCGCCGCGCCGATCAGCGTCCCTTGCAGCATGAAGATCCGGCTGATGGCCCCGCGCGAGGCGCCCATGGAGACCAGGACCGCGATGTCCTTGTGCTTCTCCATCACCATGAGGATGAGGGTGGCCACGATGTTGAGGGCGGCCACCATCACGATGAGGCCGATGGTGATGGCAATCGCCGTCTTCTCGAGCCAGAGGGCCGAGAAGAGGCTCTGGTTCATCTCGATCCAGTCGGTCGTCACGTAACCCTCGCCCAATCGGCCGAGGACCGCGGCCGCGGTCTCCTTGACCCGAAACATGTCGATGACCCGGGCCTCCACGAAGCTCGCCCGATCGCCGAGGTCGAACACCCTCTGGGCCGTGCGCAGGGGCAGGTAGGCCCAGGCCGAGTCGAACTCGTAGAGGCCGCTTCGAACCGTGCCCGCGACCGCGAACTTCGTGACCCGGGGCAGGACGCCCATCGGCGACAGGCGTCCCTGGGGTGTCGTGAGCGACACCACGTCTCCGGGCCCGACGCTCAGCCGACTCGCCAGATCGCGACCGAGGAGAATCGGCGGAAGAGCCGCCACGGGAGCCTCCGCCAGGGCCTCGAAGCGGCCTGCCTCCATCTGCGCCGACACGCGGGTCACCGTCTTCTCCTCGTCGGGGAGAACTCCCTTCAGGGTCACGGCCGCGGCACCTCCGCCCGGCGAGGTCAGGATTCCCTTGCCGTAGACGACCGGGGCCGCGCCGAGGACGCCCGGCACCTGCCGCAGCCTCCCCACGACCTGGGCGTAGTCGGCCATGGTTTCGTTCCCGGACCGAAACACGCTCAAATGGGCGGTCGAGCCCAGGATCTTCTCGCGGATCTCGGACTGAAGCCCGGTCATCAGCCCCAGGGCGATGAAGAGGGCCATGACCCCGACGATCACCCCCAGCATCGAGATGGCCGAGATCACCGAGATGAAGGCCTGCTTCCGGCGAGCGGTCAGGTAGCGCAGGGCGATACGGAGCTCAACCGGCATGGACTGCCGTCACTCCCGGGCCCCCGACGGACGCATGTGGGGGAAGAGGATGACGTCACGGATCGAAGGCGAATCGGTGAGGATCATGGCCAGGCGGTCGATTCCCACGCCGCAGCCGCCCGTCGGGGGCATGCCCTGGCCGAGGGCGCGCACGTAGTCTTCGTCCATGGCGTGGGCCTCCACGTCGCCCTTGCTGCCGCTCCTCGAGCTGGTCGAGGAAGCGTTGCCGCTGCTCGAGCGGGTCGTTCAGCTCCGAAAAGCCGTTGGCGATCTCCATGCCCGCCGCGAAGAGCTCGAACCGCTCGGTCAGGGTCGGGTCGTCGGGACGCGCCTTGGCGAGCGGGGATATCTCGACCGGGTAGTCGGTGATGAACGTGGGATCGAAGAGGTTCCCTTCGGCGAGGTCTTCGAAGAGCTGGGCGAGCCGCTTCCCGTGGGAGAGGTCGGCATACCGCTCGGGAGCCAGCACCGCGCCCTTGTGGTTGCGCCGGCCGCGGAGCGCCTCCGAGGCGGCGAATTGCCGGAGCCCCACGGGGTCGGCCACCGCGGCCTCGTCGAGAGAAAGTCCCGCTTCCCTCGCCGCCTCGACCACGGCCTTGCGCATGGTGAGCCGCCGGAACGGCGTGGCAAAGGACATTTCGCGGTCGCGATACCGGATCGGCCCTTGACCCCTGACCCGCGCCGCCGCCGCGGCGAGGAGGGCCTCGGTCGTGTCCATGACGTCGCCGCAGTCGAAGTAGGCGGTGTAGAACTCGAGCATGGTGAACTCGGGGTTGTGCATGCTGGAGACGCCTTCGTTGCGGAAGTTCCGGTTGATCTCGTAGACCCGCTCCAGGCCGCCCACGACCAGGCGCTTCAGGTAGAGCTCGGGGGCGATGCGCAGGAAGAGATCGAGCCCGAGCGCGTTGTGGTGCGTCACGAACGGCCGGGCCGCGGCGCCCCCCGCGATGAGCTGCATCATGGGGGTCTCGACCTCGACGTAGCCGCGCGCGTCCAGGAAGCGGCGGATCTCCCCGATCATGGCGCTCCTGGCCAGGAAGGTAGCGCGGACCTCGGGGTTGGCCATGAGGTCGACGTAGCGCTGGCGATAGCGGATCTCGACGTCGGAGAGGCCGTGCCACTTCTCGGGCGGGGGCAAGAGGGCCTTTCCGAGAAAGGTCAGCTCGCGGGCCTCGACCGAGAGCTCGCCCTTGCGGGTCCGCATGACGCGCCCCGCCACTCCCAGGAAGTCGCCCAGGTCCACGAGGTCGAACATCCGGTACGCTGCTTCGCCCACCGCGTCCTGGCGCACGTAGATCTGCAACCGGTCCTGGCCGTCGGTGAGGGTGGCGAAGGACGCCTTGCCGTGGGGCCGCTTGAGGATCACCCGGCCCGCGATCCGCACCCCGAGATCCAGCTGGTCGAGCGCCTCGATGCCCTGGTCGGCGTGGTCATGGAGAATCTGACCCAGGGCGTGCGTCCTCTGGTACCGCGTCGGGTAGACCGGCACGCCGGACGCGCGCAACGCATCCGCCTTCTCCAGACGCTGGGTCGATTCGGCCGGCCACCCGGGAACGGGGGGCGCCTTGGGTTCCTGCGAATCCTCGCTCATGCTCTCCCGGAGATCACCATAAACCTTCCTTCAGGGACGCGCCTTGCGCCGGATCGCGTCCAGCACCCCGTTCACGAACGCGGGGCTGTCCGCTTCGCCGAAGCGTTTCGCCATCTCCACGGCTTCGTCGATCACTACCGCGGCGGGCGTCTCCGGCTCGAGCATGAGCTCGTAGGCCCCGAGGCGCAGGATGTTCTTGTCCACCGAGGCGATGCGGTCGAACCGCCAGTTTCGGGCCGCGGCCGTGATCGCTTCGTCCACGACCTGGCGATGCGCATGGGCGCCGGTCGCCAGCCGCTCGGCCATGGCCCTCGTCTCGTCCGTCGTGGTCCGCACCTTCCAGAAGCCCTCCGCCACCACCGCCATCGGCTCCTGGGTGGCCTCCCATTGGTAGAGCATCTGGAGCGCGCACTCGCGCGCCTTGGTCCTACGCCCCATGGGGCCGCGGTCGCGCCCGGGGCCGCCTCGAGGCGCGCGCTTTCGGGTCCAGGCGGCGCAGTACCTCGACCATGGCGACCGCGGCCCGCGCGGCCTCGGCCCCCTTGTTGTCGGGTCCCGGGGCCGAGCGCGCCAGGGCGTGCGCCTCCTCGCGGACGGTCAGCACCCCGAAGCCCACCGGCACCCCGGACTCCCGCGACACCACGGCCAGGCCCGTCGACACCTCCCGCGCCACGTGCTCGTAGTGGTCGGTCGCGCCGCGGATCACCGCGCCCAGGGCCACGATCGCGTCGAAGCGACCCGACCGGGCCGCGGCGAGGGCCGCCAGGGGCAGCTCGAGGGCCCCGGGCACCCGCACCAGCTCGACCCTCCCGGAAGCCGCTCCCATCTCGAGGAGGGCCTTTCGCGCTCCGGCCACGAGGCCGTCCACCACGAGCGCGTTGAACTCCGCGCCCAGGATCAGCACGCGCAACCCCTGCGCCTTCGACTTCCGGGGCGATGGGGCCTTCAAGCTGGTCCGCAACCCGTGCCCCGGTCGGCTCCGCAGACTCACCCTCACCGGCCCCGGAATTGCGGCGGCCGCTTCTCGAGGAAGGCCTTCGTCCCCTCCTTCATGTCGCCGGTCGTGCAGATGAGGCCGAAGAGCGTCGCCTCGTGACCCAGGGCCTCGGGCAGCGGCATCTCGAGGCCGGCGTTCACGGCCTCGAGCGTGAACCGCAGCGAGATCGGGCCGCTCGCGATCATCTTGCGGAGGAGTCCAAGGGCTTCCTCGAGCAGCTTCTCCTGGGGCACGACGCGGTTCACGAGCCCGATGCGCAAGGCTTCCTGCGCGTCCACCATCTCCCCGGTCAACAGCAGCTCGAGGGCCCGGCCCTTCCCCACGAGCCGCGAGAGTCGCTGGGTTCCGCCGTAGCCGCACATGATCCCGAGCTTCACCTCGGGCGTGCCCAGACGGGCGTTCTCGGAGGCGACGCGCAGATGGCAGGCGAGGGCCAGCTCGCACCCGCCCCCCAGGGCAAAGCCGTTGACCGCGGCCACCACGGGCTTGCCCAGACTCTCGATCCGGTCGAGGACCCTCTGCCCCCGCTCCGATCGTTCCTTGCCGGCGACCGGGTCCTGCGTCGCGAGCTCAGCGATGTCTGCGCCCGCCACGAACGCCTTGTCTCCCGCACCCGTCAGGAGCACGCCTCGTACCGCGTGGTCGGCGCCGAGGTCGGCGAACGCGGCATCGAGCTCCGCCATGGTCCGATCGTCGAGCGCGTTCCGCTTCTCAGGCCGGTTGACGGTCACGATGGCCAGCGCGTCGCGCTTCGCGATCAGCAGGTTCTCGAAGGTCATGTCAGGAGCTCCGGGAGGTGTGGTCTAGATCAGGCCGGGGGTGGGGGTGGGCGGTTCTTGAGCGTAGTCGTAGAAGCCCTTGCCGGACTTCTTGCCGTGCATCCCCGCCTGCACCATGCGCCGGAGGAGCGGGGGCGGGGCGAAGCGGCGCTCCTTGAACTCCTCGAACATGATGTCGGCGATGTAGCAGGTCGTGTCGAGGCCCACGAAATCGAGCAGCGTCAAGGGCCCCATGGGATGGCCGCAACCCAGTCGCATGCCCTCGTCTATGTCGGCCACGGAGCCCGCACCCTCCTCGAGGGCCCGCACCGCGTCGAGCAGGTAGGGAACGAGGAGCCGGTTCACGATGAAGCCCGGGCGATCGGAGGCCTTGATCGGGGTCTTGCCGAGGGTCCGCGCGAAGGCGTAGGCTCGCTCGAACGACTCGGCCGAGGTCAGGGGCGAGCGCACGACCTCCACGAGCTTCATCAGGGGGACGGGGTTGAAGAAATGAAGGCCGACGAAGCGGTCCGCGCGCTTCGTGGTCGCCGCCATCTCCGTGATCGACAGGGACGAGGTGTTCGAGGCGAAGAGAGTGGGCGACGGACAGACCGCATCGAGGGCCGCGTAGACCTCGCGCTTCAAGGCCAGGCTCTCCACCACGGCTTCGATGACGATGTCGCAGTCGGCGAGCGCCTCGAGCGAGGTGGTTCCCTGGAGCTTCCCGAGGATCTCCTTGGCACGCTCCGGCTTCGAGCTTCCCCTTGGCGACGCTCTTCTGGAGGAAGGAGTCGATGCGCCCGATCCCCTTCTTCACGAGCTCGTCGGAGACCTCCCGCACCCGCACCGCATAGCCCGCCTCGGCGCAGACCTGGGCGATGCCCGAGCCCATGAGGCCGCAGCCGACGACTCCGACGGTCTTGATCTCCATCGCGCCGCTACCCTTGGTTCTCGACGATCACGGCGATCCCCTGGCCACCCCCGATGCACGCGGCGGCCAGGCCGTAGCGCCCCTTGCGCCGGCGAAGCTCGAGGGCCAGGGTGAGCAAGAGGCGGGCGCCGGTGGCGCCCAGCGGGTGGCCGAGCGCGATCGCGCCGCCGTTCACGTTGGTCCTGGCGCGGTCCAGGCCCAGCTCCTTCTCGACCGCGAGGTACTGCCCGGCAAAGGCCTCGTTGATCTCCACGAGGTCCATGTCCTCGAGCGCGAGCCCCGCCGAAGCCAGGGCCTTGCGCGAGGCGGGAACCGGTCCGATCCCCATGATCTCCGGGGGCACCCCGACCGCGGCCCAGGCCACGACCCGCGCCAGGAGTGGCCGCGCGCTCCGGCGGGCCTCCTCGCCCGAGGCCACGACCAGGGCCGCGGCGCCGTCCACGATCCCGCTGGCGTTGCCTGCGGTCACGCAGCCGTCCTTGCCGAAGGCGGGTCGAAGCGCCGCGAGTCCCTCGAGCGTCGTGTCCGGGCGCGGGTGATCGTCCGCCTCGACCCTCACCGTCTTGCGCCCCCGGGCGACGTCGACGGGAACGATCTCTTCCGCGAACACGCCGCGCGCGGTGGCGGCGGCCGCCGCCTGCTGGCTGCGAAGCGCATAGGCGTCCATCTCCTCACGCGTGATGCCATGCCGGCGCGCGAGGTTGTCCGAGGTCTGCGCCATCGCGAGCCCGCACTGGGTGTCGAGGAGGGCCACCATCAGGCTGTCTTCGAGCTTGCCCTCGCCCAGCCGCAGACCGCCCCGCGCGCCCCGGATCACATGGGGGGCCTGGGTCATGTTCTCGGTCCCGCCCGCGACCGCGACCTTCGACTCCCCCAGGCGGATCATCTGCGCGGCGGAAACCACGGCCTGCATGCCCGAGCCACACAGACGATTCACGGTGAGGGCGGGGACTTCGATGGGAATCCCTGCGCGAAGCGCCACGTGACGAGCGCCGTAGACCGCGTCGCCGGAGGTCTGGAGAACGTTGCCGAAGACGACGTGGTCGACCGAGGCTGCCGCGACCCCCGCGCGCTCCAGGGCCGCCCTCGTCGCGTGGGCCCCGAGCTCGAGGGCCGACACGTCCTGGAAGGCACCCACGAACTCGGCCATGGGCGTTCGTGCGCCGCCCACGATGAAGGCCTCTTCGTTCATGTCGATTGTAGTTTCCTCTTGGCGCGGCGACCGCTTGCGTCCGTAACCCGACTATAGCACGCGACGTTTCCTTGACTTGAGCCGGGGGTGGGGACATAACCTCAGCGCGATGGGGCTCAGGAGGGCCGTTCGCGCGACGTGGATCCTCGCCCTGCTGCTCCCTGGATGCAACAAGGACTACCCCAACCCCTTCCCGGCCGGTAGCTCGACCAAGCCTCCCCCGGCGGGCGCGGCCCTCGTCTTCACGAGCTCCGCCTGGAGCTCGACCAGCCCGGCGGGGCGAGAGCTCTACTCGATTGGCGCGGATGGATCGAACCCGACGCGCCTCACCTCGTGCAACACCGCGAGCGAGGCGTGCGATACGGACACGGCATCGCTCGCCCCCGACGGCAAGCGCGCCGCCATGACGCGGGCCAAGGCCAGCGTGAGCGGGATCCCTCTCGTCTACGTCGACCTCACTCGCGGTGTCGAAACCGACATCGTTCCCGCCGCCACGATCGTGAACGGGATCGACTGGGCCGCCGGCGCGGACGTCCTCGCCTACAGCGGAGTGGGGGTCGGCGGTCTCGAAGACCTCTTCCGCTCCGACATCAACGGCGCGAACGGGGCCAACCTCACCCAGACGCCGACGGTTCGGGAGAGGAAGCCGCGGATCGATCTCGGCCACGACCGTCGTGGCCTACGAACGCATCGAGACCGGGGGCAAGTCCGAGGTCTTCATCTTCGTCTCGGGAAACCAGCAGGCCCGGGTGAGCCCCGCGGGACCCGGGGGGCGCTCCTGGCCGGCACCCCCTACCTGGTGGGAAGCGACGCGGACCCCGCGTTCTCGCCGGACGCGGGGTCTCTCGTCTTCCGGCGGCTCACCGGCATCGATGCCAGCGGGCTCGGCACCTGGGACATCGTCACTGCCAAGAACGACGGTACCGGGTTCGTGACCCTCGCCACGGGGCCTCTCTACCGCGGGGCTCCGGACTGGGGCGCCTCTGGCATCGTGTTCCCGGAGGTCGACGCCGCCGCCGGAACCGCGCGTCTCGTCCTCGTCCAGCCGGACGGCTCGGGCCGGAAGGTCCTCTACTCCCAGGGGTCGAGGTTCGCTCTCTCAGCGCCCCGCTGGCTGCGACAGGTCGCGCAGTACGGTCCATTCGTGCGCGGGCGCGCCTCAAACGCGCCGAAACATCCCCGACTCGAAGGCGACGATCTTCCCCGCGACCGCGGAGGCCGCGACGGTCAGCGGCGAGGCCAGGTAGAGCTGTCCCGGTCCCGACCGATTCTGGTAGTTGCGGTTGATGGCCGACGACCGTGACCTGGTCTTTGCGTCTCCGAGACCCCGGGGCCGCAGCCGATGCAGGCGCCGCACCCCGGAGGGATCACGTGGACCCCGGTCTTCGCGAAGACCTCGAGGTAGCCCCGCTCGCGCGCGTACCGCTCGACGACTCTGCGAGCCGAACTGGATGAAGAAGGAGACGCCGTCCTTCACGCGCTGGCCCGCGGCCTCGGCCTCCGCCATGACCTGCGCGTACTGGTCGAGGTCGCCTTCCTTGCCCGCGGTGCAGGATCCCCCGTAGGCGATGTCGATGCGCACGTCCTTCAGGCTGTCCACGAAGGCGCCGTTCGTCGGATCCGAGGGGATGCCCTGGGTCGGATCTCCCGGAGTGGCGACCATGGGCCGGATCCTCGAGAGGTCGACCACGTGCACGCCGCCCTCGTAGTCGGCGCCCGAATCGGGGGTCACGACCCTCGCCCGCAGGTCTGCAACCGTCGGCCCCGGGCGCCGCGCGGCGATCCAGGCGAGGGTCGCCTCGTCGCACTCCACGATGCCGGCCTTGGCCGAGCACTCCGTGGCCATGTTCGCGAGGGTGGCGCGCTCGTCCGGCGACAGGGACGCGAAGGCCGGGCCCGCCGAACTCCATCACTCGATCGAGCGTGACCTGCTGCTTCGCGTGGTGGGCCAGGATGTGCAGCATGACGTCCTTGGCCGTGGCGCCGGCGGGTAAGGCGCCCATGAGCTCGAAGCGCACGGTCTCGGGCACCTCGACGAAGGTGAATCCGGCGATGCAGAGGGCCGCGTACTCCGTGGCTCCCACGCCGTAGGCGAGGGCGCCCAGGGCGCCGCCCATGCAGGTGTGGCTGTCGGTGGCCTGGATGAAGTCGCCGGGCTCGATGAGCTGCTCGCGGGCGACGCTGTGGCAGATGCCCGGCGACACCCCGTCGCGAGCGGAGTAGTCGTGCACTCCGGTGTGCTTCTGGAAGACCCGTTGCATCTGGCGCAGCAGGTCGATCTTCGCGGCGAAGGGAGCCATGCGCGGCACCCCGTCGGCGTAGATCAAGTGGTCTTCGAAGACCGCGAACTTCGCGGGGTTGGCCAGGCGGTAGTCCGGTCCGTACTCCTCTTCGAGGAAGTGATGGACCTGCGCGGTCGTGAACTCGTGGCTGTAGCCGCCGTCGACCCGCACACAAACCGCGTCGCCCGGCTTCACGAACACGGGGCCGGTGGCCCCCACCACGTGCCGGGCGAGCACCTTCTCGGCCAGGGTCATGGGCCGCGCGTCGGTGGAGCGCGCGGGCAGGGCCACTTCGCCCCGCGCGTACTTCTTGGTGAAGGGAAAGAGGCCGCCCGCCTCGATCACGAGCGCGGTCACGGCGTCGGTGCCCTTCTGGAACTCCGCGAGCGGGATGCGCTCGCCGGCCTGCAGCCGGCGGGCCAGGGCGTGGTCCCCCATGAGGACCCCCTGGGCCACGTTGTTGCGGGCGTGGATGGGCGCGAAGGACGCGGCGATGGCGATCCGGATGCCGGACCACTTCTCGGCTTGAACCGCGGTCTCGCGCGAGGACCCGACGCCCTTGCGAAACCCCGAGACGATCATCTCGAAGTTTCCGTTCCGGAGGGCGTCCTGCGGAAAGAGCCGCTCCCCCCGACCGTGATCCCGGCGTAGGCGTTGCGCGCGATGTCCTCGGGCCGGTAGTCGAAGCAGGCCCAGGCCGGGGTCATCGCGTCGGTGTTGACGTCGTCCATGAGATCGCCGACCTGCAGGTCGGCCATCCGCAGGTCGAGCTCCCCCCGAAGCTGCCGGCGGACGAGCTCCGGGTCCTTGGTGAGAAACAAGACGCGTTTCCCGGGATCGAGCGCGACGAAGCGGCCTTCGGCCATGGACCAGTATCGCTCCAGGACCGCCTAGGCCGAGAGCCGGCCGCAGATCGCTTGACCGGTCTCCCGCGTCCCGAGCGATCCGCCGACGTCCACGGTGGTGCGCTCGTTCGCCACCGCCCAGCTCACCGCGGCCTCGAGCCGGGCCGACTCCTCCCCCCAGCCGAGGTGCTCCAGCATGAGGGCCGCGCTCAGGATCGCACCCATCGGGTTGGCGACGTTCTTTCCCGCGAGCGGGGGGAGCTGCCGTGCACCGGCTCGAAGAGGCTCAGGCCGCCGGGATGGATGTTGCCCGAGGCCGCCATGCCCAGGCCCCCCTGAAGACCTGCCGCCAGGTCCGTGACGATGTCCCCGAACATGTTCGAGGTCACGATGACGTCGAATTGCTTCGGGTCGCGGACGAGCTGCAGGGCCAGGTTGTCCACGTAGAGGTGCCGGGCCCGGGTCTCCGGGTACTCGCCGGCGACGCTCTTGAAGACGCGCTGCCACAGCTCGTGCGCGTGAACGAGGACGTTCGACTTGTCCGCCATCACGACCTCGCCGCGGCCGGTCCGTCGCGCGAACTCGAAGGCGTGGCGCACGATCCGCTCCACACCCTTCCTGGTGTTGAGGTCGATCTCCGTCGCCACCTCGTCGGCCGTGTCCTTCTTGAAGTGGCCGCCCATCATGACGTAGGGACCCTCGGTGTTCTCCCGGAAGACGACGAAGTCGACGTCTTCGGGACGCGCGCCCTTCAAGGGGCAGAGGCGCTCGTGGAGCAGGCGGATGGGCCGGTAGTTGACGTAGAGGTCGAGCTTGAAGCGAAGGCCGAGCAGGATGTCTGCGGCGTGCCGGTTGTCCGGCACCCGAGGATCGCCCATGGCTCCGAGCAGAATCGCGTCGAACTCGCCCCGCAGCATCTCGAGGCTCCCGACCGGAAGGGAAACCCCGGTGCGGAGGTAGCGCTCGGCCCCCCAGTCGAACGGCGTCAGACGGACCGATCTTCCCGCGGATTCGGCCACGGCGGTCAAGGCCCTCGTGGCTTCCGCGATCACCTCGATCCCGATGCCGTCCCCCGGAACGACCGCGACCCGGAGGTCCGTCACATCAGCTCGGGAAAGGACCCATCACCCAGCCGAGGACGATCGCGGAGAGGACGAAGGCCGCGAAGTTCAGCATCCCGAAACGCAGGCGGCTCTTCAGATCGTCGCGCAGGAGGGTGGCGAACACCGCCGACACCAATGCCGAGAAGGTCAGGAGGTTCAGCAGATGGCTGGCAATCATGATTTCCGTCCCACCGCGGTGTCGTGCGCGTCGAGGATGACGAGGATGTTGAGAAGTCCCGCCACGGCGGTGAAGGTGTTCCCGTATTCGTAGGTCACGGCCGTGACCTGACCCGTCTCGAAACCCAGAGCGCGGGCCAGGAAATACGGTGCGCCGATCGCCATCTGGGCGATGCTGAAGAGAAGGGCGAGGGGATCCTCGAGCCCGAGATAGAGCTGGAGCCGCGATTTCATGGCCACGCCCAGGACGAAGAGCGCCCCAATGGCCCCGAAGAAGAGCAACCCCTTGCCACGGCGGCCGAGGTAGACGTGTCCGGCGCCAGGCAGCACCCAGGCCAGGAGGCAGGCGGGAAGCACCCCGGAACGGGCGGGGGCGGCGGTGGTTTGGACGGCCAAGAGGTTCCTCTCTTTCCCGAAAAGTCGGGAAGTCGCGATGGTATAGGCCGGTCTCGAACCGCGTCAAGCCGCTCCTCCTCGAGCCTCGTGTTGACGGCTCGTTTCGAGCCACCCTAAGATGAGAGTGTGATTCGAGCCTCGCTCCCCGCTCTCCTCGCAGGCTCGCTGATCCTGGCTCCGGTCCCGTCCGGCGCGGTCGAGATCCTGCCCCTCCAGAAGGTGCGGCCGGGAATGACCGGCACCGGGCGCACGGTGTTCGAGGGAACCCGCATCGACGAGTTCAGCGTGGAGGTCCTGGGCGTCCTCGAGAACGCGCTCGGGCCGAAGCACAGCGTGATCCTGGCCAGGCTGGCCGGGGGGCCGCTCGCCAAGACGGGCGTGATCGCGGGCATGAGCGGAAGCCCCGTGTTCATCGAAGGAAAGCTCGTGGGCGCGGTGGCGTACAGCTTCCCGTTCGGGAAGGAGCCTATCGCCGGGATCACGCCCATCGAAGACATGATCGCGGCCACGACCACCCAGGCGCCGCGGGCGGTCTCCACGCGCTTCCCCTCACCGCTCGGGATCGCCGTCGCCTTCCCCCTCGACCGCGACGCGCTCATCGCGGTGTTCCAGCGGCCCATCTCGACGATCTCCCTCGAGGGCGCCTCGGTGCCGGCGGGCCTGGCCGGAGGGACCCTTTCTCCGCTGGCCTTGCCCCTGGTGTTCTCGGGATTCGACCGGGCGACCTTCGATTGGGCGCGGCCCTTGTTCGCCGGCCTCGGTTTCGTCCCCATGGCGGGAGGCGCCTCAGGTGGCACCACCGCACCGATCGCCCTGCCCGAGCTCGCGCCCGGCGGACCCATCGGAGTCTCCCTGATCGAGGGGGACCTCGACCTTTCCGTGACCGGCACCGTGACCCACATCGACGGGGACCGGGTCTACGCCTTCGGTCACCCCTTCTACAATCTCGGCCCCACGCAGTTCCCCATGAAGAAGGCGTACGTGTACTCGGTCTACCCCAGCGTCCAGCAGTCCTGGAAGATCGCGGCCGCCCTCGACCCGGTGGGCACCATGGAGCAGGACCGGACGACCGCGATCGCGGGTCGCATGGGACGGACCCCCCGGATGATCCCGGTCGACATCGAGCTGGCCTCTAGCCGCGGCGACGCGCGTGCCTTTCACTACCGCATCGTGGAGGACGAGCTCTTCAGTCCCGCCCTCGCCTACGTGTCGCTCTTGTCGGTGTTGCAGGGGAACGAGCGCGCCTTCGGGACTGCTTCCGTCCGGGTCGAAGGACGACTCACGCTCGAAGGAGGCCGCACCGTCCGCGTGGACGACCTCTTCGCGGAGCGGCAGCCTTCCTTGCAGGCCGCCGGTCTCGTCGCCGCGCCCCTCGCGTTCCTCATGGCGAACGACTTCCAGAAGGTCACGGTCACGGGGCTCTCCGTCAAGGTCTCGTCCTTCGAGACCAACAAGAGCGCCTCCCTCGAGCGGGCCTGGGTGGAGCGCACCGGGCCCCTGCGACCCGGCACCACGATGCCGGTGAAGGTGGCCCTGCGCACCTATCGCGGCGAGGCCAGGGTGCTGACCCTCCCCCTCACCATTCCTCCGAGCGCTCCCGCCGGGACGTACTCGCTTCTGGTTTCCGACGCGCAGGGCCTCACGAGCCTCGAGCAACGCGAGCTCCGCCAGCCCTTCAACCCCAAGGACCTCGACCAGCTGATCAAGGCCATCAACGGCCTCCGGCGCAGCAACCGCGTCTACGTGCGGCTGATGCGCCCGGGCGACGGCGCCGTGGTGGCGGGTGAGTACCTCCCCGCGCTGCCCTCCTCGGTAATGTCCGTGCTGGGCACCGCGGAGCAGGGCAACGCGGTCGTTCCCATCCGCACCGCGACCGTCGCCGACGCCGAGATGACCACCGACTACGCGGTCAGCGGCTCCCGGCTCCTCTCGCTCGCCGTCGAGCGTTGAGGCTGGCCTCTCCGCCTCTCTTCCCAGCCCCTGGAGGCTTCATGTCTCGTCGTGTCCTTGTGCTCGCCGCTCTCGTCCTCACGGCGGCCCCGGTCCGGGGTGCCCAGCCCCAGTTCTGGAGGACCGAAGGAGCGCGTGACTTCCTGGACGGCGAGACCGAGGGCGTATCGGTCGACTCCGACGGGCACGTCCGTCTGGCCCCCGCCTCGCGGCTCCTCCACGACCCGGAAGCGCCGAACGTGTGGGCGCTCGCCGCGGGACCCGGGGGGGTCCTCTATGCGGGGACCGGAAACGAGGGCAAAGTCTTCAGGATCGAATCCGGCAAGGGCGTGCTCTTCTTCGACGCCCCGGAGCTCGAGGTGCACGCGGTAGCCGTCGGCCCCGACGGTCGGCTCTACGTGGCGACCTCGCCCGATGGGAAGGTCTACGCGGTCGACGCCGCGGGCAAGGCCACCACCTTCTTCGACCCGGAAGAGAAATACATCTGGGCGCTCGCCTTCGATCGCCAGGGCCAGCTCCTGGTGGCCACCGGTGGCGAGGGCAAGGTGTACCGCGTGGACGCGAAGGGGAAGGCCGACACGATCCTCAACAGCGCGGAGACGCACATCCTTTCCCTGGCCGTGGACGACAAGGGCAACGTCTTCGCGGGAAGCGCGCCCTCGGGAATCCTCTACCGCATCGAGCCCTCCAAGAAGGTCTTCGTCCTTCTCGACTCGCCCTTTCGGGAAGTGAAGGCCATCGCGGTCGGGCCCGACGGGGGCCTGTATCTCGCCCTCGTCGAGGGCAAGAGCAAGGACGAGCCCGGACGGCCCGCGGCTCCGGGGACCGCGGGCCCCATGGCCGTAGCCGCCTCGGGAGCCGAAGTGACGGTCTCGGAGACGTTCGCCCTGCCTCCCCCGCCTTCCCCCGCGGGAGGCGCCTCGCGCACGGTCGAGGCGCCGACGGGAGTCGCCAAGGGCGCGGTCGTGCGGGTCTTGGCCTCGGGGGAGATCGACACCCTCTGGTCCTCGAGCGACGAGACCGCCTACGGCCTCGTGCACACGGGTGACGGCGTGCTCGTGGCCACGGCAAACCGCGGCAAGGTGTACCGCGTCCGGGACGACCGCTCCTGGGCCATGGTCTGCGGCTTCTCCGCGGAGCAGATCACCGCCATCGGCCGCGGGCCCGACGGGGCCGTCTTCCTCGCGACGTCCAACCCGGGACGGGTCTACGCGCTCGACGCCGGGGCCGGTTCCCTCGGCACTTTCGTCTCGAAGGTCAAGGACTCGGACACGGTCTCGAGCTGGGGGCGCCTGAGCTTCGAGGCGATCGTGCCGCAAGGCTCGGAGATCCGGATCCAGACCCGGAGCGGCAACACCAGCAGCCCCGACGCCACCTGGTCCGACTGGTCCCCCGCCTATCTCCGAAAGGACGGAGACGCCGTGACCAGCGAACCCGCCCGCTTCCTTCAGGTGAAGGCCACGCTCGTCGGAAAGGCGGGAGTGTCGCCGGTGCTCGACTCCATCACCGCGGCCTACCTGCAGCGCAACCTCCGGCCCCAGGTGCAGTCGGTCACCGTGCATCCCCCGGGGGAGGTCTTTCAAAAGCCCCTGTCGGTGGGCGGCGAGATGGAGATCCTGGGACTCGACTCGGGCGCTTTCCCGGAACGAACGGCGCCGCCGGCCCAGGCCATGCCGCCCGCGGTGACCTTCAGCCGCAAGATGTACCAGAGAGGGATCCAGACCTTCTCCTGGAAGGCGGAGGACGCGAACGGTGACACCCTCGTCTACGACGTCTCCTACCGCGCGGTCGCGGACACCCGCTTCCGACCCCTGCGGCGGGGCCTCACCGAAGCCGTGCTCGCCTGGGACACGTCCACCGTGCCGAACGGTCGTTACGTGGTCCGGATCACCGCCTCCGACGCCCCCACCAACCCGCCTGCCCTGGCCCTGACCGGTGAGCGTGAGAGTCTCCCCTTCGACGTCGACAACACGCCTCCCACGATCGCTGCGACTCTCGTCGACAAGAGCCCGCCACGGGTACGGGCGGTGGCCCGCGACGACAGCAGCCTGATTCGACGGGCCGAGAGCTCCGTGGACGGTGGTCGGTGGGAAGAGATCCGTCCGGTGGACGGGATCAACGACTCGCGAGAGGAAACCTACGAGCTCACGCCTGACGGTCTGGGCAAGCCGGGCCCGCACATCCTGGTCATCCGTGCCTTCGACCTGCTCGGCAACGCCGCCACGGCCCGGGTCGAGATCCCCTAGCCCGGATCATTCGTGAGGTCGCGTGATGTTCCGAACGGATGATCCGTCCTAGAGCGGTCCAGACGGCATTTGATGACCCTCTTGGGGCACGACACGGGGGGATGGCGATGGCGTTGGGACGGGCTCGGGCGGGTGCGCGAATGGCCCTGGCATGTGGCCAGATCGGACTATTCACGAAGCAGGTCACGTGGCCTTCGTGAATAGTCCGGACTAGGAACCCTTCCCCTGAACGTCCTCCTCGTGCGGGCCGGGGCCCTCGGCGATCTCCTGTTGATGCGGCGCGCGATCGCCGGCCTGAAGGAGCGTGGCCATCGGGTGAGCCTCATGGCCCCGGCCGCCCACGCGCACGTGCTCCTGGGCCCCGGCCTGTCGGCGGTAGACGAGGTCCTCGACTGGGACGACCCGGCCTTCCTTCCTTTGCTCGCTCGGGAGGACTCGCACGAACCCGGCCTGGCGGCCCGGTTTACCCCCTTCGGGGCCTGCATCGCGTACTCGCGCCAGGACCACCTGGTGGAGTCCCTCGCCCGCCACATCGCGACGGTGATCCCGCTGCCGCCCGAGCCGGTCGGCGTCCACGCCGCCGAGTGGTTGGCGAGGCCCGCGCGGGCGCTCGGCGCCGAGCCCCCGGCTGTGCCCTCCGACCTGGAAGCCACCGAGCCCGAGGCGGCGCAAGCGGAGGCGTTCCTGCATGACCGCCTGGCCCCCGGCTTCCTGGCGGTTCACCCGGGAAGTGGTGGCTCCGCCAAGAATTGGCCAAGTGAGGGGTTCGCTTCGCTGATCGAGCGTCTCGACGGACACCCCTGGCTCCTGGTCGAAGGGCCGGCCGACGTCGCCGCGGCAGAAGGTCTCGCAGGTCAAGGGCGTTGTGTGCCCGCCCGTCGCCTTCCCCTGCGAATGCTCGGCGCCGTGCTGCGGCAGGCCGGCCTCTTCGTGGGGAACGACTCCGGGATCACGCACCTGGCGGCCGCCTGGGGAGCGCCCACGCTCGCCCTCTTCGGACCCACGGACCCGGCGACGTGGTCTCCAGTGGGCCGCCGGGTGGCCGTGGCGCGATCGGCCTCGGCCTCCATGAGCGACCTGCCCCGGGCCGAGGTGACGCGAGCGGCGCGTACCCTCTGGACGCGCGGCAGCCAGGGCTCCCCTCCCGCGTTTCTCACGTGAGAGGGGCGTGGACCTCCAGCCGGCTGATCAGCCGGTAGACGCTGACCGCGACGCGGCGCCCGTTCAATCGCACCGGCTCGAAGCGCTCCCGGCGCAGGGCATCGACGATGGGGCGAGCCTGACGCGAGTCGCCCTCGAGCAGCGTCACCGCCGACACCGTGCCGTCCCGCGCGATGACCGTCTCGAGAAAGAAGCTTCCTTCACCGGCCTCCTCGCTCATCGCGACGCCGAGCGCGCGGGTCCCGCGTGCCCGCGGCAGGCTCACGTCCGCGGAGGGAAAGAGCGGGTTGGACTCGGTCCCCGAGTCCCCGCCTTTCGCGTCCCAGGTGGCGCCCGCGAAGCTCACGCTCGAGCGCTGGCGGCCGGCATCCAGCAGCACGGCGCCCGAGAGGACGGTCAGGAGCAGCACGACGGCAGGGATCAGGCTGGGTAGGATCAAGGGCCGGGCGGCCAGGAAGGTCCGAAACACCGCGAGACCTGGTCCCCGCCTTTCCAGCTCGAGCCGGTCGAGCACGCGCGCGGCCAGGGACTCGCGGGCGACGAGCCGCGGCATCTCTCCCACGAGCTCGACGGTACCGCGGAGCGAGCGATGGTGCCGAGAGCATGCCGCGCACTCGCGGAGGTGCGCGGCGACGAGCGTCGATTGCGCGGCGGTCAGGTCGGCATCGACGTAGGCCGACAATTGCCGCCGCGCGGACCAGCAGTTCATGGTGCCTCTCCTTCCGGGAACATCAGCAAGAGGCGGGACCGCAACGCCTCGCGCGCTCGGGCCAGACGGCTCTTCACCGTCCCCACCGGGAGACCGAGGGTCAGGGCGACGACCTCGCAGGGGAGGCCCTCGGCGTCGCGCAGCATGAGTACCGCGCGGTGGGCGAACGACAGGGACATCAGTGCCTCCTGCACGCGGGCCGCGCGCTCGGCGCGGTCCACCCGATCGAACGGGCTCGCACACGATCCCGCCTCTGCCTGCGACAGCCTGGCCTCTTCGGCCGCGGTCAGGTCCTCGAGCGGCCGCGACTTCTCTCGCCCCCGCCGGCGCCACCAGCGCCGGCGGTTGTGGCACTGGTTGACCACGATCCTGTAGATCCACGTCTTGACGCTGCTTCGTCCCTGGAAACCCCCGAGGGTGCGATAGACCTGCAGGAAGACCTCTTGCGAGACGTCACGTGCCTCTTCCAGGTCGCCCAGCATCCGGGCCGCCAGATTGAAGACCATGTCTTCGTGCAGCGCCACGAGGCGGGCAAAGGCCGTGGGGTCGCCCTCGCGGCACCGCTCCACGAGGCCGCGGTCCGGGGCGCCGGCGGCGGCGAAAGGCTCCGAACCGAGCGACATCTCACGAGTCGCCATGTCCACTCCCCGCGCTCTGCCTCTTGGCGGATTGGACACCGGCACCGTGCCGATGGTTCCGCCCTCCTTCAATGCTACGCCCGATCCGTGCCGCTATTCCGAGGGAGGCGCGCCCTGGGCGCGGCTCTGGCGCGCGACGAGGACGGCGGCGGTGGCCAGACCCGCGGCGAGGGCGACGAGTCCCAGGCCCACGGTGGTCGTCCACTCCCCGGGCGTCGTCGGCCGCAAGGCGGCGATCGCCGCAGGCACGGCATCGAACCGGTGGCCCCCCCGCACTCCGGCCAGGCCTCCGAGAACGCCGACCAGGCCGAGGCTCGCCGTCCCCGCGATCAGGGCGCCGATCGACGCACGCACCGCCACCGCTCGCCTCGAAAGCGGCGGCCCGCGGCGGGCCGCCGCCACCTGGAAGACGGGATCGCGCACGCCCCAGGGGACAAAGCGGGCCAGCATCACCATGCCCGGGATCCCCGTCACGATCGTGAAGATGAAGAAGTCGCGCCAACCGATGGCGTCGGCCATGACCCCGGCCACCGGGCCGGCCAGCACGCGGGGCAGGGTGAACAGGCTCGAAAGCAGCGCGTATTGGGTGGCGGAGAATCGCTTCTGGGTGAGGCGCAGAAGCAGGACCCCGAAGGCGCCGCTGCCGAGCCCGGTGGATCCGAGCTCGAAGGCCGTCGCCGCGTACATCACCAGGCGGTTCGGACCCACTTGCGCGACCACCGCGTAGCCGAGGTTCGACACGATCTGGAAGAACCCGAAGATCCAGAGCGCGCGCCCGAGCCCGAGGGAGTCGGTGAGCACGCCGCCGAGCAGGGTCCCGATCAGGGTCGCCACGAGGCCAATGGTGGCGGTCGCCACCCCCACGTCGACGGGCCCAAAGCCGACCTGGACGAGAAAGGGCCGGGTGAGGGCCTGGGTGAGGTTGTCGCTCAGCTTGTAGAGAACCACGAAGGCCAGGATCTCGAGGGCGCGATGCTGGCCGAGGAAACCCAGGAACGATCCCCACACCGCGTCGCGCAGGCGCCGGGGCGGCTCCACGACCTCCTCCGGATCGGGCGACCGCAGGGTGAGCCAGAGGCTCGGGACGTAGCAAAGGGCGAGCAGGAGGTTGACGACGCCCCAGGAGCCGGGCCAGTGGAAGGTGGCGCCCCCCAGGGTGACATCGAAGGGCGCGGCGAGAGTGATCGCGACACCGCCCGAGACGAACATGGCCGCGCGATAGAGCGCGGTTCGCGCTCCCACCGCCGGCCCTTGTTCTTCGCGCCGGAGCACGTCCACGGCGTAGGCGTCGATCGCGATGTCCTGGGTGGCGGCGGCCAGACCGGTCAGGAGCGTGATCGCCCCGATCATCCCCACCGCGTCGGAGCGATGAGCGACAGCGGCGAGAGACAGGCCCAGGGCCAGGAGTGCCGCCTGGCTCACGAGGATCCAGCCCCGCCGCTTCCCGAGAAAGGGCGGCGGAAAGCGATCCATGAGGGGCGCCCAGACGAACTTGAAGCTCCAGGGGGCCTGGGCCAGGGTGAACAGGCCAATCACCTTGATGTCCACGCCGGCCTGCGCCATCCAGGTGGGGATGGCGATCCATACGAGCCCGAGGGGAAGTCCCGACGAGAACGACGCAAGAGCCACCGACGACAGCCGCCAGCTCCGGAAGGTCGAGGTCAGGCTGGCCCAGACTCCCGGGACGTCGCGGCCTTGGGGCATGGGCCGCCGAGGATAGCACCGCCTGGCTCAGGCCAGCGTCCGCGCTCCCGCGTGCAGCCCCAGGCGCCGGAGCTTCTCGTACAAGGCCTGGCGCGTGATGCCGAGCTCCGCCGCCGCTTTCGTGCGGCTTCCCTCGTGGCGGCGAAGGGCGGCCGCCACGCAGTCACGCTCGAGGGCGAGGCGAACCTCGGAGAGCGCTCGGGCGCTCGGAGTCGTGGGCGCGATCGTCACCTGGGCCTTCAGGTCTTCGCGGCGGACCGGGCGGTTCTTGACCACGACCACGAGACGGCTCATCTCGTTCTGGAGCTCCCGCACGTTGCCCGGCCAGCGGTAGCCCCGCAGGGCAGCCGCCGCGTCCGCCGAGAGGCGCGGCGCCGCGACCTTGTCTCTCGAAGCCGCGCGCTCCAGGAAATGCCGGGCCAGGAGCACGATGTCCTCTTCTCGAGTCCGAAGGGGCGGCGCCACGAGGGTCACGGCATTGATCCGGAACATCAGGTCCTCACGAAACCGACCCATGCGGACGAGCTCCTCGAGGGGGAGGTTGGCGGCGGTGAGGATCCGGACGTTCGCCTTTCGCAGGCGCGGCTCCCCGAGCCGGCGGTACTCCCGCTCCTGGAGGAACCGCAGCAGCCGGGCCTGATTCGGGAGGCTCAAGTCCGCGATTTCGTCCAGGAAGAGGGTCCCTCCTTCCGCCTCCCCCACGTGGCCGATGCTGTCTCCCACGGCGCCAGTGAAGGAGCCCCGCACGTGGCCAAAGAGCTGCGACTCGAACAGGTCCGGGCTCAGCGATGCCGCGTTCAGGGCGACGAAGGGCCCTCGCGAGCGCGGCGAGAGGTCGTGGATGGCCCGCGCCACGCGCTCCTTGCCCGTCCCGGTCTCGCCGAAGACGTGGACCATGCACTCGGAAGGAGCGGCCTGCGCGATGGCCGCGGTGAGGGCGCACATGGGCGCCGAGCGTCCGAGGAGACCCGGGATCGCCGGGGGTTCGACCTCGTGCCCCGGTGCGCCGTCCGGGAGATGGGCCGCCAGAAGGCGAGCTAGTCCAGTCCAAAGATCGAGGCCGTCTTCCGGCTGGCCCTCGCCCTGCGCACCCTCCGCGTAGAGGAAGGTCCCATCCCTCACCGGGGCCACCATCGCGAGGCGCCCGGCCCCGGGCTCCGGCCCCGCCCGGCGAACGTCGAAGAGGGTGGCACCTTGCGCCCTCCGCGCGACGTCGTGGGCCACGTCCGAGTGCGGCAGGGGCTCCGCCCGATCGGCGGACTCCCGGACCTCCAGGCTGTCTCCGTCGGTCGCGACGAGGGCCACGCGGCCAAAGGGAGCGACAGGCTTCACGGCACGCATCGCGCGGGCGAAGCGCAGCGGCCAGCCGCCTTCGCTCTGAAGGGCCACCGCAGCTTCGACGAGGGCATGCTCACGGTGTCGCGATGCCGCCCCCGCGGGCCGCGCACAGACGGGGCGCAAGACCCAGGCGCGCCCGCCGCGGAGCGCCTCGACCTCGGCCCGCGCGAAGCCCAGGAGCCGGCGGTCACCCCATCGCTCCAGGGCCCCGAGCGCGGACTCGATCTCCTCCGTGGATCGCGCCCCGGGAGTGGCGAGGGCTCGGCCGAGGCGGGCGGCGTGGGTGAGGTCCGGTCGACATTGGGCCGCCTGCTCGGCCCGGTCGAACACGGCCGGCGCGGCGCCGGGCCGGGTGCGCAGAAGGGCGCGCCCCAGGGTCAGCTCGGCCAGGGCCTCGATGCCGGTGCCGGTGGCCGCCGCGCGGCGGAGGGCTCTCCCCGCTTCCCAGGCCGCTTCCTGGGATCGGCCCAGAGCCAGGAGCGACTGAGCCCGTCGCACGCGGCCTCGGCACTCGCCGCCGCGATCCCCGAGCACGGCGAAGCCGCGAATGGCGCCCGCCGCCTCTTTCTCTGCATCCTCCGCCCGTCCCGCGGCCAGAGCGACGTCCGACCCGACGAGGCAGGCGTCCGCGAGCACCCGCGGGCTCGAAGGCCGGAGGCGCTCCGCCTCCCGCGCCTGCTCCAGCAGGCGGCGTGACGCGTGGGGGCAGCCCCGCGACAACTCGAGCGCAGCCCGCTTCAAGGCCAGCCCTCCCGGCGCACCCGGCCGCCGGAACAAGTCCGCCGCCACCTCGAGGTCGCCCGCCGCTTCGTCCCAACGGCCGAGCAGGGTCAGAAGCGTCGAACGGTCGGCGCGGGCCTCGCCCAGGCGCTCGGGAACCGCCCGACTGAGCGCATCGACCCTTTGCGTCTGCGCGCGCAGGGCTGGCTCGAGCTGACCGCGATCGGCCAGGAGCCCAGCCTCCGCCTGGAGGGAGCGGGCCAGGCCACTTCGGACCGCGCGCGCCTCGTAGACCCGCCGGGCAGCCGCCGCCAGCGCCTCGGCATCGGCGAACTGCGCGTCTTTCCACGCGAAGAGGGCAAGCGCGTCCTCGGCGCGAGCTCGGGTCAGGGGCTCGGTCGAGTCGCGCAGGGCACGGGTGGCCTCGCTTCGAGCCGGGCCTACCCGTCCGCCCATCCAGAGCGCGTGAGCGCGCGCGATGCGGAGTCGGGCCGCGAGATCGGCCCCAGGGAGCCTTCGCCCGAGGGCGCGGGTGGCCAGGTCCAAGGCCTCCTCGAACCGCCGTCGAGCAAGGAGCTGGTCGAGCTCCAGGAGGGTGGCATGAAGGGCGCGGGCACAACGACAAAGCATTTCATCTCTCCTGATCTGGCCGGGCCGGGCGACAGTGGTTTCAGGCGACGGGCGAAGCCTACGCGAGCGGGGAGAAGCGAAGCGGCGGATTGTCACGGAATCGATCGCTGTCACAATCGACTGTATCGCCGCGTGTACAGTCTGCGCCTACCCACGGAGAGGACGCGCGGGAGAGCGCCTCCCGGCCTCGCCTTCCTCGGGTCGCTTTCTTGACACACCTCGGCCCCTGCCCTAGTCTCGCAAGATGTGTCTCCCGCGGCCTCGCCGCAGCTTCACCCACGGCGGATGCTCCGTTTCCTGACCGCCGGTGAGTCTCACGGACCCGGCCTGACCGTCATCGTCGAGGGCTTGCCCGCGGGCGTGCCGGTGGATCGCGCGGCCATCGACGCAGACCTCCGGCGGCGGCAGGGCGGCTACGGACGCGGCGGGCGCATGAAGATCGAGACCGATCGGGTCGAGATCCTGTCCGGAGTCCGCCACGGGCGGACCCTGGGCAGCCCGGTCGCCTTTCTGGTGAGGAACCGTGACTTCGAGAACTGGCGCGACGTCATGGCGCCTGATCCTCCCCCCCGACCGAGGCGCGGCGGGTGCTCAAGTACCCGCGCCCCGGGCATGCCGACCTCGCGGGCGCCCTCAAGTATCTGACCGACGATCTTCGCAACGTCCTGGAGCGAGCCAGCGCGCGCGAGACGACCATGAGGGTCGCGGCGGGGGCGCTCGCGCGAGCGCTCCTCGCGACCGCGGGAGTCGAGGTGAGAAGCCACGTGCTCCGCATCGGCCAGGCCGCCCTCCCGCCAGGTCCACCCCTGCCCTGGCAGGCGCTCGACCAGGTCGAGGAGAGCTCCGTGCGCTGCGCCCTTCCCGCGGTGAGCGAGGCCATGGTGGCCGAGATCGACCGCTGCAAGAAGCAGGGCGACACGGTGGGAGGGATCTTCGAGGTGGTGGTGCACGGGCTACCCCCCGGGCTTGGATCGTTCGCGCAGTGGGACCGCCGCCTGGACGGGCGACTGGCTCAGGCCCTGATGTCGATCCCCGCGGTCAAGGCGGTTTCGATCGGCGACGGCTTTGCGGCAGGACAGAGCTCGGGCGCCGGATTCCACGACGAGATCCTGTACGACGACGATGCGGGCCTCGTCCGTCCCAGCAACCGGGCGGGAGGACTCGAAGGAGGAGTGACGAACGGCGAAGAGCTCCGCGCTCAGGCCGTGGTGAAGCCCATCCCGACGCTCCTCATTCCCCTCCGGTCGATCAACCTGAAGACGAAGGAAGCCCAGGCCGCGTCGGTGGAGCGTAGCGACACCTGCGTGGTCCCAGCCGCAGGTGTCGTCGGCGAAGCCATGACCGCGTGGGTGGCGGCCGATGCCCTGCTCGAGAAGTTCGGCGGCGACTCCCTCACCGAGCTCCAGGACCACCTCGAAACGACCCGGGCCCGATGCCGCGAGATGCTGGCGAGGCGCTGACGCCCTGACCCACGAGACCACGCGCAAGGGACCATGTCCGTAAGACCCATCGTGAAGTACGGTCACCCCGTGTTGCACGCCCCCTCTCTACCCGTGGCCACCGTGGACGACGGGGTGCGCACCCTCCTCGACGACATGGTGGACACGATGTATGCCGCCCCGGGGATCGGGCTCGCGGCTCCCCAGATCGGCGTGCCCCTGCGGGTGATCGTGATCGACTTGTCGGTGGGCGCCGATCCGAGCCAGCTCATCAAGCTCGTCAACCCCGAGTTCGTGAGCCGGGAAGGCGAGCAACGGCACGACGAGGGCTGTCTCTCGGTGCCGGGCTACGGCGGCTCCCCGGTGAGGCCGGCCCGGGTCACGGTGAAAGGGCAAGACCGTGATGGAAGCGAGAGGATCTACCACGCCACCGACCTCCTGGCGCGCGCCTTCTGCCACGAGATCGACCACATCGACGGCCTGCTCTTCGTCGATCGCCTCACCCCCCTGAAGCGCGATCTTCTGAAGCGCAAGCTGCGCAAGCGCGCGAAGAACGACGATTGGGAAGACTGAAGGCGCGTGCGCATAGTCTTTCTGGGCAGCGGCGCCTTCGCGATCCCGTCCTTCGAAGCGCTCCTCGATGCGGGTCACGGTGTCGCGGCGCTCGTGACCCAGCCCGACAAGACGAGCGGGCGCGGACGTGAGATGACGCCGCCTCCGCTGAAGCCGGTCGCGGAGAGGCATGGCGTCCCCATCCTCCAGCCCCGGCGGGTGAGAGAGCCAGAGGCCCAGCAAGCACTCCGGGCCCTCGCTCCCGACCTGCAGGTGGTCGTGGCGTACGGGCAGATCCTGCCCAAGGCGGTCATCGAGATCCCGCCTCTCGGCACCGTGAACGTCCACGGGTCGCTCCTGCCCCGGCTGCGGGGCGCGGCCCCGATCCAGTGGGCCATCGACCAGGGTCTGGAGGAGACCGGGGTGACCACGATGCTCGTCGACGAGGGGCTCGACACGGGCCCGACCCTCCTGGCCCGCTCGCTCGAGATCGGGCCCAGCGAAACGGCCGGCGAGCTGGAGCCACGGCTCGCGCGCCTCGGCGCCCAGGTGCTTCTCGACACCCTCCGGGGAATCGAGTCCGGCACCCTGCGGGCGGAGCCCCAGGACGGAGCCAGGGCCAGCCACGCTCCGCTCATTCGCAAGGAAGATGGGCGGCTCGATTGGACGCAGCCGGCGGACGCCCTGTCTCGTCGCGTGCGGGCCTTCCATCCCTGGCCGGGCACCCATACGCGCCTCCTGGGTCGATGGCTCAAGGTGCTGCGCGCCCAGCTCCACGACGGCCCCGCGGGCGACGCCCTGCCGGGCACTGTGCTCCGAGTCGAACCGGCGGGAGTGCTCGTGGCCAGCGGGCGCGGTACGGCGCTTCGCCTCCTGGAAGTCCAACCCGAGAGTCGCCGCGCCATGAACGCCTTCGCATTCGCGACCGGCGCCCGGCTCGTCGCGGGCGCGCGGTTCGAATCCTGACGCGACCAGACGCCAAGAGCGGGCCAAGCCCGGCACGACGCCTCGCCCTGCGCGTCCTCGGCGAGGTGCAGCGGGGCGGGGACAACCTCGCGGAGCGGCTGGCGGCGCAGGACGCGAACCGCCTCGACCCGCGAGAACGGGCCTTCCTTCACGAGCTCGTCCTCGGGACGCTGCGCCTTCGCGGGCTTCTCGATCATGCGCTCACCCCGCACCTCGACCGGCCGGCGAGCCGCGTGGATCCGGTCCCCCTGGACATCCTCCGCCTCGGGGCCCACCAGCTCCTCCATCTGCGGGTGCCCGACCGCGCCGCGGTGTCCGAGTCGGTGGAGCTCGCCAAGGCCTTTGCCCCGCGCGCCGCCGGGTTCGTGAACGCCGTCCTGCGCAAGCTCGCGCGCACGGGCCCGCCGGCCCTGCCGGACAAAGCCACCGATCCTCTGGGTTGGCTCACGAGCGTGGGCTCGCTCCCCGACTGGCTCGCGAAACGCTGGCTGTCACGCCTGGGTCCCGCGGACGCGATTGCCCGAGCACACGCGTTCTCGTCTCCGAGCCCCACCGCGATTCGTCTCAACCCCCGCCACGACGATGCCGCGAGGCGCTGCGAGGAGGCCGGCCTCTCACTCCGCCCCCTGAACGTGCCCGGCGCCTTCGCGGCCGAAGGGGGGCGCCTGGCCGACCTGGCCGCCCAGGGCGTGCTCTACGCGCAGGACCTGGGATCGCAGATCGTGGCGCACCTGGCCGCCGTGCCGGGCCTCACCCTCGACGCCTGTGCGGCGCCCGGCGGCAAGGCCCTGCTCATCGCGGACCTCGTCGGCCGCGACGGCCGCGTCGTCGCCGCCGAGGCCTCGCCGCGACGACTCCACTCCATGGTCGGTCTGAGCCGACGCTGGGGCTCTCCCAACCTCCGACTGGTTCTCGGGGACGCCAGCCGCCCTCCCTTCGCCGGCGGCTTCGACGGAGTGCTGATCGACGCACCCTGCTCGGGCCTCGGCACCCTGGGAAGGCACCCGGACATCCGCTGGAGGCTCCACCCCGACGACATCCCCCGTCACGCGCAGCGGCAGCGGACACTCCTGCATGCCCTCGCTCCCCTCGTACGTCCGGGCGGCCAGATCGTCTACGCCACGTGCTCGCTCGAGGCGGAGGAGACGACCGAGGTGGTGCTGACCTTCCTGGCGGAGAGTCCCTCCTTTCGCATTGCCGACCTTCCCGACTCGGCCCGGCCCTACGCGGACCCCGACGGGCTCGTGCGCACACGTCCCGAGCGCGAGCCGATCGACGGGTTCTTCGCGGCCACGCTCGCGAGAGCTTGAGCGGATTGTGATAGTCTTCTCCCTCACGCCGCCAAGGGCTCCATCGCTCCGTTGACCAACCAACGCCTCAGTCGTTCCTTGTTCCGCAACGCCCTGTTGGGGATCGCCCTGCTGGCGACCGCCGGCACTTCGGCGCTCTTGACCATGCGGAGCATCCTCACGGCCCAGGACGTGGTGGTCCCGAGCCTGGTGGGGCGGGGACTCGCCGAGGCCTCCGGCCTCGCGGCCCAACAGGGGCTGAGCGTCAAGGTGGAAGGCAAGCGCCACGATCCCCGCGTTCCCGCCGAGCGGGTCGCGGCGCAGGAGCCACCCGGCCGGTCCTTCCTGAAATCGCACCGATCGGTCCGGGTCTGGCTGAGCCTCGGTCCCCGGAGGATCACGGTGCCCGCGGTCGAGGGCACGAGCCTGCGTTCGGCGCGGCTCAGCCTCGAGCAGGCCCAGGTCCCGATCGCCCGCGTCGTGGAGGTCGAGGACTCCGCGGAAGAGGGGACCATCCTCGTCCAGCATCCACCGGCGGGCGAGGCGGGTTCGGCGGTCGAGGGCATCAGTCTCCTCGTGAGCCGCGGGCCGCGGGCCGCGGACTACCTGATGCCCGACCTCATCGGGCGCCAGGCCGATCAGGTGCTGGACCGACTGCGCGCCGTGGGGCTCAAGGTCGCCGAGGTGCGCTATCGCACCTATCCGGGGGTCGCGCCCGGCATCGTCCTGCGTCAGATTCCTGCCGCCGGGCATCGGGTCAGCACCAAGGGTTCGGTCAGCCTCGACATCAGCAAGGCCGAGTCGTGATCCTCCTGCCCTCCATCCTCGCCGCGGACTTCGGTCGACTGGCCGAGGAGGTGTCGGGTGCCGAGCGGGGCGGGGCCGGGGGCATCCACGCCGACGTCATGGACGGACATTTCGTCCCCAACCTGACCCTGGGGCCGGCGGTCGTGAAGGCCGTTCGACGGGCCACCTCGCTCCCCATCGACGTCCATCTCATGGTCGAGGACCCCGATCGGTTCGTGGACCCCTTCATCGACGCCGGCGCTTCCTGGATCAGCATCCACGTGGAGACCACCCCCCATCTGCAGCGCACCGTCGCCCATCTGCGCGCTCGCGGCGTCCGCCCGGGCGTGGTCCTGAACCCGGCGACACCGCTCTCGACCCTCGACGAGATCCTGGACGAGGTCGACTACGTGCTCTTGATGAGCGTCAACCCCGGCTTCGGAGGCCAGACCTTTCTGCCCGCGAGCCTCGGGAAGATCCGGCGGCTGCGCCGCACCGTGCAAGAGCGCGGGCTTCGGGTCCAGATCGAAGTCGACGGCGGAGTCGACCCGTCGAATGCCCGGGCCCTGGTCGACTCGGGAGCCGAGCTCCTGGTGGCCGGGAGCGCGGTCTTCGGCGGTGGCGACGCCGAAGCCGCGGCGCGACGCCTCGTCGAGATCTGCCGATGAGCCGGTCGTCGGCCTCGTCCGTGCGCGTTCGTTACGCGGAGACGGACCAGATGGGTGTCGCCTACCACGGGAACTATTTCGAGTGGTTCGAGGTGGGCCGGACAGACCTTTTGCGCAGCCACGGCGTAAGCTATAGAGAGCTCGAGGCCCAGGACCTGCGCCTCCCCGTGATCGAGGCGCAGGCTCGTTTCGTGCGGCCCGCGCTCTACGACGACGTGCTCGAGATCCGCACGGAAGTCAGCGCGCTGTCCGGAGCGCGAGTGACCTTCGCCTACGAGGTGTGCCGGGGCGACGACGGCGTCCTCGCTACCGGCACCACGTCACACGCTGCGGTCGATGGCCGGGGCCGGCCCCGACGGCTTCCCGAACTGCTGAGGAGACTCCTGGCTTGAACCTTCGCGCCGACAGCCGCACCCGTCGTTCGTGGCCGGTACCCGCCGCCCTGGGCCTCGCTCTGGCCCTCGCCGGCTGCGCGTCGTCCCAGGGGGACCTCACGTCCTTGGCCAGCAGCTCGGACGAGACCGTCTGGCAGGCGGCCAACAAGGCCTTCCAGAAGCGGCAATGGGACACCGCCCGCAAGTACTACCGGCGGCTGATCGACGGGTTCCCGCAGAGCGAGCACCTTCCGGAGGCGAGGCTGGGCCTTGCCGAGACCCATTTCAAGGAAGGCGGCGCCGGCAACCTCGTCCTTGCCGTTTCGGAGTACCGCGAGTTCCTGACCCTCTACCCCTCCCACCCCAAGAGCGACTACGCGCAGTTCCAGACCGCCGAGGCGTATTACCTTCAGCGGAACAGCCCCGACCGCGACCAGACCAACACCACGAAGGCCCTGGACGAATACGAGCGCCTCCTGGATCTCTACCCCAACTCGAGCCACGTGGAGCTCGCGCGCTTGCGCGTCGCGAACCTCCGGCAGTACCTCGCCAAGGCCGAGTTCGCCGCCGGGTATTTCTATCAGCGGACCCGTCACGCCCTGCGTGCCGCCATAAATCGCTACGAGGGGCTCCTGGCCGACTATCCGGACTACGCCGCCCTCGACGAGGTGCTCTATCGGCTGTCGGAGTGCCTGGTCGCGGCGGCGCGGAAGGCAGAGGCCCTGCCCTACCTGAGCCGGCTGACCGGTGAGTACACGAACAGCAAGTTTGCCGCCGAGGCCCGAACGCTCATGGAGGAGCTGGCCCGGCAGGGCGTGACCCCACCGCCGCCCACGTCGCCCGAACCGCCGTCTCCCGGCCCCCCACCGGAGCCGCCCACCCCTTGACCACGCCTCAAGCATCACTTGAGAATCTTCAAAAAACCTCTTGACTGCTAGACGTTTTTCCTGCTACCGTCCGCTCCAAACAGGGAAGTGCCAGGGGCTCGTCCCAGCCGCTCGCACAACTCAAGGACGGGGCGCCGACCGTCCGGGAGGTAGGCAGTGAGATCGAGTCACCGTCTCTGCGCCGCTGTGGCGCTTGGCTTGCTGGGAAGTCTCGCGTCAGCCCAGGAACCCAAGGGCTCGGACGCGGCCATGGGCAAACCGGCCAGGACATCGGCGGCCGCACCCGAAACCGCGGGCCTCAAGGTCGGACCGGCCACGATCGCTCCCCACTGGTCGAAGAACGCATACCCGACCAGCGTGCCCGAGGGCGCCACCTACTACATCGTCGAGAGGGGCGACACGCTCTGGGACATCTCCAAGAAGTACCTCGCCAATCCCTACCTCTGGCCGCAGATCTGGGACCAGAACAAGTATGTGAGCGATGCCCACTGGATCTACCCCGGCGATCCCCTGGTGCTGCCCAAGGTCGCGCTCGTCGCGGAGGGGGCTGGGGAATCAGGCCCTGGCACCGGCGAGGAAGAGGGCGCGGGGGCGGGCGGAGCGGAGGGCGGTGCCGGTGAGACGGGCCCCAAGCTGAGCCCCGTCACCGAAGAAGCGACTCTGCAGTGCGCCGACTACATCGCCAACGATCGGGAAGACGAGAGCCTCAAGGTCATCGGCAACGAGGAGGGTTCGGACAAGATCGCCTACGCCGATCGCGACATCCTCTATCTGAACAAGGGCAGCAACGCGGGGATCAAGGCCGGCGACATTTACACCATGCATCACGCCTTGAACGTCGTAAAGCATCCCAAGACCCGCAGCAAGCTCGGGACCAAGATCGAGACCACGGGCTGGGCCCAGGTCATCCTGGTCGACGAGAACTCGGCCACGGTCGTCGTCCAGCAGGCCTGCGCCGACATCCACGCCGGTGACTACCTTCGCCCCATGGAGAAGGTAAACGTGCCCCTGGTGCTCGGCCGCGAATACCCGGACCGCATGACGCCCCCTTCCGGCAAGCTGACGAATCAGTACGTCGTCGACATCCAGGGCGACGCCACCATCGCCGGCGCGGGCCAGCTCGTGACCATCGACGCGGGCTCGCAAGGCGGGGTCGCGCCCGGCAACGTGTTTGTGATCTATCGCACGGTCTACCCTTCGGTCCCGACCCCCCGCAACGTGCTCGGGGAGCTGGCCGTGGTCGCGGTCCGCGATCACACCGCCACCGCCAAGGTCACCTATAGCCGCGACGCCGTGATGATCGGAGACCAGATCGAGCTTCGCTGAAGCCGTCGTTCCCTCGAAGGCCGAAGGCTCTCCGCCTTCGGCCTTTTCATTTGGCCTGGGCTCCTACGCTGTCCGCGGCGGCGACTCGGGTGTCTTCCGGCGACGCAGAACGGGGCGACGGTCGAACCACGTCTCGCCAGAACCGCCAGAAATAAGCGCCCCCGGAGACCACGGTCAGCCCCACCACGCCCCAGAGCACCACGATGGCCGGCCACTCGAGCAGCGGGAAGGGCTCCCCCAGCAAGAGCAGGAAGATGGCCACCACCTGCGACACCATCTTTCCCTTCCCCAAGAGTGAAGCGGGAATCAGGATCCCGCGTCCCGCCGCGACATTCCGCAGGCCGGTCACCGCGAGCTCCCGGCCGAGAATGATCATCACCATCCACGCGGGAACGCGGCCCATCTCGACCAGGGACAAGAACGCCGCCGCCGTCAGCAGCTTGTCCGCGATCGGGTCGAGCAGCATTCCAAGCCGCGTCACCTCGTTCCGGCGGCGGGCCAGGAACCCGTCCAGGTAGTCGGTGGCCACGGCAACCCCGAACACCACCGCGCCCGCATAGAGCCCGTGCTTGGCCCGGGTCAGGAGCAGGACCACGAGCACCGGCACCAGGAAGATCCGAAGGACCGTGAGCGCATTGGGTAGGTTCAAGGAGACACCACCGTTAGGCCGGGCTCTTGCCCCTCGTGGCCGTTTCAAAAACTATAAGGACCGGGCCTCGCCCTGTCAAACCACTGACCCTATAAGCCACTCATACTGATGGAGATAGAGTCGGCACTCGGAGGCCTCCCTGTCGATGCTATGATCGGCGGCCGAACATGAACCACGAGGGGGCGACATGAAGGCGGTGATCCTGGCCGGCGGTGAGGGGACCCGGCTTCGCCCCCTGACCCTGTCCCTGCCCAAGCCAGTCGTGCCCGTCGTGGACCGCCCCTTCCTCCGGCACCAGCTCGACCTCCTGGCTCGGGTCGGCGTCCGCGAGGTCGTGTTCTCGGTCGCCTACCGTCCCGAACGCATCCGATCGGTCTTCGGCGACGGCGCCGCGGCCGGCTTCGCCATTCGCTACGCGGTCGAGGAGACACCCCTCGGCACGGGCGGGGCCGTCCGCAACGCCAAAGACCTCCTCGACGAGCGGACCATCGTCTTCAACGGTGACGTGCTCACCGATGTCGACCTCCCCGCCGTCGTGGCCGGCCACGAAGCCTCCCGAGCCGCCGCGACCCTCGTGCTCACCCCGGTCCCCAACCCGTCGGCCTACGGGCTCGTGGAGACCGATGACGAGGGTCGTGTCCGCCGCTTTCTCGAAAAGCCCGACCCGAGCCAGATCACGACCGACACGATCAACGCGGGGATCTACATCCTCGAGACCGGAATCCTCGACCTCATTCCTCCCGCCCAGAACCATTCGATCGAGCGGGGTTTCTTCCCCACCCTCCTAGCGCGCGGGGACCTCGTGCGCGCTCACGTCCATCGCGGCTACTGGATCGACATCGGAACCCCGGAGAAGTACCGGCAGGTCCATCGGGACATCCTTCACGGACGCTTTCCCGTGGAGCTGGACGGACGACGAGGCCCCACGGGGTGGATTCATCCCCAGGCGCAGGTCTCTCCCGAAGCCCTTCTCGTCGCGCCCGTCTACCTCGGACCCGGGGTCGTGGTCGAAGCGGGCGCCGTGGTAGGGCCGGATACGGTGCTCGTCTCGGATGTCGTGGTCGCGGCCGGGGCAACCGTGTCCGAATCGGTCCTGTGGGCGGGCTGTCGAGTGGGGGCTCGCAGTCGCGTCCAGGATACCCTCCTCGGGCCTGGAGTACGGGTGGAAGAACACGCATCCCTCCGCGGCGCCATCCTGGGCGAGGGTACCCTCGTCTCGAGCTACTCAGTCCTGGAGAATGGAACGGCATGATCGAGGCGAGCATCTTCAAGGCCTACGACGTCCGGGGTATCTACCCGACCCAGCTGAACGGCGAAGTCGCCCGGCGCATCGGCCGGGCTTTCGTCGACTACCTGGGCGCCCGGCGCATCTCCGTGGGCCACGACGCCCGCCTCTCGTCTCCCGAGATTGCCGGGGCTTTCATCAGGGGCGCGCGAAGCCAAGGGGCCGAGGTCACCGACATCGGCACCGTGGGCACCGACATGCTCTATTTCCACTCCGCGAGCCAGGACCTGGACGGCGGCGCCATCATCACCGCTTCCCACAATCCCAAGGAGTGGAACGGGATCAAGATGGTCAGGAAGGGCGCCTTCGCCCTCTCCGGCGACGCCGGCATCAAGGAGATCAAGGAGGCGGTCCTCGCCGGCCGCTACGCCGACGATCCCCCGCCCACGGGACCCGAGCCCATCCGCCGCACCATCACCGCGGAATACGCCCGGCACTGCCTCTCCTTCATCGACCCCTCCCGTGTGCCTCGACTGAAGGCCGTGCTCGACACCGGCAACGGCATGGGGGCGGTGGGCGCGGCTGCCCTCTTCCCCTCCCTCCCGGTCGAGACCGTGAGGATGTACTTCGACCTCGACGGCACCTTCCCCAACCACCCCCCCGATCCGCTCGAGGCCGCGAACCGCAAGGAGATCGAGCAACGGGTGGTGGCGGAAGGCGCCGACCTCGGGATCGCCTGGGACGGCGACGCCGACCGCTGCTTCTTCATCGACGACACCGGCGCTTTCGTGCCCGGCGACTTCGTCACCGCCCTGCTCGGCGAAGCCTTCGCGCTGAAGGAAAAGGGAGCGCGCATCGTCTACGACGTCCGCGCCTCGCGGGCGGTCAAGGACCGCGTGGAGGCCGCGGGCGGGCACGCCTTCATGAATCGGGTCGGACACGCCTTCATCAAGAAGCGGATGCGGGAGGAGAATGGCGTCTTCGGGGGCGAGGTCTCCGGCCACTTCTACTTCCGGGACAACTGGTACGCGGACAACGGGATGATCCCCGCCCTCCTGATCCTGGAGCTCCTGGGGAAATCGGGCAAGAGGTTCAGCGAGATCGTGGCTCCCCTGCGCGAGCGCTACCACATCTCGGGCGAGATCAACTCCAAGGTGGCCGACGTGCCGCGCGCCCTCGCGCGCCTCGAGGAGCGCTACGCGGATGCCCGCGTCACCAAGCTGGACGGCATCTCCGTCGACTACGACGATTGGCACTTCAACGTGCGCGGGTCCAACACCGAGCCGTTGCTGCGCCTCAACCTCGAGGCCTACTCGGACGGCATGATGAAGGCCCGGCGCGACGAGATCCTGGCCCTCATCCGGTCATGAGCGGCTCCATGGCGACCTGTCGTTCTGCTATCATTCCTTCCGCACGAGTCAGGGCGGGCGTAGCTCAGTTGGTAGAGTACGAGCTTCCCAAGCTCGGTGTCGCGGGTTCGAGTCCCGCCGCCCGCTCCATCATCCACTCCCGGGGCCTCCCGACGACCGCCTCGTGGACCGAGCGCAAGGAGTAGCCATGGGAATCTTTGGCAAACCCGGAGAGAACAAGCCGACCGAGCCGCCGGTCCCGCAACGCGTGAGTCCGGCGGCGGCGCCGGCTCAAGCCATCACCCCCGCGCCCCGCTCGGGTGCCGCCTGCGTCATCGGCTCGAAGACCACGGTCAAGGGCGAGATCAGCGGCGACGAGGATGTCCTCGTGGAGGGGACCGTCGAGGGCCAGATTCGCATCAACAAGGACCTGCGGGTGGGCCCGGGCGGCACGGTCAAGGCCACCATCGACGCCCAGTCGGTGGTGGTGAGCGGCGAGGTGATCGGGGACTGCCACGCCGCGCACCGCGTCGAGATCCAGGCCAGCGGCCGGCTCACCGGCAACATCCGGGCCCCGCGCGTGGTGATCGCCGAAGGTGCGGTGTTCAAGGGCAACAGCGACATGACCGGTCGCAAGAGCTGAGCGGCACGCGCGTGGTGACCCACGGAAACTACATCGGGGGCGCATGGGTCCCGGCCCGATCCGGGAAGACCTTCGAAAACCGGAACCCTGCGGACACGACCGAGGTCCTGGGCCTCTTCGCCGACTCCGGTCCCGAGGACGTCGAGCTCGCGGTCTCGGCCGCTCGCCAGGCTTCCCCGGCGTGGAAGGCCCTGCCTGCCCCCAAACGCGGGGAGATCCTCTACCGCGCGGCGGAGATCCTGGTCCGCCGCAAGGAGGAGTTCGCGCGGGACATGACGCGCGAGATGGGCAAGGTCCTCGACGAGACCCGCGGCGACGTTCAGGAAGCGATCGACATGACGTACTACATGGCGGGCGAGGGCCGGCGGCAGTTCGGCCAGACCACGCCCTCCGAGATGCCGAGCAAGTTCCAGATGTCGGTGCGCCAGCCGGTGGGCATCGCGGGCCTCATCACCCCCTGGAACTTCCCCATGGCCATCCCCTCCTGGAAGATGACGCCCGCCCTCGTCCTGGGCAACACCGTGGTGATCAAGCCCGCAACCGACACTCCCCTGTCGGTGGTCAACCTGGTACGGGCCCTCGAAGAGGCCGGGTTGCCCAAGGGCGTCGTCAACATGGTGACCGGAGGTGGCGGTGCGGTGGGCTCGCCGCTCATGCACCACGAAGACGTGGGCATCGTGTCCTTCACCGGCTCCACCGACGTCGGCCGCAAGGTCTCGCTGGCCTGCGCGCCCGCCTTCAAGCACTGCCACCTGGAGATGGGGGGCAAGAACGTCATCATGGTGATGGACGACGCGAACCTCGAGCTGGCGGTCGAGGGCGCCGTGTGGGGCGGCTTCGGGACCACCGGCCAGCGCTGCACCGCGGCCAGCCGCGTCGTGGTCCACAAGAAGGTCTACGGCGCCTTCACGGAGCAGTTCGTGGCGCGGGTCAAGGCCCTCAAGGTGGGCAACGGGCTCGACCCGAAAGTCCAGATGGGGCCCTGCGTCAGCGAGAGCCAGCGCAAGACCGTCGAGAGCTACGTGGAGATCGGCAAGGGCGAAGGGGCGAAGCTCCTGGCCGGAGGCCATCGGCTCGACCAGGGCGAGCACGCCAAGGGCTACTTCCACGCGCCCACGGTATTCGGCGACTGCGACCCGAGGATGCGAGTCGCCTACGAGGAGATCTTCGGCCCCGTGGTTTCGGTGATCCCGGTCGGGTCGCTCGACGAGGCCATCCTCGTGGGCAACTCGGTGGAGTACGGCCTGTCCGCCTCCATCTACACCCAGGACATCAACAAGGCGTTCACCGCGATGCGGGAGATGTACACCGGCATCTTCTACGTCAACGCGCCCACCATCGGGGCGGAGACCCATCTCCCCTTCGGCGGGACGAAGAACACGGGCAACGGCCATCGCGAGGCGTGCGTTCAAGCCCTCGACGTCTTCAGCGAGTGGAAGTCCATCTACATCGACTACAGCGGCGTCCTCCAACGGGCCCAGATCGACTGAGAAGTCCTCCGAGGCGGTTCCCCTTGGCGGCGTGCGCACCTGCTGTATAATTTGCGGATGTGGGTCGTAAACCCTTACCCGACAAGAGCGAAGAGATGACCTCGCCGTCCCTGGACGATCGGCGCAAGGAGGTCCTCCGGTCCCTCGTCGAGCTTCACGTCGAAACCGGCGAGCCAGTGGGCTCCGAGAGCCTGGCCCGGGCCCTCCACCGAACGGTTTCACCGGCCACGTTGCGCAACATCATGGCCGACCTGGAAGCGCTCGGGTACCTCGACCATCCCCACACGAGCGCCGGTCGGATGCCTACCGACGAAGGCTACCGCTTCTACGTGGACAGCCTCATGGGCCATCCGCGCCCCCTCGCGCCCCAGGATGCCGCCGCCATCGAGTCCGGTCTTCGCAAAGCCGACGCCTCGGCCAACCAGGTCCTCGAGAACGCTTCCCGCCTGCTCTCGAAGCTCTCCCAGCATGTCGGCTTCGTGGTCCTGCCCGAGATCGACCAGGCGAGCTTCAAGCACATCGACCTCGTTCGTCTCGCGCCGCCCCGGATCCTGGTGGTCATGGTCTCGCGCACCGGGATGGTCACCAACAAGGTCGTGGAGGTCGAGGACGACCTCACCCAGGAGCAGCTGCAGGCGTGCGCGAACTACCTGAACACCGAGTTCGCCGGCCTGTCGCTGGCCGAGGTCCGGAGCCGCCTCCTCGAGCTGATGCGCGAGGAGAAAGCTCTCTACGACTCGTTGCTCAAGAACGCCATCGCCCTCGGGAACCGCGCGTTCGCCGCCGAGGGGGACGAAGCGAGCGTGTATCTCGGGGGTACCGCGAACATCCTTTCCCAGCCCGAGTTCGACGACCTCGAACGGATGCGCGCGCTGTTCCGGACCTTCGAGGAAAAGAGCCGACTGGTCAAGATACTGAACGCCTGCATCTCGGGTGACGGCCTCCGGATCCTGATCGGGCACGAGAACCCGGCGCCCGACCTCCAGGACCTCTCCCTGGTCGCCGCCCGCTATCCGGTCGAGGGCGAAGCCAACTGGGCCTTTGGCGTCCTGGGCTCCACCCGCATGGAGTATGCCCACGTCGTTTCCCTGGTGGACCACGTCGCACGCTCGGTCTCCGCGGTGCTGCGGGAGCTGCGCTCATGAGCGGGTCCGGCAACGGAAACCCGCGCGACGAGGCCGGCGAGGGCGAAGCCACCGGGCTCGCCCCCGCCGACGAAGGCGCCGCCGCCGGGAGCAAGGATGTGCCGGCACCGGACACCGAGGTAGAGGCTCTCCGCAAGGAGCTTCTGGCCCTCCAGAAGGACCGCGACGACCTCAAGGACCAGCTCCTGCGCCGCCGTGCCGATTTCGAGAACTTCCGGAAGCGCGCCGATCGGGACCGCCAGCAAGCGGCCTTCGAGGCCACCGCCGCCGTCCTTCGCGACCTCATCCCGGCTCTCGACAACCTCGAGCGTGCCCTGGGCGCGGGCGGCGACGAAGCGTCGTTGCGCATGGGTGTGGAGCTCATCCATCGGGAGCTCCTGAGCCTCCTCGACAGCCACGGCGCCATCGCGCACGACCCCACCGGCCAGCCCTTCGAGCCCGAACGCCACCAGGCCTTGTCCCACGAAGAGACCCCGGGTTTCGCGGACGGCACCGTGGTCGAGACTTTCCGCAAGGGTTACTACTTCAAGGACCGGCTTCTCCGGCCCGCCCTCGTGAAGGTGGCCAAGGGCCCCGAGGACGAAGAGACCGCGGAGCCGGATGGCGTACACTAGGCGCCGTCCGCATCAACTCCCAGGGAGTCACGAGCATGAGCAACGAGGTTCGTCGTGGGTAAGCTGATCGGCATCGACCTCGGCACCACGAACTCCTGCGTGGCGGTCATGGAGGGCGGCGCGCCCCAGGTCATCCCCAATCAGGAGGGTGCGCGCACCACCCCTTCGATCGTGGGCTTCACCGCGAAGGGCGAGCGCCTGGTCGGCCAGATCGCGAAGCGCCAGGCCCTCACCAACCCCAAGAACACCGTGTTCGCGGTCAAACGGCTCATCGGACGCAAGTTCAGCTCGACCGAGGTGGAGCAGTCGCGCCGCTTCCTCCCCTACCAGCTCGTCGAGTCCCCGAACGGCGACGTCCACGTGCAGATCGAGGAGAAGGTCTACTCGACGCCGGAGATCTCTTCCTTCGTGCTGCAGAAGCTCAAGGCGGCGGCCGAGGACTACCTGGGCGAGCCGGTCGAGGAAGCGATCATCACCGTACCCGCCTACTTCAACGATCCCCAGCGGCAGGCCACCAAGGACGCCGGCCTGATCGCCGGGCTCAAGGTGTCGCGCATCCTCAACGAGCCGACCGCGGCCGCCCTCTCCTACGGCCTCAACAAGAATGCCAAGGGCGGCTTCGTGGCGGTGTACGACCTCGGCGGGGGCACCTTCGACATCTCGATCCTGGAGATGGCGGAGGGTCTCTTCCAGGTCCGGGCCACCGGAGGCGATACCTTCCTGGGGGGCGAGGACTTCGACCAGAGGATCATCGACTGGTTGATCTCCGAGTTCCTGCGGGACACGGGGATCGACCTTCGCCAGGACCGCATGGCCCTGCAGCGTCTCAAGGAAGCGGCCGAGAAGGCGAAGTGCGAGCTGTCCTCGGCCCAGCAGACCGAGATCGTGCTCCCCTTCATCTCCGCCGACGCCTCGGGTCCGAAGCACCTCAACACCGTGCTCACCCGTCAGAAGTACGAGTCGCTGACCGACGACCTCATCGACCGGACCATCGAGCCCTGCCGCCGCTGCCTGGCCGACGCCAGCCTTCGCGCAGAGCAGATCGACGAGGTGCTCCTGGTCGGCGGGCAGACCCGGGCCCCGAAGGTCTCCGAAGTCGTGCGTCGCGTCTTCGGGAAAGAGCCGAACCGCGCGGTCAACCCGGACGAAGGCATCGCCATGGGTGCCGCCATCCAGACCGGCATCATCGCGGGCGAGGTCAAGGACCTCGTCCTCCTCGACGTCACTCCCCACACCCTCGGCATCGAGACGAAGGACGGAACCTTCACCCCCCTGATCGAGCGCAACAGCACGATCCCGACCCGCAAGAGCCGCGTGTTCACGACCGTGGCGGACAACCAGACGCGGGTCGAGGTGCACGTTCTCCAGGGCGAGAGCGACATGGCCGCGTACAACAAGAGCCTGGCCAAGTTCGAGCTGACCCAGATCCCGCCCGCCCCCAAGGGCGTGCCCCAGATCGAGGTCTCCTTCGAGATCGACGTCAACGGCATCGTCTCCGTGTCTGCCCAGGACCAGGCCACGGGGCGCAGCCAGTCGATGGTGATCCACCCCTCGGGCGGCTTGAGCCAGCCCGAGGTGAGCCGCCTCGTCACCGAAACCCGACAGCGAGAGCAGGCGGAGCGCGCCAAGAAGGACCAGGACGCGGTGGTCCGCCAGCTCGACGGCCTCGTCGCGAACACCATGCGCTCGGTGCAGGCCCTCGAGGGCAAGCTCACGCCCGAGGAGCAGGAGAGGATCATCGCGGCCATGGAGAGGGCCAAGAAGGCCAAGGGCGACGGGGACATCGAGGAGCTGAAGGCGCGGCTCGTCGACATGGAAAAGGCCGCGACCTTGATCGGCCAGGCGATGCTTCGCCCGTGAAGCGTTCGCGGTACTGAACCTTCATGCCCGTCACGGCCAAGAGGGACTACTACGAGGTCCTGGGCGTAGCCCGCGGCGCTTCGGAATCGGAGATCAAGTCCGCCTACCGCAAGCTCGCCCTCAAGTACCATCCCGACCGCAACTCCAGCGACAAGGAGGCGGAAGAGCGCTTCAAGGAAGCGGCCGAGGCCTATAGCGTCCTGGGCGACTCCGACAAGCGGCAGCGCTACGACGCCTACGGACACGCGGGGCTTTCGAGCGGCGGCGGCTTCGATCCCACCGTCTTCTCCGACTTCGGCGACATCCTGGGCGACTTCTTCGGGTTCGGCGACGCCTTCGGACGACGCTCGCGCAGTGGTCCGCGCCGCGGATCGGACCTGCGCTACAACCTCGAGCTCACTTTCGAAGAGGCGGCCTTCGGGACCGAGACCCACATCCAGATCCCGCGCGCCGAGACCTGCAAGACCTGCTCCGGCTCCGGCGCCGCCCCCGGGACCGAGCCCGAGCGCTGCTCCGCCTGCGGGGGCGCCGGTCAGGTCACCTTCCAGCAGGGCTTCTTCAGCGTGGCCCGTACCTGCGGGCGCTGCCGGGGCGCGGGACGCATCGTCGCGAGCCCCTGCAAGGCCTGCGGCGGCCACGGCCAGATCGCCAGCGAGCGCAAGCTCCAGATCAAGATCCCCGCGGGCGTCGACACCGGCAGCCAGCTCCGCATCACGGGCGAAGGAGAACCCGGAACCCAGGGCGGGCCTCCCGGAGACCTCTACGTGGTCATTCGCGCCGAAGAGCATGCCGTCTTCAAGCGCGACGGCACGAGCCTCTTCTGTGAGTTTCCGGTGACCGTGGCCCAGGCGGCGCTCGGGGGTGTGGTCGAAGTGCCCACCATCGAGGGAGGCAAGACCAAGGTGCCCCTCCCCGAGGGGACCCAGCCCGGAGCCATCCTCCGCGTCCGCGGCCAGGGCGTGCCCCACCTCGGCGGCAAGGGCCGCGGCGACCTCCACGTGCTGGTGCGCGTGGTCGTGCCCCACAAGCTGAGCGCCGAGCAGCGCAAGCTCATGGAGCAGCTCGCCAAGACGCTGCCTGCGGCCGAGCTTCGCGAGAAGGACCGCACCCTCTTCGACCGGATGAAGGACATCCTCAGCTGACGCACCCGGTGAGCCCTGGCCCTGACGAGAAACGGGTTCGGAGGGAGGGTCGTTGAGGGCCTTTCGCGTGCGGGTGCCCGAGGCGGACGAGGATCGCGCCTCTGCCCTCCTCTGGGACGCCGGAACCCGGGGCATCGAGATTCGGAATGAAGGCGGCCAGAGCCATCTCCTGGCTTACTTCGAGGGACCGATGGAAGTCCCGGAGCTGCGCCTCGCCCTGGCCGGCGTGGCCGGAGCCGAGGCCGCAGCCGTGGAGGTGCCCGACATCGACTGGGTCGCCCGCTTCCGCGAGAACTTCCGGGGCTTCGCCGCGGGACGGTTCTGGATCGCTCCCGCCTGGGACGTGCCCGAAGGACGCACCGACCTGATCGTCGTCGATCCGGGCCGGGCTTTCGGGACCGGGACCCACGAGTCGACGCGCCTCTGCCTGGACGCCCTCGTGTCCCTCGTCGCGGAACGCGGCCTCGGCCGCACCCTCGACGTCGGAACCGGCAGCGGGATCCTGGCCATCGCCGCCTTGAAGCTCGGCGCCAGCCAGGCGTTCGGGGTCGACCACGACCCCGAGAGCATGGAGGCCGCACGGCTGCACTCACGGCTCAATCGCGTGGCGCCTCGTCTCGTCCGCGGGGACGGAGCGCTCGCCTTCCGGTCGGGCGCCTTCGACACGGTGCTGGCGAACGTCAGCGCGGCGGTGTTGCGCGGTCGCCTCGGCGAGCTCGGCCAGGTCCTCGCCCCGGGAGGCGTCCTCGTCCTCTCGGGCCTGTTGACGGACGACGTGGGCGCCATCCGCGCGGAGTACGAGGCCCTCGGGGGTATCGAGGTGAGGGAAGCAGGGGAGTGGGCGGCGGTGGTGGTGAGGCGGCCATGAGGATCCCAAGGTTCCACGTCCCGGAAGCGGCCCCGGGAGCGCGACTCCACCTGCCCGAGCATTCGGCGCACCACGCGCGCGAGGTCCTGCGGCTACGGTCCGGATCGGCCGTCCGCATCTTCGACGGCCAGGGCAACGAGTACGAGGCCACCCTCGACGAGGTTTCGCGCCAGAACGTGTCCGTCCGCCTCGGCGGAGCCACACCCGCGCGGCTCGAGTCGCCCTTGCGCATCGTGCTCGGGGTTCCTCCCCTCAAGGGCGACCGGATGGAGACCGCGATCCAGAAGGCGACCGAGCTCGGGGTGGCCGAGGTGTGGCCGGTGGTGACCGCACGCACCGACACGGCGGCGCGTCCCGCGCTCCACGGCACCCGCCAGGACCGCTGGGACAAGGTCGCGAGCGGCGCCGCGGAGCAGTGCGGCCGTGCCGTGGTCCCCACCGTGGCCTCCGCCATGACCCTGGACGAGCTCCTGGCCGCGCCCTTCGCAGGGCTCCGCCTTCTCTTCGAGGCCATTCCCCATCCCCGTCCGCTCGCGGGTTTCAGGAAGCCCTCGTCCGTCCTCCTCCTCATCGGCCCTCCCGGCGGGTGGGACGACCACGAGTTCGCACGGCTCGCCGCCAAGGGCTTCGAGCCCACGAGCCTGGGCCCGCGGATCCTCCGGACCGAGACCGCGGCCATCGCGGCGGTGACCGCCGCGCAGGTCCTCTGGGGCGACCTCGGCTGAAGTTCGCGGGGTGCTATACTCCGCGCGCGCCCCATGTTCCTGCTCGGGCAAACGGTCGGCAAATACCAGATCCTCTCCAACCTGGGCTCGGGCGGCTTCGGCACCGTCTTCCTGGCGAAGGACGTCTGGATCGACAAGAAGGTCGCGATCAAGGTCCCGCACCGCCAGAGCGGTGACGAGGAAGAGCTGTTGCAGGAGCCTCGCCTTCTCGCGGCCCTCGACCATCAGAACATCGTGGGCATCGTCACCGCCGAGCGGGTGGACGGGGTCTTCTTCATCGTGATGGAGTACGTGAAGGGCGAGAGCCTGGAGGCGGCCCTAGACCGGGAGAAGGCGCTCGCCATGCCCCGCGCCATCAACTACGTGGTGCAGATCCTGCGCGGCGTCGAGCATGCCCACGAGGCCACGATCCTTCACCGCGACCTTCGCCCCGCCAACGTGCTCATCTCGGAGAGCGGCGCCGTCAAGGTCGCGGACTTCGGGACCTCGCGCTTCCTCGAGAAGTCGCACGCCACCACGGTCATCGGCAGCCCTCCCTACATGGCGCCCGAGCAGTTCCAGGGGCGCGCCGTGCTCGCTTCGGACATCTACTCGGTGGGGGTGATCCTCTACCAGATGCTCACCGGCACCCTTCCCTACTTCAGCCCCAACCCGGCCCAGATCGAGCGCATGGTGGCTCAGGGGCGATGCACCCCCCCGAAGCTTCGCAACTCGCAAGTCCCGCGCGAGATCTCCGACATCGTGATGAAGGCCATCTCCGCGGACCTCGGCGCGCGCTACCAGCGCGCGTCGGAGCTGCTCGAGGACCTGGCTACGGCCGGCGACATCGACCACAAGGCGACCGAGCTCGACGACATCCGGAAGCGCCTCAAGGCGCGCGAGGTGCCGAAGAAGGGGTTCTGCTGGCACTGTCGAAAGCCCCTTCACGCGCGGTCGGATACTTGTCCCTTCTGCGGCGAGGCCCAGTAGCCTAACCCCCATTCAATCAGCCACTTCCCTGCCAGCGTCGATTGACACGGGGCCAGGGCGGCGCTAGACTCTTCCAAACGGCGGCGTGACTTCGTTCGAGTCGGGAGCGTTCGTAGCATGAGCGGTGGGGAGATCGCAGCCGTACGAGGAGGGACAAGACCCTGATGTCGTTCCCCAAGTCGGACCTCATCTGGATGAACGGTAAGCTGATCCCCTGGGACGACGCCCGGATCCACGTGGGATCGCACGTCATCCACTACGGCTCGGCCGTGTTCGAAGGCGTCCGCTGCTACAACACGCCGGAGGGGCCGGCGGTCTTCCGCCTCGACGCCCACCTCGAGCGCCTCTTCGATTCGGCCAAGATCTATCGCATGGACGTTCCGATGACCCCGGACGAGTTCAACCGGGCCGTCCTCGACACCATCAGCGCGAACAAGCTGGACGCCTGCTACATCCGCCCCATCATCTACCGGGGCTACGGCCAGCTCGGAGTCAATCCGTTCCCCTGCCCCGTCGACATGGCGATCATGGTCTGGGAATGGGGCAAGTACCTGGGCACGGATGCGCTCGAGAAGGGAGTGGACGTCTGCGTCAGCTCCTGGACCCGCATGGCGCCCAACACCCTTCCCGCCATGGCCAAGAGCGCCGCCAACTACATGAACTCGCAGCTCATCAAGATGGAGGCCATCAAGGGCGGCTACGCCGAGGGCATCGGCCTGACCTCCGACGGGCAGGTGGCCGAGGGCGGAGGGGAGAACCTCTTCCTCGTGCGCAAGGGGACGATCATCACCCCCCCCCTCGCTTCGGCGGGTCTCTCCGGAATCACCCGCGACAGCGTCGTGCGCCTGGCCCGAAGGCTGGGGCTGCCCCTCGCGCAGGAGGCGATCCCGCGCGAGATGCTGTACCTTGCCGACGAGCTCTTCTTCACGGGCACGGCGGCGGAGATCACCCCCATTCGGTCGGTGGACAAGATCACCATTGGCCAGGGCAAGCGCGGACCGGTCACCGAGGCCCTGCAGAAGGCATTCTTCGACGTGATCGAGTGCCGGGTTCCGGACGAGTTCTCTTGGCTCACCTTCGTTCGTGAGGTCGGTACGGCTGGCGCCGCGTCGGGGCGCCGTTCCACCGCGGGATAGCTCGCCAGGCGCAGGGCCGGGGCGGAGAGGCACATGCACATCAACGACCTGTTGAAGATGGCTTCGGAGAGAAAGGCCTCCGACCTCCACTTGAAGGTCGGGTCGCATCCCGTCCTGCGCATCAACGGAGAGCTGATCCCGCTCGTGGAGACGAAGCGGCTCATGCAGGAGGACACCATCGCCATGGCGTTCTCCATCATGAGCAACCGCCAGAAGCAGAAGTTCAAGGACAACCTCGAGATCGACATCGCCTACTCGGTGCCCGGCCTCGGCCGCTTCCGCTGCAACGTCTTCCAGCAGCGCGGCACGGTGGGCCTGGTCCTGCGCGTGATCCCGGTCAAGATCATGACCGTGCGCGAGCTGGGCTTGCCGGTGGTGCTCGAGAAGATCGCCCAGGAGCAGCGCGGACTCATCCTCTGCACGGGAACCACGGGCTCGGGCAAGTCCACCTCGCTCGCGGCCATGATCGACTACATCAACTCCCAGCGCTGCGAGCACATCATCACCATCGAGGACCCGATCGAGTTCCTCCACCGCGACAAGAAGTCGATCGTGAACCAGCGCGAGGTCGAGGTCGATACCCGGAGCTTCGCGGCCGCGCTCCGCAGCGCCCTGCGCCAGGACCCCGACGTCATCCTGGTCGGCGAGATGCGCGACTACGAGACGATCGAGACCGCCATCACCGCGGCCGAGACCGGCCACCTCGTGCTCTCCACCCTCCATACCCTGGACGCCACGGAGACGGTGAACCGCATCATCTCCGTGTTCCCTCCCCACCAGCAGAAGCAGATCCGTCTGCAGCTCTCCGGCGTCTTGAAGGCTGTCATCTCCATGCGCCTCATCCCCCGCGCCGACGGCCACGGCCGGGTGCCCGCGGTCGAGGTCATGATCACGACCCCCTTCATCCGCGACTGCATCATCAACAAGGACAAGACCAAGCTGATCCACGAGGCGATCGCGGCCGGCGTTTCCCAGTACGGGATGCAGACCTTCGACCAGTCGATCTTCTCCCTCTACAAGAAGGACCTCATCACGTACGACGAGGCCCTGCGGCGGGCCAGCAACCCCGACGAGTTCAAGCTCAAGATCCAGGGCATCCAGTCCACCTCCGACATGGCGGCCGAGGAGATGGAAAAGACGATGCAGTCCTTCGACCTGGAGTAGAGAGTGCCAAGCGCCTATCAGAGGGCGCTTCGCCGCCTGTCTCGCCGCGACCACTCCGAGCAGGAGATCCGTCGGGCGCTCGCCGGCAAGGGCCACGCAGACACGGAAATCGACGAAGCGATCGCACGCCTCCGCCGCGAGCGGGCTCTCGACGACGCGGGGTTCGCCGCGCGCTTCGCGAGGAGCCGCATGGTCTGGGCCGGGCTCGGCCGTAACCGCATCCGCCGCGACCTCGGCGCACGGGGGGTGGCGCGCACCACGACCGAGGCGGCGCTCACCGAGGCCGCGAGCGAGGTGTCCGAGGCAGAGGTCCTCGAACGGGCAGCACGCCGCTATTGGACCCTGCACGCCACCGACGAGCCGGGGCGGCGCATCCAGAAGCTCTGGGCGTTCCTCTTGAGGCGGGGGTTTCCCGCCGGCCTCGTCCAGGAGCGCCTCAGGGCGCTCTGGCCCCGATGGACGGACGCCCTCGAAGGCCTGGAGCCCGCGGGCGAGGCCGAGATGGAAGAGCACGGGAGAGATTCGTGAAGACCGCCGACCAGATCCGCAGCGCGTTCTTGAAGTACTTCGAGGACCGCGGCCACCGCGTGGTCCGGAGCTCTCCCCTGCTCCCCGCGAGCGACCCGACCCTGCTCTTCGCCAATGCGGGGATGAACCAGTTCAAGGACGTCTTCCTCGGCAAGGAAAAGCGCGACTACACCCGCGCGACCTCGTCGCAGAAGTGCGTGCGGGCGGGGGGCAAGCACAACGACCTCGAGAACGTCGGCGTCACCGCGCGCCACCACACCTTCTTCGAGATGCTCGGCAATTTCTCCTTTGGAGATTACTTCAAGAAGGAAGCGATCGCCTTCGCGTGGGAGTTCCTCACCCGCGACATGGCCCTGCCGAAGGACCGCCTCAAGGTCACGATCTTCAAAGGCGAGGGAGGCTTCGCGCGCGACGCCGAGGCCCACGACTTCTGGACGGCGCACGTGCCGAAAGACTCCATTCTCGAGCTCGGCCTCAAGGACAACTTCTGGGCCATGGGTGACACCGGCCCTTGCGGCCCCTGCTCCGAGATCCACTTCTTCCAGGGCGACACCCTCCGCTGCCCGGAGGAAGCGGCGGGGGGGGGTTGTCTCGGCGTCGAGTGCGAGTGCGACCGCTGGCTCGAGATCTGGAACCTCGTGTTCATGCAGTACAACCGCGGCGCAGACGGCGGGACCGAGCCCCTGCCCGCTCCCTGCGTCGATACGGGAATGGGCCTCGAGCGTGTGGCCGCCGTGGCCCAGGGCAAGCTCTCCAACTACGACAGCGATCTCTTCACGCCGCTCCTCGCCGCAGTGGCCGCGCGCGCGGGGACGAGCTACGGCGCCGATCCGGCCCAGGACGTGTCTCTCCGCGTGATCGCCGACCACCTGCGGGCGGCGACCTTCCTGATCGCGGACGGCATCCTGCCCGGCAACGAGGGACGCGGCTACGTGCTCCGCAAGATCCTGCGTCGCGGCCTGCGCCACGGGAAGAAGCTCGGAATCGACGGGCCCTTCTTCGCCGAGCTTACGGGAGTGGTGGTGGCGCGCATGAGCGGTGCCTTCCCCGAGCTGCTGACGGAGGCCCCCACCGTGGCCCGCGTCGTCCGGGTCGAAGAGGAGCGCTTCAGCAGCACCCTGAAGGTGGCCCTGGCCGAGTTCGAGAAAGCCGTGGTCGCCTCGGGGGCTTCTCCCCTGACCTTGAGCGGCGCCGCCGCCTTCAAGCTCTACGACACCTACGGCCTGCCCCTCGACTTTCTCGACGAGCTGGCCGCCGACCGCGGTCTCGCCGTGGACCACCCCGGCTTCGATCGCGAGATGGAAGCGCAGCGCGAACGCGCCCGGCAATCGAGCAAGATGGGTGCGATCAAGGGCGACCCCGTCTACGTCAAGCTCCTCGCGCAGGGCAAGACCGAGTTCCTCGGCTACGACGCGCTGGCGGTCGAGGAGGCCAGGGTTCTCGCGGTCCTGAAGGACGGCAAGCTGGCGGCCCGGCTCGACGCCGGCGAGGTGGGCGGCATCGTGCTCGACCGCACGCCGTTCTATGGCGAATCGGGAGGCCAGGTCGGAGACCGGGGCGTCATCGCGGCAGGCGACTCCACGGCCGAGGTCAGCGACTGCACCGTGCCCGTTCCCGGCCTCTACCTGCACCAGGTCAAGGTCGCGGCCGGCGGGTTCGAGCCCGGCCTGACGGTGCGGGCCGAGGTCGACGCCCACCGGCGGTCCGGCGCGATGCGTCACCACACCGGCACCCATCTGCTCCACGCCGCCCTGCGCGAGACCCTGGGCGTTCACGTCAAGCAGGCGGGCAGCCTCGTGGCCCCCGACCGGCTCCGCTTCGACTTCAGCCACTACGCCGGAGTCAGCCCGCGTGAGCTACGGCACATCGAAAACCGGGTCAACGGAGAGATCCTGAAGGATGCGGCGCTCCAGGCCAAGGTCATGGGCCGCGAGGAAGCGCTCTCCTACGGCGCCCTCGCCTTCTTCGGCGACAAGTATGGCGAGCGCGTCCGCGTGATCGAGGTCCCCGGGTTCTCCAAGGAGTTCTGCGGGGGAACCCACGTCCAACGGACGGGCGAGATCGGCCTCTTGCTGGTCACCACCGAGCAGGGCATCTCCGCGGGCACCCGGCGGGTCGAAGCCCTGGCCGGCGAGGCCGCCATGGAACGCGCGCGAGCCGACCAGGGCATCCTCGAAGAGCTCGAGGAATCCGCCAAGGTCGACCGCCGCTCGCTCGTGGACGAGTACGCCAAGCTCCGCGAGCAGCTGAAGGCGAAGGACCGTGAGCTCCAGGCCCTCAAGATGAAGGTGGCGACCGCGGGCGGGTCCGGGGCTTCGCCCCGGGACATGGTCGAGGTGGCGGGCGCCCAGGTCTGGACCCCGCGCTTCGAAGGGCTCGACAAGAAGGCCCACGCCGCGGTGGTGGACGACTTTCGCAACCGCAACCGGGATCGGGCGTTCGTGCTCGTGTCCTCCTCGATCGAGGGCGACGGCGTGCACGTGATCAGCGCGGTCTCGAGCGGCCTCACCGACCGGCTGAAGGCCCCGGAGATCATGAAGCGGCTCGGGCTTCGGGGGGGCGGGAGGCCTGACTTCGCCCAGGGCGGGGGTGTCGACCCCGCCGACGTGGATGCCCTCCGCGGGAAGGCGACGGAAGTGTTGAGCCAGATGCTGGAGGGACCCGGTGCGGCTTGAGCGTTCTCGCGTCGTCCTCTTTCTCGTCGGGGCCACGAGCCTCGTGTCCGTCCCGCACACGCAGGCCCAGGTCTACACCAGGAAGAACGCGAACGGCGTGGTCGAGGCCACCAACGTTCCCGACGCGTCCGACTACCGGCTGACCTACCCCGGCAAGGGGACGCTGATCCATTCGCGCGGCTTCCGCCGCTCGTACACGGGCGAGTTCGACGCCCACATCATGGCCGCCGCGGGCGTCCACAACGTGAGCGCCGATCTCATCCGCGCGGTGATCGCCGTCGAGTCCGAGTTCGACCAGTTCGCAGTCTCGTCCAAGGGCGCCCAGGGACTCATGCAGCTCATGCCCTTCACCGCGCGCCGGTTCGGAGTGACGAGCCCGTTCGATGCGCGGGAGAACATCTTTGGTGGCGCCCACTACCTGCGCGTCCTGCTGGACCTCTTCCAGGGCGACGTCGATCTGGCTCTCGCCGGCTACAATGCCGGCGAGAATGCGGTCGTGCGCTACCACGGCATCCCGCCGTATCGCGAGACGCGGTCCTACGTCCAGAAGGTCCAGGGCTTCTACGCCGGCGGCTTCCGGCCGGTCGCTGCCGGCGAGGTCCGCGCGGCGTTCTACTCACCCGCCCCGCTGGCCGTCGCCCCCGTGCCCAAGCGGGTCAAGCTGGTTCCGGCCCGCCCGAGGGTCTACTACCGCTGGAACGACCCCGGGGGCGTTCTTCACGTCGCCAGCACTCCGCCCCCCGAGGGCGTCGTTTATGCGATGATCCGCGCTTTGGACTGACGCCTCTGAGCATGCGCGACCCGATCCCGCGGGGGCCTTTCGACCAGGGGCTGTTCCTCGCCCATTTCAACAAGGGGCGGGACTTCTACGAAGCCCAGCGCTACGAGGACGCCGAGCGACAGCTCGAAGAGGCCTATCTCTTGCGGCCGCGGGACCAGAAGGTCCTGAACCTGCTGGGCCTCGTGTACTTTCGCCAGGAGAAGTTCGAAAAGGCCGAGGAGGTCTATCGAAAGCTCGTGGCCGACAGCCCGGATGCCCACACCCTCCACTACAACCTGGGCCTCATCCATTTCAAGCTGAACCGCCTCGAAGACGCGGAATCGTCGTTCCTGAAGGCCCTGGAGCTGACCAAGGACAACCCCAAGATCAACTTCTACCTGGGTTCGATCTACGAGCGGCTTCAGCGTTTCAAGGACGCGATCTACCAGTACCGGGCCGCGGGCGCCAACATCATGGTCCGGCGCATCGAGGACCGGATGGCCGCGACCGTGCCCCCGGTGAAGCCCCCTTCGGGGATGCCCGCGCCCAAGAAGGACGACACCGCCGAGTTCAAGGCGAGCGCGGTTCGGGAGGCGATCCGGCAGAGGGTCGAGGACGACGGCGCGCTGCTGAGCCCGCCCAAGCAGGTCCTTCCGGTGAGCGCCGCTCTTCTCGCCGAAGGAGCGGCGTCTGCGGAAGACTCTCCGACCGACCGGACCCTTCCCCCGCAGTCCAAGCGCCGCTTGGCCCAACCAGACTCGACCCCAATCACCGAGCGCACGCTTCCCACCTCGGGGCTGGCCCACCCCGAGCCCTTCCGCTTCCTCGAGAACAACCTCCTCGAGATCGACTTCTCGGGCAAGGTCTTCATCAAGCAGGGCACGATCTACTCGTACAGCGGCAACCTCACCTTCTGGGTCAAGGAGAAGAGGCCCGGGAGCCAGGCGACCCTGGTCATCATCACCGGCACCGGGCGCGTGCTTCTCACCGACAAGGAGCGTGAGATCACGCTGATGCGGATCTCAGGGGAGGCGATCCACGTCGAGCCGGCCCATCTCCTGGCCTGCGAGGAAGGAGTCACGCCGGAATACGTGCGCATCGGCGAGAAGCCGAACGAGCTCGACTTCCTGGCGTTGAAAGGCCAGGGGATGGTCGCCCTCTCGGTGACCAGCAAGCCGCTCCCCCTCACCGTGACTCCGGACCTTCCGGTGTCCTTGCCCGCGGCCTCGGTCATCTCGTGGAGCGGGGATCTCGTGGCGCGGATCGTCGAGGATCGACAGATCTACGAGGTCATGCACGTGCTGGAAGGCACCGGCCGGGTCCTACGGCTCGAGGGCCGGGGCCGCGTGCTCGTCGAACAAGCCCTCTCCTGAACCGGGCTCGGGTCCGCCCGCTGCGACTCTAGGCCCACTTCCGGGCCATGGGCCCGATCACCGGCAGTTCGACTTCCTCGTTCGCATTGGCCTTGATCATGAGGAAGATCGACACTCCCAGCAGGCCCACGCCCAGGACCAGTCCGACGAGGGACAACAGGAGCCCGATCGCGCCCAGGTGGACGACAGCCAGGACGATCTGGAGCACCTGAAGGGCGATCCCGCACACGAAGGCCGCACCGTGCAGGAGCAGGCTCTGGAACGCGTGGAACCGGACGAACCGGCTCTGTTTCTCCACGATTGCCACGACCACCGAGAAGATGAACCCGATGCAGCAGGGCACGTAGCAGAGCAGCCCGCCGACGTTCGGGGCTACGCCGAGGTTGGTTTGACCGGGTGTGGGCGAGGCCATCAGTCCTCCTGTGGCGGAACGCGCCAGATCTGACTGGCGCGGATTATCCCGGGGGGTGGCGCGAGTGTCAAGGCGAGGCGAGGAGTTGCGCCATTGTTTCCTCCGCGAGCCGTGTATCGTCGGCGGCCACGAGCACCGTCATTCCCCGCAGCTCGCGCAAACCGCGCGTAAAGCCCCCCGCGGGTCCGTAGACCCGGAACCCGGACCGCTCGCGTTCCCCTCCCCGCCCGACCGCAAGACGCTCCTGGAGCGCGGCCCGGAACTCGCGGGCGTCCGCTTCGGTGTCCCACGTCGATCGCCAGACCAGCAGGGTCTTTCCCCCCACGTCCCACACCGCATAGCGGTCGCCGCCCCATCCCTCGGCCGGTTGGGTGGCGCCGCCCACGAGGGTCTGGATGAGCAGCTCGCCGAGCACGCCCTCAGCGATGAGCCGCCCCCCGCGCGGGCCGGGAGCCGTTTCGACCAGTCGAGCCGCCTCTCGGGAGGTGAACTTGTCCACGTGGAGGACCTGCTCCGTCGACTCGGGAGGCCGCCGCCATGCCGCTTCCACCCTCGGCCAGCCGCCCCCGGCCACGAGGGCGCTCACAAAGTCGAGACCCACGAGGTAGGGCCGCACGAGCTGGTCTCGGACCACGGGGGGTGCCCCGGGAACGTCCGGCGTCGGCAGCGATCCGCTCAGGAGGCGCGTGGTGTCCTCGTTCCCGGGCAACCGACGCGTCAGGAATCGCTCCATGACGAGGGTCGCGTCTCCCTCCAGGAGGCTCACCCAGGCCAGGCGCCGGTCGTCGAAGTCCGACACGTCGTCGGGAAGCTGTCCCTGAAGGTTCACGTGCTGGTCCTGGAGGGCGTGCCGCAGCTCGTGGGCCAGGACGAGCTGGTTGGCGGGCGACATCCGACGATCGGCGCTGACCGCGAAGAGCCGGCGATGGCCCGGCCGCTCATCGTAGAAGCCGGCGATGTTCTCCTCCATGACCCGGGCCCGCAGCGCGCGCAGATCCACGCCGGGATCGAGCAGGCCGAACGCGGTCAGCAGGCGTTCGTCGGCCCTCGCCTTGGCCACGGGATACTCGGCGTCGAAGACCTCGCGCAGGTACCGCGCGAGCTCGGGCCGACTCATGAAGTCCAAGGGGACGTCGGCCTTGAACGGGATGCCCCCGGCCTCGGCCACCTCCTTCTGCAGCTCGGGACCGGTCAGGTCCTTGAATCCGAGGAGGCCGCCGAGCAGGGCGTTCAGGATCTCGGACGGATCGTCGGGCACCGGCTCTTGGGCCCGCGCCGACCCGAGGCCGAGTGCCACCATCGCCAGCGCCGCGACCAGGCGTACCCTCATGCGCGGAGCAGCCCGGGAAGGGCCCCGAGGAGGCCGCGCAGCGTGTAGAGCCCCTCCACCTCACCACGGTAGGCATACCAGCAGGAGCGGCACCGGTTGGCCGCCTGCACCCCTTTGAGCCGGTCCATCACCAGAGGCGCTCCTTCCCCCTCGAGACTCCCCACCCTGTCTTCCGGACCGCGGAACTCCACGCACTTCGAGACGCGTCCGTGATGGTCGACGTTGAAGAAGGCCTGCCCGGCCCGGCAGCCTCCCACTCCCCCGGTCAGCGCCTCGTCGAGGCGGGACAGAAAGTAGCTGCCGGTGCGAAGGTTGGAGTATCGGCCCTTCAATTCCCGCAAGCCTTCGGCCACTCGGGCCGGCGGCGCCGTCGTCAGCGGAAACGACGGCTCGACGGTGACGGTGGCTCCGTGGTCGGCGGCCAGCTTCAGGAGGTCCGGCAGCCCCGCAACATCGGACCCGGAGAGACGCGCCTTCACGTTCACCTGCTGCGAGGGCCGCGTGCGTTCGCCCGCGAGGGCCCTGAGCCCGGCCAGCGCCCGCGCGTGCGCCCCCGGGACGCCCACGGCGCGGTCTTGACGCTCCGGAAGAGCGTGATCGAGGCGCACGCTCGCCGCTTCGAGGCCCGCCTCCCAGACCGCCCGAGCACGGGGGCGGGTGACCAGGCACGCGTCGGTAGTGAGAAGGGGGAAGTGCGCCTCGGCGAGGAGGGAGACCAGCTCCGGGAGGTCGCTCCGAAGGAAGGGCTCCCCCCCGCTCAGGCTGACGACCAGCGCCCCGTACGTCGCCAGCTCGCGCACGATGGCTCGGCACGAGTCGAGCTCTGGCTGCGGAGCCCCCGAGTCGGAGCGGTGGTCGCAGAAGGCACAGGGCCCGTCGCAGCGCGGCGTCACCTGCCACGAGCACCAGATGGGCCGGCCCTTCAGGTAGGCCGCCACGAGCCTCGCCTTCTTGCTCATGGCGCCACGGCGGCGGCGGCGGAGCGGCCGACTTCGAGCCCCCCGGGACCACCGGACCGGCCCCACACCTTGACGGGAAGGCCAAACCGCCCGGCCACCTCGGCCGCGCTCTCGAGATGGCGCGTCACCGCAACCGTGGTCACGCGTCCCCCGCCGCCCGACGCCACGAGGGGAACCACGAGCTGATCGGCGAGGTTCGCGTCGACGGCGCCTTCCTCGTCCTCGAGAAACCGCAGCACGCGGCGAGCCGCGCGGTCCCCGAGCGCCTCCGGGCTCACCCCTCGCTGCCCCAGGAAGGCAAACGCCCCGCGGCCCTTGTCGAACGCCGCTTCGAGGAACAGGAACGAGCCCGGCGAATCCGCGCTCACCTCGATCACCTGCCACTCGGCCTCGAATCGTCGCCGCTCCCAGAGGACCCGCTGCGCCGCGTCACGCTGGCGCTCCGCCGCCCCCCCCTTGACCCGCGCCGCTCCCGACAGACCCTTGATGCCCACGAAGGCTCCGCGCTCGGCCAGATCCAGGGCGGCCGCGGGACGGCTCCAGGGCTCGACACGTGCTTGAACCTCGCCTCCTCCCGGCGGGTAGAAGCCGGCGCGGTCCAGCTGCGCGTGGATGACCAGACCCAGGCCACGGACGGCCGACGCCCAATGACGTGCGAAGTAGTCGTAGGAGGGGCTCAAGGGCACGTGGGTCCCCCCCACCACGTCCACCCGGCTCGCGGAGGAGGCCGCGCCGAGGACGGGGAGGACCGTCTCCAGGACGAGCGTGATCGCCCCCGCGGTGCCGATCTCGAACCGAAACTCGCCCCCCGCGATCGGTCCGGGCTCGAACCGCAGGTCGGGCGAGCCGTCGAAGGCCCCGCTCACCCGCGCGCCGCAAGCCAGGCTCACCGCCCGGACCGCGGCCAGGTGCTGCGGCTTCAGCCCCGGGCGCGTCCGGCGAGCCCGGATGCGCGAGATCTCGAATCCCTGGCCGGTGAGGGCCGCGAGAGCGAGCGCCGTGCGGAGAACCTGCCCTCCGCCCTCGCCCATCGTCCCGTCGAGGGGGATGAGGCTCACGCCCATGCCTCCAGGAGCCGAGCGCATGCGGAACGGCCAGGCGCGGGAGGAACACCAACAGGGTACCGGAGCATTCGCTACGATTCGAAGCGGTCCGGCCGAAAGCAACCACGGCAGCGCGCTTCGTATTGGTTGGCGCCGCCCACCACCACTCGGTCGGTGGCCTGCACGATGCGCTGCGAGCGGTTGGCGGGCGCCCCGCACTTGAGGCAGATGGCCAGGGTCTTGTCCACGTACTCGGCCACGGCCATGAGCTGCGGCATGGGCTCGAAGGGCCGTCCCCGGTAGTCCTGATCCAGGCCGGCCACGATCACGCGGAGCCCCCGGTTGGCGAGCTGGTCCACGACCTCCACGAGCGAGGCGTCGAAGAACTGACCCTCGTCGATCCCCACCACCTCGGTGTCCTCGGCGACCGCGGCCAGGATCTCCTGGGCGGATTCCACCGCTTGCGACGGCATCTTCATGTCGGAGTGGCTCACGATCTCCGCCTCCCCCGACCGGACGTCCACCTTGGGCTTGAAGATCTGGACCTTCTGGCGGCCGATCTTCGCCCGGCGCAAGCGGCGGATCAGCTCCTCGCTCTTGCCGCTGAACATGCTTCCGGTGATCACTTCCACCCACCCGGAAGCGGAGGCCGCCCGAACCGCCCTCAATGCCCGCGCCTACTTCACGCGCTCGACGTAGGCGCCGCTGGCGGTGTCGATCCGGATGCGTTCGCCTTCGGCGATGAAGGCCGGCACCTGAACGATCAATCCCGTTTCCATCTTGGCGGGTTTGCCCACGTTGGACACCGACGCCCCCTTGATCGCGGGCTCGGTCTCCATCACGGTCATCTCCACGCTCTGCGGCAGCTCGATCCCGACCGGGCGGTCTTCGAACATGTTGATCTTCAACTTGATGTTGGCCATCAGGTAGGGCACGGCGTCGCCCAGGACCTCGGCCGAAAGCCCGATCTGCTCGAAGCTCTCGTTGTTCATGAAGTGGAACATGTCGCCGTCCTGGTAGAGGAACTCCATCTCGGTCTCGTCCAGGATCGCGCGCTCGACCATGTCGACCGACCGGAAGCGGTGGTCGCTGATGGACCCCGTCTTCAGGTGGCGAATCTTGGCCTGGACCATCCCCCGCAGGTTGCCCGGAGTCTTGTGCTGCGCCTCGACCACGCGGTAGAGGTCGTTGTCGTGCTTGATGACCATCCCGCGCTTGAGCTGCGTCGCCTGAATCATTCCCGCCCTCGCTCCAAAACCCCCATTATAGGTGCTTTCGCTTCTCCCGCACGCGACCTGGGCGCTAGTCCACCTCGAGGCCCCGGAGGTCCACCCGCGCAGGGAACGACCGCAGGCCCGCCTCCTTGACCAGAGCGGCCACGGCCTCCCGGGCTCCGGGCGAATGCGCCCCGGGCACGGCCCAGACCGCGATCAGACGGCCGCTGGGCCAGGCCGCGCCGCCTGCGCGGCCGATCCCTTCCACGAGCTTCCTGACGGTTGGCGCCGCGGAGTCGAACCGTCCCCGATGGACCTCGGAGAGAATCGCGGACATATCGTCGTAAGCACCCGCCGCGAGGCACTGGAAGGCCCGCAAGGCCGCGCCCGCGGGGTCGGCCTCGACTGGAGACGCGGCCATCGGAGCCGGGCCCGGGTCCACGAGCGACAGGCACTCCTCGAGCCGAGCCGGGTCGGCCAAGACGCGCTCCACGCTCACGACGCCACCGCGGCTGCGCTGGACTTGGGCTCCACCGAAGAGGGCAGCGTGGAGGTCGCTGGCGGCTGGAGCATCACCTTCGCCCTCGTCCGGAAGGAGACCCCGTTCGAGAATCTCGGCGGCGTCCAGACCGAGCGCGGCGGAGAGCGCGACTTGAAGGGCGCTCCTCGTGCCCAGGCCGGCGTCTTCTGGCACGCGCACCTGGGTCACGATCCGAACGCCGGAGTGGACTCCCGCCGCCCTGAGCATCCGCGCGACCCGGACGGCCGGGCCCTCCTTCACGTCCCGCGCGTCGTCGGCCACCACGCGCTCCCCGGTGTCCTTGGAGTGGATCTCGAGGCCCGAAGGCCGAGGCTCGACGCGGCAGAAGACGCGCCGATCCAGGGCCACGGCCAGTCGAAGCACGCCATCCGGCCAGGGCCCGCCGCCCGGAGGTCCCCCGATCAGCTCGAGCCGGCAAGGCGCGGTCGCTTCTAACGTGGAAAGCACGGGACGGGATTCTACTCCCGTGTCACGGGCACCCCCCGACTGCTACGATCCGACCGGATGACCTGCCCTCGCTGCGGCCAGGCCGATGTCGCGACGCCCGGCTGCCCGCGGTGCGGGGTGATCTTCGCCAAGGTTCGGCCCGGCGAGCGCCGGCCTCGCGTCTCGGCTCCGTCTCGAGACGCACCTCGAGCCCGGCCGTCCTCGGCCAGGGTCCGCGTCCTGATCCTCGGGCTGGCCGCCGTACTGGGAGGTCTGTACCTGGCGCGGCGCCCGCCGGGACGGCCCGAGCCCCCTCGCGTTTGGTCCAACCCCTCCGGACCTGGTGACGCGACTCCGAGCACGGCGACGCTGCCACCGCCCATCGCGACCGTGGCTCCAGCGCCGCCCCCGGCCGAGGCTTTCCGACCCCTGTCCCCCGAGCTGCCCGCCGCAGAAGCCCAGACCCTGGTCCTCCTCGGCGGGAGGCTCCGAGCCCAGGCGCGGATCTCCGACACCGACCTCGCCGCCGCCGAGGCCCTGCTGCGCCGTCACGCGGAGGAACCGGCGGCCAAGGCCCTGCTCGCGGCTCTCCTGACGGCGGTGGCGGCCCAGGATCGAGTCGCGCGCCAGCCTGAGAAGGCCGCGCTAGGCCTCCGCCGGGCCATCGAGCTGCGGCCGGAAGACCTCGCGCCCCGCGTCGCCCTCGTCGCGTCCTTGCTCGAAGCCGCCGACTGGAGCGCGGCGGAGGCCGCCGCCCGCGACCTCCTGGGCCGCGATCCTCACCACCCCGAAGCCCTGCGTGCGCTCGGCTTCGCCCTCCTGCGGCAAGACCGGATCGCTGAAGCCCAGGAAGCCCTGCGGGACTCCCTCGCGGCCCGCGAGGACCCGGCGACCCGCGCCCTCTGGGAGCGGGTCCAGAAGGCCCAGGCGGACGAGCGCGGGATGACCGAGCAGCGCCTCGCTCATTTCCACGTGCGCTACGACGGCGAAGCGCACGAAGACGTGGGCCGCGAGATCCTCCGCGTGCTGGAGCGCCACTACGCCACCCTCGCACGAACCTTCGATCACCAGCCCGCGGCCACCATCCCGGTCGTGCTTTTCTCGCAGCGGGCCTACTTCGACGCGACGGGGGCGCCTTTCTGGTCCGGGGGGCAGTACAGTCACTTCGACGGGCGCATCACGATCCCCATCGGCGGCCTGACCTCGGCCCTCACCCCCACCCTCGACGAGGTCCTGATCCACGAGGTCGGGCATGCTTTCATCGGCGACCTCTCGCGCGGCATGGCGCCGCGCGACCTCCACGAGGGTCTCGCCCAGTACCTCGAAGGAAAGCGGGTGGACGCGGTGCTCGGCCCGGGCGGGCTCCGAGCGCTCTCCGAAGGACGAATCCCTGGAGTCAACGGCTTCTACTACTCCGCGCTGGCCTTTGTCGAGCAGCTCGAGGCCGAGCGCGGGCAGGGCGGCATCAACGAGGTTCTGCGGCTCATGGCGGAAACGGGAAGCGTCGACGAGGCGTTCCGGCGGGTCTACGGTCGCGACCACACCCAAGCCGCCCAGGCCTGGGCCGACCGCTTGCGTCTCCAGTATTCGCGCTGACTCAGCGGAACGTGAGCTCGAAGGGGAGGCGCGCCACGGGAACGCCCTCGGCCAGCACTTGCGCGAGGGCCAGGGCGCCCCGCACGTCCCGAGGCGCCATCCGCGTCAGGGCGCCGTCCTCTTGCCGTTCGAGCAGGGTCTCGAAGAAGCTCTTCTTCTCGGGCAGCACCAGGAGCGACACCTCCTGGTCCTTGCCGATCCTGGCCCGCTCCTTGGCCAGGCTGACCGCGACGTCGAGACCACCGAGCCGATCGACGAGCCCCACCCGAAGCGCCTCGGCGCCGGTCCAGACCCGGCCCTGGGCCACGGCGTGGATCTCGTCCCTGGTCTTGCCCCGCCCGCTCGCCGCCTTCTCCACGAACTCGTCGTAGAACGAAGTCATGATCTTGCGGAAGCTCTGCCGTTCCTCGTCGGTCCAGGGCCGATAGGAGCTGAAGAGGGCGGCATTTCGGCCGCGGGTGAGGATCTCCTTGCTGAGGCCGAGCTTGTCGTAGAGGCCCCGCAGGCTGATCTTGCCCCCGAAAACGCCGATCGAGCCCGTGATGGTGCCGGGCTCCGCCACGATCGCGTCTCCGCCCATCGCCAGGTAGTACCCGCCGGACGCGGCCACGTCCCCCATCGACATGATCACCGGCTTGGCCTTCCTGGCCAGGGTCACCTCGCGCCACATCACGTCAGAGGCGGTGCCGGAGCCTCCGGGGCTGTCGATGCGCAGGACGATGGCGCGAACCGAGGTGTCCTTGCGCGCCTGCCGGATGGCCCGGGCCACGGTCTCGGAGCCCACATAGTCGCCCGCGAACCCCGACTGGCTCTCTCCGGACACGATGTCGCCCACGGCGTAGATCAGCGCCAGCTTGGGCCGGCCGTCGAGGCTCCACCCGCGTGAGCTCTTCACATAGCGACCCGGGGTCACCCGCTCCGCGCCCTTGAGCCGGCCCTCCAGCTCGTCGGCGTAGAGCAGCTCGTCCACGAGCCCCGCCTCGAGGGCGCGGGCGCCGTCGTAGGGGCCGCCGTCCACGAGGGCCCGGGCCTGCTCCTCCGTTCTCCCCCGGCTCGCGGCGATCGCGGAGACGAACTGACCGAACAGGCTGTCGAGGAGCGCGTCCATCTGCTCCCGGTGGGGGCCCGTGAAGCCCGTTTCCGTGAGCTGGTTGGGGGCGTTCTTGTACTTGCCGACCCCCTCGAACTGCGCCTCAACCCCGAGCTTGTCGAGCGCCCCCTTGAAGAACGTCACCTCGGCCGCCAGGCCCGACACGTCGAGGATCGCCGTGGGCACCGCGTAGATCTTGCTGCACGCGGTGGCGAGGTAGTACTCGCGGTTGCCACAGAACTCGAGATGGGCGTACGCCGGCTTGCCCGACTTGCGGAACCGCCCGATCGCGTCGCGGAGCTCCTGCACCTTACCCCAGCCCGAATCGGACAGGGTGCTCACGCGCAACAGCACGGCCTTGACCTTCGGGTCGGTCGCGCCACGATCGAGGCTCTCGACCACCGCCCGCAACGAGGCGGGCTTCGACTCGAAGAACGATCCGAGATCGGAGCCTGCCGCCTGCTCCGGGATCTCGGACAGCGAGAGGTCGAGGTAGCTGTCGGCGCTCGCGCTCCAGCCGGCGGTCCGGCCGGTCCCCCCCCGAAGCATGAGGGCCAGGCCGCCCATGACCGCGGCGCCCACCGCGACCGCCGCCACCACCGCGACCAGGATCCAAGCGCTCCGCTTCTTCATCGCGTCGCCTTCACGAGGGCCTCAGGTCGCCGAAGCCGAGGCCAGGAACTCGGCGCGCCGGCGAGCCTCCTGCGCGTACACGCTGGCCGGGAACTCTTGCAGCAACCGCTCGTAGGACGCCTTCGCCTCGGCCGGCTTCCCGGCTTCCTCCTGGGCGGCGCCCAGGCTCATGAGGGCGTAGTCGCGGGGCAGCGGCACCGTGGCGTCCCCCGCGAACTGCCGATAGCCCTCGATGGCCTTGTCGAGCTGGCCCCCGCGGCGGTAGAGCTCCGCGAGGGCGAGCCGCGCCAAGGCCGGCTCCAAGGCGCCGGCCTCCCGGCGGGCGGCGATGTCCTTGAGGACGGTTTCCGCGGTCCCGCTCTCCCCCAGCTCCAGACGCGCCAGCGCTCCGAAATAACGAGCGCGCTGGCCCACGAGGAGTGAGGGGTAACGCCGCTCGATGCCCTCGAAGGCGGCCGCGGCCTTCTGGTACTTCTCGGCCTTGGTCGCGAACGAGAGGCCCGTGGGCTTCTCGGATCCCGCGGGCAGATCCGCGGTGACCGGCGCACTCAGCACCTCGAACGCCTCCGCGAAAGCGAGCTCCGCTTCCTGCCGCTTCTGACTCGTAAACCACACGACGCCCGCGGCCACGGCGGCCAGCACCACCACGATCCCGGTGGTCAGACGCACCTCGTCGCGGTGCGCGCCCGCCCAGACCATGAGCCTGCCGATGCCGCTCAGGATCTCGTCTTCCTTGATCTGCTTCTTCAGTTCCCTGTCCAAAACCGCTCCTTGGAGATGGTCGTGGTGCGCCTGGAGGGACTCGAACCCCCAACCTTGAGCTTAGGATGCTCCTGCTCTGTCCAGTTGAGCTACAGGCGCGCTATCGACCCGTGGCTTGCCGCCACCGCGTGAGTATAACGCCGAAAGCCGCTGTCCAGCCGCCGGGCGCGGCCGCGGTGCTTCAGTACTTGATGAGGCTCAGGACCTCGTGGCCAGACAGCTTGGCTCGACCGTCCAGGAAGCTGAGCTCGATCAGGAAGGCGAAGGCGCTCACCGAGGCTCCGAGCTTTCCGCAGAGCTCGGCCACGGCCTTGGCGGTTCCCCCCGTAGCGATGACGTCGTCGACCACGAGGACGCGCTCACCGCGGGCGAGCGCGTCGGCGTGGATCTCCAGGGTGTCGGTGCCGTACTCGAGCGCGTAGGTCGCATTCAGGGTCTTCGCGGGGAGCTTGCCGGGCTTGCGGACAGGCACGAAGCCGAGGCCCAGCCGGTCGGCGAGAACGCCGCCCAGGATGAAGCCACGGCTTTCGATGGCGACCACCTTGTCCGCGTGGTGGTTCTTGCACATCTCCGCCAGCAGGTTGCCCATGCCGTGGAAGAGTGCGGGCTCTCGGAGGAGCGTCGTGATGTCCTTGAAGACGATCCCCGGTTTCGGGAAGTCGGGCACGTCGCGGATGGCCCCCTTGAGGGCATCGATGTCGAGAGGCAACGCCATGGGCTCAGGACTCCTGTCGAATGAGACGCTCTAGCGAATCTGGAAGCCGAGGTCGCCCCGCGGGGCGACCTCTTCCGCGTCGACCGACTCCACCCGGGCAAAAGCGGGGCCTTCGCGTAGCCGGGCCAGGAGGTCGCGGAGCACCTCGTCGGAGCCCTCGGCCACGACCTCCACGCTGCCGTCCGCGACGTTCCGGGTGAAGCCGGTCAGGTGGCGCTGCTCCGCCTCGCGGAGGACGAAGTAACGGTAGCCAACCCCCTGGACACGCCCCCGCACCCGAAACCGGAACGCCGCCACCCCGCCCTCCCGAAGGGCGGAGCCTATCACACGCTCCGGGCCAGGCCTCCCGCCGCCGCCCAGCCCGACGACCAGGCCCACTGGAAGTTGAACCCGCCGAGCCGCCCGTCCACGTCGAGGATCTCGCCCACGAGGAAGAGGTCCGGCGAGCGACGCGACGCCATGGTGGCGGGGTCCACTTCGGAAAGGGGCACGCCCCCCGGCGGTGACCTCGGCGACGTTGTAGCCGCGACTCTCGCGCACTGGCAGCTTCCACTCCAGCGCCTCCGCCAGCAATCGCCGGCGGGTGTCCCGAGCCAGACGCCCGAGACGGGTGTCTTCGGCGGCGCCCACGCGGGCCAGCAGGGCCGAGGCCAGGGACGCGGGCATCCGCTCCGCCAACTTCGCCCGAAGGAGCGCCGATGGGCTCGTGCGCGCCGCCTCCAGCAGCCACCCTTCCGCGGCCGCGAAGTCGGTGCCCGGGAGGAAGCTCACCGTGATCCCACAGGCCTTCCCCTGGGCCCGAGCCTGGCACCAGTGCCGGGAGGCGTCGAGGACCACGGGCCCGCTCACTCCGAAGTGGGTGAAGAGAAGCGGGCCTCGAAACCGGCGAGGCTTCGGCGGCCGTCGCAGGGTCAGGTCCACCTCGACCGCCACGCCGGAGAGGCCGCGCTGCAGCCCGTCCTCGAGGACCAGCGGCACGAGGGCGGGGGTCTGCAAGGTGACGCTGTGACCCAGCGACTGGGCCAGGGCGTAGCCTGCGCCGTCGCTGCCCGTCTTCGGCAAGGACCGTCCGCCCGTGGCGAGCACCAGCTTCTCCGCCGTCACGGTTCCCCGCGTGGTCTGCAGGCGGAAGCTTTCGGGTGTGCGATCGACACGCTCCACGCGAGTCAGCGGGCGAATCTCCACGTCCAGCCGACGGGCCTCGGCCAGGAGGGCTTCGAGCACGGTTCGCGCGCGACCGGTCTCCGGAAAGAGCTTGCCGCCTTCCTCTTCGCGAAGCGAGACCCCGATCTCACTGAAGAAGGCGACCGTGGCCGCCACGTCGAAGCCGGCGAGAATGCGGCGGAGGGCTCCGCTGCCGCCGTTGAAGTCACGGGCACCCACTTCGCGGTTGGTGACGTTGCAGCGCCCGCCCCCGCTGACCAGGATCTTCGCGCCCGGAGCGCGCGCGCCATCGAGAACCACGACGGGGGTGGAAACCCCGTGACGACGCGCGAAGAGGGCAGTGCTGAGGCCGGCTGCCCCGGCTCCGACGACGGCGATCAGGCCACGCTCTTCTCGGGGTACGGGTTCGGCTCGGTCGTGGCCCGGACGGGCATCGGCTTGCCCGACTCCCAGAACGCCCGCAGAAGCCGAATCGCTTCGCCGGTGTTCGCCGGGGCCACCACCGTGGCGAAGAGCTCGCCGGAATCCACGAGCTTTCGTCCGAAGTCGGGGCACCCGTCCACACCCAGGAGGCGCGCCTTCAGGAGCATGTCGCGGTGAGCGGCATTCGTAACCGCCTTGCAGGCGTTGCGCACCCCGATCGCGAGCTCGTCGCTCTGCGCCGCGATCACGCCGATGCTGATGCTCCGCGTCTTGTAGAGGGAGTACCAGCTGTCGAAGGCGACGATGGCATCGGACTGCGTCCACTGTCCCGCCTCGGTGTCGTAGAGCTCGATCTCCTTGGGCAGCCCGGCCTTCATCGCCTGAAGACGCTCGAGCGCCGCCGACGACCGCTGGGGCCCGGTCACGCACAGGACCTGACCGCCTCCCGGCAGCAAGGCCGCCACCTGTTGACCCTGGATCCGACCGATGCGGGCGTGATCGGTGCTGACCGTGCCAAAGGGAAGGCCGGCCCCCCAATCGGCCGCGACGCCTTCGACCTCCGGGGTCCATGCGTTCATGAGGACCAGGCCCGCCTTGCCCTTGAGCTCCTTCAGGATCAGGCCCGCCGACGCGACGCTGGCGGGCTCTACGACCACGGCGTCGAGCCGCGGCGCGTCAGGATCGGCCAGCCGCTTGCGGATGACTCGGAGGTGGTCGAAGCCCGGCGCGAACACGATCTCCGCGCTCATGCCCGCCTTCTGCGCCTCGGCCCGAGCCACCTCCTCTTGCAGGAGCTGGAAGTGATCGACCTGCCCGGTTTCCTTCCGACCGATGAGAACGACGAGAAGGGTCTTTCCCATTCAGCCTCCTTGGTGAGTGCTCATGATAGACGCAATCGACGGCCCTCCTCCAACCGTCGAGTCAGTCCTTCGGTCCCTCGGCGCGCCGGCTCTTGACGTCGCCGTCCTGGCGCATCAACAGACTGCGGGCCTTCTGAAGCTCGGCCTTCTGCGCCTCCCCCACCTTGGGATAGTGGAGCTTCAGACCCTCGAGCGCATCGATCGCCGCCGAGGCCACGACCAGGCGGGTGAACCACTTGTTGTCCGCGGGCACGACGTACCAGGGGGCATGCGACGAGGCGGTGCGTTGGATCGCGTACTCGTAGGCCTCCATGTACTCGTCCCAGTGCTCGCGCTCCGCCGCGTCGGCCTTCGCGAACTTCCAGTTCTTGTCGGGCAGGTCGAGACGCTCCAGGAAGCGCTTCTTCTGCTCCTTCTTGGAGACGTGCAAGAAGAACTTCACGACCACGATTCCGTTGCGGCTCAGGTACCTTTCGAGGCTCGCGATGTCCTCGCAGCGTTCCTTCCAGACGTCCTTCGTGATCAGGGACGGGTGCAGCTTCGCGCCTTGCAGGTATTCGGGGTGGACCCGAACCACCAGCACCTCTTCGTAGTAGGAGCGGTTGAAGATGCCGATGCGCCCGCGCTCCGGGAGGCTCTTCGACGTCCGCCAGAGGAAGTCGTGATCGAGCTCCTCGCTCGAAGGCGACTTGAACGAGAAGACCTGCACGCCCTGGGGGTTGACGCCCGACATCACGTGCTTGATCGCACCGTCCTTGCCCGCCGCGTCCATCGCCTGGAAGACCAGGAGCACGCCCCATTTGTCCTGCGCGTACAGCTTCTCCTGGAGGTCGGCGAGGATGCGCACCCCCTTCTTGAGCCATTTCTGCGCCTTCTCCTTGTCCTCGATCCCCCCCGTGTCATTCGGGTCCACGTCCTTCAGTCGGAATTTCCGGCCGTTCGTCACGCGGTACGGCCGAGAGAAGTCGCTCGCCCTGCTCATTGGGGTTTCCTCCGGAATCTTCTGCGGAGCGTAGCCGGGCGTCATTCAGGGTGTCAAGGAACGCCAAAGGCCAGTGGAAACACCCCGGCTCGACCGCTCCCACTCCTCGGCGAGAAATGCGTCGCCCTTATGACAGCGGTCATACACCCCCGCCCGACGGCGCATGAAGCTCGTTCCAGGACGACAGACGAATGCCCATTCCCACGCGGCTCCCCGATCTCGAACACTGGAAGGCCCAGGTCAAGTGCCAGTCGGGCTGTCCCGTGGCCACGGACGCCGGTCGCTACGTCCAGCTCATCGCGGAAGGGCGCGAGCAGGAGGCCTTCCTCGTGGCCCGCGCCCCGAACCCGTTTGCATCCGTGTGCGGCCGGGTGTGCGCCGCCCCCTGCGAGGACGCCTGCCGGCGCGGAACCATCGATGCCCCTATCGCCATCCGCGCGCTCAAGCGCTACGTCACCGAGCGCTACGGCGCCGAGTCCGTGCGCCCCGACACCCAGGACCGCCTGCGCGACACCCCCGTTACCGAGGGCAACCGCTACGCGGGGCATCTCCCGATCCACCCGAGCTCGTACCCGCAGACCGATGGCCGGCCCCGGCGCAAGGTTGCGGTGGTGGGCGCGGGGCCGTCGGGGATGTCGGCGGCCCACGACCTGGCCCTCCTCGGGCATGACGTAACCGTCTTCGAGGCCGCCACCGAGCCGGGCGGCATGATGCGCTTCGGGATCCCCGAGTATCGCCTGCCTCGCACCCTCATCCGCGCCGAGATCGACAAGATCGTCTCGTTGGGCGTGACCTTGAAGCTCAGCACGCCGTTGTCGTCTTCCTTCGGCCTACCCGAGCTGAAGCGCCAGGGCTTCGAGGCCGTCTTTCTTTCCGTGGGAGTGGCCAAGGGACGCGAGCTCGACGTGCCCGGGGTCGAGCTCGACGGCGTGATCAAGGCGGTCGACTACCTCCTGAACGTCAACCAGGGATACCGCATGAACCTGGGCCGGCACGTGGTGGTCATCGGGGGCGGCTTCGTCGCCTTCGACGCCGCGCGCACGGCCCTGCGCCTGGGCCGCGACGACGCCAGGGATCTCGAGACCCTGGCCTCGGAAGCGGAGGCCCGCGCGAAGGAAGCCCTGGACTCGGCCCGCGCGGCCCTGCGCGGCGGCGCTACCGAGGTGACCATCGTGTCCCTCGAGCGGTTCGACGAGATGCCGGTCCTGCGGACCACCCAGGGGCACGAGGAGTTCGAGGAAACGAAGCGGGAAGGCGTCGCCTTCCTGCCCCGCCGGGGCCCCAAGCGCTTCCTCGGGAGCGGGCGGCTCTCGGCGGTCGAGCTTCGCGGGGTCCAGTCCGTCTTCGACGCGAACGGCCGCTTCGCGCCGGCCTATGACGACGACGACGTGGTGGTCGTGGAGGCCGACGCCTGCATCCTGGCCATCGGCCAGAAGCCCGACCTGGCGTTCCTGAAGCCCACCGACGGCGTCGACTTGACCCCGGGCGGCACCATCCGCGTCGACGCGGCCACGCTCGCGACTTCGGCCCCGGGGGTGTTCGCGGGGGGCGACGTGGCGTTTGGTCCCAGGAACCTCATCGAAGCCGTGGCCAACGGCAAGCGCGCCGCACGCTCGATCCACGAATATCTCGAAAAGGGCCAGGCGCGGCTCGAGCGGACGCTCGACATCGAGAAGCTCTCCACCCGGGACTACCGGATGATCGCGGGCTTCGAGCTTCTGGATCGCGAGCCGCCCCCCACCCTGGACCTCGGCCGGCGCACCGGAATCGCCGAGGTCGAGACCGGCTACGACAGCCGGCAGGCCTGGCAGCAAGCGGCGCGCTGCCTCGTGTGCCACGTCCAGACGATCTACGACCCCGAGAAGTGCGTGCTCTGCAGCCGCTGCGTGGACGTCTGCCCGGAGTACTGCCTCGCCATCGTCCCCTTCGAGGACCTGGCGCTCCCCGACGAGGAACGGCGCGAGCTGGCCGAGCGTGCCGAGGCGAACGGCCTGCCCCTCTCCGCGATGATCAAGGACGACGACCGCTGCATCCGCTGCGGCCTCTGCGCCGTCCGCTGCCCCACCGACGCCATGACCATGGAGAAGTTCCAGATCACGGAGAGACTCGCATGACCGAGCGGCGCGATTTCCTGATGAAGCTCGGGATCGGGGCCGGCGTGGCGGGCCTCGCTACGCAGGGGGCGGCCTCGCTTCGTTCCCTCGTCCCGAACGTCTCCTACGACGCCCCCACCACGGTGAAGGTCGGGATGCCCGCGGAGTTCCCGGACGGGCTCAAGTTCCTCCCCGACCAGCGGCTGTTCGTGTTCCGCCAGGGCAACATCTTCCACGCGATCTCGGCGGTCTGCACCCACCTCGGCTGCACGGTTCGCGCCGAGGCCCTGTCCCAGCCGGAGGAGAAGGCGGTGGGTGGCGCTCCCCTCCGGCTCACCCACCGCTTTCTCTGCCCCTGCCACGGCTCGCGGTACGGCGGGGACGGGGGCAACGAATCGGGCCCGGCGCCGCGCCCCCTGGCCTGGTACCACCTCGAGGTCGCCCCCGACGACGGCCAATTGGTCGTGGACCTCGCCCGCGAAGTCGCTCGCGACTTCCGGCTCACTCTGGCCTGAGGAGAACATGAGCATTTCCGCGAAACCTCTCGCCTCCGCGCCGACCGCCCCCGGCGTCCACCCGAAGGCCCTCTGGAGCCTCAAGCCGCAGTCGGACCGCGAGTCCGGGGACGCCGTGGTGTCCAACTTCCTGCTCCACTGGTTTCCGGCCAAGGTCTTCAAGCCTTCCCTCGACTGGACCTACTCCTTCTGGCTCGGCACCGTGACCTCGGCCCTCTTCCTGCTCCTGATCCTCTCGGGCCTCCCGCTGCTCTTCCTCTACGTGCCCTCGGTGGAGCGGGCCTACGCCTCCGTGAAGGACATCGAGTACGTCGTCACCTTCGGCTCGTGGATCCGCTCCGTCCACCGGCTCTCGGCCCACCTCATGGTGGCCGCGGTCTTCCTCCATCTGGTGCGGGTCTTCCTGACCGGCGCATACAAGAACGGGACCGGACGCGGACAGCGCCGGCAGTGGAACTGGGTGATCGGCGTGGCCATGCTCCTCGCCACCCTCTTCTTGTCGTTCACCGGGTACCTGCTGCCCTGGGACCAGCTCGCCTACTGGGCGGTGACCGTGGGAACGAACATCGCGTCTTCGGTCCCGTACGCGGGTCCGGCAATTCGCGAGCTTCTGATCGGCGGGCGGACCATCGAGCAGCCGACCCTCATTCGCTTCTACGTGCTCCACATCCTCGTCCTTCCCGGAGCGCTCGGCGCCTTCTTCGTCTACCACATGTGGCGCGTCCGCAAGGACGGAGGCCTGGCCCGCGCCGACCGCGAGGCCTTGCTCCGCGAAAAGGTGGAGGAGCCGCCGGTCCGGAGCAAGACCTACACCCTCCTGGGCGTGGCGCGAGGCACGGCGCCCGCCATCCGCTCCTTGACCCTGGAAGCGCCGAACCTGATGGTGAACGCGGTCCCCGATCTCACCCGACGGGCCGCCACCGCCATCCTGGGCACGATCGCCCTCATCAGTATCTTGTCCACCCTCGTGCGCTCACCGCTCGAGGAAGCGGCCAACGCCCTGGTCACCCCCAACCCCGCCAAGGCGCCGTGGTACTTCCTTTGGCTCCAGGAAATCGTCACCGACACCACCTTCCACATCGGCTCCTTCACCGTGAACGGTGCGTTCCTGGGCGGGGTCCTCCTCCCCGGCCTCCTGGTCGCGGTGCTGACGGTCTGGCCCTGGCTCGACCGGAGCCCGGCCGAGGCCACGGGAGTCTGGTTTGCTCGCACCCGCCGCGGCCAGAACCTGGCCTTCCTCGCCCTCTGCCTCGTCGTCGTGCTCTTCACCCTCATCGGGACCTTCTGCCGCGGACCCTACTGGCACTTCTACTGGCCGTGGGAAACGTGGCCCGAGATCCCCACCAGGATTTGACCATGGAGAAGCGCAGCGACTCGCCCTACCCGCGGCTCGACCGGCCCGTGCTCGCCGTCATCGGCGTGCTCCTCGTGGTCTCGACCTTCCTCTTCGCGCGCAACGACCGCGAGCACGAGTGGCGCTACTACCAGTGGCAGTTCCGAGAGACCGTGGCCCAGAAGTTCGGGGCCGAGAAGGCCAAGACCGTGCCCCGCGGCATGCAGCAGATCTGGGTGCCCGCGCTCGGCCACGCCGACCGCTGTGTCACCTGCCACCAGGCCACGAACTGGAAGGGCTTCGAGACCGCGGACCACCCCTTCAGGACGCACCCGGCCGAGATCCTGAGGAGCCATCCGCCCGAAAAGTTCGGGTGCACGGCCTGTCACGGCGGCCAGGGCTGGGCCGTCGACGCGGAGCCGGCCCACGGCCCGGTCGAGCACTGGGAAGAGCCGGTGCTCGGCGCCGCCATGGGCGAGGCCTACTCGATCGTCGACAACAAGAAAGCGCTCGTGCAGATGAACTGCAACGTCTGCCACCGCTACGATCGCGAGACCCCGGGCGCCGAGTTCATCAACCTCGGCAAGCAGCTCGTGCAGGAGAAGGGCTGCCGCGCCTGCCACGTCATCAATGGGCGCGGCGGGACGATCGGGCCCGATCTGACCTTCGTCGGCGACAAGGCCCCCGAACAGTACGAGTACGGCCGGCTCTCCGGACAGAAGACCTCTTTCGCCTGGCACGTCGCGCACTTGAAGGACCCGCGCGCCCTGGTCCAGGACACGGTCATGCCCAATTTCCACCTCTCCTCGAAGGAGGCGCAGGCCCTGGCCATTCTCGTCATGTCCTGGCGCAAGTCGCCGGTTCCCGCCGCGTTCGTGGCCGGCGTGCCCCGCTCCGATCCCCAGACCGCGAGCGAGAGGGAGGAGGAGCGGCAAATGAAGGAAGGCCCGGGGGCCTGGTTCGTGAAGACCGGCTGCTTCGTGTGCCATTCCATCTCGGCCCTTGGAGTGAAGAGTCCCGCCCAGATCGGCCCCGATCTCTCGACCGCGGTCGAAGACACGCAGTCGCGCTTCGGCCGGACCGTGGACGACTTCCTACGGGAGCCCACCGGCACCATGGCCGTTGTCTTGTCACGCCAGATTGTCCTGAACCCGCAGCAGAAGGCCGAGGCCGTCCAGAAGCTCCGAGAGGCCTTTGCCGAACATCAGCGCCAGCAGGCGCAACCAAAGGAGAAGCGATGAAGAACCTACGCCCAGTCATGGGGACCATCCTGGCCCTAGCTGTGCTCGGATTGGCCACGGGCTGTGCACCGAGCGCGCCCAAGGGGGCGAAGAAGGCGGCGGGGGCGGTGTCGGACGTGGCGGTTGCCGCGCAGAAGACCTACATTGCCCCCGGCGACCTGGACGAGTACTACATGTTCTCTTCCGGGGGTCACTCCGGCCAGGTCTACGTCTACGGCGTGCCCTCGATGCGCCACCTGTCGACCATTCCCGTCTACACGCCCTACCCAGCCACCGGCTACGGCTTCGACGACGATTCGAAGAAGATGCTCGGGGAGCTCACCTGGGGCGACGCTCACCACCCGGCGCTCTCGGAGACGGCCGGCGACTACGACGGCCGCTGGCTCTTCATCAACGACATGAACGGGCGCCTGGCGCGGATCGACCTGCGCGACTTCAAGACCAAGCAGATCTACGGGCCCGTGCCCAACATCTCGGGCAACCATGCTTCATCGTTCGTCACCCCGAACACTGAGTATGCCCTCATGGGCTCGCGCTTCTCCATTCCGCTCCCCAAGGGCACGGCGGCCTCCGTCGACAAGTACGCCACCGATTACAAGGGCGTCGTGGCCGGAATCAAGATCGATCCCAAATCCGGCGAGATGACGCTCGGCTGGCAGATCCTGATGCCACCCTTCGACTACGACCTCGGCGACGCCGGCAAGAAGGCGTCGGAGGGCTGGGCCTTCTTCAGCTCCTACAACAGCGAGCGCGCCACCGGCAAACTGGAGGTCACCGCATCGCAGCGCGACCGCGACTACATCGCCGCCGTCGACTGGAGGGCGGTGGAGAAGGCGCTGGCCGAGGGCAAGGGCGACATGCTCGGCGGCGTCAAGGTGCTCGACCCCAGGAAGGCACCGGGGATCGTCTACTTCATGCCCTGCGGCAAGTCGCCCCACGGGGTCGACGTCTCGCCCGACGGCAAGTGGATCATCGGCTCCGGAAAGCTCCAGGGAGTCACCACTGCCTTCAACTTCGAGAAGATCCAGACCGCCATCCGCAACAAGGACTTCACCGGCGACGAGGACGGGATTCCCGTGCTGAAGTACGAGTCGATCAAGGACGCCGAGGTGCCCGTGGGCCTGGGGCCGCTGCACACGCAGTTCGGGCCCGACGGCTACGCCTACACCTCGCTCTTCGTGGACAGCGCGATCGCGAAGTGGAAGCTCGGAACGTGGGAGGTCGTGGACAAGGTCCCGATGTCCTACTCCATCGGGCACCTGGCCGCGGCCGAGGGTGACACCGTGTCCCCCGACGGCAAGTACCTGGTGGGGCTCAACAAGCTCTCCCATGGCCGCCACCTCTCGGTGGGGCCATCCCAGCCGGAGTCGTCCCAGCTCGTGGACATCAGCGAAGAGAAGATGAAGCTCCTGTACGATGCCTTCACCGAGCCCGAGCCCCACTACGCCCAGATCGTCAAAGCCGACAAGATCCACCCCATCGAGGTCTATCCCAAGGAAGAGAACAAGCACCCGCTCGCCGTCTGGGATGTGAAGGACGCGGGGCTCAGCCGTCAGGGGAACAAGGTCACGGTCAAGATCGTCGAGGTGCGCTCCACGATCACCCCCACCTCCATCGAGGTCAACGAGGGGGACGTGGTCACGGTTGCGATCACCAACATCGAGCAGACGACCGACGAGCTGCACGGCCTGGGGCTGCTCGACTACAACATCAACGTGGTGGTCGACCCCGGCGAGACCAAGACCTTCACCTTCAGGGCGACGAAGGCCGGGGTGTTCCCGTACTACTGCACCAACTTCTGCTCGGCCCTCCACCAGGAGATGCAGGGATACCTGATCGTCAAGAAGAAGAGCTAGCCGTCCTCGGGGCGGCGAGTCCGAAGGCCCGCCGCCCACCCGCCGGGAGAGTCCCATGCGCACGTTCATCGACAAGAGCAACCGGTTCCTCGAGACGCCCCTGGACATCGCACCCCGGATACTGCTGCTCGTCGGGTTGTTGCTCCTTCTGCCCTGCTACCTGTTTCCGCTCTATGACATGACGATGTTCGCCCCCCAGTACCCCGACGGCCTGCGCCTGCACATCTACAGCTACAAGCTCGAGGGCGGCAACGGCGGCCAGGACACGAAGGAGATCAACCTCCTGAACCACTACATCGGCATGAAGGACCTCGAGACCTCGGATTTCACGGAGTTCAAGTGGATTCCCTTCGTGGTCGGCGCGTTCGGCCTTCTCCTCCTCCGTACCGCGGTGATCGGCAAGATCGCGCATCTCCTGGACGTCCTCGTCCTCTATCTCTACTTTGGCCTGTTCTCGTTGTGGTCGTTCGCCTACAAGATGTACTGGTACGGCCACCACCTCTCACCGACCGCGTCCGTCAAGATCGACCCCTTCACCCCGCCTCTGTTCGGCTACAAGAAGCTAGCCAACTTCGAGGTGTACTCCTACCCCGCCGTGGGTTCCTACGCTCTCGCGGGCGTCGCGCTGCTGTTGATGGTTGCCTTCTATCTCGCGTGGCGCCAACCGCGCGCCGCGAGGCCCTAGGACCATGTTTCCGGCGGTCCTCTGGCTGCTTGGTGCCGCCGTCTCCGGGCCGGCTGAACACACGACGGCACCTGCCCAGCTCGAAGGCCGTCCCTCCGCGGCCGACGCCTCCCCTTTGCAGGCTCGCATCGACGGGGCCGCAGCCGGGGCCACGCTGCTCGTCGCGGCGGGCGACTATCGCGGAGACCTGGTCATCGATCGGCCGCTCACCCTGCGCGGCCAGGGGCGGCCGCGGCTCTTCGGCTCTGGCAAGGGCAGCGTGATCCGGGTGCGCTCCGCGGACGTCACGATCGCGGGATTCGACATCGACGGGCTTCAGGGCGGCGATCTCGGTCGCGACTCGTCGGGGATTCACACCTCCGCCCCGAACACGGCGATCCGTGACTGCCGGATCGTGAATGCGATCTTCGGGATCTACGTGCGCGAGGCGCCGGGTGTGGTGGTCGAGGGTTGCTCCTTGCGCGGCATTCCCGGCAAGGATCCCGGGGAAAAAGGCTCGGGCATCCACGTCTGGAACACCGAGGGGTTCCGCCTGGAAGGCAACGAGATAGTGGACGTGCGCGACGGCTTCTACATCCAGTCCTCGTCGCACGGTGTGGTCACCCACAACGTCGCGCGCGACCTGCGCTACGGCCTGCACTACATGTTCTCCGACGACAACCTGTTCGAGGACAACGTCTTCGAGAACGGGGCCGCGGGGGCCGCGCTCATGTACTCGAAGCGTATCTCCTTCCGTCGGAACCGCTTCCTCCACAACCGCGGCTTCGCTTCGGTGGGTCTGCTGTTCAAGGCCTGCGACGACGTGGTGGCCGAGGACAACCTGATCGCCGACAACGCCCGCGGGATCTTCCTGGAGGGCTCGTATCGCAACGTGTTCCGGCGAAACGTCGTGGCCCTCTCGGACGCCGCGATCGTGCTCTACGACTCGTCGGGCCAGAACCGCTTCCTCGGCAACTCCTTCGTGGCCAACCTGACTCCGCTCAACCTCGTGGGCCGCCGCACCGACACCCTCTTCGAGGGCAACTACTGGTCGTCCAACCCGGAGCCGGACCTCGATGGCGACGGCCGCAGCGACCGGCCTTATCGCCTGACCAGCGTGTTCGACCACTTCCGCGGAAACCTGACCGCGGCAGACCTCATGTCGCAGGGGATGGGCGCCGCCGCGCTCGCGGTCGCGGAGCAGACGTTCCCCGTCCTCCAGGCCATTCCCGTGGAAGATGCGGCCCCCCTCGTGCGCCCTCCGGCCCTCACCGAGGTCCCGTCTGCCGAAGCCCCCGGCATGGCCGCGAACAAACGCGGCATCGCCACCGCTCTGGGGGCGCTGGCCCTCGGAGCTACGGTTCTCCTGCGAGGCCGCAGATGATTTCCTTCCAGGCGTTTTCGAAGCGGTTCGGCGCCCTCCTCGCCGTCGATTCCCTGGACCTCGAGATCGGCGCGGGCGAGGTCGTGGCCCTCCTCGGCCCCAACGGCTCCGGAAAGACGACGTCGCTGAAAGCGCTCGCCGGCCTCGTCTCCCCCACTTCGGGAGAAGTGCGCCTCCGCGGCCAGCACGCCGGGGATCCGCGGGCGCGCGAAATCCTCTCCTTCCTGCCGCAGCGTGTCTCCTTTCCCGAGGCGCTGTCGGGGCGCGAGGTGCTCGAGTTCTACCGCTCGCTGCGCGGCGTGGCGCCCGCGCGGGTCGACACCGTGCTCAAGTTCGCGGCACTCAACGGGTCCAGCGCCCGGGCCGTGGGCCAGTATTCCGGCGGCATGGTGCAGCGTCTGGGTCTGGCGGTGGCGATGCTTCCCGACACCCCCGTGTTGCTCCTGGACGAACCCACCGCCGCCCTCGACCCCGAGGGCCTGTGCGCGTTCTACGGCCTCGTGGGCCGGCGGCGGAGCGAGGGCAAGACCGTCCTCTTCACGTCCCACCACCTCGGCGACGTGGAGAGGCTGGCCGACCGTTTCGCGGTCCTGGTGGCCGGCCGGCTGGTGGCGACGCTCTCGGCCCGAGAGCTCCAGGACCGCCTCGCCGAACGCGGGGTGATGCGCCTTCGGCTGGACGACGAGCCGCCCGGCCTCCTCGCGAGGGTGCGCGCGCTGGCTCCGGACGCGGTCTGGGCCGCGAACGAGCTGATCGTGCCCGGTGGCGCGGCGCTCCGGCCCGCCGTCCTGGACGTGGTGCGAAACGCGGGGGCCGAGATCCGCGGGCTCACGGCCGAAGAGGGACGGCTGGACGCCTTGTATCAGGAGCTGGTGGCGGGCCCGGAGGCCCGACCATGAAGCGAACCCTCCTCCTCGGCGCCTTGCTGGCGGTGGCGTGCGCCTCCGGGCCGCCGGGGCCGGCGTCCCTCGACACGCGGAACGAAGCGTGCGCCTGGTGCCGGATGGCCATCTCCGACCCGCGTTCCGCCGGCCAGCTCGTGGCTCCGTCGGAAGAGCCCAGGTTCTTCGACGACATCGGCTGCCTCGGACACTACCTCGCCGCGAGGGTGCCACCGACGGGCGCGGTCGCCTACGTCGCCGACCACCGGACCAAGGCCTGGCTTCGCGCGGATGCCGCGGTCTACACGCGGGTGGCACTCGAGACCCCCATGGGCTCCCACCTCATCGCCCACGTCGATGCCGCGTCCCGCGATGCGGATCCCGATGCGAAGGGCGGCGAGCCCCGAACCCCCGCCGACGTGTTCGGACCCGGCGGTCCCCCCGGAGGCGGCCAATGAACGCGCACCCGTTGCTCCTCGTCGCGCGACAGGAACGCGTCCTGGCCGTCCGTTCGCGTTGGACGCAGATCTTTGCCGTCGTCTTTGCCTTGCTGGCCCTCGCAGTGGCCTCGTCCGGCTACGTGATCTCCGGAGGACACGGCGTCCAGGACTTCGCGCGCACCGCGGCCTCCCTGGTACAACTGGTACTGCTCCTCGTGCCGCTCACCGCACTCTTGATCGGGGTCTTGTCGCTGGCGCCGGAGCGCGGAGCCGCCGAGCTCCTGTTTTCCCAGCCCATCGCGCGCCGCACGATCCTGCTCGGAAAGCTGCTCGGCCTCTTCGAGGCGCTCGTGGCCGCGCAAGCCCTCGGCTTCGGGGCTGCGGGCGTCGTGGTCTTTTCGCAGTCCGGGGACGAGGGCCTCTCCGGATTCGTGATCCTCTTCGCGGCTTCCGCGGCCCTCACCGCCGTCTTCCTGAGCCTCGCCGCCTGGCTCGCGGCCAGCGCGATCGGCCGCCGCCGGACACGTGCCCTGGCCCTGGCTCTCGTCGTGTGGTTCGTCGCCGTGGTGCTCTTCGACGTCGCGGCGCTCGGCCTGGCGTCTCTCCTTCCTTCAGGCCCCGCCTCGCGGGTGTTGATCGTGGCGGTCCTCGTGGATCCCGTCGACGCCGTGCGCACGGCGGCTCTCCTCGGCATCGAGGGCGCCGCCGCCTTCGGAGCTGCGTCGCTCGCCTTTCTCCGCTTCACCCGAGGGCCGTGGGGCGCCGCCCTTCTCCTGGGAGTCTCCCTTCTCCTCTGGGTCACCCTACCGACCGCAGCCGCCATCGTCCGGCTCCGCAAGACGGACGTCTGAGCCGGTGACGTCGGACATCGTGTGACTGGGGCAACCCCGGGCGTCGTGTTGTGCCGGGGCGCCGATTGACTGGGATCCATGCCCGGCGTACTTTGCTCCTGGCACCCCCTAAACTATCGTCAGCCCCCTAACCTGTCGTGACGCGGCGATGCCTTTGGTGGACCGGATCCTTCGTCGGTCCGCGCCCATTCGACCCAAGGAGGAGAAGATGACACCGATCGCGAAGACCCTGTTCGGCGCGGGAACGGCCTCGTTGCTCGCGGTCACCACGCCGATCGTCGCCCTGCATCCCGATCACGGAGTTCACGCCTGGCCGGTTACGGTCGCCAACACGCCGCTGCCGGTGACCGGGAACGTCCAGGCGACCGTTCTCAACACCTTGGATGCCCGGGTGGCCGGCAACGTAGGCATCACCGGGACGGTGGCGGTGACGAATGCGGCGGGGAGCCCTCTGCTCGTCCACATCGTCAACCCGCAGGATGACGAGCCCTTTCAAACGGCCCTCTGCTCTCAGTTGGGCGACTTTGCCACTCCCCGCTGTCCTTCCAGCATCACCAACCGCTTCACGGTTCCCGGCACAACCGGCAGCGGGCTTCCGGTCCGCCGCCTGGTCATCGAACACGTCTCCGGCCAGTGCAGCGGCACCGGCCAGGCTGCGAACCCGGAGCTGGATGCCCACCTCTCCGTGGCGCCTCCGGGCGGCCTCGACGTGAGTTTCAACTTCTTCGTGCCGGTCCTGAACCAGGCGGCATCGGCGACAAGCCTCGCGTCGCAGACCTTCGCGCAGCCGGTGCGGATCTACGCCGATCCGGGCACCGACGTCACCGCAAGTGAAAGCCTCAACGGGGGAACCTTCACGGTGTGTCAGTTCCAGATCAGCGGACACTTCGTCACGAGCTAGAGCATGACGGACGTCATACCGGCCGATCGGGGGCCCAGGGACGATGGCCTCGTGGTGTGTTTCTCTCTCGCCGTTTGGCCCCTGGGTCCTAGCCTGGCCGCCATCCGACGGTGGAAGAGGACTCATGTCTGAGGCGCCGCTGCGTCTGCGGTCTCTCGCCCTGCCCGTCGAGCACGGCGGCTGGGGAATGCTGGGCGAGCCTCTGCTGCTGGGCCTTCTCGTCGCACCCTCATGGCCCGGGCTGGGCGTGGGTGTCGCCTCGGCCGCGGCCTTCCTGGCCCACCATCCCGCGAAGCTCGTGCTCGCCGACCTGCGCCGGGGCCCGGCCCATCGCCGCACGGCGATGGCGCTCGGCTTCCTGCTGCTCTACGGAACCGTGGCCGGGGTCGGCCTCGCTGCGGCCGGCAGTGGCCAGTGGGGTTGGTGGATCCCCCTGGTCGCCGCAGCTCCTCTCGCCGCGGCCCAGCTCGCCTACGACGCCCGGCACCAAGGCCGCCAGCTTCTCCCCGAGCTGCTCGGGGCCGTGGCCTTGAGCTCGGTGGTCGCGGCCGAGATGCGGGCCGCGGGAGTGCCGTTCGGCCCGTGTCTGGCGGCGTGGGCGGTGCTCGCGTCCAAGGCGGTCGGGGCCGTCCTCTACGTGCGGTCACGGCTTCGCTACGACCGGGGCCTGGTCTCCGACCGCATGGCGGCCTTGGCCTCGCACCTGTTTGCCCTGTTGCTCGCTTTCGCCCTCGCTCGGGTGGGCTATGCACCTTGGGTGGTGGTTCCGGCCTTCGCCTGGTTCCTGGCCCGCGCCGCCTACGGTCTGTCTCCCCTCCACACGCCAGTGCGCCCTCAGAAGGTCGGGATCCAGGAGATGGCCTACGGCTTCTCCTTCGTCCTTCTCCTGGCTATCGGCTACAGGTTCGAGCTCTGACCTGCGGTTTCTACCGCCCTCATGACGCCGGTCATACGCCCTCCCGGGGCCTCACCGCACCATGGGCCATGGTGGTGGATTTCGAACGTGCGCCCTTTCTGGTGATCTGGGAGGTCACCCGCGCCTGTGCCCTCGCCTGCATCCACTGCCGCGCGGATGCGATCGCCCGCCGCGACCCCCGGGAGCTGTCGACCGAGGAAGGCTTCCGCCTCGTCGACCAGGTCCGTTCCTTCGGGACGCCCCCGCCCCTCCTCGTCCTGACCGGGGGCGATCCGATGTGGCGCAAGGACCTGGTCGACCTGGTCGGCTACGCGGCCGCGGCCGGGCTCACCGTCGCCCTCACCCCCAGCGGCACGGCGATGGCCACGCGCCAACGCCTCGAAGAGCTGAAGGCCGCCGGCCTCTCCCGACTGGCGGTGAGCCTCGATGGCCCCGACGCCCTGAGCCACGACGCCTTCCGCCGGGTCAAGGGCTCGTATGCCCATACCCTGCGGATCATCGACACCGCGATCGAGCTCGGGTTGCCCCTCCAGATCAACTCCACGGTCAGCCGGCGAACCCTGCCACGGCTCGAGGACATGGCCGCGCGCGTGTCCCAGTTCCCGCTCGCGCTCTGGGCCGTCTTCTTCCTCGTCCAGACCGGCCGCGGCGCGAGCCTCGAGCAGATCACGGCGGAGGAGTGCGAGCGGGTCCTCGGCCTCCTGGACGACCTCTCACGGCGGGTCCCGTTCGGGATCAAGACCACGGAGGCGCCTCACTACCGCCGCGTCCAGATGGAGCGGGAACGGGCGGGGGCCTTGGCGGGGCCGGTCCTGGGCCGGCGGCAGCTCCGCGCGCCCCGCGCGGTGAACGACGGCAACGGGTTCGTGTTCGTGGACCACGTCGGGAACGATCTGCCCGAGCGGGTTCCTCCCCATGACCCGAGGCAACGCCCGCGAGAGGCCGGCTCGTCGCCACCTACCGCGACGACCCGGTGTTCCGGCAGCTTCGGGACCCCGACGCGCTCGGGGGCCGCTGCGGACGATGCGAGCTGCGGGCGGTCTGCGGCGGTTCCCGTTCGCGTGCCTTCGCGGCCACGGGCGACCCCTTTGCCGAGGACCCCCTGTGCGCCTACGAGCCGGCCGAACGACGCGCGCCCGATCCGCGGTCGCACGAGCAGCCGCGACCGATGGTCTAGGGAAGGGGCTCCGCTTCGACGAAGGTCGCGTGGAGTCGCGTGAGCGCCTCCGACACCAGAGCGTCGGGGAGGAGGAGTGAGATCCTGAAGCTCGAGGTCGCGATGCCCAGGAGAGAGGAAGGAAACGACTCGAGGGCGAGTAGCGCGCGCCGGAGGTTCCCGAAATCGGAGTTGATGCCGGCGCCTATGGCCGACACGGCCCCGATCCCTTCCTCAACCCTGATGTCATCGCCGGCCACGTTCGCGAGCTCGGCACGTAGTCCCGGCAGGTCATGGAGGTTCTCGCGGCTGACCAGGAAAGACCAGACTCCGTCGAACAGGCGTCCGGCCTGCCGCACGAGCTGCTTGCCCGTGGTGTGCCGGGAGTCGAGTTTCTCCAGCAGGGTCGTGCCCAGGGCACCCGTCGCGGACACGCGCAGCAGGCCCACCTCGCTGGCGATGCCCACCACTCGGCCCGGTGCCCGGGGACCGCACTTCCTGACCACGGTCTCGCCCGGACCACCTGCCGTTGCGCGGCAGTAGAGGGCGATCCCCTTCTCCTTGGCGAACTCCACGGCCTGCGCGTTCAAGACGCGGGCCCCGGACTCGGCCAGCTCCTGCATCTCCTCGTAGGAGAGGGATGCGAGCCGGCGCGCAGCCGGCACCAGGCGCGGGTCCGCCGAATAGACGCCATCGACGTCGCTGTAGATCTCGCAGGCTTCTGCGTCGAGAGCGGCGGCGAGGGCCACCGCGGTCGTGTCGGAGCCGCCGCGCCCGAGAGTGGTGACCTCCTTCTTGTAGGAGACTCCCTGGTATCCGGCGACGATCACCACCCGGCCGCGGGACAGCTCGTCCTGGACCCGGTAGGGGCGCACCTCCACGATACGGGCGTTCGCATGGGCGTCGTTCGTGATGATGCCGGATTGCGAGCCGGTGAAGCTCACCGCGGGGATACCGCGGGCGTTCAAGGCCATGGACAAGAGCGCCATGGAGATGCGCTCGCCCGCCGAGAGCAGCATGTCCAGCTCGCGCCTTGCGGGGTTCTCCGTGACCTGCCGGGCCAGGGCCAGAAGCTCGTCGGTGGTGTCGCCCATGGCCGAGACCACGACCACGACGTCGACCCCGCTCGCCCGCGTCTTCGCGATCCGGTCGGCGACCTGCTGGATGCGGGCGACGTCGGCGACCGAGGAGCCGCCGAACTTCTGAACCACGATTCCCACGCGTCCCTCCCCCGCTGCCAGAGGACCGACAGGTTGCCCTTATGACCACGGTCATACGAGGCGCCGGCGACCGGTCCTACGCTGGAGAGCATGATCTCACCCCAAACCCCCATCAAGGACGTCATGGCCGCCCATCCCGAGACGGGTAAAGTCTTTGCCCGCCATGGGCTCGACACCTGCTGCGGGGGCGCCCATCCCATCGAGAAGGCGGCGCGTGCCCACAAGCTGAACCTGCCCACGCTCCTGGTCGAGCTCGAGTCCGCCGCTTCACCTCGGAGGGTCAAGGCCGATGCAAGCGTGCGCGACGTGATGGCGGAGTGGCCCTGGACCGTCCGCGTGTTCGAGCGCCATGGCCTGACCGGCTGCGGTGGAGCGCAGGGGCCCGACGAGCCCCTGGGGTTCTTTGCCACGGCCCACGAGATCGACCCCGAGACTCTGATGCGCGAGCTCGAAACCGCCATCGCCGCCGGCCCACCCAAAGAGGCCCCGGCGGTTTCCACGCCGCCGCCCGAGGCCGACATCTACCCGCCCTTCATCAAGGGAGCGATCCTCGCCACCCTGACCGGGGGGGCGACCCTGGGCCTCGTCGCGCTCACCATTGCCGGTCTTCGCGGCTCCCTGAACACGGGCCTCGCGTGGTGGACGCCCGTCATCCAGGCCCACGGACACGTTCAGATCTTCGGCTGGGTGGCCCTGTTCATCATGGGCGTCGCCTACCACGTGGTGCCGCGATTCAAGGCCACGGACCTGCACCGCCCGGACCTGGCGCGTCGCACCTTCTGGCTCATGGCCGGAGGATTGACCGCACGCGCCCTGGCCCAGCCCTACGCGCAGGAGACCTTCGCCGGCTTCGTCGGCGTTGCCGGAGCAGCAACCGAGCTCCTCGCCGTCGGCCTCTTCGCACGGATCATCGCCCGCACCATCGCAGGGAGCCAGGCCCCGCGCGCCGGCTTCGAGCGCTATCTCCTCGCCGGCAACCTCTGGTTCCTCCTTCTGGCCGTGGCCAACCTGTCCTCGATGCTGAGCATGGCCCTGACCGGCGACGTCGTGATCCCCGCGCGGCTCAACAGCGCGGTGATCCACGTCGAGGTCGTCGGCTTCATCGGCCTCTGGATCCTGGGCGTGAGCCTGCGCATCCTGCCCGTGTTCCTGGGCCTTCGCGCTCTCGGCGCTTCGGCCGTCCGTGGGGCTTTCTGGGCGGTCAACGCCGCCGTGGCGCTGGCCGCGCTCGCCGAGATCTCCGGCATCACCCGCCTGCGGGTCCCTGCCGCACTCCTCGAGCTCGGGGCGGTGCTGGTCTTCGTTCTCGGGATGAGACTCTTTCGGAGGCCCGCCCCCTCGCCTCACGCCGATCCCAACCCCTACTATCGGAAGTTCATCGTAGCCGCCTACGCGTGGTTGACGCTCGCCACCGGCCTCCTCGTGTTCATCAGCGTCTACGAGGCGACGGTGGCGCCCTTGCCTCGCGAGCTCACGGGCTCGTACCGCCACGCCATCACCGTCGGCTTCATCACCACCATGATCATGGGCGTCGCGAGCCGCATCCTTCCCGTCTTCCGAGGCGTCCCCTTGCAGGGCGTCCGGCTCCTCGACGCCGCGTTCTGGATGCTCAACGCGGGCTGTGCCGTCCGCGTCGTGTTCCAGGCCCTGGGCGGATTCTTCGGGGGCCCGTTCACCCTCATCTCCTCCTCCTCGGCCTATCTCGAGATCCCCGCGATCGCTGCCTTCAGCCTGGTGATCTGGCGTACTCTCGATGCACGCGTGGTCACGAGTCCCGATACCGACGAGATCACGCTGGAGAGCCGTGTGGGTGCCTTGATCGAGAGACGACCGGAGCTTCTCGCGGTCTTTCTGCGGCACGGCTTCGCGCCGCTCGCCAATCCCGTCCTCCGCCGGACGATGGGAGCGGTGGTGTCCGTCCGCCAGGCCTGCGGGCTCCACCACGTGGATGCCGAGGCGCTCCTCCGAGACCTGCGTGCGGCCGTCGCCCCGCCCCCGTCCGGACGCCGGGGTATCCCGCTCCGCGTCGTCTCGTGAGAAGCTCCCTACGCATGAACTCTGCCCTCCTCAAGCTGGACCTCTACTGCAAGGGGGCGCGCCTCGACGACTCGTGCTTCATCGAGGCGGACGGCGGCCGCCAGGTCCTGCGCACGCGCGCCGGCCTCGGCAGCGGCCTGGAGCTGATCCTGCCCGGCGGCCTCTGGACCAACGTGCCCGTGGCCGAGCCGTTCGCCGCGGCGTCGCCCTACGAGGTCTACCGGCGGAACGGCCGCTACCTCCTCCGTCACGACGGGGTCGACGTGGCGCCCGTCCAGCTCTCGCCGCGACCCGAGTGGTACGACGCGAAGACGGCCACGGGCAAGCCGATGACTCGCATCGGAACCCTGCAGGGGACGTACCTCGGGATCTACCAGGCCAAGGTCTGCGAGTACTGGACCGCAGAAGCCGCAGAAGAGCAACTGCAAGTTCTGCTCGGTGGGCCTGAACCTGGGTGTGGACGACGCCGACGAGAAGTCGGTGAACGAGGTGATGGAGGTCGTCCGCCGGGCGCGTGACGAGTCGGGCATCACCTACGTGGACTTCAACACCGGCCACTACGACGGCGACACCTACCTGGACATCCTCGAGCCCTACCTCGTCCGCATCAAGAAAGAGCTGGGCCTTCTCGTCGGCTTCCAGACTCCCCCTCATCGCGACCTGAAGCGCTACGACGCGCTACGAGAGATGGGCCTGAACCGCGTCTCGTTCTGCTTCGAGATCTTCGACCGCGGGATCTTCAAGGACATCTGTCCCGGCAAGCACGCCGAGTACAGCCTCGACTACTACCTCGAAGCCGTCCGGTACTGCGCGCAGCTTGGAAAGAAGGGGCCCAAGGCCGAGCCGTGGGTCACGAACGGGGAGATCATCGCGGGCCTGGAGCCCCCGGAGTCGACCATGAAGGCGATCGACTGGATCACCTCCGTGGGCGCCGTGCCCACCGTGTGCGTCTTCCGTCCCCTGGTCGGCACGGACATGGAGAGCGCCGCGCCGCCCCGGACCGAGGACATGGTCCCGATCTTCCGGCGGCTCTACGAGGCCTGCATGGAGAAAGGTCTCCCCATCGGCATCGCGCCCAACATCCACGTGAGCCTGGTGCTGCTTCCCGACGAGTGCCGCAGCCTGAGCCCGCGCCGCTTCCCGCTCCAGACCTTGAAGCTCAAGGCCATGTCCACCGTGTTTCGCCACCGGTTCGCGCGGCGACTCGAGGCCGCAGCCAACTAGAGGCGGGCGCCAAGCCGGTGAACTTATCCCGGCCGATGGGCGACACACCAGGGTCAGAGGGAGGAGAAGCAATGCACCGAATCGCCATGGTCTTTCTCGCCTCATTCGTCCTTCTTCCATCGTCTGCGGCGCCGTCGTTCGCCGGCGACCTGCCCCCGGGCTGGATCCGGGCCGGAAGCCACCCTGCGGACTACGAGATGGAGGTGGATCTCAAAGGGGGCCGCACCGGCAAGGCGTGTGCCTTCATCAAGGGCAAAGGCGAGAGCCCGGGCGGCTTTGGGACGCTCATGCAGACGATCGACGCCGCGGACTACCGGGGCAAGCGGGTGCGCTTTTCGGCTCAGGTGAAGGCCGCGGCGATCGCGGCCTGGGCTGGCCTCTGGATGCGGATCGACGGGCCCACCGCGCCGGGATCGCAGGCGCCGGCCATGCTGGGATTCGACAACATGGGTAACCGGCCGATCAAGGGCACGGCCGATTGGACGCGCCACGACGTCGTCCTCGACGTGCCCGCCGAGGCAAAGGCCATCGCTTTCGGTATCCTTCTCGGGGGATCCGGTCAGGCCTGGATCGACGACCTTCACGTGGAGGTAGTCGGCGGCGACGTTCCGGTGACCCAGATCGCGGGGGGCGCCCTCCCCAAGAAACCGACCCTGACCTTCGAGCGCTGAATACGGACGTTTCCCCGACACCAAAAAAAGGGAGGCGGCACGACCGACGAGGACCTGGTCCGGCGATTCGCGCGGGGCGAAGCGGCGGCCTTCGACGCCCTGATGCAGCGACACCGCGACGCGGTCTACCGCTTCGTTTGCTCGTACCTCGGGGCGGCGCGGGAAGAAGCCGAGGACGTGACGCAGGATGTCCTGGTGGAGGTCTACCGGTCCCTGCCCGGTTTCGAGGGTCGGTCGCGGCTTCTCACCTGGATCCTCGGCGTCGCACGGAACCTCTGCCTGCGGCGCCGGCGAACGGCCCAGAGGAGACCGGAGACCGGGACGGACGAGCCGGAGGCGCTCCGCGATCTCCCCGACCTCGCTTTCGACCTGGACGCGGTGTTCGAGCGGCAGGAGCTGCAGGAGCGCGTCCGAGCGGCGATCGAGGGCCTTGGGCCCGAGCACCGCGACGTCGTGTGGCTGCGCGAGATCGAGGGCTTGTCCTACGCCGAGATTGCGGCGGTGCTGGTGATCCCCCTGGGCACCGTTCGCTCGCGACTGCACAACGCCCGGGCGGTGCTGATCGAGACACTGGCCCCTCGGGCCAGCGAAAGGGAGAGGTGCCATGGGGTGCGCTGACGTCTTCGAGAGGCTGAGCGCCGCCCAGGACGGCGAGCTCGACCCCGTCGAGGCGCGGGCCGTCCAGGGCCACGTCGAGGGCTGTCCCACCTGCCGCCGCAAGCACGCCCTTCTGGCCGCGGCGCAGGGGGCGGTGCGGCAGGTCCCCGCGGAGACTGTCTCCGCCGGCTTCGACGCCGCGCTGCGCCGACGTCTCGAGGCCGAAGGTCTCGTGCGGCGCGCACGGACCGTGCGCCCCTGGGTCCGCACGGTGGCCGCCTGCGTGGCCGCCGTGGTGGTTCTGGCTGTCGCCATCCGCCCGGGCCGGCACCGCGAACCGCGGGCGGTCGAGGCGCCCGACTCCAGGCTGACGGTCCTTCCGCGTGCTCGTCCGGCGGCCCTGGATTGCGGCATCTCGGACCCGGCGGCTGACTGCCGGACCGACACGCCCTGCGCCAGCGCCGCTCAGTGCGGCCAGGGTCGCCCGCGCTACGGAGCCATCACGGGCGACCGCTAGAGCGAACGCTACTCGATGGTCACGAAGCGCCAGAGGCGCGCGACTTCCTTGGCGTCGACGTACTTGCCGATCTCCTTCTGGAACTGCTCGCGGCTCTTCCAGGGGCGGTACTCGTCGAACTCGTGCGCCATGCGCTTTCCCACCCCGGGGATCGTCATGAAGTCCGCTTCCGTCGCGGTGTTGAGCTTCAGCGGGATGAAGACGTACTGCTTCAGGCGCTCGACCTCGGCCTTGTCGACGTACTTGCCGATCTCCTTGTCGAACTGCGCCCAGGCCTTCCACGGCCGGTACTCCTCGAACTCGTGCGCCATGCGGCGGCCTGCGCCCGGGATGAGCTCGATCTCCTGAGCGGTGCCGGTGTTCAGGTTCACGTGCACGAAGGCCTTCGCGTAGAGAGCGGCGGTCTGCGGCCCCGAGAGCCCCGCGGCCGTGAGAACGGCGTGGGCCTCGGTGATGGTGCCGAACGGGCGCTTGGCCAGGAGGTCCTTGGCGATGGCGGGCGTCACGCCCGGCAGCTTCAAGAGGTCCGCCTCGGGCACCTGGTTGAGATCCAGGAGGCCGCTTCCCACCTGCGCGCGGACCGGAACGGCGCCCGCGACCACGACTGAAAACACCAACGCCACGACCGCCTGTCTTGCGTGCATGTCCAAATCAGCTCCTCGCGTCTGCCCCGCTGGGACGCGCCGCATAGAGTAGCCCGAGCAGCCCCAGTTGCGCGAGCACGCCCGGCGCCAGCGCGGGCGGGGCCTTGGCGCGCAGGGTCTTCCACCAGAGCGGCCAGCCCGCGAGCGATGGGTCCATCTCGCGCTGGAACTCGGCGTTGCCCCGCACGTGCAGGACGACGCCCAGGAGCCCCACGACCACCAGGAGGCAGAGCACGAGCTGCAGCGACCTTTGGCTCCTCCGGCTGGGCGCGAGCCAGTCCCAGCCCAGGACCACGAGCGTCGCCCCGATCGCGACCAGCGGGATGAGCTGCGTCTTTTCCTCGTAGTGCTCGAGCAGCCCCAGCTCCACGCCGCTGCCCACGAGGCCCAGGAGAAGGATCGCAGCCAGCGCCGAGCGCATGCGGGCCAGGGTCATGAATGGTCATTCTATGCCGCGAGGGCCTCCCCGAGGCAGAATCCCGGGGTGCAGGAGAAGCCTCCCGTCGCCGCCACCATGCCCGCGCGATGGGTCCCGCTCCTCTATTTCGCCTTCGGCCACATCTGCCTCGCCACCGCGTTCGCGGAGCTCGCTCTCGAGCCGCGAAGCCTCGCCGGCTTCTTCTACCACCCGCGGATGCTGGCCGTCGTCCATCTCGTCACGCTCGGCTGGATCAGCGCGTCGATCCTCGGCGCCCTCTACGTGGTCGGCCCCCTGGCCTTTCGCATGCCCATGCCCGCCGGGCCCGCCGACTACGGCGCGTTCCTGGGCTTCGGCATAGGCGTGGCGGGCATGGTCAGCCACTTCTGGATGGACAGCCCCGGAGGGATGGCGTGGGCGGCCGGCCTCGTGGCCTGCGCCATGAGCTACGTCGCGGGACGCGCCCTCCACCGCCTCGCCAGGGCACCCCTTCCCCTCGAATCGCGCCTGCCCATGGCCCTCGCTCTCGTGAACGTGATCCTGGCCGCGGGCCTGGGCGTCCTCCTGGCCGTGAACAAGGTCTCGCCCATTCTGACCGTCAAGCACCTCGACGTCGTGTTCGCGCACGCCCACCTCGCCGCGCTCGGCTGGGGAACGATGATGGTGATGGGCGCGGGTTACCGCATCTTGCCCATGATGCTGCCCGCGGCCATGCCCCGGGGCCTCTGGGTCTACGCGAGTGCCGTGCTGCTCGAGGGCGGAACCCTGGGCCTCTTCTGGGCCTTCTTCCACGGTGGTCGTGGCCTCGTCCTCTCCGGGGCGCTCGCCGTGGCCGGAATCCTCAGCTTCCTCTCGCGCGTGGCTTGGATGCTGCGTCACCGCCGGCCGGGGCCCACGGAGCTGCGCCGCCCGGACTGGAGCGTCGCTCACGCCATTGCGGCCCTCGCCTGTCTCATCGGGGCCTGCGGCTTGGGGCTGTATCTCGCCGTGGCCGACGGCTCGGACGAGACTCTGGCCCTGGCCCTGGCCTACGGGGTCCTTGGCCTCGTCGGCTTCCTCTCGCAGATCGTCGTCGGCGTCTTCGGGCGGATCCTTCCGCTCTTCGCCTGGCTCTGGGGCTTCTCGGACCGCGCGTACGCCGAGTCGCCGCCGTCGCTCCATCGGGCGCCCGCACGTTCACTTCAAGGCCTTGTCTTTGCTTTGTGGACGACCGGTGTTCCTCTGTTGGCCGCAGGCCTCGCGGCAGACCGCCCCGCCGTCGTCTCGGCAGGAGCGGGGTCGCTCTTCGTCGCGGTCTGCGCCGGACTCGCGAATGCCGTCGTCGTGCTGACCCGCCTCTGGCACCGTCGCGCCCCCGCCGCCCCACCGCAGTAAGATCACGCGATGGGATCGGCCGTCGACGACGCGCTTCGCGGGGTCGCCCTCTTCCGGGCTCTTTCGCCCGACGACCGGACCCGTCTCGCCGAGGTCTCGGTGGTCCGCTCCTACGACAAGGGCGAGGCGTTGTTCGCCGAAGGCGATGCCTCCGACTTTCTCTACACCATCCTCTCGGGCCGTGCGAAGGTCATCAAGTCCATTCCATCCGGCAAGGAAGTGATCCTCGAGATCTTCGGTCCCGGCGACCCGATCGGCGCCGTCGTTGCCTACGAGGGCCGCCCCTATCCCGCGACCGCGATCGCCCTCGAAGCGACGTCCTGCCTGTTGGTGCGTCGCGCTCCTTTCTTCGGGCTCCTCGAACGCCACCCCACCCTGGTCAAGGGCTTTATTCTCGGGCTGACCCAGCGTATCGTCGAGCTCACGAAACGCATCCCCGAAGTGGCGGGCGGACGCGTCGAGACCCGCTTCGCCCACCTCTTCTTGAAGCTGGCCGCCAAGATGGGCCGGGCCGGGCCCGACGGGACCTTCATTCCCATGGTGCTGAGCCGGCAGGACCTCGCCGACCTGACCGGAACCACGATCGAGACCTGCATCCGAATCATGAGTCGATGGGGCAAGGAAGGGACGCTGCGGACCGAGAAGGAGGGCTTCGTGCTCCTCGACCGGCCGGCCCTCGAGAAGCTCGCCTCAACGTAGGCGCGGTATCATCCGGCGCTTTCAAGTGAGCACAGGCGGTTCCACTGGAGGTGCCATGACGGAACCCAAGAGGGAACCCGCAGCCTTGTCGCCCTGGTGGCGCCACGCCACCATCCTCGTGATGATCGCGGGATTCTCCGTGCTCTCCCTCGTCACCGTCCTCACCTACACGAATGCGCCCCCGATTCCCGGCGCGCGTCACGGACGCGGCGGGAGCGACGCTGTTCGACCGAGCAGGCGATCCTCCACGGGCAGGAGGTCTTCCTCAAGTACGGCCTCATGGAGCACGGGACGCTCTGGGGTCACGGCGCCTACCTTGGGCCCGACTACAGCGCGGAGTACCTCCACCGCCTCGCCGAGATCTGCGGCGCGCGAGCGGACCCCCACGGGAGAAGGCGTGGCGAGCGAGCTGAAGCAGAACCGCTACGACGCCGCGACCGACACCCTCGTGTTCAGCCCCTGCGAGGCGTCCTCCCTCGAGATCCAGGGTCGTGAGTGGGAACAGTACTTCCGCGGGCCGACCCCGGCGCCGGGACTCGGCGTCCTCGTTCATCAAGGACCCCGCCGAGGTCAAGGCCCTGACCGCCTACTTCGCCTGGGCCACCTGGGCCACCGTCGCCAACCGGCCCGGGCAAGGACTACTCGTACACCAACAACTGGCCCTACGAGCCCTGGTCGGCAACCGCCCGAGCAGCTCCACCTACCTCTGGAGCGCCATGAGCCTGATCACGCTCCTCGGCGGCATCGGCGCGATCCTCTTCTTCTTCGGCAAGTTCGACTACCTCGGCTGGGGCGGCGAGAAGACGCCCGCGCACTTCCACGACAGCGCCCTCGCCGGATGGAAGCTGACGCCGAGCCAGTGGGCCACGGGGAAGTTCTTCGGCGTGGTCGCCGCGCTGTTCCTGCTGCAGAGCCTCGCGGGAGGCGCGCTCGCCCACTACCGCGTCGAGCCGGGGGCGTTCTACGGCCTCGACATCGCGTCGCTCCTGCCCTACAACCTGCTCCGCACCTGGCACCTGCAGCTCGCGATCTTCTGGATCGCGACGGCCTGGGTGGGCGGCGGCCTCTTCCTCGCTCCGCTCGTGGGCCGCGAAGAGCCCAAGGGACAGCGCCTCGGCGCGAACGTGCTGTTCGGCGCGCTCGTCTTCGTGGTGCTCGGCAGCCTGCTCGGGGAGTGGCTGGGGATCAACGACCGGCTCGGCGATCTCTGGTTCTGGCTCGGCCACCAGGGCTCGGAGTACCTGGACCTGGGCCGGTTCTGGCAGTTGCTGCTCGCCGCCGGCCTCGTGCTGTGGCTCGTCCTCATGTTCCGCGCCCTGCGACCCGCGATGAAGACCGCCGGGCCGCTCGGAGCTGGCCTCGCTCTTCCTCTACTCGGCCGCGGCCATCCCGATCTTCTACCTGCCCGCTCTCTTCTACGGCCCCCACACCAACTTCGCGGTCATCGACAACTGGCGCTTCTGGATCATCCACCTCTGGGTCGAGGGCTTCTTCGAGCTGTTCGCCACGGTCCTCGTCGCGACGATGTTCCACCAGATGGGGCTCGTGAGCGTGACCACCGCCACGCGCGTCGTGTACCTCGACGCGATCCTGTACCTGGGGGCCGGCATCATCGGCACGGGTCATCACTGGTACTTCACGGGCCAGGGCACCCTGAACATGGGGCTCGCCTCGGCCTTCTCGGCGATGGAGGTCGTGCCCCTGACCCTGCTCACCCTCGACGCCTGGGACTTCGTGCGCATCAAGGACCGCCCCTGCGCCGACTGCGGCGGCAGCTTCGCGGGAGGCCAGATGTGGGCGATCTACTTCCTGATGGCGGTGGGCTTCTGGAACTTCGTCGGCGCGGGCGTCTTCGGGTTCCTCATCAACCTCCCGATCGTCTCGTACTTCGAGGTCGGCACCCTCCTGACCAGCAACCACGGCCACACGGCGATGTTCGGCGTCTTCGGCATGCTCGCCCTCGCGGTCCTGGTCTTCTGCCTCCGCGCCATGCAGACCGACGCGGTCTGGGCGGGCACGGTGAAGTTCGTGCGCGTGGGGTTCTGGGGCCTGAACGCGGGGCTCGCGCTCATGGTGCTGACCGACCTGTTCCCCGGCGGCGTCCTTCAGCTGTGGGACTCCCTGAGCCACGGGTACTGGCACGCGCGCCGGCTCACCTACCTGATGAGCGGAACGTTCCACACCCTGGAGTGGGTGCGGATCTTCGCCGACACGGTCTTCCTCGCCCTGGGCGTGGTGCCGATCCTGATCGCGGCCCTTCGGTCGCTCGGCAAGCGCGACGCTCCGCGGGCGGCGTAGCTCATCGATAGCGGAAGGCGGCCTCGTAGATCACGGGCACTTTGCCCGCGCAGAGCGCCCCGGGCCGCGGTCGGTTGTATTCCGTGAGGGGAACTCCAGCGTCCACTGCGAACCCCGCCGCGCCCAACTCGGAGATGAGCTGAGTATGGGTCAGGAAGCACTGCGGCTGACCGGAGAACTCGGTGAAGACGAACGGCTCGCCCGCCACGGGTACCGTCTCCGCCGGGAGCGTGTTTCGGGAGAAGGTGAAGACAAAAAGAGCCGCGCCAGGCTTCGCCACCCGAGCCGTCTCCCTGAGCGCCCGCCTGAACTCCGTGGCCGAACGCGCCAGGTTCAGGATGCCGTGCGCGATCACGAGATCGAAGGCGCGGTCCCCGGCCGGGATCCGGTCCATGGGTGCGAGAACCAGACGCACGCGCGCTTCGACTCGATCCTCTCGGGCGCGCTCAGCGGCCGCGGAGAGCATGGGCCACGAGAGGTCGGCTCCAACGACGTCAAAGCCCAGGCGCGCCAACGGCACCGCGTTGCGTCCCGCGCCACACCCCAGGTCGAGAGCGCGCGCGGTGCCGAGGCGCTGCAACTCGCGCTCCGCGAATCCCATGAGCACCAGGTTGGGGGCCGAGCGCGCGAAACCCGCGACCGTCGCCGGCGCGCTCCACGTCGAGCCCCTCGAGAGGGTCCATCCGGTTGGGTCAGCTCGCCTGGATGCGTGCGACCAGGGCGTCACGCTCCATATCGACACGGGTGGCGGTCATCACCACAGGAATCTCCTTTTCCAACCTGGTCCGATCCTCGCTTTGTCGGTCAGAGCGCGGTATGACGGCGGTCATGCCTGTGCAGGGGCCGCATGGGACTGGGTCGACGGCCACGGAAGTATGGGGTCTGAGGCAGGAGGGCACTGAGCAGACTTTTCTGGAACAGCACCGGTGAACGCAGGACTTGCGTCTACCCTCGGGCCACGACGATAGGAGAGCGGATCAATCTCCCCGAACCCTTCCTCGTTCATCTGGCTCTCATCCTGCAGGGGGAAGACCGCATGACCACGGCCCGAGGGTGGCTGGCGGGTATCGCGTTGATGGCGTCGGGGACGGCCCTCTCGGCCCAAGAGGTGCCGCTCTCGCTGGCGCAAGCCCTGGAGCTCGCAGGGAAGCAGAACCCGGAGATCCTGGCGCAACAGGCCCGGACCGAGGCCCAGGCCGCCCGAGTCGAGGCGGTGAAGCGGACGAGCTGGTGGCCACGCCTGTCGCTTGCCTCCGGTTGGTCGTGGACCGACACCCCCTCGATGGTCTTCGCCCAGAAGCTGAACTCCGGGGAGTTCACGCAGGACGACTTCGCCATCGACCGGCTCAACTCCCCCGATGCCCTTTCGCATCTCACGACGACGCTCGCGGCCGAGGTGCCCATCGACATCTTCGGCGCGGTCAAGGCCCGCGCCGAGGCCCAGTCTTCGAGCGGCCGGGCGGCAGACGCCCAGGGCGGCGAGACCCTGCAGGACCTGCGACTCCGAGTGGTCGAGGCCTATCGCCGGGCCGCGCTTGCGCAGCGAATGGTGGAGGTCGCCGAACGAGCGCTGGCCAGCGCTCGCGCCCGGGAGGCCGATGTCGAGGCACGGGTCAGCGAAGGTGCCGTACTCCGCGCGGACCTCCTCCGGGTCCGGGCCCGGCGACGGCAACGAGACGCCGATCTCGCGGAGCGTCGGGCCGACAGCCAGATCGCCCTCGCCACGCTCTCCCGCGCGCTCGGCAGCGATCCGAACGTCGCGTACCGACCCACGGAGCTGCCCTCTGCCCCGCCGCCGCTCGAGGGCGACAGCGCGTCGTGGTTGTCACGAGCCCTCGCCGCGCGGCCGTCGCTGCGCGTCGCCGACGAGCGATTCAAGGCTCAGACCTTTTCGGTCAAGGCCGAGGAGCGTGCGAATTGGCCGGAGATCGCCGCCTGGGGCCAGATCCAGGACGATCGGCGCTCCTCGAGCAGTGCCCAGTCCGGCGCTTTCGGAGCCTTGCTGCGGTGGAGGCTGTTCGACCCGACCCGAGGCAAGCGTGTGGCCGTCGCCTCGGCGGAGGCCCACGCCGCCGACCTCGACGCCCGGGCGAGCCGCGACCAGGTACGACTCGAGGTGGAGACGGCGTGGAGACGCGCCGAGGCGGCCCGCGAGCGTTACGCCGCGGCAGCCGGAGGTGCGGAGGAGGGACGCGAAGCCCTCCGGGTGCTTCACGAGCGGTACCAGCAAGGCATGGCGACGCTCACCGACGAGCTCGAGACCGAGGCGGCCAGCCTCGGCGTCCGAGCTGGACGAGCTTCGGATCGCGACGGAGGCGGCTATCGCTGACGCCGCCCTGCTGCGGGCCGCGGGAGGGTTGTGATGGATCGATCGTCGGCACCCCAGAGGCGAAGCCTCGAGCGTCGCCTGCTGCTCCTGTCCGCGCTCCCCTTCGCACTGGCGGGCTGCGGTCGCGAGTCGTCGGGGCCGCCCCCCCGCGAGGCCCGGGCACCCTCTCGCTCGGTCCGCACGGCCGTGGTGGAGCGTACCGGCGGCCCCGGCAGCATTGCCGTCCCCGCTACCGTGCACGCACGACAACGCGCGGCGCTGGCCGCCCGGATTCCCGCTTCGGTGGTCGAGCTGCCGTGGCGCGAGGGCGCCCGGGTGGCCGCGGGAGCGCTGGTCGCCCGGCTCGACGATACGGCCCTCCGGTCGGGCCTCGTCGCCGCGGAAGCGGCGGCCCAGGCCGCCGATGTCGACCTTGCCCGCGTCCTGGCCCTCCTGAAGAAGGGTGCCTCGACCCCGAAGGAAGCGGAGGAAAGCCGCGCGCGCGCGGCCGCCACCGCGGCGGCCGTGGCCGCCGCCCGCGACAGCCTCTCGTATGCCGTGCTCCGCGCCCCTTTCGCGGGCACCGTCGCCTCGCGCCCCGCTCAACGTGGGGGATGTGGTGACCCCGGGGACGACCCTCATCGAGATCGAAGGGAGCGGCGGCCTGGAGGTTCGCGCCACGGTCGAGGGAGCCCTGGTGTCTGGATTGCGCCCCGGCCTCGCCCTCACGGCGCGGGTCGACGGCCAACCCGCTCCCCTCGAGGCGATCGTCAGGGCCGTGTCCGGCTCCGGGGACCCGGCCACTCACCGCTTCGAGGTGACGCGCGGACTTGCCAGCGGCGCCCGGCCTGCGCTCGGGCCTCTTCGCGCGGCTGGTCGTGCCGTCGCCGGCTGCGGTCCCGCGGCTCCTGGTTCCGAGCGGCGCGGTTTTCCAGCGCGGCGGCCTCAACGGCCTCTTCGTGGTGACCGCGGGGACGGCCCGCCTGCGCTGGGTGGCCGTCGGAGCCACGGAAGGGCCGTCGACCGAGATCCGGGCGGGAGTCGAGGCCGGTGAGCGTGTGGCCCTCGATCCCGGCGGACTCGCAGGACGGCGCGCCGGTGACGGAAGCGGCAGCGGAGACCCGGTAGTGCGCGTCGGGTTCGCCGGGCGGGTCGCCCACGCCTTCCTCGACAGCAAGCTGACGCCCGCTGCTCATCGCCGCGTCCCTCGGCCTCGGTGCCCTCGCCCTGCTGGCGACGCCGCGCGAGGAGGAGCCGCAGATCCGCGTCCCCATGGTGGACGTCGCGGTCGCCTGGCCCGGGGCGGAGCCCGGCGAGATCGAGACCCGAATCGTCGAGCCCCTCGAGCGCGCGATGTGGGGCATCTCCGGAGTCGAGCACGTCTACGCGGCGGCCCGCTCCGGCGTCGCCCTCGTGACCGTCCGCTTCCGGGTGAACGAATCGAACGAGGAGAGCCTGGTCAAGGTCTACGAGCGGCTGTCCGCGATGGGCGCGGCGCTGCCCAAGGACGCCCTGCCTCCCGCCGTCGAGCTCCACTCCATCGACGACGTGCCGTTCCTGACCCTCACCCTCTGGAGCGAGACCGCCTCGAGCGACGAGCTTCGCCCCGTGGCGGCCGAGCTGGCCGAGGAGCTCTCCGAGATCCCGGAGACGAGCAAGGCCTACCTGATCGGGGGACAGCCCCGCATGGTGCGGGTGGAGCCCGACCCGGATCGCATGGCCGCGGCCGGCGTGAGCTGGATGGCGCTCTCGGGCGCGCTCCGCTCGGCGGCGGCCAGGCAGGACGCGGGGACGATGGTGCGCGACAACCGCGAGACGCGAGTCGAGGCGGGTCCGCTCTTCGAGAGCGCCGAGGACGTCGCGCGCGTCGTGGTCGGCCTCCGCGCCGGCCGGCCCGTCTATGCGGCCGACGTGGCCCGGGTGATCGACGGCCCCGGCGAGACCACGGACGCCGTCTTCTTCGCGGTCGGGCCACGCTCGCGCCACCGCCGAGCGGCCCGCCGGCCGCGAGTACCCCGCCGTGACCATCGCCCTGGCGAAGCGGCCCGGCGCCAACGCCACCCAGCCTCGCCGAGGTCGCCCTGAGCAAGGTGGAGGCCTTGCGCCCCCGCCTCCTTCCCGCGAGCGTCCACCTGGAGGTGACCCGCAACTACGGCCAGACCGCCGAGGACAAGTCCAACGAGCTGGTCCAGCACCTCCTGATCGCCACGCTCTCGGTCGTCGCCCTCATCTCGCTGGCCATGGGATGGCGCTCGGGACTGGTCGTCGGCATCGCCGTGCCCGTCACCCTGGCCCTGACTCTGTTCATCTACTTCCTGGCCGGCTACACCTTGAATCGCGTGACCCTCTTCGCGCTCATCTTCTCCATCGGCATCCTGGTGGACGACGCGATCGTCGTGGTCGAGAACATCGAGCGCCACCACCGCGAGAAGCCCGGCCAGTCTTTCCTGCGGGTCGCGGCCGAGGCCGTGGACGAGGTCGGCAACCCCACGATCCTCGCGACCTTCACCGTCATCGCGGCGATCCTTCCCATGGCCTTCGTCCGCGGGCTGATGGGGCCCTACATGCGGCCCATCCCGACGGGGGCCTCGGCCGCGATGCTGTTCTCGCTGGCGGTGGCCTTCATCGTGTCGCCCTGGGCCGCCTATCGGATCTTCCGACACCACGCGGCCGGCACGGGCGGCCCCGAGGCCGACGGATGGCAGACGCGGATCTATCGCCGGCTCATGACCGCGCTGATCGCCAGACCGTCGGTGCGCTGGGCCTTCTTCGCGGGCATCATCGCCATCCTTCTGGCCTCGGTCGGAATGGTCGCGGTGGGCCTGGTGAAGGTCAAGATGCTCCCCTTCGACAACAAGAGCGAGTTCCAGGTTCTCGTCGATCACGACGAGGGGACGCCGCTCGAGGTGACGCTGGAGACGGCGCGCCAGATGGGCCGGGCGCTCGCCGCCGTGCCCGAGGTCTCGGACGTCCAGACCTACGCGGGCATCGCCGCGCCGTACAACTTCAACGGGCTCGTGCGCCACTACTTCCTGCGCCGCTCGCCGAGCGGCGCCGACCTCCAGGTGAACCTCGTCGACAAGGGGAGCCGAAGCCTCCAGTCCCACGACCTCGCCAAGAAGGTGCGGCCCCTCCTCCAGGAAATCGCCACGAACCGCCACGCGCGAGTCAAGGTCATCGAGATCCCGCCCGGCCCTCCCGTGCTGGACACTCTGGTGGCCGAGATCTACGGCCCGTCGCCGGATGCCCGCGAAGGCCTGGCCAGGACGATCCGCGGCCTCTTCGAGACCACGCCGGGTGTCGTCGACGTCGACGATTCCCTGGAGACGCCACGCGATCGCGTGACCGTGGCCCTCGATCGGGAGAAGGCGGGGCTCAAGGGCGTCTCGGCCGGCGCCGCCGTCGAGACGATCGCGGGCCCGGGGGCGGGCCGGGACGTCGGCCGCCTGGACGTCCCCGCCTCTCGGGAGCCGGTGCCCGTACGGCTCCGACTCTCGGCCGCCGATCGCGGGCGATCTCGAGCGCCGCCTCTCGCTGCGCGTCGATGCGCCCGGCGGACCGGTGGCCCTGGGACAGCTCGCCCGCGCCGAGCGGACCCCGGAACCCCAGCCCATCCTGCACAAGGACCTGAAGCCCGTCGTCTACGTCTTCGGCGACCTCGCGGGCCAGCGCGAGAGCCCCGTCTATGCCCTGGCCGCCCTGAACGCCAAGATCGACGCGCTCCCGCCTCGAGGCCGGGGTCCGGATCGAGCGCTATGCCGTCGAGGCCCCGGTCACGAGCGATCGGCCCGCCCTGAAATGGGACGGCGAGTGGCAGATCACCTACGAGGTGTTCCGCGACCTGGGAATCGCCTTCGCGGTGGTGCTGGTCCTGATCGCGATCCTGGTCATCGGCTGGTTCCAGTCCTTCTCGGTGCCGCTCGCGATCCTGCTCCCGATCCCGCTGTCGCTCATCGGCATCCTGCCCGGCCACTGGGTCTTCGGCGCGTTCTTCACCGCCACCTCCATGATCGGCTTCATCGCGGGCGCCGGGATCATCGTGCGGAACTCGATCATCCTCGTGGACTTCACCGAGCTGAAGCTGCGCCAGGGCATGCCTCTCGCGGAAGCCGTGGTGGAGGCCGGGCGCCGTGCGCTTCCGCCCCATGCTGCTGACCGCGGCCGCGGTGGTCGTCGGCTCCCTCGTCATCCTCTTCGACCCGATCTTCCAGGGCCTCGCCATCAGCCTGATGATGGGCGAGGTGGCGGCGACGTTCCTCTCGCGCATGGCCGTGCCCGTCGTCTACTACCTGATCGCACGCCGCGGACGGGCGGACGTCCTGCGCCAGGAGGGCCTGGCGCCGATCGCTCGCATAGCCAAGAGACAAAGGAGGATCGTTCATGACCGTCGAGCGAGCCGTCCGGGCCCTCGCAGGCTTCTTGGTGATGGCGTCGGTCGCCCTGGGCTACTGGGTCCACCCTGGCTTCTTCCTGTTCACCGCCTTCGTGGGCGCGAACCTCTTCCAGTCCGCCTTCACGAACGCCTGTCCGGCCATGACCGTCTTCCGGCGGCTCGGCCTCCCCGACGCCGGCTCGCCGGTGCGGAGGTGAGGTTCGATGACGTCAGCTAGTGCCGCGCTCCGGGAGGCGCAGGCCGCTTTCGCCGCGCGCACACCCGGAGTACGAGGGTACCAGCGCCATCGACGAGCTTCGTCGGCCGCGACTTCGGTCGGCTCGACGCCCTCGGCCACGTCTACCTCGACTACACGGGCAGCGGCCTCTACGCGGAGTCCCAGGTGCGGCGTCACTCGGAGCTGCTCCTCGGGCACGTCTTCGGCAACCCCCATTCCACGAATCCGACTTCCCTCGAGAGCACGCGCGTCGTGGAGCGCTGCCGCCGGCGCGTCCTCGAGTTCTTCGGCGCCGACGAGGACGAGTACGCGGTGGTGTTCACGGCAAACGCCAGCCACGCCTTGAAGCTCGTCGGAGAGTCCTACCCGTTCGCCCCCGGCGACCAGCTCCTGCTCACCTTCGACAACCACAACTCCGTGAACGGGATCCGGGAGTTCGACCGCGCTCGCGGCGCGCGCACGCTCTACCTGCCGATGGTCCCGCCCGGCCTGCGGGTGGACGAGAGAGGTCCTCGACCGCGCCCTCGAAGGGGCGGCTCCCGGCGGCCACAATCTCTTCGCCTACCCCGCGCAATCGAACTTCTCGGGGGTCCAGCACCCGCTGGAGTGGATCGCCGAAGGCCAAGGCGCGCGGGTGGGACGTCCTGCTCGACGCCGCGGCCTTCGTTCCCACCAACCGCCTCGACCTCGGCCGCTGGCACCCCGACTTCGTGGCCCTCTCGTTCTACAAGATGTTCGGCTACCCCACGGGCGTCGGGGCCCTCATCGCCCGCAAGGAGGCGCTGGCCAGGCTCCACCGCCCCTGGTTCGCCGGCGGGACCATCAACGTCGCGTCGGTCCAGGCCGACCGCTTCGTCCTGACGCCCGGGGCCACGGGCTTCGAAGACGGGACGCCCGACTTCACGAACATTCCCGCGGTGGAGGTGGGGCTGGAGCTGCTCCAGTCGATCGGCATCGAGCGGATCCACGACGCGCGTGCGGGCGCTCTCGGGTTGGCTGATCGAGCGAGCTTCTGGCCCTTCGCCACGGCAACGGGCGCCCGCTCGTACGGCTCTATGGGCCGGGCACGACCGAGGGCCGCGGCGCCACCCTGGCCATGAACCTCTACGACGCCACCGGGCGCGTCATCGATCACCAGCTCGTGGAGCGCTCGGCCGGGGAGCGGGGGATCTCCCTGCGCACCGGCTGCTTCTGCAACCCCGGCGCGGGCGAGGTCGCCCTGGGCCTGACGCGCCCGGAGATCGAGCACTGCTTCGCCGCCGGGGATTCGCGCATGACCTACGACGATCTACGGCGCTGCATCGACCCTCACGAGGCCGGGGCCGTCCGGGTGTCGCTCGGCCTCGTGAGCAACTTCGCCGACGTGTACGCGTTCCGCGAGTACGCGGGAGGGTTGCGACAAGGCTGAGCAGGAAAGGGGCTTCCCATGAGCTCGACCACCGACAAGAAGATCCCGTATCTCGTACGCCCGCACACGGCCGTGCTCACGCGAGGGTTCGATCCGCGCCTGTCCGTGGGCTCGGCGCGACCGGCCGTGTTCCGCTCCTCGACCTACGTTTTCTCGAGCCCGGAAGCCGCGGAGCGGGCGTTCGCCATCGCCCTCGGCACCCGGCAACCCGAGCCGGGTGAGGACGTCGACCTCATCTACTCGCGTCTCTCCCACCCCAACGCCGAGATCCTGGAGGACCAGATCGTGCCCCTGGAGGTGGGCGCCACCGGGGCCGCCGTCTTCAACTCGGGCATGGCGGCCATCTCCACCCTGTTTCTCACCTTCTGCCGGCCCGGGATGAGCTGCGTCCACACCATGCCGGTCTACGGCGGCACCCACCACCTGATGCGGCAGGTCCTCGAGCCGCTCGGGATGCGGTTCGTGGACGTGCCCGCAGGCGACTCTGAGGCCCTGAGGCGAGCCATCACCAGCACCCCACACCTGCGCCTCGTCTTCATCGAGACCCCCGCCAACCCCACCTTGCGCATGACCGACATCGCTGCGGCCTGGGCCGCCGGGCAGGCGCTCCCTGAGCGGCCGCTCCTGGCGGTGGACAACACGTTCCTCGGCCCGGCGTTCCAGCACCCCCTGACCCTGCGCGCCGACCTCGTCGTGTATTCGGCCACGAAGTACCTGTCGGGGTTCAGCGACATGCTCGGCGGCGTGGTCCTCGGCCGCGATCCCGAGCTCATCGCGCAGCTACGAGGCATGCGGGCGATCCTCGGCAACATCCTGCAGCCCGACGAGTGCTGGATGCTCGACGGCCGGCTACCCACCGTGGGGCTGCGCATGAACCGCCAGAGCAAGAACGCGCAGCGCATCGCCGAGGCGCTTGCCGTGCACCCGAAGGTGGCGAAGGTCCACTATCCGTCGTTGTTCGACGAGCCCGAGCAGCTACGGATCCGCGAAGCCCAGTGCCCCCTCCCGGGTGGGATCTTCTCGCTCTCGCTCCGCGGCGGGAAGCCTGCGGCCTTCGACTTCCTGCGCAACCTGACCATCGCGAAGGACGCCGTGAGCCTGGGCGGGGTCGAGAGTCTGGCTTGCCACCCCGCGACCACCACCCACGCGGAGATGAGCGCGGAGCAGCTGGCCGCCGCGGGCATCGGCGACGATCTCGTCCGCATCTCGGTGGGTATCGAAGACTGGCGCGACCTGCTGCAGGACTTCAAGCGCGCCCTGGACGCGGCCTGAGCCCTGACCGTCCTGCTTCGGGTTTCCGGAGGTGTGGAATGCCCGATAGACTGGGACTGGGGGCACGAGCTGCGGAGATGACGACGAGGCCGATCGCGAAGCTGAAGCTACGGGCGGCGTTGCTGGCCCTGTTGGGGGCAGTGGGGGGCGGGGGCTGCGCCGGGAGCCGAGCCAGCGACGACGCCAAGCGCGCGATCAAGCCGGTCAAGGCGCGAGTGGTGGCCGTGGTCTCGCGCAAGGTCGCGCGCCGGGTCGACGCCGTGGGCTCGCTCTTCCCGTTCGAGGAGGTGTCGGTCAGCTCGGAGGTGGAGGGACGGGTCGACGAAGTCCTACGTGGACGTCGGAGACCCGGTGGCGCGGGGACGGGCCCTCGTGAAGATCCACCCCATCGAGCTGAGCCTGGGCCTCGAGGAGCAGCAGGCGGCCCTCCGGCAGATCGAGGCCCGCCTCGCCGGCGCCCGGCGGCGGCGGGGCGATCGAGAACCCGCAGGACGCGGCCGAGGTCAAGAAGGCCGAGGCGGACCGCACCGACGCCCAGCAGAAATACGACCGCGCGAAAGACCTCTACGCCGAGGGTCTCATCGCCCACGGCACCTTCGACGAGGCCGAGGCGCGCTACAACGCGGCCCGCGCCGCCTACGACATGGCCGTGCAGAACGTCCAGAACCTCCGCGCGCAGGCCGCCCAGCGCTCGGCCTCGGTGGCGCTCGCGGACAAGAAGCTGCGCGACACCGTGATTCGCGCGCCCTTCGCGGGCCAGGTGAAGCAGCGGATGGTGAGCCCGGGGCAGTACGTGAAGGTCCAGACCCCCGTGATGGTCGTGGTGGACGACGATCCGGTGCGGGTGCGGCTCAAGGTCCCCGAGAAGATGGCGGGCTGGGTGGCCGTGGGCCAGGCCGTCGACGTGCGGGTGGAGGCGTACCCCGGCCGCGCTTTCGCGGGGAAGATCTCGCGCATGAACCCGTCCGTCGAATCGGAGACCCGCTCGCTCGAGGTGGAGGCCCTCCTCGCCAACGAACAGGGTCTCCTGAAGCCGGGCTTCTTCGCCCGGGCCAGCATCGCTCTCGACGCCACGTAGACACCGCTCTCCTCGTGCCCAAGGAGGCCCTCCGCTACCTGTACGGGGTCTACAAGGTGTTCGCGGTCCAGGAGAAGAAGCTCCACGAAACCGAGGTCAAGCTCGGGCAGTCGCGAGGGAGACGAGGCGGAGATCGTGGACGGACTCAAGGAAGGCGACCGGTCGCGGTGCCGATCGAGGGCGAGGACTTGCGCGACGGCGCCCCCGTGGTCGCCGCGCAATAGGGATTTCGATGACCCTGGCCGAGCTCTGCGTCAAGCGCGGCGTCTTCGCGGTCATGCTCATCACGTTCCTGGTGGTGCTGGGGATCTTCTCCTTCCGCGAGCTGGGCGTCGACCTCTTCCCGCGCGCCGACCCCGCCACCGTGAACATCAACGTGCGGCTCCCCGGGGCCACCCCCGAGGAGATGACGACCCAGGTCCTCCTTCCCCTCGAGGAAGCGCTCTCCACCATCAGCGGCCTGGACGAGATGACGTCCACCGCCACCGTGGGCAGCGCTCGCATCACCTGCCAGTTCGTCCTGGAGCGCGAGATCGAGAGCGCGGCCCAGGACGTGCGGGAGAAGGTGGCGGGCGCCCTTCGCGACCTGCCGCCCACCATTCTCCCCCCCATCATCCAGAAGGCCGATCCCGACGCCGACCCGGTGCTGACCCTCGTGGTGGCCGGAGACAAGAGCCTGCGGGAGACCACGGAGATCGCGGACAAGCGGATCAAGCGCGTCCTGGAGACCGTGGACGGCGTGGGCGAAGTCAGCCTGACCGGGGCGCGCCTCCGCCAGATCCGGGTCTTCGCCGACGCCGACAAGCTCGCGGCCTACGGCCTCACCATCATCGACGTCGAGCACGCCATCCAGACCGAGAACGTCGAGATCCCCGGCGGCACCATCGTGCACGGGGACGCGGAGCTCGGGATCCGGACCCTGGGCCGGCTCGACGCGGTCAGCCAGTTCGGGGACATCATCGTCAAGAACGTCGGGGGGAGCCCGATCCGGGTGAGCGACCTCGGCCGGGTGGAAGACAGCTTCGCCGAGCCGCGCTCCTGGAACATGCTGGGGGGAAAGCCGGCCGTCTCCCTCGACGTGCGCCGTCAGTCGGGGACGAACACGGTCAAGATCATCGACACCGTCAAGCGCGAGATCGCGAGGATCCAGAAGACGCTGCCGCCGGGGCTGACCCTTCGCATCATCCGCGACCAGTCGGTCTTCATCAACGCGTCCATCGCCTCCCTCGAAGAGCACCTGCTCTTCGGCAGCCTCCTGGCCAGCCTGGTGGTGTTCCTCTTCATCCGGAGCCCGCGCTCGGTGCTGATCGCCTCCCTGGCCATCCCCACCTCCATCATCTCCACCTTCACCATCCTGAAGGCGATGGACTTCACCCTCAACAACATGACGCTCCTGGCCTTGACTCTGGCCGTGGGGATCGTGATCGACGACGCGATCGTGGTGCTCGAGAACATCGTGCGCTATCTGGAGGAGAAGCATTTCGAGCCGCGGGCCGCCGCCATCGAGGCCACGAAGGAGATCACCCTCGCGGTGCTCGCCACCACCCTGTCCCTGGTCATCATCTTCCTGCCCATCGCGTTCATGAGCGGGTACGCGCGGCGCTACGTGAACCAGTTCGGCTGGACCATGGCCTTCTCGATCCTGGTCTCCATGCTCGTGAGCTTCACCCTCACGCCGATGCTCAGCTCCCGCCTGCTGCGGGCGGTCCCCGCCGGCGGCTCGCACCACGCCACCAAGGAATGGCCGTTCTTCGCCTGGATCGACCGCCAGTACGGGATGGTGCTCCGTTGGGCGCTGGACCACCGGCGGGCCGTGATGGCCGCCTGCTTCGGGACCTTCCTGCTGGCCCTGCCCTTGAACGCGCTGGTGGGCCGCGACTGGATCCCGCCCGACGACCAGGGCGAGCTGACGGTGCTCTTGAACCTGCCGGAGGGCACCTCGCTCGACGCCACCTCGCGCATCACCACCGAGATCGCCGCGAAGGTCGAGGCCCTGAAAGGCGTCGAGTTCGTGAATCCCTACGTCCACGAAGGCCTCGATGAGCCATTCCCACATCTACGTCAAGCTCGTGGACCTCAGGCAGCGCAGCTTCTCGAACCAGGATGCGGCCGCGGCGGTGCGGAAGATCTGCGCCTCCGTGCCGAACCTGCGCAGCCGGGTCGTGATCCCCTCCGCGCTGGGGGGCGGGGAGACGTTCTTTCCCATCCGCGCCCTCATCCTCGGCCCCGACTTCGACCGCGTGGCGGCGCTCTCCCGGGACGCGGCGGCCCGCATCCGCAAGGTCCCGGGACTCCTGGACGTGGACACGAGCGTGAGCCTCAACAGCCCCGAGATGCAGGTGCGCATCGACCGCCAGCGCGCCTCGGATCTGGGGGTGCGGGCGGCCGACGTGGGCAACGCGGTCCGCCTCATGATCGCGGGCGAGGACCAGATCTCGACCTACAAGGAGGGCGACGAGCAGTACGACGTGACCCTCCAACTCCTGCCCGAGCAGCAGAAGAACCCGGAGGTCCTGTCGAGGCTCAACATCCCGTCCTCGAAGGTGGGCCAGGTGCGGCTCGACAACCTGGCCACCATCCGGCGAGGCGCTGGGCCCGGCGCGCATCGACCGCTACAACCGGCAGTTCCAGGTGGGGGTCTACGGCAACAACGCACCCGACTTCCCGTTGGACGCCGCGGCCCGCGCGGTAGGCGAGGAGGTGCGCCAGACCGGATTGCCCGAGGGCTACAGCTTCCGCTTCACGGGCGCGGTCAAGATCCTCGACGAGACCACGCGCAACCTGATCATCGCGTTCCTGCTCGCCTCCATCTTCATGTACATGGTGCTGGCCGCGCAGTTCGACAGCTTCCTGCACCCCTTCACCATCATGCTGAGCCTCCCTCTCTCCATCCCCTTCGCGCTCTTCTCCCTCTGGATCACCGGCCGCACCCTGAACCTCTGGAGCTCGCTCGGAGTGCTGCTCCTCCTCGGCATCGTGAAGAAGAACGGCATCCTCCAGGTGGACTACACGAACAAGCTCCGAGCGCAGGGCCTGCCGCTGCGCGAGGCCATCGAGCAGGCCAACCACGTGCGCCTGCGGCCTATCCTGATGACGACTCTCTCGATCGTGGCCGGCCTCGTGCCTACCGCGGTGGGGATGGGCGCCGGCGCGGCCCAGCGCTCCGCCGTGGCGGTGACCATCATCGGCGGACAGATGCTCTGCCTGCTGCCCACCCTTCTGCTGACGCCCGTGGCCTACTCGCTCTTCGCGGAGGCCGAGGAGCGCGGCTTCCGAAACGCCCTCTTGCCCTACTTCACGCGAGCCTGGGCCGGCGTGCGCGCCCTGGACCCACGGCGCGGCTAGCCATGCCTCGTCGTCGTGGGCCTTCTTCGTGCCGCTAGCCCGGACTATTCACGAAGGGCACCTGACCCGCTTCGTGAATAGTCCGATCTGGCCAACGTCAGGGCCATTCGCGCACCAGCCCGAGCCCGTTCCAACGCCATCGTCCATCCACACCCCGTGTCGTGGCCCAAGAAAGCCATCGAAGGGCCGTCTGACCGCTCCAGGACGGATCATTCGTTCGGAACACACGCGGCCACACCGAATGATCCGGACTAGCAGCCTTCCTTCTTCTTCTTCGGGCGTCGCGCTGGTCGCACCGGCTGCGGGAGCGGGCGGCTTCGACCTTCGGCATCTCGGGCGCCTTCACGCTGGCCGTCTGCGCGCCTCCCGTCCGCGGCGAGCCACCGAAGAAGCGCGCCAGCGCCGCCGCGCGCTCGAAGCGAGCTCGCTCCTGCGGCGTCGCGTTCTCGGCCAGGGTCGGGAACAGGACGTCCTCCTTCCACTGGTCGAGGCCGCCCTTCAGCGTGTAGACGTTCTTGAAGCCCTTGGCGCGCAGCAGCATCCAGGCCTGGGAAGCATGGATGCCTCCCTCGGAGTAGAGGACGACCTTCTCGTTGGCCAGGAGCGAGGCGTCCGGCAGAGCGGTCAGGGTCACGTTCTCGGCGGTCGGAATGTGGTACTCGGCGTATTCCTTCTCGCTGCGGAGGTCGATCAGCCGGTAGTCCGAACGACCGGCGACGATCCAGCCGGCCAGCTCACTCGCCGTGACGTGGTCGCCCTCCTGTGTCGATGATCGTCGCCAGCTCCTTGACGTCGAGGGTCACGACGTTGCCGCGGTTGGGCCGAGCGAAGATCGCCAGCACGCCAAGAGCCAGCGCCCCGCACCGCGAGCTTCTGGTTCAGCGACAGGCTCGACCAGCGCCTGAGGGTCGCCATGCTAGCCCCTCTCCCTGGCGCCGAAGCGGGCCTCGAGCAGGCCCGCGCCGTAGAAGCCAAGAAGCGCCATCAGCAACCACGGCGAAGACGACCAGCCCGTAGGGAAGATGGAGGACCTGCGGGCAGCGTCTGCGCGCCCGGCGCTGCCCGCGAGGTACAGGCCGCGCAGACAGCGGGAAAGGCGACCGCGAAGGTCACGGTGCCGGCCACGATTCCGAGCACGTAGACCAGCCCGTCGATCCTTGCCGGTGGCCACCGCGGCCACTGAGGTCCCCGGGCAGTAGCCGCCGACCACGAAGCCCGACGCCGAGGAGCAGGCCGCCCACGACCTGCGCCGCCCAGTACGTCGGCACGAGGTAGACGAGCGACAGGTCGAGGACGCCCATCCACGCCAGGTAGGTCACCCCCAGCATCGCCGTGACGATGGCGGTGAACATGACCTTGAAGACGGCGAGGTCGGTCAGGTAGAACTGGGCGACCAGCTTGCGCGCGCTGCCGAAGCCCGCCCGCTCCAGGAAGAACCCGAAGCCGATACCGATGGCGAAGGCGACCAGCAGGCTCGCCTCGTCGCCGAAGAGGCCGTACTTGAAGAAGGGCGCGCTCATCTCCATTCCCTCCTGAAGAGCCAGGCGACCGCGTAGGCGCCCCCGAAGACGCACATCATGAAGGCCCAGCTCCCGGCGTTGAGGAGGGCGCCGCCCGTCAGCGCCTGGCCGCTCGTGCAGCCACGGGCGAGATCGGCGCCGATCGCCATCAGCATACCGCCCAGCGAAGGCCAGGGCGAGCCGCATCCCGGTCGAGACCCGCGGGCCCTTCTCGATCACGCGCTTCACGCGGCCCGCCAGCAGGCCGGAGAGCAGCGCGCCCGCGAACACGCCCATCACCTCGAACACCAGCCAGGCCTTGAGCGGATGGGTCGAGCCGTCGCCGATGTACGGCGAGAGGTACTCGTTCTGCGCCACGTAGCCCGGCGCGACGGCGTTCAGCGCCCAGGCCACGGCGGCGGAGAAGGCGCCCGAGGCGCCGAGACCGCGGCCCATGATGACGAAGGACGGCGAGCAGGACCAGCCCCAGGCCGATTCCCGCCAGGTAGGGGTTCATGTAGGCCCGTCCGGCGACCGCCTGGACGCCGCTCTCGACCGCGGGCGTGGGGGGCGCGACGTCGTGGGTCGTCGATGCCATCGAGCCTTCCTCCTCAGACGCGCGGCCAGTGGCTCAACTGGCCGGCGCTAGACGATCACGAACCGCAGGGCGAGCCCGCCCAGGATCACCAGCACCGGCGCGACCCAGGTGTGGGCGATGCGGTGGGTCACGGCGAGCGACTGGATGAGGAGCGGAAGGACGATGCCGAGGCCGACGACGCCCACCCAGAAGACGGCGGTGTAGGGCCCGCCCAGGAGCAGCCCGGCCGCCTCGGCGTGGGCCTCCGTAGCGGAGCGGAGGCCGATCAGGAAGAAGGCGATGAGCCCGAGCTCGATCGTGAGGAACAGGTTGTCGAGCCAGGCCATCTGCTCGCTTTCCCGCCGGCTCGGGCGAGGCCCAGTGGGCGAAGGCGGCGCTCGTCGAGAGCCCGGACACGAGGAAGAGCGGGCCGAGGAGCGCGCTCGACCAGAGCGGCCGCGCGCCGAGAGCGGAGAGCAGGATCCCGGTGTAGATGACCGAGAGCAACGCCCGTCGCGATGGACACGAAGCCGGTGGCGCGCCGCACCGGGCTGCGGTCGGCCAATCGGCGACGCAAGCGAGTCGAGTGCCGGAACCGCGCGCAGCAGGCGTCGCGGCGGATCGAGCAGGATCCCCGCGAGAAGGACGGGATAGACGAGCAGCAGGATCCAGGCGCCCCACGACATCGGCGACCAGGGCTCCATCGTCAGGTACAGGCGCCAGACGTAGGCTTGTGGCTCGAGGTCCAGGAAGAGGGCGAGCATCCCCAGGGAGATCGCACCGAGCCCCAAGGAGAAGAGGCCGCTCGAGGCGAGGGCGAACGTCGCGTACGGGCGACCGATTCCGGCGGCCCTGCCAGAGGGCCCAACCCGACAAGCACCATGATGCCCGCGACAAAGCCACCCAGGAACAGGTACACGGGGATCTGCCAGCGCCCACACGTGGAGGCTCGGGTCCACCAGCGGGTTGTGACGGGTCGAGACGATCTCGAAGGGCAAGGGCGTCTACTCCAGGTAGAAGATCCGCGGCCTGGTCCCGGCCTCGGGCAGCAACGAATGGTGCTTGCGCGAGGCGAGCAGCCGACTGACCTCCGACTGCGGGTCGTCGAGGTCTCCGAAGTACATGCAGTGCGTCGGGCACACCGCCACGCAGGCCGGCGGCAGCCCCTGCTCCACCCGGTGGATGCAGAACGTGCACTTGTCCGCGTATCCGTCGGGATGGATGAAGCGGGCGTCGTAGGGGCACGAGGCCACGCAGGCCTTGCAGCCGATGCACTCCTCCTGGCTCCACGAGAACGACGGCGCCGAACGGATGGACGTGGCTGGCGCCCGGTCGGGCAGCACGACACGCACGGAGGATCGTCACAGTGGTTGCACCGCTCGCTGCGGATCTCGAGCGAGAGAGCGGGGAAGGTCCCCTCGAGCCTCTGGGTGATCCAGTCCCGGTTGAAGCCCTCGGGCACGCCGTTCTCGGTCTTGCAGGCCACGACGCAGTCCATGCAGCCCACGCACTTGCGCGTGTCGATGACCATGGTCAGGCGGGCCATGGTCTCAGGCCTCCGCCTCGAGGGTGACGAAGTTCACGTTCATGCCGGTCCCCCCCATCAGGGGATCGACCTCGTAGCGAGTGACGAGCTGGGCGTCGCTGGCTCCTCGCCCCAGCGCGCGACGCAGCATCTTCGAGGTGTGCCCGAACCCGTGGACGAGGTACACGCAGTCGCCTCGGATCGCCTCGGTCGCTCGCACCCGGACCGGTTTGCTGACGACGCCGTCCTGGTTCGCGAAGTCGAACCCGGTCGCCGGTCTTCAGGCCCAGGCGGCCTGCGGCGCTCCGCGTTCACCCAGACCTCGTTCTCCGCCATCATGTCGTGGAGGATCGGGTTCGTCTGGGTGCGGCTGAACGAGTGGACGGGGGCGCGGCCGAACAGAAGGCGGAACGCGCCGGGCGGACCCGGCGCCGGCTTCCGGTACTTCGGCACCGGGTCGAAACCCGCGTCTCTGAGCTGTGTCGAGTAGAACTCGATCTTGCCCGAAGGGGTCCCGAAGGTCGGCTCGACACCATCCTCGAAGTAGACGGGCTTTGGCTCGCCGCGCAGGATGCCCTTCTCCTTCAGCGTGGCGAGGGAAAGCCCGGCGCCCGCAAGGCGATGGCCGAGGTACTCCTCGATGTCTTTCCAGGGATAGTACGCCTCGAGGCCGAGCTTCCCCGCCAGCTTCCGCGCGATCCACCAGTTGGGCTTCTGGTCGGCTGGGGGCTCGACCACCGGCTGCCGCAGGGCCACGAAGGGCTCCCGGAACAGCTCGACGTTGATCTCGTCGTAGCGCTCGAGGTACGTCGCCTCGGGCAGGACGACGTCGGCCCAGCCCGCGATCTCGCTGCCGATCACGTCCACTACCACCAGAAGGTCGAGGTTCTGGATGGCTTTGATCGTCTCCTGCTCGTTCGGGAGAGCGTGGATCAGGTTCGAGGCGTACACGACCCAGCCCTTGACCGGGTACGGCTTGCCCGTGAGCGTCGCCTCGCGGATGCCCGTGGTGATCGTCTCGGTTGCGAAGGGGTATCTCCGGCCGGGGTTGTCGACCTTGCCCCTGGCCGACTTCGGATAGGGCGGGTAGGGATAGCCGGGCACGTCCATGCTCACCGGGCGCGTAGAAGCCGCCCTTGCGGCCCCAGCTGCCGAGCAGGGCGTTCAGCAGCGCGATGGCGCGGCTACGCTGGGTGTCGTCTCCGTACCAGGTGGCATGACGCCCGGGATGGACGAGGGTCGCCGGACGGTACCGCGCCATCTCTCGTGCCGTTTCCCGGATCACCACGGGCTCGATCCCCGTCTCGGGATAGGCCCACTCCGGGGTGAACGGGGCGATCTCGGCGGCGAAGGCCTCGAAGCCGAAGCCGAGACGCTGGACGTAGTCCTTGTCGTAGAGCCCCTCCTGGACCAGCGTGTTCATCCAGGCGAGGAGGAGCGCCATGTCGGTGCCCGGCTTGACCGGGCAGGTAGAACTTCGCCTTGCTGGCGGCGATGGAGAAGCGGGGATCGGCCACGATGATCGACGCTCCCGCCGCCGACCGCCTCGGCGAACTCCTGGACCTGGGTGTTGTGCATGTTCTCGCCGAGGTGGGATCCGATGAGAACCAGGCAGCGCGCGTTCTTGATGTCCGTGCGCTCGGGCGAGCCGACCTCTTCGCCGAAGGTCAGGTTGAAGCCCACGTCCCGCGGCCCCCGACACTGGGCGAACGAGGGCGCGGCGAGGTTCGGAGTACCGAAGGCCTTCAGGGTGTGCCTGAGGAACGTGCCTCCGATGCCATGGCTGAAGAGCGCCATCGCCTCGGGCCCGTGCTCGGCCTTGATCTTCGCCATCTTGTCCGCGATGACGCCCAACGCCTCGTCCCAGGTGACCTCGGTCCACTGCTCTTCCCCGCGCACGCTGCGGCGCAGGAGGGGCGCGCGCAGGCGGTCAGGGTCGAAGTGCGCCCCGACGCCGCCGGTGCCCCGCGGGCAGAGGCGCCCGTGGCTCAAGCGGGTCGTCGGGGTTGCCCTCGATCTTCCAGAGGACGCCATCCCGGACGGTGGCAATGGCGCCGCACTTCCAGAAGCAGATGTCGCAGAAGGTGGGAACCTGGCGCAGGCCGCTTTGCATCGCGCGGTCGGCCTGCGCCTTCCGAACCAGACCGCCGACGGATCCGCCCACCGCGGCGACGCCGGCGCTCAGCCCTGCGATCTTCAGGAACCGCCGGCGCGAGAGACCCATCGTGGCCACGGAAGCGCTCCCCTGATCAGAACCCGAACGAGTAGCTGACGTCGAACTCCCACTGGTCCATCTTCAGCTCGATGGACTGGCCGTTCGGGACCTCGAGGTTGTTCGGGCCCGTGACCGACTTGGGGATGGCGCGGATGATCGCGAAGTTCATGGCCTGGCCCTTCTTGACGGCGCGGGTGACGCCGGCGGTGATGTGGTGCTCCATCACGCCCGGGGCGAGGATGTTGATGAGCACCTCGTTGCTGCGGATGGGCTGACGGCCGTAGGAGTAGCCCGTGCGCAGGACCCAGTCGCCGTTGACCTCGTACTGCAGGCCCAGCTTGTAGATGGTCATGTCGTGCCAGCCAAAGCCGGCGCCGCTCGCGTTGCCGAGAGCCGAGACGGCGAGATTGGGCAGGAAATCGTTGGCGACGGAACTCACGCTCTCGTAGTTGATCCACTGGACGTCCAGGGCGACGGTGAGCTTCTCGGCTGGCTTCAAGGCGACTCCCCCCGTGAGGGTCTGGGGAATGTCGAAGCCCCCCTTCTCCGCGAAGAGGCCGGAGTAGTTGTCGAACTTGGTCATGTTGATCCGGCTCTGGTACGAGGCGCCGAGCGAGAGCCAGTCGGTCAGCTCGCCCAGGTAGCCGACGCGAACGCCCGCGCCGTAGGAGTTCGCGTGATCCATGTTCGTGAGGCTCTGCGCATCGGCGGAGAAATTGGCGAAGGCTTGAAGGCCCTTCGCCTCGAAGCGCTGGTAGGCGAAGATCGCGCTGACCCCGAGGGCGTGCCGCGAGCCGAGCTTGTGGGCGTACGTCGGTGCCAGGAACATCTGCGACAAGTCCACACCGGCGGGGGCGACGCCGAAGACGGCGGCGGCGTAGTCGGTGTTCATTCCGCCGTTGCCGTAGGCGCTGACGCCGAAGGTCCCGTTCTCACCGGCCTTCCAGTTCGCGCCCAGTGACGGCATCGGGAAGTACCTCGAGCCGCTCTCCACCGTGCCGGGAGCGAGGCCGAACGTGCCTGGGTAGCCCGAGGGCGAACCCGTGACCGAGAACTGCCGGTTCGGGTTGAAGACCTCCATCCCGATGTCGTAGCGCGGGCCCAGGAACGCCATGGCCGCGGGGTTCGTGGCCGGGGCCTGGGTGCCGAGAGAGAGGGCAACGCCAGCGCCCGCCAGCGCCTTGTAGTTGGTGCCATAGCCGTTCGCGAAGTAGCCGTCGGTCGCCAGGGCGGGAGCGGCCGCGACCAGAAGCGCCCCGACTACGAAGAGGCTCAAGACCCGTTCAGGCTTCATGGTGCGTCACCTCGTTTTGATTCACGCTGAGACGTAGAGCAGGGCGCGTGCCATGACACGGTTCTTTGTTTTTCAGCCACTTGGCGGGAGGGGACGGCCGAGTGAGGGGCGTCGCGTGAGCGCAAACGTTGCGACGTTCAGTTGCGTGAGACGAGACGTTTACCGGCCTTGAAGGCCGGCTTCCCGCATCCGACGCCAGAGGGTGGCGCGGCTGATTCCCAGGGCCCGCGCGGCTTCGACCCGCCGCCAGCGATGGGCCACGAGGACCTGCGTGAGCACCTCGGCACCGGCCCCCAACGAACGCTGGGCTGCGTCCGCGTTCCCCGCCGGCTCGTCCGCGATCGTGGACGTTCCCTGCTGTAGCTCCGCCGGGAGATCCTCGGGAAGGATCGTCTGGCCCTTGCACACGGCCACCGCGTACTCGAGCGCGTTCTCCAGCTCGCGCACGTTCCCCGGCCACCCGTAGCCCAGAAGCACGCGCAGCGCGTCCGGCGAGAAACGCAGCGCCCGGCCCTGGCGGGCCGCCACGCGCGCCAGCAGATAGGTCGCGAGGGGCTCGATGTCCTCGCGTCGCGCGCGCAGCGGGGGAAGCTCGATGGGCACGACTCGCAGGCGGTAGAAGAGGTCCTCGCGGAATCGGCCCTCCTGGACGGCGCGCCGCAAGTCCACGTTGGTGGCGGCGATGATCCGGGCGTCGGTGTGGCGCGACTGGCTCTCGCCCACCCGCTCGAACGTGCGCTCCTGGAGGACGCGGAGCAGCTTCACCTGCAACTGCAGCGGCAGATCCGCGACCTCGTCCAGGAACAGGGTCCCCCCGGCCGCCACCTCGAAGCGGCCCGCTCGCTCGCGCACCGCGCCCGTGAAGGCCCCGCGCACGTGGCCAAAGAGCTCGCTCTCCAGGAGCTCGCCCGGCAAGGCCCCGCAGTTGACACCCACGAACGGTCCGCTCCGCCGCGGGGAGTGGCCGTGGATGGCTCGCGCGAGGACTTCCTTGCCGGTTCCGCTCTCGCCGGTGAGGAGCACCGTGGCCTCGCTCTGCTCGAGGTTCTCGACGAGGCGAAAGACCCGCTCCATCGCCGGCGAGCGGCCGATCAAGCCGGGAAACGGTGAGGGCGCTCCGGACGCGGCCTCGTCCTCCTCCGCCGGCCTCAGCACGACGATGTAGGCGACGCGCGGGTCGCAAACGCTCCCGGGATCGGATTGGAATGGTGCCGCGGTCAAGGATACGAGTCGCGGCTTCGTCCCGGCCACGGTGAGCATCGAGCGCCACCCCTCCCGCCGCTCGCCGGCCAGGAGCAACTGTCGCAGCGTTCCCGAGGGACCGAACAGCTCGCCCCCCAGGAGCTCGGCCACGGACCGCCCACGGGCCGCCGCGGCTGCGCCGCGGCCGATCAGCCGATCCAGGAGCGATGACGCGTGCAACACCTGAAAGTGGCTGTCCACGCAGAGGAAGACTCGGCCGAGCGATGCAAAGGCCGCGCTGACCCCTTCGATGGCCGAACGCAGCGCGAGGTCCTTCTGTCCCTCGCCGAGGACTCCATCCACCGGCTCCACTCCCTGCATCGAACCCTCCGTGGGGGTCCGAATTGCACGCGGCGTGCCAGGCACTTCACGCAGGAGGGGCACTGGCCCTCCTGGTGCGGGCGTATCCCGGACGATCCTCGAGGACCTACTGACGTCGGCCGCCGGACCATGCGGGAACGCCCTGCTCGTCCCGCAGCTTCAAGACCTTCTGCCCTTTCTTCAGCTCACGCGCAACCAGGAAACTGCTGCCGTCGGAATCGATGATCGATCCCGTCACCTCGATCGAGTCGCCCTTGGCGATCTCGATACCCTCACGCTGCAGGAACCAGGTCGGGCCCAGGTGGACGTCCAGCGTCTGGCCGTCGCTCCCTAGCGTGACGTGCGTCCCTCCCATGCGTCCACCGCGAGCCGCCACGACGGTCACCGCATTGGCAGTGCCTCGGAGGGTCGTCACGGTGTCGGGGTCGTACATCGGCGCCTGGCCCGGGCCACCGCCCCTCGGCCCTCCGGGTGTCTGGCCCGACATCATCGGGCAACGGTCGTGGCCGTGGCAGCAGTCGCGAGCCTGGACCAGGGGCGCCGCCAGGAGCGACACCGCTCCGACAGCCATTAGAGTGTGGATCTTCATGTTCGCCTCCCTTTCCGCCTCGGAGCGAGCGGCAGCTCACTCCAGTCGCGCAATCACGCGTTCGAGCTTTTCGCGTACCACTTCGGCTACGCCGCGGATCCGCAGGTCGTGCTCGGCGGCGGGCGTCTCCGTGGGATCGACAGCGCTCACCACCGCCCGCCCGTCGTCCGTCTCGTAGACGATCACGTTGCACGGCAGCATCAGACCGACTTCGAGATCGACCTGAAGTGCTTGATGCGCCAGAGGTGGATTGCAGGCGCCCAGGATCCGGTAGCGCCGGAAGTCCACGTTCAGCTTCTTCTTCAGCGTATCCGTGACGTCGATCTCCGTGAGCACGCCGAAACCCTCCGCCTTCAGCGCCGCCGGCACTCGGACCAGTGCATCCTCGAACCCCGACCCCAGCACCTTCTTCAGTCCGAGCGCCATCTCGATCCCCCTTTTCCGAGCTTGTGGGCCTCTAGGGGAGAGCCCCGCGGCCAGCCAGTTCGACCTCGCGCACGTCGGGATGCGTCACGTGGGAGCCCTCTGCCACGCTCTTCCACATCAAGTACCGCTTGTAGCCGCCCGAGAGGTTGCGTACCCGGAAGCCCTGCTGAGAAAGAAGACGGGCGGCCACGTAGCCACGCAGTCCGACCTCGCAGAACACCAGGAGCTCCTTCTCCCTCGGCAGCTCCGCGAGCCGGCTCCGGAGGTCGTCCACGGGAACGCAGCGGGCACCGGGGATGCTGCCGTTGCGGAACTCCGGTGCCGTGCGCACGTCGAGGAGCACCTGGCCGGGCGAGAGCATGGCGAGCTCCTCCGGCTCCCAGAGACGCAGGTCGCCGCGCAGGACGTTCGCGGCCACGAAGCCGGCCATGTTGACGGGATCCTTGGCACTCCCGAAGGGCGGCGCGTAGCTCAGCTCCAGGTCCTCGAGGTCGTACACCGTCAGGCCGGCGCGAAGGGCCGTCGCGAGGACGTCGATTCGTTTGTCGACGCCGCTCGCCCCCACGGCTTGCGCGCCGAGGATGCGCCCGTCCAGCGGATCGAACAGTAGCTTGAGGCTCATCGGTTGGGCGCCCGGATAGTAGGTCGCGTGGTCGGCCGGGTGGATGTAGATCCGGCGGAACGGGCGGCTCACGCGCCGCAGGCCGGCTTCGGACGCGCCGGTCATGGCAAACGCGAGGTCGAACACCTTGCAGATCGCCGTGCCTTGCGTGCGCGGCGTACCGGCTCGTCCGTCCGAGGATGTTGTCGGCGGCGATGCGGCCCTGCCGATTGGCCGGGCCGGCCAGCGGGATGAGTGCCGGGACCTGGCGCACGAGGTCCGTGACCTCGACCGCGTCCCCGACGGCCCAGATCGCCGGATCGCTGGTGCGCATGTGGGCGTCCACCTGGATGCCGCCGGAGCTGCCGAGCGCGAGGCCCGCGTCTCGCGCGAGCTTCGTCTCGGGACGGACGCCGACGGCGAGAAGCACGAGACCGCACGCTACCCGGGAGCCGTCCGAGAGCTGTGCCTCGAGGCCATGGGCCTGGCCGTCGATCGCTTCCACCGAGACGCCCAAACGCAGGTCGACACCATTCCGGCGCAGCTCGTCGTGGAGCGGCGCCACCATCTCCGGGTCCGCGACGGCCATCACGTGGGGCAGGCGCTCGACGAGCACGACCCGCGCTCCGCGATCGACGAGCGCCTCCGCCATCTCGAGGCCGATGTACCCACCTCCGACCACGAGCGCCGTGAGAGGCCGGGCGCGCTCCACGATCTCGATGATCCGGTCCATGTCCTCCAGGTTGCGCAACGTGAGGACTCGCGGGTCGTTCACGCCGGGCAGGGGTGGGCGGATGGGCTCGGCACCCGGGCTGAGCACGAGGGCATCGTAGGCCTGTCGGTACTCGCGGCCGCTCTCCGGTCGCGGACCACGACCTCCTTCGCCTCGCGGTCGATCCGCAGCACCTCGGTGTTCACTCGCACGTCCAGGCCGAACCGGGCACGGAGGCTCTCCGGCGTCTGAACCAGCAGACGATGCCGATCGGTGATGACGCCGGCGATGTGATAAGGCAAGCCGCAGTTCGCGAAGGACACGTGGGGGCCCCGCTCGAAGACCGTGATCTCGGCGGTCTCGGAGAGCCGGCGCGCCCGCGCCGCGGCGCTCGCACCCCCGGCGACGCCGCCGACGATCACGATGCGAAGCCGGTCCGTCATGGCTACTTCCCGAAGAGCCGGGAAAGCAGGGACTTCGGCCGGGGGCACTGGCAGCGCTCCGCCGGGGGCACGCCGCGAAGGGCCTGCTCCACGTGCGCTCCGCACCCCGCCCAGCTCGGCTTCCCGCAACGCTCGCACTTCACCCTCTGACACATCGGCGACGCCTCCTCAGCACCGTTTGTCGGACGACTCGTCCCCCACGCTTTTCTCCGCCGACCGGCGGGGATTCGGCACCGCTCAGGTGGGGACACCGAGGCGCGGGAGGACAAAGGCCTGAAGACCCCACCAGGCGATCAGGACCAGCAAGACCTGCATCCAGTCGGCCATTCCTCTCCCTCGCTTCCGCTCTCTCCGTCTCTATCCGCCTCTATCCGTCTCCTGCAAGGTGAGAGCCAGCGCGGCGGGAAAGGGTTCAGGAGGGAGGTCGACGCTCCGCCAGGAGGCCCCGGATGCTCTGCCTGACGGATTCCTGAAGCTCCGGGGGCACGTCGGGGGTGGGGGTCGCGCCGCAAAGGCGCAAGGTTTGCCGTAGCGAATCGCAGGCGGTCTGGCAGCGCGCACAAGCCGTCACGTGCCGCTCCAACTCCGCACAGCTTACCGGGTCGATCTCGCCCTCGAGGTGGCGGGAGAGCAGGTCGACGACGTCGGGACAGACCCCGGGCCGAGCGGCCTCCGGCAATGCCGCCGGCTCCAGCAGCGGCGCGAGACGGTCGCGCACCGTCCGGCGCGCTCGGTGCAGACGACTCTTGACCGCCGCAACGCTGATGCCGGTGACCTCGGCGACCTCTGCCGCCGAAAGGCCCTCGACATCGCGCAGCAGCAGCACCTCGCGGTAGGCCGGCTCCAGCGCCGCGATGGCGGACTCGAGGGCCAACGCGACCTCCCGATCCGCTAGAGACCGCTCGGGATCGGGCCCGGGGTCTTTGGCTTTTCGAGCCCGCGGCGCCTCCGATTCCAGGGAGAGGACTTCGGGAGCGAACACGCTGCGACGCCGGCTCTTGATGCAGAAGCTCCGCGCGATCGTGTAAAGCCAGGTCGAGAGGGACGAAGCACCCCGAAACCCGTGCAATGTCCGCGCGGCAGCGAGGAGAGTCTCTTGAAGGACGTCCTGCGCGTCCTCGGGATCCCGGCACATCCTTCGGCCGAACCGAAAGATCTGCGGCTGATACTGCCTGAGGAGGGTGTCGAGCGCTTCCCCGTCGCCACCCTGTGCCGCTTCCATGAGGGCGGCTTCTTCGAGCTGAGCCATAGGCCGATTATGCCACCCGCCCCCTTCGATCCGATCCGCCCGCAGGTCGGTCCATAATCAGCCCATGATCGCCTCCTACCGACTCGTGGCCTTCGCCACTCTCGCTTGGGCCGTAACCGCCGTTGCCCAGGACCAGACCCCCCGCTCGCATGAGGAGATGCATCGCCTCCACCAGGACCCCAAGGCTTACGTCGCGATGCTCGAGGACCCCAAGCGCGACGAGTACCAGAAGCCGCACGAGGTGCTGACGGCTCTCGACCTCAAGCCCGGCGAAACCATCGCCGACATCGGGTCAGGCTCCGGCTACTTCGCGCTCCGCTTCGCCGCGCACGTCGGGGACAAGGGTCGGGTACTCGCGGTCGACATCGACCCGGACATGGTCCGCTACTTGAACCGGCGAATCCGCGACGCGGGCGTGCGCAACGTCCAGACCGTCCTGGCGGAGCCGAACGATCCGCTCTTGCCGGACGCCTCCGTCGACCGCTTCGTGGTCGTCGACACCTGGCACCACATCGAGAAGCCCCTCGAGTACCTCGCCCTCATGAGGAAGATGTTGAAGCCAGGCGGCCAGGTGGTGATGATCGACTTCCAGAAGAAGGAGCTCCCTTTCGGCCCCCCGCTGGAGATGAAGATCGCCCGGGAAGACCTCGTTCGCCAGATGGAAGCGAACGGCTTCGCTCTCGCGAAGGAGCACACGTTCCTGCCGTATCAGTACTTCCTCGTGTTCACCCCGGGCGCCCGGAGCCCGCGCTAAACCGCTACCTGTCGGCGGCCTTTCGCCGCGATGTCCAGGTGAGGTATGGCTCGAACGAATCCGGCTTCCCCGGAGGCGCTACCTCGAAGCTGCCGCCCAGGGCGCCGTCTGCGCCGCGCCTGTAAGTGAGCCGAAACCGGGGTGCGGAGCCCGAGATCTCGCTGACCAGCACCAGCTCGCCCGCCGCAGGCGAGGTGCCAACGTAGTGGATGACGTGGCCCTCACTGTCATAGTAGTCGGCGCGTAGCTCTCCGGCTTCCGTCGCGTAGAGCACCATCAGGTCGTCGTGTCGCGAGGCGGTCTTGCCCGCGGCGGCCGGGTACTCGGCGTAGTTCGTGCGGACGAGAACGCGATCCTGGAGACCAAGGGCGAAGGTGAAGCCGCCCCTCGCTTCCCCTGGCTTCCCTCCTCCGTCTGCCTGCCAGTCGCCCAGCAGGAAGCGGAGCGGCTCCAGGGCCTCCGGCGTCGCGGCTCCAACAGGCGACCAGGAGGTGCCACCTGCCACGAGTGCGGCCAGGACGACCCAACCAGTTCGCATTCCCTGAGCCTACGGCCGCGTCACACGTTTGAAGCGCGCCCTGCTATACAGCTCGTAGGCACCGCCGCCAGACGCGAGCTCGAAGGTTTCGATGAACTCGTCGGGAGACACGACCTGGTACGTTTCCCTCGCCTTCCACCCCAGTGGGATGTTCTCGAGAGCCTCGGTCTCGAACACGACGCTGCCCCCGGGGCTGCCGGGCATCATCACGTATTGATTGACGAAGCCCTCCTGGTGGAATTGCCGAAGGACGAGGGCGTGCCGTGCCCGATCGTGGCTGAACAAGGACCAGTGCTCGTGAACCTCGCCCTTCTGGTTCTTCGGCTGAGGCGGGTACGTCGAAACGTTCTGCTCGTGGAGGAACTTGTCCCCGAGAACGAAGCGGTATGTGCGTTTCACCGTGCCCTTGCCCGGCTGCCCATCCGACTCCCCCGTCCACTCGCCGACCATGAACTGGATGGCCGACCAGGGGCTCGCGGCCGGGGCAGCCTGCGCCTCAGCGCCCAGGAGCAGCAGTCCCAGCAACATCGACATATTCACCTCCGTGACCGCGCCGGCCGGTCGCGAGAAGGTCATTATGGACCGCGGTCAGACGGTTGGTGACGGTCCCCGTCGCGTCAGCGGCCAGAGCACCTGCCCCGGGAAGCCCAGCGGCATCTCCTCGATGCCCGGGTAGCCGAGTCGCTCGGGGCTGCGGTCGCGGGGCCAGTAGGCCGTGCCGAACAGATAGTCCCAGACGCTCAGGACGATCCCGAAGTTCTTCGCCACTCCGCCTTCGCTCGACTGGTCGTGATGCCAGAGGTGCATGCGCGGGTTGTTCAACAGGTAGCCGAGCGGACCGAGCCCCACGTCCAGGTTGGCGTGGTTGAAGTCGCCCCACACGGTCGTGACGACCGCAACCGCGAAGACCGCTTCCGGTGAAGCGTTGAGCCAGGCCAGGGGCAGCCACTGGAGGCTCTTGTAGACCACGATCTCCGCCCAGTGGAAGCGCCAGTTGCCGATCCAGTCCATCGTGGTGATGGAGTGGTGGACCTTGTGGAAGGTCCAAAGCCAGGGCACTCGGTGGAGCAGGTTGTGGATGCACCACTGGAGGAAGTCGGCGAGGACGAGGAACGCGAGGAACTGCGCCAGAAAGGGCCACTTCGGCACCGGCGAGCCTTCGAGCCGGAGTCCGAGGAAGTGGAGCGCGCTGGTGGCCGCCAGGGCGGCGCCACCGGTCAACCCCGCGGTCAGGAGGGAGAAGAAGTGGCCGTTCAGGGCCACGAACCCAAGGTCGCGGAGCCAGCCGGGACGCAGGAGTGTCTGGTCTCGCCGACACGGGAAGAGGCGCTCGAGCAGGACGAACGCGGCCGAGATGCCCACGAGCCAATAGAGATAGGACATGGTCAGGACTAGCGGATGCCGGGGACGAACTTCCAGCGGACGCGCCGACGGTAACCATCGTAGCCGGGATGTCGCTCCACGAGCCAGGTCTCCTCACGCGCGGCCTGTGCCGCCACCCAGCCTTCGCCGCGACCGCCGAGCGAGTTTCCCGAGCGGGACCGGGACACCGGCCCAGTCAATGGTGGTGCCGCGTCGTATCGGACTCTCGCCCTGTCTCGTAGCGGAACCTGGCCGCGTCCTCCCCGGCTTTGGCCGCCCGGCCCACGGCCCTCGCCAACTGCGCCCGTGACGGATAGGCGCCGCTCAGCACGACGGCGTCGTTCACGAGGACGAGCGGGAGACACCGATCGCCTTCTCTTGCGAGCAGCGTGCGTACCGGTTCGCGGACGGCCACTTCGCCCGGTTCACGGGTCGGGTCGAACCTCTCGACGGGAAGGCCATTCGCTTCGAGCCAATCGAGACGTTCCTCGAAGTCTTCAAAGGCGCGGTCGTGAATCACCCCGACGGTGCCGATGATGGGTGGCGGGATGCGACGGAAGACAGTGACGAATGACATTGGAGCCTCCCTTTCACCTCAGAGGACGGCGTTGAAGAGGTAGCCGGTGACCATGATCGCGGCCGTGACCACGCCGACGAACACCGCGATGAGCTGGGGCTTCAGCACTCTCCGGAGCAGGATCGTCTCGGGCAGGCTCACCCCCACCACGGCCATCATGAAGGCGAGCGCGGTGCCGAGCGCGGCGCCTTTTTCGACGAGGGCCTGGAGGACGGGAGCCATCCCGGCGGCATTCGAATAGAGGGGCAAGGCGGCGAGCACGACGAGGGGCACCGACCACCAGGCCGCATCCTTCCCCATGTAGCCAGCCAGAGCATCCGTGGGAACGTACCCGTGGATGCCGGCTCCGACCGCGATGCCCACGAGCACGTAGACCCAGACCTTCCGCAGGATCTCGCGGACCGCGTCCCGACCCTGGGCAAACCGTTGCTCCCAGTCGAGCGCGGCCGAGTCGTCTTCGCTTCCTCGGAACTGCATCCGCCACACGAACTCCTCGACGTAGCGCTCGAGATGCAGCCGGCCCAGGACCAGGCCGGTCACGATGGCAATGGTCAGCCCGGAAGTGACATAGAGCGCCGCCACTCTCCAGCCGAACATTCCAAACAGCAGGATCAATGCGATCTCGTTGATGACGGGCGCCGCGATCAGGAAGGAGAAGGTCACTCCGAGGGGGATGCCGGACTCCACGAAACCGATGAAGAGGGGGACGGCGCTGCACGAGCAGAAGGGCGTCACGATCCCGAGGGTGGCGGCCAGCACGTTGCCGATCCCCACGCGCTTCCCGCTGAGCAGCCGACGCGCCCTCTCCGCGCTGAAGAAGGACCGCACCACCGTGATCACGAAGATCATCCCGGACAGCAGCAACAGGATCTTGGGAACGTCGTAGAAGAAGAACGCGACTGCGTCGCCGAGGTGCGAGCCAGGGCGGAGCCCCGCCAGATCGTAGGCGATCCACCGCGAGAGGGGTTCGATGAGCAAATACAAAGCGGTCCATACCCCGGCGGCCAACACCGTGCGCGACCAGGGGCCGACCTCGCTCCTGGTCGTCAACGTGCCCACCCGGCTGACCATGCTCTCTCCCGCTCGAAGTAACCGCTGACGACTGGCTAGGAGAGTCCGAGGAGCTGCCGGACTTCCTCCGTCTTTGGGATTCGCCCCGACAGCACCACCCTCCCGTCGAAGGCAACGGCCGGCGTCGCCATCACTCCAAGGTCCGCCATGCGCTCCATGGATTCGCTCTTCTGCACCAGGCACTCCAGATGCGCCTCATCCACCACGTGCCGCACGACGCGAAGCGCCTCGTGGCAGCGCGCGCACCCCGGCCCCAGCACCTCGATCACGCTCACACCCGTCACCATGATCTCCTCCCTCAGGAAGCCGGCTTCAGACCGAACCTGGCCAGGTCGAGACCTGCATCGCAGAGCTCGGTGACCGGCAGCCGGCGCAGCCTTCGGACCAAGGACTCCTCCCGGCGAACCAGCGGGTCGGTGCCGATCAGGTCCCAGATGTGGTCAAGAAGTCCTGACGCCTCGTCGGCGAGGCTGTACGACACCCACCGGCCGTCCCTGCGCTCGAGCACGAGGCCGGCCCTCTTCAGCTCGCCCAGGTGCTCCGAGACCGTGGACACCGGAGACCCCATGGCGGCGGCCACCTGACAGACGCACAACCCGCCCGAGCGCAGCATCGCGAGGACGCGGAGGCGAGCCGGGTGAGCGAGCGCCTTCAGGATACCGGTCGTGTGACCCAGAGGACCGTGTTTCATTTCGCCGATCTCCGAAACGACGTAATGCAATGATCACGCCAGGGCACAACCCTCAGGTCTGGCGTGCCAGGCGGAGCGGCACCGGCGCACCGTATGCGTCCTGGTCCCCACCAGGACGAAGGTGTTGCGCGACGACGGCAGAGCGCGCGCCTTGACAATCATCCGGAGAGTCGGATATACGAATCTCCGTATGTCAGCACAAATTCTCGACGTCCGCGCCTTTTCGCGCCTCTTCAAGGCCCTGGGCGACGAGACCCGGCTGCGCATCGTGGCCCTTCTGTCCCATGGCGAGCTGTGCGTCTGCCATCTCGAGGAGGCCTTACGGCTGTCGCAGCCCAAGGTGTCGCGCCACCTGGCCACCCTTCGGTCGGCCGGCGTCGTCGAGCACCGCCGTGAAGGAACCTGGGTCTACTACCGGCTGATCCGCCAGTCCGACGACGATTGCGAGCGTCAGCGCCAGGGGCTCGTGAGGACTTTTGCCAAGCGCACGGTGGTTCGAAGGGACCTGGAGCGCCTGGTCAAGGTCCGCGGACCGGAATCCTGCAAGTAGCCGCCTCGAAAGGAGTGCGCATGGAGCCCTACAACGTCCTGTTTCTCTGCACCGGCAACTCCGCACGCAGCGTGATGGCCGAATCGCTGCTCAACTACAGGGGCCAGGGACGGTTCCGCGCATTCAGTGCCGGCAGCAAGCCCAAGGGCCAGGTCCACCCCCTGACCCTCGAGGTCCTGGAGCGCGCGCACCTTCCGACCGAAGGCGTCCGGAGCAAGAGCTGGAACGAGTTTTCGGGACCCGGCGCGCCCAAGCTCGACTTCGTGTTCACGGTGTGTGGGAACGCCGCGAAGGAAGAGTGCCCCTACTGGCCCGGCCAGCCCATGACGGCCCACTGGGGCGTGGACGACCCGGCCGCGGCCCTTGGGTCACGGGAAGAGCAGGTTCGGGCTTTCAGCCGGGCGCTACGGGAGCTGGACGCCCGCATCAAGCTCTTCATCAGCCTGCCCATCGGCTCGCTCGACAAGATGGCGCTCGAGGAGAAGCTGCAGGCCATCGGCCGCACTCCCCCGCTGAAGGAGTGACATGCAACAACTCCCCGCGAAGCACCTGAACGTCTTCGAGCGCTACCTCAGCCTGTGGGTGGCGGCTTGCATGGCCCTGGGCGTCGTGATCGGAAAGGCGTTACCCGGCATGGTGGGCGCGGTCCGCGACCTCCAGTTCGGCGAAGGCAGCCAGATCAACATCCCGATCGCCATCCTCATCTGGCTGATGATCTACCCGATGATGCTGAAGATCGACTTCGCGTCGATCCGCGGCGTCGGAAAGCGGCCGACCGGCCTCATCGTGACCCTCGTCGTGAACTGGCTCGTCAAGCCCTTCTCGATGGCGTTCCTCGGCTGGCTGTTCTTCAAGCACCTGTTCCTGCCGTTGATCGGTCCCCAACTGGCGAGCGAGTACGTCGCGGGCGTCATCATCCTGGCCGCGGCACCGTGCACGGCCATGGTGTTCGTCTGGTCCTCCCTGTCCGACGGGGACCCCGCTTACACCCTCGTGCAGGTTTCCGTGAACGACCTGATCATGCTCGTCGCGTTCGCGCCGATCGTGAAGTTCCTGGTGTCGGGTGCGGCGGGCCTGCAAGTGCCGTTCTCGGTGCTGCTCTACTCGGTCCTCGTGTTCGTCGTCATCCCGTTGCTGCTCGGGTCCGCGAGCCGCACCTGGTTGATCCGCAAGAAGGGCGCCGAGTGGTTCGCCCACCGCTTTCTGGCTGCCCTCCAGCCCGTCACGGTCATAGCGCTCTTGGCCACCCTGATTGCCATCTTCGCGTTCCAGGCCGAGAACATCACGACCCGCGCGCTGCACGTGGCTTTGATTGCCGTCCCGATCCTGATCCAGGTCTACTTCAACTCGGGCCTGACCTATGGCCTCATGCGGCTGCTGCGTGTCCCCTACCCCGTGGCGGCGCCGGGGGCGCTCATTGGAGCTTCGAACTTCTTCGAGCTGGCGGTCGCCACCGCAATTGCCCTCTACGGGCCGGGTTCGGGCGCGGCCCTGGCGACGGTCGTGGGTGTGCTCGTCGAAGTGCCGGTGATGCTGTCCGTCTGCCGTTTCTGTGTGGCCACCCGTCCGTGGTTCGAAGGTTCCGCGGCCGGAGCCGGGGCGGTCAGTCGCGGGCCTGTCTGATTCAAACGGACGATTGCTCGCCCGCCTTGCCCGGCTAGCATGAGCCTAGCCAGGCGCCAAACGCCCTAGAATCACGCACCGCGCCGGCAGGAGGTCCTTGCCATGAAGCCTGCACACGGTGCCCTCGTGGGTCGGCGGTCGTTCTTCAAGTCCCTCGGCACGGCAGCGGGGGCCGGCGTGCTGGGCCTCGCGAGCGAGCCTCGTGCCGAAGGCGCCCTCCTCGCCCACGTCAACCCCGCGTCCAAGCCCTCCGACCTGAAGATCACCGACCTCCGGGTGGCGCTCGTGGGCGAGGCGCCCATGAGCTGCCCCCTCATCCGCATCGACACCAACCAGGGGATCTCGGGCTACGGCGAGGTGCGCGACGGCGCGAGCCCGACCTATGCCCTCATGCTGAAGGCGCGCCTCCTGGGCGAGAACCCCTGCAACGTCGACCGCGTCTTCCGGAAGATCAAGCAGTTCGGCGGCCACGCCAGGCAGGGCGGCGGGGTTTGCGCGGTGGAGATGGCGCTCTGGGACCTCGCGGGCAAGGCCTTCGGCGTGCCCGTCTACCAGATGCTCGGGGGCCAGTTCCGCGACCGCGTGCGCCTCTACGCCGACACCAACGAGCTGCCGGACGGACGGCAACAGGGCCTCCGCCTGAAGGAACGGCTGGACGCCGGCCTCACCTGGCTCAAGGTGGACGTCGGGGTCGACCTGGTGGCGAACGTGCCGGGCGCGGTCTCGCGCCCGCTGGGCGAGAGCCTCCGCCAAGGGGGGCGGATCATGCACCCCTTCACGGGGATCGAGGTGACGGACAAGGGGGTGGCCCTTCTGTCCGACTACGTGGGACAGATCCGCGACGTCATCGGCATGGAGGTCCCGCTCTCGGCCGACCACTTCGGCCACCTCGGGGTCAACTCCTGCATCAAGCTTGCGAGCGCCATGGAGAAGTGGAACCTCGCCTGGGTCGAGGACATGGTCCCCTGGCAGCTCCCGAACCTCATGAAGATGATCAAGGACGCGGTGAACGTCCCCGTCCTCACCGGCGAGGACATCTACCTCAAGGAGGACTTCTTCAAGCTGATCGACACGGGGGCGGTCGACATGATCCAACCCGATCTCGCCACCGCGGGTGGGATCCTCGAGACCAAGAAGATCGGGGACTACGCGATGGAGCGCGGGGTGGCGATGGCCATGCACTTCGCGGGCTCGCCCATCTCCTTCATGGCGAATCTCCACTGCGCGGCCGCGACCGAGAACGTGGTCTGCCTCGAGCACCATTCGCTCGACGTGCCCTGGTGGGGCGACCTGGTGACGCCGAGCCCGGTGATCGAGAAGGGCTTCGCGTTAGTGCCCGACCGCCCGGGCCTGGGGGTCGAGCCGAACGAGGACGCCGTGAAGCGGCACCTGAAGGGCTCCGGCTACTTCCTGCCCACGCCCGAGTGGGACAACGAGCGGTCCTGGGACCGACTCTGGAGCTCTATCGAACTTCCGGCGGCCGGCTCTCGTAAACGTTTGTGAAGAGGGCGTCCCCTCGCCCTCGAGGAGAACCGCCATGGCCAAGACGCTGACTCGAGACCCGCGGCGCGCGGTGCTGGGCGGCGTCGCCTCGGGATTCGGACGCTACCTCGACGTCGACCCGGTGCTCGTGCGGCTCGCCTTCGTGATCCTGGCCTTCGCCAACGGGCTCGGCATCCTGCTGTACCTGGTCGCCTGGGTAATCGTGCCCAAGGGGGAGGAAGCGGCGGACCCCTCGCCGTCGGGCATCGAGTCCGCTCTCGCCGGAGCGCAGGACGCGGTCCGGACGATGGCGAACGAAGGGCGCACGGGCCGGCTCGCCATCGGCTACGGGCTCATGGGCCTGGGCACGATCCTGCTCCTGCACAACCTCGACTGGATCCGCTGGCCCCACTGGGCGCGCTTCGAGGTGTTGTGGCCGCTCATCCTGGTCGGGATGGGCGCCGGGCTCGTGCTCCGCTCCGTGCACAAGGCGCCCGCCGCGTAGCCCTTTCGCGCTCGTCGTCTCGCGACGAGGATCGATTGGCCTATTGCCTTTCGCCCCAGCCGGCGGATATCGTGCGGGTGGTCGGAGGTCCTCGGGCATGGACGACCCCTACGCTGTCGACCGTCGGGCATTCCTGAAGACGGGAGCGACCGCGGCGGCCGCCACCGCGGTGGCTTGCGGCGCGCCGAAGAGCCGCGTGGCGGGCGCTCTCGGAGGACGAAGCGCGGACCCTCGGCGCCGCCTGCGACTGCATCGTCCCGCCGGACCAGGACCCGGGCGCGGTCCAGGCCGGGGTGGTGAGCTTCATCGACCGACAGCTCGCCACGCGTCAGAAGAAGGCCCTCGGCGACTGGCGGGCCGGCCTACGGGCCTCGACGCCGCCGCCCGGCGCCGCGAGGGAAAGCCGTTCGCGGATCTGTCGCTCGAATCCCAGACGGCACTTCTCGCGGACGTCGAGACAGGGACAGGGCGAGAAGGCCGACTGGGGCGACGTCGATCCCGCCCGCTTCTTCCGCCGTCTGCGCGACCACACGATGATGGGCTTCTACGGCGACCCGCGGCACGGCGGCAACCGCGACCGGGTGGCGTGGCGGATGCTCGGCGTGCCCGATCCGCCGATCCGGGGCCGGCTCCACGAGACGCCGGCGACGGCCCCCGCGGCAACCCGAGGAAGGGCTGAGCGGTGGCCCGGCCTCGCGTGAACGCGGTCGTCGTCGGCTCCGGGCGCCGGCGGCGGCGTCGTCTCCTGCGTGCTCGCGGAGGCCGGCCTCAGCGTCGTCGTCCTCGAGAAGGGCCGGTGGCACTCCCCCTTCGAGGAGCGCAAGGACGACCTCGTCAACCAGCGGAACGCGAGCCTCGGCGCTCGCCTACGGCCCCGACGCGGACAAGAACCCGCGCGTGTTCGTGGACCCCTCGGGCGAGCGAGCGCGATCGTCTACCCGAAGGACGGCGCCTACCAGGCGAACGCGAGCTGCGTCGGGGGCGGCACCGTGAGCTACGGCGGCCAGGCCTGGCGCTACATGCCCCAGGACTTCCGCATGCGCTCGACCTACGGCACGATCGAGGGCTCGACGCTCGAGGACTGGCCGATCTCCTACGACGACCTGGAGCCCTACTACGAGAAGGCCGAATACGAGATCGGGGTGAGCGGCGACGTCGAGCCGAACCCCTTCAAGGGTCCGCGGCGGAAGCCGCTCCCCATGCCGCCTCTCTCGCCGAAGCCCCGCGAGCACGAGATCCTGAGACCGGCCGCCCTCCGGCTGGGTCTCCATCCCTTCGACACCCCGCTCCTCATCAACAGCGTGCCGCGCGACGGCCGCTCGGCCTGCATGCGCATCCGCTGGTGCGTGGGCTTCGCCTGCGAGACGAACGCCAAGAACGGGACGCCAGAACACCGTGATCCCGCGGGCGCTCGCCACCGGCAACGCCCGGCTGCGCACCGAGTGCAAGGTGAAGGAGGTCCTGGTCGACGCGCGCGGCCGCGCCACCGGCGTCCTCTACTTCGACGAGAACGATCGCCTCCAGGAGCAGCCGGCGGACGTGGTGGTCGTCTCCGGCGGCGCCACCGAGTCGGCGCGCCTCCTGCTCCTGTCGAAGAGCCGGCTCTTCCCGAACGGCCTCGGCAACCGTTACGACTGGGTCGGCCGCAACCTGACCGGCCACACCTACACCGGTGCCGTCGGCTTCTTCGAGCAGGAGACCTACGACGACGTCGGCCCCGGCGTCAGCATCTCGATCTGCGACTACAACCACGGGACACCGGGCCTCATCGGCGGCGGCATGCTCGCCAACGAGTTCATCCGGCTGCCCATCCAGTTCGCGGGCTCGTCACCCGCCCGGCACGCCGTCCTGGGGCAAGGCCCACAAGGACTTCATGCGGCGCTTCTACCGGCGGAACATCTCGATCGTGGGTCCGACCCAGGACCTTCCGACCTGGGACGGCCGCGTCTCGCTCGACCCGAAGGTCAAGGACTACTGGGGCATCCCCGTCCTGCGCATCTCCGGGGACGGCCACGAGCGCACGGTCGAGACCGCGAACCGGCAGGCCGAGCGCGCCGAAGCGTGGCTGAAGGAGGCGGGAGCGATCGCGACGTACCAGCGCCGTGCCGGCCGCGGCGTCACCGGAGGCCAGCACCAGTCGGGCACCTGCCGCATGGGCCACGACCCCAAGACCTCGGTGGTCGACGCGAGCTGCCGCGTTCACGACGTGCCGAACCTGTTCGTGATCGACGCGAGCGTCCACGTCACCAACGGCGGCTTCAACCCGGTGCTCACCATCTACGCCAACGCCTTCCGGGCCGCGGAGCTTCTGGTGAAGGCGTGGAAGGGCGGGGGCCTCCGCGGATGAGGCGGCGGCATGACGGCTGCGGCGCGCGCTCGTCGGCCTCTCGGCGCTCGCCGCCATCGGCGTCGGCGGGCTCGCCGGGACGAGCTGGTACTACGGCGGCGACGACGGCATGGGCTGCGCCCGCTGCCACGAGATCCGGCCCATGGTCGAGGCCTGGTCGCATTCGAGCCACCGTAAGGATCGGCTGCAAGGACTGCCACGGCAGCTCGTTCACCGCCGACCTGCGGATGCACGCGAAGAACCTCGAGCGGGTGTGGCTGCACGCGCGCGGCGAGAGCCCCGAGCAGATCCACATCCGGCACCAGGACGTGGCGCCCCTCGTCGCACGTTGCGCGGCCTGCCACGCCCAGGAAGCCGCGGACTGGGCCGAGCGGGCCGCACGGCGCTCCCTACGCCGCGATCTTCGTCGACCCGAAGCACAACGCCAGCCAGCAGCTGATGGACGACTGCCTGCGCTGCCACGCCATGCACTTCGAGGGCGGGATCCGCGACCTCGTGACGCCCGCTCGACCGAAAGGGCCCGTGGCAATTCGTGCGGGCGGCCGACGCCGGTCTGCCCGCCGTGTCCTGCCTCGCCTGCCACCAGGTCCATCGCCACGGCGCGCCGCTCGCCGCCCGCCAGGATCGCGCGACCGTCGAAGGCCGCGACCAGGCCATCGCCGCGCCGTCCCTCGCCTTCTACGACCGACGCGCCTTCGAGCACGTCGGCCTCGACCGGCTGCCGCTGCCGGTCATGTACGACGGCGAGCGCGTCGTGAAGACGAGCCCCGACCGGCGACAGGCCCTCTGCTACCAGTGCCACGCACCGCGCGCCGGCAGCCAGGTCTTCTCGGGCGACGACCGCACCCCCACCGGCGTCCACGAAGGGTTGAGCTGCGCGGCCTGCCACGCGAAGCACGGCCAGACCACGCGCGCCTCGTGCGCCGTCGTGCCACCCCCGCCTGTCGAACTGCGGGCTCGACGTGGAGACCATGGACACGACCTTCAGGTCGCGCGCCAGCCGGCACGACATCCACCGGGTGGCGTGCCTCGACTGCCACCCGAAGGGCGTGCCGGTGAGGAAGTCCAGGTGAATCCCACCTGCGTCAGGTCCGTCGAACTCTTCACCGCGTCGACACCTCTGGTCCGGCCCCTCGACGGTCTGGATCGGCCCCCCACTCGCGCCGGAAGGGAAGCGCCAAGAGATGGAAGAGCGTGAGCGCCGCGACCGCGCCCGTCACGATATAGACGGGCCATGGGCCCATCGCGTCGAGAGGCGACGCCGTCGAGGGCTTGTGACGCAAGTACATGAAGTTCGTCCCGAGAGCGAGGTCGACGAGGCCCACGAAAGCGGTCCACGCCAGGGTGATGCCAAAGACCCGCCAGGGGGCCCCCGGCCGAGGCCGGAGGCCGAGGCCAGAGACCAGCAGGAGCGCCGCCGCGAGCACGAGCCCATGAAGGCCGAAGAAGACCACGAACTCCCAGCGCGGGAAGCTCCACCGCAGGTCGGGAGTGAGCATGGCGAGAACGGTTCCTGAACCCGACCAGAAGTAGACGATCTCCGCCAGGCCGCGCCGTGGCCACAGCAATGCCACCACGGTGAGCACGAGCGCGGCGTCGCACAGCTCCAGGGGCAGCACGGTCTTCCAGCCCAGCCAGCCCTCGCGCCCTGCGACCAGAAGCTCGAAGGCCGTGAGGCCCACGATGCCCGCGGCGAGCGAGAAGCGGACGGCCGACGCGAGCCGAGGCCGGGCGCGAACCAGGAAGACGAGCCCCAGCGTGAGAAGCACCACCGACGCTAGCGCGCCCAGGTGCGCCGCACCGAACGGAACGAACTCCGGAAGGCCGCTCAAGACACTCTACCGATAAGATCCCACGCTCGGGTCAGAACCGGAAATAGATGAACGTCTTCTCGGTCGCGCCCCAGAACAGGTGCGTGAGAAGCGCGACCACGATCCCCCCGGCAGGCCACAGCGCCGCCCATCCAAGCCACGCCCAGCCGCGCCCACCGCCCGCGCGCAGCGGAGCGGGCATCGTGAGCGGAACGCGGAACCGGTCGACGAGGACCACGAGCCCCGCAGCGAAGAGAAAGCCCAACGTCGGGGGCGCCCACCCTCCGTGCCCCAGGGCGCGGTAGCACTCGAGCACGGAGCCGAAGTCGGGAGCCCGGAAGGGAACCCAAGCGAGGAACACGGCCACCAGCACCAGAGGGCGCGTGAGCGCCGCGGGGGCGCGCCGCCAGAAAGCGGGGGTCACGCTCTCGAGCAGCATCAAGGCGCCGTGCATCGCCCCCCAGAGAAGGAATGTGAAGCCCGCGCCGTGCCACAGGCCGCTCAGAAGCATGGTGGCGAGGATGTTCGCCCGTTCCCGGCCCGCACCCTTGCGGCTTCCGCCGAGCGGGACGTACACGTAGTCGCGGAACCAGGTCGAGAGCGAGATGTGCCATCGCCGCCAGAACTCCCGAAGGCTCCGTGCGGCGTAGGGCCGGTCGAAGTTCTCCATCAGGTCGACGCCCAGGGCGTGGCTGACCCCCTGAGCCATGCGGCTGTACCCGCTGAAATCGCCGTAGATCTGAAGACCGAAGGCCGCGATCCCGAACACCGCATCGGATGAGGAGGCGGCGACGGGAGCGTCGAAGAAGGCGTCCGCGTTCGCCGAGAGCAGGTCGGCGGCGATCTTGCGGATGAAGCCCTCCGCGAACAGCGCCGACGCGTGCGGCAGCCGCGAGGTGAAGCCGGCCTTCTTTCCCTCGATCGCGGCGAGCTGCGGGAGAAGCCGGCCGGGCCGCTCGATGGGGCCAGCCACGAGCTGTGGGAACCAGGAGACGTAGAGCGCATAGTGGATGAAGCTGCGGCAGGGGGCGACGCGCCCATAGAGCACGTCCATAACGTAGGCGAAGGACTGGAAGATGTGGAAGCTGATGCCGATGGGCAGCAAGACCGTGACCCTCGGCAACTCCACCTGGAAGCCGAGAAACTCGAGGGCGGTGCGCGCGGTGTCGAGGCCGAAGTTGGCGTACTTGAAGTACGCCAGGGCCCCGAAGTTCAAGGCAATGCTGACGACCACGGCCTGCCAGCGCGCGCGAAACCGGCCGGCGAAGCGGCCGATCAGGTAGTCCGAGAGCGTCAGCAGGAACAGCAGGGCCACGTAGTACGGCTGGATGTAGCCGTAGAAGAAGTACGACGACGCCGTCATCGCCGCCAGAAGCGCCGAGCCGCGCAGCAGCGCGTACAGCACGATGACGGCGCCGAAAAAGGCAGCGAAGTCGACGGTGTGGAACAGCACGGGTCAGTCCCGCTCGACGGACCGCCGAGCGAAGTCCTGGCTGATCCGCGCCGCGACGACCTTCCCGAGCGCCACGTTTCCCGTGGGGCTCAGGTGCACCCCGTCCTCGGTGAAGTCGGACGAGGCCTGGAGTGACGAGCGTCGTGACGCTTCCAGCATGTCGATCACGTGGGCGGAGCTGTGGGCGGCCACCCGGTGGACGACCCGGGTGATCAGCTCGACCTCGGCGCCGAGCGCAGTGCGCTCGTCGCCGTGGACGCGCGTCGCCTCCTCCAGGAAGTGGTGCACGCTCATGCGCGCGAGCTCGTCTTCGGTGAGATCGAAGTAAGGGCCGAACGGCGTCACGAAGTACAGGTCTATGGACTTCTCGGCACAAAAGGCCGCCATCGCGGCCAGCGGAGCGGCCAGGTCACGCTCGCGCCTCTCCTCGTAGGCGTGGGTGCTGTCGGGCGTGATCGCGGTCGGGTCCGCGGCGGGGGTGGCGACCGGGGCAGGCGCCCTCGCCTCCGGTCCGGACCGTGATGCGGGTTGCCCTCTCGGCTGGAGAGGCAGGCCGGTGGTGCGCCGGATCCACCGCCGTGCCGGCCGGGGATCCTGGAAGAGGGTGAGCAGGGCACTCCTCGGAGAGGCACGCTCGAGGAGCGCATCCCGCCAGGTGAGCTGCTCGATCGCCGCACCCGGGCCTCCCGTCGCCGGCTGAACCGGGGGCCAGCGAGGGAGGCCAACCTGGAGGTCGATCACGACCACCACCACGTCCGGTTGGAACTGGTGGACGTAGGCCTGAAGGAGGGCGGACAGATTGACGATGCTGAAAGCGTGGGTACCGAAGTTCAGCACCTCCGCGCGGTGGCCCGCCGCCTCCAGCTCGCCCTCGACGGCGCCGGGGATCGTCTGCGCGAACGGCACGCCGAGGCCGTACACCACCGACGACCCGAGCACGGCTACCCGCAGTGTCCCAGGTGGCCTGGCCAACGTGTAGGAGCGGGGCGCGTGCATGCCAAGGTCGTTGGTGACGTCGATTTCCTGGCCGGAGACACTGGGCCGCAAGCGAAAGCCGGTCCAGCCGTCGGGAACGGTGTTGGCCAGCTCCGACGTCCGTCCCGGCTTCGCTCCGAAAGCGCGCAGGCCCAGCTCGGCAGCACCGGCCACCAGCCCGAGGACTGCGGCCACCGCGAGGGCGAGGCGGAGCAGCCCGCCAACCATCACACACAGGCAGGCGGAGCCAGCCGCCTGATGGGAAGGTGGCAACGCCCCTCGCTCGTCGGCGGCCACGTGGGGCGAGCCTTCGAGCAACGCGACCCCGGCCGGCCCGTCGGCGTCCTTCAGGATGGCGGCCATGGGTCATTCTATCGCCCGCCGTCAGCACCCCTGCCGTAGCTCAGGCTTGGAGCCGCGCCGCCACGAATCGCGAGCCATGCTCCAAGAGCCGAAGACAACGGGAGCTCCGGCGTCTATCGACCGGAAGCGACTCCTGCCCGTCGCGGCCGCGAGGTGACACCTGCGCACCCGAGCCCGGCCTCAGAAGCTCCAGCCCAGGGCGAACGTCACGCCGTAGTCGTTCTGAGGCGCTCCTTCCGTCGCGGGCCGACTGTCGTAGCTCTCGTATCCCCGAAGCGTGGCGTAGAAGTCCTTGACGAGCTCGCGCTTGAGCTGGCCCTGGACGTCCAGACGGTACCGTCCCCCGTGGTTGAGGCTGGCGTAGCCGGCGACGGCCAGGGACACGTCCACCTTTGGGAAATCGTAGGAGAAGCGGTCGTAGGTGACGACCCCGGTGGCTTCCACGTTCGTGGTGCTCTCGCCCTCGACCGGGCGCTCGCGATTCACGCTGAGCCCGAGGGTGCCGAGGAGCTTGTCCCTCCGGCTCTGCACCAGGTAGCGCCCCCCTCCCGCCTGCCCCGAGCCGCGCAGGTCGAAGCCCAGCTCACGGTTCTGCTCGACCTGGGCCTTGACCAAGGCGACCCAACGGTTCTCGAACCGGCGAGCGTAGCTCAGGGACGCGAGGCTGCGCCGGGTGTCGTCCACCCCGCTCTGCGAGCTGAGGGTGGCGCTCGCGTCCGCGCTGATCTCGTAGCCGGGTCGTTCGACGCCGACCGTGGCCGCGAGGTCGAGCGCAAAGAGCTCGCTCGCGCTCGTGTAGCTCGCCCCCATGTCCAGGGACCCGTCCAGCCTGCTCCAGAAGCTGACGTCCAGGCGTCGCAGGCGGACGATGCTCGAGAGATCCACCGTCTCGGTCTGCCCCTTCCAGACGATGAGCATCTGTCCCGCAGCGGGTCCGGGCACGAGGGAGCCCAGGTAGCGGCGCCCGCTCAGATCGTCCACGTCGAAAGGGGCCACGGCGGAGACGCTCGCCACCTTGTCCCACTCGATCTCCAGCGTTCCGGCGTCGTCCGTCGACAGACGCAAGCGCCCGCGCTCGACCTGTTTGACCTCTCCCGTGATGTGATCGCCGTTCTTGAGCACGACCACGTCGGTCTTCACGGCGAGGGCGGGCGTTGCCGCGAGGAGTACGGCCAAGCCCACGAACGCGCCGAGGGTGCGATCGAATGCCCTTCGCAACGGTCGCACCCGTCGCCTGATGAGCAGCACGATCACCGCCAGCTTTCTGCCTGCCCTCGGCGGCACGGCCCCACCGCGGCGGTCACCGTCACCGCCCCCGCGCAGGCTCCTCCGGACTCACCGGGACATCGCCCGGAAGCTCGCGCGCTCGTAAGCTGCGGGGTCGGGGATGCGGCCGAAGCCCATGTTGCCGCGCATCTCGTCGAGGGAGCTCCACTCGTTCTCCCGCATCCACGCTTCCAGTTCCGCGCGGAGGACGCCGAGGTGGCGCACGCCATGGCGCTCCAGGGCCGAGACGAGCTGGACGACGTGCGCTCCCGCCATCGTGGCCTTGACGACGTCCAGGGCGGCATGGACGCCGCCCGCCACCGCGAGCGAGGCCTTGACCCGCCCGGCGAGGGCCGCCGTCCCGCGCAGGCGAAGCGAGAGGTCCGACGCCTCGGAGGGCGGAAGAGTCCGCACGACCTCGAGCTCGACCACGTCGATATCCGCCCTGTGAAAACGAGTGAAGAGCACGAGCCCGTCCGCCCCCGCGCCGTCGACCTGCTGAGCGAAGTGCGCGAAGGCAGTGAAGAGCGGCGAGAGCTTGACCGCGATCGGCACGCGAAGCTGCTGCTTCACCTCCTTTACGGTCGCGAGCAGGTCGCGCTCGACCTCCGCGCCGCTTCGCGAGGCGTCGCTCGCCGCGTGGTAGAGGTGCAATTCCACGCCGTCGGCTCCCGCCTCCTGCATGAGCCGGGCGATCCTGGTCCAGCCGCCCGGCGTAGTTCCGTTGAGGGAAGCGAAGACGGGTATGCGCACTGCTTCCTTGACCCGCCGCAGGTGCTCGAGGTACTCGTCGGGTCCGGGGGCGGCGAGGGAATCGGGAGCGTAGCTCGTGGCCTCGGCGAACGAGTCGTCGTGGGTCTCGGAGTGGAAGAACTCGCCCATCTGCTCGCCGGTGACCTCCTCCTCGTAGAGGGGCCGCAGGACGAGCGCGGAGGCCCCTTCGTCCTCGAGCCGCCGGACGCCGTCGAGGTCGTCGGTGAGAGGGCCGGCACCGGCGACGAGAGGGTGCCTTAGCCGGATCCCCATGTACGTCGTGGCGAGGCTCATCGATCCTCCTTCGGCGCCGGTGTCGGCGCGGGATCCTCGGCGGGAGCGGGCTTTACGGGGACGGTTATGCCCGCGAGCTGCTCATAGACGGCGTACCGGCGCTCCGCGGCGGCCTGCGCCTCCTCCAGGAAGCGCTTGTAGCGCGCGGGGTCGGCGCGCTCGACCATACGGAACCGCCCCTCGTTGCGCATGTAGTCGGCGACCTTCGCCTTGGGCGCCGCGTAGTCGAGGTGGAGCGGGGGCTCGCCCTTGGCGGGACGACGGGGGTCGAACCGGTAGAGCGGCCAGACCCCGGAGTCCACGGCGAGCTTCTGCTGCGCTACGCCCTGGGCCATGTCGTAGCCGTGGGCGATGCAGTGGCTGTAGGCCACGATCAGCGAGGGCCCCGGATAGGCCTCTGCCTCCAGGAAGGCCTGGGCCGTCTGCGCCATCTTCGCGCCGAAGGCGACACGCGCGACGTAGACGTGGCCGTACATGCTGGCGATGAGGCTCAGGTCCTTCTTCCCCACCGTCTTGCCCGCCGACGCGAACTTGGCGGAGGCCCCGAGCGGCGTCGCCTTCGACGCCTGGCCGCCGGTGTTGGAGTAGACCTCGGTGTCCATGACCAGAACGTTGACGTCGCGCCGGCTGCCGAGCACGTGGTCGAGCCCGCCGTAGCCGATGTCGTAGGCCCAGCCGTCCCCCCCCACGAGCCACACGCTCTTCTTCACGAGGTAGTCGGCGAGGGCCTCCAGGCGGCGCGCCTCGGGCGTCTTCAGCCCCGAGAGTTTCTTGCGCAGCGCTTCCACACGCGCGCGCTGGGCCGCGATCCCTTTCTCGCTGCCCTGATCGGCGGCGAGCAGCTCCCCCGCGAGGGCGTCGCCGATCTCGCCGGCCAGCCGCTTCAGGAGGGCGTGGGCGGCGGCGGCGTGGGCGTCCAGGGCCATGCGGAAGCCGAACCCGAACTCCGCGTTGTCCTCGAAGAGCGAGTTCGCCCACGCCGGTCCCCGGCCGTCGCGGTTCGTGGTGTACGGGGTCGTGGGCAGGTTGCCGCCGTAGATCGACGAGCAGCCGGTGGCGTTGGCCACGAGGAGCCGGTCACCGAAGAGCTGCGTCAGCAGCTTCAGGTACGGCGTCTCGCCGCAGCCCGCGCAGGCCCCGGAGTACTCGAAGAGCGGCTCCAGGAACTGCGAGCCCTTGTGGTCGAGCCGGGCCACGTCCCCCCGGGGAAGCTCGGGGAGGTCGAGGAAGAAGCTGTAGTTCGCGCGCTCCGCTGTCCCGAAGCGGCGCCTGCGGCTCCATGTTGATCGCCTTGTGCTTGGGGTTCGTCCGGTCCTTGGCCGGGCAGACGTTCACGCAGAGGTTGCAGCCGGTGCAGTCCTCGGGCGCCACCTGGATCGTGAAGTGCTTTCCCTTGTACTCGAGGCCGCGGTAGGCCGTGGACTTGAACGTGTCCGGCCGCGCCGCGAGCGCCGATTCCTCGTACACCTTGGCGCGGATTGCGGCGTGGGGACAGACGAGCGCGCACTGGTTGCACTGGATGCAGACCTTCGAATCCCACACCGGGATCTCGAGGGCGAGGTTGCGCTTCTCCCACTTCGCGGTGCCCATGGGCCAGGTGCCGTCCACCGGGAAGGCGCTCACCGGCAGGAGGTCGCCCTTCCCCGCCAGCATCACCGCCGTCACCTTCTGCACGAAATCGGGGGCGCGCTCCGAGACGAGGGGCGGGCGCGTGCGCGTGGCCGTGGGCGCGTCCTTCGCCTTCACCTCGTGGAGGTGGGCGAGCGCGAGGTCGACCACCTCGCAGTTCCGGCGCACCACCTCCGGTCCGCGCTTCCCGTACGTCTTCTCGATCGACTTCTTGATGTGGCCGATCGCTTCGTCGCGGGGCAGGATGCCCGAGATGCCGAAGAAGCACGTCTGCATGATCGTGTTGATGCGGCCGCCCATGCCCACCTGTTTCGCGAGCGCGAAGGCGTCGATCGCGAAGAAGCGGATGCGCTTCTCGACGATCTGCTGCTGCATCTCTCGCGGCAATTGGTCCCAGACCGCATCCGCCGTAAACGGCGCGTTCAGCAGGAACACCGCGCCCGTGGCCGCGTACTCGAGCACGTCGATCTTGTCCACGAACTCGAACTGGTGGCAGGCCACGAAGCTCGCGCGGTCCACGAGGTAGGCGGACCGGATGGGGCGTGGGCTCGAGCGCAGGTGGGAAACGGTGATCGCCCCCGACTTCTTGGAGTCGTAGACGAAATAGCCCTGCACGTAGCGGTCGGTTTCCTGGCCGATGATCTTGATCGAGTTCTTGTTGGCGCCCACGGTACCGTCCGCGCCGAGCCCGTAGAAGAGCGAGGAAGAGACGTCCTCCCCTTCCGTGCGGAACGAGGGGTCGAAGGGCAGCGACCGGTGCGTCACGTCGTCCACGATCCCGAGCGTGAAGTGGTGGCGCGGCTTGTTCTTCCCGAGCTCGTCGAAGACGGCCTTCACCATCGCGGGGGTGAACTCCTTCGACGACAGCCCGTAGCGGCCGGCCACCACCCGCGGCTCGGCGGCGAAGGGCGACTCGCCGTCCACCCGGGCCTCCGCGAGCGCGGTCACGACGTCGAGGTAGAGCGGGTCTCCAGGCGCGCCCGGCTCCTTCGTGCGGTCGAGCACCGCGAGGGCGCGCGTCGTACGCGGCAGCGCGGAGAGGAACGCGGCCCGTGCGAAGGGCCGATAGAGCCGGACCTTGAGCACTCCCACCTTCTCGCCTCGCCTGGCGAGCGCCTCTACCGTCTCGTGGGCGGTTTCCGCCCCCGAACCCATGATCACCACCACGCGTTCCGCCTCGGGGTCGCCCTCGTACTCGAAGAGCCGGTAGCGGCGTCCCGTCCGCTCCGCCAAGGCCGTCATCAGCCGCTCCACTATGCCGGGGCAGGCGTCGTAGAACCCGTTCGCGGCCTCGCGGGCCTGGAAGAAAACGTCCGGGTTCTGGGCGGTGCCGCGGAGCACCGGCCGATCCGGGGTGAGAGCGCGGCGGCGGTTGGCCTCGATCGCGGTCTCGGAGAGGAGAGCCTGCAGGTCGTCGTCGGACAGCTCCGCCATCTTCGCGACCTCGTGGGAGGTCCGGAAGCCGTCGAAGAAGTGCAGGAAAGGGACGCGCGACTCGAGCGTGGCCGCGTGGGCGATCGCGGCGAGATCGTGGGCCTCCTGGACCGAGTTCGAGCAGAGGAGCGCGAATCCGGTCTGGCGGCAGGCCATCACGTCGGAGTGGTCGCCGAAGATCGAAAGGGCGTGCGTGGCGAGGGTTCGGGCCGCCACGTGCATCGTGAACGGCGAGAGCTCTCCCGCGATCTTGTACATGTTCGGGATCATGAGGAGGAGCCCCTGGGAGGCGGTGAAGGTGGTGGCCATCGCCCCCGCCTGCAGCGCGCCGTGCACCGCCCCCGCCGCCCCTCCCTCCGACTGCATCTCCGCGATCTCGGGAGCGACACCCCAGAGGTTGGTCCTTCCCTTGCTCGCCCACTCGTCGCACAGCTCGGCCATCGGCGAGCTGGGGGTGATCGGGTAGATCGCAATCGCCTCGCTCACCCGGAAGGCGACGGAGGCCGCCGCCTCGTTCGCATCGACGGTGATCCTCTTCCCTTGAGCCATCACACCCCTCGCTTTCGGCGCCCACGGACCTGGGGTCTCCCCGGCCGGGGAGGCGACCCGCTGGCGATGATCGGGCGGAAGCGCACGAGGCGGGAGTAACAGCAGCGTAAGTTACCGTTTCACTTGAGGCGGTCGCTCTCTCGGCATCCTCGAGCAACGAGGCCATTGAAGTCGTTCGTCCCGACCAGGTCGATTCGGACGCGGGCGGCGATGCGAACGACGCCTCGTCCTGCAGCGGTGCGAGAATACCGGCGCGCATCGGCGCGGCGCGCTCTTTCTGGAGACCTAACATGGACTGGCTCACCGACCCGCAGGTCTGGATCGCGTTCCTGACGCTCACGGCCCTCGAGGTCGTCCTCGGTATCGACAACATCGTCTTCATCTCGATCCTGGTGGACAAGCTGCCGGCGCGGCAGCAGCCCGGAGCCTACCGGGTCGGGCTCGGTCTCGCGATGATCATGCGAATCCTGCTGCTCTTCTCGCTGTCCTGGATGATGGGCCTGACCGAGCCACTGTTCACGCTGCCGCTGGCGGGCGCGCTGAGCGGCCGTGACCTCGTGCTGATCGTGGGCGGGCTCTTCCTCGTGGCCAAGAGCACGCACGAGATCCACGGCGGGCTCGAGGGCGCCGAGGGCGAGCGGTCCGCGCGCGCCGCCGCGTCCTACGGTGCCGTCCTCGCGCAGGTCATGGCGCTCGACATCGTGTTCTCGCTCGATTCCGTGATCACCGCCGTGGGGATGGCCCAGCAGGTCGCGGTCATGATCGCGGCGGTCGTGGTGGCCGTGCTGGTGATGATGGCCTTCGCCAAGCCCATCGGCGACTTCGTCGCGCGCCGGCCGACGATAAAGATGCTGGCGCTCGCGTTCCTGGTCGCGATCGGGGTGATGCTCATCGCCGACGGCTTCGGGCACCACGTGCCGAAAGGCTACATCTACTTCGCGATGGCCTTCTCCCTGTTCGTCGAGATGCTGAACCTCAAGGCCGGCCACCGCGAGCCGCCGGTCCACCTGCGGCAGCCCTATGTGGCAGGGCCCCGCAGCCAGAACGTGTAGGACCAAAGGCCAATTGCGGTAACGTCCCGACCTGTCAGGCTAGGCCCTGGCGCGTGGCTGATGCGCGCGTCGTGGCCTATGGTCAATGGAACCCTTTATGGACCGGAGTCACCCTGTCCCTGCGAGCAGGGGGTCGTGCGCTACTGGCGCCCGGACCTCGGTCCGCACCCTGGCAATCCTTTCTTCTGGGCCGGACTCGAGATCCTGTGCGCGGCATGCAACGAACGCTATGTGGTGCGTTGGGCATCGGGAGGGCAAGGCCTCCGGTATCGCTATTTTGTTGATCGCGAAGTCGCACAGCAACCGCGGACGCAATGGGACGTCGAAGGGATGGTTCGGGTTCCGGATCCGACCTGGTGGCAAGCTCCTTCCGACCGCGGCCGATTCGCGAGGGGCCCAATGCCCGGACCTTTTCAGGGGGAAGACCGAAGCCGACAGGTCGGGCTCAATCAGCGTGCGGAACCGCTCCTGGTTGAAGTTGGGCCCTTGGTACGCTAGCAACGGGAGGAAGGACCTCTGGCCAACGCGGGGGTCGGCGGTCACCCGCGGTTGGCCCGCCACGAACGAAGTCAGACGAGCAGGACCGCGACCCCGAGTCTTTTACCGAGGATCTCGAAATCCTCGCGGTTTGCGGTGACCACCGTGGCCCCGTGGCCTCGGGCGGTCAAGGCGATGAGCGCGTCGTTCTGAAAGTCGCGGCGCTTGTTGCGGTCCCAGTCGTGCCCGTCACCCACTGTCTGGATGATGCGCCCGGCCTCCCACCAATCCGTTGCCGTGGGTTCCCAGATCGTCGAGGCCAGCTCGTGCAACCGTGCGACCGTCCTCGCGGCCTCCGGAGTTCGCGCCCCGCGGCGAAGCTCTGAGAGCACGACGGCCGAGTGCCGAACGACGAAAGCCTTCCTGACCTCGTCGAGCTTGTCGGCGTAGAGCCCGCGCTCCCAGTGGCCGATGTAGACGCTCGTATCGATGACCGCCCACACCGTCAGGGCGCCTCGATGCTCCCCGGCTTGAGGCCAGCGCGTGTCCCGGCCATGAAGCGCCAAAACTTCTCCATCTCGACGACGCGGCCTACGGCGAGGCGAACCGCTTCGGCGTTCGTACCGGCGCCGAGTGCCTTTCGGGCCTGGTCGATGGCCTTCGAATCGACGAAGAAGGACTTGCGCGTGTACCGCACGGGCCTCACGGACGTCTTCCTCATGGGCATATGCTAATCCCCATACAGGCATACGTCAAAACGTGCGCTTTGAGTACGCTGGCACAGAGAACGGAGAGGCGCATCGGGCCACATCGCGGCCAAGGCAAGGTCGATCGATTGTTCCCCCCCGCTTCCCCCTACGAAAGAAGAGGCCCCGGAGGGGCCTCTTGAATCGCGTCCAAGTTATTGAATCGATAGTGGTCGGGGCGAGAGGATTCGAACCTCCGACCTCTTGGTCCCGAACCAAGCGCTCTAGCCAGGCTGAGCCACGCCCCGATCGGTAGGACGACGAAAGTCTACCACACGGCTTCCGCGCGGACCAAGACGTACAAACGGATCAGGCTTTCGTGGGCGGCGTGGTTCCGTGAAGCGCCTTCTCCCACCCGCGCAACGCGGCCAGGACCGCGTGGTGCGTGGTGTCCGTGTGGAGAGGGGTCACCGAGATGAGGCCTTGCTGGACCGCGTGGATGTCCGACATGTCGTCGTTGACCCAACGGTCCCGGCCCTCTTCGATCCAGTAGTAGGTGCGTCGGCGCGGGTCGAGGCCCTCGAAGATCGTGCCCTCGTGCTCGCGCCGGCCCTGCACGGTCACGGCCACTCCCAGGGGTGTTCCGGGCGGCACGTTGACGTTCAGCAGAGTCCGCTCCGGAAGGCCCTTCTCGATGACCATGCCCGCGAGGCGCGCGGCAAAGGCCGCCGCGTGCGAAAAGTCCGTCTCGGCCCGGGCCGCCAATGAGAAGGCAAGCGACGGGACGCCGAAGAACGTCCCTTCGCGGGCTCCCCCCACGGTGCCCGAGTAGAAGACGTCCTCGCCCAGGTTGGCGCCTCGGTTGATGCCGGAGACCACGAGGTCCGGCCTTCGCGGGAGCAGCTTGACCAGGGCCAGGTTCACGCAGTCGGCGGGGGTGCCGTCGACGGAGTGCACGCCCTCCTCGATCTTCTCGGCACGGAGCGGGTGCTTCAGGGTCAGCGATTGCGAGCAGGCGCTGACCTCGCGGTCGGGGGCGACGATCTGCACTTCGGCGAGCGAGCGCAGGGCCGCCGCGAGCGCGCGAATCCCCGGCGCGTGCACGCCGTCGTCGTTCGTCACGAGAATCAGAGGTTGGAGGGTTGCCATAAGACACGAAAGCCCCGGGACACGCGATCCCGGGGCGGGATGATCCGTGAAAAAGCTATGGTCGGGATGAGAGGATTTGAACCTCCGACCACCTGCACCCCAAGCAGGTGCGCTACCAGGCTGCGCTACATCCCGAGGCGATGACGACTACCGTCTTTTTGTACCATCCCGGTTCAGGAGAGTCAACATTTCGCGCAGTTGCTCGCGCACTTCGAGCAGGGCGGCACGCGTGCGGTCCTCTCCGGGTTCCTCGGCGGGCGGGGCCGGTGAAGGCGCCGACGGCTCCTGCGGCGTCTCCACCCGTCCGCTCATCTCCGCTTCGAGGCGCTTCTTGGCCCCCGCGATGGTGAAGCCTTCCTCGTACAGAAGCTGCTTGATGCGCAGCACCGTCTCGATGTCGCGACGCCTGTAGATCCTCTGGCCGGAGCTGTTCTTGGCGGGGGCGAGGGCGGCGAACTCCGACTCCCAATAGCGCAGGACGTAGGGCTGGGTGTCGGTGATCTCGCACACTTCCCCAATCTTGAAGAAGAGCTTGTTCGGGATCTGCCGGTCCATCGCGGGCACGAGGGGGGCTTACTCGGCGCCAGCCGCGAAGAGCTTGGAAGGACGAAACACCACCGAGGCGCGTGGCCGGATCAACATCTCCTCCCCCGTCTGTGGGTTTCGCCCGCGGCGTTCCTTTTTGTGGCGGATCAAGAAGGTCCCGAAGCCCGTAATCTGGACCTTGTCGCCATCGCCCAGATGGCCCTTGATCGTCTCGAAGATGATCTCGACCAGACGTGCAGCCTCACGGCTCGAAATGCCTCCGTGCCGCTCGTAGACAATCCTGGCGATGTCGGCCTTCGTCATGCGGCCCGGGTTGCTCCGGAGAGGACGAAATGTCAGGAGTTACAGGTACTTACGACGTAAGTTTCAAGGATTGTATGAGACAAGGAGACCTGTGTCAAGAGAAAACCTCGCCAAAGGCATCAATGCTTTCGCGACCTCACCTTCAGCACGATCGGCGTCCCTTCGAAGCCGAAATGCTCGCGAAGCTGGTTCTCGAGGTAGCGGCGGTAGGAAAAGTGCAGGTCTGTCGGCCGGTTGAGAGAGATCACGAAGGTCGGTGGCCTCACCCCGATCTGGGTCGCGAAGAGGATCTTCACGTCTCCCGCTCCCTTCTCGGGCTTGGGGGCGTAGTGGCGAGCGGCCTCCGCCAGCATCCGGTTGAGCTCGCCAGTCGTCACCCGCAGGTTGCGCGCCTCCTGAACCCGCTCGGCCTCGGCCAGCAGGTCGTCGAGCCCTTTCCCGCTGGTGGCCGAGACGAACCGCACCGGCGCCCAGGCCAGGAACTTCAGGTGGTCCCGCACCTCCTGTGTGAACGCCCGTTGGGTGAGGTTCAAAGACCGCGCGAGATCCCACTTGTTGACCGCGATCACGATCCCGCGCCCCGCCTCCACCGCCTCCCCCACGACCTTGGAGTCCATCTCCCGGAGGCCTTCCGCGGTGTCGAGAACCAGGATCGCCACGTCGGCGCGCTCCACGCTGTGGCGGGCCTGGACGACGCTCACGTGGTCGACGTTCTCCTTGAGATGGCGCGACCGCCGGATCCCCGCGGTGTCCACGAAGAGGAAGCGCTTGCCCTTGCGCTCGAGGATGCTGTCGACCGAGTCGCGGGTGGTGCCCGGAATGGGCGAAACCACCGCTCGCTCGTCCCCCAGGAAGGCGTTCAGGAGCGACGACTTGCCCACGTTGGGCCGGCCCACGAGTGCGATCCGGAGCGACGCCTTCTCCTCCTCCTGGACCTCGACGCGGGGCACGGCCGCCAGGGCCGCGTCCAGGAGGTCGCCCACCCCGATGCCGTGCTCGGCCGAGATGACGAGACTCTGGTCGAAGCCGAGGCGGGTGAACTCGTTGTTGCCCTCGTTCCCGGCCTCGGCCTTGTTCACGACCACGATCACCCGCTTGCCCCCCTTTCGAAGCTCCCTCGCGATCGCGCTGTCGTCGGGGAGCAGGCCGGCCCGGCCGTCCACGATCAGGAGGACCAGGTCTGCCTCGTCGATGGCGCGGCGCGCCTGGTCCGCGGCCGGGCCCAGGAGGGGGTCGGTGCTCCCCAGCAGCAGCCCGCCGGTGTCGACCAGCTCGAACGCCGCCCCCTGCCACGAGGTCTGGGCGTAGTTCCGGTCGCGGGTCGAGCCCGGGCGGTTGTCGGTGATGGCCTTCCGGCGTCCGCAGATCCGGTTGAACAGAGTGGACTTACCGACGTTGGCGCGGCCCACGAGAGCGATCTTCGGGATGGGGATCACGGTTTGACAGCCCTTTCGCGGTCGCTCGATAATACGTGGGCGAGGGAAGGAGTTCCATCTCCCATGATCAAGGTCGACATCATCAACGAAGTCTCGAAAGCCGCCGACATCACCAAGGTCAAGGCCGAGGTGGCGGTCGAGGCCGTCCTCGAGGCGATGAAGGACTCGATGATGCACGGCGAGCGGATCGAGCTGCGCGGCTTCGGCGTCTTCCAGGTGAAGCCCCGGAAGCGCGGCATCGGCCGCAACCCCAGGACCGGTAAGGAAGTGCGCATCCCTCCCGGGCGCACCATCCGCTTCAAGCCCGGAAAAGACCTCCAGAACCTGAGCCAGTAGCTGTCACTCCCTCAGCCGTCGTTCGAGCCGGCCTGGGAGGTGTACTACGCGCCCCCTCCGCCGCGGTCTTTCTGGCGGGAATACGGCCGTCATGCCCTGCTCTTCGTCCTGACCTGTGGCTCGATCTGGCTCACGGGCGGCCCCCTGCTCGTCGTGGGGCTCATGAGCATCCTGCTGTGTCACGAGATGGGCCACTACCTCGCCTGCCGCTACTACCGCGTCGACGCCACGCTGCCCTTCTTCATCCCGGCGCCCGCCATCGGCCTGGTCGGCACCCTCGGCGCCTTCATCCGCATCCGGGGGCCCATCCCGCATCGCCGCGCCCTCTTCGACATCGGCCTCGCCGGCCCCCTGGCCGGCTTCGCGGTCTGCCTGCCCGTGCTTTGGCTCGGGATTGTCGAGGCGAGGGTGGTTCCCGCGGCTCCGCCGGAGGCGGGCGTGCTCTCGCTGGGCGAACCCCTGCTTTTCCAGTGGGCCACGACCCTCTTGCGCGGATCCACGGACGGCCAGACCCTTCTCCTCGGCCCCCTGGGCGAAGCCGCCTGGTTCGGCCTCTTCGTGACCGCCCTCAACATGATGCCGGTGGGCCAGCTCGACGGGGGCCACGCGACCTACGCCATGATCCGCAGACACGCGACCGTGGTTTCGCGTCTCGGGATCTTCGCGTGTCTCGGCTTGCTCTATTTCCGGCCGATGTGGCTGCTGTGGACCATCCTGCTCCTGGTTCTGGCCCGCCGGCCCCACCCCCCGACCCTTGACGACGAGCAGCCCCTGGGCCGCGCCCGCGTGCTCGTGGGGATCTTCAGCTTCGCGATGTTCGCGGTGTGCTTCACTCCGAGCCCCATCATGATCTCGTGGTCGGACTTCATCGCCAGCTTCACATCACGCTGACCGGGTCCACGTCGACCGCGATTCCGGGCCAGCGCGCCGCACCGTAGCGCTCGTCGAGAGTGCGCTTGACCGCCTCGCGCATGGGGGCGCGCTGGCCCTTCAGCAGGACCTGGAAGCGATACTCGCCCCGAAGCTTGCTCAAGGGAGCGCGACCGGGGCCCAGCACCCGGTACCGTCCCCCCGCTTGCTCGCGGAGGCGGCGGCCGAGCGCCTCGGCCTCTTTGGCCCCGGCCGCCGCATCCCGGGCCCTCACCACGAGGTTGAGCAGCGCTCCCACCGGCGGGTAGCCCATGGTCCGCCGGAACTCGATCTCGCGCTCGTAGAACGCGGGGTAGTCCTGGGCGCAGGCAAAGGTGAGCGCGTAGTGGTCCGGCCAGTGCGACTGGAGGATCACCTCGCCCGCCAGGTCGGCCCGGCCGGCGCGGCCCGCAACCTGGGTCAGGAGCTGAAACGTCCGCTCCGCCGCTCTGAAGTCGGGCAGCCCGAGGCCCACGTCGGCGTCGATGACCCCGACCAGGGTCACGCGCGGGAAGTCGTGCCCTTTGGCGATCATCTGGGTGCCGACGAGGATGTCCGTCTCCCCCGCTTCGAACGCGGCCAGGGCCGCGGCCACGGCCCCGCGCCGGCCGGCCAGGTCGCGATCCACGCGTGCGATTCGCGCCGCGGGGAGCGCGGCACGCACCACCTCCACGACCTGCTCCGTGCCGTAGCCGGTCAGCTTCAGGTAGACACCCTTGCACGCGGCGCAGGCCGCAGGCGCGGGCACGTCGTGGCCGCAGTAGTGGCAAAGGGCCCGGCGGCCGTGCGCGTGGAGGGCGAGGGAGACCGAGCAGTTCGGGCACGCCGCCTCCTGGCCGCACTCGCGACACAGCAGGCTCGTGGCATACCCACGCCGGTTCAACAGCAGGAGCGCCTGTTCTTTGCGGCGCAGGCGCTCCTCGAGCGCCGCCTGAAGCGAGGGGCTCAGGATGGGGTCGCCGCCCGCGCGGAGGAGCGCCCGGCGGTCCACGATCTCGACCCGGGGCAGGCCGTGGGCCCCGATCCGCGTGCCGAGGGAGAGCCTCCGGTACTTGCCCTTGAGCGCGTTGGCGTGCGACTCGACCGAAGGCGTGGCCGAGCCCAGCAGGACGACCGCTCCTTCCAGCGTGCCGCGCATCACGGCCACGTCGCGGGCGTGGTAGCGAGGGCTCTCCTCCTGCTTGTAGGCCGCCTCGTGCTCTTCGTCGACCACGATGAGACCGGCGGCGGGAAGGGGCGCGAAGACGGCCGAGCGGGCCCCGATGACGATGCGAGCCTCGCCTTCCCGGATTCTCCACCACTGGTCGTGGCGCTCACCGGCCGAGAGCTCGCTGTGCTGCACCGAAACCGTGGTCCCGAAACGCGAGGCCGCGGCCCGCACCAGCATCGGGGTGAGGGCGATCTCCGGCACCAGGATGAGGACGCTCTTGCCCCGGGCCAGGGCGGCATCGGCGGCGCGGAAGTAGACCTCGGTCTTGCCGCTGCCGGTGACCCCGTGCAGCAGGAACGGAGCAAAGCCGCCGCGACCGAGGGCTTCGGTCAGGGCGTCCGTCGCTTCTTCCTGCTCGGGAAGGAGCTCAGGCCGCACGTCGTCCCTGAGGGCCAGCCCCACGGGTTGCCGGACGTCGCGCTCGTCCTCCAGGCTGACCACGCCCCGCTTCTCGAGCCGGGCGAGCGCGCTGCGCAGGGAGCTCCTTCCGCGGACGAGGTCGGCCACCCGCAGCCGACCCCCGGCGGCGCGCAGTCGAGCGAGGGCCTCGGCCTGCGCGGGCGCCTCGACCACCGCCGTCTCGTCGCGCAAGATCGCCACCTTGACCTGGCGGAACCCGGAAGTCGTCAGGTCCTGGGCGACCTCCACGAGCCCGCGGCGGCGCAGCGAGGCGACGCGCGCCGCAGGATCGCCGCCGAGCCGCGAGGCCAGGGTGGACAAGGGCAACGGACCGGCGTCGAGGGCGGCGAGCAGGCGGTCGTCGGCCAAGGAGCCCGCGGCCCCGGCCACGCGCCGCACCATGCTGCGGCTGGCGCGGATACCCGCAGGGGGCAACACGAGTCGGAAGCACTCACCCGGAGGAGCGAGGTAGTGCTTTGACACCCACACCGCCAGGTCCAGAAGCGGAGGCTCGACCAGGGAGACCTCGTCGACCACGTCGAGGACGTCCTTGAGCTGGACGTCGGCCGGCGGGGCGGAGGCTCGCGACGTGACCACGCCGACGGCCCGACGGCCAGAGACCGGAACCACGACCCGCGCCCCGCGCTCCGGCATGGGCCACCCCTCAGGGACCCGGTAGGAGAAGGTCGTGTGCAAGGGGAGAGGCACGGCCACGTCGACGATCCGCTCCTCCATGCCCTCGGAACCCTCCGCCCTCCGACTCTAAGGCCGAGCGCGGACGCGGAAGGTCCGTCGGGGAGACCGGGGAATCGTGACAGACGCCTCCGACGGCCCGAACGGTCGTCGGAGGCGGGAGCCCGTGAGCGCCCGGCAGCTCCAGAGTGAGGGGGCTGTTCCGGCGGGGAGACCTCCGCTACCTGCAGACGGTGGCGGCGTGGAAGGCTTCGTCGAGCGGCGTGTCACCGAAGAACAACAGGTTGCGAACGTCCAAACCGACCGTATTGGGCGCGGGCCCGGGAACGATTTCGATGGTGGCGGGTGAGAAAGGTACGGCCTGATCGACGGAACCGCGCGTGGCCACGGTCGCGCAACCGGTGAGGTCGCGGTTGGTCGCGATCACGTACTTACCGGCACCGCCCTTGTGCGAAGCCGTGAAGATGGATCCCCGATCCATGATGCCGTTTTGCGCGACCACGGCGACTCGAGTCTTGAAGTCACCCGGGCACACGACCGCCAGGTGAAAGGGCACACCGTCCTGAAGGCCGCCCCCGGGGTTCTTGGTCTCGATATAGACCGTGCGCCTGTCGGGCCCGCTCCCCGTGTACACGCCGGACGGGTTGAAGACGAGGGCGCTCGCGGGATCGCCGACGGTCGCGAGGTAGGCGCAGAACCCGAGGTTGTCCGGAAACCTGGGCGGGAACCGCACTTCGTAGCGACCGAAGCCCAAGGGGTTGAGCGTGGTGCCATGGGACGCGCGAACGAGGTCGGCCGAATAGCCCACGACGGCGTATTGCGACGAAGATCCGCCGCACGCCACGATGAGATGAAACGGCCCGTCCGTGAGACCGCCACCCTGGTTCTTCGTCTCGACATAGACGCCCTGGGCGCTCAGATGGCCCCCGGCGGTGTAGGCCTGAAGGGCCTGGCTGTACGCGTTGGCCGTGGTGGCCACGTAGGCGCAACGGCTCACGTCGCGCCTGAACGTCACCTCGTACTGCCCGGTGCTCAGGTGGGCCGTGCTCACGACGCCGTTGCCGCTCACGAGAGAGCCCGCGATATCCACGACCGCGAAGAGGTTCGTGGACCTGCGGAAGTGATTGAAGACGAGGTCCCCGCTTGGGATGGTGTCCTCCCGGTCGCCCGCGCCCACCGCCACCACGGCGAGTGCGGACACGCTCACGCCCAGCGCAACCCTCATCACGTGACGGAGACCGGACCTACCTATCCTGCTCATAAGACACACCTTTCTGACGGCGAGCGCCGGAGAGGCTTGGTGATGTCCAAGGCGGCGTTCCGTTCATGATGAGACGCGTGGGTCGGGGGCCGGGCGTCTCATGCCTGCGTCTCGTTGGCCGAAAGGTCACGCGTCACGAGCCCTCATCGCCATGGGCGACGAAGGGGACTGGGGGCGGAACGAGCGGACTTCCAGCGCGCGCGGGACAGAATCCCGGCCAGGCAATGGCCCGTCACCGCTACGGCTATTACCGGATGCTGAGGGGCAGATGGGACGAGGCGGGAGCGGGGCGGACGGCGCAAGCGCTGGACCCGTTTTCGATGCTCATCAATGCCAACCTCGGGTTTCGGCTCTCTAGTCGGCGTCCAACAGAGCGCGCACCACCTTCATATCCTCCCACACGTCGCGCTTCGCGGCCGGGTTGCGCAGGAGGTAGGCCGGGTGCCAGGTCGGCATCACGGGAATGCCGCCGTAGTCGGCGAGCCGCCCGCGGATGCGCGAGATCGGCTCGGCCGTCTTCAGGAGCCACTGTCCCGCGAACTTCCCGAGGCCCACCAGCACCCGCGGCTGGATCGCGCGGATCTGCGCCTCGAGAAAAGGCTGGCAGCTCGTGATCTCGTCCGGCTCCGGGTTTCGGTTCTGCGGCGGCCGGCACTTGATCACGTTGGCGATGAAGACTTCGGGGCGCGGGATCTTCAGGCCCTTTTCGATGATGTCCGTGAGGAGCTGGCCGGCTCGGCCCACGAAGGCCAGGCCCTGCTCGTCTTCGTCGCTTCCCGGAGCCTCGCCCACGAACATCAGGCTGGCCTTCGGGTTTCCCTGCCCGAACACGATGTTCTTGCGGCCGCTGGAGAGCTTGCAGCGGCGGCAGTCGCCGAGATCGGCGCGGATCTCCAGGAGAGAGGGCGACACCGATGCGGTCTCCATGCCTGGGCTTTGAGCGGCGGGCAATGGAGCCTGCGCCTTCACGGCCGGCACACCGATCGACGATAGGCCCCCGTAGAAATCCGCCCGCTCGCGAAGGTCCGCGATGATCTCGGCCCGGGCGTCGTCGCTCAACGCGACGCGACCGCGGACAACGGGCGCGACCGCCGACGGAGGGCCACGACCCGGTCGAGGATCCGCTCGGCCAGGTCGCGCTTGCTCATGAGCGGCAGCTCCTCCTGGCCTCCATCGGCGTCGACGAGCACCGCGGCATTCTGGTCCGAGGCAAATCCTGCGTCCGTTCGCCGAACGTCGTTGGCCACCACCAGATCGAGCCTCTTCTCGGCCAGCTTCTTCCGCGCGTTCTCGACCACGTCGTCGGTCTCCGCCGCGAAGCCCACGAGGGTTTGGCCGCTCTTGCTCTCCCCCAGGCCTCGCAAGATGTCCGGGGTCCGCACCAGGTCGAGGGTCCCCGGCCCCTCCTTCTTCTTGATCTTCGTGGCGGAGAGGGCCGCGGGGCGATAGTCGGACACCGCCGCCGCCATGACGACCACCGTCGCCGACGCGGCGTGCAGGCCCACCGCCTTCGCCATGTCGTCGGCCGAGCGCGTAGCGACGAGCTCGAGGCCAGCGGGCGGCCGGAGCGACGTGGGGCCCGAGACCAGGACCACTCGGGCGCCTCGATCGCGGGCGGCTTCCGCGATGCGGTATCCCATCCGCCCGGTGGAGCGATTGGAGACGAAGCGCACGGGGTCGATGTCCTCGACCGTGGGCCCCGCGGTGACGAGGACGGTCTCGCCCGCAAGGTCGGCGCGGCGGTTCAAGGCGCGCATGGCCGCGACCACGATGTCCTCGACCTCGGCCAGGCGCCCCTTGCCCAGCCATCCGCAGGCGAGGTAGCCCGACCCGGGCTCCACGATTCCCACCCCCCGCGCCCGCAGGATCTCGAGGTTCTCGACCACGGCCGGGTGGTCGAACATGTTGACGTTCATCGCGGGGGCCAGGACCACGGGCGCCTTGGTGGCGGTGTACAGCGTGCTCAAGGCGTCGTCCGCGATGCCGCGCGCGAACTTACCGATGGTGTTGGCGGTCGCGGGGGCCACCAGCAGCAGCTCGGCCGCGTCCGCGAGGCTGATGTGCCGGATGTCGCTCTGCTCGCCGAGCGCCCACTGGTCGACGAAGACGGGATGGTGCGAGAGCGCCTCCATCGTCATCGGGGTCAAGAAGCGGGTCGCGGCCTCCGTCATCACGACGTGGACGTCCACGTCGCGTTTCTGGAGCTCCCTGAGGACCTCGCAGGCCTTGTAGGCCCCGATGCATCCCGTGACCCCGAGGACGACTGTCGTCATGGCCGCTTCAGACCACCGCGGGCGCCGGCGGGACTTCGTCCTTCACTTCCCAGGAGATGGCCCCGGCCACCACCTCGTCGATCGCGACCCGCGTCGCCTTCCGGCTCCGCACCTCGACGCGAGGCTTCGCCCCGTTCTGGAGCTGCTTGGCCCTCTGCGCGGCCACCGTGATGAACCGGAACTTGCTGTCCACGTCTTTCGCCAGGATCAACTGCGGCATGTTCGCCATCGTTCAACTCTCCTTTCGGACCGGAAACGTCTCGAGTATCTGCACGGCAGTCGAGGTCATGCGGCTCACCCGCGCCCGGGCCGCCTTCACCACGGCCACGACCGTGGAGACGCAGGCCTCGAGGTCCTCGTTCACGACCACGTAGTCGTACTCCCCATAGTGTCCCACTTCGTCCCCCGCCGCCTGCAAGCGGCGGCGGATGATCTCTTCTGAGGCATCGCCCCGACCGCGCAGACGCGCCTCCAGATCGGCGAAGGACGGCGGGAGCACGAACACCGCCACCGCGTCCGGCAGCCGCGCCCTCACCTTGGCCGCGCCCTGGACGTCGACGTCGAGCAGCAGGTCGACGCCTTCGCGCTCCGCCCTCTGGTATTCGAACCAGGAGGTGCCGTAGAGCTCGCCGTGGACCACCGCCGATTCCAGGAGCGCCCCTTGCTGCTGCAAGGCCACGAAGGCGGGCCGCTCCACGAAGTGGTACTCGACCCCGTCGGTCTCCCCGAGCCGCGGACGGCGCGTCGTGTGCGACACCGAGAAGCGCAGACCCGGCTCCGCCCGCAGCACCCGGCTCAGCACCGTCGACTTCCCCGCACCCGAAGGCGCCGAGACCACGATCACGCTCGGCACCCTCTCACTCAACGTTTTGTACCTGCTCCCGGAAGCGCTCGATGTCGCTCTTCAAGGCCACGACCTCGTGGGTGAGCGCCGCCGCGGCCGACTTGCTGCCCACGGTGTTGGCCTCGCGCATGAGCTCCTGGGCCAGGAAATCGAGGCGCTTGCCGGATGGCGCTTCCGCACCCATGAGCTCGCGCGCCATCTCCACGTGGCTCCGCAAGCGCTGCACCTCCTCGGCCACGTCGTGGCGCTCGACCGCCCGCACGATCTCGGCGCAAAGACGCGCTTCGTCCGTGCCCAGGTCGACCTGGAGCCCGCGCAAACGGTCGAGGAGGGCGACGCGCTTGGCTTCGCGGCCCTCGGCCGAGAGGTTCTCGATCCGCCCGGCCGAGGCCTCCACCGCCTCGAGGCTCGATCCGAGATCGCCCTGCAAGCGCGCGCCCTCCGCCTGCCGCATCGCGATGAGCGCTCGGAGCGCCTCGTCGGCCAGGGCCAGCACGCACGCTCGCATCTGCGCGTCGGCCGAGGCCAGCTCTTCGGGCACCTCCACCGCTCCCGGGAACCGGACGACGTCGGTGACGGTCACCCCCCCTTCCAGCCCGAACTCGGCCTGGAGGTCACGCAAGGCGTGAACGAGGGCCGAGACCACCGGCCGTGAGACCAGCACGGGCATGGCGGCAGCTGCGCCCCCGTGGGCCTGGACCGTGACCTCGACGCGCCCCCGGGCCAGGCGCCGGCTCACGAGGTCCCGGATCTCGGCCTCGATCGGCGCCAGGCGCCGAGGCATGTGGCAGACCACCTCGAGGAAGCGATGGTTCAGGGCCTTCACCGTGACCGCGGCGCGCAAGGCCTCGGTGGCCGTCGAAGCGGCCCCGTAGCCGGTCATGGACCGGATCATACTGCCGGATCCTCGGGCGCGAACTGCAGCTCGTGAAGACGGCTGTACAGGCCCCGCGGGTTCCGAAGCAGCTCCTCGTGACAGCCCACCTCGCGGACCTCGCCCCCCTCCACCACCACGATCCGGTCCGCGTCGCGGACGGTGCCGAGCCGGTGGGCGATGACCAGGGTCGTGCGTCCCTTCATCAGGTTCGCGAGGGCGCTCTGCACGAGGCGCTCGGATTCCGCGTCGAGGGCCGAGGTGGCCTCGTCGAGAATCAGGATCGGTGGGTCCTTCAGGATGGCCCGGGCGATGGCGATGCGCTGGCGCTGCCCCGTCGAGAGCCGGCTCCCCCGCTCCCCGATCATGGTGTCGTAGCGGCGGGGAAGGTCGAGGATGAAGTCGTGGGCGAAAGCGGCGCGGGCCGCCGACTCCACCCGCGCCTCGTCCACGTCGTCGAGCCCGTAGGCGATGTTGGCCCGCACCGTGTCGTTGAAGAGCACCGTCTCCTGGGTCACGAGGCCGATCTGCTCGCGGAGGCTCCGGAGCGTCGCGCGGCGCACGTCGACGCCGTCGATCAGGATCTCGCCCTCGCTCACGTCGTAGAAGCGGGGCAGGAGGTTCACGAGGGTGGTCTTCCCCGCTCCGCTCGTGCCCACGATGGCCACCACCTCCCCCGAGCCCGCCTTCAGGTCGATGCGCCGCAGGATGCTTCCCTCGGAGTCGGCGTAGCCGAAGCTCACCTTGCGGTACTCGATCCCCTGTCGCATGCGGGGCAGGACCACCGCGTCCCTGGCCTCCTGGATCTCCTGATGGTTGTCGAGCACCCCGAAGATGCGCGAGCCGGCCGCCATCGCCCCCTGGAGGGTGGCGTTCAGCTGGGAGAGGCGCTTGATCGGCGTGTACATCGCGAAGAGCGCGCCCAGGAACGCCACGAAGGAGCCGGTGGTGATGTTCGAGACGCGGATGAAGTGGCTGCCGTAGAAGAGGGCCCCCACGAGGGCCAGCGCTCCCACGCCTTCCATCAGGGGAGGAAGGATCGCGGTCGTGCGGGTGATCCGCATGTTCACGTGGAAGAGCCGGGAGGTGGCCCGGCGGAAGCGCGCGAGCTCGAACGGCTCCATCCCGAACGCCTTGACCACGCGGAACCCCGAGATGGTCTCCTGCAGGATCTCCGAGATGTCGCGCCAGCGCCGGAGCGAGGTCTCGTTCGAGGCCCGCAGCGTGCGCCCGAACCGCACCAGGGGGTGGATGGCGAGGGGCATGCCCACGAGGGCGACGAGGGCCAGGCGCCAGTCCATGTAGAACAGCACGAAGACGAGACCCAGGACGGTGAGGCCTTCCTTCAGGAGGTCGCCCGCCACGTCGGCGACCGCGTGCTGGATCTTCTCGACGTCGGTTGTGATGTGGCTCATGAGCGTGCCCGTGGTGTGGCGCCCCAGGAACGTGAACGACTGGTTCAGGACGTGCTCGTAGAGGGCATTCCTGAGGTCCGTCACCGCCCGCTGGCCCACCGCCGCGACGAGAGTGGTGGCGAGGTAAGCCGCGATGCCCTTGATCGCGTACAGCACGAGGATGGCGACCGAGACCCGGCCCACGTTGACGGCCCGGATCAGCACGTCGTCGAAGATCGGCTTGATCTGGTAGATGAGGTAGGCGCTGGCCGCCGCGTAGACGGCGGTCGCGACCCAGGAAAGCACCAGTCGGCCGCGGTACGGCTTGGTGTAGGCGAAGAGCCGCAGGAAGAGGCGGGCTTCGGCACGCGCCCCGGTCACGACCAGCCCGGCCCGATTGATGCCGTTGCGCTTGCGGGCCCTCGGCCGGGCTTGGGTCAGCGGCGGGATGGCGGGGGCGGCGATAGCGTCATCTCCTTGACGGGCCGCATGTTAAGGCCAGCACCGCAACTCTTGAGTATACCCCGGCGATCGGCCTGGAGGCAACCCCGCCTTCGGACGGCCCTCCGTCAGTCGACGAAGCGATACTTGACGAGGGTCCAGAGGGCCGGAAAGCCGTCCTTCCACGTGATCTTCTTCCCCTCCGAGTAGTCCCGGCCCTCGTACGTGATCGGCACCTCGTAGACCCGAGCGCCCGTCTTGAACAGCTTCGCGGTGATCTCGGGCTCGATCCCGAAGCGGTTGCTCTCGAGCCGGAGGGACTTGAGCACGTCGGCGCGGATCGCCTTGAAGCAGGTCTCCATGTCCGTCATGGTCGTGTTGTAGAGGACGTTCGTGACGAGGTTCAAGAACAGGTTCGCGAGGTAGTGGGTGAAGAGGAAGCAGCGGTGGCGGCCGATGAACCGGCTGCCGAACACCGCGTCCGCCTTGCCCTTCACGATCAGGTCCAGGAGGTCCGGATACTCTTCGGGGCTGTACTCGAGGTCGGCGTCCTGCACCACGATCACGTCGCCCGTGGCCTCGGCGATCCCCCGGCGCACCGCCGCCCCCTTCCCAAGGTTCCGCTCTTGCCGCAGGACCTTGAAGCCCCGCTCCTGGCCGAGCTTCGCCAGGATGTCGCGGCTGCCGTCGGTCGAGGCATCGTCGACGGCGATGAGTTCGATGCGGATGGGGACGGCCAGCACCCGCCCGATCATCTCTTCGACCGTGGCCTTCTCGTTGTAGACCGGCATCACCACGGTGAGAAGAGGGTCGGGGAGCGGCCCCCTCCGCGGAACGCCGGTGGTCACCGCCGGCCGATCCCTTCGTAGTGGAAGCCCATCTCCTTGAGGCTCGCGGGGTCGTAGACGTTCCTGCCGTCGAAGATGGCCGGCGTGCGCATGAGCTTCTTGATGCGGCGGAAGTCGGGCTCCCGGAACTCGTTCCACTCCGTCACGAGGACGAGGGCGTCCGCTCCCTCCACCGCGTCATAGCTCCGCGGGCAGAGCGTGACCCGGGGGTCCAGCACACGAGCGGCCTCGTGACTGGCCTTGGGGTCGTAGGCCCGGACGGAAGCGCCCTCCGCAAGCAGGCTGTCGATGATGGCCAGCGCCGGGGCATCGCGCATGTCGTCGGTACGGGGCTTGAAAGCGAGGCCCCAGAGGGCCACGACCTTGCCCGCGAGCCCCCCGAGGTGGGCCGCGATCCGCGGCACGAGGATGCGCTTTTGCACCTCGTTCGCTCGATCCACCGCGCCGACCACCTCGAGATTGAGGCCCGCCTCCTTGCCGGTCCACAGAAGCGCTTTGATGTCCTTGGGGAAGCAGGAGCCGCCGTAGCCGACCCCCGGGAACAGGAAGGAGGCGCCGATGCGGGCGTCGCGCCCGATTCCCAGCCGGACCTGCCGGACGTCGGCCCCCACCTTGTCGCACAGGTTCGCGATCTCGTTCATGAACGAGATGCGGGTCGCGAGCATGGCGTTGGCCGCGTACTTCGTGATCTCCGCCGAGAAGTGGTCCATCACTAGGATCGGGTTGCCGGTGCGGACGAAGGGCTCGTAGAGCTTCTTCATGACCGCTTCGACCGCGGGATCGTCAGTCCCGATCACCACCCGGTCCGGACGAAGGAAATCGTCGACGGCGGCCCCCTCCTTCAGGAACTCGGGGTTCGACACGATGGCGAACGCGTGGCTCGTGAGACCCGCCATCTCCTTGCGCACCCGGGCCGCGGTTCCTACGGGCACCGTGGACTTCAGGACCACGGTCTTGTGCCCGTTCATGGCGCGGGCGATGCCCCGGGCCACGTCCACGACCGCGGCCAGGTCGGCGGCGCCGCTCGCGTCCTGGGGCGTCCCCACTGCCACGAAGATGACCTCGCTGCCCTTGACCGCGGTCTCGAGGTCGGTGGAGAAACGCAGCCGCTCTTCGACCACGTTCCGGGGCAGCATCTCCGCGAGACCAGGCTCGTAGATCGGGATCTCTCCCCGGCGCAGTGCCTCGACCTTCTTCTCGTCCTTGTCGACGCAGACCACCTGGTTACCGGTCTCTGCGAGACAGGCCCCCACCACCAGGCCCACGTACCCCGTGCCCACGACCGCGATCTCCAAAGCCACTCCTCTCGCCGCTTGATGGGCCTTCAGCCGGTCCGTTCTGGAGCGGCCCGCCCAACGACAAAACCAAAGGACTCTAGCACAGGAGCGCCCGCCCGGACCTGCCGCTTCGTGCGGGGGCACGAGCCTTGCTATCATGCGGCGGTCCATGAACTTCGCGCTCGACATGCGCCCCGCCCTCGCCCGGCCCACCGGCGTCGGGGCGTACATCCTGGCCCTCGGCCGACGCCTTCCCCAGCTCGCCCCCGACGACCGCTTCTACTTCTTCTCGGCTTCGCTCAGGGACCGCTTTCCCACCGAGGCGTGGCCCAGGAACGCCAGGCTCGTCGATCGGCCGGTGCCGGTCAGCGCGCTCAACTACGCCTGGAACCGGCTGGGCTGGCCCGCCCTCGACCGCCTGGTCGGCGCGACTCTCGACCTCATTCACTCGCCCCATCCGCTGATCGTGCCCGGACGCACCGCCCGCCACGTGGTGACCCTCCACGACCTGTTCTTCCTCAAGCACCCGGACATGACGGACGCCGAGATCCGTCGCGACTACGTGCCGCTCGTGCGCGATCACGTCAAGCGGGCGGACGGCGTCATCTGCGTCTCGGAGTTCACGGCGCGCGAGGCCCAGCTCCTCCTCGACGTGCCGAAGGAGAAGATCGCGGTGATCCCGAACGGCGTGGATCCCGCCTATCGGGCTTCGGTCACGGAAGCCGAGGTCTCCGACGTACTGGCCCGCCGCCAGCTGCCCCGGGGCGCCATCCTCTACATAGGGAGCCAGGAGAAGCGCAAGAACCTCGTCAACCTGGCCATGGCCTACCTGGGGCTCTCGCGCAAGCGCCGCCGCGTGCCGCCGCTCCTCATGGTGGGCCCGGGACCGGAGTGGACCCAGGGCGGCTCGGTCTTCGGCTCGCAGATCACGGCGACCGGCTACCTGGAGACGCGGGAGATCCGCGCCCTCATGGCCGCGTCCGCCCTGCTCGTGCTGCCGTCGCTCGAGGAAGGCTTCGGCCTTCCCGTGGCGGAGGCCATGGCCGCGGGCCTGCCCGTGGTCTGCTCGCGGGGCTCGGCCCTCGAAGAGGTGGCGGGAGGAGCCGCCATGCTCGTCGACCCCCTGGACGCGGGCTCGATCGCCGCCGGCATCGAGAAGGTCATCGAAAACCCGGGCCAGGCGGAGTCGCAGCGGCAGCGAGGGCTCGAGTGGAGCCGCCAGTTCGACTGGGACGCCGCCGCCCAGAAGACCCTGGATTTCTATCGGCGAGTCCTGGCCGGGTGATCGTCGGCGTGGACGCCCGTGAGCTCCAAGGGCGTCCGACCGGCACCGGAAGGTACCTCCGGAGCCTGCTCCGCCGCTGGACCGAGAACGATGGCGAGGACCGATTCGTCGCGTACTTCAACGGGCCCGTGGCGGACGATGCCGTCCTCGGCCGTTCGCCAGTCCGGAGCCGTTCCCTGGCTCCGGAGCCGGTCCATCCCCTGCGTTGGCAGGAGGGTCTCCTGCCCGCGGCCGTCCGTCGGGACGAGGTGGACGTCTTCTTCTCGCCCGCCTACACCTGTCCACTTCGCCTGCGCGTCCCGCGCGTCACGGCCGTCCACGACCTTTCCTTCTTCTCGGTCCCCGCCGACTTCTCCTGGCGCGAGGCGTTCCGGCGCCGCGTCCTGACCGGTCTCAGCATCCGCGCCTCGCACCGCGTCCTCGCCTGCTCGTCGTTCACGCGCCGGGAGATCACCTCCCGCTTCCCGGAGGCTGCGAGCCGCGTGCGGGAGATTCCGCTCGGACCCGACGAGGACCTCCCGGTGGGGCCGCCGCGGGCCGACGCGAGGGGCCGCCTCGGCGTTGATGGTCCGCTCCTGCTCACGGTGGGCACGCTCTTGAACCGGCGCCACCTCGGGACCCTCCTCCAGGCCACAAGCCTTCTGGCTCATCGCTTTCCGCACCTCGTCCTGGACCTGGTCGGCGACAACCGGACGCATCCGCGAGTCGACTTCGCGGCCCTCGCGCGACGCCTCGGCCTGGGCGGGCGCGTGCGTCTGTCCGGCTTCGTGACCGACGCCGGGCTGGCCGACCGCTACGCCGCCGCCGACGTGGCCGTGTTCCTTTCGGAGTACGAGGGCTTCGGCCTTCCGGCCCTCGAAGCCGCCGCGCGTGGGGTGCCGCTCGTGCTGAGCCGTCGTCCCTCGCTGGGCGAGGTCTTCGCCGATGCCGCGCGGTTCGTGGATCCCCAGGACCCCGCCGAGGTGGCGGCGGCATTGGGTCGTGTCCTCGAACGCCCGGACGTGCGCGCCGACCTCGTCGGCCGAGGCCTCGCGCTGGCGGCGCGACACTCGTGGGCCCGGACCGCGAGCCTCACCCGGCAAGCGCTCGCGGAAGCGGCGGACGAGCCTTGAACGGGCCCTTCCAGGGTGGCGCCGTCCCCGCGAAGGTGGCGGTCGTCGTGGTGTCCTTCAACACGCGCGAGGACCTGCTGCGGTGCCTGGGGAGCCTGCGTGTCGTGACGACGCCGCTCGAGGTCGTGGTCGTCGACAACGCGAGCGCCGACGGGTCGGCCGATGCGGTTCGACAGGCGTTTCCGCGGGCCGAGGTCATCAGGAGCGACGCGAACGAGGGCTACGCCAAGGCCAACAACCGCGGGTGGAGAGCAACGAGCGCGCCATTCGTCCTGTTGCTCAACAGTGATGCGGAGGTGCCCGCGGGGACGGTAGAGACCCTCCTCGAGGTGCTGGAGACCCGACCTTCCGTGGGGATCGTGGGACCGCGCACGGTAGGCTCCGACGGGGCCTTGCAGGTGTCGACGGGGCCTGACCTCACTCCGCTCGCGGAGTGGCGTCAGCGCCGTCTGGTCCGCGGAGTCGAGACCAAAGACCCGGCCGCTCTCACCGCGGCCGCGGAGCGCTACTCGACGGAGCACGAGCCGGTCTGGGTCTCGGGCTCGTGCCTGCTCACGAGGCGAGCGCATCTCGAGGCGGTGGGCGGCCTCGACGAGGCCTTCTTCCTGTACGAAGAGGACGTCGACCTCTGCGTCCGCGTCGGCCGCCTCGGCTACAAGGCTCTCTTCACGCCGAAGGCCCAGGTCCTGCACCACAAGGGCCGCAGCATGACGCGCCTGCCGGACCGTGCGCGCCTCGAGTATCACCGGAGCCACCTCCTCTACTACCGGAAGCACCGCGGACGATGGCTCGTGGTCCTGCTGCGCGCCTACCTGGCCGTCCTGGGGCTGCACGAGGCCCTTGCGACTGCTCGAAGGGACGACGCGGGTCCGCCCCGCGATCGCCGGGCCCTGCTCCGAGTGGCTTTGGGGCGCGAATAGGGCCTCTTTGAGCTACTTTTCGTTTGGTCGTGTCAAGACCTTCATGCTACCGTCCGAGCGTCACTTGGAACCGAACCTGCGGGAACAACTTGCGGCCGATGAAGATCGCGATCGACGCGCGGAAGTGGCGGGACTTTGGAATCGGTACGTACGTCCGAAACCTGGTTCGCCATCTCGCCACCCTCGATCGGGAGACCACATTCTTCCTCTTCTGTAGCCCGGCCGACGAGGCCACGCTGCGCGATCTGGCCGCGAACTTCGTTCCGGTGGTGGACGCCGCCCCGGGCTATGGCCTGCGTGAGCACATCTCGATCCCCTGGAAGCTCCATCGGCTGGGGGCGGACCTCCTTCATTCCCCGCACTACGTCCGGCCGCTGCTTTCGACCATCCCCACCGTGGTCACCATCCACGACTGCATCCACCTCCTCTTCCCCGAGTACCTGCCGAGCCGAATGGCCTGGCGATACGCGCACACGATGATCGGGAGCGCCATCCGCAGGAGCGCCCTCGTCTTCACCGTCTCGGACGCGTCGCGGCGCGACATCCTGCACTTCTATCCTTGGGCCGATCCGGATCGCGTCCAGGTCGTGCCGAACGCCCTGGACGACGAGCTTCTGACCGACCCTGGTCCCGAAGAGATGGAGCGGGTGAGGGAGCGGTACCAGATCCGCGGACGCTTCGTGCTCTACGCCGGCAACATCAAGCCCCACAAGAATCTCGACCGTCTCATCCAAGCCTACGCCCAGGTGAGAGCCAGGCCCGGTCTCGAAGACGTGAAGCTCTTCATCATCGGCGACGAGGTCACGCACTACCCCGCCCTGCGCCGCTGCGTCGAGTCGGCCGGGGTCCGCCAGGACGTCCGCTTCTTCGGATTCGTGCCGGACCGGACCCTCGCCTCCCTCTATCGCATGGCCTCGGTCTTCGCGTTCCCGTCCCTCTACGAAGGCTTCGGCCTGCCGCCGCTGGAGGCCATGGCCTGCGGCACTCCCGTGGTCACGTCGCGCATCTCGTCCCTTCCCGAAGTAGTGGGCGACGCGGCGGTGCTCGTCGATCCGCACAGCGTCGACGACATCGCCTGGGGCCTCGAGAGGGTCCTCGGCGACGATGCCTTTCGCGCCGAGCTCGTGCAGCGGGGGCTCGCGCGGGTGAAGCTCTTCAGCTGGGAGCGATCGGTCGAGGCCATCCACGCGGGGTACATGAAGGTGCTGGGCCAGCCCGCCCCGGTGGTGGCGACCGAGCCCGCCCGCTGACCGCGGCCAGGCGCTCCACCACGGTGCGGGTCGCCCTCGTCCACGACTGGCTCACCGGCATGCGCGGCGGGGAGAAAGTCCTCCTCGCCCTGGCTCGCCTCTTTCCCGAGGCTCCGATCTTCACCCTGGTGCACCTGCCGGGGACCGTGGCGGCCGAGCTCGAATCGCGCGAGATCCACACCACGTTCGTGAAGCGCCTCCCGCGCGTGGAGACCCGGTACCGCCACTACCTGCCGCTCTTTCCCTCCGCGATCGCGACCCTCGATCTCTCCCCCTTCGACCTCGTGGTGTCGAGCTCGCACTGCGTGGCCAAGGGGGTCGTGACCAGGCCGGGGGCCGTGCACGTGTGCTACTGCCACACCCCCATGCGCTACGTGTGGGACCGGTACGACGACTACTTCGGGCCGGGTCGCCTCCGGGGGGCGGCCCGCCTCTTCGTACCGTTCGCGGCCGAGGGCCTGCGGGCCTGGGACGTGGCCACCGCCCACCGCGTCCATCGCTTCGCCGCCAACAGCGCGTTCGTGGCGGCACGCATCCAGCGCTTCTACGCCCGCGAGGCCGAGGTCATTGCGCCTCCGGTCGACGTGGATTTCTTCACGCCGGGCCCGGATGAGCCGGGCCGCTTCGACCTGGTGGTCGCGGCGCTCGCTCCCTACAAGCGGCTCGACCTCGTGCTCGAGGCGTACCGAGGCACCGGACGGCCCGTCACCATCGTGGGCAGCGGGCCCGAGGAGGGCCCGCTGCGCCGGCAGGCGCCCGCCGAAGTCACGTTCGCCGGCCGGGTCTCGGACGAGCGCCTGCGCGAGCTCTACCGCTCGTGCCGCGCCCTGGTCATGCCGGGAGTCGAGGACTTCGGCATCGCCCCCCTGGAGGCGATGGCCTGCGGTCGGCCGGCCGTCGTCTACGGCGAGGGCGGCGGGCTCGAAACGGTGGTCCCGGGCCGCACCGGGCTCGTTTTTGCCGAGCCGAGTGCTTCCTCCCTGCGGGCCGCCGTTGACCGGTTGGAGACCGTCGGTTTTAATAGGGAGACGCTCCGGAGCCAGGCAGAAGCGCACGGTCCCGTGGTTTTCGCCTCGCGGTTCCGGAGCTTCGTCCTGCGCACTCTCGCCGAGCACCAGGTGGAAACGAGCCCTTTCGAATGATGAAGCAAAAGACCCGCCTGATGGTGGCGGTCTTCGTGGCCGTCGACCTCCTGGCCACGAACCTCGCGTGGGTCCTCGCCTACCTCCTCCGTTTCGATGGCCTCGAGACCCTCATCCCGGTGACCAAGGGTGTCCCCGACCCCGCGCGCTACCTCCTGCTGATGCCGCTCATCTCGCTGCTGTGGCCCGCGGTCATGTACTTCCACGGCCTCTACCAGGTGAAGCGGGGCCGGAGCCGCATCGACGAGCTCTTCGCGATCGTCTTCAGCGTTCTCATCGGCTCGGCCCTGGTGCTGGGCGCCACCCTCTACGTGCGCGTCTACCACCGGTTCCAGCCCGACGTGGCTCCGCTCTGGGAGTACAGCCAGGCGGTCTTCGCCCTCTTCGTGGTGATGGACGTCGTGCTGCTCTACGCGGGCCGCGCGGGCCTGCGCGCCTGGCTCGAACGCCGCTGGGCCGCAGGCTACAACGTGAAGCGCGTGGTGGTCGCGGGCGCCGGCGAGCTCGGTCGTCACGTGGCCGAGACCATCATCGCCCACCGCGAGCTGGGCTACCGCGTGGTCGGGTTCCTCGACGACACCGCGACGGGTGACGTCATCGCCGGCTTGCCCGTGCTCGGGCGACTGAACGAGGCCGCGGAAGTCGCACGGGCCCAATCGCTGGACCAGATCTACGTGGCCCTGCCCCTCGAAGACCACGCCAAGATCGTGGGCCTCATCAAGAGCCTGGGCACCGAGTGCCTGGACGTGAAGGTCGTGCCCGACCTCGTGCAGTACGCGACCATCCGCGCCGCCCTCGAGGACTTGGACGGCATCCCCATCATCAGCCTCAACGAGGTCCCCCTCCACGGCTTCAACAGCATGGTGAAGCGGGTCATGGACATCCTCGCGGGATCACTCCTCCTCGCCTTGCTTTCCCCGCTCCTCTTCGTTCTCGCCCTCATGATCCGCCTGCGGGGAGGCAGGGGCCCCATCCTGCTCCGCCAGGAGCGGATGACCCTGGATGGGAAGACGTTCCAGATCTTCAAGTTCCGCACCATGGTGGACGGGGCGGAGAAGATCACGGGCCCGGTGTTTGCGACCGCCGACGACCCCCGGAGAACCCCCATCGGAGCCTGGCTCCGGCGCTACAACCTGGACGAGTTTCCGCAGCTCCTGAACGTGGTCCTCGGTGACATGAGCCTCGTGGGACCGCGACCCGAGCGGCCGCCCTTCGTCGCGCAGTTCAAGGAGCGGATCCCCCAGTACATGCAGCGCCACCGCGTCAAGAGCGGCATCACGGGCTGGGCCCAGGTCAACGGGTGGCGGGGCAACACCTCGATCGAGAAGCGCATCGAGTACGACCTCTACTACATCGAGAACTGGTCGCTGAGCCTCGACTTGAAGATCCTCATCCTGACCCTCTTCCGGGGCTTCGGTCAGGACCACGCGTACTAGTCCGGATCATTCGTGAGGCCGCGTGATGTTCCGAAACGTTTGATCCGTCCTGGAGCCGTCAGACGGCTCCTCGAGGTGAGATGAAACACCGGGCCCTCGTCACCGGCGCCGCCGGGTTCCTCGGCTCGCACCTTTGTGAGTACCTCCTCGATCGCGGGCTCTCCGTGGTGGGGATGGACAACCTCATCACCGGGAACGTGAGCAACATCGAGCACCTCACCGGCCGCGACTTCGTGTTCGTGAAGCACGACGTGACCAACTACATCAACGTGGAAGGGCCCATCCACTGGATCTTCCACTTCGCGAGCCCGGCTTCCCCCATCGACTACCTGCGCGTCCCCATCCAGACCTTGAAGGTGGGCAGCCTCGGCACCCACAACAGCCTGGGCCTGGCCAAGGCCAAGCAGGCGCGGTTTCTTCTCGCCTCGACTTCCGAGGTGTACGGCGACCCCCTCGTGCATCCCCAGCGCGAGGACTACTGGGGCAACGTGAACCCGGTGGGGCCGCGCGGCGTGTACGACGAGGCGAAACGCTTCGCCGAGGCCATGGTGATGGCCTACCACCGCTTCCACGGAGTCGAGACGCGGATCATCCGGATCTTCAACACCTACGGCCCGCGCATGCGGATCGAGGACGGCCGGGCCATCCCCGCCTTCTTGAGCCAGGCCCTGCGGGGCGAGGACGTGACCGTGTTCGGCAACGGCAGCCAGACCCGGAGCCTGTGCTACGTCTCCGACCTCATCGACGGCATCTTCCGGCTCATGAGCTCCGACGAGAGCGACCCCGTAAACGTGGGCAACCCGAGGGAGATGACGATCCGCGAGCTGGCCGAGCGGATCGTCGCGCTCACCGCCTCGACGAGCCGGATCGTGGAGAAGGCGCTGCCCGTGGACGACCCGAAGGTGCGCCAGCCCGACATCACGCGGGCGCGCACCTTGCTCGGCTGGGAGCCCAAGGTTGAGCTCGACGAAGGCCTTCGCACGACGATCGCCTATTTCCGGACGAAGCTCGGGGTCTGAGCGGCCGGGGGCCTGGACGTCTATTCCGCGCTGACGCTGACGGAGACGATCTCCCCCGGACGGCAGCGCACGAAGACGTCCATCGCGCGGCAACATACCGGGCAGTCCTCGACGTAGCTCTGCTCGTTCCCGGCCGTGGTATCGATGTCCAGGGCCGCCTGCTCCCCGCACGAGGGGCAGTCGACGATCGCTTCTTCGATCATGTGCGCAGGCACCCCACGCTCACGGCGCGGGGGCCCGCCGCCCGGAGGTCGCGTACACGTAGTGGAGCGCCGAGCCCACGGTCAGCGCGGCCGTCGCCACGAAGACGTAGCGCATCGCCTCCGGGCACACCGCGAGGGTGTTCATGAGCAACACCAGGCCCGCGGTCACGATCTGGGCGCCGGTCGACAGCTTGCCGAGAAGGGACGGGTAGAAGACGCGGCGTTCCAGGGCGAGGTTCACCACCACCACGCTGACGATGATGATCGCGTCACGCGAGAGGACGATCACGGTGAGCCACACGGGAAGGGGGCACCTGAGACCGCCGCCCCAGGTCAGGACCACGTAGGAGGCGCCCAGCAGCAGCTTGTCCGCCACCGGGTCGAGCATGGCCCCGAGCTTGGTGCTCTGCCCCCTCCTCGCGAAGAACCCGTCGAAGAGATCGGTGAGGCCGGCCAGGATGAACACGCCGAGAGCCCACCCATACTCGCGATTCAGGACGAGCACCACCAGCACGGGCACGAGGCCCATGCGCAGGAGAGTCAGCTGGTTGGCCACGGTCAGCATGTGGATCCCGCTATCCTAGCCCGCCACCGTCCCCCAAAAAAAGAGGGGCCGCGTCGGGCGGCCCCTCGCTGCGTCGGCCGGTCCCGGCCTACTCCAAACGGTCCTTCTTGAGCACGATCTGGGCGACCAGATCGGTGGTGGCATGCTCCTGGGCGTCCCCGAGACCGCTCTGACGCCACTCGTCGGAGTTCGTGCCCACGCCGAAGCCGCCCTTCGCGAAGTCGAACCCGCCACCCTTGCTCGACTCGCCGTGGCCCTTGGCCGAGACCAGGATCTCTCCCGTGGTCGCGTCGATGATCCGACAGGTGAGGTTCACCTCGCTCTTGGTCTTCTTGCCCCCGAGCCCGATGCCCTTCACCCGGACCGCGCCTCCGCGCGCCTCGGTCGCGAACTTGGTGATGGAGCCCGCCATGATGTACTTCACGCCCAGGACCTTCCCGACCTTCGCGAGCTTGCCTGCGCTCGGATCCGCGCGGTCGCTCCGGGCGAAGTCCTGCTCGGCGAGAACGGTGTCGAGCTTCTTGCGCTCGATGACCCGGAACGAGCCGTCGTTGACGAGGGCATCCACGACCTGGTCGGCCATTCCCTTGCCGATGTCGTACTGTCCCCACCAGTTGTCCACGGTCCCGTAGTCGAAATCCATGATCGCGATCTGCGGCCTCTTGGCCTTGGCCGCCGCGGCCTGGGCCATCGCCGGCGCGCTTGCCGAAAGGACGAAGCCGAGAGCAACCAGACCAGCCAGCAACTTCCTGTGCATTCGTTCTCCTCCGAGTCTCGTGATGATAGCCGACCCCTCGGGGCCGGTCAAAGAAGCCTATCTCCCCAGGGTCCGGAGCTCCTCGAACAGCTCCTTTTCGCGCTTCGACAGCTCCTTCGGGACCTCGACCGCCAGGGTCGCGAGGACGTCGCCCCGGTCCCCGCCCTGTCGCCTTAGCCCGTGGCCGCGAAGGCGGAAGGTGCGACCGGGACCCGTTCCCGGCGGGACCTTGATGCCCACCGGGCCTTCGAGGGTGGGCACCGCCACCTCCCCGCCCAGGACCGCGGTGGTCAGGGGTACTGAAACCGCCGTCAGGAGATCCTCCCCCCGCCGCTCGAAGAGGGGATGGGGTGCTATCCGGATCCGCAGGTAGAGGTCGCCCTTCTTGCGCGCCCCCCCGCCGCCTTCGCCCGCGACCCGCACGCGCGATCCCTCGCGTACGCCGGCCGGAATCTTCACCTCGACCTTGCGCTGGCTCTTGGCGCCCGGCTCCCCGAGGCCGAGAAGGCGGGTGGTGCCCTTGGCCACCTCCTCCAGCGTGAGCTCGATGTCGTGCTCCACGTCGGATCCGTGGCCGCCCGCGAAGTCCGGGTCGAAGCCGCCCGGAGCGCCTCCCCCAAAGCCTCCCGAGAAGAACGTCCTGAAGAAGTCCGAGAAGTCCCCCCCGAAGCCCGAGGTGTCGACCCGGACCCGGCCCCCGCCGAACGGCCCCGGACCGGGCACCGTCTGGTAGCGCGCCCAATCCGAGCCGAGCTCGTCGTACCGCTTCCGCTTGCCAGCATCGGAGAGGACTTCGTTCGCTTCGTTGATCTCCTTGAAGCGGGCCTCGGCCTTGGCGTCGCCCTGGTTCACGTCGGGGTGGTACTTCCGGGCGAGGCGCCGGTAGGCGGCCTTGATCTCCTTCTCGCTCGCCCCCTTCGCCACTCCCAGGATCTTGTAGTAGTCCTTGTACTCGATGCTGACCTCCCGCCGGATTCTCGACCAGGAAATTCGGCTTCCCGCAATATAGCGCCGACGCATCCCCACTGCGACGGCTCGTGCGGTTGCCGTCCCCGGGCCCGCTCCCTATACTCCGCGGCATGGAGATCCGTGGGACGTCGGCTCTCGTGACGGGCGCGGGGCGCGGGATCGGACGGGCCGTCGCCCTGGCCCTGGGCCGGGAGGGAGCCAAGGTCACCCTCGTGGCGCGCACCTCCTCCGAGCTCGATGCCGTGGCCGCGCAGATCCGGGCCGACGGCGGACAGGCCCTCGCGTTTCCAGGCGACCTGCGCGCGGCGGGGTTCGCGGCCGAGGCCGTCACGGCCGCGGTGGCGGCCCACGGAGGGCTTCAGGTCCTCGTGAACAACGCCGGCGTCGGCGGCTTCGCGAACCTCGCCGATACGACCGACCAGGCCTGGGACGACATCCTGGCCACGAACCTCACCGCCGTGTTCCGGCTGACGCGGGCGGCGCTCCCCCACCTGGCGAAGTCGGGCGGCCACGTCTTCATGGTCTCCTCGCTGGCCGGCAGCAATCCCATCGCGGGCATGGCCGCGTACTGCGCGAGCAAGGCCGCCCTCGACCAGCTCGCCATGTGCCTGATGCTCGAGGTGCGGCACCTCGGGGTCAAGGTCACGACCGTGGCTCCAGGCTCGGTGGACACGAGCTTCGGCGGCGCTCCCCGCGCCGACGCGTCGTGGATGCTCACTCCCGACGACGTCGCGGGCGCCATCCTCGACCTGCTGCGGACGCGGGACGGCGCGCATCTGAGCCGCGTCGAGATGCGTCCGGCCCGGCCCCAGAAGCGGGTGTGATCCGCAAAGCGGCGCGGCTCGCCTGGCGCGCCCTCAACCGCTTCTGGGATCACAACGGCCCCGACCGCGCCGCCGCCGTCGCCTACTACACCCTCCTTTCGCTCATCCCCCTCCTCATCTTCCTGATCTCGGCCGCGGCCCAGATCCTGGGATCGTTCGACGCCGCCTACCGCGCCACCTTTGCCTTCTTCCACGGCGTCATCATGCACATGGACGAAGAGTCGCAGCGGGCGCTCCGCACCTTCGTCGAGCGGTCGATCCGGTTCCAATGGCCCGGCATCCTCCTCCTGGCCTGGACCGGCCGCCGCACCTTCGCTTCGCTCTTCTCCGCTCTCGACTCGGTCTTCGAGCGCCCGGGCCGCAGCTTCGCCAAGGGCAACCTCGTGGCCCTGGGCATGGTCACCCTGGCGGGTCTGGGGGTTCTGGCCACCATGGCCTTCGCCATGGCCCTCGCCACGGCCGAGGGGGCCCTGCGCCGCGTCGCCGGGTCCAGCGGGGCGCGGCTCTTCGAGGGCTTCGCCGCCTTCCTGTGGACCGACGCCTTCCCGGCCGTCGTCACCTTCGTCTTCTTCTTCATCCTCTACCGTTTCGCGCCGCGCTCCGTGCAAACCAGGGACGCCGCCATTGGGGCCCTCGTCGCTACCCTGCTCTGGGAACTGGCCAAGGCCGGGTTCGCCTACTACGTGCGGTACCTGGCCCACTACGCCGGCCTCTACGGGACCCTCGAGGGGATCATCGTTCTAGGTCTCTGGCTCGAGCTTTCGGTCTCTATCGTGTTGTACGGTGGGGAGATCGTGGCCCTGCTCACCCCGGCTGAAGGCCCCTCCTCCGCTTGAAGCGAAATATAAGCGAAAGTATTGGACCTCCCCCGGCAGCGGTTCGGGCTACGCTGCCGTCCTGGAGGGAACGACCGTGCCCGCACTCGAGATCCTCGCCGCCGCCTTGCTGATCTTCGGAAGCGTCCTCGTGTTCCGGGTCATCATCGAGACCGACCGACTGCTCGACGAATCCCGGCCGTTGGAGGTGCTCGAGCCCGAGGCCGAGCAGGCTGCGCCGCTCCGCCGGGCCGCTTGATGGATTCCTCCACCGCTAGAGTCGGTGAGCACCGGGAAGCCGCGCCAGATCCCTGTCGAATGTGCCAAGGGGAAGGTGGCCGGCCTTCCGGGCAGCCTCCAAGACGAGGCAGTCGGAGAAGCTCGGCGATCGCTTCCCCCGATAGTGCTCCAAAGCGCCCCTCACCACCTCAGGGTCCTGCAGGCTCAGATTCTCGTGCGAGAGAAGGATCTCGATCGCGCTGGCGATCCCCGCTGCACCGAGGCGATACACGGATACCAGAACCCAGACGAACTCGGCAAGGACGACGTGAGACACCCACGCTCCCTCGGCGACGAAGGCTTCGGCGGCGGCTACCTGTTTGGGGTCGTCCCTCGTGGTGAGGCGTACGAGGACATTGGTGTCAACGGCGCGCATGACGCCGGGTCACGTAGTCGCGGATACCTTCCTTCAGTTCGGCGAGGGTGCGAGACTTGGGCGCCTCTTTGAAGAGCACGTCATGCAGGTCCCGTGAGGTGTAGCGACTGGCTCGGCGAACCACGATCCTCGAGCCATCCTGCTCCCATTCCAGGACAGAGCCCGGACCGATGCCCAGCTTCCGGCGCACCTCGACCGGAACGGAAATCTGTCCCTGGGCCGTCAGTTTCGAGTGAGCGAGAGCCATGGTCTACAGTACCACGGTAATGCGTTTACCGGGTCGGTAGAGCTCCGTTACTCCCTCGTCCACCGGCCGAGCCGTAGGTGTGTCCTCATTCCCTACCTCGCGAAGTGCCGAACCTCGATCTTCTCCCCGATCTCGATGGTCAGCAGGTCTTCGGGCCCCTGAAGCGGCCCCGCATAGGTCTTCCGCGTTTGCGCGATCACGCTCTCCGCGTTCGAAGCGTGCGAGTAGACGGCCAGGCGAGGCTTGACACGGGTGAAGACCTCACCCGCCTGTTCGGGCGTGGTGTGGTGCGAAATGATCCTCTCCAGTCCTCGCGGGTCTCCCGCGCGCGCTCGGACTGCGTCCGCGTCCACGACCTCATGAACCAGCACGTCCACGCCCTGGGCAAACCGGATCAAGTTCTCGGAGACTCGCGTATCTCCTGAAAGTGCCACCGAATGGCCACGGTAGTCGACGCGGTAGCCGAAAGCGGGCGCCACCCGACCGTGATCCACCAGAAACGCGGTGACCTTTACCCCCAGGTCATCGAAGACGATGCCCTCCTTGATGTCATGACTCACCACCTTGATGCCGTCACCGGGGTGGCTCTCGTCCACGTCGCGGCGCATGTGGATGTCGAAGGCGAACGCCTGCTGAAGGTGATCCATCATTTCCCGCGTACCCTCTGGCCCCCAGACCTCGAGTGGGATCTTGCGTCCACCTCCCACCCAGCCTGTCAGGAGCAGGTCCGGGATCTGGATCACGTGGTCGGAATGCAGGTGGGTCAGGAACAAGCGACTGATCGTGCCGATGGGGACTCCCACCTCAGTCAGGCGAAAGGTGGCGCCGCGGCCGCAGTCAAAGAGGAACCGTTCGCTGCCCGCCTCGATCAGGGTGCTGGCCTCGAACTGCTTCAGGTTGACCAGCGGGCCCACCCCGGTGCCCAGCAGGACGACCCTGAGCGTGTCTGGCGATGTGGATCGGGCGACGGCGCCCGGTGGCGCGGGCGTGGATTGCGCGGCCCGGACGACATCGGCGCTGCTCAAGGGCACGAGAAGCAAGAAGAGACAGCCCAATGAGACGGCAGAGAACGGGCTCCTGCGCATGCTTGGGACCTCGTAGCCCCGGGGGGCTCTGTTGTGTGTGGCGTCCAGGAGGGCTCCGGTTGGTTTACCGCGGGGCGCTGCCCTGTTCAAGATTCAGCAGATCGTAGGCCCGGGCGAGGGCTCGGCGCAAGGGCGCCGGCCTTTGGTGCGTTCGGGCCGATGCGCGCGTCACGGTTTGTCGGAGATGTACGCGGCGTCCCCTGACAGGCCGCACGCTTGCGCCATGACCATTCAAGTTTTGGGTGGTTGGGTATTCTTCTTTTGAGGTTGAACTTTCCGGAGTTCGTAGCGATCAGCTCCTTGACCTGCAGTGGCTTCAAAGCTCTTCGGCGTCTCTTCGGCATCGTCACCTATCGTGGCCAAGGTCAATGTCCCGTCCTCAATCTTGAAGATGGCTCCGACAACTTTGCCGATGCTATCAGCCTGTGATGGTGGACAATCTTTGATGGTGGCGTGTAACTGCTTTGGGTCTTGTGCCTGCAGGCAGTGTAATTGTCGTCTCAAACCAAAAGTTCGTGTCCCGGTGAAAATGGAGTGAATTGCCGGTGATCGTGATGGTGATTTTTTGGTGCGCCTTATCGCCCACCAGGACTCCCTCCCATGTTCCTTGGAGAAGTTGCAGTTCTGCAGCGGTTGGTTGATTGGCAGCGCATTTGGCTTTGGCGGTGAGTTGTTCGCCAGCGTTAGCGATGAAAGAGGCGACGATGCAAACAATGGCCCACTTGCGCACGGGACTGGCTGGGGCCTTCACCGCTCGCTTCGGATAGATGCTTGGGCTCATTTCACCCCCGGGTCACCGCCAGTATAGCGACCCGCGCAGCGCACGACGCCCAGGGGCCGGCCGTGGCCTGATGGCGTCCCTGGAGGGATTCGAACCCTCGTTCTCTGCCTTGAAAGGGCAGCGTGTTCGGCCTCTACACCACAGGGACGGGAGACGCGACCAAAAAGGCTACCACAGCGCACCACGGGGCGGAACCCAAGGATAGAATACCGCGGCGGCGGCCGATCGCCCACGAATGAACCCTAGACCCGGCCGGCGTGCCGGCCCCTACGCCCTGCTCCTGGCCGCGCTCGTCGTTCCTCCGCCGGCACTTGCGCAGGACCACGCGACCAACGGGGAACCGGGGCCCGTGACGCGCTCCGGTCCCACTGAGATTCGGGACGAGCACCTTCTCGCGCAGCCGCGGCTGACCCTTCCCGCCACGACGCCGGATACGCTGGGCCGCGGTCGGACTTCGTTTCGCGCTTCCCTTCTCTGGTCCAACTCCTTCGGCTGGACCCAGGACCGCCCCGGCGAGCATCCGGCCGACCGGAGCTTCCTGGTCGACGGAGAGGCTGCGACCCTCGACCTCACGGTGACCCACGGGTTCCGCGCCAACCTCGACGCGGGCCTCCGCCTGCCTCTCGCGTGGCGCGGCGGGGGCAGCCTCGACGGCCTCATCGACGCGTGGCATCGCCTCTTCGACCTGCCGGACGGCAACCGGCCCGATTTCCTGAAGGACGCCTTCCGGGTCGAGGGCAAGACCATCGATCAACAGCCCTTCTCGTGGAACGAGCAGACGGGCTTGGGAGTCGGCGCCCTCGAGACTTTCGCTCGCTGGCGATTCGCGAGCGGCGGCCGGTGGACGTCTGCGCTGGTCGGTCGGCTCGCCCTGCCCACCGGGACCGGGCCTTTCGCAGGGAACGGACCGGGGCTCGGGCTGCAGTGGGTCGCGGCGCGGCGGCTCGGCCCCGCGTTCGATGTCTATCTGGGCCTTGGTGGCACCGCGCAACCGGCGAAGGCCGTGCGCGGGGTCGGCTACGAGCCCCTCCGTGGAGAGGGCTTCCTCGCCCTCGAGTGGCGCCCCGGCCGCAAGTGGAGCCTCGCGGCGGAAACCGACATCGCGAGCCGGCTCATCCGCGACGTCGACCGCTACCCCGGCACCCACTGGATCATCAACGGCGAGCTGAGGATCGACCTCTCCCGAGCCACCCAGCTCGAGCTCGGCTTCACCGAGAACTTCGCGAGCCAGATGGCGACCACCGACTTCGCCCTAGAGCTCGGGCTCAGGATCAGGCCCGCATCGAGGCGAGCGTCGCACCCATCCGGGACTCCATCGCGGCGATGAAGAGGTCGACCTCGGCTCTCTCGGGAGGAGGGATCGGGCCTACCACTCTCACCTTGCCCCGGGTGCCCGCGAACGCGAACAGGGCTTCGGCCGTGGTTCGCGCGTGCCACAAGCCGTCGACCACGATCAGGTAGACGGGGCGACGGGCTCGCCCGAGGATCGCCTTGAGACCCGCGGTCATGAACGGGCTGAGCTCTCCGTCATCGCTCCGATGCCCCTCCGGGTAGATGACCATCGACAAGCGGCCGGCGGCGACCTCCTCGGCCGCGGCCACGATCGCCTTCAGGTCCCCGCGGGCGCCCGCTCGCGTCTGCGTGACGAACGGCGCCCGAGCCAGGCGCAGCAGGGGCGAGACGCCGGGGATGCCCCGCGCGTACAGCCGCCGGGTGGGGATGACGGGGTGAGGGCGGCAGACCAGCGAGTAGGCGATCGGGATGTCGAGGAGCGACTGGTGGTTCATGAGCACGACGCAGCTTCCCGGGGGAACGGAGCCGCTGCGCTCGAGGCGCACGTCGGCCACGACCCGGGCCAGAGCGATCGTGGTGTTGGCGAGGAGTCGGAACCAGAAGCCCACGATGTCGTTGCGCCACGCGGGCAGGAGCAGGGTCAAGGGCCAGATGATCACGCGCTGCGGCAGGCCGAAGAAGAACACCAGGTAGACCGCGTAGACCGCGAAGAACACGAGGCTCCGGACCGCGCGCAGGCCACGTTGGAAGAGCGAGCGGTCGTTCAAGAAGGAGGGTCTCCCTGGGAGGCCGAGGCTACCACGAGGCGGAGCGCCGACAGGCGAGGAGGAAGGCCAAAGGGGCGCCCTGTTAGAATCGCGCGTCCAACCCCAAGGAGGACTCGATGCCCGCCCCTTTGCTCCGCGCTTCGCTCGGCGCGCTGGTCGTGCTCGCCGGCTGCCACCGGGGCCTCGACCCCGCGGTCATCGTGGCCTCGGGCCACGTCGAGGCCACCGACGTCCGGCTCTCGACGAAGGTCGGAGGTCGCCTCGAAACCTTCGCGGTCCAGGAGGGAGACCAGATCGCCCGCGACCAGCAGATCGCGGAGCTCGACACCACGGACGCGCGCCTGCTCCTGCGCCAGGCCCGGGCCGAGCGCGAGCAGGCCGCGGCCGAGCTGCGCTTGCGTCTGGCCGGAGCGCGGCGTGAGGACATCGCCGAGCTCGAGGCGCAGGTGGCGCAGGACACCGCCGAGCTGGCCGGCGCGGAGCGGGACCTCGCGCGCATGCAAGGGTTGCTCGATCGGGGCTCGGGCACCACGAAGGCCCGCGACGACGCGCGGACGCGCCGCGACATGACGGTCGAGCGCCTCGCGGCCCGCAGGCAGTCCCTCGCCCGCCTGCGCTCGGGAAGCCGGCCGGAGGAGATCGACGGGGCCCGCGCCCGGCTCGCGGCCGCCGAGGCCCGCATCGCCCAGGCGGAGCAGCAGATCCAGGACGCCACCGTGAAGAGCCCGGTGAGCGGGGTGGTGACCGAGAAGATCGCCGAGGCGGGCGAGATGCTCCAACCCTCGTCGGGGCTGTGCGTGATCACCAACCTCGAAGAAGCGTGGCTCACGGTCTACGTGGCCGAGCCGGACCTCGCTCGCCTCCGTCTCGGGCAGGACGTGGAGGTCAAGACCGACGACGGGCAGACGCGACGCGGCAAGATCACCTTCGTCGCCTCGCGCGCCGAGTTCACCCCGAAGAACGTGCAGACCCGCGACGAGCGGGTGAAGCTGGTCTTCCGGGTCAAGGTCGGCCTCGACAACAAGGACGGCCTCTTCAAGCCGGGGATGCCCGCGGAAGCACGCATCGCCTCCGCGGGAATCACTTCGTGAGCGCCGAGGCGGCGCCGCTGGTCGTGCTCGATCGCATGACCCGCCGCTACGGCGAAGTCGTGGCCGCGCGCGAGGTGAGCTTCGACGTCCGGCCCGGCGAGATGTTCGGCCTCATCGGCCCGGATGGCGCGGGGAAGACCACGACCCTGCGGGTGATCCTGGGCCTGCTGCGCCCCGACCAGGGCACGGTGCGGACGTGCGGCCTCGACCCCATCCGCGAGAGCGAGGCCGTGTCCCGGCGCATCGGCTATCTCTCCCAGCGCTTCTCCCTCTACGGCGACCTCTCCGTGGACGAGAACGTCGCCTTCTTCGCGGAGATCCACGGAGTGCGGGGATGGAAGGCGCGACGCGACGAGCTCCTCGCCCTTCTCCGCATGACGCCTTTCCGCGACCGCCTCGCCGACCGGCTCTCCGGAGGGATGAAGCAGAAGCTCGCCCTCGCCTGCACCCTCATCCACACCCCCGACCTCTTGATCCTCGACGAGCCCACCACCGGCGTCGACCCGGTGTCGCGACGCGATTTCTGGCGCATCCTGGCCCGCCTGCAACGACAGGGGCTGACCCTGCTCCTGACCACTCCCTATCTGGACGAGGCCGAGCGCTGCCAGCGCGTGGCCCTCATGGACCGCGCGCGGATCTTGAACATCAGCACGCCGGACGAGCTGCGGGCCGAAGCGAAAGGCCTCGTCCTGGAGATCCTGGCCGAGCCCAGGCGCCAGGCCGCCCAGGTCCTCGGCGGGATCCCCGAGATCAGCGATGTCGAGTCCTTCGGCGAGCGCCTCCACGCGACCCTCCCCGGGCTCGTTCCCGGGGAGGCCGCCCAGGCCATCAGTCGCGTCAGCCTCGCCCTGACGAGCGAAGGCGTCCTCGTCCGGCACGCCCGAGCGGTGGCCCCGACGCTCGAAGACCTCTTCATCGCCCGCATGCGCGCCGAAGAGACCCACGACTCCGCGGAGGTCCCCCGATGAGCCTACGTTCACTATCGACCCTGGCCGTCGTCTTCGGTGTGGCGGCGGGAGCGCCGGCCGCAGACGAGCCCTCGGCCGTCACCCGGCTCACCCTCGCGGAGGCGCTCGATCGCGCCCGAGCGCATTCGGCCCGACTCGCCCAGCTCACCGCCCTCGAAACCGCGGCCAAGGCCGGCCTCAGCGGGGCCCGCGCCTACCGCTGGCCCCAGGTGGACGTGGCGGCCGGCTACACTCGTCTCTCGAGCGTACCCGAGCTCACCCTCGTGGTTCCGGGCCCGCCGCCGGTACGCGAGACCGTGTTCCCGGACATCCAGGACACCTACCGGGCCCACGCCGGTCTCGTCCAGCCCCTCTACGTCGGGGGCCGCATCCAGGCCGGGATGGACGTGGCGGACCACCAGCGGGTGGCGGCCGGCCACGACCTCCAGGCCGGGGTCCAGGACCTCGTGCTCGAGACCACCGCGGCCTACTGGTCCCTGGTCACGGCCCGCGAGACCGCGCGCGTCCTCACCCAGTCGCTCGCCTCCTTCGAGGCCCACCTCAAAGACGCCCAGAGTCGATTCGACGTGGGGATGTCGGCGCGGAGCGACGTCCTCGCCGTGCAAGTCGAGCGAGACCGCGCCGAGCTCGGCCGCCTCCAGGCCGAGAACAACTTCGCCATCGCGAACGAGGAGATGCTCCGCCTCGTCGGGCTTCCCCCGGGCACGCGCGTCGATCCGGCGGATGAGGCGGCACCGCCGGCGAACCCGGGCGAGCCGGACGCGCTCGCGTCCCTGGCCCTCACCACCCGGCCCGAGCTCATCGCCCTGTGTGCGCGCGCCAACGCGGCCCTGGCGGCGGTCCGGGTCGCGCGGGCACCGCGCTTGCCCCAGGTCGGACTGTCCGCGGGCTACGACTACGCGCGCCCGAACAACCGCATCCTTCCCCTGGTGGACGAATGGAAGGACTCGTGGAGCGTCGGGGTCAACGTCTCGCTCACGGCCTTCGACGGCGGGCGTACGAAGGCGGCAACCGCGCAAGCCCAGGCCCAGGCGGAGGCCCTCCGCCATCAGGTCGAGGACCTCGAGCGCCGGGTGCGGGTCGAGGTGAAGAGCCGGCTCCTCGACCTCGCCACCGCGGCGGCGGCTCTCGCGGTGGCCGATCGCGCTCTCGAGGCCGCCCAGGAAGGCGAGCGGGTGGAACGGGACCGATACCGCGAGGGCGTGAGCGCCTCCGCCGACCTGCTCGACGCCGAAACCCGGAGGCTTCGGGCCGCGGTCGATCGGACCAATGCCACCGCGAGCCTCAGCCTGGCCCAGGCCCGTCTCGACCGCGCGGTCGGGCGGTGACGGCAGCCGAGAGCGGGCCCGTCATCGCGGTCGACCGCCTGGTCAAGCGCTTCGGCGCCTTCACCTCGGTCGACGATCTCAGCTTCTCGGTGCGGCCAGGCGAGATCTTCGGTCTTCTGGGCAGCAACGGGGCGGGCAAGTCCACGACCATTCGGATGCTGTGCGGCCTGCTCCGACCGACCTCGGGGAACGCCACCGTGCTCGGGATCGACGTCGCGAAGGACCCCGAGGCCGTGAAGCGCCGCATCGGCTACATGACCCAGCGCTTCAGCCTCTACGAAGACCTGACCGTCGCGCAGAACCTGGATTTCTTCGGCGGCGTCTATGGTCTGCGCGGCTCAGGGCTCCAGGACCGCAAGTCCTGGGCCGTCGCCACCGCCGGGCTCCAGGGCAAGGAGCACCTCCTCACCCACGACCTCCCCGGCGGTTGGAAGCAACGCCTGGCGCTGGCCTGTGCCGTGATGCACGAGCCACGGCTCGTCTTCCTGGACGAGCCCACCGGAGGCGTCGACCCCATCTCCCGCCGCCGCTTCTGGGGCCTGATCGACGCCATGGCCGCGGAGGGGGTGACCATCCTCGTGACCACCCACTACCTCGACGAGGCCGAGCGCTGCGACCGCATCGCCCTCCTTCACGCCGGCCGGCTCGTGGCCCTCGGGAGCGTGAGCGAGCTCAAGACCGTCTTTGCCGGTCGAGCCATGCTCGAGGTCACTTGTCCCCGCTTCCTCGAGGCCCACGAACGGCTCGAGAGCCAGGGCTTCGTGCTCGAGGCCTCGCTCTTCGGCAACCGGCTCCACGTGGTGGTGGCCGACGCCCTTCACGATCCCGCGCGCATCGAGGACCTCCTCGAAAAAGACGGCAACGTACCGGTCGCGGTGGAGCGCATCGTTCCCTCGCTCGAGGACGTGTTCATCCATTGCATCGAGCAGGAGGACGCTGCCCGCGCGGCGCGGGGGGCTCCTTGAAACCGCGCAAGATCTGGGCGATCGCGGCCAAGGAGCTGCGACAAGCCTCCCGCGATCCCCTGAGCCTGACCATGCTCCTGGGCGTGCCCACCCTGATGCTCCTGATGTACGGCTACGCGATCAACTTCGACGTGCGCCACGTGCGCCTCGGAGTGCGGGACCTGGACAAGACCGCGAGCAGCCGGGACCTGGCGGCGGCGTTCGTCAACTCCACCTATTTCGACCAGGTCGCAAGCCTGGAGGCCGGGGCCGACCTCGAGCGTCTCACCGAGGAGCGCGCCGTCCGCGCCGTCCTCGCGATTCCCGAGGGCTACGGGCGCGACCTCAAGGCCGGCCGGCACGCCGCGGTCCAGCTCCTGGTGGACGGGGCCGACGCCAATACCGCGACCACCATCCTCGGCTACGCCTCGGCCATCGTCTCCGCGGCCAACGCCGATCTGGTCGAAGCCTCGGGGGCCGGGTCCGTGCGCGGGGCCATCGACTACGAGCCCCGCGTCTGGTACAACCCCGACCTCAAGTCCACCCAGTTCCTGGTTCCCGGCCTCATCGGCTTCATCCTGATGCTCACGGCGGTGCTCTCCACCGCCCTGGCCGTGGTCCGCGAGAAGGAAAGGGGCACCCTCGAGCAACTCCGGGTCACGTCCCTGCGTCCCGGCGAGCTGATCGTGGGCAAGACCCTCCCCTACCTCGGCATCTCGCTCATGGCCACCGTCATCATCATCATCGCCGCCCGTGTGCTCTTCGGCGTCGCGGTCCGCGGGCCCTACCTGCACCTCTTCGCGGCGACCCTCATCTACCTGATCGGCGCCCTGGGCTTCGGCCTCCTCGTCTCGAGCCTCTCCGACAGCCAGGCCATGGCCTTCCAGGTCGGCATGGTCACGTCCATGCTGCCCGCGATCTTTCTCTCCGGCTTCATCTTTCCGATTCGCTCGATGCCCCTGGCCCTCCAGCTGATCACCTACGCCGTGCCCGCCCGGTATTTCAACGTGATCCTCCGGGGCGTGATCCTGAAGGGCGCGGGGCTCGGGCCCTACCTGGGCGACGTCGGCTTCCTGCTGCTCTACGCGGTCCTCGTGAACGGCATCGCCTACGCCCGGCTCACCCGGCGGGAGATCTGATCCGTGTACGTGCTCTGGCGGATGATCGTCAAGGAGTTCCTCCAGCTTCGCCAGGACAAGAAGCTCATTCCCACCCTGTTCGTGGGCCCGCTCGCTCAGCTCCTGGCCCTGGGCTACGCGGCCAACCTCGACGTGAGCGCGATCCCGACCGTGCTCGTCGATCAGGACCGGACCCCGGCGAGTCGCGGCCTGGTCGAGCGCTTCACCGGTTCCGGGTATTTCGAGATCAAGGGCGCAGAGGACACGGCCCTGGCGGTCACCCCCTGGCTCGTGGCAGGCCGCGCCCAGGTGGCCCTGGTCATTCCCGTCGGCTTCGGACAGGACGCCCTTGCCGGGCGCACACCCCGGGTGCAGGTCCTCGCGGACGGCACCGACTCCAATTCGGCGGTCGTCGGTCTTGGGTACGCGTCGCGCATCGTGGCCGAAGCCGGCGGCGCGCTGCTCGCGGATCGCCTCCAACACGCGCGGCGCCTGCCCACCGCGCGTGGGCACGAGGCCGCCGCCCGGGCCGTGGGGCAAATCGACCTCGTGCCGCGCGTCTGGTACAACCCCGACCTCAAGAGCCGCTGGTTCTACGTGCCCGCCGTCCTCGCCATGGTGCTCCTCCTCGTCACCATGATCCTGCCCTCCATGGCGGTGGTTCGCGAGAAGGAGATCGGCACCCTGGAGCAGATCATCGTGACCCCGCTCCAGAGCTGGCAGCTCATCCTCGGCAAGCTCACGCCCTTCGTGGTCATCGGCCTCATCGACCTCTGCCTGATCACCGTGGTGATGCGGCTCCTTTTCGGTGTCCCCTTGCGGGGGTCCTTCCTGCTTCTCGTCCTCATGACATTGCTCTATCTGCTCAACACCCTCGGCTTTGGCCTCCTCATCTCGACCATCGTGAGCACCCAGCAGCAGGCCATGATGTTCAGCGCCTTCGCCCTCATGGTCCCGATGATCTACCTCTCGGGCCTCATCTTCCCCATCGAGAACATGCCCCTGGGATTCCAGTACGTGAGCTACGTCATCCCGGTCCGCTACTACGGCAACGTCCTCCGCGGCATCTTCCTGAGGGGCTCCGGCCTCGCCGTCCTCTGGCCCGAAGCCCTGGCCCTCCTGGCAGAGGGCGTTCTCGTCCTGGGCCTAGCGACCCTACGCTTCCGGAAGAGCTTGGATTAGCCCTGCGGCCGGCGAAGCCGGCCGCAGTTCTACTATCCAGTCCGTTGCCGTTCGTTGCCGTTCGTTGCCGTTCCTTCCGTTTCGTTCTATCTATTCCGTCCATGGCCAACTGGCGAGAAGGCCGAGTCAGTACGAAGGACGGCCTTGCTCTCTACTGGCAGTCCTGGCACCCAGTCGAGCCCCGCGCCCAAGTCGTCATCGCCCACGGCCTGGCCGAACACTCCGGGCGCTATGAATCCGCGGGCCGCTCATTCGCAGAGGCGGGGCTGGCGGTCTACGCCCTGGACCACCGCGGCCACGGCAAGAGCCCAGGCCGCCGCGTCCACGTCGATTCCTTCGAGGAGTATCGCGTCGATGTTCGTGCGGGCCTGGCCCTGGCCCGCGCGGAGCACCCGGGCCTGCCCCTGTTCCTCCTCGGCCACTCCCAAGGCGGCCTCGTCGCCGTGACCCTCGCCCTCCGCGAGCCCGAAGGCCTCGCCGGCCTGGTCTTGTCGTCTCCCCTCCTGGGAATCGCCCTGAGGTCGCGCCCCTCGCCGTTGCGAGCGGCCGTCGGGCAGATCCTCGCTTCCCTCCTCCCTCGCACCCTGTTCAGGAGCGAAGTCGATCCGACGCTGCTTTCGCGCGACCCGCGAGTGGGCGAGGCCTACGCCGCCGATCCCCTGGTCAGCCACGCCGTCTCGGCTGGCTGGTACCGCGCCCTTCAACATGCGCTCACCGAGGCTCACGACCAGGCACCGAGCCTGCGGGTACGCACGCTCGTCCTCTACGCCGGCGCCGATGCCCTCGTCGATCCCGAAGCCACGGCTCGCTGGGTGGCCCGGGCGCCCCAGGCACGCGTGGAAGCCTTCCGCTATGACGGCCTCTACCACGAGATCCTGAACGCTCCGGAGAAGGAGCAGGTCCAGGGGCGCATCGAGGGATGGATGGGAGGTATCGGTCCCTGACCTAACGACGGCGAAGAGCCGGCACCGCCGTGGCGGGGTCCACGTGCTGGCCGTTCTGCCAGACCTCGAAGTGCAGGTGGGGCCCGGTGGAGACACCGGTATTGCCCACGCTTCCGATGGCCTGGCCCGGGGTCACCCGCTGTCCGGCCTCGACCTTCAGAGTGGAGAGATGCGAGTAGAACGTCTTCCGGCCCTGGCCGTGGTCGAGAACGATCACCGTTCCCGCGGACGGTAGTGGCGCGTACTCCTTCGAGGCGAGCTCCACGGTGCCGCCGTCCGCAGCGAGGACGGGGGTTCCGTCGGCGGCGGCGAGGTCGATGCCCTTGTGAAACTCCTCCCCCTGGCTCACCGGGTTCCGGCTCGGGCCGAACCCGCGAGTGACCCTTCCCGACGGAAGCGGGTCGGCCAGGCTCGGCCGTGCGGATTCGGCCACCGGCCCTGAGCGGACGGCGCCGGAGTCTCCCGCCGGTGCCGAGGCGCTGGCCAGGGGCAGAAGGAAGAACCCCACCAAGGCCGCGGTGAGAAGAGCCGGAATCGACCGGTGGGCACGGCGCGTTCGGTTTGCGAGAACGGACTCGAGACGCATGAGTATCCTCCTCTGGGAGAGGGTCAAGCACGGGGCTTCGACACCCTGCAGGTCGAGCTCAAGCAGATCCAGGAGGCCTCGCACGTAGAGCCGAGGAGACACGAGGCCGTTGGAGGTGGCGAGGGTGTCGCAGATCCCCTCGCGCAAGGCATGGAGCCGACGGGACGCGATCCAGACCGCGGGATGGAAGAAGTAGAGCCGGGCCACCCAGCGCTCGAGGCGCATGGCCAGCACGTCCCCGCGGGCCACGTGGCTGAGCTCGTGGGCAATGGCCGCCGCGAGCGCGTGACGGTTGGCGCTCAGCAGGAGCGAGGACGGCAGGAAGACCAGGGGACGGAACAGTCCGTCGGTGAAGGGCGAGATGCAGGCATCGGAGGTGACGAGCCGTACCCGCCGCCTGACGCCCAGCCGGCGTCTCCACCGTTCGGCGAGACGCACTGGACGGCCCTCGGTCACGGGAGCGGCTGCTGCGAGGAGGCTTCGGTACCCGTGGGCGCGCTTCAAGTCGCGGAGCCCGAGAAGGACAAGAGCCCCTGCCCAGAGGCCCAGGAGCGCCACGAGCGCCCCCTCGCCATCGTCGCGAGCCGATCCAGAGGGCTTTCCGGGAACGCCGGCGGTGGCATCCGCGGCGCTGTCGGTCAGGCTCGGCCCACCCCACGCCCCACCGACGCCGAACCGGACGAGAAGCGTGCCCGCCCCCAGTGGATGAGCGAGCCCGGGTGGCAGCAGGAGTCTCAGGAGAACGAGGGCCCAGAGAGCCTGCTGAAGCGCCGGCCAACGGCGCCCCAGGGCGGCGCACACGAGGAGGACCACCACCGCGACCACCGACGAGAGGAGAACCTCGGCGGCGACCACTCCTGCCAAGCGGGCGGCCGCGGTGGTGAGGCTCGCCGAGAACGGCATCACCGCTTCCCCTTCGGGGGACCAGGCGATCGGGCCAGGATCTGGCGCAGCTCGTCGATCTCCTCACGGGTCAGGGCCGTGCTGTCGCGGAAGAGGGCCGCCACCTTGACGTGGGAGAGGCCGAGCACGTTGCGGGCGAAGCTCGTCACCAGGGGGGCCATTCCCTCGGCCCGCGAGATGGCGGCCTCGTAGACGTGAAGGCCATGAACGGAGCCCTTCTCGATGAGGCCCTTCTTGACCAGCCGCTCGAGCAGGGTGCGCGTGGTGGAATAGGCCCAGCCTGTCTTCCCGGTCAACCCGTCGTGGATCTCCCGGGCCGCGAGCCCGCCTCTCGACCAGAGCATCTTCATGACCTCGAGCTCCGCTGGTGCGAGCTGCGGGAGGGGCTTCCCCGGCACTATTTGATCTCCGTAGCGACCATGCTACATATGTAGCGCGTGGCTCGACTCTTGTCAATGCCTCGACGGAGACTCACGACCGCCGATCCCCTGGTCAGTCGCGCCGCTTTCGGCCGGCGGGTACAGCAGCTCCAAGGGCACATCGAGGAGCTGGATCGTCTTTCGACCCAATCAGTTAGGACTGTCCGGCGCAGCACCGGGCGATTCGTTTGCACCATAACGATGTAGATGTAAACTATACATCATATGATCCGAACGCAGATCCAATTGCCGGACGCCCTCCACGCACAGGCGAAGCGGATCGGTGATCAGCAGGAGATCTCCCTCGCTGAGCTCGTGCGCCGCGGTCTCGAGCACATGGTTCGCCTGTACGGGGCCGCCGAAACCCCGGTTCCGGATTGGAGCCTGCCGGAACCGCTGCCGCTCGGAGAGTTCTTGACACCGGTCGAAGACTGGCGCGAGCTCGCGAACGCAACGAACGCCCCGGACGCGGAGTCGGAGTGATCTCGATCGATACGAACCTCCTCCTCTACAGCCTCAATCGCGACTGCCCGGAGCACGGGGCGGCGCGCGCTTTCGTCGTCTCCTGCGTGGATCGGAGAGATGTCGCGATCGCGGAGCTCGTGCTGCTCGAGCTCTACGTGCTGCTGCGCAACCCCGCCGTGGTGCGCAGGCCCCTCGAGGCCGAGGATGCGGCTTCGTTGTGCCAGGCCCTTCGTCGCAACCCTCACTGGGCGCTCGTCGACACGGCCGCGGTGATGGACAGGGTATGGGCGGCGGCGGCGCGCCCCGGGGCCGCGCGACGCCATGTCTTCGACGCCCGCCTCGCCCACACTCTCCTCGACAATGGTGTCAAGCAGCTCGCAACGCGCAACACGCGAGACTTCGAGGGCTTCGGCTTCGAGCGCGTCTTCGACCCGCTCCCGGCCGCGCCACGCTGACGAGAGGAGTGCCGAGTCCGAGGGCGAGGGCAATGGGCTTGCCGCGTAGGACGTTCGACAACCGGGTCTCTTGCGGGATGGGTGTGGTGATCTGGTTCTGCGCGCTCGGTGTGGCGATCGCGACTCAGGTGCCGCACTTCCCCGTGAACGTCGAGGTCGTCCGGATCAGCGTCCTGGTCAAGGAGACCGACGGCCCGCTTCCCAACCTTGCCGCCGCGGATTTCGAGGTGCGGGATGACGGCGTGCCGCAGAGGATCGAGCTCGTCTCGGCCGAGCACCTCCCGCTGAGCCTGATCCTGGCCTTCGACGTCAGCGGCAGCGTCCAAGGCCCCGCTCTTGCAGCCCTGAAGCGCGCCTCGCATGGGATCGTCGACCGTTTGGAGGATGGCGACCAGGCGGCACTGTTGACGTTCGCCTATAGCCTTCGGCTGGAGCCGCGTCTCGGCACGAACCTCGCTGCGCTCCGGGCCGCGATCGACGCCCTGCAAGGCGAGGGTGGCACTTCTCTCGTGGACGGCACTTTCGCGGCGATGGCCCTCGGTGACGCGACCCCGGGTCGGGTCGTCGCCGTGGTGTTCACTGACGGCAGGGAATCGGTCAGCTGGCTACGGCAAGACGAGGGCCTTGCCGCCGCCCAACGGAGCGACGTCGTCGTCTACGGGGTGGGGGTTGGCGCGACGAGGTCGGCCTTTCTCGGCCGCGTGGCCGATACGACGGGGGGTAGGCTCCTTCACGTTCCAGAGCATGGCGCTCTGGGCAAGGCGTTCCTGGACATCCTCGAGGAGTTCCGAGCACGGTATCTCCTTCGATACACGCCTCGGGGCCTCCAGCGCTCGGGCTGGCATACCCTGAGCGTGCGCGTCAAGGGACGGCCGGCCACCGTCGTGGCACGGAAGGGCTATCGAACCACCCCATGATCCGCAGAGACCTTGCCCTGGCACGGTTGGTCGTCGCCGCCTTCTTGTTGCCAACGGGCCTTGGGGCCGACTCCGCGAAGACAGCGGCCGAATACGCCAGATTGGTGAAGGAATACCGCATGGGGAACGGCGACGACGCGATCCGCCAGCTCCTCACCTGGGAGCCTGCGCTGGTGGCAGCAGCTATGCGCGATGCCGCCCTGCCGCGCCGGGAGCACGAGAGCGGCCAGCCCATCATCGAGCCAGGGTCCTTCCCGGCGGCGATCATGCTCCACACCGAGGCAGGGCTTCGACTCGCCTACGAAGGAAAGGGAGTCGAGGCCGCGTTTCAGTGGTTCGTCGCCGAGAGGATCGCGCTGGCCCCCTACGGCCTGGAACGACCGGCCTTTCTCCGCGCCTGGTATCACGCCCTGGGCCAGTACTTCCTCGGGTCCAGGAATGACGACGCGATCGCCCTGCTCGAGCAGGGCCGGACGCAGTTTCCTGACGATCCATCCATCGCCCTCAGCCTGGGGCCGGCCTACGAGGCTCGAGGCACGTTCTCGGGAGGTAGGATGTCATCGGCGTGGGCGGACCGCTCTGGGGACGAAAGGCTGTCCCTGGCCAAGGCCGAGGGCATTTACCGATCAGTGCTTGCCGTTGATGCCACGTGCACAGAAGCGCGATTGCGTTTGGGGCGCGTTCTCCAATTCAACCAGCAGCCGGAAGCCGGACTTGTCGAGCTTCGTCGAGTTACGGCGGCGGCAGCGACTCCTGCACGCCTTCGATATCTCGCGCATCTGTTCATCGGCGACCAGCTTCTGCACCTTGGAGCCGGGGCGGACGAGTCTGAGGCGGCACAGGAATTGGAGCGGGCGCTCCAAGCCTGGCCGGCCGGCCAGGCCGCCGCCCTCAGTCTGGCCCGGATCCTCCATTCGCAGGGCCGCCGTGGTGAAGCGGCCCAGGTGCTTGAAGGCGCAATCACGGCCAAAGCCCTGGACGGAGAGGACCCCTTCCGGACGTATCACTCCGGAGATCGGATGCAGGAAAGACCGCTACTCGAGAAGGTCAAGGCGATGGCACAGGATCAGCAGTAGTCTCTTCCCTTTCTCCAAAGGCCCTCTCTAGCCTCTACCGGATTCCCGCCACCTGCCGGAGCACGTCGTAGCGGTTCAGGATGCCCACGAGCCGGTCGTCCTTCCGGACGAGCGCCGCCGGGGTCTCCCGCGACAAGAGGGTCACGAGCCGGTCGAGGGGCACGTCCGCGTCCACCACCGGGAAGGGGTGCTGCATCACCTCGGACACGGGGCGATCGAGCACCTTGCCGTCCTCGATGGCGCGGGCCATGAGCGGCCCTTCGCTCAACGAGCCCACTCCGTCTTGTCCGTCGATGACCGGGATCTGGGAGACGCCCCAGGTGCTCATGAGGTTCAGGGCCTGGCGAACGCTGGCCGTGGGCGCCACCGAGACGATGGCCGGGATCTCGCGTGGATAGCGGGCCAGCAGGACGCCCGCGGTCACGCGCTCGGCCTCGAGCATCTGGTTCTCGCGCATCCAGTTGTCGTCGTAGAGCTTGGACAAGTAGCGCTCGCCGGTGTCGCACAGGATGGTCACGACCATGGCCTCGGGATCGTCGAGGCGCCGCGCCACCTCGAGCGCCGTGAAGACGTTGAGCCCGCCCGAACCGCCCAGGAAGATCCCCTCCTCGCGCGTCAACCGGCGCGCGGTGCCGAACGCCTCCACGTCGGACACCGTGATCCATTCGTCGATCACGTCGAAATGGAGCGAGGTCGGGATCTTGTCGCCGCCGATGCCTTCCACCTTGTAGGGCGAGCCCGCGCCCTTCGTGTGGGTCTTCGCGTACTCCGAATAGATCGAGCCCACGGGGTCGCCCGCCACGACCCTGACCTTGGGGTTCTTCTCCTTGAGGTACCGCCCCACGCCCGAGACCGTGCCCCCCGTCCCCGGCGAGCAGACGAAGTGCGTGATGCGGCCCTCGGTCTGCTCCCAGATCTCGGGGCCCGTGGTCTCATAGTGGGCTTCGGGGTTGACGGGGTTGAAGTGCTGATCGGCCAGGATCGCGCCCGGGGTCGAGGCCACGATCGACTTGGCCTTCTGGATGTAGTACTCGGGGTGGTCGGGCGGCACCGCGGTCGGGACCACCACCACCTCCGCCCCGTAGGCCCGGAGCAGGCGGATCTTCTCGCTCGACATCTTGTCGGGGATGGTGAAGATGCAGCGGTAGCCCTTGATCGCGGCCGCGATGGCGAGCCCGATGCCGGTGTTCCCGCTCGTGCCCTCGACGATGACGCCTCCGGGCCGGAGGGCTCCGCTCTTCTCGGCGGCCTCGATGATCGCGAGCCCGATGCGGTCCTTCACCGAACCCCCGGGGTTGAGGTTCTCCGCCTTGCCGAGGACGGGAGTGCGGAGCCCGCGGCCCATTCGGCTCAGGCGGACCATGGGCGTCCAGCCGATGGCCTGCAGGATGCTGTCGTAAGGCTTGCGCTTGCGCTCCATCAGTCCTTGCTCGTCATCCTGGAAGGCTACGGTGCCGTGGCCGTGAGTTCAACCAGGCCGCTCGGATCCGCGGCTCCCTCGATCACCCGCATCGTCTTCCAACGGCCCGTGCGAAACCGGCGCAGCAGCAAGAGGCCCAGGAGAACGACGTAGGCCGTCGCCGTGGACCAGGCCACGTAGGCCCCGCCGCCCAGGAGCTCACAAGCCACGTACGCGGGCACGAGCATGGCGCCCCAGCGAGAGCAGGAAGGTCAGCACCAGCGGATAGAGGGTGTCGCCCGCGCCCTTGAGCCCGGCCGCGAACACCACGTTCATCATGTCGAAGATCGAGTAGAGGGCGATGAAGCGAAGGAGGACGGTCGCGACCCGAGCCACCGCCGGAAAGGTGGCCGGATCCGCACCCGCCGCATAGGGGGCCAGGAGCAAGCCGGGTGCAGCCAGGTAGAGGAGCCCGCAAAGGGACATGTACCCGAGGCTCATCCAGAACGCGGACCAGGTGGTCCGCTCGGCGGCCTCGGGCCGGCCTGCTCCCAGGTGCCGTCCCACCACCGCCGAGACGCCCACGCCCAGACCGAGCATGGGCATGAAGACGATCATGTTGAGGTTGAAGGCGATCCCGCTGGCCGCGAGCTCGACCGTTCCGATGCGGCCGAGGAGGACCATGAAGAGGGCGAAGGCCCCGATCTCCAGCGAGTACTGCAGGCCCGTGGGCAGCCCGAAGCGCAGGAACCGGGCGAAGAGCGCCGGTTCGAATCGCCATCCGGCCAGGGTGCGATACACGCGTCGATGCTCGCGTTTCAGGATGAGGGCCAGGAAGATGGCCGCGCCCACCACCTGCGACGTCACCGTAGCCCAGGCCGCACCCGCCACGCCCCTGGCCGAGAAGCCCAGCCTCCCGAAGATCCAGGCATAGTCGAAGACGCAGTTCACCGCGGTGGCGACGACGTTCACCACGAGGACCACCCGCGTGCTCCCGCGTCCCGCGAAGAAGGTGGAGAGGGTCGCCATCAGGATCACCGGGCCCGAGCCCAGGAGCAGGATGCTCGCGTACGTCACCTCGTGGGCCTGCACCCGCGCTTCGTGCCCGGCCAGCGCGAAGACGGGACCGGCCAGCGGTGCGAGGAGGGCCAGAACCAGGCCCGCGGCGAGCGAGAAGTAGATGCCCTGCCACATCGCGGGGCCGATCCGGGCGAGGCGCCCGGCGCCGAGGTACTGGGCCACGAAGGTCGTGAGGTACTCGCCGGTGCCGATGCACAGGCCGACGAGGGCCCACACCACGAAGAGGCCGGTCACGGCGCCCGCCACCGCCTCCGCCGAGTACCAGGTCAGGAAGAGCCGGTCCACGAAGACCTGCACGGTGAAGGACATCTGCGCGAGGATCAGCGGGTAGGCCACGACCAGGACCTCGCGGCCTCCGCCCTCGCCTTCCCAGAACTTCTTGATGCTCATGGCCGAAAGCGCAGGCTAACATGCCCCACCCCTACGGGGGCGGCCCCGCCCTGCATGCTACGATCGACGCTGATGCTGCGCCCATGCGGCGTGGCGGCTGCGCTTCTCGCGTCTGCCCCGCTCGCGGCCTGGTCCCAGGACGTGACGCTTCTCCCACCCGTGCGGGTGGACCGCGTGCTCGTCGACGCCCGGATCCTCGATCCGTACGGGCACGAGCTGCGGGGCCTCCAGCCCGGCGACCTTCGCGTGGAGATCGACGGCAAGCCGGGGCACCTGGAGTCGGTGGAGTGGATCTCCGAGGCCGCTGCACCCGGGAACACGGAGACCGCGGCGTCCACCGAGGGAGGCGAGGGGGCTCTCGGTCCCCGGGCCGAAGCCTCGGGCCGCCTGGTCGTGTTCCTCCTCCAGAAGGACTTCGAGCCGAGCCGGCTCGGGGGTCTCATGCAGATGCAGGAGTACGCCGCCGATTTCGTGCGGGGCCTCACCCCGCACGACCGCGCCGCCGTGCTCACTCTGGATCTGCACCTGCACCTGCACCTCGACTTCACGAGCGACCGCGCCCTTCTCGCAGAGTCGCTGCGCCTCGCCCTGCTTCGCGACGAGCCCTCGGAGGTCGCTCCCGGTCCCGGTCCCTCACTCTGGCGCTCGCTCGACCGGGACGCGGCGCGTCGCGCGGCCAGTCCCGAAGCCGGGCTCGAGATCCTGGGTCGCGCCCTTGAGACGCTGCCCGGCGCGAAGTCGCTCGTCTTCTTCGGCTGGGGTCTCGGCCGGCTCGAGGGCGGGACGGTCCAGATGGACCCCGACTACGATGGAGCGCGGAGGGCCCTCGCGCGTTCTCGCACCGCGGTCTTCGCCCTCGACGTCTCCAAGGCCGACTATCACTCGCTCGAAGTCGGCCTTCAGCAGGTGGCCGCCGACACCGGCGGGTTCTACATGAGGACCCACAACTTTCCGGTCCTGGCCATGGACAGGCTGAGCGGCGCCCTCTCCGGCCACTACGTCCTCGCGCTCGAAAGACCAGTGGGCCCGCGCGGCTCTCACCGCGTCGCGGTGGACCTCGTGGCCCGAAAGGGCACGGTCCTGGCGCGGACCACGTATGTCGACTGATCCCTCGAGCTTCGGAGCGCGACCATGTCCCTGCCGCTCGGCCTCGTCCTGTCCTCAGCCGCGCTCTTGACCGAGCCCGGAACCGACCTGAGCGCAAGGTCCACTCCGGCCTGGGTGCGAGACGGTGTCGTGTACGAGGTGTTCCCGCGAGTGTTCTCCCCCACCGGCGACCTCGCGGGGGTCACGGCGCGGCTCGGCGACATCGAGCGCCTCGGCGCCACGATCCTCTGGATCATGCCGGTCCAGCCCATCGGTCGCGACCGGCGCAAGGGAACCTACGGCAGCCCCTACTCCATCCAGGACTACGACCGGATCAATCCCGACTACGGCAGCGAGGCCGACTTCAGGAAGCTCGTGGCGGAAGCCCATCGCCGCGGCCTGCGCGTGATCCTCGACGTGGTGGCGAATCACACCTCGTGGGACAGCGTCCTGATGCGCCGGCCCGAGCTCTACGTCCGCGACGCGACGGGCAAGGTCCAGCCCCCGAGCGCCGACTGGAACGACGTGGCCAAGCTCGACTACGCGAACCCTGAGCTCCGCGCCCTGATGACGGCAATGCTGGCGCGCTGGCTGCGCGACTTCGACCTCGACGGCTTCCGCTGCGACGTGGCCGGCCTCGTGCCCATCGACTTCTGGGAGGCGACGCGCCGCGAGCTCCAGAAGATCAAGCCGGATCTCTTTCTGCTCGCGGAGTGGAGCGAGCCCGGCCTCCTGGTGGAGGCCTTCGACGTCGATTACGGCTGGCCCTTCCACCGCACCCTGAACCAGGTTCTCTTCGGCGCCGCGCCCGCTTCGGCCCTCCGCTCCACCTGGGAGGACGAGCGTCGCAGCTTCCCGCGCGGCTCGCTCCACCTGCGCTTCTCCGACAACCACGACGAACGCCGAGCGATCGCTCGCTTCGGAGAGCAGGCCGCCCTGGCCGCTGCGGCCCTCGTCCTGACCATGGACGGCGTGCCCCTGGTCTACAACGGCATGGAGGCGGGAGACACGGCGGAGTCCGGCGGCCCCGCCCTCACGGAGCGCGTCCCCATCCTTTGGGCCACCGCCGAGCGCCGGCCCGAGTTTCGGCATTTCTTCACGCAGATGATCGCCCTGCGCCGCGCGCACGCGGCCCTCCGCCAGGGCGAGACACGATGGCTCTCCAACTCCGACGAGGCGCGAGTCCTGACTTTCGTGCGCACCGACGGCCACGAGGAGCTCCTGGTCGCGATCAACCTGTCGAGCCTCGCCTGGAGCGGAAGCGTCAGCCTCCCCGAGGCCGGCCCCTTCATCGAGCTCACTCCGGAGATGAGCCCGCCCCTGCTGCCGGGCGAATCCACGCCGAAGGTGCTGCCGCGGGGGCCGATGACCCTACCGCTCGTGAGCCTGGGCGCCTGGGGATTCCGGGTCTTCCGCCGCCCCCTGCCCTGACCGCGGCGGCCAGCCAGAACGCCCGCGGCTACGCGGATCCCCGTTACCTGATGGCGGATCAGTGGAACCCAGGGCTCCGCGCCCGCTTCTCGGTCCCGGTTCTTCTTCTAGAGCTACGACCCGCGCGCGAGCTTCTCGAACCGCGGGTTGCCGCGTAGCGCATCGAAGTTGGGGTCGATGCGCAGCCAGCCGGGAGTCAGGTAGTAGGGAATCTTCAGCAGAGGCTCCAGCAGGTCCAACGCCCGTTCGTGGTTCCCGACGAGGATGTGGATCAGCACGGCCAGGTGCTGGATTTCCGGGCCGTCGATAGCGTTCTTCTGGATCGGCCCGAGCGCTACCACCCCCTCTGCCTCGCGGATCGCCTCAGCCTTGCGGCCCAGGTAGGCGAGCGCCAGGCCCAAGAGGATATTTGGCTCCCGGCCCTGGGCCTTCGGCACCGCTGCCGTGATGGTCTTTCTCGCCTCCTCGGCGTACTCACGGACCTTCGCCGGGTCCCCACGCAGCGCCCACGCTTGGGCGAGGGTGAGCCCCCAGGCCACGCGGTCGCCGCCAAACGCCCCCGGGGTCAGGCGCAGCAACACGTCGCGGTGCGCGTCATCGAGCACCCAGCAGAGGTCGTCGACTCGAGGTGGGCGAGGTCCACCCAGGAGGGCCAACACCGCCCGTGCCCCCGCGAGGTCCCCCTCCTGGAGAAACGTCATCGTCTTGTTGTGGATCAGGTTGAGGTGCGCCGGGGCGAGGAGGAGGCCACGGTCGATCACCTCGCGCGCCTCGCCGGTGCGTCGGAGCCGGAGCAGAGTGGCCCCGAGCACATTCGCAACCCCGAGGGAGCGAGGGTCCTGCTCCCGCGCCCGGCGCAGGTGCGCGAGCGCGTCGTCCCACCGCCCAAGCTGTCGCTCGACGGCGCTCAGGTGCACGAGCAACTCCGCGTTGGCGGGGGCGAGGCTCAGCCCGCGCGCGAGCGCCTCGATGGCCTTTTCCGGGTCGTGCGCGACGAGGTTGTAGTAGGCCCCGAGAGCACGGTACGCCTCGGGCATGCTGGGTTCCAGCTCCATGGCCCGCGCCGCCGCCGTCCGCGCCGCCTCCGCCTCCTCCGGCGAACCTGAATAGTTCCAGGAACGTCTGAGGGAGAGCCTGGCCCAGGCCAGCGCAAACGCGGGATCCAGCGCAACCGCCTGCTCGTACTGCGGAATGGCACCTGGCGCACGCAGGCTCCCCTTCTCGATCTCCATTCCCTTGAGGTAGGCGTCGTAGGCCGCGAGGTTCGACGTGGGACGCGCGGTGAGGAGCCCGCGCTCCTTCCCGGACAGCACCACTTCGAGCGACCGGGCCACCTTCGTCGCGATCTCGCCTTGTACCCGGAACACGTCCTCCATGTCGGCTTCGAACGCCTCCTGCCACTGCGTGGTCGGCGCGCCTCCGCCGGCCACCTCCACCAGCTCGGCCGTCAGGCGGATCCGGCTCGCCTTTCCGGACTTCTGCCAACGGACCTTGGCGAACAGGAGGTAGGCGACCCCCAGCTCCTTCGCGACCTGCTCTGGCGGCTTGGTCGTGGCCTTGTACTGGCTCGCGCTGCCGCTCGCGATGACCGAGAGGCCCGACAACCCCGCGAGGTTGCTGCGCACCTCGTCCGTCATCCCGTCCGCGAAGTATCCGTCCTCCGCAGCGCCCAGGTTTTCGAAGGGGAGCACCGCCAACCGCTTGGGCCCCGCGGAGTCGGTGGGCGACGTGGCCGTGCCGCTCCCCCGCCGCGCAAGCCACACCCCGCCCAGTGCCAAAGTCAGCGCCGCCACGACGGCTCCCACGACGACGAGCCTGCGTCGCGGCGGCACGGCCCGCGCCACGCCCCCACTCGCGGCAAGAGGCGCCCGACCCGAGGCCGAGTCCCGAAGCAGCCGTTTCAGGTCGGCCCGCATCTCTGCGGCGTGCTGGTAGCGCAGGCCGCGGTCCTTCTCCAGCGCCTTGAGGACGATCCGTTCCAGCTCCGGTGGGATTCCGGGATTGAGGCTCGTCGGAGAAGGCGGGGTGTCAGCCAGTATCCCCTTGAACATCTCGGCCTTCGTCCCGCCGAAGGGGAGACGGCCCGTCGACATCTCGTAGAGCACCACCCCAAGCGAGAACAGGTCGCTCCGCGCGTCCACCTGATCGCCCCGCGCCTGCTCCGGAGACATGTATGCCACCGTCCCCAGGGTTGAACCCGGTCGCGTCAGGTGCTCCTCCGTCGCCTCCGAACCCACCGCACCCCGCAACGCCTTGGCCAGGCCGAAATCCAGGAGCTTCGCATCGCCGCGCACCGTCACGAACACGTTCGCGGGCTTCAGGTCCCGGTGCATGATCCCCGCCGTATGGGCCGCCTCCAGCGCGTCCGCGACTTGCGATCCCAGCTCCAACACCCGCTCCACGGACGGGGTCTCCTCGCGCACCATTTCCTTGAGGGTCTGGCCCTGCATCCGCTCCATGGCGATGAAGGGCTTCCCCTCGTGCTCCCCGAGGTCGTACACCACGCAGATGTGGGGATGATTGAGAGCCGAGGCCGCACGCGCCTCGCGCTTGAAACGCTCCAGGGCCTCGGGGCTCTCCAGAGCTTCCGGCAGGAACTTCAGGGCCACATTCCGGCCGAGGTTCAGGTCTTCCGCCTCGTACACCACCCCCATCCCGCCGCCACCCAGCTTGGAGCGGATGCGGTAGTGCGAGACCGTCTTGCCGATCACGTCACACCGTCTCGGCCGAGGCCCGGGCTTCCGGAGCGCGGAAGGTGAGGTGCAGCGCGCCGTTCCGGCTTCCGAGGTCCTCGATCACCGCCTGCCCGCCCTTGCGCAGCTCCGCCGTCCTGAGGTCCAGGTCGAAGACCCCGAATCGAACCACCACGCCTCCGGCCGCGCCACCGGCGTCCATCACCAGACCCTCGGGAAAGCACCTGATGCAACCGAGTATAGCGCTCCGCCCTGCGGAGGCCCTCGACGGGGTGCCCCCACCACAAGCCTCGGCCATTTCCGCCCGGTACGCGCGGCGACCTTCGGCGAAACAGGGCTCGCCGCTTCGAGGGAGGTCTAGATGGCGGCGAGCATCGAGGCCACGCTCAATGTCCTGTTCCCCGTCCTCCGGGGCACGTCACCCTGAGACTTCGGCCGCCGCGACCTCGAAGTCACCGGCGTCGCCCGCCGGGGGCAGGGCCTCCTGCAGATCGAGGGCCTTCGCAAGCGCCTCTGCTCGATCCGCCGACTCGATGACCAGCGCCGCGAGGGCGGCGTGAGTTTCGGCGCGCGCGTCGCGCAGGAGCGCCTCCAGCGGCGAAGACGCTGGCTCGCCGGGCATCCGCGTCTGCAGGAGCGGGTGCTCGCGCGATTGGGCCGCGAACTCCTCCTCCGGAAACGCCTGGTAGCGGCAGAGGAAGTTCAGGTGCCAGGTGAGGAAGCGGAGGCTGCGGACGCGGCCCCGCTCGTCGCCACTGAAATGCTCGAAGAGAAGCTCGCGCAGGCGCCAGATCACGGCGAAGCGCTCTTCGGGCGTGGGAAGCCAGCTCCGCCCCTCGCGGATCTCGCGGAAGAGCCAAGGCTTGATGAGAGCGCCGCGCGCGAGCATCACCGAGCGCACCCCGGACCGCGTCATGCGGTCGCGCGCCTCGAAGTGGGTCAGGATGTCGCCGTTCCCCACCACCGGCACCGTGCGCTCGGCGGCCACGCGGCCGATCAGGTCCCAGTCCGCGGCCCGGCTGTACCGCTGGTCACGGGTGCGGGCGTGGAGGGCGATGGCTGAAGCTCCCGCCTCCTCGCACACCCGCGCGAGTTCGGAGACGTTCTCCTTCCCTTCGGCCCACCCGGCCCGAAGCTTCACGGTCACGGGCACGCTTACCGCGCGGCGCATGGCCTCGACCAGCCGGCCGAGGCGCGCGGGCTTGCGCAGCAAGCTCGCACCCAGGCCGCGCCGCGTGATCGCGTCGATGGGACAGCCGCAGTTGAGGTCCACGAAACGCGCACCCCGGGCTTCGGCGATCCGCGCGCCTTCGGCCAGGGTCTCGAGCTTCTTGTCCGCGAGCTGCGCCCCGAAGAACGGCTCCGAGGAATGGCTCCGGAGCAGCGCGAACTCGGCGCCGCTGTTCTTCAGGAGCTTCCGCACCACGGCCATCTCCCCGACCGTGACCTCCGCCCCGAACTCCACGCAGAGCCGCCGGTAGGGCAGATTGCCGCCCACCGTGAGGGGCGCCAGCCAGAGCTTCCCCTCGAAGGGAGAGGTCACCCGCTATTCGCCCAACAAGCGCAGGCCGGGGGTGGGCGGCGGCGGCGCCGTCTTGGGCTCCTCGGGCGCTGCCTCGTCGCCCTCGCCCGGGGCCAGGAAGAGGTTCGTCTCGAGCCCGTGCTGCTTCGTGTACATCTCGTAGTAGCGACGGCCTTGCGCGAACAGCGACGCGTGGTCGCCGCGCTCCACGATGCGTCCCCCTTCGACCACGAGGATCTGGTCGGCCTGGCGAATGGTCGAGAGTCGGTGGGCGATGACGAAGGTGGTGCGGCCACGCATCAACGAGGCGAGCCCCTCCTGAATGAGGGCCTCCGACTCCGAGTCGAGGCTGGAGGTGGCTTCGTCCAGGATCAGGATGCGGGGGTCGGCCAGGATCGCGCGCGCGATCGAGACCCGCTGGCGCTGGCCTCCGGACAGCTTCACCCCGCGCTCGCCCACGACGGTGTCGAAGCCCTTCTCGAACTTCAGGGCGAACTCGTCCACCCGCGCGGTCTGGCACGCGGCCAGGACTTCCGCCTCCGTCGCCTCCGGCCTCGAGAAGGCGACGTTCTCCCGGATCGTCCCGTCGAAGAGGAACGTCTCCTGGAGCACGACTCCCAGGTGGACGCGGTACGAATCGAGGCGAAGGGTCCTTAGGTCCACGCCGTCCACGCGAACCTGGCCCGAGGTCGGAGACTGAAAGGCGGCGATCAAGCCGATGATCGTCGACTTGCCGGCGCCCGACGGGCCCACGAGCGCGGTCACGGTACCGGGCTCGGCGCGAAAAGACACTCCTTCGAGGACCGTCTTGCCCTCCTCGTAGGCGAAACGCACGTCGTCGAACTCCACCTCACCCCGCACCTGGGCGAGACGGGCCGTGCGTCGCTCGTCCTCGTCCTCGGGGCGCTCGCGCAGCACCTCGCGCGTGCGCTCGAGACCGGCCAGGGCTTCGCTGAGCTGGGTCCCGATGGACACGATCTGGAAGACGGGACCCACCAGGAAGCCCAGGAAGATCGTGTAGGTGAAGAAGCCGCCGACGGTCAGGTGCCCGGCCAGGATCTCGCGGGTGCCCACGTACATGACCGCCGAGCCGATGAGTCCGAGGAGCACGGTCGAGGAGAGGCTCAGCACGGAGGTGGCGCTGAGCGTCTTCAGCACGTTGGCGAGGATGCGCCCGACCCCTTCCGCGAAGACTCCCGCCTCGCGCGCCTCGGCGTGATACCCCTTCACCACGCGCACGCCGCCGAGCGACTCGGTGAGACGCCCCGTCACCTCGCCCTGGATCTTGCCCCGCTCGCGAAAGATGGGACGCAGGGTCCCCATGGCGCGGAAGAGCACCAGGCCGAAGAGCGCGAGCGAAGCCAGGGTCACGAGGGTCATGGTCGGGCTCAGCCGCATCATGATGGCCAGGGCCAGGATCGCCGTGACGAACCCCCCCAGGAACTCCACGAGGCCGGTGCCGATCAGGTTTCGCACGCCTTCCACGTCGTTCATGATCCGGGAGACGAGCTGGCCCGTCTTGTTGGCGTCGTAGTACGAGACGGGCAGCCGCCCGATGTGGGCCTGCACCCGCCGCCGCATCTCGGCGATGAGCCGCTGGGCCGCCTTCGACAGCAACTGGGTGAGCGAGAACGAGGTCAGGCCCTGCACCACCGTGGCCGCCACCACGGCGCCGACGAGGGGAAGCAGGAGATCGGTGCGCCGGCGGCCGATCACGTCGTCGATCAGGAACTTCGTGGAGCCCGGCAGCACCAGGCCCGCGGCCCGGTTCACCGCCATCAGGCCCAGGCCCCCGAGAAGCAGCCGACGACGAGGACCGACGAGTGCCCAGAGGTCGGGGAGCAACGCCCGGAGTCTTTCCGAGCGCGCGGGAGAGGCGTCCTTCACCCTCGCATTCTAACCGGCCGGGCTCCGGGGCGGTGTCTGGCGAAGCCGGTCGGCCATGCGCGCCAGGTCCACGAGCGAGCCCGCTTCCATCTTCTGCATCACGCGCGCGCGATGCACCTTGACGGTCTTCTCGGCGGTCCCGAGCTCGACCCCCACCTGCTTGTTCGGCAACCCGGTCACGATGAGGTTGAAGACCTCGCGCTCGCGCGGGGTGAGGGCGGCGAATCGAGCCTCGAGCACCTCGCGGAGTCCTCGTTCACGTCGCCGCTCGCGGTGCTCCCCGAGGGCGCGACGGACGGCCGCGAGCAGGTCGGCATTGGAGACCGGCTTCTCGAGAAAGTCGATGGCGCCCCCCTTCATGGCGCGCACGCCGCTGCCCACGTCCCCTCGCCCGCTGATGAAGATGATGGGCATGTCGAAGCCGCGCTCCAGCATGAGGTCCTGGAGGTCGAGTCCGCTGAGGCCAGGCATCAGGAGGTCCACCACCAGACAGGAGGGTCCGACCTCCGGAAGGACTTCCGCCAGGAAGTCCTCCGCCGCACCGAAGCTCTCGGCCGACCATCCTTCGCTTCGCAGCAGGCGGACGAGCGCGCGCCGCACCGCGGGGTCGTCGTCGACCAGGAATACGGTGCCCGCCTTGGACACGGGAGCTGGATTCCCGGTGCCGCTAGCCATGATCTGTCTCCGATGTTCTCTGATCCTATCACCGGGACAAAGTGACGGGTCACACACCGCTTCGCGAGCTCCTGGTCGCCTGGCCAATGGGACCTTCGTCCCATTCCCACCGCGCCGTTCTCCCGCCCACAATGGGCGCCAGGCAAACAATGCAGGGCACGGTCTACCTCGTGGACGACGACGCCGGCGTACGCCGCGGCCTCGAGCGTTTGCTACGGTCCGCGGGCTACGCCGTGGAACCGTTGGAGGACGCGGCTCAATATCTCGCCCGGGAAGCCCCGGTACCGCGATCGTGTCTGGTCCTCGACATCCGCATGCCTCGGATGACCGGCCTCGAGCTCCAGCAGGCGATCGCCGGAACCGGCCACGAGAGGCCCATCGTGTTCATCACCGGCCATGGCGACGAGGACGTGCGCGCTCGCGCCCTCTCGTCAGGCGCGGTGGACGTGCTCTTCAAGCCGGTCGACGTGGACGTGCTGGTCGAAGCCGTCGACCGGGCGCTCCGCACCGCGACCCGGTAGACTCAGCGATCCGCCGCCCCCGGTTGCGCCGCGCTGGTCGGTAGCCCAGTCGCAGGGCGTGAAGTCTCCGCCTCGGCGACGGGAAGCACCACGGTGAACGTCGCGCCCCGCGCCCGGTTGTTGGAGGCCTCGATGGTTCCCCCATGGGCCACCGCAATGGACCTCGCGATCGAGAGTCCCATGCCCAGTCCGCTCTTCTTCGTGGTGTAGAACGGTTCGAAGACCCCTCCGGGGGTGGGCGTCCCCAGCCCGGGCCCGGTGTCCTCGACCGAGATGCGCACGCCGGTCGGGCCGTCGGCATCGGTGCGCACGAGCACGACGGCGTCGGTCGCGCTCTCCCCCGCCATCGATTCCATGGCATTGATCAGGATGTTCAGCACCACCTGCTGCAACTGCACGCGGTCGCCGCGCACCATGAGACGGCCCGGATGCGTGTCGAGGCGCAGGGAGACGCCTCGGATCAACGCGTCACTGGCCAAGAGCCCGACCACTTCGCGCACGAGAACGTTCGCGTCCAGGAGAGCGTGCTGCAGCTCCCCCTTGCGCAGCAGCTCACGCAGCCGCTTGATGATCTCGCCCGCGCGTTGGTCTTCGGCCGCGATCTCGGAGAGGATCTCGCGGAGCTCACCGGCTTCCGGAGCGTCGGAATCGCGGATGAGTTGCTCGGCCACCTGGGCGTTGGCCAGGATCGCAGTCAGGGGCTGGTTGAGCTCGTGGGCCAGGGAGGTCGTCAGCTCACCGATGGTCGACACCCTCAGGAAGTGGGCCAGCTCCTGGCGGCTCTTCTGGGCCTCGAGCTCGGCGCGCTTGCGCTCCGTCACGTCGGTCAGGGAGACCACCGCTCCGCCCTCGGGAGCCCGCAGGGGCACCACCGTCATCACGAACCACTTTCCCGGATGAGCCTGGCACGGGTACTCCAGGACCACGCTCTGCTGCGAGCCGCCGAGCACGCCGGTGATGCCGGCCAGCGCCGCTCCGCCTTCGCTCCGACCCTCCGCAGCCAGGTGGCGCCACAGATCCAGATGGTCCGACCCCACGCCGCCCAGGCCGTCCAGGCCCGGGCGTTCGAGGGCCGCCCGCGCCCAGCTCTCGTTGACGGTCATGATTCGCCCCGACCGGTCGAGCACCGCGACGTAGCTGCTGAGCGAGGCCAGGACCGCCGCCTTCGTGGCTTCGCTGCTGCGCAGGGCGTCTTCGGCTTGCTTGCGCATCATCGCGTTGGCGAAGACATCGGCGATCAGGCGACATTGCTCGATGACGGACTGGGGCCAGGCCCTGGGGGCTGCGGTCGCGATGAAGCCGAGGCCGCCCAGAACCTGCTCGCCCGCCACGAGGGGAAGGACGAGGAGAGAGCGAACACCATGGCTGGAAAGAAGGGCCCTTTCGGCCGCCGCCTCTTCCGGAAGGCCGTCGACATCCGGGATCACGAGGGCGTTCTTGCTCAAGAGACGCTCGGTCGCCCAGGGGATCTCCGACTGCTCCAGCTCACCCGGAGCCGCAGGGGCTTGCGGCGCCAACCAGGTGTAGGCCACCTTCAGCTCGCCGCTCGCGATGAAACGCCGGAGGGTGATGCGTTCCACGCCGACGTACTCGCCGAGCTGCCGTAGGCCGGCCTCGAACACGCGGTCCATCTGGTGGCCGGCCGGCTGCACGAAGGCGGCGGTGAGCCGTGACAGCAGCTCCTCGAAGCGGAGGCGCTTCTGGAGGGCTCCCATCGCCCGGCGTCGCTCCTCGATGAGGGCGCCCAGGCAGAGAAGCGGCATCCCGACCACCGTGACGAAGACCTGGAGGGCCACGACGCTCTCCTCGGGCGTCAGGGGGCTGAGCGGCTTCCAACCCAGGGTGGCGGCCCGGATGGCCACGAGGGCAGTGGCCAAGAGAGCGAGGCTGGCGCCTCCCGGCCCGAAGCGGACGGCCGCCCACATGAGGGCGGGAACGAGAAATGGCAGCGAGGTGTAGGGAACACCCGGCAGGTCGGACGGTTGGGTACCCTGGTGGGAGAAGACGGCAAGGGAGGCCCCTGCGATCACGCTGGCCAGGAGAACGGCCTCGAGGCGTCGCCGCGCGGTCGCCTCGCGCAGCCACCGGACTCCGCCTCTCGCCGTCACCACGACCGAAGGGACGATGGTGAGGGCGCTCAGCGCGTTCGAGAGCTGGCGGCGCCAGAGGACCGGCCAGTACGCTTCGCCTCCGAGCCAGTGGACCGCGGCCGCATCGAGAAAGCTCGTCACGGCGGGAGCGATCACCACCGCCGCCGTCAGAAAGGCCGTGACCCTTCGCAAGGAATCGAAGCGCGCGGGAGCGTCGCTCCAACGGTGCACGAGCGCCGCGGCCAGGAGCGCCTCGGAGCAGTTCGTGACGAAGAGGCCCAGCACGAGAGGTGTGGGCAAGCCGGCCTGGGCCTCGACCAGAAGATGAGCTGGCAAGGCGGCGGCCAGACAGAGCCACCAGCGCCGGGGAGGGTTGAGAAGCAGGATGGACGTCAGGAGGGCGTTCGGTGGCCACAGGACAGACGTGGTCGCGGGCGGGAATCGGAGGACGAAGCCGAGGCGGGCCGCGAGGTAATAGGCTACGGCGACCGCGAAAACCAGTAGAAGGGTGCGGACGTGCGCTGACCCCGCACCCCCGTCCACCGAGGATGCGGTTCGCCGAAGACCGCTCGACTTCGAGATTGCGGTCGCCATCTCCCCCTACCGAGGCCAGGGAAGCCCTCGGGGCACGTTCCTGGCTCTTGGCCATGATAGCGGAGGAAGAAGAGTGTGGCCTGGAGGCCTCGGCGGATCAGATTCAGGAATCGAGGCTGGCCTCGACGCGCCTCGCTGCCTACCGTGACGCGCGGCGACGGCGGCGGGCCAGCGTGGCCCGCAGCACGTGACGGGCGGGGGTGCGAGCCGCCGGAGTCGCGGGGCGGCGGCGTGGGGGGGGAGTCATTTCCTCCAGCTGCCGGCGCAGAGCGTCCAGGCTTCCGGTCCGCCCGCACGCGAAGCAGGCCACGACCTGACGGTCGGCCCGGTGGCCGAACTTCTGGCGGCACCGGCACTGGACCAGGAGGAAGAGGAAGTGCTGAGTGGGGCGCGAGCGAAGGAGCTTCACGCCGGTCTCTAAGGCAAGCTCTGTGCCTGGATGTCGCTGCTGATGTTTCAAGGAGTTACGCGCCCTGGCCGCTTTTCGGACCGGCATCCGGATCGTCCGGAGGCGGGGCTTGACCGGTTTTGGCGCACCTCGCCTTGGCTTCCAAGCCGCGCCCGCGTAGACTCGTTCGATCACAAAGACGCAACAAAGAGGAGTGCGAGCGATGAAATGGGGCATTGGCTGCGTAGGCGTTCTCCTGGTGGTGGCGATGGTCTTTGGCGTGTGGGGCGTCAGCTCCTACAACAGCCTCGTCACCTTGGACCAGGCGGTCCAGGCCCAGTGGGGACAAGTCCAGAACGTCTACCAGCGGCGGCTGGATCTCGTCCCCAACCTGGTCGAGACCGTCAAGGGCGCGGCCGCCTTCGAGAAGGACACCTTCACTGCCGTGGCCGAGGCCCGCTCCAAGGCCGGCCAGGTCAGCGGCGACGCGCTCAAGAACGTGGCCAGCGACCCGCAGGCCTTCGCGAAGTTCCAGGAGGCCCAGGCCGGCCTCTCGTCGGCCCTGTCGCGGCTCATGGTCGTGGTGGAGAAGTACCCCGAGCTGAAGGCCACCGCGAACTTCCTCGACCTGCAAAAGCAGCTCGAAGGGACGGAGAACCGCATCTCGGTCGAGCGGATGCGCTTCAACGAGACCGCGCAGGCCTTCAACACCAAGCGCATGAGCTTCCCCACCGTGCTGATCGCCGGCTTCTTCGGCAGCCGCTTCAACGAGAAGCAGTACTTCAAGGCGCAGGAAGGGGCCGAGAGCGCACCCAAGGTCAAGTTCTAGACCGCTCGCGCGACCGGTGACTCGCCGCCTCGCTTGGCAGGCCGCGGCCCTCGTGGCCGCGGCCGCGTCGCTCGCCTTCGCCGCAGCGCTGTTCGCGGCCGGGGAACCCCCACCCGCCCCCGCGCGGTGGGTGACGGATGGCGCGGGCTTCTTGTCCGAGCCCGCGCGCCAAGGCCTCGATGCGCGGCTCCAGGCCTACGAGCGACAAACCGGCCACCAAATCCTCGTCTGGATCGGCCGCACGACCGAGGGCGTGCCGATCGAGGACTTCGCGGTCAAGGCTTTCAAGGCCTGGGGCGTGGGCCGGCGCGGGCAGGACGACGGCCTGGTCCTGTTCATCTTCGCCGACGATCGCACGGCCCGCTTCGAGGTGGGCTACGGCCTCGAGGGCTCGTTCCCCGACATCTCGGCCTCGCGCGTCATCCGCGAGGTCCTGGCCCCCAAGCTCCAGGCGGGCGATCGCGACGGCGCCGTCGCCGCGGCGATCGACGCGGCCACCGCGACCATCTCCGGAGACGCGAGCGCCAGTGGGCTCGCGGGGCCGAACCCTTCGGGCCAGGAGGGGCGGGGCCGAGGGCAACCCCGGCCCCTGAGCACCGCCCAGAAGGTGGTGATCGGCCTGGTCCTCTTGGCGTTTCTGTTCATCCTCGTCACGAACCCGATGCTCGCGCTCTACATCCTCCAGGTCATCGCCTCGGGTGCGGGCGGCAGCGGAGGTGGCGGGGGCGGAGGTTGGTCGGGAGGAGGCGGCCGCTCCGGAGGCGGCGGCGCCTCCGGCTCATGGTGACGAAAGGCCGAGGCGAACCATGGCTCTAGCGATCTTCGAAGGAAGCCGCCTCAAGAGGGCGATCGAGGCCGAGCGGGTTCAGAAGGCGATCGAAGAGGCCGAGCGCCGCACCTCGGGCGAGATCCGCGTCTGCGTGGCGCGCTTCTTCTGGGGGAACGTCGAGCGGGCGGCGAACCGGGCCTTCGCGCGCCTGGGGATGGGCCGCACCGCCCAACGAAACGGGGTCCTGTTCTTCGTCGTCCCTTCACGCCGGCGCTTCGTGGTCCTGGGCGACGAAGGGATCCACGCCAAGGTGGGCCCCGAGTTCTGGACCAAGGTCGCGGCTGCCGTCTCCGAGCGCTTTCGCGATCGCGACTTCACGGGCGGTCTGGTGCACGGGGTCGAGACGGTCGGGACGGAGCTCCACGCCCACTTCCCGTTCGACCCCGGCACCGACCGGGACGAGCTGCCCAACACCGTCGACTTCGAGGGCTAAGAGTCCTACTCGCCCTTCGCCACGCCGATCACCCCGCACCCCAACCGGCCGCCCGCGTTGCCCGTGGGCTGCGTCTTGAAGTCGTCCGGCGCCGCGTGAACGATGACCCCCCGGCCCAGGATGCTGCCCGGTCCGTCGAAGCCGAGCTTCGCATCCACGTACTCGAGTGTCGCCACTCCGTCCTTGTCGGCCTCGATGTTGCCCATGTCGCCTTCGTGGCGCTTCGCGTCCTTGGGGCCCGCGTGCGGGTCGCCCGTCGGGTTGAAGTGCCCGCCCGCGGAGGTCCCGTCCGCGGCGGAGCAATCGCCGAACTCGTGGATGTGGAAGCCGTGCGTCCCCGGCTTGAGGCCCGCGAGCTTGACGCTGACCTTCACTCCTCCGTCGGCCTTGGCGAACGCGACCACGCCCGTGACGCCGCTGGCCGAGAGCGGGTACACGACCGCCGCGGCCTTCGTCACCGGGCCCGCCGCCACTGCCGGAACCGCCATCAGCACGAACACTCCCGTGAGCTTCATTCTCGTTTCTCCTTTTGCCCCAAGTTCCTTGGCTGTCCGTAGAGCATAGCCCGAAGCTGTTACTTTTCTCGCGCTCTTTCCTCGGCCCGCCTCCAGACCCCTCGACGCGTCGGGGCATCGAGGGCCCGCCGCAGCTCCTCCAGGTAGAGGCTTCGCGGCCACTCCTCGGCCCCGAAGCGGGCCAGGTGCTCCGTGTGGACCTGGCAGTCCACGAGGGTCATGCCCCAGGCCGCCAGCGACTCCACGAGGGTCACGAACGCGACCTTGGAGGCATCGGGTGCCTTGACGAACATCGACTCGCCGAAGAAGACGTCGCCGAGGGAGACCCCGTAGAGCCCGCCCACGAGCTTGCCCGCCGACCAGGCCTCGGCCGAATGCGCGAGGCCCTGGCGATGCAGCTCGCCGTAGGCCGCCTGCATCTCCGGCGTGATCCAGGTGCCGCGTTGGCCCTGGCGCGGCGTCGTGGCGCAAGAGCGAATCACGTCGTCGAACTCGGTGTCGAACGTGATCTCGTAGAGGCCCTTGCGACGGGCCGCGGCCACGCTCCGCGGCACGCGCAGCGCGGGGACGCGGAGCACCATCCTCGGATCGGGAGAGTGCCAGAGGATCGGCTGTCCTTCCTCGTACCAGGGAAAGATCCCTGTCGAGTAGGCGAGCAGCAGCCTTTCCGGGCTGAGGTCGCCGCCCACCGCGAGCAGACCGTCCTCGGCCAGCTCGGGCGGGGGGAACTCGAGGCGACGGGTCAGGCGGAACACCGGCATCAGGGCCGCATCATAGAAGCGCCCGGTCCGCGTTTCACGCCGCTATAATCCCGGCCCATGGCTTCGAGCGAGGTTATAGCCCCTCCTCCGGCACCCGCGCCGCCCTTGCCCGCGCCTGTGCCGCCCGCCACGGGGGCACAGAAGGCCGCGTGGATCCTGATGGCCGGAGCCCTGCTTTTCCTTTTTCACTACGAGCTGGTCGGGGGCCTGGTCGCCGGTCTCATCGTCTACACCCTACTGCACAAGGCCACGTCGCTGCTCCGGAACCCCCGGCTCTCGCACGGCGCGGCCAAGCTCCTGTCCCTGGCCCTCCTCGCCCTCCTCGTCGCGGGGGCCACCACCGGTCTCGTCCTCCTGTTGTTCGGCTTCGTGCGCGGCGCGATCGGCGACCTGCCCGCCCTCTTCCGCAAGATCGCCGACATCCTGGACCAGGCGAGGGCGCAGCTCCTGGGCTTCGGCATCCAGGCCCCGTTCCTCGACGAGCTCCTGGGCAACGGCAAGATCCAGGAGGCGGCGTCGGAATGGCTGCGCACCCACTCGGCCGAGCTCACCCACCTGGGCGGAGCCCTGGGGCACTTCCTCCTGCACGCCCTCATGGGCATGGTCGTGGGGCTGCTCATCTTCTTTCGCCACTCTTCGCCCGGCGCTCCGGCCCCTCTGGCCGCGGCCCTCCTGGAGCGGATCGGCCGGTTCGCCGTGGCCTTCGAGAGCGTCGTGGTGGCCCAGCTGGAGATCTCGGCGCTCAACACCGTGTTCACCGGCCTCTACCTGTTCGTTGTCCTGCCCCTCCTTGGGAGCCCGCTTCCCTTGTCCGGAACCTTGCTGGCCCTGACCTTCCTGCTCGGCCTGATCCCGGTCGTCGGGAACCTCCTTTCCAACACGGCCATCGTCGCGATGTCGCTGGGCGTGTCCCTGCCCGTGGCCTTGCTGTCGCTCGCCTTCCTCGTCGCCATCCACAAGCTCGAGTACTTCCTGAACGCCCGTATCGTGGGCGCCCGCATCGGAGCCGCGGCCTGGGAAACGTTGCTCGCGATCCTGGTCATGGAGACCGCCTTCGGCTTGCCCGGCGTGGTCCTGGCGCCGATCGTCTACGCCTACCTGAAGCGGGAGCTCTCCGACCGGAGGCTGGTCTAGGTCGCTTCGAGGACGAAGGCCTCGTGGGACTGGAGGGTGCGACCGGTGCCCTCGTCCACGATGTCGAGGACGAGGTCGTACTCCCCCGCTTCGAGCCCGGCCAGAGGCAGGACCAGTATCCTCCTCACCTTCCCGCCCAGGGCGACCGCGATGGGCGTGGGCGACGCTTGGCGGACGATCTCACCAGCGGAGCCACGGAGCGTGAAGCCGCCCGTCACGTGGGTCGTCGCCTCGCCTTTGGCGGTCGTCATGCCCAGGACCTCGTACGAGCAATAGAGGAGACCCTGCCGCTTGAAGCGGCGGTAGGCGACGGGCACGAAGCGCGGAGCCTGGCGGGGAAAGGCGACCATGCGGTCGGTCAGGATGGGCGTGGCCAGGAAGGGCTCGTCGAGGGCGGGCACTTCGAGCCGCTGGGTCACCGTGCCGCCGAGACCCGAGCCCACGTCCCGCACGAGCGCCCGCACCTGGGCGACACCTGCCGGCAGTCGAAGCTCGCGGGTCAGGCTCATCCAACCGCCCGCCGCCGCAGTACCCACGTCAACCCGAACCCGCTCGTCGACCGGAAACACTTTCGCGGAATCGCGACTCATTCCGACCAGGGTGAGGTCGACGGCGGCGGTCTGGCGCATGCCCTCACGGTGGAAAGTGAGCCGGGAGGTATTGAGCTCCAGCGCCACGAGGACTCGAGCCAGCCCCGTCTTGTCCGCGTCGAGGATGTAGGACGCGAGGCGCAACGGGATGGCGTCGCCGGCCCCGCTCGTCATCACCGCCGGATCCAGCGACCGCTTGGGCCCTTTCTCCTTCGCGTCCTTCTTGTCCTTCTTGTTCTCGCCCTTGACGGGCGGAGCCAGGGCTAAGGCCGGTGGCGGCGTGGCCTGATAGCCCCGCCGGGTTCGGACCTTCACGCCAGGCCGAGTGACCTTCACTTCGAGCTTGTGCCAATTCCCGTCGGGTGCCTTCTCGGGCTGGTAGCCGAGCAGGTAGTAGGTCGAAGACTCCGCCGCGATCTCGTCGAGCCCGCCAAGGGTGTCGTTGTGCCGGACGGAGGACCCGCCCGTGTTTTCGGCCACCATCTCGCTCCCCGCCCGTTCGAAGAATGTCGCCTCAGCCTGCCGAACCAGGAAGTTCGCCGCACCCGGCATGCCCCCGGCCAGGCCCCCGCTGTCTATGCCTTGGGCACCGAGCCCGAGCTCGAGCCCGCCCGCTCCCACGAAGTAGATCGCGGTATTCGCCCTTTGCGAGGCATCGATGGACCGATCGAAGAGCTCCCTCTGGTTCACGTCGTAGAGAAACCCGCCGGAGAACAGGACGATGGCCTTCCGACCGCGCGCGCCGGCCAGACCCCGGGAGAGGCGCTCGGTCGCCCCCAGAAGCGCACGCAACCTGCGGGTGAAGTCGAGGTAGTGTCTGGCCGCCACTCCCTCGGCGAATCCTTTGTGGTTTGCCAGGGTGGGTGCCAGGCGACTGGCCACGCGGTCGAGGATCCCCCCGATGAGTTGCGGATTGGCGGGGGCCCCTCCGTTGGAATCCGCCGCGCCACCCCTCGAGCTGTCGAAGTTCACGATTTGGTAGGCTTCCCAATCGGTGACCTCATCCCGGAGCCTCCCGCCCTTCACTCGACTGAGGACGGTGACCAGATCGTCCCGCCCTCGACCTATGCGATCGCTCCACCAGATTCTGCCGCTCGACGTAGTCAGGGTGAGCTCGTCGCGCGGGTCGGCCCTTTCATCCATCCAACGGACGATCGCTTTCTTCACGTCTTCCATCGGAATCGGGTCGGTGCCGAGATCGTCGAGGAGGAATGCGAAGGTCCGGCCGCGCGTGGGCGGCCCCTCGTTCGTAGCCACGCGCTCTTCGGCGACCGCGGCTTCAACCTGCGGCGTAGCCATGGCGAGGTCGCGAGCTTCGAACGCCACGATCTCCTGCGGCTTGCCATCCGCGAACAGCGTGAAGTCTTCACGAGTCAGACCCCGGACCGGCCGGTCCTGCTTGTCGAGGACCACCACGTCGGCGGTGATGGCGTTGGCCTGGGCCGGGAACGACGGCACTGCGGCGGGCTCCTGGCCGAAGCCGGGGCTCGACAGCAGCCCGAGCGCGATCACAACGCTTGCCAAAGCGGCACGGCCGCTCTTCGTGGCGAACCTCCCAGCGTGGGTTGCTGCCATCTTAAGCAAGTTGCGGGCCACCGCACAGCGCGGCCCGCGGCCAGCGCTCGCGACGCTCTTGATTGGGCGTGTTGTGGTGCGCGGGTGACAGGTCACTGCAAGCAGAGGACACCAATCGCGACGGTGGTCCTGGCTGCCGGCGTGTACGCCTACGTGAACCCGGACCTCTTCCTGCCCGACCGGAGGGCTGGCCTAGGTCGCGCTCGGCTCGAGCACGAAGGCCTCGCGCGACTGGAGGGTGCGACCAGTGCCCTCGTCCACGATGTCGAGGACGAGGTCGTACTCCCCTGCTCCGAGGCCGCCCAGAGGCAGGGCCAGCATCCGGATCACCTTGCCGCCCAGGGCGATCGCGATCGGCGTAGGCGACGCCTGGCGCACGATCTGACCTGCGGAGTCACGCAGGGTGAAGCCACCGGTCACGCGGGTCGTCGCCTCGCCTTTGGCGTTCGTCATGCCCAGGACCTCGTACGAGCAGTAGAGGAAACCCTGCGGTTTGAAGCGGCGGTAGGCGACGGGCACCAGGTGCGGGGCCTTGCCGGGGGCCGCGATCATCCGGTCGGTCACGATCGGCGTAGCCAGGTAGGGCTGGTCGAGGGCGGGCACCTCGAGCCGCTCCGTGACCGTGCCCCCGAGTCCCGAGGCCACGTCCCGCACGAGCGCTCGCACCTGGGCGACGCCTGCGGGCAGCCGCAGCTCTCGGGTCAGGCTCATCCAGCCGCCGGCGGCCTTCGCCCCGACGTCCACCCGGACGCGCTCGTCGAGCGGGAAGATCTTCCCGGAGTCACGACTCATTCCGATCAGGGTGAGATCGACGGCTCCGGTCTGACGTTCCCCCTCGGGGCGTAGCGTGAGCCGGGACGTGTCCAACTCCAGCACCACCAGCACCCGCGCCAGTCCCTGCTTGTCCCCTTCGAGGACGTAGGACGCGACGCGCAACGGAAGGGCATCGCCGGCGCCGCTCGTCATCACCGCGGGGTCGAGTGGCCGCTTGGGTGCCTTCTCCTTCGCGGCCTTCGCGCCCGCCTTGTCCTTCGTCACGGGCTTCACGGGCTCGGAAAGGGCCAGTGCCGGCGGCGGTGTCGCCTGATAGCCGCGCCGGGTTCGGACCTTCACGCCCGGCCGTGCAACCTTGACCTCGAGCTTGTGCCACTTCCCGTCGGGCGTCTTTTCTGGCTGATAGCCGAGCAGGTAGTAGGTCGAGGACTCCTCCGCGATCCTGTCGAGCCCGCCCATGAGGTCGTTGGTGTCGCGGATGGAGGATCCACCGGTGTTTTGGGCCACCATCTCGGTCCCCGCGCTTTCGAGGAAGTCTTCCTCTGTCTGCCGAACCAGGAGATCGGCCACGCCCGGCCTTCCGTTGGCCAGGTCGCCCGAGCCATTGCCGGCATCCGCTCCGGCGAGGCTCGACGCCTTGAGCCCCTCGACACTCACGTAGTAGACGGCCGTGTTCGCCCGCTGCGAGGCATCGATGGACCGATCGAAGAGCGCCCTCTGGTTCACATCGTAGAGAAAGCCGCCGGAGAAGATGAGAATGGCCTTGCGACCGCGCGCTCCGGCCAAGCCCCGGGACAGGCGCTCGGTTGCCCCCAGCAGCGAGCGCAGCCTGCGGTTGAAGTCGTTGTAGTGGCTGGTGGCCAGCATCTCGACCTCTCCGGCCCGCTTTCCCGTGCTAGCGGCCACGCGGCCGAGGGTGTCGCCGATGAGCTGAGGGTTCGCGGAGGTCACGGAGCCGCCCCCGGGGGGCCCCGCGCCACCGGTGACGGGCCCGTTGGACTCGGCCGCGCCACCACGGGTGCCTTCGAAGGCCACGATTCGGTAGGCTTCCCAGTCCGTGAGGACATCGCTGAGCTTGCCGCCCTTCACCCGATCCAGGACGGCTATAAGGTCCTCCCGGCCTCGGTCGATCCGGTCGCTCCACCAGACGCTGCCGCTCGACGAGGCCAGGGTGACCTCGTCCCGCGGATCGGCCTTCTCGCGAAGCCAACGGACGATCGCCCGCTTCCCGTCTTCCATCGCCACCGGGTAGGTCCCGAGATCGTCGAGGAGGAACGCGAAGGTCCGGCCGTGTGCGCCGCCGCCTTCGTTGGTGGCTACACGCTCGGCGCCGACAGCCGCCATCGGCGCAGCTCCGGCCCTCGCGATCGCCCGCGCCTCGAAAGCGACGATGGTCTGGGGCTTGCCGTCCTCGAGGAGCGTGAAGTCCCCCTGGGTCAGGCCCCGCACCGGCCGACCGTCCTTGTCGAGGACCACCACGTCGGCGGTGATGGCGTCGGCCTGCGCCGGGAACGCCGGGATGGTGGACCGCTCCTGGCCAAACGACGCACTCGCCGCGAGCGCAATCACGACCGCCACCGACACAGCCTTGTACACGGTAAGAAGCAGTCTATCTCGACGGGCGCCACCCCGCCATGGTTGGGTCGGGCCTTGTGACGGTTCATCAAACTGTCACACGCCCGGTTTCCCCGCTTCAGGGGACGCGTACCCTCCCCTTCGATGTTCCACCTCTACCTCGTCACCGACGCCGACGGCTCCTGGCCTTTGCTCCGGGACGAGCCGCTCGACGCGTCGGCACGGCCCAAGGGGACGCCCGTGGTGGCGCTCCTCGGGCACTTCGAGGGGCGCGAAACCGCGAGCGCCGCTTTGGCCCTGGCGCGCGAGGCGATCTGCGAACGGGAGCGTCGGGATGACGACCCCGGCGGCGCAGCCCGCCGGTGGCGGACGCCGCGGCCTGAGGCGACGCCCGCCACGCGGAGAGGCCCCCGACGCTCCGGCCGGCGCTCCCTCCCGCGATAGCCCCGTCGCCTCGGTCGCCTCCGAGGTTGGCTCGACCGCCACGAGTGAGGGATAGTCCTTCCTGTCATCGCCGGAGGCTCGGGCCTCGGGGAGGGCGCGAACATGGAGAGTGCCGCTCCGACCCGTGCCCCTGGTGGACAACCGCAGGCCGATCGATCGGGCTGGCTGCGGGCCGCGGTGCTCGGAGCCGACGACGGGATCGTCTCCACGGCCGCCATCGTCCTCGGCGTCTCGGCCTCGGATGCCTCCCCGCGGTCGGTCCTCATCGCGGGCCTCGCCGGGCTCGTGGCCGGGGCCGCGTCGATGGCCGCCGGCGAGTACGTGTCGGTCAGCTCGCAGCGCGACATCGAGGAGTCGCTGCGCCGGCGCGAGGAGGAGATGACCGGGACCCATCCCAACGTCGCCCTCACCGAGCTCGCGGTCACCCTTCAGCTTCGCGGGATCGACCCCGGCCTCGCGCGCAAGGTGGCGGAGCAGATCACGGTCGCGGGACCGATCGATGCGAGCATCCGCGTGAAGTACGGCATCACCGAAGCGTTGGCCGCGCGCCCCCTGCAAGCCGCGCTCGCTTCGGCCCTGGCCTTCGCCGCGGGTTCGACGGTCCCACTGCTGGGGATGCTGGCTCCTACGCCGTCGGGCCGGATCGTCTGGGGCGTGGGCCTGGCCCTGGCCGCGCTCGTGGCCTGCGGCGTCCTGGCCGGCGGTGCGGCCGGGTCGTCGCGAACGCGGGCCGCGGTTCGGGTGGTGCTGGGCGGCGGCCTCGCCATGGCCATCTCGTTCCTCCTCGGCCGGCTGGTCGGAGTGGTCGTGTGAAGCGCTCACCGACAACGACGGAGGCTCCATGATCCGAACCTGCGAGGCCTGCGGGCAGAAGAATCGCGTTCAGGCCGCGAACCTCGCGGATACCGGCCGCTGTGGCCGCTGCAAGGCCCCCTTGCCTCCCGTGGCGGAGCCGCTGGACGCGGACCCCTCGCTCTTCGAGGAAGTGGTCAAGGGTGCGCGCGTGCCCGTCCTCGTGGACTTCTGGGCGGCATGGTGCGGGCCTTGTCGATCGACGGCCCCGGAGGTCAAGCGCGTCGCCGCCCACATGGCGGGCCTCGCGCTCGTCCTGAAGGTCGATACCGAAGCTCACCCGGATCTGGCGGCGCGCTACGCGGTCCGGGGCATTCCGAACTTCATCGTCTTCAAGTCGGGCGCCCCGGTCTTCCAGCAGGCAGGCGCCGTCGGCCACGCCCAGATGGAGGCATGGCTCAGGCAGGCGGGCCCGGTCAGTTCCACCGCGGGTTCGTGATCAGCAAAGCCCCGAAGAACAGCACGAACAAGAGCGCCGGCAGGGCCAGGACGAGGAGCACCGCGACGGCGAGTCCCGCTGCGGCCCGACGATCGGAGCGCCAGGCTGCCGACCATGACCGCGCACACCACGACCACGATGCCGAGCCACAGGCCCATGTTGAACGAGGACACCGAGCCGTCGGCCAGGCCTGCCACGAAGAAGTAGAGGATCACGAGCGACGCGATCGCGTCGAATCCCCAGAGCACCCAGAACTTCACGAAGGGCCTCGCATCGAAGCGAAGGCATTATGTCATCGGCTGCGAACAATCCACCTCCCTCCGACCACCTCGAGACCTTGGGACACTCGACAGACTGTCCCAGACGTCCGATCCGTCCCTCGCGGGAAGCGTATTGATGGTGGAGGAAACGACGGGTTCGACCTGGGAGGTGTGAGATGGAATCTCGAATCTGGACGGCGGCCACCCTCGTGACTCTGGCCCGACTCGCGCTTCTCCCGCTCCTCTGGACGTGGGCACTCGCCGGGAAGGTGCCTTGGGTCGGCCTCGGAGTCATGGCCTCGTTCCTGGGCGACATCCTCGATGGCCAGCTCGCGCGACGGCTGAACCAGGTGACCGCGGTCGGCAGCCGCCTCGATTCCCTCGCCGACAGCCTCCTGCTCGCTTCCTCGGTGGTGTGGCTTCTCTGGTTCCGGCCGGAGGTGCTCCGCCCGCCCTATGCCTTTGCTCTCGGCTTCGGCCTGGGGACCTGGCTCCTTCTCATCGCCATCGGGCTGCTGAAGTTTCGGCGCTTCCTCAATCTCCATCTGTACACCGGCAAGGCCAGCGGCGTCGTCGGCGCCCTCTTCGTCATGGATGCGCTGGTGTTCGGCTTCCACCCTCTTCTCTTCTTCGTTGCCGCCTTCGTCCTCAGTCTGGGAAACCTGGAAGGCCTGGCCCTCATGCTCACCCGCTCTCGGATCGACGAGCACATCGGATCCATCCTGAAGAAGACGCTCGCTCCCTCCAGGCACGCGATCGCGGAGAGCTCTCGGTGACGCCCTGGTTCGTCGTCAACCCCCACGCCGGAGGTGTCCACTACGCCGCCGTGGCCGAGGCCATCCGCCGGCTGGCCGGCCGTGACGCCACGATCTCTCCCCACCTGCCTCAGCCGGAGGCGACCAAATCGAGGCTGGTGGTGGCCGTCGGCGGCGATGGCACGGTGAGCCGGGTCATCAACGCCTGTGAGCCCCACTCGCTGCGCCTCGGCTTGATCCCGCGGGGCAGCGCCAACGACCTGGGAACGGAGCTCGCGATTCCCGTCGACCTCGCGCAGGCCTTCCGCGTGATTCAGGGTGGCCGCTTCGCCGACATCGATCTCATCACGGTGAACGGAGCACGCTTCGCCACCTGCGGAGGGCTCGGCCTGGCCACCGATGTCGCGGCACGGGCGAACCGGTGGAAGGAACGGGCCGGTTGGCCGGGCAGAGTGGCCCGCAGACTGGGGCCGCTGGTCTACCCCCTGGCCGCCCTCGCGGAGACGCGGGCCAGCGGACGCCGGGTGATCCGGGCCACCATCCGCACCGCCGGGTTCACGCGTCGCGTGGACCTCACCACGGTACTGATCAGCAACCAGCCCCGCTTCGGCGGCCGATTCTCCGCTTCGCCCCTCGCCTCGAACCAGGACGGAGATCTCCACCTGTGCGGCCTCCTGGCGCCTCGGAGCCAGACGCGCCTCCTCCGGCTCTGCCTGGAGATCTATCGGGGAACGGCCGGGCGCTGTCCCGAGATCCTCCAATTCCGGGCTCGGTCCGTATCCATCGACACCGAGGAGGAGGTCACCTTCTTCGGCGACGGAGAGGCCCTCGCCCGCGGCCGGCAGTTCCACATCGAGGTCTTGCCGCGTGCGCTCAAGGTCGCCGTTCCCCAGCCGTTCCTTCAGGAGCTACGCCGTGCTGGATAGCCGGCTGCCTTCCTGCGTCGCCGGGCTGTTCCTGGCGGGCGCGCTGCTCATTCGCCTCGGACATCGCATGCGCCGCGTCGATACGGGATCCCAGCACCGCGACTGGTTGAAGTACGCGGTCTACGTCGGCCTCATCAACGCGCTGTGGGCGTCCGCATTCCTGGGCCGCCCCGCCGCCGGCACGCTGCTGCTCGCCATCGTGGTCGGCGGCTCCATCGAGGTCTTCCATGTCTCGCCGGCGTCGTGCCGGTGGAGTGCCGCCGCCCTCGCCACGGTCCTGTTCGTCCTCGCCCTGGGCCATCTCCTTGCCTCGCCCCTGGCCTGGCAAGCCCGCTTTGCTTTCGTGGTCCTGGTCACCGCGACCACGGACAGCTTCGCCCAGCTCTGGGGCCGCCTGCTGGGCCGCCGCCGGCTCTGCCCTCGCCTCAGCCCCGGGAAGACCATTGCCGGCCTGTGGTGCGGGCTCGGCATGGCCGTAGTGGTGTCGTTGCTCCTCGGATTCCTGATTCCCGAGGCTCACGGCCTGCGTCTCGTCGTGCTGGGCCTCGCGACGGCCCTTGGCGCCGTCGGCGGAGACCTCCTGTTCTCCGCGATCAAGCGCCGGGTCGGAGTGAAGGACTTCTCCGCCCTGCTGCCTGGCCACGGAGGCGTGCTCGACCGATTCGACAGCCTGCTCCTGGCGAGCCCTGCCTTCTACTGGACCCGGGTGGCGCTACTCGGGCACTGACGGCTCCGACCTCGACGACCGCGGATAGCCCGTCGCCGCCCAGTGCTCGAAGGCGAGGGCCGCATCGCCCTCGCTCATCGGCGATCGCCAGCGCGGAGAGCGGAGAGGCAAGAAGGGGTTGCTCGGAGCCTGCTCCGGATCATCCCAACTCGAGGCCGAGACGTCGAAGCCGCTTCCCAGGCGGAGGACGAGGAGTTCCACCCGGCGTGGGCAGGGTCGCCGCCTCTCGACGGCGCGTAGCCGCGCCACCAGAGACCGGCAGGAAGGGAGTGACGGAAGGAAGATGAGAGGCATGCTCGGTTAACGCGGCTCGCCTGTCCCGCGGCCCAGCCGAGCGCCCAGGAGCGCCGCGAGGTCACCGAGCAGAAGGCGAGCCTCCACGGTCAAGGGCGCCCCCTCGCCCCAAAGGTCGAGCGAACCCACGACACGCGCTCCCGTCCTCAGGACGATCCGGCTGCCTTCGGGCGAGAGGGTCTGGGGTCGACTCGCAGGCAACTCTTCGGGTTCCAGGGTCTCCCTCGGGATCGGGCGATCGCCCGCGACGCCCGACGACGCCAGGAGCTGGCCTTTCTCGTCCCTGAGCGCCGCCGCCACCGCCGGTGCGACACCCCGGAGGGCATCGAGCAGTTGGCCCAGACCCGGACCGCCCGGGCTCGTCTCGCCCCACTGTCGGATACCCGCGCGGAGAAGGTCGAGGTGGGCGCGACAGGTCCTCAACTCCTGCCGACGCCCACCCCGGTCGGAAGCCAGCTTCGCAGCCACCGCTCCGCAGACCGCCAGACCACACAGCGCATAGACATCGTGCTTGCTCGCGATGGTGAGCTTCAAGTAGGGCTCGGTCAGGAAGAAGTCGAGGCTCAGGGTGGAGACGACGGCGGTGGCGAGCGCCGCCCGCCGGCCTCCGAACTCGGCCACCACGATGGTCAGGACCACGAACACGAAGGTGAAGTTGGAGGCGACGGTGAAGCCCCGAAGGGGCACGAGGCCCATTCCGAGGAGGATGGCGGCGAGAGGACCCGCGGAGAGGTAGAAGAGATCGTCGTCCTCCGCCCTCGGGGCAGGAGCCTCGGTCTTCGCGGCTCGGACCGGCGTACTCACATCTGAGCATGGCCGCCTGACGCGTCAAGACGGGGTCAGGACCGCCCCGATTCGCATCAAAAATCCATAAAGACCGGCGCTTCGAGCCTCCCTGCCGCCGGGCGACGCGCGTCGGCCCACGCTGGCACCCCGGTACGATTAGCGAGCCGGGCCCGGGACAACTCCCCGCTTCGTGCTACCGTCGTCACACCGTCATCGAACGGGGCGGCTACCGTTGGGCGCTGCGGGAGGGAGACGAGGATGGTTGTGCGGGGGTCAGGAGCAAGGCTCGCGGGACTTTCCAAGAGTCCAGCCCGAGAGCGAGCTGTCGCCTACTTCGAGGGCCGCCAGGCGGCCGAGCATCAGAAGACCCAGGATGCCTGTCCGTACCAGGACGAACCCCGCAGGAGGGTCTGGCTCCTGGGCTGGCATTCGGCCGCGGCCGGTCAAGGAGAGCGGCGAGTTCGAGGACGGGCACGCGTCCACGCCGGGCGCGTCTGAACGCACACTAGCGCGGAGCCCGCTGCTCCTCCGGGCCTGTCGGCGTCAGGTCCGGTTCGAGGACCTTCAGGATATCGTGCGCCAACCGCCGTGCGTCCAATCGGCCGAGGTAGCCGATCGTCCTTCCGGGCAGGGCCAACGCCATCCTTCCGTCGATCTCCACGCGCAAGGTGTGGGGCGTCCCCTCTGGGCTCATGAGGGAGTATTCCTGCATTCGAGACCTCCGCTCTGTCCCTTCGGAGGTCAGCAACAACCAAGCCAACCGTCATCCCGCCAAATCATTCTCCGGCTAGGGCCGCGGATTGCGGCCAAGCCGCGTTTCTACATTCTTCCGATCCCGAAGCGCGGGCACGTGGAATAGAGTCAGGACTCCGCTGTACGGTAAGGGAGGTTTCCACGATGCCGAAGCGAATGCTGCCGGCGACTGCTGCGGTCTGTCTGGCCTTCGGAACCCTGCTTCCCCACTGGACGTCCGGCCAGGAGTCCCGACCGGCGAGACCGGCCACCGACGAGGACGAGAAGGGCGGCCTTCGCCTTCCCAAGTCGCCACTGAGCGTGCAGAAGGACTGGGAGTACAAACAGCTCTGGCCTTGCCAGGCGCCACGCTACGGGTCCGCGCAGGAGGCCGAGCGCGCGGGCGCCGATGCCGGTGGTGCCGTGGCGGAGCTCAATACGATGGGAAAGCGAGGCTGGGAGCTCGTGAGCTTCGCCCCGATTGCGAGCCCAACCCGCGACTGCTACGTGGCCACCTTCAAGCGCCCGCTTCTTCATTAGCGAAGGCTCGAAGCCGTTTCTAGACTTTCGCCTTATATTCGCCTACGCTACGGCTCGTGCTGTCCGACCCCGAAGCCCAGCGCATCGCCGACCAGGCTGGCAACTGCTCGGACCGAGCGACCATGACCCGTTGGGTCCGCGCCCTCCTCGAAGATCGCAAGGCCCGCTCGGCCCTCATCTTGAGCCTCTCCCGGCAACTCCACCACACGCGAAAGAGGCTGGCTCAAGCTGCCCAGTACCTCGACGGCCTTCTCGGAAAGGCACACGAGGCCACCCGGCAGCCCTGGCCCAAGCAGGACCTCTGCCCGCGGTGCGGCGCGCCTGTCGATGCCGTGAGGGCCCTGCCCCAGAAACCCACCGGCCATCGCCAGGTGACGGGGCATCCGGATGGGACCACCTGTGAATAGGAGGAGTTCAGGATCGCCGGCGGCGCCCTGATCTCCGCAAGCCCGCCTTCTTCGCACGCGGCTTGCGTCCAACCCCGGATCCGCGCGCCACCTTCTTCCCTTTCGGCCGGCCCGCGAGGCTCTCCACGGCCCGCAGGAGCGCATCGAACCCCTCCGACCCGTAGCCGGGATCCCACCCGACCAGATTGGCCGCTTGAACCAATCGGAAGGCCAGCGGAAGCTTGACGTCCTCGATCAGAACGGGGATCAAGACGCCACGCTGGTGAGCCTCAGCAGCTTCCGTGTGAACCCAGCGCGACTGGATCGCCTGCTTCGACCAGCACACCGCCACGCACTTCGCGGCGGCCAGCTCCTTCTCGATGACCTGATCCCATGATTGGCCCGGCCTGATCGTCCGGTCCCACCAGACCGACCAGCCCCGAGCCGTCAGGGCATCGGCCAAGGTCTTCGCCTTCGGCCTGTCCTCGGCGGCGTAAGACAAGAAGATATCGGACCGGCCCAGAGGGGCCGCCCCGCGCGAGGGAGGTGGCGGCGACACCTCGGGCGCCAGGAGCTCTTCGATCCCCTGCTCATACAAACGATTGCGCACCTGGCACCGGCCGTCCGCGTCGGACTTCACCACTCCGATCACATGCGCCAGTTGGAAGTGCTGCGGGTTGAGGGCCGGGGAGAGCTTGCCCCGTCGGGCGATGAGCAGACGTGCGCACGTGATCAGGCTGGGCTCCGCTTGGAGCAGGCGCCGGATTCCCATGAAGTGCGCGTCCGTCTGCAGCATCCACTCTGCCGCGGTGGCGACTCCGGTCTCCGCCGCTAGACCCGGCTCCACGGACGCCAGGTAGAGGGAAAGATTGTGCGCAAGGTAGGGATGTCCTTCGGTCCACGCGTAGAGCTGCTCGATGACCTCCTTCGACTCGGCACGCAACCCGAGCCGGGCACCGAGCTCCCCCAGCTCGACGGGGCTGAAGTCCTCGATATGGACGTTCTGGGCGACATTGAACGGCGAGATGTCGGGGTCCTTGATGAGGCGGCTCGGGTCGAATGCTCCCACCAGCAGGAACGACAGACGGCGGAAGTCGCTCTGGAACTCCCGCACCGTGAACGCCTCGCGCAGGACGCGGAAGAACGGCTCGGCCCAGGGCTGGGCGAGGGCCCCCATCTCGTCGAGGGCGATCACCACCCGACGCTCGCCTCCGTCGCGCTGAGCGCTGACCATGGCCACGAGCAGCTCGCGCCAGGAGTTCGCGCTCACGGGCCGCGGGGCCGCCCTCCAGTCCAGAAGGTCGGGCAGCTGAGTCTCGAGGCGCAGGGCGAGGTCGCGGTACCACTCGCCTTCGCTGCGGGTCTCCAGGCTCTCCATGTCGACGTAGGCGACCCGGTACTCGCGAGGGAGCACACGTCGAAGGTGGCACAGGAGGCTCGTCTTGCCCTGCTGGCGGGGATCCGTGATCTGCACGTACTCCATGCACAACAAGTGACGCAGCACCAGGCGATCGGCCGCGCGCTCGACGTACGCCGGAGACCCCGCGGGCAGCGGACCGATCGCGCGCACGATCGAGCGGTTCATCCTGCCTCTTCCCCGAGATCCTGGTCGCACTCGCTCTTCAACACGAGAAGCAGGTCTTCACTGATGGCGGCCTTGCGGAGCACTCGGGGGAAGGCCTCGACCGCGAACTCATAGCCTTGGGGCCCTCTCTTCAGCAGCGAGCGAAGCTCCACCAGCCGGTCGAGGGCCGCCCGGACCAGCTCTGGTTGAAGAGTCAGTCCCTCGGCCCGAAGAAGATCGAGGATGCCCTGAAGACGACGGGGCCGTAGCTCCCGGGTCAGAACCAGCGACAGAATCTTTTCGAGGGCCGTCGCGCGCTCCCAATACGTCTCCAGGAAGTCGTGCTCCTGAAACGCGGGGTCATCGAGAACGTAGTGAAGGTCGTCGAGAGTGATGCGGCGGTCCGTCTGCTCGTTGACCCGCTCGATGAGGCGCCGACACAGGCGTTGAACGACGTTCGGATGCCCGGAGGTGAAGGCCCAGATCCGCTTGACCATCTCCTCGGGATGCGTGAGCTCGATCTCGAGCTCGGCCAGGGGTGCAGTGACCAGCTCTTCGACCGCGGCGTACTCGAGGCGCCCGAGAAGTATCCGGTTCGTGAAGTTGAAGAGGGGGCTAGCGGAGTCCCTCATGGCCTCGGCCAGCGGGCGTTCTCCGCACAGGATGACCTGCGCCTTTCCCGAGTGACCGAGGGCGCGAAGGGTGGTGAAGAGCGGCCAGCGCCCGTTGGCCCGGTCCAGGGGCACCAACTTGTCCGCCTCGTCGAGAAGGAGCACCAGGGGCCGGTCCAGCGGTGGTGACTCGAAGACCGCGCCGAATGTGGGGAGGTCGCCGACGCGGGGCGGCTCCCAGAACCGCGCGATGCTCTCTCGGAACTCGTCGAAGGTCGGAGTCGTGGAGCAGTCGTGGTAGAGGGTCTGGAAGCCGGCCGCGGGTAGACGCTCACGATGAAGACGGGCCAGGAGCGACGACTTGCCGATACGTCGCCCCCCCACTACCGCGAAACTGGTATTGCGGACCTCGGCCACGATGTCGTGCAGCACGTCCTCCCGCCCAAAGAACACGTGGGGGGGCACCGGTCCGTTGGTGACGAAGGGCGACACCGTGGTCAGGTTCACCTGGGCGAAGACCGCCTTGCGGAGGGCGCGGCCAGGGTCGGGCGCCGCCAGGATCTTTCGGAGGTCGCTCTTGCTCAGCACCACCGCATCCGTTCCGTAGACCCGGCGCAGCACGTCGCACTTCGTTCGCGCCTCGTTGACGGCCTCGTCCGAGCCCACCATGAGCAAGAGGCCCAGGGGGGCGCCGCTGCAATGTCGGCACAGGCAATCCCGCAGGGCCGACAGATCCTCGTCGTCGAGCTCGTCCCGGGCGGAGAACACCACGGGCAAGGCGCCGGGCAACCGCGTGCCGGCAAAGGCTCGGCGAGTGTCGAGGGAGAAGGAGGCGGGGAACACGTCGAGCCCGGCTTGGACCCCGCCCAGAGGCGCGAAGGTGCTTCCGATGGCGTTGGCGATCTGCTGGACCAGGTGAACGAACAGATCGGCGAGGGCGGGAGTCGGCCGCTCCATCCACGCGAGCAGCTCGCGAAGGGGAGGAGCGGTCGCCCGACGCTCTCGCAAGCCCTGCAGGGCTTCGTTCACCTCCAGGAGGCGGGCGCGCTCCTTGAGGGTGATGCCTTCGCTCGTCGCTTCGAGGGCCAGATCCTTGGTCTCCCGCCCGAAGCGTTCGATCGCGTAGCCCACGTAGGCGGAAGGCACCAGGCTACCGATGTCCACGGCGCGAAGCTGGCCCTGCTGCAGCAAGATCCGGCGGATGGACCAGGACCAGGCGGGCCAGCTGTCCTCTGCCGAAAGCGCTCCTGAGTACTGGGCGAGAGCCGCCGCCATGGCGGCGGCCGTAGCAAATCGATCTCCGGGTTTTGTCGCCAGCGCCTTCAGGGCGATGTCGTCCAGGGCGGCAGGGATGTCGGCGCGCAGGCTCGAGGGCCGAGCCGGCGTCTCGTTGATCGCCTTGAACAGCGAGGCCACGGGAGTCTCGCCGTCGAACGGGCGCTGGCCGCTCAAGAGGTTGTACAACACTGCCCCGAGGCCATAGATGTCGGTTCGAACGTCGGAACCTTGACCCTGTATGACCTCGGGAGCCATGTAGCCGGGCGTTCCCATCACCGGGCCCCCGGCCGCGGTTACGGTAACGCCCCCGCCGGCCCCACTGGTCAGGATCGCCAGCCCGAAGTCGGTCAGCTTCGCGTGACCAGCGGTGTCGACCAGAACGTTGGCCGGCTTCAGGTCGCGATGGACGATTCCCTGGGAGTGCGTGTACTGGAGGGCCTCCGCGATCTGAGTCACAATGCGCACCGCTTCCGCGGGCAACAGCCCCTTGGGGCTCGACTTCACCAGTCGGTCGAGAGACTGCCCCTCGACGTACTCCATCGCGATGTAGAGCTCCTGGCCATCCTGACCCGCTTGCCCGACATCGTAGATGGTGATGATGTTCGGGTGCTGGAGACGAGCGACGACCTCCGCCTCACGCATGAACCGCCGCGCCACCTCCGGATCCTGCCCCAGATAGTGAGGCAGCACCTTCAGGGCAACCCTGCGATTCAGCACACGGTCCATCGCCAGATAGACGACGCTGGCGCCTCCGCGTCCCAACTCGCTTTCGATGTCGTACTTCCCTATCTGCGAGGGCATTCCGACCGATCCAACTGAGTAATGATGCGCAAGGGTATCACGCTCGACCCGCACGCCCGGCCGGAAGCCGAGGGGCCAGCAGTAGAATGCGGGGCGTTGCCACCCTTCCTGGGCCCAGGGTGGAAGGAGGGGACCGAATGGTCCGCGTGACCGGCTTCTACAGGTGGAAGACAGGAGCGCACTTCGACCACGACTACTACCGTACCAAGCACATGGCCCTCGCCCGGCAGCTCCTCGCGCCCTTCGGCCTGCTGCGCCTGGAGTCGGACCAGTTCCTGGTTGGCCCTGAGCTCGAGAGACGGCGACATCATCGCCGCGACCTACGGCTACTTCGAGGACGCGGCGGCGGCGCAAGCCGCCCTCGCCGCCACCGGACAAGACCTCCTGAAGAGCGTGCCGAACTACAGCACGATCACCCCAGAGCTCGTGATGAGCGTCGTCACGTCTCATCTGTAGTGGCCAGTATGGTGTGACCTGGGCGCTGGCCCGGCAGCCCTGAATCGGACCTCCCGCGACCGCCCCATCGCCTACGCTCGTCCTCGCGGCCCGGAGCCGCAGGAGAGTGACCATGCAACAGCCCGTCGCCGCTTCACAACCCATTGCGTCCCAGGCCATCACCGTGACCTGTCCCCTATGCGACAGCCGCGCGGGAAGCTTCATCGCCGATCACCGCGGACTCCCCCGCCGCGAGCTCCGGCAGGGCTATCACTGCGGTTCGTGCGGAGCCCGCTTCACGGTCCCAACCCTGGAGGATGCGAACCTGCGACGACGCGTCAAGGCCGATCGCGAAACCGTGGCCCAGGCGGTGCGGCGTGAATGGTCCCGCGGGGTGACGGTCAACCTCGACAAGGACACGTTCCGACGGCTCCTGCTCGAAGAGGCCCCGGCGTCCTGGAGAGCGGCCACCTAGGCCGACGCGGCAAGCCGGGTCCGTCCCTGGATCTGCGACTGCCTAGCCCAGGCTCCGTTCTCGCGCCTTGCGGAGCCGCTCCAGCAATTCGGTGTTACCGCCCTGGTGCTCAGGCAGCGCCGCGTAGCGTTCGAGGACAGCCAGCTCGCTCGCGTCGTCTCCCCATTCCGCATACAGCATCGCGAGCTGCCAGTAGTACCAGGGCGCGACACACCAGCCCTCGGCCTTCGCTTCAGCCTCCGTGGCGAACACCAGCTCGAGCAGCAGATCCTCGGCCGCCTCGTCGTGGCCATTTCTTCGAAGCTTCCGCACTTCGCTCGCATACGAGGTGAAGTGGCGCCCACGGATGAAGCCAGGCTTCTCCATCGCCGTTTCCGGTAGGGGGAGCCTACTTGATCCACCGCCCCTGATCCAGCAAACCGAGGCGTAGAATCACCCGAAATCCGAGAGGTGGCCAAGGAGCGCGATGTCGGTGCGCGCGAGCTTCTCGAGCATCACCACGAAGCCTGGGGAGAGGCAGGTCCGATATGACCACCGAGCAGACCGCGCAACCGACTCCGAAAAGGCCGCTCCGGCTTTGGCCCGGCGTCGTCGCCGCGGTGCTGCTCCTGCTGGTCAGGTTTGGGGTACCCGTCGTCGTCCCTGACGCCAGGATCTTCGGGGTCCTGGGCGGACTCGTGGGCGCGTTGGCCATCGTCGTGTGGTGGCTCTTCTTCAGCCGGGCACCCTGGTCCGAGCGCCTGGGCGCCGTCGCCCTGATGGTCGTCGCGCTGTTCGCGACAAAGCGTCTCCTCCACCTTTCGATCGCGACGGGGGCGATGGGGATGCTCTTTCCCATTCTGGCCATCCCGGTCCTGAGTGTCGCCTTCGTCGCGTGCGCGGTGGCCAGCCGTCGCCTTTCCGACGGACCTCGGCGCGCGTCGATGGTGGCGACCATCCTGCTCGCGTGCGCAGGGTGGACGCTCACCCGGACCGGAGGCTTCACCAGCGACCTCCGCCACGATCTTGCCTGGCGGTGGTCGAAGACCCCGGAGGATCGGCTCGTGGCCAGTGCCAGCGACGAGCCGGCGCCGCTCGCGTCGGCTCCGACACCAGCGGAGACTCCCGCGGCGAAGAGCCTCGACAAGGCACCCGCGGCGCGAACCGGCGGCGTGCCGTCGGCGCCCGCGTTGGCTCCACCCGCAGCCGAGACGGCAGCGCGCTGGCCCGGCTTTCGCGGGCCTGGTCGTGACGGCATCGTTCGCGGCGTACGCATCGAGACGAACTGGACCGCCTCGCCGCCGGCCCTTCTCTGGCGGCGACCGATCGGGCCGGGCTGGTCGTCCTTCTCCGTCCGCGGCGACCTCCTCTACACCCAGGAGCAGCGCGGTCAGGATGAGGTCGTCGCCTGCTACAGCGCGACCACCGGCAAGCCCGTGTGGAGGCACCGCGACGCGGCCCGGTTCTGGGAGTCGAACGCCGGCGCCGGGCCGCGCGCGACGCCCACGCTCAGCCGCGGTCGCGTGTACACCCTCGGCGCCACGGGAATCGTGAACGCCCTCGACGCGGCCACCGGCGCCATCGTGTGGTCGCGCAACGCGGCGTCCGACACCAGCGCGAAGGTCCCGACCTGGGGCATCTCGGGCTCGCCGCTCGTGGTCGACGACCTCGTCGTCGTCGCCGCCTCCGGCACCCTCGTCGCCTACGACCTTGCCACGGGCGCGCCACGCTGGACCGGCCCGGCCGGCGGCGACAGCTACAGCTCGCCCCAGCTCGTGACGATCGACGGCGTCGCACAGGTGGTATTGATCAGCGCACCCGGAGCCACCAGCGTCGCACCGGCCGACGGCAAGGTGCTCTGGCAGCACCCGTGGGAGGGATACCCGATCGTGCAACCGGCCCAGACCCCGGATGGCGACCTCCTGATCAGCGTTATCGAGAGCAGCGGCATACGCCGTCTCGCGATCGCCCACGGGCCCGATGGATGGAGCGCGAAAGAGCGCTGGACCTCGACCGGACTCAAGCCCTACTTCAACGACTTCGTCACCCACAAGGACCATGTCTTCGGCTTCGACGGCGGCATCCTCTCGTGCATCGACCTGAAGGACGGCCAGCGCAAGTGGAAAGGCGGCCGCTACGGCCAGGGCCAGCTCGTCCTCTTGCCCGACCAGGACGTGCTGCTGGTCCTGTCCGAGGAAGGAGAGCTGGCGCTGGTCGCGGCCGCGCCCGACCAGTTCAGGGAGCTCGCGCGATTCCCGGCGATCGCGGGCAAGACCTGGAACCACCCGGTCCTGGTGGGGGATGTTCTGCTCGCTCGCAACGGCCAGGAGATGGCCGCGTTCCGGCTGGCTCTCGCGGACCACTGAGCCTTCGAGTCGCGGGGTACTGCTTTGGACACCGCTGTGATCATGATGGCGCTGAGTTTCGCCACCCTCTTCGCTCTCGTCTTCGTCAGCTCGCTGCTCAACCGTTTCCTGCGGCGGCCTCTCGTGAATGGCTGGTACCTTGGGATGGTCGGCGTCCTGGCATTGACCGCCCTCACGACGTGGCGGCTGACTGCCGCCGGGGCCGGCTACAACCGGGGTCCGCGCTACGGGGAATACGTCATCGGCTTTACGCTCTTACCCGTTCTTCTTGCCGCGTGGGGCGCCAGGCGGTTCGAGCAACGGAAGCGTGAACACCGCTCCCGGCTCGCTCGCCGCTGAGGTCCATCCCCGGTCTTGCTGGCCGGGGCCTGAGCCGGGGGATCCTCCATTCGGCGCCAGTGAGGGCCTGCTTCTACTTTTCTGAGGCTCCTCCGAACGACGTTACCAAGCCGAGGGTCGCGCGCACGTATCTCCGATCTGCCCTCGTCTCGTCACGGACGCGATGGTCCTCTGCAACGGCGAGCTGGAGCGCTCGGAATTCAGCGTCTCGCTCACGCTCGCGCTCACGCTCCTCGGCAGCCCACCGCTCATCCTCGCCCGCGGCCTTCGAACCCATTTCCAACATGGAAACCCCTCCGACTGCGCGTACTTGCATGTTTCAGGCCACCTCAAGAGGCCGGTATTCGGCGACTCGTGACGGAGCTTGGGCGGGCATTTGTAGAATCGGGAGCCCAAGTGCGGGGAGCCGCTACAATTGAGCCATGGTCACCAAGAAGGTCCTGGTCGTGGACGATCAGGCCGATATGAGGGTCCTCATTCGTTCGATGCTCGAAACTGACCGGTCGGACAATTTCCAGGTCGTCGAAGCCCGAACGGGAACGGATTGTCTGAAGGCGGTGGATCGAGGCCCTTTCGACGTCATCCTGCTCGATGTGACCCTGCCGGACATGGACGGGTACTCGGTGTGTCGTGCGATCCGCCACGTCGACGCAAACGTCCCGATCGTGTTCGTCACCGGAAAGGGCGACCTGAGAGACTATGCCGCCGGCCGGCAAGCAGGGGGCGACTCATACCTCGTGAAACCCTTCACCAAAGCCTCGCTTCGGTCAATCGTCAACCTCTTCACGAGCGTCCAGCGGGGCGGCCCCTCCGGCAAGGGTAAAGCAGGCTAGCCTCTCCGACGCCGATGGACTCCCCGCAAGACCCGAGGCAGGCCCTAGCCACCGTCCGGACCTCCCTCAGGCCAAATGAACCCTGGCGCGCCGTGTTGTTCGCCGCTCGGTTCGCGCAGTTCCGCCCCCTGGAAGTGGTCGCCCTCCCCGAGGAAGAAGCTCACCGGCTCGTGTGGATGCGTGTCGCTGAGGCCGTTGGGTTCGAGGCTGACCCGGCGCGGGGGGAAGCCGAGCATCGGCGGCGGCTTGTAGAGGGCGGCTGACCAGCCTTCGCCTTTTCTTCGTATCGCCGGACCTCCCCCGACACCCCGACCCCGTACGCTCCACCCTCACGGCACCGACGCCGCCAGGAGGAGACCATGCAGCCCACCACCTCACCCCGTTCTGCCACGTCCCCCGCCATCACCTCGACCTGTCCCCTCTGCCATCAGCCAGCAACGAGCTTCCTTGCCGATCACCGCGGCCTTCCCCGCCACCAGTTACGCAACGGGTACTTCTGCGAATGTTCTGGCCGGTTCACGATCCCGGTCGAGGAAGACATCCTGCTCCGTCAGCGGGCCAAGGAGCACCGCCAGGCCATCGCCCAGGCCGTGCGCCGGGAGTGGGCGCGAGGAGTGACCATCAACCTCGACAAGGACACCCTCCGCCGGCTGTTGCGTCAGGAGGGCGCGTGATGATTACCGAGAAGCAGGCCGAAGAGATCAAGCGCGCCGTCGAGGGCGGCACGCGAGGCCCAATCCTGTTGAAGTGGATCGGCATCCTCCTGGCCGACCGCGCGGAGCGGGTGGCCGAAGAGAAGCGGAAGGCGGAAGCGTCGGCGCGGGCGTAGAATCCACCGTACCCCCCATGCCGTACGAGAGACTGGTAAACGGCTACCTCGCGCATGCCAATGCGGTGGCTCATGATCTGCCCGACTCGCACTTCTGGGCCTACGAAGGACTGCATGGCCTGGTCGACAAGAGCCCAGAAGCGGCCTGGCCAGCTGTCGTTGAAGTCGTTGAGCGATGTAGAGACAACAGAGTCTTGGGGTACGTCTCGGCCGACATTCTCGAGGATCTGATCTGCGCCCATGCGCTGGACCTCATCGACCGAATCGAGGAGCGGGCCCGCGCGGACGCACATTTCAGAGGCGCGCTGGCGGGTGTCCGGGGTTGGAGTCGGATGCCGGCCGAAGCCAGGTCGCGCCTGGACGATCTGGTGGGGCACACGTCGGGTAGGCCGGACCGCTAGGGAAGGATTCACCAAGTGACCTTCAGGTTCGAGTTCCTCTTGGATGAACGCGAGCAGGTCCGCGCCTCCCGCGTGATGCACCACCGGCGATGGAGCACGCGGATTGCCTACGGGTCCCTGGCCCTACTCGGTCTCGTCGGCGTGCCCGTCTACTTGGAGGCAGTTGCGAGCGGGCGCAATGTGCCGTCGATCGTTGTCCCGATCGGTCTGGCTGGCCTTGCCGGGGCCTTTGGCGTGCTCTACATGGGCCCGCATACCTCGGTCCGCGCCTTGAGGAAGAGCAACCGCGCAGCGGGTGGCCCACATGTCTACACATTCGACGACATAGGGCTTCACATCGTCTCGCCGGGGGCCCAGACCTCGATCGATTGGGCGAACTTCATAGAAACCCATGAGACCAAGGACTTCATCCTCTTCTACTACGCGAAGAGTTGGGCCGCGCTGTTGCCCAAGCGAGTCCTCGCGAGTGGAGAGCTCGAGGCCTTTCGTCTGGCGATTCGTGGCTGGTTAGGGACGCGAGCTTCGTTGGGCCAATGATGCCTCACTGGGCCTGGGCGCTCTTCGCCCTCCTGCTGCGCTACTGGACTCAGGAGGCGTGGTGGAGCAAGCTGTTCGTGCCTCCATCCGCTGATGTGGTGAGCAACCGGAGAGGGACGAGGCGGGAATGAAGGGGGGGGGATATGACACTTCGCTCAGTTGCAGTGGTTCTCTGCGCCCTCGTTGCCTTGACGGCGCATGTGTTCCAGGGCTCTGGTGTGGAGGCGAAGATGGACGACACGCACGCGCAAGACTTGGCCGCCATCGGGAAGATGCGCAGCCAGGACATCACTGCGACCTTGTCGCGAGATACGGCGGCTCTCACCGAGCTGTGGACCGATGACGCCGTGCGACTCAGCCAGGATGGGCCGGACGACATTGGCAAGCATGCGATCCGCGCAACCAACGAGCGCCAGAAGGCTGCCACTCCGGAGCTACGTGTCTTGAGCTATGTTCCGGACTACAAGGAGCTGACGATCACGGACGGGTGGGCGTTTGAGTGGCGCTACTACACCGCGAGCTACGTGGAGTCGCCAGGCGGTGAGGTGAAGCACATTCGTGGAAAGGTGCTGGCGGTCCTGAAGAAGCTCCCCGACGGTAGCTGGAAGTGCGCTCGTGCGATGGGCGGGGTGGCGTCGGGCGAGCTTCCGGCTGGCTTCCGTCAGTGAACACGTCTCAGTGAGTCGCAACAGCTCCCAGCGAACCGTAATCGGGATGTGGAGGTGCCAGATGAAGACTGTCGGGGTCGTCGTTGCCCTCGCCGCGCTCGCCCTTCCTCAGGCCGCGGTCGCGCAGAGACTCCCGCTGACCGACTTCCCGTGGGCGCGTCCGGGCCAGCGCGTCGAGAACGTCAGCGAAGGAGGCTACCGCACGATCGTCTCGATCGCGTCCATCCTTTCTGGTGAGACCGTCGTGAGCCTCAAGGTCGTGCCCGTGAAGCCCACGTCTCAGGAGGGGATCTTCTACGCCGCCACGCAGAACCGGTGCTTCCTTTTCCCTGATGAGGAGGAGCGGGGCAAGAATCGCGTCTGTCGTGACTTGATCGAGGCCAAGAGGAACGCTTGGATCATCTTCCTCACCGCCCAGGCCGACCGCGACCGATCCGGGTTCGTAACGACCGAGGAGGCCACGGCCATTCACGAAGAGTTCAGGACGGCCCTCCACGCGAGCCAACTTCACATCGGCACACCTGACGCCCTTCTAAGGCTGCTCGACTACCGTCCCGTGACCAAGGCTACGCTCCTGGCCCGTCTGGCCTCGTACGCTGCGCTCCGGGAGGCGGCACTCGAGCAGAACCTTCTCGGGATGCCTGAGCTGCCCGAGGCCCTGCTGCGGGCCACAGAGGCGACCATCGCCCGTCTCGACGCGGCCTCAGGAGATCCCCGGCGCCCTCTGATGTGCTTCACCCAAGTTATCGCGGAACCCAGATCGAGATAGAACCGAGGGCCGATTCAGACTCCAAGCAACCGCACACGGCGGTCGCCGAAGGCCGCCACCACCTCGAGTTCGCCGCCCAGGGCCTCGACGTACCGCCGCAGCGTGGACAGCTTGTGGTCCTCGCGGCTCTCGGTCTGCGAGACCTGGCCCTGGGTCACCTGGAGCGCGGCCGCCACTTCCGCTTGCGTCTTTCCCGAGATCACGCGAAGCTCCGAGAGGTTCCGCTCGAGGATCTCGTCAGCCACCTCGCGGGCGATCTGCGCCCTCTTCTCCGGGCTCGCCTTGTGGGCGAGGTCGTTCCACTTCGTAACCTTGCGTGTCACTTCTCTTTTCTCTTCTTCTCTTCGCTTCGTTTCTTTGTGTTCTTCTCGCCTACTCGTCGAGGTACTCCCTCCAGATTGCTTCCGCCTCCGGAATCATCCCCTCGTAGAAACGATCGCGGCCCGTCTTGTCCCCACCGATCAGGAGGACGGCCTGCCGCTTCGGGTCGAACGCATAAAGCACCCGGTAAGGCCGGCCCTAGTGCTGCACGCGAAGCTCGGAGCTTGAACGCCACGCGGTTGATGGCGCTCGAATACGGGTGCCCGAGCGCCACGCCTTCCTGCTCCAGCAAGGTCACGACGCGGGTCACGGCCTCCTCCTCCTCCTCGGTCAAGGGTTCGTACCAGTCACGAAACTCATCCGTTACGACTACCTCGACCATAGGCCAAATATAAGCTAGGACTAATACCCTGTCAAGCCGATGGACTGGCGCCCAAAGGGTTAGGCCCCTCTACGGACCCGCCCCGGCGCGTCCGCCGCGTAGAATCGCAGCCGAGGAGACCCGATGGAATCGACTGGGAGTGCCGCTCGGGAGAGCGACTCCTCCAACTTCTGGCCCGGCGTCCTCCGCGCTCGTTCGTGGCATCCGGGCGTCGCGGCGCGCTGCCGTGGCCGTTCGAGGTCGTCGTCCATCTTCCCTACTGGCCTTCGAGACTCGACGGCACCCAGCCGTACACCAACTGCATTGGGGCGCCGTGCCCAAGGGAGCGCAAGTGATGGAAATGACTTGGTCAGAGGCAGTGGAACGCGGGGATGGTGCGACGCAAGGCGTCAAACCGCACTTCGATCACAGTGTTCTCCAGCCGAGCCGAGCAAGGAACATTCCGGGACAGCCAGGTTGTGGGTAGCGAAGGCCGCAGTCAGTGCCAGCTTGAGCATGTCGGCACCGGGCGCATTGAAGTCTTGGGAGCGGGCAAGAGCTTCCACTTGGTCACGAGGGCGAGCCGTTAGAAGCTGCCACACGCACAGCCTGCGATAGCGGCGCGGGTAGCTCGGGCATTCCCTGGAGCTTCTCCTTGACGGCCTGCTCCCGGAGCTTCGCGTATGCGGCCAGACGGGCTAGGACCGTAGCCTCGCCTTGGGCTCGGCAGTCGGGCAGTTCCATCAAGCCCTCGAGATTGTCGATGCCGAGTTGGCTCACGTGGAACGCCGTCCGGACCTCTCGGTGGATGGCAGCGGCTTCTTCGGTCGTAACGAATCCTGAGCCGTCGACGTCGGCCTGTACCCTCAGGAACTTCATCCACGCTTCCCGCCTGGCTTCTATCGCCTGCCGACAGACTTGGTTCTTCAGGTCTTGTTTCCCTTCGGTTGTGGGGAAGAAGCAAGCGTTCGATGTGAAGGTCTCGGTGATGCCGCCCAAAGGGGAGCGACTGACGCGCAGCTCGCTCGGGTCCGCAAGGAGGGCAGCCGTCGAGCCGATGGCACCGAACCCCTCTTCGCTGATGTTCTCGACGTACTGACCTGGATGGGCCCAAGGGTGGTCAATGAGCGGCAGTCCTGTGTGTTGCCCTTTGTACTGCGCGGCGGCCAGCTGTGGAATGGCCAACGCGGTGACGATGGCTAGCGCGACCCTGACTCTGGTCATTTCGGCACCACCTCCCGGATGACTCAAGTCTAGCAAGACCCAGCGGTATGACGTTAGGCCAAACTCGTTGCGCCACCGCCGCGACCTGGTGCCCGTTGGCGTTCGGTATGATGTCGCAGCGGAGGTCGAGCCCCTGCCAAGGCAGACGTGGCGCGAGCAGCCAGTACCGGTTCCTGATGACTCGCCGGTGAAATGGAAGGCATGGCCATTGGCGTGTGGAGGAGACCTGGCTTCTGGCGCGCTACAATCCCGGACAGGTGGCGCACTTTCTCTTTGTCGATGAGAGCGGAATTGACAGACACGCCTCCCCATATGAGGTACTCGCGGGGATAGCAGTCGAAGATCGCGATCTCTGGAACCTAATCGACGCACTGAAGCGAACGGAGGAACGCGAGTTTGGCGTACGGTATCGACGGAACCACGGAGAGCTCAAGGGCAAGGCGATCCTGAAGAGGAAGACCTTCAGGCACGCCGCGCAGCTACCGCCCTTCCCCGAGGACGAACGGCGAGTGCTGGCGAAGCGATGTCTGTCCGCACGCGACACCGCAAACCGCGACGAAATCACCGCTCTTGCACAGGCGAAGCACGTGTTCGTCCGAGAAGCACTCGACCTATGCGCAAGATTCCACGGCCGTGCGTTCGCCAGCATCGTCGAGCGGGAGGCGCCACGACCAACGAAGGCCGTCCTACGAAAAGACTACGCGTTCCTCTTCGAGCGGTTCTTCTACTTCCTCGAGGATTGCGGCTCCTCTCAAGGCGCGGTGGTCTTCGATGAACTCGAGCGAAGCCAAGCCCATATCCTAATTGGTCAAATGGAGGAGTACTTCCTAGGAACGGCTCGAGGCCGCCAGCGGTCACGGCTGGTGATTCCCGAGCCCTTTTTTCGTCCACAGCGACATGACGAGCCTGATTCAGGTTGCGGATCTCATCGCCTACCTTATCGCCTGGGGGTTGCGAATCCCCGGTCAGCTCGAAGCACCAGGGCGCGAGGAGCTGGCGCCCTTCGCCGAGCAAGTCTGGGACATGGAGTTTCGCACGCGACGGAGGTTGCAGGGCCAGAAGCGCGCGACCATCTTTGGCTTCAAGTTGATAAAGGACCTCCGCGGCTGGGAAGACCAAGGCGCGCCCGACGCCTAGAAACACGAAAAGGCAATGAAGCGTCGCCGCCTCAAAGCCTCCACAAGGAATATAGAGTCTCTGGCGGAGCGGGTCAAGCCACGTGCCACCCCGATGCCACCCGAGGCGGAGATGGCCTCCGAGGCTCCCAGGTCATCAGCGTGGCCCCCGTGACCCCCACGAGGCCGGAAATCTATAAGTTTATGAGCCGTGTGGGGATCGAACCCACGACACCCTGCTTAAAAGGCAGGCGCTCTACCACTGAGCTAACGGCCCGACCGGAATGTTAACACTTCGTGCGAGCGCTGGGATCGCCGAGCCGGCATCTCCGCTGCGTGAGCGCTCTCCGGGCTTGCGGTCCGGACGTGCCCGTTTGCGCTGTTGGCGCGGCTAGGCTTGGGCTACTCGAACCACGAGGCAAGCACGCTCTTGCTGCGGATGAGCGTGTCGTTGCGTTCGGGGCCGGTGGAGACGATGCCGATCTCGCCTCGGACCAGCTCGGCGAGGCGTTCGACGTAGGCGCGGGCCAGGGGCGGCAGGCTTCCGTAGTCGCGGACGCCGACGGTGGAGGTCTTCCAGCCCGGAAGCGTCTCGTACACCGGTTCGCAGGCTTCGAAGATCTCCGTGTCGGTGGGGAGCTCGTGGAGCAGCTTGCCTTCGTGGCGGTAGGCGACGCAGACGGGGATCTCGGCGAGGGGGTCGAGGACGTCGAGCTTGGTGAGGGCGAGAGAATCGCAGCCGTTGACGCGCATGGAGTAGCGGACGACGAGGGCGTCGAACCAGCCGCAGCGGCGGGGGCGGCCGGTGCTGGCGCCGAACTCCTTGCCGCGGGCGCGCACTTCTTCTTCGAGGGCGCCGCCGATCTCGGTGGGCAAGGGGCCGGAGCCGACGCGGGTGGTGTAGGCCTTGGCGATGCCGAGGACGGCGTCGATGCGCGTGGGCGGGATGCCGAGGCCGGTGGCGGCTCCCCCGGCGCCCGCGGACGACGAGGTGACGAAGGGGTAGGTGCCGTGGTCGAGGTCGAGGTGGGTGGCCTGGGCGCCCTCGAAGAGTACCGAGTAGCCTCGGGCGATCTCGCGCTGCAAGACCAGCGACACGTCCACGATGCGCGAGCGGTGGCGCTCGCCGAAGGCGGTGAGGTCGGCGATGAGGGCGTCCCAGTCGACGCCGGGCTCGGCGCCGCTTCCCTTGCAGACCACCTCGAAGTGACAGCGGGCTTCCTGCAGGCGTGAGGCCAGAGTGTTGGGCCGCAGGAGGTCCACCATGCGGATGCCGCGGCGGCCGGCTTTGTCTTCGTAGGCGGGCCCGATCCCGCGCAGAGTCGTGCCGATCTTACGGGCGCCGCGCCGCTCTTCCGAGAGCGCTTCGATCCTCCGGTGGTGCGGCAGGATCAGGTGGGCGCGGTCCGAGATCAAGAGGTTGTCTTCGACCGAGACTCCCTGTTCGCGCAACATCGCGATCTCGGCCTCGAAGGCGACGGGGTCGACGACCATCCCGTTGCCCATCACGTTCAGGACGCCTTCGTGGAGGATGCCAGATGGAATCAAGTGAAGCACGAAGGTCTTGCCGTTGGCCTTGACGGTGTGGCCGGCGTTGTGGCCGCCGTTGTAGCGGGCCACCACCTGCACCTTGTCGGTGAGGAGGTCGACGATCTTTCCCTTGCCTTCGTCGCCCCACTGGGCGCCGACGATCACGATGTTGGGCATGTCCGTTCCGGGTGTCTGAGACGGCGTCGGGCGCGGACTCCGCAGGGGGTCCGTGACGCCGCGAGTAAGCGAGGACTGTACCGGAGAAGCCTGACGGCGGCAAGGCGGGAGGCGCGTGCTAGACTCGCTGCGCCCGCCCGCTCAGCACGCCATGGCCAGCGCTCCCCACGCTCCGGAACTCGTTCTCGACGGCACCCGCCTCACCCTCGACGGTCTCGAGGCAGTGGCGCTTCGCGCGCAGAGCATCGCCATCGCTCCCGAGGCACGCGCACGGGTCGAGGCCTCGCGGCGCGTCGTCGACGACGCGGTGGCCGCGGGCCGCGTGGTGTACGGCGTCACCACGGGCTTCGGCAGCTTCGCCGACGTCCACATCGCCGCGCCGCGCCTGCGCGAGCTTCAGCTCAACCTGATCCGCAGCCATGCCGCCGGAGTGGGCGATCCGTTGGGCGAGGCCGAGACGCGCGGCCTGATGCTGCTGCGCGCCAACGTCCTGGCCAAGGGTTACAGCGGCGTGCGGCCCGGCAACCCTCGACCTGCTGGTCGCGATGCTCAACCGCCGCGTGCATCCGGTCGTGCCCGTCGCAGGGCTCGGTGGGCGCCAGCGGCGATCTCGCTCCCCTGGCCCATCTGGCCCTGGCCCTCGTCGGTGAAGGCGACGTGGTGTCCGGCGGTCGGCGCCTCTCGGCCGCCGAGGCGCTGGCCGCGGCAGGCCTCGCGCCGGTGGTCCTCGAGGCCAAGGAAGGCCTGGCCCTCATCAACGGCACGCAGCTCATGACCGCGGTCGGCGGCCTGGCCCTGGCCGAGGCCTTGCGGCTCGCGCGTGCGGCCGACGTGGCCGGCGCCCTCACCCTCGACGTGCTGAAGGGCACCGACGTGGCCTTCGACGCGCGCATCCACGCCGCGCGGCCGCATCCCGGGCAGTCGGTCTCGGCCCGGAACCTGCGCGCGCTGCTCGCGGGCAGCGCCGTCCGCGAATCGCACCGCGACTGCGGGAAGGTCCAGGACGCCTACAGCCTGCGCTGCATCCCGCAGGTCCACGGCGCCGTGCGCGACGCCCTGGCCTACGCCGAGCGCACGATCGCCATCGAGCTGAACGCCGCCACCGACAACCCGATGGTGTTCGCCGAGACGGGCGAGCTGCTCTCCGGCGGCAACTTCCACGGCGAGCCGGTGGCGATGGCGGCCGACATGCTCGCCATCGCGATCGCCGAGCTCGGGGCGATCAGCGAGCGCCGCATCGAGCGGCTCGTCAACCCGACGCTCTCCGACTTGCCCGCCTTCCTGGCCCGCGACGGCGGCCTGCAGTCAGGCCTCATGCTGGCCCACGTGACCGCCGCCGCGCTGGCCTCGGAGAACAAGGGCCTCGCGCATCCCGCGAGCGTCGACTCGATCCCCACCTCGGCCAACAAGGAAGACCACGTGTCGATGGGCGTGACCGCGGCCCACAAGGCGGCGCGGGCGGTCGCCAACACCCGACGCATCCTCGCGGTCGAGCTCCTGGCCGCGTCCCAGGCCCTGGAGTTCCTGCGGCCCCTCCGCACCTCGAAGGCACTCGAAGCCGTCCACGCCCTCGTGCGCACGCAGGTGGCCCCCTGGGACGAGGATCGCTCGCCCGCTCCCGACATCGAGCGCCTGGCGACGCTTCTCCGGAGCGGCGCGGTGGCCGACGCGGCGTCCTCGATCTGCGGGAGCCTCGGATGAGCGCGACGGCCAAGCCAGAGGCCCGCATCATTCGCGCGCCGCGTGGGACCACGCTTTCCTGCAAGTCGTGGCAGCAGGAAGCGGCGCTGCGCATGCTGATGAACAACCTCGACCCCGAGGTGGCGGAGCGGCCTGCCGATCTCGTGGTGTACGGCGGCATCGGCCGCGCCGCGCGCAACTGGGAGTGCTTCGACGCGATCGTCCGCTCGCTGCGCGAGCTCGGCAACGACGAGACCCTGCTCGTCCAGTCCGGGAAGCCCGTCGGCGTCTTCCGCACCCACGAGGGCGCGCCGCGGGTGCTGATCTCGAACTCCATGCTCGTACCCAAGTGGGCCACCTGGGAGCACTTCTACGAGCTCGACCGCAAGGGCTTGATGATGTACGGCCAGATGACGGCGGGCTCGTGGATCTACATCGGGACCCAGGGGATCCTCCAGGGCACGTACGAGACGTTCGCCGAAGCAGCGCGCCAGCACTTCGGCGGGTCGCTGCGCGGCCGGCTGGTCGTCACCGCGGGCCTCGGAGGCATGGGCGGGGCCCAGCCGCTCGCGGCCACGATGAACGAAGGCGTGATGATCGCGGTCGAGGTCGATCGCCACCGCATCGAGCGGCGTCTCGAGACGCGCTACCTCGACGTGATGAGCGAGAGCCTCGACGACGCGCTCGCGCAGGCCCGCGCCGCCCAGGCCGAAGGGAGGCCGCTCTCGATCGGCCTCCTCGGCAACGCCGCCGACGTGCTGCCGGAGATGGTCCGGCGCGGGATCCACCCCAACCTCGTGACCGACCAGACGAGCGCGCACGATCCCCTGAACGGCTACGTGCCCAACCGCATGAGCTACGAGGCGGCCCTCGCGCTGCGCGCCGCCGATCCTCCTCGCTACATGGCCGAGGCCACGCGCAGCATGGGCGAGCACGTGCAGGCGATGCTCGACTTCAAGGCCGCGGGCTCCGTCGTCTTCGACTACGGCAACAACATCCGCGCCGAGGCTCTGAAGGCCGGGGTGAAGAACGCCTTCGACTTTCCGGGATTCGTGCCCGCGTACATCCGGCCGCTCTTCTGCGAAGGCAAGGGGCCGTTCCGTTGGGCCGTGCTCTCGGGCGATCCCGGCGACCTGCGCGTCACCGACGACGCCGTGCTCCGGACGTTTCCCGCGGACAAGGCCCTCGCGCGCTGGATCACCCTGGCCCGCGAGCGCGTGAAGTCGCAGGGCCTGCCCGCCCGCATCTGCTGGCTCGGCTACGGCGAGCGCGCGAAGATGGGCCTCGTGTTCAACGAGCTGGTGCGGACGGGCGCGGTGTCGGCGCCCATCGTCATCGGCCGCGACCACCTGGACGCGGGTTCGGTGGCCTCGCCCAACCGCGAGACCGAGGCCATGAGGGACGGGTCCGACGCGGTGGCCGACTGGCCCATCCTCAACGCGCTGCTGAACGCCGTGTCGGGCGCGACGTGGGTCTCGGTCCATCACGGCGGCGGCGTGGGGATGGGCTACTCGATCCACGCCGGGATGGTCGTGGTCGCCGACGGCACGCCCGAGGCCGCGCAAAAGCTCGAGCGCGTGCTCACCACCGACCCCGGCACCGGCGTGATGCGCCACGTGGACGCCGGGTACGAGCGCGCGCAAGAGGTGGCGCGCGAGCGCGGGGTGAAGATCCCGCTCCTCGACCGGTGAGCACGGCCGAGGTCCCGCGCCCGGACCTCGAAGCTCAGCTTCGCGCCCGCGCCGAGGGCGGTCCCCCATTCCTCCTCGCGGGCCCGCCCGGCGCCGGCAAGACGACGCTGCTGCTGGGCCTCGCCCGCGCACTCGAACGCGACGGGTGGGCCTGCCTCTACCTGGACCTCATGGGCGCCGCGTCTTCGCCCGAGCGCTTCGTGCTCGCGGCTCTCGACGCGCTTCCCGCCGAGCGCTTCGGCGATCGCCTGCGCGAGGCCACGCAAATCCGCCGGCTCGTGGCCTCGGGCCGGCCCCAGCACGCCCAGGCCGTGCGCGCGCTCGTGGCGCTCTGGGCATCCCTCGACCAGTCCGGCGGGCGACGGGTGGCGCTCCTGCTCGACGAGGCCACGGAGATCCGCTCGCTCGCCTACTTCCCCGGGCTACGCGAGGTGGATCGCCTGCTGGCCTCGGCTCTCGCGGGCCGCCGGCGCGGCACGGTCCTCGCAACATCGTTCCCGACGCTTGCGCGAGAAGGCCTTCGGCTTTCCTGTCTTCGACGCGGCGCCCCTCACGGCGGCCGAGGTGGCCGCGGCCCTCCCGCCCGCCTCGGATGCCACGGCCGAAGGCCTGATCCGCGCGACCTTCGGCTGGCCGCGTTACGTGCGTGTGCTGCTGGAGAACACGCGCGGGGGCACGCCGGTCGCCGCGGCCTGGGCCGAGGAGATGGCCAAGGGCGGACGGCTCGAGATGATGGGCCACCACACGTACGAGACGCTGTTGCTGCGCAGCCGCGGCTACGGCATTTCCAAGGCCGCCCTCGACGCGGTCGCACGGGAGGAAGGCCTGAACCTCAAGGCCCTGGTCGCGCGGCTCGGGCGGACGCCGGGCGCCACCCGCGACTACCTGCAGTGGCTCGTCGGCGTCGACGCGTTGCGCATGGAGGGCAAGCGGTACTTCTACGTCGACGGCATGGTGCGGCAGTGGGTGCGGCTCCACGCCTCGGGCCGGCCGGCCTCGGCCACCGATCTGCGGGACGCAGCCGAAGCGTTGCTCGTGGAGAGCGGCGCTCCCGCCGCGGCCACCACCACAGAGGAACGCGCCGATGCGCCGGCGGAATCGCCAGCGCCTCGGCGCGATAGCCTGATGGAGATCGACTAGAAGGCCTTACCCGAGGTGGGGTTCGACGAGACGGGCGAGCGCGTCCTTCGACATCTTCCCGACCCGCTGGTCGACGACCCGACCGCCCTTCAGCACGATGAGGGTGGGCATGGCCGTGATCCCGTACTTCGCGGCGATCTCGCTGTGGTCGTCCACGTTCAGCTTGCCGACGCGCAGCCGGCCCTGGTACTCCTTGGCCACCGCTTCGACGTCCGGGGCCATGGCCTTGCAGGGCATGCACCACTCGGCGAAGAAATCCACGAGCACCGGCTGTCCCGAGTCGTTGACTTCTTTTTGCCAGTTCTGGTCCGTCAGGGTCGCGACATGTTCGGACATTGCTACCACTTCTCCTTGGGTCTCATCCCGACTCCCAGTATAGGCCGAATCAGACCTTGAGCGCGGCCTTCCTGTAGAGGTCTACGTAACCCTGGGCCGAGCGTTCCCAGGAATAGTCGAGGGTCATCCCGTTCTTCTGCAGGGCTTTCCAGGCTTTCTTCTGCTTGTAGGCGGCGAGGGCCTGGTCGATGGCCCACACGAGACCGGTGCCATCCGCAGAGTCAAAACGAAATCCGGTACCCCGATTATTCCCGTCGAAGGGCGTGACGGTGTCCACGAGGCCGCCGGTGGAGCGCACGATGGGCGCCGTGCCGTAGCGCAGGCTGTACATCTGGGTCAGGCCGCAAGGCTCGAAGCGGGACGGCATCAGGAACATGTCCGAACCCGCGATGATCTTGTGGGCCAGGGCCTCGTCGTAGGCGAAGCGCACCGCGAAGCGCTCGGGGTCCTTCTCGTGCAGCGACCAGAGGCCCGCCTGCACCGCGGGCTCACCCGTCCCCAGGATGACCATGCGGAGGGGCCGCTGGACGATGTCGTACCAGGCCGTGGCCACGATGTCGAAGCCCTTCTGCCAGACGAGCCGCGAGGTGATGCCGATGACGGGCAGGTCGGGGAACTCGGGCATGGCGAAGGTGCGCAGCAGGTCGGCCTTGCACTGGGTCTTTCCAGCGAGGGCGTCGGCGGAGTAGGTCTTCGCGATGTGCGGGTCCCGTGCCGGATCCCACTCGTCGTAGTCGACGCCGTTCAGGATCCCGACGAGGTCGGCCCCGCGCGAGCGCAGGATGCCGTCGAAGCCGTAGCCGTGCTCGGCCCCCTGGATCTCGGCCGCGTAGGTCGGGGACACGGTGTTGACGATCTCCGAGAAGAGGACCCCGCCTTTCAGGTACGAGATCCCGGCGTGGAACTCGAGGGCGTCGCGGCTGCCGAGATGCCAGGGCAGGCCGAGGACGTTGATCGTGTCGGTGCCGAAGACGCCCTGGTAGGCGACGTTGTGGATCGTGAAGACGCTCGGGCAGCGGTGAAGCGTGGGATCGTCCCAGTAGAAGGACTTCAGGTAGACGGGAACGAGGCCGGTCTGCCAGTCGTGGGCGTGGAAGACGTCGGGCCGGTCCCCGCGGCTCCGGAAGTACTCGAGCGCGGCCCGGGAGAGGAACGCGAATCGGAGCCGGTTGTCTTCGTAGTCGCCATAAGGCTCGGAGCGATCGAAGAACGGCGGGTGCTCGACGAACACTGCCTCCAGGTTCGGGGCGAGCGTCCTCCGATAGAAGCCGGCGCTCCGCGTGACACTGTCCACAGGCACGTGGACCGAGCCCGCGAAGTCGCCGGGGGGGAACGCGATCGTGCGGTACCGCGGCAGGACCACGGTGACCCGATGGCCCAGGCGGGCGAGCGCCTTGGGGAGCGCCGCGGAAACGTCGGCAAGGCCGCCGGTCTTGACGAACGGGGCCATCTCCGAGGTCACGAACGCGACGTGAAGCATGTCGTCCATCTGGCCTCGCTTGCCCGTGCCCGCGAGCGCCGCGGACCGCCCGTCTCGAGTGGACCCTAACAAGCCGAGCGGCTCCTGGTCAAACCTGTAACGGTGGGTGCGGTGATTCGAATGGCTCATTGACGGCGTCGCTGGGGCCGCCCAGCCTACCCGCTAGCCCTCGGAGTGAGCCTCGTGCCTCTCGCAGCCAGCACACGGCTCGGCCGATACGAGATCGTCGACCTGCTCGGCGCGGGCGGGAGGGGTGGGGTTTACCGCGCCCGCGACCCAGATCTGGGCCGCGAGGTCGCGGTCACGCTGACCCGAAGAAACAGGGCCATGGCCGTCGCGTGCGTCGTTGCGGCCGCGGGCCTCGTCGCCCTCCTGGGCGCTCCGCGGCCAGCCTTTGCCCAGGGCGCCGGCAGCGCCTCGCTGCGTGGCGTGGTGACCGACACCTCGGGCGGCGTGCTGCCCGGCGCCACCGTCGCGCTGACGAACGTCAGGACACGCGCCGTGCGCACGGCCACGACCGACGCCGTCGGCGGCCACCTGTTCGTGGCGCTGACACCGGGCGACTACCGCCTGGGAGTGGAGGTCCGGGGTTTCGCACCCTGGCAGAGCACGGACGTTCACCTGAGCCCCGGCGACAATCTCCGCATCGACGCCGCGCTGGCGGTGGCTAGCCAGACCGAGCGGGTGAGCGTCACGGCCGAGCGCCCGCTGGTGCGCGCGGACACCGGCGCGCGGGAGGGAACGATCACCGCGCCGCAGATCCAGAACCTCTCGATCATCAGCCGGGGGGCGATGGAGCTGCTCAAGGTCCTGCCGGGGACGGTGACGCCCGACCAGTCCACGATGGAGACGGTCGGCTTCAACTTCGGCGGCGCCAACAGCCTCGGCGACTACAGCGTGAACGGCACCCGTGGCACCAACATCAGCCCGGTCCTCGACGGCTCGAAGGTCCTCGACTTCGGGAGCAACGGCGGGGTCATGCTGAACATCAACCCCGACATGGTCGACGAGGTGAAGATCCAAACCGGGAACTACTCAGCGGAGTACGGCAGCTCCGCGGTCCAGGTCACGGCGGTCACTAAGGGCGGCTCGTCGCAGCTCCATGGCTCGGTCTACGACTACGTGCGCGACTGGCAGCTCAACGCGAACGACCGCTCGAACAACTACGCCGGCGTGCCGCAGCCAAAGAACAGCTACCAGTACCCGGGCTTCAACCTCTCGGGACCGCTGCTCATTCCGGGGAGCAGCTACAACAAGAACCGCGACCGGCTCTTCTTCTTCGTCGGCTACGAGTACCAGCACCAGATCGTTGACCAGGGGACGACGCTCGGCGTCGTGCCGACCCGGGCACAACGCCAGGGGGACTTCGGCGAGCTTCTGGCGAACCGGGGGGAGAACCTGGCCCAACCCACGATCGTGACCATTCCTGCCGGCTACCCGGGCGCGGGAGATCCGGCCCCCAACAACGACCTCAGCCCATACATGGATCCGGCCGGCGGCGTCTTCCTCGGCCTCTATCCCCTGCCGAATCACACGGATCCCAACAACCGGTACAACTACGCGTTCAACCGGCCCATGCCCCTCAATCGTTGGCAGCTCACGAGCCGCCTGGATTGGAACGCGAGCGAGCGGACGCACGCAAACGTGCGCCTCGCGCTCGAGCGCGAAGCCTTCCAGGACTCGCGGGGCCTGTGGGGATGGAACTCGACGTTCGAGCTGCCCTCGCGCATTGCCGGCCAGAACAATGCCTGGTCAGTCTCGGCAAACGTGGTCAGCGTCCTACGCCCCAGCCTGACGAACGAGATCGTGGTGAGCGCCAGCCGTCTGACCCTGGACTACGCCTGGGAGGATCCCTCGAAGGTGAGCCGGAGCGCGCTCGGGCTCGATAGCTACCGTGGCGTCTTCTCGAGCGACTTCGCGGAGCTCCCGAATGGCTTCGCGAGCTATGGGCAGAACCTCGGCAGCCTGGCCACCTGGGGCGGCTTCCCGATCTATGCCCACAACGACAGCGTCTCCTTCGCGGACACCCTCACGAAAGCGACGAGTACACACGCCACCCGGCTCGGAGTGTTTGTCGAGCGCGGCCAGAAGCAGCAGAACTTCGGCACCGTGACCGGCTTGTTCATGCTCGGCAGCACCTGGATGCCGGGCGGCACCGGAAACGACTACGGCGATCTCCTCGTCGGCCGGCCGGCGATGTACTCCGAAGCTACCCGGGTCCCGGGCGGCGAGTTCCGCTTCTGGAACTACGAGGGCTTCATCCAGGACTCGTGGAAGGTGCGGCGAAACCTTACCCTGGAGCTGGGCCTGCGCGGCGCGAATATGCCAAACAACGAGGAGCTGAACGGCCTCGGTATGTTGTTCGATCCTTCTCGCTACGACTCCACACAGGGACCGTTCATCGACGCCGATCCCGCGCACCCGAACGGCGTCCTCCTGGCGAGCCGAGGGGAGATCCCCAAGGGGATGACGAAGAGCCCCGGCCTCACACTGATGCCGCGGCTAAACTTCTCCTGGGACATGCGGGGCAACGGCAGCCTCGTGCTGCGCGGGGGCGCGGGCCTCTTCCACAACCGTCCTCAGGGCAACTTCCAGTACTTCATCCTCAACGAGCCTCCCAACCAATACAACGTCACTCTCAACTGGTGGGACGTGCCCGGCGGGCTCACGATCGGCAGCCTGCCCACGATCGACCCTTGGTCACGCCCCGGCACGAGCTATGTCGATTCCCTCGATCCGGCTTCGAACCACCTGCCGCGGACATGGAACTGGAGCTTGGCCGTCGCCAAACGCCTGCCCTGGGAGCAGACCCTCGAGGTCGCCTACGTCGGCAGCCGCGCCGATCACCTGCCGAGTCAAGTCTCGTACAACTACGTGCCCCCAGGCGCGCTCACGGGAACCTACGGTAACTCCGACCTCGACAACCCCCTTCATCGGGCGGCGCTCGACGGCTCCGTGATCGCCGCCCTGCGCCGCTTCCCCGCGTACAACAACTCTTCCTGGCTCCACCAGTACGAGGCCCGGTCGACCTACAACGCGGTGCAGGTCTCGCTCATGCGCCAGGCGGGGCGGCGGGTGCAGTACTACCTGAACTACACCTTCAGCAAGGCGCTTGGAACCACGGGCACCGACTGGGCGCTCATCGATCCTATAGACCCCGGCGAGCGCAGCTACGGCCTCCTGCCCTCGGACCGAACACACATCTTCAACGCGTCGTACAACCTCCTGTTGCCCGACCCGATCGGTCCGAAGGGCCAGTCCGTCCTGAGGCAGATCCTCAACGGATGGCAGATCACGGGCATCACTCGCTACGCAAGCGGCGCCCCCTTCCGCGTCGTCTTCGGCGGCGAGCTGGCCACCACCCCGGCGACCCTCGCCTGGTACGGCACCGATGCTCACGGGAGCGGCGACCCCACTGTGAACTCCGGGCCGATGACGCCCGTCTTCACCGGCGACCCGCGCCTCGGCAACACAAAGGTCGGCGAGAAGATCCTGGACATGAACCAGGTCGCCATCCCGGCCCTGGGAAAAAGTGGCCCTTTCCAGCAGCCGTACGACTTCCGCTTGCCTTCGCGCTGGAACTTCGACCTCTCGCTCTTCAAGAACTTCGCGCTCGGCGGGTCGAGGCGACTCCAGCTACGAGTCGGGGCCTTCAATCTCTTCAACCAGGCGGCGCCGACCCTGCAGGACATCGACCTCAACCTGCAGACCGAATGCAACGTGCGCGTGGACGGCGTGCCGAACGGGGCGGGAGGGACGGTGGACGGCGTGTGCGACCCGACGCAGGGGTACCACGTCAGCGAGTACTCGAAGGAGAACTTCGGCAAGATCCTCACGAAACGCGGCCACCGCGTTATCGAGCTGGCCGTGAGATTCGACTTCTGACAGACAGGCGGCGCTCCACATTCCCCGACCTAACGCGGCGGCGCGCCGGTGAGCCGAAGGGCCCATTGACGCCGTGCGGGTGCGGTCCAAGCTAGTCGCCAGCGGCCTTTGGAGCCAGACCTGTGCCTCTCGCGGCCAGCACGCGGCTCGGGCGATACGAGATCGTCGACCTGCTCGGCGCAGGCGGGATGGGTGAGGTTTACCGTGCCCGCGACCCGCAGCTTGGCCGCGACGTCGCGGTCAAGGTGATCCAGACCGAGGGCACGCCCAGCCCCGAGCGCCTCCGGCGCTTCGAGGTCGAAGCGCGGGCGGTTGCACGGCTCTCGCACCCCAACGTGCTCACCGTGTTCGACGTGGGGACATGCGACGGCATGGCCTTCGTGGTCTTCGAGCTGCTCGACGGCAAGACGCTGAGGCAAGCGCTGGCGCACGGGCCGTTGCCGGCGCGCCGCGCGGTCGACGTAGCGCTGCAGGTGTGCCAAGGGCTGCAGGCGGCGCACGCACGCGACATCGTGCATCGCGACCTCAAGCCGGAGAACCTGCTCCTCACCTCGGATGGCCGGGTGAAGATCCTCGACTTCGGGCTGGCCAAACTGACCCGGGGAGACGGGGCCGCCAGGCCGAGCGACCTTCACACCGAAACCCTGGACGGCGTGATCCTCGGCACGCTCGGCTACCTCTCACCGGAGCAGGCCCGGGGCCGCGATGCGGATGCGCGATCGGATCTCTTCGCGCTGGGCGCGATCTTGTACGAGGCGCTCTCGGGCCAGCCCGCCTTCTCTGGGGCGACCCGTAACGAGATGCTCTCTGCGATCCTGCACACGGACCCGCCCGCGATCACCCTCGCACCGGACCCGATCGCGGCACCCGTGGAGCGGATCGTGCGCCGGTGCTTGGAGAAGGAGCCGGAGAGACGCTTCCACTCCGCGCACGATCTCGCCCTCGCCTTCGAGGCAGTCCTCGAACGACCCGGCGCGACGCTGGTGGCCGCCGAAGACAGAGAGGTGCTACGCCCGTACCCCGGCCTGGGGTCGTTCAAAGAGGCCGACGCGGCCCGCTTCTTCGGGCGCGAAACCGAGCTCCCGGCCCTCTGGGAGAAGATCCAGCGTTGCTGGCTGCTGGCGGTGATCGGGCCCTCGGGCGCGGGCAAGACCTCCTTCATTCGCGCAGGGGTGGTGGCGGCGCGGCCGAGCGGCTGGCGGGCGATCGTGACCACACCGGGGACGACCCCGTTCCTGATGCTGGCCCAGGCCCTCGCCTCCGAGATGAGCGCCGACGTGGCGGCAAGCCGGGAGCTCCTCCGCTTCGAGGACGCGGACGCGGCACTCTCCTCCCTGAGCCGCTGGCGGCAGGCTCACGCGGGCGCGCTCCTCGTGGTCGACCAGTTCGAGGAGCTCTTCACGCTCAATCCGCCGGAGGTTCAGTCAGGCTTCGCGGCGTTACTCGGCCGCTTGTCGAGCGAAGCCGACATCCATGTCCTGCTCTCGATGAGGGACGACTTCCTCATGCGCTGCCACAAGCACGAGGCGCTTGCCCCCGTCTTCGCGGAGCTGACTCCGCTCGGCCCCCTGAGCGAGGACGGAAAGAGGCGAGCGCTCGTCGAGCCGGCGCGGGCGGAGGGGTACCGCTTCGAGGACGAGGGGCTCGTGGAGAAGATGCTCGCGGCGGTGGCGGGCGAGCGGGGTGCTTTGCCGCTCCTGGCCTTCGCGGTGTCGCGCCTGTGGGACATGCGGGACCGCGACGGGCGGCGGCTGACCCGGGCGGCGTATGCGGAAATCGGGGGCGTGTCGGGCGCGCTCGCCCAGCACGCGGAGGCGACTCTGGAGCGGATCGGGGCCGAGCACCAGAGAATGGTCCGGGAGGTCTTCCGCAACCTCGTCACCGCGCACGGGACCCGCGCCACGGCGGATCGCGAGGAGCTGCTCTCCGTCTTCGACAACAGGGGCACGGCAGAGGGGGTCTTGCGGCAACTCATCGACGCGCGGCTGCTCACCTCCTACGAGATGCCGGGCGATGAGGGACAGCCGAGCCACCACCGCATCGAGATCGTCCACGAGTCGCTGCTCCAGGCGTGGCCGCGGCTCGTCCGCTGGGAGGCCCAGGACGCCGAGGGCGCTCTGCTGCGCGACCAGCTCAAGCAGGCCGCGCACCTCTGGGAGGAGAAGGGACGGCCCGCAGACCTGCTCTGGACTGGCACCTCGTTCCGGGAGTACGAGCTCTGGCGCGAGCGCTACCCCGGCACGCTGACCACGCTCGAGGAGCAGTTCACGCGCGCCATGGTCGAGCGGGGCCGCCGCAGACAGCGCATCTGGCGCGCGGTCGCAGCGACCGTCGTCGCCAGCCTGAGCGTGGTGGCGATCGTGGTGAGCTGGTCGCGGTACCAGGCCGTCAACGCGCGCGACCAGGCCCGGATGGAGTCTCGGCGCGCCGAGGCCAGCAAGCTGGTGACCCTTGGCCAGCTGCGCCTCAAGGACGACCCGACGGAAGCGCTGGCCTTCACCACCGCCAGCCTGGAGCTGGCCGACAGCGAGGAGGCGCGTGTCTTCGCCACGAGGGTGCTCTGGGAAGCCCCTCCGACTTTCGACCTGGAGCACGACGGCCTCTATCTCCGAGTCCCCGCCTTCAGCCCCGACGGCAAGAACCTGGCGGTCGTCGGGCACGGGGTCGAAGGTCGAATCTGGTCCGAGGACGGGCGGCTGGTGCTTCGCCTCCCGGGTCACGAAACGAGTCCCAAGGGCCCCAACGACGCTCGTTGGGCCTCGAACGAAGTCCTGGTGACGGGCCTCGGCGGCCTCGCGAACTACGTTCAGGTCTGGAGTCTCTCGAAGGGGACGCAGAGCCGCAAGATCGAGTTCGGGTCGCCTTCATCCTGGCAGACCGGCCCCGACCGTCTGTTTGTCGAGACGGTGGAGAAGGACGCCTCCGGCCGGAGCCAGTCGCATCTCCTAACGACCTGGCGGTTGCCGGAGGGTCCGCCCGAGACGTTGGGACGCATCGACGGGACAACCATCGGCGGATCGCACGTCACGGCGTTCGAGCCGAGCGGGAGGGTGTGGCTCTATGCCAAGGGCCACGACGTTTTTGCACGGCCCCTGCCGGCGAGCAGCAAGACACCGGACGCGCTCTTCATCCAACATGAGGCGGACCTGCGCGCGATGGGCGGGTTCCCCGGGCAGAGGGATCGATTCTGGTCGCTGGACGTCGCGGGCGGCATCCGCGTGTGGGCCCTCTCCGAGCAGGGGCCGTCGCTCTTGCGCGCGGTGGCCGGTCCGCGGCGCGCGCGGGATTGGGCCCCGATCGACAACTCCGGTCGCTGGATCCTGAATGACTGGTATCGCGACGGCCTGGCCTTGCTGTGGGACATGGGAATGCCGGCTCAGGCGCGGCCATTCACCCTCCGCAGGAGCGGCTCCTGGTACGGTGCCTTCACAGAGCTGCATCCGCGAGGCGACTGGCTCGTCGCGACGCCGGGCTACCGCCTGACCTTCTGGCCGCTGCGCCAACCCTCTGCGACCGTCGTGCCCGGCTACTCGAGTATGTCGAGGCCCATGGCGTTCAGCCCGGACGGACGATGGCTGGCCACGACCTGGTCCGACGGGAGGCTTCGTCTGTGGCCCGTCCCGGGGAGCGGCGTACGTGAGCCGAAGATCTTCGAGCTTCCCGAGAATACGCTCTGGGGGAGCCTCGAGTTTGATCCGCACGGCCGGTACCTGTTCGCGGTCGGCAACAGCGATGGAGCGTGGATCGTTCCCCTGGACGGCTCTCCCCCGCGTCGGTTGCCTGTCTACTCGGAAGAGACTTTTCTATATGCTGGGGCCGTCTCGCCGAGCGGGCGGCTGGTCGCGACCGCCTGGGGCTACGGCGGCGGCGCGAAGACGCTCCGGATGTACGACGTGGAGAGGAGCGAGACCCGCGTGTTCCCGCTGCCGGAGTCGCCCGCTCCCAAGCCCGGAGCGTCCCCTCCGGCGACCGTGCTGGCACAAACGGTTTTCAATCTCGCGTTCACCGACGAGTCGACACTGTACTCCGCCGGAGAGGGCGGCCTGCGCCGTTGGAACCTGCGGACCGGCACCCAGGAGCTTGTGGCGTCGGCCGCGTTCTTCCATTTCTGGGGGCGGCCCACGGCGGACGCAGGAACGGTGCTGACCCTGTCCTGCGAGACGTTCGAGCTCTGCGTGTCCCTTCGGCTCTTGGATCTGAACACGGGCCAGTCACGCGCTGTGCCCGGGTTCGAGGCGCCGGGACGGGGCGACATTGGGGGAGATCTGACCGGCACCGTCATGGCGACCGGCGACGATCTGGGAATCGTGCGCGTGGGGCGGGTCTCCGGTGGTCCGGTCCATTGGCTGGTGGGGCACGAGGGACCAGCGGGCGGGATTGCGATCTCGCCGGACCTCCGCTGGGTGGCCTCGACCGGGCAGGACAGCACGCTGCGGCTGTGGCCGATGCCCGACCTCTCGAAGCCTCCACTGCACGCGCTGCCGCGCGAGGCCTTGATCGCGAAGCTCAAGTCGTTCACGAATCTGCGGGCCGTCCCCTCAGCAGATTCGCCTGGCCACTACAGGATCGAGATCGGCCCCTTCCCCGGCTGGAAGGACGTGCCGACCTGGTGAGGCTAACCCATCCTGAAACCGGCCTTCGCGGACCGGTGACATGCGTCAATCGATCGGGACGCCTATCGCGCGCAATACTCCGCGCTCGACTTCCTGGAGTAGCGCGGCAGAGAGCGGCCCGCCGAGGGCGGATTCGCTCAGCAGGCCCTTCGGAAGCGTCGTGATCTGCTCGCACTTGAGCACTGAGTCCATGCGCATCCCCCCCGTCCCCTTTCGGAGGCGCACGTGCGTTGGGGCCACCCTGAGGGTCGTGCTGGCGGGAATCACGAGTACGTCGTTCGCCAGGCGATTCCGTGCATCGATCGACACCACGAGGGCGGGACGTCGCTTGTCGCCAGGTTCGCCGGGTATGGCCACCCAGTAGAGGCACCCGCGGAGCGGGCTCGGGTTCACGCCCAGGTCTCGCCGAGGACTCGGGGTGCGAGGCCGGCCCATTCCGAGTCCTCCGACCGCTCAGCCTTGCTCAGGGAGGAGTAGTAGCGTTCTACGTCCTCTTGCAGGCTCGTCTGGCGAAGATCGCGAAGCCACCTCTCCAACGCCTGCTCGAACACCTCGCTACGGCTTGCTCCCCGGGCGACTCGATCACACCGCTGCAGCAGCGAGCGGTCCACCGTCACCGAAACCTTCGCCTTGGCCATCTGTCATACCTCTGGTCGCATAATCTATCATACCCGAGGAGCAGGCGGCCCGCGGCTTGGACGTGCGGCTGCGCAAAGCAATCGACGCGGGCGCCCGACTGAACGCCGGGTGTCTGCGAGGGGCGCCGCGGCCCCTCTCGCCGGCTATTCCCGCTCCAGCAGCGTCCGCAACGCTTCCTCGTGGGTAGCGAGAAAGAGGCGGTCCTTTGGCCGTCCCGCCGCGGCCTTCGAATCGACGATGTGCCGCAGTCGAGCCACCGGGATTTCCACCCCCGCGGCCCGGAACAGCCTCCTCTCCCTCCAAACCGTCTCGAACTCGAAACCCGCCATCACCAGCGTCAAGTCGATGTCGAGCCCGCGACCGTCACTTGCGCGAACGAGTGCCCTCCGGTCGACGACCGCCTCGGCGAGGTGCAGATCACGAGGTTCATCCAGGGGCTCTTGGCCGCTCAACAGCTGGAGGCCGACCGACTCGCACGCCCCCCAGGCCGCGAGGGTATTGGCTGGATCCGGCGGCAGAAAGAGGTCCCGGTCCGCCGTGACGAAGAGGGCCGAGGCGGACGTGGCGTAGTAGTTCGCGCCCGATACGCCGATGACGAGGAACCGCACGCCGCGCCCATCCAGCGCGGCCACCGCCCGCTCGAAGGAGCCCACGTGGTGTCTCTACCGGACCCGAATGGCTCGAGCGTAGTGGGCTCGGTACTCCTGGAGGGAACTCTCGACCCAGGTCTTGTCGGAACCCGTCTGGTTCTCTGCGAGAGACTCCGCATGCCCGATCGCACGCTGATACGCGTCGCTGAGTGACACGGGGCCGCTGGAGACGGCCTCTTTGGGCGTTTGCGGAGCTTCCTCGCCCACTGCCTTCACCAATCGATTGTAGCGCGGACGGCATGGGCGACACCCACAGCCAAAGGCGGCACCGGCCGCGCCCGCTTGGCAACGTCGAGCTTCCCGTGCTGCCGCTCGATGGCATCATCGCGAGCAAGCGGGCCGCAGGTCGGCCCAAGGATCGCGCGATCCTGCCCGTGATTGAGGACGCGCTGCGTGTGATTCGAAGCCGTCAAGGCGGGTAGCGGCGCCTGGTTCAGCCGGGCGGACCGGGTTGGAGGTCGCCCAGACTGCGCAGGATAGAAGAATGGTCAGACTAGAATGGAGTGCGTTCCCGGCGTGCCTGGGGAGCGGCCGGATCCTGACGAACTGGGCCCCGGACTTCGCCAGGCGATCGCGGTGCGCGGCTGAGGAGCGCAGCATGGGACGACGCCTCGGGCAGCACTTCCTCCGCGCCGCATCCGTCGAGCGTCTCCTTCGTACCGTCGCGCCGAGCCCTGACGACGTGTTCCTCGAGATCGGTCCCGGCGCCGGTGCCCTGACCTTGCCCCTGGCCGCGCGCTGCCGGCGCGTCGTGGCGGTCGAGGTGGATCCGAAGCTGGCCGCGGCCCTCGCCGCGCACGTCCCCGCCAACGTGCAGATTGTCGAGGGGGACGCCCTCACCGCGGATCTCGCGAGCCTCGTGCCCACGGGCTCACGTGTCGCCGGAAACCTGCCGTACTACATCTCGAGCCCGCTGCTGCGGCGCATTCTGGCCCTCAAGGACCACGTCCGCGACGCCCACGTCATGCTGCAAGACGAGGTCGCACGCCGCGTCGCCGCGGGCCCGGGCTCGAAGGAGTACGGCTTGCTCTCCGTGCTCATCGGGCTCTGGGCGGACATCGACACTCCGATCCGATTTCCTCCCGGGGCCTTCGTCCCGCGGCCGAAGGTCAGCTCGGCGCTCCTGCGTATCCGCTTCCTCGATCAGCCACGCGCCGACGCGGGCGCGATCGAGGGTTTCGAGCGGCTCGTGGGGGCGGCCTTTGCCCAGCGTCGGAAGACCCTTGAAAACAACCTCCAACTTATCTATCCTAACCTCAAGGATCACTTGAGGTTGCTCAACCTTACGGGGTCGCGACGGGCCGAGACGCTATCTGTTGTGGAGTTCGCCCAGCTGGCAAAGTCCCTCGAAGCCTAGGCGGAGGCGGAAAAGGGACGAGGAAGGTGAGGGCCGATGAACGACGGGCACCGGGTCCGCCTGGTCCCCCTCGGGGGACTGGGTGAGTTCGGCCTGAACGCGATGGTCGTGGAGTGGGACGAGCACCTCCTGCTGATCGACGCGGGCTTGCTGTTTCCAAACGCCGAGCTGCCGGGGGTCGAGTCGATCGTTCCCGATTTCCACTACCTGTCCGAGCGCCGCGACAAGCTGCGCGCGATCCTCCTCACCCACGGGCACGAGGACCACATCGGTGCGCTCGCGTTCGCGCTCCAGGCCGCACCGGCGCCGGTGTACGGCAGTCGGCTCACGCTCGGCTTCGCGCGCAAGCGCCTGGCCGATCGCGGGGTGCACGCGGACCTGCGGACGCTCACCCCGGGAACGCCGGTGGAGGCGGGGCCGTTTCGCATCCACGCCATCCGCGTCGCCCACAGCGTCATGGACAGCTTCGCCCTCGCCATCGAGACCCCGGCCGGGGTCGTGCTCGCGAGCGGCGATTTCAAGATCGATGCCTCCGCTTCAGCGGACGAGCAGACCGATGTGGAGGCGCTCGCGGCCTGGGGCGACCTTGGCGTGCTCGTGCTGCTCTCGGACAGCACGAACGTCGAGCACCCCGGAGCCACCGCCGGCGAAGACGCGGTGGTTCCCGCGTTCGAGGAGATCCTGGCCCGCACCCCGGGCCGAGTCATCGTGTCGTGCTTCGCGACCTCGATCCCGCGGATCCAGCGCGTCGCCGACCTCGCGCGCGAGGCCGGACGCGCGGTGGCCTTCCTGGGCCGGCGCATGGAGGACAACGCCGAAGTGGCGCTCGACCTCGGCCTGCTGCGGGTGCCGCTCTCGTCGATCTACGCGGCCGATCGCCTGGCCGGCGAGACAGGCCCCAGGCGAACCCTGGCCTTCGTCTCCGGCAGCCAGGGCGAGCCGTTCTCGGCGCTCTCGAGAGTGAGCGAGGGCGAGCATCGCGACCTCGCCGTGGGTCCCGGAGACACCGTCGTGCTCTCGGCCCGCGCGATCCCGGGCAACGAGCGGACGGTCTCGCGGCTGATGAGCAACCTCTACCGGCAAGGCTGCGACGTGGTCCACCCCGGCACCGCTCGCGTCCACGTCTCGGGCCACGGCAGCCAGGACGACCTCCTCGAGCTTCTGCGCCTCACCCGGCCCAAGTACCTGGTGCCCGTTCACGGGGAGTACCGGATGCTGGCCCAGCACAAGCACCTCGCCACGCGTGCGGGCTTCCCCGCGGCCCAGGTGATGCTGGCCGAGGACGGCGAGAAGCTCGCCTTCGGCCCGGACGGCGCGCGCAAGGAGGGTCGGGTCAGCGCGGGCCGCGTCCTGCTCGACCGCTCAGGGAACGACGGGGTCGAGGACATCGTGGTCCGCGACCGGAGGCAGCTCGCCGAAGACGGCGTGGTAGTGCCCGTGGTGGTGGTCGACCGGCGCACCGGCGCCTTGCAGTCCGCGCCGGACATCGTGAGCCGCGGCTTCATGGACGCGGGGCCGGAGGCCGAGCTGCTGCTGCAGGCGCGCCGGATCGTCGCCGAAGCGGCCGACGGCGGGCGTTCCGAGCGGTTCTCGAGCGATCTCACGAAGGAACGGGTGCGGCTGGAGCTGCGGCGCTTCCTGAAGAAGCGGACGCAGCGGCGTCCGATGGTGGTCCCTGTGGTGATGGAGGTCTAGAAGCGATGCCCGCGGAAGCGCCCCGGTCCACGAGACGAGCCGAGGTATTGGGCTTCGTCGCGTTCGCCTTCGGCTTCATGCTGCTCATCAGCCTGGCCACCTTCAGCCCGAAGGACCCCGCCCCGTTCTTCAAGGCCGGCGAGTCGGGCCCCGCCCGGAACTTCATCGGCCCCGCCGGCGCGTTCCTCGCCGAGCTGCTCATCCCGCAGCTCTTCGGGGTGGCGGCGCTGCTCCTGCCCCTGGTCCTGGCCCTCGTGGGCTGGAAGCTCTTCTGGTGCCGGCCCATCGATGCGCCGTACACGAAGCTGGCGGGCATCCTGGCCATGCTGCTGTCGCTCACCGCGCTCTTGAGTCTCACCTTCGGGGCGGTCGCGATCGACGGCGAGTCGGTCCGAGCGGGCGGAGCCACCGGGGAGCTCCTGGGCCTGGCCTTGACCAGGGAGTTCAACCGGGCCGGGGCCTACATCGTGGTCTCCACCGCCCTCTTCGTGTCGCTCATCCTCACCACCCAGTTCTCGTTTGCCGCGTTCCTCGGCGGCGCCGGCCGGAAGATCTCCGAGCGTTGGCGAGCCCTGCGCACGGCCTGGGCCCACTTCCTGGAGACCCGCCGCAAGGAGAAGATGCGGCGCGAGGTCATCCGGAAGCACACCCAGAAGGAGCCGGGCGCCGATACCCTGCCGCGGGTGCGCAAGGTCAAGGCGGCGCCGGAAGAAGAGGAGAAGGACGGCGAACCCCTCGACCTTCCGCTCGCCCTCCCCCCGCGCCAGAAGCCGTTGTCCTTCGCCTTCGAATCGCCCGCGACCGACGAAGACGACGACGACCGGGGCGACGAGCCGGAGCCGAAGAGCGTGCGCTCGGCGGTCGTCCCCCGCCGGGCGGTGGCCAAGAAGGCCCCCACCTCGCCGGAGATCCGCGGGAGCTTCACCCTGCCTCCCACGTCGCTGCTGAACGAGCCGAAGCCCATCGAGGAAGCGGACACCGCGCGCCTCTACGAGAAGGGACGCGTGCTCCAGGCCAAGTGCGGGGAGTTCGGGGTCATGGGCACGGTCAAGGAGATCCACCCCGGCCCCGTGGTCACGACCTACGAGTTCAAGCCCGACGCCGGGGTGAAGTACTCGAAGATCGTCGGCCTCGCCGACGACCTCGCCCTCGCTCTCGAAGCCGAGTCGATCCGCATCGATCGGGTGAGCGGCAAGGGCAACGTGGGGATCGAGATCCCGAACGAGGTGCGCGAGGTCATCTACCTGCGCGAGATCCTCGAGTCGGACGCCTTCCGCAAGTCCCCCGGCCGCCTGACCCTGGCCCTGGGCAAGACCGTGAACGGTGACACCCAGATCACCGACCTCGCGACCATGCCCCACCTGCTGATCGCCGGGTCCACCGGCACCGGCAAGAGCGTGGGTCTCAACTGCATGATCGCGAGCATCCTCTACAAGTCGACCCCCGACGAGGTCCGCCTGATTCTCATCGACCCCAAGCGCCTCGAGCTCGGGGTGTACGAAGACATCCCCCACCTCCTCACCCCGGTGGTCACCGATCCCAAGATCGCCTCCAACGTGCTCAAGTGGGCGGTGGGCGAGATGGAGAAACGGATCCGCAAGCTCGCTTCCGAGGGCGTGCGCAACATCGAGCAGTTCAACAACATCATCCGCGCGGAGAAGGCGCAGACCAAGGACGAAGACGGCGAGGACCTGAAGCCGCTCCACTACATCGTGATCGTGATCGACGAGCTGGCCGACCTCATGATGGTCTCCTCCCACGAAGTCGAAGAGGCGATCACGAGGCTCGCGCAGATGGCGCGCGCGGTGGGGATCCACCTCATCCTGGCCACCCAGCGGCCGTCGGTGGACGTGCTCACCGGCCTCATCAAGGCCAACTTCCCCTCGCGCATCTCGTTCCGGGTGGCGGCGCGCGTGGACAGCCGCACCATCCTCGACTCGATCGGCGCCGAGCAGCTCCTGGGCAAGGGCGACATGCTGTTCCTTCCCCCGGGCAGCGCGCGCCTCGGGCGCATCCACGGGGCGCTCGTGACCGAGCAGGAGATCGCGCGGCTGACCTCGTGCCTCCGCAAGCTGGGCGAGCCCACCTTCGATCCCACCGTGGGCAAGCCCGAGAAGGCCCAGGAGAGCGCCGAGGCGCTGGAGCGCGACGACCTCTTCGACGAGGCCGCCCGTTTCGTGCTCCAGAGCGGCCAGGCCTCGACCAGCGGCCTCCAGCGGCGCTTCCGCATCGGCTTCTCGCGCGCGGGCCGGCTCATCGACATGATGGAGCAGGACGGGATCATCGGACCCGCCGACGGCTCCAAGGCGCGAGAGATCCTGGTCGCGAAGGACTACTACGACACGGTGGACGCCTGGCCGAAGTGATCCACCTTCGCGCGGAGCGGGCACGGGTCCGGGCCGGGGCCGGGCTCGCCTGTCTCTGCCTCGCTTTCGCCCTGCCGCCGGAATCCGCCGGAGCCGCGGTGCGGCCCCCGGCCGCGAAGCGCACGGCCGTCACCGGCCCTCCGGCCGCCGCGCGAACCGCGCAGCCCGGGCGGCCCGATGCCGCCCTCTACCAGGAGGCGAAGCAGGCGGAGGCGCGGCTACGGGCCTCCAAGACTCTTCAGGCCAGGAGGCTCGAGTGGGACCGGGTCGTCGCGCGCTACCGCAAGCTGGTGGCCCGCTATCCCAAGAGCGGCTATGCCGACAACGCGCTCCTCGCCGTCGGCGACCTCTCGCGGACCATGGCCACGCGCTTCAAGGCGCCCCGCCTGCTGGACGACGCCGTCCAGGCCTACCGGATGCTCGTCGAGGAGTACCCGAGCAGCAGCCTCGGTGAAAGCGCCCTCTTCTCCGCGTTCGAGATCGCCCAGGAATCCGGCGACCGGAAGCGCCTCTCGGAGTCGGGCCGCGCCTACCTCGACGCCTTTCCCGACGCCCCGCGCGCAGCCGCGGTCAAGGCCCTGCTGCAAGCGCAAGGTGCCCGATCGCCCCGTGCCGAGCCCCCCGCCGCCCGGCCTCGCCCAGGTCTTCGATCTCCGCTTCTGGAGCGGCGACGACTCCACTCGCGTGGTCCTCGACCTCGAGAAGAAGGTCGAGATCAAGTACGACCGCGTGGGCAATCCCGATCGCCTGTTCGTGGACCTTTCCCGGACGCGGCTCCACCCGAACCTGACCAGTCGCACCTTCCCCGTCGGCGACGGCCTCCTGGCCCAGGTACGGATCGGACAGAACAAGGACGACGTCGTGCGCGTGGTCCTCGATTTCAAGGAGGTCTACGAGTACAGCGTCTTCTATCTCCAGGAGGGCGAGCGCCCTCGACTCGTGATCGACGTCCGCGGCACCTCGACCGCGCGGCGGTCGGCGAAGCAGGTGGCGAAGGCGACTCCCCCCACCCGAACGTCCGGGGGTCGAGGCCGTGGTCGCGCCTTCGGTGCCCGAGGACGAGCTGCCCCCACTCGCCCCGCCACCGGCCGGCCGCCCGGCCGCGGGGTCCACTGAAGCCGCGACCTCCACGCTTCCCTCGACGCGCTTGAACGCGATGCTCGCGCCCAAGGCTTCGGCCCCGCCGGCGAACAAGCAAGGTCCCGGCAAGGTCGTGGTCGACGGAACGGGGCCTCCGGCGGTGCCCACGCCCGCCCCGACCACCTCGGCGACGAACCCAACCTCACCGGAGGCGAACCGCGACGGCTCGTACAGCCTCGCCCGCCAGCTCGGCCTGGGCGCGCGCCGCATCGTCATCGATCCCGGCCACGGCGGGCCACGACCCCGGCACCATCGGCCGCGGCGGTCTCATGGAGAAGGACCTCGTCCTCGACGTGTCCCTGCGTCTGGCCAAGATGGTCCGCGAGCAGCCTCGGGGCCGAGGTGGTGATGACCCGCTCCACCGACGCCTTCGTCGAGCTGGCCGAGCGCACCGCCATCGCCAACACCCGGGACGCCGACCTGTTCTTGTCCGTGCACGCGAACGCGAGCCGCAACCCGACCGCCCGCGGGATCGAGACCTACTTCCTGAACTTCGCCCAGAACCCGCACGCCGAGGCCGTGGCCGCGCGCGAGAACTCCATCTCCTCGGCCACCCTCAAGGACCTCCAGGGCCTGGTCAAGGCCATCACCCTCAACAGCAAGATCGACGAGAGCCGCGACTTCGCCACCTCGGTTCAGGAGGCCATGGTCCAGCACCAGCGGAGCCAGGGCGCGGTCCTGGACCGCGGCGTGCACACCGCCCCCTTCTACGTGCTCATCGGCGCCAACATGCCGAGCGTGCTCGCCGAGATCGCCTTCGTCACCAATCCCGACGACGAGAAGCGCCTCAAGACCCCGGAGACCCGCGAAGAGATCGCGAAGAGCCTCTTCAAGGGCGTCCGCGCCTATCTCGAGTCCTTGAACCGGGCCCAGCCCCGCCGTTTGACCGCTTCTCCCCCGCGCTACTAAAGTGGCCGAGAGGGGACGGGAGGCGGGCCGACGGTGAACGTGGCGCAAGGCGTGACCTGGATCAAGGTGGAGCACCCGAGCTTCGACCTCGCGGGCGTGCTCATCTCTTCGCTCACCATCACGGGCGGGCCTGCTCGTGATCGCCTTCGTGATGGGGACCTTCTTCGGCCTCACCTTGCTCTGGCGCCGGCGCCGTCAGGACCACTCTCCCCTCGACCCCGTTTCCCTTCGCCTCCAAGCGCGGTCCTGACCCCGCCGGTCCGCCTCCCCTGAGGCCTGCGAAACGGAATGGCGCCCTGCGTCATTCCTATTGACATTTCTAACGCGATGCGTTATTCCTAGGGCATGCCCAGGTCCGCTCCCCCCGCCGCCCGCCAGATCACCCGCTACGACAACCGCAAGCTCTACGACGCCGCGGCCCGCGGCTACGTGACCCTGGAGGAGCTACGGGCCCGGGTGGTGGCCGGTGAGGACCTCGAGGTCGTCGACCAGAAGACCGGAGAAGACCTCACCACCTTGACCCTCGCCCAGGTGCTCCTCGAGGGCCTGCGCGGCAGCACGGCCCGCATTCCGCGCCAGGTCCTGGCCCACCTCATCCGCCTGGCTTTCGGCCCCGCCGTCGGCTGGCGGCAAGGCGCCGGCCCCGCGGAGGCGGCGGCCCGGGCCCGCGAGGAAGCCGAGCGCATCGCGGGCGGGCTCCTGGCCAAGGGTCGGTTGACCCTGGACGACGCAACGGCCCTCCGACACGAGCTGAGCCACTCCGTCCATCACCTCGTGACCGAAGCCCAGGCGGGGATCGAAGACCGCCTTCGAGCCCTCTTCCACCGCGATCCGGACGGCCCGCGCAAAGCACTCCTCGGGCCTCGAGGAGCGGCTCGACGGATTCGCCCGTCGGGTCAAGGCCCCGGCTCGGGCCGCCCGCAAGACCTCAGGAGCCCGGAGACGGCCCTCGGCGCAACGACCATGACCCACGAAGACAGGCAAGGAGACGACGATGAAGAAGATGAAGAAGACAGCCCGGAAGATGATGACCACGAAGGTCCGGCCCGCGGCCCGGAAGGCGAGGACCTCGAAGCCCAGGCCCGGCGCGCGGAAGGGCGCGGCCGAGCGCCTGCGGCAGACCTGGACCTCCACCGTGGAGGCCATCACCGCGGCGGAGAGCGACCTCGAGAAGCAGGTCAAGGCCCTGCTCCACCGCAACAAGATCAGCACCAAGGACGCCTCCGCGATGTTCAAGGACCTCTCCGCCCTCGTCGGCCGCGAGCGCAAGAAGGCGCTCCGCGACCTCGAGACGCGCATGAGCGCCATCCAGGCTCGCGCGGTGAAGCAGCGCAAGGTGGTGGGCGCGGCCGTGGACGATGCGGTGCAGGGCGCCCTCGCGCGGTTCAACCTGCCCACCCGGCACGAGGTCCGCGAGCTGACCCGCAAGGTGGACGAGCTCTCGCGCAAGATCGACCGGTTCAAGCGCTGAAGAACGTTCCCGTCGCACCACCCTGCTAGACTCAGCCGGCCACGGAGGGCGGACTTGGAGCGAGTGAACGGCCGGGCGAAGGGCGCGGGCCGGCGAAAGAGGAAGGTCGCGCTCGTTTGCGCCGGGGGCGGCATCACGGGAGCGATCTACGAGATCGGTTGCCTCCGCGCGTTGGAGGAGCTGCTCGACCGCTCCGTGGTCGATCTCGACCTCTACGTGGGCATCAGCGGCGGGGCCTTCGTGGCCTCGCTGCTGGCCGCCGGGATCTCGCCCGGGCAGATGTACGACGAGGTGACCTCGGTTGCGGGCAGCCACTTCGGTGTGACCGCCGCCCCCCTCTTTAGGCTCGGGGCGCTCGAGTTCCTGAGGCGTTCGGCACGGGCCCCCCGCGTCCTGACGCGGGCTCTCAAGACCGCCCTCACCAGCGAGGGCCACAACCTCACCGACGTGGCTTGGTCCCTCTTCGAGCTCCTCCCCCCGGGCCTGCTCGACTCCTCGGGCATCCAGGAATCACTCCACGCCTTGCTGCTGGCCCAGGGGCAAACCGACCGCTTCGCCGACCTCGCGCGGCCGCTCTTCGTCGTGGCCGTGGACCTCGACCGCGGGGCGGCGGTGGCCTTTGGCGACGCCGAGCACCAGGACGTTCCCGTCTCGCGCGCGGTCCAGGCCTCGACGGCCCTCCCCGGCCTCTATCGGCCGGTGCGGATCGACGGACGGGACTACGTCGACGGCGGGGTCAAGAAGACGGCCCACATCAACCTGGCCATCCAGAACGGCGCCGACCTCGTCATCTGCCTGAACCCGCTGGTGCCCATCAGCAACCCGGCCGAGAACGGACCTCTCCGCGGTCATCTGAGCAACCGCGGCCTCACCTTCGTCCTCGACCAGGTGCTCCGCATCGTGCTGCACGGGCGCATGGAATACGGTCTCGAGCGCTATCGCACCGAGCACCCCGAGGTCGACATCCTGCTCCTCGAGCCGCCGGGCGACGACCTGCGCATGTTCAGCTACAACATCATGCGCTACAGCGCGCGGCGGGTCGTGGCCGAGCACGCCTACCGCTCGGTCCTCCGCTTCTTCCGCGAGAACGAGAGTCCCTACCGGCGCCTCCTGAAACGCGCCGGCATCGGCCTCCGCGACCCCAAAGAGGTTGCGGAGACGCCTCCGGCCCATCCCTATCGGTCGTCGCTCGCCCGCTCCCTGGCCGTTTCCCTCGAGCGCCTCGACTCGAGGCTACGTTAGCGAGCCAGAGCCTCAGCACTCCGGAAGGTTGACCGACAAGTCGAGCGGGGCCTCGAGGACGTTCACGGCCAGGCCGCCGCGCGCCGTCTCCTTGTACTTGTCCTTCATGTCACGCCCGGTGTCGCGCATGGTCCGGATGACCTTGTCCAGCGAGACGAAGTGTTCACCGTCGCCGCGCAGGGCCATGCGGGAAGCGTTGATCGCCTTGATCGCCGCCATCGCGTTGCGCTCGATGCAGGGCACCTGCACCAGGCCGCCGATGGGATCGCAGGTCAGGCCCAGGTTGTGCTCCATCGCGATCTCCGCCGCATTCTCGACCTGCTCGGGCCTTGCGCCCATCACCTCGGCCAAAGCGCCCGCGGCCATGGAGCAGGCCGAGCCCACCTCACCCTGACAGCCCACCTCGGCCCCGCTGATGGAGGCGTTCTCCTTGTACAGAGCTCCGATGGCGGCCGCGGTCAGGAGGAAACGGACGACGCCATCGTCGTCGGCGCCGGGCACGAAGCGGGTGTAGTAGTGGAGGACCGCCGGGATGATCCCGGCCGCCCCATTGGTGGGCGCGGTCACCACCCGGCCCCCCGCCGCGTTCTCTTCGTTGACCGCGAGCGCGTAGAGGTTCACCCAGTCCATGGCGGTCAGGGGGTCGCGCAGGCCGGCTTCGGGGTGCTCGATCAACCTCTGGTAGAGGCTCCGGGCGCGCCGACGCACCTCGAGCCCGCCCGGCAAGAGACCGTCGGTCGCCGTTCCGCGGCGGACGCACTCCTGCATTGCCGACCAGATACGAAGAAGGCCGCTTCGAATCTCGGCCTCGGTCCGCCAGGTCTTCTCGTTTTCGAGCATGAGCTGGCTGACCGTGAGCCCGTGCCGCGCGCAGAGCGCCAGAAGCTCGTCGCCGCTCTTGAAGACGAAGGGCAAGGGCGGCCTGTCCGCTCGCAACGGACTCTGGCCTTCGGCGGCCGCCTCGGACACCACGAACCCGCCGCCCACCGAGTAGTAGGCCCGCACGAAGAAGGGCTCGTGAGCGGGATCGAGGGCCATGAACCTCATGCCGTTCGCATGGAACGGCAGGCTCTGTCGCAGGAAGAGAAGGTGCTCGCGGTCGCGGAAGGCGACGGGGCGCCGGCCGAGCAGGTCGAGGGAGCCGGCCTCTCGGACCGCGGCCACGCGGGCCGCAATAGCGTCCACGTCGACACCCTCCGGAGTCTCCCCGAGGAGTCCGAGGATGACCGCCTTGTCCGTGCCGTGGCCGCGGCCGGTCGCGCCCAGGCTGCCGTAGAGCTCGACCCGGACCGCCGCCGTCCGGTCCAGGCCCCCCGAGTCGCCGAGCGCCGTCGCGAATGTCTTCGCGGCGCGCATGGGGCCGACGGTATGCGAGCTGGAGGGCCCGATGCCTATCGTGAAGAGGTCGAAGACGCTGATCGCCAAGCCGCGCCCTCTTGGGCTTGTCGTCTCAGCCGAACCAGACCGAGCGCCGACGCGCGAGCCGGCCGTCGATCAGTCCCTGGATGGTGGAGCGCACCTTCTCCGCGATACGGTTGACGAGGATGGGATCGTCCGCGGCCTCGGGGCCGTACTCGGCGAGGCTCAAGGGATCGCCGAAGTCCAGGGACCATTTCGTGGGGAGGGGCACGAGTCCGAGCGGGCCCAGGGCCGGAAACGTGGGCGTGATCGGAAAGTAGGGGAAACCCGAGGGGGCGACCGATCCAGTTGGCCTTGCCCACCACCGGATGGATCTCCTCCGCCCCGACCACCGCGCAGGGAATGAGGGGCGCCCCGGTCCGCAGGGCGATGCGCACGAAGCCCCCGCGGCCGAAGCGCGCGAGCTTGTACCGCTCCTTGTAGTACTTCCCCACGCCCTTGACGCCCTCCGGGAAGACCCCCACGAGCTCGCCCTTGCCCAGCAATCGCTCGGCGTTCTCGGGGCTGGCCCGCACCTCGCCGCTCTTGGCGAGGAGCGGGGCGAGGATGGGCAGGAGCGCGAACATGTCGAGGGCCAGCATCCGGCACTCGCGGCGCGCCGGGTGCTCGTGCCTGATCGCGAGCTTCACCATGATCCCGTCGTAGGGCAGCACTCCCGAGTGGTTCGCCACCACGAGGCCGGGGCCGGTCGCGGGCACGTGCTCGATGCCCGTGGCCTCGACCCGCCACCAGACCGTGTACAGGAACTCGAAGAGGGGCCGGATCGTGTCGGCGAAGCGCCGGTCGTACCCGAACTCGTCCACCTCTTCGGAATGCCAGGAGAAATAGGAGGCGCGCTGCACTCGCGCCAGCGCCTCCCAGCTCAACCCCGAGGTACCCGACTGGAGGAGGCGAGCCAGGGCCACGAGGAGGCCCTCGCCTTCGCCAGAGCGCCCGCGGGAGGCGCCGCGGGCGGCCGCTTCCCGGGCGCGGGCCAGCTCGACTTCCAGCCTGCGCACCTCTTCGGCTAGCGCTTCGGCGGTCTCGGCCTCGGGTCTCGGTTGCGCCCCGAAGGGCACCGACCCCTCGCCCGCCCCCGCCTTCCGGCGCCTCGCCTTCGGCTCCAGCCGGACGACCCGCGCGGTCACGCGAGGGCCTCCTGGCGCTCACCGGCCGCCGTGCCGGGAAAGCGGTAGCGAAGGAACGCCATGAGGGCGTCGCGGCTTCCGTAGCGAGCCACGAATCCGAGCTCTCGCCGGGCGCGCTCACCCTCCGCGACGCAGGAGTAGCGGACGTAGTCCAGGAAGCCGCCCGGGGCCGCGCCCAGGCCGGCGGACCAGAGGAGGTCGGCTCCGGCGTAGGCCACCGGGTGCGGAACCGCAACCGTCACCTTGTCCGCGAGATGGAGCGCGGTGAGGAGCGACAGACCGTCCCGGGGCACGATGTTGAACGGCCCATCGACGTCCGGGGTCAGGGCGCAGCATGAAGGCTTCGACCGCGTCCTCGGGGTGCAGGAACTGCACGAGGGGGTCGTAGCCGAGCAGCACGGGCACGACCCGCTTGCTGAGGATGCGCGTGTAGAAGTTGTGGACTCCGGGACCGAGGAGCGGTGCCAGGCGCAGGACCGTGACCTTCATCCCGGGGTAGCGCTTCCCGTAGGACGTGGCGTGCTGCTCGGCCTCGATCTTGTCGCGGACCCAGGCCAAGCCACCCTCGCGCCTTTCGAGAGGATGCTCCTCGGTGAGGAGGCTCGGGTTCTGGCCGCGCGCGCCGTAGAGCGCCGTGAACGAGCGAAGCACCAGGTGCTTCACGCCGCTCGCGGCCGCACCCGCCGCCAGGTGCAGGGTGCCGATCGACTCGAGCTCGTGCGAGTAGGCGGAATCCCGATGCGGGCTCGTGAAGAAGGCCGTGTGCACGACCACGTCCACGTCCTCGTCCTTGAAGGCATCGACCAGGCGCTGATCGGCGCCGGGCAAGGTCAGATCCACCATGCGATGCCGTACGCCTTCGAGGGTGGCCGGCGGTGGGGCCACGTCCACCGCGAGCACGGCGTCGGCCCCGCGCACTTCCACGAGGCGCCGCAGGAGACGCGCGCCGAGGAAGGAGGCGGTCCCGGTCACTGCGGTCCGTCCCATGGTCCTAGGCCTTGGCCTTGCCGGCGCTCGTTGGCTTCTTCGGCGCCGTCCTGGCCTTCGCCTTCTTCTTGAGCGCGGCCACGTCGGCCTCGAGGGCCTCGATCCGCGCGAGGGCTTTCTTGAGGTCGCTGCGGGTGGGGACGTTCATGCCCTTCAGGGCGCGGGCCGCGGCCTGGTCGACGAACTCCTTTCCCCGAAGAGCCCCTTCCATGGCCTTCATGAAGTGCTGGTTCGCCATGAGCTCTCCGGAGACCTGGGTGAAGACCTCCTCCCCCCGCTCCTTCAGGCGGTCGAAAATGCTCCTGTCGTCGCTCACGAGCCCTCCTTTCGCAGCGGTCGGTCCTCGCGAGAAGGATACGCCGTGCCGGGGGGCCGGGCAACCCGGCGCCACCGGTACGGCTCAGCGGCGGGCGGCGAAGCTCCCGAGATCCAGGCGCTCGGAGAAGACCCGCCGAAACTCGCGCGGGCTGAGCGACGCCACCTGCCGTCCGGTCTCGAACTCGATCGCCTCGATGGTCTCCTCCCAGATCCGCTCGCGCCGCGCAATCTCCTCGGCCTCGCGCACCTTGCCGAACTCCTGCACGTACCGGTTGTGCCGGCACAGCATCCGGAAGCTCTGCGCGGTGTCGGGCCGGCGGATGGGCAGACCCAGGATGCGAACGTCGTTCCCCACGTCGTGGATGGGCTGGCCCCACTCGCCGTAGACCCCGAATATCGCGCCGAGCTTCTCGAGCACCTCGGCGAGCCGCGTCTCCCCGAGCTGCTGGAGCGCCGCCTTCATGAGGGGCAGGGTCAGGTTGCGGTTCAGGGTCGGGTCCACGAGCCGCACGTTGACCCCGAGCTCCTCGTGGGTGATCCGCACGATCTCCTCCGAGCGAATCCGGTTGTCGGTGGCGAGGTGGATCCGCGAGCCGATCGCCTCGGGGGCCAGGAGCGCGGCCAGGATGCCCGTCGCCACCCGGTCCACCGGGACGAGGTTCAGCTCGGCCGAAGGGTCGGCGGGAAAACTCGTGGCGAGGCGCCCCACCAGGAACGTCTTCACCCGAGTCGCGACATCGCTGCCTTCCAGCGAATCGAGGGCCTCCTTGGCCCGCCCGAACGCGTTGATGGGGGCGTTCACCACCTTGGTGTCGCCGCGGTTGTTCCCGGAGCGCGAGTGGCCGATCACGATCGAGGGCAGGAGCTGAGTCACCCGCAGGCCGTCGTTGACCAGGGCCCGGTCGGTCTCGATCGAGGCCATCGCCTTCGTGAGCTCGTAGAAGTTGTTGTAGAAGTGCGCGGGAAAGTTGAGTGCGGTCTCCTGCGCGACTACGCGCTTGCGCCGACCGTGGATGTACGAGGTCTCGATCGCCACATGGCTCACGAACTTCGAGCCCCGCGCGCGCTGGATGCCCAGCGAAAACGCGAGGGCGTTCCGGCAGCCGAGCACGTTGGCCCGAAACGAGTTCTCGTAGGTGTCGTCGAACGAGACGCTGGCCGCGCAGTGGATGACGTGGGTGAGGGTGGTGCGCAGGCGCGAGAGCTCCGCCGCGGCCAGGCCGAAGCCCGCCTTCTCGATGTCCCCGTTCACGAACCGGAACTTCCCCGCCGCCGCCGCCGGGATGTGCAGCCTCTGGATCAGGAGCGCGCCCCGCTGCTGCGGGCTCAAGACCTTCAGGACGGTCTTCGTCTTGCGGTCCCGGATGCTCTCCGGCCGGACGACCGCCACCACCTCCTCGATGCGGCGGTCCCCTGCGGCCTGGGCCAGGATCTCCTTCCCCACGAACCCGGTGGCCCCGGTGAGGAGCACGCGCAGACGTGGGTTGCGGCCGCGGGCCGCGAGGATCTCCTTGGCCTCACGCTGAAGGTCGGCGATGCGCGTCTTCACCCCACGCTCGCTCAGGTGGCTCGGCTCGCGGAACTGGAAGACGAAACCCCGGGCGTTCACCCCGAGAACGCGCTTCGCCCTCCGCTCCACCTCCCGGCTGCCCGTGAGCCAGCCTGCCGACTCCGCCGCGAACCCGCCCAGTTTCCCCAGGGCCTTGAGACCGTCCTTCACGATGCTCTCGTTGCCCGTCAGCTGAACGGCACGGCTGGCCAGGTACTGGATGGCGATCTCCACCGGATGGTTGTCCCGGTGCGCGTGCACCAGCAGCTCGTGCGGGTCGATCGGCCCCAGGAGCTCCTTGCCCGTGGCCCGGTCGATCCGCGCGATGTAGCCGGTCGGCGACATGGAGACGGCGGCAGCTTCGGCCGGCGCCGTTTCCGGGCGCGAACGACGCCGGGGCTTGGGAGGCCTGATCTTCCGGGCAGGCATTGCGGGGTATCCTCGGGTGTGAACGAGCCGGCGCCAGACTACTCCATCGTCGTGCCCGCCTACAACGAGGAGGCCCTCCTGCCGGCGACCCTCATGGCCTTGGCCGAAGCGATGGGCACGATAGCGCTCTCGGGTGAGGTCGTGGTCTGCGACAACAACTCGACGGACGGGACCGTCACGGCCGCCCGTGCGGCGGGAGCCAGAGTGGTGAGCGAGCCCGTCAACCACATCTCGCGGGCCCGGAACGCGGGCGCTCGGGCCGCGCGGGGGCGATATCTCGTCTTCGTCGACGCCGACACCCTCGTGCCCCCGGCCCTCCTGAGCGCGGCCTTGGAGGCCCTGGTCTCGGGCCAGGTCTGCGGAGGCGGGGCAGCCGTGGCCATGCAACCGCCGCCCTCGGGGGTGGGCGGCCAGGTGCTCGCTCTCTGGAACTCCATCTCCCGGCGCGCCGTCCTCGCGGCCGGGTCCTTCGTCTTCGTCCGCCGTGACGCCTTCGAGGGTGCGGGCGGTTTTTCGCTCAAGGTTTACGCCTCGGAGGAGCTCTGGCTCTCGCGGGCGGTGAAGCGCTGGGGGGCGAAGCGGGGCCTGGGCTTCGTGATCCTCGAAGCCCCTCCTGTGATCACGAGCGCCCGGAAGGCCCAGTGGTACTCGCAGGGCACCCTGCTGGCCGCCGCTCTCTTCCTATTCGTGTTCCCCTTTGCCGTGCGATCGCGGGCCTTGTGCTGGCTCTGGTACCGCCGGCCGGCAATCCCGCCCCAGCCCTAGTAAACTGGAGGCTCGGGTCCGCTTCGCGCCTCGCTGGAAGGAGCCCAATGATGACGCCCCGCCGCGCTCTTCTCGCGACCGCCCTCCTGACTCTCCTCGGCCCGGCTCCTCCCGCGCATGCTGCCCGTGAGTTCAGCCGGGGCAACATCACGGCCGTGGACTGGCGCGTCATGCAGATCGAGATCAAGACTCCCCAAGGCGGCCGGCTCACCTACAAGGTCGCCCCCGACTGCTCGGTGAAGTTCACGGACAAGACCAGCGACTTTCCGAACCCGAAGCTCCAGGACCTTACGTCGCCCATGTACATCCACTTCGTCTTCGAGGACCAGACCATGCTCGAGATCGATGTGCGGGAGGTGGGTTTCGACGTCACCGCGGCCCGGGCGCAGTCGTCGAATCCCCAGGGGTCGAATCGTCAGGGCTCGAATCCCCAGGGCTCGAATCCTCAGGGCTCAGATCGTCAGGGGTCAAATCGTCAGTCGTCGGACCCCCAGTACTCGGATCGTCACTACTCCGACCGTCCCGGCACGGTGCGGATCGTGCGGGTCGACGAGCGCCGGGGGACCTTCGACGCCGACGTGGCCGGACGACGCCAGGCCTTTCGCGTGGAGACGAGCCGCCTGCTGCGGGGCCTCGGTCAGGGCGACCTCGTGGTCCTGACCGTCGAACGCCGAGGCGGCAGCGACGTGGTCACGGCCATCCGGGTCGCCGGACAGTCCGGCCGCGTGACCCAGGTCGACGAGCGCCGGGGTGAGTTGACCGTCGACGTGCGCGGAAAAGAGACGTTCTATCAGGTCGACAGGCCAGAGCTCCTTCGGCGCATCCGGGTGGGCGACCGCGTCACCTACGAGGTCGACGACCGCCGCGGTCGAAGGGTAATCACGAGCATCGAGTAAGACGAGGATTGGAGAGAGCCATGTCGAAGAATGTGCCGGTCTTTCGTGCCGCATTCGTGGCCGCGGTCTTCGCCGCAAGCCCCGCCTTCGCGGCCAAGGAGTTCGGAACGGGCAACATCACCGCCGTCGACTGGAACGTGATGCAGGTCGAGATCAAGACCCCGAAGGGCGGCCGCCTGACCTACAAGGTCGCGCCGAACGTCGAGGTGAAGTTCACCGACCGGGCCGCCGACTTCCCCAACCCGACCTACAAGGACCTCACGGCGCCGATGTACATCCACTTCGCGTTCGAGGACCAGACCATGTCGTCCGTGGACGTTCGTGAGGTGGGAAGCGCACCGGGGCGCGCGGCCCAGAAGCCCGCCGCCACGGCAAGCACGTCGTCCTCCCGCGTCCTGAAGATCCGTATCTCCAAGATCGACAACGACAGCATCGATGCGGACGTCGCGGGAAGGAAGCAGACCTTCCGCCTCGACAACCGGAACCTGATTCGCGGCTTCCGCGAGAACGACCTGGCCGTGGCCACGGTGGTGCGGCGCAACAACCGGGACGTGATCACCGACCTCAAGCCCAGCAACTGAGCGCGGTCTAGCGGGCGAGCATCTCGCTGAGCACCCGCCCCGAGCTGCCGCTCGGGGTCTCCACCTCGAGGATCGTGGCCAGGGTGGGGGCGATGTCGTTCATGGCCACCGCCCCGTCGTAGCGGCCACCGCGGACGCCGGGGCCCATGAAGACGAGCGGGATGTGCGTGTCGTAGGAGTAGGGCGTTCCGTGCGACGCGTCCTTCTCGTGGCCGATCCAGTAGGGCTCGAGCAGGATCTCGACGTCGCCGGAGCGCTCGGGGTTGAAGCCCGCGAGCAGGCGCGAGTTCCACGGGTTCCGGGGGACGTCCCCCCGGAAAAGCTGTTCGCGGGTGAAGGCCCGATAGACGTGGGGAATGCTCTCGGCGGCCCGCGCCGCGGTCTCCTCGACCTGCCGGGGATCGAGCTTCTTGTCCTTGATGAGCGCCCGGTTGAGGTAGAGCGAGCTGCCGGCGCGACCCTCGATCCACGTCCCCGGGCCGTAGGCCGAAGCCAGCGCCGCCTCGACCGGATCCACGAGGTCTTTTCGCACGAGACGTCCTCCCGGCATGCGCCGCTGCGCCATCACCTCCGGCAGGGGGGCGACCCCGTGGTCCGCGGTGAGAATCACCAGGGTCCGGTCGAGGCCCACCTTCTGGTCCACGGCGGCCAGCAGGCGCGCGATCACCGCGTCGGTGCGCTTGGCCATCTCGGCCACCTCGGGCGAATCGGGCCCCTTCTTGTGCCCCACGGCGTCGTTGGAGGAGAAGCTGACAGTCAGCAGGTCGGTGGTCTCGTGGGTCCCGAGCTTCTCGGCCGAGAGCGCGGCCTCGGCCAGGTCGGCCAGAAGCTCGTTCCCAAAGGGGCTCGCGTAGACCGCGTCGTAGAGCTTGGGTCCAACCGCGGGCAGCGTCCCGCCCAACCACGTCTTGCCGGCATAGCCGTCCGCGGTGTGCCGCGCGTTGAAGTCCTTGACCCAGGCGGGAAGGTCCGGCGCGTACCAGGTGCTGCTTCCAAAGGCGCCCGAGCCGGTGTCGTACCAGAACGCGCCGTCCGCCATCCGACCCACGGGCAGGATGGCGCTGCGATCCTTGAGCGACAGGCCGATGACCCGGCTCCCCCGGCCCGCCATCTTGAGCTCGTCTCCGAGCGTGCTGACAAGCAACCGATGCGGCGAAGCGGCCGCCACGCCCCCCAGCGCCGTGACCCCCGAGTCGGACACGCTCGTGACCGTCTTCTTTTCCTCCCGGTCGTACCAGTCGTTGCCGATGATCCCCGACACGGAAGGCGGCGCGCCCGAGAGCATGGTGGCGTGGCCGACCGCGGTCACCGAGGGATAGTGCTCGAGGTAGGCGTTCGTGAAGTCGGCCCCCTGGGTGAGCAGCTGCCGAAACCCTCCGGTGTAGCTGTCCCGGAAACGCGTGAGGTAGTCGTGGCGAAACTGGTCGACCGCGATCAGCAGGACCAGACGAGGCCGCCCCCGCGGGCCGCCCTGGGACCGGGCGGGTACTGTCCAGCCGCAAGACGAGTGGACGAAGAACGCGAGCAGGGCAACCAGGAGGGAACCGCGCAGCTTCATGGGCCGAAGCCTATCGGCTTCCGCGTCTTCGGGCCACCCGGGACGGGACCCAGCCCGGCGTGGGCGAGTACCCGAGGGTCAGCACAAAGAGCCACTCCAGCGTGGGAGAATGGACCATGGCTCAGTTGCTCTCGGACGTGCTGACCCCGGAGCGACTCGCCGCTCTTCACTCCCTGGCTGACAAGTATGGTGTCAAAGACGTGCGTGTCTTTGGCTCCTACGCACGCGGAGAAGCCAAGCCGGGCAGCGATCTCGATCTTCTCGTGAACATCGAGTACGGGCGAGGAGTGGCCATGCGTCTCGTGCACTTCTATCAGGAGGCGAAGAAGCTGCTGGGCCTGAACGTCGACGTGGTCACCGCAGACGGACTCGACCCGAGACTCCACGCGCGGATCTTCCGCGAGGCACGGCCAATCGGATGACGGACGAGGAGTACCTGGCCCACATCGAGAGCGCGATTCTGGAAATCAGGTCCCATACGGCGGGAATGAGCCAGGAGGCCTACGAGGCCGACAGCAAGACGCAACGGGCCGTGGAGAGGAACCTCCAGATTGTCGGGGACGCGGCCCACTCAGGGGGCCGACCCGGTTTCGAAACGGTTGGACCAGATTGCCGTGGTGGGTGGCAAGAGCTCTGACCACACGACCAGGGCCCTGCCGGCCGGATCGACGGCGAGGCGAGGGGACAGCGATTGACCAGTCATGTCGATGGGCTGGTCCTGTCCCCAGCCGCTCGCAGGGACGTAGCGTCTTGCGCTGAGCACGTCGCGCGTGCCGTTCCAGTGCGTGAAGACGACCAGGCGGTTTCCGACGGCGTCGATTCCGACCTGCGCGTTGCGGAAATTGGAGGCCACAAGCCGCTCGGGCTGCCGCCAGGTGTTGGGTGGCACGAAGACGGTCCCCCATAGCTCTTCGGCAACATTCCCCCATGCCGTCATGCCATCGCCTCGAGCATTCAGGGCAAGGCCGAAGGGAAACGTCTGGCCGCTGCTGTTTTGGAGCACCACCGCAGGACTCCAACCGGGCGTGCCCATCAGGAACTGCCGGGACCCGACACCGACTCGGTTGCGGGTCCACACCAGTTGTCCCCTGCCGCTTGCGTCCACAGCGACCTGGGGGACGATGTCGGGTATCGGGCCGGGGTCGACGTCGTAGTCGTCTTCGGGGCGCCAGCCCGCGCCGGCGACGTAACGGGCGCTGGCCCCACGTGTTCTCTCACGCCAGACGGCGATGGCGTTTCCGCCGGAATCGATGGCCACACTGGCGGCTGCGGCGGGCCCCGGACTCAGGACCCGTGGACGCTGCCACCCGGCCGCCGGGTCGAAGCGGGCCGCGTAGACCTGGAACGCCGTCCATACCACGACCGCGCTTCCGCCGGAGCTGATGGCGGCATCGAGGTAGAAGTTGGAGAACTCCGCGGCGCCGTCGTCTTCATCGAGGCGTTGCGCGGGCCCCCAGGCGGAGTCAGGGCTGGCCTGGCTCGCCCAGACGGTGGCAAGGGTCGGACTCTCACGAACCACCCACACGATCAAGGCGACTCCCGAAGGGTTCATGACGAGAGCGCCCAATGAGTGCAGCCCGTCGACACGCATGAGCTGGAGCGGCGCCCACCCTGTGGTCGGGTCGAACCGACGGAACGAGATTCCTTCCTCGACGTCCCAGGCGGCGAGCCCTCTACCCGCCGCATCGTCCGCGACCAGCGGACGACCGTTGGCCATTCCGGTTTCCGCCTGCAGGATCTGCGCGGTCTGCCAGTGCCCTGGCGCAGGCGAGGGCGGGATCGTGGGGGGCATCGGACTCGATCCGCAGCCCGTCAGGAGGACCCCGGCGGCGGCAAGGGACCGGATCGCCCAGCCCGTTGTCGTCGTCGTCCTTGTGCCTGGGCACGGAGTCATACCTGTGTTCAGGAGCATGTTCCGTGCCGAGCCGCAGGGCGAGTTTGAACGCGCGCAGGCATGCGTGTCTCTGGTACTCACCGTTTCGAGAACCGAGCGGGCGTTCGGAGAACGAACGAACACCATCAATGGAAGTCACGCGATTCCAGGGACACGTCCTCGATCGGCGCGAGGCGAGCTCTGAGCGCCCGGACCGAGATGCCCTCGTGGGTTTGCAGGACGCCGTCGATCTCGAGGACGCCTTTGGACACGAGCACCGCGTGGTCCCGCTCGAACATGTCCGGGCGGACGGTCACGTTCACGAGGCCGGTCTCGTCTTCGAGGGTCAGGAACATGAAGCCTTTTGCGGAGCCCGGGCGCTGGCGGCAGATCACGGGGCCCGCGACGCGCACGCGCTGGCCTTCGCCGAGGCGGGTCAGGTCCACGGCGCGGCGGACGCCACGGGCCGCCAGCATCTCCCGGTAGAGGCCGAGCGGGTGCGGGCCCGCGGTGAGGCCGAGGCCCTCGAGGTCGCGGCCGAGGCGCTCGGGCAGCGTCATCTCGGCCAGCGGTGAGCCTCCGTCTTCCAGGGCGTCCTCGAACAATGGCCCGCGCGGTCGGCCCGCTTTTTCGACCTGCCAGAGCGCGCTGCGGCGCGTGAGACCGAACGCGTTCAAGGCGCCCACCTCGGCCAGGACCCGCTGCTCGTCGCGGCGTAGAAGGGCGCGGTCCACGAAGTCCTGGAGCGATACGAACGGCCGGTCCGCGCGCACGGCCGCGATGCGCTCCCCCGCTTCCTTCCGCAGCCCGCGCACGTACTGAAGCCCCAGGCGGACCTCGCCTTCCTCGATCGCGCAGGCCCAGCCGCTCACGGTCACGTCCACGGACCGGAACGACACGCCGTGGCGCTGCGCGTCCTTGACCAGCGTGAACGGGTGGTAGAAGCCCATGGGCTGGTTGTTGAGAAGGGCACACACGAAAACCGCGGGATGGTAGGCCTTCAGATACGCGCTCGCGTAGGCGATGAGCGCGAAGCTGGCCGAGTGCGACTCGGGAAAGCCGTAGAGGGCGAAGGAGGTGATGGAGCGGACGATGGCAGAGGCGTTCTCTCCCGTGATCCCGTTCCGCTGCATGCCCTGCCGGAGCCGGCCTTCGATGTCCCGCATGCGCTTCTCCGAGCGCTTGAAGCCCATGGCCCGCCGCAGCTCCTCGGCTTCGCCGCCGGTGAAGCCGGCCACGGTCATGGCGATCCGCAAGAGCTGCTCCTGGAAGAGCGGCACCCCGAGCGTGCGCTTCAGGACCGGCTCGAGCGAAGGGTGCGGGTAGGTGACCGGCTCGCGCCCGTTCCGCCGGTTCAGGTAGGGGTGGACCATCTTCCCCACGATGGGCCCGGGCCGGATGATCGCCACCTCGACCACGAGGTCGTAGAAGTGGTCGGGCTTCATGCGCGGCAGGGTCGCCATCTGCGCGCGGCTCTCGACCTGGAAGAGGCCCACGGTATCGGCCTTCTGGAGCATGGCGTAGACCCTGGGATCGTCGGGCGGCAGGTGGGCGAGGTCGAGCTCGACGCCCTGGTCGGCGAGCAGGTGGATCGAGTCCTGGAGCGCTGACATCATCCCAAGGCCCAGGAGATCGACCTTCACGATCCCGAGGTCGGCACAGTCTTCCTTGTCCCACTGGACGATCACGCGCCCCGGCATGCTTGCAGGCTCGAGCGGCACCACTCCGTCGAGCTCGCCCTGCGCGATCACCATTCCCCCCGAGTGCTGGCCCGAGATGCCGGGGCAGGTCCTGGATCTCGTGAAAGAGCCGGGAGAAGAGCTGGATGCGGGAATCCCCCGCGTCGAAACCGGCCCGGCCGAGGCGGCGCTCGAGGGTGTCGCCCGGGTCCTGGTACTCGAAGCGGCGCATGAAACGCGAGAGCCGGTCGATCTCGTCCTCGGGCAGGTCGAGGACCTTGCCGATCTCGCGGGAGGCGCTCCGGTCGCGATAGGTGATGACGTTCGCGGTCATGGCCGCGCCCCGCGCGCCGTAGCGCTCGTAGACGTGCTGGATCGCGCGCTCGCGGCGGTCGCCGCTGGGCAGGTCGAGGTCGATGTCGGGCCACTCGCCGCGCTCCTCGGACAAGAAGCGCTCGAAGAGCAGGTCCATCCCCACCGGATCGACGGCGGTGATGCCCAGGCTGTAGCAAACCGCGCTGTTGGCGGCCGAGCCGCGGCCCTGGACCAGGATCCCCTCGCGCCGGCAGAAGTTCACGATGTCCCAGACGATCAGGAAGTAGCCGGAGAGCTCGAGCTTGCCGATGAGCTGGAGCTCGCGCTCGATCTGCCGCCGCGCCTTCTCGTGGTAGGGACGATACCGGTTGCGGGCCCCCTCCTCCGCCGCCGCCTTCAGAAACGAGAACTGCGTCTCCCCCGGGGGGACGGGATAGTCCGGGAAGCGGTAGCCCAGGTCGTCGAGCGTGAACTCGAGGCGCTCGGCCAGGGCCTCGTTGTCGCGAAGCAACGCAGGGTGGTCGGCAAAGAGCGCGGCCATGGCCCGGGGCGACTTCAGGTGCCGCTCCGCGTTGTCCGCGAGCAGGCGGCCGGCCGTCTGAAGCTTCCGCTTCTCGCGAATGCACGTCATCACGTCGAAGAGCGCGCGCCCCCGCGACGTCGCGTGGCGGACGCCGTTGGTGGCCACCGCGCGCAGGCCCAGCGATCCGGCCAGGTCGAGGAGGGACTGGTTCGCCGCCTCCTGCTCTCGCCGCCGATGACGCTGGACGTCGAGGAAGACGCGGTCGCGTCCGAAGGCGGCGAGCACGGCCGCCAGCCGGTCCGTATCGGGCGGATCGCCGAGGGTCTCGAGCCCGGGCAGGGCCACGAGCCCGTCGGTGCGGCCTTCGAGAGCGTGGAGGTCGAGGAGCCCCTCGCCCTTCGCCACTCCCGTCTTCATGGCCGTGATCAACTGGCAGAGGTTGCGGTAGCCCTTCTGGCTCTCGACCAGGAGGGGCAGGGCCCGGCCCGCGCGATCGAGGCTCAAGGCGGCGCCTACGAGAGGCCGCAGGCCCACGGCCCTTGCCGCCTTGAAGAACCGCGGAGCGCCGCTCAAACCGTCGCGGTCCACGAGCGCCAGGGCGGCGTAACCGAGCTCGGCCGCACGCGAGACCAGGTCCTCCGGGCTCGAGGAGGCCCGCAGGAAGGAGAAGGCCGAAGCGGCGTGGAGCTCGATGTACATGTTTCGCTTTTTATTCGCCTATAGTGTCAGCCTCACCGCCGGCCGTCAATCCCGTTTGACCGTTCTCCCCCGAGCCACTACGCTGCACTTCCTGATGCGCGGCATCCCCCTGGCCGCTCTCCTCGTGGCACTCCTCTTCTCCGGCCCCGGCCCTGCATCGGCCTTCGAGCCGGAGCGGGCGATCACGCAGTACGCGTCCCGCCTCTGGAACACCGACCACGGTCTTCCCCAGAACACGGTCAACGCCATCTGCCAGACCAAGGACGACTTCCTCTGGCTCGGCACCAAGGCCGGCCTCACCCGTTTCGACGGCGCCCGCTTCGACGTGTTCGACGCCGGCAACACCCCCGAGCTCCCCGACAGCTGGATCACCTCGCTCGAGGAGGACAAGAAGGGGCGTCTTTGGATCGGGAGCTGGCTGGGCCTCACCGTCTACGAAGGCGGCCATTTCCGTCGCTTCCGCGAGATCGAGCGCTTCTCCTCCACTGTGCTCTCCATCCATCAGGGCCGCTCCGGAGAGATGTTCTTCGGCACCGTCCGCGGCCTCGTGCGCTACGACGGCCACGACCTCGTGGCGGTCGGCCCCAGCTCCGGCTACGTCCGGGACATCGCCGAAGACCACGATGGCGCCCTCTGGATCGCGGTCGAGGGCGGCGGAGTCAGCCGTTTCGACGGCAAGACCACCAAGACCTACACCACGCGCGACGGCCTCCCCAGCGACAACCCCTGGAAGCTGCTGGTCGACCGGAAGGGCGAGCTGTGGGTGGCCACCTACAAGGGGCTCGCTCGACGGAAGGGCGACCGCTTCACGAGCTATACCGAAGGAGAGATACCCCGACGGGACCTTCGCGTCCTCTTCGAGGACCGCCACGGCAACCTCTGGATCGGGGCCCGGGGCGGAGTCACCCGCATCAACGGCAATCGGGACACGAACCTCCACGTCGAACGAGGCCTCTCGGAGCAGGTCGTCTCGGCCTTCGCGGAAGATCGCGACGGCAGCTTCTGGGTCGGCACGGACAACGGCTTGTGGCGGCTCACCGCTCGCCCCTTCGCGGTCTGGGGTCGGCCCGAGGGCATGGCCCGGGACGTCATCTGGGCACTGTGCGAGGACCAACGAGGCGTGCTCTGGGTCGGCACCGACGGCGCCGGGCTCTACGCCCTCGAGAACGGACGCATTCGCCGGGCCTTCACCACGGCCGAGGGCCTGCCCGGCGACGCCATCAACAGCCTGCACGAAGACCGGGATGGGTTCCTCTGGATCGGCACCGATCTGGGCCTCGCGCGTCTCGAGGGCGGACGACGGCTACGCACCTACACCGAGCGCGACGGCATACGGCCCAAGGTGGTTCGGGCGCTGGGCGAGGACGCGCAAGGTCGCCTCCTGGTGGGTCAGCCCGGGGCGGTCTCCCGGCTCGAGAACGGCGTCTTTCACGAGGTCAGCCGGGCGTTCAAGCTCGAGTCGAGCGACCCCGTCACCTCCTTCCTGCGTGCTCATGACGGCGTGCTCTGGATCTCGACCGCGGGCTCTGGCCTCCGCCGAGTCGATAAGGACCGCGTGCTCGTCATCGACGAGAGCCGCGGCCTGCCCAACGGCTACGTCTACTCGATCCACGAGGGGGCCGACGGCGCCCTCTGGCTGCCCACCGGCGGCAAGGGGCTGGTCCGCTACAAGGACGGGAAATGGAGTGCCATCGGCCACGCGCAGGGGATGGCGGACGACGTCTTCCATGTCCTCGAGGACGCGCGCGGCCAGTACTGGATCAGCAGCCACTACGGCGTGATCAGGGTCTCACCGAGCCAGCTCACGGCCGTCGCCGACGGCCGCATCCCCGCGGTGGGCACGGTGGTCCTCGACACCGCCGACGGCCTGCGGAGCCACGAGTGCGTGGACGGCGGCCCGGGGGCCTTCAAGGGCCGCGACGGCGTGCTCTGGTTCGCCACGGCCAAGGGAGTGGCGCGGGTCAACCCGGAGGGCGATTGGCCCGCTGTCGTCCCCTCGCGAGTGATCCTCGAGTCCCTGCTCGTCAACCAGGCGCCGGCCGCGCTCGACAGAGGCTCGTTGCCCCCCGGCGTGCGCAACCTGGAGTTCCGCTACACCGCCCCCAGCTTCATCGCTCCCGAGAAGGTCCGCTTCCGCTACAAGCTCGAGGGCTACGACCAGGGCTGGATCTTCGCCGGCCCGCGCCGGGCCGCCTACTACACGAATGTCCGGGGCGGCACCTACCGCTTCGTGGTGGAAGCGACCCTCGACCCGGCCCACTGGACGGGCCAGGAGACCACGCACTCCTTCGTGGTGCGAAACCACTTCCTGGAGACCTGGTGGCCGTACCTCTTCGGAGCGCTCCTCGTCGCCCTTCTGGGAGCGGGCCTCCAGCGCGCCTGGCAACGCGCCCGCTTCCACCGCCTCCAGGAACGCGAGCGCGAGCTGACCACGCTGGTCGAGACCCGCACCAACGAGCTGCGCCTGGCCAAGGAGGCGCTCGAAGAGCGGGCCCGCGACCTGACCGCGGTCAACGCCCAGCTCGAGCAGATCTCCAAGGTGGACAGCCTCACCGGCGTTCACAACCGCCGGAGCTTCGACGCCGCCATCGAAGGCGAGTGGCGCCGCGCGGTGCGCCTGGGGACACCGCTCTCCCTGATGGTCCTGGACCTCGACCGCTTCAAGGACTTCAACGACCTCTATGGCCATCCGGCCGGGGACGAGTGCCTCCGCCGCGTGGCCCACCTCCTCCGAGACTCGCTCCAACGCGTCTCCGACCTCGTCGCTCGCTACGGTGGCGAGGAGTTCGTGGTCGTCCTCCCCAACACCTGGCTGGCGGGGGCGGCCGACCTCGCGGAGCGCATCCGCACCGGCGTCCAGGGCCTCGCCATCACCCACGGTGCGACGGAGCGCGGGGTGGTGACGGTGAGCCTGGGTGTCGCCTGCATGGTCCCGACCCCGACGTCCGGCCCCTCGGCCCTGGTCGAAGCCGCCGATGCCGCTCTCTACCGCGCCAAGCGCGAGGGCCGCAACCGCGTCCGGACCGCCTGAGGCCTCAGGGCGGGCTCGAGCCCGAGCGGGTCACCAGATCGGCGGCCAGGCTCATCGCCTGCACCATGCTGCTCGCGTCGGCGACGCCTTCGAGCACGATGTCGAAGCCGGTGCCGTGGTCGACCGAGGTGCGTACGAAGGGCAGGCCGATCGTCACGTTGACCGCGTGCCCGAAGGCCAGGAGCTTCACCGGGATCAGCCCCTGGTCGTGGTAGCCGGCCAGGACCGCGTCGAACTCGCCGCGCACGGCGCGCACGAACAGGCTGTCCGCGGGGAAAGGGCCCGCGAGGTCGAGGCCTTCGGCCCGAAGGGCGGCCGCCGCCGGGATGAGGACGCGCTGTTCTTCGTCGCCGAAGAGCCCGCCCTCCCCCGCGTGGGGGTTGAGCCCGCAAAGGGCGATCCGTGGCCGCGGCACTCCGTGCCGCACGAGGTCGCGGCGAACGAGGCGGGCAATGCGGCCGATCTCATCGGCGGTTACCGCATCCGGAACGGACCGCAGGGATCGATGAATGGTGAGCAGCACCACGCGCAGCCCTCCGCCCACGAACATCATCGCGACATCGGGCGTCCCCGCGGCTTCGGCCAGCATCTCGGTGTGCCCGGGCCACGGGTACCCGGCGGCGCGCAGCGACTCCTTGTTGAGGGGCGCGGTCACGAGGCCGTCGACGGCGCCCGCCTTGGCGTCGGCCGCAGCGCGGAGCACCGCCTCGGCCGCGGCCCGTCCGCCCGTCGCGGAGGCCTGACCCGGCGGGCACGGACCGGCCAGAGGCACGTCCACCACGCGGACGCTCGGCCCTGGCGGAGCGAGCCCGAAACGCCGCGCGCGATCGGCCAGAACCGCGGCCGGGGCGTAAACAGTCAGCTCGGCGTCCGGCCGCCCTGGATCAACGAGGGCCTTCAGCAGCACCTCGGGACCGATCCCTGCCGGGTCGCCCCCGGTGAGCGCCAGCCGCGGTCGAGTCATGCGAGGGGAGTGCTCTCGGCGCCGGCGCGAAGCCCTTGGCGGCGAAGACGGAAACCAAGGCTCACGCCGAGGGTCGCACCGACCGTGTCGATCAGGACGTCGCCGGCGCCCGGGCCGCGTCCCGGCACGAACACCTGGTGGACCTCGTCGCTCAACGCATAGAGCACGGCGAGCAGGACCGCGAGTCGCGCCGTCTGCGCCGCAATGGCCCCGCGCGGAGCCAGGGCGTGCAGATAGGAGAGCCCCAGGAGGGCGTAGCCCACCACGTGACCGCCCTTCTTGGCCAGGAGGTCCACGAGGCCGAAGTTCGGCAGCTCACGGCCGGGCGTACCCGAGGCCAGGTAGATGAGGACCATCATGACCAGGGCGGGACCGAACCGACGGACCAAGGCGAGCGCTCTCACGGCAGTCAGACTACCTCAGAGTCGGGAAGACAAGACGACAAGGGGTGCGTCGCTCAGCGCGACGCACCCTCTGGATTGTCCATGAACAGGACCCGATCGGGTCTTGCCTACTGCCGGTCCATGACGACGGCGTAGGTGAAGGGCCCCTTGTCGTTCTTGCCCTTGGTCGTCACCGTCATGGACTTGCCGTCCTTGGCGACCACGATCAGGACGGTGGAGGCAACCTGGCCACCCTTCTTGTTCGTACCCTCGAGGGTGTTGTCGTCGATCTTCTTGTAGGCGACGGAGTCGGCCAGGGGGCTGCCCGTGATGGGGTAGTCCTTGCCGTCATAGTTGGCGGTGTAGGAGTACGCCTGCGCCTTGCCGTCGGCTCCCACGCCGTCCACGGACACCTTGATGCCCTCGCCCACGGCCTCGACCTTCACGGTCCGGCTCTTGAACGGCGCCGGTCCCGGATCGAACTTGGACTTCGCCTCGTTGTACTTCCAGGTCCCCACCCGGTTGTCGGCGGCCTGCAGGAACGCAGGCGCAACCAGGAAGGCCAGGGCTACGAGCATAAGTTTCTTCATGAACATCTCCTCAATGGGTCAATGGAAGGGGCGGGTCGCCTCAGGCAACCGGCAGCGCGCGGCACGGACACGCCGATCGAGACGACCCAATACTGTTCTTTTCAGCCCTCGCATCATACGGCCACCGTCAACCCATGTCCGCCAGGCCGCCAGATTTGGCTTGACCACCTCCCCCGGAGGGGGAGTAGTCTGCCTCCACACCGGTGATCAGAGGTTCTGGGCGCTTCGCGGCGCGACCCGCCGCAGAGGCGCATGGCAGACGGGACTTGAAGGGAAAGCCCTCCTCGATACGCTCGACGACACGTGCTCCTGGAGCCACGACTGCGCCGTTCCCGTCAAGGCTGCGGAAGAAGATGCCGATAGATCTGGTTTCGGCGATTGGACAGGAGGATGGGCCATGAAGACGCCAGGATCTGCGCGACTTTTGCGAGGATTCGCAACGCTCGTTGTCTGTTCCTCGACCCTCCCCGCCGCCGCGGCTGCTGGCGCGGGCGCTCCGGACAGCTCACCCGACGGCGTCTGGCGCGCGAGCACGGCGGACACCGCGGTCAAGGTCCCGATCGACGTCCGGAGCTTCGGCCTGTTCCAGCTGGACAGTGCCCGTTTGACCGAGCGGTTCGAGGTCGGTGACAGATTGTTCAGGGCGTCCATGGCGGCGCCGAGCGTGCTCGCGTTGCCGATGCCCGACGGGTCGTTCACGCGGATCGCGGTACGGGAGGACTCGATTCTCGCGCCGGATCTACAGGCCGCCTATCCCGACATCAAGACCTACAGCGGGCAGGGGCTGGACGATCCCACGATGACGGTGGTGCTCGACCAGACAGAGCTCGGCTTCCACGCCCAGATCCTCAGCGAACGGGGCACCGTCCTCGTCGATCCCGTCGATCGCGTCGCCGGCCTCTACATGAGCTACTGGAAGCACGACGCGGTGCCCACTCCCTTCCGGTGCCTGTTGGACGGGAAAGACGAAACCGACCCCCTCCACCTCCTGCGCCCCAGCCTCTCGGACGTTGTCGTGCCCCAGAACCCCTCGGGCGGCACAAGGCGAACCTATAGTCTGCGGATCACGACCACCGACGAGTACACGAACTTCTTCGGCGGCCGGGCGGCCGCGGCCAGCCAGGTCACCACCACCATCAACCGGGTGCGGGGAATCTACGAACGGGAGGTCTCGGTCAGCTTCACCCTGACCTCCATCGACGCGCTCCTCCAGACCGACATGGGCTATCCCTTCGCGGTCCCGGCCGTGGTGAACGGCGCCTTCCTCACCGCGAACGACAACTACCTCGATACCACGTACGGCTCCGGCACCTACGACTTCGGCCACGTCCTCGGGCAGGGCGGCGGGGGCGGCCTGGCCGGTCTCGCCGTGGTCTGCGGCGGCAGCAAGGGCCGGGGCGGCACGCAGCTCGGCAACCCCGTGGGCGATGCCTTCGACGTCGACTACGTCGCCCACGAGATGGGGCACCAGATGGGCGGCGACCACACCTTCAACGGCGTCACCTCGAACTGCGGCCCCCCCAACCGGGTGGCGGGCTCCGCGTACGAGCCGGGCAGCGGCACCACCATCATGGCCTACGCGGGGATCTGCGGGATCGACGACGTCCAGCCCCACAGCGACGACTACTTCCACACGAGGAGCTTCGACCAGATCATCGCGGTCCGCGACTCGGCGGGGTGCGGCACCCTGACGAACCCCACGGGCAACAACCCACCCAACGTCAATGCCGGCGCCGACTACACGATCCCGCAGGACACGCCCTTCACCCTGACCGCCAGCGCGTCCGACCCGGACGGCAACGCGGTCAACTTCAACTGGGAGCAGTTCGACCTCGGTCCCGCCCGGAGCCGGCCTCTCTCCACGGACACGACGGGGCCCCTCTTCCGCTCGCGCCCCTCGACGACCAGTCCCTCGCGCACCTTCCCGCGGTTCACGGACATCCTGAGCGGGGCGGCGACCCCCTTCGAGGTGCTGTCCACCGTGGACCGCGCCATGCCCTTCCGCGTGACGGCCCGCGACAACCTGGGCGGAGTGCGGTGGGACGACATGACGGTCAACGTGTCGGGCAACCCCTTCCGACTCACTGCGCCCGCGGAGGGAAGCCAGGCGGAGTGCGGCCTGCCCACGGCGATCAGCTGGGACGTCGGTGGCGGCTCGATCGCCTCCGACGTCCGCGTGGATTTCTCCGACGACAACGGGGCCTCGTTCTCGACGGTCGTGGGCAGCACGCCCAACGATGGAAGCGAGGCCGTCACCCTGCCCAAGAGTCTCGGGGCAGACCGCCGCGTGCTCCTGGCCGGCCTGGGCAATATCTTCTTCTCGGTGTCGCGTCCGTTCCGCATCGCCGACACCCTCGACCCCACCATCACCCCGCCGGCCAACCTCGGCGTCGAGTGCACGCAGAAGGCTCCGCAGGGAGCCACCCCCAACATCGGGACCGCTACCGCCGCCGACGCATGCGATGCCTTCGTGCCCGTGACCAACAATGCTCCCGCGGTGTTCCCGCTGGGGACGACGCTCGTGACCTGGTCCGGCCAGGACGACAGCGGCCACTCGGGCACGGCCAGCCAGAACGTCACCGTCGTCGACACGACGCCGCCCACCATCGTCCCGCCCCCCAACATCGTGCAGGAGTGCACCTCGCCCCTCGGCACCCCGGTCGCTCTGGGCGCGCCCTTCACGAGCGACGTGTGCTGGGCCACGCTCACCGTCTCGAACAACGCGCCGGCTCTTTTCCCCCTGGGCACGACCAACGTCACCTGGACGGCCGTGGACGGCAGCAGCAACAGTTCGAGCGCGGGGCAGCAGGTGAAGATCCAGGACACGACACCCCCGATGCTCACGGTCTCCCTGAGCCCGGCGGTCCTGTGGCCCCCCAATCACAAGCTGGTGGGGATCGTGGCCACCATCGTGGCCACGGACGCCTGTGACACGGCGCCGCAGGTGCGGCTGCTCTCCATCACGAGCAACGAGCCCGACAACGCCGGGGGTGACGGGAACACCACGAGCGACATCCAGGGCGCCGTGTTCGGCACCGACGACCGCCAGTTCCTGCTGCGCGCCGAGCGGAGCGGAAGTGGGAGCGGTCGCATCTACACCGTCACCTACGAAGCGCGGGACGCCAGCAACAACGTCGCCGTGAGGCAGGCCCTGGTGTCGGTCCCGCATCCTTGAGGCCGTGGCCTACCGGGCAAACACGCAGCGTCGGTTCGCGGACCTGGGCCCGCCTCCGAAGACGCGATGACCCTCGCGTGCGCCATCGCGGCCTCGTGGCTGGCCTCAGGTGCGTTCGACCTTCTCTCGTATCTCCGTCTCGACGGCACCCAGCTCGACCTGCGCGGGACGACGGTGGCCGATGCCGACCTCTCGTTGCTCGACCGGCCGGCGTTCTCGCGGGTGCGGATCGTCCTGCTCTCGAGCACCGGCATCTCTGACGCGGCCCTCCCCCACCTGGCCCACCTTCGGGTCGAAGAGCTCGACCTCTATCGCACGCTCGTCACCGGCCGGGGCCTCGCGTCTCTCGAGGGCCTTCCCCTGCGACGACTCACCCTGACCGGCACGGCCATCGACGACGACAGCCTGCGTCACCTGGCGCGGCTGCGCCTGGAGGTGCTGGTGGCGGGTGACACCGGCCTCACCGATGCGGGCTTGCGGTGGCTGCGGCACCTCCCCGTGCGCCGGCTCGACCTTTCACGAACGAAGGTAACCGACCGCGGGCTGGCCGCCCTCGGCTCGCTCGAGCAGCTCGAGTATCTCGATCTCTCGTTCACCGATCTCGTGGGGACGGGGTTGGACGATCTCGGGCGCGCGCCGCGGCTCCGGGAGCTGTTCCTGGCGGGCACTCGGGTCCCGGCGAAGTCGGTCGAGCGCCTGCAGGCGGCCCATCCGCGCATCAAGGTCACGACCGCGGTGTCGGGACGCTGAGCCGACTCACGCGCCGAGGAGCGCCGGTGGTCGTGGTCAGCGAGCGTTTCTGGAAGAGCCGCCTTTAGGGCGACTCGGACATTCTCGGCCGGACCCTTCGTCTCAACCGGCAGACCTTCACCGTGGTGGGCGTAGCCCCGGCCGAGTTCCGAGGGACGATCGTCGGCCTCGCCTACGACCTGTATGTCCCCCTGATGATGCAGGGGCCGCTCACGGGCAGCAGCGACTGGCTCTCGTCACGGAGCTCACGACCGCTCTACCTCTTCGCCCGCCTGGCGAGCGGCGTGTCCCTGGAACAGGCGCGATCCGAGGTCCGCGCGGTCGGTCGCCGCCTCGCGAAGGAGTACGCTGCGACGAACCAGGATCTGAGCGCCACCCTCCTGCCCCTGGCGCAGGCCACGCGGGGGGCCCAGAAGGAGCTGGGCCTCGTGCTCAAGGTCCTCCTGGCGGTCGGCGGGATCGTGCTCCTCATCGTCTGCGCGAACGTCGGCCACATCCAGCTCGCGCGCACCGTTTCCCGCCGGCGCGAGCTGTCCGTCCGCCTGGCCCTCGGGGCCTCGCGCAGCCTCCTGCTGCGCGGCCTGCTGGTCGAGAGCCTCCTGGTCGCGCTCCTCGGAGGGGCCGTGGGCCTGCGGGCATCACCGGAGCATGGCGCCCCTCTGGGCGAGTCAAGACGCTCGGCGAGGCTCGCGATGCTTGGAGGTCGCCCAGGTAGAAGCCGCCGCCGGCCCGCATGCACCGCTCCTTTTTCGATACACCACGCCCGCTTTTGCGTCACACTACGCCTCATGCGCCCCCACCTAGCGAACGTCCGATCCCTTGCCCTCCGAATCTCCCTTGGCCTGATGCCCATCGCTGCGCTAGGCACACTCGGCATGGCGGCCGCCGAGCATCCGAAGATCAGGGTAATGCTGCTCACTGGACAGTCGAACCGTTACCACAATTGGTCGCTGAGCAGTGCGATCTTGCAGCGCGTGCTCGACCAGCCCGGCGTCTTCGTCGTCGACAAAGTCGTATCACCCGCGACGGGCGCTGACATGGCGGGCTTTCGGCCCGACTTTGGGAAATACGAAGTGGTCGTGCTCGATTACGAAGGCGACGAGTGGTCCGAGCCGACGAAGCAGGCATTCGTCGAGTACATGAAGAAAGGAGGCGGTCTCGTTTCGTTTCACGCCACCGACAATGCCTTTCCGCGCTGGCCCGAGTTCAACGAGATGATAGGCGTTGGTGGCTGGGGCTTGAAGCCCGACGGCAACCTCGGCGCGCGGACGGAGGCGGACGGTCCGAAAGTGCGTTGGCGCGATGGACGCATGGTCCTGGACGACTCGCCGGGTCTCGCGATGCATCCGTCGAAACACGATTTCGCGATCGACCTGCGCGCGCCGGATCATCCGATCGTGCGTGGGTTGCCCGCGCGCTGGATGCACGCCGACGACGAGCTCTACAGCCAGTTGCGCGGTCCGGCGAAAAACCTCGAAGTTCTCGCGACCGCGTTCGCTGATCCGGCCAAGCACAAAGGCGCGAGCGGTGAACACGAGCCCATGCTCATGACGATCCGTTACGGACAGGGGCGGGTCTTCCACACCACCCTGGGCCACGTCGGCCCGAAGGACGTCGATCCGGTCGTGCCGATGAACTGCGTCGGTTTCATCGTCACCCTCCAGCGTGGCACCGAATGGGCCGCGACGGGCAAGGTCACACAACGCGTCCCCGGCGATTTTCCCACCGCGGACAGAACCTCCGTGCGAAATCCGAAAGTGGATTGATCTTCCGGGCAACCTGCCATGAATGCCTCGTCACCAGCCGACACTCCGTGCGCAGAGAGGACCGCGGACGAGGCACGGTGCGCTTGTTGCGTTGATACACTTGCGCTATCCCCCTGCGCACGGAGGAAGCGAACGAGTCCAAGAGGCAGTCCTGGCCGTCTAGACTCCCGGAGGTTCCGGCGATGCTTGACACCCTGCTCCGCGACGTGAGACACGCCCTTCGCATCTTCGTCCAGAGCCCTGCCTTCGCCCTGGCCGCGGTCGCGGCCTTGACCCTCGGCATCGGGGTCAACACCGCCATCTTCTCGTCGTGAACGCCGTGCTGCTGCGGCCCCTGGCCTTCCCGCAGGCCGACCGCCTCGTCTACTTCATGTCCACGAGCCCGCAGGGTTCGGGCACCAGGCGCCTCGCCCGCCAAGTTCGTGCACTACCGCAGGCAGGACCAGGTGACCGAGGCGGTCTCCGCCTTCAACACCGGCGTCGTCAACTTCACCGGCGGCAGCTTCCCCGAACAGCTCCGGTCGGCCCGCGTCTCCCAGGAGTTCTTCGGCCTCTTCGGCGCGTCGACCGTGCTGGGCCGCACCTTCACCGCCGACGAAGACCTGCCCGGCGGCCCGCGCGTGGCCGTCCTCGGCCAGGCCCTCTGGGCGAGCCGTTTCGACCGCGACCCGAGCGTGGTGGGCAAGGCGATCTCGCTGGGAGGCGAGCCCCACACGATCGTGGGCGTCCTCGGCGCGTTCGACTTCGAGGACCTCGGCGCGCAGCCGCAGGTCTTCGTCCCCTTCCAGCTCGACCCGAACACCCGCGACCAGGGGCACTACTTCCGGGTGGCCGGCCGGCTGAAGCCAGGCGTGACCCTGCCGCAGGCCCGGGCCCGCGTGCAGGCCTCGCGCGCGGTCTTCGAGAGCCAGTTCCCCGGCGCGCTCGGCGACGCCAAGAACGGATTCGACGTGGAGCGGCTCGGCGACGTGCTGGTACGGCGCGTGCGCCAGTCGCTGCTCGTGCTCGTGGGCGCGGTGGGCTTCGTGCTGCTGATCGCCTGCGCCAACGTGGCCAACCTGCTCCTGGTGCGCGCCACGAGCCGCAGGCGCGAGGTGGCCATCCGCACCGCACTCGGCGGCTCGCGCTGGCGCATCGCCCGCCAGGTCCTGACGGAGAGCGTGGTGCTCGCCCTCGTGGGCGGGGGGCTGGGTTTGCTGCTCGGCACGGTGGGCATCCGCGTGCTCCTCGCCGTCAACACCGCGAACCTGCCCCGAATCGGGGAGAACGGCTCGCTGGTGCCGCTCGACTGGCGGGTCTTGAGCTTCACCCTCGCGGTCTCCGTCGGCACCGGTCTGCTCTTCGGGCTGATCCCGGCCCTCCAGAGCTCGGGCACCGACTTCGCGGGCACGCTCAAGGAGAGCGCCGGGCGCACGGGCAGCGGCGGATTCCGCCAGAACAAGACGAGGTCGATCCTGGTGGTCAGCGAGGTTGCGCTGGCCCTGACCCTCCTGATCGGCTCGGCTCTCCTGATCCGCACCGCGATGGCGCTCGGGCACGTGGACCCGGGGTTCGACGCGAACAACGTCCTCACCATGCGCATGTCCCTGAAGGCCGCGCGCTTCCAGACCTCGGAGGCCGTCGATCAGGCGATCCGCGCCGGCGTTGAGCGATTGCGGACGCTGCCCGGAGTGATCACGGCCAGCGCCACCTGCTGTGTGCCCCTCGAGGGCGGCTACGGGCTGCCCTTCACCATCGTCGGCCGTCCGACCGGCGACGGCCCCTTCCACGGAGGCGGGCAGTGGATGACCGCCTCGCCCGGCTACTTCGACGTGTTCAAGATCCCGGTGAAGCGAGGCCGCGCGTTCGACGAGCGCGACGACGGCAAGGGCGCCGGGGGTCGTGGTGATCAACGAGGCCATGGCGAAGAAATTCTGGCCCGAGGCCGATCCTCTCGCCGACCGCCTGGTGATCGGCCGCGGCGTGATGCGCGAGTTCGCCGACGAGCCCGAGCGCCAGGTCATCGGGGTGGTGGGCGACACCCGCGACGGCGGCCTCAACCAGGACCCCGGCCCCGCCATGTACATCCCCCAGGCCCAGGTGCCCGACGCCGCCAACGCCTTGAACGTCGGCCTCGCGCCCATGGGCTTCGTGGTGCGCACCGCGGGCGAGCCGATGGCCATGAGCGCCGCCATCCAGGAGGAGCTGCGGCGGGCGACCGGTCTGCCCGTGTCCGACGTGCGCACGATGAGCGAGGTCGTGTCGCGGTCCACCTCCCGCGAGCGGTTCAACATGTGGCTGATGACCGTGTTCGGCGCGGCGGCGCTCCTCCTGGCCGCCATCGGCATCTACGGTCTCATGGCCTACTCGGTGGAGCAGCGCACGCAGGAGCTGGGCATCCGCATGGCCCTGGGCGCAGGGCGCGAGGATGTCCGGCGCATGGTGGTCGCGCAGGGCATGCGCCTCGCGGGCATCGGCCTGGCCATCGGCCTGGCGGCGTCTTTCGGGCTGGCCCGCCTCATCGAGTCGTTCCTGTTCGGGGTCACGACCCGCGACCCCCTGGTGTTCGCCGGCGTGCCCGCGGTGCTCGGGGCGGTGGCGCTCGTGGCGGTCTGTTGCCCGCGATTCGCGCGAGTCGCGTCGACCCGATCGACGCCCTGCGGTACGAGTGAGGAGTCTCAACGGACGGGCGCGAGTCACGAAGCCGATGGCACCTCTGGCTCGGGCCCAGCCGGCGGCTCGGCCGCTTTGCCCCGCGGGCGCCTGACCTCCCGCCAGAGGCCGTTCGTTCCGAAGCATCGCCAGGCCCAACCCGCCCACCGGATGAGACGGGAGGCAAGCCACAGCGCCCAGGCCAGCATCAGGCCGCGGTAGACCCACAAGGGCACGCTCAGCGCCGCGGCAGCGGGAGTGTCGCCCGCCACCCGGTCCGCGTACCACCGCAAGAGGCCGTTGCCGCTGCCCGCGCCCGCCACCTGCATGTCGGGCCACAGCAGAAGGCCGGTACGAACGACGTCGTACAGCAGCACGAGAGCCACGATCACCCAAAGGCCCAGGAGGATCTGTAGCGCGTCGTGCGCGAAGGCCGAGGCCCGAGGCCGACGCGCGCGCCAGGACAGGGCGAGGAACAGCCCGACGACCACGAGACCGCCGAGGGCCGAGGCCTGAGTCAGGCCGAGGGCGAGGAGAAGCCACTCTCCCACCCCGAGCGGGCTCTCGGCGATCAGGCCGAGCACGAGAGCCATGAGCAGCGCGAAGACGAGGTAGCCCCAGAAGAGCACGGCCGGACCCCAGGCGGGTCCCCGGGTCAGAAGGAGCCAGCGGCTCTCCGGCAGGTGGAGGACCGCTTCCACGTTGACCGCGGGCACCCCCAGGCCCACGACGGGAACGCGATGGTAGAGCCCGATGCCGCGGGGCTCGCGCCATCTCACCACGACGACCTGTCTGCCCGCGGGCACGGTCAGCCGCAGTCGGCCCTGCTCCGGCTTCCCCGGCCGTGCCGCGCCGCCCACGGTGACCTCCTGCACTTCGGCGGCGGCGGGCAAGGTCAGGACGAGTGGCTCCTCCCGGCTCGCGCGCGCCGTGAGCGACAGCACCGAGTCGCTGTAGCGCTGGCCCGGCGAGGTCTCCACGCGAACGCTGTCCAGGGTGACGCTCTGGCCGGACGCGGCCTTGGGGTGTCGGAAGTGCAGGGCGAGCGACTCCCCCGGCCACGGACGGAACTCCGGCGACAGGACGCCGTCGTGCTGGTGCGCGATGGGCACCAGGCCCTCGGCCTCGCACTGCCAGATCACCCCGCACTCGAGCCGCCAGACCTCCGACCAGGGCTGGCCGTCGGGGGCCTTCACGCGGAGCGCCTCGGTGACCGGCAGCGTCGACGACCAGCTCGCCTCGGCCTGGTCACGGCCGAGGGCCACGAGGGCCACGCCCTCCTCGGTTTCGAGGTCCGCTTCGGTCGGGGCCTCACCCGTGAGGAGGGGCACGCGCAGGGACACCGGCGCACCGATCGGGCTGACGCGGCGTACCTCGGTGCGCACCCTCCAGGTGAGGCCCAGGGTGAGGGTCCGCGTGATCTCCAGCCACGGTGCGTAGTGCCCGGCTTCTTCCCGGGCACGCTCGCCGGCGCGAAGACGGCGGCTCAACTGAACCGACGTATCGGGCGGACCGTCCGCGCGGAAGCCGGACACGTCCCATCCGGGCGCGTCGGCCGTGGCCCGCAGCGGACGATCGCGGAGCTGGAGGGTCAGGGTGTCGGCGCGCGGCGCCGGTCCGATCGCCTCGATCCGGTGAACGCCCGCGCCGAGCCGCACGTGGAGGAAGCCGTCGTCGAGACGAGCCAAGGCACTGGTGGCCTGTCCGTCCACGCGGACGAGAGCGGGGGCCCAGCTCGCCGGCGGTCCAGGAATTGCCCAGGCGCCGGAATCCGCGGCGTGAACCTCGGCCTCGAAGACGACACTCTGGTCCGTGAGGCGCAGGCGAAGAGCGGAGGTCGCGACGCAGTGGGGCTGGCAGGGCTCCAAACGTGTCAGGCGGCGCTTCAGCTCGTCGAGGAGGGCACGGTCGGGTACGTCGGACTCTGCGGCTCGCGCCGACGAGGGCACCAGGACGAGAAGGGCGAGGGCAACGGCGGTAGCTCCCCCGGCCGATGGCGTGAGGGCCATTGCCCCGCCGATCGCGAGGCGCGCCGCCAGCAGCAGGACGAAGAGCAGCCGGAGCGCGGTGAGGAAGCGGTTCCAGCCCGGAGAAACGAGGAAGAGCCGGAGGGTCTGGTCGCTCTTCACGGGTCCCGACCAGGTGAGCGCGTAGCTGCGCCAGCGACCAGCTCGGCATCCCGGGGCCGGTCTGGAGCACGGCGCGCGGGTCCTGCTCCAGCGCGACGTTCAGCGACGAGACGTAGCGGTTCGCCTTCTGCCGCAGGGCTTGGGCTTCTTGTCGAACTTCCCCTTTCGCCTCGGCAGTCGCTGGCGACCCGGGCATCCCGCCGACTACGCCTCCGACAACCCCACCCGGCACCCCACCTTCCACACCGCGCGACACCCCCTTTTCCGCATCCCCTTCGAGGTTGGCGCTCTCCTGGACCTCGTCGACGGCTTTGGCTTTGCCTTCCTCTTGCGGCGCCGTGAGCTTCGCGGGCGGCGGTGGAGCGGCCGCCGGCGGTGCGCGGCCCGCGGCGCCCCTCATCATCGGCAACGAGAAGGAATCGGCGACGCTCTCCGGCGCTCCGACCTGTGGATAGAGCGCCCCTCTCACCTGGTCGCGCAGGAAAGGCACGAGCATGAGGACGAGGGCGACGAGGCTCAGGCCGCGCCAGAGCTTCGCCGCGCTTCGGAGCCGCCCCTCGGGGGCCACCGCGGTCAACGCCGCGGCCCCGAGGAGACTCAGCCAGACGAGGAACGGCGCCTCGGGCTCGGCGTAGGTGAAGACCATGGCCAGGAGAGCCACCCCTCCCCAGGTCCGGCCGAAGAGCCGGCCCGCCGACAGCGCCACGATGATCACGAAGAAGAAGCCGAGGAGGGTCCAGCGCGCGGTCCAGGCCTCGGGAGCGCTGTCGACACCGCTCGCGGTCAGGAGCCACCAGCCCGGCGGGAGGTGGACAGTGCCGCCGAGCTGCTCGACGTCGGCCGACCATCCCACGGCGGGCAATCGCCCGACACGGGCCATCCGCGAGTCGGCCTCGAGGCTCAGCTGGCCCCTTCGCAGCTCCACGCCCAGGGCCTGCGACTTCGGGTTGGCGGTGATGAGCTGCTCGGTGCGGTCGAGGGCCGCCCGCCCCAGCTCACTCGGCCGCTGCACGTCGAGCCGCCACGTGCGCGCAAGGGTCCCCGAGAAGGTGTCGCGAACCGAGAAGGCGCCGCCGGAAAGATCGAGCCAGAGCTCACGGCGGAGCCGAATGCGGTCGGGCGGCGGCTCAGGCTCGCCCCGCCGGACCTGCTTCATGGCGAGCCGCTGTCCCGCCTCCACGACGAAGGCCGGCAGCTTGCGCCATTCGGGAGGCAGGTCGGTGCGCGAGGGGTCGACCGGCGGCAGGCCGCTGAGCTCGACCTGGCGCAGCGTCTCGTCCGCAGCGAAGACCCACACCTCGCGCGGGGGCCAGGGGTCCTCGACCTTCGGAGGCTGGAGCGCATCCGGTTGGCCTTGCAGCCGAGCGAGGACGGTGACGGTGAAGGCCCCGGCGCGGACCTGGACCCGCAATCGGCCCGAGGCGTCGAGCCGGGCCGGCAGGCTGCCGAAGACCGCCACCGGGATCGAGTCGGGCAGGAGGGCGCCCCGAAGCTCGACTTCGCGCGCCTTCCCCGAGACCTCGAGGCTCAGCCGGGTCTCGGCCCACAGAGGTATCCCGTCGACGATGCGACGGAAGGCTTGAACGCGCAGGCTCTCGGCCACCCCCGCCGATTGACCCTCGGCCCGCAGCCACACGAGGCCCGCCTCGTCCCGCCGCGGCTGGGCCACGCTCCTCCCCTCGACCGCGAGATCCACGAGGGCCAGGCGCTGGGGGACCGGGAGCGAATCAGGCAGGTGACTCCAGGTGAACCGGCCTTCGATCCGATGGGTCCCGGCCGGGATCCGAACGAACGGAGCGCCGTCGCGCCCAGTCACGGCCGCGACCCGCCCGTCGAGGCGCACGTCCTGCGGCCAGCGCTGCGTGTCTCCCGGCAGGGGAAGGTCGACGGCGCGGTCGGCGTAGGCCTCGAGGCCGAACCCGCCCCCGGCCGCGCCCAGGCGCAAGTCGAGCCGCCCCGGCCAGAGGCAGACCGCCGTGCCCTCGACCGCCGCGCAGACGCGGTCGGGCACTTCGTCCCTGACCCAGGCAGCCCAGGGACGAAGCGCGGGCGGAAGGTCTTGCTCGGGAAAGGGCTGCGCCACCGCCGCGGCCGCCAGGCCCAGGACGATCACGCCTACCGCGAGCGCGAAGCACCTCATGGAGACCTCCGATGGCTAGTTGCCATGGAGACTACCACCGAGGCCGCGCGCTTCTTCCCAAAGACCTTCGAAGGGGTGCCCGCGAAGGGCGCCGCTCAGTACGGCGCGATCAGGCTACTTCTTGGCCTTGAGCGTCTGGAGGTACGCCACCAGGGCGTCCTGATCCGCCGCGGGCAGGGTCGCGTAGGATTTCATGGGCGGCTTGCGCTCCGCCTTGGCCTTCTCGGCCGCCGCCTTGGGATCCGTGAGCCACTGCTTCATATCGGCGGCACTGAGCTTGTCGCCCACGCCGTCGAGGGATCCCTTGGCATTGCCCACCCCGGCCACGGCGTGACACATCTTGCACTTCTGGTCGGTGAAGAGGGTCTTGCCCTTCTCGACCTTGGCCGCGTCTTGCGCGAATGCCGCGCCGCACCCGACCAGGACGACCGCCACCACTGCTACCGAGATTCTCGCTCGAATCATACGCTCCTCCAGAATCACGTTGCCGGCGCTCCGGGAGCCGCGCGAGGATCGCGTGAGGTACCGGACCTCCTCTATCGTATCTCTTACTCGCGCGGTTTGAGCGTCCGAATCTTGAGGCTGAGCGCGACCACCACCAGCAGAATGGCGGCGAGCGACACCGCGAGACCCTTCTTGCGGTAGGAGACCTCGGTCAGGGCCGCCTGGCCCTGCGCATCCACCTTGGCGGTGATGCCGAGGCCCTCCTGCAGGACGATGTCGACGGCCTTCGGATCGAAGGCGTGCATCTCGGTGCGAGCGAGGGTCAGGTGGTTGCCGGCCTCGCGGAGAGCGAGCGACTGTTCGCCCATCTCGATACCCGAGTTCTCGACCGAGGCGACGAGCGCTCCCGAATGCGCGATGGCGTCCTTCAGCTTCTCGATCTGGGAACGCATCGCGGTGGCGGCCTTCAGGCCATTGTCGCCCTCGGTGTGGCAGGTGATGCACAGCGAGGTCTTGTCGGCGCCGAGCAGCGCGTCGCTGGGCTTGGCGATCTCGTGGTTGCCGTGGCATTCCACGCAGCCGCGCTCGAAGATCTGGCTGTGCGTGCTCAGCGCGAACTTGCTGGCGAAAACGGTATGGCAGGTGCCGCACACGTTGGTGATGGCCCCGACCCCCGGGGGCACGGCACCGTGGTTGCCGTGACAGTCGTTGCAGGTCGGCGCGGAGAGGTCGCGCTGCTGGACCATGGCCGCATGGTGGATGCTCTTCTCGTACTTCGCACCCTGGTCGGTGGGAATCGGAGCCCCGCCGGGCAGGGTGTAGCCCTTCATGTGCTCTGCGTCGGCATGGCACTTGGTGCAGGTGGCGGCCACGTTCAAGGCATACACCGGCGATTTGGCATCGCTGACCAGCCGGACACCGTGCGCGCCGTGGCAGCTGATGCAGGTGGCGACCTTGGTGTCGCCCTTCGCGAGGCGCTGCCCGTGCACGCTCGTGGCGTACTCGACGGCCTGATCGACCCGCTGCTTGGGCGCGTACTTGCGCATCAAGGACGCGTCGCTGTGACAGCGCGCGCAGACGGCGACGATCGTGGGGCCGGTGGGCTTGCCCTTGAAGCCCGTGGCCGGCGCCTTGGCCTTCGCCTTGTCGGGCTCGTTCGGGTTGCCGCCATGGCAATCGACGCAGGTGAAGCCCTTCTCGCGGTGGACGTCGGTGCCGCCAAAATCGCGCGCCGGGCTCGAGAGAGCGGGAGCCGCCTGGTCCTTGTGGCAGGACTCGCAGCTCGAGATCGCGGCCGGTTGCGCCGGGGCCGGCGGCGGGCCGAAGAGCAGCGCCCCGGCGACGCCGGCGAAGAGGAGGCTCGGTAGGACTCGACGCATAGGCGCACCCATTGCTGGCCGACGCCTAGGCTGCCAGGTAGCCATAGATCGTGAAGACGATGAGATAGAGGACCGCGAGGATTCCCGCGATCGTGATGATCCGGCTGGGCCGGCCCTCCGCGGCCTTTCGGTCCAGGAAGGGCATCACGACGAGCAGCCCGGCGGCCACGCTGAAGCCGACCACGCCCAGCATCTCGCCCTCGAGCCCGAAGACGTGACTCGGGATCAGCTTCAAGGTCTGGAACATGGCGAGGAAGTACCACTCGGGCCGGATCCCCGGGGGCACGGCGGCAAACGCATCGGCCTTCTTGCCGAGCTCCCAGGGCAGGAAGAGCGCGAGGGCCGCGAGCACGGCCAGGGCGACGTACCACCAGGTCACGTCGTGCAGCACGTAGTTGGGAAAGAAGGGCTCCTGCGGGATCTTCTCTCCGGCCTTCTCGCGCTTCTCCACGCGCCGGCGGCACGCTCATGCCCTGCCGCTGGATCAACAGGAGGTGCGTCCCGAGCAGGACCGTCATGAGGGCGGGAAGGACGGCGACGTGGAATCCGTAGAACCTCGTCAGGGTGGCGCCGGTGACCTCGTCACCGCCGCGCAAGAAGCGCACCATGAACTTTCCCACCACGGGCACCGCGCCCGCGATGCCGGTGCCGACCTTGGTGGCGAAGAACGCGAGCTCGTTCCAGGGGAGGAGGTACCCGCTGAAGCCGAAGCCCATCATGATGAACAGCAGCAGGACCCCGGTGATCCAGGTCAGCTCGCGCGGCTTCCGGTAGGCGCGCAGGAAGAACGTGCTGAACAGGTGGACGAAGGCCATCAGGATCAGGAGGTTGGCCGACCAGCTGTGGACGTTGCGGATGAGCCAGCCGAACTCGACCTGGCTCACGATGAACTTGACGCTCTCGTAGGCCTCGCCCGCGCTCGGCTTGTAGTAGAGAAGGAGCAGGATCCCGGTCCCCACCTGGACCCCCACCAGGAACAGGGTGATACCGCCCATGTAGTACCAGACGCTGTGCCGGTGTACGGGAACGCTCTTTTCGGCGAGGAACTCGCGCAGCGCGCTCAAATCGAACCGCTCGTCGAGCCACGCCCATAGTCGCTGCGTCACCATTCAACTCCCGCGTTGGTCATGTCCTGGAAATCACGACCTCCTCTTGCCCCGGCTCGCCCCGCAGCTTGACCGTAAAGCTCTCGAGCGGGCGCGGGGGCGGCCCCGAGACCACGGTCCCGGACAGGTCGTAGAGGCCGTTGTGGCACGCGCACCAGATCTGGGACGTGTCCGCCTTGTACTGCACCGTGCACTCGAGATGCGTGCAGACGGCGTTGAACGCCTTGAACTCCCCGTCGCTCGTTCGCACCAGGATGGCGGGCTTGCTGCCGAACTTCAGGAGCACGCCGGTGTTGGTCTGGAACGCGGAGGCCTTGCCCGCGATGACGCTGTCCGTCGCCGGCTCCGCGACCGCGGGCGGGATCACGTAGCGCCAGACGGGATAGAGGAAGGAGATCGCGGTGGAGACGAATCCGAAGGCGAGAACGGTGTCGAGAAAGGTGCGCCTTGGCAACCCGGGCTTCTCGCCTGGCGAGTCCGCAGAGGACATGACGGTGCCCCAAGAGGCGGCAAGTGACACGCACTGGCGGGCATCGAATCGGCGGGCCGCAAACCGCCGCGCAGAGTATAGCGGATGCAACCGGCCACGAATGATGCAAATGATCGATGGCGATATCGGCAACAGAGGTAGAAACTCCCGGCGAAGCGCCGCGTGCCAGAGGCGCCCTCAGGCTGGCCCATGCTGCCACCGTCGAGCTCGCTCGAAGAGCAGGTCCGGGCGTTGAGCGACCGGGTTGCGAGCCTGGAGGCTCGGTTCGCCGCCATCGAGACAAGTCCCGTTGCGGCGCCGGCTTCCGGGGCGTCCGGCGCCAATGCGGTCGAGCCTGTGCGGCTCACCCCCGGGGCCGAGGCAGGATTCGATCCCCTGCGCATCGTGGCCGCCCTGGGCCGCGCGTTGATCATCCTGGGCGGCGCCTTCCTTCTTCGCGCCCTCACCGAGGGCGGCACCTGGCCCTCCGCGGTCGGGGTCTCGCTGGGACTTCTCTACGCCCTCACCTGGGTCGCAACGTCCACCCGCTCGGCGGTCGGCGGCAAACACCTCCAGGCCATCTTCGACGGGGGAACGGCGCTCGCGATCGGCTTTCCCTTGATCGCGGAGGCAGCCCTCAAGTTCGGCTTGTTCACCCCCATCCTGGCGGCCATGGCGCTCGGCGCCTTCACCGCGTGCGTGCTGCTGTCGGCCAGCCACGGCCACCTGCCGAGCCTGGCCTGGCTGGCCAGCCTGGGCGGGCTCGCGACGGGCCTGACCCTGATGGCCAGCACGGGGGTCGTCGCCCCCTTCTCCTTCTACTTCACGAGCCTGGGCGTCGGCACGTTGTGGCTCGGCTATCTCCGCCATTGGCGAGGGCTCCGTTGGCCCACGGGAGCGGTCGCCTCCTTCGCCGTGCTCGGGGTGACCATGCGCGCCGTGGCGGAGCCGCCCGTGGACTCGGCCGCGCTCGCGTGGGCCAGCCAGGGATTCCTGCTCGTGGCCTATCTCGGATCGATCGCGATCCGGACCCTCTTCCGCGGGCGGCAGGTGATCGTGTTCGAGATCGCCCAGACCCTGCTCGCCCTGCTCGTCGGCCTGGGCGGAATGATCGCGGTCGGCCGCTCGGTCGGGGCCGGCGGGCTCCTGCTGGGCGGCGTCATCACCGCGCTCGGGGTCGCCGCGTACGCCGTGGCCTTCCAGTTCCTGGCCCGTCACGCCCCCGGCGCGCAGAACTTCTACTTCTACAGCTCGCTGGCCCTCCTGTTCGTGATGGTCGGCATCTGGACGGCACTCGGCGGCCCTTCGCGGGCGATGGCCCTGACCGCGCTCGGCATCGCGCTCGCCGCGGCCTGGTCGCGATCGTCGCGTTCCACGCTCGGGGTCCACACCGCGGTCGCCCTGCTCGCCGCCTCCGAAGCCGCCGGCCTCGCGGCCGTGGCCCTGGCGGCGTTCGTCGGCCAGCTCCCGCCCGCCAACCTGTCGCTGTGGCCCGCGCTCGTGACCTTCGCCGCCGTGCTGGCCTTGAGCGCGAGCCGGCTTTGCGCCAGCCGCGGGGCGGCATTGTCGCCGGCCGACGGCCCGGGCCTCGCTCTCGCCCTCGTCGCCTCGGTCGGCCTGGCGGGGCTCGTCACCCTGCTGGTCGCCGCGGCCGTGGATCAGGCCCTGCCCCCGTCGGGCAGCCGCGCCATGCTGGACACGATCCGCACGGCCGTGCTGTCCATGGTCGCAGTGGGATGCGCGCGGCTACCCCGTTTGGGACGCTTCTCGGCGTGCGGCCGCCTGGCGTATCCCCTGCTCGCGGCAACCGGCCTCAAGCTGCTGCTGATCGACCTGCGCTCGTCGCGCGCCTCGACGCTCTTCGCGGCGCTCGCGTGCTACGGCGCCGCGCTGCTGCTGGTGCCGCGGCTCCGGCGACGGGCCGAGGGATCACTCCCTGTGCGTCCCGAGCCGCAGAACCCGGCCTAGGTCGGGCCGGCCCGCGAGGGCAGCCGCCCTTCATCCCGCTTCGGTCTGAAGCACGCTGATCAACTGCGGCTCGCCGACGAAGCGGGGCAGGGGTAGAACCGTAAAACTGGTAATATGGGCCCGATGAAGACGACCGTCGAGATTCCCGACCCGCTCTTCCGAAAGGTCAAGTCGACGGCTGCCCAGCGTGGGGTGTCGCTCAAGCAGATCGTGGCCGAAGCCCTGCGCGAGAAGCTCGCGCACTACTCGAGCGGCGCTCCGTCGACGGAGACCCCGTGGATGCGGGGGTTCGGGAAGCTGAGCCGCCTCCGGAGGGAGACCGAGCGGATCCAGGCCAGGATCGACGACATGTTCGAGATCGTGGAGCCCGAGGATCGAGCGTGATCCTCGACACCAACGCCTTATCCGCATTCGTCGACGGCCATCGTGGCCTTGCCCGGACCTTGGCTCGGGCACACCAGCTCGCCCTCCCCGTGATCGTGTTGGGCGAGTTCCTTTACGGGATCGCCGGCTCTCGCCATCGTGCCGCCTACGCCCAGTGGCTCGAGGCGCACCTGCGCGACTTCGACGTCCTCGAGGTCACGGAGGCCACGGCTGCCGCCTACGCGGACATTCGTGGGGCGCTGAAGCAGTCCGGGAAGCCCATCCCCGCCAACGACGCCTGGATCGCTGCCCTCGCGCTCCAGCACCGCCTCCCCGTGGTGAGTCGTGACGAGCACTTCGATGTCGTCCCCGGCCTGGAGCGAAGCAGCTGGTAGCAGCGGGACGCCAGCCAAGGCGGTGAGAGCCGCGGCCGGGGCTACAGCCCCAGGAGCGTCACCCAACCCGAATAACGCCTTCGGGTCAGTCCTCCTCGTCCCCCTTGTCCTCGTTCTCCTTGTACATGTACTTCACGTTGTCCTTCAGGAGGAGGATGTTGGGGGCGTCGGGACGGTGCACCTTGAGGGCGTGCTTGTCGTACCACTCGATGGTGCCCCGGATGTCCTCGCCGTCCTTGAGCACGATGACCATGCGCGTCTTGTTGGTCATCTGCTTCAGGTAGTAGAAGCTCTCCGCGTTCGTCTGCTCGGGGGGGACGGCCTTCTTGGCCCGGTGGACCCGAGCGGTGCCGAGCTGCTCCTTGATCTCCGTCAGGTCGGGTCGGATCAGCCTTCGATTCATCATGTCACTCGATATCTAACATGGGCCGCTCGCGGCAAGCAACGCGAAATGGCGCCCTGGCGCCTTCAGCGCGCGAACGCTTCCAGGAGAAGGTCCATGGTGAGGAGCTTGTTGGCGTTCCCTTCGAGGGCCAGACGCGCCTCGGCGGCGCTCTCGGCGAGCGACGAGGCGTGCGCCCCGATCCGTCCTCGAGCCACGCCGGCGAGCCGCTCGGCGAGATCGGGATTGACGAGCCGGGCGGCACCGGCGCGGAGCGCGGCGACGTCCCGGAGCAGCCCGCGCAGCACGCCCAGGGCCTCGTCCAGATCTTCCTGGTCGGCCAGCTCCTGGGCCATCTCCATCCGCTGCAAGGGCCCGGACGAAGCGGCCGATTCGAGGACCACGACCAGCCGGTCGCGGACCTCCCGGTAGGCCTGTGACTCGAGGGACAGGGCCACGCCGAGGCTTCCGGCCGCCGCCGCCGCACGAAGAGCCGCCTCTTCCGCGTCGAGACCGGCCACCGACCGCAGATGCTGTTCCACCAGGGCGGAGGGCAACGGCCCGAACCGGACGAGCTGGCAGCGAGAGCGGACCGTCGGCAGCAGGGCCTGCGGCGCCGAGGTGACGAGGATGACGTGAGACCTCGCCGCCGGCTCCTCGAGGCTCTTCAAGAGCGCGTTCGCCGCCTGCTCCGTCAGCTCGTGGGCGTCGTCGATCACGAAGGCGCGCGCCCGGCCCTCGAAGGGGCTCGACCCGATCTCCCGGACCACGTCGCGGACCTGGTCGATCTTGATGACCTTGGTGAGCGCCTCGACCAGGAAGAGGTCGGGGTGCATGCCCTTCAGGCACCTCGAGGCAGCTGGAGCAGCGATCGCAGGGGAAGGCCCTCCCGGTCTCGCACAGGAGGGCCCGGCCCACGGCCAGGGCCACGGTCCGCTTCCCCACTCCTGACGGGCCGACGAACAGGAGGGCCGGGGGCACGCGTCCCCGCTCCAGGGCCCGGGCCAGCAGAGCCTGGACGCGCGCGTGCCCGAGGATCCCGGGGAAGCCCATCAGGCCCTGCACCGGGTGCAGGCCGCGGGCCTCCACCGCCGCGCAGCACGCGGCAGCGCGATCGCCTCCGCGGCGTCCGTCGCCGGGATGCGCACGAACCTCTCCGGGTCCGCGGCGATCAGGGTCTCGTAGCCGGCGAGCACCCGCTCGTGGAACTCGCGTAGCTCCGACTCCAGGCGGTCGACACCGCCGCGACGGGCGATCCGCGCGAGGCCGATCTCGACCGGCACGTCGAGGAAGAGGGTCAGCTCGGGACGCAGGCCACCCGTCGCCACCGCCGCCAGGGAGCGAAGCGCGTCCAGGGACAGCCCGCGGCCATAGCCCTGGTAGGCCAGCGAGGAATCGACGTAGCGGTCGGAGATCACGATCTGGTCCGCGGCCAACGCCGGCCGGATGCGCTCGGCGACGTGCTGGGCGCGGTCGGCGAAGTACAAGAGGGCCTCGGCCATCGGGTCCACCGGCTCGTCCCGCGGATCGAGCAGCAGGCTCCGGATGCCCCGGCCGAGAGGCGTGCCCCCCGGCTCCTGGGTGAGCAGCACGTCCGGCCCCAGGGCCTCGGCGAGCAGGCGCGCCTGTGTGCTCTTTCCGCTGCCTTCGATCCCTTCGAAAGTGATGAACGCCATCGGCCGACAGTTCACCACAAACCCGGTGGAGACTCAAAAGCCTCCGCGAACCGCGAAGACGATCCTTGACGCGAGGCTCGCCCTCCGCTAGCGTCCCGCCATGCTCCGACTCGACGGTCAGGTCGCTCTCGTCACCGGCGCCTCGCGCGGCATCGGCGCGGCCATCGCGGTTCTCTTCGGGCGGCTGGGGGCGCGGGTGGCCGTCAACTACCGGAGCGACGAGGCCGGCGGCGCAGGCGACGGCGAAGGCCGTGCGTGAAGCGGGAGCCGAGGCCGTGGTGCTGCGGGCCGACGTCTCGCGCCTGATCGAGGCGGATCGACTGATCGCCGAGACGGAGGCGGCGCTCGGGCCCCTGGACATCCTCGTCGTGAACCAGGGGATCTGGAGGAAGGCCAGCATCGACGGGATGACCGAAGACGAGTGGAACGAGACCCTCTCCGTGAATCTCGGGGGCGCCTACGCTCTCTGCCACCACGCTGCCCGGCGCATGGTGCCCCGCCGCCGGGGCGTGATCATCACCATCGCGTCGACGGCCGGGCAGCGGGGCGAGGCCCACTACTCACACTACGCCGCCTCGAAGGGCGCGCTCATCGCGTTCACGAAGTCGCTCGCCGCCGAGCTTTCGCCTCACGGCATACGGGTGAACGGGGTCGCGCCGGGCTGGGTCCTGACCGACATGAGCCGCGAGGCGCTCACCGGGGAGGCGGGCCTCGAGGCTCTCGCCGGAATCCCGCTGGGCCGGCCGGGAACGCCGGAGGAGATCGCGGGGCCCGTGGCCTTCCTGGCCTCCGACCTCTCGTCCTACCTCTTCGGCGAGATCCTCTGTGTCAACGGCGGAGCGGTGATGGGGGGCTGATCAGGCCTTGCGACGGGCGGGGTGCAGGCGCGCGGTGTAGCCGTGGACGGCCTGGCTGAGCGCGGCCCCGATGAGCGCGGTCGGCTGTGACCGATCGGCCACCACCGCGATCGCTTCCTGGGCCTCGGCCACCATGGTCACCAGGATCGACAGCTTCTCCGTGCTGAGCTCGATGAAGTCGAGGGGGTCCGCCTCGTCGGCCACCGCCATCTGGTCGCGCAAGGAGATGGCCAGGTCGGGGACGAGCTCGGCCAGGGGACCGACGTGGACGTCGGTGGCGCCGCGGCCCTTGCGCAGATAGATCGACGCCGTCATCAGGTCGAAGATGAAGGCCTGGATCACCCCGGGGAGTTGCACGGTCAGCTCTTCGAGGACCTGCTCGCGAAGCTGGTTCTCTTCGGAGGCGATCTCTTCGGTGGGCCGGTCCTGAATCTCGTCGCGTCGCTCCAGGCGGCTGCGGACCGCCACTTGCACCTCGTGACGGTTCTTCCACACGTCGCGCGAGAACTCACCGAGGAAGAGCGGCACCTCCGCCCCCTCCTGCTGCCCCAGGGACTCCTCGAGCTTCTGGCGGGCCTCCCCTTTCTCGAAGGTCAGTCCTCCGGTGGTCTCCCAGTAGACGTTGGAGGCTCGTCCGCGGACGAGCAGGACCATCGCCGAGCCGTCGGCGGTCTGCACCTCGAGGGTTCCGGTGTGCTCGGCCTTCTCCAGCCGCCGCAACAACTCGACGAGATCGCCCCCGCTGCGGAGCGTCTCCTTGAGCTTCTGGCGGTTGGTGATACCGCGGAGCAGGTGGGCCATGTCGAGGGGCAGCTCGAACACGGAGATGGTCCCGACCTCACCCGTGACCCGGGTCCGGAGTCGATCGAGAGCGCTCTGGCCGTTGTAGGCCATCGCGCCCTCGCGGTAGAGCGCGTTCACCTCGCCGCCCAGGTAGTAGAAGATCAGCCCCACCGCATCGGGGAACTTCACCTCCGCGAGGCCGGTCAGACCCGACTGCCGGCAAGAGCGGAAAAGCTCGTCGAGGGACAGTTTCTGGACGGAAAGGTCCCATTGGTGAAGAAGCTTGCTGCCGGGGAATTTCATGCCATTGAGTGACTTACAGGTACCAAGTAGGGATAGTAGAGTGCCAGGGACCACGATGTCAATCGAGGCCGGATGGGGGTCAGGTCTGGAATTGTGAATCCCCCGAGTTGGTGATTCACAATTCCAGACCTGACCCCGGGATTTCGCCACCTATAATCCCCCATGCCCGAAGGCACACTCGAGGACCACCTGCGACGTGCGACCCGCAATTTCACGGCGCGGATGACCGAGGAAGCGGCCTTTGCCCTCGGACGTGACCTTGCGCGGGAGCTCGAGCGCGCGCACGGAGAATCCCCTCCGCGGTTCCCCGCCATCGAGCCCGCCCTCATCCCCATGGCCGAGGGCCGACCCCGTCTCGAACCAGGCCCTCCCGCCCGACCGCCGCGGGAGGCCCTCTTCGAGTTGGGAGTTCTCCTGCAACAGCTCATGACGGCGGCGATGCCGCACGTGTCGTGGCGCCTCGATGGCCCGCCCCCCGCTCCCCTCTCCTCCCTGACCCGGCGCGCCACGCTGTCTTCCCTCACCGCGGCCGATCCGAGCGCGCGCTTCGCGTCGGCGGCAGCGGCGGCCGAGGCCCTCGAAGCGGAGCTTGGACCGAAGGGCGAAGACGCGCCGACCTGGGCCTTCTTTCGCGGGACGGCCGACCGGATCGGCGCCGTCGCGAACCCTTCTGAGGCCTCTAGCTTGTCGCCTCTGTGGAGCGTCGACGTCGGCAACGTGGTGGCTTCGCCGATCCTCACCGCCCGGCTCGTCCTCGTGCCCACCGCCGACGGCCGCCTCGTGGCCCTCGACCGCGCCAGCGGGCGTCTCTTGCTCACGATGCGCATCACCACGGCCTGCGAGTCGTCGCCCGCCCTCGCCCATGGCCGGCTCTGGCTCGGGTCCGACGACGGCGAGGTCCTGGGCATCGATCTCGCGAGTGGCGCCGAGCCCCTTCGGGTCAAGCTCGGGAAGCTGGTCCGCTCTTCGCCCCTCCCCCTGGGCGACCGGGTCGTGGTCGGGGTCATGGACACCAAGGACGCGGGCGCCGTGGTCGCCGTCGATCGAACCAGCGGAACCGTGCTCTGGCGGCGCAAGTGCTCCGCCGTGTTCTCGTCCCCGGCCTCCGACGGCAAGCGGGTGTATCGTCGGGGGCGACGATGGCGAGCTCCAGGCCCTCGATCCCGAGACCGGCAAGGTCGCCTGGTCGCACGCGATCGGGGGGCGGGTCCGGGCCACGCCGGCCCTGGCCGGTGGCCTCGCGATCGTCGGGGATTTCGAGGGACGCCTCTGCGCCGTCCGTCTGGAGGACGGGACGCGGGCCTGGACCCGCGAGTTCGGCCAGCCCATCTACTCGTCGGCCTGCGTCTTCGGGGACCTCGTCGTCGTGGGCTGCCACGACGGCATGGTCCGCGGGGTCCGCGCCGCCACGGGCGAGGCGCTCTTCGAGGCGGAGACCCGCGGGACCGGTCGTGGCCTCACCCGTGGCCGCGGGGAGCCGAACCGTGGTCGGCTCGACCGACGGCAACCTCTACCTGCTCGACGCCACCGGCCGCGTCCTCACCCGGAGCCGACTGGCGGAGGGCGGGACCCAGGCTTCGGCCGCCCTCGACGCGAAAGGCGTCGTGGTGGGCAGCGCACGGGGCGTGCACGCCTTCGGGTTCGCCCCATGAAGGCCCTGCGCACGCCGGCCTGGCTCGACCCGGTTCTCGATCGCTACCAGGCGGGGGCCAGCCACCTCTTCCTCCTGCACGGCAACGTGCGCGACCGCCATCCGTTCGGGTCCGACTACCTGCCCCTGGCCGAGGGGCTGCGGCAACTCTGCGCCCGGCGCTCCGTCGTCGTCTCCTACGACGTGTCGTCGGGACTCTCGTTCCCCGACGCGAGCCGCGAGAAGGAGTTCCGACGCGCTCTCGGCATGAAGACCGGGCCCCTTCCCGCCGATCCCACGCGCGCCCTGGTCCTGCTGGACGCGCTGCTCGCGTCCGAGCGCCTGGCCCCGGCCTCGGTGGCCGTGATCATCGACTACGCGCACTCCCTGGCGCCCTCGGGCCCTTCTTCGGCCACCGAGCGGCAGAACATCACCACCCTGGCGCGCTGGGCCACGGAGCCGAAGGTCGCGGCCCGGCGGCCGCTCGTCTTCCTGATCGCGCCCAGCGCGGGCGAGGTCTCGGACGAGGTCTACGCTGGCGCCTCGGGGGCCGAGGTGGTTCGCGTCGAGAAGCCCGACGCTCGAGGCTCGAGCCGAGTTCCTGCGGGCCCAGCGGGAAACCTATTCCGACCTGAGCTGGGAGCATGACGCCGGAGGAGCTCGCGGCCGAGACCGGCGGCCTGGGCCTCGACCAGATCGAGGACATCCTGCAACGGGCCCGGGGCACCAAGGCGCCCGGTGGCACGCGCGAACATCGTCACGCGCAAGATCGACCTCCTGAAGCAGGAGTACGCCGAGGTCCTGGAGATCCTCGAGCCGAAGCACGACCTCTCGGCCGTGGGCGGGCTCGAGCACGCGACCCACGAGCTCAAGGAGGTCGCCCAGATCATGCGCCAGCGGGCAGACCGCGGCCGCTCCCCTCGGGATCATCCTCATGGGCCCGCCGGGAACGGGCAAGAGCTACCTCGCCGAGTGCTTCGCCAAGGAGTGCGGGATGCTCTGCGTCCGCTTCAAGCCCCTGCGCCAGATGTACGTCGGCCAGTCCGAGCGCAACCAGGAGAAGGCCTTCGCGGCGATCCGAGCCCTGGCCCCGGTGGTGGTGCTCGTGGACGAGTCGGACCAGGCCGAGGGCGGGAGCCGCGACCAGGGCTCGGGCGACTCCGGCGTCACCGAGAGGATGCGGGCCTCGGCCTTCAACTTCTGGGGCGACAGCACGCTGCGCGGGCGCGTGCTCCGGATCGACATCACGAACCGGGTGGACCTGATCGACGCCGCCATGCGGCGCTCCGGGCGCACCGACCTCAAGATCCCGATCCTGATGCCGGACGAGCAGGCGCGCCGCCAGATCTTCGAGGTCACGGTGCGCAAGCACAAGCTCGCAGTCGACGATCACGGACTACGCGCCGTTCGCGAAGCGCACGGCGGGCTTCACCGGCAGCGACATCGAGCTGGCCGTGACCACGGCCTGGCGCTTCGCGCTTCGCGACGGGGCCACTGCCCTCGCCGACGTCCACCTGACCGCGGCCCTCGACGACCTGATTCCCACCGCCCGCGATCAGGCCACGATCGACCGGATGACCCTCCTGGCCCTCGACGAGTGCCGGAACAAGCGGCTCCTGCCGCGGAACCACGAGGCCATTCGCCAGGAGATCGAAGCGCGGGCTCTTCGGGCGGGCTGACCGGGCGCCCCGCCCGTTCCGGGCCGGTCGGCCGGCCCGACTACTTGCCGCCGGCGGTGCGGAAGGTCAGGGACAGGCGGCAGAGCGTCAGCTCGTCCCCGTCCTTGATCGGAGTCAGGACGCCGTTGGCCAGCTTCTGGCCGTTCAGGAAGGTCCCGTTCATCGTGCCGATCTCCTCGGCGATGTAGGGCTTGCCGTCCTTGAGAACGAGGCGCGCGTGCCGCCGCGAGATGTTGCGGCTCTGGTCCTCGTTGCTGAGGTCGACCTCGGGGCTCATGCCCGTCACCGAGTCGTAGCGGCCGATGAGCGAGTCGGACTTGAAGACCGGAAACACGTTGCCGGTGGGCTTGGAGAGGAAGAACGCGACCGCCTCGGCCTGGACGGACCGCGCGGGCGGGCGGGTGGGCGGCTCCTGGGCCTCGGTCGCCCCGCTGGAGGTGGCGCCCACTCCCAACTGCTCGATCTGCCGGGTCGTCTCGCGGAGCCGGATCGAGTACTTCCGCAGCATACGGACCGCGATCTCGGGGGTGTTCTTGATCATGTCCCCGAAGACGTCGCCGCCGATGACCACGAGGTCGCCGTCTTCGATCATCTCGGCCGAGGCCGAGCGCGGCATCCTCTCCAGGATCGCCATCTCGCCGAAGAAGTCGCCCTTCTCCAGCACCGCGAGCGTCGACCTCTCCGTGCGGGAACCTTCTTCTTGATGGCGACCTTCCCCGAGCGGAGGATGTACATCTCCTCCCCTTCGTCACCCTCGTTGAAGAGGACACTCCCCTTGGGGAAGCGCTTCAGGAGCTGGGAAAAGGGATCCTTGTCGGCCGCCATAGCCTATATCGGGGGCGGATTTTACCAGATTCGCCGAACGAACGCCCGGGGGGGCCCGGGGCGACCGCGCTCAGACGACCGCCTCGAGTCCCGGCACGTCGTCTGTCGGGGGCAGATTCTGGAGGATCGACCTCTTTTGCACCTCGCGCAAGAGCGTCATGAGAAACGTATCGAAACGATGGGCGATCTGCTGGAGCGCGGGCAGGCTCCCGCACTTCAGGATCTCGATGAAGAAGAGCTCGAAGCCCGACCAGTCGCGGTACATCAGGTACTTGATGTTGTGGTCGTAGAAGGCGGAGATCTCCTCCTTCATCCGGAGCGCCGAGGCTTCGTCCCGGCGGGTCTCGAACTCGCGCAGGGCCTTGATCAACGAGACGAGCCCCTGGCGGAGGAGCATGGACTGCTCTCGCTTCGCCGTGAAGTCCGGGAAGATGTCGCTGCCGTCGACGGTGGGGTCGAAGGCCTGCGCAAGCTGAACCACCGACTGCTGGAAGCAGTCCTTCAGGATGCCGTGGCTGTTCTCGACCCGGGTGCGCACGCTGTCGGCCTGGCGGGCCACCGAGATGTCCAGGAGCTCGGTGTTCAAGACCTTCTTGAGCTCGAGGGGCACGCAGTAGACGAAGGAGTCGTAGAGCTGGTAGAGCGCGGCCTCGGGGTCGAGCCCCCGCAGCGCGCGCTTCTCGATGAAGGCCAGGAGCATCCGCGTCTCGGAGGTGATGAGCGAGAAGATCAAGACGGTGCCGCGGAGGTCCTCCTCGAGGGTCCGCTCGGGGTCCGTGTACTCGAGGTAGTGGAGGAGGCGGAAGAACTCCAGGAAGACCTTGGCCGCCTGGCGCCGCTGCACGGCGCCCGGGATCGCGCCGATCACCGTCCGGATGGCCGGGTTCGTGATCCGGTCGTGGATGGGCTTGAACTTCCGGTCGATCAGCAGGGCCAGGAGGTGGCTGCGGCGGACCTCGCGGTAGAGGATCTTTCCGACCGCGGTGAAGGTCGAGTACGGGATCCGGGAGATGCGAACGAGGTCGGTGAGGATCAGGTGGATGTCCTCGAAGGCCTCGCGCAGGAGGCTCAAGCCCGCCTCCGGAGTGGCCTGCCGAATCAACCGCTCGATGTAGGGATCGACCGACTCGTCCTTCTTCAGATAGCCTTCGACGTACTTGTCGAAGTTGCTCTGATTCACCTGCTCCTCGGTCAAGACCGCCGTGCACAGGTGGATCACCCTCTCGATGACGCCGTCCACGAGCCGCAGCTCCTCCGACCAGTTCCGCAGGGCCAGCTGCTTCAGCTCCTTGTCCGAGAGCGGCTGGTGCTTGATGCGGAAGAATCGCTCGAAGCTCTGGAGCCACATCTCGAGCTCGAACAGGTCCGAGGTCTTCCCCGCCGCGGCGACCTGCTCCATCCACTGCCGGAGCTGGCCGCGCAGGAAGTCGGGACGAGCGTCGCCTGCAGAGCGAACCCCGTCCTCCTTCACCTCGCGAGGCATACGGGGATTATATCTCCAGGGCCCCCGGGGATCGGCGTGCGCAGCGCCACATTGACCCGTTCCCCGCCGCGTTCTAACATTCGTGGGAGAGAGCCATGGCCTTCGACGAAGCCAAAGAGAAGTTCGGGATCCTGGGCGAGCTCTGGACCTTCATGCGCGTGCGCAAGAAGTGGTGGCTCGGCCCCATCGTCTTGATGCTCGCCCTGCTCGGCCTGCTCGTCATCTTCACCCAGGGATCGGCGATCGCGCCGTTCATCTACACGCTCTTTTGATCGTCCGGCCCGTCGTCGTCGCGCAGGTGGCCGTCGTCACCGCCTGCGCCTTGGCCGTCCCGTCCGCCGCGACCGCGCAAGCGCTCGGCAAGCTCACCGTGGAGCGCATCAACGCCGAGCCGGCCCTGAGCGGGGTCTTGCCGACCGACGTCGCCTGGATGCCCGACGGCAAGCGGGTCACCTGGTTGAAGGCGAGCCGGGCCGCCGGAGCGCCCGCCGACTTGTGGTCCCTGGAGGCGAGCACCGGGAAGGAAGCCTTGCTGCTCGAGGGCAGCCGGCTCCTGGCGCCCGCAGCGGGAGGCGACGCGAAGCCACTTCCCCTGCGCGGATACTCGTGGGCTCCCTCGGGGGAGGCGTTGCTGGTCAGTCACGACGGCGATCTCTACCTGGTGGACGTCCGCCAGAAGAACGTAAGCACCCTGGTGAAGACGCCCGAAGAGGAGGAGTTTGCGACCCTGTCCCCGGACGGGCGCCGGGTCGCCTTCGTGCGGAAGAACGACCTCTACGTGGTGGACGTGGCCTCCGGTCGGGAGACGCGGCTCACGTCGAGCGGGTCGGACACGGTGCTGAACGGCCGGCTCGACTGGGTCTACGAGGAAGAGCTTGCCGGCCGCTCCGGTCGAGCCTTCGCCTGGGCGCCCGACTCGAAGAAGATCGCCTATCTCCAGCTCGACCAGGCGCGGGTCCCCACGTTTCCCATCGTGGACTTCCTCCCCGCTACCAACACGATCCGCACGCAGCGCTATCCCAAGCCCGGCGAGCCCAATGCCGTGGTGCGGCTGGGGGTGGTGGCCATCGACCAGGGCGCCGGGCCCGAACGCCTCGTGTCCTTCACTCCCGACGATCTCTACATCGTCCCCGACCTCGCGTGGTCACAGGACTCGGGGACGCTCGCCTTTCAGCAGCTGAGCCGCGAGCAGAACGAGCTGCAGCTTCGGGTATTGGCGGTCCCGCAGAACCCAACCGGCCTTCTCGGCGGTCCGCGCACCGTCCTCACCGAGCGCTCACCGACCTGGGTCAACCCCTCGCCCGCGCCCCGGTTCCTGAAGGACAATCGCCGCTTCGTCTGGGTCTCGGAGCGCGACGGCTTCGCGCATGTCTACCTCTGCGAGCTCGCGGGGTCGTGCCGCGCCGTCACCCAGGGGCCCTGGACCGTGGAGGCCTCGTCCACCTTCGCTTCGACCGGCGGGCCCCTCCTGGTCGAGGAGAGGACGGGCTTCGTCTACTTCACCGCCACCGAGAAGGACGCCCGGGAGCGGCATCTCTACCGTGCCCGCCTCGACGGAACCGGCCGGGCTCGGTTGACCCGTGAAGACGGCACTCACCAGGTGGTCCTCTCCCCCGACGCCAAGTTCTACGTCGATACCTTCTCGGACGCGGCCACCCCGCCCCGGGTGGCCTTGTCGAGCGCCGACGGCTTGCACCGGACGGCGATCGAGGAGAACCGGTCCCCCGAGATCCAGCGTTACGAGCGCGGGCAGCTCGAGTGGGTGGACCTCTCGGCCAAGGACGGCACCGTCCTTCACGCTTCGCTGCTGAAGCCCGCCGACTTCGACCCCACGCGGCGCTACCCGGTGATCGTCAGCGTCTACGGCGGGCCCCAGGCCCAGAGCGTGCAGAACGCCTGGTCTCACGTGTCGGCCTTCGAGCACCTGCTGGCCAGCCACGGCTTCCTGGTCTTCTCCCTCGACAACCGGGGGAGCGCCAATCGGGGACACGCTTTCGAGGCAGCGATCTTCCACGATATGGGACGCGTCGAGCTCGAGGACCAGCTCGTGGGCGTCGAATACCTGAAGAAGCTCCCGTTCGTCGATTCGGCGCACCTCGGGATCTGGGGCTGGTCCTACGGAGGGTACATGACCCTCTACGCGCTCACCCACGCTCCGGGAGTCTTCCGGGCCGGAGTCGCGGGCGCTCCCGTCACCGATTGGAAGCTCTACGACTCGATCTACACCGAGCGCTACATGGGGACGCCGAAGAGCAACCCCAAGGGCTACGAGACCAGCTCTCCCCTCGCCGCGGCCGCGGCGCTTCAGGGGGAGCTCCTCATCATTCACGGGACCGCCGACGACAACGTCCACGTCGCCAACACCCTGAGCTTCGCCGACGCCCTCATCCGGGCGGGCCGACCCCATGCCCTGAACCTCCAACCCAGCCAGCTGCACGGCTTCGGGGGCGTCGCCAATCGCATCGCCCGCGACCAGGCGACGCTGCGGCACTTCGAGACGTACCTCAAGCCCTGAGGCTGGCGCCCCGCTCGCTAGCCCGTCGTCACCTCGAGCGTGCGGCCGAAGGCGCGCTCGAAGCGCGGGTCGAGGGCCCGGGGCCGCCAACCCAGTAACGCCGGCACCCGAATCGTGGTGGCGCGCCGGGTCAGCGCGCAGGACATCTCCAGGAGGCCGCCCGGCAGGCAACGCTCTTCGATATCGTCGGCCAGGGCCAGAATGACTCCGGCCCGGCGAACCGGCTCGCGGTCGTCGCGGCCGAGAAGCGGCGCGTACGACTTCGGCCTCATGCCCTCGCCTCCCGCCTCCAGGATGACGGCCGAGAGCAGGGCAATGGCGCGATGGCTGAACCCGTCGAGGTCAGTGGCGAGCACCACGTTGGCCGCGTGCTCGTGCCGGTCGAAGAAGCCCACGCTTCGGCCGATGTCGAGCACCGACGCGGCCTGTTGCAGCGCCTCCCGAATCTCCAAAGGGGCGCGGGGCTCGAGCACGCGCTGGAGAGCGGCGGCGAGGGCCACCCTCCGTTCCGACTTGCCCTGGTCCCACCCGTCGAAGCGCCGGGTCAGCGCCTCGATCGACGCCGCCCGCACCGCGGCGGGCTCGGGCAAGACGTCCGACCCGGTGGTGAGATGGAGGGCGAGCCCGTCGCGCACGCCCTGCCCCGAGACCCAGACCTCCCGGGCTTCGAGCACCTGCATCAAGGTGTGGATGGCGAGGCTGCCCCCGACGATCGAATCGCCGCGATCCTCGTTCAAGCCCGCGATGCCTTCGCGCTTCCGAAGGCGACGTGACGCCACCGCCTCGGCCACCTCGCCCACCTGCGCCCGCCGCACCACGTAGCCGTGCAGGCGCGGGACCGGGTAATCCCGGGAGCGGCGGTCGATCTTCGCGATGTTGCGCATCGTGCCCCCGGTCCCCACCAGCTCTTCGTCCGCTCCGAGGGGCCGCACGCCAGCCTCCCGCAGGAGCTTGCGCACGTGCTCGCGGAGCCGGCGTATCTCGCCCGCGGTCGGGGGATCGGACTCGAGGAAACCGTCGCTGAGCCGCAGCGAGCCGAGAGGCAGGCTGATAGCACTCGTCAACCGACGTCCGCGGAAGCGCGAGACCTGCATGCTCCCACCCCCCACGTCGAACAGCGCACCGTGGGAAACCGGGAGGCTGCGCACCGCCCCCAGGAAACCGAAGCGCGCCTCTTCCTCGCCGGAGAGCACGCGGACCTCGAGGCCCAGCTCCGTGCCGATCCTGGAGATCAGGGCGCGTCCGTTGCGAGCGTCGCGCATGGCCGCCGTCGCCACCGCGACCGGTGTCTGGGCGCCCGCACCTCGAGCCACCGCCAGGAAGTCCCGAAGGGCCACGAGCAAGCGATCCTCGGCCTCGCCCGACAGCTGCCCTTCCTTGCCGAGGTCGCGCACGAGCCGCAACGAGGCCCGCGTGCTCGCGAGGATGCGAAGGTGGGCGCCTCGCCCTCCGCGGTAGACCACGACCCGACCCGAGTTCGAGCCGATGTCGATGACGGCGACGACGGAATCAGCGCTGTTCGATGCCTTCATCGAAGGTCCCAGGAGGCGACGAGACGAAAAAGCCCCCGGGGTTTGGCCCCGGGGGCCTTCAGGAGCGGTGGCCCAGAGGGCCTCACTTCACGAAGATGCGGACCTCGGCGCTCACCGACATGCGCAGGATGTCGCCGAACACATGCTGCTGGATCTTCTGGTTGAAGAGGTTCGTTCCCTTGATGATCGTCTCGAATTTCCCGTCCGCCCACTTCACACCGAAGTTGGCGTTCACCATGGTGTAGGAGTCGGTATAGCCCTGGTAGGGCGCGGTCAGCACGTCGTTCCAGAACGCCTTGTCGCTGTAGTTGAGCGAGGTGCTACCCACGAACCGCTTGCCGCCCCAGTTCACCCCGAGGTTGAAACGGTTCTTGGCCGGCACCCCCACTTCGGCGGTGAAGTAGGGGAGCTGATCGCTGGCCGGGTCCAGCACCTCGGGCGTGTCCTGGAACGAGTAGTTGGCGTAGGCGCTCCACACCCGGTTGAAGTTGTGCTCCACCGAAAGCTCGATGCCCTTGTTTCGGATGGGCCCGAGGTTCAGGTAGGTGAAGGCGTCCTTGGGCAGGTTGATCGGCCCCCCGAACTGCGGCGGCACCTGGGCAAGGGCCGCCATGATGAACGGGCTCAAGACAATGGGATGCGGGTTCACCACGGTCACGCCGTGGGCGGGGTCCGTGGCCGAGTAATAGGAAAACCCGTTGGCCAGGGCCGTGGCAGGGGGGATTTCGAGAAGGTTCACGAAGTTGATGTTGTCGTCCTGGGTGTTCTGGTAGAGGGCGATGCCCACCGTCGTCTTTCCATTGATCGTTCCCGTGTAGGCCACCTCGAAGGCCTTGATGCTCTCTTGCTTGAGGTCGGTGTTCCCGTTGCCGTTGACCGTCAGGAAGAACGGCGGGGGCACCAGGGGCCGCAGGGCGGGGGGGAGGAGCGGCGTCAAGGGAGTGAAGTCGACGGCCTTCTCCGTGTTCAGGATGCCGAGCTCGAGGTAGTTGTTGATCGTGGAGGGCGCGCGGAAGGCCTTGTTGAAGGACGCGCGGATCGAGTGATTAGGGGTCGGCTTGAACATCAGGCTGACGCGCGGCGAAAAGACGGCGCTGTCGATGTTCCCGAACTTGTCCACCCGGCCCCCCAGGGCCATCCGGAACTTGTCGACGAAGAACTCCTCCTGCAAGTACGCCCCGAACTCGCTGCGGTTCTCGGCGTTGGGTGCCAGGAGGATGTCGAAGTTGTTCTGGCGCGCGTTGCCGCCGTAGCTCAGGATGTGCTTGCCCCCGAGCACGGTGGAATGGCCGATCTCGAAGTCGTAGGTCTGGGTCTTGAAGTTGAGCTGGAGGGGAGCAAGGGTCGGGGAGTTGGGATCGGGCAGGATCAGGTTGGGCGCCTCGGCGTCCATGATGTTGGCGAAGGCCGCGACCTTCAGGGCCCCCTGGGTGTACTGGAGCTTGCCGTAGGTCATGTAGGACGGGCTTTGGATGTCGAAAGGCCCGAGTCCGGTGTGGATGATTCCCGTGGTCCCCGCATAGCCGCCCTGGACGGTGAGCCGGCCTCCGCTGTTCGTGAACTCGCGATCGAGCCGCAGGTCGACCTTCGGCTGGCTGGTCCCGTTGTTGGGGAAGCCGCCGACGCCCTCACGGTCGGGGGGATAGAGGGCGCCGCCGGTGAGGACGGTCGAGTCGAGCGGATGAGGGACGCAACGGACGTTGAGCGGGCACCCGCCGACGATGCCCACCGGTCGCGAGTAGGGGTCGGAGTTGAAATAGCCGGCCGACAAACGCCAGGAAAGGGTGTCGCTGGGCGCCTGGGCGAACGAGAAGTTCCCGCCAAAGAGGTAGCCGCTCCCGTCGTTCTCGCGGGAACCGCCGTCGCGATTGAAGAGCCCACCGGTGAGGTTCACTCCGAAGCCCTGCGCCTCTCGCGGCGTCTTGGTGATGATGTTGATCACCCCGGTCAGGGCGTTCGCCCCCCAGACCGCGGAGGCCGGACCCCGCACCACCTCGATCTGCTTGATCTCGTTCTGGCTCTGCGGGACCCAGTCCCAGAGCACGAGACCGAAGAAATCCAGGTACAGCGAGCGGCCGTCGAGCAGGACGAGCTGCGAGTTCACGAGCGTCGAGGTGGCCTGGCGGCTCGTCATGTTGATGTCGCGGGCCGAGGTCTGGATCACGTTGATCCCCGGCGTCGTCCGCAGGAGGTCGCCGAAGTTCTGGGACGGCGAAGTCGCGATGGTGTCGGCGGTCACCACGCTGAGCGTGGCCGGCGCGTTGATCAGGGTCGACTCCACTTTGGAGGCCGACACCACGACGACCTCTTCGCGCTTCACGACGTCTTCGCCTTCCTTCTTCTCGGCCGCCTTCGTCGTCTGGGCCTCTTGGGCCAGCGCGGCGCCGGGGACGAGCACGCCCATCGCGGCAAGGGCCAGGAGAAACCGTTTCATCGCGTCCTCCATTTCACCTGTTGATCAGAAGCTCCGGCGGCGCCGCTTTTGGAGCATGCCGGCATCGACAACGATCCCTCACGGAGTCATGCGCGGTACTCGTCGGGTGCATCGGCCGATTCGATGGCCCAATGTCATACCACAGCCCGGTCCGACCTTCCAGGGGCCGAAGCACCTCGACCGAGCGCCTGCAGCAGCCGGTCGTGGATCTGGCCGAAGCCACCGTTCGAGAGGATGACCACGCGGTCGCCCTCCCCGAGGTCCTGCTCGAGGCGAGCCACAATCTCCGCCACGCTCGGGACCACGTCCGCCGGTGTGCCCTCCCGCCGGATCGAGGCCACGAGGTCGGTCTCGGACAGCCGCTGGCCTTCGGGGACCTTGCCCGGAAGGTGGGCGGCGGCCACGATGACCTGGTCCGCGGAGGCGAAGGAGCGGGCGAAGTCGGCCTCGAAGATGCGGGTCCGGGAGGTGTACGAGCGAGGCTCGAAGACCGCGACGATGCGCCCCGTACCGGGAGGCGTGAGGCTTCGGACGGCCTTCAAGGTCTCGCGAACCGCCGAGGGATGGTGGGCGAAGTCGTCGTACACGGTGACGCCCCGGACTGTCCCCCGCACTTCGAGCCTTCGCTTCACGCCGCGAAACACGGGGAGCAGCGGGCGCGCGACCTCGGGCGGGACGCCCATCCGGGCCGCGACGGCCAGGGCCGCGAGCGCGTTGCGCACGTTGTGCTCGCCGGCGAGGGCCAGCGCGAACTCTCCCAGGTCGGCGCCCCGACACGCCAGCCGGAAGCGCGTGCCCTCCGGATCGGTGCGCACCTCGGTCGCGCACCAGTCGGCCGAGGCCTCGACGGCGAAGGTCTCCACCGGGCACGGGGCACCGGGCAGGATCTCGCACAGGGCCGGGCTCTCGACGCCCGCCACCAGCAGGCCCCGCCGCGGCACGAGACCGATGAGGCGACGGAAGGCCGTCTGCACCGCTTCCAGATCGTCGTAGATGTCGGCGTGATCGAACTCGAGGTTGCCGATGACCGCGACCTCGGGCAGGTAATGGAGGAACTTGGGGCGTTTGTCGAAGAACGCGCTGTCGTACTCGTCGCCTTCGACCACGAAGGCGGGGCCACGGCCAATCCGATAGGTCCGGCCGAAGTCCACGGGCACGCCGCCGACGAGGAACGACGGCTCCTGTCCGGCCCGATCCAGGAGAAACGCGAGGAGGCTCGTGGTCGTGGTCTTCCCGTGAGTCCCCGCCACCACCAGGGAGGTGCGGCCGCGGATGAACTCTTCGGCCAGGACCGCCGGCAGGCTGGCGTAGCGCTGGCGCCGGTCCAGCACCACCTCCACCTCCGGATTGCCGCGGGAGAGGGCGTTGCCGATGACCACGAGGTCCGCGTCCTCGGGGACGTTTCCCTCCGCGTAGGGAGAGCGGACCGCGACCCCGAGCGCCTCGAGCTGAGTGGACATCGGCGGGTAGACGTCCTGGTCAGAGCCCGTGACCTCGTGCCCGCGCTCCTTCAAGAGCCCGGCCAGGGACGCCATGGCGGTGCCGCAGACCCCGGAGAGGTGTACCTTCATGCGACCGCCGATTCGAGCACCTCGAGTCGACCCTCGGCTCCGCAGGTGAGCCGGGCCCGGACCCCCAGGGGAAGCGACACGTTCGGGCCGTTCGCGTGGCCGCTCGACAGTCCGATGGCCACGGGCACGTCGAGACCCGAGAGCGACTCGAGGAGGACCTCCTCGAGCGTGTAGTCCTCCCCCGCCGCAGGCCCGCAGCCCTTCATCTCGCCGAACACCACTCCCCGCAGGCTCGCGAAGGCACCGGACAGGCGGAGCTGGGTCAGCATGCGGTCGATGCGAAACGGCCGCTCCCGCACGTCTTCGATGAAGAGGATCGTCCCCTCGTCGTCGGGACGAAACGCCCAGGGCGTGCCCGCGGCCGCCGCCAGCAGGGAAAGGCAGCCACCGCGCAGGATCCCGATCCCTTCGCCTTCGCGCAAGGTCACGAGGTCGTCGGGTTCACTCGCATAGGGCGGGCCCTCTCCGGCCATCGCCGCGAGGAGGCTTTCGCGATGGTAGTGGCCCGCCACGAGAGTCCGGCCGGCCATGGGGCCGTGCACGGTCACGAGGCCCAGGCGCGCGAGGAAGAGATGGAGCGCCGTGACGTCGCTGTATCCGACGAACGGCTTGGGGTCCGCCCGGAGACGACCCGGGTCGAGGAGCGGCAACAGGCTGAGGGCGCCGGCGCCACCCCGCGCGCAGACGATCGCGCGCACGTCGGGGTTGGCGAACAGGTCGTGGAGCTCGGCCACGCGCCTTTCCACCGATCCAGCCGTGAACCGAGTCCGTCGGCCCAGGTCATCGGCCGCGACAACGCGATAACCCAGGCTTTCGAGCTCGCGGATCCCGGCAGCCACGAAGTCGGGCTCGATGGGCCCCGAAGGAGCGCACAAGCCGATGGTCTCGCCGGGCCGGAGGCCTCGAGGCTTGATCCTCATCGGCTCAAGCCGGGATGCCGCTGCGTTCCGCGATTTCCTGGGAGAGCGCCCGGCGCTCGCCGACGCCCGCGGCCTGACGCGCGGCCTTGGGATCGGGATCGGCATACGGCAGGAGGAAGCGCTGCTTGAGCCGCCGAATGCGGTCGTTGGGATCGGGTGCGGGCACGAGCGGTATCGGAGCGGCCTCGGCGAGGCGCACCAGGGCTTCGGCGGCTTCGACTTGCGCATCGGGCGACTTGCAGACCGCGATGAGGTCGCATCCGGCGGCCGCCGCGAGAGCGGCCGCCTCGCCGGGCCGCCAGGTCTTGGCCACGGCCTTCATCTCGAGGTCGTCCGAGACGATGACCCCGGTGTAGCCCATTCCCTCTCGCAGCAAGGAGAGGATCTTCGGGGAGAGCGTCGCGGGCAAGCCCTCGTCGATCTCGGGGAACATCACGTGCGCCGTCATGACCCCCGCCACCCCTGCCGCGACGGCGCTCCGGAACGGCCGCATCTCCACGTCTTCGAGCCGGGACCGCGACTGGCTGACCACGGGCAGGTCGAGGTGCGAGTCGAGGTCGGTGTCCCCGTGGCCGGGGAAATGCTTGGCGCAGGCCGCGACCCCCGAGTCCTCGAGGCCGCGGATCAGGGCGACACCCAATCGGCCCACGAGGTCGGGATCGTCGCTGAAGGCCCGGTCCCCGATGACCGGGTTCTTCGGGTTCGTGTCCACGTCGACGACGGGGGCCATGTCCCAGCGGATCCCGCAGGCCCGAAGCTCGGCGGCAAGCGCCTCGCCGAGACGGCGTGCGTGCTCTTCCGAGCCGAGGCGGCCTACTGCGCGCGATGGAGGCCAGACCGTCCAAGGCGCCTTGAGACGAGCCACGCGTCCGCCCTCCTGATCGACGGCCACGAAGAGGGGCAGGTCGTGGCCCGCGTCCCGCGCGATCTCCTGGAGCTCTCGAACGAGCTCGGCCACCTGCTCCGGCTCGGCCACGTTGCGCGCGAACAGGATCACGTGGCCCACGCCGTAGTCCCGGATCAGCACCCGCACGTCCGCCGAGGCTTCGTGCCCGGAGAAGCCGACCATCAGCCGCTGACCCGCCTTGCGCACCGCTTCGCGCACCCGGCTCAGCCCCCGAGCCGCTTGCGCACGGCTTCGCTGACCTTCTTGCCGTCGGCGGGCGCGCCGGCCGCGACGAGAAGTGCCAAGGCGGCCTTCATGGCCTTGCCCATGTCCTTGAGCGACACCGCACCGGTCTCGGCGACGGCCTTCTCCACGGCCGCCGCGATGTCGGCCTCGGAAGCCTCCTGCGGCAGGTACGAGCGCAGGATCTCCCTCTCGGCTTCCTCCTTGGCCGCGAGCTCGGGCCGGTTCGCCTTGGCGAACTGCTCGATCGAGTCCTCGCGCTGCTTGACGAGCCCTTGCAGCACCTTGACCACTTCGGCGTCCTCGAGCGGCGCCTTCTTGTCGATCTCCTTGTTCTTGAGCGCTGCCTTCGCCATGCGCAGCACGCTCGTCCGCGCCGCGTCCTGCGCCTTCATCGCCGCGGTCAGGTCCGCGGTGATCTTCTCCATGAGTGCCATGAAAGGAATTGTACCCGGTGGAGGGCTTGCCGCCCTCAGAACAAGGTCTGGGCCTCCGGGGCCTTCAGGATGGCCTCGCCCGCGGTCCTGGCCCAGGACTCCCGCTCCTCGGGTGCGAGCCGAACCGCGGGCAGCTTCCAGCGACCGAGGAGCTCGTCCACGAGCTGGTCGATCGCGCGCATGAAGAACTCGTCGGTGTCGCGGAAACCGTCCGCCGACGCCTGGCCGGAGATCGGCACCTTGAAGAGGAAGGTGTAGGTCTTCATCCAGTGCCGGGCCAGGGTCTCGAAAGCCCGTTGCCGGCCGCAGGCCAGCAGCATGTAGGCGTAGTTGTCGAGCACGCTCCGGTCGCAGACCACGACCTTGTGGTGCGCCGAGGAGCGAATCTCCTCCGCGATCTGGGTGGTCAGGATCCAGGTCTGGGCGTCGAGCGAGGTCTTCTGGTTGACGGGGAGCGGCGACAAGCGCGCCACTTCCTTGACCATGTCGACGCTGACGTCACGCCGTTTCAGGATGGCCGCGAGGTCGTAGCACAGCGTCGTCTTGCCGACGCCATGGGTGCCGATGAACGCGACCTTCACGCCACCAGCATCAGGCCTGGGCCGCCCGGCCGGAGCGGGCCGCGCGGTAGAGCAGCCACGCGATCAGGCCGAAGGTCACGAGGCCCAGGACCGGCCCCTGCACCAGGGCGGCCGGGAGGTACTTCCCCAGGTCGAGCGAGTCGCGCAGGGCCTTGAAGCCTTCGGGCTGCAGGCCCGCGTAGACGAGGCCCATGAGCGAGGCCCCCGCGATGAGGCCCGAGCTGTAGAGCACGCCGGGGCCCGAGTCCGACTCGGTGTCGCTTCCCCGCTGCCGGTCGATGAGCCAGCGCACGAGGCCGCCCACGTAGACGGGCGTCGTGCTCTCGAGGGGCAGGTAGACCCCGACCGCGAAGGCGAGGGCGGGCACCCCCACGATCTCGAGGATCACGGAGAGGAACACGCCGATCAGCACCAGGCCCCAGGGGAGCTGCCGGGTCAGGATGCCGCGGATCACCAGGCTCATCAGGCGCGCCTGCGGAGCCGACGCCTTCTCCGAGCCGATGCCCTGGACCACCTCGTAGTGGACACGGCCGGAGGGGTCGGCCAGGTACACCCCGTCCGGTATCCCGGCCACGCCACCCACGTGCCGCACCCCATACACGGCTCCGTCAGGCCCGGTCTGCTCCGCGCCGGCCTCGGCAGGCAGCACCACCCCCTCGTATTGCGCGGGCTTGATGGCGCTGAAGTTCCGGTTCAAGAACAGCACCGTCCAACCAACCACGAAGACGCAGGCCAGGACTCCGACAATCAGGGCGACTTGCTGCCTCCACGGGGTCGCCCCCACCAGGTAACCCGTCTTCAGGTCCTGGCTGGTCGTTCCCGCGTTGCTGGCCGCGATGCAGACGATTCCGCCGATGGCGAGCGCGACCGCCTCGTGGGCGTGAGTCGTCCAGCCCAGGAGCACGAAGAGAAGGCAGGTCCCCATGAGGGTCGCGATCGCCATCCCGCTGATCGGGCACGACGAGGAGCCGAGCTCGCCCGTGATCCGCGACGAGACCACGGAGAAGAAGAAGCCGAACAGGATGATCAGCACCGCGGCCAGGAGGTTGACGTGAAGCTGCGGGATCAGGGTCATGACCAGGGCCAGTACCCCGGCGCCGATCAGCACGACGTTGATCGGAATGTCCCGCTCGGTGCGCAGCCGGGCGTCGGTGCCCCCACGCATCAGGCGGAGGTCCCGGAACGAGGCGGCGAAGGAGTCGATGATGGTGGGCGTCGCGCGGGCCAGGTTGATGATGCCGCCCGCGGCCACCGCACCCGCGCCAATGTAGCGAATGTAGTTCGACCAGATGTCGTCCGGACCCATCTGGGAAATGAGCAGGCTCGCGGGGTAGAGGACCGTGGTCCGCCCTTCGCCGAAGAGACCGATGGCCGGGATCAGCACCAGGGAGGCAAGGGCTCCCCCCGCCACCATGAGGGCGGACGACCGGTAGCCGATGATGTAGCCGACTCCCAGGAGCGCGGGGTCGGTGTCCAGCCGGAGCCGTGCCGTCCGGTGGTAGAAACCCAGGATGCGGTCCGGGAACTCGTTCCAGAGAGCCAGCACCAGGTTGAGCAGCTTGTAGAAGGCACCTGCGAAGAGGCCGCTGAAGACGATGCCCGCCTGGGTGCCCCCCTTCTCCCCCGCGATCAGGACCTCGGCGCAGGCCGTGCCCTCGGGGTAGGTGAGCCGGCCGTGCTCCTTCACGATGAGGTAGCGCCGGAGAGGGATCATCATGAGGACGCCCAGGATCCCGCCCATGAGGGCCATCACCATGGTCCGCGTCCAGTCCATCTCGAAGCCCAGGAAGATGAGGGCGGGGATCGTGAAGATGACCCCGCCCGCGATCGACTCGCCGGCCGACCCGGCGGTCTGCACGATGTTGTTCTCGAGGATCGAGGCGGGGGCGCCGAAGGTCCGCGAGACCCAGCGCAGCACGGTGATGGAGATGACCGCGATCGGGATCGACGCCGAAACCGTGAGGCCGACGCGCAGCCCCAGGTAGACCGACGAGGCCCCGAACAGCAGCCCCAGGAAGGAGCCGAGGAGGAGCGCGCGGAACGTCAGCTCGGTGAGGCTGGCCTCGGCGGGCACGTACGGCTTGAAGGTGGCGATCGCGGGGGATTCGGCCAAGAAGGAACCTCCGGTGGTGCCCAAGCGCGAGCGGTCGCATTCTAGCCCGAACGGGAGACCGCGTTCTGGCTCGCACGTCCGATGCGTCGGCCCGGCCGATCGTTGCGCGAAGCTCCGAGCTCGTGCTGTAATCCGAGAGAGACCCGGCATCCATGGACGAGCTCCTCGAACCCTATTCCCGTCTGGTCCGGATCGTCATCCTTGGCCGGGTGTTCGAGGTCCCCGAGAACAACCTGCTGCTCCGCCAGATGCAATACGTCTCTGCCGATATCGGGAGCGGGCGCTATTGCTGGAACGGGGAGTGCCGCTACTGCGAGATCCAGTACCGCCGGCCGGGGGACGCCTCCGACCTCCCGGCCCTCGCTTGCCGGGTGAAAGGCCAGCCGGGCATGATCATCACGAAGGCGGCCCCCGAGATCCGCTACAACATGTCCGAGGCCCTGGCCGCCGCCCTCAAGGCCGAAACGAAGGACTGACCCTCCACGGCCCGCGGCCGCGCGGGGCTCAACGGGCCAGTCGCGACCTGACCTGTTTCCAGGTGGTGAGCAGGCTCGCCCGGGTCATCTCGAGCCGTCGGGCGTTGAAGTCGGATCCATCCTGCTTCCGGAGGCTCTCCTCGGCACGCGCCGCGAGCTTTCGGCAGGTCTGCACGAGGATGTCGTCGGCCCGTCCGTGGGCGCGCAGCGATTCGAGATCGCGGCTCAGCTCTTCGAGCATGCGCTCGATCTCGAAGACTTGCTCCCGAAGCGCCGTATCGAGGGGGTAGACGACGTCTACCGGGATCGGTTCGTCGCCGGCCGCGGACGGCGCGGCCGCGGGAGCCGGCTCCCCGGCCGCGGCTGGACGCGCGCGCTCCTGGCGCAGCTCGCTCCACGCGCGGGAGAAGAGAAACGGGAAGATGGCGTTGGCCTCCTCGAACTCCTTCTTGATCGCGTCGTTCTTGGTGCGGTGGTACTCCGCGATGAGGGCCTTGATCCGCCGGACCTGGCGGTTCTCGGCCTCTTCGATGACGGCCCGTGCACCCACCGCCAGCGCCTTGATCTTCTGCTCGACCACGCCGATTCTGCTCGCGCGTCCGCAGATCCGGAAAGTCGTGGTCGCGACCGTGGATGATCCTGGCGTTCGGCTCGCCGTAGTTGGCGTAGACGATGACATTGACGCGCCTGACCTCCGTCTCCAGGACGGGGTCGACGACCGGACCCCGGTCCTCGATCTGGATGTGGTACTGCGTCCCCGTGGGGGATCCGTAGTTCTGGTTGAGGCCGCCGACGCGGCAAAGCTGCCGGTCCAGTGTGCCAGAGCCCAGAGGCATATCCTCAGGGGGCCCGTCAGAGGGATCGACGGGAGCGCTCAAGCGGTAACCCGGGCCATCACTCTAGGTTCATTGATAGCAGATTCAACCCCTATTTTCAAGCCAGCGAACCCTTTGAGTGGCAGCCGCGAGCGGTCTGGTTGCTATTAGCATATAAGACTCATATTTAATGCTTGACATCTGCTAATCACGGACCTATTATTCCTCTTGAGCCGGGGCGTGCCTCCGGCCGGAAGGTTGGATCAACATGGCAAAGGTGATTGGAATCGATCTCGGAACCACGAACTCCGTGGTCGCGGTCCTCGAGGGTGACAACCCCGAGGTCATCGCGAACGGCGAAGGCGGACGCACCACCCCCTCCGTGGTTGCCTTTGGCAAGGACGCCGAGCGCCTCGTCGGTCAAGTGGCCAAGCGCCAGGCGGTGACGAATCCCGAGAACACCATCTTCTCGATCAAGCGCTTCATGGGCCGCAAGTATTCGGAAGTGAGCGAAGAGCAGAAGATGGTTCCCTACAAGGTGGTCGAGGCGGGCAACGGCGATGCACGTGTGCAGGTCGCCGGGAAGCTGTACTCCCCGCCCGAGATCTCGGCCATGATCCTGCAGAAGCTGAAGCAGGCGGCCGAAGACCACCTGGGCGAGAAGGTCACGAAGGCCGTGATCACCGTCCCCGCCTACTTCAACGACTCGCAGCGCCAGGCCACCAAGGACGCGGGCAAGATCGCGGGCCTCGAGGTGCTGCGGATCGTCAACGAGCCCACCGCGGCCGCCCTCGCCTACGGCCTCGACAAGAAGAAGGACGAGACGATCGCGGTCTACGACTTCGGCGGAGGCACCTTCGACATCTCGGTGCTCGAGGTGGGCGAAGGTGTGGTCGAGGTGAAGGCCACGAACGGCGACACCCACCTGGGCGGGGACAACCTCGACCAGCGGGTCATCGACTGGATCATCGCGGAGTTCAAGAAGGACCAGGGCATCGACCTCGGCAAGGACAAGATGGCGATCCAGCGGCTCAAGGAGGCCGCGGAGAAGGCCAAGTGCGAGCTGTCGACCACCATGGAGACCGAGATCAACCTGCCCTTCGTCACCGCCGACGCCTCGGGGCCCAAGCACCTGAGCCTCAAGCTGAGTCGGGCCAAGCTCGAGCAGATCGTGGAAGACCTCCTCGAAAAGTCGATGGGGCCCGTCCGGCAGTGCCTGAAGGACGCCGCGGTCGAGGCGAAGGACATCGACGAGGTCGTGCTGGTGGGCGGCATGACCCGCATGCCGAAGATCCAGCAGCTGGTGAAGGACTACTTCGGCAAGGAGCCGCACAAGGGCGTGAACCCGGACGAGGTGGTGGCCATCGGCGCTGCGGTCCAGGCCGGCATCCTCTCCGGCGACGTCAAGGACGTGCTGCTTCTCGACGTGACTCCCCTCTCTCTCGGGGTCGAGACCCTCGGGGGGGTGACCACCCACCTCATCGAGCGCAACACCACGATCCCCGCGAAGAAGACCGAGGTCTTCTCCACCGCGTCCGACAGCCAGACCTCCGTGGAGATCCACGTGCTGCAGGGCGAGCGGGAGATGGCCAGGGACAACCGGACCCTGGGGAAGTTCCACCTGGTGGGCATCCCGTCGGCGCCGCGTGGAGTGCCGCAGATCGAAGTGACGTTCGACATCGACGCCAACGGCATCCTGAACGTCTCGGCCAAGGACACCGCCACCGGGAAGACCCAGGCCATCACCATCACCGCCTCCTCCGGCCTTGCCAAGGACGAGGTGGAGAGGATGGTGAAGGATGCCGAGTCACACGCCGTCGAGGACAAGAAGCAGCGTGAGCTGGTCGAGCTGCGGAACCAGGCCGACACCCAGGCCCACAGCCTGGAGAAGCTGCTGAAGGAAAACCGCGAGAAGGTCTCGGACGACGAGGCCAAGGCCATCGACGACGCGTTGGCGGCCGTGCGCAAGGCGGCCGGGAGCGAGGACGCGGCCGCCCTCAAGTCCGCGCTCGAGCGGGTCACGAGCCTGAGCCACAACCTCGCGGAGACCCTCTACAAGAAGACGACACCTCCGCCGGGGCCGGGTGGGCCTGCCGGAGGCGAACCCAAGGCCGATGGCGGCGACGTCGTCGACGCCGAGTACACGGTGAAGAATTAAGGAGGATCCAATGGCAATCGTTCGCTGGGAGCCGTTTCGGGACCTGGTCAGCCTCCAGGGTCGGATGAACAGGCTGTTCGACGAGTCGTTCCGTGGCCTGGGCCGCGGCGCCGCCGAAGAGGACTGGACGCAGGGCGCGTGGTCCCCGGCGGTGGACATCTACGAGAAGGACGGCAACATCGTCCTGAAGGCCGAGCTGCCCGGGATCGAGCCCAAGGACGTCGACGTGCGCGTCGAGAACAACATCCTGACCTTGAAGGGCGAGCGTCGCGCGGATCAGGAGGTCCAGCAGGAGAGCTACCAACGGGTCGAGCGCTCCTACGGCGCCTTCACTCGCTCGTTCACCCTGCCGAACGTGGTCGACACCGACAAGATCAAGGCGGAGTTCAAGGACGGCGTGCTGCGCCTGACCCTTCCCAAGAAGGAAGAGGCCAAGCCCAAGCAGATCTCGATCAGCGTGGATCACTGAGGAAAGCGTTTCATCAGGCCGCGGGCGAGGGCGGACCGCCGCCTCCGCCCGCGCGCCTCTTCCTTCTTCCGAGGAGCTAGCGCATGGCAAAGAACATCATCTATCGCGAAGACGCGCGGGGCGCGATCCTCCGGGGGGTCAACGCCCTCGCCGACGCGGTGAAGGTCACCCTCGGCCCCAAGGGACGCAACGTCATCCTCGAAAAGAAGTTTGGCTCGCCGCTCATCACCAAGGACGGGGTGACGGTGGCGAAGGAGATCGACCTCCAGGACCCCATGGAGAACCTGGGGGCCCGGATGGTCCGCGAGGTGGCGAGCAAGACCAGCGACACCGCGGGTGACGGCACCACCACGGCCACGGTGCTCGCCCAGGGCCTGTTCCGCGAGGGAATCAAGAACGTCACCGCCGGGGTCAACCCGATGGCCTTGAAGCTCGGCATCGAGAAGGCGGTGGGGGTCGTGGTCGAGGAGCTCCAGAAGCTCAGCAAGCCCGTGAAGGGCAAGATGATCGCCCAGGTCGGCACCATCTCCGCCAACGGCGACGAGACCATCGGCCGCATCATCGCCCTTGCCATGGAGAAAGTCGGCAAGGACGGCGTCATCACCGTCGAAGAGTCGAAGACCATGGAGACGGCGCTCGAGGTCGTCGAAGGGATGCGCTTCGACCGTGGCTATTCCTCACCCTACTTCGTGACCGACCCCGAGCGGATGGAGGTCGTCCTCGACAACCCCTACGTCCTGATCTTCGAGAAGAAGATCGGGAGCATGAAGGACCTCCTTCCCGTGCTCGAGAAGATCGCCCAGCAAAGCGCTCCGCTCCTGATCATCGCCGAGGAGGTGGAGGGGGAGGCCCTCGCCACCCTGGTCGTCAACAAGCTCCGCGGCACCCTGCACGTGGCCGCGGTCAAGGCGCCGGGCTATGGCGATCGCAGGAAGGCCATGCTCGAGGACATCGCCATCCTCACGGGCGGCAAGGCCATCACCGACGACCTCGGCATCAAGCTCGAGAACATCAAGGTGGAGGACCTGGGGCGGGCCAAGAAGGTCACGATCGACAAGGACAACACCACCATCATCGAAGGCTCGGGCAAGTCGAAGGACGTCGAGGGGCGGGTCAAGCAGATTCGCGCCCAGATCGAGGAGACGACCTCCGACTACGACCGGGAGAAGCTCCAGGAGCGGCTGGCCAAGCTCGTGGGCGGCGTGGCCGTGATCAAGGTCGGGGCCGCGACCGAGACCGAGATGAAGGAGAAGAAGGCGCGAGTCGAGGACGCGATGCACGCGACCAAGGCCGCGGTCGAGGAAGGGATCGTCCCCGGCGGGGGCGTCGCCCTGCTCCGGGCCATCCCCGCGCTCGACAAGATGCTGAAGGGCAAGGACCTCCCCGAGGACGTTCGGACGGGGATCGAGATCGTGCGCAGGTCGCTCGAGGAGCCCCTTCGGTGGATCGCGAGCAATGCCGGACACGAAGGCAGCATCGTGGTGGCGAAGGTCCGCGAGCTCGGGTCCGAGTCGGGCTTCAACGCCCAGACGGAGCGGTTCGAGAACCTCACCGAAGCCGGCGTCATCGACCCCGTCAAGGTCGTGAGAAGCGCCCTCCAGAACGCGGCCTCCATCGCCTCCCTGATGCTGACCACGGAGGCCATCGTGGCCGACATCCCCGAGAAGAAGAAGGAAGCGCCGATGCCCCCGGGAGGAATGGACGACTATTGATCCAAGGGGTTTCCGAAGTCGTGCGCCCGGCCGATGTCGGGCGCACCGAGGCTCGCCTGGGCTCTGTGTCTTCTTTTGAGGACGGGAGACAACTTTTCACTCGGTCTGAACGTAGTTTAGGTGTGAAATGCCCAGGCCACAGGGGCCCGATGTCGAGTCGGCAATCGAGATCGGCAACCGGGAACGCGGTTTGCTTATGTGGACTCGGGCGGACTTGGGGCGGCCGGCGTCTAAACGTCCGATGGATGGAATACGGACGCCCAGAGTGACGTACGCACCATTGAGCGAGGTGGATTTCTAGATGACCAACCGGACCTTCACGATCGCATCCTTCCTCTCGGTGGCCATGGCCGCCGTGTTGTTTGGCGCGTTCGTCACCACCCAGATCAACCGGCCGGAGTCCGCCCGGGCGGCCGACCCGCAGACCACCAGCCGGGCGGAAGGGCCGGGCGTCGCTGGACCCTTCGGCCTCAACACCTTCCGTGAGATCGCGCGGCGCGACACGCCCGGGGTCGTCAACATCAACACCTCGAAGGTGGTCAAGCGCCCGCAAGGTTCCTTGCGCGACTTCTTCGGTGACGACCTGTTCGAGCGATTCGCCCCGCAGGGTCCCCAGGGCGCGCCGCGGCGGCAGACCCAGACCAGCCTGGGCTCGGGCTTCGTCATCGACAAGGACGGCTACGTCCTGACCAACCGGCACGTCATCGACGGCGCGGACGACATCTCGGTGACCCTGGCCAACGGAAAGAGCTATGCCGCCAAGCTGGTCGGCAAGGACTCCCGGACGGACGTCGCGCTCTTGAAGATCGAAGCCGAAAGAGCCCCTGACCAGCCTCGAGCTCGGTGACTCGGATCAGACCGAGGTCGGCGAATGGGTGATGGCGGTGGGGAACCCGTTCGGCCTCTGGCGGGACGGTGTCCCCGGAGGGCCGAGCGTGACGGTCGGCGTGGTGTCGTACAAGGGCCGCGACCTCGAGCTGGGCGTGCGCGGGGCGCGCGTCGAGATGATCCAGACCGACGCGGCGATCAACCCCGGGCAACTCGGGGGGGCCGCTCATCAACACGCAGGGCCAGGTCATCGGCATCAACACCCTGATCGTCACCGGCGGCGAGCGCCAGTCTTCGGGGGTCGGCTTCTCCGTGCCCATCAACGTGGCCAAGGACATCCTTCCGCAGCTCCGCGAGAAGGGCAAGGTCGTGCGGGGCTGGCTGGGCATCGCGATCGAGCCGATGCGGGAGGACGTGGCGAAGACCTTCAAGCTCAAGGAGGCGAGCGGCGCCCTCGTGACCCAGGTGACGCCGGGCTCGCCCGCCGACAAGGCGGGCATCGTCCCGGAGGACGTGGTGGTGAAGGCCGACTCCCGGAAGATCGGCGACAACGGCGACCTGTCGCGGTACATCTCCTCGCGGCCGCCCGGGACGACGGTGAAGCTCGACGTGATCCGGGGCGGGGCCGACAAGTCGTTCTCGGTCGTCCTGGGCACCTTCCCGGAAGAGGCCTCGGACGACGAGACCTCCGAGGCCCGGAGAGGCAAGCTGGGGATGACCTTGCAGGACCTCACCCCGTCGATGGCGGAGCGCCTGGAGCTGCCCCGGGGGACGAAGGGCCCGCTGGTGACCGATGTCGAGGCCGGCGAGCCGGCCGAGAAGGCGGGCCTTCTGGCCCGCGACGTGATCGTGAGCGTGAACGGAAATCCGGTGAGCACCGTCGAGCAGTTCGAGGCGCAGGTGGAGGCCGCCAAGAAGGACGGCGCCGTCCGCCTGCGCGTCCTGACCGGTGGGACCTTCCGGATCGTGGTTTTGAAGCTGCCGTGAGAGCCGCTGCAGTGAGATTCGTCATGGGGGCGGAACCTCACCAGAGAGGGAGGGATCCAGTGGCAAGGAAGAAAGACGTCGTCGATCAGGAGCGTTACCAGGTCTTGAAGCGGATGCTCGAGGAGCGCCGCCTCGAGATCCAACTGAAGCTCAAGTCTCTGCGCGAGACCATCCCCGTGGAAGCGGGCGCGGTGCGGGACACCGAGGAGCAGAGTGTCGACGACTTCGTCCAGGAGGTGGACTTCGCTCTCATGGAGATGAAGTCTGAGACCCTCGCGAAGATCGACGAGGCCATGCAGCGCCTGGAGGACGCGACCTACGGCCTTTGCACCGAGTGCTCGGGCGAGATCGCCGAGGCTCGCTTGAAGGCCCTGCCCTTCGCGGCCCTTTGCCGCGACTGCCAGGAGCAGGAGGAGAGCCGTACCCACGCCGAGCGCGAGGCCCGAGCCTTCGAGCGTTTCCAGAAGGAGTTCATCCCCGCGTTTCGCTGAACCTCGGGCTGACCGCCGAATTGGCATCGCGGAGGGACAGGAGAAGAGAATGAGCGAAAAGGACGAACGCGCACCGGACTTCGAGTCGGCCGGCGTCCATGAGGTGAACCTCGCCGAGGTCCCCACCGAGCTCGGCATCCTGCCCCTCCGCGACACCATCCTCTTCCCGCACGCCATCCTGCCCCTGGCCGTGGCCCGCGAGAGCTCCGTGGCCCTCGTGCACGACGCGGTGCGCGAGCGCAAGGTGATCGGCGTGATCACCCAGCGCGATCCCGCGGTCGACGATCCGGTGGAGAGCGATCTCTACCGCATCGGGACCCTGACCCACATCCACAAGATGTTCAAGTTCCCGGACGGGTCGCTCCGGCTCGTGGTCCAGGGCGTGCAGCGTTTCCGCCTGCTCCAGATCACGCAGTACCGGCCCTTCCTGAAGGCCAGCCTCGAGCTCATCAAGGAGGAGATCCCGGCCGACCAGGAGATCGAGGTACGCGGGCTGGCCCAGAGCATCCTGGGCCTCTTCCAGAAGGTGGTGGAGCTCTCCCCCACCCTCTCCGACGAGCTCAGCGACCCTCGCTTCGAACATCCAGGAGCCGCCGCGCCTCGCCGACTTCATCGCGGGCAGCCTGCCCTCGCTCAACACCGCCCAGAAGCAGGAGATCCTCGAGATCCTCGACGTGCGCGCCCGGCTCGACCGGGTCAACAAGGTCCTGGTCAAGGACCTCGAGGTGCTCGAGGTCGGCAACAAGATCCAGAGCCAGGTCAAGACCGAGCTGCAGAAGAACCAGCGCGAGTACTACCTCCGCGAGCAGATGAAGGCCATCCAGAAGGAGCTCGGCGACAGCGACGACCAGCAGCGGGAGTTCAGCGAGCTCAAGGAGAAGATCGACGCCGCGGGCATGCCGGAGGACGCCAAGAAGGAGGCGGTGCGGGAGCTGGACCGGCTCTCCCGCATGTCTCCCGCCGCCGCCGAGTACACCGTGACGCGGACCTACCTCGACTGGCTGGTGGCGCTTGCCCTGGAGCAAGAGGACCGCGGAAGAGATCGACCTCAAGAAGGCCAAGGAGGTCCTGGACACCGACCACTACGACCTCGAGAAGGTGAAGGACCGCATCCTCGAGTACCTGGCCGTGCTCAAGATGAAGCCGGACATCAAGGGGCCCATCCTCTGCTTCGTGGGGCCTCCGGGCGTGGGCAAGACCAGCCTCGGCAAGTCCATCGCCACCGCCCTCGGGCGCAAGTTCCACCGGCTGAGCCTCGGCGGCATGCGCGACGAGGCCGAGATCCGCGGCCACCGGCGCACCTACATCGGGGCCCTGCCGGGTCAGATCATCCAGGGCCTGCGCCGGGCGGAGAGCAAGAACCCGGTCTTCATCCTGGACGAGGTGGACAAGATCGGCGCCGACTTCCGGGGCGATCCCGCGTCCGCACTCCTCGAGGTGCTCGATCCCGAGCAGAACAACACCTTCAAGGACCACTACATCGATCTGCCCTTCGACCTCTCCGAGGTGCTCTTCATCACCACCGCGAACGTGCTGGACACCATCCCCCACGCCCTGCGCGACCGCATGGAGATCATCCGGCTCGCCGGCTACATCGAGGAGGAGAAGCTCCACATCGCGCGCCGGCACATCATTCCGAGGCAGCTCGACAACCACGGCCTCTCGGCTGAGCTCGTGGCCTTCGGCGACGAGGCGCTCATCAAGCTGATCCGCGAGTACACGCGCGAGGCCGGGCTTCGCAACCTCGAGCGCGAGATCGCGAGCATCATCCGGAAGATCGCGCGCCGGAAGGCGGAAGGGGCGACGGAGACGGTCGCAGTCACCCCCGAGAAGGTCGAGGAGTTCCTGGGCGCTCCCTACTTCATGCGCGAAGAGATGGACGAGCGCACGCTCATCCCCGGGGTGGCCACCGGTCTGTCCTGGACCGCGGCGGGCGGTGAGGTCCTCTACATCGAGGCCTCGCAGATGTTCGGCAAGAAGGGCCTCTCCCTGACCGGCCAGCTCGGGGACGTGATGAAGGAGAGCGCGCAGACGGCGTTGTCCTGGGTGCGGGCCCACGCGCGCCAGCTCGGCATCGAGGACACCTTCTTCGAGCGCGTCGACCTGCACCTGCACGTGCCGGAAGGCGCCATCCCCAAGGACGGCCCTTCGGCGGGCATCACCCTCGTGACCGCCATCGTGTCGCTGCTCACGGGTCGCTTGATTCGGCCCCGAGTGGCCATGACCGGCGAGATGACCCTCTCCGGGCGCGTGCTGCCCGTGGGCGGCATCAAGGAAAAGGTCCTCGCCGCCCACCGTCTGGGGGTGAAGGAAGTGATCCTGCCCAGGCGGAACGAGAAGGCCGTCAAGGAAGACCTTCCGGACAACGTCCGCAACGACATCAAGGTCCACCTCGTGTCCTCCATCGAGGAGGTCCTCGAGCTGGCCTTGACCCCGGGCGAGCCCTACGCCGTCCGCGAGAAGGACCGCTGGCAGCTCCGCCTGTCCAACTGAGCGGCGTCAGTCCCATCCGTTCGTAGCCCCGGCGGGCTCGGTCGCGCCCGCTGGGGCCCCAAGCCATTGACCCGGCTGAACGTCCTCGGGCATGATCCAGGGCAGATGGACTGCCCCAAGTGCAAGCACGACAATGCCCCCGACCAACCTCGCTGCGTCCAGTGCGGAGCGAACCTCGCGGTCGCGGTGCTCGAGGTACTCCGCGGCGACGTGTCCGAGAAGATCCACTTCCTGCGGCCCCGCGACTACACGGTGGGCCGGGCCCGCCACAACGACCTCTTCTTGAACGAGCCGTCGATCTCCAAGACCCACGCCTGCATCCGTCACGAGAGCGGCCGCTTCGTCATCACCGACGAAGGGAGCCTGCACGGGGTCTACGTCAACGCGGCGAAGGTCCAGAGGGCTGAGCTCCAACCCGGCGCCCAGGTCCAGCTCGGGAACGTGACCCTCAAGTTCTCCCAGCTCGGCACCGAGCACTCCACCGCCCAGATCGCGGAGTTTCCCTGGGTCGAGCAGCAGCAGCTCCTCCTGTCCCTGGTCCAGACCCTGAACTCCACCCTGGTCTTGAACCAGGTGTTGGAGCAGGTCCTGGACGCGGTCATGCGGATCACCCGGGCCGAGCGCGGCTTCCTGCTCCTCGCCGACACCTCGACCGAAGCCGAGCGCTACGAAACCGTCGCCGGCCTCCGGCTTCGCGCCGCGCGCGGGCGCGGGACCGGCCCCCTTCCCGAGAAGCGAGGCATCTCCACCTCGGTCGTGCGCCGGGCCGTGCAAACCGGACAGGTGGTGGCGACGGGTAACGCCGTCGCCGACCCCCAGATCGGCTCCGCTCCCAGCGTCATCGCCCTCGATCTGCGGACCATCGTGTGCATTCCGCTGCGCTCACCGCGGGCCGACCTGGAGGCGGGAGGGGCTACGTCCGGGACTCTGGGCGCGCTTTACGTCGACAACCAGGAGACCTCCGCCTCCTTCCGGCCGGACAGCCTGAAGGCGGCGGAAGCCCTCGCGCGCCATGCCGCCCTCGCCATCGAGAACGCCCAGCTCTTCGAGCGCGAGCAGCGGACGATCGAAGAGTTGCGCCAGGCCCAGCGTCAGCTGCTGCAGTCCGAGAAGCTGGCCGCCATCGGCCAGATGGCCGCGGGGATCGCCCACGAGCTCAACACCCCCCTCACCTACATCATGGGCAACCTGGAGCTGCTCGCCACCCAGCCCCTGACCTCGTCGCAGACCGAGATGCTCGCTTCCGCGGCCAGGGGCGCGGAGCGCATCAAGGGCCTGGCCCAGAGCCTGCTCGCCTTCAGCCGCCCCGCCCCCGAGGAGATGGGCCTCGTGGACCCGAACGACCTCGTGGAGCGCGCGCTCGAGCTGTGCCACTACCAGGCGCTCAAGGCCGGGGTCCAGCTCGACCGGCGGCTGGGCGACGGCCTGCCCGCGGTTCTCGGGGTGTCGAACCAGCTCGAGATGGCGCTGATCAACCTGACCGTGAACGCGGTCCAGGCCATGGGCGAAGGCGGGGGGCGCGTGTGCGTGGGCACCGCCCGCCGCGGCAACGAGGTCGAGATCTCCCTCTCGGACAGCGGACCGGGGATTCCCGAGGAGATCCGCCACTCCGTGTTCGAGCCCTTCGTCACCACGAAGCCCGAAGGACAGGGCACAGGCCTCGGCCTCTCGACCGTGCTCATGGTGGTCGAACGCCACCAGGGGCGGATCGACTTCACGACCTCGCCGTCGGGAACGACCTTCCGGATCAGCTTGCCGGCGGCGGCCCCGCCGGCCTGACCGGGGACGCTACTCCGAGACCACCAGACGGCCCCGCAGGGCCTCGTTTTCGGGCTCGAGGCAGCAATGGAAGGGGAAGGTGCCGAGCCGGTCGGCCACGATCTCGACCGGCGTGCGCTTCCCGGGCAGCACCCGCTTCTCGATGCGCAGCGCGTCGAGGGCGAAGCAGTGCTCGCGGTCCGCGCTGACCAGCACGACCTTCAGGGTCTCGCCCTTGCGCACGGCGAGCTGTGCCGGCCGAAAGCCCCGGTTCGAAACCGTGACCTCGAGCTCGGCCGCTCCCGCGAGGGGAGCGGCCAGGCCCGACCAAAGGGCGACGACCAGCCCTACCCGGCCCATGGGGTCAGCGGCGCGGCCGATGCTCTCCGCGTCCGTGGCTGTCGCCGCGCCCTTCGCGACGAGGGCCGCGATCGCCCCGATACTCGGCCTGACGGCGCGGCTCGCCCGAAGACCCCGAACCGCCCGAGCCTCCCTCGAGACGGGGTCCCGCCCTCGGCTTCCTCGATGAGCGCCTTCCGGGACAGCCGGATCTTGCCGGAGGGGTCGATGCTCACGACCTTCACCAGGACCTGATCACCTTCCTTCACCTCGCTGCGGACGTCCTGCACGCGGTGATGGGCGATCTCCGAGACGTGGAGGAGCCCGTCGGTCCCCGGCAGGATCTCCACGAAGGCGCCGAACTCCACCACCCGCACCACCTTGCCCAGGTAGGTCTTGTTGAGCTCGGCGGTCGCGGTGAGCTCCTCGATGATGGCCACCGCCTTCCGGGCTGCGGCCTCGTCCACCGAGGCGATCGACACGCGCCCGTCGTCCTCGACGTCGATCTTGCAGCCCGTCCGCTCCACGATGGAGCGGATCATCTTGCCGCCGGGCCCGATGATGTCGCGGATCTTGTCGACGGGGACCCGCACCGTGATGATGCGCGGCGCGTAGGCGCTGATGCTGGTGCGCGGGGCCTGCAGGGCCTCGGCCATGCGGTCGAGGATGTGCAGACGCCCCTGGCGGGCCTGTTCGAGGGCCTTGGCCAGGATCTCCGCGGTGATGCCCGAGATCTTGATGTCCATCTGGAGCGCGGTGATGCCCTCGCGGGTGCCCGCGACCTTGAAGTCCATGTCGCCGTAGTGGTCTTCCTCGCCCGCGATGTCGGAGAGGACCGCCCAACGGTCGCCTTCCTTCACGAGGCCCATGGCCACGCCGGCCACCGGGCTCTTGATGGGCACGCCCGCGTCCATGAGGGCCAGGATGCCCCCGCAGATCGAAGCCATCGACGACGAGCCGTTCGATTCGAGGATGTCCGACACGATGCGGATGGTGTAGGGGAAGCCTTCCTCTTCGGGCAGCATCACGCGGACCGCGCGCTCGGCGAGGGCGCCGTGCCCGATCTCGCGGCGGCCGGGGCCGCGGAGGAACTTCACCTCGCCCACCGAGAAGGGCGGGAAGTTGTAGTGGAGCATGAACCGCTTGCGGTGGTCGGGCTCCTGCACGGTGTCGATGATCTGGCTGTCCTCGGAGGTGCCCAGGGTGACGGTGACCAGGGCCTGGGTCTCGCCGCGGGTGAAGAGGGCGGAGCCGTGGGTGCGCGGGAGCACGCCCACTTCGCTCGTGATGGGGCGGATCTGGTCGAAGGCGCGACCGTCGAGCCGACGGCCGTTGCCCAGGATCTCGTTGCGAAGGATCTTCTCGCGCAGGCCGTCGTAGACCGCGGGCACCGCCGCGCGCTTCTCGGTCTCGGTCTCGGGCACGGAGGCGAGGTACTCGTCGCGAACCTGCTTCATGCGCGCGTACATCTCGAGCTTGTTGGTCTTGCGCATCGCTTCGAGCAGCGGGCCCGCCATGGCCGACTCGATCTGCCCGACGATCTCGGGGTTGAGCTGCTTCTTCGCCACCGTGCGCTTCGGCTTGCCCACCGAGGCGCGAAGCTGCTTCTGGAGGCCGACGATCTGGCGGATCACGGCGTGGCCGTCGCTCAGGGCCTGGACCATCTCCGCCTCGGAGATCTCCTGGGCACCCGACTCCACCATGACGATGGCGTCCTCGGTTCCGGCCACCAGCAGGTTGAGGCGGCTCTTGGTACGCAGGTCGGCGGAGGCCGGGTTCACCACGAACTGCCCGTCCCAGTAGCCGACGCGCACCGCGCCCACCGGGTTGTCGAAGGGAATGTCCGAGATGTAGAGGGCGGTCGAGGCCCCGATGATGGCAAGGGTGTCGGAATCGTTCTCGAGGTCGGCCGACAGGAGCAGACCCACGACCTGGGTCTCACACCCGTAGCCTTCGGGGAAGAGCGGACGCAGCGGACGGTCGATCATGCGCGAGGTGAGGATCTCCTTCTCGTTCGGCCGGCCCTCACGCTTGAAGAAGCCGCCGGGGATCTTGCCCGCGGCGTAGGTGTTCTCGCGGTAGTCGACGGTCAGGGGAAGGAAATCGATCCCGGGTCGGGGTTCCTTCTGGGCGCAGGCGGTCGCCAGGACGACGGTGTCGCCGAGGCGCACGAGGACGGCGCCGTCGGCCTGCTTGGCCATCCGCCCCGTCTCGATCGACAGGGTGTGGGGCCCGAGGGCCATTTCGACTTTCTGCATCTCTCGCTCTCTCCGCTTAGACCCGGCGCCGGATCCATTCGCGACCGCCGGTGGAGCGAGTGCGCCGCCTCTTTGCCTGCCCGATGGCCCCGGATCGTCTGCCGCAGAAAAAAATGAGTGCGGAAGAGGACTGGCCGCAAACGCCGCGGCGGGAACAGGAGAGCGGGCGGATCACGCGCTCGAGAATCGTCATTCGGGGCATCCGGCCCCGCTGGAGCCCCGCCCGGGGCTCCGGTTGCGACTACTTCCGGATTCCCAGCCTCTCGATGAGCCCGTGGTACCGCGCGTCGTCCTTCCCCTTGATGTAGTCGAGGAGGCGCCGCCGTCGCCCGACCATCTGCATCAAGCCTCGGCGCGAATGATGGTCCTTGCCGTGGGTCTTGAAATGCTCGGTCAGGTACGTGATGCGCTCGCTGAGGAGTGCGACCTGGACCTCGGGAGAACCCGTGTCCGAAGCGTGGTTCCTGTACGTGCTGATGATCGAGCCCTTCTCTGTCTTGGTGAAGCTCACCGACTCGTCCTCCGTGCTCTTGCCTTCGCCGCTCTTGTGTTAGCCACTTTCACCCTAAGCGCGCGATGTTATCACAGGCCAAATACCATGTAAACTCTAGGCCACTTTGGGTTTCTCGGTCGTACCCGCCCTCCTCGCCTGGCTCCTTTTCGTCGCCGCGGCCGTGGCCGGACCTGGCCTCGGGCTGCAACGGAGCCTTCGCCAGCCCATCGAGCCCGCGCTCATTCTTCCTCTGGGCACAGCTTTTTGCGCTCTGGCCTATTGGCTGAGCCTGCTCACCCACCCCCTGCTCTTCCCTGCCCTGGTTCTGGGCGCCAACCTCGCCTGGGCGTGGCCGACTGGCCCGTGGCGTCGCGCCGACGGGCCCTCCCTTCGTGGGGCGATCCTCCCGCTGGCGGCCTTCGTGGGCCTCCTGGCCCTGACCCAGTACCCGTGGAACCGGCTCGACGCGTCGGGCGCGTTCCTCCTTGATGCGCTGGTCCCGTTCGATACCGCCTTCCACGTGGGCCTGAGCCGCGAGCTCGCCCTCGGTTACCCGCCCCAGCTCCCCGGGGTGTCCGGGTTTCCGCTTGGCTATCACTTGGGGACCGACCTCGTTCGGGCCGCCGCGCTCCGGTGGGCCGGCGTGGATCCGTTCGATTCGATCAGCCGGTTCGACGTGACCCTCCACGGCCTCGCCCTGATGCTCGTCCTGCGGGCCACCGCCGCCCGACTGGGGGCGGGCCCCCGCGTCGTGGCCCTGGCCCCCTGGACGCTCCTGGCCACCGACTTCTCGTTCGTGTTCGCCCCTCTCCCGAGCGCCCACTGGTGGGCCGACCTGCTCCGCGGCAACGTGCTCCTCTCCCTCGTCGTCGCGAATCCCATCGTCCCCGCTCTCTGCCTGGCTCTCCTGGCCCTCGTCACCTTCGCCCAATACGAAGTGGACCCCGACCCTCGACGGTTGGCCCTGGCCACCGCGCTCGCCGCCGCCGTCCCCTTCTTCAAGGTGTTCCTCGGGGCCCACCTGCTGCTGGGTACGGGCGTCGTGCTGCTGCTCCGGGGCCGGCCTTTCGCGCGCGCGGTGCCCCTGCTGATCTTCTCCACCCCTTGTGCCTTCGCCACCCTCGCCCTCGTCCTGGGCCAAGGTGGGCAGACCGTGGACGTCGCCTTCGCTCCCTTCGACCTCGCGCGGGTGACGCGGTCGAGCCTCGACCTTCCTCCTGTCTCCGGGCTCGGGCTCGCGACCTGGGCCGCGGGCTGGACGGTCGCCTCTCTCGGCCTGCGACTCTTCGGTATCGGGCCCGCGATCAGGGCCCTGCGTGGCGGCTCGACCCTCGCAGCCGCCCTCGGCGCCATGGCCCTTGCGGCGTGGCCCCTCGGCCTGCTCTTCCGCATCTCCGCCCCCGACGTCCTGCCCGGGCAGAAGTTCGTCAACGACGCGGGCTACCTGCTCGAGCAGGGCGGCCCGCTCCTCTGGCTCTTTGCGCTACTCGGCCTCGTGCCCTGGACGAATCGCCAGAAGTGGCCGGCGCTCACCCTGGCTGCGCTCGTCCTCCTGGCCCTGCCCTCCACCGTCCAGTTCGCCGTGAAGAAGACGCTCTTGCCGCCCGACCCGCTTCCGGCCGCGACCGTGCGCGCGATGAGGGCGCTCGAGGCCAGGAGCCAGCCCGGCGACGTCGTACTCCAACGCCCGGGGGCGCGGTTCCCTCCGGCTCCGGTGATCCTGATCGGCCGACGCGTCCCCTACGAGCGCTTCACGCCGTACCTGACGCAGTTCGCACCGCGCGCGGCCCTCGAAGGGCGCCACCAGCAGGTGTATCGCTTCTTTCAGACGAACGACCAGGCCGAGGCGCTCGGCATCGCGCGGTCGCTCCGGGCCAGGTTCCTCGCTCTTTACGGTCGCGATCGGATCCGCTTCGAGGGGAACGGCGTCCTGGTCCCGGTCTACGAAGAGCCAGAGGCCCGGATCTTCGAGCTCCGCGCCGCGGAGCCCTGAGCCTTCAGCGCAGACGCGCCGGCCGCGGCGATCAGAACCAGGCGGGACGGCACGTCGATCGGTACGATTCCGACCCGGACCGCACGCCGTTGGCGGCGCTCAGGATGTCGAACTGCTCGTTGAAGTCGTTGGTGTTCTTGACTGCGAGCTCCTCGCCGTCGTAGAGAGCGCAATAGCCGCGGCGCGCCATCTGCTCGACCACTCCGCTCACGTAGGCGTCGGGATCGAGGACGTCGTAGCAGCCCAGGCAGTCGCGCGGCTTGAAGATCGCCGGCTTCTCCTCGATGAGCTGCTTGATGGCGGACTGGACGTCGCCCAGGAAGGCCGTGCTGGTACGGGGGCAAGACTCTCCGGTGCCCGTCCCGTGGGGTAGCCGACAGGGCGAGACGACCGGCGGCGCCTCGGTGGGTTCCGGCGTCGGCGTTGGTTTCGGCACCGGGGTCGGAATGACGGTCGGGGTCGGTGAGGGGGCGGGCCCCGGCGCGACTGGCCCCGGCGAGCTGGGGCTCGGACCGGGTGCCGGGCTCTCAGGAGTGCCCGGTCCCGACGGCAACTCCTCAACGATGCTCCTCATGCAGCCGGCCGACACGAAGGCGACCACGAGCGCCACCGGCAACGCGCGAAACCACATCCTCATGGGCGACCCCCAAGCGTGAGACTTTACTTGAGGATCCTAGCCCTACTTACGCGTCAGATCAAGAAGAAATGTAACTCCCTAGAACGCGGAGGGGTAGCAGGTGCTCCGGTAGATCCCCTCGCCACGGCGGATCCAGATGAAGCTCAAGATGACCGCGAATTGCTCGTTCCAGTCGCTCGTGTTCTTGACAGCAAGCTCCTTGCCGTCCCACCGGGAGCAGTAGCCCTTGGTCTTCAGGATCTGGATCAACCCCTGGAGGTACCCATCCTGGTCGACGATCTTCGGCCAATCTGTCCGAACCGCCATGTCGCTGAAGTCGAAGAGCTGCGGCTGCTCCGCGAGCAGCTTCCCGATGGCCGCCTCCACGTCGGGATAGAAGCGTGAGGTCTCGCGGCCGCAGGTGAGCTCTTTGCTCGGAGGCAGGTTAGGGCAATCGGGAGTTGGGGCCGGGGCCCCCGTGTCGAGGGGAAACGCGGCCGGATAGCAGGTGGTCCGGTAGGAGCTCACCCCCTGTCGGACGCGGCCGCTCGCAGTCAGGATGTCGTACTGGTCGTTGAACGTGTCGCTGGTCTTGACCGCCAGCTCCTCTCCGTCCCAGCCCGCGCAGATGCCCTTGTCGTCCATGGCCTTGATGACGCCGACGATGAACTGTCCCGTGCTCATCACCTCGTCGCCGTTGAAGATCCCCGGATTCTGGGCGCGGACCTGGTTGATCGCGTCGTCCAACTCCGTCTGGAAGGTGGCCCTCTCCATGGGGCACCGGGTGCTGGTCGAACCGGCGCCGAGCTTGTTGCACGAAGCGCTCAAGCGAGGAAGAGGGGTCGCCGCGGCCACCGGAGTGGGGGTGGCGATCGGCGGAGGCGTCGAGGTCGGCGCCTGCGTCGGCGACGAGCCTCCGCACACCGTCAACGTCAGAGCCGTGCCCACGACGAGAAAGCGAGGGGAACGAAGGAAGTGCATCATGCGACCTCTGAGCTCAAAGTCGCCGCAGGAACCCGAAGGGCCCGAAAGGCGAGCGGAAAAACGCAGGCCCGTTGACCTGACTTCGGCAGCAATAGTACCCCAAGCTTGGGGTGTGCGTACGCACAAACCACAAGCCATAGGGTTTTTTTGCGTCCTCACATGAGGACAATCTCGGGATGGAGGACGGGCGCGTTCGGGGCCGACGAGCCCTCGGGAAACGTCTTTGGTACCGCAATCCCCACGAGGTCGCCGGTGGCATCGAGAAGCCGCCACCACGGCCGCAGCGGTCGGCCTGGGAGACCATCGAGCGTCTCGTCCCCGGTGACATCTCGCCCGTGCCTCACCGACTCCAGGCCAGCCGCGGACAGACGTGCCGCGGGGAGGTCCAGAAGCAGGCCGGCGAGGGGCTTCATGTGTGCTGCCGCGTCGGACCCGAGGAGGTCGCCCGGGACGGCATCCTCCGGCGTGAAGCCTCCCGACGCCAGCCGGCGGAGGGCCACGAGGTGGCCACCCACCCCCAGACTCTCCCCGAGGTCGCGCGCGAGCGCACGCACGTAGGTCCCGGGCGAGCACCGCACCAGAACGTCGACCTCGTCGTCCCGCACCGCCAGGACCTCGAACGCGCTCACGTGAACGGAGGCCGGCGGGCGATCCGCAACGGCGCCTTCGCGCGCGATCTCGTAGAGCCTCCGGCCCAGGACCCGCTTCGCCGAGTAGGCGGGCGGCACCTGGTCGAGGTCGCCCGTGAGCGCGCCTACCGCAGACTCGAGCACGGCGCGATCCACCTGGACGGGGCGAGGTGACGAAAGCGGCGCGCCGAGGAGGTCGTCCGTGGTCGTGGCGAAGCCCAGGCGCACCGTGGCGCGATAGACCTTCTCGCCCTCGGCCAGGAAGCGAGCGAGCCGCGTCGCCTTCCCGACACAGACGACCAGCACCCCCGTAGCGAAGGGATCGAGGGTGCCGGTGTGGCCCACTCGCCGCTCGCCCAGGGCCCGCCGGACCCGGTCGACCATGTCGTGGGAGGTGGGGCCCGCCGGCTTGTCGACCACGAGGACCCCGTGCCGGGGCAGCCCCAGGTCAGGGCGTCTCATCTCCGGGCTCGCTCTCGGGCTCGGCGGTCCGGTTCTCCTCGAGGAGTTGCGCCACCCGGTCGGTGGCGTCGAGGCCGCTGTCGTAGTGGAAGGAGAGCTCCGGGGTGTGGCGCATGCGAACCCGCCGCCCCACCTCCCGGCGAATGAATCCCGCGGCCTGGGCGAGACCCGCGAGGGTCTTGGTGCGTTGGTCGTCGCTGCCGAGCACTCCCACGTACACCCGGGCCGTGCGCAGGTCGGCGGTGAGCGAGGCGCGGGTGACGGTCACGAAGCCGATGCGCGGGTCGTTGAGGCCCAGGGCGATGATGCGCGCCACCGCCTCGCGGATCTCCTCGGCCAGCCGCTCGCTCCGCCGCCCGCTCATAGCATCTCCACCTGGGAGTCGAGGAGCTCGATGTCCCGAGCCGAGCCGGCCTCACCCGCCACTTTCGCCAGGGTCGACTCGAGATGGACGTGGTCGGTGTTCACCGACGACCACCGCGAGCCGAGCCCGCTGCCACAGGTCCTGGTGCTCGACCTCGGCCAGGGAGACGTTGAAGCGGTTCCGGATGCGGGTCTCCAGGCTACGCAGGGCCTGGCGCTTGTCCTTGAGCGACCGCGCCCCGGGAAAGTGCAGGTCCAGCGTCAGCAGGCCGATCACCATGGCGGCAAGACGGACCTACTCCAGGGTCTCCTTGACCTTCTCCGTCGTGAAGAACTCGATCACGTCGCCCGGCTTCAGGTCGTTGTAGCTCGCGATGCCCGATCCCGCACTCGGACCCGGCCTTGACCTCGCTGGCGTCGTCCTTGAAGCGCTTGAGCGACGAGACCTTCCCGGTGTGGATCACCACGTTGTCCCGGAGCAACCGGACCTGGGCGCTGCGGTTCACGCGGCCGTCCACGACGTAGCACCCGGCGATGGTGCCCACCTTCGAGATCTTGAAGGTGTCGCGCACCTCGGCCGCGCCGAGCCTCACCTCGCGGATCGAGGGCTCGAGCAGGCCTTCCATGGCCTTGCGCATCTCTTCCACGGCGTCGTAGATCACGGTGTAGAGGCGGATCTCGACCTTGTCGCGGTCCCCGGCGTCCGCGGCCTTGCGCTCCGGCCGGACGTTGAACCCGATGACGACCGCGTTGGAGGCCGCGGCCAGGAGCACGTCGCCCTCGGTGATGGCGCCCGCGCCCGACCGGATGATCCGCAGCTTGATCTTGTCCTGGGGCAGCTTCATGAGCTGGTCGGTGACGGCCTCGACCGAGCCCTGCACGTCGGCCTTCACCACCAGGGGCAGCTCTTTCAGCTGGCCCTCGGCGATGGCGCGGCCCAGGTCTTCGAGCTTGATCTTCGAGCTCGAAGCCATGGCCTTCTCGCGGAGCTTCATCTGCCGGAAGGCCACGATGGACTGGGCCTTCAGGCTGTCGGTGACGCTCAGGAACTGGTCGCCGGGCTCGGGCAGCGCGGTGAGGCCGAGGATCTCGACCGGGGTCGAGGGCCCCGCCGACTTCAGGCGATTGCCGCGATCGTCGGCCAGGGCGCGGACCTTGCCCGCGACCGCGCCGGCCACGACGGTGTCGCCCACGTTCAGGGTGCCGTCCTGGACGAGCACCGTCGCCACCGACCCGCGGCCCTTGTCGAGCCGGGCTTCGAGCACGGTGCCGACCGCGGTCTTCCCCGGGCTCGCCTTCAGCTCCTGCAGGTCGGCCACGAGCAGGATCATCTCGAGCAGCTGCTCGAGGTTCTGCTTCTTCTTTGCGGAGACGTTCACGAAGACGGTGGTGCCGCCCCACTCCTCGGGCATGAGCCCGCGGTCGGAGAGCTGCTGCTTCACGCGGTCGGGCAGGGCGCCCGGCTTGTCGATCTTGTTGACCGCCACCACGATGGGAACGCCCGCCGCCTTGGCGTGGTCCATGGCCTCGACGGTCTGGGGCATCACGCCGTCGTCCGCCGCCACCACCAGGACGACGATGTCGGTGACCTTCGCGCCGCGGGCCCGCATCAAGGTGAAGGCTTCGTGGCCCGGGGTGTCGAGGAAGACGACCTTGCGGGTCCCGACGTCGACGTGGTACGCGCCGATGTGCTGGGTGATCCCGCCGGCCTCGCCCGAGGCCACGCTGGTCTCGCGGATCGCGTCGAGAAGCGAGGTCTTGCCGTGGTCGACGTGGCCCATGACCGTGATCACCGGCGCGCGAGGCACCAGGTCTCCGACCTTGACCTCCGGGGCCTGCACCTGGACCAGCTCCTCCTCGAAGGACTGGATCTGGGCGTCGTATCCGAACTCCTTGCAGATCTCGATGGCCAGGGGCGGATCGAGGGCCTGGTTGACCGTGGCCATGATCCCGCGCGAGATGAGCGCCTTCATGATGTCGCGGGACTTCACGTCCGCCATCTTCTCGGACAGCTCCTTGACGGTGACGCCCTCGGACAGGGTGACGCTCCGCGGCGGGCCGGTGTAGACCGGCCTCTCGTCCTTGGGCGGCGGCGCGATCGCGGGTCGGCTGCGATCATTGCGGCGGGGCGCGGGGCGTCCCACCGGCCGACCCGGGGGCGGACCGCCCGGCCGGGGGGGAAGGCGGTGCCCACGGGGCGCAGCTGGGCCGCGCCGGGGCGGGCGGGCGTGACCGCGTGCGGCGACCGCGGCAAGGCGCTGGCTCCCCCCATGGCGTGCGGACTCGTCGGGTGCGGCCCCACCGGCCGTGGCGGCGCGATCGGGCGCACGGGGCGCGGGATGAGGGGCGACGCGCTCGGACGCGGGAGGCTGGGACCGGGCGTCGCCGCACCGGGCTTGCGGAGGGGGCGGCCACGGGACCGGCCGGCGCGCTGGCCGCGGGTACGGGTGCTGCGGACACCGGCGGCGCGGGCGGGGCCGGCGGCGCGATCGGGCGAACGGGCCCGGTGACGCGCGGAGCGACCCGGACGACGGGAGGAGCCACAGGCGCCGCCACCGGAGCGGCGCGGCGGCGGCAGGGGCTTCCGTGGGCGGGGCAAGGACGGCGGCCTCGGCCTCGACCGGCTCGATGGTCGCTTCTTCCTCGACGACCGCCTCCGCGTACTCCTCGGGCTCGTCGGACGCGGGCAGCGGCGGAGGGGCCACCACCTTCGGCGCCAGGCGCGGCGCGCCCGGGGCGTGCTGAAGGGCCGGAGGGGGCTCGTCGGGCGCGGTCTTCGCGACCGCCTTGTCGGCTTCCTTCTCCCCCTTGCCCCCGTGGGCCTTGGCCGCCTTGCGCGCCTCGGCCACCCTCTTGGCCTCGGCCGCGGCCTTCTCGCGCGCTTCGCGCTCCGCGGCGATGCGCTCGGCGATCTGGCGCTCCTGCGTCTCCCGCTCGGCCTCGTCTTCCTCGCTGCCGTAGACCCGCTTCTTGCGCGCGGTGAGCGCGTCGATCTTGAGTGCCCGCTTGAGCTTGTCGGCGGTGTCCTCGTCGATCGAGCTGGACGCGGTCTTCACCTCGACTCCGAGCTTGCGGAGGCGCTCGATGACCTCCTGGCTCGAGAGATTCAGGTCTCTCGCGAGGTTGAAGACCCTGACGTTACCCATCCGTCTCGCCTCCCTCACTGCTCTCCGCGGCCGCCGCCGGCAACGCCTCGGCGACCTCCGACTCCGTCGCTTCGCTCGCGCCGCGGCCTCGCCGGCCGCGGCTTCGGCCGCCGCCGCCTCCGCCGCCTCGGCCTCTGCCGCTTCGGCCAGCCGACGCGCGCTTCCTCGACGCGCTCGGCCTCGAGGCGTTCCGCCTCGGCCTCGGCGTCACGCTTGTCCCACTCGACCTTGGCCACCGCGGCCGCCTCGAGGATCTTCTCCGCGGTCTTCTCCCCGATCCCCTCGATGGTGCACGAGGTCGGCCGCGGTCATCTCCAGGAGGTGGCCGACACCGGCCACCCCGGAGTCGATGAGCTTCTGGATGGTCTTCTCCCCGACCCCGTGGGGCTCGAGGCTCCGCAGCTCGTCCACGATCCGCGCCATGCGGGCCATCTCGGCCTCGACCTCCTGGCGCTTCTCTTCCTCGCTCTTGATGTCGATGCGCCAGCCCACGAGCTTGGCCGCGAGGCGGACGTTCTGCCCCTTCTTGCCGATGGCGAGCGAGAGCTGCTTGTCCTCGACCACCACTTCCATGATCCGCTGCTCGTCGTCGACGATCGAGACGCGGCTCACCTTGGCCGGGGAGAGGGCGTTGACCACGAACACCGTCGGGTCGTCGCTCCACTCCACGATGTCGATCTTCTCGCCGCGCAGCTCGCGGATGATGGACTGGACGCGCGTGCCCTTCATGCCCACGCAGGCGCCCACCGGGTCCACGTCGCGCTCGCGGGAGATGACCGCGACCTTGGCCCGCTCGCCCGCCTCGCGCACGCAGCCCCGGATCTGGACGGTCCCGTCGTAGATCTCGGGCACTTCCATCTCGAAGAGCTTGATGAGCAGGGCGGGATCGGTCCGGCTGACCACGACCTGGGGGCCCTTGGCCGCCTTCAGGACCTTGGTGATCGCCACCCGCACGCGGTCGCCGGTCTGGTAGGTCTCGGCCCGGCTCTGCTCCTTGCGGGGCAGCACGGCCTCGGCTCGCCCGAGGTCGACGATGAAGTCGCCCATCTCCTGGCGCTTGATGATCCCGTTGACCACCTCGCCCGCGCGCCCCGAGTACTCGGCGAACACGTTGTCGCGCTCGGCCTCGCGCACCTTCTGGAAGATGACCTGCTTCGCGGTCTGCGCGGCGATGCGGCCCAGGATGTCGGTGGGCTTCGGGAACTCGATCTCCTGGCCCACCTCGGCCTCGGGGATGAGCTTCTGCGCTTCCTCGAGGGCGATCTGGGTCTCCGGGATCTCCACCGTCTCCACGATCTGCTTCACCGCGAAGACCTCGATGAGCCCGCTCTCGTTGTTGAAGCGGCTGCGCAGGTCCTCGGCGCTCTTGTAGTACTTCTTGGAGGCGGTGAGGATCGCGTCCTCGATGGCCGCGATGATCACCTCGGGGTTGATGTTCTTCTCCCGGCTGATCTGTTCGATTTGCTGACGGAGCTGGTTGGCCATTGGAGCTTTCGTCTGCCTAAGAGTGCCTGGGGAATTCGACTTCGAGCCGGCCGTGGGAGATCTTGTCGAGCGGGATGCTCGCCGACGAGCCCCCTTCCTTCTCGAGGGTCACGGTCACGACCCCGTCCTCGAAGGAGGTGAGCCGGCCCAACCAGTGCCGTCGGCCGTCCACCGGCTCGTAGCTCGAGAGCTTCACGAGCTTGCCCACGAACCGCTTGTAGTCGGCCTCGGTCTTGAGCGGTCGGTCGAGGCCGGGAGAGGAGACCTCGAGGGTGTACGAGGAAGGAATCGGATCTTCGGCGTCGAGGATGGCCGAGACCTCCTCGGAGACCGACTGGAGCTCGTCCAGGCCGATGCCGCCTTCCTTGTCCACGTAGATCCGCACCAGATAGCCGTTCTTGTCCCTCTTGACCTCGACGTCGGTCAACTCGAACCCTCGCCCATCGGTGACGCGCCGCGCCACCGCTTCCACCCTCTCTGCAACGCTTTCCTGTTTCAGCTTCGGAACTCCAAAAAAAAGAGTGGGTTCAAAAACCCACTCTGGTGCAACTCCCGGAGCTGGAAAGGGAAAGATACCAGGGAACGGCCTTCCTGGCAAGGCGGGAAGCTCAAACGATGCGCGCGACCAGGTCGTAGGGATGGGCTTCGGTGACCTCGCAGGACACGAACTGGCCGGGGGCCGCGGTCCCGTCGTTGAGGATCACCTGGCCGTCGATCTCGGGGGCCTGGGTGGCCATGCGGCCCCGCAGCAGGAGGTCGGTGTCGGGATGGGTTCCCTCGACCAGCACCTCGATCCGCTCCCCCACCCGGGCCTTGTTCTTGCGGGTCGAGATCTTCTTCTGGAGGGCCATCAGCCGGCGGCGGCGGCTCTCCTTCACCCGAGCGGCGACCCGCCCGTCCAGGGCGAAGGACGTCGTCCCCTCCTCGTCCGAGAAGGTGAAGACTCCCACGTTGTCGAACTGCCCCGCCTCGACGAACGCCAGCAGCTCGGCGAAGTCCTCTTCGGTCTCGCCGGGGAAGCCCACGATGAACGAGGTGCGGATCGCTACACCGGGCACCCGGGCCCGGATGCGCTCGACCATGCCCAGGAGGTTGCCCTTGCCGGTCGGCCGCTTCATGCGCTTCAGCACCGATTCGCTCGCGTGCTGGAGGGGGATGTCCACGTACTTCACGACCCGCTCCTCGGACGCGATGGTGTCGAGGATGCCCTCGGACAAGGTCGCGGGATAGGCGTACATGATGCGGATCCAGCGGATGCCGTCGATGCGGCCGAGACGGCGCAGCAGGTAGGCGAGGCCGTCGCGGACCCCCAGGTCGAGCCCGTAGCGGGTCGAGTCCTGGGCCACGAGCACGATCTCCTTCACCCCGCGTTCGGCCAGGGCCTGGACCTCGGCCACGATGTCCTCGGCCCCCCGGCTCCGATGCAGGCCGCGCAGGGTGGGGATGATGCAGAACGAGCAGGTGTAGTCGCAGCCTTCGCTGATCTTCACGTAGGCCATGTAGGCCGGGGTCGAGAGCAGGCGCGGGCTCGTGTGGTCGTAGATCCAGGTAGGCCGCCCGGGCTGCGCGTCGGCGAGGGTCGTGGCCTCGCCCTCGACCGCGCGCACGATGTCCGCCACCTGGCCGGTGCCCAGGGTCGCGTCGATCTCCGGGATCTCTTGGCGGAGCTCCGCGTCGTAGCGCTCCGAGAGACAGCCCGTGACCACCAGGCGGCGGGCCCGACCCGCCTCCTTGTGCTGGGCCATCTCCAGGATGGCGTCGATCGACTCCTTCTTGGCCCGGTCGATGAAGGCGCAGGTGTTGACCACGATCACGTCGGCCTCACCGGCCTCGGCCACGAGGTCGTAGCCGCGGGCCTGGAGCTGGCCGAGCATCACCTCGCCGTCCACCAGGTTCTTGGGGCAGCCGAGGCTCACCATGCCGACCTTCGTGGAGCCTCTTCCGCCCGGCTCCGGGGAAGGCAGTCCCGCCCGGGCGCCCGTCTGCAGGCCAGAGGCCTCCTTCGCATCCGCGGAGCGAAGCACGATCCCCTTCTTGAGGTCGATGTCCGAAACTCTCAGTGCGCCTTCTCCGGGGCGTCGATCTCGTTGCCCCACTCGCGCAGCTTGTCGCGGTCGCTGGCCGCGTAGAGCTCGTCGCCGATGTCGGCCACCTGGTCGCTGACTCCGCCCACGACCTCGAGCTCCTCGCCTTGCTGGGCGATGAGCGAGAGATGGTGGGCGATCGCGTCGAGCCGGGGCACCGCCTTGTCCATGGCGAGGAGCAGGGCCTCGACCAGCTCGACGAGCGCCTTGCGGCTCAGGCCGTCATGCCACGTAGGCTCCAAACGCGTCACTCCCCTTTGGCGCGGGCAGACTCCATCCCGCAGCCTGCCATTCTATCGCGGGCGGCGGCGCTTTGCGACCGAAAGCCGACGGCCACGGGCGTATACTCCCGGCGCAAGACTCGCGAGGGAGGAACGACCAAGGTGAGCACTGGAGCCAAGATCGCCATCGGATGCGTCGTCGCCCTGCTGGCCGCCGGGATCGTCGTGGTGGTCGTGCTCGGAGCGGGCGCCTACTGGGCCAAGGGCAAGATCGAGGAGGTCGGGGGCAACATCTCCGCCCGGACCACCGAGATCGCCGAATACGCGAAGAAGGCCAACGCGAACCCCTTCACCCGCCCCGCGGACGGCGTGGTCGAGGAGGCGCGTCTCTTGAAGTTCCTCGAGGTCCGCCGCCAGGTCTTCACGGTCTACGAGCAACACAAGGCCGACTTCGAGAACATCGACAAGAAGAAGGAGGCCGGGTTCTCCGATCTCATGAAGGCCGGCGGCATCCTGGCCGACATCAAGCTCGCTCAGGCCAAGGGCCTGGCCGCCGCGGGCATGAGCGAGACCGAGTACGCCTTCATGATCGAGAGCATCTACAAGTCGGCGTGGGCCTCGGGCTTCGAGAAGGAGACCGGCAAGCCGCTCTCCCAGTACGCCGAGGACGCCTCGAAGCAGGCGAAGGAGGCCGCGCGCCAGGGGAACGAAGCCGCGGAGAAATCGGGCGTCCCCGGGGTCCAGGGAGTCTCGCCGGAGGACCTCGACAAGATGCAGAAGGAGGTCGACGACGCCTCCTCGAGCCTCCACTCCCTCGACGTGCCCAAGGCGAACATCGAGCTCTTCCGCAAGCACGAGGCGGAGATCAAGAAGTACGCGATGGGCGGCCTGGAGATGATCGGGCTCTGACCCGGATCATTCGTGAGGCCGCGTGATGTTCCGAAACGTTTGATCCGCCCTGGAGCCAGGAGTCAGCACGCGAGGGCCTTCATGGGCACGACACAGTGCGTTGGATGGAGAGGCGTTCCGAAGGCAGGCTGCTGGCGAATGGCGCTGACAGGTAGCCAGATCGGACTATTCACGAAGATGGTCAGGCGGACTTCATGAATAGTCCGGACTAGAGAAGGCCGAGCAGGCGGCGGGCGGCCACCTCCGCTCCGTCCAGCGGCGGCAGGACCGGAAAGGGCATGGCCAGCACGGCGTGGATGGCCTCGCTGATGCGACCGGCGCGCACGTCCGCGTTGCTCGCGTAGACGGCCGGCACGTAGCGGCCCATCGCCGCGACCAGGATCGGGTATTCCGGAAAATCGCCACGCTCGGTGTAGACGATGCGCGTGCGACCGGCGATCGCGTCCGTGACGATGCCGTAGCCGGGCTTCGTCACCACGACGTCGGCCGCCGTCACCACGTCCTCGTAGCCGAGGCCGAGCGCCGCGAGCCGCGGGTCGTCCACGGAGTGCACGTTGGAAGCCGAATCGCCGCCCAGCCCCTCGACGAGGAAGTCGAAGTCGGGCAACTGGCCGAGGACATGCGCGGCCGGCGGGCGCAGGCCGATGCCGCCAAACGACAGGAGCACCGCCGGCCGAGGGCCGAGGCCCAGTCGGCGTCGCGCCTCCCCCGCGTCGAGGGTCGGCCGCCGTGCCACGAGGGGCAGGTCCTCGATGCGCGGAAAGGCGCTCAGGTCGCCGGCGAACGGGAGTCTCAACAACAGGCTCGTCGCCGCATAGGCCGCCCTCGCCTGGTCCGCGGCTTCGGCCAGGGCCGGCTCGCTCGCGGCCAGGTGAGCGTAGATCCAGTCCCAGGAGAAGTTGGTGAGGGCGACGCTCGGAATACCGGCGGCGGCGGCGGCGGCGAAGGCCAGCGGCGGCACGTCGCCCAGGACGAGGGTCGCGCCCGACTCCCGTAGCCACCGCACCTCGGCCTCGAGCCGTTCGGCCCCGGTGGCGGCGAAGGCACGGCAGGCGTCGACCGTCGCGGGCAGGTCGATGACGAGCGCGTCGCGCTGGACGAGGCCCACGTCGCACGCGAAGCGCCGATAAGCGAAGTCTCCCCCTATCGCGGGCGCGAAGCGCGAGCGGGGCGCCGCGCTGACGACCGTGATTCGCGTGCTCGGAGCCTCGAGCCGGACCGCCCGCAGCACCTGCGCACACCGGGTGGCGTGCCCATAGCCGTGCCCGGAGACGTACGCGACGAGGACCCTGCTCAAGGGTTGCGGGAGGGCATCCTACAGATCCCCGGGCGTCAGACCCGTTTCCTTGCCAATTCTCGCGAGCATTGGAGGGCCGATCTCGTCGCCGTCGTGGAACGCGAACACGAAGTTGGAATAGCCGCGGCGCTCGAGGACACGGTGCCCTTGGCGTTGACGCTGCGCTTCAAGTTCCAGCCGACGCGCTGGAGTGCCGCCAACACGCGGCCGGCCTTAGTAGCCGGCCACCGCGGTTTGGCGGGCACGCTCAAATTCCACGGTTCGGAGCGCCGTTCCGACGCGTGCCAACTTCTTTCCCGTCAGGAGGTCTTCGCCATGCCGCACGCGATCGGCAATCACATCGAAAGCGAGGGCTTGAGCTTTTCGGAACGCGTCCGCCGCCGAGGATCCGTAGACCATCACGCCTGGAATGGAGACACAGTCGGCCAACCACCGCCGACTCTCGCGTTCGCGCTCCAACTCGACCTTCAGAATCAGGCGACCCCTCGGCATCCGTAGACGCTAGCGCTTGCCCCTGGCGGCGTCAAGGCGCCAGGGCCTCGGACGGGCATGCGCGCGCAGGGGCAGCTGGCCTACGGGTAGATGCGGTAGAGCATCCGCGGGAACGCGATCGTCTCGCGGAGGTGCTCGATCCCGCAGATCCAGGTGACGACGCGCTCGATGCCCATGCCGAAGCCGGCGTGGGGAAAGCTGCCGTACTTGCGCAGGTCGAGGTACCAGCGGAACGCCTCTTCGGGCAGCTTGTGCTCGTGGATGCGCTGCAGGAGCAGGTCGCCGTCGGCCAGGCGCTCGCCGCCGCCCACGATCTCGCCGTAGCCCTCGGGGGCCAGGATGTCGGCGGAGAGCGACAGCTCCGGCCGCTCGGGGTCGGGGGCCATGTAGAAGGCCTTGATCGCGGACGGGAACCGGTGCACGACCACGGGCTTCTCGTAGGCCTCCGCGATCACCGTCTCGTCGGTGCCGCCGAAGTCGCTCCCCCACTCGGTCTTCGAGCCCTTCGCGCGCGATCAGCTTGATGGCGTCGTCGTAGTGCAGGCGCGGGAACGGGGCCTTCACGTTCTCGAGCTTGCGCGGTGTCGCGCTCCAGCGTCTTCAGCTCTTCCTTGCGGGTCTCGAGCACGCGCTCGACCACGCGGCAGACGAGGCCCTCGGCCAGGGCCACGGCGTCGTCGAGGTGCGCGAAGGCGATCTCGGGCTCGACCATCCAGAACTCGGTCAGGTGGCGCCGCGTCTTCGACTTCTCGGCCCGGAAGGTGGGACCGAAGCAGTAGACCTTGCCGTGGGCCGCGGCCGTGGCCTCGCTGTAGAGCTGGCCGCTCTGGGTCAGGTAGGCGGTGCCCTCGTCGAAGTAGGGCACGCCGAAGAGGGTCGACGTCCCCTCGCAGGCGGCGGGGGTGAAGATCGGGGTGTCGACGAGGGTGAAGCCCGAGTCGTCGAGGTAGTCGCGGCAGGCCTTCACCACCGCGTGGCGCACGCGGATGATCGCGTGCTGGCGCTGCGAGCGCAGCCAGAGGTGGCGGTTCTCCATCAGGAACGCGGTGCCGTGGTCCTTGGGGGTGATGGGATAGTCGTGGCTCGGGTACAGCAGGACGAGGCCGGTCGCCTCCATCTCGTAGCCGCGAGGGAGCGCGCTTGTCCTCCTTGACCTTGCCCGTGATCTCGAGCGACGACTCCTGGCCCGCCTTGTCCGCGGCCTCCCAGGCCTCGGCCGGCACCGCGGCCTTGGCCAGCACCACCTGGGTGAAGCCGCTTCCGTCGCGCACGGTGAGGAACTGGAGCTTGCCGCTGCTCCGCTTGTTGTGGAGCCAGCCGCGGATCATCACTTCCTCGCCGACGTGGGCGCCGAACTCCCGAATGCGAACGCTCTCCACGCTACTCCCTCCTACCCGAGCTCGGGCACGTGACGGCCGAGCACCCGCCGCAAGCCCGCGAGCTCGGGATGCCGCTCCAGGTTGCGGCGCACGTGGCGCCAGGGTCCGTGGCACGTAGGGCAGGTAGACCTCGTTGCCTCGGACCGTCGCCATGAACCCGAACGTCCCCAGCGCCTTCAGGTTCCGCTGCACCGAGGTCAGCTCGAAGCGCCGGCCGAACACCTCGCGGGCCTCGCCCGGCACCGCCTGCTGCCGAAACTCCTCGAGCCTGCTCCGCCACGAAGTCCTCGTCGAGGTCCACGTACGAGTCTCGGAGAAGCGACGCCAGGTCGTAGGTCGCCGGCCCCATGCGCGCGTCCTGGAAGTCGATCCAGTGGAGGCGTCCCTGGTGGCGCATGAGGTTGCGGCTGTGGAAGTCGCGATGGCAGAGCACGCGCGGCCACGACGCGATCTCCTCGGACAGCCGATGGAATCCCTCGGAGAGGGTCGAGCGGTCCTCCACCGACAGGTCGCGCCCGCGAAGGCCCTCGAGGAAGTGCTTCTGGAAGTAGTGCAGCTCCCACGAGAGCTTCTCGATGTCGAAGGCGATCTGGAAGCACGGCGCGCGATGGGGGCCCTTTTGCGACTCGCGCTGGAGGACGCTCAGGTCGTCGAGCGCCTCGCGGTAGAGATCGTCGCGGTCCCGCGACGAGGCCTCGGCGAGCGCCTGCTGCAGCGTCACGTCGCCCAGGTCGTCCTGGATCACGATCCCGCGCGGCGCCGTCGTGGTCGACGATGCTGGGCACGGGCAGGCCGAAGCCCGCGAAGCAGCGCGCGCACCCCGAGGAACGGCAGCTCGTCGGCCGAGAACGGCTCGGGGTAGAGCGACGCCACCTCGGACCCGGTCCGTCCCTGGAGGCGAAAGTAGCGGCGGGTCGACGCGTCGCCGGAGAGAGGGGTGATGCGGATCTCCTCCGCCCCGCGGCCCCGCCGCTCCTTCAAGTGATCGAGGAGGAGGGCCACCGAATCCCGCTCGGCGTCCGCTGCGCTTCTGGGCGGCGCGCCCCGACTTCAGCCGAGCGGGCATCGGCCCGTGCTCATGACCACGCGGCTGGTGACGCTCTCGCGCTCGCCCACGACCCCGCCGTCGGTGACGACGGTATGCCGCACCACGGCCCCCGCCCCCACGCGGGCGCCCGCCCACAGCACCGAGCGCACGACGCGCGCGCCTTCGCCGACCACCGCCCCGGGCCCGACCACGGACCGGTCGAGCCGCGCGCCCCGCCCGAGCCTGGCGCTCGCATCGACGAGGCAACGGTCCGCACGCGTCGAAGCGCCCGCCGCAAGCTGCTCGAGCTGGGCTTCGAGGTAGAGCGAGGGGCGCCCAAGGTCGCGCCAGGGGCCCGCGACCCGCACCCCCAGGATGCGTCCCCCCTCCGCGATCAGGGGAGCGTAGAGATCGCGCACGCTGTCCGCCGGGCCCGCCGACAGGCGGTCGAGCAGGGCCGGCTCCATCACGTGGACCCCGGTGAAGAGCGAGGCCAGTGCCGCGCCGGCGCCGGCCCAGGCCCGGAAGCCAGCGCACGCAGCCGTCGGGTCCGGTGACGACGGGCCGATACCTGCGCAGGTCGGGGTTCGGCTTCAGGGCCAGGGTCGCGAGCGCCCCCGACGCGCGGTGGCGCGCCACGAGCCGCGACAGGTCGAAGTCGAAGAGCATGTCGCCGTTCACGAGCAGGAAGGGCTCGTCACCGAGGAGCTGGCGCACCTTGCGCGGTCCGCCTCCCGTGCCGAGGATCGTGCGCTCGCGGGAGTAGACGACGCGAAGGCCGAATGCGCGGCCGTCGCCGAGCGACGTCCGGTCACCGTCTCCGGCAGATGGTGCAGGTTGACCACGACGTCGGTCACGCCGTGGCGGGCCAGGCGCTCGAGGGTCCAGTGCAGGAGGGGCCGGTTCAGCACGGGCAGCGCGGGCTTGGCCCGGAGCGAGCTGAGCGGCTGCATGCGCGAGCCGAGGCCCGCGGCCAGGATCATGGCCTTCAAAAGAGCATGTCTCCGGTTCCGCCCGAGGCCCGGAAGAGCGCCGCGTACGAGTCGGTCAGGTAGTCCTCCGGGCCGAAGCCGAGGGCGGTCGCGGCGGCGTGGATCCCCGCCGCGTCGCCCTCGATCTCGAGGAAGATCCCGATCGGCGTCTCGTCGAGCACGATCTCCTGCGCCCTGCCACGAAAAGGCTTCCCGGTACTTCTGGTAGCGAAACACGGGGACGAAGCCCAGGCGGTTCAGGATCGCCCGCAGCGCCGAGCCGTCGGGCGAGCCCGCCTCGATCTCCTCGCGGCTCTTGAGACCGTCTTCCACGCGATACGGGCCCTTGAAGGTCAGCACCGCTCCGGCCGGGCGTCTCGCGCAGGCGAAGGACGTGGCCGCGGCCGCGGAGCACCCTCCCCTCGAAATCGAAGAGCAGGTTGTCCTCGATGTGGCGCGCGCGCGTGGGCGACGCGCCGATCCGGGCCAGCGCCTCGCGGGCGGCCTCCGCGGAGGCCACCTTGAGCTTGATCTCGGTCTCGATCGGGCCGGACAAGGTCCGGGTCAGGCCACCACGCGGATCTTCATCTCGATCCGCTCCTTGGGATTGTCGCGGCCGTCGCGAGCCGCGCTCACGATCTTGTCCGCGGCTTCGATGCCCTTCGTCACCTTCCCGAAGGCCGTGTACTGGCGGTCCAGGAAGGTCGGAGTCGGCGACGCAGATGAAGAACTGGCAGCCCGCGCTGTCCGGGCTCTGGGCCCGCGCCATCGACACGATGCCGCGCTTGTGGGAGGTGTCGTTGAACTCGGCCTTGATGGTGTAGCCGGGCCCGCCGGTGCCGTGGCGCTCGCGCGAGGCGGCCTTGTCCTTCGTGTTCGGGTCGCCGCCCTGGATCATGAAGCCGGGAATGACGCGGTGGAAGGTGGTCCCGTCGTAGAAGCCCTTCTTCGCGAGATCGGTGAAGTTCTTCACGTGGCCCGGGGCCTTGTCGTTGAAGAACTCGATCTCGATCTCGCCGTGCGGGGTCTCGATGATGGCGCCGGTCGGCGCGGCTTCGCTCATGGTGCCTCCAAAGGCCCGACTCTATCCGAGCGGCGGGCGAGGCGCCAGCCGCGGCGCGAGCGCTCAGCGCTTGGCGGAGCCGACCTTCTCGAGCGCACGGTCGACCGCGTCCTGGAAGCGGCTGTCTCCGGTGCGCAGGAGCAGAAGGCGCGCGGTCTCACGCTGGCCCAGGGCGGCGAGACACAGACCGCGATTGAGGCGTCCTTCGGGGGGCAGGAGCTGGCCGTCCCCCAGCGCCTCGACGGCTTCGAAGAGACGCAAGGCCTCGGCCGGCTTCCCCGCGCGGAAGGCGGCGACCGCGGCCAGGAGGTCCCCCGACAACGGCTCGTCCTCGCCGGGGGCCAGGCCTTCGGGCAGGAGGGCCGGCTCGGCGCGGCACGCGGCGATCCACGCCCCGCCGGTTCCAGCCCGCGCGCGGCACCGTCTCCGGGAATGTCCTTGCTGCCGAGGATCGCGAGCACGCTCGCGAGCGCCGGCATGAGCGGAGGCTTGACGAGCCGCGAGGGACCAGCCCTGCCGCGCCACGACGAGGGCCGCGCGCGGCGGTGCGTTCAGCGACTGCGGCCACGCCCGGGCCCAGCAGGAGCGACCAGTTCGAGCGTAGAGACCCAGCACCTGCCGCAGCGCCTGGTCCTGACCGTCCACCTCGGGGACCATCAGCATGCGCACCCCGGGCGCGGCCACGCGGCGCAGGGTCTCCACGTCCTCCGAGCAGGAGCGGCAGGACAGCTCGGCCAGGTAGAGGAGGTTGACCTCCGACTCGTCGAGACGGAACACCGGGTTCGTGGAGAGGCGCACCCGCTCGGGGAGACCGGACGGGCCCGTCACGCCACTCGACGGTCGCCACCGACAGCGCCTTCAGTCGGACCCGGTCGATCTCGGCCTGGGCGCTGGGCCAGCCCGCGGCGTCGACCGCCTGGGCCACCAGCGGAAGCGCTTCCCGGGGAAAACCGCCGAGGCCCACGGTGCGCTCGAGCACGGCCACCGCCTCCGCCCCGCGGCCGAGGGTCAAGAAGGACGCGCGCGAGCGCGAGGTACCGCGGGGTGGCGGGGTCGAGGAGCGCCGCGCGACGCAGATACCGGCTGGCGGCCAGGGGCGAGCCCGCCGCCACCAACGCTTCGCCCACCGCCGCGTAGAGGCGGGCGCGGTGACGGCGGTAGTCGTTGCGCGCCGCCACGAACTCGTCCTCGACGACCTCGCCCTTGCGGCCGGCCTTCACGAACACGATGGGATCGAACTCGGAGGTGAGGGCCAGCGCCTGGCGGGCCCGGGCGACGGCTTCCTTCGGCTGCGTGGGAATGAGCTTCTCGGCCTCGGCCGCGAGGGCTTCGGCCTGCGCGATCGCCGCCGCTCCCCCGCTCGCACCGAAGGCCCGGTCCGCGGACAAGAGGCCGACGACGCAGAGCAGCGCGCCCACGGCCCGCGGCATCGAAGGACGCGGCGGCCCGCTCACCGCGGGCGCAGTCGGGCGAGCCGGCGCTCCGCCTCGTCGAGGGTCTCGTCCTTCTTGCAGAAGGCGAATCGCACCTGCCCGCGCCCGTCTGCGGGATCGGCGTAGAACGAAGACCCGGGCACGACCGCGACCCCGATCTCCTCCACGAGGTGACGGGTGAAGGCCAGGTCGTCGTCCCAGCCCAGACCCGCGATCTCGACCATCGTGTAGTAGGCGCCGCCCGGCGGGTACGCGACGAAGCCGGCTTGGCGGAGGATCCCGAGGAGGCGCGCGCGTCGCCGTGCGTAGAACGCGGCGAGGTCGGCGTAGTACGAGTCGGGCAGGGCCAGGGCCAGAGCGCCCGCCTCCTGCAACGGCGCCGCGCGCGCCCACGGTGAGGAAGTCGTGCACCTTGCGAATCGCATCCGGTGAGGACCGGCGGAGCGATCGCCCATCCCACGCGCCACCCCGTGACGCTGTAGGTCTTGCTCATGCCGTTGATGGTGATCGTCCGCTCCGCCATCCCGGGCAGGGTGGCGAGCGGCACGTGCACGGCCCCGTCGTAGAGGATGTGCTCGTAGATCTCGTCGGTGAGGGCCACCACGTCGTGCTTCCGGCAGAGGTCCGCGATCTGGCCGAGCTCCGCGCGCGAGAACACCTTGCCCGTGGGGTTGTTGGGAGTGTTCACGATGATCGCCCGCGTCCGCGGCCCGAAGGCGCGCGCCAGCTCGTCCGGGATCGAAGCTCCAGTCCGGCGGGCGCAGGCGCACGAACCTCGGCACGGCGCCCGAGAGGATGGCGTCGGGACCGTAGTTCTCGTAGTACGGCTCGAAGGCCACGACCTCGTCGCCGGGATCGAGCAGGGCCAGGAGCGCCGCGATCATGGCCTCGGTCGAGCCGCAGGTCACCGTGACCTCGCGCTCCGGATCGACGGGCAGGCCGTAGGAGCGCTCGAACTTCGTCGCGATCGCCTCCCGCAGCGACTGCGCCCCCCAGGTGACGGCGTACTGGTTCACGTCGGCGGCGATCGCCTGGCGCGCCGCTTCCTTGATCTCCGCCGGGCGCGGGAAAGTCGGGGAAGCCCTGGGAGAGGTTGACCGCGCCGTGGAGGGTGGCGAGGCGGGTCATCTCGCGGATCACCGACTCCTGGAAGCGATCGGCCTTGGCCGAGGGCCGTACGCTCATGGCGTGACCGGGGCTCGGGACGGAACCGCGTCGGGACGCGGCGAAGGCGGGGGCGCCGACCACCGCCACGAAGGTCATGTCCGGCTGGAGGGGCGCGAGACGTCCACGTGGCCCGCGAAGGTCACGGCCGGCCGGTCGTCGAGCAGCAGCTGGACCCGCTTCACCGCGGGGAAGTTGGCGGTGATGGAGTTCACGACGGAATAGACCGTGAGCAGCTCGGCGGTGGAGCCCCCGGGGACGCCGGCCGGCGCCTCCTTCGAGAGGCTCACGAAGGCCACGCCCCGCGCGGTGACGAAGACGTCCAGCACCTTGGTGTCGGCGGGCAGGGGCGAGGTGAGGCCGGTGGTCGATCCACGCACCAGCTCTTCTACCACGGTCCGGAGCTGCCTCGACAGCTCCACCGAGAAAGGCAGCGAGCGGTCCTCGGGAAGGAGGCCGGAGAGATCGGGCGATTCGAAGTAGAGCTTCACCGAGATCGTCCGCTCCCCCTCCGCTTCCGGAGCCGCCGCCTTGGCCGAGCCCGAGGCGGCGAGGGCCGGGTCTTCCTCGGGCGGGTGCGGCCACCGGCTGGCGCATGACGCGCGCCCAGCGCGGTGCGGTCAAGGTCAAGGCCACGAGGAGGCCGAGGAGAGCGAGCCCGGTCGCGAGGTTCGCGGTGCGCGGGGTCACGGCCCGGGTCGGGCGGGAAGCGAAGGCGGACCTGCGCTCCCCGGAAAGCGCTCCTGCCGGTAGCGGGCGACGCCCCGCAGAACTGCGTTCGCCACCTTGGCCTGGAAGGCGTCGGAGAGCAGCAGCTTCTCTTCCTCGGGGTTGCTGATGAACGCGACCTCGATCGAGGGTCGCGGGCATCGCGGCGCCCACCAGCACGCGGAACGGGGCCTGCTTCACGCCTCGCCCTTCGGCGCCACGCGCCGCGGCCAGCTCCTCCTGGATCCGCGAGGCCAGGGCCGAGGACTCCTCGAGGTGCTCGGCCTGGGCCATGTCCCACAGGATGAGGGCCAGGTCCGGCGTCCCGGTGGCGCCCGCAGCCGCCTCGGGAAGGGCGCCCTCCGACTGGGCCAGCCGTCGGCTCTCCTCGTCGCTCGCCTGGTAGGACAGGAAGTAGACCTCGGTGCCGGCCGCGGACCGGGCACGGCTGGCGTTCGCGTGGATGGAGATGAAGACGTCGGCCTTGTAGTTGTTGGCCACGGCCGTTCGCGTGTCGAGGTCGACGTACTCGTCCCGTTCGCGCGTCATGAAGACCTGGAGGCCCAGGTTGTTCACGAGCAGCGCCTTCACCCGGCGCGCGATCTGGAGGGCGACGTCCTTCTCCAGGGTGCCGGCCGGACCCTTGGCCCCGGTCTCCTCCCCGCCGTGTCCGGGGTCGATCACGACCGTGCGCAGGCCGCCGTCCGAGGCCGGTGCTCGCGAGGTCGGCAAAGGCACGCCGGCACTCGGCGTCTCGACGGGCGCGGCCGCCGACGCGGGAGGGCCCTCGAAATCCAGCACGAGGCGCGGGGGCGAGTCCTGCTCGACCGCTTTCATCTCCTTGAAGCGCCGGCCCAGAGTCACCGCGAAGACGTTCTCCTCGGCCCCCGACGAACTGGACGGACTCGACGATTCCCCCGGTGAGCCGCTGCTGCTGGAAGGTCACGTCCACGAGGTCGCGCGCAACCGCGACCGTCACCCGTCCCGTCTCCTGCTCGACCCGGAAGGGGACTTTCTCGCTCGCCTCGAAGACCACCCGCGCCACGTCCCCCGAGAGAAAGGTCGAGACGTTGACGCGCGGGACGGGGACATTGCCGACGATCAGGACGCGCGACGCGGCGCGCCACTCCGCCCGGCGGCCCAGGAGCGGGCCGAGCAGGCGAGGCACCGCATCCACGGGAACGAGCCAGCGGCCGTCCTCCAGGATCACGGGCGACGAGAGAAGGCGGAGATCGCCGTCGACGGCGGCGAGGCTCTTGCGGTTGTAGAGGCTCACCTCGTGCTTCTGGTGGGAGAGGGTCACCGCCCCGCCCGCGGCGTCGCTCGTGACCGAGATGGCGAGGCCCGCGACCACCTGGTCCAGGGCCAGGAGCTCCGCGTCTCCCCGTACTACGGGCAGGAGCTCCCGACGTTGCCCTTCGGTGAGAAGCGACGATGGGCGAGCTCGTCGGAGCCGCGCCGGCCATCGCCGTGGCGACGGCCAGGACGAGGAAGGAGGCGACGACTCGCCGATTGGTTCCGCCCGCTCGTTCTGCCTTGGAATAGCGCAACCTCTGGCATGGTAAGGGCGAGGTCGATCCGGGCGCAAGGCGAAGGCACCTCGGAGAGTCGCGACCCACGGTCCGATGCGCTAGAGTCCAGACCGCTGCGCGCGCAGCGCCCCCATGGCTCGCATCCGGCTCCCCCACCTACTCGTTCTGGCCGCCCTTTCCGGCGGCGTCCTCTGGTTCTATCTCTGGACCGCGTCCGACGGGCGGGCTTTTCCGATCCGCGCCCCGCAGGAGGGTCACTACAACCTGCTGGCCGCCGCCCTCCTTCAAGGCCAGCTTTCCCTTCCGGTCGCGCCGCGGGCCGAGCTGTTCGAGCTCGTGGACCCCTACGACCCGGCGAAGAACGCTCCCTACCGCCTGCACGACGCGTCTCTCTACCAAGGGCGGTACTACCTCTACTACGGAATCGCACCGGCGCTGACCCTCTTCGTCCCTCTTCGCCTCCTCGGCTTCGCTCTGCCGGAGAGCCTGGCCACCGCCGTGTTCGCGTTCTCGGCCTTCGCCTTCGCCGGGCTGGTCCTTTGGCGCCTCCTCCGGTCCTGCGCGCCCACAGCGCCCTTCGGGCTGCGCCTCGTGGCCCTCCTCGCTCTCGCGCTCACGAACGGGATGCCGTTCGTGCTCCGCGGCGCCTCGGTCTACGAAGTGGCGATCACGGCCGGCGCGTGCTTTCTGTGGGCGGCCGCCTTCTACTTCTCGGCTGCGGGCGACCACGGCCGGGTTCGAGTGTGGTCGCTGGCCATCGGGAGCCTGCTCCTGGGCCTGGCCGTGGGCAGCCGGCCCAGCCATTTCTTCTCGGCCCCCCTGCTTCTGGCTCTCGGAGTCCTGGCCCTTCCCGAAGGCTCGGTCCGTCGGGTCAAGGTCGCGGCCGCCGCGCTGACGCCTTTCACGGTCGTGCTCGTCCTGCTCGCCGCCTACAACGCCGCGCGGTTCACCTCACCCTTCGAGTTCGGCACGCGTTACCAGCTCTCCGGCAACCACCCTCACGGGCTCCTCTGGCTCGACCCCCGCGGCATCCTCCCGGGTCTCTACTTCAACTTCCTGGCGCCTCCTGCGCTGCGCCTCGATTTCCCATTCGTGTTCCTGGAGCGCCGCTATCCAGGGACCCTGCCCCCCGGCTACTTCGGGCCGGAGCTGATCGCGGGCGTCCTTCTGCTGGCGCCGTTCCTGCTGATCCTCCTGGCCGCCAGGCCGGCGCTCGACCAGGAGCCCGCGTCCGGACGGCCTCGGCTCGCGATCGCCCTTCTCGCCGCGGCCGGCCTGCTGAATCCCCTGGTGACGAGCTTCATCATCGGCGCCGCCAACCAACGCTACGAGGCGGACTTCGTGAGCTTCCTCGTGGTACCGGCGCTCGTCGTGTGGCTCTCGGCCCGGGAACGATTCGCCCCGGGAGGGAAGGGGCGGCGCCGGCTGGCCCTCGGGATGGGCCTTGCACTCGGCTGGGCCGCCGCGGCCGCGATCGCTTTGAGCCTCACGGGCTACGAGGACAGCCTGCGCCGCGGGAACCCCGCGCTCTTCCACCGCCTCGAGCAGCGCTTCGAGCCCTTGCGGTTGGGACTCGGACGCGCCCTGATGCGCGACACGCGGGCGGTGGTTCGCTTTCGCATGGCCCTCCCGGACCGTCCTTCGGCAGAGCTCGAGCCGCTCGTCAGCTCGGGCTCACCCGCCCGCCAGGACGTGCTCTTCGTGCGCACCCTCGGGCCTGGCCTCGTGTCGTTCGCCTTCGGCCACGTGGCCGCGGCCGACCACGAGTCCGCCCCGGTGCCGCTGCGCACCGGTCACTTCTACGCCTGCGAGGTCGAGCTCGACCGGCTGCGTCGGCACATCCTCGTTCGCATCGACGGCCGCGATCCGATTCGCGTCGCCGCCGAGCTGGGTCCGGTGGAACGAGGTCAGATCTGGCTGGGCCGCGGGGCCAAAGGCAAGGACGCCGCCGACCTGGGACGATTCTCGGGAGCTCTCGTGTCCGAGGTCATGGACTGGGCGCGCGCGGGGGGGGCCGCCCCGCTTCCCGACATCGCCGCTTCGCCCACGTGGTGGAGCGACGCCCCGGCGCCGCCGGGCGTGGGCGGGCCCGGCCAGCTCTGGGCCTCCCCCGCTCGCGACGGCGCCCTCCTCCGCGACGGTGAGCACTGGCGGTGGATCGCGCGCCACAGCTTCGACCGCCTCGAGGCCAAGCACCTCCTGACCCTTCCCGCGGGTACCGTCGGTCACGATGCGCCGGTGCTGTCTTCGGGCGACGGCTCGCAGGCCGACGTCGTGTCCTGGCGGATGACGGACCCGGGCCACGTCGTGTTCTCCTATGAGCGCCGGCCGGGCGCTTCAGGGGTGAAGGGCCCCGCGATTCCTTTCTCGCCAGGCCCGGTGGAAGTCACGGTCGTTCTCGATCGCCCCGCGGGCCGCGTGCGCGTGACCTTCGGGGACCAGGGAGCGCTCGACGCCAGCGGTGGATCTGTTGCCGATCGAGCGGAGCGGCGTCAGCCTGGGCCGGCTTCCGAAGGGCCTCGCGCCCTAGCGGCTCGTTCTTACTCCGCGGCGGGCGCGCCCGAGGGGTCGAGCCTCTTGATGACCACGAGGGTCCAGTCGTCGGCGATCGGACCGCCCCCGACGTGGTAGTCGAGGCCGGCCCAGACCGCGCGCACGATGTCCGAGACCGACCGGTGCCGGTTCGCGGCAAGAAGGGACGGGAGCTTCCACTTGCCGAAGGGGTCGCCATCCTCTCCCGCCGCCTCGGCCACGCCATCCGAGAAGATCGTGAGCAGGTCGCCCGGTGCCACGATGGCGACCCCTTCGCCGTAGGTGGCGTCCTCCAGCACTCCGAGCACGGTGCCTCCTTCCTGCAGACGGACGCACTCGCCGGCGCCGCGAAGGAGGATGGGCGGGTAGTGCCCCGCGTTCACGTAGAGCAGGCGGCCCGCGGCAGGCTCCAGCCGGCCCAGGAACAGGGTCGCATAGCGATTGGAGGGCACGCTTTCCCGCAGGTTGCGGTTGATCCGCGCCATCACTTCTCCGGGCGTGCCGTCGATCCAGTGGGCACGCACCGCGGCGCGCAGCAGGGTCATGAGGAGGGCCGCCCCCGTGCCCTTTCCCGCGACGTCGCCGAGGGCCAGGATCAGGTTGTCGTGATCGCTTCCGAAGTCGTAGTAGTCGGCGCTCACCGCGCTGCCCGAGCGGATCTCGCCTGCGATCTCGTAGCCCGGAACGACCGGCGCTTCGCTCGGAAGCAGGCTCGACTGGATCTGGGCCGCCCGCTGCAATTCGACGTCCAGTCGATGCTTGTTCTTGTTGGTCTCGAGCAGGCGCGCGGAGTGGATGCGGGTCGCGGCCAGATTGGCGAGGGCGGTCGCGACCCGGAGGTCCTCTTCGTCGAAGGCCGCCGTCTCCTTGAAGCTGTCCAGGTAGATGAGGCCGATCACGTCACCTTCGGTGTCCGGCGCCTCCGCGACCCAGAGGGGGGCGGCGATGGCCGAGCGGATTCCCGCCCCCGTGATGCTCTCGCGTTCCCGGTACGCGGCATCCTCGAGCACCTTCGGGACCAGCACGGACATGCGCTCTCCCACCACCTTGCGCGCGATGGTCCGGCTCACGGTGGTGATGGGCGGACCCGTCCGGGAGCGCGAGGCCTTCACCACCGGCCGCAGCGGCTCCCCTTCCATCAGGACGAGGGCCGCGCGCGCGGCCGGAGTCACCTCGAGCAGCTCGTCGAGCACGAGGAAGAAGAGCTCCTCCAGGGACCGGTGCGCGACCAGCGCGCCCGCGGCGCGGGTCAGGATGTCGAACACGTGGCTCTGGCGCTCGAGCGCCTCCGCACCCTGGGCCTCGGGCGTCGAAGAGGTCGAGATCTCCTTCGCGGAATAGACCTGTAAGCGGCCCAGGTCCTGGGGCTCGACCAGGGGGTCGCCCTCTTCGCAGAAGGCCAGGACGTACTCCGCGATCTTGATGATGTCCCCGGGGTAGAGCCGGCGCTCGCTCCGGATGCGCTCGCCGTTCAGGCGGGTGCCGTTGACGCTGTCGAGGTCGCGCAGGAAATAGCCCTCGTGGCGCCTGCGAATCTCGGCATGCCGCCGGGACAGCGCGATGTCGGACAGCAGGATGTCGCTGCCCCGGGCGCGCCCGATGCTCACGCATTCCTTGCTGATCGGGAAACGGCCGACGTTGCCGTCGGCGGCGCGAATCCGGATCTCCGGCATGATTCTGGCCTCGACGATCCCTTCGCTTCTCGGTCGGAGGCTACGCCCTCGGCCGGCCCTCGGTCAAGGCGAGGCCGGGGGTGGAGCCTGCGGGAATCTTGTTCGCACGGATTCCGCAGCGCTCTCCGACGTGAGCCGAACCGCCTCCTCGAAGCTCCGCTCGGAGACATCGACGCTCATGGCCGCTCGGTGCCCTCACTCAGGATCGCGAGGTACCGATCGTAAGCGAAAACGCGGCTCCTCCGCCGCCCGGTGAGTTCCCGCGCGATTCCCATGTCGACCAGCACGTCGATCGCGGCTCCCGTCGTGGGGAATGAGAGGCCAGTCGAACGGGCGAGATCGGGCAGCGCGGTTACCGGCCGCTTTGTCAGCGCCTCGTGAATCCGGAGCATCGATCCGGCCCGACGACCCTTAGGCGCGATGCGATCGCGATCCTCGTGAAAGAGCGTATTGAGACGCCGGGCGGTAGCTACTGCACCGTCTGCCGTCTCGTGAACGCCCTCGAGAAAGAACGAGAGCCACGCCTCCCAGTCGCCCTTGGTGCGAACCTGGCCCAAGAGGCGGTAGTACTGCTCGCGATGCTGCTTGAAGTAGAGGCTCAAGTAGAGGAGGGGCTCGCGTAGCACGCCGGCTTCGCACAGAAGAAATGTGATGAGCAGGCGGCCGACCCTGCCGTTGCCATCGAGAAACGGATGGATCGTCTCGAACTGGACGTGAACCAGGCCCGCGCGGACGAGCGTCGGCAGACCATCTTTCTGGTTGTGCAGGAATCGCTCGAATGCGGCCATGCAATCGGCCACCTGGTCCGGCGGCGGGGGCACGAACGCAGCCGTGCCGGGCCGGGTGCCACCAATCCAGTTCTGCGAACGCCGAAACTCTCCCGGGTCCTTGCCGCTTCCGCGGCCGCGCGCGAGCAACACGCCATGGATCTCCCGAATCAGGCGGTTGGACAGCGGGAAGCCCGCCCGAAGCCGCGCAAGGCCATGGTCGAGCGCCGCCACGTAGTTCGAGACCTCGACCACGTCCTCAAGCGGGACTCCGGGAGCTTCGTCCGCCTCGAACAGAAGCAAGTCGGAGAGCGAAGACTGAGTGCCCTCGATGAGGGAAGAAAGGACCGCTTCCTTGCGGACGTAGCTGTACAAGAAGAGCGTGGGATCGGGCAGGAACGTCGACAGGCTGTCCAGGCGACCGACCGACAGGAGCGCGCGCTCCAGGGCCTGCGGCAACTTGCCGCCTGTCTCCAAAGGCGGCACCGGAGGAAGGGGCGCCGGCACGAAGGCCTCGACTCGTTCCCCGCCGAAGGTCGCGATCTCGTACCGTCCCGTGAGTCCCCGCTTCATTCCCCCCTCGACGAACGCAGAGGACACTTGAATAGCCGATCTCGCTATTTAAGTTATAGTCTAAATATTAAATAATATGTCATGGGACTGCAAGCGGCGGTTGGCCGCCCTCGGCTCAGTGCTTCGGAATCCGCCCCAGCAATTCCACGCCCGAGTCGCGGTACTCCGGATAGGGCCGGAACCTCATTGGGCGGCTCGGGCGGCAAGGAAGTCGGCGACGCCCTGGCGGCGGACGGCAATCGCACGTCTGCGAGCCTCGGCGTCGCCGTAGAGCAGGACCGAGAAGCTCTTCTTGAGCCGGATGCCATCGGCGGAGTGCCAGTGCGCGACCCAGCGGCGGACGATGGTGCCCACCCTCGTCCGGTCCTTGATGAGGCTGACCCCGATGACGCCGCTGGTGTTGGTGGAGCTGCGGCGGTGAAGCTTGTTCCAGGGACCGAGCTTCTCTTCCATCGCGTCTCGCCAGGTCTGGGCGCGCTTGAGAGAAGCCGCCTTTCCTTCGTCGCCGTCCGCGAAGAATTTGATGTACTTCTTGCCGGCTCGCTTGAAGCACACGACCCACGAGGTCGTGCCGTTGTACGGGTAACGCACAATGTTGCGCATCGGGTCACGTGCCACGAGCGACTGCTTCACGAGCCCAGGCCTAGGGTAACCTCGGCCAGCATGCGTTCGATGTCCTTCTCGAGGGCGCGGATGTCGGCTTCGATTTCTTCCAGCGGGCGGGGAGGTGTGTAGCGGTAGAAGTAGCGGTGCTCGCCGATTTGTTTCTCGCTGTGGTTCATCGGCGGACTTCCAGGAATTCGGTGAGGGCATGGGCGCCTGATCCTACCGTAGCGCCCCTTCTTTGAGGCCGCCCCGGGTAGTATTCCGCGCATGTCGAAGCGCAGGCGCAAACCGCCCGCGGCTCCGGGGCCGGCGACCGAGCCCGCTGCCCCTTCGCCGGAGCCGCCGCTTTCCCTTCCCAAAAGTCTCGGGATGCGCGCCCTCCAGTTCGTCATGCTCAAGGTGCTGGGCTTCTACGCCGCGATCTTCCTCGGCGCGGCTGGCCTCGTCCTCACCGTCGCCTGGCAGAACGGGCCGCAGCGGGTGCTCGATGCCGACGAGTTCGCGCTGCTCACCGCGCAGAAGACCGGGCGGATCGTGGAGAGCTGGCTCGCCCTCGACTGGAACCCGGCCGAGATGGGCGACCTCAAGCGTTGGCGCGCCTTCGCCAAGGCGACGCCTTGCGCCGTGGTCGAGTACACCGCGGAGTGGGTCCCGACCCGCCGTGCCTTCTGCGGAAACCGCTTGCCCTTCTCCGAGCAATACACCCTGCACGACTTGAAGGAGATGGCGCCCAAGGTGCCCTTCGCCTGGGCCCGCGACGCGAGCGGTTTCGCCATGCCCGAGATCCGCCTGCCCGCCGCTGCGCTCGCCTGGCTCAAGGAGCAGCCCGCCGACGACTTCTTTCTCAGGAACGCCAAGCCGGAATCGGCCCTCGACGACCTGCGTATCGCGATCGACCGCCCGGTGGATGTGGCGACGCAAAGCTGGGGCACGCCCGCCCCCACCTTTCCCCTGGCCCTCGATCCCCGGCACTCCGAGTCCGCGCTCCCCGCGGGATTCATCGACGCTCGCCGCGAGGCCAGGCCCGATTGGGGGGTTACGCTCATCGGCGGGCTGATCGGCCTCTTCGTGTGGTTCAAGGGAATAGACATTCTGCTGCTCCGCGCGCGACGCATCGAGCGCCTGCTGGTGGGGATCCTTCCCCTGCTGGCGCTGCCCTGGTGGGGCGAGGAGTTTCCCCGAGTGCTGCGAAACCTGAACCCGCAGTTCGGCAGCGTGATCGCCGACATGATGGGCGACATCGACATCACGGGGCGGCTGACCGCGAGCGAGCCGGCCGACGCCGTGCAGGCGGACGGTGCGCGCGTGGTCTGGCGACTGGCCGAGGGCCGCTACGCGGACACCTTCGGCAAGATCCGTTTCGTGCTCCCAGAGCCGCGGCCAGTCGATGCCGATGCCGCCCTGGCCGCGATCGCCGAGGCCACGGCCACCCAGGTTCGCGCACTCCCCGCGGCCGACCGCCAGGCCATCTTCGGGCGCCTGGAGAGCGACAAGTGGCAGGACCTTCGCGGCGCGGGATTCGCCTTCCTGCCCGCCGCGCGGGAAGCGGTGATGGACCCTGCGGGCGACCCCGCCGTGCGCCGCTCTGCCGCGGACTTCCTTTCGGCGTGGGTGACCCAGCCCGTCGAGGAGGTTTGGCCCCGCGATCCGGGGTATGCCCAGCGCCTGCGCTTGCTCCGGGAGCTGACGAGCATCCCCATCCCCGAGATCGCCAACCCGGCGGGATGGATCGAGGAGCGCGGCAGGAATCGCAAGTAGACCGCATCGGTAGACCGATCGCGGAGCAGGCGTGCCGTTCACGCCGCCCGCGAGGGTCGAGTGACTCCCCTTGAGGTGCTACACTCTAGGAGTTGGGGGCGTCATGGTTTCGACGGGAACGGTGACCCCGAAAGACGCAGGCCGAGCGTGCTTACCGGCTCGTAAATTCGGTGAGAAAGACATACCTGCCAACGATAACTTGGCTCTGGCTGCCTAACTTAACCGTTAGGTAACCCGCTCTCCCGGTTGCCCGCCCACGGCGGTCGGAGCGAGCGTCATCAATGTGGGCTGGCCCCTAGCCTTCGGTCCGTAGGCGAAGGGCGAGATCAATCGGACTAGTCGCGAGCGGTTTGGTTCCGCCTTCACGTTCGCGGCGAAACGCCAGGTGGAACTAAGCCTGTAGGGTCTCTCGTAGGCGCGCTTCCGGACGCGGGTTCGATTCCCGCCGCCTCCACCAACCCCGCGAAGCGGGGTTGGTGAGGCGCCGTGACGCGGGCGTTCGGGGCGCCTCTGGCGCCCCTCGGCACCAATTCCCGCCGCCGTGTCTCAACAACTGGTAAGAACAACGGACTACGAACAACGGAGGGTCAGGTCAGGCGCTGCTGGGGGTCTTCGGGTATTCGGCGGAGTGCGGCGGCTGCCGGGCAGAGCTCATCTATCACGCCCAGTTCTCGCGTCCGAACGGCTCGCTCGAGTTCAGGGACAACATCCTGCCTCGAGCGTTGGATGCCGATTTCGACGAGCGAGTGACGTGCCTCCCGCGATAAGCTCGGCCCTGGCCTTCGGACGGATTCGTGAAACGAGAATAGGGTACGAGCCCAGCCCCCGTCGGCGGTAGAAGACCGGGGGCCACGGGTGCTCAAGGCACGGCAAGGGAGCGCGATGGTGAGATCGAAAGCGCGGTGGCGGCTCGGGGTCTCGTGCCTGCTGCTCGCTTTGGCGGCTCGATGCGGCGGGGGCCCGAGTACGGGCGAGCACCACGCCAAGCTCGCCCTGCTCGAGCGTGAGGTGAGCGGGCTGCGGGCCTCGGTCGCGAAGCTGCAGAAGGGCGAGGCGGTCCTGCCCGAGGATGCGGTCGTGGTGTCGATCGCTGAGGGTGTCGTGATGCAGTTCCTCACCGCGCAGTTGCCTTTCACCATCGAGGTCGAGAGCTACAGGATCGAGCTCAAAGACGCGAAGGCCAACTTCACGGGAAGCCCGGCGGTGACCCTCCAAGGCGCCATCGTGCACAAAGAGCATCCGGACTACGTGGGCGAGGTCCGGGCCATCGGGGCGCTCGACAGGGTCGAGGTCGATTCCTCGACCGGGACGCTGCGGGCGCGAGTCGCAATCGACCACGTGGACCTGCTGCAGATGGGCGGGCTCGAGAAGATCCTGGGCGGGGGCACCCTGGACGAGCTGGCGCGCAGGGTCCGACTGCAATTGGCGGGGAAGGTGCCCGAGATTCAGATCCCGGTCAAGATCGAGCAGGCGATCGACCTCCCTTCGATCACGCAGGGGCCGGTGCGGGTCCAGGGCGCGTCGATGCCGCTCGCGGTGAGCGTTGCGGACCTCTTCGCGGGGCAGGGCACCTTGTGGATCGCCCTGAACGTAGTGCCGGGAGAGCTGGTGAAGGTCAAGGCCGGAGGGGCGCAGTGAGCCCTCCCCGCCTCTGGAGCTCTGCCCTCGCCGGCGCGCTGGTTTTGTCCGCGAGCATCGGCTGTGGCCGCAAGGGGGCCGCGACCCCGGAAGAGATGAAGGCGCAGATCCAGGCCCTGGAGCGCGAGCGCGGCGAGCTGCGCAACCGCCTCAACCAGATGATCGCGAAGGACCCGCGCCTCGTCGGCATGCCCGAAAACGGAGTGCGCGTCGGTGTCCCCACGCCCCTCGTACGCACGCTCGTCCAACGCGTAGTTGGCGGCTTCGTGGACTCCGTCACCCTGACCTTGTCCAACCTCAAGGTGCACAAGGCGGGTACGATCAAGAAGGTCATCCCGATCGGCGAGTACGACCTCAAGGTGGTGATCGAAGAGGTCACCGGGAAGCTCGAGACCGGCAAACCCGACGTCACCTTCGGGGGCAACAAGATCACCGTGGCCCTGCCCGTGCGGGTGGCGAGCGGCACGGGCGATGCCATCATCACCTTCAAGTGGGACGGCAAGAACATCAGCGGCGCCGTGTGCGGCGATATGACCCTCGAGCAGAAGGTCTCGGGCAGCGTGAAGCCCGACAGCTACCCCGTCTCCGGGGGCCTGCTCCTCACCGCGACCGCGCGGCAGATCCTCGCGAACCCGAAGTTCCCCGTGGTCAAGGTCAAGCTGAAGGTGGAGCCCTCGGCCGAGTCCTGGGCCGCGGTTCAGAAGATACTCGACGCCCAGGAAGGTGTCTGTGGTTTCGTCGTCGACAAGGTGGACATAAAGAACGTGCTCGAGAACCTCGTGGCCAAGGGCTTCGACGTGCGGTTGCCCACCGAGAAGATCAAGCCCATGGCCATTCCCGTGGGAATCGCCCCCACCATGACGGTGCGCGGCGAGCCCATCACGATCGCGGTGAAGATCGGGCACCTGGCCATCACGGAGCACATGATCTGGCTGGGGGCCGACCTGGCGGCCCTGGGTCCCGCCACTCCCGCCAGCAAGACGGTGCCCTAGGGTGCCAGCCCCGATGGCGGCTTGAGGCCCAGCTCCTTCAAGTATCTTTCGCCCCCGGGGCCGTTCAGCTTCCAGTAGGACTGGCGGGACGAGCCCAGGAGGACCGCGTCGTCACCGGCATCGCTCGACCAGCGCAAGAGTCGGAAGGGCGGCACGAACTCGAAGGCGTAGGTCGATTTCGCCCCGCCCTCCTCGGCCACCGTGAAGGTCACGGCTTTGAACGTACCCGCCGGCACCCTCACGTCGACGGGAGCCGCCGCCCTCGTGATCGTGGCCTTGCCCCAGGCCAGCGGCTTGTGGGCCATCCGGCTCCGAAAGAGGCTCGGCAAGAAGGGCACGGTGCGGCTCTCTCCCGGCTTCAGGTAAACGCCGTTCCAGCCCCGCAGCAGGATGGGCAGCGCATCCTCGAAGACGCCGTCCTTGGGCAGGGCCAGGTCGTCCTTGCCGTCGGCCTCGCCGTCGAAGTAGCTGTGGAAGAGCCCTTCGAGCTTGCCGCCGCGCGGTGTGATCTGGTGCCAGACGTGTCCGCACCATTCCTGGCTCGAGAAGCTGACCTTTGCGAGAGGCCACCCCGCGCTGGCGCGCGCGAAGACCGAGGTCATCGTGTTGTAGTCGTAGATGCCGGTCTGGAAGTCGCGCACGACGTTCAGCTTCAGGACCGGGTAGACGTCGCTCGCAGGATGCTTGCCGGGGTCGGCCTTCACACGCGAGGAGTCCGAGAAGTCTTCGGTGACGAAGATCAGCACCGCCGTGCCGCTGCGACTCTGGCCATAACGCGGCTGGGTCAGACGGTAGCCGTTCAGCTCGGCCTTGCCGTCCCCCCAATGGGCCCAGAAGTCCTGCCCGAAGACCGGGCCCGCGAAGGCCAGAACCAGTGCGGCCGAGGTGAGGCGCATCCACGCTCCTGCGTCGATCATACGCCCCGCTTGGCGCAGTCGGCCTCCAGGGCGCAACCCGCACACGAGGGACGCTTGCGACAATGCTCCTTCGCGAGCCTCACGAGCTGCGCGTGGTAGTCGTTGAAGAGGCCGGGGTCGTGGGGCAGTTGGCGCATGAAGATTCGCTGAACCTCGTCGTAGCTCTCCCCGCCGTGAAGGACGCCCAGGCGCTCGAAGATACGCCGGGTGTAGGCATCGACCACGAAGAGGGCGTGGCCGGCGGCGTAGAGCGCGATCGCGTCGGCGGTCTCGGGCCCGATCCCCGGCACCGCCAGCAACTTGCGACGCAGGTCGGGGGTGCGCTCGGCGCGCATCCTCTCGACCTTCCCCCCGTACTCCGAGGTCACGAACGCGAGAAACGCGCGGAGCCGTCTCGCCTTCACCTTGTAGGTGCCCGAGGACCGGAGAAGCGGTCCGAGCCTCGAAGGAGGCACCCGAGACAGCCCTTCGAAGGACAGCAGGCCCCGCGTACGCAGCGCCGCGAGCGCCTTCTCGACATTCGACCAAGCCGTGTTCTGCGTGAGGATGGCGCCGACGCACACCTCGAAGGCGCTCTCGCCCGGCCACCAGCCGGCGGGACCGTAGCGGGCGAGAAGGCGCTCGTAGACCCTCGTGAGCGAGACCGAAGGCATCGAGCCTGAGCGTATTCCAAGACGCCCCAGGCGCGGGCCTGCGGGACGCCTGCATTGACACGCCTACTTCACGTCACCGATAATCCGCCGAGGTCTAAGTCAAGATAAAGCCGCGCTTTGCGGAGGGCGTGCCGCCGAGGTTGAGGATGAGCCTAGAAGACGACCTGAAAGCCCGGACGCTCGCGCTCATCAGCCAGCAGATGGCGAACTGGGTGGTCGAGATCCAGCGTCAGATCGGCGAACACCAGGGAAACCTGGTGCGGTCGCTCGACGAGCTCGTCGAGTCGGTCGCGCGCTACGACGAGAAGATCGACGAGACCGCGATCGCCTCGACCATGCGCGCGGTGGTGTCCGCTCAGCCCCCGGCGGCCGCGGGCGGCGCCGACCTCGGCCGGCTCAAGGCGTCGCTCGCCGAGATCGAGAAGGGCGCGAGCCTCTCCGAGGTGCTGACCTACCTCGTGAACGAGGCCAGCAAGTACGTCGAACGCGCGGCGATGTTCATCGTCAAGGGCCAGGCCGCGATGGGCTGGTACGCGCGCGGCATCCAGCCGCCGGACGCGGTCAAGGTCAACGTCCCCCTGAACGTCGACACCGTCTTCCGGATCGTCCACAACTCGCGCCACCCGCTTCGCGGCCACATGAGCCAGGTGCCGGGGACGGCCCAGGCCCTGGCTCGGCTGGGCGGCAACCCGCAAGGGATCCTGGCCGTGCCCCTGATCCTGCGCGACAAGCTCGCGGCGATCCTCTACTGCGATTCGAGCCAGGACGAGATCCCGGCCGAGGACGCCGACGTGATCGAAGTCCTCGTCCTCGTCGCGGCCAAGAACATCGACCTCCTGTCGGCCGTGCCTCGTCCCGCGGGCAGCACCACGACGTCCGGCACCACGACCGATCGCGCCGCCGCCCTCCGCGCCGCGGGAGAGGGCACGGGCCCGACACCGGCTCGAACCCCGACCGGCCCCCAGCCGGTCGCTCCCGCGGGCCGAGCGGGCACCGGGCCCCAGCCCGTCGCCCACGCGCCCGCGCTCCCGCACCGGCGGAGGAATCGGCTTCCACCGTGATGTTCAGCGCCGCCAGCCTCCGGGGCGCCGCGCCCACGCCCTTGCGCCCGGCCACCACTCCTTCGATGCCGCGCCCCGTCATACCGGGGGCGCCACCCCAAGCTCCCCGGCCCACGTCCCCCGAAGATCAAAAGGCGCACGAGGACGCGAAGCGATTCGCGCGCCTCGTGGTCAGCGAGATCAAGCTCTACAACGAGACGAAGGTGGCCGAGGGGCGGCGCAGCAAGGACCTCTACGAGAGGCTGAAGGAAGACATCGAGCGCGGACGCCAGATGTATTCCGATCGGGTCGCGGCGAGCGTGCGCGATTCCACGAACTACTTCTTCGACGAGCTCGTCCGCATCCTGGCGGGCGGCGACGCGTCCGCCCTCGGACCCATGTGAGGGCGCCCGTCGCTTCCGCCTCGTGAGCCCCGCCTTCCTCGCCGCGCTGCCCCTTCTCGTCTCCGTCGCCGCGCCCGCCGCCGCCGAACGCCCCAAGGTGCGCGAGTTCTGGCTTCAGGCGAGCCCCGAGAGCCCCCAGGAGAAGGCGGTTCGCGACGCGCTCGCGGGCGCCTCGGGCTTCGCGGGCCCGACCGCGGCGCTCCCTGGCCTGAGGCAGGTCACGGACAAGTATCCCGGCACCACCGCCTCGGGCCTCGCGCAGCTCGCGGCAGGGCTCATCCTGGTGGAGGCCGACCGGGGGGCAGAAGCCATCCCCTTCCTCACCCACGCCGACGTGCAGCAGACGCTCCTCTTCGACCACGCCCTCCTGGGCCTCGGCCGCGCCCAGGAAGCCCTCCGCGAGCCGGACGCCGCGGCCCAGTCCTTCCTCGCCGCCGCCGGAAACCCCGAGAATCACAACCCTCTCGCCTGCGAGGCGCTGGGCCGTGCCGCCGACGTCTCGAGCAAGGCGAACGACGGGGCCAGGGCGTCGGCCGCGTTGGACCGGGCCCTCGGCCAGTGCCCGGGCTCCGAGCCGCGCCTGCTTCTTCAGCTCGCGAAGGTCGAAGAGGCGGCGGGACGGAGCGAAGCCGCGGCCGCGGTCTACGACCGCCTCGACCACGAGTACCCGGCCTCCGAGCAGGCTCGCGATGCCGCGGCTCGCCTCGCGGCCCTGAGCTCGCTGCTGCCCCCGACGACCGCCGCCGCTCGGGCCGCGCGTGACCTGGCCAAGGGGCTGGCGCTCTTCGAAGTCCGCCAGTACGCCGAGGCCGCGCGCGCGCTCAAGGCCTACCTGGCCCGCGTACCCGAGCGGCGAAGAGGCAGACCTCGCGCGCGTCCGGCTCGCGCGCGCCTGCCTGGCCCTCGGCCGGAGGTACGAGGCCAGCGTCGCCCTGGCCGGCGTGCCCGCGGCCTCGGCCTACGCGCCCGAAGCCGACTTCACCCGCGCGAAGATGAAGGCCGCGCAGGGACCGGTCGACGAGGCCTACGCCCCGGTGGCGACCAGGCACGCGGGCACGTCCCTGGGGCGAGGAAGCCCTCCTCGCTCTCGCCAACAACTACCAGAAGGACGCGCGTGACGAAGAGGCGCTCCCCTACTGGCGCCGGTTGCTGGCCGAGTATCCGGACGGCCAGTACGCCGAGCGTGCGGCGTGGCGCACGGCCTGGGCCGACTACCGCGGCGGTCGATACGCGGCCGCGGCCGAGGCCTTGGAGCGCACCGCGCGGCTTCGCCCGGAGAGCTTTTCGACCGCGGGCTTCCTGTACTGGGCGGGCCGGTCCCGCGCGGCCCTCGGCCAGAACGATCGCGCCCGTCAGCTCTTCGAAGAGACGGTCCTGCGGTTCAAGTACGCCTATCACGGCCTGCGCGCCAAGGAGGCCCTCGCGAAGCTGCCCCGCGTGGCCACGGCCTCGGCCGGCGCGAGCCTCGTGCCTTCGGATCCGGCACCGGTCGACGACATCCCCGAGCCAGAGCGCACCCGCGTCCGCCAGCTGCTCCTGATCGAACGGTTCGACGAAGCCGCCACCGAGCTTCGCGCCCTCGCCCCATCACCGAAGGTGCAGGCGACCATCGCCTGGACCTTGTGGAAGCGCGGCAAGCTGCGGCCGGCGATCATCGCCATGAAGCGGGCCTATCCCCAGTGGATCAGCGAAGCCGGCGACCGCCTTCCGGACGAGGTCTGGCGGATCCTGTTCCCCATCGAGTTCAAGGACGCCCTCGTGGCCCAGGCCTGGGCCGAGGGGCTCGATCCCGCGCTGGTCGCCGCCCTCATCCTGCAGGAATCGACCTTCGACCCCACGGCGCTCAGCCGTGCGGGTGCGCGCGGGCTCATGCAGGTGATCCCCGCGACGGGCCGGAAGCTGGCCCGGGACATGCGGGTCCCCTATCGGCACGCCGCCTTGCACGACCCGAAGACCAGCCTCGACTTCGGCACCCTCTACCTGCGCCAGATGGCCGACCGCTTCGACAACCGCCCCGAGCGCGTGCTCGCCGCCTACAACGCGGGTCCCCACCGCGTCGACGCCTGGACTGCGCTCCGACCCGACCAGTCCGGCGAGGAGTTCGTGGAGAGCATCCCCTTCACCGAGACCCGCGCCTACGTGATGATCATCCTGGCCGGGCGCGAGCAGTACCGGCGTCTCTACGGCCTCGGCCCCGCTCCGGCCCCGGTGGTCGAAGGCCGCAAGCCGTGAGCTTTCGCATCGGCGACTTCAAGACCAAGATCGACCCCGCGGTGCTGAAGAAGGAGAAGGGGGCGCGGCCCGACGGGCGCGACGCCCTGGAGCTCCGGCCCGTGGTCATCACCCCGCGCTACAACAAGCACGCCGAAGGCTCGGCCCTGATCGAGGTCGGCGACACGCGCGTCATCTGCACCGCGAGCGTCGAGGAGCGGGTGCCGCCCTTCCTCAAGGGCAGCGGCGAGGGCTGGGTGACCGCCGAGTACTCCATGCTGCCCCGCGCCACCTCGACCCGCGTCCAGCGCGAGGTCTCGAAGGGCGCGCCTTCCGGCCGCACCCACGAGATCCAGCGTCTCATCGGCCGCTCGCTCCGGTCGGTCATGAACATGAAGGCCCTGGGCGAGCGGACGCTCTGGGTCGACTGCGACGTGGTCCAGGCCGACGGGGGCACGCGCACCGCCGCCATCACCGGCGGCTTCGTGGCCCTGGTCGAGGCCTTGCGGCATCTGAAGAAGCAAGGCACGTTCGCCGAGCTGCCCGTGACCGACTTCGTGGCCGCCACCTCGGTGGGCCGGATCGACGGTCGGATCCTCCTCGATCTCGCCTACGAGGAAGACTCCACGGCCGAGGTCGACATGAACGTGGTCAAGACGGGCCAGGGCCGCTTCGTGGAGATCCAGGGAACCGCCGAGGACGAGCCGTTCGACGACGCCGATCTCGCCGCGCTCCTGGCCGCCGCCGACAAGGGGATCAAGGATCTGATCGCCCTCCAGCGCAAGGCGCTCGGGGACGTCGAGCTCGCCAAGCCGACCAAGTAGAGCGAGCCGGCTCCCGGCCCCCGAGCCGGGAAGCCGAAGAGGAATCCGGTGCGCCGTAGCCGACGGGGCCAGGAGCGCCAGCCGGCGCCCGCGCCCGGGCCCGGGACCTCGGGCCGGGCGCGTGGACAGCGATTTGCTTCATCGCCAGGAGCTTAGCGGGAATCAGAGAGCCCTCCCCCGAGGGGCTGCCGCGACGCGCGTCGCGCCCGGCACGGCGTTTGCTCGTTCATTGCCCTGTATGGCGCCGACGGTGAAATGGACGATTGCCCCGGACTTCGTGAAGGTCGCGGCCTTTGGCGAAGCCTCCCGCGACGACATCGTCGCGGCTATCGTCGGCGCCACCCGAAATCCCCGCTTCGAGAGGGGCATGGGCCTCCTCGTGGACGGCCGGGCCCTCCGCGCCCAGGGCGGCTCGAGCCTCTCGCACGACGAGCTGCGCGAGAAGACGAACGGCATCGCCGGCCTCGGGTTCGGCCGCTGCGCCCTCATCGCCGAGGAAAACGGATCGATGCCGCCGCGGGAGCACGCCTCTCTCAATACGTCGGTCCCGACGCCGACCTACGGCCTGCCGACCGCGGTCTTCTCCGATCCCGGAAGCGCCGAACGCTGGGTGTCCCGCCGCAGCCGCAACTGAAGGGGTCAGGTCTGGAATTGTGAATCGTGATTCACGATTCCAGACCTGACCCCTCCTTCTCCGCGAGCGTCATCAGGAACCGTCGGAGGCGCGCGAAGGCCTTGCCCCGGTGGCTGACCCGGTCCTTGTCCTCCGCCGCCACCTCGCCAAAGGTCTTGCCGTAGGGCGGGTAGAAGAAGACGGGGTCGTAGCCGAAGCCGTTCCCGCCGCGGGGCGCCTGTGCGATGCGGCCCTCCACCGTCTCCTCCACCTCGAAGAGCGGCGTGTCACCCCGGGCCACCACCACGGCACTCGTGAAACGCGCGCCCCGCTGACCCTCGGCCACTCCCCCGAGCCGCGACAGCAGGAACCGGTTGCGGTCCTGGTCGCTCGCGCCCTCGCCCCCGAAGCGGCTCGAGTAGAGCCCGGGTTCCCCGCCCAGGGCGTCCACCGAGAGGCCGGAGTCGTCGGCCACCGTGAGGAGTCCCGAGCGGCCCGCGTAGTGGAGGGCTTTCAGGCGGGCGTTCTCCAGAAACGTCGAGCCCGTCTCCTCCGGACTGTCCAGGATGCCGAGCTCGCGCGGCCCCACCACGCGAAACGGCAGCCCCGCCGCGAGATGGCGCATCTCCCCGAGCTTTCCGGGATTCTGGCTCGCGAGCAGCAAGTCGATCGCCGGCATGAGCGCGCCATCATACGCCCCTCCGCAGGCGTACGCGGCGCGGGGAAGCGCAAGAAGTCCTTGACATGACGTCGAAGGAAGTGCCCCCGAAGACCGCTTCCAACTGATCCGGCGCGCGCTCGATCGGTCAGCGCCCGGGCGTGGTGTGCGCCCGGGCGCCGTCCCAGCGATCGAGCCACGCCGGGAGATCGTCGACGAGTCGCTTCATCACGACGCGGGCGCCGGCTTCGAAGACCGAGAGATTCGCATAGGCCTCTCCGCCCTCGGCGCCCACGAGGTCGGACACACCGCGCAGGATGACGACCGGCACGCGGTTGCGATGCGCCACCCAGGCAATGGCGCCCGACTCCCAATCCCCGGCGACGGCACCGTACTTCTGGTGCAAGGCCAAGGACCTCGGGCGCCAGCAGGTCGCGATCCGCCGACACCAGGGGACCGCGCCGCACGCGCGGCGGCAGGTCCTTGCCCGCCCACGCCACGTCGATGTCCGTCGCGTAGGCGGCGATCGCCTCGGCCGAATCCCCCATCTGCTCCACGATGTCGTAGACGACGGTCTTGTCCGCGAGGACGATGTCGCCCTTAGAGGCGAAACCTCGGAAGCCGCCACAAGTGCCGAGGTTCACGATCAGCTCGGGTTTCCAACGGTCGATCGCGTACTGGGCCGAGCCCGCGGCCGAGATCTTCCCCCATCCCCCGTGAAGAAAGACGACCGGTCGCGGCGATCTGGCGGTGCCCGTTTCGCGCTCGAACCAGTCGCCGAAGGGCGAGCGCGCGGCTTGCGCTCCCGGCACGAGCGGCAAGAGGGCCTTCCACTCCATGTCGGCCGACACGATCACGACGATCCGCGGCACGGGCGCGCTCGCCGCGGGGCACGGCGCGGGCACGGCCAGAAGCAGCAGCGCGACCACGGCGAGCCACCCACCCGATGTCGATCCCGGCTGCGACCGAATCCCCGACCCCTCTTGCCCGAATGCGGCTGGCCTCATCGTCCGCGGATGCTAGCACGCACGGTTCGGCGCGATCGCGATGGACGCCGCCTTCCCCCGCCGCTATCATGTTCGCCGTCGTCGTGGCCCGCGGCTCCGCGGGCCCGCGGCCATCGGGGCGTAGCGCAGCCTGGTAGCGCACCTGCCTTGGGCGCAGGTGGTCGGAGGTTCAAATCCTCTCGCCCCGACCAATCAGACTCGAGAACTCACGGACAGGGAGCCGGCGAGCGAGGTGCTTCCCCTCGACTCTGGATCGGGGGTAGTCTGACGCCGAGTGCGAAAGGGAGGCTGCAATGAGACGAGCTCTTCGCAAGGGGGTCGTACTCGGTGTGTCAGTCCTGGCAGCATCCGTGCTGGTGGCGGCGCCTCCAACACCGTTGAAGACAGCTCGTGACCTGGCGGTCGCGCATGCAGCGTGGCCCCAGGGGCGCTCCTGGCTCGATGCGAACAAGGCGAAGGCGGGCAAGGTCCTGATCCCCGTCCTGAACCGATGCCTGCCCGAGTCTCCCGAGGACGAGCTCACGGCCTTCTCGGTCTATCTGCGACTGTCGCAGAAGGGCAAGATCCTCGAGATCGTGACGGACATCGACGCTGAGCTCGGCCGGTGCATGACCGACGAAGCCCATGAGGTGCAGTTGCCCGAAGCGCCACGCGAGGACTTCTGGCTTCAGTTGAATCTCGCCGCGGGACTGTGAGCCGCTAGGCCGCCGAACGGGTCCGCGCCCTGGGGCGTTCGCCTGGGCGGCGCGGGTGTATGCTCGGGCTCCCTCCTGGAGAAGCCGCCGTTGGCTGATTGGACCGCTCTCGCCGCGCTTGACTTCGACAGGTCAGGAGCGCGAGGTGCAGATTCGGAAAGGAGAAGTCCATGAGAATCGTGCTTGCCGGCCTTGTGTGTCTTGGTGGCGTGCTTTGCGGCGTATCGGGATCCATGGCCGATGACCTCCGGCCCGCCACCCCCGTCCGGAAGTCCATTGCACCGAACGAGACGCATGACTACACGTTCACCGCTCAACCCAACCAGAGACTCCATGTTTCTGTCGATCAGCTCGGTATCGATGTCGTCGTGCACCTGTTTGGACCAGACGGCAAGAAGCTGGCTGAGGTCGACGGTCCGACCGGCGCAACGGGGGTCGAAGACGTGATCGCGTTCACCCAGGAGGCTGGGGGGAAGTACCGCGTCAGCATCGTGCCGTTCCAGGAGCCTGATACGAAGCCGGGCGAGTACGAGATTCGCCTGGTCGAACTGAGGCCCGCCACGGCACGTGAGAATGCCAACCTCCGAGGGGAAAGGGAGCTCGTCAGCCTCGAGAAGCAGTGGGAAGACGCAGTCCAGAATAACGATACCGGCGTCATGGCGAAGCTGATGGCCGACGATTTCGCGTACTTCGGCAATACCGCAGCCGCCGTCAGGAGCAAGGAGCAGCAACTTCAGAGCTTCGAGCAATCCAAGAAGCTGTTTCAGCAGGCCGGCGCGACAAGCAAGCACGACCTCAGCGAGCATGTCATTCGCGTGTCCGGCGACACGGCAGTGACCAGTGGCCACGCGACGATCTCGACAAAGGCAAAGGGCACCGATCTCGAGTTCAGGGGCCAATTCGTCCACGTCTGGCAGAGGCAGAACGGTCAATGGAAGCTCGTGGCCGACCACTTCTACCCCAACGGCAGGCCGCCCTCCCAAGCCGCGAAAGCGAATCTCGATCCCAAGGTCCTCGGGGCCTACGCTGGTTCCTACCAGGCCGAGGGCGGCGCTCGAATCAACGTGACCCCTGGCGCCGATGCGTTGGTGTTCGAGTGGATCAACCCGTTCGGATCGAGCAAACAGGCGTTCCCCGCGGCATCGGAGACGACGTTCGTGGCGTCCGACGGCACGGAGGCGACATTCGTGCGGTCACCGGGGGGCGACGTGACCGAGATCATCCTGCTCTCGAATGGCCCCGCTTCGCGCGCCCGGAGGACGACCACGCAATAGGACGTCGCTCCTCGGCCGGAAACAGTGCGCGGCTCCATCTGCCTGCGCGCCTGCTACCTCGGGTTCAGCACCAGCGGGATCTCGACCACCTCGTCGACCGGGATCTTGTTGGCCGCCGCTGCCTCGCGGATCGCCTTCTCGCTGGGGCCCTCGTAGATGCAGAACGTCCTGGTCTTGTCGGCATTGGCGAAGGACTCGACCCAGCGCACGGAGCTCAGGGCGTTGGTCTTGTTCACCTGGGTCTTGCCTGCGGCATCCAGGCCGTCGAGGGCCCCGGCCGGGAAGGTCCGCACCACCATGTAGCGGTGCATCCCCGGCGGCGGAACCGGAACCGCGGCCGCGGGCTGGGACGCCACGGGGCCGGGTGCCGGCGCCTTGGCGGCCTCGCCAGCGACGCCCCTCGCTGCGCCCAGGATGGCGACGGCGGGAAGGACGAATGATCGAATGAACATGGCTCCTCCTCTTGGGTCCTTCTGGACCTGGGGCGGTGAGATGGGCCCCTGTCCTCCTAAGCGTCAGGAACCCTCGGGAGGGGACAGGGAAAACACGGGTGGGCACGTTGACGGGGTCGGATGCAGCCTTTACCCTGGTTTTCCTCGGTAGGCGATGGCATCCACGCCGATGACGCCCGAAGAATGGCGGCGGATCCGCGAGGTGCTGGCCTCCGCCCTCGAACGCCCTCCCGGCGAGCGGGCGGCGTTCCTGGAAGCCGCGTGTGGCGGCGACGCGAAGATCCGCCGCGAGGTCGAATCGCTCCTGGACGCAGACGCCAGCGAGCCCACGGTGGTCGTTACCCCTGGCAACGCCGCCGACGCCCTCGAGCCCCGGCCCGAGCTGGAACCCGGCACACGCCTCGGACCCTACGAGGTCCGGTCCTTGATCGGGCGGGGCGGGATGGGAGAAGTCTATCTGGCCCACGACCCGCGCCTCGGGCGCGACGTGGCGATCAAGACGATGGGGCCCCGGCTGGCTCGCGACCCGAGAGCCCTCGGCCGATTCCAGAGAGAGGCCGCGGCGATCGCCGCGCTCTCTCACCCGGGCATCGTGGCCATCCATGACGTCGGTCAGGAGGGCCTGACCTCCTTCTTCGTCACGGAGCTCCTGGAGGGGGAGACCCTGCGGCAGCGCCTCTCGCGGGGGCCCCTTCCCTGGAGCGAAGCGGTGGCGGTCGTCGCGGATGTGGCGGAGGGACTCGCCATGGCTCACGGGCGTGGGATCCTGCATCGCGACCTGAAGCCGGAGAACCTGTTCCTGCTGGCGGACGGGCGCGTCAAGATCCTCGATTTCGGCCTCGCCTGGCAGGCGCCAGCCGCTACCGATGGTGGCGCATTGGAGAGGTCCGCTCACGCGACGGCGTCGGGGACCATCCTCGGCACCCTGGGCTACCTCTCCCCCGAGCAGATCCAGGCGCGGCCTTCCGACCCGCGGTCCGACCTGTTCTCGCTTGGCTGCGTGCTGTCGGAGATGCTGTCGGGCAAGCGCCCGTTCCAAGGGGAGACGGGCGCGGACTCCATGGCCGCCGTCCTCCGGGACTCCCCCCTCCTTCCCTCCCACTACGGAGTCAGCGTGCCGGCCGGGCTCGAGGCCGCCATCCAACGCTGCCTCGAAAAGGACCCGGCCCATCGTTTCGCGTCGGCCCGGGACCTGGCCCAAGCCCTCCGGGCGCTCCTCGGCCCGGAGGGCCCAACCACGATGACGGCCGCGCACCTCCCCTCCCGTTCTGTCGCCGTACTTCCGTTCCTGAGCTTGGGCGGCGAGCCCGAGAACGAGTCCTTCGCCGAGGGCGTCACCGAGGACGTGATCGCCCACCTCGCCAAGGTCCGCTCCCTGAAGGTCATCTCCCGGGCCTCGGTCATGGCCTTCAAGGACCGGCTCCCGAGCCTCCGCGAGATCGGGCGCAGGCTGGGCGCGGCGACCATCCTCGACGGCAGCGTGCGGCGCGCGGGAAGTCGCGTGAGGATCGTGGTGCAGCTTCTGGACGCCCAGACCGACGAGCACCTCTGGGCCGAGACCTACGATCGCGAGCTGACGGACATCTTCGCCATCCAGACCGAGGTGGCCATCGAGATCACCACCGCGCTGCGCGCCGAGCTATCCTCGGACGAGCGAACGCGGATTCGCCGCGCCCCGACGACGGTCCTGTCGGCCTACCACCTCTACGTGCAGGGTCGCCACTGCTACAACCGTTACACCGAGGAGGGGATGCGCCAGGGGGTCCGTTTCTTCGAGGAGGCGGTCGCCCTGGACCCCGGGTTTGCCCTGGCCCATGCCGGGATCGCGCGGGCCTATGCCGAGCTGACCTTCGAGGGATTTGGAGACTCGCGGCCCGAGGTCATCCACGCCCTGGCCCGGCGCGCCGTCGCGAAGGCGCTGGCCCTCGACGACGGCCTGGGCGAGGCCCATGGGGTCGCGGCGCTTCTGCGGGTCCTGATCGACTTCGACTGGGCGGGCGCCGAGAAGGAGTTCCTGCTCGCGCTCGACTTGAGCCCCGGCAGTGCCGACATCCACGACCACTACGGCTGGCTCTGCTCGGCCCTCGAGCGCTGGGACGACGCGCTGCGTCTCGTCAAGGAAGCTGGGGAGCTCGACCCCTTGTCCCACCCCAGCGATCTCGCGTCGACGCTCCTCCGTGCGGGCCGTATCCCGGAAGCGCAAGAGGCCGCGGAGCGGGTCATCGCCTTCGAGCCCACCCTCGCGCGGGGCCACTCGGTCCTGGGCTGGGCCCATCTGGCCTCCGGCCGACCCGACGAGGGCCTGGCGGCGCTCGAACGGGCGGTCACGCTCTCTCCCGAGAGCACGATGTTCCTCGGCCAGCTCGGGCAGGCCTACGCGGTCGCGGGCCGGGAGGCTCGGGCGCGGGAGACGCTGGTGCGGCTCGAGGAGCTGGGCCGCCACCGCTACGTCTCCCCGTACCACTTCGCCTACGTGTACGCGGGACTCAGGGAACAGGAGCACGCCATGGACTGGCTGGAGCGAGCGTATGGCGAGCGGTCCGGGGCGATCTACGGAATCAAGGGCTCGTTCCTCTTCGCGAGCCTCAAGACCCACCCCCGGTTCGTGGCTTTGCTCCAGAAGATGAACCTCCCACGTTGACGAGGGTCTCCGGACTCTCTTAGGCTCATGGCATTCGGTCCCCCATGCTCGCGAAGGATCCGAGCGACCGCGCTCCCGGAGAAGTGACCTCCCTGCTCCAGGCCTGGGGCCAGGGAGACGCGGACGCCGGAGAGCGCCTCTTCCCCCTGGTCTACGCCGAGCTCCGGCGCCAGGCACGCCGGTACCTGCGCGGCGAGAGGGCCGGCCATACCCTGGAGCCCACCGCCCTCGCTCACGAGGCGTACCTTCGACTGGCCGGACGGGAGCGCGCCTGGGCCGACCGCGCGCACTTCTTCGCGGTTGCCGCCCGGGCCATGCGCCAGGTGCTCGTGGACCACGCGCGCCGCAGGCGCGCCGCCAAACGTGATGCGTGCCTGCTCTCCGCCCCCGCTCTTGTCCCCGCCGCGAACGTGAACCTGCTCGACCTCGACGAAGCCCTCACGGAGCTGGGGCGGCTCGACCCCCAGCAGCTCCAGGTGGTGGAGATGCGCTTCTTCACTGGCTTGAGCGTGGAGGAGACGGCCGAAGCCCTCGGCCTCTCGTCCCGCACGGTCAAGCGAGAGTGGAGCACGGCCCAGGCCTGGCTCAAGCGCCGGCTCCGTAGCCACCGCTCCGAGCCGGCAAGAGCGAAATGACGCCACGGTGGTATGGAAGATGCGTCGGCCTGGCGGCCCTGGTGGGCCTCTTCGAAGCCGCCGGAGCGGCCCCCGCCGGAACGGACGGGCCGCCCGGTCAGAAGCCCTCGGACACGAAGCCGATCGCCTTTCCGGCTGCGGTCGATGTGATCCTGGTCGACGCGGTCGTGACCGACGCGCAGGGCCGGATGGTCAAGGGACTGACGGTCGAGGATTTCGTGGTTCGCGAGGACGGCGAGCCGCAGGTGCTCACGAGCTTCGAGGCCGTCGACCTGGCGTCGGGGCCGGTGCCGCAAGCCCGCCCGACCGCGGTCTCTCGGTCGAGCGCCAACGACGGGGTGGCGGGCGAGCCGTCCCCACGTGTCTTCCTCGTCGTGATGGACGACACCGGCCTTGGCCTCGACAGCGCGGCCGCCGCACGAAAGGCGGCCCGGCAGTTCCTGTCCGAGGCGACCCGGCCGGGCGACCTGGTGTGCCTGGTGGTGCCGGGCGCCGGGCTCACCTGGGCGGCCCGGCTGCCCGAAGGGGAGGCACGCCTCGCGTCGATCGTCGACTCTGTCCAGGGCCGGCGCACTCTCTCGCCGGAGCTCGCAGGCAACTTCGAGGCGCTTCAGGTCGCGGAGGCTCGCGATTCTGTGGCGCAGGAGCGCGTGCGGACGCGCCTCGACGCCGCCGGCCTGGTCCCGCGCGAGTCGCGCTTCCTGGGAGAGAGCGACGAGTCGTTCGAGGCCCGCAACCGTGCCCTTCAGCAGGGCTTCGTGCAGGCGGACTCGCGCCGTCAGTTGGACGCCGACCGCGACCGGAGGCGTCGGCTCTTCGACGCCGTGTCCCACGCCCTCGACGGCGTGGCCTCGGTCAAGGGCCGCAAGTCGGTGCTGCTGTTCTCGGAGGGATTCATCCGGGAGCCGAACGATCCGCCCTTCCGTGATCTGATCGCGGCGCTGCGCCGGACCAACGCATCGATCTACTACCTGAACGTGCGGCGGCTGGGCTCGGGCTCGGCCGCCGACAGCCGTCAGCCGGGGGACAGCTCGGCCGGCTCGCGAGTCGAAGATCCCCAGGAGTCGGCGGGAGCCGAGGTGGTGGCGGAGGAGACGGGTGGGTTCGCGCTGCACAACCCCAACGACCTCACGGCCGGCCTCGCCCGTGTCGCGCAGGACTCCTCGAGCTACTACCTCCTCGGCTACTCGTCGACCAACCCGAAGCGAGACGGAAAGTACCGCCGCCTGGAGGTGGAGGCGCGGCGACCGGGCCTGAAGGTGCGGGCGCGCAAGGGCTACAACGGACCTTCCGACAAGTCAGCGTCGCCTTCGAAGGGCAAGCCGGCGGGCGATCCCGAGCTCGAGCGCGTGCTCTCGAGCCCCTTGCCGGAGAGGGGGATACCCCTCCGCCTGACCGCCTACACCCTGCAGCCGATCGACAAGGGAAAGGTACGCGTCCGGGTCGTGGGGGAGGTCGGCCTGAAGTCGCTGCGATTCGAGAAGGACGGCGACGGCTCGCGCGTCGCCACCCTGGACGTGGCGCTGGCGTTGAACCACGCCCTTGCCCAGGGCCGGCAACACACGCCCTGGCGGGAGTTGAAGGTCAAGATCCCGCCCGAGGCGGAAGGACTGGAGGTCTGGGTCCCCGTCGAGGGCAGCTTCGACGCGCCGAGCGGGGCCTGTCAGGCCAGGCTGGCCGTGCGCGACCGGCAGAGCCGCGCCCTCGGCAGCGTCCTCCACGACTTCGAGGTGCCGGATCCCGCAGGCTGGCGCGTCTCGACGCCGATCCTGAGCGACATGCCGGGCGAGGAGCGTGGTGGCCCGCCACGGATGCTGGTCACGCAGAGCTTCGTCGCGGGCACGCCTCTCTACTGCTACCTGGAGGTCTACGACGGCGCCGAGCCGAAGGCTGCTCCGGCGTCGCGCGTGTCGTTCGCGTACACGCTGGTGGATGCTCTCGGGAAGACGAGGAAGAGCCAGGCCGCCTCGCCCCTCACTCCGAGCGCAGCCGGGATCCCGACTCGCCTGGAGAAGATCTCCCTCTCCGGGCTGTCGCCCGGAGCCTACGAGCTGCGGCTCTCGGTGCGCGACGAAGTCAGTGGGCGCGCGGAGGAGTTTCGAGAGCCCCTGGTGGTCAGGCGGCCCAAGCACCCCGACCTCGCGACCTACCTCGAGCTGCTCCAGGCCTTCCTCGCCGGAGACGTGGAGCGTGCGGCCGCCGGGGTGATGGAATGGCGGGCGGAGGACCTGGAAAAGCTCGCGGCCTCGCTGCCCCCGGAGGACATGGCCCGGCGCGAGGCGGCGCTGCGCCTCCACACGGCACTCGCCTTCCGGCTCTGGAGCAACACTCGCGGCCTCGAGGCCGAAGCGCAGGTCGCGATCGGCCGAGCCGTGCTCGCGAGGGACTTTCCGTCGGACCTTCACCGAGACTGGCTCCTGGCCCTCGGCTACTACCATCTGGCCGCGGCCTCACCGGCCCAGGCCCTCCCGTTCTTCGCGGAGTGCGCACGCCGATTCCCCGGCGCTGCCGAAGCCTGGTTGGGTGCGGGGATGTGCTACGAGTCCACCGCCTTCCCGGACGGGTTCGTCTTCACGGAGCTGCCGGCCCAGGACGTGGCGCGGAAGGCCGAGCGGTGCTACCGCGAAGCCGCGCAGCTCGACCCCCGTCTCGCGGAGGCGCGGCTGCGGCGGGGCCGCGTGCTGGGCCTTCTGGGTGCCTTCGAGGATGCGGAGAAGGAGCTGGCCGCGGCGGTGGAGGCGTCGGCGGACCCTTCGCAGAGAGCACTCGCCCAGGTGTTCTGGGGAGGGTTGCGGGACGCGAGAGGCGACCTTGCCGGGGCGATCCGCCACTACGAAGAAGCACTCGCCGCGGACCGCGAGTCTCAGGCGGCGGCCTTCGCACTCGGCGAGGCCCTTCACCGGTCGGGCCGCCCGCGCCGCGCGGCCGAGTGCATGGCGGAAGCACTGAGGGTCCGGCCCCGCACCGAGATCAGTCCCTGGCACGCGTACCATCTGGGCTCCGGCCGGGGCCACGCGCTGCTTGGAGCCCCGCAGGGGGCTGGGCCGATCGCGGGTGGACCAGAGCCTGGAGGGACGCCATGAAGCTGGCCGTCTGCGCCTGGGTCCTCGGTCTGGCCGCCTCGGCCCTGGCCCAAGAGATCCCCGTCTTCTCGAGCGCGGTCGAGGTCGTTCGTGTGGACGTCTCCGTCCTCCGGGATGGGAAGCACGTCGAGGGTCTGCAAGCCCGGGATTTCGAGGTGCGGGACAAGGGCGTCCTCCAGACGGTCGAGATCGTGGGCGACCCGAGCGCCGCCGGCCCCGGGACCGGCAAGCCCGTCGACGTCGTGCTCGCGCTGGACCTGAGCGACAGCGTCCAAGGCGAGGCGCTCAAGGAGTTGAAGGCCGCGGCCCACGCCTTCCTGGACCTCCTGCGTCCCGAGGACTCGTTCTCGCTGCTCACCTTCTCGAGCTCAGTCGGGCTCGCGGTCTCAGCCGCCGACTCGCGGACGCGCGCCCACGAGGTGATCGAGGCGACGCAGGCGCAGCTCACCACGTCTCTCCACGACGCCGCCTTCGCCGCCGTAGTCACGGCGGACGCCAGCCGGGGACGCCCGTTGGCGCTCATCTTGAGCGACGGTGAAGACCACGGGAGCTGGCTGAAGCCAGAGCAGGTCCTGCGCGCCGCGGAGCGATCGGATCTGGTCGCGCACGTCGTATTGACGCAGCTGACCGGGGGCGGGGCGACCTTTCTTCGCGACCTGGCCGCCACCACGGGCGGCGAGGCCTGGCGCGCCGACAACGGTCGCCTGAAGGAAGCGCTCGCGAAGGCGCTCGCGGAGTTCCGCTCCCGCTACACGCTGAGCTACGAGCGAACCGGCGTGTCGCGAGCCGGTTGGCACGAGTTGGACGTCCGGGTGCGACGGCCCGGGGTCCGGGTTCGCGCGCGCGCGGGCTACCTGGCGGTGGAGGACCGGGACGAAGGCCGACCGTAGGCGGCGGCCTGGGCTCGCCTGAAAGAACGTACGCAGCAGCTCACGGATTCTGGCGAGGCGGGTTTCGGCATCGCTAACGGTGTCCTGACGCCCGCTGCGGCTCGGTGCTTCGGCAAGGATGCCGGCTCCGCCCCGCCCGGTCGTCCTCAGCCACCTCTCGGCTTCTTCGATCTTCGTGAAGACGCGGGCGTCGACGCGCGGCGCGAGTCTAGGGTCCCCGCCGATCGCGGTCAACGGTTGACCGACGCAGTCCCGATCTCTGATAGGCTACGCACGCTGATGAGCTCCGAGGCCCCTCCCTCAGGATCCCGTCGAGTCGTGAGGATCTTCGTGTCTCGCGAGAAGGGTCTGCGGCCGCTGCCCGGCGACTACGACGACCTCGAGGACGCCAAGTACATCTTCGAGAAGCACCGCGGCGAAGTGGCCTGGTGCCTGATCGCCGAGATCGAGCCGGGCACGGAGCGTCCCAACTTCCTGCTGCACGGGACCGTGGGGGGCGTGGGCGTCGACTGGAAGTACGTCGGCACGGAGTGACGCGCTCCTAAGCCACCACCCTCACTCGAACCTGGCGGCGGCCGAAAGCCACGGCCTCGTCGTGGCTGCGAAAGAAGATGTCGATGCGCGGCCCGACGATGCGCTGCCCCCGGTCCTGGACGACGCGGTGGCCGATGTCCTGGATGAAGAGGCGCGTCCCCACGGGGAAGACCGACCAGTCGGCCGCAACCGTGACGCCCGGGTGCGGGCGCTTGCCGCTGGCGGTGAGACCGTGGCCACCCGCGGCAGGGCTGTTGTCGCCGCAGCATTCGGGGCACGGGCAATAGCCGGTCGCGACGACCGAGCGGACTGAGGCCCAGATCGAGCCCGGCTGGGTCAAGGCGGCAAGCAGGGTGAGGAGGAAGCTCCGCCGGCCGAGGCGTCCTCGAGTCGTGTGGGCCTTCCGCTCCATGAACATCGCCCCAGTCGGGGCAAGCGGCGTGCCGGGCTGCCCCCGAACGGCAAGCCATGTCCCTTGAGCGACTTGCCCGTTACGTTGCAGGAATGACGACGGCCCGGACCCGGCCGGAAACCGGACAGAGAGCACCTCGGAGCCCTGACCCGTGGCCCTGCTGCCAATGGCCCTTGACCGCCCTCCGCCGACGATCTAGCTTGGGTCGCCCATGGCGGACTGGATCCTCGAGCCCCGGTTCGTGCGCGTCATCGCCTCGGCCCATTCGACCCGCGAGGAGCTGCTGGACGCGATCGCGGCAGCCGCCGCCGATCCCGGCTTCGTGCGGGCCTCGGGACTGCTGCTCGACGTGCGGGCGAGGCCCCCAGTAGCGGAAGTGAATCTCCGCGAGATGCGCGAGAACGTTCGCGTGGTGGCCTCCCTGGGATTCGGCCGCTGCGCGATCGTCGCCCTCGCTCGCGTGCGCCAGGAAAGGGGGCGGGTCTTCGCGAAATACGCCGAGGTGCGTGACCTCCCCACCGAAGTGTTCTTCGACCTGGGTGCCGCGGAACGCTGGCTACGGGCCGGCGGTGCCGACTGAGGCCGGGCCGGGAGAGTCGACCTTCCGTGGTAGACTCCGTCGTCAGGCGCCTGTAGCTCAGTTGGATAGAGCGGCAGCCTTCTAAGCTGCGGGTCAGGGGTTCGAATCCCTTCAGGCGCGCCAGAAGACCGATGGTGGATGTAGCTCAGCTTGGTTAGAGCGCCAGGTTGTGGCCCTGGAGGTCGCGGGTTCGAATCCCGTCATCCACCCCACTTCAACCCGAGCCTGGACCATCACCTGCCCCATGCCCCGAAGACCCCCCGACACCAAGCCTGAGATCCTCCGCGGCGATTTGTCCGAGAGCCTCCTCGAGGCCTACCTGGCGGGCCCCGACATCGCGGTGGACACCGAGACCATGGGCCTGCAGACGCTGCGCGACCGGCTTTGCCTGGTGCAGCTCTGCGACCGGTCCGGGCGCGCCTCCATGGTCCAGATCACCCGGGACGTGCTCGATCCCGCGAAGGCGCCGGAGACGCGCGCCCCCCGGCTGAAGCGCCTGTTCGAAGACCCGCGCGTCACCAAGGTCTTCCACTTCGCGAGGTTCGACGTGGCCGCGCTGCGCTACTGGCTCGGCATCCACGTGGACCCGCTCTACTGCACGCGCACGGTGAGCAAGCTGGTGCGCACCTATACCGACCGTCACGGGCTCAAGGACAACCTGCTCGAGCTCCTCGACGTGGAGATGGACAAGGCGGCGCGCCACACCGACTGGTCGAGCGACACCCTGAGCCCCGAGCAGGTGTACTACGCGATCTCCGACGTCACCCTGCTCCTGCCCCTCATGGACAAGCTCGACGCGATGCTGCGAGCGGGAGGGCCGGGACAAGCTGGCCCGCGAGTGCTTCCGCGCCATCCCCACCTTCGCGCAGCTCGACCTCCTGGGCTTCGTGAACCTCTTCGAACACTAGAGGCGGGGGGCGCTCTCCGCCGGCGGCCGCCGCTCAGCCTCTCGGCGCGGCCGTCGACGGTGTGGACGGCATCGTCCTTCGCGTTTCGATAGAATCGGCGCCTCGCTCCCCGCGCGGCCCGCGATGAGACTGGCTGCTGGCCATCGCCTCGGCACCTACGAAATCCTGGCGCCCATCGGCGCCGGGGGGATGGGCGAGGTGTACCGGGCCCGGGACACGCGCCTCGGCCGGGAGGTCGCGATCAAGGTCCTCCCCGCCGACCGTCTCACGGACGAGTCCCGCCGCCGCCGCTTCGTCCAGGAAGCCCGCGCCGCCTCCGCCCTGAACCATCCGAATATCGTCACCATCCACGAGATCGAGTCCGCCGACGCCATCGACTTCATCGTGATGGAGTACGTCCCCGGCAAGACCCTGAGCGCGCTCATTCGCCCGCGGATGCGGCTTTCTGAGGCGCTGCGCATCGCGATCCCGATCGCGGACGCGTTGTCCTGCGCCCACGCGGCGGGCATCGTCCACCGCGACCTGAAGCCCGCCAACGTGGTCGTGACCCCGGACGGTGTCGTGAAGGTCCTCGACTTCGGCCTCGCCAAGCTCATGGCCCCCGAGGAGACGAGCGATCATGGGGAGACGAAGACTGAAGACGTCCGAGCGCTTCCTGAGCGGGCCAGCGACGATCGCGGGCACGCCGGGCTACATGTCTCCGGAGCAGGCCACGGGCGGGAAGGTCGACGCGCGCAGCGACATCTTCGCCTTCGGGAGCCTGCTCTACGAGATGGTGACGGGGCGACGGGCCTTTGCTGGAGGCTCGCGGGCGGAGACGCTCGCCGCGGTGCTCCACGCCCAGCCGCAGGCGCCGAGCGAGATCGCGCCGGACGCTGCCGAAGGACCTGGAGAAGGTGATCCTGCGGTGCCTCCGGAAGGAGCCTGAGAAGCGCTTCCAGCACATGGCCGACGTGAAGGTCGAGCTGGAGGAGATCAGGGAGGACTCGACGTCGTCGGTCGCCGGACCCGTGGCGCGGGCGCGAGCGGAAACGCCGTCTCCGGCTCGCCGCGGGGCTGGCGGTGGTGCTCGCTGCAGGCGGCTGCCTTCCTGGCTCGTTCGCCGTCGGATCGAGCCGCCGCTCCCGGCCCACGCGTCGTGCCCCTGACCGCCACGCTCGGCATCGAGAGACCGCACCGACGTTCTCCCCGGACGGCGATCAGGTTGCGTTCTCGTGGAATGGGGACGTGACGGACAATCCAGCGGGCTCGCCGGCAACTGGGACATCTGGCTCAAGATGATCGGCTCCTCGGAGACACGCCGCCTGACCACGGACCCGGCCTACGAATACCGTCCCGAGCTGGTCTCCGGACGGCCGACAGATCGCTTTCATTCGTCGACGGTCCCGGGGCGGTGCCACGTGCCGCCCGGGGTCTCGACGATCGCCGGGACGATCCATGTCGTCGTCACCGCTGGGCGGAGTCGACCGGAAGGCTCAGCGACTTCCCGGCCAATGCACTCGCAGCTCGCGTGGTCGCCGGACGGACGCTGGCTGGCGGCTCGCGCTCGTCTGCAGGACGAGAGCGGCCCGGAGCCGGGTCGATCCATCTGATCTCGCTGGAGACGGGCGAGTCCCGTCGCGATCACCGACTCACGAGCCTCCCGGCCACGACCGCCATCCCGCCTTCTCGCCGGACGGCCGGCGCCTCGCCTACGCGTCCTGCGCCTTCTGGTGGCTCCGCCGTGCGATGTCCAGGTCGTCGACCTCGGCGCCGACTTCGTGCCGCGCGCACCACCGCGGCGCCTCGCCGGAAGGCGCCGGCAGATCGCCGGCCTGACTTGGAGCCGCGATGGACGATCGCTCATCTACAGCAGCTCGCCGCTCGGAACCTATCGATGCCTGCTTTGGCGAGTGGGCGTCGAGGGCGACCGTCCCCCCGAACGAGTGGAGCTCGCGCCGCGGGGCGCCGTCGATCCGCCACGGCGTCTCCTCCCACGATCGCCTCGCCTTCGCGTGGATCGCAGCTGACCACGGCGACATCTTCCGGTTCGAGGCCGGACGGCCCGCCCAAGCCGTGCTGGCTTCTCCTCTGCAGGACAACGTCCCGAGCTTCTCCCCGGACGGCCGACGGATCGCGTTCGAGTCCGATGCGGTCGGGAGACGGGCAGGAGATCTGGCTGGCCGACGCCGACGGCTCGAACCCCGTGCAGCTCACGCGTGGGCCTGGGCTGTCGCAGGGCACCCCCGCTTCTCCCCGGACGGCCGCCAGCATCGTGTTCGAGTCCAGGGACGCGGACGGGTTCGCCGACGTCTGGACCATCGACGTCGGACGGCGGATCCCCTCGCCGAGTCACCCAAGGCCGATATCACGACGGCATCGCGAGCTGGTCTCGCGACGGCCGCTTCATCTACTACCGGGACGACCGGGCCGACGGCCGGGATATCAGCCGCATCCCCGCTGCGGGCGGAACGCCGGAACGAGTCACTCACCAGGGCGGGCTCCTGGCCCGCGAGTCCACCGACGGCCGACGGCTCTTCTACACGAAGCGCGACGCCCACGTCGCCCCTTTCACGCCCTCGAGTTGCCGAACGGTCCCGAGCGTCAGGTCGTCGACTGCGTGCAGAGGCCGCGGCCTGGACGACGGTCCCGACGGCATCTACTACGTCGGCTGCTGCCCGGTGGGTAAAGCGGAGGCGCCCTTCTATCGGCTCGATCCGAAGACGGGCCGGAGCCGGCTCCTCGGGAAGGCCGTCCCGCAGGCACGGACCCCATCCAGGGTCTCGCCGTATCACCCGACGGAAAGACGATCCTCTTCTCCCAGGGGGTGGATCGAGGGCGCCGACCTGATGCTGATCGAGGGCTTCCGGTAGACGACGACGATTCACGGCCTGCCGAGCGAAGTGATCGTGGGCGAACGCGAGGGGCTGCGGCACACGTCGGCCGTCAACCTCGACCATGTACAGACGGTCGAGAAGGCCCGCCTCGTCGGATACGTCGGGCACGTGAGCTCTGAGAAGATGCGCGACGTCTGTCAGGCTCTCGCCGTGGCCGTCGGCTGTGACGGGTGATGGGGCTACAGCAACCCCTGCACCGCCTCCGGATGCTCCCGCCCGAGGTGCCGCAGGGCGAGGAGGATCGCCCGCGAGCAGTCGCGGCAGTGCTGGAGCACGGGATCGCCTTCCATGCTGGGCGGAGGCGGGTTGCCGAGGCGCCAGGCCCGCAGCTCTTCCTCCTTCGCGGGCACGCAGGCTCCGCCCTCCACGCGGTGCGGCGGCTTGCGCTCGTACTTGAAGCCGGAGACCCCGGCGAAGGCGTGCTCGAGCATGTAGTCGACGACCCGGACGATGCGGGTCGGGTCGTCGCCGAGGAGCCGGCTGTCGGCGCGGACCGACACCTCGGTCCCCCGCTCGGTCACCGCCACCGAGATCGCGATCGACGTCCCCTCGATGCGCAGCAGCTCGCTCGCGATCTCCGCGATCACGTCGCGGTGCTCCTCCCGCACGTAGCCGATGGGGGTGATGCGCACCCCGCCCGTGACCTCCTGGTTGCGGAAGGCCGCGCCCCGATAGGCGAACCAGTCGGCGGGCACGCGGTAGTCGCGCAGCTCGTCCAGGATGTCCTGGGTGGCTTCGTCGCGGGTCAGAAGCTCGAACATCTTGAAGTCGAGCGGGGTCGCGCCGTGCAGGAGGGCGCTCGTGTCGGTGTAGATGCCGAGGGCCGCGGCCGCCCGGCCCGCGGGCCCGATGGCCTCGAGCACGTCGTCGAAGGCCGCGGCGATCACCGCCATGAACGACGACGTCGAGCCCACGGGCAGCCCGACGTAGGCGTGCTTCACCCGCTTCACCCCGTGGGTCCGGCAGTTCTCCTCCACCTCGGCCGGGATCGGCATGGTGGTCGGCCACGAAGAAGTACTCCGCGACCGGCTGCACCCCGCCCGTGCTCGACATGCCGAGCGGGGGCGAGGTGTCGACCATGCAGTGCAGCCCACGCGGAAGGCGGTCGGCGTTCGGGTCCTCGAGCAGCAGGCCGCAGCGCTCGACGAGCTTCCGGTTCTGGGGATGGCCGAGGCTGCCCGCGAGGAGGCGGACCTGGGTGGCGCCGAGGTCTTCGAGGATGGCCTTCAGCACCACGGCGCTGCCGAGCGCGTCCGGATCGGCCACCCACTGCGTGAAGATGTTGGCGCCCCGGCCGCGGATGGCCTTGGCGCTGCGCTTCAGGCTCATGTAGGCGCTGTAGGCCTGGGTCAGGATGGGCAGGATCTCCCGCGCGCGCCGCTTGCCGAGGATCGGTCCGAAGCGTGAGACCACGACCGAGGCGCTGGGCAGCCGGGTCGGCCGCTGCAGGATGTGACCGTTCTTGCTCTTGGGGGGAACGGCGGCTCTTGCCATTCTTGGCGGCGGAGTTCATCGGCACGCCGCCACGCCCTTAGACGGGGGTTCAGACATGAAAGCTCTTGCCCTCCTTGGCCATGGTCACGAGCAGGTCCGCCGGCCGGAAACGCTCGCCGTGGCGGGCGGAGAGCCTCTCCAGCATGGAGGTCGCGAAGCGCGCGCCGAGGTGATCGAGGTAGCGAAACGGTCCCCCCAGGAAGGGCGGGAACCCGAGGCCGAAGATGGCCCCGACGTCGCCGTCGCGCGGCGAGCGGAGGATGCCCTCTTGCAGGCAGAGGACGGCCTCGTTGAGGAACGCGAAGACGAGCCGGTCCTGGATCTCGCGGGCGTCGGTGGGGCGCCTCGTCTCCCCGCCGGGCAGGAGCGCGTAGACGGTGCGGTCCACCTCCTTGCGCCGGCCGCCGTAGGTGTAGAACCCGCGCTTGTTCTTCCGGCCGAGCCGCCCGTCGGCCAGCACCTTGGCCATCGAGGCGGGCGGCGACAGGCGCTCGCCGAAGGCATCGTGCATGACCTTGGCGACCTTGCCCCCCACGTCGATCCCCACCTCGTCGAGGAGCGCGATCGGGCCCACGGGGAAGCCGAACGCCAGCATCGCGCGGTCCACGTCCTCCACCGAAGCACCCTCTTCGACGAGGCGGGCGGCCTCGTTCATGTAGGGGGCGAGGGCTCGGCTCGTGTAGAAGCCGGGCCCGTCGCGGACCACGATCACGTGCTTCCCGATCCGGCGGCCGAAGGTCACGGCCGTGGCCAGAGACTCCGCGTCGGTCGACGGCGTGACGATCACCTCGAGGAGCAGCATCCGGTGGACGGGAGAGAAGAAGTGCATGCCCACGACCCGCGAGGGCCGCCGCGAGGCCGCCGCGATCTCGGCGATGGGCAAGGACGAGGTGTTGGTCGCGAAGACGCAGGTCTCGGTCGTGGCCCCCTCCACGTCGGCGAGCACCTTCCTCTTGAGCTCCAGGTCTTCGAAGACCGCCTCGATGACGAGGCGCGCGCGCTTGAAGCCGGTGTAGTCGAGGGTCGGAGAAAGGCGGTCCATCTTGTGGCCGAGCTCGAGACGTGACAGCGACCCGCGCTTCCGCCGCTCCTCGAGCAGACCCCGCACGGAGCCGAGCCCTCTTCCCAGCGACTTCGAGGCTCGTGTCCTTGAGGCGAACCGCCACTCCGACCTCGGCCGCCGAACCCGCGATCCCCGCGCCCATGAGGCCCGCCCCGACCACGCCGAGCTTCTCGACCGTGATCCCCTTCGTGCCCTCGGGATAGCCCGCGTCCTTCTTGATCTCCTGGGTCGCGAAGAAGACGGACACGAGCGCGCGCGACACCTCGGAGACGGACAGCCGGCCGAAAGCCTGGGCCTCGAGCTTCAGCCCCTCGGCCAGGCTCGTGGCCGTGCCCTGGCGCACGATCTCGATGGCTTCGAGCGGCGCCGGGTAGTGGCCTCCGCTCTTCTCCATCACCGACTTTCGGGCCTTCGAGAAGATGAGGGGCCGCAGGAGCTTCTCCCCGAGACCGATGCCGGGCCGCCGCGGAAGGAGCGTGCCCGTCCGCCAACGCGAGCGCGGCTTTCTTGGCGGCGCGCAAGAGGACGGTCTGCGGCACCACCTCGTCCACGAGGCCGGCCTTCAGGGCGCGTGAGGCCTTGAGGGTGCGGCCGGTGAGGATCAGGTCGAGGCTCTTGGCGAGGCCGATGAGCCGGGGCAGGCGCTGCGTCCCTCCGGCCCCCGGCAGGAGCCCCAGCATCACTTCGGGCAGGCCCAAGGAGGTCTTCGGGTGGTCGGTGGCGATGCGGTAGCGGCAGGCCAGGACCGTCTCGGTCCCGCCGCCCATGCACGTGCCGTGGATCGCCGCCACCACCGGCACGGGCAGCGCTTCGAGCCGGTCGAAGAAGGCCTGCAGCGCCCTCGACAGGGTCTCGCCTTCGAGGGCGCTCCGGATGGACAGGAACTCGTTGATGTCGGCGCCGGCGATGAAGTTGTCGGGCTTGCCGCTCGTGAGGACGACGGCCTTGACCTCTCGGTCGGACTCGGTTTCCGTCATCAGCCACTGAAGCTCTTCGAGCTCGCTCCGGCCCAGCGTGTTCACCTTCTCGCCCGGCACGTCGAGGGTGAGCACGAGGATGCCGTCTTCGTCCCGCTCCTTGGTGAAGGCCCTGGAATCGCTCATCGCAGGGGCACCCTCATCGCTCGATCACCATGGCGAATCCCATGCCCCCCTGCGCGCAGACGGACAGCAGGCCGAACTTGCCGCCGCGCCGCTCGAGCTCGTTCGCCAGGGTGGTCGTGATGCGGGCCCCGGTCGCGCCGAACGGGTGCCCGATGGCGATCGATCCGCCCGTGACGTTCAGGCGCTCGCGATCGACCTTGCCGACCGCGGAAGCCCGGCCCAGCTTGTCCTTCGCCCACGTCTCCGACTCGAGCGCCTGGATGTTCGAGGCCACCTGCGCCGCGAAGGCCTCGTGCATGTCGACGAGGTCGATGTCCGTGAGCTTCAGGCCCGCGCGGTCGAGGGCCATCGGGATCGCGAGGCCCGGGCCCATCAGGAGCTGCCCGCCCGGATCCACGGCCGCGACCGCCCACGAGCGGATGAAGGCCAGCGGCTCGTAGCCCAGGGCCTTGGCCTTCTCCTCGGCCATCAGCAAGCACCGCCGCGGCACCGTCGGTCAGGGGCGACGCGTTGCCCGCGGTCACGCTGCCGTAGCGCCGGTCGAAGACCGGCGGCAGCGCGGCGAGGGCCTCCATGGTCGTGTCCCGCCGCAGCAGGTTGTCCGCGGTGACCGCGTTGTCGTACCGCGGCGGCACGAAGACGGCGCACATCTCCGCGGGCAATCGGCCGTCCTCGGTGGCCGCGGCCGCGTTCTTGTGGCTCAGGTACGCGATCTGGTCCTGCTCCTCGCGGCTGATCCCGTTCTCCTTGGCCATCTTCTCCGCCGACTGGCCCATGCTGAGGCCGGTCGAAGGCTCGGCGATCGCCGGGGTGTCGGGGACCAGATCCCGAAGGCGGATGCCCGCGAAGGCCGAGAGCCGCGCGCCCAGGCTGCGCGCCTTCGAGGCCGCGACCAGCGCCCGCGCCATCTTCTTGCTGTGGAGGATGGGCACGTCGGAGAGGCTCTCGGCCCCGCCCGCGATCCCGCCGTCCACGTGGCCCAGGAGGATCTGTGACGCCACGTCGGCGATCGCCTGGTTGGCGGACGCGCAGGCCCGGTTGACGGTGTGGGCGGGGATGCCCGGGGGAAGGCCGGCGCCCGAGCATCGCTTCGCGCGCCAGGTTCGGCGCCTTGGCCGACGGGATCACCTGGCCCATCACCACCGTCCCGATCAGGGCCGGGTCCACCTCGGTGCGCTCCACCAGCTCGCGGACGCAGGCCTTGGCCAGGTCCACCGCCGTGAGGTCGCGAAAGACCGTGCCGGCCTTGGCGAAGGGCGTGCGACAGCCCGCGACGATGGCCACTCTTCGTTCGGACATGTTGGGTCGGGATCCTATCTCACTCGGGCGCCGCTCAATGCCGCGAACATCTCAGGGAGGACGGGGCCCCGATTGACAGCGGGGGGCGTCAGGAATACTGTACCAAGAGGTCATGACCACGTCGAGTTCAATCCCCGCGCTTGCCCTTTGCGGCTGTTGTTGTACCGCCAGGGCCCGGGGTGTGGCCGGGGCGGTCGGCGGCTAGAGCCGAGACCAGCCCGGACGTTCCCGAAAGCCCTTCGAGAAGATTCGAAGGGCTTTTTGATTTTCGTGGGGCCATGCGGCCCGAGGAGGTGCGCCAGGGAAAGCCATCACTAGCAGAGCGTCGGCGAGCGGCTCCGTGCGGCGGAGCCTCTCGAAACGGGGGGTGGGCGTCCAGAACGGGACGTCCCCCCCTTTCTTGTCTTAGAGTGCGACCCGTGCGGGCGCCGTGGCTCTTCCTTCTCGTCTTTCTCGCCTATCTGGTGGGCCCGGCGCCAGCGAAGCACGACCCGCGAGCGCCCACGCCCCTGGCTTCGCTCTCCGCCGCTCCCTTCCTGCGCCTCATGGAAGCGGTCTACGCCACGGCAGAGCCCGCGGACCAGGGGCGTTGGGCAGGGCGTGTGTCGGGAGCGTTCTGGACCGCGGGGGCGGTGGCCGTGACCTTCGCGACGCTTCGGACGCTCGCCTCGGGGACCACCGCCCTCCTGCTGGCGCTCCTCGCCGGCTTCGCGTCCCCGCTCTGGAGCTGGGCCTCCCGGTCCGACACGACCGAGGCGCCCTCGACGTTGGTCGTCGCCGTCATGCTGTGGCTCGCCGTCCGGGGCACCGGCGATTCGGCCCGCGCCACAGCTCTCCGTGCTCTCGCCTCGGGCGCCCTGGCCGCGATTCTCGGGCTCCTCGATCCGGCCCTCGGCGTGGTCACCCCGGTCGCGATCCTTTGCGTGCGGCGCTTGCCCTGGACGCGCCAGACAGCCCTCCTTGCGAGCGTGGGCGCGGGCGCCACGGCTCTCCTCGGTTGGGCGCTCACCCGACCCCCCGGGATGACCTACGAGAGCCTCCTTCCCCCTCTCCTGGCTTTCGATCCCGCCGTGCTCGCGGCCTACCTGGTCTCACCGGGCCGCGGCCTCGTCCTGTTTGCCCCGGTCGCCTGCCTCGCGGCCGCCGCTCTCGCCCGCGGCGACGAGCCGCGCCGCCTGGTGCGCGGTTCCGGGCTTGCCGCCCTCGTGGCCCTGACGCAGGTGGCCTGCCTCGGCGATCCCTGGGGCCCGCAGGCCTTCGGGCCGGCGCTCCTTTCGCCTGTCGTTCCGTTGCTCGCGGTCATGGCCGCAGGCCTTCCGGCCCTGGGGGCTCGCTTAGGGTCGCTGGTCGGTTTGCCCGTCGTGCTGATCCATGCGGCCGCCGTGCTGGACGGCGGAAACGGCTGGGACCGGCGCCGCGAGCCGACGGCACATCCGGACGCGGTGTGGGACCTCCACGACTCCCCCTTCCGGGACCTGGTGCAAGGCCCGCCCGCGCCGGACCCCGCACTCTTCCTGCCCAGCGCGTTCAGGATGGCGCCAGGCGACCACCCCACGCGCGCCGGCGACGACGTGCCCTGGCTCGCCTTCGGCTGGGAGCCCCTCGAGCCTACGGGGACGTGGGCCTCGGGCCGCGAGAGCTGGATCGTCCTCGCCGTGCCCCCGGGCGACTACGCCCTCACCCTCACCGCCTCCGCGCCCCCGGTGCAGGGGCACGGCCAGCGCCTCGAGATCGAGCGTCCCGGAGGGCCGCCGCTCGAGGTCGCGTTTCCCGGCGGTCCTTGGAACTTCCAGCTCGTGACCATCCCCTTCCAGCCGCAGGCTGGAATCACCGTCCTCAAGATCCGCCCTGCGCAGACCTGGCGGCCCGGCCGCGGCGACGTCCGCCGCCTCAGCCTGTTCGTCGCCTCGCTGAGTCTCCAGCATGCGCCGGGGTTGCCCCGCGCCTCGGGCCCCGGCTAGGGCGCGACCTTGACGTCCACCGAGTCTTGAAAGCTGCTGATAACGCCATCGGCGCCCTCGCTCACTTCCCTGAAGCCGAGGCTGACGGTGACGAGCGCCTCACGCCCCTTGTTCGGCAGGTCGTACCAGACCTGGAACCCGACGCTCGCATGTCCCTTCGCGGGCAGGTTGTTCCCGCTCGCCGACGAGTTGAACTGATAGTGCTCGACCTCGCCCCCCGACGGCGCGATGACGATCCCCCCCGAGGCTTGCTGGACCTTCAGGTTGACCGCCGTGATCTCCATCGCGTTGCCTTCCGTCTCCTCGATGTTCACGACGAACGATGTCGTCCAGGGGTACTGGCGCGTCTCGTCAGGGTGGGTGTCGTCGCCCTTGATGATGTAGGTAACCCCTTGCGAGGCCACAGCACTCGAAGGGCTCGGGCTGGCGGTCAGGTTCACGTCGAGCGTGTCCGTCGCGGATGTTGGCGAGCTGCACCCGTTCCACGCCACGACGCCCAGCAGCACAGCGCCGACTCTCAAGACTTTCAGCATTCCCATTTCTCCTCTCGACACTGGTTGAGTTCGACTGGTCAAAACGTCGTGCCCACCGCGAACTTGAACGCGGTCTTGGGCTGGAAGGGGTCGCGGTTCGGGTTGATCGCGTAGATGAGACGGAACGGGACGTTCAGCACCGGCATCAGGAAACGCAGCTCTGCGCCCGTGGAGTTGCGCATGGTCTTCCAGTAGAAGCCCTGGTCCTCGGTGTAGGCCTCGCCCGCGTCGAAGAAGAGCAGCAAGCGCAGGGGGCCAAAGACGTCGAAGTAGTACTCGGCGTTCCAGAGCATGTACTTGTTCCCCCCGATCGCGACGCCGGCCGCGTTCACCGGGGACACCGTCCTCACGTTGTAGCCGCGGATCTGGGTCTCGCCCCCGAGGAAGTACCGGAGGTAATAGGGGACCTCGGTGGTGTTGTGGAAGGGGTGGATGTAACCCACGTCGCCGCGCAGGCCGATGGCCATCCGCTTGCGCACCGGATGGTAGACGACCGCCTCGAGCGAGGGGCGGTAGTAGCTGACGCTGCCACCCAGGGCGCCGCCGACGTACTGGAAGCTCGTGGTGAGCCGGGTGCCACGGCGCGGCAGGTAGGGGTTGTCCACGGTGTTCCGCATCCAGCCCGGAGTGATGCCGCTCTCGTAGCGACGTCCCGTCGGCCCGAAGAGCGCCAGGTTGGCGGCGCTGGTGGAGTTGTCCGTAGCCGGGGGCGAGAAGATCCCGGCCAGGACGTCGGCGGTGGCATCCCGGCTCGAAGCGGTGGTGGAGCCGAGGTCCCGGAGCGCGTTCTCGTCGAGGGCGACGAGATCGATGATCTGGTACGAGTAGCCCAGGGAAGCTCTCGAAAAGCGGCCCACTCCGAAGCCCGCGGTGGTCGAGCCCCCCTGGTTCTGCTGCGTGTAGCCCACGAAGTTCGCCTGACTCAGGTAGGTGATCTTGCGGATGAAGAGGTCGATACCCGCGGTGATGGGGCGGTCGAAGAGGTAGGGCTTGGTGATCGCGATCTGGTAGTTCTTGGTGCGGCTGCCCGTCTGCAGGGCCAGGCTGATGGTGTCGCCCGCCCCCAGGAAGTTCGAGGTCTGGAAGCTCGCGTTCAGGAACGCCCCCTCGATCCCCGATACGCCCCCGCCGAAGGTGAACTGGTTGCGGTTCTGCTCTTCCACCTTGAAGGTGACGTCGATCTGGTCGTCGTGCTTGGCGTTCGGCTGCAACTGGGGTGCGCCTTCCAGCGGCTTGAAGTAGCCGAGCTGGTTGACCCGCCGAATCGACTGCTTGAGGGCCTCCGTGTTGAACACGTCGCCCTCGTTCATGTAGATCTCGCGGCGGATGACCTTGTCGCGGGTGCTCTCGTTGCCCGTGAACTGGATGCGGCCCACGAAGTACCGCTTGTCCTCCTCCATGGCCAGAGTCACGTCCACGACCCTGCGCTCCGGGTCGGGCTTCTTCCGCGGCGCGCCCGTCCATTGGAAGTAGCCGACCGACCCATAGAGGTCGCGGAGCTTGTCGAAGCCCTTCTTCAGGCGTCCCTCGTCGTAGACGTCGCCCGTGGCCACCTTGAAGAGCGGCCGCACGAACTCCTCTTTGAAGACGGTGAGCCCCTCGAGCTTCACGTCGCCGACGTGGTACTGCGGGCCTTCGTTGACGGGGATGTCGAGGGTCATCCACTTGACCGGCTTCTTCATGAGGAGGCCGGCCTTCCCGTCCGCGTAGCTGACCTTCGGCTGCCCCACCCTCACCTGCACGTAGCCGTGGTTCAGATAGAAGTCCTCGAGCCGCCCCTGCTCTCCGCGCGGGTCGTCCTCGCCCCCCGTCCATTTGTCTTCGGTGTAGGTCGTCTTGTCCCCCAACCAGCTCAGGTTCCAGAAGCCCGCGGGCTTGACCTTCTTGAGGCGCCCGCGAAGCGACCCGTCGGAGAACGCGTCGTTGCCGTCGAAGGTGATGGTCTTGACCTTGACCTTGGGACCGTCGTCGACCGTGAAGGAGACCTGCTCTCCCGCCCCCCCGATGGCCTTGGCGTCGTGGCTGACCTTGGCGAAGGGTCGGCCCTTGTGGTCGAGCATCTGCTTGATCACCTCCTCGACGCGACGGGCCTTGGCGGGGTCGTAGAACGTGTCGATCTTCAGGGCCATGTCCCGCTTCTTGAGCTCGTCCTCGATGGTGGTAGTGCTGAGGACCTTGCTGCCCCGGTAATCGACGATCTGCACCCGCTTCCGCTCGCTGATCCTGAAGGTCACGATCTTGCCCGTGGCCCCGTTACGGGCTTCGACCTGCAGGTCATCGAGGAACCCGGTGTCCCACAGCCGGCGGAAGTCGTCCCGCAGACGTCGTTCGTCGTAGCGGTCTCCCGGCTTCGTGGACACGTAGAACAGGAGGGTCTCCTTCTGGAGGAACTGCGCGTTCGCGATCTCGACCGCCTCGACGAGCGTCGCCCCGTCGTCGGTGGTCCCGGCGCGGGCCGGGGCCGGCCACGCGAGGGCAGCGCAGACGGCCAGACACACGACGGGCTTCATTCGAGCGGGCATAGGTAGCGTGGGCTCCGAGGGGTCGTCCCTTCGCCACTCGTAGGATGTGGGAGGGGCTCGAAAAGTTGGCTAAGGCGGGGTAAAGAGTTTGTAAGGCCCGACGCGGCGCATCGATGGACGATAATTCGGCAGGATCACCGGGGAGCCCAAGACATGAACCTCCTTCCCTTCGCCTTGCTCCTCGTGACCCCCGCTCCCCTGCACGACGTGGCCGTGCCCATGCGCGACGGTGTCGTGTTGCGCGCCGACGTCTTCAAGCCCGAGGGCAGCGGCCGGTTCCCGACCCTCGTCTACCGCACGCCCTACGACCGCAAGGACGCGCCCGAGGACTACACGACGGTGAAGGCCGCGGTCGACCGCGGCTATGCGGTCGTGGTCCAGGACGTGCGCGGACGCTACGGTTCGGCCGGCGAGTTCGAGCCCTATCGCCACGAGGGGAAGGACGGCTACGACACGATCGAGTGGGCGGCGGCCCAGCCCTGGTCGAACGGCAAGGTGGGCACGTTCGGGCTCTCCTACCCGGGGGCCGTCCAGTGGCTGGCCGCGGTGGAAGGCCCGCCTCACCTCGAGGCCATGGTCCCGGCCATGACCTTCTCGACCGCGCGCAACTTCATCTACTCGGGCGGCATCTTCGACCTCTCGTGGCCCTCGTGGATCTACGAGAACATCTCGGCGGACGTGCGCGTCAAGAAAGGGTTGCCGGGACCGAAGACCGTCGCCGAAGCCGAGGCCGCCTGGGCCTCCCTTCGCGAGGACGTGGAGAGGCGTTTGCCCCTCTCCGACCTGCCCGAGTTTCGCGACGTCGCACCCTACCTCTTCGACTGGATGAGGCGGCCGCCCGGGGACCCCACCTGGGACTGGATGGAGATTCGGGGCAAGTACGACCGCGTGAAGGCCGCGGTGCTCAACCTGTCCGGCTGGTACGACGGCCCCTACGGCACCGAAGGCGCGGCCACCAACCATGAGGGCCTCGTGGCCGCGCGCCGTGGAGGACCCTCGCGTTCTCACCTCGTGCTGGGGCCTTGGATCCACGGATCGGCCACCATGAACGCCCGGGAAGGGCAGGTGAAGGCGGGCGATCGCTCGTTCGCGGCCACGGCGGCGATCGACTACGACGCCCTCATCCTGCGCTTCATGGACCATTACCTGCGAGGCATCGACAACGGCGTCGACCGCGAGCCCCCGGTGCGGGCCTTCGTCATGGGCGAGGACGTGTGGCGAGCCGAGACGTCCTGGCCCCCGGCCACGGCCCGTCCTCTCACCCTCTATCTGCGCGGCGCCGGAGCGGGCGCGGCGCGGCGCCTGGACCCGGCCCCTCCCCAAGAAACGTCCTCGACGAGCCGCTTCGTGTCCGATCCCCTCGAGCCGGTGGTCGATCCCTTTGCCCTGGCTCCGGGCGCCCACGATTACCGTGACCTCCCGAAGCGCGCGGACGTGCTCGTCTTCGAGACCGCGCCCTTCGAGAGCAGCCTCCGCGTTCTCGGTCCGATCAAGGCCCAGATCCACGTCTCCACCGACGCCCGCGACACCGATCTCTGGCTGAAGCTCTTCGACGTGGGCGACGGACGGGACCGCGTGGAACCTCATGAGCCCGGGGCTCGACGGCCTGCGCGCGAGCTACCGCGGGGGCGGTCCCCAGCGGGAGCTGCTGGAGCCGGGCCGCGTCTATGCGCTCTCGTTCGACGAGATGCTGACCGGCAACCTGTTCAAGAAGGGCCACCGCCTGCGGCTCGTGGTCTCCGCCACGTTCTTTCCCCACTACTCCAGGAACCTCCACACCGGCGGGCTGGAGACGGAAGAGAAGGCCTCGCGCAAGGCGGAGATCCGCGTCCATCACGAGCGCGCGCAATCGTCCTCGCTCACCCTGTCCGTCGTGCCGTAGAATAGGGTCAGGTAAGCCATGAGTGCCGTGCTGTGGCTTCTGCCTCTGACCGCCTTGTCGTGGGCCCGTAGCCCCGCCTCGGGTTCGGGGCCGCTCTACGAGGCGGCACGCGAGCGCATGGTCGCGGACCAGATCGTCGCGCGCGGGGTGAAAGACCCGAAGACCCTGGCCGCGATGCGCAAGGTGCCGCGACACCTCTTCGTGCCCGCGGCGTGGGCGGGGCAGGCCTATGACGATCACCCCCTGCCGATCGGTCAGGGGCAGACGATCTCCCAGCCCTACATCGTGGCGTTCATGACCGAGGCCCTGGGCCTTCGGGGCGGCGAGACCGTGCTCGAGGTGGGAACGGGCTCGGGCTACCAGGCCGCGGTCCTGGCCGAGATCGCCGCCCGCGTGTATTCGATCGAGATCGTCCTTGCCCTCGCGAACGAAGCTCGATCGCGCCTCGTCGGCCTCGGCTATTCGGACGTCCAGGTGCGGGCGGGCGACGGCTACGCCGGCTGGCCCGAGGCCGCGCCCTTCGACGCGATCATGGTCACGGCGGCGGCCCCGCGCATCCCCGAGCCGCTCAAGGAGCAGCTTCGGGACGGCGGCCGGCTCGTCTTACCCGTGGGCGACGAGTACCAGGAGCTGATCGTGGTCACCCGGCGCGGCCCGCGGTTCGAGGAACGCCGGGTCCTGCCCGTTCGGTTCGTCCCCATGACCGGCAAGGTCCGGCAGTAGCCCGAGCGGGGGCGCCTCTTGCTCCGCTAGTTCGGGGCGGGCGCGGGCGGCGCCTCGCGGAGAGCGGTAAGCGCCGAGGCGAGGTTGGCTTCGGCGGCCGAGCGCGACCGCAGGTCGCCGTGCCATTCGCCGGCGAGGCCTTGGCGCAGAAGCTCCGCCGCTTCCTGCCACAGGGCTCGGGCGCGCCCGGCGTCGCCGCTCGCGGACAGGCTTCGGCCCTCAACCAGGGCCGCGGCCCCCAGGAGTGCCCGCGGCGGGCCAAAGCTCGGGTACAGAAGCAAGGCCTGCGCCGCCCACGCCCGCGCGCGGTCGAGATCGCCGGCCGCCAGCGCCGCGTCGGCGGCGGCCATCAGGATGTCCGCATTGTTCGGGTCGAGCGCTTGGGCCGCCGCGAAGGCCCGCTCGACCTCGCGGCGACTGGCCAGGGGTGGCGCCTCGCGCTCGAGGTCCGCCAGAAGCGTCCCCAGGTGGGCCTGGTTGTAGGCGCTCACGGGCACGAGGCCGACACCGTGTTCCGCGACCTGGCGCGCCTCTTCGAGCAGCGCTCGCCTCTTCGCCGCTTCGTGCTCGGCGAGCCCATCGGCCTGAAGAGCCGCGGCCAGCCGTAGCCAGAGGACGTCGCGCGACCGATCGAGCCGCACCGCCTCTCGCGCCAGGGCCACGGCCCGCCGCGGATCGGTCCGAAGGGCGACGGTGCCGGCCTGGGCGAAGACGTCCGCGCGCAGCGGAACGAGGATCAGGCCATAGGACAAGGCACTCAGGACGGCCACCGTCGCGATCCACGCGCCGGTCGTCAGGCGAGCAGGCGCGGGCTCGGGGAGCGGCCGCGTCTCGCCCCGTCCGCACAGGATCGCCGCGAAGGTGACGGCCAGGCTCGTGCCCGCCGCCGTCGGGAAATGGAAAGAGATGTGGACCAGGAACGCGGCGAGGCCGGCGAGCGCCGCCACCGAGAGCTCTCCGTCGCGGTCCTTCGCGGCGACGGCTCGAACGCCCGCGCGGCAGACCCCGAACGACAGCACGAGCGCGGCGGCGCCGCCCAGAAGGCCGCGCGTGGCCAGCACCTCCAGCGCTTGCGCGTGGGCCTTCAGGGGAGTCTCTCCCCATTCGGCGCTCCACGCCGCGGCAGTGCGATAACGTCCGAAGACCAGCGACAGACAATCAACGCCCGCGCCCAGAAAGGGATGGTCGCGGAACGCGCCCCAGGCCCCGGCCCAGAGGAAGCGCCGCAGCTCCGGCCCGGCGCTCCCCGTACTGCCGCCCACACGATCGGCCATGGCCCGGAACCCTGCGCCCAGGTCGGACGTCATCGCGACCGCCAGTGCGACGAGGCTACAGGCCCCGAGCCCCGCGACGGCGAGGACGCCGGATCGTGCCGGAGCGCCGGCCCGCCACCCTCCCCAGAGCAGGACCAGGGCGGCGGTGGCCAGGGCCAGAACCCCCGCGCGGGACAAGGTCAGGCCGGTCAGGCCCACGATGCCGATGCCCATGAGCCCTAGAAGCGCAGCTTCGCCATACCGTCGGGCCCGCGCCGCGCGAGCGAAGAAGAGGGCGACTGCGGGCGCGCCCACGACCAGGAGCTGGGCGAACGAGTTGGGGTGCCCTTGGGTCGAGAACACCCGCGGGACGCCGCCGAACACGATCGGCCCTTCCCAGCGCAGGGGATCGAGCCCGGCGAGCTGCACCACGCCGTAGGCAATCGCCAGGCCCACGCCCAGCACGGCTCCCGAGAGCACTCCGCATGCGGCGTCCCCGCTCCGGCAAAGCGACCGCGTGGCGAAGAAGATCACCGCGAACGCGGCCATCGTAAAGAGGCCCGCGAAGCTCCCCTGCGCCCCGAGGAGCGAGGTCCGGGGACTGACCGACGTGACGGTCGAGAGCGTGGCCACCGCGAGCGACAAGGCGACGCCCAGGGACACGGCGTCGGAGGTGAGGGCTCGGAGGGCGCCCCAGAGCCACCGCCGGCGGTCGGGCGAGGCGCACCCAGTGGCCACGATACCGACTGCGAGGACCAGCCCGACCCCCCGCACCACCGCCGTCTTGGGCAGCTCGAAGGCCTCGGTGGTCCTGGCGCTGAAGACCACTGCCGTGGCCAGAAGGTTCAGCCAGAGGAGGCTTCGCCCCCACTCGGCCACACGGTCCGACCCGGCGCCGGACGGGCTCGCCATTGCTCGTTGATGCTCTGGCCCGGCCGGGGCAAAGTCAAAGTGACGCAAAACCTTGACATGCAGGGCTTCGAGCGCCACGATGGATCCCACTGGCGAGGTGGCGTCCATGGCGAAAAGACTGACGGCTCTGGCGATCCTGCTCCTGGTGGCGGGGTTCGTTTCGGTCGAACACCACCCAGGTCGGGCCGCTCGACGCCTCGGCCCCCGCCACTCCCTCGTCGCGCCTCGTGCAACTGGCGATGGGTGGCGCGGTGATCGTGCTCTCCCCCGTCGGCTCGATGGTCGGCTGCGGCGGCGGTGGACCCAAGCCCACCTCGGCCACGGCCGTAGCCCTCGCCGAAGCGGTCGTGGATCAGGGCTCGGGCGACGCCCCCGTGGTGGCCATGAGCGGCACGGCCGGCGTCTCTTCGCGCCTCGAGATTGCCGACCGCCGCCCGGTGACCGACCTTTCGGTCACGATTCGGCTCTCACGGCCCTCGGCGGGAGACGTGCGCGTGGCGCTGCGGCACCCGGACGGCGCCGAGGTCGTGCTGTACCAGGGTCGAACCGCGGGCCTGGCCACCACGTTCGACGGCGCGAGCCGCCCCGACCTTCGCTCCTTCGCCGCCCGGTCCGCGCAGGGCGTCTGGTCCCTGGCCGTCGCGTCGCGGTCCGGCGACGCGACCCTCGAATCCTGGAGCCTGCGTCTTCGCGTCCGGGAGTAGACGGTTGTCGGCTGCTCGAGGCCGGCTCGCCCTAGGCCTTCTCTTCTTCCCGTCGCTCCTCGCGGCCGCCGCCCCCACGGACGCGCCGCCGCCCCCGCGCGTCTCCGGCCTTCGCATCGTCGTGCTCTCGACCATGCTCGCCGACGCGGGCATCGGCGAGTGGGGCTTTGCTGCCCTGGTCGAAGCCGACGGACGGCAGATCCTGTTCGACACCGGCGCGCATCCGAGGACCGTCCTCGAGAACGCGAAGGAGCTGGGCCTCGACCTCTCGGTCATCGAGGAGGTGGTGCTGAGCCACAACCACGAGGACCACACCGGGGGGCTCATGACCCTGAGGCGCGAGCTCGCCGCGAAGAACCCCCGCGCCCTGAGCCGCGTCCACGTGGGCAAAGGGATCTTCTGGAGCCGGCCCGAGAAGGACGGTCGCGAAGGCAACCCGATGCTCGAGGTGCGCCGCCAGTTCGAAGCCACCGGCGGCACCTTCGTCGAGCACGACGCCCCCGTCCAGATGGCGCCCGGCCTCTGGCTCACCGGGCCCGTTCCGCGCGTCCACCCCGAACGCAACTGGAGCGGACGCGGCCAGGTCAAGACCCCGGACGGCGTCGTGGAGGACAACGTCCCGGAAGACCAGTCACTGGTGGCGGACACCAATCGGGGCCTCGTCCTGCTCTCCGGCTGCGGCCACGCCGGCGTCGTCAACACCATCGACTACGCGCGCAAGGTCGTGCGCCCCGCCCCCCTGCACGCCGCCCTCGGCGGGTTCCATCTCTTCCCCGCCACCGACGCCCAGCTCGATTGGACCGCGGAGAAGCTCCGCGGCTTCGGCCTCGAGAACCTGGTGGGCGCCCACTGCACCGGCATCGAGGCGGTCTATCGCCTCCGCGACAAGATCGGCCTCGCCCGCCCCACCGCCGTCGTGGGCGCCGTGGGCGCCGGCTTCGAGCTGGGCAAAGGCATCGCCCCGGGAAGACTGGCCCGCTAGGCGACGGCCTGACGGCCTCGGGGTGCGTGGTAGGATTCCCTCGGGCGCCCGTAGCTCACACGGATAGAGCGACTGGCTTCGAACCAGTAGGTAGCAGGTTCAATTCCTGCCGGGCGCACCAATTCAGTCAATCTGCTCAGCGGGCTCGTGGTTCTGGTAGTCACTGCCCCGTCGACATGGCTCGGCGCCACGCAACCCGGGCCTTCCCGCTCCTGACGTGGCGCAGGCTTTCGAGCGCCGGCCGGATCGGCGCGACGACGTCGCGCGAGGACGGCCCATCGCGGGGCTGCCCCTCTTCGGGTAGACTCCTCATACGCACGTTACCTCCCGGTCGACATCCCTCCAACCGGGGGTTCAAGGTATCCGCCGCACCCGACGCACCCAGCGCCTCTCCCTCCTGCCTCTCAGGGTCAGGCGCTGGCTTTGCCCTCAGGCTTCCTTGGCTCGCCTCTGAGCGAGCACCGGTTCTGCAGTTCAGCCGGCGTGGGCGGTGATCCGCAGCGGCTCGATGCGTTCCTGGGTCTGGCCGGTCGACTTGTCGAGAACGCGGAGGACGAGCTCGTAGTCGCCACCGGCCATTCCGTCGAGGGTGAAGGCGAGGAGGCGGACGAGTCGGCCGTCGGCGCTTCGCGTGATGGGGCTCTGGACGCCCTGGCGGACGACGGCGCCGTCCGTGCGGCGGAGCAGGTAGGAGCCTTCGACACCTTGATCAGGCGCGCTCGAGGCTCCCGCGCCGAAGACCTGGAATTGGCAGTAGAGGTTGGCGGAGGACGGGAACTCGCGTCGCGCGAGCAAGACCGGCAGGGCCGCGGTGGCGGTGCCCACGGGCATCAGACGGTCGGTGAGAATGGGCGTCGATATGCGCAGACCGGCCGCCTCCGGCACCACGAAGCGGAGGGTCAGGGCGCCGACGCGGCCGAGGAACTCGTCCCGCACCACGATGCGCGCCTGGGCCACCCCCGACGGCAGATCGAACTCCCGGCTGACCGCGAGCCAGCCCTCGATTGCCTTGCGAAAGCCCGCGTCCACGACCACGCGCTGGTCGACGTGCTGGGTCTTTCCGCTGTCGCGGTGGGTGGCCGAGATGCTCAGGCTCAGCACCACCCGCGGACGCTCTTCCCCGCCCAGGTTGGCGAGGCTCTGGGTGTCCGCTTCCACAGCGAGGACGGTCCGTACGGTTCCGGAAGGCCGCCCGTCGAAAGAGTACGCCATGGCGCGAAGCGGGATGGCATCTGTGTCGTGGGCGCTCGCCAGGGCTCGCGCGACGTCAGCCGGAACTCGCGCCAACGGAGCGACGCCGGTGGCGTTCTCGCCTTTCCTGCTGCGGTCCGTCTTCGCGACGGGCTTGGCTTCCGCGGCGACAGCGATCTCGGCGAGGGTGCGCAGGGTGTAGCCCTTTCGGGCGCGCACCTTGAGCTCCGGCCGTTTGACCTCGACCTTCAGCTTGCGCCAGTCGCGCGGCCCCTTGCCTGCGGGGGGCGAGTAGCCGAGCAGGTAGTAGACACGCGATTCGTCCGCGACCCGGGCGGCGCCGGCGGCGAGGTCGTTCGTGTCGCGCACCGCGAAGCCGCCCGTGTCCTCGGCCAGCCCCACGCTTCCCGCGGCCACGAGGTCGGTCTCCTCGACCTGCATCGCCCCCACGTCGCCGCTGCTCGGCGCCGAGAGGGCTTCGGCCCCCGGCTGCCCGGTCATGAGGCCCCGCACGTCCAGCGTGTACAGGACGAGGTTGGCCTCGCGGCACCGGCCCGACACCTCCTGCACCGCGGTCACGTCGGTGTCGTTGAGGAATCCCTCCGTGAAGAGGAGGAGCGCCTTCCGACCGCGAAAGGCGGTCAGGGCGAACACGGCGCGGTCGATGGCCGTGAGGGCATCACGCGTACGGCTGACGCGACGGCGGTCCACCTCCTGGGCCCGAGCCTGCACCATGCTCCGACACACGCTTCGGGGCGTGACCGGCTGGGGGGGCCCGGGAGCGGGGATGAGGTCCGGGTCGCAGACCCGGCGCTGGTAGTAGCGCTCCACGACGCGATCGGCCAGGCTGGCCCCCGCCACCGTGGGCGAGGGTGAGCCGACCTGCGGGGCCGGGACGCCCGTCGGGTCCGTGCTGATCCCTCCCTCGCCCCTCCCTTCGAAGTGAACGATTCGAAAGGCCTCCCATTCGCTCACCGCGTCCTTCCCCGTGTCCTGCAGGCTTCTCCCCCGCACTCGCTCGGCCAGGGCGCGGAGGTCATCGCGGCCCTCGGGCATCCGCGCGCTCCACCACGCGTCGCCGCTCGTGGTGGCGAAGATCAGCTCGTCGCCGGCGCGCAGGCTGGTGTCGAGAAAGCGCCCCAGGGCCGCCCGCACCACGACCTGACGCGAGGGGGCCAGGCTCATGTCGTCGACCAGCAACACGTACGAGCTGGCGCCCGCTCGTTCCCGCTGGACGTTCGTGGCCACGGGTCCGACGCTTGCCCGGGCGCCGGCCGCCGTGGTGATCTCGCCCAGGTCGATGGCCTCGAAGCTCGCGATCGTCTGCGGCTTGCCGTCCTCGAGCAGCGTGAAGTCGGGGGCGGTCAGCCCGCGGACCGGCCGACCTTTCGCGTCCTGCACGATGGCGTCCACGGTGACGAGGTCGACCCGCGAGGCGAACGTCGGGACGTCATGCGGTTCTTGGGCGGCGACTGCCACGAGCAGCGGCCACAGGAGACTCAACGGGGCCAGGATGATTCTCGTCCGGCCGGGGTTTGAAACGCCGGCGTCTCGCATTCGACCTCCGGACACCTCTCTGCCTGCTCAACAACACTTTACAACCGACGGTCGTCGATCCGCCGATAATGGAGTCATGCGTGTGGCCGGGCTCCTCGCACTCACCGTGTTCCTGGCTGCTTGCGGCGGCGGATCGGGGGGAGCGCTCCCACGCCGGCGCCTTCGGCCTCGGCCGCCGCTCCCGTGGCCGCCAACCCCTGTACCGCGGCGTTGTCCGCCCAGGGTGAGGCCTCGGCCGCCGTCGCGGGCGAGGGCGGCAAGGCTCATGGCAGCCTGGCGCATGACAAGCGCGACTGGCGCGACGTCCTCTGGACCCACCGTATCGCCGAGGCCAATGGACGGGCCCGGGCCGAAAGCGCTCGCGCCACGGCAAGCGCCGACGTGGGGGACATCGCCGTCATCCAGGACGACGGCAGCCTGATCCTGCCCGCGAATGCCTTCGATCTCGCGGGCCAGGGCCTCCGCTTCGTTCGCAACGCCGCGGGCGGCTACGACGTCACCCACATCGACGCCACCTTCCGGCCCAACCTCGGGACGCGGCTCAGCTCTGGGCGACGACGACACCTTCTCCGCCTCGCTCCCCTTCTCGTTTCCCTACTACGGCAAGCGGCTACACCGGTCTCTTCGTGAACTCGGACGGCAACATCACGTTCGACCGCGCCGACACCGCGCAGGACGAGCGCGGGATCGCGCGCCTGCTCTCTGGCCCGCGCGCGCGTGGGCCCCTTCTTCGCCGACCTCGATCCCTCGGCCGGCGGCGGCGTCTTCGTCGCCTCGGCACCGGACGCGCTGCACCGTGACCTGGTGCTCGGTCCGCGGCTTCGACTCGACCTCCACCGTGACCACCCAGGCCAGCCTTCTGCGCCGACGGCTCGGTGGAGGTGAAGTTCGCGACCGTGGGTCTCGGCGACGGCATCGTGGCCCTTGTCGCCCGGAGCCACGACCGCGTTCGCCTCCGTCGACCTGCGCGCGAGCGGACCCACCGCGGGCGGGGCCGCGGCGGTCGGCGAGCGCTTCGCCTCCGGCGCCGACCTCGACCTCGTCGCCGACCGCGCGCGCCTTCTACCAGGGGCACTCGGACTCGTACGACCAGCTCGTGTTCTGGACCGACACCGGGGTCGTGACCGGCGACACCTTCGCGTTCGAGACCACGGTGGCCAACGAGATCCAGGGTATCGGGACCGACATCTTCGACGACTCGCCGGAGCCGGGCAGCGGCGGCCAGCTCTCGAGCCTGCGTCCTCATGGACGACCTTTGCAAGTACCCCATCGATCCCACGGTCCGGGTGCCCTCGGTCGGCGAGAACACGACGCTCGCGCTGCTCGGGCACGAGAGCGGGCACCGCTGGCTCGCCACCCTCGACTTCCGCGACGCGACCGGCGCCTCGTCGGACCTGCTCCTCGGGCGACAGCGCGCCCACTGGAGCTTCTTCTTCGACTCCGATGCGTCGTTCATGGAAGGCAACGACATCGAGGACCTGGGCGGCGGCTCGTTCCGGACCGCGGCGGCGGTGCAGCGCTACTCGCTGCTCGACCTCTACGCCATGGGCCAGGTCGACGCGCTCGGAGGTGCCGCCTCTCTTCTTCGTCGAGGCGCCGAGCGGGCTCAGCCAGGACCGCGAGAGCGCGCCTCGGACCGGCGTCAGCTTCAGCGGCCGCCGCCACGATCTCGACGATCGGCGACATCGTGGCCGCCATCGGACCGCGCCAGCCCACCGCCGGCCAGGCCCCGCGACTGCATCGTCAGGCCTTCGTCTACGTGGTCAGCCGCGGCCGAACCGCCGACCCCGCCGCCGTCGACAAGCTGGAGCGGTTTCGCGCGGCGTGGGAGCCGTTCTTCGCGTCCGCGACCGGCGGCCGCATGAGCCTCGACGCGCGACTCCACTGACCCGGCGGCCAGGGCGCCATCGGGTAGGATCCCCGCATGAGTCGGGCCCTGAAGCGCCTCGTCCCCCCCATCGTCATCGCGCTCGTCGCCCTCGCTCTTCTGGGACTCGGCCGTCGTCTATCCCCTGCGGGTCTTCGTGGTCTTCCTCCACGAGATCTCCCACGGCCTGGCCGCGGCCGTCACCGGAGGCCGGATCGTCGCCATCGGCCTGACCTTCGACGAGGGCGGCGTCTGCATCACGGACGGGGGCTCGCGCTTCCTCATCCTGAACGCGGGCTACCTGGGCAGCCTCTTCTGGGGAGCGCTCTTCCTGGTCCTCTCGGCGCGCACCCGGGCCTCGCGCGAGATCACGGGCTTCGTGGGCGTCTTCGTCCTCGCCGTGACCCTCCTTTACGTGCGCTCGCTCTTCGGCTTCGCTCTACGGCCTCCTGGCCGGGGCCGCGCTGGTCTGTTCGCGCGGTCGAAGCTGCCGCGCGACTTCCTGGACGACCTCCTGCAGACGATCGGGGTGGTGAGCTGCCTCTACGCGGTCTGGGACATCGGCTCGGACGTCGTGACCCGCGACGCTGCCGGGCAGCGATGCGAGCGCGCTCGGTCTCTTCACCGGCATTCCGGGAGTGGTCTGGGGCGTGCCTGGATCGCGCTCTCCCTGACCGTGGTGTTCTTCGCGCTGCGGCTCGTGGCCCGCGGCCGGTGAGGGCCAGGCCCCGTCAGCAAGGCCGTCGATCGCTGTCCATGACGAGCGCTCATGGCCACGACCGCGCCCCGCGAGAAACCCGTACAATGTGCGCGGCCAAGACCCGGCGCGATGGGGCGCTCCAGGGCGGGAGAGAGAATGAAGCGGATCGGGATCCTGACGGCGGGCGGCGACACTCCGGCGCTGAACGCCACCATCCAGGGCGCGGTGGTGCGCGCCAACCAGCGTCCGGGTCGAGGTCTACGGCTTCATCAAGGGATTCAGCAGCCTCCTCCACCCCACCGTTCCCCACGTCCACCTGAACCCGCTCTACACCGAGATCCCGGAGCTCGACCCCACCCGCGGCGGCACCCTCATCGGCGCCTCCCGCGCCTACGTCGACGCGAACGACACCAAGACCCTCGACGCCGTCGCCCATCGGCTCTCGCGCCTGGGCATCGAAGGCCTCATCTGCGTGGGCGGCGACGGCACCCTGAACGGCCTGCAGCCCTTCGCGGAGCGCTTCCCGACCGTGCTCGCGCCCAAGACCATCGACAACGACCTCGGCCTCAACTACCGCAGCGAGCCCGAGGAGTGGGTGCGCAAGCCCGCGCCCACGGCCGCCGGCTACACCTACGAGCGCATGGCCTCGCGGACCTCGTTCGACCTCGAGGGCCTGATCAACTACGCGACGCCCGGCTACGCCACCTCGGTGTTCGTCTCCTCCGAGGGCGTGCGGCGGATCCGCACCACCGCCGAGAGCCACCGGCGCATCGCCATCATCGAGGTGATGGGCCGGCACTCCGGCTACATCGCCCTGGGCTCCGCCTTCGGCCAGCCCGACATCATCCTCGTCCCCGAGCACCCGCTGAACGTGGCCCAGCTCTCCGAGCGGGTCTGGGAGATCTACGAGCTGCAGAAGAACGTGGTGATCGTCTGCGGCGAGGGGATCGTGGACGAGACGCGGCCAGGAGCTCGGGGCCAAGCACACCTCGCACGACCCCGCGGGCAACGTGGTGCTGACCGGGGCCTCGGAGGCGCTGCGCAACGTGCTCATCGACAAGTTCGGCGACGAGTACTTCCGGAAGTCACGCCGCGCCGACACCGCGCGGGACGCCATCTTCACCAGGAAAGTCGGGCACACCCAGCGCGGCGGCCGCCCCATCCTCTTCGACCGCGTCTACGCGGCCCAGCTCGGGGGCAAGGTCGTGGACATGCTGCTCGAGGGGCAGAACAACGCGATCGCGGTCCTTCAGTGGAGCGCCAAGGACGGCTTCTACGTGGACAGCTGCGACGGCAACGCGTTCCGCGACCGCTACGGCCTCATCCACGCCCGCAACATGCACCCCTCCTTCTACGATCCGCAGCTCATGCGCCCGTCGCGGACCGGCATCGAGTACCTGCTCCCCATCTTCACGAACGCGATCAGCGACGCGGACATGGAGCACACCCGCCAGACCCTCTTCGACGCCGGCAACCTCTACCGCCCCTACCACTCGGTGAACACCGACATCAACAAGCGCATCCGCTACCTGGAAACTCCGGTATGACCTTCCGCGGGGGCGGGGCCCGCGAGGTGCTTTGAGCGAGCCCCCGGTCGAGGGCAGTCTCGCCCAGAGGGACTTCCCCCACCTGATCCAGGACGTCGCCAGGCGCCAGTGGAGCGGCGTCCTCACCCTCACCCACCAGGGCGTCCGCAGCGTGGTCGTCCACGAGGGTCGGCTGGTGTTCGCGACCTCCTCCAACCCGGACGACCGCCTGGGCGAGCTTCTGCTGCGCCGCGGGCGGATCAGCCTGCGCCAGCTCGTCGACGCCGGCCAGGCGGTGCGGCCCGGCCAGCGTCTCGGGACCATTCTCGTCCACGGGGGCGTCCTCACCCCCAAGGAGCTGGTGGCTTCGGTGGTCGAGCACACCCAGGAGATCATCTACGGCGCCTTTCAATCCACCGAGGGACGGTTCCGCCTGGAGGCCGGGGACCCGCCGGCCGAGTCGATCACCCTCAACATGCGCACTCCCGACCTGATCCTCGAGGGCATCCAGAGGATCGAGTCGTGGAGCCGCGTCGAGCGCGGCATGGGCGGCATCTCCGCCCGTTACGTCCGCTCGGAGCAGCACCAGGAGATCGCGCGCGCCATGAACCTCAGCACGCACCGCCTGGATCTCCTGAACGCGCTCCTGACCGAGCGCTCCGTCGAAGAGGTCTGTGCGGCGCTCCCCCTCGCCGACTTCGAGGTCTGCCGAACCCTCTGGGCCTTCGGTGTGATCGGCGTGGTTCGGCGAACTGACACGCCACCCACGGAGGGCGACGACGAGGGCCTGGGGCTGTGGCTCTCGTCAGAGTAGGTCGGGGCCGGGTCGGCTATCTCCCCCGAGCCTTGGCGACCATGGCCACCGCCCGCTTCACGTTCGCGGTGATCCCGGCATAGTCCTGCTTCTGGAGCAGCTCGGCGGTGATCAGGTTGCTTCCCATCCCCACGCAGGCCACGCCCGCCTTGAACCACGCTCCGAGCGAGTCTTCCGAGAGCTCGACGCCCCCGGTGGGCATGATCGAGGTCCAGGGCATCGGCCCCTTCACCGCCTTGACGAAGCCGGGGCCGCCGACCTCCTTGCCGGGGAAGATCTTCACGATCTCCGAGCCCAGCTCCTCGGCCCGGGAGATCTCGCTCGCGCTCCCGCAGCCCGGCGCGTAGGGGACCTTGCGGCGGTTGCACGCGCGAGCGACCTCCTCGTTGAGGATGGGGCCGACCACGAAGCTGGCGCCGCAGTTGATGTAGAGCGTCGCCGTGCCGGCATCGACCACCGATCCCACGCCGGTGATCATCTCGGGCAGCTCGCGTGCGCAAAACCGCTCGAGGTCCGCGAACACCTGCCACGCGAAATCACCGCGGTTCGTGAACTCGATGAGACGCACGCCACCCTCGACGCAGGCGCGGGCCACGCGCTTCACGACCTCGGCATCCGGGTGGTAGAAGACGGGCACCACCCCGGTCTCGTACATCGCGTTCAACGCCTGCATGCGGGTATGGCGGGACATGAAGCCTCCTGACGCTCGGGCACCACGCGGATTGTATCCCGCGGGGATCGAGCGCCGCGGGTGCTCCCCCGAGCGGAGCGGTCTACTTCGCGGGCCGCTGGAGCGACCGGAGGTACTGGGTCAGGTTGCGGATCGCCTCCTGCGGCGTGTGGGCGTCGGTGCCCTCGGTCTTCCGGAAGGCGTCGCCCCAGGCCGGCATGTCGGGCGTGCCGTGCCCGCGCAGGACCTCGCCGCTCTCGATGATGCGCCGCACGCGCTCCTCGGGGAAGCTCCCGCCACTCCGTGAGGAGAGAGTGGTCATGTCCGGCACCTTCACCCGCAGGTCGGCGGCGAGCGGTCCGTCGCCACGCGCCTCCTTTCCGTGGCAGGAGACGCAGTAGCGCACGTAGACGACGGCTCCCTTCGCCACCGCGGCCGCGTCCGGCCGGGTCTGGGCCTGCGCCGCGACTGCGGCCAGGGTTGTGAGAAGAAGAGCGGCTGTCGGATTCCGCAAGGTCAGCCTCCAATCACCAATGCAGGTCAGGCCCGATGAGACCGGCCTCGGAGCAGGAAGTGCGCCAACGCCGGCAACAGCACCAGCGCGCCGATCATGTTCATCAGAAACAGGAAGCCCAGGAGCAGGCCCATGTCGGCCTGGAACTTGAGCGGCGAGAAGATCCAGGTCGAGACGCCCATGGCCAGGGTCAACCCGGTGAAGAGCACGCCGTAGCCGGTCACCTCCAGCGTCTTGGCATAGGCATCCCGGAGGCCGTCGCCGTCCCGATAGAAGCTGCGGAAACGGCCATACAGGTAGATGCCGTAGTCGACGCCGATACCCACGCCGAGCGCCGCGACCGGGAGCGTGCTCACCTTGAGACCGATGTCGAGCATCGCCATGAGCGCGTAGGACAAGAGCGACACGAGCCCGAGCGGGATCAGGATCGACAGGGTGCCGCGGAGAGAGCGGAACGAGACGAGGCAAAGCAGGATCGTGGAGCCGAACACGCAACCCATGATCGGCCACTGCGCCGCGGCCACCGCCTCGTTGGTCGCGGCCATCACCCCGACGTTGCCCGTGGCGAGCTTGAAGGAGACGTCGGGGTTGCCGTGCCCGGCCTCGAACTTCTTGACCCCCTGCACGATCCGCGCGATGGTCGTCGCCTTGTGGTCCTCGGTGAACAGCATCACCGGCATCACGCTGCAGTCGGAGTTGAGGAGCCCCGTCGACGTCGGCACGTAGGTCACGGACTGGGTGAGCACCGACTGGTTGCGCGACAGCACCCGCCACTTCGGGTTGCCCTCGTTCCAGCCCGCGTTCAACTGCTTGGCGAGCCGCGGCAGGTCCATGGTCGAATGGACGCCCGGCAGGTTCTCCATCTGCCACGAGAACTCGTCGATCGTGGTCATCACCTTGTGGTCGACGCAGCCTTCGGGCTTGGTCTCGGCGATGACGTTCAGGATGTCGACGCCGATCGAGAACTTCGAGGTGATGACCGCGGTGTCCATGTTGTAGCGCGAGTCGGCCCGCAGCTCGGGCACGCCTCGGTGCAGGTCACCGATCTGCACCTCCCGGCCCTTCCAGAAGGCGAAGACGGCGAGCAGCGCCGCGACCGCAACGATTGCCGCCGCCGGCCTGCGCTCGGTCGCCGCCGAGAGCCAGCGCCACAGACGCTCCAGATGGCGCGCGCGGCGGTGCAGCCGCTCCCGATAGCCGGCGTCGAAGCGCACGTACGAGAGCGCCACCGGCAGCAGCACCAGGTTGAGGAGGATGATGGCGGCAACCCCGATGCTCGCGGCGATGGCGATCTCCTGGATCACCTGGATCTGGATGAACAGGATGGTGAAGAAGCCGAGGGTGTCGGTCGCGAGGGCGATCCCGCCCGGCACCAGCAGGCGGCGCAGGCTGGTCCGGGCCGCAAGGGCGCTGTCCTTGCCGAGGAAGATCTCGGACCCGACCGAGCTCACCATCTGGACGCCGTGGCTCACGGCGATGGCGAACACGAGGAACGGCACCAGGATCGACATCGGGTCCATCCCGTAGCCGAGCAGCGCGAGAGCGCCGAGCTGCCAGACCACGGCCACCACGGCGCACACGAGCACGAGAGCCGCGAGCTTCAGCGACTGCGCGTACAGGTAGACGAGCACCGAGGTGATCGCGAACGTGATCAGGAAGAAGAGCGCCACCCGCCGTACGCCGTGCGCGATGTCGCCCATCACCTTGGAGAACCCGATCACGTGGATGTCGACGGGCGAGCTCTCCACGACGATCTTGACGTGCGAGGCGGCCAGGGACGCCGCGTCGAACTTCTCGCGCACGCGGGTCTCGATCTCCTGCGCCACCGCGATGAAGTCGAGGCGCCGGCCCGTCTGGGGGTCGAACTCCATCAGCTCGGCGCTGACGATCGCGCCCGAGAAGTCGTTGGCCACCAGCCTCCCGACGATGCCGGCCTTGAGGATGTTGCGGCGCACCGCTTCGAGGCCCTCGCGGGTCGGCTCGAAGTTGTCGGGGATGACGTTGCCCGCGGCGATGCCGTCCTCGACCACCTCGGTGTAGCGCACGTTGGGCGTGAACAGCGACTGCACCCGGCCGCGGTCTACCCCCGGCAGGAAGAAGACCTCGTCGGTGACGTTCTTCAACACCTCGAAGAACTGGGGCGTGAACATGTCGCCGTTTCGGGACATCACCGCGACCAGCACCCGGTTGGCGCCGCCGAACTCCTGCTGGTACTTCTGGAACGTCGCCATGTACGGGTGCTTGAGGGGCAGCAGCTTGGCGAAGCCGGCGTCGATGCGGAGGCCAGCCGCCGCCCAGCCGAGCCCGGCCGTGGCCAGGACGAACGCCCCGATCACGACGGGGCGGTGGCCGAAGATCAGGCCCTCGAGGCGGTCGCCGAGCGTGGGTTTCGCCATCAGCGCGGCAGCTCCAGGTGGCGCACGCCGCCCTCGCCGACGAGCAGCGGGCCGTGTCCGGGGTCGGGGGCGAGTGCGACGATGGCCCGGCGGTCGGGCCGTTGCTCGGTGCGGACCGGCCCGGTTGCGCCCTCTCCCCAGACGAGCGTGCCCTCCATCCCGGCGACCAGGAAGCGTCCGGGGCCGAGCTCCAGGGCGCAGAGCAGGGTCGCCTCGGTCGCGGTCTCGATCCGCGTCCAGCTCTTGCCGCGATCGGCCGACGAGAACAGGCGGCCGCGCAGCCCGAACGCGAGCACGGGGCCTTCGGCGAGCGGCAGGAGGCCGAAGAAGGACCCCTCGTAGGGCGAAGGCAGGGTGAGCCAGGTGCCCCCGCCGTCGTCCGACCGGTAGAGGTGGCCGGCTTCGGCGGCGACATAGAGCGTGCCGTCGGCCGCGGCGGCGATCTGGTTCAGGTGGAAGTCGTCGCCCTCGCGAATGGTGCGCGGCTGCCACGTGTCGCCGCCGTCGGTCGTGGCGAGCAGCTCACCGTAGGCGGAGGTCGCCAGGCCCCGCTCGGCGTCCTTGAACCAGACGTCGAGCAGCGGGCGCTCGTTCTCGGGAGCGTAGTGCACGCGCTCCCAGGTCGAGCCGCCGTCGCGCGTGCGCAGCACCACCGCGTCGTGGCCCACCGCCCAACCGAGCCGGCTGTCGTGCAGGTAGACCCCGGTGAGCATCCCCCGGGTCGGCACCTTCGCCTGGGTCCAGGACGCGCCGCCGTCGCTCGAGACGAGGATGTGCCCGCGCTCGCCCACCGCCAGCAGCCGGTCGCCGCGGCGAGCGACGTCGAGCAGCAGCGACTGGGGCGCGAGCCGGGCCTGCACGGCCCATTCGGTCAGCGGCGCCCCGGGGTCGACCGTGGCGGGCGCCACCAGGCCGGCCGAGAGCAGAAGCGCCGCTGCGCCGAAGAGCCGCACGACTAGCGCACCCCTTCCTGGCGCAGCGCGTCGGGGGTGAAGTCGGCGTCGGTCAGCTTGACCGTGAAGTCGTGGACCCGGCTCTCGCTGAAGAGCCCCATCACCACGTAGCGGCCCGCCTGCAGGTCGATGTGCGCCTCGGCCGACGTCCACACCGCGGGCACGTTGTAGAAGTTCATGGCGTGGCCCTCCGACACGCGCCAGAGCTGGTCGCGGTTGTCGTACTGGTCGACCACCAGGATCTGCCAGCTGTCCTCGTCGACGTAGAAGACGCGCTTCTTGTAGATGTGCCGCTCGCCGGGCTTGAGGGTCGCCTCGACCACGAAGACCCGGTGCAGCTCGTAGCGCAGGTGTTCGGGGTTCATGTGTAGCGGCGTCACCACGTCCTTGTACTTCAGGCTCGAGTCCTGGAGCTTGTAGGCGTTGTAGGGGACGTAGACCTCGCGCTTGCCCACGAGCTTCCATTCGTAGCGGTCGGGCGCCCCGTTGAACATGTCGAGCTGGTCGCTCGTGCGCATGTTGTCGGCGGCGGTGCCGGGGTTGTCGTAAGCCACCTGCGGCGCCCGCCGCACCCGGCGCTGCCCGGGGTTGTAGAGCCAGGCGTCGCGCGGCTTCTTCACCTGGTCGAGCGTCTCGTGCACCAGGAGGATGCCGCCGGCCAGCCGCGCCGGCGCGGTGACCGTCTGCTTGAAGTAGAGGATCCGGTTGCTGAGCGTCTCCGGCGTCATGTTCGGGAGGCTGTAGAGCAGGTACATCTCCTCGTCGAACTGGACCGGAGTGTACTGGCCGCCGCGCGTCGGGGTGGCCTGCATCACGAAACGCCGCATCGCGTCGCCGCGGTAGCGCAGCAGGTGGTTCCAGATCACCTCGACACCGCTCGTCGGCATGGGGAACGCCGGTCCGCCGATCGCGCCCTCGACGCCGTTGCCGCCGTTCACCAGCTTGGCGCGGCCGACGTTCTTGGCGGTGGCGTCGTAGATGCGCTGCGGGAGCGAGGCGCTGCGCCGCGTCGGGTACACGTTCATCTTGAACGTGGCGTAGGCCTTGAGCATCGCCTTGTGGCCTTCCGAGAGCTTCGCGGCGTACTGCTCCGCGTTCTGCCCGGTGATCGTGAACAGCGGCCGGTCGGCCGCGTACGGATCGACGTAGTGGCGTCCCGGCGTGTAGCCCGCCGGCGGCTTGGTGATCCCGCCGTCCCAGGCCGGGATCGACCCGTCGGCATTGGCCGCCCGTTCGCCACCGGCCGGCGTCAGGCCCGGCTTCATCTGCGCGGCGAGCGGCGTCGCCGCGACCAGCGCGACGAGCGTGGCGCGAGAGAGAGTCGAAAGGAAGCGTGACGTTAGGCGCATGTCGATCACCTCAGAAAGTGAACTTGACGTTGGCCGCGAGGAAATCGCGGTCGTTCAGCAGGTTGTAGCGGTCCGCGCCGAAGAAGCTCGTGTAGCTCAGGTCGAGCTCCCACTTGGAGAGGTACTGGAACCCGAGGCCGAGGGTCAGGCCCTTGCGTCCTTCGATGAAGTTGCCGCCGGGACCGGGGGAGACGCCGGAGACGTCCTGCGAGAACGAGAAGCGCGGCACCACGTTCACCGCGCCAATGGCGTTGTTGTACTCGAGGCGCCCGGCGACCACGTAGCCCCAGGCGTTCTTGGTCGGGAAAGCCGAGGCCGGCTCCGTCGCAGGCTGGATGCGTGCGGTGGTGAAGAGCTCGTTCCCCGAGGTGTAGGTGCCGGGGGCCTCGAGCCGCAGCTCGGTCTGGTCGGGCAGGTCGTGGACCGTGCTCCAGGCACCCTCGGCCACCAGCACCACCTGGTCGGCGCCGCACAGGTGGCTGAAGGCCTTGGTGACGGTCATCTGGGCCTGCGTGGTGTTGAAGCGCTTGTAGCCCGTGATCTCCTCGGAAAAGCCGAACGCACCCACCTGGTTGTTGTTGGCGAGGATGGTGCCGAGCCCGCGCAGCGGCGCGAGCTGGGGCAGCGGCGGAAGCAGCCGCAGCGGGCCGAGCGCCGCGTACAGGATCTCCACGTCGTCGATCTGCAGCGGCACGTCGCGGCGGTGGGAGACCTCGCCCTGGAGAGCTATCCCGGTTCGTCCGAGCTGGGTGTTGAAGCTCGCGCCGAAGAGCTTGATGTCCTCGGGGTAGGCGAGGAAGTAGCTCGCCGACGCGGCGTAGTTGCCCTTGGCGAGCAGCCCCGTGGCGGTGCCGGTGTTCGCCATGATCACCGGCAGCCGGCTGTGGTAGTTCACGAAGTAGAGCCCGAACTCGGTGCCGCCCAGCCCGTTCGCGAGTATCCGCAGCGCGGCGCCGTACTGCCCCTGGCTGCTCGGCTCGAGCGTGTCGACCTTCGGGACCGCCACCCCCACCGGGTTTCCGGGGATGTTCGTGCCGACCGCGATCGTGTCGGGCGCCGACCCGAAGCCGAGCATCACCTTGTTCGCCCCGCCGCCCGCCAGGTCGGTCGTGCTGAAGTAGCTGCCGACCGGGTCGATGTGTGTCTCTTCCCAAGTGAACTGGTAGAAGGCCTCGAACGACGTGCTGCCCGATGGCTTGAGGCTGAGCTTGACGGCGCCGAGCGGCAGGTAGGCCTCGCGCAGCTCCGCTCCGGGCACGCGCAGCGCGCTCACGTCGATCGGGTTGATGGCGTTTATACCCCCCTGGATGAAGGTGCTCTCTCCCCAGTTGATGACCTGCCAGCCCACCCGCAGCTCGCCCGGCAGCCCTCCGAGCTTGAAGCGGCCGTAGAGGAACGCGTCGCGGATCTCGACCCGGCTCCCCACACGGTGCTTGGCGGCGTTCGAGAGGGGTGTCCGGACGCGGTCGGCGGTCTGGTTCTCGTAGTCGTAGAAGCCGAAGCCGCGCACGAATCCGCCGAAGTTCTTGTAGCTCCACTGGAGCTCACTCGTGAGCTTGGCGGCGTTCGTGAAGATCCCCTTGTCGTAGTTCTGGATGCCGTCGTCGCCGTTGACGGAGTAGGCGCTGCCCCCGGCCGCGATTCCGATGAGGCGCTGGTCCGGGTCGTTCAGCCGGTAGCCCAGGCCGTAGCTGACCGTGTTGCCCCAGCTCCACTTGAACTCGCTGCCGGGCGCCGACGGGGTGGCACTCGCCGGCTGGCCCCCCTCGGGCGCCACTCCCGGCGGCTCTTGACTCACGGCACCCGCGGGCATGAGGAGCGCGACGGCTAGAGCCATCGCCGCGCAAAGGGTCGGCTCCCACCGCGTCGATTCGACTGGGACGCAAGACATTGATCCCCCCTGGAGGGCGCTCGAGATAGATGGCAGACGCGGCGGGGCCGCCCTCCGCGCACGTCACGCGGCGCACAAAGCGCAGGCGCGAGTCAAGAGTGCGCCCTGCGGCCCACCCGGCTCCATAGATCATTGGGACGATGAGGGGACTACGAACCGACCCGGGCGGGCACGCCCGAAAGCCGCTGGGGGCCGTGGTCGGCCACGCCGGGCGGGCAGCCCCCCGCCATCAGCTTGAAGTTCTCGAGGAAGCGGGCGGCGAGCGCGTCGTACTTCTTGAAGTACTCGTCGCGGCTCCCCCAGGTGTTGGCGGGCTCGAGAATCTCGCTCGGCACGCCCTCGCAGGTCAGGGGCACGTCGAAGCCGAAGACGGGATCCTTGCGGTAGCCGACCCCGTCGAGCCTCCCGTTGAGCGCCGCGTCCAGGAGCTTCCGGGTGTGGCCGATGCTCATGCGCTTGCCGACGCCGAAGGGTCCTCCCGTCCAGCCCGTGTTGACGAGCCAGCAGGTGGCGCCGTGCTGCAGCATCTTCCTCTTCAGCAGGTCGGCGTAGACGTGGGGGTGGTGGACCATGAACGGGCCGCCGAAGCAGGCGCTGAACGTGATCTCCGGCTCGATGCCGAGGCCGATCTCGGTGCCCGCGATCTTGCTCGTGTACCCGGAGATGAAGTGATAGATGCCCTGGTCCGGGTCGAGGCGCGCGATGGGGGGCATGACTCCCGAGGCGTCGCAGGTGAGGAAGACGACGTTCTTCGGGTGGCCGGCGCGCCGGTCGGGCACCGCGTTCGCGATGAAGTCGAGCGGGTAGGCGCCGCGGGTGTTCTCCGTGAGCTTCTCGTCGCTGAGGTCGAGGAGGCGCGAGACGGGATCGTGGACCACGTTCTCCAGGATGGTCCCGAACCGGCGGGTGGTGGAGTAGATCTGCGGCTCGGCCTCGGGCGAGAGCCGGATCACCTTGGCGTAGCAGCCGTCTTCGAAGTTGAAGACGCCGTTCGGCCCCCAGCCGTGCTCGTCGTCCCCGACGAGGCGGCGCGCGGGATCGGCGCTGAGCGTCGTCTTGCCGGTGCCGGACAGGCCGAAGAAGATGGCCGCGTCGCCGTCCTGACCCACGTTCGCCGAGCAATGCATCGAGAGAACGCCCTCGAGGGGCAGCAGGTAGTTGAGGACGGTGAAGACGGTCTTCTTGATCTCGCCCGCGTAGCTCGTGCCGCCGATGATCGCGAGCTTCTGCCGGAAGTTCAGGACGATGAAGGTCTCGGTGCGCGTCCCGTCCGCCAGAGCACTGGCCTGGAAGCCCGGGGCGGCAATGATCGTGAAGTCGGGAACGTGCCGCCGCGCTTCCTCCTGGGTCGCGTTCTTGAGGAACATCGTGCGGGCGAAGAGGCTGTGCCACGCCTTCTGGGTGACGATGCGCACCCGCAGGCGGTGCTCGGGGTCGGCCCCGCCGTAGACGTCCTGGACGAAGACGTCGCGGCCCTGGAGGTAGCCGCAGAGCCGCGCGTGGAGCGTGCTGAAGCTCTCGGGGTTGAAGGGCCGGTTGTACTGGCCCCACCAGACGTCGGCTTCCGTCGACGCCTCCCGCACCACGAACTTGTCCGCGGCAGCGCGCGCAGTGTGCTTTCCGGTGTTCACCACCAACGGCCCTTCGTGGCACACCCGTCCCTCGGAGCGGTGGATCACTTCCTCGTAGAGGGCGGGGGCGGGCAGGTTCCAGTAGACGCGGCGGAGGTTCGTGAGCCCATGGTGCTCGAGGCCGTAGAGGCTCGCCATCGCCCCCGCCTCCTTCACCGCCGGCGAGTCCACGTCGAGGTAGACGTTCATGCCCAGTCCCTCACGAGCTTCCGGTCCCCGAGGAAGAGCTCGCTCGGCGCCTGGGGATCGAGCGCCCACTGGATGCGCTCCACCCCGTCCAGGATCTCCTTCATCGTCCCGCAATAGCTGAGCCGGAGGTGACCGTCCATCCCGAACTCCTTGCCCGGCACCGTCACCACTCGCACGCGCTCGAGGAGCTGCTCGGCGAGCTTCTGCGAGTCCCTTTCGTGCGCGCTCAGGTCCGGGAAGCAATAGAAGGTCCCGCTGGGCGTCGTCACGTGGACCCCGGGGATCGCGCGAAGGCGCTCCAACATGACGTTGCGCTGGTTCTCCAGGGTGAGGCGGAGCGATTCGATCGACGTCTGGACGCCCGACAAGGCCCCGATCGCCGCCCACTGGGAGACGGTCACCGGGCCCGAGGTCTGGTGGGACTGGATGTTCGTCATCGCCTCGACCAGCTCGCGATTGCCGAGGGTCCAGCCGATGCGGAAGCCGGTCATGGCGTACATCTTCGAGACCCCCTGGACCACGACCAGCTTCGAGGCGTCGCCCGTCACCTTCGCGAAGTCGTAGGGGTTCGCCGCCTTCTGGCCGTCGAACACGAGCCGGTTGTAGAGGTCGTCCATCACCAGCCAGAGGTGCCTCTTCTCGCAGAAGGCCACCATCTCGGCCACGAAGTCCGCCGAGTACATGACCCCGGAGGGGTTGTTGGGGCTGTTGAGGATGATGACCTTCGTGTAGGAGCCCACCTTGTCGGCGATGTCCGGCACCGAGGGTGTCAGACTGCCGTCCTCCGGCAGGACCGGGACGCCCACCCCGCCCGCGAGCTTCACCATCTCGGGGTAGCTCACCCAGTAGGGAGCGGGATAGACGACCTCGTCCTTCGGCTCGAGGACCGCGTAGAGGAAGCTCATGATCGACTGCTTGGCCCCGCTCGAGACGATGACGTTCGGCGGAGCCAGCATCCGCCCGTAGTGCTCCTCGGTGTAGCGGAGGATGGCCTTCTTGAGCGCGGGCAGCCCGTCCGCGGGCGCGTAGCGCACCTCGCCCGTGTTGAGCTGCGCCGCGCAGCCCAGCACCGCGTCGAGGGGCGCCTTGCTGCGGGGCTCCCCGCCGCCGAGGTGAATGACGGGCTCACCTTTCTCCCGCAGCCTCGCCGCGGTCTCGTTGAGCTTCAGGGTGGGCGAGGCCTTGATAGACCTCGCGAGCTGACTGACGCTCATGGCTGCCATCCTTTCGTGGGGCCGAACTGGTCGAGGCTACGCTCGGACCCCCGGCCGCGCGAGAGACGATCGACTCACGACGGATGAAACGTATGAATCGGTCGCTTCGTCGATGGACGCGATGCGCTGGTGAGATAGCGCACGCTCCGCGGCCCGGGGGTGCTCCGCCGGCGCCTATCCTGCGCCGGCCGCTCGGCTACGTCCGGGAGCCGAACGGGAGCGCGCCCGCGGAAGGCCGGCGCCCTTGGTGCCCGGTCGCTCGTACGCTTGCAGGCTGCCCTCGGCGCCCGAGCCGAAGTGCTCGAAGTGGGCAACGGCCTGCCCCGTAAACTCGGCCAGATCCCGCGCCGTGGCTGGGTGCTTCAGCCTGATCGTGGGCTCGAAGGAGCGCTGAAAATCGAGGCGAAGCTCGACGTCGTCACCGTCCTCGCTCGATTGGACGTCGTAGTGAACGCGATCGTCAGAGCCCGCTCTTTGGGCAACCCGACAGAAGATCTGGCACGATGCCCTGATCGGCTCGTAGCCGGGGAGCGATCCCAGCGACCGCAGGAAGCGGCCGATTCCCAGGGGGGCTTGCGCACGCCTCAGGGGAACGGTGACCTCCAGTCCGAACCGCTCGACCATCGCCTCCCGGGCGGCGAGAGCCTTCAGCAGATCACCCGCCGATGCGAGTGTGGTCTCGAGGAGCTCAGCGAAGGGAATCGGCTCGATCGGCGCCAGGGTCGGCAGTCCCGTCGGTGTCCTGGCTCCCATGCGTGATCGGGCACTCGCGAGGTTCTCGTACGAGAACTGAACCCTGAGGCCGTCCCGGCGCAGCCTGTAGGTGAATCCGCCGGGGGCCTCGAGGTCTATGTCCCAGGGCGGGGAGGTTCCCACTCGCAAGCGCCCTTCCTGGGCACGCGGCCCGCTCAGGAACGGCTCGATGAGCCCGAGGACTTCGCCGATCAAGAGGAACCGCTGGCGAAACCTCACGCTGATGGCCGGTTGTGCCGGTAGCGCGTTGAGCCAACTCATCTCAGTTCTCTTTGCCGTGATGCTAGCACACGAAAGTGGGGATGTAGGACCGACCCCCGGGCTGCGCACACGGTGCCGCCGCAGGTTCGTCCAGCTCTGAATCACGGTCTCCTTGAGCAAGCCCTCTAGAGCCCCCGGCCTCCTAGCGCAGAGCTTCGATGGGGTCGATGGCGGCGGCGCGGGCCCGGCAAACAGCTCCGCCTCAATTCCCGATGATCTCGAGATAGCCAAACGCCTCAAGACACAGCTGGACGAACATGGGCTCCGCGTCTACCTATACACAGACAACCGGATCGCTGAAGATTTCGGGCTCTGGCTGCCGTCCGGGTAGAGGCGGCGAGGGAACCCTACTCGTAGCGCAGCGCCTCGACCGGGTCGAGACGCGAGGCCTTCAGGGCGGGCACCAGGCCCGAGAGCGTCCCCACCACCACCAGGATCAAGGACGAGATGGCCACGGTGGCGGGCGAGATGGCGAGGGTCAGATCGCCCTTGCCCGAGTCGTCCTTGAAGAGCGCGCCCAGCATGGGCAGGCGGCCCACGGCCACGGTCAGGCCGTAGGCCATCACGATCCCGACGGCGCCGCCGAGCAGGGTCAGGACCAGGGCCTCGACCAGGAACTGCGCGCGGATGTGGCGCTTCCGCGCGCCCAGCGCGCGCCGCAGGCCGATCTCGCGGATCCGCTCGTCCACCGACACCAGCATGATGTTCGTGACCCCCACCCCGCCGATGCCAAGGGTCAGGCAGCCGATGAAGACCAGCAGTACCTGGAGGCCGATGGTGATGCCGTCGATGATCGGCCGGAACTCCGCTCGGCCGAACATCTGGATGGCACGCTTGTCGGTGGGAGAGAAGCGCTGTCTCTTGCCGATCGCGGCGCGCACCTGGTCCATGGCTTGCGGCTCGAGCGACGGGCTGACGGCGCTGAAGACGAGGACGCTCGCGTAGCGGTTGTCCCAGAGGTCGCCCGCCGACGAGTAGGGGATGAACGCGCACTCGTCGTCGCTCGTGAAGTAGTTGCTGAGCTGCATCTTCCGGTCCATGGTTCCGACCACCGTGAACCGAACCCCCGCGATGCGGATCTCCTCGCCGATCGCGGGCCGCCCCGCGAAGAGCTTCTCCCGGAGGCGGGCCCCGATGAAGGCCACGCGCCGGCGCTCCACGAAGTCCTCGGCGCTGAGCCAGCGGCCATCGCTCGGCACCTCGTTGCGGATCTCGCCGTAGACCGGGTAGACGCCGCGCACCGCGGTGTTGGCCATGCGGTCGCCGTAGCCGATCTGGAGCCAACGGACGCCCTCGAGGGTGGCGGCCTTCACCAGGTTGGCCTCGGCCAGCACCTGGTCCATGTCTTCCTTCTCGAACCGGATGGGCCGGCCCGCGCGCTCCCCCCCGCCTGCTCGCTGGTCTGACCCGGCCAGGCCACGACCGCGCTCTTGCCGAAGGCGTCGAACGCGCGCACCAGCACCGCGCGGAAACCGCTGCCGTAGGCCATGAGCACGCTCACCGCGACGATGCCCCACACGATGCCCAGCATGGTGAGCAGGCTCCGCACGCGGTTCCGGCGCAGGTTCGTCGAAGCTCTGGATCAGGATCTCCTTGAGCATGCCCTAGCCCCCGGCCTCGTAGCGGAGAGCCTCGATGGGGTCGATGGCGGCGGCACGGCCCGCCGGGTACATCGCGGAGAGGAGGGCGATCGTGCCGAGGAGCGAAAAGGCCAGGAGCCCGGACGCCCAGGTGGGCAGGAGGCCCGCGAAGAACTGCGGCATCGGCAAGAGGTTGACGAGAGCGCAGATGCCGTAGCCGACCACGAGCCCGAGGGCGCCGCTCAGGAAGACGATGATGAGGGTCTCCACGAAGAACTGGCGGAGGATCGACTTGCGCGTGGCCCCCAGGGCCTTGCGGATGCCGATCTCGCGGGTGCGCTCGCGCACCGCCACCAGCATCACGTTCATGACCCCGATGCCGCCCACGAGGAGAGTCGCGATGCCCACCGCGCCCAGGAAGTACTTCATGCCGTCCGTCATCTGGCGGAAGGCCTTCGCCTCCTCCACGGTGTCCCAGATCGCGGCCGCCTCCTTGTCCTGCGGATCGAAGTCGTGCAGGCGTCCGAGGGCCCGGCGCACCTCGGCCTTGCAGGCCTCGTGGTCGGCCACGGAAAGGGGTTGGACGATCAGGCGGTCCACCGAGTCGGGCAGGGACGGCGGCTTGTTGGGGAAATCGCGAAGGATGGTGTGGAACGGGACGAACACCTTCGAGATGTCCCGTCCGTCGTAGCTGCTGTCCTGCTCCTTCTGGCGCATGAGGCCCACGATCGTGTAGGGGAAGTCTCCGATGCGAATGGTCTGCCCCATGGCCGGGCGGTCCCCGAAGAGCTGCTTCTTCGCGTCGCGGCCCCAGGAAGGCCACGCGGCGGGCCTCGGCCTCGTCCTCCCAGCTCGGATAGCGCCCCTCCGCGACCCCGATGCTCCGGATCTCCGCGAAGGGCGGCAGCGAGCCGTTCACGTTGAGGGCCGCGTTGTTGTAGGCGCTCTTCACCGGGGTGTTGCCCTGACCGAGTTCCGGCATGACGTACCGGCAGGAGGGAGACTCGCGTGCGACCCGCTCGTGGTCGGTGGCCGTCCATTGCACCCTCCGGCCCGCGCGCAGCCCGCCGGCCTGGAGACTGGTCCGGCCCGCGAAGATGATCAGGATGTCGCGGCCGAACTCGGCCGCGACCTTCGCCTGGCCCACCCGCAGTCCCTCGCCCGCGGCCACCATGAGGGTCATCGACGCGATCCCCCAGGCGATCCCGAACATGGTGAGGGCGGTGCGCAGCTTGTGGGCGCGAAGGGTCCGGAGGGTGTCGCCGAAGAGGTCCTTGAAGCTCATCCCTTACTGCAAGACGATCTTGTCGCCTTCCTTGAGCCCGCCCTTCATCTCCGTCTTCACCCCGTTCGAGATTCCGGTCTGGACGGCGACCTTGCGCCGTCCCTGGGGGGCCTTGGGGTCGGGCACTTCCACCGAGGCCTTGCGTTCCTTGTCGTAGAGCAGGGCCGACTCCGGGACCAGGAGTACCGCCTTCTTCTCTTCGAGGATGATCTCGGCGTTGGCGCTCATGTTGACCTTGAGCTCGCCGGTCGGGTTCTTGATGGACACCCGGACCTCGAAGGTCGTGACGTTGTCCTTCTCCTTGCCGAGCGGCGAGATCTTCGTGACCTTGCCCCCGAAGCTCTTGTCCTTGAAAGACTCGACCACGATGCGCGCGGTCTGGCCGAGGAATACCTTGCCGATGTCCGCCTCGTCGACCTTGCCCAGCACGTAGACGTCGCTGACGTCGCCCAGGGTCATGATGAGGGTGGCCTGCGAGCCCATCACGAGGATGGAGCTGACCGCATCCCCCACCTCGACGTCGCGTGACAGCACGAGGCCGTCCATGGGGCTCACGATGGTGGCGTTCTTGAGGTCGGTGAGCACGCGGTCCAGCATCGCGCGCGCCTTCTCGACCTCGGCCTTCGAGACCGAGGGCGTTGCTCTTGGCCGCCGTCTGCTTGTTGCGGCCCATCTCGTAGGCCTTCTCGGCGTCGTCCTGGACCGACGGCGAGATGAGACCGTCGGTGGCGAGCTTTCGCGCGCGGTCGACGGCCGACTTCAGGAACGGCAGGTCGGGTCCCTCGGCCTCGATCTTGTTCCGCTCGTAGGCCGCCTCGGCCGAGAGCAGGTTCGCGCGGCTCTCGGCCACCCCGGCCACGAGCTGCTCCTTGTCGAGCTCGGCGAGGAGGTCCCCGGTCTTCACCTGGTCGCCGTAGTGGACGTAGAGCTTCTTGACGATCCCGCTGGCCTTGGACTTGACGTCGACCTTGGAAAGGGGCTGGACCTTGCCCGTCGCCACCACCGACCGGGCCACGTCCCCCTTCTCGATCGAGGCGATCTTCGAGGGGTCCAAGACCGTGCTGGGCCTGCGGAAAGCGGCAAAGCCGCCTCCGGCGAGCACCACGACCAGCCCGACCAGGATCAGGGTCCGCTTCCTCCGGAAGCCCTTGGCTCCGTTGCCCGCTGCCATCCACACCTCTCCCTGGGACGTCCTGCACCCCTTTGTACGTTTACGTGGCTCCCCGAGTTGCAGATAATCCCGGCATGGATCCCGAGACCCTGCGCCGGCTGCCGAAGACCGACCTCCACGTGCACCTGGACGGGTCGCTCCGGCTGCCCACGCTGATCGACCTGGCCCGCAAGAGGGGGGTCAAGCTGCCGGCCGAGACGGAGGAGGGGCTGCGGGACCAGGTCTTTCGACCCCACTACCGCAACCTGGCCGAGTACCTCGAGGGCTTCCAGTACACGGTCGCGGTCCTGCAGGACGCCGAGGCCCTGGAGCGCACCGCCTTCGAGCTGGCCGAGGACTGCCAGGCCGAGGGCGTCCGCTACCTGGAGGTGCGCTTCGCCCCCCAGCTCCACGTCCAGCCGGGCTTCGAGGTGTCCGAGGTGGTTCGCGCGGTGGACCGCGGCCTCCGCCGGGCGACCGAGGCCTACAACCAGAGGCCCGAGGTCGTCTCCGGGGCCGAGCCCCGGTTCGCCGCCGGCATCATCCTCTGCGCGATGCGCTTCTTCGTCCCCGCCTTCTCCTCGGGCTTCAGGCGCTTCTTCGAGGCCACCCCCGAGGCCCCCGAGCACGAGGTCTACGCCGCCGCCAGCATGGAGGTGGCCCGCGCCGCGGCACGCCTGCGGCGCGAGGGCCTGCTCGTGGTGGGCATCGACCTCGCCGGCCAGGAGAAGGGCTATCCGGCCGAGGACCATCGCGCCGCCTACCAGGTGGCCCACGAGGCCTTCCTGGGCAAGACCGTCCACGCCGGCGAGGACTACGGCCCGGAGTCGATCTTCCAGGCCATCGGCGACCTCCACGCCGACCGCATCGGCCACGGCACCTGGCTCTTCGACGCGAGCAAGATCACGAGCCCGCGCATCGAGGACCGGCAGGACTACGTCGATCGTCTGTCGGAGTTCATCGCGGACAAGCGCATCACGATCGAGGTGTGCCTCACCTCGAACCAGCAGACCGTCCCCGAGCTGGCCGACGACCTGCGCAAGCACCCCTTCGGCGAGATGCGGCAGCGGCGGCTCTCCACCACGTTCTGCACGGACAACCGCCTGGTCTCGAACACCACGGTGAGCCACGAGATCGCGCCGCGCGATCGACGCCTTCGACCTCACGGCCCGGGAGGTCCGCGACATCCTGATCTACGGCTTCAAGCGAAGCTTCTTCCCGGGCTCGTACCTGGAGAAGCGCAACTACGTCCGCCAGGTGATCGACTATGCCAACCGTGTCCTCGCCGCCAAGTAGCGCCCTGCGGAGTCGCGGACCCGGCGCGCTCAGGCGGGCCCTCGCGGCCGGGGCCCTGGCCCTCCTGGCCACCACCGCCGCGGCCGAGGACAGCTTCGGCAAGGTCGAGCGCGTGGTGGCGGTGGGCGACGTCCACGGCGACTACGACCAGCTCGTGACCGTGCTGCGCGACGCGGCTCTCGTCGACGCGAAGCTCTCGCTGGAGCGGGGGACGGGCCTACCTCGTCCAGACCGGCGACCGCATCGACCGCGGCCCCGATTCGCGCAAGGTGATGGACCTCCTGATGCGCCTCGAGAAGGAGGCCAAGAAGGCGGGAGGCGCCGTGCACCCCCTCATCGGCAACCACGAGGCCATGAACGTCCTCGGGGACTTCCGCTACGTCATCCCCGAGGAGTTCGCCGCGTTCGTCGACCCCCGACTCGAAGCGCCAGGCGGACGCCCTCTTCGCGCGCTTCGTCGAGGAGACTGAAGTCCGAGAGGAAGCGGCCACCCACCGGCGAGGAGATCACGAAGTGGCGGCAGGCGCACCCGCCGGGGTACACCGAGTACAAGGCTCGCGTTCTCACCCAAGGGCGCCTACGGCTCGTGGATCGTGCGCCAGAACGCGATCATCCGGATCGGCGACACCCTCTTCCTGCACGGCGGCCTTTCCGCCAAGTACGGCGATTTCAGCCTCGGCGACATCAACGAGCGCATCCGCCAGGAGCTCCGCGACGCCGACCCCGACGCCGCCCTCATGTCACGCGACCCGGACGGCCCTCTCTGGTTCCGCGGCCTCGCCCAGGGCGACCCGGCGCTCGCGGAGCGACCTCGACGAGGTCCTCCGCCGGACGGGCTGCAAGCGGATGGTGGTGGGCCACACCCCTACCGAGGGACTCGTCATGCCTCGCTACGGCGGCCGACTGCTCCAGATCGACGTCGGCCTGCTCGAAGGTCTTTGGCGGCCCTCCCGCGGCGCTCGTCCTCGAAGACGGCGGGGTCTTCGCGCTCCACCGGGGCCACCGCATCGCGGTGCCCCAGGAGCCCGGAGAGCCGCGTCCTCCGCTACGTCCGTGAAGTCGCGGCCCTGGAGCCCGATCCCAGGCGCTTCGCCGCCCTCCTCGCGAGCCTCGAGACGGCGCTCAGCGCGACGCCTGCGCTGCGCGTGACGCGAGGGGGCAGGTCGTACAAGACCTCGTTCTCGCCAAGCTCCGCGATCCGGGCCTCGAAGTACTTGACGATGAGGTCGCGCCGCCCCAGGAGGCCGTCGATCTGGCGCGTCCGAGAGCATGAGCCTCGTGGCCTTGCCCGACGTTCTCCCGGTCGAGCGTCCGCATCGCGGCGAGTAGCGCGCGCGGGCAGTGCGTCCCCAGGTTCTCCGGGTCCTTCAGCTCCTTGAAGATCTTGAAGGCGCGGCTGTGGTCGATCATCCAGACGTTCCAGCTCTTGTCGATGAGCAGGTTCCCGAGGTTGCGGTCGAAGTTGTAGATGAGCTGGTCGAAGATGCGGACCACCCAGATCTGCCGGTTCCAGGCCGGAGGATCCGGGGCCTCCGTCTTCTTGTCGTGGCGTTCGTCCTCGCTCATCAGGACGTCGTCCACCCACCACATGTAGGACGCGCTCTTTCTTTCGTAGATCCGTTCCACGGTGACGGCGACCCGGTCCAGACCCACCGGTCCACCCTGGCTGAGCAAGCGAGCGATGCGGTAGGCGGCGACGTTGTTTCGAAAGCTGTCGCGAAAGTCGATCTCGGTGGTTCCCGCGCCCAGCGACTTGATCGACTTCGCCTCGTCGATGGTCTGGATGTGGGCGTCGTGCTCGAGACCGTCCTTGCGCAGGGTCACTCGCGTGGTGCCCGTGACCCCCTTGCCCGCGCTCTGCGCCCGGACAACTTCCCCTTGGAGGAGAAACTCCTCCTGCTCGGCCTCGGTCAGCCCGATGGCCTTCTTCGCCGGCGCGCCCTCGGCAAAGGCGCGCGCGGTGAATGCCAGCGCCAACACTCCAAGGACCATCGCTCGCCGCATGGTCGCCTCCAGCCGTGGAAACCTGGAGTATAGACCCGAGGAGGCCCTATTCGTCGCGCAAGGCGACCAGCGGGTCGACCCGGGCCGCGCGACGCGCGGGAACGGCTGAAGCCAGGGCGCTCACGAGGAGCAGCACGAGCAGGACTCCTGCGAACACGGTCGGGTCGGTGGGGCTCACGCCGAAGAGCCAGGCCGAAAGGACACGGGTCGCCGCGAACGCCCCGAAGAGGCCGAGTGCCGCCCCGGCGCCGCTCAGGGCCAGGCCGCGACCCACCACGCGTCCGAACACGGCGCCGGCCCGAGCCCCCAGGGCCATGCGGATCCCGATCTCGCGTACCCGGGCCCGCACCACGTACGCCATCACGCCGTACAGGCCGAGCGCGGCCAGAGCGAGGGCCGTGAGAGCGAAGCCTCCGAGGAGAACGGCTGCGAACCGCTCCTGGCTCACCGCTTCGGTCAGCACCTGCGTCATGGTCCGCACCTCCGTGAGGGGCAGGTCGGGCGCGATCGACCAGACCTGCCGCTTCACGGCCTCTTGGACAGCCAGAGGCTCGGTCCGGGTCTGCACCACGAGCGTCGTTGCCTTGTACCAGGCCACGGGGTTCTGCGTGTAGGGAAAGACGATCTCGTTCCCGATGGGCTCGGTCAGGCTGGACTGGCAGGCATCCCCGAGGACGCCGACGACGGCCAGCCAGGGCTCCGACGAATCGGGGCCTCCCTGTCGGATCCGCTGACCGACGCCCTCACCCCCCGGCCAGTAGCGACGCGCGAGGGTCTCGTTGACGAGCACGACCGGCGCCGTGTCCGCGCGATCGTCGGCCGTGAACGACCGCCCGCGCCGGAGCGGTATGCCCATCGCAGCGGCGTAGCCGGGAGACGCCACGCGGAAGGTGGCCTGGGGCGGGTCGTCGGCCGAGGCGGCTTGTCCCTCGACGGAGAAGCGCGTCCCCCAGGTGTCGCCGGCCACGGGAAGGTGGTTGACGAGGCCCGCTTCCAGGACGCCGGGCACCGCCGAGCGCCCTCCAGCACCTCGGTCGAAGAACCCGGTCTGCTGCGCCGGCTCCGCGAACGGGGAGCCCGAGAGCGCGATCTTCACGGTGAGCAGGCCCTCGGTCCGGAAGCCGGGCTCGGGATGAAGCAAGCGCAGGAAGCTCTTGGTCAGGAGGCCCGCGCCCACGAGCAGGACCACGGCCAGCGCGAACTGGACGACCACCAGGGTGTCGTGCCAGCGGTGACGGCCCGCTCCGGCCGTACGCTCGCCCTGCTTCAAGGCGGTCGTGAGGTCGACCCGCAGGGCGCGCAGGGCCGGGGCCAGGCCGGAGAGGAGCCCGGTCGCCATCGACAAGAGCAGGCCGAAGGCCACGACACGGCCGTCCAGCCGAATCTCGTCGAGGCGCGGGAGGTCCTGCGGTCCGAGGACGCGCAGTGCCTCGACCCCCAGTCGCGCGATCCCGAGGCCCAGGATCCCGCCCAGGAGCGACAGGGCCATGGTCTCGACGAGGAGGAGACCCAGGAGCCGAAGGCGGCCCGCGCCGAGCGCCGCGCGCAGGGCCACTTCCTTCTCGCGCCCGAGGCCCCGCGCCATGAGCAGGCTCATGACGTTGGCGCCCGCGATGAGCAGGACGAAGGCCACGGCCCCCAGGAGCGCCTGCAGGGCCGGGCGCACGCGGCTCACCACCGGCTCCTGGAGGGCTTCGACGTTGATCTCGGTGCCGGCATGGTCCTCGGGAAGGGTCTCGGCCAGCCTCCGGCCCACGAGGTCCATCTCGCTCCGCGCCTGCGCGAGCGCGGCGCCGGGCCGCAGGCGTGCGAAGACGCGCAGGAAGCGGCTCGGGTTCGTTTCGTCCTGCGCGGTCAGGTGCAGCGGCGTCCACATCTCCGCCGCCGTCATCCAGAAGGGCGGGAAACGAAAAGCGGGCGGCATCACTCCGGCCACGACATACGGCTTGCCGTCGAGGGTGAGGGCCTGGCCCACGATGTGGGGATCGCCGCCGAAGCGTCGCTGCCAGAGCCGATGGCTGAGGACGACCACGTCCCCTCCGGAAGGTCGCACCTTCTCCGCGTCCCACACCTGCCCGAGTGCGGCCTCGGCCCGGAGCAAGGCAAAGAGGCCCGGCGTCGCCTTGAGGCCGGGAATCGGCTCCGGCTGGCCGCGCCCGGTGAGGACCGGAGACCAGGGGTGGGCCGCGGTCAGGTCCTCGAGCGAGCGGCTCTGCCGCCTCCACTCGAGGAAGTCCGCGGGCGAGCTTGGGTTGCGCTTTTGCCCCTTGCGCGTCTCGTGCGTGAACACGGCAACCAGCCGGTCGGCTTCGCGATAGGGCAAGGGTCGCAGGAGCACACCGTTCACCACGCTGAAGACGGCGGCGCTCGCGCCGATGCCCAGCCCCAGCGTCAGGACCACGGTCGCCGCAAAGCCGGGCCGCCGGCCAAGAGAACGGACTGCCTGTTGCACGTCCCTGCCGAGGCTGGCCATACATCCCCTCCGGAAACCGATCTGCGGCGCTCTACCCTGGTGAGACGCTCGAACACCCCCTGGAGTGAGCAATGAGGCCCCCTCGGCCAGGAGCCCCGCGACCCTACCTCTTGGAGCCGAAACATGACAGGACACCAGGGGTTGTGGGACAATCGCCCGAACGTGAGAGCGCATCGCACTGATCTTCGGTGAGGCTCGCGCCCCTTTTCGGAATCATTCTCGGAGGCCATCGAATGATCTCAGGACTTCAGCGAAGGGAGCGCCGCGGAGCGATCCTCGTCGCCCTCATTGCTCTTTTCGCCCTCCCCGCACCCCGCGGTCATGCGTCGGGCTTCGCCGTCGACAACCAGGGGGCCCGAGCCATGGGGTTCGCGGGGGCCTACGTGGCCCAGGCCGCCGACCCGTCGGCGATCTTCTACAACGCCGCGGGCGTGGCCTTCCTGAAGGGCCGGCAGATCTCCCTGAACGGCGGGCTCGGGAGCTTCGGCACCGATTTCATCGCGGAGGGCCCGACGCCGCCCGTGGGCGTCGTCGAGCAGACGGAGCGCCGGATGACCATCCTGCCCAGCCTCTACTACACGCACCAGGTCTCGGACCGATTCGTCGTGGGCATCGGTTTCAACTCGCCCTTCGCCATGCGCAGCGAGTGGAAGAACCCCGACCAGTTCACGGGACGCTACATCTGCACGGACTGCGAGATCCGCTCCTGGGGCCTGAACCCCACGGTGGCCTACAAGATCGAGGATCGCCTCTCGATCGGAATCGGGCTCGACCTGCGCTTCTCGAGCTTCCGCCTGGACCGGCGGCTGAACGCCGTTCCGGAGGTGCCCGCGCAGACCAAGGACGTGGCCGCGCAGACCCTGTCCAGCTCGACCGACACCGGCATCGGGTTCAACGTCGGCCTCATGGCGAGCCCGTCGGAGAACGTGACCTTCGGCCTCGCCTACCGCCACAAGATCCAGGCGGTCTATTCCGCCGTCGCGGCCTTCAACCAGATCAGCACCGGCGCTCCCGCGGTGGACGCCCTGGTCGCCGCCCATCTGCCTGCGAGCCAGGCGGCGACGGTCGTGCACAACTTCCCCGCGAACGTGGCCGCCGGGCTCGCCGTGCGCAGCGGAGACTGGCTGGTCGAGGGAGACCTCGCCTGGACCTTCTGGTCGAGCTTCGACAGCGTCGAGGTGCGCTTCGCGTCCGCCCCCAGCCTCTCCGCGAGCCTGCCCCAGGCCTACGAGAACGTCCTCCAGGGCCGCATCGGCGTGGAGTACCTCCTGAGCCGGACCTGGGCGGTGCGCGGCGGCTACAGCTACGACCACGGCCCTCAGCCCACCACCACCGTGTCGCCCTTCCTCCACGATTCGAATCGGCACGGCTTCGGCCTCGGTGGCACCTGGAAGTCGGGCAACGTCAGCGTGGATCTCCTGGCCCGGTACCTGCCCTTCCGGTCGCGCTCGACCCGCGGGTCGAACCAGTACGGGTACGACGGGCGGTACGAGACGAGCGCCTTCCAGCTCGGGGTGGGTTTCGGCTACCGGTTCTGACCCGGCGACGGGCCGGGCTCAGCCCGCGTTGCGCGCGGCGACGAGGCCCCGGACGAACTTCAGGTTCCGGCCCATGTCGGCCTCGACCGACGTGGGGCAGTCGGTCTCGAGCTGGGCCCAGGCCGCAAACCCCACGTCCGCGAGGGCGTCGATGACCGCCTTGAAGTCGATCGCCCCTTCCCCGAGGTAGTGGGGGTTGTCCTTCAGGTGGACCTCGCAGATGCGCGGGCCGCCCAGCCAGCGGATCTCCTGCACCACGTCGAACCCGCCCTTGGTCGAGTTGCCCACGTCGTAGTAGGTGAGCACGGCGGGAGACTTGGCCCGCTCCATGATCCGCACGTTGTCCTTGGCCGAGATGGTGTCCTCGAGGCCCAGGATGACCCCGGCCTTCTCCGCGACGGGGGCGATGTCCTTGAGCGCGTCGCCGACGTAGTCCATCTCGGCCGTGGTCTCGAGCGCGCCCTTGCCGAAGAACGGCAGGAGCACCACTCGGACGCCCATGGCCTTCGCGATGGGGATCGAGTCGGCCACCCAGCGCTGGCCGAGAGGGTCCGACTTCAGGTAGTTGCGGTGGAGGATCTCGAGGCACAGTGACTCGATGGGCAGGCCCACCCGTTTCGACTCGTCGAGGAACGTCTTCTGAAGGCCGGGATCGGAAAGCGGCAGCTTGTCGGTCCCCTTGCCGATGCTCACCTGGACGCCGTCGAAGCCCGAGCTTCTTGGCGAGGGCGATCGACTCGAGCTTGCCCTCGAGCTTCAGGTTCCAGTCGGTGACCCCGATCTTGAACTTCACCCCGGCCCGCGCCGCGAACGCGCGGAGGCCCGACGTCAGGGTGACGGCCGAGGCCGCCGCCCCGAGACCGACGAAGCCGCGTCGCGTGAGCATGGACATGCAGATCCTCCCGCTGTGGTCCGGCGCGGCTCGATCCTACCCTCTTCAGGCCCCGAGCGTGACGCGGAAGGCGGGAAACGTCGCGCGGCCCCGGACCTCGCCGTGGTGGCGGAGCGCCGCGCTCACGCTCAGGAAGGCCAGCTCGTCCCAGGGAATGCCGGACCAGGGCACGAATCGCACCTCGAGGCTCTCTTCTCCGGCCTTCACCTCGGGCGACCGCAGCTCACCCTGGAACATCATCTGCACCTGGCCGATTCTCGGGATGCTGTAGATGCCGAGGAGGGCTCCGACGCTCACGTCGGCTCCGGCCTCCTCGACGGCTTCGCGGGCCGCTCCTTCCTCGGGGCTTTCGCCCTGCTCGAGGAACCCAGCGGGAAATGTCCAGAAGCCCTTCCGCGGCTCGATGGCCCGCTTGCACAGAAGGTACTGGTCGTCCCAGGTGCACACCACGCCGACCACGATGCGCGGGTTCACGTAGTCGACGAAGCCGCAGTGGTCGCACACCGCCCGCTCGCGATTGTCGCCGGCCGGGATTCGCTTCGAGAATGCCGGAGGACGTGCGGGGTCCACCCGGCTACCAGCGCCCGAAGGCCGGGTGGCCTTCCTTCACGGCCACGAAGACGCCGCGACAGGTGGCGGTGACCTTGCCCGCTGCGGTCAGGGTGGCCTCCACCGTCGCGCGATCCGCGCTCGACTCCACCACGCGCGCCTCGAGCAGGACGGCGTCGGCGGTGGGCGTCGGCCGGAGGAGGCGCACGTGAAACTCGGAGGTCACGGTGCACGGCAGCGCCTTCTGGCCGCGCCCTCGTCATGAGGTGGTGGGCCGCCGCCCAGTTGCTGTGGCAGTCGAGGAGCGTCCCGATGATGCCGCCGCTCAGCATGCCCTCGAAGGCCTCGTGGTGGGCTTCCGGTTTCCACGAGCTCACGACCGCGTCGCCCCGGGCCCGGCTCTTGATGCGAAGGCCCTTGTCGTTGGCGGGCCCGCAGCCGAAGCAACGGCCGGCGGGAGCGTATCGGTCCTGGAGGCTGGGCTCGTCGGTCATCGCGTGCGTCGTCCCTCGACCGGGGGTCAGGTCTGGAATTGTGAATTGCGATTCACGATTCAAGACCTGACCCCACTATCCGGCGCGGCTCATGCTATCACCGGCGGATCAGGGCCGCGGCTTCAAGGCCTCCGTCGCCTCGCGCCGCACGGCGTCGTCGCCGTCGGCCAGGGCGCGACGAAGCACGTCCGCCGAGGACGACGGATCGATACGCCCGAGGGCTCGGGCGGCATTCGCGCGGACGCGCTCGTCGGGGTCGGACCGGAGCGCTTCGGCGAGGCCGGCGACCGCGGCACGCGCGCCGGGTCCCAGGCGCCCGAGGACACGCGCGGCCTTCCAGCGGCGATCGGGGTCGGCGCTCTTCAGGCCGTCGACGAGCGCCGGGACCGCCGCCTCCGCCGCGGGGCCCATCTTGGCGAGGGCGGACGACGCTCCGCCCCGGCCGTAGCCGTCGTCGCGTTCGAGCGCGCGGATGAGAGCGGGCACCGCGTCGCGCGCGGCCTCCCCCATCTCCCCGAGGCTGAACGCCGCGAAGCCGCGTACGTAGGTGTCGGCGTTGCCCAGGGCGCCGGCCAGGGCCACGACGTCGTCGGGAGCGCGAAGACCGATCTTGAAGAGGGCCTGGGCGGCGGCCCAGCGCACGTGCTCGCGCGGATCGTCGAGTGCGGCGAAAAGGGCGGGCACGGCCTTGGACCTCTCCCTGCGGCCGACCGCGCCCAGGGCCCGAGCCGCCTCGACCCGCACGGCCTCGTGATCGTCGCGGAGCGCCCGCACGAGCGCCTCGACTGCCGTCGCACCGGATTCGCGGGCTCGCTGTTCCAGGGTCCATGCCGCCGCCGCCCGAACCTCGGGCCTTCGGTCGTCGAGTGCGCCCATCGACCCGGGCGTCGTCGATCGGCCCGGCGCCGAGCGCGGACGCGAGGACCTCCGGGTGGGACGCGACGACCGGCAAGAGGTCGCTGCCGAGAAGCGCGTCCGCGACGAGACGCGCGCCCGAAGGGCTCAGGTGGTCGTAGTCCACGAAGGCCGCCTCCCCCGCCGGCTGGAGGACCGGCAGCAGGTCCAGACACTGGAGCTTCTCGGCCGCGCAGAAGGAAAGGATGTCGCGCTGCACGCTCGGCGACGGGGCCCCGGGCTGCGACCTGGAAACGAAACGGGAAGACCACGATCGCGAACCCCGCGCCGTCGGCCGCTACGTCGCGCCGGATCAGGCGCACCTCTTCGAAGAAGCGGGCCATGGCCTCCTTGACCCGCGGCGCATCGGCCTGGGTGAAGAGCTGCTCGACGCTCTGGATCTCGCGACCCTGCAGCGTTCACGACGCGGCGCACCAGGGCCGACCGGCGGAAGAGGCCGGCGAGCCACTCGGGCGGACGCGTGAGGTTGTTCTGCAGCTCGGGGATGTCGTTCAGGCACACGGCGAGCAAGACCGCGTCCGGTCGGTAGGGACGGACGAGACGGGTGTAGGCGATCCGCTCCTGCCGCGTCGACCAGCCCCAGAGCCCGACGTTCATCACCTCGATCGGCCGGCCCGCCGCGCGCAGGCTCGCCTCGAGCACCTGCGGGTAGGCTTCTTCGGGCTTCACCTGGTCGCCCAGGGTCACGCTGTCGCCGAGCATCACGACCCGGCGACGCGCCCTCCGGCCGCTCGCGCGGATGCGACCGGTCCCGTAGACCGTCGCCGTTGATCTCTTCCCACGGCGGCCAGCCGTTGCCTTCGGAGCGGATGGTGTAGAACTCGCCGCCCTCCATCTTCTCGCGCCAGTCCCAGATGTAGTCGGCCACCGCCGGCTTCGGCCGCTTCTTCTCGAAGAGCCGAGCCCCGCCCTCGAGCACCACCAGCCCCACCGCGGTGGCGGTGGCACTGAGCAGGAGGTTGGCCAGCAGGGAGCGGAAACGAGTCACGCGCTCGCGGCCAGCGCCTGGGCGATGCGGTCCCAGTGGGTTCCCCGCCAGTAGAGATGGTCGCAACTGGCGCACAGCCAATAGTCGTCGAGCCAGAGGGCCGTGCGCGGGGGGATGCGCGCCGCGACCTCGTCCTTGGGCACCGGCACGAGAGCACCGCCGCACACCATGCAACGGGGCTCCCTGAGGGCCAGCCCCAGGTCGCGCAGCGCCATGCGAAGCTGCTCCCTCGGGTCGAGACCCACGGGGATCCAGAGCACGGTCAGGTCGGGGTGCGCCGCGGCCGACTGGTCGAGCACCTGGCTGTCGCTGGTGAGCAGCACCTGTCCGCTCGCCCGCGCTCGTTCGCAAGAGCGCGCCGGGCCGAAGCGTCGCGACCTCGGCCTCGTAGCCCGAGGCGCGCAGCCACCGCGCCAGCCCGCCCAGGCTCGCATCACAGAGGAATCGCGGCGCGGCGGCACGAAAGCGGTCCCACGTCGGCGACACGAGAGAGCACGCCCCCGTCAACCGCAGCCGCCGCTCGACGCGGATTCGCGTGAACTCGTAGAGCTCGGCAAAGGCGCGCACCAGCGGGATCCCCTGCCGCGCGCTCGCCTCTTTCGCCCGTCCTATGAGCAGCTCCACCCCGAACTCGAGCCGCCGCGGCCGCACCAGCGCCAGAAGCTCGCGAAACCGCCGCCGAAACCCGTGCTCGATCCGCCCTCCCACGCCCCAAGCTTAGCGGACTTCACCCCAAGCGCTTGGCCCCGAAACCCCTCTTTGTTATACTCGTCGTCCGCGCTTGGCCCGGTAGCTCAATGGTAGAGCAAGAGACTCTTAATCTCTGGGTTGAAGGTTCGAGCCCTTCCCGGGTCACCAATCAGATCAACACCTTGCGAAGCGTCGGGCAGGTCGTTCGTCGCTTCTGACACCAAACTGACACCATCTTCGGCGTCCAAGCCGTCGACGGCCGCCTTGTTGCCCATCGGCAGCCACCTCCCGTAGGTGTCGACTGTGAGGGTGATGGAGGCGTGGCCCAGCATCCTCTGGACGTACTGGATCGACTCCCCCTGCTGCAGCAAGAGCGACGCAATAGTGTGGCGGAGGCTGTGGGGGCTGGAGTCTCAATCGACGGCGTCGGATCCGTGTCACACTCCTGCCGTAGGCTGCACGAACACAGCAGGCGAGCGATAGTGAGGCGCCATGCGTTGCATCGAAGGCTTGGTCGCGGTTCTGGTCCTGGCGGTCACGGCCAACGCAGCCGAGTTCAAGCTGACGGCCAGTGATGCCGCGCAAGCCGACGAGTTCGGCTACTCGGTGGCCGTCAGCGGAGACGTAGTCGTGGTCGGCGCGCGTTTCGACGACGACCTCGGACAAGGCTCCGGTTCTGCCTACGTCTACCAGCGGGTCGGCGGGCAGTGGGTCGAGCAGGCGAAGCTGACCGCGAGCGACGGAGCCGCCTTCGATTTCTTCGGGTACGCCGTCGCCGTTGACGGGGACACCATTGTGGTGGGTGCACCCCAGGGCGGAGGCGACTGGGGGAAGGCCTACGTTTTCCAGCGCAGCGGCAGCATCTGGACGGAGCAGGCCAAGCTCGTCGCTGACGACCCTCTGCGCCGCGTAGTCGGGTTCGGCACCGCGGTCGCGATCGTCCCGGATCACATCGTGGTGGGCGCGCCGTACACAGAGGTCTCGCTCCAGTCGACAGGTTCATGTTACGTGTTCCGGCGCCTGGGCTCCGCCTGGCAGCAGGAGGCGGCCCTGGCCCCGGCCGTCGACGTTCTGCAGGACCGGTTCGGGTCCTCCGTGGCCATCAGCGGCGACCTGATCGGCGTCGGAGCGTCGGAGTACCTCATCGGGCCGGGCGCGGCGTACACGTTCCGGCACGACGGCATGGCCTGGCAGCAGGAGGCGAAGCTCACGAGCGCCAGCGTCAGCGTCCAAGCGCAGCTCGGCGCGGCGATCGCCGTCGACGACCAGACGCTCGTCGTCGGCGCGCCGGACGACAACCATCCCAGCGGTGCCGGTTCCGTCCTCGTCTTCAAGCGCACCGGCGCGAACTGGGTGGAACAGCCCAAGCTCATGGCCAGTGATACCCCCTCCCAGGCGGGGTTCGGATCCTCCGTGGCCGTCCGCGGCGAGGACCTGGCGGTCGTCGGGGGCCACAGCGCCTACCTCTTCAAGAAGGCGGGCGAGGCCTGGGTGGAGGAGGCCAAGTACTTCGGCGATGTCCCGTTCGGCCTCGGGAGAACCGTCGATATCGATGTCGTCGCCGACGTCGTCACCATCGTGGCGGGAGCTCCCGCCGACAACGAGGCGGGCCCGAGCTCGGGATCCGCTCTCGTGTTCGAGTTCGGGCGCGGCTTCTTCACCCTCGTGCCCTGCCGCGCGGTCGACACCCGGTCGTCACCTGGGGGCGTTCTAGTGGCTGGCGAGGACCGGCCGGTCCAGCTGAGCGGGATCTGCGGGATCCCCGCGACGGCTAAGTCCGTGTCGGCGAACCTCACGGTGACTCAAGGGACGGCGGCGGGAGACCTGCGACTCTACCCGATCGGGACGATGCTCCCCTCGGCTTCGGTGATCAACTACGGCGCGGGCCAGACTCGCGCCAACAATGCCGTCGCGCCACTTGGGGACGGCGGGGCTGTGGGTTTACACGTGGACCAGGGCGCCGGGACGATTCACCTGATCTTCGACGTCAACGGCTACTTCCAATAGCACTGCTCGTGCCTGCGCTTGACCCGGTCTCGTGGACACCTTTGGAAGCCACAGACGCTAGAAACAATGCGATCAGAAGACAGCGTCGAGACGGACACGGCGAGGGGCTCACCGAGGAGCTCGAGAAGGGCCCCTTAATCAAGCCGTGGCACCGTCGGCCCTGCGGCCATCAAGGGCCCACACGCCCGCTCATTGCGTCGGCGTCGGGGACCAACCCGCGTTCCTGGAGTGCTACCCTGTCGCGCAAGTCGCCACATGGAGGTGCCTATGGACTCGCTTCTTGGTCCCATTCCAGGGGCCGCCCATCAAGAGGTCGGAGGCGTGCAGGTCGACATCGTGAGGGCAGGCACCGTCCGCGTGGGGCGATTCGTGTACCCTCCCGGGTTCCGTTGGTCCACCCATATGAAGCCCATAGTGGGTTCTGACCTCTGCGGCCACGCCCACGTGGGCTTCCTCGCACGGGGCCGGATACACGGAATCCACCGAGACGGCTGCTCCTTCGAGTACGCCGCGCCCGCGGTTGTCGTCTTGGAGGCGGGGCACGACGCATGGGTCATGGGTGAAGAGGCGGCGGTGCTCGTGCACTTCGACGCCGAGGCCGAAACCGCACACCGCTTCGGACTGGCTGACGAGCATCGACACCCCTGACCCCCGCCTGGCGACCTCCTCAAGAGCAGGAAGCTCGCGAAAGGGCGACGAGCGTCAAGGACCGTGCCACTGATCGGGCAAAGAAATCCAACACCACACGCGGCGGCCGTCCGGTTGAAGGCCCTCGCTGCGCGCTACTTGAGGCCGACCGATACCACGTGCTGCGCCGTGCGGAACAGCAGCCGGCCTTCGGAGATGGCGGGCGTGGCCAGGATGCTGGACCCCATGTCATTCAAGGACAGGAGCTCGTAACTGGACGCTGCCTTGATCACGAAGACCTGGCCGTCTTCGTTCGCGAGATACACCTTGCCATCGGAGGCGACCGGCGAGGACGTGAAGGCCGAGGTGCCGCCGCTGAGCCTCTCCTGGATCTTCTTCTCGCCGGTCTTCGCGTCGTACACATTGAGGACCCCGTTGAACCGGACGATGTAGACGAGACCCCGGTAGACGAGGGGAGTGCACATGTACCCGCCGTCGCGCGGGTAGCTCCAGGCCACCGAGGCATTGCTGGAGGCGCCGCTTCCCAGGCTCACGTCGCCGGACGCGGTGTCCCGGATGGCATAGACCGGCGACCCTTGTCCGTGCGCATTGGTCAGATAGACCAGGCCGTCGTTGGCCACCGGCGTCGGCACCGGAATGTCTCCGCCCCCGGAGAGCGACCAGATCTCCTTGCCGGTCCTGAAATCGTAGGCACCCGCATGGCGCATCCCGTTGACCAGCAGCTGCGCTTTGCCGTTCACCTCGTGAAGAGTCGGGGTGCTCCACGTCGGCACGTCGTTGCGCGCGACTCGCCAGAGCTCTTTCCCGTCCTTCGCGTCGAAGGCGGCGAGGAACGATCCCTTCTGCACATCGGCCTGGATCACCACCACGCCGTCGTGGATGATCGGCGAGCTGCCGGTCTCCCACTGCGCTTCGGGAGCCACGTAGTAGCCGGCGTCGAGCACGCCGAGATCTTTCTGCCACAAGAGCTTGCCCTTCAGGTCGTATGCGTACAACCCCTCGGAGCCGAAGAACGCGATGACACGTTCACCGTCGGTGGCCAGGGTGGAATTCGCGTGCGAGTTCTTGGTGTGCCGTTTGATCTTCGGCACGCCGGTATGCGCGGTCCGCTGCCACAGAACGACGCCCGTCTTCTTGTCGAGCGCGTACACCCGCCATTCGTGCGAGGTGCTGTCAGGCACCGACGCGATGTCGCCATAGAGCCCCGGACGCAGGGTCGCATCCGCCTTGCCGCTGATCGCGGTGCTGAGGAAGAGCTGATCGCCCCACACCACCGGGCTCGACAGGCCCAGACCGGGGATGGCCGTCTTCCACAGGACGTTCTTGCCTTCCGCGACGTTCCACGTCGACGCGGTGGGCTTGCCTTCAGAGACCCCCGCGGCCCTGATGCCGCGGAACTGCGGCCAGTCGACCCCCGGCCGCGGCGCGGTACCCGCGACGATGGCAACCGGAGAAGAGGCAGCGGCGGCGCCGAGCGCAACCGCGCAGGCGAGCGTGACGTTCTGAGGGCGCATCGAGACTCCCCTGAAGGTAAAGCGGTGATGGTACACGACTCGCACGGCGCCGGGAACGAAGGGCGAAGACCCCTTCCCAAGCAGAGCGTGATCGAGAACATGGCGCCGGTGTTGACGCGCGCTTCAGCCCGAACCGCGTGGCCGCCCTGGGCGAGAACGTGATTCTCCTGCTCAATCTCGTGTGGTCCGCCGTGCTCTACATCCGCTTTCTACCCCGGCGCGCATCGTTCTCGGATCTCGAACGCTGGCAGACGAACTACCTGCCGGTCTACGCCGTGTGGGCGCCGATCGTCGTGGTCGTCTTCCCACCTCTGTTCCGATACCTCTAGGGCTCGATACCTCGCCCTGTCGACCGCGCACACTCGCCGGGCGCCCCCTCGAGGCGGCCCCGCTCGTGGACGTTGCCGGTTCTCGGGTCGAGGGGCTATGCTGCCGTCTCGAGTCGCAAAGAACCGCATGCGAACCCGGGACGCAACCAGGCATGCCGCGCAAAAGGAGGACTTGTGATCAACCGCCGCGAATTCCTCGAGACGGTGGCCGCCGCAGCCGTGGTTCCAGCGCTCCGCTGGCAGGGCACATCCGCGAACGAGTGGGGGGGACCGGTCTTCGACCTTCACTTCCATCCTCGCCCGGAGCCGGCGGCCAACCTCGCCCATCTCGACGGAGCGGGCGTCACGAAGGCAAACCTGCTCACCCGTGCAGCCGCCTTCGCACAGGTAAAGGCGCTACAGGCGGCCGCCCCGGGCCGGTTCACGTGGTTTGGCAGCTATGACGTGGCGAAGCCCGACGCGGAACAGGTGCTCACGCAGGCGGTGAAGGATGGAGCCCAGGGCTTCGGCGAGCTGAAGTTCCATGTCGCCGCAGACGGTCCGGAGCTACGGCGCATGTATGCGCTCGCCGCTGAGCTGCGCGTCCCGCTGCTCATTCATTTCCAGGAGGTCGATCACTTCCCGAACGAAGGCACCTGGAGCACCGGCTATGCCAGGACGTTCGAGTCGATCCTCAAGGCCTACCCCAAGACGACGTTCATCGGCCATGCCGATGCCTTCTGGGCCAACGTGAGCGCGGACTATCAGAATGAAGCGGCGTATCCGACCGGTCCGATCAAGCGCGGCGGGGTGACGGACAAGCTGCTCGGCGACTACGCCAATCTCCTCGGCGATCTGGCCGCTAATTCGGGCAACAACGCCATGTCACGCGATGCCGCGTTCACGGCCGATTTCTTGAAACGCCATCAGGACAAGCTGTTCTTCGGCAGCGACTGCAGCTGCGCGGACGGCCACGGCGGCGGAGTCAGCCAGAGCAACAATCCCGCGGCCGCACGAATGGCGGGCAAGTGCGTGGCGCGCGAGACGCTCGGGCTCCTGAAGCGCACCACCGCGGCGGACGTATTCCAGAAGCTCACCTGGGGCAACGCCCACAAGCTGCTGCGGATTCCCGCGTAGGTCTGGACAATTCGTTGCCGTTGAGCCGCGGGGATGTCTTCTCCAAGCAACGCGCCACCAGGGTCTCGATCTCGGGCGAGAGTCCCGGGCGGCTCGCGGTGGTGACCCCCGTGAGGCTCCCGCCGGCGCCCGTGAAGACGGCGAGGCCAAAATCGAGAACCTTGGCGCGACCGCGCGGCGTGATCATGACGTTTCCCGGCTTGAGATCGCGATGGACGATCCCCTGCTCGTGCGCGGCCTGAAGCGCCCCCGTCACCTCGAGCGCAATCGCACGCGCGCGAACCTCTGGCAACGGCCCCGACCCCAGCGAAGCGGCGAGGGTCTCGCCCTCCACGAACTCGAGAACCAGGAAATCCACCTCGCCTTCGGAGTCGAGATCGAACAACGTCGCGATGTTCGGATGCAGCAGCCGCGACAGGGCACGCGCCTCCTGCCGGAACCGGCGTCTCGCCGCCTCGTCGCGCAGGACGTCCTCGCGAAGGACCTTGAGCGCCACGTCGCGTTCGAGGCGCGGGTCCTCGGCACGGTAGACGGTGCCCATGCCGCCCTGGCCGAGGCGTTCGACGATGCGGTATCTGCCGAGGGTCCGACCGATCATCGGGGTCCCGCGGGACGATCGCCGGGCCTCGCTCGAGGGCTGCATCCGCGCAACAGTCTGCTCCTCCGCGCGGCTCCGGGCCGCGGCGCCATCGCCGTCGCGCCATTATCGCGGATCTCCCGAGCACCCGCTCGACGATGGGCCTGCTTGCGTGCGCGAGGAGCCGCGCTCAGCCGACGGGTCGGCCGGCTTTCTTCAGGGCAGCCCTGACCTCGGCCTTCCCGTCGCGCGACTTCGGGCCGGGCTTCAGCCCACCGCGCCCGATCCTTCGCGCCTTGCTCGGTCGCACCATGTTGATTCTCACCATGCTCAACCCCTCTCGCCCCTCGAACCCGACGTCACCATTCTGAGAAGGCTCTCGAAGGTCGGATGTGAGATGCGACACACGAGCCTGTCCGGGTCTGGCCTTGTGCCCCGGAGCAAAGGGGGCTACGGACCGACGAAGTAACCCGAGACGTCCACGATCGCGTGGGCCGTGCCCGAGGCTTGGGCCAGGTAGAGGTCCAACTGGCCGCCGGCGCCGAGGGTAGAGACGCCGTTGTTGGCCCGGGTCTGGCCGGTCGAGAAGTTGAGCGTCGACGTCTCGGGGATTCCCGTGCCGGCCGGGGAGATCCTCAGGTTTCCCGGAGCGGTCGATGCGACCACCGTGACGTTCAGGGAGATCGCCGCCGCGTTGGCGGGGACCCCGCAGCGGCCGACGACCTGAAGGCTTCGGCTGAGCCCAGCCGCCAGCGAGGGCCCTCCCCCGGTGCCGATCGGTTCGCGGGTGTCGAGCAGCCGGCACGGCGTGACCGTGTAGTAGTCGCCGGGGGTGGCTCCCGCCGCGACCGTGATCGACACCGTGGCGGGAGCCGACGACGCCGCCAGGGGGTCCGTCACCTCGAAGGTAAAGGTGTCCGGACCCACGTAGCCTGAGGCCGGCGTGTAGGTCAGGGTTGGTGCGGTCCCGGACAGGGCACCGTGTGTTGGCTGCGTGAGCACGGTGAACGCGAGGGCGCCGCCTTCGGGATCCGAACCCGTCAGGGTGATGGCCTTGGGCGAGTCCTTGATCGCGGTCACCGACTGCGCGTTCGCGGTCGGGGCCTGGTTGGCCTGCACGGTGAGAGTCGCGGAAGCGCTGGTGACATTGCCGACGCTGTTCGTCACCACGCAGCGGAAGCTGGCACCGTTGTCGGCCAGGGTCGTGGCCGGGGTGGTGTAAGACGGGTTGGTGGCGCCGATGTCGATGCCGTTGCGCTGCCAGCGGTAGGCCAGAACCGGATCACCGGAGGCCACGACGTCGAAGGTCGCGCTCTGCCCTTCCGTCACCGTCCGGTCGGCGGGGTTGGTCAGGATGGCCGGGCCCCGGTAATGCACCCGAACGAGGCCGTCGCCCTGCGCGAGGTAGTAGAGGTCTCCGTCCGACGCGACCCGGAGGTCGACGAGGCCCGAGATACCGGTGGCGAACCCCGTATCGGTCGCGGGCGCGGGCGGGACGGGTGGAGTCAGGCGGCGGATGAAGCCGCCGCAGTAGTCGCCGTAGAAGTACTTGCCCTGGTAGTCCGCGGGAAAGGTGGGCGACGAGGGGCTGTAGAAGGCGGCGCCGGTGATCGCGCATCCCGCCGAGTGACCGTAGTAGTCGATCGGATACGTCACGCCCGCGATCGAGGGCGGGTTGGGCCCTTCGGTCTGGGGCCACCCATAGTTCGCCCCGCCGAGGCCCTCGTCGATCTCCTCCCAGGTACTCTCCCCCACGTCGTTGATGAACATGCGGCCCGTCCCGGGCTGGAAGTCGAAGGTGAAGGGGTTGCGCAAGCCGAGGGCCCAGATCGCGCGGTTTCTTCCCGTCGCCGTGCCGTAGAAGGGATTGTCGGTGGGGATGGTGCCGTCCGGGTTCAGCCGGAGGATCTTCCCGAGGAGGTTGGCGAGGGTCTGCGCGTTCGCCGAGTTGGCGTTCTCGCCCGCGGAGGCGTAGAGCTTGCCGTCCGGCCCGAAATGAAGCCCGCCGCCGTTGTGGTTGGTGGCGCCGAGAGTGTCCAGGTCGAAGAGCGTGACCATGCTTCCGGGGAGGGCCACGTCGCCATTGGCGGTGAAACGGACGATCCGGTTGTGAATCGGAGCCGTGCTCGTCGTGTGGTAGACGTACACGAACTGGTTCGTGGCAAAGCTCGGATCGAAGGCCACGCCGAGAAGCCCGCGCTCGCCGGAAGAGTTCACCGCGACGGTTACGAACGGGGTCGGGAGCAGCACGCCGTTCTTGACCACCCGCAGGTTGCCGGTCTGCTCGGAAACGAACACGCGGCCGTCCGGCGCGATGGCCATGGCCGTAGGGCTGCTGATCGCGTTCGTGATCACGGTTGGGGTGAACCCGGGAGGCAGGGTGACGGCCGACACTCCCGGTGGAAAGGCCCCCAACATCAGGGCAAGGGCCGAGCGGGACAGGAATCGATGCACGAGTGGCCTCCGCGCGCGGAAGAGGGCGGATTCGCCGTGCCGGCGAAACGTACCCAGCAGAATGACAAGCGGTCGAGGACCTTGTCAACGTGAAGCCGCGCCCAGTGGTCCTGACCCAGCGTTGACACTCCGAGACCGGGGAGGATACGTTCGCGAGATGGACGTCGCCCTGGTCGAGGCACCCTCCTCCGCGCAGCCGCTGCTGGAGCGGCTCATGCAGCTCTACGCCTACGACTTCAGCGAGCTCACCGGTTCGGACGTCGACGAGCTCGGCCTCTTCGCCGGGGGGACGCCGCTCGCCACGTGCTGGGAGCAGCCGTGGCGCCACGTCTACATCATTCGGACGGCGACCGCGGACGCGAGCCACATCGCCGGGTTCACCATACTCGACGAGCGCAGCCGGCTGACGGGCGATCCCGAGGTGGCCGACGTGGCCGAGTTCTTCGTGCTGCGGCGCTACCGGCGGCGGGGTGTGGGCCTCGCGGCCGCGGCCGCCGCCTTCGCGCTCTTTCCGCGACGGTGGGAGGTGCGGCAGACCGCGGCCAACGTTGCCGCCACCGCCTTCTGGCGGAAGGCCATCACTGCGTACACGTTCGGCGCGTATGAGGAGAAGTTCGTCGCAGATGCGCGCTGGCACGGGCCGGTGCAGAGCTTCGACGGCCGCGCACCCTCTAGGGAGTGAAAGAGCATCCCCGAGGGTTCCGCGCCGAACGAGAAACGAAATCCCCGGACGAAAAGCGAAAACGGTCCGCCCTGCCTTACGCCTGGGCGAAGCGGTCGCGCGGCGATTTGCCGGCGCGGTTCGCAGAAACCCTGAACGCCGAGGCCGATTCAAGACACTGATCTGACGATGTTTCCAGAGGGGTGAGGCTCGCAGCGGGTGCGGCGCCTCGTTCGCGTCCGCTCGTCCGAGTCCGGCCCTGGAGGCGGCGGTTTGGATCTTGCAGACAACTCCCCCCGAGTGGTTTCGGTTTCTGGTCCCGCTGGAACCTATCGGCCGGGCGAGGCGAGGCCTCGCCCGGTCTTTCTCTTGACCAGCGGCGATACTGGGTCGAAGGCCACTGGCGCTAGACTCACCACCATGATCGCCGTCCTCCTGGCCGCCGGCCTGGCCTCGGCGCCCGCGCCCGTCTCCTTTGCCACGCGAGACGGAGGGCTCGTCCACGCCGACGTCTACGGCAACGGCGGTCGCTCCGTCGTGCTCGCCCACGGTGGGCGGTTCGACAAGGAGAGCTGGGCCCCACAGGCCCTGACCCTGGTGAAGGCTGGATTCCGGGTCCTGGCCTTCGACTTCCGGGGGTTCGGGCAATCGAAGGGCCCGGGTGACTCCGACCTCTATACCGCCCCGCTGCACCTCGACGTGCTCGCCGCCGTGCGCTACCTGCGAACGACGGGTGCGAAGACGGTGGCGGTGGTCGGCGGAAGCATGGGTGGCGCGGCGGCCGCCGACGCGTCGATCGAGGCGCCGGGAGAGATCGATCGCCTGGTGTTGATCGCCGCCAAGGCCAGCAGGCCGCCCGAAAAGCTCACTGTGCGCAAGCTCTTCATCGTGAGCAAGGACGACGTGGGCGGGCCCGACATCCCGCGACTGCCCGGGATTCGCGCGCAGTACGAGAAGGCGCCGGACCCGAAGGAGCTGATCGTCCTCGAGGGCTCCGCGCACGCGCAGTTCATCTTCGGGACCGACCAGGGTGAGCGGCTGATGAAGGAGATCCTGCGCTTCCTGGCCGCACCGTGAGCGCGGCCCGCGGGTGCTAGACTGCCGGCCATGCGAAGCACGTCAGGCGCCCTCCTCGTCGCGTTGCTGGCCACCGCCGGCGCCCTCGGCGCGGAGCCGAGCAACTCCAGGCCATTGCGCCTGGGAATCGCGGGCTTCAGCCATTCCCACGTGCACGGGATCCTCCGCCGCAAGGGTGCGGACGTCCAGATCGTGGGAATCGCCGAGAAGAACCGCGAGCTGGCCGAGCGCTACGCGACGCGCTACGGCATCGACACCGCTCTCATCTCCTCCTCGCTCGAGGAAATGCTGACGCGGGCCAAGCCCGAGGCGGTCGCAGCCTTCGGGCCCACCGACGAGCACCGGGCCGTGGTGGAAGCCTGCGCGCCCCGCGGGATCCACGTCATGGTGGAGAAGCCGCTGGCCTTCCGAACCGACGAGGTGCTGGCCATGCAGGCCCTCGCCGACCGCTACCACATCCAACTGCTCACGAACCTGGAGACGAGCTGGTACCCGAGCGTCCACGCCATGCGGGCGCTCGTGAACGAGGGCGCGGTCGGAGAAGTCCGCAAGGTCGTGGTGCACGACGGCCACCAAGGGCCGCAGGAGATCAAGGTCGAGCCCGAGTTCTTCGCGTGGCTCACCGATCCCAAGCGCAACGGCGGCGGAGCCCTCACGGACTTTGGCTGCTACGGGGCGAACCTGATGACCTTCCTCATGAGCGGCGTGGCCCCCACCGCGGTCCTGGCCGTGACCCAGCAGATCAAGCCGCAGATCTATCCGCGGGTCGACGACGAGGCGACGATCGTCCTCACCTACCCCCGCGCCCAGGCGATCCTCCAGGCCTCCTGGAACTGGCCTTTCGGCCGGAAGGACATGGAGGTCTACGGCCAGCACGGCTACGTCCTCGTCCCCGACCGCAACACCCTGCGCGTGCGCCTCGGGGAGTCGAGCCCCGAGGAGGTCCGCTCTCCCCCACCGCTGCCGAGCCCTCGCGACGAGCCCTTCTCGTACCTCGCCGCGGTCGCTCACGGCGAGATCGCGGTCGAGCCGGCGGATGTTTCGGCCCTCGGCAACAACGTCACCGTGGCGCGGATCCTCGACGCGGCGCGCGAGTCGGCGCGGACAGGCCGGCTGGTGCGTCTCCAGGGCCGGTAAGGCGGGCCGGTCAGTATCGGGGAGGCCCCAGGCAACAGGGGAAGGCTCGGATCTGGTAGCCTTAGTCGGACCTCCGATGAATCACGCGCCTCCCCCGCCCGAGACCTCCCGCATCCTGCGGATCTTCGTCTCGCGCGACGAGGGTCTGCGCGCCCTTCCCGGCGACTACGAAGAGCTGGAGGAGGCTCAATACATCTTCGAGAAGCACCACGGCGAGATCGGCTGGTGCGTCATCGCCGAGGTCGAGCCGGTGACCGAGCGGCCCCGGTTCCTGGCCTACGGCACGGCCAGGGACGGCGGCGTCAACTGGAAATACGTGGGCATCGACGACATCGACCCCGGCCTCCGGGGGGAGATCGACCCCGCCTGATCGATCAGGGGCTCGGCTTCTCCAGCTTCTCGTAGACGACCACCTTGAACGAGCCCGCCAACGCCTGGGGGCGTTGGGGCTTCCCGTCGGGCCCCGTCACCGCCGCCGCGAAGTCCGCGGCCGCGACGTAGAGGCGGTGCGTCGTCGGGTCGAGGGTCATCGTCCGCGAACGAGGCGGCGTGGCCAGGGTCTGGACGACGCTGAGCTTGTCGCCCACCTCGGTTCCGGCCACGGTCAGCGTCCCGTCGCTGCTCGAGGCGAAGGCGAGCCCCGTGCCGGGGTCGAACGCGTTGGCATCCACTCCGGCCCCGATGGGTACGCTGGCCAGCACCTTGCCGTTCGTCGCGTCCATCATCAGCATCAGCCGGTTGCCGCAGCCCACGAACAGCCGGTGGCGCGCGGGGTCGAGCGCCAGCCCCGAGGCTTCCTCGCCCGGCGCAATGGGCCAGGTCGCCACCACCGTCCGTTTGGCGCTGTCGATCGCGACCAGCGTGCTCGTGTCCTCGATGTTGACGTAGATGCGCCCCGCGGCCGCGTCGAACACCGCGAACTCGGGCTTCCCGGGCAACGGGATGGTCGCTCGAACCTCGCCGGTGCGCGCGTCGAAGACGCTCGCGGACTTGCCGCGGCCGTTGAAGGTGTAGACCTCGCGGTGAACGGGCTCGTAGAGGATGGCGTCCGGGTTGTCGCCCGTCTTCACCCGCGAAAGGATCTGCAGGGTCTTGAGGTCGAAGATGGCGGCCGTCGCCTCCTGGCCGTTGCTCACGAAGCCGCGGCCGAGGTCGGGGGCCAGGGCGATGCCGTGGACCCCGGGAGTGGGGGCGATCTCGCCGACCACGGCGTTCCGCGTGAGGTCCACGACCACGACCTTCGTCGCGTGCGACACGTACAGGCGATGGTTGGCCGCGTCCACCGAGAGGTAGTCCCAGCCCCCGTCGCCGCCGATGGCGATATCCTGGACCTGTCGGTAGACGCCGTCCGCCGCCGGCGCGACCTTCGGCACGCACGACACGGCCAGAGCCAGGCCTACGCGCCCGAGCCTCCGCACGCGTTCACTCCTCATGGCACGCCTCCAATCCGCTAATCGTCCGCCGACCCTGCCTTGGCTGCAAATGGGCCGTCCGGACGCCGCTACTCGGCGCGCCTCATCGCGTCCTCGGCTTTGGACAGGAACGTCCCCCGCCGACGACAGCCGCTACGGCCGGCACCCGTCAGTTGAACGCGTAGGAGATGCCCACCGCCGCCTCGAAGTGCGCACCGTTCTGCACGGTCTGGTAGTACGGGGTGGTGAATAGCTCGGAGTTCATGACCCGGCCTTCCCCCACGAGCGACAGGCCGTACTTGATGCGGGTCCGGAAGCCGGCACCGCCACCGAAGCGCGTGACGTTCGAGGTCTGCCCGGACACATAGCTCGGAGTCTGTGCCGGCGTCGTGCCCGGGGTCTGGCCAGGCGTCTGGGGGTTGGAGTCGTAGGCCACGAGGTACGGGTCGCGGACATAGTTGATGCCGGCGGTCAGATAGGGGCTGAAGCGGCTGGCGGGCATCAGCTCGTAGCGCGCGTCCGCGCCGAGGTTGAACGTCGTCCCGTACTGCCCGGAGTACCCGAACCCGAGGCTGGGCCGGATGCTCAGGCGATCGGTGAAGTAGTAGCCGATTCCGAAATGGCGCCCGGGGGTGGTCATGGCGTCCAGGACCAGAGATCCCTGGTCCTGGGCGCAGACCGGCGCTGTGAGACCGGCGAGCACGACCGACGCGGCGAAAAGGCGCATACACACCTCCTGCACGACCTGCGCCGGTCCATGGCCGGCAGGTCCGTTGTGAGTTCCGCCCCACCGCATGCTTGCATGCGGCATGCCAGGGCGATCGGAGGCGGCGGGAGTCAGGGGGTGGTGACCAGGGGCAGCTCGACGAAGCTCGCCTGGCCCGGCGCGTGGTAGATCCGCTGGACCGCCTTGCGGTAGTCCGCCGGCTTCGCCCAGAAGATGTTGGGCACGAAGGTCTGCGGGTTGCGGTCGTAGAGCGGGAACCAGCTCGACTGGACCTGCACCATGATCCGGTGGCCCGCGCAGGAACACGTGGTTGGCCGTGGGCAGCGCGAAGCGATAGAGCAGCGGCTCGTTGGGCGCGATGGCCTTCGGCGGTCTCCAGGCTCTCGCGATAGCGGCCGCGGAAGATGTCGGCCGAGACCATCAGCTGATAGCCGCCCAGCGCCGGCTGGCCCGGCCACCTCGTCGGGATAGACGTCGATCAGCTTGACGACCCAGTCGGAGTCGGTGCCGCTCGTCGAGGCGACGAGGTTGGCGATCGGCTGTCCGCTGATCTTCACCGGCGCGGTCAGGACGTCGCCGAGACGAAGACCAGGACGTCGGGGCGGCCGGACGCCTCGCGCTGGTCGTCCACGAGCCACTCCGACCAGGTCAGGCCGTTGTCGTAGCCGACCGGCTGGATGGGCCGCGCGCGGAAGGGCACGGGCTTCGCGGGGTCGGAGACGTACTCGTCGAAGGCCGCGTCGCCGGCCTTCGGCGCGCTCGAAGCTGAGCTTCAGCGCCGGCAGCGAGGTAGAGCGGCGTCGGCCGGACGGAGCAGCCGCTCGCGCAGCCGGCCGGCCAGGCGGGCAGGCGCCGCCACGTGTTGGTCCCGGTCTCGAACGCCGTGACCGGCGGCACGTCGGCCTTGGGCGCACCGTCCTTCAGGTACTGGTCGAGGAAGGGCCGCAGGATCTCCCGGCGGAAGTAGAGCGCCGTGTCGCTGTCGAACCGGAGGGCGCCGAGCGTGCTGCCGTCCCGGATCTCCTGGCCGTGATGCCACGGGCCCATCACCAGGAACACCTTGTCGTTGCCCGTGTCCTTCGGCTCGATGCGCCTTGTAGACGGCGATGGCGCCGTAGATGTCCTCCTGGTCCCAGAGGCTGTGCACCAGCATCACCGGCACCTTCAGCGGCTGCGCCGCCAGGAGCTTGTCCACCGCCTGGTCGCGCCAGAAGGCGTCGTAGCTCGGGTGCTCGAGGATCTTCCGCCAGAACCCGACCTGCTCGAGCCCGCGCCGCCGCCCGAGCTCGCCCGCCGATCCCGCCTGCATGAACATGTCGTAGTCGTCGAAGTGGCTCGTCCACCACTTGGCGTCGTTGTCGCGAGTCGCCTCCTGCTCGTAGACGTAGGGCATGTTCTGCTGGCGGAAGGCGCCGTTGTGGAACCAGTCGTCGCCCATCCAGCCGTCCACCATCGGGTTCATCGGCACGGACACCTTGAGCGCCGGGTGCGGATTGACGAGCGCCATCAGGGGCAGGAAGCCGTCGTAGGAGATGCCGAGGATGCCGACCTTGCCGTTGCTCTCGGGGACGTTCTTCACCAGCCAGTCGATGGTGTCGTAGGTGTCGGTGGCGTGATCGACGGGCGTCGGGTTCTGCGGCCCGCGCAGCGGACGGTTCATCACGTAGTCGCCCTCGGAGCCGTACTTGCCGCGCACGTCCTGGACCACGCGGATGTAGCCGCCCTCGACGATCACCTCGGTGGCGTTGTCGTAGCCGGTCAGGATCGGGCCGAGGTGCGCGCTCTGCGGCGTGGCTCGTGAGCTGCGGTGGCGTTGTACGGCGTGCGCGTGAGCAGGATCGGCGCGCCCTTGGCGCCCTTCGGCACGAGGATGACGGTGTGGAGCTTCACCCCGTCGCGCATGGGGATCATCACGTCGCGCTTGACGTAGTCGAAGCTCGTCGGTGACGGGCTCGAACTTGGCCGGCGTCTCGCTCGGAAGCGCGGGGTAGCGCGCGGCCGGGGGCGAGGGGGTCTGGGCCCCCGCCCCTCGAGTGAGGAGCAGCAGGCTGACGATTGGCGCCACGGACGCCCGGCGACGAACGAGGTCGAGCACCTTCATGGTGGCGGATGATACTCCAGCCGCCGCCGTCCGCGCGTTGACGCCACTGGGCATCGCGTCTAGCCTTCGCGGCGAGACGTTCAAGGAGGCTCCATGACCACGCGGCGGAAGTTCCTGAGGACCCTGGGTGCCACTGCCGGCGCGACGACGGTGCTCGGCCCGTCGGCCCAGGCCCTGGCCGCGCAGGCCTCGAAGCCGATCTCCCCCAACGACAGGATCCGCATCGCCTGCCTCGGCGCCGGGAGCATGGGCCAGGGTGATACGCAGACGGCGCTCCGCGTGCCCGGGGTCGAGCTCGTGGCCGTGGCCGACATCTACGACGGCCGCTTCCGTGAGGTGCGCGAGAAGCTCGGCAAGGACGTCGCGACCACCCGCGACTACCGGGAGATCCTCGAGCGCAACGACGTGGACGCGGTGATCGTGGCGAGCCCCGATCACTGGCACGCCCAGATCACGATCGACGCTCTGGAGAAGGGCAAGGACGTCTACTGCGAAAAGCCCATGATGCACAGCGTGGCCGACGGCGTCCGCATGCTCGAGGCCCAGCGGAGGACCGGCCGCATCCTCCAGGTCGGCAGCCAGTGCGTCAGCTCCATCGTCTACGACAAGGCCCGCGAGCTCCTCGCTTCGGGCGCGCTCGGCCAGGTCAACCTGATCGAGGGATGGACGAACCGCAACTCGGTGACGGGCGCCTTGCACTGGCCGATCCCCAAGGACGCCTCCCCGGAGACGATCGACTGGGACCGCTTCCTCGGCAGCGCGCGCAAGGTGCCCTTCGAGCCCGCGCGCCTCTTCCGCTGGCGCCTCTACAACGACTACGGCACGGGCATCTCCGGCGACCTGTTCGTCCACCTGTTCTCCGGGATGCACTTCGTGACCGGCGCGACCGGCCCGAGCCGCGTCTACTGCTCGGGAGGCCTGCGCTATTGGAAGGACGGCCGCGAGATCCCGGACGTGATGGTCGCCGTCTTCGACTACCCCGCGCGCGGCAAAGCGCCGGCCTTCAACCTCACCCTCAAGGTGAACTTCGTGGACGGCGGCATCACCAACGAGTGGGGCGAGTCGGGCTTCCGGTTCGTCGGAAGCGAGGGCCTGATGGAGCTGGGGGATCGCCTCACGGTGGCGCGGCGGCCGCCGTTGTCCGCGGACTGGGACGCCGAGGTTCCCCGAGGCGGGCTCAGCGACGCGACGCGACACACCTTCGCGCCGCCGGGCGACTACGACTCGCGCCTCGACCACTTCCGGGGTTTCTTCGCTGCGGTCAGGAGCCGCAGGCCCGTGGTCGAGGACGCGCTCTTCGGCCTGCGCGCGGCGGCGCCGGCCCTGCTCTGCAACCTGAGCTACGAGCAGAAGCGGCCGGTCGCCTGGGATGCCGAGACGTTCGAGCTCACCGTGGCCTGAAGACATGGGGATGAAGCCTCAAGGCGTCCTGACCCTGCGCCAGATCAACCGCGCCACCCTCGCGCGCCAGATGCTTCTGGCCCGCGAGCGGGTCACGCCCCTGAAGGCCATCGAACGCCTGGTGGCGATGCAGGCCCAGTGGCCGCGGCCGCCGTTCCTCGGCCTCTGGAGCCGCGTCCAGGGTTTCGAGCGCGCGCAGCTCGCCGGCCTGCTCGACCGTCGGCTGGCGGTGAGAGCGACGTCCTTGCGCGGCACCCTGCACCTCGTCACGGCCAGGGACTTCGTCGCCCTGCGTCCCACCTTGCAGCCGATGCTGGAGGCGGGCATGAAGGCGATCCTTCGCCAGAAGGGCGCGGTCGTGGACCCCGAAGCGCTCATCGGCCAGGCGCGGGCGATCCTCGCGCAGGAGCCGAAGACCTTCGAAGAGCTCCGCGAGGAATTCCTGAATGCCTCTCCTGAAGGCGACGAGCGGGCCATGGGGTACGCGGTCCGGATGCTCCTTCCCCTGGTTCAGGTCCCCGAGAGTGATGCCGCCTGGTCGTTCCCGACCCCGCCTCGCTTCGCCCTCGCGGAGAAGTGGCTGGGACGGCCGGTCCCGCGCGAGGGCGTGGCCCGTCCGGACCAACTGATCCTTCGCTACCTCGCGGCCTATGGGCCGTCGAGCGTCGCCGACGCTCAGGCCTGGTCCGGCCTGGGCGGCCTGCGTGACCGCTTCGAGGCGCTCCGGCCTCGCCTCATCACGTTTCGCGACGAGCAGGGGCGGGAGCTCTTCGACCTGTCCAAGGCCCCGCGGCCCGCGGGCGACGTCCAAGCACCGGTCCGGCTCGTGCCCGAGTACGACAACCTCATCGCCACCCGCGCCGACGCGCGCTTCGTCGCGCTGCGCGATCGGCCTCGCGTCTTCCTCTCGGCCCTGCGCATCGCCGCCACGGTGCTCGTGGACGGCTTCGCCGCGGGCACCTGGAAGATCGAGCGAAGCAAGACCGCGGCGAGGATGACGGTCGAGACCTTCTCGCCGTTCGCGGCCAGGACCCGGAAGGAGGTGGTCGCCGAAGCCGAGGCGCTCCTCCACTTCGCCGAGCCCGACGCGGCCACCTTCGAGGTGCGCTTCGCGAGCTGACCTCCGCGGGCGAGGATGCGCCAGGGCGGTCGAAAGCCAGTCAATCCTCGAGCACGATCATCACGCCCCAAGGCGCCAGTTGCTGCGCTGAGTCCTTCGCGACCGCTTGGGTGGAGAGCAGGTCCTTCCCGGCGTTGTGCTGGTGCTTGAACGTCGCGGCGCGCGCCGAGTAGTTGAGGTAGTAGCGGACGACCTTCCCTTGCTGGTTGACCCCCGACTTCGTGATGAGGGGAAAGGCGAGGTCCTGATCGGCACTCCAGAGTCCGGCCTTCCTGACCGCATCCTCGAGGATCTTCCCCAGCAGCTCCTCGCTCGGCATGAACCCGAGGTAGGTCGCCAGCCCCTTGCCGTAGACGTTCTCGGTGAGGGCGGCGTACTGGCCCCACACCGGGTGGTCGTACCTGGCCAGCACCTTGGCCGTCGTCGGGGTGAGCAGCTCCATCCAGTACCGGGCGGTGTCGTTGCCCTTCTGCACCGGGTACGGGCTCGTCACGGATACACCCTTGGGAATCGTGAACTGGGTGTACGAGACCCCGCACGCCTCCTCGATGACGCCCGGCTGGGGCGTGGTACGAACCTTCACGTGCTCGTCGGAGAAGCCGCTCTTGAAGGTGTAGACGACGTGACCGCCGTCCTTGACGAAGCGATTCAAGCGCTGAAGCAGCGCGTCAGGGGCCGCGTACAGCGCGGGAACGACGAGCAGCTTGTACTTGTCCAGGTCCGCGCTCGACGGGTCCACGAAGTCGACCCCGACGTTCATGCGGTAGAGGGCGTCGTAGACCGGGCGAAGCACGTCGTTGTAGTTCTCCCGGGCGCCCCAGCCGAAGCTGAAGGCATTGAACGCGGTCAGCGCTTCGTTGCTGAAGAGGATGGCCGCCTGGTTGGCCTTGTGCAGGTTCACCAGCTGAGGGCTGAGCGCGGCGAAATCGCGGCCGATGGTCCTGGCCTCGTCGTAGGTGGGATTGGGTCTGAAATCATGGCTGAGCAGCCCCTTCCAGTACGTCTCGGCCGAGTTGTGGATCGAGTGCCAGTGCCAGTACTCGAGCAGGTTCGCTCCCGAGGCCAGGTGGCTGAACGCCTGCAGCCGTAGCTGGCCGGGATACGGCACCCACTGGGGAAAGCCCTGGGCCTGGGTCTCGAGCACCAGGTAGTTCTGGCCTCCCTTCATCGACCGCGCGAGGTCCCCGCCGAGAGAGATCTCGGCCCCCGTCAGCGCATCCTGGGTCGGGTGGTAGATGTCGACGCCGGCCACGTCGAGTGCTCTCGCCGCCGCGAAGTGATCGACGTCGGGCTGGATCCCGTACGAGTACCCGCGCCACTCGAGGTCGAAGTTCTGCGTGATGAACTGGCCGGGCCTCCGGTACTCCCTGACGATGGCCGCCTGCCAGGCCAGGTAGTCCGTCACCTGCTGACGCTGGAACCTCGCGAACTCGGCATTGAGGCTGGCGTTGATGCTGCCCACGGTGGAAGGAAAGTCGTCCCAGCTGTCGATCCGGTTGCTCCAGTAGTCGAGGCCGAACGCCCGATTCACGGCCTCGAGCGAGGGGAAGGTCTTCTTCAGGTACTGGACGAACCGCGCCTGCACGGCGGGACCCGCCGTCTGGTAATGCTTGGTCTCGTTGTCCACCTGGTAGCCGATGATGGCCGGGTGGTCCTTGACGTGCTCCAGCATCTTGCGGATCACACGCTCGGCGTGAACGCGGAAGTGCGGGTTGGTGATGTCCATGTTCTGCCGGGGGCCGTACTGGTTCGGGCCCCGGGGCGTGACGGCCAGCACGTCCGGGTACTTGCGGACGAGCCACGCGGGGACGGCATAGGTGGGAGTGCCCACGATCACCGATATGGACGCCCGGTGCATGGCGTCGAGCACCCGGTCGACGTGGGCGAAATCGAACACGCCATCCTGCGGCTCGACGGTGCTCCAGGTGGACTCGGCGATCCGGACGACGTTGATGCCCGCCTCCTTCATCATGCGGACGTCCTGATCCAGGCGCTCGTAGGGCATGTACTCGTCGTAGTACGCGACGCCGTAGAGCAACCGGTCGGTCCGCGGCACTTGGGCCGACGCCACGCCGGCCGCAAGGCAGATCGAGAGGGAGAAACCGAGGCGGACGAGAGCGTCCGTCCAGGGCCTGGGCTTCTGCGGGGGCAGGACGAGCTCACGACTGCTTCGTGTCATGGCTTCGGGTCATCCTTCAGGCCTGAACGGCACCAAGACGATTGTCCGTCTGTTGCTGCGCAGCGTAGGCAATACCTGGGCGATTCGCCAGTCAACCCGCGTCGCCGTGCCGTCGCGGGCGGCCATCACGGACCTTCGGCCCGCGTGGTACCTTGTCCCCCATCGGCTGGCCCCCTAAGGAGATCCCCATGCACCATCGCCTGTCTCTCGTCGCGGTCGCCCTCGCTCTCGCCTCCCCCGTTGGCGCCCTCGAAGGCGTGCGCGCCCCGGGGGCCACGGTCGAGAAGCTGGCGGGAGACTTCTCCTTCACCGAGGGTCCGACCGCCGACACGGCGGGCAACGTCTTCTTCACCGACCAGCCCAACGACCGGATCCTGAAATGGAGTGTGGACGGCAAGCTCTCGACCTTCCTGCAGCCGGCGGGACGCAGCAACGGGATGTACTTCGACCGCAAGGGCAATCTGATCGCCTGCGCGGACGAGAAGAACGAGCTCTGGTCCATCGCCAAGGACGGCAAGACCACGGTGATCTGGAAGGAAAACGAAGGAAAGAGGCTGAATGGCCCCAACGACGTCTGGGTCCACCCGAGCGGCAGCCTCTACTTCACCGACCCGTTCTACGCCCGGCCGTGGTGGTCTCACAAAGAGCCGCCCCAGGACGGTGAGCACGTCTATCTCCTGTCGGCCGATCACAAGACGCTCACCCGCGTGACCAACGACCTCGAGCAGCCCAACGGCATCATCGGCACGCCGGACGGCAAGACGCTGTACGTGGCCGACATCAAGGCCAGCAAGACCTACGCCTACGACATCCAGGCGGACGGCAGCCTCGCCGGCAAACGCCTGCACTGCGAACTCGGCTCCGACGGGATGACGCTCGACGAGGAGGGCAACCTCTACCTGACGGGCAAGGGCGTGCACGTGTTCGACAAGACGGGGAAGGAGGTCGAGGTCTTCGAGGTGCCCGAGCCCTGGACCGCGAACGTCAGCTTCGGCGGCGCGGATCACCGCACGCTGTTCATCACGGCCAGCAAGGGTCTCTACGCGATCCGGCTCCGGGTCAAGGGAGCGAACGCGGCCAAGTAGTATCCGCGCCGGGGTCGCCCTCCGACGCGGGATTGGGCGACCCTGGAGGTCGCCCAATCCCATTCATTCGCGAGTGCAGCTTTCCGAGAGGCCCCTAGAAGAGCAGCTTCACTCCGATCTGGGCGCGGCGGGCGTAGTTCGACTGGTTCGAAGCCGAGACCTGCCCGAACGTGGAGGACGTCGCGGTAGCGACGGGTTGGGGGAAGTAGGCCTCGTTCAAGACGTTGATGAACTCGGCCCGGAGCTGGAGCCGTACGTCTCCCTTGAAGACGACGTCCTTGATGAGCGACAGGTCGAGGTTGTTGATCGAGTCCCTGCGGGCGTCGTCGAACCGGTACGGGGCCGTCCGCAGGTGGTTGACCGGCGTCGCGTTCGTCGACGAGCCGCTCAGGATCGACGAGAAGGCGTCAGTGTTGAACCAACGGTCGGTGGTCGGGTCGCTGATCGAGACGTCGCCGCCGTTGTAGAAGAGGTCGCCCGAGGTGACTGCGGAGGTGGCGTTGTAGGCGCCAAACGGGATGGCGAAGCCGCTCTGGTAGGTGTAGACCCCCTGGATCTGCCAGCCGCCGACGAGCGCGTTCAGGAGCCCGTCCGCGTCCGACATGAACCGCCGGCCCTTCCCGAACGGGAGCTCGAGGATGCCGCTGACGGAAAGCCGGTGCGGCACGTCCAGGTCCGAGATCTGCTTTGTCGGCTCCGCGTCGGCGGCGTTCAGGTACTCCGTCGCCTGCATCCAGTGCGAGTAGGTGTAGGAGAGTCCCAGCGTGTAACCCTTCGAGAACCGCTTCTGGAGGCCGACCTGGCCCGAGTGATACCAGGACTTGCCGTCGTTGTTCGACGTCCTGATGTCCAGGTACTGGGGATACGGGCGGAGCAGCTGCGAGCGCGCGATGGTCGGGTTGTTGAGGCTGGTCCCGGGCAGGAGCCCCGCGAACGGGTTCGCGACCGAGCCGGTCAGGAACGTGTTGTTGGCGTTCATCGCGGGGGTCCGGGAGTTGTCCGTGTTCAGGTACTCGTTCGGCAGGGCGTTGATGTTGCGGATGATCTCGATGTCGTAGCCGTAGTTGCCGACGTACGCGGCCTCGAGCACGAAGCCGGCCCCCAGGTCGCGCTGGAAGCCGACCTGCCAGCGGAGCTGCTTCGAGATGCCCGGGTTCTGGTTGAAGAAGTCGATCGCCTGCCCCAGACCCTGCTGGCGGCCATTCGAGTTGCCGACCGGCTCGAGGATCGACTGGGTGAGCAGGGCGTTGTCCCAGCTTCGCGGGATGGGTGCGCCGAAGGCATTGGTCGTGGTGCCGATGGTCGTCGTCTGCGACCAGCCGTTCGGGAACACGTCGCCACGCCGCTCTCCGAGGAACCCGGCGAACAGCCCGGCTCCGCCGCGGATGACGGTCTTGTTGTCCAACTGGTAGGAGAGCCCGAAGCGCGGCAGGAAGGTGTTCTTCGGCGTCTCGTACAGCCGGCTGCTCCCGTCGACACCCGCGAACATCAGGCCGCCCTTGACGCTCAGCTGCGGAACCAGCGCCTTCAGGGCGGGATCGTTGAGGGCCGCGTACCTCGCCTGGACCGTTCCCTCGATCGGCTGGGTGTAGCCGAACTCGAAGCCGGAGACGCTCTTGTCGTTGCGCTCGGTGAGCGCGCGTCTCGACCTCGTAGCGCAGGCCGAGGTTCAAGGTCAGCTTGCTGTTGACCCGCCAGTCGTCCTGGACGAAGAACCCCCAGGTCTTCGAGTACTCCGAGTAGTCCGAGGCACGCAGGAGCGAGGTGGTGGCGGGCAGTCCGAGGAGGAACGACGCGTAGTTCTGCAGGCCCTGGTAGTCCGTGCCGCTCGCGCTGCTCTGCCGCGTGTAGGCGTTCGTGAAGGCGTACTGGCCGGCCTGGGCGTTGGCGGTGGAGAGGCTGTCTTCACGGTAGATCCGCATCTCCATGCCGCCCTTCAGCGCATGCCCCGCCAGCGACTTGTTCAGGGTGGCGGCGACGGTGTGCGAGGTGGTCGGCCGGAAGTCGGCGCCGTACGCCACGTCGATCATGGTGTTCCCGTCGAAGTCGAGGCGCGGGAAGTAGCGGTTGGCCTCGGGAATCAGCGTGTTGTACTCCGAAGGGAAGCCCAGCTCGGTCAGGTCGATGTTCCGCGCGTCGGGTTGCTGGCCCGAGTTGCGCTCGAAGCGGTTGTAGCCGTAGCGGACGTTCAGGACGGTGGTCGGGTTGATGATGTGCACGTCGTCGATCACCGCCTGGTACGACTGGAACTGGAACCAGGTGCCGGAGGCCGCGGAGTCCAGGTACTCGTTGTAGTTGCTGTCGCGGTTGTACCAGCTGTACCGGGCGAACATCTTGTTGCTGCCCGAGATCTTCTGGTCGAGGCGGGCGGTGAAGGTGCTGTAGTCGGCCGTCTCGGCCAGGGTCGAGTCGTAGATGTTGCCGGGCAGGCCGGCAGTCTTGGGCAGGGAGTAGTAGTCCAGGATCGCCCGCGACACGGGGCTGATGCGGTTGGCCGGGATGATGTTGCCGGGGAACGGCTGCCCGGTGTACTGCCCGTTGCCGGTGGGGACGCGGGTCAGCGGATCGTAGATCGTGATGTTCGACGAGTACGCGGAGAAGTCGCCGTTTCGCAGGGCCTCGGTCGGGACCCAGGAGTCGGCCGGGGCGTCGAAGCGCGGGCGAACGTCCTTGATGCGTTCGTAGCCGACCGTGAAGAAGGTCTTGTCCCGCCCGTCGTAGAGCCCCGGGATGCGGACCGGGCCGGTGAGGCTGAAGCCAGGCCGGTTCGAGGAGGTGTCCGGGCGCTCCTGGCCTCTCGCGTTCCCGAAGAAGTCGTTCGCGGCCAGGCCCTTGGGCTCGGCGAAGTAGTAGACCGTGCCGTGGTAGCGGTTCGTCCCGGACTTGATGCTCATGCTGGTGACGCCGCCCTCGGTGTTGCCGAACTGAGCGTCGAAGGTCGCGGTCTGGACCTTGAACTCCTGGACGAGGTCGGAAGGCGGGACGTAGCTCGCGATGACCTCGTTGGCGTTGGCCGTGGACGTGCTCGGAGCCCCGTCGATCAGCAGGTCGCTGCGGTTGCTGCGCGTGCCGTCGTAGGCGAACCCGACGATGTGCGTCGGCTCGTAGGGCCGGTCCAGCCGCTGGTCACCCGAGTGGGCGAGGCCGGTGGCGAGGCCCATGATCTTGTACGGGTCGCCGTGGATCAGCGGGAGCTCCGCCGAGACGCTTGGCGTCCACCGTGAACCCCATGCTCGCGTCCGAGGTGTTGAGGGAAGCGGCTTCCGCGGTGACGCTGACCGCCTCCTCCACCCCGCCGACCTCGAGCACGATGGGCAGGTCACGAGTCTCGCTGATCTGGAGCAGCACCTTGTCCTGGATGTGCTTCTTGAAGCCGGTGACCTCCACCGACACCTTGTAGGTGCCGGGGAGCAGGTAGTTCACCTGGAACAAGCCCTCGCTGCTGGTCGTCGACGAGACCGTCGTCCCTCTGGCCACGTCCGTCACCGTGACGGTTGCCCCGGCGATCGCCGCCTTGGTGGTATCCGAAACCCGGCCGGTGATCCGCCCCCGGACCTCCTGCGCATGCAGGGCCACGGGGATCAAGAGACCCACGAGGATGAGAGCCGTCGCACCGTAGGCGCAACTGGCCCGGGCCTTACTCTTCCGTTCCATTCCTCCCCCTTTCACCTCCCTTTCCCCTAGGAGGTGCTCCACAAAACCTGGCTAGCGGCCAAGGCATCGCGCGCCATCATTGGTCAGACCTCTTGGCTAGCGGCCCGTCGATGTCGCCTGACCATAACGTAACCCATGGCGCCGTTTTGTCAATGGTCCCTTGGCTTTGAGAGTGGGTATTGGGGTATTGGTCAGACCACTACCCTTTTTCGCGACCACGAGACGGGGAAATGAGGTCCGGGTCTGGAACCCCGTCGTGCCGCTCAGCCACCCCGGGCGGGCTCCCCGGGGCAAGGCTGGGCAAGGTCAGAGGTCACGGCTCGGGGGAGGGCTCTGGGGTCAGGTCTGGAATTGAGAATTCACAATTCCAGACCTGACCCCTCAGGGCAACGCGAAGGCGACGAGGGCGTTGTCGAGGGGGCCGAACTTCAGGTCGTGGCCGCCGGCTGCGATCACCACGTACTGCCTGCCGCTCTGGCCCAGGAAAGTCATGGGCACCGAGCGGGCGCTCGCGGGCAGCGCGCCTTGCCACAGCTCCGCGCCCGACTCCACGTCGAACGCGCGAAGGACCGGGTCGAGCGCGGCGCCGATGAACACGAGCCCGCCTGCCGTAGCCAGCGGTCCGCCGAGATTGATCGATCCCCACTCCGGAAGGGCGCCGGGCACGGGCAGCTTCCCGAGGGGAACCTCCCACCGGGTCTTCCCCGTCGCCGCGTCCACGGCGGTCAGGGTCCCAAAGGGCGGCGCGTTGCAGGGCAGGCCGCTCGGCGCGAGCAGGAACGTCCGTGACATGGCGTAGGGCGCGCCCCGCTGCCGCGTCGTCTCGTAGGTCGGGTGGTCCTTGCGATAGGCATCCACCTCCGCCTGCGGCACGAGGCGCACCACGGCGGCGAGACGGTTCGTGGGTGCGATCAGGAGGCCGGGCTCGGGGGCGAAGGCCACGCCGCCCCAGTGCAGTCCGCCGATGTTGCCGGGCACGACCAGGGATCCGCGAAGGCTGGGCGGCGTGAAGATGCCCTCGGACCGCAGGCCGGCGATCTGCTCCCGGCACCACTGGCGGTCGGCGTCCGTCGCACCCCACGCGTCGGCGACGGTCAGCCGCTGGGGAGCGAGGGGCGCGGGCAGGCTCGGCACCGGCTGGGTGGCCGCGGCTTGTTCGCCCGGCACGTCGCTCTTCGGCACCGGCCGCTCCTCCACGGGGAACAGCGGTTGGCCGGTCTCACGATCGAGCAGGAACAGGTGGCCCGTCTTCGACCCGACGGCGACGGCGGGAAGGACACGACCGGCTCGCTTCACGCTGAAGAGCGCCGGTGGCGACGCCACGTCGTAGTCCCAGAGGTCGTGATGCACGGTCTGAAAGTGCCATGCCATCTCGCCGGTCCGGGTGCGGAGGGCGACGACCGAGTTGGCGTAGCGGTTGTCGCCGGGACGCAGACCGCCGTAGTAGTCGGGGCTGGGGCTTCCGGTGGGTACCAGGACCAGGTGGCGTTCCGGATCCACCACGATTCGCGACCACGCGTTCGCCGCGCCCGCGTTCGGATTGGCGGCCAGCGGGTCCCACGTCCAGCGGAGCACGCCGGTGCGCGCGTCGAAGGCCCGCACCTCCCCCGTGGGAGCATCCGCGCGGTGGTTGTCGGCGATGGCGGAGCCCACGACCACGAGGTCGTCGACCACGGCGGGAGGCGAGGTCTCCTCGTACTCGCCCACGTATTCCGGCGCGCGGCGCAGGCCCACCTTCAGGTCGATGACGCCCTTCGCCCCGAAGCCCAGGCACCGCGCGCCGCTGGCCGCATCCAGCGCGAAGAGGCGGGCGTCGATGCTCGCGAAGAAGACCCGCTCACGGCACGCGCCCTTCGCGTCCTTGGCTGCATCGCGCCAGGTCACCACCCCGCGCGTCGCGAAGTCGCCGTAGCTGCCGTTCCGGTCGATCTGGCTGTCGAAGGACCAGCGCTCCTTGCCCGTCTCGGGGTCGAGCGCCGCCACTCTCCCGTACGGCGTGCTCACGTAGAGCAGCCCCTCGAAGAAGACGGCCGTGGCCTCGAAGGCCGGAGGCCGACCGCCGCCTTTCGCGGGGGCGAGCGGCTCACCCGTGCGGTAGGTCCAGGCCACCTTCAATTGCTTGACGTTCTCGCGGCGGATCTGGGCGAGGGGCGAGTACTGAGAGGCGAGATCCTCGCCCCACGACGCGCCCGCCCACAGAAGGCCCGCGACTCCGGCCAAGACGATCGACCCCACACGTTTCGACATCCCGGTCTCTCCTCCAAGGTCCAGACGCGAAGACGGAATCATACGTTCCCGCAGCTCTCCGATTGGTGCAAGAATCCCGCATGAGCTTCCTCCTCGCCCTGACCCTCCTCGCTGGCGCGAGCACCGCACCCGCTTCGGCTCCACCCCCAAAGACCCTCCCGCGGAGCAGCCCCGAGGCCCAGGGCCTCTCGTCTTCGGCGATCCTCGCGTTCCTCCAGGGGGCCGAGGAGAAGATCGACGCCCTGCACAGCTTCATGCTGGTGCGCCACGGACAAGTGGTGGCGGAAGGCTGGTGGACGCCCTACGGCAAGGCGGACCCCCATGTGATGTTCTCGCTCAGCAAGAGCTTCACCTCGACCGCGGTAGGGTTGGCGATCGCCGAGAAGAAACTGAGCCTCGACGACGCGGTGCTCCCCGCCTTCCCGGAGGACGCGCCGGCGGAGCCGAGCGAAAACCTGAAGGCCATGCGGGTGCGCGACCTCCTCGCCATGTCCACGGGCCACCACAGCGCCGACCTCGACAAGTTCTCGTTCACCTCGGAAGAGCGGCTGACCAAGGCCTTTCTCGGCTTGCCCGTCGCGCACAAGCCCGGGACCCATTTCCTCTACAACACGCCCGCGACCTACATGCTCTCGGCCATGGTCCAGAAGGCGACGGGCATGACCGTGCTCGACTACCTGGGCCCGCGTCTCTTCGAGCCCCTGGGCATCGAAAACCCTACCTGGGAGAAGAGCGCGCAGGGGATCAGCCTCGGCGGCTACGGGCTGAGCATCAGGACCGAGGACATCGCCCGGTTCGGACAGCTCTACCTCCAGAAAGGCGTTTGGCGGGGCCAGCGACTCCTCCCCGCCGAATGGGTCGAAGCCGCGACCGCCCGCCAGACCTCGAACGGCAGCAGCCCCACGAGCGACTGGGAGCAAGGCTACGGCTACCAGTTCTGGCGTTGCCGGCACGGCCTCTACCGCGGCGACGGCGCCTTCGGCCAGTTCTGCATCGTGATGCCGGAGCAGGACGCGGTGGTGGCGATCACGAGCGGCACGCGGGACCTGCAAGGGGTGATGAACCTGGTGTGGGACCTCATCCTGCCCGGGATGAAGAAGGCCCCTCTCCCTCCCGACCCGGTGGCGGGACCGGCCCTCAAGAGCAAGCTCGCGACCCTGTCGCTTCGCCCCCAGGCCGGCACCCCTTCGGCGCGGGTCGCGTCCGGGGTCTCGGGGAAGACGTACCTGTTCCCCGCGAACGACGACAAGGTCGAGGCCGTCACCGCCGAGTTCGCGGCCGAAGGCGCCGTGCTCGTGATCCGCAAGGGCGGCCAGGAGAGTCGCATCCCGTGTGGCCGTGGGGAATGGCGCCGCTCCAGCTTCCTCGTGAACGGGGTGTCGCAGAAGGTCGCAGCCAGCGGTGCCTGGACCGCCGACGACACCTTCACCGCGAAGCTGGCGGCCTACGAGACGCCCTTCATCGTGACCTTGGCCTTGCAGTTCAAGGGCGACGAGCTGCTCCTGAACGCGGACACGAACGTCGGCTTCGGACAGACGAAGCGGCCGGAGCTCGTGGGCCGGCGGACCGCCGCGGCTGAGGGGGCCATCTCGATCGGTCCGCGCAGAATGACCCGAACCCGCGAGGCGAGATCATCGAGCGGCTGCTAGATTCGGCCGGTCCACGATCACCGTCACTTTCCCGCGAAGGAGAGGTCTTTGCATCCTGCTTCCGAGCTGCGTCTCATGTGCGTGCTGGCGCATCCTGACGATGAGTCCCTGGGGACGGGAGGGGCGCTCGCAAGCTGTGCGGCGGACGGAATTGCGACTTATCTCGTGACCGCGACCAGGGGTGAGCGCGGCCGGTTCGGAGAGAGCAAAGAGTCACCGGGGCCGGAGATCGTGGGCAAGACCCGCGAGGCCGAGCTGCGGGCGGCCGCCCGGGAGCTCGGCATCCGAGAGGTCAGCTTCCTGGACTACCTCGATGGCGCCCTCGATCAGGCCGACTCGGCCGAGGCGACCCTGCGAATCGCCGGCCACCTCCGCCGGGTCAAGCCCCAGGTCGTCATCACGTTCGGCGCGGAGGGCGCCTACGGCCATCCCGATCACATCGCCATTGGCCAGCTGACCGCGGCTGCGATCGTCTGCGCCGCGGATTCGTCATTCGGCTCTGCGCCCGCGATCGCCGAGCCTCACCGGGTTTCCAAGCTCTATTTCATCGCGTGGAGCGCGAACAAGTGGAGTGCTTATCAGGCGGCGCTGCGTAGGCTCGTCTTCAAGGTGGACGGCGAGGAGCGACAGGCGGTGCCCTGGCCGGACTGGGCGATCACCACCGTGATCGATACGAGCCGGGTCTGGCCGGCGGTGTGGCGGGCGGTGTCGTGCCACAAGACCCAGATGTCGATCTACCGGCAGCTCGAGGGCCTGTCCGAAGAGCACCAGCGATCGCTGTGGGGCACGCAGGAGTTCTATCGGGTCTTCAGCACCGTCAATGGTGGTCGCGTGCGGGAAACGGACTTGTTCGAGGGGTTGCGATGAAGACCACGTCCCCGCTCGCTGCGCTCGGGCGCCGGAAGACGCCACTCGACATCCCGCTGCCGAGTTCCGGGGCTGGTGGCCGAAGCGGTCGAGCTCCTCTTCGAGCGCTCGCTCTTCAACGGGCATCCACGCTTCATAGCCCTGCCTCCGCCGTTGGCGCGTCTGGGACAAGAGGCCGACGCCGCTCTCCGGTAAGGGCGCGTGGTGTAGCGGGCCCTAGGCCTTCGGGCCCCCGAGCTCGCCGGCCCGGACACTGGCCACCTCAACGGCGCGGGAGAGGACCGAACGGATCCGCCCGTCTTCGAGGGCCAGGATGCCGGCGATGGTGCAGCCCGCGGGCGTCGTGACGTCGTCCTTGAGCGCGGCCGGGTGGCGGCCCGACTCGAGCACCATGGACGCGGCGCCGTAGACCATCTGCGCCGCCATCTCGATCGCGATCTTGCGGGGCAAGCCGCGCGCCACCCCCCCGTCGGCCAGGGCCTCGATCATCACGAAGACGAACGCGGGCCCGGAGGCGGAGAGGCCGGTCACCGTGTCCATGTGCTTCTCCTCGAGCTCCAGGGCCCGGCCCAGCGGCGCGAACACCTTGAGGGCCAGCGCGACGTGAGCGTCCGAGGCGTGCGGCCCCCGCGACACGACGGTCATGCCGCGGCCGATGGCGCAGGGCGTGTTGGGCATCGCGCGGATGATGGGCACGGTCTCCCCGAGCACGGCCGCGATCGCCTCGATCTTCACCCCGGCCGCGATCGAGATCACGAGACTGCCCCGCTTCAGGGCGCGGGCCTCCTGAAGCGCGCGGCAGACCGGGATCACGTTCATGGGCTTCAGGCAGAGGACCACGATGTCCGCGCCTTTGGCTGCGGCCACGTTGTCGGTCGAGGCCCGCACCCCGCGCTCGCGCGTCAGGGCATCGGCCGCCGCCCGGGTCCTGGTGGTGGCCCGGAGGCGCGCCTTGGAGTGCCCGTGAGCAACGAGCCCGCCGAGGATGGCCTGGCCCATGGTGCCGGCGCCCAGAATGGCGATCGTCTTCTTCTGCAGCATGCTCGCTCCCAATCAGCTTCCCTCGCTCTCGAACACCGGCTTGTCGATGGGCTTGCCCCCGATGAAGCGGGCGAGCCAGGCCTGCATCTCGTAGTGCCAGTAGATGCCGTTCTGCGGAGAGAGGACCCAGTGGTTCTCGTTCGGGAACACCACGAGCCGCGACGGCACTCCGAGCGCCTGGAGCACGCCGTAGAGCTCGAGGCCGTTCCCGTAGGGCACGCGGTAGTCCATCTCACCGTGCAGGATCAGGGTCGGGGTCTTGAAGCTCTTCGCGTAGAACATCGGGTTCTCGCGCTGGAGCCCTTCGACGTTCTCCCAGGGCGTGCCCCCCATCACCTTGGCGAAGCCGTGGGGCACGTCGGTCGCGAACTGGCTATAGGAGTTGTTGACGCCGGCGTGGTCGATGATGCACTGGAAGCGATCCGTATGGCCGAGCACCCACGCGGCCATGTACCCGCCGTAGCTGGCGCCGGCCGCGGCCAGCCGGTTCTTGTCGATGTTGGGAAAGCGCCCCAGGAGGAAGTCGGTGCTCTTCATGATGTCCTCGAAGGGCATCTCGCCCCACTGGTTCAGGATGCTGCGCGCGAACTTCTCCCCGAACCCGGTGGAGCCGTGGCGATTGACCCAGGTCACGAGGTAGCCGGGCGAGGCGAGGACGTGGGTGTTCCAGCGGTAGCTCCAACTGTCGCGGTTCATGGTGTGCGGACCGCCGTGCATGAGCTGCACCAGCGGGTAGGTCTTCTGCGGGTCGTAGCCCGGCGGGTAGACCAGCCAGCCTTGAATGTCGTCGCCCGAAGCACCCTTGAACGAGTAGCTCTCCACCTTGCCCAGGTCGAGCCGCGCCACGGCCTCGTCGTTGAAGTGGGTGAGCTGCCGCGCCGGACCGACCCCGCCCACGAGAACGAAGAGCTCGTTGGGCCGGCTCGTCTCGTCGTTCAGGAACACCACGTTCCCGCCCCGGGTCACGAGGCCGCTGGACGTCCCGGTCTTCTGGACGGCGGTGAGGCCGGACCCGCTTGGGCCGAGCTTGAACACCGGGACGAACCCCCGCTCTTCGGCCGTCACCCATAGCGTCTTCCCGTCGCCTCCGAACCGCGCCTCGTCGATCGAATAGTCGAGACCGACGGTGAGCGGGGTGTTCGTGCCGGTCGCGAGGTCGTGCCGCCAGAGCTTCCTGGACTCACCGCTGTAGTAGGGCGTGATCGTGCGCGCGAACACCAGGGTCTTGCCGTCCGGGGCGAACAAGGGCGAGGAGTCGTCGCCCTTGTTGTCGAGGGTCAGGTTCTTCATCTCGCCGGAGCCGTCGGTGCCCACGAGATAGATGTCGTTGTTCAGGAAGTCGCGGTAGGGCGGCGGGGTCGAGTTGAGGCTGATGGCGACGCTCTTGCCGTCGGGAGCGATGTCGTAGGCGAACTCGGCGCTGTTCGTGAAGAGCCGTCCGTACTTCGGAGTGAGGTCCTTGAACTCCTTCGTCTCCAGGTCCACCAGGAGGAGTCGGTTGGCGAGGCCGTCGGTCAGGTAGTGGTCGAAGTAGCGGTACTGCCGGTCCTCGGTGACCTTGGCTGTCATCTTGGAGTCCTTGCGGCGCTTGACCTCCTTCTTCATCGCAGCGAGGTCCGCCTTGGCGAGGGTGCCCGCCAGCTCGGGGATGACCGAGGTCCACACGAGGATGCTCTTGCCGTCGGGCATCCACCGGGGGCCGGCGAGCGCGTACGGCAGCTCCAGGACCTTCTGGGGCTCTCCCCCGTCCACCGCCATCACGTAGAGCGCGGCGTTCTCGTCCTCCCCTCGCTTGGACGTGAACGCGAGGCGCGTGCCCCGCGGGTCCCAGTCGGGGGCGCCGTCGGTGGCCGAGGCCGCGGTCAAGCGGCGCGTGGTCCCGCTCGCCACGTCCGCGAGCCAGAGGTTCGTGGTGCTCTTGTTCTTCTCGATCGACCACTCCTGGACGGTGAAGGCGACGGCCTTCCCGTCCGGCGAGAGCGCTGGGCTGGCGAGCCGCTTCATGGACCAGAGCACCTGCGGAGTGAGCCTCTGCTTCTCGGCGGCGGAAGCGGCCACGGCCACAGCCACAGCCGCGAGGGCCAGGAACGCGGTCCGCCGAATCGACGCCTGCCCTTGCTCTAGCCTGATCATGGCCTGGTCCTCCCCGGGGCCGCCCCTGGCCCGATGCGCGCAGTCTACTGCGAGACGTTCGGCCGTTCGTCACCGCCGCGATAGAATCCGCCGTGCCCTCGCGCGTCCGCTCGATCACGCCTCTCCTCGTGGTCTCCGATCTCCAACGGGCGATCGACTTCTACTGCGAGAAGCTCGCCTTCACCGAGCCGAGCGTCTGGGGCGAGCCTCCTCGCTTCGCGATGCTCCACCGCGACGGGTTCGAGCTGATGCTGAGCCTCGCGGAGAAGCCGGAGCAGGTGAGACCCCACGGGCCCCATGGAGTCTGGGACTTCTACCTGAGGGTCGCGGACGTCGCCGCGGAAGCGGAGGCTCTCCGCGCGGCGGGCGGGGTGCTGGACAAGGGCCCGACCGACATGTTCTACGAGATGCGCGAGATCGAGTGCCTCGATCCCGACGGCCATCGCATCTGCCTGGCCCAGGACCTGAGCGGCGCGCGCGCGGAGGAAACCTGGGAAGGGCTGCTCGACGTGGGCGCGGCGAAGCTACGGCTCGTCCTGAAGCTGGCCCGCTCGCGCGAGGGCTGGGTGGGGCACCTCGACAGCCTGGATCAGGGCGCGATGAACCTGCCGCTCGACACGGTCGCCCGCGAGGGCTCGTCCCTCCACTTCGAGATGGATGCGATCGGTGCCCGCTACGAGGGTTCGTTCGGCGAGGAGGGGCTCGTGGGCCGATGGACCCAGCGTGGCCACACCTGGTCACTGGCCTTCCGCCGCACCTGAACCCAGGGCGGCCTGCGCCCCGGCGTAATCTCTATGCGGCCCCATACGACCTAGACCGATTGCGGGCCGGCGCGCCGCTTCGTCCTCACACGTCGCTCCTCTCCATCGGCGGAAAAGAGAGACGTTTTCTCTCCCTTCGCTGCCCGATGGCCCACGGCACGCTTGTTGCTCTGCTGGTCGCAACTTCGTCGGCCACCAAACCCCAGGGAGAGAAACATGGTCTCGTCCCGTATCCTCGATCTTCGACGCACCAGACCCGGGCGCGCCCTTCGCCTCGCGACCCTGGCGACCCTCGTCCTTCTGGCTTCATCAGCACCGCCGCTCCGGGCCCAGACCATCGAGGACGGCCTCATGATGCCCAAGAAGGCGCTGTGTACGGGCTTCGTCTACATGCACGAGAGCTGGGACCAGTACTGGGAAGGGACGCTCAAGCGGGGCAACGGAAACATCGGAACGATCACGACCGACACCCTCGCCTGGACCGGGAACTACGGGGTCACGCACCGGCTGAACGTCATCGCCATGGCGCCCTACGTCTGGACCAAGGCCAGCCAGGGCGTGCTCCACGGCATGAGCGGGTTCCAGGACGTCACGCTGGCCGCCAAGTACAACCTCCTCGAGACCGCGTTCACGAGCCAGGGCTCACTGCGGACGATTCTGGTGGCCTCGGCTGGCGCGCCCTTGAGCGACTACACGCCGGACTTCTATCCCCTCTCGATCGGCAGCGCGAGCAAGCGCGTCTCGGGGCGGATGACGATGACGTTCGAGGCCAAGAAGGGGTGGTTCGTCACGGCCTCGGGCGCCTACACCTGGCGGGACACGGTGACGCTCGACCGGCCGGCCTACTTCACGGACGGCGAGCTCCACATGAGCGACGAGGTGGCCATGCCCGACGTCTTCGACTACACGTTGAGCGCCGGCTACCTGGGGTCGCATCTGCAGGTCCCGGTCTCGTTCTCCCAGCAGATCACGCGGGGCGGGGGCGACATCCGCCGGCAGGACATGCCCTTCGTTTCGAACCGGATGAACCTCCAGAAAGTCGAAGCCTTGGCCATGTACTACCTGAAGAAGCCGCAAAGCCTGGCGGTCAGGGTGGCAGCGAACTACGTGGTGAGCGGCCGCAACGTGGGCCAGGCGACGGCGTTCACCGCCGGCTTGCTCTACACCTTCCACTTCTAGCCCAGGGGCCATCCTCCATGAAAGCGTTCCGAAACAGCGTCAAGCACTCGCTCGCCGTGGCGGTTCTCGCCGGTGTCGCGTGCAACAAGGACGTCCGACAGCTCGAAGAGCTCTCGCCCGCGACCCCGGCCACGGGCGACTCCAACGCCGGCAACTGGCAAATGATCGTGGTGAGCGGGCCGTCGCAGTTCCCGGTGGCGCCACCGGCCGCGACCTCGTCCGCGGCCTACCAGTCGGAGCTCGCCGCCATCAAGACCGCGCAAGCCAGCCTCACCGACACCCAGCGCGAGAACATGCAGTACTGGAGCGCCGGTGGCGTCTTGCGATGGAACCAGATCCTCCGGGAGCTGGTCGCGCGGGCGGACTTGCCACCTGCGCCTCGCGACGACGGGAGCTATCCGGCGCCCGACTCCGAGAACCCCTTCGCCGACCCGCAGTTTCCCTTCAGCAACCCTCCCTATGCCGCCCGCGCGTATAGCTACGTGAGCGTGGCGCAGTTCGAGGCACTGAAGGTGGCCTGGTACTACAAGTTCCTCTACAACCGTCCCTCGCCCTCCAAGGTCGACGGCGGAATCCAGGCCCTGATGCCGACGACCGACCTGCCCGCCTATCCCTCCGAAGACGCGGTGCTGTCGGGGGTGACCGCGGAGCTGCTGAAGCTTCTCTTCCCTACCTCGGTGGAGGAAATCACACGGAAGGCAGGAGAGCAGCGCGAGGCGGCCCTCCTGTCCGGCAAAGCCGCAGCCAGCGACATCGGCGCGGGGCTCGCCCTGGGCAAGGCGGTCGCTCCCGTGTTTGCGGCCCGCGCGGCCGCGGACGGAATGCGGACCGCCGGCGGCAACCCGGCACTGTGGCAAGCCATGGCCAACGCGGCCACGGCCCGTGGGGAGATTCCGTGGAAGAGTCTGGAGGCCCCACCCCGGCCCCCGATGCTCCCTTTGTTCGGCCAGGTCAAGGCCTGGATGATGACGCCGACCGATATCCTCAACGAGCGACCACCTGCGCCGCCGTCGACGTCCTCGGCGCAGATGCGGCAAGAAACCGCCGAGGTGAAGGCAGCCGTCGAGAACCTGACCCGCGATCAGCTCGCGATCGTGTACAAGTGGGCCGACGGAGTGAGCACGCTCACGCCTCCGGGCCATTGGAACGACATCGCGACCGAGTATGTTCACGACGCACACTGGAGCGAGGTCCGGGCCGCCCGGGCCTTCGCCCTCCTCAACATGGCTCTTCACGACGCCGCTGTCGGTTGCTGGGACGCGAAGTTCGCCTACTTCAACCCGCGCCCCTCGCAGATGGACCCGAGCATTCGGACCGTAGTCGGCCTTCCGAACTTCCCTTCCTACACGTCGGGCCACTCGACGTTCTCGGCGGCGGCCGCGACGGTGCTTTCGTACCTGTTCCCGAGCGGCACGGCGTATTTCAATCAGGAGAAGGACGAAGCCGCCATATCCCGGCTCTACGGTGGCATTCACTACCGCTCGGACATCGAGGTGGGAAAGAGCCATGGCCAGCGAATCGGGGGGTACACGGTGACCTTCGCCCGGGGGGACGGCGCGAACTGAGGGCGGGGCCGCCCCGTCATCCAAGGCGTAGGCCGCGCCTGGATGCGGTCGCGGCCGGTCGCCCGGGTCAGGAGCTGCCGAGGACCGCGGACGCACGTACCGTGCGCAGCTCTTCGATGCGCAGGGGGGGGCCGGCCAGCGCCAACGCCGCGGCGAGGAGTGCTAGGGCCAGCAGCGGGGACCAGCGTCCGGCGAGCGGAGAAAGCGCCCTCGCCCAGAGGGCTAGAACGACCGGGGGAACGATGACGAGCAACCCGGCAAGCAGCCGGCTGCGGAGCAGATTGGGCTCGCCGGTGCGAACCGCGTCGTAGAGCTGCCGCCACGAGGCCAGGTCCGCCCGCGGTTCGAAGACGGCGCGAACGCCGAGGTCGGCTGCTCCCGCGCTCTTCGGGGGGACGGACAAGTACGCCAGAGACGAGTCGGGCAGGCCATGGGTCTCGAGGCTCATCGCGTAGCGACCCGCCGGGAGGTCGAGACTCGAGACGTCGATCGACAGCAGGAAGGGCCCTCCTCCCACCATGGTGTCGCCGCTGGCGAGAGGGGCCTCCGTGCCCCCTCGGCCGAGGCTCCAACGGACAGGAAGCGCCCGAATGTAGTGGCTCGTCGCCAACAGCTCGAGCCGTCGTGCCCCCGCCCGCTCCAGCGTGAACTCCAACCGGGCGCGACTCGTAGGCGCTCCTGCCCTGGCTTTCGACATCACCAGGTCCCGGTCGTAGAGGTTAAGGTGGGACGGCCACACCGTCGAAAGAAGAGCGACGACATTCATGGCCAGGACGGCGCTCACCAAGGTGGGGGTCGCGAGTCGCGGAGCTCGGCAAAGCGCAGCCACCTGCTCCCAGCCGGCCCCCACGGCGAGGGCGACGACACCGATCGCCGGGAACAGGTAACGCCCCTGGGGCTGGTAGTCGATCCGATAGCAAGCCGCAATGCAGCTCGCGAGGCAAAGGAGGAAGAGGGTCGTGCCTACGGTCGCCACTGCGACTCGAGCCCGAATGGCGGGCTCGGTCCGGCGTTTCCAGGCCCAGGCCAGCGCCAGGATCAGGCCCGCAACGCCGGCGAGAGTCAGCCGGCTGGCGAGCCCGTAGAGGCGTCCGGGCATCTCTACGGAAAATCGATCGAAGACACCCCAGTAGCCGCGCAACATCGTGGTGTAGAACGTCCACCCGCGGTCCGGGTGAACCGAGAACAACATCTGGGCGAGCGAGCCGGTCGCCCGGTACGGTATCGCGAAGTGGATGTCGGGCCGCGAGCCGATCACACCGATTCCGGTCGGGTCGCCGTACAGCTCGAAGTTGCGGACGTAGACCCAGCCCGCGACGGCCGCGGCCCCGCCAACCGTGGCGGCCGCCGACGTGCAAAGCCACCGCCAACGAAACGTCTGGCCGCGGTTCGCCTGGAGGACGAGCGCGACCGCGCTCGCACCGAGGCCGGCGGCGATCGTCGGCTTCGCGAGCAACCCGACGCCGAGGATGAGGCCCAAGGTCAGGCCGTAGTGCCAGGGGATGCGCTCCGCCAGCAAGGCGGCGGCGAGGTGGCAGATGAGCGCCGCGGCCACGAGATTGACCAGGTTGTCGCTGTTCACCGCTGCGCTCATGTAGGTGAACATCGGGTTGAAGCCGACAAGAGCCCCCACCGCGAGCGCGAGCTCCGGCCGATGAGGGACGACGAGTCGCGTCAGCCGCCAGGCGCAGGCGACGGTCAGGGCTCCGAGGGCGACGGAGAAGACGCGCATCAGGAAGACCATGTCGGGAGTCTCGGCCGAGCCTGTGGCCCGGGCCAGCGGCGCCACGAGCGCGTAATAGAGCGGCGGCATCGAGGCGTGGGGCAGAAACCCGATTCCGTCCGGGTACCGTGTCACTCCGTACACCGGGAGCTCGTGATCCAGGAAGAGTCGTTGCGCGTACCCGACGTGTGACATTTCATCGGGCGGGTATCCGGGAGTGACCACCGCCGCCCAGAGAAGCGCGTTGAGCGCGAAAGCGAGGAGCAACAGGCCGAGGGTGCCGCGCCTGACGGCCTCGCCGGACGGTAGGTCCATGTCCGAGCGGATACTACACCAGGCGACTTGGCCTCCTCCCGGTCCCGAAGGACGTAGCCGCGCTTAGAATGCGCGGATGACTGCGATGAACCTACGCATCGGCCGCGGCGCGGCCGCGCTGGTCGTCCTTGCCCTCGTGGCCTCTCGTGGGGCCCGGGCGCAAGAGCCGGTCCAGACGGGGCCCGCCCTGAACGTCTTCGTCGTCACCCTGGACGGGTTCCGGTGGCAGGAGATGTTCGGGGGTTTCGACACCGCCCTCAACACCAAGGCCGACGGGGGTGTCGCGGACCCCGCGGCCCTGGCCCAGCGCTTCGATCGTCCGACGCCGCAAGCACGGCGGGAAGCGCTCCTGCCCTTCCTGTGGAGCGTCGTCGCCCGCGAAGGGCACGTTCTTGGGGACCCGGCGAAGGGCAGCCGGGTACGGGTCACGAACGGCCTCCGGTTCTCCTACCCGGGCTACAACGAGATGCTGTCCGGGGCCGCGGATCCCCGGGTCGACAGCAACGACAAGAAGACCAACCCGAACCTCACCGTCCTCGAGTGGTTGAACGGGCGGCCCGGCTTCGAAGGGCGGGTGGCCGCGTTCGGCTCCTGGGACGTGCTCCCCTTCATCGTGGCCGCCGACCGCTCCCACCTGCCCGTCAACGGTGACGGCCTCGCGGTCCAACCGCCGTCCACGGAGTGCGATCGGCTGCTGAACGACTTCACCGCAGATCTGCCGACCTACTGGCAAGGCACCCGCTTCGACGCTCCGACGATGCAGGGCGCGCTCGAGTACCTGCGCGCGCGAAAGCCTCGCGTCCTCTACGTCATGCTCGGCGAGACCGACGAGTGGGCCCACGAGCGGCGCTACGACCAGTACCTCGACGCCGCCTGGCGCGGCGACCGATTCGTCAGGCGCCTGTGGGAAGCCGCGCAGGCCGACCCCGGCTACCGCGGCAAGACGGCCCTCGTGCTCGCCACCGACCACGGCCGCGGCGCCACGCCACGCGACTGGACCAACCACGGCAAAGAGGTGCCAGCGGCCGAGCGCATCTGGATGGCCATCCTCGGCCCGTCGACACCCCCGCTCGGCGTGCGCGAAGGAGTCGACGCGACGCAGTCGCAGCTCGCCGCCTCGGTCGCCGCCCTCCTGGGGCTCGACTTTCGCGCCGCCTCGCCCGGGGCCGCGCCCCCGCTGCCCGACCTCTCTCGATGAGCGGAGTCAGGGTCATGCGCGCTCGGTTTCGCGTCCATCGAGTCTTCGCCCTCCTCTCTCTCTTCGGCATGCCGGTCGGGGCCGAAGAGGTCACCGTCTATGCGGCGGCAAGCCTGACCGACGCCCTCAAGGAGATCGCCCAGCGGTTCGAAGGTCAGTCCGGCCACAAGGTCATCTTCGGCCTTGGCGCCTCCAGCGACCTCGCCCGCCAGATCAAGGCAGGCGCTCCCGCCGATGTCTTCTTCTCGGCCGACGAGGCTCAGATGAACGGCCTGGAAGCCGCGGGCCTCGTGAAGGCGGCAGACCGCGTCAACCTGCTTTCCAACATCCTCGTGGTCGTGGTGCCCGTCTCGTCGACGGCGAGGATGAGGCAGCCTGCGGACCTCCTGGCCGTCAAGCACCTCGCCCTGGCCGACCCGGAAGGCGTGCCGGCCGGCGTCTACGCCCGCACCTGGCTCGAGTCCATTGGCCTCTGGACGAAGCTGAAGGACCAGGTCGTGCCCACCCTCAACGTTCGGGCCGCCTTGTCCGCCGTCGAGTCCGAGAATGCCGACGCCGGCATCGTGTACCGGACGGATGCGGCCATCTCCAAACGGGTCAAGGTCGCCTTCGAAGCGGCCGGGGCTCCGGGTCCCGCGATCGTCTATCCGCTGGCGCCGCTCGTCTCCTCGAAGAAGGCCGCGACCCGCGAGCTCGTTCGCCACCTCGTGTCGGCCTCCGCGCGCGAGGTCTACGCGCGCTACGGCTTCATCGTCCTCCCGGTGAAGCAGCGCCAGGGCGGCGAGGCAGGAGGTCGGGAAGCTGGGCCGTACGGTACGCGGTGAGCGCCGCGACCACCGCGGCCTGCTGCAGCTCGGCGGGAATCACCTTGTCGAAGGTGTCGGCCTCGGAGTGGTGGTTGCGGCTGTAGTCGTGCTGGACCTGCTCGAAGCAGAACGCGGGGACGCCGGCCTCGTCGAACGGGAGGTGGTCGCTCCCCCATTCCAACCGCAGATCGGTGTCCACCACACCCAGCGGCACCAGCGGTTCCACCACCTTGCGCATCACGGGCTCGACCTCCGCTCGCCCTTGAAGAGACATGCCGTCGACCCGGCCTGTGCCCGTGTCCATGATGAGCACGGCGGACACACGCGGCAGCTCCTCCCGATGCCTGGTGACGTAGGCCTTGGAGCCGAAGAGCCCCTGCTCCTCGCCTGAGAACAGGACGAAACGGATCGAGCGGCGGGGGCGCGCTCCGGACCCGGCCAGGAGGCGCGCGGCTTCGATGATCGACGCCGCGCCGCTCGCGTTGTCCGTGGCGCCGGTCCCGAGGTCCCAACTGTCGAGGTGCGCCCCGAGCAGCACGAACTCCTCGGGCGCCTGGCTGCCGCGGAGCGTGGCCACGGTGTTGAGACACTCCGCGGCCGGGCCCGTCCGTCCCTCGAGGCTCAGGCGGACGGTGGCCCCGGTGGCGGCCAGGTGCTGGAGGAGCACGAACTGCTCGTGGATCACGAAGGCACCGGGCAGGCCCTGGCTTCCCGCGAGGTCCAGGTCGTAGTCCCCCATGTCCAGCAGACCCGACGGCTTGCCCGAGTCCCAGAGGAAGGCTTTGGCCCCCTCGGCCCGCAGGAAGGCGATGCGTTCCGCGAGCGAGGGGCCCTGCTCCTTGGGCGGCGGCTCAGCGCCCTTGGGATCGATCCGCAAGGGCAGGACCATCATCAACGGCTCGAGCTGCGTGGCGGGCTCCCCGAGCAGGACGATCGCGTCCTTGAATCGTCCTCGAAAAGCCTCCATGTCGGCCGTCGACTTCGGCGCGAACGGGCGGACGGGCCCCGTCACGGGCCCCCCGGTGGCCGGCGTCCAGCCCACTTGCGCCAACTGAAGCACGTGCCGGTAGGGGGTCAGCAGCACGCCCTCGGCAGGGCCACGTTCCCAGGAAGTGGCGAGGGGGAAGGGCTCCTTGGCCACCTCGAGGCCCGCGGCTTTGAAGCGTTCGGCCGCGTAGCGATGGGCTTCGAGAAGCGCCGGCGATCCCGTGAGGCGGGGGCCGATGGTCTCGGTGAGGTGCCGCACGACCTCGGTGAGCGCGCTCGTATCGTCGAGGCGCTTCGTGACCGCGTCCTCCACCGAATCCGCCCGCAAGAAGGAGGAGGTCAGGGTGAGGGCGAAGGCGAGGGCAGTGGTCCTGGTCAACGTGGGCCTCCTTCCGAAGGACGAGAGCATTCGCAGCAGGAGAGTGGGACCGGGCATCAGCGCAGTCTTGACGATCGGCGCGCGGCCAGCCGCCAGAACCGAGCCTCGTCCAGCAGGGTGATGGCGTGGCCCTTCTCGCGCAGCCGCTTGATCTCCATGAGCTTCAGGCCCGCGTCGCGGCCCGCGGCCTGCTGCGGATTGGGTCGCCCGCGAACCACCACCGTGGTCTTCACCGAGGGCATGTGGTGGACGATCGCCCCCGCGCGCCGTGCCGCCCGGGCCGCCTCGCTGCGCGGCAGGGTGAGGATTCCGGTGAACGCGAGATGCACGCCCTTGAGCGTGCGCAGCACCCCCACCTCGAGGCGGGCGGGCCGCTTCCGGAGCGCCTCGATCAGCTCGCACGGCGCTCTCGTATCGCTTCCGCCGCTCGCCGATGCATCGGTAGACGATCTCCTTCAAGGAATCGCTGCACGGGAGGCGGCGGATGTCCTGCGTGCGAATCCGGGTCCGGGCGTCGCCCTTCACCAGCATTCCCAGGAGCTGTCCCACCTGGTAGACGTCGTCGCGCGCCTGCCACTTCGGCGCGGCCCCCGCGAGGATGTCGCTGGGGGCGGCCAAGGGGTTCAGGGTGCGCGCGGTGATGCCCCGCCGATCGCTCTGCTGGCGGACGATCCCGAAATCGCCGAGCTTCAGGCGCCGGCCGTCGCACACGAACACGTTCAGCGGAGTGAGGTCGCGGTGGAGCATCTGGCCGCGGTGCAGCTTTCCGAGCACCTCGAGGATGCCCGGCGATCTCGCGCCGTGCCGTCGTCTCCGGCCAACCCTTGCCGGTGCGGTGCAGGAACGCGCGCAGGTCGCCCTGGCCCGCGTACTCGAGGGCCAGGCAATAGAGGACGCGGTCCGTGGGGCCGCATCAGTGGAAACGCGTCGAAGACCCGGATCGCTCGTGGATGCTCGTCCAGGAGCTGGCCGAAGTAGGCCTCGCGCAGCCACCCGTCGATGTGCTCGCTGGCCTTGATGCACAAAGCGGCGGGCACCTTCGCGGATCGGCCGAGGCGCCGAGCCAGGTAGACCTGGCCGAACCCGCCCGCGCCGACCAGCCGATCGATGCGGTACTGGAGGCGGGTCTCGGGGCTGACGATGACCTGCGCGGGCACGAGCAGGTGCCGCGCCTGGTCGGGCAGCGGGCGATCGGGCCGGGTGCGAGTGGTGCCGCCCGAAACGGCGTCCGCGAGGCGAGTGCGGTCCGGGTCGGTCACACGAGGATTGGAACAGCATCGTCGGGACGAGGCAACAGCCTCGCCCCACCGAGAGGCGGGAGGTCGAGCCGGCTCGCGGCGCCCGGGTTGGGGAAGACAGCGCGACGCGGCATACTCGGGCTCTCATGAACGAGCCTCTCTACCCTGCGGCCCGAACCTACGCCGCCCGCCTGGCGGACCACTTCGTGAAGCACACGGCGGCCGCCGAACACGCCATTCCCGCCTGCGCGGCTCCCGCCCGACGCCCCGGCCATCGAGGCCCTCGTGGACGCCGCGTTCTGGGCGAGCCTTCAGCGCGAGGAGGGCTACACCCCGGAGATCTCGCTGGCCTTCCTGCCTCCCGCGCGGGCACTGCAGCCGCTCCTGCTGAAGAGCCCGCTGCCGCTCGGCCCGCGGGCCCTCGCGCGCCTGTCTCCCGCCGTCGAGCGCCCCGGGATCCACCTCGGCGTCTGGCGCGACGGAAGCGAGCTCGTGGTCTGGGGAACGACTCGAGCCATCCCGAGCTTCTGCTTCGTGGTCGAGGTCATCGGCCCGGGCCTGCTCGTGGTGAAACATCGCATCCGCGAGGACTCGGCCAAGTTCCGGAACGTCGCCGTGTTCGAAGGAGACCAGGTGAAGGTCCTGAGCCGGGATACGGCCTACGGCTCCGACCCTCCCGACCTGCTCCGGTCGCTCATCGCCTCCCAGTCGTCCGGAGTGACCGACGACCCCGACGACGTCCTGCTCCGCCTCGCCGTGTCCATGCGCGCGCACAAACGCGGAGGCACGCTCCTGGTCGTGCCCGAGGGCACGCGGGCGTGGCGGGAGTCGATCGTGCACCCCATCACCTACGCGGTCGAGCCGCCCTTCACCGAGCTGGCCGGGCTCGTGCAGGAGAAGGCGCAGGACGGCAAATGGCACGGCGCGATCAGCCGGGTGGTGGAAGCGGTGGCGGGCCTCACCGCCGTGGATGGCGCCACCCTGATCACGGACGGCTACGAGCTCCTCGCCTTCGGCGTCAAGATCTTTCGCCCGGACGGACGGCCGCGCGTCGAGCAGGTCGTGGTCACCGAGCCCGTCGAAGGCGGCGCCGCGGTCGTGATGGCGCCGGTGCAGCTCGGCGGCACCCGCCACATCTCCGCGGCCCAGTTCGCGCAGGACCAGCAGGACGGCGTGGCCCTGGTCGCCTCCCAGGACGGCCACTTCACGATCTTCGTGTGGTCCCCGCGCGAAGGCATGGTCCACGCCCACCGCGTGGAATCGCTGCTGCTCTGACGCATGCCGGACACGAACGTCGTCCGGCTCCCCAGTCATCCCGTGCTCGCCCCGACCACCGCTTCCCTCGGCCAGGGTGGTTGTCTGGTGGCCTTCGGGCTGCCTTTCGTCGCCGCCGGCTCGTACCTGGCCTGGGTGACCAGGGTTCATCCGGAGCAGCTCTTCTTCAGCGGGCCCGTCATGCCGATGCCGTTCATCTACGGCCTGGCCGCCCTCTTCGTGGTGAGCGGCCTGCTCCTCTGGTCCGTAGCGCTCCGGGCGATGGCGGCCGGCCTCTGGTACGAGCGCCGCCTGCGCCGTCATTCGGACGAGCCGTGGCTCGCCGATCGCGCCTGGAACCCGAGCGGCGAGCGCGAGCATCCGTTCTCCGCGTCCGTCCAGGGCCTGTTCCTCCCCGCCTTCCTCGTCTTGTTCCTGGTCCCGTTCCACTGGTGGATGTGGGCCGACCCCTGGATCCCCGGCATCCTGATCGTCGCCCTCTTCGACCTGCTCCCCCTCGGGCTCTTCGCCTACTGGCTCTACACGGTGGGCCGCGCGGTCAAGTACGGCGCGGCCTCCATCAGCTACGACCGCTTCCCCTTCTTCCTCGGCGAGTCCCTGAGCGTGCGGCTGGGCTGCCGCGGACGCCTCGACCGATTCGAGAAGCTCACCGTGACCGTCCGGTTCATCAAGGTGAAGCGCGAGCGAGCCGGCAAGAGCGACCAGACGGTCTGCCATCAGCACTGGGCTCAGCAGATCGTGGTCGATCCCCGCCTCCTCGGAGACGCGTTCTCTCTGCCCGTCTCGATGTCGCTGCCGAGGGGCGACTATGGGACCTGGCTGTCCGGCGATCCGCCGCGTTACTGGGAGGTCGAAGCCAGGGGAGACGGTCCCGGAATCGATTTCCTGGCGCGATTTCTCCTCCCCGTGTATTCGCGCCCGTGATCAGGTGCCGAGAGCTCGTGCGCCCAGGTCCGGAACAGGCGCTAGAGGCCGAAGCCCACGCCCCAACTGAAGAGCGCGGACGCGCCACCCTGGCCGGACACCCGCCAGAGCACGCCCAAGGTCAGGTTCGCCCGGAGGATGCCGAGGTCGAGCTCCGGACCCAGGTAGGTCAGGTCGGGCTCGGTACCGATAGGGGAACCCCAGGTGCGAACGACCGACGCTCGAAGGCCGATCCCGACCGTGCCCCGGAAGTCCTCTTCGTGCACCTTCGCCCGCGCGCCGATGCCCAGGCTCAGCTTGCCGCCGCCCGAGCCCGCATCCGCCTCCAGGGTGAAGCCCCGCGCACAGTACGCGATGGGCACGGCGCAGACCGCCTTCACCCGGTCCCGCCCCTCGCGGACGTCGGCGCCGAGCCCGTGCAGGAGGCGGAGGCTCAAGCCGGCCCCCAGGGGACCGCCGAAGCCGATGCCGGCGGCGACATGAGTGCCCTTGTCTACGGTGATCTCGGTTTCCTCGGCGGACGCCGACGGAGAAGGCACGCTGGCGGGTGGCGGGGGCAACGGATCCGGGACGGGGGGCTCCTGGCCGGCGCTGGCCCGGAGCGGCCCGACGAGGCAGGCAACGACCAGGGGCCACCAGGCTCGAGGCATATCTCCTCCGGGTTCAGACCGTCAGGAGTCTAACGCGCGACCCCGCCCCCGGGTTCCCACCGCACTCAGGGCTTCTTCTCCCCGTCGGCGCAGCCGCAAGACGATTCGGCGGGTTCTTGGGCCCGGTAGCGTCCGGTCGCGTCCACGAAGCCCCCGGAGTCGTAGCGGTCGTGGTGGCGGACCCAGTCCGCCAGGCTGTGGTGAGGGCCGGTTTCGTTGCGGCCCTTCGGGAGGAGATCGAGGTACATGTAGGTCGTGAGGCCCTTCTCGCCGCCGCGGCCGAAGGTCGAATAGGTGTGGAAGACGTCGCCGGCGTCGTCCTTGTAGAAGACGCTCGTGCCGGAGAGCTCTTCGCTCTCGAACGGCCGGGTCTCGTAGTTGTAGGAGACCGATCCGCGCGCGGCGTCGTCCTTCGTGAACGACACGTGGAAGTCGTAGTTGAAGTCGCTGGCGAAGGACGAGACCCAGCGGAACCGCCAGCCCATGCGCTCCTGGAAGGCCAGGATCTCGGCCAGGGGCGCCCGCGAGATCGCCACGTAGGACACGTCGTGGTGCTCGAGGTGCACGAGGGCGCCGCCGATGTGGTCGGCCCCGAAGGAACAGCCGACGCAGCCTTCCTTCCACCCCGGCCCCAGCATGAAGTGGTTGACGATCAGCTGGCTTCGCCCGTCGAAGAGATCGGCCAGCGTCTCCCTCCCTCGCGGTCCGTCGAAGACGTAGGGCTTGTCCACCTTGATCCAGGGCAACGCGCGGCGGTCGCGGCTCAGCTCGTCACCGGCCCGGGTCAGCGCCTTCTCTCTCACGAGAAGCGCTCGTCGCGCTTCCAGCCAGTCCGCTCGAGACACGACCTTCGGATGCTCGCTCACGCTCGTCCTCATCACTGTCTCCTCCATTGTGGTTCGGGTCGGATTCGAGGCCTCCCCGGCCGCGAGCTTCGCCCGTCGTTGCTTCCAGGCGAACGTGGCCAGCCCGCCGGTCGAGGTGACGCCGGCGGCGATCAGGGCTCCAGTCGAGAGGCATAGCGGACACATCAGAGTGTGTGTACCAACCAGTTGGTATGTATGTGACTACGAAGCGACACCGCCCTACCCCCGATCCACCGGCTTGGCGCGGCCAGGCGCCGCCCGCAGCGATTCGAGGTACTCGGTCATCCTTCTCTTGCCCGACTGCAGGACCCGGGCATCCTGGGCGTTCTTTGCCAACGAGATGTAGCCCTCGTAGGCCGCGACCAGGAAGGTCGCAGCCTCGTTCGGGTCCACCCCGCCCCGCACCACGCCCCGCTTCTGACCGCCGCGGAGAGCGACCGCGATGCCGTCCTGCCAGAGCTCGAAGACCGTCTTCAGCCGTTTGCGGAATCCCTCGTCGAGGGGCGACATCTCCTGCGCCAGGTTGTTGAGCGGGCAGCCGCAGCGGACGTCCTCGGGCCGCTCCAGGGTCGACTGGACGATCTGCACGAGGGTCCGGATGGGATCCGTGGTGTCTTCTTCCAGCGGGCGCAGCCATTTCTCCCGGGTGAGGGCGGTCAGGGACTCCTCGACCAGCGCGTAGCCCAGGGCTTCCTTGCCCTCGAAGTGGTGATAGAGCGCCCCCTTCGTCACCCCCGCCGCGGCGAGGATCGTATCGAGGTCGGTCCCCCGGAAGCCGGACCTGTGGACCTCCTTGAAGGCGGCCTGGAGCAAGGTGGCCCGTGTCCGTTCGGGATCGCGCGGGCCACGGGCGGGCTGTCGTCCGGCGGCCGTTCGAGCAACCATACCGACTAGTATGTATGTTGAATGGCCAAAGTCAAGAGAAAATAACGGAGTCGATCTCGCGGCTGCTGGTTCGACGTGATAGTAGAGCCAGGGCAAAGGGCTCGCAGGAGACACGAAGATGCGCTTCATGGTGATGGTCAAGGCCGACAAGAGCTCGGAAGCCGGAGTCATGCCGGACGAGAAGCTCCTGACGGCCATGGGCAAGTTCAACGAGGAGCTGGCGAAGGCCGGCGTCCTGCTCGCGGGCGAAGGCCTCCAGCCGAGCTCGAAGGGGGCACGGGTCCGGTTCTCGGGCGCCAAGCGCACGGTCATCGACGGGCCCTTCGCCGAGACCAAGGAGCTCGTCGCCGGCTTCTGGCTGTGGCAGGTGAAATCGAAAGAAGAAGCGATCGAATGGGTCAAGCGGTGCCCCAACCCCATGATGGGAGACTCTGAGATCGAGATCCGCCAGGTGTTCGAGCCCGAGGACTTCGGAGCCGCGCTCACGCCGGAGCTTCGCGAGCAGGAAGAGCGCCTGCGTGGCGAGGCGGCCGCGAAGAGCGCAGGGAGGCAGAATGTTCGGTAAGCCGGTTGCGGAGTACCTGGCATTCCAGAGGGTCATTCTCGTGGTCCTCGCGGTCGTGGGTCTGGCGCGGCTCGGGCTGTCCCTCGCGGGCCTGCCCAACACCGATCGTCTTGTGGTCCTCGATGAACGTCGTGGCCTGGGCCGGTACCGTGTACTACGGAGTGGCGGTGCACACGAAAGGCTTCGGCCGCTACCTTCAGCTCCTGCCCCTGGTGTTCGTGCAATGGCTGCTCTTCCAGATGGTCGCGGGGCTCGGGATCCTGCTCGCCATCGCGGGCTGGCCGAACATCTTCGCGGCCCCGGAATACAGCTTCGCCGGCCAGAGCCAGTGGATCCACCTCCTGGCCCATCTCACGGTCGGGCTCCTGGTCCCCACGCTCTTGACGTGGGGTGTCGCGTGCCTCGTCATGCTCGTCACCAGGAAAGTGACGGGGCGACCGGTGGTGGTCTAGCGGTCCGATTCATGCTGTGATCGGTAGCCGTGACGGCCACCGACGTCCACCGCGCCATCGACGCGGTCTTTCGGATCGAGTCGGCCAGGCTCATCGCCGGGCTCGCCCGGATGGTGCGCGACGTCGGTCTGGCCGAGGAGCTGGCGCAGGACGCGCTCGTCATCGCCCTCGAGCGGTGGCCGGAGTCGGGGATCCCGGACAACCCGGGGGCCTGGCTCATGGCCACCGCGAAGCATCGGGCCATCGACCTCCTGCGCCGGAGAACGCTCCAGGGCCGCAAGCACGAGGAGCTGGGGCGCGAGCTCGAGGCTCGGCAGGAGAAGGACGCCCGACCTCGAGGCCGCGATCGACGACGACGTGGGGGACGATCTCCTGCGCCTCGTCTTCACGGCCTGCCATCCCGTGCTGTCGACCGAGGCGCGCGTGGCGCTCACCCTGCGCCTCCTCGGAGGGCTCACGACCGACGAGATCGCGCGGGCCTTCCTGGTCGCGGAGGCGACCATCGCCCAGCGCATCGTCCGGGCCAAGCGCACCCTGGCCGAGGCCCGGGTGCCCTTCGAGGTGCCCCGCGGGATCGACCGAGCCGCCCGATTGTCATCTGTGCTCGAGGTCCTCTACCTCGTCTTCAACGAGGGGTACTCCGCGACGGCGGGCGACGACTGGATGCGGCCAGCCCTGTGCGAGGACGCGCTCCGCCTCGGCCGCATCCTGGCCGGGCTCGCTCCCCGGGAGCCGGAAGTCCACGGCCTCGTCGCGCTGATGGAGATCCAGGCCTCGCGATCGAGGGCGCGGGTCGGCCCCTCGGGAGCGCCCGTCCTCCTGCTCGAGCAGGACCGCTCACGCTGGGATCGCGTCCTCATCGGTCGCGGGCTTCTGGCCCTTCGGCGTGCCGAGGACCTCGGGGGCGGGCTCGGCCCCTACGCGCTCCAGGCCGCGATCGCGGCGTGTCACGCCCGCGCCCGCACCGCGGAGGAGACGGACTGGGCGCGCATCGCGGCGCTCTACGACGCCCTCGCGAGGATCACACCCTCCCCCGTGGTCGAGCTCAACCGCGCCGTCGCGGTCGGGATGGCCTTTGGTCCCGCCGCGGGGCTGGAGCTGGTCGATAGGCTGACCCGCGAGCCGGCGCTCGAGGCCTACCACCTCTTGCCCAGCGTGCGCGGCGACCTCCTGGTCAAGCTGGGCCGGATCGCGGAAGCACGGGTGGAGCTCGAGCGCGCCGCGGCCCTCACCCGCAACGCCCGCGAGCGGGAGCTGCTCCTCGAGCGCGCGGCCGCCTGCGCTCCACCGGGGTCAGGTCTGGAATCTTGAATTGCGATTCACAATTCCAGACCTGACCCCGCAACGAGCGCCGTCAACCGCGATAATCTCGGGGGCGAACGAGTTGCATCCTGGCCGGGCCAAGGGAGCCCGCGAGAAGGAGGACGAATGAAGAAGTGGGGATCGGCTCTTCTGGTGCTGGCGTGCGCGCTCGCGGCGGCGGCGCCGCGATGGACTCCGCAGGACAAGAAGGAGCCGGGTCGCGCGCGGATCACGATCTACCACGTCGCCCCCGGCAAGCACCTCGAGTTCCTCCGGTGGATGGCGGCCCAGGACGAGGTCGCGAAGGAAGCGGGGATTCCGACCGTGCAGCTCTACGCCCACATCGACGGCGACAGCTGGGACTACCTGGGCCTGGCCCCGGTGACGACGCTCGAGCAGGACAAGAAGCTCGACGAGATCGCCGCGAAGAAGGGGCTCAAGACGGGCCTGCCCGCCTCCCTGGAGTTCCGCCAGTTCCTGGCCTCGCACACGGATACGTTCGCGGCGGGGCCCACGAGCGCCGCGGACCTGGTCGCCCAGGCCACCAAGTAGCGACCCAGGCGCCCCAGAGACACCATGAGGCTCACCGACCTTCGCGGCATTCTCCGGTACGTCCCCCAGTTCCGGGAGAAGACGTTCGTGGTCGCGGTCGACGGCGCCGTCGTGGCCGACGACAACTTCGGCAACATCCTCATGGACGTGGCCGTGCTCTGGTCGCTGAGCGTCCGGACCGTGCTCGTGCACGGGGCCGCCGGCCCAGATCCAGGCCCTGGCCGACGAGAAGGTGGCCGAGCCCTCCGACCTCGAGGGCTCGGGCGTGACGGACGCGGCCACCCTGGAGCTCGCCCTGACCGCGGCCAACCGGGTGACCCACGAGGTCCTCGAAGGCCTGAGCGCGGCCGACCTGCGCGGGGCCAGCACGAACGCGGTCATCGCCCATCCCCTGGGCATCCTGCGCGGAGTCGACCACCTTCACACCGGCAAGGTCGAGCGGGTCGACGTCGAGCTCCTGCAGACCCTGCTCACGAACGGCATCGTGCCCGTGGTCCCGCCCCTCGGCGTCGACGGGGACGGCCGGTCCTATCGGCTCAACTCCGACGCGGTGGCGCTCGAGGTCGCGAAGGCCCTGCGCGCGGTGAAGCTCGTGTACCTGACGACCGAGGACGGTCTGATGGTGAACGGGGCCGTGGCCCGTCAGATCGCGGTCGACGACCTCGCCGCGGCCATCCAGGCGAACACGGTGTCGCCCGGCTCAGGCCTCGAAGGCCAGGAACGCGGTGGCCGCCTGCCGGGCGGGCGTGCCCCGGGTCCACGTGATCAACGGCCGGATCGACGAAGGGCTCCTGGCCGAGCTGTTCTCGAACGAGGGCATCGGCACCCTCGTCTACGCCAACGAGTACCGGCAGATCCGCCGCGCGCAGAAGCGCGACGTGCGCAGCATCCAGCAGCTCATCCACGCCTCGGTGGAGAGCGAGGAGCTCCTGCCGCGCACCCGGGCGGCCATCGAGCGGCAGCTCGACGACTACTTCATCTACGACGTGGACGGCAACCCGGTCGCCTGCGTCGCCCTCCACGCCTACCCGGAGGAGGGGAAGGGCGAGCTGGCCTGCCTCTGCGTGCGCACCTCCCACGAGAACCAGGGCATCGGCCGGAGGATGGTGCAGTTCGTCGAGGCGCGGGCCCGCGAGGCCGGGCTCGGCGCCCTCTTCGCCCTCTCCACCCAGACCTTCAACTTCTTCCAGTCGAAGGCCGGATTCGCCGAAGGCTCGCCCGAGGACCTGCCCCCGGCGCGGCGCGAGCGCTACGAGCAGAGCGGCGGCGTTCGAAGGTCCTCGTGAAGGCCCTCCCGTCCGAGCCCCCGGCGACGAAGGGCGTCGCCGGCTGAATCTCCCCGAAGGAGCCCGATGTCCACCCTCTCTCGTCGCGACCTGATCCGCGGAGCTGCTTCCCACCGCGGCCACTCTCCTGGCCTCGGGGCCCGGGGCCGCCGCCGCCACGACCAGGCGCGCGCGCATGGTTCTCGGGTGCCAACGCGCTCCCACCGACGACCGCGCGCTGGCGTTCTTCAAGCGCCACGCCGTGGACCACATCTGCGGCTACCCGCCGCCGTCCGAAGGGCGGGACGGCTGGACCGCCGATGGGCTCTTACGACTTCGCGAGCGCTGCGCGCGCCACGGCGTGGCCCTCGACATGATCGAGTTCCCGTTCATGGCTTCGAATCCCATCGACCCCGCGGCCCGCAAGGCCATCATGCTGGGGCGCGAGCCGGACCGCCAGCGCGAGATCGACGAGGTGTGCGAGATCATCCGGGGCTGTGCGGCCGCGGGCATTCCTGCCGCGAAGTACAACCTCAACCTGCTCGGCGTCCTGCGCACCGCTCCGACTCCCGGCCGTGGCGGATCGAGCTACAGCACCTGGCGCCTTTCCGAGGCGAAGGAGGAGCCGCCGCTCACCGAAGCCGGGCGCGTCTCCGAAGCGGTCGCCTGGGAGCGCATCACCTACTTCCTCGACCGCGTGGTTCCGGTGGCCGAGCAACACCGGGTCCGGCTCGCCTGCCATCCCCACGATCCCGGGGTGCCGCCCGCCGGGTTCCGCGGGGTGGCGCGCGTGCTGGGCACGGTCGAAGGGTTGCGCCGCTTCGTCACCATCCGCGAGAGCCCGTACCATGGCTTGAACTTCTGCGTGGGCAGCGTGGCCGAGATGCTGCAAGAGCCCGCCACGCGAGATCTTCGACGTCCTCCGCGAGTTCGGCACGCCGCGGCAAGCTCTTCAACATCCACTTCCGCAACATTCGCGGACGGCGCGACTCCTTCCAGGAGGTCTTCCCCGACGAGGGCGACCTCGACATGCTGCGGGTCATGGCGACCCTCAAGGAAGTGGACTACGGCTACATGGTCATGCCCGACCACATGCCGACCCATGCCGACGACCCCGGCGGACACCAGGCCTTCGCGTTCGCCTACGGGTACATCAGGGCCATGATCCAGGCGGTCGACACGGCGACGTGCTAGCCTTCTCTCGCGGACTGGGCCGCCAGGAACCAGGAGTGCCCTATGGCGAAGGACAAGGAAGAGGCCAGAGCCGAGGGCTTCAAGCGTGGCCTCAAGGGCAAGCGTGATGCCGCGGGACTGACGGAGGGATGGACCGACGATCAGGCGTCGGGTGTCGCGCGAAGCGAAGGCTGGGTGGCGGGCAAGAGGAAGAAGTTGCAGATCGATGCGGAGACCGAGAGAACAGCCAGGGCCAAGAAGGCCAAGAAGTAGTCAACTCGCTGACGCATGATCGAGTTGGCCAACGCTCTGCGAGAAGAGGTCTCCCGCGCGACTCGAGTATTCCGGGGCTGGGGTGAAGCCGAGGCTTCCGCGGATCGGGGTCCCGGCAAGTGGACGCGGAAGGAGATCCTCGGCCACCTGATCGATTCAGCTGCCAACAACCATCAACGCTTCGTTCGGGCGCAGCTCACGAGCCCCTTCCACTGGCCCGGGTATGAGCAGGAAGCCTGGGTTTCGGTGCACGGCTATGGGCGCCGCGGCTGGGGTGAGCTGGTCGATCTGTGGGCCGCGCTGAACAGCCACGTGGCTGCCGTCATCGAGCTCGTGCCGGAAGGGAGGCTCCAGACTCCGTGTGCGATCGGAGAGAGTGCGCCCCAGGCGCTCCAATGGTGGATGAACGACTACCTGAGGCATCTCAAGCACCACGTGGAGCAGATCGAGCGCGGGTGACCACGCTGGCTCAGTCGCGCTCCGTGGTCGGCTCGGCCAACAGCGGTCGTAGAAGAAGGGCGACCCACTCGGCCAGGCGGTCCGCCCAGAGGAACGCTGCATAACCCAGAGGGACCAGGACCAGGGCCAAGGGAACCAGGAGCGAGGCGGCCCAGGCCGGCCAGCTGAGCCGGTGGAGAAGCACGCCGCTGCCCAGGCTCGCCACGATCCAATAGACCCCGAGGAGGGCCCGACCGCCATGGCTTCGGCGCTCCCTCGAGGTCGCGCCCGTCGCCACCCGTCGCAACACCACGGCCGAGAAGTCCGGCGACAGCCGAGGACGCGGACGGCGCGCCAGGGTCCGGCGCAGAACCTCGTCCGTTCGTTCGTCCATGCTCATCCCAGCCATTCGATGCCCTCGGCCTTGGCCCGCTCGCGCAAGCGCTGGCGTGCGCGCGACAGGTACGACTTGACCGTTCCCGAAGGAACACCCAGGGTCTCCGCGATCTCGCCGACCGGGCACTCGAGCCAGTAGTGCATGTGGATCACCGTGCGATAGACACCCGGCAGGTCCTCGACGAGCCGCTCCACGAGCTCGTGACGTTCCTGGTCGCGGGCCAGGTCGCATCGGCTCGACGGAGCCGCGTCCTCCAACTGGTCCCAGGAAACATGGGGCAGCCGGATCCGCGCCCGGCGGCGGTGCTCCAGGGCCCGGTTGTAGGCCAGCCGGTACAACCAGGTTCCGAAGCGCGCCTCTCCGCGAAATGTCTCGAGCTTCTCGTGGACCCGCACGAACACTTCCTGGGCCACCTCCTGGGCGTCCAGGTCGCCATGCGGTCCGAGCACCGACGCGACCAGGGAGAGCACGCGATGCTGGCACGTATTCCGGCAGCTCGGGCAGGGGACTCCCCTTCTCCATGGCCAGCATCCTTTCCTTGTGGATCAGCATCATCCGGCGTTCCCGGCGCGAGGCCCGCAAGTGCCACACCACGACGAGAAGCACGGCCCAACCGAACACCCAGAACAGGGCGAACAACAGTGGATCCATCGTTCCTCCATCCCTCGACGGCCTTATGATGGGCCTTCCCCCCGCTTCGGTTGCACGGGTGGGGCAGCGCCTCCTGGAGGACGGACCCTTGGCCATGGGATCGAGATCCGGCAGGCGTGAGGCGGCGCTCGGCTTCCGCGCGCACTCCGGCTGGGCTGCCCTCGTCGCGGTCGCGGGCCCCGCGGCGGAACCGGTCGTGGCGGTGCGGCGGCGCGTCGAGCTCTCGCGACGGACGCCGAGGCAACCCTTCCACGCGGCTGAGGGGCGACCGTTTGCCGCGGCCGAAGCCCTGATCCGCCGTGCCACAGACGAGGCCACGGCCCTCGCGGAGCGTGCGGTGCGGGAGGCGGTGGCCGAGTTGCGGGCCGCAGGGCACGAACCCGTGGCCAGTGGCGTGCTCCTGGCCGCGGGCCGCCCGCTGCCGGGTCTTCGGGAGGTCCTCGCGTCACACGCCCTGATCCACGCCGCGGAGGGCGAGCTGTTTCGCGAGGCGCTCCGGCAAGCGAGCGAGCGGTGCGGCCTTCTCGTGACCCACGTCAAGGAGAAGGAGCTGGACGAGCGGGCCGCGCAAGCCCTGGGGCGCTCGGCTGCCGAGCAGGGACGCCAGCTCGCGGCGTGGGGAAAGGCTCTCGGCCCACCCTGGACCCAGGACCAGAAACGGGCCGCCCTCGTGGCCTGGCTGGCCCTGGCTGCCGGACTCGAGGTTCCACAATCTCGAAGAACCTAATCCTGGTTCCAACCGTATAGGAGTACGACCATGGCTGCCGACGACGTTCGCCGCGACCTCCGGATCGGGCTCCGCGTCCTGCTCAAGGAGAAGGCCTTCTGTACCCTGGCCATCATCGTCCTGGCTCTCGGCATCGGCGGGGTCACGACGATGTTCAGCGTGGTGAACGGGGTGATGCTGCGGGGCTTCTCGTTCCCGAACGCCCCGCGGCTGGCGAGCGTCAACTTCATCGATCCGTCGAGCACGAACTTCTTCGGGGCCAACGGCCAGGTCTCCTCGATGGACTTCCAGGAGTTCCGGCCGGCCCAGAAATCCTTCGAGTACCTCGCCGCGTATCTGAACGGCTCGACCGTGAACGTCACGGTCGACGGCACCCCCCGGCGCTACACCGGCGCCTATGTCACCGAGGACTTCCTGCGCGCCCTCGGGGTGAACCCGGCCATGGGCCGCGACCTCACGTCCCAGGACAACCAGCCGGGCGCCGAGAAGGTCGCGATCATCGGCCACGGCCTCTGGCAGCGGGACTTCGCGGGCGCCGCCGACATCGTGGGCAAGGGCGTGCGGATCAACGGCGCACCCGCCACGATCATCGGGGTCATGCCCCAGGGCTTCGCCTTCCCGAGCAACGAGGAGCTGTGGATCCCGCTCTACAGCGAGTTCCCGGTGCGGCCCCGGAACGACCCGCGCAACAACAACCCGTCCATCCTGGGCGCGCTCAAGCCCGGGGTCAGCGTCGACCAGGCCAACGCCGAGTTCGCGGGCTTCGCCAAGCGCTTCGCGGAGGCCTACCCCGACACCAACAAGTCCTTCGACACCGCGAAGGTCGAGCCGCTCATCCAGACCTTCACCCCGCTTCCCCTGCGGGGCACCCTCCTGACCATGCTGGGGTTCTGCGTGGGCGTGCTCCTCATCGCCTGCGTCAACGTGATGAACATGCAGTTCGCGCGGGCCACCCTGCGGGCGAAGGAGCTGGCGGTCCGCTCCTCCCTGGGTGCCACCCGCGCGCGGCTGGTTCGCCAGATGCTCACCGAGAGCCTTCTCGTGGCCGGTATCGGGGCGGCGGCGGGGATCGGTCTCGCTTCCCTCGCCGTGGAGTGGCTGTCCGCCACCTTCCGCAACCTCGACACACCCCCGCCCTCCTGGATCACCTTCGACATCGACACTCCGGTGCTCATCTTCACCGTCGGCGCCACTCTCCTCGCGGCGATCGTGTCCGGCCTGCTGCCGGCCTGGATGTCCACGCGAACGAACGTGGTCGATGCCTTGAAGGAAGGCGGACGCGGCAACACGAGCTACCACATCGGCCTCGTGACCCGAGGCCTGGTGGTGTTCCAGGTCGGGGTGACCTGCATCCTGCTCATCGGGTCGCTCCTCCAGGTGCGTTCCATCCTGAAGCAGCAGACCATCGACTACGGCTACGACACCGCCGGCATCATGTCGGCGCGCATGGGCCTCATGGACGGCGACTACCCGACGCCTTCGGCCCGCCAGGTCTTCTTCGATCGCCTGTTCCGAGAGCTTCGAGACAGCTCCGAGTTCGAATCGGTGGGCCTCACCAGCCGCTTCCGCATGGTCTTCTCCGGCAGCGGACCGATCGAGCTCGAGGGCAAGGTCTACCCGGAAAAGAAAGACCGGCCGAACGCCAACTTCGAGCAGGTCAATGGGACGTTCTTCGAGGTCACCGGCCAGAAGGTCCTCGAAGGCCGTACCTTCGCCGACGACGACCTGGACACGAAGCTTCCGGTGGCCGTGGTCAACGCGGCGTTCGCCAGGAAGCACTTCGGGACCGAGAGCCCGGTCGGTCGCCGCTTCCGCGCCGTCGACGGCAACACGTCGCAGCCGGGTCCCTGGCGGACGATCGTCGGCGTGGTCTCGACCATTCGCATGCTGGGTCCATTCAACAACCCGAACGTGGACGAGACAGGCTTCTACGTGCCGTTCTACGCCAACCCCACCGGCCTGGCCGCGCCCGAGCCCCTCGTGAGCCAGTTCGCCACCGTGCTCGTGAAGCCGCGCGGCGGCCAGCGCGCGGATACCTTGAAGACCCCGCTCCGCCGATTGGTCCAGAAGGTCGACGCGAACCTGCCCCTCTATTTCGTCGATACCCCGAAGAAGAACCTCGACGCCTTCGTGGCGCCCAATCGCATCATCGCCACGATGTTCTCGATCTTCGGGGTGGTGGCCGTGGTGCTGGCCTCGGTCGGCATCTACGGCGTGACCTCGTTCGCGGTGAGCCAGCGGACGCAGGAGTTCGGCGTCCGCATGGCGCTCGGCGCCGACCGTCGCCGGATCCTGGGCATGGTGCTTCGGCAGGGCTCGCGGCAGGTGGTCCTGGGCGTGCTCGTCGGACTGGCCCTGGCCTTCGGCCTCGCGACGCTCGGCCGCGACGCCATCGGGAACATCCTGTTCGGGGTCAGCGCCCGCGATCCGCTGACCTTCGTGGTCGTGGTCACGCTCGTGGCGTTCGTGTCGCTGGTGGCCACCCTGGTTCCCGCGCGCCGGGCCACGCGCGTCGACCCCCTGGTGGCACTCCGCGCCGAGTAGCCCCGAGCCGGCCTCTCGCCCGACGGCCTAGAAGCTGCGGTCGTCCGCCGTCGGCCCGTAGATCGAGGGCACGAGCGCGCCGTTGAGCCGCAAGTAGACCGTCAGCTGCCCGCGGTGATGTGCCAGGTGGGTGAAGGTGTCGGCGATCACCTCGTACCGGGGCTTCTCCATGACCACGCGCCCGCCCACCAGCAGCTTCCACGGGGTTGCGAGGTGGGCATCCGACGTGCCTCGAAGCGCCGTGAGGCCCTTGGCCACGGACTCGTCGTGGGCCGCGAGCAGCTTGGCCGTGGTGTCGGTGGCCGGCGGCTTGTAGCCCGACCCGCTGGGCGGGTTCAGGTCCAGCTCGTCCTGAAGCACGGTCATCGCGATCCAGGCGGGCATGGTCGCGACGAGCTGCGACAGGTAGCCAAGCGGCATCGACTTCTCGTGCGGCTTCCAGTCCGGGCGCCCCTCGGGCACGCGCTCCAGGGCCTTCCGGGAGAGCGGGGCTTCACGTTCGAGCTGCGCGGCAAAGAACTCGGTCCAGTTCATGACCACCTCCTCGTGGATGGAATGAGCGCCAGGTCCACGAGGACAAGGTACAACTCAAACCTGTCGCTCGCGGTCTCAATTCTGGGGAATTCTCGGCCCGCACCGCCTTCAGTTCCCCAGGCCCGCCGTCCAATTCAGCACGACCGTAAGGGGGAGGGTGGCGCCCTCGGGAGGCGCCACGGTCAGGAATCGCTGGCCGTCTCGGCTGGCGACGTAGCGGTTTCTCCTCGGAGACGCCACGAGGCGAACCTCGAAGAGCGGCTTGGGGGGCCCGGCTTCGAATGACGCGCCGTCGGTCTTCACCTCGACGGCCATGAGCGAAGAGCCGGACACGTAGAAGAGCTCCCTCCCATCCCGCCGCCACTGCGGATCGAGGCCGCCGGCCGTCGAGATCTGCCATTTTCCTCCCGTGCTCACTCCGTCCGGAGAGAGGCGGCGCACGTAGATCTCGTCGCGCCCGGATTCGTTGGAGCGATAGGCGATCCACCGGCCATTGGGGGCGAACCGGCCCATGCTCTCGACCATCTCGGTGACCTGGAAGGGGATTGGCTTCCGATCGCCGCTCGAGGACAACGGCAGCAGGTAGAGATCGGACGTGTTCTGGTTGAAGAGCAGGAACCTGCCGTCCGGCGACCAGTCCTCGACATTCGTCTCCCCTGCGGGCGCGAGCAGCAGGTCGTCGTTGCCCGAGCCGTCAGCCCGCTTCTGGTAGATCCGTCTCACCCCCTCGCGATCGGAGCTGAAGGCAATCGTGGTGCCGTCGGGAGACCAGGCCGGGTTGAGATCGTCGGCAGGATCGAAGGTGAGTCTCGTGCTCGCCCCGCGAACCAGGTCGAAGACCCAGAGGTCGCGGGTCCTCGCTCCGGAGCTCACCTTGCCCACGGCCAGCTTCTTTTCGTCGGGGGAGAGGGCGGGGTTCGAGTAGTCTCCGGGATCGCCGAGGGATCCGAGCTTCTTGCCCGAGCGGTCCACCCAGACGAGCTCAGAGGCCGCGGCAGTGCTGGCACTGAAGACGAGCGCACCGTTGTCGGACGCCGAGAAGTCGACTCGCTCCGAGGGACGCCCACCGACGCCTTCGGCGATGGCGATCGGCTCCCCCTTCAGCCTCAGGGCATCGGGATCGAACGGGTGCGCAAACAACGTGTGGTCGCGAGAGTAAAGGAGATACCCGGGGGCGGCGTACTGGGAGTGTGCGATGCCTCTGGCCTTGAGGATTGGCCGCGCGTCCTTCGAATCGAGCGAGCCCAGCATGAGCTGGCCTTCCGGGCTGACCGGCGGCCCGGCGAGGTAGGGTGGCCCCACGAGGTAGAGGTAGAGGAAGTGTCGGCCATCGGGCAGAAACTCGGGCCAGGACACGTTGACCCCCTTGACCGGATCGGAGAGGACCTCAGGTCTTGGCTCGCCGCCGGAAGCGGCCACCTTCCGGATCGGGTCTCCTGCGACCTTTCCGTCGAACAGGATCACGCCCGCGCTGCTCCAGGTACCGTCGGCGCCGGTCGACGCATCGCAGATCGTTTGCGGCGGTCCTCCCGAGACGTCGATCCTCTTGAGCTTCCCGCCGGCCATGAACCCGAGGTAGCGGCCGTCCGGCGACCAGAATGGGCGCCCTGCGCCTTCCGTGCCGGGGAGGGGCCGCGCCTCGAGCGCGTCCAGCGACCGCACCCAGATCTGTTGCCTCCGCGACGCGGTCCGTCCCCTCGAACGCGACGCTGCGGCCGTCGGGCGAGATGCGCGGTGAACCCATGTCGACGATCCCCTTCGGAGCCGGGATCGTGAACTGGACGACCGCCGCTGGAGGTGCGGGGCGGGCGTAGGAAACGGCGAGGGCGACGGCTGCCGCTCCGACTGCGACCACGAGTGCCAGCCAGGCCAGGCGGACCCGTGCCTTGGGCCGGACCGGCACCGCCATACCCGCCTGCGCTCCGCTCTCGGCGATCCACTGCAGCTCCGACATCACGTCCCTGGCACTCTGCCAACGATCGTCGGGGTCCTTCTCCAGGCACTTCCGAACCACGTGGTCCAGGGCGGGCGGGCGCATCGGCTGCGTGGCCGAGATCGGCGCGGGCTGCGACGACACGATGGCCGCGATCAGGCTGGTTCGCGACGCTCCCGCGAAGGCCTTCCGCCCCGTCGCCATCTCGTAGAGCAGGCTCCCGAAGGCGAAGATGTCCGTGCGGGCGTCGGCCTTGCGCCCTTCGAGCTGCTCCGGCGCCATGTACTGGAACGTGCCGAGGATCGCCCCCGTGTCGGTGAGGGGCTCTTCCCCCGTGGGTGGCGCCGAGACGCTCTCGGTGACGCCTTCGTCCTCCACGAGTCGGGCCAGCCCGAAGTCGACCAGCTTCGCCCCGGACTTCGTGAGCATGACGTTGCCCGGCTTGAGGTCGCGATGGACGATGCCCCGTCGGTGGGCGGCGTCGAGGGCGGAGACGATCTGGATCGCGCAGGACAGGAGCAGGGGCGTGGGCAGCGGCCCCTTCACGAGGCGGTGGGCCAGGGACTCGCCCTCGATCAGCTCCAGCACCAGGTAATGAACGTCGGAACCGTCCACTTGGGCATGGCCGACGTCGAACAGGGTGCAGATACTCGGGTGGTTGAGCGACGAGATGGCCCTGGCTTCGCGCTCGAAGCGCGCTCGGCGTTGCTCGTCGGCGGCGAAAGCGGTGGGAAGGACCTTGATCGCAACCTGCCGTTCGAGCCGCGTGTCCCGCGCCCGGTAGACGTCACCCATGCCTCCCGAGCCGATCGACGCCACGACCTCGTAAGGCCCGAGTCGCGTCGACGGCGAGAGATCAGGTACGCCCATCAGCTTTCCCCGGGGCCCCGAAGAGACGGATGCCGGGAGACTCTATCTCAACCCGGGGCAGAGACGCCGCCACCGGACCAGGGTGCCGCTCAGCGGCCGAGGAGTCGCTCGCCCCCCGCCTCGCGGAACGCGGCCCGGGCCTCCTCGCGGCCCGCTTCAGCCTCGGCCAGCAGCTCCTGGAAGCCAGGGTCGGTCCGGAGCGCGTCGAAGGCGCGGCTGCCCGCGAGAGTCGGCACCACGGTGTAGCCCTTGGCCACCGCCCGCCGCAGCTCGGCGAGCCCGCGCTCGTGCTCGCCGACGTCGCAGAGGAGCCAGCCCCCCTGGAAGATGGCCTCCGGGTCGTCCATGATCTTGAGCCCGCCGAGGGCCGACCCGCCGGCGAACATGTCCTCGGTGCGCCGATCGAGCCAGGCCTCCAGGCTCTCGGCGTACGACACGAACGCGGGAACCTGCGAGGCCTGGCGCAGCTCGACGAGGACCCGGCGCGCCTCGTCGCGGCGGCCCGCCATGCCGAGACCGATGACCCGGATCACCCCGTCGCCGCCCGGGCTCGGGGAGCGTCGCTCGATGGCCATCAGCCGGTCGATGTCGCCCGTCATCATGATCGTCTGCTCGACGCTCGTGGGCACGTTGGGGTCGAGCCGCCGGGCCTCCTCGTGCGCCGCGATCGATTCCTCGAAGAGCCCGCAGTAGCGGCAGGCGTGCACGAGCCCCGCGAAAAGCTCCGGGTCGTTGCCGTGACGGTCGGGCCTCGCCCAGGAGGCGCACCAGGGCCGCTCGAGGCTGACCCGTCTCCGCCTCGAGGTGCGCGTAGAACTTGTGGGCCAGGGAAAGCCGCGGGTTGAGCTCGAGGGCGCGGCGGAAGGCCTCTTCGGCCAGGGCGGCCGCCGTCCACCGAACCGTCGATGAACTTGCCGATCACGCGATGGCAGCGGCCCAGCTGGGCCCAGGCGGGAGCGAAGCCCGGGTCGAGCTCGACGCACTCGCTGGTACAGGTCGCGGGCCTGGGGCAGCTTGTCGTAGACGCGAGCCAGCTCGTTGCCCTGGAGATAGAGCGCATAGGCACGGGCGTTGTGCGGCGCCTCGGGCGTGGGCGCGTCGCCCCCGCCGCCAAGCGGCAGGGCGAGAGCCTCCACCACGCGCCGCGCGATGTCGTCCTGAAGCCGGAACAGGTCGCCCGAGCGACGACTGGACCGTGTGCGACGTGAGCAGCGTCCCGCCCGGGGCCTCGACGAGCTGGGCGGTCGCCCGCACCTGGTCGCCCGCGCGCAGCAGCGTGCCCATCACCACGCGGTCCACGTCGGCCTCGGCGGCGAGGGCCTTGAGGTCCGGCGTGTCACCGGCGAACCGGGCCGCGGTGGCGCTCGAGCGCACGACCAGCGACTCGATCCGGGTCAGCGACGTGGCGATCGCATCCGGAAGGCTGAAGGCCAGGAAGTCCGTCTCGGGGTCGGCGCGCAGGATCGCGGAAGGGCAGCACCACGAGGCGGGTCAGGGCCCGGGCCAGGGCCGGAGTGTCGTCGCCTCCGATGCCCCGCGACCGCGCGCAGCTCCTCGGCCATCGCCTCGGCCGAGGCGGGCCGCTCCGACGGGCGCTTGGCCAGCGCCCGGCGGATCACGCGATCGGCCGCCGCCACCGCCGGCGACCCGGTCAGCGCGGGCGGCTGCTCGTAGAGCGTCGCGTGCAGGATCTCGACGGCGCTGCGGCCCGCGAAGGCCGGCCGCCCCGCCAGCATCTCGAAGAGCATCGCGCCCACCGCGAACAGGTCGCTGCGCGCGTCGAGCCCTTCGCCGGTCACCTGCTCGGGCGCCATGTAGCGCGGCGTGCCCACCACCATCCCCGTGCGGGTCAGGTTGGCGTCCGAGCTGCCGGTGCTCCGCCACCTCCGGATCCGTCGGCCGCGCGAGCCCGAAGTCGAGCAGCTTCACGCCGTGCGGAGTCAGGAACACGTTGGACGGCTTGAGGTCGCGGTGGACGATGCCGCGGGCGTGCAGGGCCTGGAGGGCGGCCAGGATTCCGAGGCCGATCGGCAGCACCTCGGACACGCTCATCGCCCCCCGCCGCAGCCGCTCGCCCAGCGCCTCGCCCTCGAGCAGCTCCATGGCGATGAACAGCTCGCCCCCGTCCTCGCCGATCTCGTAGAGCTGGCAGACGTTCGGATGGTTGACGCTCGCCGCGCTCCGGGCCTCGCGCCAGAAGCGCTTCCGCGCCGTCTCGTCGCCGGCCAGCGAGGTCATCGTCTTGAGCGCCACCACGCGCTCGAGCCGCTCGTCGCGCGCCGCGTACACGACGCCCATCCCGCCCTGGCCCAGCTTGCCCGTGATCGCGTAGTGCCCGATGCGAACGGGCAGGCCTGCTCGAGCCACCGCGGCCCCGCCCGGGGTGGCGAGCGGATCCGGCGGCGGCGTCGGCGCCGTTCCCCGGAGCCAGTCGGACAGAGCGCGCAAGCGTCCCTTCGGCGTCTTGTGGTTCGGCTCTTGGGGCACGAGCGATTCTACCGCGGGCCCCGGGGCCGCTCGGCGGGAGGCGCCCTACTCGCTCGTCCTCGCGGGTGTCGCCGGTTGGGCGGCAGCCCAGCGCCGATAAGCGTGGCGGGCATAGGCGAGGCGCGCGGCAGGCGTCGGATAGCGGCGCCGGAACCAGCGGATGAGGGAGCGGGACTCTTCTTCCTCGGCTCGGCTCAGGGGCACGGCGAGGGCCGCGCGAACCTCTTCCGGCGAAAGCCGCCGCTCGGTCAACGCTCGAACCCGCGCGAGAGCCTCGGGGCTCGGCTTGTCCAGCGGCGTCACGGATTCTCCTCGCCCCGGAGCGCTTCCAGGAGACGGATGTCTTCGAGATCCTTGGGATCCGCTTCCTCGAGGACCGACCCTTCCACGGAGACATTGTAGTCGCGGTATGATCGCTGCGTGAGGTTACCGAGGCCGTGGTTCGTGGCCGCGATGGCCGTTGTAGGCGTCTCTGGCTGCGGCGGCTCCAATGGCAACGGCGGCTCGTCATCCTCTTCCTGGACCGCCGGCACTTTCCTACCCGCGTCGAGCTTCGCCGCGCAGTGCGCGACGCCCCGCACGGGCACTGACCCGAGCACCAACCGGCCCTACCCGGACAAGGCGGGCTCGACGGTGACCGAGAACAACTGGCTCCGCTCCTGGAGCCACGACCTCTACCTCTGGTACCGCGAGCTGCCCGACCGGGATCCCGCCGGCGTCCTCGACCGCCGACTATTTCGACCTGCTGAAGACCTCGGCCACCACCCCGTCCGGCAATCCCAAGGACAAGTTCCACTTCACCTACACGACCACGGAGTGGATCGCCTTGTCGCAGTCGGGAGTCGAAGCCGGCTACGGCGCGCAGTGGGTGATCCTCTCGTCGCGGCCGCCGCGACAGCGTCGTGGTCGCGTACACGGAGCCGGGCACTCCGGCCGCCGCCGCCAACCTCGCGCGGGGCGCCCAGGTCCTGACCGTCGACGGGGTCGACATGGTCAACGCCAGCGACAGCACGAGCGTCAACACCCTGAACGAGGGCTTGTATCCCTTCGGCGCCCGGCGCAGCCCATACCTTCTCGGTCCTCGACTCGGGCGCCTCCACGCCGCGCACGATCACCATGGTCTCGGCCAACGTCACCTCGACGCCGGTGCAGAACGTCGGGACCATCGGGACGCGCTCGGGCCGGGTCGGCTACATGCTGTTCAACGACCACATCGCGACCGCGGAGACGCTGCTGATCGGCGCGTTCAGCCAGCTCCAGGGCGCCGGGGTGAGCGATCTCGTGCTCGACATCCGCTACAACGGCGGCGGCTATCTCGACATCGCGAGCGAGGTGGCCTACATGATCGCGGGCCCAGGGCCGACCACCGGCAAGGGCTTCGAGAAGACGGTCTTCAACGACAAGTACCCGACGACCGATCCCGTCACCGGCGGGACCGCTCGACCGCCGATCCCCTTCCACAACACGTCCCAGGGCTTCTCGGGGCCCAGTGGGCAGCCACTGCCCACGCTGAACCTCGCTCGGGTGTTCGTGCTCACGAGCCCGAACACGTGCTCGGCGAGCGAGGCGATCGTCAACGGGCTGCGCGGCGTCGGCGTGCAGGTGATCCAGGTCGGCACCACCACCTGCGGCAAGCCGTACGGCTTCTATCCCCAGGACAACTGCGGCACGACCTACTTCACGATCGAGTTCCAGGGCCTGAACGCCCAGGGCTTCGGCGACTATCCGGACGGCTTCTCGCCCGCGAACACGGTGAGCAGCCCCGGCGTCGTCGCTGCCCGGCTGCTCGGTGGGCGACGACTTCGGCCATGCGCTCGGCGATCCGTCGGAAGCCCGCCTCGCGGCGGCGCTCGGCTATCGCGACAGCCAGAGCTGCCCGGCGGCCGCCACGAGCTCGTCCGATCCAGACCTCGTCCGCGGCGCGTCGACGACCGACGGCCTCACCCACAAGTCGCCGTGGCGCGAGAACCGGATGTACCGCCGCTGACCGGGCGCGCCCGCCGGCTCGCGGTGCTGACGTTTGCCGGCCTGGGGTCGCTCGTGGCGGCGTGCGCGACGGCCCCGCCGGCCCAGGACGTGCCCGCCGTGATCGCCGAGCCCACCCCGGAGAGCCGCGCCGAGCTCATCCGGGTGGTGAGCGAGGCGCTCTCACGGCGCGCCGCTCACCCTCGCCGACGACGCGCTCACCCGCGAGAGCACGCTGATCGTCGAGCGGGCCCGGGCCCGCGGCCCCGACGGCACGCCCCTGCCCAGGGACGCGAGACCGGCCGGCCCGAGCACTTCCGCCTGGTCAAGAAGGCTCGCGCTGCGTGCTCGTGCACGAGGGCAGCGGACGCCGCTTCACGCTCCGATCGGCGACCTGCACGCCGAAGTGAGAAGGGCGGCGCCCCACGCCGTCGTGACACCGGATCTCCGGCTGTCATAGACTCGCACATCCATGTTGCGGCGGTTGCGTGAGCGACCGGAGTGGAAGTTCTTCGCGGTCCTGCCCCGGGCGGACCGCGGGCTGGCGCTCGCCTGGTGGGCCGTCCTCCTCCTGCGGGGCGTGCTGCCGGCGGTGTTCGCGCGTCGCCATGGGGGCGCTCGTCGGGGCGGTGCAGCGGGGCGAGAGCCTGGTCGTGCCCCTGGCCGTCGTCGGCGTGGTCTTCGTCCTCCTGCAGGTGCTGACGCCCATCCACCAGGCGATCAGCGCCAACCTCGGGAGCCGGGTGGCGGCCTGGCTCTACGACCGGCTGACCGAGGCGTGCGTGCGGCCGCCGGGGATGGGGCATCTCGAGGATCCGAAGCTCACCAGCGACCTCACGGTGGCGCGGGAGTTCGACCGGGGCATGACCGGGCCGCCCGATGCACATCAACATGGACTTCATCGCCGGAGGGACTGGTCCTGACGATCACGGGCGTCGCCTGCGCGGTCGTGCTCTTCGCCTACACGTGGTGGGCGCCTCTCGTGCTGGGCGGCGCCTGGCTCGCCACCCACTGGTTCCTGCGCGAGAGCGCCGTCTGGCACGACCGCAACACCGAGGAGGTGCGCGCGGCGCAGCGCCACGCCGAGTACGCCTACCGGCTCGCCGTGGATCCGCCCGCGGCCAAGGAGCTGCGCCTCTTCGGCCTCGTCGACTGGGTGATGGAGCGCTTCGTCGGCCCGCCGGACGCTGCTGCACGAGCTCCAGTACGAGGCGACGCGCCTGCGCGAGAAGCCGCTCGTCTGGAGCCTGCTGCTCGTGCTCGCCGCCAACGTCCTCGTGTTCTGGTCGCTCGCCGCCGCGGCCCTCGACGGTCGCATCGACCTCGGCCGGGTGGTCGTCTTCGCCCAGGTGGCGGTGGGCGTGAGCGCCATCGCCTTCGGCGGCCTGAGCTGGGCGCTCGACGGGGCGGCGGCGCCGGTGGCCGCGGTGCTGCGCCTCGAGCCGGCGATGAGCGCGCGGGGCGCGCTCGCTGGCCCCGCGGCAGTCGCCGCGCCGGGCCGACGGCCTGCCCGCGCGCGAGATCCGCTTCCGCGAGCGTCACCTTCGCCTATCCGGGGAGCGACCGGCCGGTGCTCGAGGGCTTCGACCTCACCCTCCCGGCGGGCACGTCGCTGGCCATCGTCGGGCAGAACGGCGCGGGCAAGACGACGCTGGCCAAGCTGCTCTGCCGGCTGTACGACCCGCAGAGCGGCGCCATCGAGGTGGACGGCGTCGACCTGCGCGACCTCGACGTCGACGCCTGGCGGTCGCGCCTCACCGCCGTCTTCCAGGACTTCATCCGCTTCGAGCTGCCGCTGCGCGACAACGTCGCGCCCGGGCGGGGCCCCCGACCACGTGGTGCTCGCGGCCCTGGCGGAGGCGGGCGCCTCCGGCCTCGCGAAGCTCGACACGCCCTCTGGCCCGCGGCTACGACGGCGGCACCGAGCTCTCGGGCGGGCAGTGGCAGCGCGTGGCCCTGGCCCGGGCGCTGTGCGCGGTGCGGATGGGCGCCGGCCTGGTGCTGCTCGACGAGCCCACGGCCCAGCTCGACGTGCGCGGCGAGGCCGAGATCTTCGACCGCATCCTGACCGCCACCCGGAAGGTCACGACCATCCTGATCTCGCACCGCTTCTCGACCGTGCGCCACGCCGACCGCATCTGCGTGCTCGAGCACGGCCGGGTGATCGAGCTCGGCACCCACGACGAGCTGATGGCCCGGGGCGGCCGCTACCGCACGATGTTCGACCTGCAGGCCCAGCGCTTCAGCGCCACCGCGGACGAGGAAGGAGCGGCCTATGACCGCCTCGCCTGATCGCCTGCCGCCCGCCCTCGTCCTCGATGTGGCGGGTGCTGAAGCTCGGCTACCGCCACGAGCCGGGGATGCTGGTGGCCGCGTTCGCGCTCTCGCAGCTGGCCGCGCTGCCCGACGCGCTCCTGGCCCTCTGGCTCAAGCTCCTGGGCGAAGGCGTCCTGCAGCGCGACCGGCGGCTGGTCGTCGCCACCGCCCTGGGCCTCGGCGTCACCGCCACGGCCACCTGGTTCCTGGTCACGCTCAGCACCCGCGTGCAGCGGCGCTTCCGCGACAAGGTCACGATCGCGCTCGAGTCGCACGTGGCGCGGCTGCAGGCCGAGATCGCCACCATCGCCCACCAGGAGCGGCCCGAGTACCTCGACCGGCTCTCGGTCCTGCGCAACCAGGTCTTCGTGCTCGACCACATGTACATGTCGCTCTTCTCCACCTGCGGCTGGATCCTGCGCCTGGCCGTGGCCGTCGTGCTCCTGATGTCGATCCATCCCGCGCTCGCTCGCCTCGGCGCTCTTCGCGCTGCCCACGGTGCTCACCTCGAGCTGGCGGCCGGGCGTCGAGCGCGCCGCCGAGGAGCGCCGGGCGGCCTCGGCACGCCTGGCCCAGCACCTCTTCACGACCGCCACCACCGCGCCGCCCGGCAAGGAGGTGCGCGTCACGCGCATCGGCCCGCGCCTGGTCGAGGATCGACGCCTGGCCTGGGAGTGGTGGTACGGGCCGGTGGCGGCGGCCCGCTGGAGCAGCGCCCGCTGGCACGCGCTGGCCTGGACGATCTTCGGCGCCGCCTACGTCGGGCGCGATCGTGTTCGTCTCGTCGGGCCTGCGCGCGACGCCGGGCGACGTGCTGCTCGTGCTCGCCGCGGGCGGCGCGGCTCTCGGCCTACATCGGCGCGACCGTCGGCGAGATCGGCTTCCTGCGCGGCATCTGGCTCGACGGCTCGCGGCGCCTGGCCTGGCTCGAGGACTACGCGGCGTCGGTGGTGGCCTCGGCCGACCAGCCCGCGCCCTCGCGAGCTGCGCGAAGGCATCCGCCTCGAGGGCGTGTCGTTCGCCTATCCCGGCACCGAGCGCCTCGTGCTCGACGCCGTCGACCTCACTCTGCCCGCGGGCACGGTGGTGGCGCTCGTCGGGGAGAACGGCGCGGGCAAGACGACGCTCGTCAAGCTGCTCTGCAAGCTGTACGAGCCGACGGCGGGCCGGATCCTGGTCGATGGCGCGCCCCTCGATCGCATGCGGCCGGACGAGTGGCGCTCGCGCCTCGCCGGCGCCTTCCAGGACTTCTTCCGGTTCGAGCTCCCCGCCCGCCACTCGGTGGGCGTCGGCGACGTGCCGCGCCTGGACGACGAGCGCGGCGGTCGACGGCCGCGGTCGGCCGCGCCGGAGCCGACGACGTGGTGGCCCGCCTGCCCGACGGCCTCGACACCCAGCTCGGGCCGACCTGGCCCGGAGGGGTCGAGGTGTCGTTCGGCCAGTGGCAGAAGCTCGCGCTCGCCCGCGGCTTCATGCGCGAGAAGCCGCTGCTGCTGGTGCTCGACGAGCCCACGGCGGCCCTCGACGCCGAGACCGAGCACGCGCTCTTCGAGCGCTACGCCGCGGCGCGCGCGGGGCGGACGCGCAACGGGGCGGCGGCATCACCATCCTGGTCTCGCACCGCTTCAGCACGGTGCGCATGGCCGACCTCATCGTGGTGCTCGACGGCGCCCGCGTGGCCCAGGTCGGCAGCCACGACGAGCTGATGGCCAAGGGCGGCCCCTACGCGGAGCTCTACGGCATCCAGGCCGCGGCCTATCGCTGAGCACCATCGTTGACAGCTCTGACTACTGATCTGTAGACTACACAGGATACAGAATGGGCTACGGCACGACCCGCATCAGCACGGCCGCCCAAGGCATCCTTCGCGAGCTCTCGCGAGTGGAGGGCAAGCCGATGCTCGCCTTGCTGGACGAAGCCGTCGAGGCCCTGCGCCGGCAGCGGTTTCTCGAGCAGGTCAACGCCGCCTACGCGGATCTGCGGGCGGATCCGCCCGCATGGGAGGCCGTCCTGGCCGAGCGCCAGGCCTGGGACGTCACCCTCCCCGACGGCATGGCCGTCGCAGAGGGGCGCCCGCCCTACGAGGCACGATCCCGCTCCAAGCGGAGCCGCAAAGGCCGGTGAGCGCTCCGGCCAGGGGCGAGGTCTGGCTGGTGGATCTGAGTCCCACGCGAGGTCACGAGCAGGCGGGACGTCGCCCGGTTCTCGTGGTCTCCGAGGACCTCTTCAACCGCGGACCGGCCGGCCTCGTCATCGTGCTACCCCTGACTTCGACTCTCCGCAACGTGCCGACGCACGTTGCCCTCGCTCCGCCGGAAGGGGGGGTCAAGAACCTGACGGCGATCCTGTGCGACGGCATTCGGTCGGTCTCGGTCGAGCGATTGGTGGTCCGCTGGGGCACGGTCGGCCCGCGGACGATGGCCACCGTCGAGGATCGGCTGCGTATCCTGCTACGACTGTAGCTCGATCCTCGTCCGCAACCAGCCCCAGCCTACCACCGCGGCGAATCGGTCTGACGGTCCATCGGATCGTCCAGCCGACCCGAAAACGAGGCTTCAACCGGGTCGAAACCTCATTCGAAATACCCGTTGACGTCGAGGATGAAGTGGACGATCCCAGGCGCGCCGTTCGCGACCGCGATGGTGCCGGAGCCGTCTGTGGCCAGGCGTAGGATCGCGTTGTTCGCTCGGGTCTGCCCCGCGCCGAAGTTCATCGAGCTGGCTAGCGGCGTGGCCCCGTTGCCGGGGTAAAGCGTCAGGAACCCACCCGCGGTTGGCTGGGTGATGGTTGCGTTGATGGAGATCGAATCGGCCCAGCCGGGAATGCCACATGCGCTGGCCGTCACGGGGAAGCTGCGCGCGGCCCCGGGCGCCAGCGCCGGTCCCCCGAGCGCGCCGGTGGCGTTGCGAGTGTCCAGGACCCGGCACGGGGTCAGAGTGTGCAAGCGCGTATGGACTACCGGGGTGAAGGTCACCCGAAATACCTCTCCTGCCTGCAACGGCGGAAGCGTCAGCTCCGCCGCGCCTCCGGTGATCGGGACATTGGTGCGGCGGATCAACCTCGGTTGGCTGAGTGGAGCGATGTCCGTAGTTGGGATCAATTCGAGTTGGATGCCGATGCTCGTCGCCTGTCCAATCGTGCCCACGCTTTGCAGGTTCGTCAGGGACAACTTGACACTCGATGGACTGGGCGTTTGCGACACCGTGGCCTGGAAGCTCCAGTTGCCCACGAGGATCTGCCCGCTGTTTCCACCGGTCATCGAGTTGCTTGCCAGGACGACGAGCTGCGGGGACGACGCGACAGCCTGGACTCTTCCCCTGACTCCATCTGCGTAGGACTTGTGCAGCCACCAGACCGCGCGCGGTTGGTACGTGTCGGCGGTGAGCAGGCCTGAGAGTGTTCCGTTGAAGCACTCGTTCACATTGCCTATCAGCCAACATGAGTGCGCCCCAACATCGGCTCCGCTCGTCTCGAGAGCGCCGTAGTATGCCAGACATCGCGCCGCGAGCTATCATCCGCACGCTGCGTTGACCGAGGGAGGCAGAATGTCGGCTCGATGGATGCCCCGGTTCCTGGCCTTGATCGCATCGGCCCTTCCCGTGGTCGACGGACCGGCCCGCGCGCGCCAGGACTCCACGGTGCCTCCGCCCGTCGAGCTGACCGCGGAACAGGACCATCGCCGCCTGCTGGATCTCCTGGGAATCCAGGAGCTCCGCCCCGGCGCGAACCCCCGGGACCCGCAGGCGCCGAACGCCGTGAACTACGACGAGGCGAAGGCCAGCCCCTATCCCGATCTGCCCGATCCCCTGCTCTTGAAGAACGGGAAGCGGGTCGAGGACGCCAGGACCTGGTGGGACAAGAGGCGGCGGGAGATCGTGGAGGACTTCGACCGCGAGATCTACGGTCGCGTGCCCAAAGACACCCCGCCAGTGCGCTGGGAAGTGACGAGCACCACGCCGGAGACGGTGGGCGGAGTGCCCGTGACCACGAAGAGGCTGCGGGGCCACGTCGACAACTCGAAGTACCCAAAGGTCAACGTCGACATCGAGATGACCCTGACCACGCCGGCGAGGACCGGCGGACGCGTTCCCGTGATGCTCGAGCTCGGCTTCAGCTTCCCTCCGGGCCGGCGGCCCCCGGGCCCTCCCCCCGGAACCCCCGGACCCACGTGGCAAGAACAGCTGGTTTCGAAGGGCTGGGGCTACGCGATCCTGTATCCGACCACGGTCCAGGCCGACGACGGCGCGGGCCTCACCCGCGGGATCATCGGCCTCGTCAACGCGGGCCAGCCGCGGAAGCTCGACGACTGGGGGGTGCTGAGGGCCTGGGCCTGGGGCGCGAGCCGCGCCCTCGACTACTTCGAGACCGACAGGGCCGTGAACGCCCGGCACGTCGGTATCGAAGGTCTCTCCCGCTATGGGAAGGCCGCGCTCGTCACCATGGCCTACGACAGCCGCTTCGCCATCGCGTTCGTGGCCTCGTCCGGCGGGGGCGGAGCCAAGCTGCTCCGCCGCACCTTCGGCGAGCTGGTCGAGAACCTCGCCGGCTCCGGCGGGTACCACTGGATGGCCGGCAACTTCCTGAAGTACGCCGGTCCCCTCACCGCGAAGGATCTGCCCGTGGACGCGCACGAGCTCATCGCCCTTTGCGCCCCGCGCCCCGTCTTCATCGGCGCCGGGTCGTTCGAAGTGGAGGGCGGCTGGGTCGATGCCAAGGGAATGTTCCTGGGCGCGGTCGGGGCCGGCGCCGTGTACCGCCTGCTCGGCAAGAAGGACCTGGGCACCGAGGTGCTCCCGCCCATCGAGAAAGCACTCGTGTCGGGCGACATCGCCTTCCGGCAGCACCGCGGAGGCCACACCGCGGGGCCGAACTGGCCGACCTTCCTGACCTTCGCGGGCCGATACATCGAGGCGCCTGCCTTGAAGAGCTCTCCCCGCGCGTCGGCATCGTTCGCGGCCCCGGCCCCGCGTGTGGCCCTGACCTTCGACGACCTGCCCGTCCACGCCAGCCTGCCGCCCGGCCTGAGCCGCGCCGACGTGGCTCGAAGCATCCTCGGCGCGCTGGAGGCCCACCACGCACCGCCGACGTACGGTTTCGTGAACGCGAAGGCGCTCGTCAGCGAGCCCGACACGGCCGAAGTCCTGCGACTCTGGCGCGCCGCCGGCCATCCGCTCGCGAACCACGCGTTCTCCCACATGGACCTCCACACGAACACGGCCGAGGCATTCGAGCAGGACGTCCTCGCGAACGAGCCGACGTTGCGTGAGTACATGGGCACCGAGGGCTGGCACTTCTTGCGCTACCCGTTCCTGCACGAGGGCGACACCCTCGAGAAGCGCCGAGTGGTGCGGGCGTTCCTGGCCGACCAGGGCTACAAAGTCGCCCAGGTCACGATGAACTTCGACGACTACGCCTACAACGACCCTTACACGCGCTGCCTGGCCCGGAACGACCTCACCGCGATCGCCGGGTTGAAGGAGAGCTACCTTCGCCGGGCCGGCGAGTCCCTGACCTTCGCACAGAAGGCCGCGGCGCTCGCCTATGGTCGCGACATCCCCCATGTGATGCTGCTGCACATCGGGGGCTTCGAGACCGTCATGTTCCCCAAGCTCCTGGACCTCCTGCAGCAGCGGGGCTTCAGGCTCGTCACCCTCGACGAGGCGCAGCGCGACGCCGCCTATGCCTCCGACCCGAACCCTCCGGTTCCGTCCGGGGGGACGCTGCTCGACCAGGTGATGGCCGCGAAGCGCATTACGCCCCCCCCGGGGCCGCCCGCCGACGAGCTCGGCAAGATCGGGGGGCTTTGTCGCTGATCCCGGTCCGCCCGAGGAGACTCGAAGCCCACGAGCACCGGCCGGAGTTGTGACCGGGCCGCTCGGCCTACAGGGCCGGCAGCGCCTTTCGGGCCGGCCCATCGGGGTCGTTCTTGACCACGGAGACGTCGTCGAGGACCATGGTCTCTCCCTTCGCCGTCGTGTACTTCGGCCAGGCGGGAAGGCCTCCCCCGTTCGGATCACCCGTTCTCATGAAGTGCAGCAGGGAACGGGCCATCTTCTCTCCCAGCCTCCGCGGACGCGCTCCGCCGCCGGTGTGGGTCAGCATCAGGTCGGTGTTGTCGAACCAGAAGCAGATGTCGAGGCAGTGGAAGGCGCGCATCCGGCGATCGAAGAGCGGCGGCTGCCACGCGAACCAGGCCACGTAGACCGGCGCGGGCTGCTTCGACTTGGCATCGGCCAGGGCCACGGTGCTCTGCCGGTTGCTGCTGACCAGCGACCAGATCTCGACCGGCTTCTTGCCCGGAAAGGCCTTGGCGTAGGCGTCGACCACGTCCTTGGCCTTGTCCCCGAAACCGGGCCCGAAACCGGCGCGCACCTTGACCTTCTCGACCACCTGGTCGAGCGTGATGTTCTCGAGCGATGCGTCCATCCAGCTGGGCGATTGCTCGTCGACCATCGAGCAGACGACCATGGGAACGGCGGCCGCGGTAGGCGCCGGTTCGGGGTGGTAGGGGTCCTGCGGCAGGATGACGCCGTCCACCACCGGGTTGAACCCTCGACGCAGCCCTCCTCCGCCGGGCCCGAGCTCCTGGTTCAGCTTCTGCCCGGCCTTGGTGGCGACGGCGAGGTACTCCTTCCACGGCATCTCCTGGAGCTTGCCGACGTCCGCGGCGGTCAGCCCGGCTTCGCTCAGGACGTACGATCCGAGCTTCTCGGACGTGGCCTTCTCCCCCATGCGGAGGGCGGCGCCGCTTTCCACCACCGTCTTGTGGAACAGGCCCTTGGCCGCGGGCATCGCGGTCAGGGTGCAGACCTTGGCCCCGCCCCCCGACTGACCCATGATCGTCACGTTTCCGGGATCGCCGCCGAAGCTCGCGATGTTGTCGCGCACCCATTCGAGTGCTTGCACGATGTCGAGCATGCCGACATTGCCGGACGCGGCGAATTTCTCCCCGCCCACTCCGGCCAGGTTGCAGTAGCCGAAGGGGCCGAGGCGGTGATTGATGGAGCAGAAGACCACGTCTCCGAGCCGGGCGAAGTTCTCTCCGTTGTACCCGTCGTGCTCGATGCCGTTGCCGTTGCTGAAGCCGCCCCCGTGGATCCAGAACAGCACGGGCCGCTTCTTGCCGTCCTTGAGCGCAGGCGTGAAGACGTTGAGCCTCAGGCAGTCCTCGCTGACGTCGTCGTAGTTCCAGTGGTCGCGGAACGAGGCGTAGGGGTTGGCGTAGCGGTTGTCCATGTTCTGCGGAGCCGTGTTGCCCCACCACAACGCGGGACGCACCTCGGTCCAGGGCTTCGGCTTCTGCGGCGGCATGAACCGGTTGGGTCCCGAGGTGTCGGCTCCGTAGGGAATCCCCAGGAAGTAGTGGATCCCCCGCAGGACGTACCCTCTGACCTTGCCGTACTGGGTGTCGGCAACGGCGATGTTCTCGCCGACCTGCAGCGCCGGTCCGTCCTCCGCTTCCTTGGGTGCGGCCAAGGGTGCCGCGAAAGCCGTCGACGAGCCCTTCACCCCGAGGGTGAGCCCGGCCGCCCCCGCTCCCATCGCCTGGACAAATCCGCGCCGGTTCGATTTCATGTGGTCCCCCACCCGTGTTCCGCGGGAATCGCGTGGCTAGAGCGTATGGCAGGTGGGCCGACGCGCAAAGGCCTTGTCTCCCGCGGCCGCTTGCCCTACACTCCCCTAAGTCGTTTATGGGGAGGAAGCCGAGGGCATGAACGAAAAGCCGAAGAGCGCTCCCGGCGAGCTGGTGCAGGGCACGCTCGACATGCTGATCCTGAAGACCCTGGAGCGGGGCTCGCGGCACGGCTACGCGATCGCCGAGTTCATCGAGCGCACCTCGGAGGACGTCCTCCGCGTGGAGGAAGGGGCGCTCTATCCGGCCTTGCATCGGCTCGAGGTCCGCGGCCTCCTGGCCGCGGAATGGGGACTCTCCGAGAACAACCGCCGCGCCAAGTTCTACCGGCTGACGGCCGCGGGTCGCAAGCAGCTCGCCCACGAAGCGGGCTATTGGGTCCGCATGACCGCGGGCATCGCCCGGATCATGGAGACGGCCTGAGGCCATGACCGCCCGGGAGCGATGCACTCGCGTCTGGCAGCGGGTCCGGGCGCTCTTCGGGCGCAGCCGGCTCGAGCGCGACCTGGACGACGAGCTGCGCTTCCATCTCGCCATGCGCGAAGAGCAGTACGCGGCGGCGGGCCAGGGCGCGGACGAAGCGCGCCTCGCGGCCGTGCGCCGGTTCGGCAATCCCGTGGCCTTGAAGGAGGAGTGCCGCGACCTGTGGACCTTCGGGCGCCTCGAGACCCTCGCGCAGGACATTCGCTTCGCAGTTCGCGTGCTCGTGAAGAGCCCCGGCTTCACGGCGGTGGCCGTCGCTGTCGCTCGCGATCGGCATCGGCGGCAACGCGGCGATGTTCAGCCTCGTGAACGCCGTGCTGCTCCGACCCCTTCCCTATCCCGCCGCCGAGCGGCTCGTCCGCCTGACCGGCTTCTACCCGAAGGGCGCGGTCGTGGCCTTGCAGGAGCAGAGCCGCACCCTGGAGATCGCGGGCGTCGGCTCGGACCAGGAGCTGCAACCTCACCGGGCAGGACGAGGCCGTGCGCGTCGTCGGGAGCACCGTCTCCGCGAACCTCTTCTCGGTGCTCGGCCGGGGGGCGGCGCTCGGCCGCACCTTCGTGGCGGGCGACGACCGCCCCGGCCGCGACCGCGTCGTGGTCCTGAGCCACGCGCTCTGGCAGGGCCGCTTCGCCGGCGACCCGACCGCGGTCGGCCGGACGATCACGGTGGAGGGCGTGAGCCGCGAGATCGTGGGCGTGATGCCGGCCGGGCTTTCATTTCCCGTCGGGATCGACGCAGCTCTGGGTGCCGCTGCGCCTCGATCCCGGCAACGCGGAGGACTACTGGGGGTTCGGCTGGATGCCGCTCGTCGCGCGCCTCGGCCCGGGCGTGAGCCTTCCCAAGGCGCAGGACGAGCTGCGCTCGATGATCGCGCGCATCGCCACGATGTTCCCCTGGCCGGCCCCGAGCTGGAACGCGGATGCCACCGTCGTCTCGTTGCAGGAAGACCTGGTCCGTGACCTCCGCCGCAAGCTCTCGCTCCTGCAATCGGCGGTCGGCATCGTGCTGCTCATCGCGTGCACGAACGTCGCGAGCCTCCTCCTGGCGCGGGCGGCGGCCCGCGGGAAGGAGATGGCGCTCCGCGCGGCCCTCGGCGCCAGCCGGGGCCGCATCCTCCGTCAGCTGCTCACGGAGAGCGTGGTCCTCTCGCTCCTCGGAGGAGGGCTCGGGATCGCCCTGGCTCGGTCCGCCCTCTCCGGCTTGAAGGCCATCCTTCCCGCCGACGCCCGCGGGTTCTGCCACGGTCGGCATCGACGGCGGCGTCCTCGCCTTCGTGACCGGCCTCTCCGTGCTGTGCGGGCTCTTCTTCGGCCTCGCCCCCGCGGCCAGCGCCTCGCGCGTCGACATCTCGGCGCATGGTGAAGGCCGGAGGCCAGCGCGCGATGGCGCCCGGCGGCACGCGCCTGCGCAGCTCGTTCATCGCGGCGGAAGTGGCGCTCGCCGTGGTCCTGGCCGTGGGCGCGGGCCTTCTGATCCGGACGCTCTCCGGGCTGAGCCAGGTCGACCCGGGGTTCCGGCCCGAGCAGACGCTCGACCGTGCGGGTCTCCCCGAACCCGGCGACCTGCGAGGTGCGCGCGGCCTGCGTGGCCCTCTACGACGAGCTGATCCGGCGCACCGAGCGCATGAGCGGGGTCGCCGAGGTGGCGGCGGCCAATGCCGTTCCGCTGAGCGGCGAGCAGCCGCTCCTTCCCGTCGAGCTCGAAGGGCATCCGCTCGTGGCCACGGAGGCGGTGGCGCCCCTGCTCTGGGCGGGAGCGGTGACGCCGGCGTACTTCCGGGTCATGCGCATACCGCTGCTGCAGGGCCGGGTCCTCGAGGACGCCGACGGGGAGCGCACGGCGCCGGTCGTGGTCGTGAGCGCCGCCACCGCGCGCCGGCACTGGCCGGACGAGAACCCGATCGGCAAGCGCATCCGCGTGGTCTGGGACAAGGACTGGCGGACGGTCGTGGGGGTCGTGGGTGACGTGCGGCATTACACGCTGTCCGGCCGCGCCCCCGCGGAGATCGTCGGGGCGATGTACATGCCCTACCCGCAGGCGGTGGCCCTCAACCGCCAGATCCCGCGGTCGATGGCGCTCCTGGTCCGCTCCTCCGCGGAGCCGTCCGCGATCGCAGCCCGGCTGCGCGCGCTGGTCGCGAGCGTCAACCCCGACGTGCCCGTGAGCGAGGTGCGCACCCTGGACGCGGTCGTGTCGTCGTCGGTCACGGAGCCGCGCTCGATGATGTGGCTGTTCGCCGCTTTCGCCGGCTGCGCCCTCCTGCTGGCGGCCATCGGCACCTACGGGGTCGTTTCCTACTCGACCGCGCAGCGGACCTACGAGATCGGCGTCCGCGTCGCGATCGGCGCCACGCGCCGCGAGATCTTCGGTCTCGTCATGCGGCCAGAGCCTGCGCCTGGTGCTGGTCGGTCTGGCCCTCGGAGTCGGGGCCGCGCTCGCTGCTCGGGCGCACGCTTTCGAGCTTCCTCTACGGCGTCTCGGCCAGCGACCCCATCGACATTCGCCGTGGTCGTCGGCCTCCTGCTCCTCACCGCGCTCCTGGCCGGCTACCTTCCCGGACGGCGCGCCGCGGCCACGGATCCGGTGCGGGCGCTCCGGGCCGACTGAGACGTGGGGCGGTTAGCTCTCGCGACAGGGGGACTCGAGGGTCTCGAGGAGCGACTTGAATGAAAACGGCTTCTCCAGCGTGGCTTGGGCGAGGCTGCTCGCCCGCTTCAGCCGGTCGTGGTCTCCCGACATCAGGACGATGCGCGGCGGACAGGGGAGCAGGGCCGCGGCCTCGGCCACGTCCTCGCCGCACAAGCCGGGCATCTCGAGATCGCTCAGCACGAGGCTCGGCGCGTAGCGGGCCAGGGCCTCGACGGCCGCCGTGCCGTTGTCGAAGACCAGAACCTCGTGCCCCGCGAGCTGGGCGAGCCATCGCTTGACGAAGAGCCGAAGGCTCGGGTCGTCGTCCACAACGAAAATCCTCATTCGATCATCACCTCGTTCGGCCGGGGTCTCTACCGATCCCGTTGCTCCTCGGCCCTTCGTCTGTGAAGATGGGCCCTCGGTCCCAGGAAACCCCGGTCGTCGACCTGAAGGTTTTCCAAGGTTTTTCCAAAAGGCCGCGCGGCGATGCCCGACTCCAGCTCCTTCGAGTTCGGTCCCTTCCGGCTGGATGCGGAGAAAGGCGTGCTCTGGCGTTCCGGGGAGCTCGTCCCCCTCACCCCGAAGGCGCTCGCCCTGCTCCTGGCCCTGGTCGAGCACCGCGGCGACGTGGTCTCCAAGGAAGAGCTGCTGGGTCGGGTGTGGCCGGACGCGGCGGTCGAGGAAGCCAACCTCAGCGTGACGGTGTCCGCGCTCCGGCGTGCCCTCGGCCCCCAGCCGGACGGCCGCTCGTACCTGCAGACGGTGCCACGGCGCGGCTATCGGTTCGACGCCGAGGTCAAGGCCGAGGCCGAGGCTCGGCGCCACGAGCTCGGGCTCGCGGTGCTTGCCGTTCACCTGCCTCGGCCCGGAGACCGAGACCCACCTCGGCCTCGCCCTGGCCGATGCCCTGATCGGCCGGCTGACCGAGGCCGAAGGGCTCCGGGTGCGGCCCACGGGTGCCGTGGCCGCGTACGTGGACACCCCGAAGCCACCGCGGGAGGCCGCGAAGGAGCTGGGAGTGGACGCCGTCGTGACCGGCACCATCCAGCGCGACGCCGGCCGCGTGCGGGTCTCCGTCCAGCTCGTTCCCCTACCCGCGGCGCTCCGGCCGTGGGCCCACTCCTTCGACACCGATTGGACCGACCTCTTCTCGGTCCAGGACGAGCTGGCCGAGCGCGTGGCCGAGGTGCTGTCGCTCCGACTGGCTCGCGGTCGTGACCCGCAGCGCCATCGCCCGGGCCCGAGGCCTACGAGGCCTACCTCCGCGGCCGCTACTTCTGGGCGCGCTTCGACCCGACGAGCCTGGGGAAGGCCTTCGGGTACTACGGGGAGGCCGCCCGTCTCGACCCCCTCTTCGCCGCGCCCCACGCCGGCCTCGCCGACGCCCACCTCCTCCTGGGCCTCGGCGGTGTCGTCCCTCCGCGCGAGGCCTGGGGTCTCACCGAGGAGTGCGCCGACCGCGCTCTCGCCCTCGACCCGTCCTTCGCCGAGGCTCACGCGTCGCGCGCCTACGCCCGGCTCTTTCGGGACTGGGACTGGGAGGGCGCGCGGCTCGCCCTCGATCGGGCCACCACCCTCGCTCCGCGCCTCGCCTCGGTCCATCTCTGGCGCGGGCTCTTCCTGGCCCTCGCCGGCGACCTCGCGGGGGCACGCGCGGCCGTCGACCGCGGGCGCGCGATCGACCCCCTCTCCGGTCTCGCTCTCGGGCTTCAGTGCTTCTTTCACGAGATGGTCGGCGAGTACGAGGAGGAGTTGGCCCTCGCCCGCCAGGCCGTCGAGCTTCGGCCCGAGCACTTCCTGGGCTACCGGACCCTCGGGCACGCGAGCGTGATGCTCGGGAAGATGAAGGAGGGCAAGGCGGCGCTGCAGCGCGCGCGTCCTGTTGACCGAAGGGGGTCCGGTCATGCGCGTCCATCTGGCCTGGGCGCTCGTGCGCGCGGGCGAGCCGGAGAAGGCCCGCCGCGAGCTCGAGGCGCTCGACGCCGTGGCCGCGAGCACCTTCGTCTCACCCTGCCAGCGCGCGGCCGTGCTCGGGGCCCTCGGGGATCTGGAAGTTGGGTTGGCGCGCTTCGAGGAAGGGATCGAGCAGCGAGACCCCTGGGCCGTGTTCGCGGGCGCCGCCCCCCTGCTGGCGCCCTTTCGCGCCGAGCCCCGCTTCCGGGCGTTCCTTCGCAGAGTGGGCGTGCCTTCCTCGGCGTAGCCCGCTCCCGACCTCAGAACAGCTTGGCCTTCACGATGATGGTGTCGCCGGGCTGAACGACGTCGTCGATCCCGATCTTGGTCTTGCTGGCTTTGGGTCCGGCGGCGCGGACGACCTCCAGGCGGCTCGAGGACCCGTCCGGCGAGAGGCCCCCCGCCATGCTGATGGCCTGCCGCACCGTGATCCCGGCCTGGAAGGGAAAGCCGCCGGGATTCCGCACCTCTCCGGTGACGTAGACCTTGGCCGCCGCGCTCACGAAGATGGTGTCGTTCGCATGGAGCTGGACGTTCTTCTTGAGCTGGCCCATCTGGATCTCGCGGAGGTTGACGCGCATGATCTCGGCGGCGCCGCTCGCGTCGGGGAGGACGGGCCCGTTCACCTCACCCGGGGGCCGGACGATCACGACCTCGGCGCCCACGCCGCCCGTCGCGCCCGCCTTGGCCAAGACCTCCATGACGCTCAGGCTTCCCGAAAGCGGGTAGGGCCCGGGCCGCGCCACCTCCCCCATGACGAACACGGTCTTGCTCTTGTATTCCTGGACGGTCACGGACACCTGGGGTGCCCGTACGAAGCTTCGGCCGAGGAGCTGGGTGAGTCGTTGCTCGAGCTCCCGAGCGGTCAAGCCCTCGGCCTGAACGCGGCCGATGAGGGGGAAGCTGAACGTCCCGTCCGGTTGGATCACCAGGGTCTGGCCCAGGTCGTCGTGTCCGTAGACGCTCACCTTGATGATGTCGTCCCGGCCGAGAGCGTAGTCGGGGACTGCGGTCGAAGTCGCGGGCGTCTCCAGCCCCTGCCCCACGACCGCGGGGTGCGCCGGGGGAGCGCTGACCGGCGCGGCGGGAGGGCTGATCGGCGCCGGCGTAGCTGGGATGGGCGGGCTCGAACTCGTGCTCGCGGGGCTCGAGCTCTGCGCAGGGCCCCGAGGCACGGGTCTCACGCCCGACACTCCGGAAAAGCCGACGGGAGGGGTCGTCGCGGTGCCCAGCGTGTAGATCGCCAGGTCGGGGAGCTTGCCGGCGTCCGGCGCGGGCTGGCCTCGGACACAGCCACGGCCGGCCACGACCGGAGCCGTCATCGCGGCGCTCCGGCTGACGCGTCCGTCCGCGGCCGCCTCGAAGAAGTAAGTGACCGGACTGGCGTCTTCTTTCGGCCGCGGCAGCACACCGACGAACCGCTTGCTGCTCGGCGTCATCTCCACGAAGAGGAAGTCGGGGTCGCGGGGCGATCGAAAGTAGAGGCGCACCCACGCCAACCCCTCTGCGGGCTCGACCGAGGTCGTGATCTCGGCAAAGCGATCCTTGACGAAACAGCCGACCGCGGTGTGGTCGATGCGGGGCCCCGTGCCGCTCCGAGCTGCGGCGTCGAGGCGTGCGGCAGAAACGACGAGCACGAGCCCCAGCGCTAACCTGGAGGTCCTCGCTGGGTTCGCCATCACCTTCCCCTCGGCGCAGTCGGATTTCATCGTCGAATCACAATCCTACCAAAGAGATCTGCAGGCCGACGACGAAACCAGGAAGAGCCAAATTGCTCCGATGGAGTGGATACCATCGCTACGCGAGATGGATCATCCCGCACTCTAGACCCAGAATCTTTGCCAGACCCTTGACTTGGTCCGCTGGCGCCCAATACCATCGCCTGCATTAACTCATTGCGGCTCGCGGTCCGGTGTCCAGGACGGGTCGCTACAACGCAGTAGCTAATGGCGGGTCGCTACCCGACGCCGATCCGGCCACCGTGGCCGGGAGCGGAGAGAGGGAAGAGAGGGGCGCGTTGCACACGGGGCCCGACCCTCAGGACGGACCGAACCACGAACCTGAGGGCGACTCTGGTCTCCGCGGCTACCTGTCCGTCCTCTACCGCCGGCGATACATCGTTCTCGCAGTGGTGTTCGCGGTGGCGGGCTTCGCCACCGTCAGGTCGCTGCTCACGAAGCCGACCTATCGGGGGACCACGCAAATCCTGATCGAGCGGGAAAACCCGAACGTGCTCGAGTTCAAGGGCGTGGCCGACGTCGACACCGCGCGGGACGACTACTACCAGACGCAGTACCGCCTCTTGCAGAGCCGCTCCCTGGCCCGCAAGGTCGTCGAGAGCCTGAACCTCCTCGACGATCCCGAGTACGGCGGTCCGCGCGCGGCGGCGGAGAAGGAGGCCGCGAAGGCGGCTCCGGTGGGCTCCTCGCCGCTCATGGAGGGCGCCATCGACGGGGTGCTGGCCCGGGTCAAGGTGGCCCCCATCCGCAACAGCCGTCTCGTCACCCTCTCGTACGAGTCGGACCGACCCGAAAGCGCGGCGTCGGTGGCGAATCGGATGGCGCAGCTCTTCATGCAGCAGACCCTGGACGTGCGCTACCAGACCTCCTCGGACGCCAACCAATGGTTGGGCGGCCAGGTGGAGGAGCAGCGCGTGAAGATCGCGCAGGGAGAGACCGAGCTCCAGCGACTCAAGCAGGAGCAGGGCCTCGTGAACATCGACGAGCGTCGCGCCCTCCTCGAGCAGCAGCTCAAGGAGCTGGGCACCGCCCTCACGGGCCTCCGAACCACCCGGCTCGAAAGGCAGGCTCTCTACAACCAGATGCACGGCGCCACGAACCCCCAGGAGCTGCCGGAAGTGATGCGCAGCCCGCTGGTCCAGAGCATGCGCATCGAGCTCGCCGGCCTCGAAAGGCAGCAGGCCCAGCTCCTCGAGAAGTACCTCGAGGAGCATCCGGAGATCATCAAGGTCCGGTCGCAGATCCAGGAGACGCGGAAGAAGCTCCTGGCCGAAGCCCAACGTGTCATCAACGCCGCCGAGAACGACTACCGGGCAGCGGCGGCCCAGGAACTGAGCGTGGCGGGCGCCCTCGAGGCCGCCAAGGCCGAGATCACCGAGCTCGCCCGGCGGGGATCCCAGTACGACATGAAGAAACGCGACCTCGACGCCGCGAAGCAGGTCCTGAACGAGGTGGTCTCCCGTTCGAAGCAGACAGGCATCACGTCGGAATTGAAGGCGTCGAACATTCGGATCGTCGATCCGGCGACCGTCCCCGGCGCCCCCTTCCGGCCAAATACGCAACGCGACATCACGCTCGGGGTCCTCCTTGGCCTGGGCCTCGGCCTGCTGCTCGCGTTCTCCCTGGAGTTCCTCGACAACACCGTAAGGACCCCGGGCGAGGTGGCTCGCCAGCTCGGGGTGCCGCTGCTCGGTGTCGTCCCCGAGTCGGACAGCGTGGGGAGCAACCTCCTCGTGCGCGGCGGCGCGCCCGGCCCCTTCGGCGAGGGCTACCGCGTGCTGCGCACCGCCCTCGGCTACTCCTGGCCCGACAAGGCGCCACGCATCCTGGTCGTCACCTCGACCATACCGGGGGAGGGCAAGACGCTCACGTCCGTCAACCTCGCCCTCACCCTGGCGGCGGCGAACCAGAGCGTGCTGCTCCTCGACGGCGATCTCCGCAAGCCCCACGTCCACACCGTGCTGCGGCGGCCTCGCACTCCGGGTCTCACGGACGTGCTGGTGGGCAAGGCCAAGCCCTCGGAAGCCATCCAGCCTCCGGCCGGCAACGGCGTTTCGTTCCTGCCCGCCGGGGCCGCCGCCCCCAGTCCCGGAGACCTGCTCACGAGCCGTGCCGTCAAGGGCCTTCTCGACACCTTGAGCACCACTTTCGAGTGGGTGATCGTCGACTCGTCGCCGGTGGGAGCGGTGGCCGACGCGCTCCTCCTCGCTCCGTTCGGGGACGGGGTGATCGTCATCGTGGGGGCCGAGATGGCCCCGCGCAAGGCCGTGCGCCAGACCGTCGAGCGCCTGCGCGCCACCGGCGCGCGGGTCCTGGGCGCGGTGCTGAACCGTGCCCACCTCCAAAAGAACCCGTTCGACTACGACGACCACTACGGCCGCCACTACGGGAAGTATGGCGAACGTGAAGCCGGAGCGGGCCGGGTGGCCAGCATCGAGGAGGGCCGGGCGCAGCAGCGCTGGGCCAAACGCGCATGAGAAGACGTCTCTTGATCGTCGTCGGCCTCGGCCTCCTCGTCACCCCGGCCTGCGAGCAGCTGCCCAACATCCCTCCCGACGCCCTGTTCGTGTACTCACCCCTCTCCCCCATCGTCGCCGGCCAGACGGTCGTGACCTTCAACGCCTCGCCCACCCAGGACGCCGACGGTTCGGTCCGCAGCTACGTCTGGAATTTCGGCGACGGCACTCCCGAGCAGACGGCGAGCGGGCCCGTGGTCACCCACGTCTTCCCGGACACCGTGGCGCGTTGCCTGGTCGTCACCTACACGGTCCTGCTCACGGTCGCCGACGACGCCGGCGGGAGCGGGACGTCCTCGGCTGCAGTCAGTGTCACCGAGTTGCCCCTTGCTACCGATGCCGCCTGTAGTCGCTGACCTTCCGGCAGCGCCGCCGCCCACGCCGGAGTTCGCGGCGGTGGCCTTCGCCGTAGCCCTGCTGGCCACGCTGTTGCTCACGCCCGCCGTGGCCTGGGCGGCTCGGCGCCTGGGCTGGCTCGACCGTCCCGACGGCCAGCGCAAGCTGCACGGCGGACCGGTTCCGTTGCTGGGGGGCGTTGCGATCTGGGTCGCCTTCGTGGGCGCGTTGCTCGTACTCCGTGCGGCAGCGGGCGAGGCGGCATTCGCGGAATGGGGTATAGCACCGCTCTGGCTGCCGCTCATCGTCACCTCGGGTGCGATCGTGCTCCTGGGGGCGGTGGACGACGTGCGGCGGGTGTCGCCCTGGACCAAGCTCGCCGTGCAGGCGGCGGCGGGCCTCTACCTCTACCTGGCCGGCCTTCGGATCGACGTTCTCAGCAATCCGCTCGGAGGCGGGTTGCAGTTGGGCTGGCTCGCGCTCCCGATCACGCTGCTGTGGTTCGCGGCCATGAGCAACGCGTTCAACCTCATCGACGGCCTCGACGGCCTGGCGGCCGGCGTGGGCCTGGTGGCGACCGTGCCCCTGCTCGTGGTCGCGGTCCTCAACGGCCAGCCCGCCGGGGCCGTCCTGGCTGCGGCCCTGGCGGGAGCGCTGCTGGGCTTCCTCCGGTACAACTTCACCCCGGCGCGCATCTTCCTGGGCGACTCGGGATCCCTCCTCATCGGATTCCTCCTGGCTTCTCTCGCGGCCATGGGCAATCGGAAGGGCAGCGCGATCATCGCGCTTTCGGTTCCCATCCTGACCCTCGCCCTCCCCTTGTTCGACGTCGCCCTCGCGATATTCCGCCGTGCGGCCCGAGGCCGGCGGATCTTCCGCGCCGACCACGACCACATCCATCATCGGCTCCTTCGCCTGGGCCTCACGCCCCTGCGCGCGGTGCTGAGCCTCTATCTCGTGTCGGTCCTGAGCGCCTCGCTGGCCCTGGTCGTCGCGACCGGACCCAGCCAGACGCTCTGGGCCGTGTTCCTGCTGGTCGGCCTGCTCGCCTGGGCCGGGGTGCGGCGGCTCGGCTACGTCGAGATCACCGAGCTGCAGCGCGTCCTGACCAGCCGCCTCCTCTACACGCGCCGAACCCTCACCCGCAACATCCGGCTCGTGCAGCTCGGGGAGGACCTGAGCCGGGCCGGCCACCCGTCGGAGTTCTGGGACCGCCTGGTGGCGGCGGCCGACGAGCTCGGAATGGAGCGCCTCGAGATGCGCCTCGGCGCGAGTCAGGTCGAATCCCGCTTGAGCGAGCAGCCTCCGCGGAGCCCCTACCCCGTGTGGGGACAGGCGCCGGCCGACGAGAGGGCGGGAACGTGGACCCTCCAGGTTCCCCTGCTGCTCGGCGAGCGGCGGCTCGGAGAGGTGTACGTCAGCTTCGCGACTTCGCCCCGCGGCCTCGACTTCGACTCGATCACCCTCGTCCAGGCCATCGAGGAAGGGTTCCAGGCCTGCGCCCACCAGGACGTCGAAGCAGCGCCCTCTCCGGCCCGGTCGGTCGCGCCGGAGAGAGGGGTCAAATCCGCCCTCCGCGAGGTCTCCTGACGTCGCGGAGCCATGCCGGCTAGCCGCGTCCGCCACCTCGCTCTCGTTGCCCTGGCCGCCAGTATTTCCGTGCGTGGCTGGGCGCAGGCACCGCCCGACCAGACCTCGATCGGGAGCGGGAGCCGCGGACGCGGCTACACCTTCGGCCACCTGCACCTCTACCCTCGGCTGCTGCTCCGCAACGCAGGCGTCAGCACCAACGTCTACAACGCGCAGGCAGGGGCCATCCCCGACAGCTCGATCATCCTGTCCCCCGTCCTCGAGGGTCAGATGCCGATCGGCCGGCGCTTTCGGTTGCAGGGTCAAGGGGAGCTGGACTTCACGTGGTTCGGCCGAGAGACGAGCGAACGGTCGACCGACTATTTCGGCAAGGGGACCCTCGAGGCCGACGTCGGGCCCCTCACCTTCTCCGTGGGGGGTGGGGGTGGCCAGTACCGACAACGCTTCTCGATCGACGTCGACGAGCGGCTTCTCCGCCAGGAGAAGACCGCCAACGCAGGCGCCATCTGGCGTGTCTCGCGACGGATCTCGCTCAACGGGTGCAGTGACGGCAGCGGAATACCGCTTCGAGCCCGGGGTCAACGTCGAGGGCAGTGACGTGGCCACCACGCTGGACCGCGATAGCCGCAGCCTCGATGGTGGCCTGAGCTATCGCCTCACCAACCAAACGTCTCTCGTCGGCTCCGTCAACCTGACCGAGGATCGCTTCCTGGGCGAGACCCAACCGGGCCGGCGCATCACCCAGTCACGAGGCTACTTCGCAGGCTTCGACTTCGGCCGAAAAGCGCTTGTCACCGGGCGCACTGCGCGCCGGCGTCCGCGAGTATCCGGCGTCCTCCGCCGGAGGGGTTCCGCCCTACCGTGGCCCGGCCTTCGGGGTGGACGTGAGTATGGCCCTCCAACGCTTCGGGCAGGTGACGCTGGTCGCGGATCGCGACGTCGTCTACGCCGTGGGTCGAGGCGCCTCTGCGGAGGGTCTGCTGCGCAACAGCTACGTCAGCAGTCGCTACACGGGCACGCTGACCGTCGAGCCTGCCCTTCGATCTCTTCGGTTCCGCGACGGCCGGCTTCGAGCAGGCTCAGTACCTTCTTGCCTCTCGTGTCCGCAGGCTCACTGCTCGAACGTGTGGACCACCTGTGGACCGCCGGCGGCTCCCTGACGCGCCGCTTCGGCGACCACTTGCGCCTGGGCGTGGGTGCGACACTCGTTCGGCGCGTCAGCAACCTCCAGGACTTCTCCTACCAGAACCTGACCTACGGCCTCACCGGGGAGTTCGTACCGTAACCCCGACTCCGCCCGATTCGACCCCCAGGATCCGGGTCGCCGCTCGCAGAGTGGACTCGCGGTGCGCGACGATCAGCAAAGTGCGGACGCCCTGCAGCGCGTTCACGGCCTCGACCACGTCGCGCTCCGTCTCGGCGTCCAGGGCCGAGGTGGCCTCGTCCAGGATGAGGAACTGGCGGTCGTGATAGAGGGCGCGGGCGATGGCCACGCGCTGCCGCTGGCCGCCGGAGAGGCGCACGCCGCGCTCCCCGACCTCGGTGTCGAGGCCCTGGGGGAGCCGCGCCACGAAGTCCTGGAGCTGCGCCATGCAGACGGCATCGTCGACGCGCTGGGCGTCGATCTCGTGGTCCGGCACGCCCAGGGCCACGTTGCGCCGGAGGGTGTCGTCCAACAGGTAGGCGGACTGCGGGATGTAGGCCACCATCCGGTGCCAACGGGCCAGGTTGTCGTGGATGCTCCAGCCGTTGACCCGGATCTGGCCGTGCTGCGGGCGCAGCAAGCCGAGGACGACATCGGCCAGCGTGCTCTTTCCCGCTCCCGACCGGCCCATCACCCCCACCACCTCTCCCGCCTGGATCTTCAGCGACACCCCCCGGAGAACGGGCTCTTCGGAGAGGGCGTAGGAGAAGCCGACCTCGGCCAGCTCGAGCGTCTCGAAGGCCTCGGGTCTTTGCCGGGGTGAGACGTCCGGCTCCGGGGGCGCTTCCAGGCGCTCCGCCCCGGAGAGCTCCTCCGCGAGCACGCTCACCACGAATCGATTGGCTCGCAGGTTGTTCCAGTTGGACAGGACCGACGTGCTCGCTGGCATGAGACGGACGGCCGCGGCGGCGAACGTCCCGAGCAGGGGCACGAGCCCCAGGGCCGCGCCGCCCGAGCGCAGCGCCAGCCAGGACAGCGCGACGAGGAACGTCACCACCGCGATCTCCACCGCCTGGCGTGGCACCAACTGCAAGCTCGCCTGGGTGGCCACGGAGTCGACCAGTCCCTCGGACGCGGTCTGCACCCGCTTACGGAAATAGGCCTCCCGTCCCAGGATGCGGACCTCGCGCAGCGCGCCCAGGGCCTGGCTCACGGCCACGCTCACTTCGCCGGTCAGCACCGCGTTGCTCCGCGCGGCCTCGACTGAGGCGGGCGCGGACGCTGCGCGACACCCACCAGAACACCGCTCCCGAGGAGCACGATCAGGAGCGCGACCGCGCGCAGGTCGGTCCAGGCCAGGTAGACCCCGAGGGCCAGGAAGACCAGGCCGTCGGTGACCAGCCGGAGCAGGCTCGCCAGGACGCCGTTGGTGAAGACCTGCGTGTACCACACCACGGTGGTGATGAGCTCGTTGCTGTTCCGTCGCAGGTGCGCTTCGTAGGGCTGCGTCTGGTAGGCGGCGAGCAGCGCCGTCATCAACCGCGCCCGCTCGCCTTCGGTGAGGCGGGTGATGGCCCGCTGCACGCGGTAGGCGGCGTAGGCCTTGGCGACGAAGACGACCAGCAGAGCGCCGCCGAGAAGGCCCAGCGACGAAGCGCCGACATCTCCGGAGCCAAGGCGGGAAGGGACAGCGTCCGAACCCGGTCCGCCGAGGGTCAACGAGAGAAAGGGCGCGATCAGGACCACTCCCAGGAGGTCGAGGCCGGTGGCGACGAACATCAAGCGCCCCCACGACGGGCATCCGCCGCCAGCCTCCGCTGCCGACGAAGCGCAGCTCCCGCACGAACCGACGGACCGCGGTCGAAGTAGCGCTGAGGCTTCTCATGGGACCCTCACGGCGCCAACCACTCCGGCCGCGGCCCCCGGCCGCAGGCCCACTCGTAGACCGCTTCCATCCGAGCCGCCGTCGTGCGGATCGAGTGCTCGCGCTCCACGAGCGCCGTCGGCCCTTGCGCCCCCATCTCCCGAAGGCGTGCCCTCGGCGCGAGAGCGCCTCCCGCAGCGCCGCCGTCCAGCGCCTCCACGGTCGAGGCGCCACCCACCACCCGCAGCCCTCGCTTGCTTAGGGAAGACCAGGGGGTGCCGGTGGTGGTGATGACCGGCCTCCCGCAGGCGAGCGCCTCCGCGACCACGATGCCGTAGTTCTCGCTGTGGCTGGGCAGGACCAGAAGGTCCGCCGTCCAACAGCAAGCGAAGGCGCTCGTCGCCGAACACCGGCCCCACGTACTCGACTGCTGCCACCTCGCCAAGCGCGACAAGTTTTCGCTCGAGCCCTGCGACGTCGGCCGGCTTCGCCGGGACCAGCGATGGTGAGGCGATGCCCGATCCGGGCCTCGCCCAGCGCGCCTCCACGCCTCGAGCAGCAGATCCAGACCCTTCTTCGGGTGGATGCGGGAGAGGAAGACGACACGTCGGCCTGCACCGGCTGCTGCCGACGCTCGCGCAAACGCGGCCAGCCGCTCGCCGGCAAACTCGCCGTCCAGGTCGAGTCCGTTCGCGATCACCGCGATCGGTCCGCGCAGTCCCATCGCCCGCATCTCCTCGGCCTCGAGGTCGCTCGTGGCGTGGAGCACCCGCGCCGCACGCAGGGCCCAGCGATCGGCCAGAGACCATGCCAGACCCTTCCGACCCGGGACTGGCGGCGAGCCCAGGGGCTGAGCATACCCCGCGGGCTGACCACGAGCGGGCGGCGTTTCAGTCGGCAGGCTGCCGCGGACCATCCAGTTCGGGAACAGCCATACGCCGTGCGAGTGCATCACGTCGGCTCGCCGGCCGCACGGAGGGCCTGGCCGGATCCAGTCGATGCTGGCGTCGGCGGCCCAGTACGGCCCCGACCGGACGGCACGATCGTCCACTCGGTCGCGCACCGCGTCGACGGCACTCGGCCATCGGCCCGGAGGCGGTCAAGAGCGAAACCCGTGTGTCCGCGGTCGGCGAGGGCGCGGCAGAGCAGCGGTACCGAGGTCGCGGGCCCCCCCGTGTGCGGTCGAAGGGCCGCCACGGCGTGCGCGATCCTCACCGAACGCGCTTGGCCAGAGCCCGCAGGCCGGCGTTGACGAGAAGAACGGCGACCAATGCGCCGACCACGCCCGCGGTGACTTCGACCAATGAGCCGCCGACCTGCTGAAAGGCCGACCCCGGCACGTACCAGGCGACGAAGCCGGCATCATCGCCCGAACGCAAGTGCCGAGCGGCCGCGGTCGAACCAGGTACGAGACACCCCGATGATCGCGCAGCCGAGCAAGACGCCCATCGCGGCCGAAGTTGACGTACAGCTCGAGGATGATGCCGATGCCGACGCTCGTTCCTTCCGCGAAGGGGATGCCGGTGTAGTCGGCGACCAGGTATCCACTCCCTCCAGAAGAAGGCTTGTCCGGCCATAGGTGCACTGGGAACGAGGGCGAGGACCGAATCCGCGATGAGTCGCGCCCTGTGCAAACGCCGCGCCGCCAGCCTCCAGGTACTCGACCGCCGCGCCGACCAGGTAGTTCTGGTTCATTCGCTGGTCGATGAGTACCAGTTGGTCTGGCTTGGTGGGATCGAAGAACCTGAACCCTGCCAGCGCCTCGGAGACAATCCCTAGGCGGGCTCCGTACCCTTCACCGCCCCAGACCACCTCGCGAATGGCCACTCGCGCGCTCATGTACGTCACGTAGACCGACAACCCAAAGTAGGTGAGAGCAATTGCCGCCACAACAACGTGCCAACGAGGCCGGTAGAACCCTGCGACTGCCATCGCCAGAGTCAGAAGTGCGATCGCCCCGAAGCCAAGGAAGCCACCAATCAGAACGGTCAGAACTGGCAAAACGGTGGCTCCCAGGAGCCAAGCCATCAGCCCTTTACGCGACACCGAAACGCAGGCCTGCCAGCACCCGAGTGTGAGGCCCGCAATCGCAAGACCAAGGCCCGACGAGACTACGGCACTGGCGGACGGCACATAGCCGGCCCAGGGTAGGAGGACGAAGTACGCGGTCAGGCCGATCGCTAAGTACTTCAATCCCGCTTCGCCGGCCGTCTCCGCGCCTCCTGGATTCAGCTTCCGCGGCCGCAGCCCCGGCGATACCAAGCTGCCCAGGAGAACGCCTGCCAACCCTACGCTGGCCTCCACGAAGCCGACCGTGGTAGTTGCCTCGTCACCGCCAAAATGGACCGGCATGAGGTATGTGGCCGCACCGAACCAGTGGTTCAAAGGCCGGCAACGCAAGCGAGCGTCAAGCCAACGGTTCCATGGAGCTGCCGCGTGTACACGATGAAGTAACAGGCCGTTGCGATCACCCAGAGAAGTACTAGGGCGGCTAGATCAAGGCTGCTCAAGGCGAGCTCCAGACCATGCCGGAACCGATGGATCTCAAGGTTGTCCCCCCAGCAATCGATCCATCTCCGGAAGGAACCGCGCGCGAAAGCAGTCCTCCGTGTAGAGGGCAGTCTGACGCCGTCGGCCGGCACCACCAAGGCGGTCAACCAGCGCAGAGTCGCGCAACAGGAGCATCAGCGACTCCTGTAGAGAGCTCGGATCGTCAGCATCGACCAGAAGGCCTGTCTCGCCGTGAACGACGATCTCTTCGGCCGCGCCGCCCCGGGCGGCTACGCAAGGCCGCCCCGCGCGCATCGCTTCGAGGTAAACTAGACCGAAACCCTCTCCCGTGCTCGGCAGCACGAACGCCCGGCACCGTTGGTAGAGCGCATCGAGAGTCGCGTCGGCCACGGCACCAACGAAGGAGATCAGATCTCCCAACGTCAGATCCCGTGCCCGGGCCTCGAGGCGCGCTCTGTCCTCCCGGCGCCAACGAAGACGCAGGGCTGCCGAACTCCCTGCCGGCGGAGGCCTGCGATGGCGTCAAGAATGAGGTCATGTCCCTTGTATCGCTCTTGTGGATGCATGCGGCCTACCACTAGGAAGTAATCGCCTGGTAGCTGGCCAACGAGCTGCCGATCAACGACGCCTTCTCGACGTCCATCAGCCAAAGCCAGGGGAACGACCCTCACTTGAGGCAGCTCCGGCACGAATTGGCGAGCCCTTCGCCTCGTGTGGTCAGAGTTGCTCAGAAGGAGCTTCGCCTGCCGCAGCGCGGCTGTGGTGGTGGGGAGCGGCGTCCGCCAGACCTCGATGCCGTGAAGAAAGACGGCATACGATCGACGAAGAGACCCGGGCACGAGGGCTTGAAGCCTCGCCGGACCGACATGGTCGAAGAATAGGACTCCCTGAGAATGGGGTCCCTGTTCCATCTGGACTCGTGTGGCCACTCTCAACCGCGTCCACCACGACACACTCGCCACTTCTATCCTTTTGTACTCCAGACACCGAAGGTGGGCCCAGGCCTGCAAAGCACGCCCGAAGAGCGCAGAAGCGGCCTGTATGCCGCCATGAATCTCGGTACCGATAGCGACATGAACCAGCCGCCGCGAGGATCGCATGCTGCCGCTACCGCTTGGCATGAGAAGCCCATGCAGCGCTCTCATCGCCTTTCAACGAGGCCGCCATCAGAGTCAACACGGGACGAAAGCATGCGTCGTAGTTCCAGACCTCCTGTACGAGCCGTCGCCCTCGCTCGCCCATTTCGCGCATCGTCGTGGGTGAGTCGCGAAACGAGCGTATCGCTGAAGCGATGCTAGACGGCTGCGCCGTGTCGCAGGCCACCGCCACCCCCCGACTAACGAGTGCATCCTCCCAATCGGGCGTGTTGGGTACGATGACGGGCAGACCCGCGGCAAGGTACTCATAGACCTTGTTCGAGGCACCAACTAGCGTCAGCAGGTTCACGTCTCGCGTGGAGGGGTCGAGTAGCAGAAGGCCGACGTCATGCTCGCGCATGGCCTGTATGAGCTCCCCCCTCGGTAGCACGCCCTCGAACCGAACCCGACTCGTTAGCCCAAGGCGAAGCACCTCCCGTCGGCACGCTGCGATGTGATCATCACCATCCGGTGCGACGTAGCCGGCGATGGTCAGCTGGACGTCGGACGGCAGTTCGCCCAACGCACTGAACAGACTCAATGGTAGTCGGGCTGGGCCGAGCGATCCCTGAAGGATGAGCCTCAAAGGTGGGCTCCAGACATCTCGGCCCGAGGTGGCCACCTGTCGTAGGAGCGGATAGTTGGCCACGACCAGCCGGCGGCTCGCTGGAACAGGTGGTAGCGCGCTCTGTCGCGCCAAGTTTGGCGTGACTACGAGATGCGCTCGACGACACAAGCCAGCCCGCGCAGCAGATAGCACGCGCCCAGCCCAATCGACCACACCAAGTGATGGCACGTCGTGCTCATGGTAGAGGACCCTGAGACCAGGGATGAGCGAGAGAGACAGCACCACCGGACACGACAGCTGGTCGGACGCATAGATCCACCGAGGCCGGAAGACAGCGACGGTGGCGACGCACGAAACCCAGAACAAGGCGTAGTGGATCCGTTGAAGGATGCCTGGCCCGCAATAGGGAAGGCGAAAGGTGTGAATCCCCGCTTGGTCCCCGCCTTCCAACGATTCTGTCCGCCGCACCCGGATTCCGAGGGAGACTACCTTCCAGCCTGCGTCTGCGAACAGCCGGGCGCCATGCAGCAAGGGAGGGTACGCTCCCGGGTTGGTGTACTGAACGTAGAGGACCCGGCGGCCGCGCATCTCGCCTAGCGTCCTCCAGGCGCCGGATCGCTGTGCGCGATAGACAAGCGACCTGTCCCGATCATGGAGCGCGCTCGGTCAAGCGGCTGTCGGCGTCGGCCCTGGCCTCGTTCTGGAGGGGCAACACTCTCATTCCCTCCGCTGCTGGCGGGAAGGAGCTTGGCGCAACCGCTCTCTCCAGACCGACAGTCGCTCGGCTCGCCGATAGCCGAGCAGGCGAGACGCCAACCGCAGCATCGGGGGGGCCACAGGTGCGAAGTGAGGGTCGAGTGCCTCGATGTGCTCCAGCGCCTCGTTAAAGAGAGCTGGAGAGTTGCGGGCGAAAAACCGCGTGGCCGAAAAGGTAGATCTGGGCAAGCTCACGCGAGCGTGCCGGGGTTAGAGACCGCGCCTGCCGGTAGAATGCTTCCACGCGCTTGATGCTTGAGAAGCAGGCGCGATTGAACCGCGCGGGATCCTCCGTCGAGAAGGACCGAGTACGTCGACGATGAAAGAAGAGAGGTCCTTCGAAGGGGGCCAGGAGAAAACGGCCACCCAGCATGGCTATGCGGATTTGGAGATCGACGTCCTCGACTGGCTGCAACGTCGAGTCGTAACCGCCTGCGCTCTCGATCGACGATCGTCGAATCAATTCCGCGCCGTTGGGCACGAAGGCATCCGCGCGAGCGAGGGCGATTGGACCGTCTGTCAAGTCTCGGGACATGAGAGCTCTTCTCGCAAACCCAGGCGCCCTCGTGCTGGACGAGAGAAGGACCAAGGAGAATAGATGACGGCGATATCAGAAGGGGCGGCCTTCGCCGCCCGCCACTGGACAACAGTCTTCTCCGAGTGGAGGAGGTCGTCAGAGTCCAGGAAATGAAGCCATTCAGAGGTAGCCGACCGCCAGCCCAGGTTGCGAGCGGCGGCGGGGCCCTCGCCGGCTCCCTTGAGGAGCCGTTGGGGGATCTGGGCCGCTTGGAGCACTGCTTGGGCCACGTCAGAACTGGAGTCCGTCGACCCGTCATCAACCAGTACCACCTCCACCTGCAAGTCGTCTCTGCGCTGTGCCACCAAAGAGTGTAGGGTCTCCGGCAGCCATTCGGCCGAGTTCTTGAAGGGGATGACTACAGTCAGATCAGGTTGCATGAACGGAGGCTATCGGGAGCAGCTCATGAGCGCGGTCGATGCCTGCGGGCTACGGATGCCCATTGGAAACGTCGCGTGCGGCTCGCCGCGTGAGAAGAATCCATCCGGGCAGCGCTGGGTCTTTCACGAGAGCCGAGTATTCGGGAAGCATCGCAAGGACGAAGTCTGGCCGTGTATCGCGGAACGCTATGTATTTCATGTTCTTGGGAACACCGTCAAGAACGCGCTGGCGATCAACACTGATTCCTGCCGCCATCCTGTCGAAGAGGCCGAGCTCGAAATGGTACAGGTTACCCTCTCGCGAAGTAGACCGATAGAGGCTGCCATGGGGAAGTAGGCTTCTCCCGGCCGCTGCCTGGAGAAGTTGTAGGCGTCCACGCTCGGGCTGTCGAGGAAGCGCTGGGGCGACCAGACGCTCTTTGCTACGGTAATGAGTTGGGGGACGGCCAGGAGGCCGACCAGGACGCTGAGCGGCACGATGAGCCTGGAGCGCCCAGCAGAATCAGCCGGCCACGCCACCGTCGTTTCGAAGACGAATTGGAGCGCTTCCGGAAGCGCAAAGTAGCTGGTAGAGAGGAGTGCGTTTGGAGCAGCTCCGACCTTGAAGTAACCCAGAAGGGAAGCAGGGACGAGAGAAGCCGCGACCCAAAACCAGGCTCACAGCGGATATCGAATGCCGGATCGCTCCAGACCCGGCGTCGAGCTTTGAACACCGGAAGAGCCGCGTGGCGAACGCCCACCCAAGAATCGTCAAGCAGGGGAGGTTCTCGCGGAGCAGTTCGCGGGTTGCGTTGTCCAGCACCGTGCTCCACACTGACTTCCACGGGTGGCTGCTGGGGATCGCGATCAACCAGACGAAAAGCGGGTTGGCCCCGAATACTTGGACGGCAGCCCAGGCCGCTACACCTTCTAAAACCACGACGGTGCCCAGGTAGTAGAGGAAGGGGCGAACCCGCCTTTCGAGAAGGAGGAAGACGGGGGGAATGAGCAGGATCGGAAGAGCTGTCTGTTTTGCCCAGGGAGCGAGTCCGCACGACACTGCGCTCAGCACCAGGAATCGCCATCGCCCCGATCGAATGAACTCTCCGAGACCCACGATCCCAACAGCGGACAGGAAGATGGCAGGGCCGTCAGCAGGAAGGAGGTGGCCGGTTGCCATGACGCTAGACAGGTTTGACCAAAGGACAAATATGCCGCTGACCAACAGCATTGGGACTCGAGAGTCGTCCCCAAGGGCTTCGAAAATTGAAGAACCAGGAGAACGGGGGCGAAGGCGAAGATCTCTGCCATCCCACTGGCGACCAGAAAGATGGTCCGGGGATTGTTGGACATAGCGGCCGGCGCATACATGAGGAAGCTCAACGGTGGGTACAGGGTGCTGTACATCGGTCCTGTGTGCGGCTCGACGTAGACCGGCAAGTGGTCGCGCCACAAGAAGAGCGGAAGCAAACGGTGGTCGCAGAAGGAGCTGCTGGACGCGTCGAAGAGGCCGAGGAGCAAGGACATTACCACTAGGCCGGCCAAGGCAATGCTCCCGAGCTTTCCCAACGAATGCGAGGGACTCATGAAGTACCGAGCGCGCAGGTGACACTGAGCGCGGATCTACGATTCGAGAGGGCCTCTTTCGCGTGATTTGCAGAGGCGCGCCGGGCGTGGTCGTCATGGTAGAGTCTCGGCACGAAGGCTCCGTCAGCGTAGTAGCTGTAGTACGCGTCCGCGGTAGTGTTTTCGAGTATTGTGCCTGAGCGCACCCACTGATGCCAGCGGCAGGGTGGCGAGAGCAATGTGGGCCTGTCCCGCACTCCATGTTGGGCTTGGCCGCTTCCTCTTCGGCCTTGACGGTGCTTCTTCGTGACACACGCCCACCCTGTGGCGGGTTTGGAGGCCGTCCCGGGCAATCCCGAACGGTCGGTGGCTCCCGATGAGTGGCTCTATGCAGACACGTGAGGCGGCTGGAGGCTTGGCTTTCTCCCGGGAAGGTCGGGGCTCTTGTTGATGAAGACCGATATCCTGTTTGTTCAATTCACCAACCCAGCTGTCTACCCCCCTTTGGAACACGCAGGCATGCTTTGTCTGCGCCATGGCCTCGAGGTCAGGTACCTTGGCACCGAGAACGCGGTGGCGAACATCCTGCGATTTCCCCAAGAGCTCGAGGCCAGAACCACCCGAGTACCGTGGGCGCCGCCGGGTGCTTCCCAAAAACTGCGATACGTCTCGTTCCTGGTCCGGGTCCTCGCTGCCATAGTCAGGTTCAACCCCCGCTGGCTCTACATGTCGGGTCCCGTCGCCACTCCCATCGGGCTCTTGGCCAGAAAGCTCGGGCGCCGGGTGGTCTACCACGAACACGACCTACCGCAGAGGCTGACCACACCTCTTGCCCGCTTCGAAGCATGGTGCCGTCGGCAGCTCACCAAGGGCGCCGAGATCGTCGTCGCCCCGAACCGCGTGCGCCTTGACGCCCTGCTGAACGACTCCGGCTGCCTAGGCCGTCCGCGGGCCTATTGCATCTGGAACTGTCCTCGGCAAGAGGAAGCATCGCCGGCACCTGCATTTTCGGAATCCAGAGGGAGCTTTGCCGTCCACTACCACGGCTCCATCAATCCAACCCTCCTACCTCTCACTCTCGCCCGGGCCTTGCAACTGCTTCCGACTACTGTCCACCTCTCTATAGCGGGCTACGAGACGATCGGAGCGGCTGGCTACGTCGAAGAGTTCCTAATGCACTCACGTCGGCTCGGAGTGGGGCCACGTGTCCGCTATTTCGGGGCTCTCCCCCGTCGCCAGCTCCTCGCGCTGTGCAACGGCGCAGATGTGGGAGTCTGCTTCTTCGACACCGACAGGGAGAACCTCAATCATCGGGCTATGGTAGGCGCGTCCAACAAGGTCTTCGACTACCTTTCTCAAGGCCTAGTGCTGCTTATGGGAGACGATGCTGAGTGGAGGTCGATCTTCGAGCCGGAAGGGGTGGCGGCATTCTGCCACCCGGGCGATCCGCAGAGCATAGCAGCGGCGTTGAGGCGGGTCCTCGAGGGCGACCCGGTTCTTCGAAGCGCCAAGCAAAGAGGCCCGGAGCTTATCCGGGCAAAGTGGAACTATGAAATGCAGTTCGCGCCGGTGCTCGCCATGCTAACTGCCAACGATCGAACCGCGGGACAGGAATCTGACCCAGCCGACACTCCTGGGCGCCAGGGCGAGTCGTCCGATGCTTTTGAGGTACGATCGCCACGTTCTCGGAGCCTGCGGTGAGTGGCAATGACGACGGGCTGAAGCGCAGCTTCTACGACACTTTTGCCAGCCAATTCGATAAGCGTTGCCTTGGCGATCGAGACGAGCATTGGCGTGCCTCCAAGTTCATCGCTGCTCTTTCGGGCCTTCTTGGAATTCGAACTGTCCTGGACGTAGGCTGCGGCACCGGCCGGGGCATGGTCCAGTTGGGCGAGGCGCGGCCTGAGTTGGCGGTCTTTGGAGTTGAACCACAGGCGGCGATGCTGGCGGAGGCTCAGGTGAAAGACCGGGGCGCGGGCTGCCTCCTTAGAGGAAACGGCGCCGTACTCCCCGTCAGAAGCAACTCGGTCGACGCAGCCTGCGCCTTTGGAGTACTGCACCACGACCGGCACCCCGAACGACTCGTTTCGGAAATGATGCGAGTGAGCCGCCAGGCTATCTTCATTTCAGACAGCAACCGCCTCGGCCAGGGCCACGTCGTCGCCCGCTATCTCAAGCTCACGGCTTGGTCCCTTCATCTTTGGCCCTTGGTGAATTGGATCAAGACGCGAGGCCGCGGCTACACCTTTACGCCAGGCGACGGTTACATCTTTTCCTATAGCGTATACGACTCCATACCCCTTCTCATGGGCTGGGCAGATAACGTCTTCGTCGTTCCTACTGTCGCCCTTAGCCACCGGTCCCGCTTTCATCCAGCGCTTAACTGGTCTCACGGCCTCCTATGCGCGATCCGGAGCACCAGGGAATGAGCATGTCCCGCTCTCGGCGCTGGTCCCGGGCCGCGAGGGGTCCGAACGGCATCTGCCTGGAGAGAGAGGGCATTTCGGGCGGAAGCTAGAATGCTCGCGGTCATCGAGACGCATCCCGTTCAATACCACGCCCCCGTCTATCGTTCGGTCCAGCAGGATCTGGGGATACCGGTCACGGCGATCTACGGGTCTGACTTCAGCGTGCGCGGGTACACCGACCGCGAAGTTCCAGCGGGAGTTCGCGTGGGACACAGATCTCCTGAGCGGCTACTCGACTCTATTCCTCGCGCGGGTCGACGAAGGGGGCGGTCGTTCGGATGCCGAAGTGAAGACGACTGGTCTTCGCAAAGCTCTGGCGAGCGTGCAACCAAAGGCAGTTCTACTGCTCGGGTATAGTCCTTCGTTTCACCAGTGGGCGTTTGCTGAAGCCTACTCTACACGGCAGCCGATTCTGTTCCGTGGTGAGACGACCGACCATGCCCGTGTGCGAAGCTCGATCCGTGCGAGGCTGCGCGACCATGCGCTCAGGTGGCTCTACCGCCGCTGCGCCCGGCTGCTCTACGTCGGGCAGCGCTCCCTGGCGCACTTTCAGCGTCTCGCTTGTCCAGATTCGCAGTTGATCTTCTCCCCGTACAGCGTGGACGTCGCCGCGTTTCAGCACAGCGAAGATGACCGGATCCGGCTTCGGGGTCCCGTCCGCCGTCGTTTACGTATTCGCGACGACGAGGTCGCGGTCTTGTTCTCGGGAAAGCTCAGCGCTCGCAAGGGGCCGGATCTCTTGATCTCGGCTGTAAGCTCCCTCCCGGCCGTCACGCGTGAACGATTGGTCCTGCTATTCCTGGGCGACGGTGAGCTTCGACATGCCTTGGCTCTTGCCGCGGCTAGCCTGCGGGAGGGGGGCACGCGCTTTCTTGGCTTCCAGAACCAGTCGCAACTGAGCCAGTATTACCACGCCGCCGATCTTCTCGCGCTACCCAGCGTGTCATTGGAGACGTGGGGTCTCGTCGTGAATGAAGCGCTGCATCACGGCCTGCCGTGCGTCGTGTCCGACAGAGTCGGCTGCGCTCCTGACCTGATCATGGACGATGAGACCGGCGTCGCCGCGGAGGCCGGTTCAGTGCCCGCTTGGCTGCGGCCATCGAGCGTGCGCTCACGCTGACCCAACGCCCCGAGGTTCGGGCCGCGTGCCGGCAACGCGTGGACGGCTACTCGACCCGCTCGGCTGCAGAAGGGATCGGCCGAGCATATCGCTCCGTGACACACCCCGGGCGCCAATGAGCGCAACGCAATTGGTTCTCATCGGCGATGCGGCGCCGTCTCATGTGGGTGCTCACTTCTTCCGAGCCGCGGGCTCTCTCGGCCTGACGGTGGAGCTAGTCGACGTCAACGAAGCATTTGGTGGGCCTGCTCTTCTGTCAAGGGCCAACTGGTGGCTGCGCGGGCATCGGCCAGCACGCCTAGGCCGATTTGGTCGCCGTGTGGCTGCCGTTTGCCGGGAACGCCGTCCCGCATGGCTCCTGACCACCGGCGTAGCGCCGTTGTCGCGAAAGGTGCTTGCGGAGGTCGGCTCGCTGGGAATTAGGAGATTCAATTTCTCGACGGACGACCCATGGAATCGAGCACACCGTGCCCCTTGGTTCATCGACTCGTTGTGCGAGTACGACCGGGTGTTCTCGCCACGCCGTCACAACCTGGAAGACTTCCGCCGAAGTGGTTGCCGGTCGGCTGACTATCTGCCGTTCGCCTATGCACCCGAGGTTCATTTCGTGGAATCCCCCTCGCCCGAAGAGGCAGGACGGCTCGCGTGCGAACATACTGTTCGTGGGTGGCGCGGATCGGGACCGGGTTCCGTGGATCAAGGCGCTCATCAGGCACGGCTACACCGTTGCCCTTTATGGTGGGTACTGGGACCGTGACCCCACGACGCGGCCGTTTCATCGTGGGTATGCCGACTTGCCGACGCAGCGGAAAGCAACTACGGCGGCAAAGCTCGTCTTGTGTCTCGTTCGTCGAGCGAACCGGGACGGCCACGCAATGCGCAGCTTTGAGGTGCCGGCCATGGGTGGTTGCATGTTGACCGAGGATACCCTTGAGCACCGGGAACTCTTCGGGGCAGAAGGCGACGCGACCGTCTACTTTCGAGATGAAGCGGAGATGCTAGGAAAGGCACGCTGGCTGGTCGGCCGCGAGAAGGATCGCCGCCGGTTGGCGGGACGCTACTCACGAGTTGATCGTACGTGGCGGGCACCGATATCGGGACCGGTTGCAGACGATACTTGCTCTGGCCGGATAGCGAGCCGCCAGAGCATGGCTCGCGGCCGAGCGTAGCAGCGAATCGCGCGAGGAGTCTGGCGTCGAACCGGTGATCCGGGCGCGGCGCGAGACCTCGGGATACTTGGTGGCAGGGATGAAGATCGCCATCGTCGTGCAAGGTCGCTTTCACGCCTTCGAACTGGCACGTAGCCTGATCGAAAAGGGCCACGCCGTGACCGTCTTTACCAACTACCCGAGATTTGTTGCTGCGCGCTTTGGGCTTCCGAAGGACTGCGTGCGCTCCTTCCTGACCCACGGCGTCGTCGCCAATGGCATCGACCGACTCGGCGTCCACGAGCGCCTTCTTGCGACGGAGGAGGCTCTCCATACTCTCTTCGCCCGCTGGGCCTGCCGCCAGGTCTGCAAGGAGTCCTGGGACGTGATCTACGGGTGGAGCGGCGTGTCCGAGGACATACTGAGAACGGTATCTCCGGCAAGGACGCTCCGCCTGCTTGTTCGTGGTTCGGCACATGTCAGGAGCCAGGCCCGTCTGCTGATCGAAGAGGAGCGCCGGACGGCGTAAGGCAGGAGCGGCCCAGCGACTGGCGCATTCTACGTGAAGAGCGTGAATACGAATTGGCCGATGCCGTGATCGTACTGTCGACCTTCTGCCGGCAGACGTTCCTCGAACAGGGTTTCCCCGAAGAACGGCTCCGATTGATGTTGTCGGGTACGCGGGTCAGCGCATTCAGATCGCCCGCGGCCGTGGTCGAGGAGCGGTGTCGGCGGATTCGCTCCGGTGCACCCCTTCGGCGTAACCGTCGGAACGTTCTCGTATCGCAAGGGAATGGCGGACCTTGCGACTGTGGTCCGGTCGATCGACCACGAACGGTTTGCGTTTCGATTCGTCGGCTCGATTCATTCGGAAGCGACCGCCCTCGCGGCGAGCCTGCGTTCGGAGATGGAGTTTGTCTCGCGGTTCCACAGTCCGATCTCCCCGCTCAGTACCACCGGGCAGACCTGTTCCTCTTCCCCACGATTGAAGACGGATTCCCTGCGGTGATGGGGCAGGCTGCGGCCGCCGGATTGCCGATGCTGACCACACCCAACGGAGCGGGCCGCGACCTGGTCCGCGATGATCACACAGGGTGGGTGCTTCCCATCCGAACGCCAGAAGCGTTCGTCAGAGACTCCGGTGGTGCGACCAGCATAGAGGCTCTTGCGAGATGGCGCGACACATCGCGGCGTCTTTTGAGCCGCGCGATTGGTCGGCTGTGGCGAATGACTTTACGACGATTTGCGAGGACCTCTCGCGCGAGGGACGCGCATGCGGTAGGACTGGCCTGCTTGTTCCCTCGACGGACATCCCGCCCGAGCGCACGCTCGGAAATCGCTCTCGTCGTTCACGGACGGTTCTACATGTTCGACTTGGCGCGCGAGCTGATCCGCATGGGGGCGGATGTAACCGTCTTGACCAACTACCCGAAGCGTGTCGTGGAGCGCTTTGGAGTTCCGGGCGGCCGTGTCCGAAGCCATTTGACCCATGGCGTGGCCAGCCGCGTGCTGAGCGGTCTGCGACTCTCTCGCCGCTCGGAGCCCCCGCTGCACCGTTGGTTTGCTCGGTGGGCCGCACGAGAGCTGCGGGGCGGACAATCCCATGGTGAAGTGCTTTAGTGGAGTCGCTGAGGAGGTTTTGAAGGCGTGCGTCCAGAAGCGTGCGTGCGGACGTTGGTCCGGGGCTCGTCCCACGTCCAGACTCAGGCAGATCTGCTGGCGGACGAGGAACGGCGCGTAGGTGTGCCACTCGACCGACCGAGCCCTTGGCGGATCGCACGAGAAGGACGTGAGTACGACATGGCTGACGCCGTGTTTGTCCTGTCGCACTTCGCCGAGAGGTCGTTCGTGGAACAGGGCTATCTGCGGCGCAGCTTTCGACTGTTCCCATTGGGAAGCGACGTGCACCGCTTTCGTCCAACACACGTAGTCTCTGAAGACCGTTGCGAGCGCATCCTCTCCGGCCGGCCATTGCGAGTCCTGACTGTGGGTGCGTTCTCATTCCGGAAAGGCGCCCGAGATCTGGTCGAAGTGGCCCGCTTGGCATCGGGGCGTTGCGAGTTCCGGATGGTAGGGTCAGTTGCCTCGAGGCCCGCGCCCTTCAGCGGGCGGCTCGAGACATCATCCGGTTTGTGCCGAAGCAGCGCGAGTCTGCCTTGCCTGGCTTCTATGGCTGGGCGGACATCTTCTTCTTCCCCACGATCGAGGACGGCTATGCGGTGGTTCTCGCTCAAGCGCAGTCAGCCGGCCTTCCCATCTTGGCGACCGTCAATTGCGCAGCGCCGGATGTGGTCCAGGAAGGTGTGACGGGATGGACTCTGCCCATCCGTTCGCCGGTGGCCCTCCTCGACCGGCTCCTTTGGGCTGACCAACATCGGGATCGCTACGCTGAGATGGCCCGGCGAGTCTACGAGGAATACCGTGTCCGGGACTGGTCACAGGTCGCGAGAGAGTTCATGCAACACTACCGCGAGCTGCAGTCGGCACGCGCTTCTTCGTAGCAGTGGCTCCCCCCTCGAGCTACTCGATGTGGTAGAGGCGCATCGACTTACCGACCCGAGCTACCTGCCTCTCAGCGCTCAGCCACCGGTATTGGTCATACGGTGGCTCCCCCGTACCCAGGGCAAGTCGCATCTCGCTGATCGCGATCCAGCCTCCGGTGACCCGTCCAGCTTCCAGTGGCTCAAAATGCGGCAGACCATGGCGCGCTGGGTCAGCACTTCCAAAATACGCCAAGTGCAACGCTTCGATGTGACGCCGCCTGAGCTCGCCGCCAAGACGCTTCAGATCCTGTCCCCAATCCAGGTCGCTATCCACCAATACGCGCTCGGGATGGTCAGCGGCGAATTCGTTGAAATAGGCCAAGTAGTCCGGATGGGTGCGCACGGAAATGGCGGTATTCCATCCGAGTAGGAGCAGAGCCGCGACGCGGCCGACGTGCCGGAGATACGCGCATCGCCAGAGTGCCCCCACACCCGCGGCAGCGACGATCGCGAGCAGCGGAAAGATCGGTAGCACGTGCCTCACACCGATGTTGATGGGCACAGGAAGGCTGGCTACAAGGATGGCGAGTGCCGCCAGTACCGGCGCAAGCGCTCGTCGTCGGTTCTGGTCTCTGACGGCAGCGAGGACGATGGCGGCCATGCCTGCGGCGACCAAAAGCAGAAAGGGGATCGGCGACTTCACGAGAATGGCCACGGGGAAGAAGAGGAAGGAGCCGCGCTGACTGATCTCGCCTCGGAAGAAGGACGTGTGTCCAGCAGCCATGTGCTGGCGGACAGACTGGAGCCCCCGCATGAGCTCAGGCGCTGGGACTGGCGTCTCGATCAACGTGTACGCGATTGCTTGAAGCGTGGGCCAATCGGCGAGGACCTCATCGATCGCTGCGTGCGGTCGCGGGGCAAGATGTCCAATCGCTGCGAACGATCCGCGGTAGCCAGTCCACACGACGAGCGACGCGGTGAGTGCAACCAGGCCCAGGCGGCTCGGGTTGAAGACTGCCCGTAATGTCGCCATTCGGTTTCGCCTGTCGCCACCATCCACAAACAGCGACCCGACGGCCACCGCCCCAAAGGATGTGGCGAGGAAGAGGAAGGCAGAGAACTTGGACAAGACCGCTAGCCCACTAGCCGCACCGAGTCCTGCAGCGGCTGCGAGCGTAGGATGACCCAGCCAATTCACAAACGCGATCAGCGCGACCATGTAGGTCGCCGCCAGCAGGATGTCTGTAGTAGCTACACCGGCGTGAGCGAGCACGACTGGTTGAGTTGAGACCAGCGCGACGGCCACCAAGGCGATTCCGGGCCCAAACAGCTCCTTCGACCAAGACCAGACCGCCAGCCCAAGGATGAGGAAGAACGGGAGAGCCCCTACTCTCGCCGCAGAGAGGTTCCGCCCGTAGTGGTCCTGTGCGTAGAGAATACGATTGCCTTCCGCCCAAATCGTCTCTTCTCCGGAGGAACGGATGCCGTGAAGGTACGGTCCTACGGCGAAGACTGCTCGGAGCGGCGGATGCTGCGTCTCATAAGTGTAGGTACCGCGGTCCAGCCATTCCATGCCCGCGGCTACGTGCGCTCCCTCATCGCAGGTTTGCACAAACACGGAGTAGGTGTCGACGATGCGGGCCACGGCGACGGCAAGGAGGAGAGCGAGGAGAAAGGGAGCCTTGAAGAGCCGCGGTCGACCAGACTGGAGACCAGCTGACCTCTCCCGGGCGCGGCGGTTGCCCGCGACGGTCCCCCATCAGCCTTTGTGGGCGTTCAGGTAAAGACTCTCGTGCTGGCGCCAGTCGTCGGTCCCGTCGATCTTGAACGGGTCGGGAACGTCGTTGTGCGCGGATCTCTCCACAGAGACAAACCCGACTTGCCGAAGAGACCGTTCGAGGGTCTCGAAGTCCCATGCATATCGATGAGGTGAGGCCCCTCCCATGCGAAACATCTGATTGATCACTTCCATTCTGGTTACAAGGGCCCGGACAGAGCCGCCCAGGTGCTGCAGCGGGCCAAAAAAGACGCGATCGTTTGCAGAGTACGCGATCAGGTATCTCTCCGCGTCGGGGACGACGAGTCGCAATGAACCAAGCGGTTCCAGGACCCGATGGCACTCGCTCAGGAGGGCCAGCGCCTCCTCCCACTCCAAGTGTTCGAGAGCGTGTTCACAATGAATGTGGCGAACCGACGAATCGAGAAGGGGCAGCGGGTCCCGAAGGTCAGCGTAGTAGCCACCCTGGACGGGAACGATGTCCACGTTTATCCAACCGTTGTGACACGAGCTGCCACAACCAAGGTGCAGAAGCAGGCTCCTCTGACGGACTCCCCGCAGACGACGCGATAGGGTCAGGCCCCGTATCAGCCTCTGGAGAAGGGCTCTTTGCGCCGCGAGGGCGCACCGAAGGTCAGTGTGCACCCCTCGCGAAAGAACGCGTCCTAGCGCTCGTCGAAACACAGCCCCTGGGTCCTACGGGTCACGAAGATGGTGGAAGGTGGCCGCCGTCGTGGGCCGCGACTCGGGCGCGAAAGCCCGCAAGAATGATTCATCGCTTCTGGAGGATCACGCTCAAACCCTTGACGAGCAGGTCGAGCTCGGTAAGGCCGCTTGCGCGAAGGCGTGCCCACTTCTCGCGATGGCGTCGCCGAAAAGCGAGAGCGCTCGGGCAGATGACCGCCACTAGACACCGGATGTCGAAGCCCGATAGAAACTCGTCGACGTATTCCTTGGGCTTCGCGAATGAAAACTGATTCCACATTGCCCACGCATGAGCCCATTCGTCGGGCGCGTTAGCCTTGAAGAAGTCATGGTCGGTGACGCGTCGCTGGTAGGGCTCGTCATCCAGCAGGAGATGGTCGTATCCAGCGTCTTCACCATAGTGCGCGATGCAATGATCGCCCCCAAAACAGTAATACAGTGGACCAAGGAAGTGGAACGCCAGGCCGCCGGGCCTCAGGACGCGAGCGCATTCACACATTGCCGCCCTCAGATTCGAGACATGCTCCAGCACAGCGGTGGACGTAATGAGGTCAAAACGCGCGTCCTCGAACGGGAGGCTCTCGAGCGGCGCCTGCGCAAAGGTGACGGACGTTCCAAACTGCCTTGTACTGGCGTCCGCCACTTTGCGCCAGGCCTGCTCGTGGTTGAAGATATCGATCGCGGCTATGTCAGTGACACTTCGGCGCAACCAGAAGCGAAAGACGTCGTCGCCGGTCGAAGCGCCGGCGATCAGGATTCGTTTCGGGGGCCCGTCCAGCAGTCGATCGAGCTGCCCCATTGAAAACTCCCAGACCCAACGATCCCCGACCTTGACCACACTGAATGGTTGGGACGCGGGCCCGATTCGCCACCGAGCAAGCGGTTGAAGAAGAGGCACGACAAACGGCGCCAGGAAGTACTTGATCCTGAAAGAGAGGGGATCGGAGTTGGGAATCTGGAGAGGAAGGTCGGGAGGGATTGGCCATGGCTCGGCGGTCAGGCGTGAAGGAAGGCGACTCCCCCGCACGGCGATCGCCCCCTTGTGAAGGCGCATTTTGACCGGATGTTAGCACGGCAGTGTGAGCGCTCGCTGGGCCTAGCGTCTCCGTTGGTGGCGCGGTAACCCTCACATGGGGGCACGAGCCCAACTGGCAGATCGCCAAGGGGAGCTCGCTGACGCCTAGCTGTTCCGCCCCGAGTGCGGCCACGTAGTAACACGGTAGAATAGTGGGTCAGCGCCAGGCGGAGCTCGCAGCATGGGGTCTTGTCGCACATGAGCGCCGGGTGGTTTGTGCGGCTTCGGTGGGCCATCTCTCCTGGCTCGGCCGATCGGCCCGCGCTTCCTTTGGCATGACGGTTCTTCACGTTCCTTACGGCTTCTACCCCGATGTCGTCGGTGGAACGGAGGTCTATGTAAATGAGCTGATCAAAGAGCTGGGCGCCCAAGGGATACAGTCCGCGGTCGCTGCGCCTGCCGACGTGGCCGCCCACTATATCCATGACCAGGTCCACGTTGACCGCTATTCCGCGGGCTCGTGGGAAGGGGATGCGGCTCAGCTCTATGGCGATGGCTCTCCCGAGGCCGCTGCGGCCTTTGGCATAGTCCTCGACAGGGTGAAGCCGGCCATCGTGCATCTCCATTCCTTTACCCGCGCCGTCTCGGTGCTCGCCGTCGCGAGTGCCGCAAACGTCGGCTCCCGACGCTGTACACGTTCCACACTCCCACCACGACCTGCCTCCGCGGCACACTTCTGCGCTGGGGACGCGACATCTGCGATGGCCGACTGCATCGGGCGCGGTGCACGCGCTGTATTCTCCATGCCAAGGGGCTACCCCGCGTGCTGAGTGTTCTCCTCGGCAGCCTTCCGCCGGTGGCGAGCCGCCGGCTCAGACTGATGGAGAAGGGCCCCTTCTGGACGGCAGTCGGCATGTCCCATTTCGTCGAGACGCATCTACGGGCCGTTCGAGCATTTCTCGACGAGCTGGACCTGATCGTCGTGCTCTGCGACTGGGGCAAGGGGGTGCTGCTGGGGAATGGCGTCCCCGAAGAGAAGCTCGTGCTCTGCCGCCATGGCCTCCGAACGAGCGCCGGCCCGGTCCCCTCGCGCCGAATGCACGGTGTCGGACCCTTGCGCCTGATCTTCGTGGGTCGAGCCCACCCCACAAAGGGTCTGGACCTCCTCATCGGCGCCTTGCGTCGCATGCCCAACCTTGATGTGATCTTGACCGCCTTCCTCGTCGTCCAGGAAGACAATGGACCGTATGCCGCACGCCTCCGCACGCAGGCGAAAGGAGACCCGCGAATAGAGCTGCGCGATCCGATCTGGGACCGCGAGAGTCTGCTTGCTGAGCTCGCCCAGCATGACTACCTGGTGGTGCCCTCTCAGTGGTTGGAGACGGGACCTCTCGTGGTCTTGGAAGCGTGGGCGGCCGGTCTGCCCGTCGTGGGCTCGCGCCTTGGTGGCATAGCTGAGCTCGTTCGCCACGAAGTAGACGGGCTCCTCATCGAGCCAGGTGATGAGAGGGCCTGGCAACGCTGCCTGCAAAGGCTGGCCGGGAATTGGACCTTGCTTCAGCGCTTGCGCGAGGGCATCGCGAGGCCGCGAACTATGCAGGCCGTGGCCTCCGAGATGGCCCTCGTCTATCAGCGATTGGCGTCATCCACGCCCGATGTATTGCCTCGCGGCCGTTCGATTCCGTGCTGAGCCCGACCTGCGTCTCGATCCTTCCCCCTCGACGCAGCCCTCCATGACCACGGCCGGCGCGAAGGTGGCCTTCGTCATCCCCTATCTTGGTGAGTGGCCGGTCTGGATGCCACTATTTCTTCGCAGCTGCGCTACGAACCCCGCGGCCCACTTTCATCTCTTTGGCAGCCGCCCCTTGCAGGAACCTCTCCCGAGCAATGTGCGCTGCCACGCCATCTCGGCTCCGGAGATCGAAGGCCGTGCACGGTCCAAGCTCGGGATCGACCTAAGACTCCGCGATGCCCACAAGCTGTGCGATCTGAAGCCCTTCTACGGCATCCTGTTCGGTGACGTGGTGGCCCCGTACGACTTCTGGGGCTACTGCGACCTCGACCTTGTGTTCGGCGACCTGAGCCGCGTACTCGATGACGCCTTCCTGAGCGAAGTGGACGTCTTCTCCGCGTGGGATTCGCGCCAGATCGTCGGCCACTTCACCTTGATACGCAACTCGACGGGGTTGGCGTCGCTTTCTTTCGAGATCGAGAACTGGCAGGAGCAGCTCATTGGATTTCCGGGGAACACGTTCATGGATGAGGGAGGACTGTCGTTGGCTCTGGCCGCCCATCCCGAGGTTCGCTGGAAGCATGCACACGCGGTGGATCAGGAGTTCGCCTCCGGCCGAGCCTCAGTGGGGGCCACGATCCTGTACGACGGCCGAGTGTTCGACTACGTGGTCACGGGGCCCGTGGCCTGCATATGGGACGGACGGCGCACATACGTGCGCAACCCGGGGCGACCCGATGTCGAAGTTCTCTACATCCACTTCATGGGAACGGAGAGCGGCCACACCACTGGCTTCATTTCCAGCGTAGCAGCCAGTACTCATCTTGTTCCTTCTCTCCCCGAGGATTCCACGACCACTCTCTGCAGGCTGCAGAGCTCCTATCGTTCCGGCATCGACTTGGCGTGTTCCTTATGCGGTGCTCTGTCGCCGTCATCGCCCTCGCCGGTCTTGCGCTTCCTCGGCGGCTCCGAACGGCCCTCATTCGCCCGATAACGTGAGGTTGACGGTCTTGTCGCCGAACACCCCCCTCCCCAAACCATCGCGCGATCGCAGTTGGATTTGGTTCGCTACCCTAGGCACTTTGGTGCTCCTGTTGCGGGTATCGCTGAAGCTCGCGCAGGCAACGCATGGTGATGAGGTCTTCATCGTCGAGGTCGGGCGCACCATGTTGGAACCGCATAGAGACGCCTCGATGGCTTGGGACATTCGAGAGAATCGCGGCCGGGTCTCCGCCGCTTGGCTTGGCCCGGTGATCATGGAATTGGGAACACGAGCTTCCCAAGGCAACGCTCTGGGCCCTGCCCTGGTCGCAATTCTGGGTCTCATCGCCTGTGCCGCTGCTCTGATGTCATGGCTTGAGCAGTTCGGCTTGCTGCCCCGAGCGGCCCTCGCGCTTTCCACGCTCTACATGCTGGATCCCCTTGCTACCAGCAGCCCACACGCTGGAAGGGTCGACCAATGGGCGTTGGCGGCGTGCTTTCTCAGCGCATCCATCTGGCGCTGGGGCTCGCGACAAGGAGACGTCCCGTTCAAGGCTGCTGCTCTTGGTGGCGGCGCCGTCGCGGCTACCGGTCCCTTCTTCTGGCCATCAGCAGTCCTGTGCACACCGTTCCTTCTATACGAGGCATGGCGCAGCATCGTCAGAACACAGAGAGAACGCACGCGGTGGGCGTTGTGCCTCGGAGTCACCTACTGTGTCGCGGGCGCCGCGCTGTCGGCCGCGCTGTTGCTGGCGGCGGCGCAACTGTTGAACCCATTCAGCGTGGGTGACCTCGTCAATCGGGTCATGCTCGAACAGGGGAGCTCGCACATGAAGTGGAAGGAGGCCGTTGTCGGGCCTTTGCACGTCCTGGCAGTGTATGGTCCGACTTGGTGTGTTTGCGCGGCGGTCGCCTGCCTACCTCGGCGCGGGGCGTTAGTCCCGATCGGTGTCTTAGTCATCACGCTGCTGTTGGCTGGGCAGGGCCGAGCGTACGCGATGCGAGAGGTGTATCTCCTGCCGTCTCTACTACTGCTTGTTGCCACGGCGTGGCTTCGCACGGCACCGCCAACTGAAGCCTACCTGCGAAGAGTCTCGATGGCGGTAGCATTTGCGCTCGGGATCACGGCGACGGTGGTACTTCGAGCGCACAACGCCTGGGTACAGGAGTATGGCCTGCGTTCGGCACAGCCCGCCACGGCCCTCGGGAGTCTCACCATTCCTAGGGGCGCTAGAGTAGTGGACGCGAGCTATCACTGGTACTACGTGGGACGGCAGCAGCAATGGAGACCCCTGCGCAATCCTGAGCAGGCGGATCTCACACTCGATAGGTTCGCTGACGCGGTGGGGGCTGAGTTCTTGATCGTGCCGACGGACTGGTCCTTGGTCCCTTTTCAGCCACTCAGTGCCTCTCCCGGCGCTTTGACACGCAGCGGCTTTCGGCTCATCGCCACGATTGGCCCTAGCGCGGTCGCGGCCACTGCCCGCAAGCCATGGCAACGAGCACTGTTTGGCTATGCGCCAGTCGTCGAGTATCGGGTCTACAAACAATCCACAATGGAACTCCAATGACCATTCCCCACGCTGCGTCCCGCCCAGAGCGACTTCACGTTGCGCTGGACCTGCTCAGAGCGGGTAGCTCCTTCCTGGTCGTTCTCGCCCACGCTCGGGTTCATATGTTCGTCGGGCGCGAGGAGTTCCTCAACCCGAATCTTCTTCTTACGGGTTTCGTCTTCTTGTCCGGCTTTGGGTATCCAGCGGTGATGGTGTTCTTCGTTCTCAGCGGGTACTTGGTGGGGGGGCGTCTCTGGCGGGCCCCCTTGACTGGCGTTCTGCTCACGGAGTATTCCATTGCCCGGCTGAGCCGCTTGTGGGTCGTCCTGCTGCCAACCCTGGTCCTCACTTTCTTGCTCGCGTCGTCGCGCTTGGTGGTCACTGGGGATTCGGACGAGCTCCGACGGCCCGACTTTGCCGCATCGGCCTTTGTCGTGAATGCCCTATTCCTGCAAGGCGTCATGGGGCCAAGCTATGGAGGCAATACTCCCCTCTGGAGCCTGACCTACGAGTTTTGGTACTACGCACTCTTCCCATCCTTGCTCATCGCGCTACGGGGCCCGCGTCGGTGGCACCGCGTCGCCGGGGCCGTCGCCGCCACCACCATAGTGTTTCTCGTCGGAAAGAAGATCACGCTGTACTTCCTTATGTGGCTGCTTGGTGCCGCGACCGCCCTACTCCCGGTTTGGCGGGTGCCGACAGTCATCGGCTGCAGTACGTTTCTGGCCCCATTCGTGCTTGCACGGATGACGCACCCGCAGGGCTTCTTTTGGACGGATCTCGGGATCGCCTGTGGCACGGCAGTTCTTATCTCATCGTTGCGCAGCCCCGGACGAGAGTACGAGGGGCCCGCTTGTGTTGCTCAATGGGCCGGGACTGCCGCCGGCTTTTCCTACACCCTGTATCTCGTCCACTATCCGCTCCTTGTAGCGGCTGCATGGTGGATGAGCGGCCGGCTGGGCGAGTTGGGCCTACAGCCGGATCTGGCGGGGTGGGGGAAGTATTGTGTAGCGATTCTCGTGAGCGTCGGAGGTGCGTGGCTTCTCAGCCTGGTGACCGAACGGCACACCAACCGACTCCGCCACTGGCTGCGACTCGCTCTTCGCATTCCATGATGCCTCCCTTAGACACGGGGTCACACGCCAATGGGCACCCAAGATTGCTACGGACTCGGCCTGCGCCGATAAACCTTGAGCGAGTACAGTCTCGCGGTCTTCCGCCCGAACACGTTGTTGCCTGAGCCTTCCGGCAGCCTGCTCTTCAGCGACACCTCCCGCCAGCCGGCTCCTACGTTTCCCGACACAAGGTCGGGGTTGTCATCCCCCACCACCAGGACGGTGATACTGGCCCTTTCCGCGTCCGACATGATTGGGGGATAGCCCGGAAGGTATACCTCCTGAGCGAGTCCCTTGACTGCATAGTAGGCCTGGTAGTCGCAATAGACGCGGTCCTGGGCAGTGACGCCCTCGTGAGCAATGCGCTGCAAACCTTCTGATGATCGTGTGTCATTTTCCGGAATCAGCCAGTGGCCGGCCTCCGAGTCTCAGGCCTGCGTCCGGGAGTCCTCTTGAATGAGGGCGTACCAAGCTTCGAGTCTCTTGTGCGGCGCGCCCCTGGGTGCTTGCCGTCCGTAGCGGGTCATAGGAACTGAAGTATCTCGTGATCTGATTCGCTGCATCCGCTACGTTGAAGGCTCCTAATTCAATGATGGGAACCGGCTGTTCCCCGACGTATCTCCCAAAATCACTGTACTTGTACCCGTAGTAACGGCCTAGGGTTATCGGCACCGCGGGGCATCCGGCGAGCATGGACAGAACGCAGCCGTGAAACGACATCGAGATCGTTCCATAAGCCCGTTGGGCTAGTTCAATGAGTTCCTCCGCCCTGCAAAAGGGCTCAAGAAACTCCATGGGCATGTGTGGCCAACGTCTTGGGAGTGCCGCTTTCAACGGGGCCACATCGTCACTGAAAGTAGGCCCACTCATTTGAAAGACTTTGAAGGCCACGGAAAGATTCCCCTGGATCACGCTGAGCAGGTCCAGGAAGTACTTGGTCGCCGTTTCTGCTTCTCCTTCCAGGAAAGGGAGGCCCCGGAGGTTCACGAGGATGCATCCCCCTGACGAACGCCTACCTGGGGCAGGGAACAAGCGACGACAACTGAAGACCTCGTCCATGAGAAGAGAGGAGGGCGACAGCTGCAGCGGCAGTAGGTCAGTGTGGTTCCGCACCCTAGCGCCTGCCACCAAGCGCGTCATCACGGAACGCGTCAACCATCGTTGAAAGGCACTCTGGGGGCGTATTGCTGAGGCCCCCAGTACGCGGGCACGCGCGCAAAGCGAGACAGAACCAAGACCAGGAATAGTGGCCCTGCATTGAGGCGAAACCACGGACTCGACAGCTGGGTTCCACCGTAGCAGTAGAGTAGGCGCGCGCCCGTCACGTCACGGAACGCACGGGCCGCAGCCACACGCCGATCGCGTCGTGACAGAAGGAAGAGGGGCAGGGCGAGGAGGGCTACTGAGTTGGCCAGAAAACCGGGTAGCCGTAGGCGACGCAATTTCGAGCGACACGCCCTGACAAGAGATGACCAGCCATTCGCGACATCAATATCGGGGAATTCCAGCTGGCAGGCAGCGGCGTCGTCATCCACATGGGCGAGGATGGGGACGGCGGGGTCAGACTGCCCTCGAAGCTGGGCGACCACGCAGCGCAGAAGGCATTTGTCCCCAAACGAGTCCTGGCCGTTGTAGGAGCCGATGAGGAGGATGTGTCCGGGCAATGAAGTAGTGCTCCTTGAAGCACACAATGCTCTCGGAAAGGGAAGGTGAGGTCAAGCCGTGCGCAGGACCAGCCGGCGCTATTCTCTGGCGGGGAGTCCGACACGCCTCAGCGAAGACCTATCGGTCATCTCGAGACCTGGAGGCGAGGCTGCGGGAACTCTGCGCGCCAGCGACCTCCTGCACGGCGTGGCGACGGGAACCAGCGACACCAGAGCGAGGGAGGGTAAGGACGCGACTGTAGCCGAGGCCACCGCGGAGGAATCGCAGCCAGACGTCGCCGGGTTGTCGTGGGATCAAGCGGGCCTGAGCCTCGGACGCCGGGCTCATCTCAGAGTGGCCGCGGCGAACGCCCGGAGTGGTCCTCGCAACCAGGTCTCCCAAGGGAGGACGAACCCGCGCTTCGGCCCACGGAGGAGCGTGTCGGGGAAGGCCGGACGCGGCCTGCCAGCAGCGGCTTGTTGAGGCCCCGGTGCGGCACGCCTCTCGTGACTCGGGATCGCAATCACAGCTCCGCGAGCCGATGGTCCAGCAAGGGGGCCCGCACCTCCAGCGAGTGCGCCATGCTCATCGCGTCGATGTCGCGGAGCTGAGTGTCGCGCAGGTAGCCCTCGAGCTCGAGGCGGGTCACGAGGTTGCCCGTGTCTCCCCCATGGGGAAGCCGAACGACCGCGGGTTGAAGGTCGGGAGCGGAAGCGGCCATGGCAGCATCCCCGAGAAGCTCCCGACGCTGCGCCGGCGAGAACATCTCGCGGACGAGAGCATAGACGAGTGTGGGGTCTCCCCCCGACGCGAGGAGGCCCAGCCTTTTCGGACTCGCGTGGGGAGCGACGGGAAGAGCCCGTCGTAGAGCGCCTCTCGGGCTCCTTTCGGCAGGAAACCAGCCGCTCGTCCCAGCGCGAGCCAGGCGGGGAAGCGCCGGAAGTGCGTGTAGCCTGCGAAAAGCTCGTCGCCACCGGTTCCCGCTAGCGCCACCACCAGGCCGTGCGCTCGGGCCGCCCGGCTCACGAACCAGGTGTTGAGGCCATCGTGCGAGGGAAGGTCTTGGGCGTCGAGGGCCGTCTGGAGACCAGGAGGGCCTGTTCACCCGTCAGCCGTGCCGTATGGTGGCGGACACCCAGGTGCGACGCGATGGCTTGAGCGCGGCCGCTCTCGTCGAAGGCTCACCCTCGTCGAAGCTCAAAGTGAAGGCTTCGAGCGCATCCCGGGGGCCCCGTGCGGCGAGAGCCAGGACGCGGCAGAGTCGATCCCACCAGACAGGAACAGCCCGAGAGGAACGTCGGAGACGAGTCGCAGAAATCGCCTCCTCGAGCAGGCCCGGAGTGCTATCCCTCCAGCCGAGGGGAGGTGTTGCCGCCTCAGGAAGTGCCCACCACCGCCGTATCTCGACCGCTGACGCCCCCGCGATGAGGAGATGTCCGGGTTGGAGCGCCGAGACACCTTGGAGAAGTGTCGATGGGTCCTGGCACGACCCACGCTCGAGGTAACGCGCGAGGCCGACCGGGTCGAGGCGCGGCGTCGCCCAGCCGCTCGCAAGGAGGGCTCGGACTTCGGATGCGAACGCGAGTCCGCGCTCGTCTGCAAGCCAGTAAAGTGGCTTTTCTCCGAGGCGGTCGCGGGCGAGGAGGAGTCACCCGTTGCTTTGTCCCAAAGGCGACCGCGAACATCCCCACGAAGGAGTCGAGCGCATTTTCGCCCCATCGCGCGAGCGCGTGGAAACGACTTCGGTGTCTCCGTCGGAGTGAAGCGGACGCCTTCTGCCTGCAGTTCACCTCGAAGCGCACGAAAGTTGTACACCTCACCGTTGTAGACCAGGGTGAAGCGACCGTCGGGCGTTGCATCGGCTGGTTCCCGGCGGGCGAAAGGTCGAGGATGGCGAGCCTGTGTGGGCGAGACCGCACGATACGCCGGGCCCCTTGAGCGCGGCAGTTCCTTGCCATCTGGTCCACGGTGCTTGAAGCGCCCGGCGCGCCGGGGCAAGGGTTTCGGCCGGCGCAAGTGCCCGTGATGCGTGGAGCTGCGGCGCTGCGGATACCCGGTAGCCGAAGATGCCACACATGCTCGCGACGATCGCACGAGCGTGCAGGAGTAGCAGGCCGATGCCTCGGCAGCCCCCGTACGCATCGGGGCCCTCAGTCAGCGGGCGGCTTGTTCGAACGAGGAAGCCCCTCCCGTGTGTCCGAACTGACAAATGGTTCGGTGCAACCGGGTTGCTCTGCGAGCAACTCGGAGAACGCTCTCTGCTCACCTCTGTCGGATCTCCGGAAAAGTTCTCCCAGTCGTCGAAGAGGATGACTGTCTTCCTTGATGAGGGGCGCGATGAAAGCCAGCGCGCAGGCGGGCCGACTCGTAAAGGTCGCAGTCCACGACGGCCACGGCGCACCGCCGCAGGGCGTGCTTCGAACGAGTCCTGTCGTTGAGCGTCTTGTCGTACCAACCATCGACGAGCACCGTCCGCTGCCAGTCGACCCCGTTTTGGTCTGAAGAAACGGACTACCTCCTCCTTGGGGGACTCGTAATCCCCCTCTGAAACTCCCCTCCGAGGTCGACGCCGCTCACGGCAGGGAGACCCGCGAACGAGTCGAAGGCGAAGAAGCGCATCCTTTCCAGCTCTAGGTCGGCGGCCAGCGCTTGCGCATACCAGAAGGTGAACCCGCGGAATATTCCGAACTCAAGATAGTCCCCTTCGCTTTCGCGTTCCGACTCCCGCCACCAACGGAGACTCCTCTGAACCGCCACCAAGAGGTGGGGCGTACAGGGCTACGCCATCAACCAGCCGTCGGACGATTCACAGAGGCCATGCGAGGTGCACTGGTCGGGGCCCTGTGAGACCATGGCCGGCACCTGAGAGGCACGGTGGCGTCTCAATAGGGTCACGCCCGTTCTCCTGACCCTGGACGAGGAACCCAACCTCGAGCGAACGTTGTCGAGCCTGAGGTGGGCTGCCCGCGTGGTGATCGTCGACTCCGGCTCCACGGATAACACACGCACGATAGCGGCTTCCTTCCCCAACGTCGCCTGGTTCGAGCGCCCATTCGACGGCTATGCGGGGCAGTGGTCCCAAGCGATTCACGCAACGGCGATAGACACCCCGTATGTCTTGGCGCTCGACGCCGACATGCCGGTCCCAGCCACTCTGCGCGACGAACTGTCCGCGCTAGCCTTCCGAGACGATTTGGCTGGCGTCGTGATCGGCTTCGAGTACTGCATCGAAGGCCATCCCCTTCTGGGGTCCGTCTATCCCGCGCAACTGCGCCTGCTGCGTGTGGGTCGCGTCGCGATTGGCGAAGAGGGACACAAGCACGTCTTCCGTGCCCAGGGATCCGTTGTGGAGGCCGGCTCTCGGCTGATCCACGACGATCGAAAGCCCCTCGAGCGCTTCATGGCGTCCCAGCTTAAGTATTTCGGCAATCGAGGCCGAGCGGCTGACGGTGCGTGGTGGCGTCACCGGCGCCAAGAACCGGCTGCGTGTTCACATGCCCGGGTGGCCAACTTTGGTCGGCTTGATGGCCTACTTGAGGGCAGGCGGACCCCTTTACGGTGCGGCCTCCCGCCGATATGCCTTGGAACGCCTTCTCTACGAAGCCGTACTTCGCTGGCGTTTGGTCAACAGCACGTTCCGGTCCGAGCGTGGCACGCGGGACTGAGGTCTACCTATGCCCCCAGTCGACACGCTCGTCCTCGGTCTGAATGCCTTTCACGGAGACTCAGCCGCGGCCCTTCTGGCTGACGGCCTTTTCCGGAGCGGCATCGAGGAGGAGCGCCTCAACCGGGTCAAGCACTGGGCCGGCTTCCCCGCTGCGGCGTTCACTCAGTGCTGGCGGATGCGGAGCGCAACCTTCGGCGACGTCGATCACGTGGCCATCTCACGCGACCCCAAGGCCCACCTGCTCGACAAGGCGCTCTTCGCGTTCCGGCATCGTCCCGGCTTTCAAGCGATCCGGGCGCGGCTTCAAAACCACGGCCGCATCGGCGACGTGGGTGCCCGCCTGGGCAAGCTCGACGGTGGCCCGTTCCGCGGCCGCATCCACAACGTCGAGCACCACCGCGCCCACCTGGCGTCGGCGTTCTTCTGCTCGCCGTTCGAGGAGGCCGCCTGCCTGACCGTCGACGGCTTCGGCGACTTCCTGTCGTCGATGAGCGCGGTGGGCCGGGGGACACCGCCTCGAGGTCCTCGACGAGGTCATGTTCCCGCACTCGCTCGGCATCTTCTACACGGCGGTCACGCAGTTCCTCGGCTTCCCGAAGTACGGCGACGAGTACAAGGTGATGGGGCTCGCGTCCTACGGCGAGCCACGCCTGTTGCCCGCGATGCGCGAGATCGTCAGCCTACTGACGACGGGCAGTTCGAGACCAACCTGGACTACTTCCGCCACGCTTCCGACGGCGTGACGATGTCGTGGGAGGGCGGTGAGCCGACGCTCGGCCCGCTCTGGTCGACGCGTCTCGAGGACAGGCTGGGGCCCGCTCGCGAGCCCGGGCGCCGATCTTACCGACCGCGACCACGACATCGCCGCCTCGCTGCAGGCCATGTACGAGGAGGCGTTCTTCCACCGGCTGGCCTGGCTCCAGAAGAAGACCGGCCTCAAGACGCTCTGCCTGGCCGGCGGCTGCGCCATGAACTCCGTCGCCAACGGAAAGATCTTCGCGAGGACGGGCTTCCGCGACGTGTTCATCCAGTCGGCCGCGGGCGACGCGGGAACGGCGCTCGGCGCCGCGCTCTACGTCTGGCACGAGGACCTCGGCAGTCCGCGCGGCTTCGTCATGGAGCACTCCTACTGGGGCCCCGAGTACTCCGAGGAGCGAGATCGTCAAGGCCGCTTCGTGAGGCGTGTCCGGCTTCGACGGATCTGCCAGGTCGCGTCGCGGCTGTGGTGAGCTGATCGATTCACCGCGTCAACGACGAGGCAGACCCTCGTCCGCCAGACGGCCGCGGCCATCGCTCGCCGGCGAGATCGTCGGCTGGTTCCAGGGCCGTACCGAGTGGGGTCCGCGCGCACTGGGCAACCGCTCGATCCTGGCCGACCCACGCCGGGCGGAGATGAAGGACGTCCTGAACGCGCGCATCAAGCGGCGCGAGCCCTTCCGTCCCTTCGCGCCGTCGATCCTGGAGGAGCGCGTCGGCGACTACTTCGAGGAGTCCTACCCCGACCCCTTCATGATCAAGGTCTACCCGATTCGCGCGGTCGAAGCGCCCCGAGATCCCGGCGGTGACGCACGTGGACGGCACGGGTCGGCTTGCAGACGGTCTCCCGCAGCAGAATCCGCGCTATTGGGGTCTGATCAAGGCTTTCGAGGAGAAGACCGGTGTGCCCATGCTGTTGAACACCTCGTTCAACGAGAACGAGCCGATCGTGAACACACCCGAAGAGGCTCTTGGCTGCTTCCTCCGCACACGCATGGATCGCCTCGTCATGGGGAACTGGGTACTGTGTCGACCTTGTGAAGATCGACGTTGAAGGAGCGGAGCTCTCCAGACCTCTCATATGGGAAGTTCCTGATCGGCAACGGCGGCCTAATGGAAGTGCGACGGCTCGAGGGCCATCCCACACTGCGAGACTATTACCTCAGCGCGGCACCGGCCGGGAAGGTGCTCGACTAGAAGGCCCGCGCCAGAGGTCCAGTTCTGCCGCGTTCGAATTGTGGGTTTCCTTTCGTGAGCCTGGGCAAGAGGCCTCACGCCACGGCCGGGCTATGGACGGACGGAATCCCTCTCCTCAACCTGCGCCCCAGGAGCCCAGCGCCGAATGTTGGCCACGAACAACCACACCGTGGCCAACACGAGGAGGCCCCAAAGGGCGAGAATGCCCCCCGCCAATGGCGTCCAACCCACCTTGGCGGCCAACCGGAAAGGGAAGAGATTTGGGCTGTTCAAGCTTCGGCGAGCGTCATCGCCCAGCGGCTGGGCGGATCTTCCCAATGGCGGATTGCCACTAAGGAGCCTCGCCACGTGTGCGGCCCTCGCAGGAAGCTGTGACTCTGTGACCGACCATGGGCGGTCTCCTCTCGGCTCGACATCCGAATACTCCAAGTCCAAACGTAGCACTCCCGCGCCCATCTGGACGAGCACTCCGACGATTGCGACGGCCCCAATCAGCTTTCTGCGCCATCCCATCAAGCCGTCCTCGAAGAGGCCGGCGGCTGGAGCGACAAGCAGCGGAAGCGTGTGCACTTGGTACCGTGAGCCCCAGCACCAATCACCACCCCACCACGGGGTCATCCCAACAACAAGCGTGTTTAGGACGAACAGGACTAGCCCCAACAATCCGATGGCGCGTACCTTGGCGCGCCCCACTCTAGCGGCGAGGGCCCAGAGCCCCAGGGCTACCGCGGGACTGAAGAGAAGCACGCTCTTACCAGGCGCGAGCCACGGCCCGAGAATCCCTGCCGCAACGTTTGGCGTGTGCCAGTCGCCCGAACGTTTGACGTAGAGGCCGTATCCCGTTTCGAACGGCGCTTCGAATCGGATCATGTTGTAGGTCAGCCACCAGGCGCACAATCCGACGCCGGCAATCACAAAGGCTCCAACGACCCGGTGGCAGGAGAGCTCGGTCGCGCGCTCGCGATGCGGCTGCCAGTGTGAAGACCGCAAGAGCCACGAAGCCAACGCCGAAGGAAAGCCGAATGACCGCCCCGAAGGCCGAGACGGCGGACACGGCGACGCGCAACCGACCACTTAAGATGTCCCCGGCTGCGGGCAACAACCAACAAGCGGCCAAAGGGCAACAGGCCAACAAGGGCTCCTCCTGGTGGATCTGTGAATAGGGAAGCAGGGCAGTCGCGAAACTGGCCAGGGCAGTGGTGGCCAGCGCCGGCCGCCAAGGTGTGTTGAGTTCTCTCAGCAGCCCGTAGAGTAGGGCACAGGCCAGAGCAGACACGAATGGGAAGAAAGTCAGCGACATCAGTAGCTTTTCGGCGAAACGGGGCTCTGCCGGGTAGAGGAACGGAGCCATTGCGACAACAGGGATGTCGAACGGAATCATGAGCAACGATTGGCCGAGCCCGAAGTGCATGAAGGCGCCCCGCCGAGAAGGATGCACCGTGTACCCGAAGCGCTTGATGAGGCTCGCTTCCTCGGTGCGCTCTCCGATCGACAGCGTTCCCCGAGACCACAGCGCCCTTGCCGTGTCCCAGCGGGCGTTGGGATCGATGCCGGCGACCGTGCCCGGAGCAAATACGACGTAAACGCACAGGATGAGAAAGAGCGCGCTCCAGAAGCCGGGGACTCGGCTGGCTGCGATAGACATAGGGGTCACCCCTTCAACGTTTTCAATGGCCGCCAGAGGATAGGCGATATTGGACTAGTCAGGTCCCCTTGATGAGTGGGCCACATGCCTGGGTCTTCGAGGGCGCCGTTTCAGTTACTTGGTCCTGGTGAGAGCGTCTCCTGGGAGGGCGACGGTGCCTGCAAGATCTCGTTCAGCCCCTGCGCAACGCCCTCCACATCCCCCACCGCGACCCGCCGGTAGCGGCCCGCCGGTAGCCCCGGCACAGCAGGTGCACATCCGACTCAGCGCTGCCGATGTACAGGATCGGCCGGCCCGAATCGATGCAGGCGTAGACCTTCGACGGCAGCACGTAGCCCACGAACTCGTCCCGCAGCGTGATCAGGTGGGCGTCGGCGGTGATCAGCAGGCGGGGCAGCAGCTCGAGCGACACGAGGCGGTCGCGGTGGACGGGCAGGCCGTCGCGGCGCAAGGTCGTCCTCGATCAGGTCGGCCTTGGCGCCGATCGCGTTGAGCCACAGGCCCACGGTGCCGGCGCCTTCACGGTGGTGGCGGCGGTAGCCCTCCAGAAACGTCAGGTGGTCGTGGGCGACGCCGAAGTTGCCGGAGTAGAGCAGGATCTTCAGGCCTTGAAGGAGCGCGGAGGATGGTCGAGCGGCGGAGCCGCCCGGTCGATCACGACGGGCGAGCCGGACCGCTGGATGACGATGCGTTCGGGTGGGATCCCGACTTCCAGGAGGCGCCGCTTCTGGTCCTCGCCCAGCACCTCGAGCTGGTCGACGCGCCGGCGGAGCGCGACGGTGAGCCAGAGAAAGAACCGCAGAGGCAGGGGCTTGCGGCCGAGCTCTGCGATCAGGCACTCGGGATAGAAGTCGGTGACGCTATAGACGAGGCGCTTCCGGAGCAGCAAGTTGAGGGGGACGACGAAGTGGACGAGGAACGGGGGGCTGCCGGTGAAGGAAACCTCGTCCGCTGACCAGAGCTCGCGGCGGAGGCCCCACAAGAGGGCGAGGTTGGTGCGCAGGGTCCAGAGCGCGCGGGTGAAGTAGTTCGAGCGGTCGTAGAGAGGGGCCTGGATGCGCACGGTCCGGAGGACGCCCTCGCCCACCGCCTCTTCTTCGACCACGGCGCGAGAGGACGACAGCCCACCGAGGGTGACATGCTCACCGCGGGCCGCGCGCGCACGCGCGAACAGGGTGCAGTACTGTCCGACGGCGCCGAAGTCGGGGGGCAGCCAATCACAGATGGAGACGTGTCGTCTCATCGGCGGGGGGTGGGGCCTCCGCTGCGCATCGCGGTCAGGACCGCGAACAACACGGCCACGGCCGGGATCTGGAGGCCGAAGTCGAGGGCTTCGTGAAGAAGCAGTCCCGCCACCGCGGCGAGGAGCCAGGGATCGCGACGCGTGGCCCGCAAGACGCGAAAGGCGCCCCACAACGCGAGGGCGAGCCCGGGCAGGCCGGTCTCGACGAGGAGCTGGACGTAGTCGTTGTGGGCCTCGCGGTACCAGTTGAGGCCAGGCACGTCAGGGGCGACGCGATAGGCGGGTCGGCCGCCGCCTTCGGCCGCGGCAAGTAGCTCGGCGGGCCAGGGTGTGGCCCCAATAGGCAAGGCGAAAAGCGTCGCGCGCCCGGTGCTGGTGCTGAAGGTGTTGAGGCCGGAGCCGAACAGCCACTGAGGGCCGTCCATGTGCCGCACGGAATCGACCCAGACCCGGGTCCGGCCGGGAGCGTCGGTTTCCGCGGTGGCGAAGCGCGCGCCCACGCGGTCGAGGCCGAACCAGACGACCACGATCCCGGCGAAGGCGACGGCCAACGCCCAGGTGGGCACGGTGCCGTGCCGCCGAAGGCCCAGGCCGGCCAGGATCAGGCCGCCGGCGAAGGCGAGCATCGCGCCGCGGGACGTGGTGGCCACCAGGGCGCCAACCGACGCGATCACGGGGACCGAGACGTAGAGCAGCCGCCGTCCCTCGGGCGAGCCCAGGGCGACGAGGACCCGCCGGAGGGTCACGCCATGGCCGAGCTGGCGCCGCTGGCTTTCCCAGGCGCGCCCGAGAAGGTCGAGAGTCATGGGGGCGGCGAGCACCATGTAGGCTGCGAAGTGGTTGCGATTCGCGAAGGGACCGAAGAAGGCGGTCGTCTCTTCGGGCCGGAAGAGCCCGTAGATGCTCTTCGCGCCGAGAGCCACCTGCCCCAGGGCCACCACCGCGAGGAGCAAGGCCAGAACGGCAAGGCCTTCACGGAAGCGCTGCCGGCCGCGACGCGTGCCGAAAGCCACGGCGGCGCCGGCGTGGAGGGCGAGCAGGCTCACCAGGAACGCGAGGCCGGTGGCGGTGTCCGGGGGCGAGACCGACCAGGGCCGGCCCGCGGGGGGCAGAGGCAAGGCTTGGGCACCCACGAGGAGAGCGAGGAGCGAGCCGGGAAGGAGCAAGGGCGCCCGCGGCCAAGGTGGATCACTGAGGTCCGCCACCCAGGAGGCCCCGGAATAATCCTTTGGATTGATCACCAGCTGGCGGCGCATGAGGGCGATCCGCACGGGCCCTAGCCGACGCCGCAGGGCGTGCAAGGCCAAGGCTCGGATCGCGACCGCCGCGCCGCAGAGGCCAGTGGCCCACCACAAGGGCACGTAGGCCCATGGATACACCGAAGCCAGGAGCAGGACGGCGCCGGCCACGATCAGAGCCACCGCCGCCCCGAGGCCTCTCTCGACGGCCTGGGCCAGACGCGCCCACACTTCCAGGGACGGCGACGACGTTGTGGCCGCGCTGGAACGCTGGGAGTGCGCGGTCGGACCTAGCGCGACGGGCTAACGGGGCAGGGAAAAGAGTGGCTCTTGTGCCGGCACTTCCGCGGCCGGGGGTGCCACCGGTCATGGTCGCCCGGACCGAAGTCCCCGGCCGACGACCCGTCGAGGGTTGAGCCCGGCCCGGTCTCTGCGGGCTTGAGGCGGAGAACCGCGAAGGCCCACTGCCCGGGCTGCACGCGGATGACGCGGGGGCCGCTCTCGATCGCGAGGCCGCTGCGCGTCAGATCGATGACATAATCGCCGCCCACGAGCGTGGTCTGCAGCACACCCGAGGGGTCGGAGCGGACGTCTATGGCGCGCCCCGTGTCGAGCCCCACGAGCGAGACCTCTATGTCCGAGTACGGGTCGCCTGAAGCATCGACCAGCGAGACTCGAAGGGGTGACCCGGCTCCGCCTGCGCCAACGGGCACGGCCAGGAGCGCGACGAGTACAGCGACGTTGAAAGCCCTCACTAGGCTCGGACCGTAAGCCCCCGACATGGGCTCTGTCAAGCACAAAATGGTCCTTCTGGCCCTCGTAACCTGTGCCTGCGCGCCCGACCGGGACCAGGAGCCGGCAGCTCCGCTCCTCGTCGAGAAAGGCAGGGAGCAGGCCCTCTACGACGACGAGCAGCTCGTCCGGCGCTTCTACGATGCCGACGGAGACCGCCGGGCCGACGTGATCGCCTTCTACGGGCCGGGGGGCCGATTGGTGAGCCGCGAGGTCGACTCGAATCGCGATGGCCTCGTGGACCGCTGGGAGACTTTCGACCTGAGCGGTCGGCTGTCGCGGGTCGGGCTCTCGCGCCGGGGCAAGCCCCGCCCGGATCTCTGGATCAGCTATGACGACAGGGGGCAGGAGAGCCGGCGCGAGTACGACGACGACGACGACGGGCGGCCGGAGCGGGCCGAGGTGATCGCCCTGGGGCGGGTCGTGGCGGAGGAGCTCAAGACCCGGGGCGACGGGCACTTCGACCGACGCCTCGTGCTGGGGCCGGACCGGAGAGTCGTTCGGGTCGAGACGGACGCCGACGGCGACGGCTTGTTCGAGCGCTCGCTTCCCGTGAAATAGGATGTCGAGAACCCTCCCGGGGCTCCGACTTACCCATGAGGCTCACGAAGCCAATCAACTCCGCATGAGACAAGAAGGAGGGGCGAAGCCATGAAGTACATGTTGATGATGCACCACGCAGGGGAAGGGCCAGCGGTCCACACCTGGCCTCCGGAGGACATCAAGGCGCACATCGACTTCATGCTCCGCTTCAACCAGGAGCTGACGGAGTCCGGAGAGCTGGTCGCGGCCGAGGGGCTGGCCGGGCCGGACCAGGCCAAGGTGGTGCGAGCCCGGAAGGGCGGCGCCCCCGCGATCACGGACGGCCCCTTCCCGGAGGCCAAGGAGTTTCTCGCCGGATTCTGGATCGTCGACTGCGAGGGTCCGAAACGAGCCATCGAGATCGCCGCCCGCGCTTCGGCCGCACCGGGGCTCGGGGGCGCCCCCATGAGCATCCCCATCGAGCTGCGCCAGGTGATGAGCGCCCCGGGCGACGAGAACGTCGCCTGACTCCGCGGTCGCTGGACTCCCGGGCCGAGAACCTGCTGCGCGAGCTGGCGCCGCGGGTTCTCGGCGCGGTCGTGCGGCGCTTCCGGGACTTCGCCGCGGCCGAGGACGCGGTCCAGGAGGCCCTCCTTGCGGCGGCCGTGCAGTGGCCCGAAGAGGGCGTACCCGACAACCCGTGCGGCTGGCTGATCCAGGTCGCGTCCCGCCGAATGGCCGACCACATTCGCACGGAGCTGGCTCGGCGGCGCCGCGAAGGCATCGTGCTCAGTCAGACTCCCGCCGACCAGCAACTGGCGCCCCCGGTCGAGCCTGACGGCGCGACGGATCCTGACGACACCCTGGTCCTGCTCTTCATGTGCGCCCATCCCGCGCTGACTCCGCCCTCCGCGATCGCACTGACCTTGCGCGCCGTGGGCGGGCTCACCACGGCCGAGATCGCCAACGCCTTCCTCGTCCCCGAGGCGACCATGGCGCAGCGGATCAGCCGGGCCAAGCAGAGCATCAGGGCTTCCGGAGTCCCCTTCCGGATGCCCGAAGGTCGCGAGCGGGCAGAGCGACTCCGGGCCGTCCTCCACGTGCTCTACCTGATCTTCAACGAGGGCTACACCAGCAGCATCGGCCCGGACCTGCAGCGCACGGAGCTCTCCAACGAGGCGATTCGACTCGCCCGGGCGGTCCACCACCTCTTGCCTGACGACGGCGAGGTCGCGGGGCTCCTCGCCCTGATGTTGCTGACCGATGCCCGGCGCCCCGCGCGCACGGGGCCGGACGGGCAGTTGATCCCGCTCCCGGAGCAAGACCGCTCCCTGTGGAATCGCGACGCGATCGCCGAAGGCATTGCCCTCGTCACCGCCACCCTCTCCCGAGGATCGATCGGGGCCTACCAGATCCAGGCTGCGATCGCGGCCGTCCATGACGAAGCGGCCCGGGCCGCAGACACGGACTGGCCGCAAGTCCTGGCGCTCTACGGCCTGCTGAAACGCATGTCCGACAACCCCATGGTGGACCTCAACCACGCGATCGCCGCGGCCATGGTCCACGGGCCCGCGGCCGGACTGGAGCACTTGAAGGCGCTCGACGTCCCGGGACGACTGGCCGGCCACTACCGTCTCGACGCCGTTCGCGCTCACCTGCTGGAGATGGCTGGCGACCCGCAGGCGGCGATCGCCCACTACCGGGCCGCGGCCGATCGCACGACGAGCCTTCCGGAACGGAACTACCTCACCACCCGAGCCGCCCAGCTCGCCGCGGTCCGCAGGTAACGCGTTCACTCCCCCGGTCGGACGTTGAAGGCCAGGGTCTCCGGGAGCGAGCTGAAGTCGGCGTAGACGAAGTCGCCAGCAGGCAGGTGCCAGACGGCCTGGGCCCGGATCGGGAGCTTGCGGCCGTCGATCTCCCCCCATCCCTCGATGGGCGTCGTCCAACGCGTACGCAACAGCCGTTGGGGATCGTCAGGATCGACGCAGAAACGGTCTGTCGTCGAGAAGTCCCGAGGACGGCCGTGTTCGTCGACCAGCACGCGGGCGGTGACCCGGTGGCCACGATCCGCGAGGGTCAGGTCGAACGAGTCCGAGGCCGCTGGAGAGAAAGTGACCGCGGGGGTGTCGCTAGGGAGACGGCGGCAGGCTCAGCGACGACTGTCCGAACGCATAGCGCCATCCCTGCGGGGTACGAACGTACGTGTCGCTGAACCAGAGCTTCTTGTCGATGGCCTTCCCTCCGCCGACGCCCTTGAGCCAGAGCTTGGCCGTGACCACCGCGGTGTCGCCCCAGACCCGGACCTTCTGCGTGCCCGGCTCCTCCACCTGATGCTCCCAGACGACGTCCTTGGCCCGGGCCGACTTCAGCAGGTCGGTCTTCGTGTACACCGTGCCGTTCCCGACCACGAGGACGAAGTCGTCGAGCAGGATGCGAGCCATCGTGTCCGCGTCGTTTCTCTCGACGGCCGCCTGGTACTCCGTGTCCAGCGCGGCCACGGCCTTTTCGTCGTCACCGCGAGAGGGAGACGACGCCCCCATGGTCGTCAGCGCGGCTCCGGCAATGGCCGCGGCCATCATGCTCGTCCGAGCTCGCATGCGTCCTCCGTGTTTGCCGCCGTGGGCCCGAAGGGCGGCGATCCGCCTCGAATCTAGCCCAAACCGGCGGAGGAGGCACGGCGCGTCCTAGAACCGATAGCGAGCGGCAGCCACCAGCAGGGTGCGATCGCCTCCCATGAGGACCGCAGCGTCCATCGCAAAGCCGGCCTTGAAGAGCAAGGACGCGCCCAGGCCCTCGCGCAGTCGCCGCGACGAGCCCTGGAAGGTCATGCGTTCGGCCAGGTCCGGGCCGATGTAGCGAACCGATCCCGGCGCCTGGCTCCACAGCCCTCCTCGGACCTGGAGGGTCACGGGGTCGAAGGCCCGGGCCCACTCCAGCCCCAGGTGGCCCTCGAAGCCGTCGTCGAGCACGTAGTCGGTGCGCTGCAGCTCGCGCCGCACGTCGAGGGCGTCACGGATCTGCGAGTACCGCACGAGGTCGACCTGACCGCTGACGCGCAGGCTCGCGGGAAGGCGACAAGCCACGCCCGCGCTGAACCGGTCGGGCTCGCGCAGTCGATAGACGCTCCCATGGTCGACGGTGCGCGCCTCGACCGGAGAATACGCAGTGCGGTCGACGTCGAAGGTCGCGCCGGCATGGGCGGAGAGGCCCACCCGGATCGCCTTCGAGACGTCGTAGAGCCCACCGAACGTCGCGGTCACCGCCGAATCCGTCCCCGTGGCTTCCACCTGGGTGAGGGTCCCGCCTTGGGTCCGAAAGACCGAGTCCTCACCCGAAAGCTCGAGACGCTCTCCCGCGATTCCCGCCCCCAATCGAAGGCGACTCGTGACCGCGTAAGCCGCGGCCACCCCGAACGTGCGCCGCGTCGCTCGCAGGAATCCCAGGTCGTAGGTCGAGTTGGGCAACGGTTCTTGCGCGAGGTCGAGCTTCACGTCTCGGGGCTCGCTGAAGTGGACGCCGAGGCCGAGGTTCCGGCCGATCGCCACCGAGCCTCCGAGGAGGCCGAGGTCGGTCGATGGAGAAATGACGTCGCCGGGACCCACCGTTCCCGAACCTCGCCGAAGCAGGCTGCCCATCGCTTCGGTCCTCGGTCCGACGGCCAGGCCGGCCGGATTCGTGAGCGCGGCGCTCGGGTCATCGGCGACGGCGGTGAAGGCGCCCGCCAGCCCGGCCGCCCGCGGTGAGCCGGGGTCCTCCTCGGAACGCCAGCTGCGATAGACGTGATCGTTCGTCTGCGCGTAGGCGGCAGCGGTCACCGACAGGGTCGTGATCAGCGCCAACAGGGATCGTCGCATGTGCACCTCCCGCCCCGGCGCCGTCCGCCGCGTCGGGTCTCAGGGCCGTTGGAGCAACCGACGTGCCTGCTCGGGCGATCGGCTCTAACTCGTTCATTCAAGCGGATCGCCGCGACGCGATCGCCTCGACGAACCGGGATCGCTCACATGTCGTTTCTACAAATCGCGGCGGCCCGTTGGTCCTTTGACAACGAGAGCGGGTGGCCGGGCCTGGGCGACCGAGTACGGAATCCCGGCGCTCTAGGCCTTCTCGCCCGGAACCGGGCGGGCCACGAAAGGGGGCGCGGCCAATCGCGGGCCGGCGTAGGCGCCGACCTCGCCGAAGCGCCGGCCCGCCTGCCAGTCCTCGCGAGCCGCGACGATCTCTTCCGTCGTCCGAGCGACGAAGTTCCACCACATCAAGACCCGCTCCTCGAAAGGGGCGCCGCCGAGGAGCAGCGCGCGAGCGGGTTGCGAGCCGGAGAAGAGGGCAAGCTCGCGGCGGCGAGAGCCGAGGTAGTAGAGCGTGTCGACGGCAAGCGGCCGGCCGTCGAGCGTGCACGCACCCCGTAACGGAACGAGGGCGTGCTCGAAGGCGGGATCCAAGGGAAGCACCAAGTGTTGGTCTGGCTCTCCGGCCACGTCTGCTCCGACGATCGGCGAAAACGTCCGAGCCGGGGAGCGCACGCCGCCCAACTCGCCGAGGAGAACTGTCGCGCGACCACCGTCCGCCTCCAATGTGGGAAGCCCCCGATGCTGGTCGAAGGCGGGCTCGATGTCACGGCTGACTTCCGGCAGAGCTACCCAGAGCTGAAGGCCCCTGAGGCGCCCGCCGTTCTGGGGCGGCGTTTCCTCCGAGTGCGCGATGCCGCGGCCCGGCCGTCATCAGGTTCAGCACGCCGGGGCGGGCCGCGCCCTCCTGGCCCAGGCTGTCCTTGTGGAGCACGTCGCCCTCGAGCAGCCAGGAGACGGTCTGGAGTCCGATGTGCGGGTGGGGCGCGACGTCCATCGGCTTGCCCGAGGAAAACGTGAGCGGACCGAACGAATCGAGGAAGCACCACGGCCCGACCAGGCGTCGCTGACTGCGGGGCAGGAGGCGCCGAATGGCCAGGCCGCCCAGGTCGGTCAGTCGGCCCGGCAGCTCCTCGAGCGTGGCCGCCGTGCATTCGCTCTGACACGTTTCGGCGGTGGCCATCGGCGTGAGATTCGACATCCGGCCCTCAAACCGGCATCGCGGGACCCGATGCCACTGCGATTGTAGCTTCGCTCCTCGCGAACGAGGCGAGGGCGTCAGCCGAACTGGACCGAGCGGCGGGTGAACGCGCCCTCCATCCAGAAGCCCGTGATCGGGAAGCGGACCGCGGGTCGGTCCTCGATCGCGGCTCCCGCGGCAACGAGAACGGGAGCGTAGTGCTCCCAGGTAGGGAGGGCGGTCTGCGCGGCCGGGGCTCGGGCGCGAAAGTCGAGGAGGGCATCGACGTCGAGGCGTGAGATCGCGGCCTCAGCCCAGGCGTCGAATTCCCGTGCCCACGAGGGGATGCCCGGTCGAAACGCGTACCTCATGTTGTGGGTCAGGAACCCGCTCCCGAACACCAGCACCCGTTCCTTGCGCAGCGGCGAAAGCGCTCGGCCGAGATCGAAGAGCGCCCGGGGATCGAGACCGGGCATCGAGATCTGGAGCACGGGCACGTCGGCCGCGGGGTACATGGCGACGAGGGGCACGTAGGCGCCGTGGTCGAGTCCGCGCTCCGGCCCCTCGACGGATGGGAGCCCGCTTCCGCGGAGCAAATCGCGGACGCGGGCCGCGAGCTCGGGAGCCCCGGGGGCTGGATAGCGTGTCTCGTAGTAGCGCTCGGGGAAGCCCTGGAAGTCGTAGATCAGAGGCACCGTCCGCGTGGCCCCCAGGGTGGTCGGTCGCTCCTCCCAGTGGGCGGAGATCATCAAGATGCTGCGGGGCTTCGGCATGGCCTGTGCCCATGAGGCCAGTTCCTCCATCCACTCCGCATCGTCGAGCAAGACCGGCGCGCCGTGAGCGGCGAAGATCACAGGCATTGCCGCGCCGTCCGGGTCATGGCGCTTCTCTGACTCGGACCCGGTCATACCGGGGCCCTCATCTCATAGCCGAGGCCGCGCGATCACGGGACCCACCAGACGTGACATCCTAACGAGATGATGTCCCACCGGGTCAGGCGCCCTTGACGTCGCGTAGCATGATGAGCAGCATCCGGGCCGCTTCCGGCGCGTCGAGCGCGTGGGGTATGCCTCCAGGCATCCGCACGACGTGGCCGGGGGTCGCGGGTACGGCCACCCCGCCGATCGTCAGCACCAGGGCGCCTTCCAGCACCATCACGAGCGCATCGAAGGGCGAGGTGTGCTCTTCGAGTCCCTGCCCCGCGTCGAAGGCGAAGAGCGTCACGTTGCCGCCCGTGGTCTTGGCCAGCACGCGGCTCGCGATGCCCCCTTCCGTCGGCGTGATCAGGGTTGCGAGGAACAGCGCCTGCGCTGGTGGAATCGTCTGGGCGTCTCTGGACATGCGCACACTCTACTTCAGACGCCCAGTGGATCGACGCGCCTCTGCGTCTCCGCTCATCCGCGGAGCCCCGCCGGAATCCTCAGGCACGTCGGCGCCAGGTGACGATCGCAGCGGAGGTCGTCGCGGCGTTTCAGGCCAACCCGCTGCTGCTCTTGTTCGTCGTCGTCGCCGTGGGCTACCCGCTCGGCCGCATCCGCATCGGCGGGTTCAGCCTCGGAGTGGCTGGCGTCCTCTTTGCCGGCCTCGCGGCCGGAGGTCTGCATCCCGACCTGAAGCTGCCGGAGCTGGTCTACCAGCTCGGCCTCGTCCTCTTCGTCTACACCATCGGGCTTGCCAACGGGCCGACATTCTTCGCTTCGTTTCGCCGCCAGGGCCTGCGGGACTCGCTCTTCGTGGCGGTTCTTCTCGCGGGTGCCGCCGGCGCGGTCCTTGGGCTCGCGCGGCTCATGGGCATGGATGGCGCTCAGGCCGCCGGGCTCTTTGCGGGAAGCCTGACCAACACGCCCGCCCTGGCCGCGGTGCTCGAGTCGCTCCGTCACTCGGCGCAGCCAGCGGGCGCGTTGGCCTCCGAGCCGATCGTGGCGTACTCCGTCGCCTATCCGGCGGGGGTGATCGGAATGCTCGTGGCCATCGCCATCTCGGAGCGACTGCTCTCGATCGACTACCGAAAGGAGGCACTGCGCACGCGGGAACATTCGCCGGTGGGCCGCCGCCTGGCCAGTCGAACGGTCGAGGTACAACGTGCCGGAGACCGCGCCCTCAAGCACCTGATCCGCGAGCAGGCCTGGGACGTGGTGTTCGGCCGGTTGAAGCGTGCCGGCCAACTGTCGCTCATCGACGGCGACGACGTCTTGCGCGAGGGGGACCGCGTCACGATCGTCGGGCCGGCCGCCGATCTCGATCGGGTGGAGGCGTACCTGGGACGGGCGAGCCCGGAGCAGCTCGAGATGAGCCGCGCGGAGATGGACTCGCGCTTCGCCGTCGTCTCGGACCGCGCCGTGGTCGGCCAGAGCCTTCGAGAGCTGGCCTTGCCCGAGCGCTTTGGCGCGCTGGTGACGCGCGTACGGCGCGGTGACGTCGAGTTCGTGCCGAGGAGCGACAGCGTCCTCGAGCTCGGCGATCAAGCGCGGGTGCTCGCCCGTGGCTCGGATCTGGACTCCGTGGGCCGCTTCCTGGGCGACTCCTACCGAGCGCTCCGGGAGCTCGACGTGCTCACCTTCAGCCTCGGCCTCGGCCTGGGCATGGCGGTGGGAATGGTGGCGGTTCCGCTCCCTGCCGGCATCAGCGTCCGATTGGGTCTCGCCGGCGGCCCGCTGATCGTGGCCCTCGTCCTCGGTGCGCTCGGCCGAACCGGAAGCATGACCTGGACCCTCCCCCACAGCGCGAACCAGACTCTGCGGCAGCTCGGGCTGATTTTCTTCCTGGCCGGCGTCGGCACCCGCGCGGGAGACGCATTCCTGGCCACGATGAGGCAGAGCGAAGGGGTTCGCCTTCTCGCGGCGGGCGCCGTCGTGACCCTGCTCGTCGCCCTGACCACCCTGTGGGTCGGCTACCGCCTGCTGAGGATTCCCATGGCAGTTCTCACCGGCATGCTGGCGGGGATCCAGACCCAGCCTGCGGTTCTCGCCTTCGCGCAAGAGCGGAGCGACGACGATCTCCCGGGCGTGGGCTATGCGCGAACCTATCCGATCGCGATCCTGATCAAGGTCGTCTTGGCGCAGGTTCTTCTCGCCGTCGTCTAGATCGGCTTGGCCGCTAACTGCACGAGCCAGAACTTCCACCGGCTGATTGAGCGGCCCCACGGACCTTGCTGCCCGCCGTTCCGACGTGAAGGCCCGCTTCTAGGTCTCGTCCAGATCCAAGTCCCGCAGGGGCCAGGAGTCCGCATACCTCATCCAGAACGCCCGCATCGCGAGCTCCGTGATCGCCCGGGGGTCGCGCCGCCTGACCGACAGCTCGGCGCCGTTGCGGAGCAGCGGGTTGGAGTGGAACGCGTCGGGCGCGTGCTGCATGACGCGCGCCTCGAGGCGCTCGGCCTCGGCCGCGTCCCGGGCGACCAACGTCTTGCCGAGCTCCGCCGCCTCCGCCAGCGCGAGCGCCTCGGCCAGGCGAGCCGCCGGGACCGAGGGAGAAGAAGCCGCCAACCGCCAGCGCCCGCCTTCCACCGTCCCGCGATAGCGGTGCGCCCCGAGCAGCCCCTTCGCCCGAGCGCGTGCGGTGCGCAGCTCGATCACGCTCCCGTCGGGAACGGCGGCGAGGTGTTTTCCTACCGGCACCAGCGCGGCGACCGCGTAGTCCGGCTGCCCCTGCGTGTCGATCTCGATGGAGATCTCCCGGCCCTCGCCCCCGAAAGTCACGTTGTCGATCTCGGCCACGGGCGGACGCGCAGCCCCCGGAGGTAGCTCGACGAGCAGCCGCGGCTGCGTGTAGGGATGGCAGAACCACGCGACGCGGAAGACTCGCGCCAGCTTGGCGACGAGCACGTCGACCGGCCCTTCAGTGATCGGCGAAAGCTCGCCCGTCGCCACGGGGGTCACGACCGGCGGCGGGGGTGGGGACGCAGGGGCGGGCTGGTCCGGAGCCGCGAGGCCCAGCGGAAACGGCTCCGGCCGCCGCCCGCCGCCTGCGAGGGCGAACCCATCGCCCTCGGCCGGCGCCGGCGTCAGCGGGCCCTTCGCGGGCTCCAGGTGGACGAGGAGATCGATCACCTGGCCGCCAGGTCTCTCCCGCGCTCGCTTCCACTCGCTCTCGTGGCCTGGGTCCTGGTCGGGGTCGCTTACGAGCGCGTTGTGGAGCCAGGCCGGCATCGGCTGCCCTGGGCGCGTGCGGCGAAACCAGGATCCCAGGGGCTCGTCAGCCGAGGCGCGCTCCAGACACGCGCGGGCGTTCGGGGCTGACGCATAGACGTAGACGCTCGCCCGGTAATCGCCTGCCGGAACGGGCACGATCCGCGCGTACTCCTCGGTCCAGGCCTCGCCATCGATCACGTAGGCCGCGCCTCCGCAAAGGGCGAGCTGGCCATCGGGGACGCGCAGGCCGCCCTGGACCTGGCCGACCCACTCGGCGAGCTCGGCGACCTCGAGCGCCCCACCGACCACCACGCGGACGTTCACCGGGTCCTCGCGGTCGAGGGCGATCGGCAGGATCTCGCAGGCGGTCAGCGCGGCCTCCCACGGCTTGCTGCCCGGCATCAGCCCTCCTCCGTGCAGCGTTTTCGAGGCGAGCACGAAGCCGTTCGACTCGTTGTCGACGCGCACGTCGTGACGGGCCATCGCGGTTTCTCCCGGCGTTGGTTCGGTCATCGCTCCCGTGTATCTACACCGTCAGCTCCAACCGATGCAACGCCCACCGGGGCAGCAGCGTGTGGGGTCACGCCGGACCCAGGAGGTCCCATCGATTTCCCTCGAGGTCGACGAACACGGCGACTCGTCCGTAGGGTTCGACCCTCGGCGCGGTGACGAATTCGACGCCCGCAGCGAGCATCCGCTCGTACGTCGCTGTGAAGTCGTCCACCCTCAAGAAGAAGCCGACGCGACCCGCGAACTGCTTCCCGACGATTCCGGCTTGAAGGTCTCCGTCCGCGCGCGCCAGCAGGATGCCGGTCGCGGCACCGGGAGGTCGCACGACGACCCAGCGCTTGGGGCGGCCGTCGTTCGTGAGCGACGGCTCGTCCTCCACGAGATCGAACCCCAGCACGCGCACGAAGAAATCGATCGCCGGTTCGTACTCTCGAACGACGAGGGCTACGAGCTCGAGGTGGGACATGGGTCGATTCTCTCAGTCGAAAGCGAGGGACGTCCCCTCGCCTGCTCACTTCCTCAGGATCTTGTCCATGGCCTTTCCCTTGGCCAGTTCATCCACCAGCTTGTCCAGGTAACGGATCTGTTGCATGAGCTTATCCTCGATCTCCTCCACCCGATAGCCGCAGATCACGCCGGTGATCTTGGAGACGTTCGGGTTGATCCGTGGTGCCCGGGCGAAGAAAGTCTCGAAGTCGACCTTCTTGTCGATCTGCTGTTGCAGCGTCTGTTCATCGTAGCCCGTGAGCCAGTGGATGATGGCATGCACCTCCTCCTTCGTGCGACCCTTCTCTCTCCGCCTTGGTGATGTAATGCGGGTAGACGCTCGCGAACGCCATTCTGAATACTCTCGTGTTGTCCATTCCGGTCCTTATGGCTCACCGTCCGGTGTCAGTGGTGCTGCTTACCCGTTCATCCCGGAGAAGAGCGTACCAGCCTTCGGGCCCCTCCATCGCACTGTGCACCTTCGTCCGCCCGCGCCCGGGAGTGGGCTCCCGTCGCGCCAGCACCGCCTCCCCGGCGATGCCTGACCTCGTACAGCGCCGTCGTCTCGGGCCGATGACGCTGATGGACAGCGGGCGCGGGGCCTTGTAGAACCGACACGTGATCTCCACACCAGCTTTGCCGGTGGGAGAGCGTCCGGCGAGCGCAGAGCTGCTTCATGAGGCCCGCCGGCCTGCACAGACAAGGGAGCCGAATGCGTGCGCTGACCACGTCTTCACGCAGTGACGTCCATCGTCCTCACGCTCAGGGGGGTTGGCCCGTCCGGGCGTTGCCGGCGCTGGCCCTCGTCTTTCTGGTCGGGTGCGCCACGGGGCTCCGCCCGCCACCCGCGACCTTCGGCGTCGACCTGGACGGGGACGCGCGGGTCGACCGCATCGAGACGATCGAGGGGGGCCGGACGAAACGCGTGGCCTGGGCCCCCGCGCCCGGCTCGCGGCCGGCTCGGACCGTTGTGATCGCGATCGACGCGGTGCCCTACGCGGTGTTCGCCCGCCTACAGCAGGAGGGTCTCTTTCGGGAGTTCTTCCCCGCCGCTCGGATGGTGGCGCCCTTCCCTTCGCTCACGAACGTGGGCTACACCGCGATCCTGAAGACGGCTCCCGTCCTGGGCTACGAGGACAAGTTCTACGACCCGATCAGGAACAGCGTGGGCGGCGGGGTGGGCGACCGGCTCGGAAACCGCTACAAGAAGGTGGCCCCCTTTCACGAGGTCTTCAACTGGGAGCCGCCTCACCTCTGGGGGGTGGCGATCTACTACTTCCCCATGACGACCTCGCGGGCTGAGCTGCGCCGGATCGAGGAGATCCTGCGCTCGAGCCAGGATGGGGAGCTCGTGCTCTACTTCGGCGGGACGGACGCGCTCGGCCACGTCCGTGGATGGAAGGGCTTGGAGGAGTGCCTGCGCCTCGTGGACCAGGTGGTGAGGGGCTTCCTCGCTGCAGGAGGCGCCGAGCGGCGCGTGGTGCTCTTCTCGGATCACGGGACGACGGCCGTGCCCAGCCGCCGGATCGATCTCGGGGCGGCCCTCGAAAAGGGCGGCTATCGGCTCGAGTCGCGCCTCGAGCGTCCGGGCGACGTGGTCGCCCCCGCCTACGGCCTCGTCGGCGCGATCCCGCTCTACACCCGCTGCGGCGAGGAGGCGGCGGTGGCTCGTGCCGTGGCTCGCGCCCCCGGCGTCGACTTCGCGGCGTGGCGCGAGGGGGACGGGATCCAGGCCGTGTCCGGCGACGGTAGGCCCGACCCGCTCGATCGCCCGGACGACCAGTACCCCGACCTGCGGGCGCGGGTCGAGCAGGGCCTCCGGGCCCATGTCCTGCACCCGGCGAGTGTCGTCGTCAGCCTGGCGGACGGCTGGCACTACGGCAGCGGGCTCTTCGACGCCCTCGCGAGCATGAAGGGCACGCACGGCAGCGCTACCGTCGATGCGAGCGTGGGCTTCGTGGCCTCCAACGTCGATCGGCTCCCCGCGACGTTGCGCGCCGACGAGGTCTACCCCTGGCTAGGGCTCTCTCGAGCGCCCGAGCTTCCGCGCCCGTTCGTGGATCCGTGCTCGGGCGAGTGACCTTGCCCGACCGGGGTGAGCGCAGGCAACGCCAGGGGGACGGTGGACTGACGTCCGTGATCTGAGGAATCGGGTTACGTGGTCCGTCGATCCGGCCGCCAATCGTGCCATGGAGCAGGTAGCCCGATGACGCGCGTATACGCGATCATCTGGCCCATGTGCTCATGGGCGTGGGCGAGCAGCCTCATATAGATGTTCCGCATGTGCGGCACAGGGGGCTCGCCACTGGTGTGGTAAGCCGTGGAGCATGGTGGCACATACCTGGGGAAGGAGGAAGGCCAGGTCGGGGGTTCACTGGGGCCGACTGTCACCTGCTCGCGCGCGGGCTAGAGGCCCCTAGAATGTTAGCTGGAGGTCTTGGGTTAGTGCCGGCTTCAAGTGTCTGTCGACCAACTCCACCGGACCCAGGAGGTCCCATCGATTTCCCTCGGGTCCACAAACGCGGCGACCCGTCCGTACGCTTCGACTCGCGGCGCGCTGACGAATTCGACGCCCGCAGCGAGCATCTGCTCGTACGTCGCTGTGAAGTCGTCCACCCTCAGGAAGAAGCCGATGCGACCCGCGAACTGCTTCCCGACGATTCCGGCTTGAAGGTCCCCGTCCGCCCGAGCCAGCAGGATGCCGGTCGCGGCACCGGGGGGTCGCACCACGACCCAGCGCTTGGGGCGACCGTCGTTCGTGAGCGATGGCTCGTCCGCCGCGAGATCGAACCCCAGCACGCGCACGAAGAACTCGATCGCAGGTTCGTACTCTCGAACCACGAGGGCTACGAGCTCGAGGTGGGACATGGGTGCGATTCTCTCAGTCGAAAGCGAGGGACGTCGACAGGTCCCGGTTGGCGTCGATCTGCGCCTTGAGATCGGCCGCCCTCTGCTCCGCGGTGCCAATGGCATCGGCGCCGGCGATGAAGCGGCGCGGCGGTGGCTCGTGGCTCGCGATGACGAGGAGCGCTCGCGCGAGCTTGGCCGGGTCGCCGGACTGCTGGCCATTCTGGGATTTCCAGAACTCGAGCTGCTTCGCTCTGCGCTCGCCGTAGTCCGGGATGGATGGCGCGGCATAGTCCGTCGATTGCTCCGTGAGCAGCTCCGTGCGGAAGAACCCCGGGTTGACGATGGTGGTGGTGATGCCGAACGGTGCTATCTCGGCGTGCAGCGATTCCATGAAGCCCTCGAGGCCGAACTTCGACGCGGCGTAGGCGGTGCCGAACTCGAAGCCCGAGAGGCCGGCGGACGAGGAGATCGAGACGATGTGGCCCGAGCGTTGCTTGCGCATCACCGGCAGGACCGCGCGGGTGACGTTCATGGGGCCAACGAGGCTCGTCGCCAGCTGCCGGTCCATCTGCTCCGGCGTCAGCTCCTCGAAGTAGCCCGCATAGAAGCTGGCGGCATTGTTGACCAGCACGTCGATGCGGCCGAAGCGGTCGACCGCGGCCCGCACCGCCGCCTCGGCATCGGCGCGGCTCGTGACGTCCAGCTTGACGGCCAGCAGGTCGTTCGACTGTCCCAAGGCCCTGGACACGCGCTCGCGGTCCCGGCCCGAGGCCACCACCGCGTGGCCGGCGGCGAGGGCGGCCTTGGCGAAATCGGCGCCCATGCCGCGGCTCGCTCCAGTGACAAACCAGGTCTTCGTGTTCATCAGATCTCCCGTTCATGCAACTTAGGCCGTCGGTGGGTCCGGGTCATTAGCGCAACGCGCCAATGTACTAGCCAAACGCGCCACGGCAAGCCTCGTCGCGGGCGGCCAACCCCCTGCCTGCGGGCCCCTCCATCGCACCCTGCACCTTCGCCCGCCCGCGCCCCGGGGCGGGCCCCGTCGCGCCGACCTCGAGGCTATCGGCGCGCGCCGGCTGGCGCCGGCTCGAGGCTGGTCTCGCGGGCATGCGACGGCTTACGACCGCCGCGCCGCAGTCGCATCCGGTCCACGTACAGGTACACGACGGGAGTGGTGTAGAGCGTCAGCACCTGGCTGACGAGGAGTCCTCCGACGATGGCGATACCGAGCGGCTGGCGCAGCTCCGAGCCTTCACCGTGCCCGATCATCAGGGGGAGCGCCCCCAGCATCGCCGCCATCGTCGTCATCAGGATCGGGCGCAGCCGCAGCAGGCACGCCTCCCGGATCGCCTCCTGCGGCGCAAGTCCGCGCTCCCGCTCGAGCTGCAGCGCGACGTCGATCATCAGGATCGCGTTCTTCATCACCACGCCGACCAGCAGGAACAAGCCCAGCATGGCGACGAGCGAGAACTCCGTGTCGAGCAGCTTCAGCGCCAGGAAGGCGCCGACGCTCGCCGAGGGGAGCGTCGACAGGATCGTGAGCGGGTGCCTGTAGCTCTCGTACAGCACTCCGAGCACGATGTAGACGATGAGCAGCGTGAAGAGGATCGCGAGCGACTGATTGCCCTGGATCTGCTCGAACATGCGCGCGTTGCCAAGCACGCGTCCCTGGATCTCCCTCGGCATGGCGAGCCTTCTGACCGCGCGATCGATCGCCGCCTGGCCCTCGGAGAGGCTCACGCCCGGCCGCAGCTCGAACGAGATGGACTCTGAGGCGAACTGGCCCCAGCGGCTCACGCGATCGGTCGCCGCGCTGTGGCCGTAGCGGCTGAACGCGGAGAGCGGGATCCTCTGGCCGTTCGCAATCACGTGCAGGCGGTCGAGCGCCTCGGGGCCCTGCGCGTGCTCGGGCGCCACCTCCATCACCACGCGGTACTGGTTGCTCTGGTTGTAGATCGTGGAGACCTGGCGCTGCCCGAAAGCGTTGTTGAGCGCCTGCGTCACGTCGGCCATGCCGACGCCCAGCTGCCGCGCGAGGCTGCGATCGACCTCCAGCATGATCTGCTGGCTGGTCACGAGCTCGTCTTCGAATCCCGTGAGCTCCGGCAGCTGCTCGAGCGCCGCCTTGACACGCTCGGCCCAGGCCTTGAGCTGCGAGGAGTCGTCGGCGAGCAGGGTGTAGTCGTACGAGGACTGCGGGCCCATGCGCCCGCCGAAGCGGATGTCCTGCTCCACGTTGAGCCACAGGCGGCCGCCGGGCACGGGCGGCATGCTGTTGCGGATCCGCTCCGCGACCTCCTGCGCGGACACCCTGCGCTCTGCGAGCGGCTTGAGCCGCACGAAGGTCTGGGCGTTGTTGATCCCGCGGCCCCCGCCGATGAAGCCGGCCATGCTCAGGACGGCGGGATCGGCCAGCACCGCCTTGCGGTACTGATCGATCTTCGGCTGCATCACCTGGAACGACAGCCCGTCGTCGCCGCGGATGAACCCGCCGAGCTGCCCCGTGTCCTGCTGCGGCAGGAAGCTCTTGGGCGCGGCCCGGTACAGCCGTACGTTCAAGGCGATGACGCCCAGCAGCAAGCACACCACCAGCGGGGAGTGCCGGAGCGACCACACGAGCGTGCGGTCGTACCCCCGCAGGAGCCGGCCGAACGCCGCTTCCGTCAGCTTCTGCCAGCGGCCCGGCGGGCGCTGCAGACGAGAGGCGAGCCAGCGCGCGCACAGCATCGGCGTGAGCGTCAGCGACACGGCGAGCGAGATCAGGATGGCGGCGACCAGGGTGATCGAGAACTCACGGAACAGCCGCTCCACCAGGCCGCCCATGAACAGGATCGACACGAACACCGCGACGAGCGCCAGGTTCATCGACAGCAGGGTCGGCCCGACCTCGCGCGCGCCGACGATCGCCGCCTCGAGCGGCGCGAGGCCGCGCTCGATGTGCCGGGACGTGTTCTCGAGCACCACGATGGCGTCGTCGACGACGAGCCCGGTCGCGACGATCAGCGCCATCAGCGACAGGTTGTTGAGCGAGAAGCCCCACAGGTACATCACGGCGCAGCTCCCGACGAGCGCGACTGGCACCGCCGTGACCGGGATCAGCGAGGCCCGCCAGCTGCCCAGAAACAGCAGCACCACCAGGATCACCAGGGCGACCGCGACGAGGAGCGTGCGCTCGGCTTCCGCGAGGGTCGCGCGGATGCTCGGCGAGCGGTCGCTGGCGACGTCGAGCCGCACGTCGGGCGGCAGGTACGCCGCGAGGGCCGGCATCTGCGCGTGGATGGCATCCACCGTCTCGATGATGTTCGCGTCGGGCTGGCGGCTGACGATCAGCAGCACCGCCTCTTTGTCGTTGTAGAAGCCCGCGTTGAAGCGGTCCTCGACCCCGTCCGACACCGCCGCTACGTCCGCCAGGCGTACGGGCGCGCCGTTGCGGTAGGCGATGATGAGCGGCTCGTAGTCGCTCGCGCGCGTGAGCTGGTCGCTCGCCTGGATCTGCCAGGAGCGGTCGCCCGCCTCCACGACGCCCTTCGGCCGCAGCTGGTTGGCGCTCGAAATCGCCCGCCGCACCTCCTCGAGCGCCATGCGGTACTGGCTGAGCGCGTGCGGCTGCAGCTCGACCCGGACCGCGGGCAGCGATCCGCCGCCGACCGTCACGTCGCCGACCCCGGTGACCTGCGCAACCTTCTGCGCCAGCACTGTCGACGCCAGGTCGTAGATCTCGCTCGTGGTCCGGGTGTCGGAGGTGAGCGCCAGGATCATGATCGGCGCCTGCGAAGGGTTGATCTTCCGGTAGCTCGGCATGCCCGGCAGGCCGCTCGGGAGCAGGGAGCGGGACGCGTTGATCGCCGCCTGCACCTCCCGCGCGGCGACGTTGATGTCCTTGCCGAGGTCGAACTGCACGCTGATGCGGGTCGATCCCTGCGAGCTCCGCGACGAGATCTCGCCCACCCCCGCGATGGTACCGAGCGCGCGCTCGAGCGGCGCTGCCACGCTGGAGGCCATCGTCTCGGGGCTCGCCCCCGGCAGCGCCGCCGTGACCTGAATCGTCGGGAAGTCCACCTGGGGCAGCGGCGACACCGGTAGGAGCGTCGCGGCGACGGCACCGGTCAGGACGATCGAGAGGCTCAGCAGCGTGGTGGCTACGGGACGCCGGATGAACGGCGCGGACAGCCTCATGGCCGCCTCACGGGTTGACCACACCCGGCGCGAGCGCGCCCTGTGGGACCCGGCGCCGAGCGAGCCGGTCGAAGAACAGATAGATGACGGGTGTCGTGAAGAGCGTCAGCACCTGGCTCACCAGCAGCCCGCCGACCATCACGAGGCCGAGCGGCTGCCGCAGCTCCGCTCCGGAGCCGGTGGCCAGCATCAGCGGCAGCGCGCCGAAGAGCGCCGCCAGTGTCGTCATCAGGATCGGCCGGAAGCGGAGGAGGGCCGCCTCGTAGATCGCCTGCTCGGGCGGGAGCCCCCGCGTGCGCTCCGCGTCGAGCGCGAAGTCGATCATCATGATCGCGTTCTTCTTCACGATGCCGATCAGCAGAATGATGCCGATCACCGCGATCAGGCTGAGATCGGTGCCGAGGACGAGCAGCGCCAGCAGGGCCCCCACGCCCGCCGACGGGAGCGTGGAGAGGATCGTGATGGGGTGGATGTAGCTCTCGTAGAGCACGCCGAGCACGATGTACATCGTCACGATCGCCGCGAGGATCAGCAGCAGCGTGCTGTCGAGCGAGCCACGGAACGCCTCCGCCGCGCCCTGGAAGCGCGTCTGGATGCTCGCGGGAAGGCCGATCTCGCGCTGCGCCGTCTCGATCGCCGCCACGGCCTCACCGAGCGCTGTGCCCTCGGCAAGGTTGAACGAGAGGGTCACGGCGGGGAACTGGCCGGCGTGGTTGATGACCAGCGGCGTCTGCCGCTCGAAGATCCGCACCAGGCTGGAGAGCGGCACCTGGCGGCCGTCCGCCGTCGGCACGTGCACCTGGCGGATCGCCGCCGGGCCGACCTCCTGCTGGGGCGCGGCCTCCAACACCACCCGGTACTGGTTCGCCTGCGTGTAGATCGTCGAGATCAGCCTCTGGCCGAAGGCGTCGTAGAGCGCGTCCACGATCGTCGAGACGCTGACGCCGAGGCGGCTGGCGGCGTCGCGGTCGATGTCCACGAAGGCCTGCAGGCCCCGATCCTGGAGGTCGCTCGCGACGTCGGCGAGCTGCGGCAGGAGACGGAGCCGCTCGACGAGCCGCGGCACCCATTCGCTCAGCCGAAGGGCGTCGGGATCTTCGAGGATGAACTGGAACTGTGTCCGGCTGACGCGGTCCTCGATCGTCAGGTCCTGCACCGGCTGGAAGTAGACCGAAATGCCGGGCACGTCCGCCACGCGCTCGCGCAGCGCCGCGATGATCGCACTCGCGCTGCGCGCCCGCTGCTCGTGCGGCCGCAGGGTCACGAGCATGCGCCCGCTGTTCAGCGTAGGGTTGCTGCCGTCGATGCCGATGAACGACGAGAGCCCGGCTATGTCCGGCTCCGCGAGTATGGCGCGCGCGGCCGCCCGCTGCCGCTCCGCCATCGCCGCGAACGACACCGACTGCGGCGCCTCTGTGATCACCTGGATGGCGCCCGTGTCTTGCACCGGGAAGAAGCCCTTCGGCACCACGGCGTAGAGCACGACGGTCAGCACGAGCGTCGCCAGTGCCAAAACGAGCGTCGCCGGCTGGTGGCGCAGCACCCCCCGCAGCAGGTCCCCGTAGCGCGCGATCACGCGGTCGAGGAAGGCGCCGCTCTTCCGGTAGAACCAGCCCTGCTGGTCGTCGGGCAGGCGGCGCAGCAGCCGCGCGGACATCATCGGCGTGAGGGTCAGCGAGACGATCAGCGAGATGAAGATCGAGACCGCGAGCGTGATCGCGAACTCGCGGAACAGGCGGCCGACCACGTCCGCCATGAACAGCAGCGGGATCAGCACGGCGACGAGCGACAGCGTCAGCGAGACGAGCGTGAAGCCGATCTCGCGCGCGCCCTCCAGCGCGGCTTCGAACGGCGTCTTGCCCTCCTCGATGTGTCGCGCGATGTTCTCGACCATCACGATCGCGTCGTCCACCACGAAGCCGGTCGCGATGGTGAGCGCCATCAGGGTCAGGTTGTTGACCGAGAATCCGGCCAGGTACATGGCGCCGAAGGTGCCGACGAGCGACAGCGGCACCACGACGCTCGGGATGATCGTCGCGGGGATGTTGCGCAGGAACAGGAACGTGACGGCGACCACGAGCGCCACCGCGAAAATGAGCTCGTACTGCACGTCGCGCACCGAGGTGCTTATCGTCTCGGTCCGGTCGCTGACGACGGCCACGTCCAGGGTCGAGGGCAGGCTCGCCGTGAGCTGCGGGAGCAGCCGCTGCACGCGATCGACCACCTCGATCACGTTGGCGCCGGGCTGGCGCTGCACGTTGACGATGACCGCGGGCTCGTCGTCGGCCCAGGCCCCAAGCCGCAGGTTCTCCGCGCCGTCGACGACGCTGGCTACGTCCCGCAGGCGCAGCGGCGCGCCCTCCCGGTAGGCGACGATCAGCTCGCGATAGGCGTCCGGCGACCGCAGCTGGTCGTTGGCGTCGAGCATGAACGATCGCTCGGGCCCGTCGAAGCTGCCCTTCGGCTGGTTGACGTTGGCCGCGGCGATCACCGTCCGCAAGTCCTCGAGGCTCAGGCCGTGAGCGGCGAGCGCCTGCGGGTTGGCCTGGATGCGGACCGCGGGCCGCTGCCCGCCGGCGATGCTGACCAGGCCGACGCCCGGCAGCTGCGCGAGCTTCTGGGCGACGCGCGTGTCCACCAGGTCGTGCACTTCGGGCAGCGGGACGGTCCGCGAGGTGACGGCCAGCGTCAGCACGGGGGTGTCGGCCGGGTTGACCTTGTTGTAGACCGGGGGCTGCGGCAGATCGCGCGGCAACAGGTTGTTGGCCGAGTTCATCGCCGCCTGCACTTCCTGCTCGGCGACGTCCAGCGACTTGTCGAGCGAGAAGCGCAGCGTGACGACCGAGGCGCCGCCCGAGCTCGTCGACGACATTTGGTCGAGGCCGGGAATCTGGCCGAACTGCCGCTCGAGCGGGGCCGTCACCGCGCTCGCCATGACCTCGGGGCTCGCGCCCGGGTAGAACGTGAGGACGCGGATCGTGGGGTAGTCCACTTGGGGCAGCGCCGAGACTGGCAGCAGCCGGTAGGCGATCATGCCGGACAGCAGCAGCGCCACCATCAGCAGCGCGGTCGCGACCGGCCGCTGGATGAACGGCCGCGAGAGGTTCACGGCTGGCGAGCTCCTGCGGGCGCCGGCGCGGCGACGACGACTTCGACGCGCGCGCCTTCCGTGAGATTGTCGACGCCTTCGATCACCACCCTCGCCCCCGCCTCGAGACCCTGCTCGACGGCCACCCGGTCGCCCTCCTGCGGCCCCAGGGTGACGCGCGAGATGGTCACGGTGGCGTCCGGCCTGACGACGTACACGAAGGCGCCGAACGACGCCCGCTGCACGGCCGTCGCCGGAATCGCCGTCGCGCCCTGCAGCGTCCGCACCCGCAGCCGGACGTTGACGAACTGGTTCGGGAACAGCTGCTCGTCCGCGTTTTCGAACGTGGCGCGCATGCGGATGGTGCCGGTCGCGGTGTCGATCTGGTTGTCGACGGTCTCGAGGCGGCCATCGGCCAGCTTCACGGAATCGGCGCGGTCCCACGCTTGCACCGGCAGCCGGCGGCCGGCGCGCATCGCCTCGAGCACGGCCGGCAGCTCGGCTTCCGGCACCGTGAAGATGACCGAGATCGGACGCATCTGCGTGATCACGACCAGGCCGCTCGCGTCGCCGGCCCGCACCAGGTTGCCGGCATCCACCTGCCGCAGGCCCAGACGGCCGGAGATGGGCGCCGTCACGCTCGTGTACGACAGGTTCAGTTTCGCCGTGTTGACCTGCGCCTCGTTGGATTGCAGCGCGCCCAGGTACTGGCCGACGAGCGACTCCTGGCTGGAGACCTGCTGCCGCGTGACGAGGCCCTGCGCGACGAGCTCCTGGAGGCGCGCGAGATCGGCGCGCGCGTTCTCGAGGCGCGCCCGGTTCTCCGCCTGCTGGCCCAGCGCCTGCGCGAGCTGCGCTTCGTAGGGCCGCGGGTCGATCTCGGCCAGGAGCTGCCCGGCTCTCACCTGCTGCCCCTCGCCAAACAGCACGCGCACGAGCTCGCCGTCGAGACGGCTTCGCACGGTCACGGTGTTGAGCGGGGTCACGGTGCCGAGCGCGCGCTGGTAGACGTCGATGTCGCGGCGCTCGGCCGTGACGAGCCTGACCGGTACCGTTTGGTTGGGCCCGCCGCGCCGGAAGCCAGGACCGGATCCGCGGCCGGCGGCGCGGTCCGCGTCACCCCCCCCGCCGAAATAGCGCACCAGCGCGGCAGCGGCCGCGAGCAGAACGAATCCGAGGATCCAGAGACGGAGGCGGGACCGGGCAGGCGAAGGCAGGTGAGTCTCGGTTGGGCTTGTGATCATGGAGTATGCACCTCGACACTCGAAACCGGACGCCTACCCATTTGACCAGAATGAGAGGCGCTGGTTGGTCCGGGCGTCAAGGAAACCCGTGCAGGAGGTCGCGGGTCTCGCTGCGCCAGCGCTCAGCCTCGGCGCGTGCCGTCGCCAGGGCGGAGCCGAGGGATGCCGCCGTGCGATGAACGGCTTCCATACGCCGCCATAGAAACGCGACCCCCACGAGGGCGAGCCCCGTCGCAGCGAGCTCGGCCAGAAGATGGATGAGAGTCGTTCCGGACAGAGAGTCAGCGACCACGTCGGCACCCATGAGAACCGCGATCAGGCCAAACAGGATGAGGGGTCTCGGGGCCCCTTCCCTCTCCCTCTCCGCCAGTGGCACTCGACATGAGGCTCGCTCCAAACCCTTGCCGCACCGCAGGTTCGTGGCTCCATGTCATCCGCTCGATGGCGGCGGACGACCCAGGGTACGACTGTAGGTGGTAACGGCGGGCGCGGCAATCGGCCCGCCAGGGACACTTCAAGGGAGTTCCGAATGAACCGTTGCACCCCGCGCTGGTCCATCTGCCACTCGGGCTGGCGTTCGTCATGCCGTTCCTTGCGCTGGCCCTGACCTGGGCGTCTGGCTATTCCCTCGCGAAGACGACCGGCAACCCTAGGGCCACGGCGGACGCTGCAGGCCATCGAGTCGCGTGGTCCGCCACCAAGATCTTCATGATTGCGACCTCTCTCCCGCCGCCGCACGCGTCGGCTTCTCCGGAGCCGCTCGAGGCGAACGCCTGCCGGCTCGCCGGGTCGCACGCGGCGATCAGTCCGGCGCGTGGCAACGCGGCTCAGACCTTCTCCAGGAGCTCCCGTTCAGCCTGCAGCCAATCCTCCAGCTCGTGCCCATCGCCGCCGCGCTCCAGGTGAATCTCGTAGGCCCTCCGTGCGACATCGCCATGAGACAGGGGCTCCGGGCGTCCGACCGACAGGCCCACCGGCTCGATGACGGCAGCCTGGGTCTTGTTCGCCTCCGGGTGGATGACCGGGGGTGCTTCAAGGGTCAGATGCTTCTTCATGACTACCTCCTCAGCGCGACCTGCGCGACGGATCCTGCAGCGGCCGACAGCCCGCCCCCCATCACCTGGACGAGATCACGCGGTGCGCGGGTTCATACCCACGCGCGATGCGAGCCTATCCTCGAGCGATCCGTTGGCGCCGGTCCGTACTGGGACGGGTGACCTGCTGGACTCCTCGCAGTGGTGCTGTCCTTCCGAGTGAGACGCTGGCGGCCGTCGGAGCACATGCAGCCGCGTACTGACCGAGCCCGTGGCCCAGCCAAGGGCGGCTCCCAGGATCACGGCGAGAATCTCGATCGCCGTCATGATCATCGCCTTCCCGCCTGGCCGGGCTACTGAGCCAGGCGTCCCGCCTCGACTACAGGATCGGTCCGCCGCTCATGGAGCACAAATACTTTCTTCGTGGCGTATCTATAGAGATTCGTGAATGAGTGGCTGGGGCGGGGAGAGGCCCCTGCCGCATTCAGGATCGCTGCCATCAACACTGCGTAGCATCGTCCACCCGTTCACATACTCCGCCGCCAGGATCAGGAGTAAACCAGGGCGCGAGAGCCAGCGCTCGTCGCTCATGAGGCCCGCCGTCCCCTGCGCGGGGGCGCTGCCTGGCTCCTGCTCAGCCAGCCCGCCATGGCGAGGTACATTGCGGGCACGAACGCGGCCAAGCCCAGGTAGCAGAGTCGGAGCCAAGCGCCCTTCGGCTCAGCCCCAGCGAGAGCCAGGAGCACCGTTACGGCGGCGAAGCACACGCAGTAGGTGAGCGACACGTAGAAGATCGTCGTCGGGAGGCGCTTGATGAAGCCGCACCAGACCAGCCAGCGCTCCGCGCCAGGCGGAATGTCGCGCACGGCTCGACGGACAGGCACTCACACCACCAGAACCGGGCACGACCCCTGGCGCACCCCTCGGGTCACGAGGCCAAGCTCCCGAATGAGCCGCGCCGCTCCATCCACTTCGCCAGCTCAAGGACGGGGGACACCGTGAAAGCCGCGCTCACCACGATGGCCCAGTCCATGAAGGGCAGCGCATACGTCTGGAACGGCCCGTTGAGAACCGGCACGTAGATGATCACTGCGAGAGCGGCGAGTTCCCAGACGATGGCGAGGTTCAACCACTTGTTGGCGAAGGGTCGGACGAGCACCGAGTTTCGATCGGACCGGAAGTTGTAGGCTTTGAAGAACTGGATCAACACCAGGGACACGAAGGTCATCGTCACCGCCTCCGCCATGCCTCGGCCTGAGCTCAAGGCCCAGGCGAAGAGGCCAATGTTGACCAGCATCGACCAGACTCCCCCCACCAACATCAGAGTCAGGACGGGCCGCGTGAATATCCCGGCACGCGGATCGCGCGGACGGCGCCGCATCAAATCCGACTCAGGAGGATCGACGGCAAGCGCCAGGGCCGGCAGGCCGTCGGTAGCAAGGTTGACGTAGAGGACCTGGACCGCGGTGAGGGGGAGCGGCAGGCCGAGCAGGGAGGCGCCCGCCATGAGCCCGATCTCGCCCACATTCGACGAGAGCAGGTACATCAGGTATTTCTTGATGTTGCTGAAGACGCCGCGCCCTTCTTCGACGGCGGCAACGATGGACGCGAAGTTGTCGTCCGTGAGCGTCATCGCCGCCGCGTCCTTCGACACGTCGGTGCCGGTGATGCCCATGGCGACCCCGATGTCGGCCTTCTTCAGCGCTGGAGCGTCATTGACGCCGTCTCCCGTCATGGCCACGTAGTGGCCTTTGTTCTGCCAGGCCGTGACGACCCGGAGCTTGTGCGCCGGCGAGACGCGGGCGTAAACCTCGATCTCCTCAACCGCGCGCTGGAACTCGTCGTCGCTCATCGCGTCCAGCTCGGCCCCGGTCACGATCCGACCTTGCTTGAGGACCCCGAGCTCGCGGGCGACCGCCTCGGCGGTGAGAGCGTGATCGCCGGTGATCAGGATCGGCTTGATGCCAGCCCGCTCGCACGTTTCGATCGCGCGCCCGGCCTCGGGACGCGGCGGGTCACTCATCCCCACGAGCCCGAGGAACGTCATCCCGCGCTCGGCGTCCTCGAGCCTGGCCCCCGGCTTCACCGCTACGGCGAGGACGCGGAGCGCCCGGCCCGCCATGTTGCGGGCGGCATCGAGGATTCGCTCCCGGTCCGCCGGCCCGAGCAGGCGTTCGCCTTCGTCGCCCAGCTGCCGGGCGCACGCTTCGAGGATGACCTCCGGTGCGCCCTTCGCGTAGGCGACGGCACCCCTGGGTGTCCGATGCAGAGTGGTCATCCTCTTGCTCTCGGAGGTGAAGGGAATCTCGGACACCCGCGGAAAGCCAGCCTCGAGCTCGTGCTTGTGCAGCCCGGCCTTCTCCGCCGCCACGATCAGCGCCAGCTCCGTCGGATCGCCCTTGGCGGACCATCCGGCCGTCTCCCCGTGTCGCCTGAGCTTCGCGTCCGACGCAAGGACGGCACCTCGCAGCAGGGCAAGCAGGGGCGGTGTCGGCGCGATGGATCGGCTTGCCTCGAGGAATTCGCCGCGGAGCTCATAGCCCGCGCCGGAGAGGTCGAAGCTCCTCCCGGCGACATAGATGCGCCGGGCGGTCATCTCGCCTCGCGTCAGCGTGCCGGTCTTGTCCGACGCGATGACGGAGACGCTTCCCAGCGTCTCCACAGCCGACAGCCGGCGCACCAGCGCGTTGCGCTTCACCATCCGCTGCGCGCCAAGAGCGAGGGAGATCGTCACGACCGCCGGAAGCGCTTCCGGGACCACGGCCACGGCCAGGGCGATCCCGAAGATCAGCATGTCCCAGAACGACTGGCCCCTGAGGATGCCGAGAACGACGATCAGTGCGACGACCGCCAGGGCAGCGCGGGCCAGTACATTGCCCACCCTGTCGAGGTTCTCCTGCAGGGGCGTGCGCCGGCTTTCCACGCCCTGCAGCAGCCGAGCGATCGTTCCGAACTCCGTTCTCATCCCGGTTTCGACGACCACCGCCGATCCTCGGCCGTAGGTGACGGTGGTGCCGGCAAAGACCATGTTCCTTCTGTCGCCGACGGCGAGATCGAGGCTGGCCAACGGCTCGCTGACCTTCTTGACCGGCAATGACTCACCGGTGAGGGCCGCTTCCTCGATCTTGAGGTTCACTGCCTCCATGACCCTCGCGTCCACGGGGACCCTGGCGCCAGCTTCGAGACGAACGACGTCGCCCGGCACCAGCTCGCGGGCCGCGACGTCACGCTCCTCACCGTCACGCAGCGCCGTTGCGGAAGGGGCGGCCATCCGCCGAAGCCCCTCGATGGCACGCTCGGCGCGGTACTCCTGCACGAAGCCCAGCACCACGGCGAACAGCAGGATGACCGCGATGACCACAGCTTCCAGCACGTGTCCCAGCAGAGCGGAGAGGCCTACCGCGACGAGGAGGATCAGGATGAGGACGTTCTTGAACTGTCCGAAGAGGAGGCTCCACGGGGAGGTTCGTTCGGAGGCGGCGAGCTCGTTCGGGCCGTGCTCCGCGAGGCGGCGGGCCGCGTCCTCGCTGCTCAACCCGTTCTCGGTCGTGCCGAGCCGGTCGAAAACGGCCTCGACGGAGAGGGCGTGCCAGGCGGAGACCGGACCCGCAGCCCCTGGCGCGGGAATGTGCGGCATGACCTCGATCCCTGGTGGAGCCTCGTCAACCAGCTCGTTCATGCTTGTTCCTCGCGCAGCGCTCACGCCCTTCCCCGAACACACCGGCCTTGGTCGCCTCGCGGCGGCGCTCCAACGCCCGGGTCACGGCCCGAGCTAGCCGCATCGCCGCGCGATCGACCGCCGCCGGAACCTCGCTGTCCGTGTCCTCCACCCTTACGCTGCCCCGCGAGGCGAGGCGGGCCTGCATTGAGCACTTCTTGTCGATACCACCCCGTGGGCCGTTCAGATCCACCAGGCTGACGGACACCGCTCTGACTCGTCCTCCGAACCGTGAGAGTGCGAAGGACAGGCGGCGCTCCACGAGCTCGCCCCACTCCGGATTCACTTTGATGCCGTAGCCGTGCACGCTTATGGTCACGTTGCCCTCCCGAGAACACGATCCCTAGAGCGCAGCGCCGGCCGCACGACACACCGAATGTCGGCAGGTCGTTCGCAGGGATCGAAGAACCGCGTCACCGTCGCCGCCGGTCCGCAAACCCCTCACATCCAACCTTAGTCACGGTCGACACACCGCGCCAATTGATTCTTTGGCGATGACCCATTGGCATATTTCAATGTATGTTGAAGGCATGGAGCACCTGAACTACCACCACCTCCGGGTGTTCTGGACGGCCGCGCGGGAAGGCGGCGTCACTCGAGCGAGCGAGAAGCTGAACGTCTCGCAGCCTACGGTGACGACCCAGATCCGGGCGCTCGAGCAAGCGCTCGGTCAAAAACTGTTCACGCGCTCGGGCCGGCGTTTGGTCCTCACCGCTTCCGGCCGCTCCGCCTACCGTTACGCCGATGAGATCGTCGGCCTTGGCCAGGAGCTGATGGACAGGATGAAGGGCGGCGGCCCGGGACGCGAGCTCCGGCTGACTGTTGGGATCGCCGACGTGCTCCCCAAGCTGATCACCTATCGGATCCTGGAGCCCGCCTTGAGGCATCCCGAGCCCCTGCGGGTTGAAGGCATCGAAGACGCGCCGGAGCGCCTGCTGGCTGAGCTCGCGGTCTTCGGACTGGACGTGGTGCTAGCCGATGCCCCCGTGGGCCCAGCGGTCAGGGTCCGCGCGTACAACCATCTGCTGGGCGAGTGCCCGGTCTCAGTGTTCGGCGCACACCGTCTCGCCAGCGCTTACCGGCGCGGCTTCCCCCGCTCGCTGAGTGGCGCTCCCTTTCTGCTTCCCAGGCAGGACTCGGCTCTGCGTCTCGCTCTCGACGACTGGTTCGAGCGCGAGGGAGTGCGGCCACATATCGTCGGGGAGTTCGACGACAGCGCCCTCATGAGCGCGCTCGGCCAAGCCGGACTCGGCCTGTTCCCCGCTCCGTCGCCGATCGCAGGCGAGGTATGCCGCCAGTACGGTGTCCGCTCGCTGGGAACGATAGAGTCTGTGCGGCAGAGATTCTACGCCATCACGGTCGATCGCAAACTGAAGCACCCGGCCGTCGTCGCGATCTGCGAATCCGCTCGGCGAAGGCTCTTCCAGTGAGCACGCCGCGGGGAACTCGCAGCGCAGAGCGAGGACGCGGCGCTACACTTCGCTTCCCCTTCCGCCTACCTACCCGTCCGCGACCGGGCGAACGCCGAGGCACCTCGGTCGCCTCCCCCACCGTGGCGAAGTAGCGAGCGATGCTCGCCGGGCTCTTGACCAGCGCGAGCAGCCTCATCCGCCCCTGGCAACTGGGGCAGGCGAGAACGTCCACCGCGAACGTTCGGGCAAGAAGTTCCGCCCACGGGCGGCATCCCCCGAAGTGATCCCGCCCACCCGGCTTCGCGGCCGCGGCGGCTTGGGGCGATTGCGGGGCGAGACGCGACCTCCACGGGCTCGCCGGGGCCAGCACGCCCGCGTAGCGGATGGTGTGCAGACGCGGTGGGGGCACGCTGGTGGCCAGCCGGCACAGCAGCGACAGCGGGTCCATGTCGACTGCGATCGTCCCGTCGGTGTAGGTCTTCTTCAACGTAATGCGCACCTGGCTGTCGGGCGGCCCCGCCGGCGGCGCCTGGCCAAAGACCGCCGAAGCCGCGAGGCGTGTCGTCGACGCCGTCGGGGAGGGGAAGGGGTTTGAGGAGCTTGGCGAGGCCGAAGTCGATGACCTTGGCCCGCCCCGACTCCGTGACCAACCAGGCGAGCTATGTAACCGGCGCAATCATTCCAATGGACGGTGGACTGACGTCCGTGATCTGAGGAATCGGGTTACGTGGTCCGTCGATCCGGCCGCCAATCGTGCCATGGAGCAGGTAGCCCGATGACGCGCGTATACCCGATCATCTGGCCCATGTGCTCATGGGCGTGGGCGAGCAGCCTCATATAGATGTTCCGCATGTGCGGCACATCGAATGAGACACCATCTTCTTCGTTAAGCGACTCTCGAACTGCCTGAAAGGAACGCTTCAGGAAATCGACGATGGCCGGCTTGTCCGTCATCGTCTTTTCCAATTCGTCGTTGCGCCGTGCGAACGCCTGCCAGGCGTCCGGTCCAGTCACGGCAAGATTTCCATAGATCTCAACAGGGGCTGCCCGGCCGGCTGCCGCGAGCAGAAAGAAGTTACCAGCCGCAATGTGCACGAGAACTTCACTGACAGAACGAGCCGCGTCCGGTCGCCACGAGAACTTCTCCGCGGGCATGGCCTCGGCGAGCGCAAGCGTCTGCCGTTCCGCGACCTCAGATTCAACAAGGAATGCCTGGGGAAACCAATCCATCGTTAGTTCTCCAAACCGAAGGCGAGTAGAACGTTGCCCGACAAGGCCTCTTTGGAGCTGAACCAACCTCGTCGACGGAGGATGCGGGGGGGCATCGAGCCCCTTCCGGCCTCCATCCAGGCCGTTTTGCTCGCCTCCGACAGGCCAGTTTCCACAGAACTCGAGTCCAGGGCAGAGTACGCCCACGGCCGGAGGGCGGTCAACGCGGACGACGCGCAGGGCTCATTTCCAGTCGGCCGGCACTCCCCAGCCCTCGCCGTGCTCGGCCGACCCGGTGGATCTCCGGCGGGCCGCTCTCCGGCGGCAGCACCCGCTCCATCAGGTTCGCGGCCGTCGCGCTCATCCGCCGGCCCGTACACGAGCAAAAGCCCCGGCCTCTGCAACTACGCGGCTTTCATCACATCTTCTGACGTTCGTGGCTATCGGGCCGGCTCCAGCTTGAACACCCGCTGCAGAAGCCCCTTCACGTCCTCGACGGCTTTGGCGTGCGCGCGAGCATCGTACCCGGGAGGGCCACCACCCTTGAGACACTCGTCGTTTCGCGTGACAGGCAGACCGGTCTCGCGGTTGAGGACATGCCCGACCGACTGTTCGTACAGGTCACATCCCTTGCGCGTGGTCTGAGGCCCGGCTGGGCGCACCGGCGTCAGCGGGTTGTCGAACCCGTGGTACGCGCCTGCGTACTCCGTCAGCTGCGCGTCTCTCCCTGCGGCCTGCAGTCGCTTCACGTAGGAGAGGCATTGCGCCAGGGGCGCGACATCGTCAGCCGCACCGTGAAAGAGCCGAATCGGTCGCTCCACTACGTCGGTGTCGTCGATATAGGTTCTGGAACACGGCGGGTAGAACGACATGTAGACGGCAAAGTCCGCGCCGGCGGGCGCATACATGCGGTGGAATCGTTTGATGCTGGCGTAGAGCGTCGACATCCCGCCGCGGGAGCCGCCGAGGAGACCGATGCGTGTGGCGTCGATCCGCGGGTGCTTCGCGAGCAGCTCGAGCGCACGATACGCGTCGATGATCCCCGACAGCTCACTGAGCTGACTCTGATCGACAACCGTGCTGACGATCCCGCGCCCACTGAAGCTGTCCACGAGCAGCGTCGCCACACCGAGGTCGTTCAAGTCTCTCGACCACCGATCGTCCCTCGTATTGGCGCCACCGGACCCATGCAACAGGACCACAGCTGGCACGCGTGCAGCGGCGGACGAGGGGAGTCGCAACTCTGCCGCGATGGTGACGGGCCGACCGTCACGCGAGCCGGTGAGAAACTGCTCTTCCGTGACCGTGATGCTTTGCAGTGGCAGCAGCTCGATCCTCGATACTTCGGCTGCGCGACCCTGTACGCCACCGACGATGAGACAGGCCAACACTGGCGACATGAACCGTCTGGTGGTCCCCCAGACGCGGCGGGACCGCTCCGTGAACACCGGCGACGTCGACGCGACCAATCCAGCGGCGAACCTCACGATCGATGCACATCGGACTATGCGAGACCACGGGGGCATACAGCCTCCTGTAGGTGACGGACTCGATCTGCCAATTGTGCGGGCGGAGCACCTGCGATCGTGAGCGAAAGACGCTGACTTTCGCACACCTCCTGCCGCCATGTCGACAGGGATCAACGGGTTGACGTTACCCAGTTCTTTGACTGAACGCCAGCCACGCTTCAACGAGCAAGCGCGCAAAGACCACGTCGAAGTCAACCGGCAGGGCGGCACGGGTAACGTTCATCGGCAGGGAGCGCCACGGATGGCGCGCGAGCGATTCGGCGGCGGCATAGCCCGCGTCGACGGCTCGGCCCTGGATGGTCGTGGCCTCGGCCATCCCGAGCCGCGCGGCCTGGGTGCCCACGAAAAAGATTTCCTCGGGGTCGAAGGCCCCGTCGAGGTTCTTGAACACTGCCGGTCTGCTCGCCTCGGACGGGGTCAAGAACGCCCCCACCGCGTCGAGCCACTCCCGCACCCCGGCGGTCGCGCGGCGCGGTTGGGCAGTCAGCGCGCCGGCACCAGCCGGCGCAGCTCGTCCGCGAAGCCGAGGATGATCGTGAGGTGGTCGCGCTTGCGCTCTTCGCCCACGGGGATCATCACCGCGAAACGATCGCCATCCGGATGAAGATCGAAGTTGCGGAAGGGACCTCTGCTTTCGATGGCGGTCGCCGACCAGCGGTTGGGCTTGTCCACGTGGAACGTGTCGCCCTCCACCCGGTACGGGGCGACCATGATCACGTTTTCGTCAACCGACCGATAGAAGAGTTCCCTGCGCGTGCGCGACCACTTCGGCTGCTGGCCCCCGTTCGTAGAGACGCGAACCCTGCCCCCGGCGCCCGGAAACGGTCGCACGTAGACCTCGAAGTTCCCCGTTTCGGAAGACGCGTAGGCCACCCAGCGGCCATCGGGCGAGAAGGCCGCGTTGTTCTGGATCGAGGGGCTCTCCTGAAGGGCGCTCGCCTTCGCGGGCTTCCACCCGGAGGCCTCGTCACCCGACAGCTCGAGGATCGAGATGTGGATCCGACCGCTCGTGTCGTTGGAGGCCAGAAAGCGGCCGCTCGGATGCCAGGACGAAGGGAACTGAGGGGTCGCGCTATCGGTCAGCCGCAAGACCTCCCCGGTGCCGTCCGCCCGCTGGCAATAGAGGTTCGGCGTACGCTGATCGCCCCGCGTGGATGAAAAGGCAATCCATCGTCCGTCCGGGCTCCAGACCGGCGAGACGTCCTGGCCGGGGTGGGTCGTGAGCCGGTACATCGCGTCGCGCGCCCACTCGTAGATCCAGATGTCCGCCTCATCACCGTCCCGGATGTCCATGGCGAGTCGCTGTCCGTCGGGCGAGAACCCGATGACGAAGTACATCGCCGGAGTCTGCCGGAGAGGCCGGGCTTGCCCGTCCTTTCCGAGCCACGCGATGGGCATCGGCGGCACCTGGCTCGCGCCGGGGAGAAAGACGAGCGCGCCGTTGTCGGACGCCGCGAAGTGCGCTCCGCCGGCCGCGGGACTCGAGGCGACGCCTTCGAGCACAGGCATCGACGCGCCTTTGACTTCCAGCCGCTCGAGGTCGAACGGCGCGGCGAAGAGCACGCCCCCGCGCATGTACAGGAGATGGCCGCTCCGAAGGTAGCGGCCATGGTAACCGCCCTTGTGGATGATCTTCCTCGGCCCATTCGGAAGCCGCTGCACGACGAGGCTCGCGGCGTCGTAGTTACCTACAACGCCGCTCGTGAAGAGGACCGCTCGACCCCCGGGCAGGATCTGCGGCCAGCGCGCGTCGGCGGCTGGGGACGCCTCGCCGGAGGTCGGCAGCTCGGTCACCGCGCCGCCGCCGGCCGAGATCCTGCGCAGGGTAGCTTCGCCCGCAACCCCGAAGAGGATGGTCCCATCCGGGCTCCAGGAACCGCCCCGATTGTCGACGACGGAGTCGCAGAGCGTGACGGTGGGGCCCCCTTCGACGGCGACCTTCTTGAGCTTGTTCTCCGCGAAGAAGCCGATCCAACGGGAATCGGGCGAGAGGAAGGGGTGGCTGGCACCTTCGGTGCCGGGCAGGGGCGACGCCAGCGCCTGCTCGAGCCGACGCACATGAAGCAGCCTCGTGCCTGCGCCGCCCGTCTCCCCCACGAACACGAGCAGCCGTCCGTCCGGGGAGAGAGCCATCGAGGGGCCCGGATTGCGGGTCGTCGGTCGTGGCAGGGTGACGTCCGCTCCGAGCTCCACGCTCAGGCGCAGCGGCGCCCTTGGCAAAGATGCACTCCGCCAGGGCGCCCAGGCCATGAGCGCCAGCGCGAGGGCGAGCGCCCCTGCCACCGCCCACGGCAATGCTGGTCGCTTCTGCGGCTGAGCCGCTTCGCCCTGGCTGCCGAGGAGGCGCGCCGCATCCGGCTGCACGATCACGTCCTCGATCGCGATGCGTGCCTCGCCGATGTCGCGCAGCCGGCGTGCGGCATCGCGTTCGAGGCAGCGCCGCACCAATTGTCGGAGCGCCGTTGGAGTTGCGGGCGGCAAGGCGTCCCAGGAGATGTCCTGGCGCACGACGGCCGCCAGCACGTCCGTGACCGTCTCTCCGGTGAACAGCCGCTCGCCGGTCAGCATCTCGTACAGCACGACGCCGAAGGACCAGATGTCCGCACGCCTGTCGACCGGCCGGCCGCGCGCCTGCTCCGGGCTCATGTAGGCCGCCGTGCCGAGGATGACTCCCGCCACGCTCATGTTCCGCGACAGCGTGGGCGAAAACGAGCCCAGGTCGCTGGCGCTGGCGCTCGCTGAATCGCTGTCGTACGCCTTGGCCAGGCCGAAGTCGAGGATCTTCACGCCGCCATCGGGAGTCGTCTTGACGTTGGCGGGCTTGAGATCGCGGTGCACGACGCCGCGCTCGTGCGCGTACTCGAGCCCCGCCGCGATTTGTCCGGCGACCACCAGCGCCTCGTCCACCGGCAAGGCACCCCGCGCCAGCCGCTGCGCGAGGTCCTCGCCCTCGACCAGCTCGAGCGAGAGCGCGAGGACTCCGTCCGCCTCCTCGAGCCCGTGGATCGCGCCAATCCGCGGATGGTTGAGCGAGGCGAGGATCTGCGCCTCGCGGCGGAACCGGGCCAGACGCTCGGGCTGGTCGGCGACCTCTGCTGGGAGGACCTTGAGGGCGACGTCGCGCCCGAGCTTCCGGTCGCGGGCGCGGAGCACCTTTCCCATCCCGCCCGCGCCGATCGCCTCGAGGATCTCGTAGTGCCCGAATCGGGCGCCCGCAGCGAGCTCCTTCACCCCGGGAGGGTAAGTGAAACACGAGCGGTTCGCCAGTCAACCCTCATGATCGCGGGTGGCCGATCAAAGCACCGTGGCCAGGGCAGGTCGCGATCAACCCTGGCCGTGCGGCAGTCGCCGGTCATCCACGTAGATCGTGTTCACGGTCGAGCCACCGCGCACCACGTAGCCGACCGACAGCAGGTACCTCGTGATGTCGGAGTTCTGCTCGGGATTCCACATCGCCGCCGTCTCCGCGCAGATGCAGCCCGGACGGAAGCGCTTCAGGTCCAGCCCGCGCAGGATCGCGTAGTCGAGCCCTTCGACGTCGGTCGACAAGACGTCGGGCGCCGTGCCCAGGTGCTTGGCAATCACCTGATTGATGTCGAGCAAGGGCATCTTCACCACGCGCTCGACCACGCTCTCTGACTTGCCGCGCTGCAGCGAAGCAACCTGCTCGCTCGAGAACGTGTTGTGCAACGGGTCGCCCTTGATCACGTAGTAGTCCGCCGCGCTAGTCTCGGCCACGCCGATGCCGGCCTCCACCACCGTGTCGCGCGGGCGCGCGCTCCGCAGCGCTCTGGCGAACGTGGGGTTCGGCTCCACGAGCACGCCGTGGCCGCCGAGCGTCGCGTACATGAGGTAGGTGTTGTTGCCCTTGATGGGATCGGCGGCACCGATGTCCAGGTAGGTCGGGTGCGGGGTCCCGAGCAGATCCCGAGCCACGTGGTAGAGGACGATGTCCTCGCCCTGTTGGGAACAACTGGTTCGCGAGCCGATGGGGTGGCGCTCGAGGTCCACGGCGATCGCCCCCGCGAGCACCGGCGACGCACCCGCCGCCACTCCCGCAACAAAATCACGTCTGCGCAAGACTCGAGCCTCCCTCGTTCTCGGCGGAAGATCGCATTATGACGCGCTATCGCGCGGATGCAGCCCAGTCAGGGACGAAGGTCGGTCTGCAACCCCAGCAAGGTCGCACCTCCGGCCTCGCGGAAGGCGACGAGCGCGCGTTCCCGAGCCTGCTCGGCCCGGCGAAGGACGTCCGCGAATCCCGCGTCTCCGCGGATCGGCGCGATCCAGGGATGGCGCGCGAGGGTGTCCGCGGCTGCATAGCCCGCGTCGACGGCCTGGCCGAGGATCGTCAGGGCCTCGGGCATCCCGAGACGCGCGGCCTGGGTGCCGACGAAGAAGATCTCCTCCGGATCGAAGGCCCCGTCGAGATTCTTGAACACGGCCGGTCGGCTGGCCTCGGACAGGGTCAGGAACTCTCGCACCGCGTCGATCCACTCCCGCACCGTGGGAGTCAGGGGCGAAAAGGTCTTGGCGACGCCCTCCCAGGCCTCGATGGCCTCGGGCTGACGCCCGAGCGCGAGGAGGGCGAAGCAACGCGCCATCTGCCCGTCGCTGCTGGTCAGCGCGAGCACCTGCTCGAAGTCGCCGCGCTGCCAAAGCGTGTGGACGATGCCCGTGGGCAGGTGGGGATCGAGGCGCTGGGCCTCGCGATGGGCCGCCAGGGAAGCGTCGAACAGGCCCGCATAGCGGCACGTGTGCACGAGGCCCGCGAACAGCTCCGGGTCGTTGCGCGTCTCGCGGGCCAGGCGCAGAAGACGGACCATGGCCTCCTGCGCACGGCCCATCTCCGCCTCCACATGGGCGTAGAGCTTGTGGGCCAGGGGCAGCTGCGGGCTGAGCTCCAGGGCCCGGCGCAACGCCTCTTCCGCCCGAGCCTGATGCGTGGCGAGCTCGGACGTCTCGAGGTACTTCCCGATGAGGCGATGCGCGCGCCCGAGCTGCGCCCAGGCGGGGGCGAATCGGGGATCCTCCGCCACGCAACGGAGGTAGAGGTCGCGCGCCACCGGCAACTGGACGAAGTCGCGGGCGACCTCGTTGCCGCGCAGGTAGAACTCGTAAGCGCGCGCGGTGGCGGGAGTCTCGCCTGGACGCTCGGGCCGGCCGGGGCCGCCGAGGGAGGCCGACAGCGACGTGACGATCCCCTGGGCGAGCTCGTCTTGCAGGCGAAACACGTCGCCCACCTCCGACTCGGTGGTGTGAGACCAGGTCAGGGTCCCCGCCGGAGCCTCCACGAGCTGGGTCGCGACGCGGAGGCGGTCTCCCGAGCGCAGCAACGTGCCCAGAAGGACGAGATCCACGTCGAGCTCCGTGGCGATGGCCGAGAGGTCCGGGGCCTCCGTGGCAAAGCGGGAGGCGGCGGCGCTCGAGCGGACGACGAGGGAAGGCAGGCCCCTCAGGGATGTCGACACCGCATCGGCCAGGGCCAGGCTCAGGAAGTCGATCTCGGGGTCGGGGCGCAGCACGCGGAGGGGCAAGACTACGAGGCGGGTGAGGGCGAGGGCGGGAGCCGCGGACTGCACGGAGTCCCCGAGGACGATGCCCGCGAGGTCACCGGACATGGCCTCCGCGGTGGCGTAGCGGTCGGCGGGAGACTTGGCCAGGGCTCGGCGGATCACGCGATCGAAGGCCACGACGGCGGTGGACCCCGCCAGCGCCGGCGGCTGCTCGTGCAGGGTCGCGTGCATGACCTGGACGGCCTTCGTCCCCGCGAAGGCGGGACGCCCGGCCAGGGCCTCGAAGAGCACCGCGGCCGCCGCGAACAGGTCGCTGCGCGCGTCGATCGCGTCGCCGAGGATCTGCTCCGGCGCCATGTACCGGGGCGTGCCCACCATGAGGCCGGACCTCGTGAGGTCGCTCTCCCGCGAGAGGGGACCGCTCGAGGCCTTGGGGAGGGGCCGCGCCAGACCGAAGTCGAGGAGCTTCGTGCCGTGAGGCGTGAGGAACACGTTGGACGGTTTCAGGTCGCGGTGAACCACCCCCTGCGCGTGCAGCGCGCTCAGGGCGGAGAGCATTTCCCGGCCCAGGCTCAGGGCCTCGCCCACCGCCAGCGGCCCGCGCTTCAACCTCTCGGACAGGGGCTCGCCATCCAGCAGCTCCATGGCGATGAAGAGCCGTCCCGTGTCCTCGCCGATCTCGAAGATCTGGCACGCATGGGGATGGTTGACGCTGGCGGCGGCGCGGGCTTCGCGCCGGAAACGCATTCGGCTCTCTTCATCGGGGTTGGCGATGGTCTTGAGGGCGACACGCCGGCCCAGGCTCGGGTCCTCGGCCGCGTAGACGATGCCCATGCCCCCCTGCCCCAGCTTGTGCAGGATCCTGTAGCGGCCGATGCGCTCGGGGGTCGCAGTCGTGGGGGCCATGCCGGACGAAGAGGACGTGAAGCCCCCCAACAGGCGCTCGAGCCAGCCCACGCGTCGCGCGCGGGTGGGCGTGCGCGGGGCGGCCGGGTCGTCTTCGGGAAGTGGCGGCGTGGGCACCGAGGGTGCCCATAGCTTACCCCGGCCGGCGCACCCTGAAGGCCCTCTTGGGCCTCTATCGACCGGCGCGCGCCGCCAGGTGGGCGGGATAGCGATCCCCTTGCACCTTGATCTCGGCGAGGGCGTCCTGGATCTGGCGCAGGTCGTCCTCGCTCAGCTCGATGGCAGCCGCGCCGAGATTTTCCTTCAGGCGATGCAGCTTGGTGGTGCCCGGGATCGGCACGATCCACGGCTTCCGCGCCAAGAGCCACGCGAGAGCGATCTGGGCCGGGGTCGCCTGCTTGACCGCCGCGATCTTCCCGAGCCGGTCGACCAAGGCCTGGTTCGCCTTGCGGGCTTCCGGTGAGAAGCGGGGGACGATGTTGCGGAAATCGTCTTTGGCGAAAGAGGTCACTGCCAGGTTGCTGCGACCCAGCTTGCGCTTCTTCATTTCGCCTCCTGCGATTGCGACACTCACACCGTGGACGCGACGAGCCGCGAGCGTGGCGTGCGGGCATGGCGCGCGCGCCATTCGCCGGGCGAGTCACCCTCCCACTCGTGGAATGCCCGGAAGAACGAATGCGAGTCCTCGTAGCCCAGCAGATACGCGGTCTCGTTGAGCTCGAGCGACGAATGCAGAAGATAGTGGCGGGCCAGCTCTCGACGCGCGTCCTGCAGGAGCTGCTGGAACGTGGCACCTTCCTCGGCCAGCCTCCGTTGCAGCGTCCGTGAGCTCAGGCCCAGCTCTCTCGCGACGTCCTCGATGCCCGGCCGCCGCCCGGCCAGCAGCGGCTTCAGGATGCCCTTGACCTGCTCGTCGATCGCCTTCGAAGCGAGCGCCTGTTTCAGCTCGGCCTCGAGCTGCGGCGCGATCGTGGCGAAGAGATCGGGGTTGTGGGTGAGGAAGGGTCGATCGAGGTCCGCCTTGCTGAACACGATCTGGTTCTCGCGCGCATGGAGCTTCGCCGGGCAGCCGAAATGCGCCTCGTACATCTCGCGGCTGCCCGCCGCTCCGCGAAGCTCGACTCGCCTCGGGGTGACGAGCTCCCCCGTCCCTCGTCGGGCGATGCTCAGCACCCGGGCGAAGCACACGTCCACCAGGGTCTCTGGCTCCATCTCGTGCGCGAGCAGCCACCGGAACTGCACCCGGCATTCCTCCCCGCGCTCCGTCACCTTCACCTCTTCCGGGCACGTGAGCTGCTTGTAGCGTGCCAATCGCTGCAACGCGTCTCGAAACGACCGCGCCGACACGGCGGCGATGGTGATGGGATCGTACCGCTCGATGCGAGGCTCCGTGCCCAGCTTCAGCCCGATGGCCGGGTCACGACTCGCTTCCCCCAGCCCCCGATACAGGGCGAAAAGCTCCTCGGTGCTGACGAAGATCTTCTCCTGGTCGAGGAGACCGAAGGGCAGGCGTGCCTGGCGCAGCACCTCGGCCGGAGGAACGCCGAGCTCCTCGAGCTTGCGCGCGAGGGTCCTAGCCACGCGGAACCGGTTCACCATGGGTTTGCAGGTTAGTCCAATGCGAGGTCCGGGTCATTAGCAGAACGCGCCAATGTGGTGGCGAAATGTGCCAGGGCCTAGCGGTCCACCTGCGCCATCTGCTTCTGGCCATAGCGCGGCCCGGACACCTTCTCCGGGGCGAGCGCCGCGTCGAGCGCAGCCATCTCCTCGGTGCTGAGCGATACGTACGCCGCGGCGACGTTCTCCTCCAGGTAAAGCCGCCGTTTGGTGCCCGGGATGGGCACGACGTCCGGGCCCTTGTGAAGCAGCCAGGCGAGTGCGACCTGCCCCGGAGTCAGGCTCTTTGCCCTGGCCAGATCGCGGACGGCCGAGGCGGCGCGCACGTTGGCGTCGAAATTCTCGCCCTGGTATCGCGGGTCGTTGCGGCGGAAGTCGGTCTCCGGGTACTCCTCGGCGCGCTTCACCGCACCCGTGAGGAAACCGCGGCCGAGCGGCGCGAACGGGACGAGCCCGATGCCCAGCTCCCGGAGCAACGGGACGATGACCGGCTCGAGGTTGCGCTCCCAAAGCGAGTACTCGCTCTGCAGCGCCGCGATCGGGTGCACGGCGTGCGCGCGGCGGATCGTCCGCTCCCCCGCCTCGGAGAGGCCGAGGAATCGGACCTTGCCCTCGCGCACGAGCTCGGCCATGGCCCCCACCGTCTCCTCGATCGGCACCGCCGGATCCACGCGGTGCTGGTAGAGCAGGTCGATGTGATCGGTCGCCAGGCGGCGGAGCGAGCCTTCCACCGCCTCGCGGATGTGCTCGGGCCGGCTGTCCAGTCCCGCGATGGCGCCGTTCACGATCTGGAAACCGAACTTGGTCGCGATGACGACACGGTCGCGCCGGCCCTTCAGGCCGCGGGCCAGAAGCTCCTCGTTCGCGTAGGGCCCGTAGACCTCCGCGGTGTCGAAGAACGTGACCCCGAGCTCGATGGCCCGGTGAATGGTGGCGATGGACTCGGGCTCGTCGCGCTCCTCGGCTGTGCCGTAGGCGTGGCTCATCCCCATGCAGCCGAGACCGAGCGCCGCGACTTCCAGCCCCGTGTTTCCGAGCTTCCGCTTCTCCATTGCTTTCTCCTGCGCGCGGCGTGAGTCGGCCCGCCCGGCGACCGCTACCGGTCTTTGCGCGAACCCATTGTGCGCTTCGCTCTAGCCTAGTGTATTGACCTTCGGCTCCTCGCCGCTCGCGCCGGGCCTGGACGCTCTAGCTCCCCTGCTGGAACAGCCTCGGCACGAGATCTCGCAGGCTGAGGCGCCAGAACTTCCACTCGTGGCCGTACCCCGGCACTTCCAGGAGCGTGTACTTCACGCCCTTGTCCTGCAACAGCTTCTTCATCGCGCCATGCGTCGTGATCAGCCCGTCGTCGATGCCGATGGCCAGGTAGAAGAGGCGCAGCTTCGAATTCACGCCGGCATCGAGTGCGGGGTGGAGCGCCAGGTACTTCGCGGGGTCGATCGACCGGCTGATGTCCGGACCCCGGAGGGTCGCGGCGTTCGCGGGAGCCGGAATGTCGACGGCGACGCCGGGCAACAACGGGAAGCCACCGCTCAACGCGCCCATCCAGGCGAACTGGTCGAGGTGGTTGAAGCCGGCGTACAAGGCCTGGGCGCCGCCCATCGACAATCCCGCGACCGCGCGGTTCTCGCGGTCTGGCCTCGTTCGATAGGTCGTGTCCACGAACGGGATCACGTCCTTGATCAGGCTTTCGGGAAAACGCAGCATGCCCTCGCCGGGAGGCCCGGGGGGCGCCTGGAGCGGAACGAAGTCCTGCGAGGCGGACTGCATGCCGTTGCCGTTCGTCATGACCACGATCATCGGCTTCGATACTCCCTGGGCGATCAGGTTGTCGAGGATCTCCGGCGCGCGCCCCAGGTTGGTCCAGGCCGCCTCATCGCCGCCTCCGCCGTGAAGGAGATAGAGAACCGGGTACCGGGTGTTGCCGGTCTCGTATCCGGGCGGGGTGTAGACGTACATGCGCCGCTTCATGCCGAGCGTGGGTGAGGGATAGAAGACCTGCGACACCGTGCCGTGCGGCACGTCGTCGACCTCGTAGTCGGCGGACTCCGGGCCGGGGATCCCCAGCCAGCTCGCGTAACGCGCACCGTCTCGCATGACGAACACGTTGCGCCAGTCCAGGGTTCGAACCCCGTCAGCCGTGAAGAAGTAACTGTAGAAGTCCGCCTTCAATGGCCCGACCGTCACCGACCAGACCCCCTTCTCGTCCCTGCTCATGGCGACGCCGTTGCCGATCGGGAAATCCCCGCCGAGCGTCACCGCGGTAGAGGTCGGAGCCAGCAGGCGAAACACGACCCGTCCATCCGACAGGATCTCCGGGGATCGAGGCTGAGCCGGCTGGCCCGCGGCCGGACCCTGCGGGACGGGTTGCGCGATCACCGCGGACGCGCAGAGCAGAATGCCGATCGTGACGACGAAGGACCTCCTCATTGACAACCTCCGACATCTGAAGCCTCGGGGGCAGCCCTCGAAGCCCGATGCCTCGTCGGTGCTTCCCGCGACACCCTCCACTCGTGCTTCCAGGGTAGCTCCGTTCTCAGCGCTTCTTCATCGTGACGGCGAACCGACCGAAGAAGACGGTGTCGAGCTGAGGGTCCGTAGTGACCGCCTTGACGTACTCGGGCGCCATCGCGATGTTGTCGGCCGCGATGAGCCCGCCTGGGCGGACCAAGGGGAGCAGGGTCCTCAGGTAGCTCGCGTAGCCCTCCTTGTCGGCATCCAGGAACAACAGGTCGATCGGCTCCTTGAGCCGTTTCACGGTCTCGTGCGCGTCGCCGACGACGACCTCCACGGCAGTATCGACGCCAGCCTCCTGGAAGTGCTTGCGCGCCTGCTCGGCCCGACCCGGGTCGAGCTCGAAGGTCGTGAGCCGCCCTCCGGTGGCGCGCAGGCCCAACAACGTCCACAAAGCCGAGTAGCCGGTGGAGGTGCCGATCTCGACCGCATGCCTCGTGCCCGTGGACTCCGCGAGCAGGCGGAGCATGCGTCCGTTCTCCGCGTCAACGGCCAGGTAGAGCTCGCCGCTCGCGACCATCCGGTCCAGCACGGCGAGGATCCTGGCCTCGGCCGGCGAGCCTGCGACCGGGGGGACGCTGGGCACCGAGGCGCGCTGGCCTCGCTGGGCCCACGAGAGAGCGGGCATTGCCAGGGTGATTGAAAGGACTAGAGACATGCGCCAGTTCATGGCTTTCCTCCGTGACCGTCCCGCGTAGTCAGTGCAAGCCACCCGCTGGCCGCGCAGGAATCAGCAATACCAACGAACATGAACGTCCCTCCCTGCTTCAGTGCCCAGGGCCTCCGAGCGGCAGGTGCACCGCCAGCGAGAACACGGGGGTGAGCTGGTCTGCCCCGGGGACCCTGCTCGCATCCTTGCCGAACATGTTGTGGAAGTACTCGAACCCCACGCCCAGCTCCAGAACGTGCGACTGGCGGCCGACCATGCGGCTGATGTCGAGCTTCAGCAGCGGCCGCACGACGAACTCGGCGCGAGTGTCGCGGCCGGCCGCATCCTTGCCTTTTGGCGTGTTGTAGTCCGCAAAGCCGTCGAACGCCAGCCGGGCTCCACCCACCCGGAAGGGGAAGTGCCAGACCGGCTCGATGTTGAAGTCGACGTCGTAGCTCTCGTTCTTGCCCAGATTGCCGTTGTGGTTCCACTCTTTGCGGAGCTGGAGCCCCACGTTCAGGAAACCCGGCCCGAAGCGGAACTGCAGGTTGGGGCCGAAGTAGAGGGTGCGCTCGTTGGGCGCGTAGTCCGAGTTCTTGGTCTCGAGGTTCATCCCGGCCTGGATGCCGATGTCCCGAAGCGGTCCGAAGGCTACGACCGGCGCGCCCGCAATGCGGTTGATGCCGCCGCCGAACCGGAAGATCGAGTAGAGCCCCTGCGTCCCGGTGCCCCCGCCGGCTGCCGGCTCGACGTCGCTCGACTTCTTGATGATGATCTCGACGAGGTTGTAGCCGTACTTCCATGCGTCGATGTGCTTGAACTCGATGGCGTTCCTGGAGATGTCCGCCCCGCCGGGCTGCGATGGGGTCGTGATGAACGGGTTCTCGTAGCTCGGGCCGAAGACGTACATCACTGTGTCGTCGGCAAAGGTCGGCGGCTTGAATGACGGCGCCGCGGCCTGCGGGGTGGCCTGCGCCTCGTCAGCCACCGCGCGCGGTACCGCGGTCGCGGACAGCAGCGTGACGACGAGCAGGGAGATTGTCCTCACGTGTTCCTCTCTTTGGCCAGCCTCACGATGAGACCCGCCGCTGAAGTTCTCCTGAAGGGCGGCGACCTTTCGCATCCGCCCGGGCGGTGCGGAGGCGGCACAGCGCCAGCGACAGGCCAGTCCAGACGAGCAGGCCTCCGCCTGCGGAGGCGATGGCCGCGACCAGTTGACCGGCAAGACCGCCCTCCTCCCCCGTGTGGACGAAACGGACGAGCGCGCGCAGCCGCTGGCCGAGGTTGTTGTCGGCAAAGCGCGTCACCCGGAGGACCTGCCCGCTGCGAGTGTCGACGAGCAGCTCCGTTCGCTTCTCGACTTCACCTCCCGTGCCGGCATCGAGGCTCACCACGACGGCCGTCTCGCCCGAGGCGGGCACTCGGAGACTGAGCGAACGCCAATCCGGCCGCGTCGCAGCGGCGACCGCGACCGCCCGGTCGAGGTCTGCGGCGAGTGGCTGCGGGGCTCCCGGAGCGCGATCAGCACCCTCGCGTCGTGGAGGCCGTCCGGCCTCTTGCCGCGCCGGTGCGCTGCTGCCGGCCAGACGGAAGAGCCAGGCGTTCGCCCAGGGGTAGGACATGACGACGCCGGTCGAGACGATGAGCAGCAGCGGCAGCGCGCACCAGACGCCGACGACGTTGTGCCAGTTGAAGTCGCGGGCGCGCCCCTCCAGTCCCCGCCGAAAGAGCAGGGTCGACCTGATCGCCGCCCAGGACCACCGGCGAGGAAGCCACAGGAAGAGGCCGGTGGCCACCAGCGCCAGGAACAGGAGGTTGGCCGCGGCCGCGATCGCGCGCAGCGGGCCGCGAGTGCGAAGGGGTTCGCCGAGCGTGCGATGCCACCGCTCGACGGTAGCGAAGAACTCGCGGGCCGGCTTCGAGCCCTCCCCCAGCACGGCGCCCGTGTAGGGATCGAGGTAGACCTGGCGATCCCGGCCGAAGGTGAACTCGACGGATGCGGACGCACTCGGCCGCACGACCACGCCGGATGGCAAGGCACCGGCAGTCGCCGAGACGGTGGCCAGCATCTCGCCCAGCCGACGTGGTGGAGTCTCTGCGGGAGCGTTGACCGTCCGCAGGTCGCGATCGACGAGTTGCAGTATCTGCCGCTCGAAGGCGAGCAGCACCCCGGTCGCCGACATGACGAGAATCGCCGCGCCGGCAACGACGCCGATGGACAGGTGGGTCCAGAACAGGAGTTTGCGTGTCATGGTGCACGATGATCACCGGGTCACCTGAAGACCGCCTGAAAGGCCGCCTTGACCGGGTCGGACCCTTCAGGGACCCTTCAGGTTGCGAAGCGATCCTCCTCGGGCGGTCCGTGATGCGAATCCTGCTGGTGGAAGACGATCGGGACGTGGCGGAGTACATCCGCCGGGAGCTCGAGGACGAGGGCCATGCCGTCTCGGTGTGCCACGACGGCGCGGCCGGGCTGCGGGCCGCGGAGCTCACCGCGTTCGACATCATCGTTCTCGACGTCATGATGCCCTTCATGGACGGGCTGGAGGTCACGCGAAGGCTGCGCCGCCAGCACATCCACACCCCGATCCTGCTGTTGACCGCGCGCGATGCTCCCGAGGAGATCGTGCGCGGCCTGGACGCGGGGGCCGACGACTACCTCACGAAGCCGTTCTCCTTCGAGGTGCTGCTCGCCCGCATCCGGGTGCGCACGCGGCCGGCGGACCTTGGGCAGCGGCTGCGCTTCGCAGACCTCGTGCTGGACCTGGGCACACGGGAAGTGTCGCGAGGGAAGCGGCAGGTCGCGCTCACGCGCACGGAGTTCTCGATCCTCGAGTGCCTCGTGAAGGCGTCCGGGCGTGTGGTGCCACGGGACCGTCTGATCGAGGAGGTGTGGGGCGATCGCGACGTCACCTACAACAACCTGGAAGTCTTCATCCGCCTGCTTCGGGGAAAGGTGGACGCCCCGGGCCAGGCCACGCTCATCCACACGGAGCGCGGCATCGGCTACGGCCTCCGGAGCCGGGAGTGCTGAACCTGCGCTCCCTGAGGTTCCGCCTGGCCCTGTGGTACTTCTGCACGGTCGCGGCCATCTGTGCGCTCGCCGCCACTGCCTACTGGTTCTCCATCCGGTCGGAGCTGAATCATGCGCTGGACCAGGGGCTGCGCTACCGCCTCATCGGGTTGCGCGAATTCCTCGAAGACGTCGAGCCGGGCGGTGATCCGGAGATCGCCTCCCGCCTGAACGAGATCTCTGAGCTCGGTGAGCTGCACCAGGTGTTCGACGCCGACGGAGCGCTCATCGCCCAGTCGCGCGGACTGGCGCGTCACGGCGTGCCGCAGCGGCCGCCAGCGGAGCTCGGATTCGAGATTCGCTACGGTACGGGCGGAACCGCGGGCTTCCCGCTGCGGCTCGCCTGGCAGAAGGTGGCGATTGGCTCGCACACCCTGGTCCTCTGCGTCGCCGACCCGCAGCGCAAGTTCGAAGGGGTGCTGCGGGCGTTCACGACCGTCCTCCTGCTGTCGACGCCGCTGATCCTGGCCCTGGCCACGGCCTGCGGCCTGTGGCTCGGCCGACGTGCCCTGGTGCCCGTGGCCCGGATCACCGACGACGCGCGCGCGATCACGGAGAGCAACCTCTCGGCCCGGCTGGCGGTGCCGAGCTCACAGGACGAGCTGCAGCAGCTCTCGGAGACGCTGAACGCCATGCTCGAACGGATCGAGCAGTCGTTCACGCGCACCCGGCAGTTCACCGCGGACGCGTCTCACGAGCTGCGGGCGCCGATGACCCTGATCTATACCGCAGCCCAGTACTCGCTGCGTCGCGAGCGGAGCCGCGAGGAGCTGGTCGACAGCATGCAGAAGATCCTGCGCGAATCGCAGCGAACCACCGCGCTGATCGATGACCTGCTGCTGTTGGCCAGGGGCGATGCGGGCAGGGAGTCGGCCACCCTGGAGGTGATCGATGCGGGGCCACTCCTGCGCGACGCCGCCGGGCAGGCGACGGCCATGGCCGCGGCGAAAGGCATCAGCGTGAGCCTCCAGCTCGAAGCCGACGGACTGCCCGTTCGCGCGAACGAGGCGCAGCTGCGGCGGCTGCTGCTGATCCTGATCGACAACGCGCTCAAGTACACGCCCTCCGGCGGCAGGGTGACGATCGCAGGCCGGGTCGACGCGACCGCGGTGACGATCTCGATTGCCGACACGGGCGCCGGGATCTCCCCCGACGACCTGCCCCACGTGTTCGAGCGCTTCTGGCGGGCCGACAAGGTGCGGTCGAGGGAGGCGGGTGGCACGGGGCTCGGCCTGACCATCGCCAAGCAGATCGCGGAGCTGCATGGCGCCGATCTCGGCGTCCAGAGCGAGGTCGGCCGCGGCTCCGTCTTCAGCATCCGACTACCCGGGAGGTAGGAGGCGGGGCCTATCGAGCCTCGATCTGCGCGACCTTTCCGAGACCCCAGACACGCGCATCGACGGCCAGGCCGAAGTCCCCCCCGCCCTGGGTCACCTTGAAGAGCAGCTCGTTCCGGCCGGCGACGAGCGGCACCTCGGCTTCGTCCTCGCCCCGCTTCAGCCCGCGCAACACGTCGTGGGCGAAGACGCGCTCGCCGCCAAGGAACACGGCCAGTCCGTCGTCGCTCCCCATGGCCAGGTGGAGCGTCGTGGCCCTGTCCGCCTGGAGCACGACGCGGGCGTAGGCGACGACGTCGTAGGCCCCCGAGTACCGCGCACCCAGGTCGATCCGCCCGTCCACGAACGGGGCAGGCGTCCACACGACGCCCCCGGGGCTCTTTTCGGGTGGCTGCGCGGCGTCGAAGGTCACGAGCGGGTAGGTCGGCGAAAGCTCCACCGAGCGGATGGGCACGACCTCGCCCTGGGGACGCAAGGTGAGGTGGTAGGTTCCGGGCCGGGCGAGTGCGCGGAGCGACCGGCCGAGCTCGTCCGCATAGGCCCGCTGCGCGCGAGCGAATGGCTCGAAGCTGGAAAGGGTCGGCATCATCCAGGCAGGCTTCTGCAGCCCCATCACACGCCAGGCCTCGAAGTGTTTCCGCCATCGGAACTGCGCCGCTTCCCACAGCGTGCGCCCGGCGACGGCCCACGGCGCGTCGTCGAGGAGGGCCAGATCGACCCCACGAGCCAGATCCGCCCTCGGGAAGACACTCGCCGTCTTGCCGTCGACCGAAAGGACGAGCGGATCGCCTCCCGGGCCGCGCTTTCACCTGAAGGCGGAAGCGGTTCAGCTCCTCCTGCAGCGGGACGAGCTCGAGTGCCGGGCGCGCCTCCTTCGGCACGTAGAACGGCAGGAAGGGCAGCGTCAGGTCGAACTCGATTCCTCCGTCCCTGCCCGCGGCGTGGCCGACCGTGGCCCCGCGCGCCTTCACGGCCTGCCCCTCGACCACGATCTCCCCGGCCTCTCGGGGTGCGTCGATCTGGCGCATCGCGAGATACGCCATCACGAGATGACCGATCGGGTTGGGGTGGACGGTGTCGGGAATCATGGTGAAGCCTGGGTCCCGCTCCTTCGCGCGGCGCTGCACGTCCAGCATCGGATGGAGCAGGTCGACGAACGGCAGGCCCCGCTCGACGGCGAGCTGGCCGAGGCCCCGTGCCATGCGCGAGAGCGTGTCGTTGTACACGCCCTCGTCCTTGCGCAGGACGTCGTCGACCGGAGAGGTGCTGAAGAGCACCTGCCCCGCCCCGGCCGCCCGGATCGTGTCGGCCAGGGCGCCTTGCGCGGCGAGGTAGTTGCGGAACGTCGCCTCGTCGTACGCCTTGTAGCCGCCGTCGTTCATGCCGAAGTTGACGAAGACGAGCGAGGGCTGCACGGGCACGACGTCCCGCGCGAAACGTTTGTTGCCGCCCGATGCCGTGTCGCCGCCCCAGCCCAGGTTGAAGATGGCGAGGTCCTTGCTCGGGAAGCGCGAGAGCAAGAAGGTCTCGAGGTAGGCCGTGTACAGGTTCTGCTCGGTGATCGAGTCGCCGAAGAAGACGATCGTTTCCCGATCGCGCAATCGGACGGAAACCGGCGGCGCGGCCTCCTTCGTCTCCGCCTCCGCGGCGGGCCCGACCGCGCCGACCGCCACGAAGAGCAGGCTCACGAGCAGCCTGACGCGCATTCTTCACCCCCTGGTGCCGCCCGACCGACCCACCGGTCAGGCACGCCATTCTACGGTCAAGGCCAGGCCGCGGGCTTTGTTGCTTTCATGGCGATCAGAGCTCGTCCGTCGGACCCGAGCTATTCTCTCGGGCCGATCGGGAGCCGGACGGCTCGCGCGTACGAAGCCCGCTTCCCGTCAGTCGCTCATCAGGAAGATGCGCGGGCGCACGTCCTCCTCCGGCGTCCAGTCCCAGTAGTTGAGAAGGATGGTGTAGACCATGAGCCCGGTCTCGCCCTCGCCGAACAGCAGGTAGCGCAGCGCCTGCCCCATCAGGTCGCGCCGGGTGAGGCCGAGGAAGATCGAGATCGGGTCGATGGCCTCGCTGATGTACGCGATGGTGTTGGCGATGGCCGTGGCGCCGTAGGCCTCGGCGACGTAGTCGCCGTCTTCCTGCCAGAGCCTGAGCTCGAGGGGGGCCGAGAACTCGGAGCGGTTGTCGAGCAGGTTCACGTGCAGGAACAGGAGAGGGCCCCGCGCGTGGTAATGGCGCACGATCTCCGCCTTCTTCGTGCGCCGGGCCTCGGGGGTATTGCTGGCGATCGGCACCAGGTGCACCTTCCTGCCGCGCAGCTCGGGGCCCATCCGCCAGCTGGAGACGTCCGCGAAGTAGCCCTGCGGGACGCGCAGCTCGAGCGAGCGCATCGACCGGCTGACCCCGCTCGAGAGCATGAGCAGCAAGGTGAAGATCGTACCGATGATGAGGCCGTCGGGTCGCTCGACGCAGTTGTCGAGCAGGGTGTAGGCGAAGACGAGGCTCACCACCCCCGAATAGAAGGCCATGGCGAAACGTCGCTCCCGCCACAGGCCGAGGGTCGCGGCGACGGCGGCGGAGAGGATCAGGACCAGCACGCCCGTGGCGTAGGCCCCGCTCTGGGCCTCGACGTCGGCCTGGAAGACGAGGGTGACGATCACGTCCACGCCGAAGAGCACCAGCACCAGCGCTCGTGAGAGCACGGCCCAGCGCGGCGCCATCCCGAAGCGCGGCAGGTAGCGCGGAATCAGGTGGAGCAGGCCGGCCATCGCCGAAGCGCCGGCGAGGCCGAGGATGAGGATGGTCGAGATGTCGTAGACGGTGCCGAAGACGGTGCCCAGGTAGCGGTGGGCCAGGAACGCGATCGCACGCCCGGCGGCCGGGCCGTCCTTCCGGTAGTCGGCGGGCGCGATCAGGAGCGTGGTCACGAAGCTCGAGAGCAGCAGCAGCACGCTCATGATCACGGCCGCGGTCAGCAGCAGCTTCCGGGTGTTGGCCACGCGTCCCCGCGGCACCCCGCCCTTGCGCGGGTCGTGCCCCGCGTCCGCGACGCCGCCGTCGATCAAGGGCATGACGGTGACGCCCGTCTCGAAGCCGCTCAGGCCGAGCGCGAGCTTCGGGAAGACGAGCAGCGCGCCCGCGACCACGGTGAAGTCGCCCTTGATCGCGAGCGCCCCTCGCCAATCCGCGAGCAGAGCGGGGTGGGTCAGGATCTCCCAGGCCCCACGCCCGAGCACGACGAGGTTCAGGACCAGATAAGGCAGAGCGGCGGCCGCGGCAAGGCCGATCGCTTCCTTGAACCCCCTCAGGAAGACGGCGGCGAGCACCGTGAGGATGGCGAGGGTGACGAGGACCTGGTGCTCGCCCAGGACGACGTGGAGGAACGGGTTCTCGATCGCATGCTTGGCGGCGTCCGCGGCCGAGAGGGTCATCGTGATCACGAAGTCCGTGGCCGCGAAGCCGAGGAGCACCAGCACCAGTAGCTTCGCCTTCCAGCCCGCGAGCAGGTTCTCGAGCATGGCGATCGAGCCCTGCCCGGCGTAGCTGCGCCCGGCCACCTGGGCGTAGACGGGGAGCGCCCCCAGCACCGTCACCAGGACGAGGATGATGGTGGCGACCGGCGCGACGGCCCCGGCGGCGATGAGTGCTATTCCCGGCTGGTACCCGAGGGTCGAGAAGTAGTCGACGCCGGTCAGCCAGATCACCTTCCACCAGGGATGGGTCTTGAGCTCGTGGTCGTCGACGGACTCGCCGCGGGTCAGCCAGCGGCCGAAGGCGGAGCGGTACTCGAGCGAGGGCTGCGGGAGCGTCGTGCGGAAGGGGAAGCGCCAACGCCCGTCCGGGCCCGCCACCGTGTCCGCGGTCGATGCCCGAGCGGTCGTCTCGTTCTCGTCGCTCAAGCGCGCTCGCCTTCCGCGAACGCCTTCCCCCTGGCCATGGCCGCCTCCAGCCGCCGGGTAAGGTCTCACGCCGCGAACGCCAACCGCAAGCCGTTTCTAGATCGCTGGCCCGAGCCGCCCACGTGCGCCCGCCGCGCCGCGGTCGCCGGCACGCGCCGATGATACGCCGGGCGGGACCGTGATCACGTCGATCAGCGAGAAGCCGTGAACCGGGAGTCGTCGAGCGCCGGGTTCAGCTCCACGCTCTCGACGACGATGCGCAGGCGCTCTGGGCGGTCCCGCACGCCGATCTCGATGGTACGCGCGAACCGCACGCCCGCCGTCTCGCGGTAGTCGCCGTAGACCACCTCGAACGCCGTGTCGTGCCCGCGCACCCTTCGCGTCGAAGTGGTCTTGACCACGAGGCCGGAGGCCGCGTCCACGAAGACCCTTCGGACGACGCCCGACTTCAGCGTGACCTCGAGCTCGTGCGCCTTGCCCCCGGGGAGCACCGCGCTGCCCACGAGCGCGACCTTGTGGCCCTTGGCCTTCCAGTCGACGAGGGGGCCTTCGAAGTCGGCCTGCTCGGCGCTCAGGGCCGCGGCTTCCGCCGACATCGGCTCCAGCTCGAAGCGGCCGTCCAGGGGCGACAGCTGCCAGCCGGACGAGCCATCCCAGAGGTAGACCCCCGTCGTTCCCTGGAACACGAACTCGGTGCGGATGCGGCCGGGGCGGGCGATCTCGCGCCGCACGATCGCCTCGCGCCCGGGCCCGGCGATGGCCCGGCCGGTCATGCGTACCGTCCTGACCGCCGCCAGCGCCTCTCGGCCCCCGCGCGCCGCCACGTACCGGGCCACGATCTCGTCCACGGTCTGCGCGGGCGCGACCGAGGGTGCGAGAAGTACGACCGCGGCGAGAAGGACGCGCGCACCCACGGGGCTCACCTGGGTGCCACCCGGTAGGGCGTGACGACCGGTCCGCTCGGCCAGTGAACGGGGCCCACCCCCCAGCCGTACCAGAGCGGGAGACCCTGGTTCGCCTCTTGTGCTTCTTTTGCCTCCGCCTCGGCCTTGCGGGCCCGCGCCTCCGCCTCCTCCGCTCGTGCATCGGCCTGTCGCGCGCGCTCCTCGCTCTCCCGGCGCCCACGCTCGTGCTCGGCCTCGGCAGCGCGCTCGCGCACGATGGCCTCGTGCTCGGCGGGGGTCACCCACTCCCCCTCGAACCTCACGTAGCCCTTCGCCCGGTAGCCCTCGTCCTCGCTCACCCAGCGCCCGTTCACCTGCACGTTGCCGAGGCCGGCGTTGGCCCGCGGGTCGTTCGGCGAGGCGGCGAGCGCCCGGTGATAGGCCTCGCGCGCCTGCGAAGAGAGCCCCTGCGCAGAGGCCCACTCCCCCAGGGCGATCCACGCGGCCGCATCGGTGGCCGGGATGCGCCCGGCGCGTTCCTCGTACTCCTGGAGGGTCGAGCGCCCCTCCTCGATGCGCACGACACTCGACGCCGGCACGGCGATCCGGCCCGCCCCCACGTCCACCTCGACCGTGGTCGCGGTGCGGCTGACCACGCGGCCCGACACGCGGCCGCCGCTCTTCAGGAAGACCTCGTCGGCGAGCGCCGCTCCTGCCAACAGGACCGCGGCAACCGCGACGATCAACGTCCCCGTCTGCTTGGTGCGCATTTCCATCCGCCTCCGTCAACCCGAGTCTCGGCCCGTCGTCCCCGCCCGTCAAGCCGCGGTGGCGCTACGAAACTCGGGCCGCGGGCGGGTCCGGCCCTCGGCTGCTGACAAGCAGCGGGGGCTGCGGTATACGTTGCTTCATGAACCCCCTTGTCACGTCGCTCCTGGTGCTGGCCCTGCTGCCTCTTGGAGCGCGGCCGGCCGCTCTACTCCAATCGCAGCCCGCCACGTCGTCGGTCACCCCCGCGCAAGCGGCGCCGTTCGCGGGCGACTGGACGCTGAACGTCACGTCCCAGATGGGCCCGGCGACCCTCGGGCTCACCGTCCTGGCCGGCGACGGTCCCCTCCGCGCGACCGTCAGCTCCGCGTCGCAGCCGACGGTGAACGTCGGTGAGTTCTCCCTCGTCAACGGCAACCTCGTCCTGAGCTACACGAGCGATTACCAGGGCCAGCCCATTCCCACCGTCATGACCCTGACCCCGAAGGGCCAGGCCCTCGCCGTCAACATGTCGATGCTCGGCGGCCAGTTCGAGATGAGCGGCACGGGGACCAAAGGCAAGGCGACCCTGACCGCCGGCCCGTCGGCCGCCGGACCACGGGGGCCTCAGGGACCGCGTGGTCCGCAGCCACAGGTCGCGCGCGTGACCGACCTCATGCAGATGATGGCGGCTCTGCCGGAGAGCGCGCCGGCCGCGCCCAGGAAGCCGCGCCGCGTGCTGGTGCTGGCCAAGGCCGCCGGCTTCGTCCACGCGTCGATCCCGCTGGCGGCGCGAACCATCGAAGCGCTCGGCGAGAAGACCGGCGCGTGGACGACGGTGATCTCCTACGACCCCGCCGTGATCACCGAGGACAACCTCCGGCAGTACGACGCCATCTTCCTCGCCAGCACGACGGGCTCGTACCTCGACGATCCAGCGAGCGAGCCAGTCACCGCGAGCCGCCGCAAGGCGTTCATGGACTTCATCCGCGGCGGCAAGGGCCTCGGCGTGATCCACGCCGGCACCGACTCGTACCATGGCAACCCGCCGGGCACGACCCCGGCGCCGACGCCGGCCGGCACGCGCCCGCCCGTGGACGGCGGCTCGCCGCTGTGGCCCGAGTACAACCGCATGATCAACGGGTACTTCAAGTGGCATTGGCTCTACCCGACGCAGATCGCGGTGAAGATCGAAGACCCGAACCACCCCGTCAACGCGCCCTTCACCTCGCTGAACGCGAGCGGCGTGCGCGTGACGCGGCCCTTCGCGATCGTGGACGAGATCTACACCTTCAACGAGACGTCGTGGGTGCGGGGGCGCGCGCGCGTGCTCACCAGCATCGACTACGGGAAGATGCCGGCGGAGGTGAAGGCGCTGGAGGCGGCGCCCCAGCGGACCGACCACGACTACGCGCTCAGCTATCTGGTGCGGGAGGGCCAGGGCCGAGTGTTCGTCGAGGTGCTCGGCCACGACGAGTCGATCTTCAAGCAGACGCCGATGCTGGCCCACATCCTCGCGGGCATGCAGTACGCGCTCGGCGATCTCGAAGCAGACGACACGCCGTCGCCGGGGGCGGCGCCGCCGGGACAGAAGTAGGAAGCGGGAATCCGCTCAAAGGTCTAGTCTGCGGCCGAGTCAGGGATCGATCGCTGGCCCGCCTGGCCCCGGCGCCCCGACCCCGCCGAGCGTAGAGGGTGCGTTTGGTCAGGAGCGGATCCTGGCATCGGCCAGCGCCGGTGATATCCGCAAGTGCGGTACGCGCGCGAAGTGCTTCACGTTGCCAGTCACGAGCTCCAGGTCGTGCAGGAGGGCGGTCGCGGCGATCTGCAGATCGGCGTCGGCCAGCGGGCGACCCGCGGATTCCAGCTCTGCTCGCACCTGTCCGTAGACGCGTGCCGCAGGCGTATCGTAGGAGAGCACGGTCACGGCCGGCAGGACCCGCTTCTCGATGTTCTCCAGGTGGCCTGCGACAGCAGACGAGCAAAACGCCCCCTTGTACAGCTCTCCCACTACCACGGCGCTGGTGAACTGGTCTTCTCGCGGGACCTTCGCCAGCCAACGCACGTAGCCCGCGGCCGGCCGTGGCTTGAGCAGCTCGGAGATCGCGTCCGTGTCGAAGAGGTACGCCACCAGTCAGCGCCCGAGTTTCGGCACCCGCCGTGCCTTCGACCGTCGCGACCCGGCGATCAGCTGAACCAACTCCTCCGAGTGGCGCCAGCCACCCGCCAGGCCCGCCAAGCCCGCTGCGGGGGCGGCGGAACGCAGCCGCTCGAGCTGCTTGAGCCGGTCCGCGCGCACCAGAGCGACGACAGCCTTGCCGTGGCGAGTGATCACCACGGGGTCGCCCGCTTCGGCCCTTCTAATGCACGCGGCGAACTCCGCTTTCGCCTTCGCTGCCGACACCGTGGTCGCCATCCCGATCCTCCGATAAGGTCATATTGACCATATTGACTATTATGCATCCTGTCAACAGGAAGATACCCGACGCAGACGGGCGCCATGGAGGTTTGCACTCCCGGCCGGGATGGGACCGAATCGGGAATCGCCTATCGGTTCTTGGCCGGGCTCAGGCGACGTCGAACCGGTCGAGGTTCATCACCTTGTTCCACGCCGCCACGAAGTCGTGGACGAACTTCGCCTGCGCATCCGAGCTTGCGTAGACCTCGGCCAGGGCCCGGAGCTGCGAGTTCGACCCGAAGACGAGGTCGACACGCGTGCCGGTCCACTTGACCTCTGCCGTCTTGCGATCGCGCCCCTCGAACACGTCCTTGGCCTCCGAGACCGGCTTCCACTCCGTGGCCATGTCGAGCAGGTTCACGAAGAAGTCGTTGGTCAGAGCCTCCGGCCGCCTGGTGAAGACGCCGTGCGGCGACTTTCCGGTGTTGGCGTTCAAGACGCGCATCCCGCCGACGAGGACCGTCATCTCGGGCGCGGTCAGCGTCAGCAATTGCGCCCGGTCCACGAGCAACGCCTCCGCCGGCACCGTGTACTTGCCGTTGAGGTAGTTGCGGAAGCCACAGGCGATCGGCTCCAGCACGGCGAAGGACTCCACGTCGGTCTGCTCCTGCGAGGCGTCCATGCGTCCCGGCGTGAAGGGAACCGTCACCTCGTGACCGGCGTTCTTCGCGGCCTGCTCGACGCCCGCGCTGCCGGCGAGAACGATCAGGTCGGCCAGCGACACCTTCTTGCCGCCGGGGGCCGCTTTGTTGAACCCGCTTTGGATGCCCTCCAGGGCCTTCAGCACCTTGGCCAGCTCGGCCGGCTGGTTGACCGGCCAATCCTTTTGCGGAGCGAGGCGGGCACGCGCGCCGTTCGCGCCGCCGCGCTTGTCCGAGCCACGGAAGGTGGACGCCGACGCCCAGGCGGCCTTGACCAGCTCCGAGACCGTGAGCCCCGAAGCCAGGACCTGGGCCTTGAGCGCGGCGACGTCCTTCTCGTCGACCAGCTTGTGATCGACCGCAGGGATGGGGTCCTGCCAGAGCAGTTGCTCCGCAGGCACCTCCGGGCCGAGATAGCGCGCGCGGGGACCCATGTCGCGGTGCGTCAGCTTGAACCAGGCCCGGGCGAACGCATCCGCGAACTGGTCCGGATGCTCCATGAAGCGCCGCGAGATCTTCTCGTAGGCGGGGTCGAAGCGGAGAGAGAGGTCCGTGGTCAGCATGGAAGGTGCGATGCGCTTCGACTTGTCGTGGGCGTGCGGCACCGTGCCGGCGCCCGCGTCGTTCTTGGGCTTCCACTGGTGCGCGCCCGCCGGGCTCTTGGTCAGCTCCCATTCGTAGCCGAACAGGTTCCAGAAGAAGTTGCTGCTCCACTTCGTCGGCGTGGTGGTCCAGGTGACTTCGAGGCCGCTCGTGATCGCGTCACCGCCCACGCCGCGTGCCGAGGCTGTTCTTCCAGCCGAGGCCCTGCGCCTCGAGGTCGGCGGTTTCCGGGTCGGCTCCCACGTGCGACGCGGGGCCCGCGCCATGAGTCTTGCCGAAGGTGTGGCCGCCCGCGATCAGCGCGACCGTCTCTTCGTCGTCCATCGCCATGCGGGCGAACGTCTCGCGGATGTCCTTGGCCGCGGCGAGGGGGTCCGGATTGCCGTTCGGGCCTTCCGGGTTCACGTAGATGAGGCCCATCTGCACCGCGGCCAGGGGGTTCTCGAGATCCCGCTCGCCGGAGTAGCGCTTGTCGTCCAGCCACTTGGTTTCCTTGCCCCAGTAGACGTCCTGGTCCGGCTCCCAGACGTCCGGGCGGCCGCCCCCGAACCCGAAGGTCTTGAAGCCCATCGTCTCCAGCGCGACGTTGCCGGCGAGGATCATCAGGTCGGCCCAGGAGATCTTCCGGCCGTACTTCTGCTTGACCGGCCAGAGCAGGCGGCGCGCCTTGTCCAGGCTGACGTTGTCCGGCCAGCTGTTGAGCGGCGCGAAGCGCTGCTGGCCGCGGCCTCCCCCGCCGCGGCCGTCACCGGTGCGGTAGGTGCCGGCGCTGTGCCAGGCCATGCGGACGAACAAGGGCCCGTAGTGGCCGAAGTCCGCCGGCCACCAGTCCTGCGAATCGGTCATGAGGGCCACGAGGTCCTTCTTGAGGGCCACGAAGTCGAGGCTCTTGAACTCCTGGGCGTAGTCGAGGTCCCCGCCCATGGGATCGGACTTGGAGGAATGCTGGTGCAGGAGGTCCAGCCGCAACTGGGTCGGCCACCAGTCGCGGTTCGACGGGCCGCCGCCGGCCGTGTGGTTGAACGGACACTTTCCTTCGGTCTTCTCGCTACTCATGGCGGACTCCTTTTCGCGTCGACGTCACCCGACCGATTGTGGCCGATGCGCCTTGAACGGTCCAATGAGCTATCTTGCTTATAATGATCGAGTGGCTCGATTGACACGGGTTCAGCGCTGATGCCCACTCTCCCGACCTTGCGCCAGCTCGCCTACCTGGTCGAGCTCTCCGGACGCTTGAACTTCCGGGCGGCCGCGGAGGCCCAATTCGTGACCCAGTCGACACTTTCCGCCGGGATCAAGGAGCTCGAGAGGCTGCTGGGCGTGCAGCTCGTCGAGCGCGACAAACGCCACGTGCGGCTCACCGCGGTGGGCGAGGACATCGCCGCGCGCGGGCGCGAGCTTCTGGCGGCGGCGACGGACCTCGCGGAGGCGGCGCGCTCCGCGACCCGCCCGTTGTCCGGGCCTCTGCGCCTCGGCGCCATCCCCACCATCGCGCCCTTCCTGCTGCCCAGCGTGCTTCCGGCGCTGCGGCGCGCGTACGGAGAGCTGAAGCTGTACCTGCGCGAGGACCTCACGGATCGCCTGATCGAGCGACTGCGCGAGGGCGGCCTCGACGTCGCGCTGATCGCGCTGCCCTTCGACACGGGCGACTTGTACGTGCGCGAGCTGCTCAAGGACGAGCTCGCCTTCGTGGCCCGCGAGGCCGATCCCGCGGCGCGGGCGAAGATCGTCGCCCTCCGGAGCATCGATACCGGCCTGATGCTGCTGCTGGAAGAAGGGCACTGCCTGCGCGACCACGCCATCGCCGCCTGCGGTCCCCGCCGCGGCCGCTCGGAATCGCCCCTTCAGGCCACGAGCCTGACCACGCTGATCCAGATGGTCGAGGGCGGCCTGGGCGTGACCCTGCTGCCCAGAATCGCCCTGGAGGCGGGTATCCTCAAAGGCACCCGGCTCGTCGCGCGCCCCGTCTCGCCCCCGGCGCCCTCGCGCACCCTGGCCCTGGTGGCTCGCCGAACCTCCCCGCGCCGCCGCGACGCAGACCTCCTCGCGGACTTCCTCATCGATCACCGTCGCCGGTCAGCACGTGCCCGCGTCCCCGCACCACGGCGGCCCGGCCCAAAGGAGTGAGGCACGGCTATCGCTTCGCGCCCGTGGAAGCGGAGATCGCGTAGAGGGTGGATCGCGTCATGACGTAGAGCACGCCGTTCGCCGGCACGGGGGTGCCGTAGACCGCATCCCCCATGTCGATCTCCGCGATCTTCTTCAGCGCGGGACCTGCCGCGAGGACGGCCACATCTCCGTCCTCGTCGCCGAGGTAGACCCTGCCGTCAGCCAGGAGCGGCGATCCCCAGACCGGCGCCATCATGTCGAAGGTCCACTGGGGCTTGCCCGTGTTCGCATCCAGGCAGTGAAGGATCCCTTTGAGATCGGAGATGTAGACCAGGCCGTCGGCCACCGCCGCGGTCGAAATGGACCGGTTGATCTTGTCGTACTGCCAGACGCGGCCGGTCGTCGTGATGTCACCTCGCGGATCGGGGTTGATGGAATAGGCGTGTCCGATGCCGTTGCTGTGATCGGGGTCCTGTCCGACGCTCATGAACACCCGTCCCCCACTGAACACGGGCGTGGACACGCCGTAGTTCCGTGTCCTGGGCCACACGGCGTCCTTGGGATTCAGGTCGAAGTTCCAGAGCCGCTCCCCACTGCGGGCGTTGAAGCCGTACAGCCAGCCGTCCCCGCCCGGAAAGAACACCTGCTGGACTCCACCGACGAGGCCGAGGGCCGGGGAGGCCCACTGCCCGTGCAGGATGCCTTCGCCCGGTGAAGCGTCCTGCCAGACGACCTTGCCGGTGTCCTTGTTCACCGCGACGAAGCTGGGCGCTTTCGGCGCAGGCACCGTCTCGTCATTGCTGTCGCGCCCGTTCGAGGTCAGGACGAAGACGAGATCCTCCCAGATCACCGGCGATGAGTTCGCCATGAAGAGCTGAGATACCCCCAGCTCCTTCCTCATGTCCAGCCTCCAGACGATGTCGGCATCGGTCGGCCCCCTGTAGACCTCGTCCTGGAAGGGGCCGTCGTTCTTGCCGTCCATGAAGCCCTCGGTGTCCAGGCAGACCAGCTCCCCGCGGTTGCTGACGTAGTAGAGCCGCTTCCCCTCGACCGCGGGCGAGGAACAGACCCCCTCCTCGGGCCAGTCGCTGCCTGCTCCGGACTCCAGCTTGTCCGTGACGGCCTGCCAAAGGAACCGGCCGTCGGGCTCTCGCAAGCACATGAGCACGCCCTTGTCGCCGGTGATCGCGGGGTTTCGAGGGTTGCCGTTGTTGGTGCCGAGAAAGATCTTCCCGCCGGCCACGACGGGGTTGCCGTTCGAGGTCGACCCGATCTGCGCCTTCCACTTGATGTTCGTTCCGTCCTTGGCGTTCCAGAGCTCCGGGAGACCCGTGACGGCCGACGTCATGTTGCGTTCCGCCGTGCCGCCCCACATCCGCCAGTCCTGCGCGACCACGGACAGCCCGGCCATGCCCAAGAGGACGACCAGCACGGCGTGGCGTGTCACCCGCATCGTCCAACTCCCGGCGTGCACGTGCTGCCTTCCCCGGGGCTCGGCACCAGGCGACAGCAGCCGCCCTCACCCTTCAGCGCGAAAGCACCCGTCGGACACACCGCCGCGACGTCGCGCGCGACCGCCGGCAACGCCTCGATCAGCGTGCCCATGAGCGGCACGGCGACCGCCGCGTCGAAGCCGCGCCCGACGATCGCCAGGCCCGAGCCCTGCGCCGGCGCGCTCGGCGACGGCGACGCACGCGCCGCAGAGGATACACTTGCCCGGCTCGTAGACGACCTCCGGGTGGGAGGTGTCACGGCGGAACTTGCGCCGCGCGCCGGCAAAGCGGGTCGGGTCGGTGCCGTACTCGGTGGCGTACTGGCGGAGCTGACAGCTATTGGCCTTGTAGCAGCCACAGCCCAGGCACCGCCCCGCCTCCAGCCGCGCCACTTCGGGCGAGAGCGCGGGCTCGACTTCGTCGAAGGTCGTCACGCGCCGCTCGACGGCGAGGTGCGGCGGCCTCACCCGCCCCGACGCTTCGATGCCCCGGAAGAACTCGGCCATCTCCCGCTCGTCGAGCTTGCCCATCACCACCGAGATCATCTCGGGATGCCCCACCACCGGTCGGCCGCCCAGGTACTGATCGATGGACGAGGCGGCGAGCTTGCCGGCCGCCACCGCGCGAACCGCCAGGTCGGCGCCGGTCACGCCGTCGCCGCCCGCGAAGACGCCGTCGAGGCTCGTGGCGAGCGTCACCGGGTTCACGGCGATGCCGCGCGCCGTCATCGGCAGCCCGGCCTCGCCACATGCCTGGACCTCCACGGCCTGGCCCACCGCGGAGACGACGGCCGACGCCTCGAGCGTGAACTCGGACCCTGCGACGGGCACCGGACGTGGTCGTCCCTGGAGATCGGGCTCGCCGAGGACCATGCGCTGGCAGGTGAGCCGGAGCCCGGCGTCCGTACGCTCGAGTCCCACGGGCGCGACCAGGAATGTCGATCCGCACGCCTTCGGCTTCGGCGGCCTCCACTTCCGCCATGAGGCACGGCATCTCTCGGCGCGTCCGCCGGTAGAGGACCGTGACCTCGCGCGCCCAGCCGGACCGCCGTGCGGGCGACGTCCATCGCGGTGTTGCCGCCGCCGACGACGAGCACGCGATCACCAAGGAGAGGCCGCCGCCCGGCGGCGACCTCCGCGAGCAGTTCGACGGCGGGCAGTGGCGAGCGCCTCGCCCGGGCAGCCGAGGCCTCGCGACACCTGGGCACCGATGGCGAGAAAGACCGCGTCCGACTCGCGGCGAAGCGTCGTCGAGGCTGACGTCGCGCCCGAGTCGCGTCTTCATCCGGAAGTCGTCCACCGAGTGCCGTGATGACGGACGATCTCCTTGGCCAGCACCTCCGGCGGCAGCCGGAACGCCGGGATGCCGTAGCGGAGCATGCCCCCGGGCTCCTCGTGGGCGTCGAGCACGGTCACGTCGTGCCCGCCGCGCAACAGGTGGTACGCGGCGGTGAGCCCGGCGGGCCCGGCGCCGACCACCGAGACACGCTTGCCGGTCGCCGGAGCCCGGCGCGGGACGTACGGGGACGCGGACGCGAGGTCTGCGTCCGCGGCAAACCGGTGGAGCGACCCGATCGAGACCGCGTCGCCCGCGTCGCACCGATTGCAGCGCTGCTCGCACAGGCGCGGGCACACGCGGCCGAGCGCGGCGGGCAGGGTCAGGAAGTCGGACGGCAAGGGCGGCCGCCCGGGCCACGTCGCCATCCACCACCTCGCGCAGAGAAACCCTGGGATGTCGAATCGCGCCGGGCAGGCGGTCGTGCAGGGACCGACGCAGTCGCCGACGTGGTCGGACAGCAGGAGCTCGAGCGCCATCTTCCGGGACGCGCGCACCTCGTCGGTGTCGGTGTGGACCACCATGCCCGGCGCCACCGGCAGGGCGCACGACGGCGTCAGCGTGGCCTTGTCGTCGATCTTCACCGCGCACAGGAAGCACGACGCCGCAGCCGGGTACCCGTCGACCTGGCAGAGGGTCGGGATGCGAATGCCGACCGACCGCGCGGCGTCGAGGATCGTCGTCCCCTCGTCGACCGACACCGAGCGGCCATCTATCGTCAGGGTGACCATGAATCCCTACGCCACCTCGATCGCCTGCTCCGGGCACGCCGTCACGCACATGCCGCAGCGCGTGCAGCGGTCGTCGATCACCTCGTGCTTCTGGTAGGGCCGCCGCTCGATGGCGGCGACCGGACACGCCTGCGCGCACAGCGTGCAGCCGGTGCACGCGTCGAGCACGCGGTAGTGGATCGAGCGCCTTGCACGAGCCGGCCGGGCACCGGCGCTCGCGGATGTGCGCCTCGTACTCGTCGCGGAAGTAACGCAGCGTCGTCAGGACGGGGTTGGGCGCGGTCTGGCCCAGCCCGCACAGGCTGCCCTTCGCCACGCCCTCGCCGAGGGCCTCCAGGGTCTCGATGTCGCCGGGGCGCCCCTTCCCGTCGCAGATCCGCTCCAGGATCTCGAGCATGCGCCGCGTGCCGACGCGGCAGAACGTGCACTTGCCGCACGACTCGTCCTGGGTGAAGTGGACGAAGTAGCGCGCGATGTCCACGACGCAGTCGTGATCGTCGAGGACCACCAGGCCGCCCGAGCCCATGATCGCCCCGGTGGAGGCGAGCTCCTCGTAGTCGACGCGGGTGTCGGCCAGCGACGCGGGAATGCACCCGCCCGACGGCCCGCCGACCAGCACGGCCTTGAAGGTCCGCCCGTCCTTGATGCCGCCGCCGATGTCCTCGACGATCTCGCGCACGGTGATGCCCATCGGCACCTCGATCAGGCCGCCGCGCGCGATCTTGCCGGCGAGCGAGAACACCTTGGTGCCCTTCGAGCGTTCCGTCCCCAGCGCGGCGAACGCCGCCGGCGCCCTTGCGGACGATCCACGGCACGCAGGCGAGCGTCTCGACGTTGTTGATGAGCGTCGGCTGCCCCCGGAACCCCGACTGCGCCGGGTACGGCGGCCGCAGCCGCGGCATGCCCCGGTGCCCCTCCAGCGACTGGATGAGCGCCGTCTCCTCGCCGCAGACGAACGCGCCCGCGCCCTCGCGCACCTGCAGCGTGAAGCCGAACGGGCTGCCGAGGATCCGTTCGCCCAACAGGCCGGCCGCGGTTGCGGACTCGATGGCCGCGCGCACGTGCCGCACCGCGACCGGGTACTCGCGCCGGACGTAGAAGAACCCCTCGCGGGCGCCGACCGCGTAGGCGGCAATGGTCAGGCCCTCGATGACGCGAAACGGGTCGCCTTCGAGGACGGCGCGATCCATGAACGCGCCGGGATCGCCCTCGTCGCCGTTGCAGATCACGTACTTGCTGTCGCCGGACGCGCGCCGCGTGAGGTCCCACTTGACCGCCGTCGGGAACCCGGCGCCACCGCGGCCGCGCAGACCCGAGGCGCGGATCTCGTCGATCACCGACTCCGGCGGCCGCGCCAGGCACGCTCGAGAGCGCGGAACCCCTCGCGCGCGCGGTAGTCGTCGAGCGACAGCGGGTCGACCTCGCCGCAGTTCTCCAGGACGATGCGCACCTGCTTGGCGGTGTAGGGCGATGCCTCGACCGCCCGTGACGCGATCGGCACCCACTCGTTGTCGTCGGTCAGTCGGGCGTGCAGCCTCCCCGACGGCCGCGTGCACGCGCGCAGCCAGCCCCCGTGGGCGGACGTGCTCGCGCACGAGCTTTCGGGCATCGGCCGGGAGCACGTTGCCGTACAAGACCCGCTTTGCGCCGTCCACGACCTCCACGAGCGGCTCGCGGTGGCAGAGGCCGGCGCAACCGACCGCCTTGACCGTGGCGCCGCCGCCGAGCGAGCGGACCGCCGCTTCGAGCGCGGCCCGTACCTCGAGCGCTCCGCTCGCGATGCCGCACGATCCGAGGCCGATACGGATCTCGACCTCGCTGCTCGCGGCCGGGAATGCAGGGGGCTGCCGGGTTGCCGTCCTCGCCGCCGCGGCTCCCTCGTGGCCGTTCCCGTCGCGGCCGGCGTGCTCGGCGACGAAGTCGCGAAGCACGCCCACGGCCGAGAGCGCGCTCAGCCGGCCGTAGATCCTCTCGTCGATCGTCATCACGGGCGCCAGGCTGCAGGAGCCGACGCAGGCCACGCGCTCGACCGTGAACTGGCCGGAAGGGTCGGTGTCCTCGTCGCCCGTCAGGCCGAGGCATCGTCGCAGCTCCGCCCGGACCTCGACCGCGCCGAGACACGTGACAGGCCGTGCCTTCACAGACGCGGATGATGTGCTCACCGACGGGGCGCTGCCGGAACTGTCCGTAGAACGAGGCGACGCCGGCAATCTGCGCCGGCGTCATCTCGCTCGCGTCCGCCACCTTCCTGAGCGCCTCCTCCGGCAGGTAGCGGTAGCGCGACTGGATGGCCTGGAGCACCGGGATGACGGACTCCGACCGTCGGCCCTCCACCTCGAGAATCCCGTCCACCGCAGCGAGGTCCAACGGCGGACGCTCGCTCGCCGCCACGAGCCGCAGTACCGGTGGCCCGACCTGGGCCGTGGCATCGCTGCGGCGCCCCGTTCCCGGGAGCCGGCGAGACGGGATGGTCCAGGTTGGCGTCGAAGAGCCGCTGGAGGGGTGGCGGCACACCCACCCACTCGCCCGGCGCAGGCCGCAGCCAGCGCACCCACGCGAGGAACACCGCCTGCGACAGGAGCAGCACCGGCGCCACGACGTGGTAGATGCGGTGGCGGCGCGTCAGCGCCTCACGCTGCCGGTCGAACTCCGGCTGCAGCAGGGTCTTGTGGGTCGTGGCGTCGGTCCGCGCCCGCTCCTTCAGGGCTTCGACGAGTGCCTTCTCCGCCGCCTCGACGCGTGCGGCCCGGACGTACTCGACGGCGAGCCACGCCGCCGACACGATGACCACGAGGGCGGCCACGAGGCCCAGCCACGAGCGCACGGCTGCGAACCGCTTCGACCTCATACCCCGGCCCCCGCCGTCGGGGGCTGCGGCGTCCGTTCTCGTCGTGCCTGCTCCTCGACCTGCTGCTGGCGAGCCTGCCACTCGAGGAACGCCACCGGCATCGCGCCACCCCGCCGCTCGATCTCCCGAGGACAGGTTTCGTAGCAGCGGGCGCACGCGACGCACTGGCGCCCGGTCGGCCCGCAGATCGTGGATCGCCCCGAACGGGCAGGCGCCGCGGCACAGGCCGCAGTCGAGCTCCTTGTCGGGGGTGATGCGGACGTTCTTCCACGACACCCGAGAGGCGAGCGACAGGAGCGCACCGTAGGGACACAGCCAGCGGCAGTACGGGCGCCCGTAGAACATGCCCGCCACGATGAACCCTGCCCCGATCGCCAGCATGTGGAACGACCCGGAGACGCGGAAGAGCCCGATGAACGGGTCCCACTCGCAGATCAGAAAGCGTCGGCCCGACAGGACCCTGCCCGAGGTGCTGATGACGGGGATGCCCCAACCCGCGAACCAGATCGCCGCCGCGAGATAGACGAACGGCAGCCGCCGCAGCCAGCGGTCGAGCTGACTCGGGCACGGTCTTCGGCTTCAGCAGCACCAGGTCCTGGAGCGCGCCGAGCGGACACACGCCGCCACAGAACACGCGCCCGAAGAGGAACGCGGCGACGAGCGGCAGGAAGAAGAAGGCGAGGACACCGAACGAGATCAGGTAGCGAGGGTCGACGAGCGACAAGCGTCACGTTCTGGATGGCGCCGATGGGGCAGGTGCAACCCTGGCGGTAGAACCCGAAGTAGGCGATGGCGCCCAGGCTGAGAGCGATCGCCCCGGACCGGCTGCGCCGCACCAGGACGAGGTAGGCGCTGAGGCCGAGGCCAACCAGGAGCATGGCGACGTCGATGCCGAGGGCGATTCCCGAGCGCGGCTCGGGGTGGGTCGGCACCGGGAAGGAGTAGGTGCCCCCGAACTCCGGCGGCGCCTTCTGGTACTGCGCGAAGAGCGCGTGCGAGGCGAAGGCGACGATCAGCAGGAGCAGCGGCCAGGGGAACCGCAGACGTCCGGCTCCGCCGGGCGCGCTAGACATCGCGGCGTTCACCCTCGCGGGGGATGGGCGCCAGGCCCGGCGTCGGCACGCGCACGATCGCGGCCTCGGGACAGGCGACGAGGATCGAGCACTCGTTGCACGTCACGCACCGGTTGTAGCGAATCTCGAGGCGCAGCGAGCCGTTGCCGGCCGGCAGCCCGGCACGCCTTGACGCACTTCCCGCAGCCGGTGCACAGCGCCTCGTCGACCGTGTACTCGTAGTAGTTGTTGTTCGGGTCGTCCGGATCCTCACGTCCCACCACGCGGCGCTTGAGCGCGTCCTGCGGGCAGAGCTTGCCGGAGGGGATGCCCTTCTCGTCCGGCTGGCTCGTCACGTCCATGTACGCCGGGCAGAGCTGGCAGTAGCCGCACTTGGCGAAGTCGTTGACCGCCTTGACGGCCGACAGGCTCAGCACGCACGACGTGCGGCACAGGTCGCAGGCCGCGCACCTGGCCGGGTCGACCTGGAAGACCGCGTGCGCCGAGGCCCGTCGGGCCACGAGCGTTGCCGCGGCACCGCCGAGCGCGGTCAGGCCGATGGCGCGACACGTCTGGTCGATGAACTGCCGCCGTGTGCTCGGCTCGCTCATGACCGTGCAAAGACGGCGATCGTCCGGCGTTCGGGATCCGCGGTGACGATTCGCCCGGAAGAGTCGACCGCGACGAGGATGTGGACGCACTTCGGGTCGAAGTGTTCGGGGCCGATGACCGCCAGGAGGGTGCGGTCCCTGCTGAAGACCTTGACGCGCGCGATCATCTTCTCGGCGGTGACGATGGCGCCGTCGGGCGCCACGGCGAGGTTCACCGGGTTGCAGCAGCCGACGAAGTCCTCCGGCCTCGCCATGCCGAACTTCCCGAAGGAGGCCACCCTCGTCCCGTCGAGCTTCCACGAAGTGACCTGGTGACGACCGGTATCCGTGGCATGGACCACGCCGGCGGCATCGACGTCGAAGTCGAGGCTCCGGTTGGGCAGCATGAAGCCGCCCGTCTTGTTCTGCGCACCAATGACGCCGAGCTCGGTGCCGCGCAGGTCGTAACGGCGGATGATCCGGGCCGCCACGTCGGCGACCAGGACCCCGTCCTTGATCAGCCGAACCGCGGTCACCTCGCCGGGCTTGTCGCGCGTGCCCACCGCGAACCCGCCCACGTGGGCCCCCGCGTCGCTGTACAGGTCGACGCGGGCCGGAGAACCAATGGCGACCTGGCCGTCCCGCGCCACACCCAGGCAGGACGCCTTCTCCGGCGCGCTCCAGGTCCGTGCCAGCCGTCCTCCCGAATCGAACACGCGGACCTCGCCGTCGCCGAGCGCGTAGACCACGTCGCGCGGTCCGACCGCGAGCCCCGACAGCGAGTGCCGGAACTCCCCCGGCATGCCGGGCCCGACCACCACGGCCGTGCGCGTGTAGTTGTGGGGCAGGGGCGGAGGCGGGTCCGTCGGCGGCTGACCAGGGACGGGCCCGGGTGGCCCCTCGGGCCGCGGTGCGGGAGGGACGGCGCCGGGGCGAAGCACGGCCGCCGCAACCACCCCGAACGCGCCCATCACGCTCGCGATCGGCAGCAGCCGCTTCGACAGGTGCTCGCGACGCCCGCCCTCAGCGGCGCCAGGCGGCGGGCTGGCTTCCTTCGAGTCCATGACTTCTCCCAACGCTCAGAGGTCGAACGGTCACTTGCCCGCAACCGGTGGGCCGACCTGCAGGCACACCAGCTGGCTCAGGTCGCGGAGCACGAGCTTTCGGCCGGCAAGGGCGAGTGGTCCCCAGACCTCCTCGCCGGAGAGGACTTGCGCACTCGCCAGCTCCTTGTACCCGCTCGTGCTCGCCTCGATCAGGCGCAGCATTCCCGACCTCCCGTCGACGACGTAGAGCATGCCGTCGGCAAGCAGGAAGCCGCCGAGGTCGAAGGTCCGCGCCCCCCCAGGGTCACCCGACGAGGCCGGGCTCTGCCAGACCACCTTGCCGTCGAGTCCGACGCCCATGAAGCGGCCGCGCGTCTTCGATCCGACTGCGAACAGGAGGTTCTTGTAGAGGATGGGCGTGTGGACCTCGGAGTTGAACTGGGCGCTGGTCAGCTCGTACAGCTTCTTCGCGGTGAAGCCCGACGCGCCCTTGTCGACCTGGATCATCATGCTGCCCGCTTCGTAACCGCTGGTCACGAACACACGGCCGTCGCCGATCGCGAGCGGCGACGGTACCGCGGCCATCTTGGCGGCAAACGGAACGCTCCACAGGATCTGCCCGTCGGCCGCGGCCACGCCCACCACCTTGTTCATGGTCAGGTAGAGGTACTGCTTGACGCCGCCGATCGCGGTGGCCATCAGCGAGCTGTGAGACATCACGTCCTTGCCGGGGTTCGGCGAGCGCCAGACCTCCTTGCCGGTGGCCTGGTCGAACGCGACGACCAGCGCATCGCCGCCGGTGGCCAGCACGACCCGGTCACCGTCGAGGAGGGGGTTCTGCCCGGCGTACCAGCTCGGGATCGTCGCCTTGTAGTCCTGCACGAGGTTCTTCTGCCAGACGAGCTTGCCGGTCAGGGCGTCGAGCGCGTGGAATCGGCACTTGGGGTCGAGCGAGAACACCAGACGGTCGCCGACCGAGGGCACCGTCCTCGTAATGCCGTGGTTGGGCCGGATGTCGACGGCGTAGCTCCAGCGCCAGACCTCCTTGCCGTCGGCCATCGACAGGGCGCGGACCACGTGCTCCTTCTTCTCGGGATCGTAGTCGTTCAGGTACAGCCGCCCGTCCTTGATCGCGGCTCCCGCGTAGCCTTCCGCCACGGGCGTCTTCCAGAGCACCTTGGGGCCGCCCGCGGGCCAGGTTCGATACAGGCCCGTTTCGGCCGACTGGTTGTCACGCCTCGGGCCGCGCCACTGCGGCCAATCCGCGGCCAGGACCGTCGTCGCCGCGCAGACGATGAACGGAAGCGAACAGAAGAGGCGAGACTTCATGAAGACACTCCGAAGTGCGCCCGGCGGGGCGCGGATGGCGACCTACCGCCGGCGGACGCGACCAAGCCCAACGATCCTGCCGAACTGCACGACCTGTTCCAGACTCCGTGGCTCTCTTCGTTGTAGTGGCATGAGATTCGCTCCAAGGTCCACCGGGGTGTCCTGATTCCCCGAACAGATCGAGTTCTGTGAGCTTTGAGGAGAGATCGCCATGACGACAACGACCGTCGGTTTTGTTGGCGGGGGCCGCATCGCCCGCATTTTTCTCGCGGGTTGGACGCGAGCGAAAGAATTGCCGCGCCTGGTCGTCGTCGCCGACCCGAACAGCGAGACGCTCACTCACCTCAAAGCGCAGTTTCCCGGGATTCAGACGACCGGTGACCTGGCCGCCGCCGCGGCCCAAGACGTCGTCTTCCTGGCCACGCATCCGCCAGTGTTGAGCGACGCGGTCGCTCGGGTGGGCGGTGCCCTGCGTCCGACTTCCATCCTGGTTTCACTCGCACCCAAGTTCACGATCGCGAAATTGTCCTCTCTGCTGGGGGGCTTCGCCCGCATCGCGCGCTCCAATCCCAATGCCCCGTCCGTGGTCGGCGCCGGCATGAATCCGGTGGTGTTTGGCGCCGCCCTCACGGCGACGGACAAGGAGACGGTCCGGGCGCTGCTTGCTCCGCTCGGGGAAAGCCCCGAAGTGGCGGAAGATAAGATCGAGGCCTACGCCGTCTTCACCGCCATGGGACCGACGTATCTGTGGTTCCAGATGCAGGCTTTGCGCGAGCTGGCGGTCTCGTTCGGACTTTCCGGCAGCGAAGCGGATGCGGGTCTCGAGCGCATGGTGTGCGGAGCCGCGCGCACTCTGGTCGACTCCGGCCTGTCGCCGGCTGAGGTGATGGACCTCGTGCCGGTGAAGCCGCTGGCGGAAATGGAGCCGCAGGTGCTCGAGCTGTACCGCACGCGCCTCCCCGCGCTCTTCCAGAAGATCAAGCCCTAAACCGCGGTTCCCGCTGCTCGTCGCGCAGCGCCGTCCGGCCATTCTCCGGCTAGACTGACGTGTCTACGCCTGATGGGAACGACGCTTTAGGGGACCATGGACCACATCCGCAATTTTTGCATCATCGCCCACATCGACCACGGCAAGTCGACGCTCGCCGACCGCCTCATCCAGCGCTGCGGGGCGGTGGAAGACCGGGACTTCCGCGACCAGATCCTCGACTCCATGGACCTCGAACGGGAGCGCGGGATCACGATCAAGGCGAACACCGTCACCCTGCCCTACACCGCCAAGGACGGGAAGACGTACGAGCTCAACCTGATCGACACGCCCGGGCACGTCGACTTCTCCCACGAGGTGCGCCGCTCGCTGATGAGCTGCGAGGGTGCTTTGCTGGTGGTCGACGCCTCGCAAGGAGTGGAAGCGCAGACCGTCGCGAACCTGTATCTCGCGATGGAGTTCGGGCTCACGGTGGTGCCGGTGATCAACAAGATCGACCTGCCCTCCGCCGACGTGGACCGGGTGATGGAGGAGATCGACCGCGATCTCGGGCTCGACCCGTTCGCTTCGATTCAAGTCTCGGCCAAGATGGGGACGGGCATCGACGACCTGCTGGAGGCCATCGTCACGCAGCTGCCTCCGCCCAAGGGCGACCCAGAGGCGCCGCTGCGGGCGCTGTTGTTCGACGCGCAGTACGACTCCTATCGCGGCGCCGTGCTGCTGGTGCGGCTCTTCGACGGCACGCTGAAGGCCCCGACCCGCGTGCGGCTGATGCACTCGGATGCCGAGCACAAGGTCGAGGAGGTGGGCAACCAGCGCCTCAAGCGGGTGCCGGTCCCGCAACTGTCGGCGGGCGAGGTCGGCTACGTGCTCGCGGGCATGAAGAGCCTCGCGGGTCTGGCCATCGGGGACACGCTCACGGGGGCCGACCGCCCCGCCGCGGAGCCGGTTCCCGGCTATCGCGAGGCCAAGCCCGTCGTGTTTTCGTCGATCTATCCCATGGCCACCGACGACTACGAGGACCTGACGAAGGCGCTCGAGAAGCTGAAGCTCAACGACGCGTCGCTCATCTACGAGAAGGACGCCTCGGCCGCCCTGGGCTTCGGCTTCCGCTGCGGGTTTCTGGGGCTGCTCCACCTCGACGTGGTGCAGGCGCGGCTCGAGCGCGAGTACGACCTGTCGCTGATCCTTTCCGCGCCCTCGGTGCGCTATCGGGTCGTGCTCAACAACGAGTCCGAGGTCTGGGTCGACAACCCGACCTTCTATCCCGACCCCGGCTCGATCAAGGAGGCCTACGAGCCGTACATCAAGGCGACGATCATGACCCCCGAGCGCTACCTCGGGACGGTGATGGAGCTGTGCCGCGAGCGGCGAGGGGTGGAGACCACCTACAACTACCTCGCCGCCGGCCGGATGGAGGTCACCAGCCAGTTGCCCCTGGCCGAGGTGCTGTTCGACTTCTACGACCGGCTGAAGTCGATCACCCAGGGCTACGGCTCGTTCGACTACGAGCTCCTGGACTACCGCCTGGGCGACATGGTGAAGGTGGACATCCTGGTCAACAGCGAGAAGGTGGACGCGTTGTCGCAACTGGTCCACCGGGAGTTCGCGCGGCCGCGGGCGCTGCGCTATTGCGAGCGGCTGGCCAAGAAGATCCCGCGCCAGCAGTTCAAGATCGCCATCCAGGGCGCGATCGGCGGCCAGATCATCGCCCGCACCACCATCAACCCCTTCCGCAAGGACGTGACCGCGAAGTGCTACGGCGGCGACATCAGCCGCAAGCGCAAGCTCCTCGAGAAGCAGAAGGAAGGCAAGAAGAAGATGAAGATGGTGGGGGCGGTCGAGATCCCGCAGGCCGCCTTCGTGGCCGTGCTCCGGACCGAGGATGACGAGGACGACGAGTAGGGACGGTGGCGTGATGCGTGACGCGGGTTCCTCGGCGCCCGGGCTCTACCTCCACGTTCCCTTCTGTTCGGCGATCTGCCCGTACTGCGATTTCTCGGTGATGCACGCGGCCTCCCCCGCCCGCCAACGCTTCGCCTCCCGGCTGGTGGCGGAGGTGGCACTCGCCGCGGCCGCGTGGCGCGACCCGCGGCCTTTCGACACCGTGTACTTCGGTGGCGGAACGCCATCTCAGCTGCCGCCTGACGAGCTCGCGCGCGTGCTCGAGGCATGCCGCATCCACCTCACCTTCGCGACCCCCGCCCCCTGGGCCTTCCTCGAGGCCAACCCCGAGGACGTGACCCCCGACGCCTGCGCCGCATGGCGGGCGCTCGGCGTGCGCACCCTGTCTCTCGGGGTGCAGTCCTTCTCGGACGAGGCGCTGCGTTTCCTGGGCCGCCGTCACCGCGGACGACAGGCGCGGGCCGCGGTTGAGACAGCCCTGGCCGCGGGCTTCGACACGGTCTCGATCGATCTCATCTTCGGCCTGCGCGGGCAGACCGCGGAGGACTGGCGGTTCGAGCTGGCCACTGCGGTCTCGCTGGTGCCGCAGCACTTGTCCTGCTACCAGTTGACGATCCACCCAGGCACGCGGTTCGGGGTGCAGGCGAAGCAGGGCCGGCTCTTGGAGCTTCCCGAGGACGACCAGGCGGCGCTCTTCGAGCTCACGCACCGCTTCCTCGCGGATGCGGGCTTTGCGGCGTACGAGGTCTCCAACTTCGCGCGCGGTCCGGCCCACCAGTCGCGGCACAATCGCAAGTACTGGGACCACACGCCGTACCTCGGTCTCGGCCCGTCGGCGCACTCGCTCGCGGCCGCGGACGCTTCTTCGCCGGCCCGCCGCTGGTGGAACGAGCGAGGCACACCGCGCTGGGAGAAACGGCTCGCGGCGGGTGAGCGTCCGATCGAGGGACAGGAAGTCCTGGGTCCAAAGGACCTCGCGACGGAGCGGTTGCTTCTCGGCCTGCGCACCACGGCCGGGATCGACCTCGACGGCTTCAGGGCGCGCTACGGTGTCGACCTCCTGGCCGCGAATGACACCCTCGTCGCTCGCCTCGTGGACGAGGGCCAGATCGTCGTGCGCGCCGACGCGGAGGGCGGCCGGTGGTTGGTGCCCACGCTGTCCGGACTGGCCGTTGCCGACGGCCTGGCCGCGGCATTCGACTTTGCGCTGCCGAACTGAGACACGGGGCGCCGTTCGGGATGCTCGAGGGGTCTTCTTCTACGCGTACGCGAACAGCGGCGGGAACAGCACAACGACGAGTGCGGCCCAGATCGCATACACCGGCAAATACGCGGTCTGCCACGCCTCGAGCGCACGGAACGGTGTGCGCCTACGCAGGAACGCGGCGTAGAGCCAGGCCGATCCTGCGAGGTTGACCAGCAGGATCAGGTTTTCCCCGAGCGCCGCGACACGGTTCGGGGTGAAGCCGAACTCCGAGATGCGTGAGGCGATGGCGGCGAGCGCCACGCCGTCGACGACGAGGGCGCTCGCGATCAGCAGCAGTTGCAGGCCGTCAAACAGGTTGGGCGGCGCCTCCGGATCGCGCGCCGACGCGGAATAAAGGACCAGGCCCAGCACCACCGCCAGCAGCAGGTCGAACGCGATCAGCATTTCTCGCTTGATGTCGATCGGACGGCCCGTCCAGGCCATCGTCGCCAGGAACACGAGCAGGAGGATGGTGAAGAGCGGAGTGAACAGGCGCGTGAGCACGGGCGCCATGTTCTCGATGACGCTCTGCTTCGCCTCGACCAGCCACGAGCCCACGAGGACCGCCCCCATCGCGCCGCACGGGATCAGCCATTGCTGGGCGATCCAGTCGGGCGTCATACCGATGGCCTTGAACATCATCATCGTGAACGCCGTGAGCACGAAACCGCCAAGTGCTATGAGCACGTAATAGATGAACAGCTCGCCCGAGAAGCGCACGAAGTCCATGCGGCCGCCGCCCTGGAACCAGCGGCCACCCACATAGGCGATCCCGACGGCCAGCCACAGTGCGATCGGCAGGTGCAGCGAACTCAGTGCCTCGGTGTGGCTGCCGCGGGTGAACGGAAAGGCGTTCACGGCGACGGCGGCGGCGATGAACGGGACGGCCAGCCATGCGCAGCGGCGCGGATCCATCTGGCGCTTCCAGGCGAAGTACGCCGTGAGGAACGGCAGGACGAAGAAGGTGACGTTGCGCAGATAAAACGTCTCGTCCTCGTTTTTGCCAATCTCGAAGCCGAAGAGCGTGGGAATCTTGATGGCGAGCGCCGCAGCCACGGCCAGGGCAAACACGACGAGCGTCTCGGTACGGCTGACCGTCTTGGGCGCGGCGTCGCCGTCGGCACCGATGACGAGCTGTTTCCACAGACGCTCGGAGTGCTCACGCGCGAACTCGCGAGAGAGCGCGTCCAGGCTGCCCATGCGCTTGACGGCGACCAGGAACGCCTCATCTTCCGACAGCCCCGCCTGGGTGAGGGCTCCCACCTGGTCGCGCAGATGCGCTTCGAGCTCCTCGACGTCAGGCCCGTTGATGGAGCGGCGCCGGCGCACGTAGGCGCGCCACTGGCCGATCTGTTCTTCGAGCGGCGCGTGGTCGGGTGCAGCGCTCATGCGTAGGAGACCCTCATCCAGAGGCTGCGCAGCGTGTCGTCGACGATCTGCCACCGTTTTCGCTCGGCCTCGAGCTGCGCACGCCCTTCTTTGGTCAGGCGGTAGTACTTCCGGCGGCGGCCGGTCTCGGACTCTCCCCACTTCGAAGCGACGAGGCCGTGACGCTCCAGCCGGTGCAGCACCGGATACAACATGCCGTCGGTCCAGAGCAGATGCCCTTTGGACAGCTCGCTGACGCGCTTGATGATCGCGTAGCCGTAGCTCTCACCCTCGGCGAGGATGGCGAGCACGAGGGGCGTCGAGGAGGCGGCGACGAGATCCTTACCGAGGTCCATGCCTGGCAGTCTTATACATTGGAGTTCTATGTATTGTCAAGTCATCGTGTGGATGAGAAGCGGTCAACGGTCCATCGCCGAAACACGTTGACGTCGCCATTCTCAAGCCTACAATGTCGGCATGGCCGCGGCTCTCTCGCTGGGCGAGTTCGAGCAGCTCGTGCTGCTGGCCGTCCTCCGCGCGGGGGACGGCGCCTACGGCACGCGCATCCTTCAGGAGCTGCGCTCGAGCGGAGGGCGGCGGGTCTCGCGCGGCGCCCTTTACGTCACCCTCGCCCGGCTCGAGGAGAAGGGCCTCCTGCACAGCCGGGCCGGAGAGCCGAGCCCGGCGCGGGGCGGCCGGCCGCGGCGCTACCTGAGGGTGAGTGCTTCGGGCCTCCGGGCGCTGCGGGCCTCGCGGGCCACGCTGCTGCGCCTCTGGGCCGGCCTGGAAGCGGCGCTACGGGAGGCCGAGTGACGTCGCAAAGGCGCCGTCCTCCGGCCGCGGCCCGGCTGCTCGCCGCTCTCTTCCCGCCCCGAGACGCCGCCGCGGAGGCGGCGATCGGGGACCTCGAGGAGGAGTACGCCGACCGCGTCGACCGCGGGACGTTCCGGGCGGCGGCGTGGTACTGGGCCGAAGCCGCGAGCCTCGCCTGCGGGTTCGCCACGGAGCGCGTCCGCGGCTGGAGAGGCCGGCCACCGGCCGGCTCGGTTCGCCGAACAGGAGACTCGACCATGAGGAAGCTCTGGGAGGATCTGCGTCTCGCGTTCCGCGGCCTGCGCCGCCAGCCCGGGTTCGCCGCCGCCGTGGTCGCGACCCTCGCCCTGGGTATCGGAGGCAACGTCGCCCTCTTCAGCGTCGTGGACGGCGTCCTCCTGAGGCCGTTGCCCTACCCCGATCCGGACCGGCTGGTGATCGTCTGGGAGAACGACCGCCTGCGCGGCACGGATCGCGAGGGCGCCTCGGCCCCCGACTACCTCGACCTCGTGGAGCAGAGCCGCTCGTTCGAGACGATGGCCGCCCGCACCCGCCAGAACCGCACGCTCGGCACGGCGGCCGAGCCGGTACACCTGTCCTCGGCCCGCGTCAGCTCGACCTACTTCCCCCTTCTCGGCGTGCGGGCCGTCCTCGGGCGGACCTTCGATGCCGCCGACGAGCAGCCCGGGGCCGCGCACATCCTCGTCCTTACCGAAGGGCTCTGGCGCGAGCGCTTCGCCGGCGAACGCGCCGTCGTGGGCCGCAGCGTGCTGCTCGATGGGGAGCCCGCCACCGTGGTGGGCGTGGTGCCCGACCGCGCGACCGTCCCCGGGCTCAACGAGCAGATGTTCGAGCCCCTGGCCTTCGACGCGGACGAGCGGGGGAACCGCGGCATGCACAACTTCCGCGTCTTCGCCCGCCTCAAACCCGAAGCCACAGTGGCGACCGCCCAGGCCGACGCCTCCGCGGTCATGGCCCGCCTGGAGAAGACGTACCCCGACGACAACCAGGGCCGCGGCGCCTGGGTCCGGCCGCTGGTGGACGAGGTCGTGGGCGGCGCCCGGCCCGCCCTGCTCCTGCTCTTCGGAGCGGTGGCCCTGCTGCTGCTCATGGCCTGCGCGAGCGCGGCGAACCTCGTCCTCGCCCGCGGAATCTCCCGCGAGCGGGAGCTGGCCGTCCGGACGTCGCTGGGTGCCGGGCCCCTCCGTGTCTTCCGCCTCCTCATCACGGAGGGCCTGCTCCTGGCCATGCTGGGCGGAGCCCTGGGGACGCTGCTGGCCGCGGGGGCTATAGCACTCGCGCGCGTCCTCGGCCCCGAGGATCTCGCCCGGTTGCAGGAGTGCGCGGTCGACGGCCGGGCCCTGCTCTTCGCACTCCTCGCCTCGCTCGCGTCCATGCTCGCGTTCGGCGCTCTGCCCGCGCTGCGCGGGGCCCGCCGTTCGCCCGCGGCTTCGCTCAAGGACGGCGGACGGGTGGCGGGGGCGTCCGGCTTGCGGGCGCGGCGCTTCCTCGTCGCCTTCGAGCTGGCCTCGGCGGTCGTGCTCGTGGCCGGGGCCGGGCTCCTCGTGCGCAGCTTCGAAAACCTCCGCCGCGTCGATCCGGGCTACGACCCGAAGCACCTGCTGCTGGCCCACCTGAGCCTCACCGGTCCGGGCTACGCGTTCCCCAAGGGCTGGCCCGTCCTGGCCTGGCCGGCCTACACCGCCTTCGCCGACTCGCTGCGGGAGCGGCTCCTGGCGCAGCCGGGCGTCCTGGGCGTGGCCTTCGCACACCAGGGTCCCGCGGACCCGGGCTGGACGACGGGGGTGACGGTGGAGGGACGTCCGGCGCCGCCTCCGGGCGAGCAGGACGAGGCGTCATACCGTCCGGTCAGCCCCGGGTACTTCCGGACGCTTGGCGTTCCCCTCCGGCGCGGAAGGGAGTTCGGCCGCTTCGACGGGCCCGGGGCGCCGCCGGTCGCGGTGGTGAACGATGCCTTCGCGGCCCGGCACTTCCAGGGCGAAGACCCCGTCGGCCGCCGCATCGTCGTGTTCGGCGTGCCCCGCGAGGTCGTGGGCCTCGCGGGCGACGAGCGGTTCGAGGGCATCGAGGCGGGTCCCGCCCCGGCCATGTACCTTCCCATCGACCAGAACCCACAGCCGTCGGTGACGGTGGCGATCCGGACCGCCGCCGATCCCTTCTCCGCCGCCCCTGCGTTACGGGCGGCTCTGCGCGCGACCGATCCCACCCTCGCCCTTTTCGAGGTCGAGACGGCCGAGGGAGCACTCGCGGGCTCCCTGCGCCAGCGCCGGTTCGTCCTGGCGCTCCTGGGCGGCTTCGCCGCCGTAGCCTTGCTGCTGGCCGCCGTGGGCACCTACGGTGTGGTCTCCTTCGCCGTGGGCGAGCGGACGCGCGAGGTCGGCGTGCGCATCGCCCTCGGCGCCCGGCCGGCGCACGTGTTCGGCCTCGTCGTGCGCCAGGGCATGACCCTCGCCGCCGTCGCTGTCGGTCTGGGGGTCCTGGGGGCGCTCGCGCTCGGCCGGGTGATGGAGAACCTGCTGTTCGGGGTCGGGGCCCGCGACCCGCTCACCCTGGCCACGGTCGCGGCCGGCCTCCTCCTGACCGCCTTCGCGGCCAGCGCCCTCCCGGCCCTGCGCGCCACCCGCGTCGATCCCGTGCGGGCCTTGCGTCTGGAGTGAGCTACCGTCCACCATGGTCGGTACGTTGCAGGCAAGGTCGATTCTCGAACATCGCCGCGAGCAAGGTCTCGACGATCCACGTACCCCGCCGGGGCCCCGTGAGATTCCGCGGCGCACGAAAGGAGCATCGTGTCATCAGGCAGCTTCTTCTCTCTCAGGTACGCCCTCGGCATGCCAGTGCTCGCCGGATGCCTCTTGGCATTACCGACCGGTCTGGGGGCTCAGGGGAACCGCCCCGGTAGCGGGAAGGTGCTCGCGCAGACGCCTCCGATGGGCTGGAACAGCTGGGACTCGTACGGCCTGCGCATCGACGAGCAGCAGTTCCGCGACAACGTCGAAGCTCTGGCCACGAAGCTGAAGGCGTCTGGCTACACGTATGCGGTCATCGACGAAGGCTGGTACATGGCCAATCCCGAGGACAGGCCCAAGCCCGAGCTGCTGAAGTACGCGATCGACGAGGGCGGCCGGTTCATACCCGTGCCCACCCGCTTTCCATCAGCTCTCCAAGGCGGCAAGAACACGGGCTTCGAAGAGGTCGGCCGCTGGGTGCACTCGAAGGGTCTCAAGTTCGGGATCCATGTCATCCGCGGCATCCCTCGCGAGAGTGTCCTGCGGAATCTGCCGATCGATGGTTCGGCCTTCAAGGCTCGAGATGCGGCGGACCAGAATGATCCCTGCCCCTGGGACCCCACGAGCTGGGGAATCCAGGACAACGAAGCCGGCCAGGCGTGGTACGACTCCCTGCTCCGCCAGTACGCGGGATGGGGCGTCGATTTCCTGAAGGTCGACTGCATCGCGGACCATCCCTACAAGCCCGCGGAGATTCGCCAGATCGCACGCGCCATCGAGCGCAGCGGTCGCGACGTCGTTCTGAGCCTTTCGCCGGGCCCGACCGCGGTGGAGCATCACGCGGAAGTCGCCGAGCTGGCGCAGATGTGGCGCATCTCGGACGACATCTGGGACCTCTGGGACCGTGGCGCACAGAAGTGGCCGATCGGCGTCAAGAACCAGTTCGACAACGCCGCCCGCTGGGCGCAATACGCTCGACCCGGCAACTGGCCCGATGCCGACATGCTGCCCATCGGAGAGCTGCGTCCGTTCCCCGACGTCGGCCCGGGCGCGCGACACACGAGGTTGACTCCCGACGAGCAGCGGACTCAGCTGAGCCTGTGGGCCATGGCACGCAGTCCCCTGATCGTGGGCGCCAATCTCACGCTGCTCGACGAAGCGACCCTGCGCCTCTTGACCAATCCCGACATCCTGGAGATCGACCAGGCCGCCATCGCGTCGCGGCAGGTCTTGCGAGAGGGCGAGCTCGTCGTCTGGACCGCAGACCTGCCTGGCGATCGTCACGCTCTGGGCGCATTCAACCTGGGTGACCGCTCCCTGGCTCTCGATCGCCCATGGTCGAGCTTCGGCCTGGCGGCAGGACGACACAAGGCGAAGAACGCCTGGACGGGCGAGCGTCTGCCGCCGAGTCCACAGGTCCGCACGACGATCGAGCCCCATGGCAGCACCGTCCTGATTCTCGAGGAGCAATAGGCCGCCGCCCTCTCACTGGCCACGGACGGGGCCATGCGCCGGCCGCGCGGGCGTCGCACGCGGATCGACAGAGCGCGCCCGCCTGGCCCGGGATCCGCCAATGGGCCGGGCGGCCGCCTCGCGCCGGTGACTGACCGACCACGTCGGTGTCGATGCCGTTGAAGACGGGCACGGCTGGCCACGCGGGCGGGCCCGCGATCGTCAGCTCCAGGCGGTCGGGATCGAAGCGGAGTTCGAGCTCGGCCGTGCTCCCCTGCCGGTCGAAGCCGTGCGCGCGCCACGCGGCGAGATCGAGCCATTGCCGGGCGTCGGCCTCGCCGAGTCCACCGATGCGCTCCGGCAGCTAAGCGTAGCGGCACCGCAGAGGCAATCCACGAGAGTGCCCCCCGGTGAAGTGCTAGAAACGGCCTCGCGGCACTGTGTTGCTTTGGGGCTGCTGTGGGGGGCGCGACTCGCGCGCCGTCTGACTCTAAGTGCTTGACTCTGTGGTACGCCCGATAGGGCTCGAACCTATAACCTTCGGCTCCGGAGGCCGACGCTCTATCCAGTTGAGCTACGGGCGCGTCGTCTCGTGGCCGGGGTGGCCCCAGGCCCGCGAGGCGTAAGGAGTATACCGCAAGAGGCGGCTTCGTCAGGAACGGATGAAGAGGCGCGGGAGGCGGGAGAGGGCCAGGCTCAGGGCTACGCCGAGGGCGGCGTACCCGACCTGGGGCGCGGCGGCGGCGAGGGGCGACAGGGTGTCGGCGGCTGCGCCCCAGGCCAGGTTGGCTTCGGCCAGGAGGTCCGTGCCGGCGATCGCGAGCAGGGCGCACGCAGCGATGCCGAGGGCGAGGCGGCCCCAGGGAAACGGGAGGGGCGGCGGCTCGGCGGCGGCGAGGCGCACGGCGTCCATGACGCTGGCGGCGAAGCCGGACGAGGGTTCGATCGAGTCCTCGGCTAGCGCTCGATCGAGCTCGTCGTGGGTCATACGGCCTCCGGTTCGGCCTGGTCCAACACCACGCCGAGGGCTGAGCAGCGTCGCTTCAGGAGGTCACGGCCCCGATACAGCCGGGACTTCAGGGTGCCTTCGGCGATGCCTAGCACGCGGGCGGTCTCGGCCAGGTCCTTCTCTTGAAGATAGAACAGAGACGATCGGCTCGCGGTAGCGGGCGGGCAGGGTCAGGACGGCCCGCCGCACGGCTTCGGCTCGCTCCTGCTCTTCGAGCCCGCTCTGTACGCCCGCCTCGGCCCCGAAGGCCCGCGCCAGGTCGAGGCTGACCAGGGGCGGTCCTTCGGCTCGGAGCCGCGAGCGGTAGCTGTTGAGGGCGATCGCAGTCAGCCAGGTGGAGAACGCCGAGTCCCCCCGAAAGCTCGCGAGCGCGCGGTAGGCTTTCACGAAGGCTTCCTGCGCCATGTCTTCGGCCGTCCCGCGGTCGCGGCAGAACCGCCAGGCGAGGCCGACCAGGCGACTCTGCCAGCGGCGGACGATGCCCTCGAACGCGGCGAGATCGCCCGCGACCACCCGGCTGGCGTCGGCCGCATCCTCATCGTCCTTGGCCATCCTGCCTTTCCATCGCCATTCGACGCCGGGCGGCCTGGGCCGGTTGCATTTTCTCGCGGCGGGGCGGTCCCGGGTGAGAAAACGCAACCGGCCATCGCCGGAACGGGTCTCATGGAATGAAAAGCGGAGGGTGAAGATGAAACCGATGGATGCGGCCGTGTTCGGGTTACTCGCGGCGGCCTCGGTGGCCGTGTTCGCATTCCTCAGCATCGTGGTCTGGGTGCAGGCCCAGGCCGCGGAGCGCAAGACGCGCGACCGGTTCGCGCTGCTCAAGGCCTTGGCCGAAAACCCCGGCGAGAATGCTCAGCGGGTGCTCGCCTACCTGCGCGAAGAAGAGCAAGGCAAGCTCGCCCGAAAAGCGGTGGAAGAGCGCAAGGGCTTCATGGTGGGGGGGATGGTCTGCATCGCCTGCGGCATCGGCCTTTGGGTGATGATCCCGACGGCACTCGGCGTGGGCCTCCTGGTCTTCCTGGTCGGTGTGGCCCTGCTTCCGTTCGGCTTCCCCTCTCGCGGCGGGAGCCAAGGTGGAGCTTCCGGCCAGTAGCGAGGTCTTCGGCATTGACCACCGATCTCGAAGGCGGCTACCCTTCAGGCATCGAGTCTCTGCCATTCAGGAGGGCCCGCATGCACCATCCCCTGTCGAATCGCCTCGCCGCGATCGCTTTGCCTCTCGTCTTCGCAGCGCCACTGGCCCGGGCCGACCAGCCCGTCATCGGCGACCTCCGGAAGACGGGCACCGTCCACCTCGCGACGTCCTGTGCCGCCTCGGTGCAGGAGGACTTCGAACACGCGACGGCGCTGCTCCACTCCTTCTTCTACGACGAAGCCCGGAGGGTGTTCACCCAGGTCGCCACGCGGGACCCGAAGTGCGCGATGGCGCAGTGGGGCATCGCCATGACCGAGTGGCATCCGCTGTGGACGCCGCCCAGTCCCGAGGAGATGAAGGCAGGCCAGGAGGCGATCGCGAAGGCCAAGGCCCTCGGCGGCAGGACCGATCTGGAGCGCGGGTACATCGCGTCGCTCGAGGGGTTCTACGGGGCGCCGACTGTCCCGGGCGCTGCGGGTGAGGTGGGCCTTTCGTGTCACGGCTCCACCGGGGGCGGCGACCATCCGGCGCGGGCGGCCGCCTACGAGAAGGCGATGGAGCAGCTCTACGCGCAGCATCCGAACGACGTCGAGGTGGCGACGTTCTACGCCCTGTCCCTCCTGGGCAGCGCATCCCCCACCGACAAGACGCTGAAGAACCAGACGCGCGCCACCCAGATCCTCGAGCCGCTGTTCGTGAAGAACCCGAGTCATCCCGGCATCGTCCACTACCTCATCCACGGCTACGACTACCCGCCGGTGGCGGAGAAGGGTCTGACCGCAGCCAAGGCCTACGCCGACATCGCCCCCTGGGTGCCGCACGCTCTCCACATGCCGGCGCACATCTTCACGCGCCTCGGCATGTGGAACGAGGTGATCACCTCGAACCTCGCTTCGGCCGACGCCTCGCGACAGTACGCGGCCCGTGCTCATCCCGACGCCACGTCGTTCGAGGAGCTGCACGCCCTCGACTACATGATCTACGGCTATCTCCAGACGGGACAGGACGCGCTGGCCAAAGCCGTCGTGGAACAGGTCCAGAAGGTGCGAAAGACGCAACCCGAGGTCGACTTCGCCGCGAGCTACGCGTTGGGTGCGGTGCCCGCGCGTTACGCGCTCGAACGGCGCCAGTGGGCCGAAGCCGCGGCTCTCGTCGACCCTCCCCTGCCCACCTGGATGAAGCTCCCGCTGGGCGCCGGCCATCTGGCCTTCGCGCGGGCCCTCGGGGCGGCGCGGGCCGGGCGCGTCGACGACGCGCGCCGGGGCATGGCGCAGCTCGAGCAGATCGCCGCCGTCTTGACCGAGCCGCGGCAGCAGTACTTCGGCAAGCAGGCCGCGATGCAGTTGGGCGTGGTGAAGGGTTGGCTGGCCGCCGCCGAAGGCCACCCGGACGAGGCCGAGAGACTTCTGCGCGAGGCTGCCGACTCCGACGACCTTCTCGGCAAGCATCCGGTGAGCCCCGGCACCTTGCTTCCGTCGCGCGAGCTGCTCGCCGACTTCCTGCTCGAGAGGGGCCGCCCCCGGGAGGCGCTGGCCGAGTACCAGGCGTGCCTGAAGCTCAACCCGCGGCGCCTCAATAGCGTGTATGGCGCAGCCCGGGCGGCCGAGAGCGCGGGCGACCGCGACGCCGCTCGCCGGTACTATGCCGACCTGACCGCCATGGTCACGCCCGACGCCACGCGGCCCGAGATCGCGCACGCCCGCGAGTTTCTCGCGGGCGAACGACGGGCCGCGCGCTAGCGGCCGAGGCCGGCAGGGGCTTTCGGTTGAGCCCCAAGATCTCTCTTGACCCTCGCCCTCGGTTTGAGCCACCGTAGGGCTTCAACGCCAATCCGTCGCGGCCGGGATTCGCCTCTCCTTCCCTCCTGAGAGCGGCTGGCCGGTGATGCGGTCGTGCTCGTCGTCTCACGTTCGCCCACGAAGGGCCCGGGGGTCCAATGAAACGCGCGCTGCTGACGGCCCTGTGGAATCTCGCGGTGTGTCTCCTCGCCTCTCCTGCTCTCGCCTCCTACCACATCATGAAGATCGAGCAGGCCATCGGCGGCGTGGCCGGGGACACGAGCCAGCAAGCCATCCAGCTTCGGTTGCGGGCGGCTGGCCAGAATCTCGTGGGCACCAACCAGGCTCGGCTGATCGTTCGGGATGCGACGGGATCGAACCCGGTCACCCTGATCGTCTTCCCCACCGATGCCGCCATCGGAACCCAGGGCTCCCGGATCCTCGTCGCCAGCTCGGCGTTCGCCACGGCGCAACCAACGATCACCGCCGACTTCACGATGACCAACACGATCCCGCCGTCGTACCTCGCGGCCGGCCGGCTGACTTTCGAAGACAACGCGGGAACGATCCTGTGGTCGCTGGCCTGGGGAGGGGCGTCGTACACGGGATCGAACCTCGGAGACCCCAGCCACTTCAACGATGCGGACGGGAACTTCGGACCACCCTTCGCTTCCCCGCTCCCCTCGACCACGACCCAAGCCTTGCGCTTCACCACCGCGGACGCCACGGGCGCGGCCCTGAGCACCAACAACGCGGCCGACTACGGGGTGAGCGCGGGGGCCGCCAGCTTCACGAACAACGCCGGGGCCTCGGGCACGGTCGCGGGGCCGCAGAGCGACTTGTCCGTGACGAAGACCGCGATTCCCGACCCCGTCGCGCCCTCGCAACCGGTGACCTACAGCATCACGGTGGCCAACTCCGGACCCGCGGTGGCCACGTCGGTGCTCGTGTCCGATACGCTCCCCCCGGGCAGCACCTTCATGGGCGCCTCCGGGACGGGCTGGACGTGCGGCGTCTCGCCAGGCATCGCCACCTGCAACCGTGCGACCCTCGCCGTGGGCACGGCCCCCCTCATCACCCTGGTCCTCGGCGCTCCCGCGACCCCGGGCCCGATCACGAATACCGTGACGGTCAGCGCGACGAGCACCGACCCCAGCCCAAAGGACAACACCGCCAGCGTGACGACCCAGGTGAGCAGCACTCCCGGGCTGGCCGACCTGTCCATCACGAAGAGCGACGGCGGCCTCCCGGGACGCTACGGCTACCCGCTCACCTACACCATCACCGTGGCCAACGGCGGCCCGGCCTCGGTGGGCGGAGCCACGGTCACCGACAACTTCCCGGCCGGCCTCAGCGACGTGGCCTGGACCTGCCAGGCCACCGCGGGCTCGTCGTGTCCGGCCAGCGGAACGGGCAACCTCGCCGCGCTCGTGAGCCTGGTTTCGGGAGGCTCGGCCAGGTTCCTGGCGACGGGGACGGTCGTCGCCGGCACGCCTTCGCCGCTCTTGAATACGGCTGCGGTGGCCGCCCCCGCGGGCGTCGTGGATCCGAGCCCCGGGAGCAACAGCGCCACCGTAAGCACCGTGGTCGGGGCCATCGCGTTCCACACCATCGACCCCTGCCGCCTCGCCGACACGCGCGATCCCGCGGGGCCCGCGGGCGGTCCGGCGCTGTCGGCCAACGCGACCCGCTCGTTCCCGGTCACCGGCCGGTGCGGGATTCCCGCCGACGCGCGCGCCGTGTCGATCAACCTGGCCGTGGTCGGTCCCACGGACGTCGGAGACCTTCGGATCTACCCGGCGGGTGCGGCCGCGCCCTTGGCCAGCGTCGTCAACTTCGGGGCGGGCGCGGTGCGGGCCAACAACGCGATCCTCGGGCTCGGGGCCGGAGGCCAGATCGCGGTGCAGTGCGACATGCCCCCGGGCAGCACGGGCGTCACGCACTTTCTCATGGACGTCAACGCGTACTTCCGCTGATCGCAGCGCGCGCCAGGGTTGTAACCGTCACTCGCTGCGGAGGGCCTCGATCGGGTCGACGCGGGCGGCGCGACGTGCCGGCAGAAGCGCGGCGACGACCGCGGTCAGCAGCAGGACCAGGGGCGCCGCGGCGAAGGCCAGCGGGTCGGTGGGGCTCAGGTTGAAGAGCAGGGTGCTGAGGGTCCGCGACAGGGCCAGGGCAGCCACGAGGCCGACCGCGATCCCCAGCACCGCGAGGGTCGCCGCCTCGCGCAGGACGAGCCCCAACACGTCAGCGGAGCGCGCGCCGAGGGCGATGCGCACCCCGATCTCACGCGTCCTCTGGCTGACCCCCACCGAGATGACGCCGAAGAGGCCGAGGGCGGCGAGAAACAGGGCGGTGCCCGCGAAGGCCGTCAGGAGCAGGGTATAGAAGCGCGGCTGCGCGATGGAGGCGGCCACGATCCGCGAGAGCGTTTCGATCCGGGCCACGGGCAGGTCGGGATCGAGGTCGTGCACCGCTCCGCGCACCACGGCAGCCAGGGACAGCGGGGGCACGGTGGTGCGCAGCACGACGTCCATGCCCCCGACCGGCTTCTGGGCGTAGGGAAGGTAGATCTCGGCCGGGTGCTGCTCGTCGAGGCCCGCCTCTTTCACGTCGCCCACCACGCCGACCACGGAGCCGCCCACCGAGTGGCCGGGCGGGCCCCACCCGAGCCGGATCCGCTGGCCGATCGGGTCCTGGCCCGCGAAGTGTCGCCGCGCGGCCTCGCGGCTGATGATCGCCACCGGCGGCGACGAGGCGTCGTCGGTTTCGGCGAACCCGCGGCCTTTGACCACCGGGATCCCGAGGGTGCGGAAGTACGAAGCCGTGACCACGCGCGTCTCCAACGAGGGCTGCTGCGCCGGGGGCACCTCGGGCCGACCGTCTACCGCAAACGAGAAGCTGAAGTCGAACCCACGGAGCGGCACCGCCATGGTCGCGGCCGCCGACTGGACGCCGGGCAGCGCACTCAGGGTCTCGAGGGCTCGCCGGTAGAACACAGTGCGGGAAGGGCCCTCCGCGTAGCGGCCGTCGGGCAGGCCGAGGTGGAACACCAGGACGCTGTCGGGCTGGAAGCCGGGATCCACCTGGCTGAGCTGCGCGAAGCTGCGCAAGAGGAGGCCGGCGCCCGCGAGCAGCGTGACCGCGAGGGCCATCTCCGCCACCGCCAGGCCGCGACGCAGGCGTCCACCGCGGCCGGAGAGGAGCCCACGTCCGCCCTCGCGCAAGGCGACCGCCGAGGATCGCCGCGTGGCGAGGAGCGCAGGGAGGGTGCCAAAGAAGACCGTCGTGACGAGGGCGCATGCCACGGTGAAGGCGACGACCACCCGATCGAGACCGATCTCGTCGAGGCGGGGCACGTCGCGTGGCTGCAGCGCTAGGATCAGATCGCCGGCCCAGGCCGCGACCACGAGACCCGCGGCGGCTCCGAGAACGCCCAGCACGGACGCTTCCGTGAGGAGCTGGCGCACGAGCCGGCCCCGGCCCGCACCCATCGCCGCGCGCACCGCCAACTCCCCTTCCCGTGTCGCGGCGCGAGACAGCAGGAGGTTCGCCACGTTGGCGCAGGCGATCAGCAACACGAGGCCCACCGCGCCGAGCAGGACGAAGAGCGGCGTGCGCACCTTGCCGACCATGGCCTCGTGCAACGGGCGCACAGTGAGCCCCACGCCCTCGTTGGCGTCGGGATAGGCCGCGGCCAGGCGCGCGCCGATGGTGTCCGCCTCGGCCCGCGCCGATTCGGCCGAGGCCGAAGCCCTGAGCCGGCCGATGGCCGAGAGGTACCACGCGCCCCGGCTCTGGGTCCGAAAGCGCTTGTCGTACTCCAGGGGGCGCCAGAGCGCGCGGCCGCGCGGGAAGTCGAAGCCCGCGGGGGCCACTCCGACGATCGTGTGGGGCATGCCGTCGAGGACCACGTCTTGCCCCACGACCGACGGGTCGCTTCCGAAGCGTTCGCGCCAGAGCCCCTGGCTCAGCACCACCACCCGGTTCTGGCCGGGCTCGTTCTCGCCCGGGCGGAAGGCCCGACCGACGGCCGGAGTGACGCGCAGCACGTCGAAGAAGGCGGCGCTCGTCTCCCCCGTCGCGAGCTGCACCGGCTCACCGCGGCCGGTGAGGGTGGCGCTGTCCGTGTCGTAGACCGCGAGCGCGTCGAACGACTTCGTCTCCTGCTCGAAGTCCAGGAAGTTCTGGGGTGAGACCACGGCCGGCTGGCCCTTCCACACGTGGTTCACCACGACCAGGCGATCGGGCTCGGCATAGGGCAGCGGGCGGAGGAGAATCGCGTTCACCGCGCTGAATATCGCGGCGTTGGCCCCGATGCCGAGGGCCAGCGTGGCGACCGCCACGACAGCGAAGCCCGGTCCCTTGCGGAGACGACGCAATGAATAACCAACGTCCTGAATCAGCGTTTCCATGCAAACCTCCGCGTGGCTACAGGTGAGCGAAGAAGATGCCAACCCTGCCCGAACGCGCGTTGTGCCTCGGCGGAAACGATTTAGGGCACAGACCGCGCAGCGGGCAGCGTGCCGGAGCTGTTCGCTTCTGGCATGGCATGGGTTCGATATCGCACGGCCGTGGGCGTTCAGTGCACCATTGACTCCCAGGACGCGAGGCGATAGCGTCGATCCATTCCACCGACTCGGAGGTCTCTCATGTCTCGAAGGTTGGCTGTTCTCGCCATGGCGATGCTGGCCGGTGCCTCGGCCCGGGCCCAGGGCATCGCGACCGTCGACATCCCCTACCAGAAGTTCGTGCTCGACAACGGCCTCACCCTCGTCGTGCACGAGGACCACAAGGCCCCGATCGTGGCCGTGAACGTCTGGTACCACGTGGGCGCCAAGAACGAGCGGGCCGGCAAGACCGGGTTCGCCCACCTGTTCGAGCACCTGATGTTCAACGGCAGCGAGCACTACAACGACGACTACTTCAAGGTGCTCGAGCGCCTGGGCGCCACCGACTTGAACGGCACCACCAACAACGACCGGACCAACTACTTCCAGAACGTGCCGGTCTCGGCCCTCGACACCGTCCTCTGGATGGAGTCCGACCGCATGGGCCACCTCCTGGGCGTGATCGATCAGCCGCGTCTCGACGAGCAGCGCGGGGTCGTTCAGAACGAGAAGCGGCAGGGCGAGAACCAGCCCTACGGCCAGGTGTTCAACATGATCCAGGAGAACACCTTCCCCAAGGGACACCCCTACTCCTGGACCGTCATCGGCTCGATGGAAGACCTGAGCGCGGCCTCTCTGGACGACGTCAAGGAATGGTTCCGGACCTACTACGGCGCCGCCAACGCCACCCTGGTCATCGCCGGCGACGTGAGTGCGGCCGAGGTGAAGAAGAAGGTCGAGACCTACTTCGGCCACATTCCCTCGGGGCCGCCGGTCGCCCGGCAGGACGCCTGGATCGCGAAGCGTGCAGGCTCACACCGCCAAGAGATGCAGGACCGCGTTCCTCAGGCGCGCATCTACAAGGTCTGGAACACGCCCCAGGTCGGCACGGCCGACGACGCCCGCCTCCGCCTCCTGGCCGGGGTCCTCGCCTCCGGCAAGACCTCGCGCCTCTACAAGCGCCTGGTGTACGACGACCAGATCGCCACCGACGTGAGCGCCTTCCAGTGGTCGCGCGAGATCGCGGGCCTCTTCGTGGTGACCGCCACCGCGAAGCCGGGCGGCGACCTCGCCCAGGTCGAAAAAGCGATCGACGAGGAGATGACCAAGATCCTGGCCCAAGGGCCCACCGTGGAAGAGGTGGAACGGGCGCGGGTGCAAGACCTCGCCGGCTTCGTGCGCGGGGTCGAGCGGATCGGCGGCTTCGGCGGGAAGTCCGACGTGCTCGCGCAGAGCCAAGTCTTCCTGGGGAGCCCGGAGGCCTACAAGACGCGCAACGACCGCGTGCGCGCCGCCACGCCGGCCGAGTTGCACGCGGCCGCGAAGCAATGGCTCTCGGACGGCGTTTACGTGCTCGAGGTGCACCCCTTCCCGCAGTGGAAGAACGCCACGGCCGACGTCGACCGCGCCAAGGTCCCCGACGCGGGGACGCCTCCGGCCGGCCGCCTCCCTGCATTCGCTCGTGCCAAGCTGTCGAACGGCCTCACCCTGGTGGTGGCCGAGCGGCACGCGGTCCCGGTCGTCAGCTTCAACCTGCTGGTGGACGCCGGCTTCGCCGCGGACCAGATGGCCGCCCCCGGCACCGCAAAGCTCGCCGGCAACATGCTCGACGAGGGCACGAAGACCCGGAGTGCGCTCCAGATCAGCGACGCGCTCGCCCTGCTCGGGGCCGACCTCGGCACCGGCTCGGACGTCGACACCACCACGGTCACCCTGTCCGCGCTCAAGGCCAAGCTCGACCCCTCGCTCGAGATCCTCGCGGACGTGGTCCTGAACCCGTCCTTCCCGGCCACCGACCTCGACCGTCTCAAGAAGCAGCAGCTCGCCGCGATCCAGCAGGAGGCCGTCCAGCCCTTCGGGATGGCGCTGCGCGTGCTGCCCCGCCTCATCTACGGCGACCAGCACGCCTACGGCACTCCGCTGACCGGCTCCGGCACCGCCGAGTCGGTCTCGAAGCTCACGCGCGACGACGTGCTGAGGTTCCACGCCACCTGGTTCAAGCCCAACAACGCGACCCTGGTCGTGGTCGGCGACACCACCCTGGCCGAGATAGAGCCTCGCCTCGAGCGGCTGTTCGCACCCTGGAAGGCCGGGGACGTGCCGAAGAAGAACGTGGGCGCAGTCCCGGCGCGGTCCCGCTCTGAGGTGTACCTCCTCGATCGGCCGGGGGCCCAGCAGTCCGTCATCCTGGCCGGACAGGCCGCTCCTCCCAAGGCGAACCCGCAAGAGATCGCCATCGAGGCGTTCAACACCGCGCTCGGAGGGGCGTTCGTCTCGCGCCTCAACCTGAACCTGCGCGAGGACAAGCACTGGTCTTACGGGGCCGGGTCCCTCTTCTTCGACGCGCGGGGCCCGCGGCCGTTCATCGCGTACGCGCCGGTCCAGACCGACAAGACCAAGGAGTCGCTGCTGGAGGTGGCCAAGGAGCTGAAGGCGATTCGCGGCGAGCGGCCGGTCACCGCGGCCGAGCTACAGTTCGCGAAGGACAAGCGAATCCTCACCCTGGCCGGCCGCTGGGAGACCGCCGGAGCCGTGGCCGGCTCGCTCGGCGAGATCGTGCGCTTCGGCTACGACGACGGATACTTCGAGACCTATCCGGCCAAGGTGCGGGCGCTCAGCGTCGAAGAGGTGGCCGCGGCTACGAAACTCCTCGACCCCGACCACCTGATCTGGGTGGTCGTGGGGGACCGCTCCAAGATCGAAGCCGGGGTCCGCGAGCTGAACCTGGGCGAGCTGCGGGTCGTGGACGCCGACGGCAAGGTGATCTAGCGACCGAATCATCGGGACGGCGAAATCGCAGGGCCCCTGGTGCTAGGCTCCGGGCCATGGGGAAGGGCGCCGAGCGATGATCCTCGACGATCTGCTCGCGAAGCGTCTCGTGATCCTCTCCGGCAAGGGCGGCGTCGGCAAGAGCCTCATGGGAGCGGCCCTGGCCCGGGCGGCGCGCGATCGGGACAAGAAGGTCCTGCTCGTCGAGGTCGACGCGCCCCTGGAGGCCGCGCGCTACCTGGGCCGTCCGCCCGTGGGCGGGCGCCTGACCGAGGTCGAGCCGGGACTCTTCACCGTCAACCTGCACCCGCGAGCCGTCATGGACGAGTACGTGCGGCGGGTGGTGAAGATCGACCTGTTCGCGCGCCGCATCCTCGAGAGCCCGATCTACGAGCGCTTCTTCGCGGCCGCGCCCGGCCTCAAGGAGCTGATGGTCCTCGGGAAGATCATGGTCCTGGAGGAGGAGCGCACCGGCTTCTCGCGGCGCCCGCGCTACGACCTGGTCGTGGTGGACGCGCCCGCCACCGGTCATGGTTTGCAGTTCCTCAAGATCCCGCTCGCGGCGTCCAAGGCGGTGCCCGTGGGACCGGTGGGGGCGAATGCCCGCCGGATCCTGGCCCTCCTCCGCGACCCCGAGCGCACCGCCCTCGCGATCGTGGCTATTCCCGAGGAGATGGCGGTGGTCGAGGCCGCCGAGCTTCATCGAATGGCGACCGAGGAGGTCGGCATCACGACCGCCGCTCTCTTCCTGAACGGCTGCCACGAACGCCGCCTCGACGAGGGCCAGGAGGCCCGCGTGCTGCGGCTTTCCGCGGACGGGGCGGCTGGACCTCTCGGCCCCGGGGTCCGGCTCGAAGCAGCCCTGGCCGCCGCGCGCCGGCACATCCGCCGGCGCAAGCTGACCCGCTTCTACGAGACGCGCCTGAAGCGGATCCTGCCCCTGCCCCTGGTGCGGCTGCCGTACCTCTCCTGTGAGGAGATCGGCCCCGCCGAGGTGGCGCTCCTGGCCGAGCGCCTCGCCGCCGCCTGATGCCACGGCGATCCAACCCGGCCGAAGCCCTCGCCGCCGATCTGCTGAGCCGTCACATCCTGGTGGTGTGCGGGTCGGGCGGCGTCGGCAAGACGACGACGGCCGCGGCCCTGGGCCTCCGCGCCGCCCTCCTCGGCCGCCGCGTCCTCGTCTGCACCATCGACCCCTCGCGCCGGCTCGCCACCAGCCTGGGCCTCACCCAGCTCTCCGGCAAGCCGCGCGCCCTCGACCTGCGCCGCTTCACCCCGGCGCGCGGCGGCGCCCTCTTCGCGATGACCCTCGACACGAAGAGCACCTTCGACGCGCTCGTGAAGCGCTACGCTCCGAACGAGGCCGCCCAGAAGCGCATCCTCGAGAACCGCTTCTACCGCGAGATCTCGGCCGCCCTCGCGGGCAGCCACGAGTACATGGCGATGGAGAAGCTGCTCGACCTCTCCGCAGACGAGCGCTTCGACCTCGTGGTCCTCGACACCCCGCCGACCCGGCACGCCCTCGACTTCCTGGAGGCCCCGGACCGCCTGGTGAGCTTTCTCGACACGAGCATCCTGCGTTTCTTCCTGAAGCCCTACTTCCTCGCCGGCCGGCTGACCATCAAGGTCGCGACGAAGGCCGGGGCCATGGCCCTCCATCTCGTCGATCGCTTCCTCGGCCTCGACTTCCTGCGGGACCTGTCCGAGTTCTTCCTGGCCTTCGAGGCCATGTACGATGGATTCAAGGAGCGCGCGGCGCGCGTCCACGCCCTCCTGCGGGACGGAGACTCGGCGTTCCTGCTGGTGGCCAGTCCCGCGCCCGCCGTGCTCGGCGAAGCGCTCTACTTCCACCGCCGGCTCGAGGAAAAGGAGATGCCGCTCGTGGGGGTCATCGTGAACCGGATGCACCCGGATCCCGCCGCCCACCCGCGGGCCGCCAAGGGCAAGCCCGCGAGCGTCGACTCCGACCTCGCCCGCGCCCTGACTGGGGATCGTGCGCGACCAGCAGGCCGTGGCCCGGGCCGAGGCCAAGAGCGTCGACCGGCTGGAGGTGGACACGGGCGCCCGTCCCTTGCTCGTTCCCGAGTTCGAGGCGGACATCCACGACCTGCGCGACTTCAAGGCGGTGGGCGACGCGATCTTCGGCGCGGTCCCGGCCAGCGGTCGCTCGCGGCGCGTGTCCTCGTGAGCGCGCGCATCATCCTGTACTCGGGCAAAGGCGGGGTCGGCAAGACCAGCCTCTCCGCGGCCACCGCGGTCCGCTCCGCGAAGCTCGGCCACCGGACCCTCGTGGTCTCCACCGATTCCGCCCACAGCCTGGCCGACGCCCTCGACCGGACCGTGGGTCCCGACCCGACCGTGATCGCGCCGAAGCTCGAGGCGGTGGAGATCGACGTCAACCAGGAGCTCTCGCGGCACTGGGGCGTCATCCACGACTACCTGACCCGCTTCATGACCTTCAAGGGGATGGAAGAGACGGTGGCGGAGGAGATGGCCATTCTCCCGGGGATGGAGGAGCTCTTCAGCCTGCTCAAGGTGAAGGGCTGGGTCGAGACCGGGATGTACGACGTCGTGGTCATCGACTGCGCGCCGACGGGAGACACCGTGCGCATGCTCGGCATGCCCGAGGTGCTCGACTTCTACTTCACGCGGGTCTTCCCCATCCAGCGCACGGTGGTTCGCGCCGCGAGGCCGATGGCCCAGCACCTCACCGACCTCCCGATCCCGAGCGACGACGTCTTTGGGGCGGTCAAGGCGCTCTACCAGCAGATGGAAGGGATGGGCCCGCTCCTGAGCGACTCCAAGCACAGCTCGATCCGCATCGTGCTCAACCCCGAGAAGATGGTGATCAACGAGTCGGAGCGGCTCTACACCTACCTGAGCCTCTTCGGCTTTCCCGTCGACGCGGTGATCGCGAACCGCGTCCTGCCCGAGGAGGCCCGGTCGAAGTACTTCGACCGCTGGTTCGGGATCCAGGCCGGACACCTCGAAGCCGCGCGCCAGGCCTTCGGCTCGACCCCGTTCTTCGAAGCCCCCCTCTTCGATCGGGAGATGGTGGGCACGGAGCTCCTGGAGGTGTTCGCCGAGCGGGTCTTCGGGGAGACCGACCCCACGGCCGTTCTTCACCAGGATCGGCCCATCGAGGTCAAGCGCGAGGGCAAGTCCCACGCCCTCTACGTGCGGCTCCCGTACGCGGAGAAAGACAAGATCCAGGTCTGGACCAAGGGGGACGAGCTCGTGATCCAGGTGGACAACCAGAGACGACGCCTCATCCTGCCCCGCACCCTCGCGTCCCGCCGCCTGCTGGGCGCCGCCTTCGCCGACCAGCGGCTGCGCGTCGCCTTCGGCGAAAAGGAGCAACATGCCTCGCGATGAACCCGCCGGCAAGAAGCCTTGCTGCATGATCTCGGAGATCCTCGAGGAGGCCGGGCTCGACCGGCAGAAGGCGCGCGACCTTCGCCGACAGGTGCTGCAGGGGATCGTGCTGATGTGCCAGTGGCAGCTCGAGCGGATGGACCAGACCGCCTCCCCCGGCTCGAGGGCGCCCCGGCAAGAAGGCCCGCAAGGTCACCCTCGAGTGATCACCGCTCGCTGATAGACTGCGGCCATGGTCTCTCCCTCTCCGGGTCCCCGCCCTGTGCGCGTCCTCTTCGTCTGCACCGGAAACATCTGCCGCTCGCCCCTGGCCGAGGCGGTCTTCAAGGACCTCGTTCAGAAGCGCGGGCTCGAGGAGCGGTACGAGGCGGATTCGGCGGGCACGCACGGCTACCACGAGGGCGACCCCGCCGATCCGCGCACCATCAAGGGTCGGCACCAGGCACGGCCTGCGCGTCGACAGCATCGCGCGCGAGCTTCGGGACTCCGACTTCGCCCGCTTCGACGTGCTGGTGGCCATGGACCGCGGCCATCTGCGCGAGATGCGGGCCCGGTGTCCGAAGCCGCTCCACGGACAAGCTGCTCCTGATGCCGGACTACGATCCCGAGGGCGTCTTGAAGGACGTGCCCGATCCCTACTACGGCGGCGTCGACGGCTTCGAGCAGATCTACCGCGATCCTCGACGGCTGCAGCCGCGGCCTGCTCGACGCGCTCGAATCGGAAGCCGCCCTCGAGGCGGGCCCGGCCACGTCCGTTCCGCGTGCCTGAGGCTGCCGTCCAGACGGGCCATCGCGCAGCGCACTCGCCGCGGCCCTCGGACGGGACGAGCTGCACGACCAGGAACTGGAGCTCCGTCGGGGGCGGCTGCATCAGCGAGGCGGCGCCGGTTCGAGACGGACGTGGGCCCGTTCTTCGCCAAATGGAACCGCGGACCCTCCCGCGGACCTGTTCGAGAGCGAGGCCCTGGGGCTTCGCGAGATGGCGGCCATCCCCTCGAGCCTGAAGATCCCCAAGGTGGTCGCGGTCTCGGACGCAGGAGCGGTGCCGGCCTTCATCGTCATGGAGTGGCTGGAGACGCGGTCGTCACCCTCCGCCGCCGACGAAGAGGCCCTCGGCCGCGGTCTGGCCGAGATGCACCGCCGCGGCGCCGAGCGCTTCGGCTTCGCGCGCGACACCTACTGCGGCACCACCCGTCAGGCGAACGCCTGGTCGGACTCGTGGCCCGAGTTCTACGCGACGCGCCGCCTGGGTCCGCTCATCGGTGCGATCGCAGACGTGCGCGGGCTGCCGGCGGCGGAGCGGACCACGTACGAGCGCCTCATCCGTCACCTGCCTGAGCTGGCTGCCCGCGGAGGCCACGCCGGCCCTGATCCACGGCGACCTCTGGTCCGGCAACGTGCTCTGGACAACCCACGGCCCGGCGCTCGTGGACCCGGCCTGCGCCTACGCCGAGCGCGAGATGGAGTTCGGCATCACGACGCTCTTCGGCGGACTGACGCCCCGAGCCTGGGCCGCGTACGAAGAGACCTACCCCCTGGAGCCAGGCTGGCGCAAACGGAACCCGATCTACCAGCTCTACCACCTGCTGAACCACCACCTGCTGTTCGGCGGCGGCTACGGAGCGCAGGCGCTGCGAACGGCGCGCCTCTTCGTCGACTAGCGAACGGCGCGAAGCGGGCCCGAATCGAAGCCGATGGCGTAAGGGCAGAGGATCGACGCGCGGCGCGGCTCGCGGGCGGCGGTCACGGTGTAGGCGGTGAGGCGGAAGTGGTGCTCGTCGGTGGTGCCCGAGAGCGAGCCGTCGTCGTTGTAGTTCCAGGGCACTTCGCGCAGGCGGTCGTTGACGCTCACGATCACGTAGACGTTCTCGGGCTTCATGCCCTCGAGGTCGGTGTCGCTCGGGATGGCTCGCGGCGCGGCTGTAGCCCCACATGGTGTGCGAATGGAAGTCTCCGATGACCGAGAGCTGGGGGATGTTCTCGAGGAAGCGATCGATGCGCTTGTGGGCCCGCGGGTTGCTCACCACACCCTTGTGCCGCCGGCCCGCGCTCTGGAACGGCAGCGCGTGCTCGACGATGTACATCTCCTGCTTGCCCCTTTCGGTCACGGTAGCCGATGAGCAGGCCGAAGCACTCGCGCTTGTACACTTCGACCGCGGAGATGAGGAGACCCCAGAAGGCGTTTTGGGAGATATAGGTGATCATGGACGCTTTAGACCCGAACCCGAGAAGGGGCGCCATTCTAGGAGCGGGGTTCCATCGCTGTCAATGGCTCCAGAAAATTTGACTCAACTCCATCTAAGTTAGATACTTACAGCCATGAAGGTTTGCCTCTCACCGTTCCGTCGGTGGCGGCGTCTCGGAGAGACGGCGCTCGTGGCCTTCGGCCTCTTGGTGTGCGGAGCCCGTTCCACGCCCGCCGCGGAGCTCTCGGGCTACCTCTCGGGGGCCAAGCCGACCGAGCTTTGGGGCGGCGGCGTGGGCGGATGCTTCGGGATCACGCTCTTCAACCTCGTGGGGCTCGAGTTCGAAGGCTCCTGGCAAGGGGGCCAGACCGCGGCCTCCGACATGTGGACCGGATCGGGGCGGATCTACGTGGGCCCGAGCATCCAGCGATTCGTTCCCTACGTCGGCATCTCCACGGGCGCCTATCGCCAGTCGCTCCGCTCGGTGAGCGACACCGGTACCATGAGCGGCGTCTTCGCCGGCCTCAAGTTCAAGCTCCCGATGGGCCTGATCCTGAAGGGCGAGTACCAGTGGGTCCACCTGCCCGACGAAGCGCTCGTCAAGATGGACGAGAAGTACCTCATCGGAGCCGGCCTCAGCTTCTGACCCCAGCCCGGCCCCGCTCCTGACCCCCCGGGGCCGCCGTGGTGCGCGTGCTAGACTCGGTTTCCGCCATGGCCTTGATGAACTACACGACGATGCAGATCACGGCCAAGATCGTGTACTACGGCCCTGGCCTGTGCGGCAAGACCAGCAACCTCCAGTGGATCCACCAGAAGACCGCGGGGCGCTCGCGCGGCGAGATGCTGAGCCTCGAGACCGAGACCGACCGGACGCTGTTCTTCGACCTGCTCCCCCTGGACGTCGGCGTCATCGGGGGCATGAAGGTACGCCTCCAGCTCTACACCGTGCCCGGCCAGGTCTTCTACAACACCACGAGGCGCCTCGTCCTGAAGGGCGTCGACGGGGTCGTCTTCGTCGCGGACAGCCAGCTCGCGGCTCGCGAAGCGAACCGCGAGTCGCTCGTCAACCTCGAGGCAAACCTCGCGGAGCTCGGGCTATCCATCGACGCAGTACCCCTGGTCTTCCAGTACAACAAGAGGGACATCCGGAACATCATCCCCGTCGAGACCCTCCAAGAGGACCTGAACCCGAAGGACGCGCCCCATTTCGAGGCGGCGGCGGTCCACGGGCTCGGCGTCTTCGAGACCCTCAAGGTGATCTCCCGGATGGCCCTCGCCAACGTCAAGACCAGGATCGCGGAGGAAGATCGGCGCCAGCAAGTGACAGAGCCTCCCCGCCTCGTGGCGGCACGCGGCCCGGCCCCGACGCCGACCCTCGATCCCGGACCCGCGCTCGATCCCGCGCCGTCGGGCCCTGCGTCCTGATCACGCGCTCGCGACCCTCGTGCCCGAGGCCGTCCCCGAGGAGCACGGCCACCTCGACGTGGACTTCGCCGAGGAGGACACGGGCAAGTACTCGGTGCGCCGGGTCCCCATCCTGGCGCCCCTCGACATCCAGGCCGAGCTGGCGAAGCTCCGCCGGATGACCACATCGGCTGCCCCCGCCCGACGGCCCCCCGTCGCCGCTCGCCGTGAGATCGACCGCCAGGTCGAGGACCTCGCCGGGCCCGACCAGGACCAACGGCAAGAGCTACGGCGAAGAGCGAGCCTGGACGTGCCCGCCGCCTTGCTGAAGAGCCCGTCCGACCTGCGCCTTCGGCTGTCGTTCGTCCGCGGCGACGGCCCCGAGGAAGCCCTGGAAGGCGGGATCACCGTCAAGCTCACGGGCGGCCGGCGACTCGAACGCCTCATCCTTCATCTCGACCTGGAGCTCCACGGCAAGGGCTGAGCCGGGTCAGCTCGGGCGGCGCGCCTCGTGCCCGGCGCGCGCCAGGAGATCCTCGACCTTCTCTTCGACCCGCTCCCAGGCGTACTCGGAATCCACGTAGGCCTTGCCCTGGGCCCCGAGCACCCGGCCCACCTCGGGGCGCTCCAGCAGGAGGTCGAGCGCTTCCGCGAACTCGGCGTAGCCGTGGTAGAAGAAGCCGCCGTTCGAGCGCAGGCACTGCCCCATCAGCACCCGGCAGCGCGCGTTGGCCAGCACCGGTACCCCCATCTTCCAGGCCTCGAGGGTGATGACCGACAGGCTCTCGTAGGGCGAGGGCATGACCAGGAGAGCGCATTCGCGGAGAGCCGCGACCTTCTCCTCCTCCGAGATGAAGCCCAGGAGCCGGATCCGCGGGTCGTCGGGCACGTGGATCACGGGCTTGCCCGCGAGCACGAGGTCCACGTCGAGGCCCGTCTCTTCGAGGAACTTCCTCCAGTAGGCGAAGAGGGTCACGCAGCCCTTGTTCTTGTCGATGCGGCCCGACGTAGAGCACGAACGGCCGCTTCAAGTCGTACCTCGCGCGAAAGTCGAAGTGAGGGTCTGGCGCGGGGAGGTTCAGGCCGCTGCCGATGACGGTGCTCGGCACCTCGCGGTTGTCGGCCGCGTCCTCCACGAGCGCCTGCTCTTCCGGGGTCAGGTAGACGATGCCCCGGGGCCGGCGGAAGAAGGGCTGGTAGATGCCCAGGTGGACCGCGGGGTCCTCTTCGGCCGTGGGCACCAGGATCGCGCGGTCCGCCACCCGGGGCAGGCCGAAGTAGCTCTGGTAGTAGCGGAAGCAATAGAAGAGGAAGATAGTCGAACCTCTCGCGGGCCGCGCCCACCGCCTTCACGAGCGCCGGCGCGTCCGGCCCGTTGCTCCGCACCCAGTCCTCTTCTTCGTCGCGCGTGTGCGTCTCGTAGAAGACGACGTTGCACAGCGACGCGAACTCGCGGGCCACCCGCTTGCGCCGGACCGGGAAGCGATGGACGGGGATGCCGTTGACGATCTCTGTCCCTGGTTTGAAGTGGTTCTTCCACTCCAGGTAGTCGAGGGCGCAGGTCGTGAAGACCTCGACCTCGTGCTTCTGGGCCAGCCGCTCGGCCAGCCAGCGGCAATGCAGCTCCGCCCCGCCGTTCACCTCGAGCCCGTAGCGCTGGATCACGAAGGCGAGCTTCATCGGCCGGCGCGTCCCCACCTCATGCGGCGGCCTTGACCCGGGCGAGAAGCGCTTCGTACTTGGCGAGGACCACGTCCCAGGAATAGTTGGCCTCGAAGTAGGCCTGGCCCTGGCGTCCCAGGGCGTCGGCCAGCTCCGGCTCGGCGCGAAGGGTGTCCACCGCGGCCGCGAACTCCTCGTAGCGCCGGTAGTAGAGCCCGCCGTTCGCGCGCAGCACCTGGCCGCGCAGCACCTCGCAGTCGCCGTTCACGAGCACGGGCCGGCCCATCATCCACGACTCGAGGACCACCATGGAAAGGCTCTCGTGGCGCGAGGGCATGACGAGGGCGCGGGCCTTCGCGATCGCGGCCAGCTTCTCCGCCTCGGTCGCGACCCCCAGCAGCTGGAGGTGCACGTTCTCCGCGATCTCCATGGTGCTGCGGCCCAGCAGGGCGAGGGTCAGGTTGGCCCGCGTCTCCCGCTGGTAGCGGAGGAAGTGGTCGATCATCACCGCGCAGCCCTTCTCCGGCTCGATGCGCCCCACGTAGACGAGGTAGTCCCCCAGAAGGTCGAGACGCGAGGCCACCTCGTCCACGGGCACCACCGCGGGGCGGTTGAGGCCGGTGCCCACCACGTCGCCCGGAAGCCCGACGTTGCCGGTGACGCGCTCGATCAGCTCGCGCTCCTCGGCGGTGTTGAAGACGAGGGCCGCGGGCAGGCGGAAGAAGGGCGCGAAGAGGCGCAGGTAGAGCACGCGGTCGTGCTCGGCGGTGGGCACGAGCAGGCTCTTGCGCGGGGCCACCTGGAGGCCGTGGTAGGTCGTCCAGTAGCGGTAGGAGAAGAAGACGAACGCGTCGAACTCGTGCTCGTGGGCGCGCAGGTGGTCGACGAGGCCAGGGCAGACAGGGCCGTGCTCTTCCATCCACCGGCGCTCGTCCTCGTCGGTGTGGTCGAAGAAGCAGACCTTGTTCGCGATGTCGTCGAAGCGATCGGCCCGCCGGGGGCGGGTCACCGGGAAGCGCCGCACCGGGATCCCGTTCACCTGGTCTGCGCCCCTCCGGCAGCACGTTCTCCCAGGACAGGTAGTCGGTGGCGGTGGTGGTGAGGACCTCCACGTCGTGCCGCGCAGCGAGGCGCTCCGCCACCCAGCGGCAGTGCAGCTCGGCCCCGCCCACCACCTCGGTGCCGTAGCGCTGGACGACGAAGCCGAGCCTCACGCGCCGGGCGTGCCGCCTCCGCCCCGGACCGCCTTCACCTCGGCCTCGAGCCGCTCGCAGCGGTTCCGAAGCGCCGTGTGCTCGAGCTGCAGGCGCACCAGCTCGCGTACGACGTTGTGGCAGAGGTGCACCATGTAGAGGTTGAGCTGGGCCTGGCGTCCGATGATCTGGTCGGTGTAGAGCCGCACCCAGGGCCGCACCAGCTTCTTCAAGCCCAGGACCCAGCGGGCCGAGAGGCCCTGGCGGTGGGTTTCGATGCGGTAGTCGGGCGAGATGTTCCAGTTGTGGTTCGGCGCCATGAGCCGCGCCAGCACGTCGGGATCGATCTCGGCCTCGTCCGCGAAGGCCTGGACCTTCAGGGCGTAGAGCTCGTCGACCTCGTCGTCGGTGTAGAGCCCCTGGTCGCGCCGTCCGCGGATGCGCTCACGGATCAGGCCCATGACCTCGGCCACGTCCACCTTGCCGTCGCGGATCTCCACCGGGAGCTTCTCCATCGCCTCTCTCCAGGCTCCCGTGACGGTTGTGGCTAGGTCTTCTTCGCCGGCGCGGCCTTCGCCGCGGGGGCTTTCGCCGGGGGCGTCGCCGCCGCGGGGGCGCTCGGGAGCGGGCCCGCGAGCACGACCTCGCGGCCGGCCAGGTCACCCAGCTTGTCGGCCTCGGCCACGTGCAGGTGGTAGACGAGAAGGCCGAGCTCGCGGTCGTCGTTGTTGAGGGGCGGGGTCAGGAGCTTCGGCACGAAGGACTGGTTCATGGAGAGGCGCAGGTCCACCCATTCGTCGTCGCCGAGATCGGCGGCCTTCACCTGGATGCGCTTCAGGAAGACCTCCGACCCTTCGATCGGCACCGTGAGCCCGGCGTGCCCGACGGTAACGGTGAGGACGGGAGGGGCCGGAAAGAACTTCGGGCTCGTGTCCGCCTCGAGGTAGACCACCACGTCCTTCTTGGGGTTCTTGAAGGAGACGAGGGCTTCCTTCTTGGTCCAGGTCCGCTCGATGGCGGGGTTCTCGGGATGGGGCTCGGGGTTGTGCCAGCCGTCCTTGTAGACGGGGAAGATGTTCTCGGTCTGGGGCTGAAGCTCGATCTGGGCCACCTTGAAGGCCCGAAGCCCGTAGTCTTCGCCCTTCAGCATGATCCGCTCGCCACGTCCCTGCGCCGGGTAGAGGCCCATCACGATCTGCGCCTCACCCACGTACGGATAGATGGGGATGAACACGGTGCGGGAGTAGCTGTAGGTCTTGCCCGCCTCCCAGGTCTCGGGCGCGGGGGTCGGCACGTGGTCGTCCGTGAAGAGGACCACCTTGTGGGAATCGAGGAAGTGCACGAAGGCGCGATAGCCCGCGGGGATTTTCTTGGCGCCGGGCTCGAGGCTCCAGGTGTAGGTCACCTCGATGGCGCTGCCGAGCGGCACGCGGTCCCGGTTCACCTTGAGGGAGGGCACGATGGGATTGACCTCGGCGGGCTTGCGACGGCAGGCGGGCAGCAACGCGGCGCCCGCCACGAACACGACAAGGCCCCATCCCCAGGCGGTGCGAACATTCATCGGATTCACTCCTCGCGGCCCTCTGACGGCTGGACTCGCCGCCGGCCAAAGCTATTAGTGTAAAAGGCAGGCCCGGATCGTGTCAAACCCCGGAGGGGAGCGGTTGACCCCCGCGAGAGAGTCGCCCTACACTGCCGGTGCGCTCGCCGGAGAAAGGAACCTCATTGGAAGCCCTCGGCATGGTCGAGACGAAAGGCCTCGTCGGTTCGATCGAGGCTGCGGACGCGATGGTCAAGACCGCCAATGTCGTTCTCGTCGGCCGCGAGTTCATCGGGGCCGGGTACGTGACCGTGCTCGTGCGCGGCGACGTGGGCGCGGTGAAGGCCGCGACCGACGCGGGAGCCGCGGCCGCCCGCCGGGTGGGCGAGCTCGTCGCCGTCCACGTGATCCCGCAGCCCGGTGAGGAGGTCGAGAAGATCCTGCCCGGCGGGAAGCCCAAGGCCGGCTGATGGACGCGGACCTCCAGTCGATCCAGGAGGCGCGCACCCTCGCGCAGAAGGCGCGGGCGGCCCAGCGGATCCTGGCCGGGTTCTCCCAGGAGCAGGTCGACCGGATCGTGGACGCGATGGCGGGCGCGGCGCGGGCCGAAGCGGAGCCTCTGGCTCGGCTGGCCCACGAGGAGACCGGCTTCGGCAACGTCCGGGACAAGATCGCGAAGAACCTCTTCACCGCGGTCGACGTCCACGCGTACATCCGCCCCCTGCGTACGGTCGGCGTCCTGCGGGAGGACCCGGCCACCCGGGTCACGGAGATCGCGGAGCCGATGGGGGTGGTGGCGGCGGTGATCCCCTCGACGAACCCGACCTCGACCGCCATCTTCAAGGCGCTGGTCTCGATCAAGGCGCGCAACGCGGTGGTGATGAGCCCCCACCCTTCGGCCCGGCGCTCGATCCTCGAGACCGCGCGCCTGCTGGAGAAGGCGGCGACCGGCGCGGGGCTGCCCGAGGGAGCGCTCTCCTGCATGAGCTCCGTGAGCCTGGGCGGCACCCAGGAGCTGATGCGGTGCCGGGACACCGGCGTGATCCTGGCCACCGGGGGTATCGGGCTGGTGCGGGCCGCGTACTCGTCGGGCAAGCCCGCCTACGGCGTGGGGCCCGGCAACGTCCCCGCCTACATCGAGAAGACGGCGGACGTGGCGCAGGCCGCGCGCGACGTGATCGCGGGCAAGACCTTCGACTTCGGCACCCTCTGCTCGTCCGAGCAGTCGATCGTGTGCGACGAGGCGATTCGCGACGAGGTCGTGGCCGAGGTGAAGAAGAACGGCGGCTACTTCCTCGACCCGGCCGAGGCCGCCGCCGTGGCCAAGGTCGCCGTGACCCCCGAGCGGCTCGCGAACCCCGAGGTGGTGGGCCGCTCCGCGGTGACGATCGCGGAGAAGGCCGGCCTCAAGGTACCCCCCGATACTCGCGCGCTGGTCGCTCCGCTCACCGGCGTCGGACGCGAGCATCCGCTGTCCATCGAGAAGCTCTGCCCGATCCTGGCCTTCTACGTGGTAAAGGACTGGGAAGAGGCGGGCCGGCGCTGCCTGGAGCTGCTGCGCTTCGGCGGCACCGGGCACACCCTCGGCGTCCACAGCCGCGACGAGAAGGTCATTCGCGAGCTGGCCCTCCGCCAGCCGGTGTTCCGGATCGTGGTGAACACCCAGACCTCGATGGGGGCCACCGGGTACACCACGGGGCTCGCGCCGTCGATGAGCCTCGGTTGCGGCGCGTACGCCGGCAACATCACGTCGGACAACATCACCCCCCTGCATCTCATCAACATCAAGCGGCTGGCGCGGGCCAAACCCCGGACCGAGGCGTCGGCCACCTCGGCTCCTTCGGCCGTGTCGATCCCGTCCTCCCCACCGGCGGCCACACCGGCCCTCGACTTCGTCTGCGAGGACGACGTGCGGCGAGCCCTGCGCGAAGGCCGGACCCTGCGCCTTTCGGCCCGGGCCATCGTGACCCCGGCCGCTCGGGACGCGGCGGCGGGCCAAGACATATTTGTGACCGAGGCTTGACCACCGACCCGGGCCGCCTGCTATGATCGCGGCCACGTTGCGGGCGGAGGTCCTTTGAGCCTTTGGCGGTGCCGACGCACGTTGAGCGGGATCTTGTCGGGCGCGGCTCTCTCCGCCTGTGCACACCCGACTCCTCCCCAGGTCGCCCAGGCCCCCGTGGCCGAGGTGGAGCGGCCGGTAGCCGAAGACGCCACCCTGAAGCGCATCGCCGAGGCTGACCTCCACCTGGCCACCGGCCTGAGCGAAGCCAAGGAAGGTCACCTGAATCGGGCGCGCGAGGAGTTCGACCGCGCGGTCGACCTCTACCTGACCGCGCCCGGAGGCGCCCTCTCCGACCCCCGCCTGGCCGAGGCCTACCGCCGCACCCTCGACGCGGTGCAGGCGCGCGAGATGGAGGCCCTGGCGGCCGGCGACGGCTTCCGCGAGACCCCGGCCGAAGCCGCCTCGATCGACGAGGTGGCCGATCTGGCGGTGGCCGAGGAGCCCGCGTCCGAAGAGTCGCGCACGAAGGCGCAGGAGGTGGTGGAGGCCGAGGCCAACGACTTCCCCGTCGAGCTGAACGACGCCGTCCTCGGGTGCATCGACCTCTACCAGGGCAAGCTGCGCGACTGGTTCCAGGGTGCTCTGAACCGCGGGCAGCCCTACATGCCCCTGATCCGCGAGGTCTTCGCCTCGGAAGGCATCCCCCAGGACCTCGCCTACCTCGCCATGGTGGAGAGCGCCTTCCGACCGGCCGCGTACTCGCGGGCCCGGGCCAAGGGGGTGTGGCAGTTCATCTCCTCGACCGGCAAGACCTACGGCCTTCAGCAGGACTGGTGGGTCGACGAGCGCAGCGACATCGAGAAATCCACTCGCGCGGCCGCCCGCTTCCTGAAGGAGCTCTACGACACGTTCGGAGACTGGAACCTCGCCATGGCCGCCTACAACGCGGGCCCGGCCGTGGTCCAGCGGGCCATCAACCGCTACAAGACAAACGACTACTGGAAGCTCCGCGAGACCCGCGCTTTGCGGCGCGAGACGAAGAACTACATCCCGCTGATCCATGCCGCCGTGGTGGTGGCCAACGCGCCGGAGAAGTACGGCTTCGAGGTCGTCCCCGAGCCGCCTCCGGCCCACGAATCCGCGCCGGTGGAAGGCGCCATCGACCTTCGGGTGATCGCAGAGTGCCTGGAGACGCCGGTCGCCGAGATCCAGGCCCTGAACCCCGAGCTGCGGCGGCTCGCGACCCCGGCCAACCGCACCTTCAACCTGCGCGTGCCCGCGGGCAAGGGCGACGCTCTCGGCCCCTGCGTCCGGTCGATTCCGCCGGAGAAGCGGGTGCGCTTCCGCACCCACGTGGTGGCGCGGGGACAGACCTTCGCCTCGATCGCCAAGGCCAACGGAGTGCGGGCCCGAGACGTGGCGGACGCCAACAACCTGCCCCTGACCCGGCGGCTGGCGGTCGGGACCGAGCTCATCATCCCCATCGATCCCCGCGCGCAGGCCCCGGCTCCACGTCGCCGGGTCGAACCGCCGAGCACGGCGGCGCTCAGCGAGAAGAGCTGGCGGGTCAGCTACCGGGTCAAGCCCGGCGACACCCTGGGCGCCATCGCTTCTCAATACGGCGCCACGGTGCGCGAGATCCAGTCCTGGAACGGCCTTCACGACACGCGCATCGCGGCCGGCAACGTCCTGACCATCTACACCAGCCGGAAATTCTAGGCCTCCGGATCTCCGGCGGCGCCGACCTCGTTCAAGTTGGCCATCAGCCTCCCTTCGGGAGGCCGATGACCTTCACGGCGCCTTCGGCGCCTTAGTTGTTCGGCACTCCCTTCGGGAGATGCCTCGAATTCTAGAACCGGCCTTACTTGCCACGAGCTCGTTCTAGTTGTTGGTCGTGCTGGCTACGCCACCCAGGCGGGCGGGGGCATCGGTCAGGCGAAGAGATCAGCTACCGTCACCGCCACGCCCTCGATGGCCGAAACGCGTAAGACTTCCCCTGGCGACGCCTTGGTGCTGGCGCGATACACGCCCGCCTCGGCGTCCGGGTCGCGTGAGACCTCGACGCAGCGTTCCTCGAGGTTGACGATCCAATACTCGGGAATCGCGGCTCGGGCGTAGATGCGCGACTTGGCCAAGCGGTCCTTGAGCAGCGGCTCTCCCGCCACCTCGATCACGAGCAAAGCCGCGCGGCGATTCAGGGCGGGGGCGCCTGGCTCCGGAAGCGGCACCACGGCCAGGTCGGGCTCGGGTTCGCTGCGATCGCCCAGGGTGAGGGGAAGCTGCGGCCGCACCCGGTATCGCCCCTTGACTTGGGAGACGAGGGCTTCGTTCAGCACCTCGATCGCCTGGGCGTGAGGGTCTTCCTGCGGGCTCATGAGGACGATCACCCCTTCGAGCAACTCGACGCGATCGTCCTCGGTGAGGATTCCGGCGTCGACCATTCGGTGGTACTCGGCCACGCTGAATGGCCGGGGGCTGAGGTCCGGCAGACTGGCCATTGGCGTAGCCTAGCACCACGCTCGGCGCACGGGGGTCCGGGCTGGTCAAGGCCGGGGCTCCTTTCGGACCTCCGGCGGCGCCGACCAGCGCTACAGTTCCCCGTCGGGCCACTCTCCCCTGGCTTGCCCGCGCTCAGGGAGGGTTATTGCTCGCCACATCGCTCACCGCTGCCATCGTCGGGGTCGACGCGCACCTCGTTCGCGTCGAAGCCGACACCGCTTCGGGATTCCCCAAGTTCACGATGGTGGGGCTCCCGGATTCGGCGGTGAAGGAGAGCGAGGGGCGGATCCGCGCCGCCCTGCGCAACTGCGGCTACGGGTTCAAGTGGGATCGACGCATCACGGTGAACTTCGCTCCGGCCAGTCTGCGGAAGGTCGGCTCCTCGTACGACCTCGCCACGGCGATCGGCCTCCTCGCCGCCGACGGGACGGTGGCCGGCGGTCCTCTCGGCTCGCTTCTGCTCGTCGGTGAGCTGGCGCTCGACGGCTCGGTGCGGGCCGTCTCGGGCGTGCTCCCGATGATGCTGCTGGCCCGGCAGCAGGGCATCGAGGCGGCGTTCGTGCCCGCCGCCAACGCACAGGAAGCCTCGCTCGTACCGGGCCTTCACGTCTACCCCGTGGCCTCCCTGCTCGAGGCCGTGGACCTTGCGGCCGCCACTCCACGACCGACGCCGCCAGCGAGGGCCCGAGCACTCCTCCTGGCCCCTCCCTACCCCGATCTCGCGGACGTCCGCGGCCAGCCCCTCGCCCGCCGGGCCCTGGAGATCGCTGCCGCGGGTGGTCACAACCTCCTGCTGATGGGGCCTCCCGGTTCCGGCAAGACCATGCTGGCGCGCCGTCTCGCCGGCATCCTGCCTCCCCTGACGCCCCACGAGGCGCTGGAGGTCACCGCGATCCATTCCGCCGCCGGCACCTCGCCCGAGGCTCTCGTGATGGTCCGTCCCTTCCGGAGCCCGCACCACACTTCGAGCGACGTCGCCCTCGTCGGGGGTGGGTCGATCCCGCGGCCCGGAGAGGTGAGCCTGGCCCATCATGGCGTCCTCTTCCTCGACGAGCTTCCCGAGTTTCGCCGCAGCGTGCTCGAGTCGCTGCGCCAACCGCTCGAGGAGGGCTCGATCACGATCTCACGGGTGCGGGGGTCCCTCCGCCTGCCCGCGCGCTTCCAGTTCGTCGGTGCCATGAACCCCTGCCCCTGTGGGGGCTCGGGCGCCTGCTCGTGCACGCCCCGGCGGGCCACGACCTACAGGAGCCGCATCTCGGGGCCTCTCCTGGACCGGATCGACCTGCACGTCGAGGTGCCGGCCGTCGCCTGGTCTGAGATGGCCGGACCGCCGGGCGAGAGCTCGCGAGAGGTGAGCGGACGGGTGCGGGAAGCCCGGGCCCGCCAGGAGGATCGAAGCCAGACCCAGAACGCCCTCCTGACGGGAGAGGGCCTGCGACGGGCGTGCGCTCTCGACGAGGAGGGCGAAGCCCTGCTGGGCCTCTCGATGAGGACGCTTGGCCTCTCGGCGAGAGGCCACGACCGCGTGCTTCGGGTGGCCCGGACCATCGCCGACATGGACGGGTACGCCTCGGTCCAGGTCGAGCACCTGGCCGAGGCCCTTCAGTTTCGACGTTGCGGGCCTGATACAAGAACCTGAGTTTTCTTCAAATTGTTGGATGATCTATTGACGGACCTGTGACAGCATGCTAGCCTTCGCAGTCTTCAGAGGTGGCTCAGCGAGCGCTGATTGGCGTGGGCGCGGCGCTAAGTAGCCTTCTGGCCCCCGGGAATCGACCTTCGGAGCATAGATGGCAAACGAGTTTTACACCCTCATCGTCGTGCCCCACGCCAAGGCGAAGTTCCGGAAGGTCCAGGTGTCTGTACGCCTGACGAAGTGGGCGATGGGCATTGCCGGAGCGCTCTGCCCTAGTCCTGGCCGCGGTTCTCGCCCACTACACCTGGATCCGGGTCGAGATCGGCGAGCTGCGTCGACTGCGGTCCGAAAACGTCGCCCTGTCGACGAAGGCCCAGGCCTACGAGCAGAACGCGGCCAAGCTGCAGGCCAAGCTCCTGACCCTCCAGAACATGGTGATGAAGCTCGGCGTGATGGCGGGCCTCGAGAAGTCGCTGCCCGACCCGGCCATCGGGGGTGTGGGAGGCCTGACCCGGCTGGAAACGACCTCTCCCTCGGTGGATGCGCGGCTTTCCATGGGAGCGATGGAAAAGACGGCCGAGGAGCTGACGGCTCGGTCCTCGCGCCTCGAGGAGTTCTACCAGGACCAGAAGGTCGTCCTCGCCGCCACCCCCTCGGTCTGGCCGGTCCGCGGCTACCTCTCCTCGACCTTCGGTAATCGCGTCGATCCCTTCACCGGCCAGCCCGATTTCCACCCCGGTATCGACATCGCGACCCCGATGGGCACCAAGGTCCAGGCGCCCGGCCGATGGCGTGGTGATCTCGACCGGCCATCAAGGGCAGCTACGGGAACGCGATCGTGATCGACCACGGCTACGGGGTGGTGACGCGCTACGGCCACCTGTCCGGATTCAACGTCCGCCCGGGGCAGCGGGTGCGCCGCGGCGACGTGATCGGCTTCGTCGGCCAGACCGGACGCGCCACCGCGCCCCACCTTCACTACGAGGTCTGGGTTCACGACCAGAACCTGAATCCGATCCAATACATCCTCGACGAGTACCGGAGCTTCGGCTAGCTCGCTCGGGCGACGCCGGCCTCCGATCCGCCGAGCCCCCCGCAAAGACGTTGTAGCGTCGAGGTTTGACCAGACAGTGAGCCCGCCTGCTATTCTGGTGGGATAATGTTCTTGTCCTCGTTTGCGCAGGGGCCGAGCAATCGCCGCGCCCTCCCCGCCCCTCCCCGATGCTGAACACCCTCCTCACCAAGGTCATCGGCACCCGCAACGAACGTGAGCTGAAGCGGATCTGGCCCATCGTCCATCGCATCGGCGAGATGGAGACGGGCATCCGGCAGCTCAGCGACTCCGAGCTCCGGGCCAAGACCGCGGAGTTCAAGGAGCGGACGCTCAAGGGGCCAGAGCCTCGACGACCTCCTGCCCGAGGCCTTCGCGGTGGTGCGCGAGGGCGGCCGCCGCGTCCTGAACATGCGGCACTTCGACGTGCAGCTCGTCGGCGGCATCGTCCTGCACCGCGGCATGATCGCGGAGATGAAGACGGGCGAGGGCAAGACCCTCGTGGCCACCCTCGCCTCCTATCTGAACGCCCTCGACGGCAAGGGCGTCCACGTGGTCACGGTCAACGACTACCTGGCCAAGCGCGACAGCGAATGGATGGGCCGCCTGTTCCGCTTCCTGGGCCTCACCGTCGGCTGCATCCAGCACCACCTGTCCGACCAGGAGCGGCAAGTCGCCTACGGGGCCGACATCACCTACGGCACCAACAACGAGTTCGGGTTCGACTATCTCCGCGACAACATGAAGTTCGACCTGGGCAGCTACGTCCAGCGCGGGCACAACTTCGCGGCGGTGGACGAGGTCGACTCGATCCTGATCGACGAGGCGCGGACCCCCCTCATCATCAGCGGACCCGCCGAGGAATCGACCGACAAGTACTACCGGATCAACGGCATCATCCCGAAGCTGCAGCCGGGGGCGCGCATCACCGGAGACAAGAAGGCCGAGGAGCGGGCCGAGCTCGAGAAGACCGGCGACTACATCGTCGACGAGAAGGCCAAGACCGTGACCCTGACCGAGATGGGCATGGCCCACGCGGAGCGCCTGCTCGGGGTGCAGAACCTCTGGGAACCCCAGAACATGGACGTGCTGCACCACGTCAACCAGGGGCTGCGCGCCCACACCCTCTTCGCGAAGGACGTGGACTACGTGGTCAACGACGGCCAGGTGGTCATCGTGGACGAGTTCACGGGCCGGCTCATGCCCGGCCGCCGCTGGTCCGACGGCCTCCACCAGGCGGTCGAGGCCAAGGAGAAGGTGAAGATCGAGCGCGAGAACCAGACCCTCGCCACCATCACCTTCCAGAACTACTTCCGGATGTACAAGAAGCTCTCCGGGATGACGGGTACGGCCGAGACCGAGGCGGCCGAGTTCGACAAGATCTACAAGCTCGAAGTGCTGGCGGTGCCCACCAACCGGCCCTTGATCCGCGTCGAGAACCCGGACGTCGTCTATCGCACCGAGCGCGAGAAGTTCGACTCGGTGCTGAGCGAGATCAAGGAGCTCAACGCCTCCGGGCGCCCCGTCCTGGTGGGGACGATCTCGATCGAGAAGTCGGAGCACCTCTCGGGCCTCCTGAAGCGCGCGGGCATCAAGCACGTGGTCCTGAACGCGAAGTACCACGAGCGCGAGGCCGAGATCGTGGCCCAGGCCGGCCGCTTCGGCGCGGTCACCATCGCCACCAACATGGCCGGCCGCGGCACCGACATCATCCTGGGCGGCATCCCCGACCTGCGCACGAAGGCGATCCTCACCGAACAGGAGACCGACTTCGAGCAGGCCACCCCGGAGCAGCGCCAGACGGCATTCGACCAGGCCTCGAGCGAGATGGCCGGCGAGTACAAGAAGGCCCTGGTCGAGCGCAAGCAGAACCCGGTGGACCGGGCCACCCTGGCCAAGCGCTACCTGGGCATCCTCGCGTCGTTCGCGCCCGATCACCCTTCGGTGCAGGCGGCCGCGGCCGTCGCGGGCGAGGGCACGGCGCTCGCGAGCTACCTGACCGCCGCGCGCACCTTGTCCCGGTCGGCCAAGGAGAAGATCGCCCGCGCCTTCTACCCGCAGATCGAGGAGCCGGTCGACTTCCTGACCGTGCACCCGTGGAAGGCCAAGCTCGAAGACATCGCGAAGACCCCCGAGTTCAAGAAGGTCGAGGGGCTGCTCGAGGCCAACGAGCGCGAGCGGGTGGTGGCCCTGGGCGGCCTCCACATCCTCGCCACCGAGCGCCACGAGGCCCGCCGCATCGACAACCAGCTCCGCGGCCGCGCCGGCCGCCAGGGCGACCCCGGCTCCTCGCGCTTCTACCTGTCCCTCCAGGACGACCTGATGCGGATCTTCGGCTCCGAGCGCATCAGCGGCCTCATGCTGAAGCTCGGCATGGAGGAAGGCGTCCCCATCGAGCACGGCCTCGTGACCCGCTCGATCGAGCGCGCGCAAAGGCAGGTCGAGGCCCAGAACTTCGCGGTCAGAAAACACCTGCTCGAATACGACGACGTGATGAACAAGCAGCGCACGGCGGTCTACGACATGCGCCGCACGGTTCTCGAGGGCAAGAACACGCGCGACCACGTGCTCGGTCTGTCGCGCGAGGTCCTCGACTGGTACCTCGACAACTACGTCGCCGAGAAGCACGACCCCGGGGAATGGAACCTCGACGGCCTGCACCTGGCCCTGAAGGAGACGTTCGGGGTCGACGTCCCCGGCAGCGAGCTCGGCAAGCTCGGCCGGGCCGAGCTGGCCGAACGCCTGCAGAAGACCATCGAAGCGCGCTACGCGGAGAAGGAGCAGGCGGTGGGACCGGAGCTCATGCTCTTCCACCAGCGCATGATCATGCTCCAGATCGTGGACGGGCAGTGGAAGGACCACCTCTACTCGCTCGACCACCTGAAGGAGGGCATCGGCCTCCGCGGCTACGGCCAGCGCGACCCGCTCGTCGAGTACAAGAAAGAGTCGTTCGCGATGTTCCAGGCCCTCATGGACCGCATCGACGAGGAGATCCTGCGCTGGATCTTCCTCTACCAGCCGGTGGCGGCGGCCGAGGAGACCCGTGGCCGAGCGCAGGAAGCACCTCGGCCGGAGGCACGGCGGGTGCGTGAGCCCGAGTTGGCCATGGCCGGTGCCCGTAGCCTTTCTCGTAACCTGAGCTTCAACGACCCGACGGCAGCGCCCTCGGCCTTCGCCCGCGCCCAGCCCAAGGAAGCCGAAGGCGGCAGCGACGAGGTGCAGACGATCCGCCGCGAGGGCAAGAAGGTCGGGCGCAACGATCCTTGCCCCTGCGGAAGCGGCAAGAAGTACAAGAAGTGCCATGGGGGCGGCTGACCTCGAGAACGGGGAGGGTTGATGCTGGACGAGCGGGTACCCGAAGCGCTGACTTTCGACGACGTTCTCCTCGTACCCCAGCAGTCCGACGTGCTCCCGGCCCAAGTCGACGTCTCGACCCGCCTCACCCGCAACATCACCCTCAAGGTCCCCATCCTGTCCGCGGCCATGGACACCGTGACCGAGGCCCCGCTCGCCATCGCCATCGCCCAGGAGGGCGGGATCGGGATCGTCCACAAGAACATGACGATCGCGGCCCAGGCCCAGGAGGTCGACAAGGTCAAGCGGTCGGAGTCCGGGATGATCGTGGACCCGGTCACCGTGGCCCCCGACGCGCGCGTGGCCGACGCGCTCGCGGTGATGTCGCGCTTCCGCATCAGCGGGGTGCCGGTCACGGTGGGCACCCGGCTCGTGGGCATCCTCACGAACCGCGACCTCCGGTTCGAGACCCGGACCAACCTCCCCGTCTCCGACCTCATGACCAAGGAGAACCTCATCACGGTTCCGGTGGGGACCACCCTGGAGCAGGCCAAGGAGATCCTCCACAAGCACAAGGTCGAGAAGCTCCTGGTCGTGGACAAGAGCTTCAACCTGAAGGGTCTGATCACGGTCAAGGACATCCAGAAGCAGATCAAGTACCCGAACGCCTGCAAGGACTCGCTGGGGCGCCTGCGGGTCGGCGCGGCCCTCGGCGTCACCCCCGACGTGGTGGAGCGGGCGGCCGCTCTCGTCGAGGCCAAGGTGGACGTGGTGGTCGTGGACACCGCCCACGGACACACGAAGGGCGTGCGCGACGCGGTCGAGGCCCTGCGCGCGCACTTCCCCGAGCTCGAGATCGTGGCCGGGAACGTGGGCACCTACGAGGGCGCGGCCGACCTCGTGGCCGCGGGGGTGAGCGCGGTCAAGGTGGGCATGGGCCCGGGCTCGATCTGCACCACCCGCGTGGTGTCCGGCGCGGGGATGCCCCAGATCACGGCCATCGCCGAGGCCGCCCGCGCCACCGCCAAGGCCGACGTGCCCATCATCGCGGACGGAGGCGTGAAGTTCTCGGGCGACGTGGTGAAGGCCATCGCCGCGGGCGCGTCCTCGGTGATGATCGGCTCCCTCTTCGCGGGCACCGACGAGAGCCCGGGCGAGCTGATCCTGCGCCAGGGGCGCTCGTTCAAGAGCTACCGCGGCATGGGCTCGATCGGGGCCATGAAGGAAGGCTCCCGCGACCGCTACTTCCAGGAATCCGAGGGCCCGAGCGACAAGCTGGTGCCCGAGGGCATCGAAGGCATGGTGCCCTACAAGGGGCCGCTGTCCGCGATGATCCAGCAGCTCGTGGGCGGCTTGCGCGCGGGCATGGGCTACTGCGGCACCGGCACCATCCGCGACCTCCAGACGCGGGGCCGCTTCGTCCGCATCTCGTCCGCGGGGCTCAAGGAGAGCCACGTCCACGACGTGATCATCACGAAGGAGGCCCCCAATTACCGCCTGGAGTAGGCGGCCGCTGGCCGTTCTCCTCCTGGCGATCCTCGGGCCTTGGGCTTCGGGCTGCCGCGCCGGAGCCCGTGAGATGCTCGTCACCTACTTCAACGGCGACTTCGCCCTCTCGCTGCGGCATCCCGCGAGCTGGAAGGCCCAGCAGGCCGAGCAGGACGGCGTGTTCTACCGCTATTTCCTGGGGCCCACCGGCCTCCACAACAAGCCCGTGGCGTCCGCGACCCTGCTCGTGGGCCGCCCGGGCCGCCACCTCGAGGAATACGCGCAGACCTACCTCGCGGGCAACAACCCGGGGAGCGCCAAGGACGTGGAGCGCCAGGGGGCCAAGGGAAAGGCCTACAGCTTCTCCTCCGCGGACGGGGCCATGCGCTACGAGCTGCTGCTGGTCGAGGAGAAGGACCGCGTCTACGGGCTCTATGCCCAGGCCGAGGCCACGACCTTCGACACCTACGCTCCCGCTGCTCGCGGAGATGCAGCAGAGCCTCACCCTGGAGCGGCCCGACTTCTACGCCGAGCTGCGCGACGACGCCTTCGCCTACTCGCTGCGGCTGCCTCCTTCGTGGCGGGAGACCCGCCACTTCACGGGCGGCGGGAAGGCGGTCCTCCAGTTCACGAGCCCGCCCCTGGGCCAGGACAAGAGCCGGGAGACCGTTCACGCCTCGCTCAGCCTCACGGTGGAGCCGGCTCCCGAGGACGGGAGCCTCGAGTCCTACTACCAGCAGAGCCGGGTCAACCTGGGCGACAGCTTCCAGATCCTCGACCACAAGGAGTGGCGCGGGAGGCTACCTCGACGTGCTGCGCACGGAGACTCCGCTCGCGATGTCCCAGCTGAAGCGGTACTACAAGGTGGACTCGGGCCGCGCGCTACTCGCTTGACCCTCGAGGCGCGGGACGACGTCTTCCCGCGCGTTGGCCGATGGTACGATCTGATCGCCGGCACCTTCCGCGTCGGCAGCGAGATGAAGACGCCATGACCGCCACCCTGTCCCGCTTGAGCGACGCCTTCGGCCGTCTCCTCAAGGGAACGGATCGGCTGGAGCTCCGGGTCACCCCGGAGGGGCCGAGCGGGGACATCGTGGTGCCCGGCGCCGCCGACGGAGTCTGGGAAGTCGAAGCGGTGCAGGGCCAGCCCTGCTTGCGTCCGGACGAGTCGTCCTACTACCTCTACTTCGTGCTCCCCCCGGCCTTCCTGGCGTCGGGCCACGCCGAGGGCTTTGGCTCGACGTGGGCTACTTCGGCGACCGCTACGCCCAGTTCCGGGTGCAATACGTCTCGGAGGACCGCACCGCTCCCTTGGACGGCCTCTACCAGCCGGCCGAGCAGCGGTGGAACGGCGACGCGGTGGGCCTGCGGCGCTTCCGGCGCGCCCTCTTTCCCCTGCCCGACTTCGATCCCACCCGGACCCAGAACCTGGGCGCCTCCTTCCGCATCGAGTTCCGCAGCGAAGTGCTGGTCTCGGGACTTGACCGTGACGCCTCGATGCGCCCGCGGACCTCGCGGCCTTCCCCTTGACCGCGCCCCTGCCCGACCTGCGCAAGCTGCCCGGGCGCTTCTACCCCATCAACTACCTCTTCATCGAGATCACGAACGCCTGCAACTTCAAGTGCACGTGGTGTCCCGACGAGATCATGGACCGCCGCCGCGGCTTCATGAAGAAGGAGAAGGTCTTTCGCATCCTCGACGAGATCGCGGAGAAGCGGCCCTGGCTCGGTCCCCTCTACCCGGTGAAGCTCCACCAGATGGGCGAGCCCTTCCTGCACCCCGACCTCGTGGAGATCGTGGCCCACGCCGAGACGCGAGGGCGTGGGCATCGAGCTCAACACCAACTGCGGCCTCATCACCCAGGAGAAGGCCGACGGCCTCTATGCCGCCGGCCTCACCAACCTGATCCTGTCGTACCAGACCCCCGACCCCGCGTCCTTCAAGACCCGGAAGGCGCCGAAGCTCGTCTTCGACGAGTATCGCGACAAGGTGCGCCTCGCGGTCGAGCGCAAGGTCGCGACCGCGCGCCCGCACCCACCTCGAGATCGACATCATGAACACCAAGTACGCCGAGGGGTACGCGATCGTCAGCGAGGACGAGCAGGCCCTGGCCTTCCTCGAGGACTGGATCCGCTTCGCCCAGGAGCTCGAGGGCAAGTACGGCCTTGCGCCCCGCACCCACGACTGGGAGAGGATCCGGAGCTTCGGCTTTCTCGACCAGGACGAGAACGGCAGCCGCTACGAGATCCTCGACGGGGTCCACCTCATCTGGAAGCGCTGCCATTCCTGGGGCAACGTCATCGACACCACGGCGGGCCCGCGCCCGAGGCCGGGCGCACCGATCTGCGGGGCGACAGCTACTGCCCCGCCCCCTACGACCAGTTCGTGGTGCAGTGGAACGGCGACGTGGTGAGCTGCTGCACCGACTACGAGGGGCGCACCAAGACCGCGAACGTGTTCGCGAGCGGGGTCGAAGAGATCTGGCGCAGCGACGTCCTGAAGCAGCGCAAGAAGGACATGCTGGAGGGCCGCCTGCTCGACGTGTGCGCCCGTTGCCAGGGCGCGAAGTAGGCCTCCGCGCCCCGGCTCGGTCCGCCCGGCCCTACTTCCCCTTGAGGCTCTGGTAGACGATCGGGACGAAGACTTCGGGCTTCATGAAGCCCGTCCCCCACTTGGCGTCGAAGTCCTTGGTGGGCGCGAGCCGCCTTCACCTCGTCGAGGGTCTTGCCCGCCGCGACCAGCGCCTTCACCCGGTCGCGCACGGTGGCCAGGACGTCCCGGTAGATCTGGAGGGCCGCCTTGTCCCCCACCGGCCCGTGACCCGGGATGATCTTCGTGTTCATGTCCACCATGGCCGAGCACCTTGTCCGCGGCCGCGATCACCCCGTCGATCGAGCCCCCGCTGGAGAGGTCGATGAACGGGTACATGCCGTTGAAGAAGCAGTCGCCCATGTGCACCACGTTGGCCTTCTTGAAGTAGACGACGGTGTCGCCGTCGGTGTGGGCGGGGGCCACGTGGAAGGACCGGATCTCGTCGCCGTTCAGGTTGAAGGTGACCGAGTCGGCGAAGGTGATGATGGGAAGGGCCGCCTTGGGCGAGGCGGGCACCTTCTGGTTGAACGCGGCCAGGAACTGCTCGACGCTCATGCGCTTCCTGACGTTCTCGTGGGCCACGATCACGATGCCCATCTTGCCCAGGTTCTCGTTGCCTCCGGTGTGGTCGCCGTGCCAGTGGGTGTTCACGACGAAGCGGATGGGCTGCGGGGTCAGGGAGGAGACGGCGGCCCGGATCTTCGTGGTGAGGGGCGCGTACTGGTCGTCGATCAGGAAGACACCGTCCTCGCCCACCGAGACCCCGATGTTGCCGCCGCGTCCGTTGAGCACGTAGATCCCTTCGGCCACCTTGGCCGAGGTCACTTCCACCTTGTCGAAGTCGTCCTGCTGTGCGGCCAGGGCCGCGAGGGCGAACACGAATGCAATCACCTGATCCTCCTCTTCTGGGTCAGCGCAGCGCCTCCTCGAGGGCGGCGGACGCGTCGGTCTTCTCGTCTCGGTACTTCACGATCACGGGAGTATAGAGGGCGAGGCCGTGCTTGTCGGCGAAGGGATCCGCGAGCCGCCGCGAGCCGGGCACCACCACCGCTCCTTCGGGAATGCGCAGGGGCGCCTCGGCGCTGCGGCGGTACGTGGTCTTCCGGGGCACGTCGTAGACGGTGACCGAGCCGGTGAGGATGACCCCCGAGCCCAGCACGGCGCGGCGGCCGACGACGGCGCCTTCGTAGACCCCGCAGTTGCCACCGATCAGGGCCTCGTCCTCCACGATGACGGGCAGGGCCCCCACCGGCTCGAGCACGCCGCCGAGCATGGCCCCGGCGGAGAGGTGGACGCGGCGCCCGACCTGCGCGCACGAGCCGACCAGGGCGTGCGAGTCGATCATGCTCCCCTCGCCCACGTACGCGCCCACGTTGACGTAGGCCGGGGGCATCACCACCACGCCGGGGCCGAGGTAGGCGCCCGCCCGGACCGACGAGCCGCCGGGCACCATCCGTACCTGGTCTTCGAGCCGGAGACGGCGCGGGGGAAAGGTGTCCTTGTCCAGGAAGGTCAGCGGCCCCGCGTCCGTGAAGGCGACGATCCGGCCCAGGCGGAACCCCAGCAGGATCCCCTTCTTCACCCAGCCGTTGACGATCCAGCCCTCGGGGCCCGGCTCGGCGGCGCGAATCGCCCCCGCCTCGAGGCCCTGCGCGAAGCGTCTCGAACGCGGCCCGCGCGTCGTCTCCCAGGGCCTCGGCGGGAAGCGAATGGAACCCCGAGAGCCGCTCGGCCAAGTGCTTCGAGGTCGCTCACGACGACACGCCGAGCTCGCGGAGCGTCGTCGCGCAGGGCCTCGCGCGTCGAGTCCTTCGGCGGGCAGAGCGGCAGCCGGAAGCTCTCTTCGCAAAGGCCGAGGAGGGCCAGCGAGGCCTTGACCGGGATCGGGTTCGACTCCACGAAGTTGAGGTTCATGAGGTCGAGGAACCGGTTGTGGATGCGGAGCGCCTCCGCGAAGTCGCCCCGGGCCGCGGCGGCGACGAGGTCGTGCATGGGCCCGGGGATCTGGTTCGCGGCCACGGAGATGACGCCCTCGGCCCCGTGGGCCATCATGGCCAGGGTGAAGGCGTCGTCGCCCGAGAGGACCTCGAAGCCCGCCGGCCGATCGCGCAGGATCTCCATCATCTGCCCGAGGTTCCCCGACGCTTCCTTGACCCCGGCGATGTTCGGGTGCGCGGCCAGCCGCCTCTGGGTGGGCGCGTCGATGTTGCTGCCGGTGCGGCCGGGCACGTTGTAGAACACGACCGGCACCGGGCTCGCGTCGGCGATCGCGGAGAAGTGCCGGAAGAAGCCCTCGGGCGTCGGCTTGTTGTAGTACGGGCCCACGGACAGCACGCCCGTGGACCCCGAGGCCGGCCATGGCCTTCGACCGCTGGATCGCGGCCCGCGTGTCGTTGCTGCCCGCTCCCGCGAGCACCGGCTTGCCTCCCGACTCGGCGAGCGTGATCTCGACCACCCGAAGCTGCTCCTCCTCGGTCATGGTGGCGCTCTCGCCGGTGGTGCCGCAGGGCACGAGCACGTCGATGCCCCCCGCCACCTGGCGCTTGACCAGGCGCCGCAGCGCCGCCTCGTCGAGCGATCCGTCCTTCGCAAACGGGGTGACCAGCGCCACCCCGGCTCCCGCGAACGATCGTGGCATCTTCTCTTCGCCTCCTACGAACAGCCTGACGGCAAGTAGCCGAGCGCTTTCAGTCGCTCGCACGCCTCGGGGCTCAGCTTCTGCTGAGCCGGGATCCCGGAAAGCGCACCGCGAAGACGCGCCCACTCCCGATCGACCTGCTCCTGGAACAGCTCGATCTCACGCCGGTAGACCCGGAAGTCGTCGGCCTGACTCTTCGACACGTCGTGCGTCTCTTCGGGGTCGGCCTTCCGATCGAACAGGGAAAGCCGGGCGCCCTCTCCCTCCGGGGCCGCTACGAGCTTGAAGCGTTCGTCCCAGGTCGCGCTCAAGTTGCGATCGTTCTGGCCGACGAGTCGTGGGCGCGGCGGCATCGGCCGTCCTTCCACGACGGGAAGGAGGCTCTGGCCGGCCAGTTCGGGGGGATAGGACACCTTCACGGCGTCGAGGATCGTGGGCACCACGTCGAGCGTGGAGGCGAGCCGTGGGCTCCTTCTCCCCTTCGCGGCGCCGGGCGCGATCACGACCATGGGGATCCGGAGGGAGGGGTCGAACAGGTCCTCACCGTGATCGAAGTAGTAGTCGTGCTCGCCCAGGCTCTCCCCGTGGTCCGAGGTGAGGACCACGACCGTCCTGTCGCGGACCGCCGAGGCATCGAGGGCGGCCACGATCTCGCCCACGTGCTCGTCGACCGTGGCGATCTCCCCGTCGTACTGGGCCACGTAGTAGCCCAGGAGGTCTTTCCCGGCCTGCGCCCACGGCTGGTGAATCCCGCCGTGGAACGAGGAGACGACGGGAAGCCGGGGTCCCCGAGCCGCCTCCTTGTCGAGAAAGGCGGTGTCATGGGGCGGGGGCGGTGTATAGGGGGCATGCGGATTCACGTAGTGTAGCCAAAGCAGGAAGGGTCGTTCGGGGCGAGCCTCCTTCAGGAACCTCACCCCGGCGGCGGTGATGGCCCGGGTCTTGTCCATCTCGCTCTTCAGCTCCGGCTCCGCCCAGGTCTCGCGATACGACTCGAAGCCCTTGCCGTAGCCGAGATCCGCCGCGACATTCGGGTTGTCGACCACGGCCGCGGTCAGGTAGCCCGCGCCCGTCAGCACGCTGGCCAGGGTAGGGTTGATGTCGAGCAGCTCTTGATGGGTCTTGCTGTAGCCGGTCTGGGAAGCCCTCCGGCCGGTCAGCATGGCCACGAAGCTCCCCCGCGTCTTCGGCCAGTAGGTGTAGGCCTGCTCGAACAGCGTTCCCCGCTGCGCAAGCGCATCCATGTGGGGGCTGGTCTTTCGGGAGTAGCCGTAGGCTGCCGAGGTGATCCGCGCGCAGGGTGTCGATCGTGATCAGGAGAACGCTCTGGCCGTTGCCGGAGACCGGCGGCCGAGTGGTCGAGGCGGCCTTCGGTTCCTTCCTGGGGCCGGGGCATCCGCAAAGGCCGACGGCGATCGCGACCACGAAGGCGCGTCTCACTTCGGGCCCTCCTCCACCGTGACCCGCCGCTGGTCCTCCCCGGCGTGCTCCAGGCTCACCCGGACCACGTGCGCCCAGGGGGTCTCGGTGAGGCGCTCGGCCCACTCGACCGCGAGAACGCCCTTGGGCCCCGGCAGCTCTTCGAGGCCGAGCTCCCTCTCGTCTCCGTCGCCTCGAAGGCGGTAGAGGTCGGCGTGGTGCAGCGTCAAGCGCGCCGGGTAGGAGGTGAGGAGCACGAAGGTGGGGCTCGCCACGTCCTCGGCCGAGCCGCCGAGGCCACGGACGAGCCCGCGCACGAACGCGGTCTTGCCGGCGCCCAGCTCTCCGGAGAGGAGCACGACCTCGCCGCCGCGGAACCCCTGCGGCCAGCTCCGCCGCGATCTCGGCCGTCTCGCCCTCGCTGGACGTCACCCGCGTGCCGATGGCGCCCCTCCCCCGCCGGCGAGGGACAGGATCGCGGCGGGAAGCTCGTCGATCAGGTCGCCGGCCAGGACCGAGGACTGGCCCCAGCCGGGCCGCCGCCAGGTCGCCGGCCCGCCCGTGAACGAACACCGCGGCCATCGCCGCGCGCCAGGCGTCGTGCCGAGGACCAGGAGCGCGCCGACGAGCCCGGCCAGGACGTCTCCCGTCCCCGCCGTCGCCATACCGGGGTTTCCCGTGGGGTTGACGGCCACCCGCCCGAGGGCTCCGCCACCAGCGTGCGCTGTCCCTTGAGCACCACGACGGCTCCCGTCCGGAGCGCCAGGGCCCGGGCGCACTCCAAGCGTCGGCTCTGCACGTCGGCCGCCGTGGTGTTCATGAGGCGAGCCATCTCGCCCGGGTGCGGGGTCAGGACCACGGGACGCTCGCGCTCGGGGCGTCGCCGCGGAATCGCCGATCGCACCGAGAGCGTTCAGCCCGTCGGCGTCGACGACGAGCGGGCGCGGGCAGCGGGCCACGAACTCACGCACGAACTCGCGCGTCTCGGCCTCCTGCCCGAGGCCCGGCCCGAGCACCACGGCATCGCGCGCTTCGGCCAGGGCCAGAGCCCGATCGAGGGCGCTCTTGCCCATGGCCCCGACCGCGGTCGCGGCCAGGGGCTCGGCCATGACCTCGGGCCGCAGCCCCGGCATGAAGGCGAGAGTCCGCGCTCGGCCGCGGCCAGGGTGACGAGGCCCGCGCCTGCGCGGAGAGCGGCAGTGGAAGCGAGCACGGCCGCACCCGTCTTGCCCACCGACCCGGCGACCACGAGGACGTGGCCGAACGTTCCCTTGTGGGAGGCCGGAGGGCGCGGACCGAAAGCCAGCGCCGCGTCAGCAGGCCTCGATGAGGCCGACGCGCGAGCCCGCGGCCTCGATGCAGCTGCTCGGGGATGCCGATGTCGGCCACGATCAGCTCGCCCACCAGGTCACAGGCCGGAGGAAGGACGTGCCCGAGCTTGGCGGCTCCAAAGGTGACGGTCAGATCGGCGCGCACCGCGGGCCAGGGGACCTGGCCAGAGTCGGAGGGCACGCCGGAGGGCAGGTCGACCGCGACTACCGGAACTCCTCGGTCGGCCGCGCTGCGGACCCTGGCGATCGCATCCCGAGCCAACCCCCGTGGCTCCTGCTCGAGCCCGGTCCCGAGCAAGGCGTCGATCACGAGGTCGGCCGCCTGCAAGCGCTCGTCCAGGGGCGCCCAGGTGCCGCCGGTCCCGGCCTCGAGCAGCGTCCCGCCGCTCTTCTCGTAAGCCAGGAGATGAACCCGGGCATCGCCCGGCGACCTCTTCCCGTCGCCCTACGAGGACGACGGTCGCTCCCCGGTGGCGAAGGCGACGCGCCACCACGAAGCCGTCGCCGCCGTTGTTGCCCTTGCCGCAAATGACCACGGTCCGACGCGCGTCGGGGTAGCGGGCCAGCGCCGCGGCCGCCACCGCCGCTCCCGCGTTCTCCATCAGCACCGCGCCGGGCAGACCGATCCCCTCGATGGTCGAGCGATCGGCCGCGCGCATCTCGGCCGCGGTCAGGACCGGCAGCATCGGACGACTCTAGCGCAGCAAGGTTGCGCGGACCAAGAGCACGCCCCAGACCAGGGCGGCGAAGGCGAAGCGGTAGTAGGCGAACGGGCGGTAGTCGCGGGCCCGCACGAAGGCCAGGAGGAAGCGGATGGAAAGGAAGCCCACGACTCCGGCGGCCAGGATGCCCGCGAGCGATCACGACGGGATCGCCGCCCTGGGCGAAGAGCTTCGGCACCTTGTAGACCACGGCCCCGAAGGTGATGGGCATGGCCAGGAGGAAGCTGAAACGCGCCGCCTCCTCGCGCTTGTAGCCCAGGAAGAGGGCCATGCTGATGGTCGCCCCCGAACGCGAGACCCCCGGCACGATGGCGCAGGCCTGGGCGAGGCCGATGAGAAGGGCGTCTCTGGTCGTGACCCAGATCGCCTCGCCCCGTCCGTGGGCCGAACGGTCGGCGACGAAGAGCACGACACCCAGGAGAAACATGCTCGTGGCCACGATGGCGGGCGCGCGAAGGACGGTGTCCGCCCACTTCTCGAGCGAGAGGCCCGCGAGGACCCCGGGTACGGTGGCGGCGGCGAGCAGCCAGAGCAGCCGGCTCTGCGGGTCGCGAAGGGGCCGGCCTCGGCGCAGACCGTCGATTCCGGCGCTGATGAGCCGCCACCAGTCCGCGGCGAAGGCGAACACCACGGCGGCCAGGGTCCCGAGGTGGAGGGCCACGTCGAAGGCGAGGCCGTGCTCGGGCCAGCCGAGGAGCCAGGGCACCACGATGAGGTGGCCCGAGCTGCTGATGGGCAGGAACTCGCCCAGGCCCTGCACGATGCCGAGAACGATCGCCTGGAGCAGGCTCATCGCCCCGCCACCCCGCGTTGACACGCGCGAACGCCGTTCGCTATCCTCACTGTTTTGCGCTGCTGCCGCGCGCATCCTCGGGTATCCTCCATGGGCTTCTTCGCCTCCGTCAACGGTTCGGTCGTCCCCGCCGAAGAGGCTCGGGTTTCCGTCCTCGACAACGGCTTCACGTTCGGCGACGCGGTGTACGAGACCCTGCGCACCTACCACGGCCGCCCCTTCGAGCTCCACCGCCACCTGGCCCGGCTGCGCGCCTCCGCGGCCCGCCTGGGGTTCGCGATCCCCCCGGACGACGCGGAGCTGGGACGGCAGCTCGACACCCTCCTCGATCGGGCGCGGAACTCCGAATCCTACATCCGATTGATCGTGAGTCGGGGCGTGGGCGACATCTCCTACCACTTCGATCGGGTGGCGGGACCCACCATCGTGATGGTGGTCAAGCCCCTCGAGCCGTTCCCCGATGCGGCCTACCGCGACGGCATCGACGTGGCCGTGGTGGACGATTCGCCGCAACCACCCGAGCGCCCTCGATCCCGCGATCAAGTCCTGCAACCTGCTCAACAACATCCTCGCCGTCCGCGAGGCCCAGGCCCGAGGGGCCGAGGAAGCGTTGCTCCTGAACGACCGCGGCGAGCTGGCCGAGGGCGCGAGCACCAACGTCTTCGTGGTGAAGGACGGCGCCGTTCGGACTCCGCCCCTCGCCGCCGGCATCCTCGCCGGCATCACCCGCGACGTGCTCTTCGGCCTCATCCGGGACCTCCGCCTGCCCTCTCCGCGAGGAGCCGGTTCCGGCTCGACGCCCTGCGGGCCGCCGACGAGGCCTTCGTGACCAGCTCCACCCGCGAGGCCATGCCCGATCCGGTCCGTGGACGGTCGACCGGTGGGAGACGGGCCGGCCCGGACCCGTGACCCGGCAGGTCATGGCCGCCTTTCGGGCCTACGCCGATCGCGGGCCGCGGCTAGGCTCGAGCCTCACCCGCGCGGGTCCTTGCGCGCGAGCCACCAGCCGGGCAGGAAGATGAGCACGCCGACCAGCATCATGCGCAGCATGGCGGTCGTGCTCGGGGTCCCGAAGAACGCGGTGGCCGCCACCAGGGCCACCAGGAGGCCGGTCACCTGGAGGATTCGGCCCAGGAAGTACAAGAGCCAGGCCCCGTCGCTTCACCGCCGCCTCCAGCCCACGCGACCGAACCAGCGGCTGACGTCGTCCTGGGGAAGCCTCACGATGGTCGGCCTCCCGTGCGGGCAAAGGGTCGGGTGACGCGTCCGCTCGGAGCTCGCGCGTGATCCCGGTCATGCTCTCCACGGAGAGGGCCTGGCCCGCCCGGACCGCGGAGTGGCAGGCGAGGGTCGCCGCCAGGCGGTCCTTCGTGCCCGGCCACCACCCACTCCGTCCCCTCGCGGTCGCGCACGTCGCGGAGCAGGCGCTCCAGGGCCGGTCCCGGATCGCGCGTGCCGAGGAGCGCGGGAACCGCCCGCACCCGCACGGAGCCGCCGCCGAAGGCCTCCACGTCGTAGCCGAGCGCCCGCCAGGGCCTCCGCGTGCTCTTCGAGCAGCGGGCAGAAGCTCCGGGGCGAGCGGCCACACGGCGGGCGCCAGCAGGAGCTGCGACTCGGCCGTCCGGCGCTCGACCCGCGACAGCAGCTGCTCGAACCGCACGCGCTCGTGGGCGGTGTGCTGGTCGACGAGCACCAGCTCTTCGCCGTCGCGTGGCCACGATGTAGGTGTTCCGGTGCTGACCGAGCACCCGCAGCTCGGCCTGCCCGGCCGCAGCCGTCCCGGCCGGTCTCGCCGGCCCGCCTCGGCCACCTGCTGAGGACCCGCATCCGGCTCGAGCCCATAGTCGACCCTTCCCTGGCGTGCCCGCGCTTCCCGACCGCTCGAGGTGGGCCTCGGCCGCAGCGCCGGACCGCCGCCGGCAGCGTCGAGGACCGCCACCGGGGCGCTCGCCGCACGCCTCGGGCCAGGGCCTCGCTCATGGCTCGTTCCACCGCCGTCCAGACCGTCCGCGGATCGGCGAAGCGAACCTCGGTCTTCGCCGGGTGCACGTTGACGTCGACGAGATGGCTCGGCACCTCGAGCCGAAGGAACGCGTCGAAGCCCCGGTCGCCCGCCCCCACCCGACGGTAGGCCTCGCTCACCGCCTTCGCGAGGGCGCGATCGCGCACGGGCCGGCCGTTCACGAACAGGCGCAGGTTCGGCCGGCCGCGCGCGCTGGCCGTCGGGGCGGGACACGAGCCCGGACACCCGCGCCCAGTCCTCCCCGCCTTCCACCTCCACGAGATCCTCGAGCAGCCGGCCCCCATAGAGCTGGTAGAGGCGGGGCCCGAGGGCGTCCACGGGCGGCGCTTCGATGAGCGGCCGCCCCCCGGACTTGAGCCAGAAGCCCCGCTCCGGGTGCGCGATCGCGAGAAGGCTCACGGTCTCGGCCACGTGCCCGGTTTCCGTGGAGTCGGCCCGGAGGAACTTCCGTCGGGCCGGCACCTCGCCGAAGAGGTCGCGGGTCTCGACGGTGGTGCCCCGCGGGTGGCCGGCGTCGCGCACGTGCGACCAGGCGGCCGTGCTCGATCTCCACTTCGGTGCCGGCGGCACGCTGCCCTCTTCGCGCGTCTGGAGCACGAAGTGCGACACGCTCGCGATCGAGGGCAAGCGCCTCGCCGCGAAAGCCGCTCGTGGACAGGGAGTGCAGGTCCGCGAACTCGCGCAGCTTGGAGGTCGCGTGGCGCTCCGTGGCCGAGCTCCGCGTCCGCGCGCGACATGCCCTGGCCGTCGTCGGTCACCCGGATGAGCGACTTGCCTCCGGCTTCGACCTCGACCCGGATCTGCCGGGCCTCCGCGTCCAGGGCGTTCTCGACCAGCTCCTTCACCACCGAAGCCGGCCGCTCGATGACCTCCCCGGCCGCGATCTTGTTGACGAGGTCGTCCGGGAGCCGCTCGACCGGTCTTAGAGCCAACCCTTCCTCTTGAACCAGAGGACGAGCGAGGTGGGGACGGTGATCATCAGACCGAGGGCCCAGAGATAGCCGAAGCGCCACTTCAGCTCCGGCATGTGCTCGAAGTTCATGCCGTAGATCCCGCTGATCACGGTCGAGCGAGGCCAGGATCGCGGTGATCACGGTGAGGCGCTTCATGGTCTCGTTCAGGCGATTGCTGACCGACGAGAGGTAGGCGTCCAGGGTCCCCTGGATGATGTCCTGGTGGGAATAGGACGCGTCCACCAGCCGGTAGAGGCTGTCGTAGATGTCGCGAAAGTAGACGGCGGCCCGGGCGCTCACCACCTTGAACTCGGACCGGGACATGCGGTGGACGATCTCGCGCTGCGGGCATGCAGAGCCGTCGCATCTGCATGATGTCCCGCCTCAAGACGAAGATCTGGTCGAGGGTCTTCGGGGTGGGGTTCTCGAACACCTCGACCTGGACGTGCTGGATCTTGTCTTCGATGAGGTCGAGGTTCGGGAAGTAGTGCTCGAACATCTGGTCGAGGATCTGGTGGAGCAGGAAGTCGGCTCCCCGGGGCATCGACTTCTGGAGGTTCTTCGCGCAGAGGTCCCGGGCCGCGGTGATGGAGCGCATCGGGCCCTTCGTGGTGGGTGACGAGGTAGTTCGGGCCCAGGAAGATGTCGAGCTCCCGAGTGAAGAACTGGTCGGTGGGGGCGTCGAAGCGAATCCCGTGGACGGTCAGGAAGATGTAGTCGTCGTAGTCGTCCACCTTCGGGTAGTTGACGTCCTTGAGCGCGTCCTCGATGGCCAGGGGATGGAAATGGAACGGCTCGGTCAGGATGGCCGCTTCCTGCTCCGTCGGGTCCTCGAGGTCGATCCAGTGGATCGCCTCCGGCCGCTCGCGATAGACGGCCGGATCGAACACGCTCCAGTGCTCGATCCGACCGTCCACGCATCGGTAGTAGTTCAGCACGCCGCGGTGCTAGTCCCCGACGGGCTTCTCGAGCTGGGCCTGCGCCGCGGCCAGACGCGCGATCGGCACCCGGTAGGGCGAGCACGAGACGTAGTCGAGGCCCACGCGATGGAAGAAGCCGATCGACGAGGGGTCGCCGCCGTGCTCGCCGCACACTCCGATCTTCAGCTTGGGCTTGACGCCGCGGCCCTTCTTCACCCCGATCTCCACGAGCTGGCCCACGCCCCCCGCGTCGATCGACACGAACGGGTCCTTTTCCAGGATGCCGTGCTCGATGTAGTAGAGGAGGAACTTACCGGCGTCGTCCCGCGACAAGCCGAAGCCCATCTGGGTGAGGTCGTTGGTGCCGAAGGAGAAGAAGTCGGCTTCGCTGGCGATCTCGTCCGCGGTGACCGCGGCGCGCGGCACCTCGATCATGGTGCCGACCAGGTACTCGACGCCCGATCCGTCCTTGCCCAGCACCCGCTCGGCCTCTTCGATCACGATCTTCTTCTGGCGCCTCAGCTCTTCGACGTGGCCCACGAGCGGGATCATGACCTCGGGCTTGACCGAGATGCCCTTCTTGGAGACCTGGAGCGCCGCCTCGAAGATCGCGCGCGCCTGCATCCTCGTGATCTCGGGATAGGTGAGGCCGAGGCGGCAGCCGCGGTGCCCGAGCATCGGGTTGAACTCGTGGAGCTCCTCCACCGCCCGGAGCAGCTTCTCCTTCACGGCGATGGCCTTCTTGTTCTTGGCCTCGCCCTTGGCGCGCAGGGTCGCCACCTCGACCATCAGCTCCTCGCGCTTGGGCAGGAACTCGTGGAGCGGCGGGTCGAGGGTGCGGATGGTCACGGGGTTCCCGTGCATCTCCTTGAAGAGGCCGGCGAAGTCGGCCCGCTGCACGGGCAAGAGCTTCTTGAGGGCCCCGGTGTAGTCGGCGATGTACTTGCCGTACTCCTTCTTGACCTTGGCCAGCTCCTTGCGGAGCTCGGCGGCCTGCGAGCCCTTGGCCTCGGCCAGCCGCGCCTTGAGCTGGGCGGTGACGTCGAGCCCCCGCTGGCCGCGGGCCGCGGACAGGATCATCTTCACCACGTTCGGCAGACGGTCTTCGGCGAAGAACATGTGCTCGGTGCGGCAGAGGCCGATCCCGCGGGCGCCGAAGGCAAACGCGACCTTCGCGTCGCGCGGGATGTCGGCGTTGGCCCGGATCCCGAGCCGGCGGATCTCGTCGGCCCAGGACAGGAGCTTTTCGAACTTCTGATAGAGGGGCGACTTCTCGGGCTTGAGCTTGCCCGCCACGACCTGCAGCACCTCGGAGGGGCTCGTGGGCAGCTCCTTCAGGATGACGTCGCCGGTGGTGCCGTCGATCGAGATGAGGTCGCCTTCCTTCAGGGTCTTGCCGGCGACCTTGAGGGTCTTGCCCTTGCCGTCGATGTGGAGGGCGCCGCAGCCCACCACCGAGGGCTTGCCCATCTGCCGGCCCACGACCGCGGCGTGCGAGGTCATGCCTCCGGTCGCGGTGAGAATGCCCTGCGCGACGCTCATGCCGTGGATGTCGTCCGGGACCGTCTCCATGCGCACCAGGACCACGCGCTTGCCCTTGTGCGACCAGGCCACCGCTTCGTCGGCCGTGAAGACGATGGCCCCCGTCGCGGCGCCCGGCGAGGCAGGCAAGCCGGTGGCCGCGGTCTCGGCCTTCGCGCGCTCCTTGGGATCGAAGATCGGATGCAGGAGCTGGTCGAGGGCCGCAGGCTCGACCTTCATGACCGCTTCCTTCTTGGTGAGGATGCCCTCGTCGACGAGGTCGACCGCGATGTGGACCGCGGCCACTCCGGTCCGCTTCCCGTTGCGGGTCTGGAGCATGTAGAGCTTGCTGTCCTGGATCGTGAACTCGAAGTCCTGCACGTCCTTGTAGTGCCGCTCCAGGCGGGTCGTGATCTCCCGGAGCTGGCGGTAGGCCTCGGGCAGCACCTTCTCGAGGTCGGTGATGGGGTGCGGGGTGCGGATGCCCGCGACCACGTCCTCGCCCTGCGCGTTCTGGAGGAATTCGCCGTAGAACTCCTTCGCTGCCGCTCGACGGGTTCCGGGTGAAGCCCACGCCCGTGGCCGAGCTGTCGCCCATGTTCCCGAAGACCATGCTCTGGACGTTGACCGCGGTCCCGATGTCGTGGGGGATGTCGTTCAGCTTTCGGTAGGTCACGGCCCGGGGATTGCCCCACGACTTGAAGACGGCGTCGCGCGCGCCCGTCGAGCTGGCGAAGCGGGCTCCTGCGGGAAAGGCGCGCCCGTCTCCTTCTGGACCGCCGTCTTGTAGCGCGCGATCACGTCGTCGAGGGCCGCCTCGGTCAGGTCGACGTCCGCGTGCGACCTTGTTCTTGGTCTTGACCGCGTGGAGCTCGTGCTCGAACTTGTCCTTGTCGATGCCGAGCACCACGTTGCCGAACATCTGGATGAAGCGCCGGTACGAGTCCTTGGCGAACCGGCCGTTGCCGGTCTTGGCCTTGAGCCCGAGCACGGACTGGTCGTTCAGGCCGAGGTTCAGGATCGTGTCCATCATCCCGGGCATGGAGAACTTGGCGCCGCTCCGCACGGAGACGAGGAGCGGGTCGGCCGCCGCGCCCAGCTTCTTGCCCATGAGGTCCTCGAGCTTCGCGAGGGCCGCGGCGATCTGCTCGTCGATCTCGGCGGGCAGGGAGCCGCCGCGCTCCATGTAGAGGTTGCAGGCCGCGGTCGAGACCGTGAAGCCGGGGGGCACGGGCAGACCGGCGTTGGTCATCTCCGCCAGGCCCGAGCCCTTGCCGCCGAGCAGGTCCTTCATGTCCCTGTTGCCGTCCGCCTTGCCACCACCGAAGAAGTAGACGTACTGGGTCGTCACGCTTGTCCTCCGAGCTTCGAGATATCCGCAATGCGGAAAAAGAGGGATAGGGTCTGGTGCAGAAGGGCGAGCCGGTTCGCCCGGACCTTGGGGTCTTCGGCCATCACGAGCACGTTGTCGAAAAAACGGTCCACGGGTCCGCGCAGGCCGGCCAGCGACCGGAGCCGCGCGTCGAGGCGGCCGTTCGGCGCGCGCGAGACCGCGTCACCGCCTGGTGCAGCTCGCGCTCGGCCGGCTCGAGGAAGAGCGCGGGCTCGACCGCTACGGGCGCGGCATCGCCGAGGATGTTCCGGGCGCGCTTGAAGGCCGCGGCCAGGCCCTCGAAGTCCTCGCGCGCCTCGGAGCGCACACGGTGGAGTGCGGTGAGGCGCGCCACGCACTCGGTGGGATCGTCCAGCGCTTCGGGCTCGCGCGCGCCGAGGGCGGCTTCGATCTCGTCGCCCGGGAACGCGCGCGCGGAAAGCAGGTAACGCAGACGATCGAGCAGGAAGGCCTCGAGGTCTTGCCGTACCTCGGCGGGCGGGCGCTTCAGCTCGGAGCCCGTAGCCCGACACCGCCGCCGCGGCCAGGGCCCGCAGGCTCGGCTGCCGTTCCGCCACGTCGACCTTCCAGAAGTCCAGGATCGCCCGCAGGGCGCCCTGTCCGGCCCGCCGCAGGCCGAAGGGGTCGCTGCTGCCGGTGGGGACGAGGCCGAGGCCGAAGTAGCCGGCCAGGGTGTCGAGCTTGTCGGCCACGGACACCGCGGCGAACACCGTGCCGTCGCCACCCGAGAAGGCCGCCGCGGGAACGCTGCCGGGCTCGAGCGAGATCGGGTGGTAGTGCCAGCGCACTGCGGCGGCGACGTTGGCCCACGTGTCGCCCTGGGCCTGGAGATAGATCCCGCCCATGACTCCCTGGAGCTCGGGGAACTCGCGAACCATGGCCGTGGTGAGGTCGGCCTTGGCCAGCAGCGCGGCGCGGCGCGCGGCCTCGTGCTCCGGCTTCGTGAGCAGCCCCATCTCCGTGCCCATGGCGTCGACGAACCGGGCCATGCGGTCGGCCTTGTCCTTGTAGCTGCCGAGGCCCTGGTGGAAGGTCACGCCCGCGAGGTCGGAGATCCGGTCCTCGAGCGGGCGCTTCATGTCTTCGGCCCAGAAGAACGACGCGTCGCGCAGGCGCGCCACCACGACCCGCTCCATCCCGCGGACGATCTGGGCGGCGGCCTCGTCGTCGCTGTCGATCACCGCCGCGAACCGGGTCACGGTGCCGCCCTCGACCAGGGGAACGTACTTCTGGTGATGAACGAGAACGGTCTCGAGCACTTCGGTGGGCAGGCGCCGGAACTCCTTCGGCACGCTGCCCGCCACCACGGTCGGGTGCTCGACGAGATGGGCCCATTCGGCCGCGAGACCGTGGTCGTCGAAGGCGGCGCCGGCGGCCGCCGCTCGCAGGCCTCGTTCGATCCGTTGCCGCACGGTCGCCCACGGCGAGTACGACCGCCGACTCGGCCAAGCGTGCCTCGAGATCGGCGAAGGTCTTCACGGCAATGGGGTGCCCCGCCGCTCCGCGGGGCAGGAAGCGGTGGCCGAAGGTGACGTTGCCGCTCTGGACCGCGACCGGCCCCGCCCCGCCGTCCACCATCTGGTGGATCGCGAACGGAACGACCTTGCCGTCGAGCAGCGCGACGATCCAGCGGATCGGCCGGCCGAACGGGAAGGCGCCCTTGCCGTCCTCGATCCAGGCGTCCCAGCTCATCCGCTTCGGGAAACGCGAGACCCCGCAGCAGCGGGGCCAGGAGGGAAGGCACGACCTCGGCCGAGGGGCGGCCGGGGGTCTTCTTGCGGAACATCAGGTGAAGCTCGTCGGGCTTGGACGGGTCCTTCGGACCCGTGCTCGAGGTCCTCGGGCCGCGCCCCCACCTTCTTCGAGAATCCCTGGGCGGCGTTCGTCCAGGCGCCGGCCGCGTCCCGGGCCGCCTTCAAGCGCCGGGCCCAAGACCATCTCTTCGCGATCGGCCTGCATGCGGGCCACGACGGCGCGGCCCACCAGCCGCCGCGGGGTCGAGGCCGTCCGGACCTCGGTCGGATCGAGGTTCTCCTTGACCAGCAGCTCCCCGAGCTTGCGCTCGAACTGCGCCGTGAGGCCGGGCAGCCAGGAGGCCGGCATCTCCTCGAAGCCGATCTCCAGGAGGAGCTCGGCGGTGGACTCAGGCATGGACCACCGCTTCCCCTTCGGCCGGGGCCACGTAGGCCGCGGCCACCGCGCACGCCAGCTTCCGGATGCTCAGGATCATCCCCGCCCGCTGGCTCACCGAGATGGCGCCGCGTGCGTCGAGCACGTTGAAGGCGTGCGACGACTTCAAGCACCAGTCGTAGGCCGCGAGCGCGTTGCGGCCGCCGGGCAGCCCCAGGATCCGCCAGCCCTCGGCGAGGTAGCTCTCGAAGAGCTTGCGGTGCAGCTCGGGATCGGCGAGCTCGAACGAGTAGCGCGAGAGCTGGAACTCCTCCTCGTGCCGGACCTCGCCGTAGAGCCGGTCCGCCGACCACCGCAGCTTGTAGACGTCGTCCACGTCCTGGAGGTACATGCCGATGCGCTCGAGGCCGTAGGTGATCTCGCCGGAGATCGGGCGGAGGTCGATCCCGCCCGCCTGCTGGAAGTAGGTGAACTGCGTGATCTCCTGCCCGTCGAGCAGGACCTGCCAGCCGATGCCCCAGGCCCCGAGGGTCGGCGACTCCCAGTTGTCCTCCTCGAAGCGGACGTCGTGGTCCTCGGGCTTGATGCCCAGGGCCCGCAGGCTGCCCAGGTACACGTCCTGGATGTCCGCCGGGGGCGGCTTCAGGATCACCTGGAACTGCTGGTGCTTGTAGAGGCGGTTCGGGTTCTGGCCGTAGCGGCCGTCGGCGGGCCGGCGCGAGGGCTGCACGTAGGCCACGCGCCAGGGCTTGGGGCCGAGGACGCGCAGGAAGGTCTCGGGGTGCATGGTCCCGGCGCCCACTTCGCGCGTCCCAGGGTTGATGGACGAGGCAGCCGCGGTCCGACCAGTAGTGCTGGAGCGCGAACACGATCTCCTGGAGCGTCACCGGGCGCCGCCCCGGGCCACGTCCTTCAGGACGCGCTGGGAGCGCAGGCCCCGCTCGAGATGGCGCGTGATGAGGTCTTGGTGAAAGCCTTCCAGGGCCTGTGCCTCCGCGGGAAAGGGTCTTGCGAGGTCGGAGGGCGACCGCCGGAACACGTCGTCCAGGAAAGCCCTCGCCGCCACGGGCAGCACCGGGCCCGAGACGGGGCCGCAATCATCGCACACGAAGCCCCGGGCTGCATCGTGGTACCGGAGGGGCCCACTGGGGAGGCCCGCCGCCGCAGCCCGCGCAGTGGTCGAGCGACGGGTAGATGCCGTGCAGACGCAGCAGCCAGGCCTCCAGGTAGCGTCCCAGGGCCAGCGGAGGCACCTCCGCCTCCGCCGCGGTCACGACCGCGTGCGCCAGGCGGTAGACCTTCTCCTCGGCCTCTCCTTCCTGCGCGAAGGCGTCGATCAGCTCGGCCAGGTACTGGAGGGTGAGCGAGGCCTCGAGCCCGCGCCCGCTGGCGCGGAAGGCGGAGCGGAGCAGCTCGCAAGGCCCGAGCCGCAGGAGCTCGGCCCCCTGACGGCCGTAGAGGCCCACGCGCACTTCGCTGAGGGGCTCGAGCGACGAGCGGTAGCGCGACCGCTGGCCCCGCGCTCCCCTGGCCACGGCCCGCACCTTCCCGCGGTCCCGGGTCAGCAGCACCACCACCTTGCTGGTCTCCCCGATCTTGTAGGTGCGTAGGACGAAGGCGTCGGAAGAGATGACCGGCACGGGACCGTGATTTTACCTCGCCCGCGCGGGGCCCGCCGGCGGCAAGCTTGAGGACCACCGCCCCCCATGCTATTTTTCGATGATGTCGATGCGCTGGTGGCGATTGCTCGCGATCGTGGCGGCCGGAGTGGTCGCCGGGCTTCGCGTGGAACGCGTTCTCGGGGCGGGGCTTCGTCCTCGGGCAGAGCGTCTTCATCCAGGCCGGGGACGAGGTCATCGAGGCGGCCGAGGCCAAGAGCCGCCTCGACCGGGGCGCCCTCTTCCTCGACGCCCGACCCGTCGATTTCCACAAGATGAGCCACATCCCGGGCGCCCTCTCCCTGCCCGAGCCCGACTTCGATCGCGCGTTCGCGGTCCTGGAGCCGCGCCTGCGCACCCACTTCAACCTCGTGGTCTACTGCGCCGGCTACGGCTGCGAGGCGAGCCACATCGTGGCCAGGAAGCTCCGGGAGAAGGGGATCCACGCCGCGATCCTGAGCGAAGGGTGGCCGGCCTGGACCGACGCCGGCTATCCCACCAAGCCGGGAGCCGACCCCTGAGCTTCCTGCGGAACCGCTGGTTCCAACTCGTCCTCCGCGTGGCCATCGGCGCGTTCTTCCTGCACGCGAGCCTCGACAAGATCGCGCATCCCGCCGCCTTCGCGAAGATCGTCTACCAGTGGCAGGTGCTCGGACCCGTGGGCTCGAACCTGGTGGCCGTCCTCATGCCCTGGGTCGAGGCCGTGGCCGGGGTGCTGCTCATCGCCGGCCTGTGGAGGCGCGAGTCGGCGGCCGTCATCGCCGGCCTGCTCGTGGTGTTCATCGCGGCCGCGGCTTCGGTCATGGCCCGGGGCATCGACGTGGAGAACTGCGGCTGCACGTCGGTCGCCGCCGGGCACAAAGCCGAGAAGAGCTTCTTCACCGGGGTCGGGCCCTTCCTGATCCTGCGCAACCTGGCCATGCTCGGCGGGGCCCTGCTCCTCGTCGGTGCTCCGCCCCGCGAGGCCGTCCGCCCGCGTCCCGAGTGAGAGCCAGGAGACGGCTCGCGTGAGCGACACCACCACGCACGGGGTTCGCATCCAGGTCAAGACCGCGTACCTTCCCGACACGAGCGCGCCCGACGAGGGCCGCTATCTCTTCGCCTATCGCATCCGCATCTCGAACGTCGGCGACGAGACCGTCCAGTTGATCAGCCGCGAATGGATCATCACCGACTCGGACGGCGACGTCGAGACGGTGCGCGGTCCCGGGGTGGTCGGCGAGCAGCCCGTGCTCGACCCCGGCCAGTCCTTCGAGTACACGAGCTTCTGCCCGCTCCCCACGCCCATCGGCTCGATGCACGGCAGCTATCAGATGGTGGCGGCCGGGGGCCAGACCTTCGACGCGACGATCGCCCCCTTCTCGCTGGCCGTGCCGAACGCCCTCAACTGAGGGCGGTCACGCCCCGAGCCACTCGCCTTCGAAGAGCAGCTCGACCTCACCGACCTGGTGGACGTGGCCCCCTTCGGGCCACTCCACGTCGAGGGTCCCACCGTCGCAGACCACGCGGACCTTGCGGTCCACTCGGCCCGTGAGGATCGAAGCCACGACGGCGCTCGCCGAGCCCGGTCCCGGAGGCGAGCGTCGGGCCCCACGCCCCGCTCCCAGAAGCGAACCTCGATCTCGCCCCGCCCCCGCACGACCACGAACTCGACGTTGGTGCGCTTGGGAAAGAACGGATGGCTCTCGAGGGCCGGACCGAGCGCCGTGAAGAGCTCGTCGGACGCGCGGGCGTCCAGGAAGACGGCACAGTGTGGATTGCCGAGGGAGGTCGCGGTGATGCGCACTTCGCGACCTGCGGCCTGGAGCGGGTGCTCGAGAACCTGCGGCCGCGGGGGCAGAAGGGCCACGGGGATGAGGTCGCTCTCCAGGATCGGCGCCCCCAGGTCGGTCGCGATCCGGAAACGACGGGCGCCCTGGGATTCGACCTCGACGGGACGGGGACCGGGAGCGGTGTGGACCACGTGCGCGGCCGGAGCGAGGCCGCGCGCCACCGCGAACGCCGCCAGGCATCGCAGGCCGTTGCCGGAGATCTCGCCATCGCTGCCGTCGGCGTTGAGAAGACGCATGGTGACGCCATCGGCGGCCGCGCCGTACAGGAGGACACCGTCGCCTCCGACCCCGGTGTGGCGGTCGCAGAGGCGTCGCGCCCAGCTCGAAATGCCCTCGGCGGGCCCGTCCGCGGCCGCCACCAGGATGAAGTCGTTCCCGAGGCCGTGGGCCTTCGTGAACTTCATTTCTTGCGCTTCTTGCTGTGGGAGGGCGGGGCGGCGGGGAACGTGGCCAGGGACAGGATGGGCCGGCCTTCGAGACCCGCCCCCTGCCAGTGCTGTCCGCCGTCCGTCGTGCGGAAGATGCCGTCGTCGGTGCCGACGAAGGCCTCGAGGCCGGCCGCCGGGGCCAGGGGGAACATGAGGTGGCGGCCCTGCCTCTGGCCGAGGCCTTCGGACAAGGGGGTCCAGGTCTGGCCCGAGTCGTCGCTCCGAAACACACCGCCGTCGCCCGCCGCGTAGAGGAACGGCCCCAGCCACATGAGGTCGAGGATGGACCGACCGGTCAGGCCCGTGGCCTTCCAGGTGCGCCCGGCGTCCGCCGAACGGTAGACGCCGAAGCTGCCTCCCGCGAAGAGGACCGGGTCCACGGCAAAGAACGAGGAGACCGCCAGGGCCTGGACCTCCGCGTCGGGCAGGCCCAGCCCGCGGTCGCGGAAGACGCTGCCCGCCGTCCTCGGAGATGAGGACGCCCCGGCTCGTGGCGGCAACCAGCGCCGGACCCGGCCACTCGAGCCGCGACACGACGGCGCCCTCGAGGACGGTGGGCTTGAACGTCGAGCCCGCGTCTTCGGAGCGCAGGAGGCCGGAAGCGGTCCCGAGGAAGACGGTCAGGTCCGATTGCGGATAGCGGGAGGGCATCAGGCAGAGGGCCGAGGCGCCGGTGTAGAGCCGCTTCCAGGCCAGGCCGAAGTCCTCCGAGAAGAAGATCCCGCCCTCGCCGGCCACCCACACCTGGGGGCCCAGGGGCATGAGCGCGCGCGCGGCCCCGAGAGACTCCAGGGTGTCGCCGGGGGCCGGGCCGACGACCCGCTTCCAGCTCGCTCCCCAATCGGGCGAGCGCCAGAGGCCCTCAGCCGTGCCCGCGAAAAGGGTGAGGCTCGTGACCACGGCCTCGTTCTTCAAGGACGGGTCCGCTTTCTTCTCGGGCTGCTGGGCGAATACGGAAGAAGGGGTCAGGTCTGGAATTGTGAATGGCGACGGCAATTCACAATTCCAGACCTGACCCCCGAGCATCACGGCCAGCAAGCGGAGGACGCGACGCACGGGCCAGGAGCTCATCGCGCGAAGTGGGGACGCAGGCGCGCGCAGGCCTCCGCCGGGTCCTCGGGGATGACGCGCGTCTCCCCGATCGTGGTCATGAAGTTGGTGTCGCCGTTCCAGCGCGGGAGGAGGTGCAGGTGGATGTGGTCCGCCACTCCGGCCCCCGCCGCCCGCCCGAGATTCATCCCCAGGTTGATCCCGTCGGGACGGTAGACTTCCGCGAAGGCCCGCTCGACTTCGCGCGCGAGGGCCATCATCTCGCTCAGCTCTTCGGGGCTCGCCTCGGCCAGGCGTCCCACGTGGCGCCGTGGCGCGACCATGACGTGGCCGGCGCCGTAGGGATAGAGGTTCATCACCACGAAGTTCGCGTCCCCGCGGTGCACGACCAGGCGGTCGGCGCCGTCAGCACCTTCGGCCGCCCGGCACAGGACGCAGCCGGGCGCCTGCGATCCCGAGGTCACGTAGTCGCGCCTCCAGGGGGTGAAGAGCCGCTCCATCAGGACTTCTGGAAGTCGACCTCGTAGACGGGCAGGCTCGAACGGACGCCCTTGAACTTCGCGTCTCCCGCGTAGCGAAACACGATCCGGCGGTGCAGCAGGTCGTCGGTGAACTCGATGCCGCCGTCCCCGTGCACCAGGGGCATCTGGCTCTCGATCTGAACCAGGGTGTCGCGGCTGATGGCGATGCCCTCGTTGAAGAGGACACCCGACTCGTCGACGGTGACGAGCAGCCCGGACGCGCGCGGCCGCATGCGGGCGCGCGGCTCCCCGTCCTCGTCCTCCTCGATCGGCTTCTTCGACGCCGACGAAAGCCGACCCGCGAGGTTGACGTTGCGTCCGATCACCGTGGTCTGGACCGTCTCCTCGTCGGCGATGAAGCGCGCCAGATAGACGCGGCCGTGGTGGACGGCGATCCCCATCTTGAAGTAGGTCGCCCCCTGCTCCCGCTGCTTGGCCAGCGTCTCCTGGCAGAGGATGGCGGTTCGCACCGCGTTCAGGGGATCGAGCGGGCTCGACTTCCGGGTGCCGTAGGTGATCATCATCCCGTCGCCCAGGAACTTGTCGACCGTGCCCGAGAATCGCTCGACGATGGGGATGAACGAGTCGAACACCGCGTAGAGCTCGCGCGTCAGGTCGCGCTCGGAGATCTGGCCCTCCGAGGTCTGGGTGAACCCCCGCAGGTCGAGGAAGAGGACGGTCGCGTTGACCGCGTTGTTCTGGACCTGGGACGACGCGCCGAAATCGTAGAAGCGCTGGCCGCCGGCTCGCCTTGTCCTCGAGCTCTCCCTGCTCGATGGAGAGGATCTGCACGCGGTCGCGGGCCTGGGAGACGAGCTCGAAGCGGCGGGCGTTGGTCACCACCTCCAGGAACGCGTCGATGAACTCGATCGGCTTCCGCCGCTCGGTCTCCGCGCGAAGGACGGGCGAGGACTGGAGCTTGGCCCCCACCCCCCAGGCGTCGCCCAGGAGACAGGGCAGGATCTGCCCGTTCATGACGATCTTCACGAGGCCGGTCTGGCGGAGGTGCTGGTCCTTGGGGAGGTTCGGCATGTAGCGGCCGATCCGGGTCATGAGGGTCCGGTCCCCTTCCCGGACCCGCCGCTCCGCCTCGCGCAGGAGGATGGCCTGGATCTCGAAGAAGACCTCGGCGGTGATCCGATAGCGCTTGTTCGCGGCCAGGAACTGGTTGAAGTCGAGGTCGCTGACCGACACCTCGGTGAACGCGAACCCGTCGTCGAGCAGGGCCTCGGTCAAGGCGGGAGCCTCGCTGCCGAAGAGCCGGATCTGCTCCTTGTTCATCTCCTTGCGCGCGTCCTGGTCGAGCCGGCGGAACAGGGAGGAGAGGAGAGGGTGCAGCGAGTACTTGGCGCGGCGCAGGGCCGGGGCCTTGGACTCCAGCTCTTTCAGGTACTCGGCGATGTCCTTGGTGTGGGCGAGCCAGAAGAGGTTCGGCAGGCCACGGCGCCGGTCGGCGCTCCGGGCGGAGCGCAGCACGCGGGCGAGGGCCGCCTCGTACTCGGCCTGGTCGCGGCCGCTGTCGCCCCGCGAGGGCGCGCCGGGAAGGGCGATGCCGATCTGTCCCAGGAGGTCCAGGACGAAGCGCCGAGCCAGGGTGCCGCAGGCGCGGGTGGAAGTTGACGTAGAAGACGTCCCGGTCGCCTTCCTGCTCGGGGGTGGGCAGCCGGGGCAGCGGCGAGCCCAGGAGGGACTCGGCCTCGGCGATGCCGCCGCCGAGAAAACGGGAGATCTTCGGGTCCTTGAGGAAGATCGAAGCCGAACCCATCGCGGGCGTCAGCGCCGGTTGATCAGTTCCCGGAGCTCTTTCCCGGGCTTGAAGTGCGGAATGCGCTTGGCCGGCACCACCACGCCGGCCCCGGTCTTGGGGTTCCTTCCGGTGCGGCTGTCGCGACGCCGCACCCGGAAGCTCCCAAAGCCCCGAAGCTCGATCTTGTCGCCCTTTTGCAGGGCCAGGACGATGGACGAAAACACGGCTTCGACGATGACCTCGGAGTGCTTGCGGGTGAGGTCGGAGATTCGCGAGACCTCATCCACCAGCTCGGCCTTCGTCATCGGGCTACTCCTCCGTGCTTTCCTTCTCGGCCGCCGCCTGCGCGGCGCGGAACGCGTCGCCCAGGGTGTGCCGGTCGCTGGGCTGCGACTCGCGGTAGCTCGCGAGGTCGCGCTGGAACTCGTCCTGCTTGACCGCCTTCAGGGACAGCCCGATCTTCTTCTCGCCCTCTTGCACCTTGATGATCTTCATCGGGTAGGTGTCGCCGGGCTTGAAGTGCTCTTCGGGCTTCTCGATGCGCTTCTCGTCCAGCTCGGAGACGTGGACGAGGCCCTCGATGCCCTCGGCCAGCTCCACGAAGGCGCCGAAGTTCGTCAAACGGACGATCTTGCCTTCGACGATGTCGCCGACCTTGTGGTGCGAGAAGAACTCGTCCCAGATGTCGGTCGCGAGCTGCTTCAGACCGAGCGAGAGGCGCTGGTTCTCGGCGTCGATGTTGAGCACGATCGCCTCGACCACGTCGCCCTTCTTCAGGAGCTCGGAAGGGTGCTTGATGCGCTTCGTCCAGGACAGGTCGGAGATGTGGATGAGGCCGTCGATCCCCTCTTCGACCTCGACGAACGCGCCGAACTCGGTGAGGTTCCGGACCTTGCCCTTGATCTTCGAGCTGACCGGGTACTTCTCGACGAGCTGCATCCAGGGGTTCGACTCGACCTGCTTCAGGCCGAGGCTGATGCGGTGCGCTTCCTGGTCGATGCCGAGGACCTGGCACTCCACCTCCTGGCCCACGACCAGGATCTTGGAGGGGTGCTTGACCTTCTTGGACCAGGACATCTCGGAGACGTGGATGAGGCCCTCGATGCCCTGCTCGAGCTCGATGAACGCGCCGTAGTCGGTGATGCTGACCACCTTGCCCTTGATGCGCACGCCCGCGGGGTACTTGAGGGTGGCGGTGGTCCAGGGATCGGCCTGGAGCTGCTTGTAGCCGAGCGAGACGCGCTCCGACTCGCGGTCGAACTTCAAGACCACGACCTTGATCTCGTCCCCGACGTTCAGCACCTCGTTCGGGTGGTTGACCCGGCCCCAGGACATGTCGGTGATGTGCAGCAGGCCGTCGATGCCGCCCAGGTCCACGAAGGCGCCGTACTCGGTGATGTTCTTCACCGTGCCCATCAGGACCTTGCCCTCTTCGAGGGTCTCGAGGGTCTGGTGCTTCCGCTCGGCGTTCTCCTCCTCGAGGACCGCCTTGCGCGAGAGCACGATGTTGCCGCGCTTCTTGTTGACCTTGATGACCCGCATGCGGATTTCCTGGCCCTTCAGGCTGTCCAGGTTGCGCACGGGGCGGATGTCCACCTGGCTGCCGGGCAGGAAGGCGCGCACGCCGATGTCCACGGCGAGGCCGCCCTTGACCCGCTCGATGACCCGTCCGGTCACGACGCGGCGCTCCTGATAGGCGCGCTCCACGTCGTCCCAGACCTTCATCTTCTCGGCTTTTTCCTTGGACAGGACGACGTAGCCTTCCCGGTCCTCGGTCTTCTCGAGCAGCACGTCCACCGTCTCGCCCTGCTTGATGGAGATCTTGCCCGTCTCGTCGCGGAACTCCTCGATGGGGATGACCCCCTCGGACTTGTAGCCGACGTCGACGATGACCTCGGATTCCGTGACGCGCAGGACGATGCCCCGCACCACTTCGCCTTCGGCGAAGTTCTTGAAGCTGACGTCGTACATGTCGAGGAGACGTTCGTACTCCTCGGCGTCGAGCGGCGCGTCGACGACGGGCTCGGCGCTCTTGGGCGCGATGGGGGCGGCGGTTTTTTCAGTCTGCGGCATGCGTTGGACGGAACCTCCAGGGATTTGGGATTTCCGGACGAGGGGCCCTCGACGAGGCGCCGTTCGCCACGGACAAAAACGTCAAAGAATATCCCCTCTAGTGCCCCTCTGTCAAGGAGATGGCTCGGGCCCGGCCGGTCGTCGAGGGGACGACGGTCAGGGACCATTCGCCTCGAGGGCGCGAACCGCCGCCGCCGCGAGTCCTTCGACCGTCGAGGGTTCGGCCACGGCCAGGACCTGCATCCCGGCGAGTCGCGCGGACGCCGCCGTCGTGGGCCCGATCACGACCGCGGGCAATCCCGCGGCGCCGGCCCCCAGGGCGTCTGCAAACCCTTGAACCGCAGAGGGCGAGGCGAAGAGCACAAGGTCGATACCGGAGGCGAGGGTCTCCTCGAGACGCGACTTCAGGTCCTCGGGGGTCGCGGTCCGATACGCGATCCGCTGATCCACGGTGGCTCCGAGGGCTCGAAGACCATCGGCCAGCGTGGGCGGTGACAGGTCGGAAACCGGCAGCAGCACGCGGCGGGGCGGAGAGTCGAGCTTGCGCGAAGGCCTCGACCAGGCCCAGGGCGCGGTAGTCGTCGGCGGGTGCGAGCGCCACCCGGCACTCGCGAAACGCCTCCTGCGCCGCCTCGCTCGTCGCGCGGCCCACGCTCGCGACCTTCAGGCCCTCGGGAAGCGCCTTTCGACCGAGCGTCTCCAGCCGCGCCTTCACCGCGGCCACCGCGTTCGGGCTCGTGAACACCAGCCACTCGTAGCCGTCGAGCTCGCGCAGCGCCTCGTCGAGGGGCCCCAGGTCCTCGGGAGGCCCCACTTCGATCGCGGGCGCGAAGACGACGTCGGCGCCTAGATCGGCAAGGCGGCGCGCCAGGGGTTCCGCCTGGTCGGGACGGCGGGTCAGGAGGACCCGGCGCTCGGCCAGGGGCCGGCCTCCGAGAATCATCGGCCCAGGAGCGAGGCCGCCCCGCGGCTCAGAAACTCCGCGGCGAGGGCCTGCCCCAGGGCGCGTGGCCTCCGGCCCCGTTCGCTCGCCCCGCATCAAGCCGCTGCCATCCGGGCGGGCGACGAAGGCCACGAGCCTGAGCCCGGCCGGGTCGGCCTGCGCATGGGCGCCGAGCGGCACGTTGCAGCCGCCGCCGAGCCCGGCCAGGAAGGCGCGCTCGGCCGCGACGGCCGACGGCCGTCTCTGGGTGGTCGAGCGGCGCCACGGCGGCCGCGAGCGCCCCGTCTTCCTGGCGGCACTCGAGCGCGATCGCACCCTGGCCGGGCGCCGGGATGAACTGCAGCGGGTCGAGGGCCTCCGTCACCTCGGCCGCGCGACCGAGACGGGTGAGGCCGGCCATGGCCAGAAGGATCGCGTCGAAGCGTCCCTCGCGCAGCCGCGTGAGCCGCGTGTCGACGTTGCCACGGAGGTCGCTCAGCACCAGGTCGGGCCGCACCTCGCGCAAGACGGCCTGACGCCTCAGGCTCGTGGTTCCCACGCGCGCGCCGGGGGGAAGATCGCGAAGGCCAGGGCCCTCGGAGACGAATGCGTCCCGCGGATCGGCGCGCTCGAGCACCGCGACGATGTGAAGCCCGTCGGGCAGCACGGTGGGGACGTCCTTCAGGCTATGCACCGCGAGGTCCACCTCGCCGCGCCAGGAGCGCTTCTTCGATCTCCTTCAGAAACGCGCCCTTCCCGCCGACTGCCTCGAGCCTGCGGTCCTGGATGCGATCGCCCGTCGTGGTGATGACCTGGATGGCGACGGCGTGACCGAGGCCTTCGAGCCGGGCCTTCACGTGCTCGGCCTGCCACAGCGCAAGCGCACTCCCCCGGGATCCGATGCGGACCTTCAACCGATCACCTCGGAGGCCTGGAGGCCAGGCGACGCACCCCGCTCACTTGAAGAACCCGTTCACGTCGATGATCAGGTGCACCGTGCCTGCGGCCTGGTCGCATTGCACGGCGAGGCCACCCGTGTCCGACAGCGCGGCCACCGCGTTGTTGGCCCGCGTCTGCCCGGGGAAGTAGTTGATGGTCGAAACGAGGGGCAGGCCCGATCCCGCCGGGAAGATCCGAAGGTCGCCAGGCTGGGTGGGCCCCGTGACCGTGACGTTGAGCGAAACCGCCTTGGCGTCGGAAGGAAGCCCGCACGCGCCCGCGAGGGTGAAGCTCCGGGACCCGGGGGCGAGCGCGGGCGCATCCGTGGCGCGCGTGTCCACGAGGCGGCACGGGTCCAGGGTATAGAAGCGGGTCGAGGTGAAGAAGGTGGTTGGATCGGCGGCGCCGGGCTGGCTCGGGTCGTCGGTCGGAAGCGCGGTCTCGTTCGTGCCGTTGGCGTCGGCGTCGTACGTGAGCGTGCCCTGGTTGGCGACCGCGGTGCCGCCAGGGGTCGTGCCCTTGATCGTGGCCTGGATCGTGATCGTGACCGATCCACCGCCGGCGGCAATGGGCCCGTTCCAGGTCACGGTGTTCGACGGCACGGTGGCGACGGCGGTGCCGTTCGTGGCTGAGGCGGAGACCAGGGTCAAGGTGGAGGGCAGCACGTCCGTGAGCTCGTTGCCCGCGTTGTCGCCCTGGGTGAAGGTGCCGGTATTCGTGAGGGTCAAGGTATAGGTGACGTTGGCCCCGGCCACGAACGGGCCGCCGGGGTTGGTGGCCACGGTCTTTGTGGCCGAGAGCACGGGCACGCTCACAACGTCCAGAAGCGCCGGGGCGGTGGCGGCCTGGCCGTCGGGATTGGTGACCGTGACGGTCTTGGCACCCACGGTGGCGGCGACCGTGTTCAGATCGACGGTGAGCTGCGTGGGGCTCGTGTAGGCGACGCTCGTTACCGTGACCCCGCCACTCACGGTCACCGACAGAGGCGTCCGACAGGACGACATGCCGGTGGCCGGGGGGTCGTACCAGTTGGCGCCGGTCAGGGTGATCCGGAGGGACGGCTGGCCCTGCGGCAGCGTCGGGGTTGCGGTGGCCGGCGGACCCGGTGGCGGCGCCAGCAGGCGCGCTACCTGGGTACCCCAGTTGTTCGACAACGTGGCGAACTCCTGGATCGTCCACAGCGACATGTCGTCGCAGGGATCGAGGCTGGTCATCGAGTAGTCGCCCCAGCGGGCCGGTGACGGGGCCGAGGTCACGACGTAGTCCGCGTCCGCCGCCTTGTAGACGCCGGGGGTTCCTTGCGTGGTGTTGGCGGGGTCGCTCGCGAGCCGACCCGTGGTGGCCGCGCCCGGCGCGGTCGCGGCGCCCGCGACCGTGGATCCGAAGGCGACGTGCCCCTGGCCCGACACGTTCACGCTCGCCATCCAGTAGCTCTTGGGGTTGCTGGTCGCGCTGTCGAAGATCGTGCCGACCTGCGCCGCCGTGTTCGGTGGCGGTGTCGATCGAGTACCAGCGTGTGCCGTTGCGCCCCCCGGTCTGCGACGCGGCGCCGGTGGCGTCGACCTCGATCTGTTGGCTCGTCCAGATCCTGCCGTCGCGCAGCACCGCGTTCATGAGGCGGTCGTCGATCCCGTCGAGCGGGAACCCGCCCCCGGGCGTGAGAACCTCGATGGGGGACTCCGTCGCCGGCACGTTGATGAAGACGTCGGGACCGAGGCTCGGAGACCCGCTGCCCGGGTTGTTGACGGCACGCAGCACGAGCCGGCCGAGGAACGCAAAGTCGACGCCCACGAAGTAGCCGACGCTGGCCGCCGGCGAGACATTGTCGACTCCTTGCGGCGTGTACAGACCCGCAAAGGTGGACGGGTCGACGAGCCCACGAAACGCGGTGACGGCGCCGGCGGTGGCCACGAGGTTGGCTGGCGTCGCCGCATTCAAGAGGGCGCTCTTCCGCACGACCCAGGCGGTCGTGTTGGAGAATTCGAGGGTGTCGAGGTTGGGCCCGCAAAAGACGTTGGCCCCGATATAGAGGGCGTTGGCGTCGATGCCCAGGGTCGGGTAGTCGGCCAGGCACGCGGGATCACCGGTAGGCAGGGCGGCGTCCATGTTGAAGTAGTAGAACTTCCAGCCCGAGGCGCTGGTGACCGTCGAGGAATCGCTGACCGCCAGCAGGATTCGGTTCGAAACCCCGGCCGTCGTCCCGACGTTCCGGGGCACGTCGATGATGGTCGTGAACCATCGGTCGGAAAGGCGGTCGTAACGCACCCGCGGATCGGAGATGAAGTTGTTCGTACCGTGGGTCCGCACCGAGTCCCAGAACGTGAGGTCCGGTGTGTCGAGGGCTCCCACGACACCGTCGGACTTGGCATGGACTCGAATACGGCCGTTCACGTGGGTGAGGAACTGGGCGGGTCCAATTGCGCCCATGGAGTCCGGAGGCTGAACCAGGGCCTCGCTCAGCGTGACGCTCGTAAAGGTGGTTCCGACGACCTGGGGAAGGCGAGGTTGGCCCAGGATGGCCGGCTCCGCCGCCCAGCGCGCCGGTGCCGGCGAGTGGGGGTTCTGGGGCAGGACCCGGCGCCTGGCCGGACGCCGGACCTTGGTCTCGCGGTCCTGGACCTCCAACGGACGCTCCTGGAGGGCTGCCTCCCGCATGATCTCGGCGTTCGTGCGGTGGATTGGCTTTCTGCCATCGTCCTCTGCCCCCGCCCCGCTTGCCGGAAACGGAAGGACCAAGGCCAAACCGAGTGACCAGAGAGTCAGTGGGCGGCGCATTGGGGGGCACCTCGTTCGAGAGGGGGAAAGGCGGATCTTCTCACAGAAGCGGGTCACCCCCACGGGTTGGGGGTTCTCGACTCCCCCCGCCTGCGGGTCGCTTCGGGCAAACCCTCCCCGCGGCCCGCACGAGGAGGACCTTAGCGCCAGCGACGGTCGGATCGCTTACCGGTTGGCCGAGATGCCCGGCCCGCCGTCTCTCCTACCCGCGTGGGAGTGATTGTGGTGGTTGTGGTCCTTGTCCGAATAGCCGTGGTCGTGACTCTTCAGGGAAGGCGTGACCTTTTCGTACGCGTCGAGGAGATGGTCGCAGACCTTCTCCGCACGGAAGGGGGGCCGCCGGCCGGCCTTGGCCAGGGCATCGTCGAGGGAATCCTGGGCGCACTCGAGCTCGCCGCGCCTCACGCTTTGAATGGCGCGGGCGTTGTCGATGGCGTGCTGGATGACTGCCGCCACCTTCTCCAGACGCCCGCCCAGCCTGATCGTGCGGGCCACGTCGGCGTATTCGGGGGTGAACATCCAGGCGTTGCAGGCGTCTCGGGAAAGGTTGTCCTCGATCTCACGCGCCTCGGCCAGATCGGCGTTGGCTCCGAGCGATGCCAGGATGTTCGTGGTGTTCGAGTTGCTGTTGTTGAGGATCTGGCTCGTGTTCGTGTTGTCGTTGGTGAGGATCGTCAAGGTGTTGGAAGCGTTGTTGCTCAGTATCTCGGTCGTGTGGCTGTTGCCGTCGTTCACGATCTGGTTGCGCGCGGCATCGAGGTCGCCGTGGACGTGCTCGAGCCGGTTGTAGCTGCCTTCGAGGAGGGCCGAGTCCTCCTCCCCGCCGCAGAAGGTCGCGAGATCGAACGGGACCTCTGCCGCCTGCGCGGCTATGGCCAGGGGGATGCAGACCGCCGCGCCGTTCCCCCCTTCGCCGAGGACCACGACGACTTCTTCGCACGCGAACTGTGCGGCCGCGATGATCGCCCTCGCCACGTTCATCGCAATCAGCGCGCCGTACGTGAACGAAGGGCCGTGAGAGATGTTGCCGCAATCACCGAGGATCCCCGGAGCACCCGGGAATCCGGCGGTTGACGGGTCGAACACCTGCGCGCGGGGCCGCGTCCCGGAGCGGTCGACCGCGCCCGCCAGCCTTCGCGACGCCGCCACGAACGGCGCGAGGTCCGGGACTCCGCCGCGGGCAAACGTGCGGGAGATGTCCTGGTCGCTCACCTGCTGCATCTTCTGCTTCGCGTCCGCGACGAGCCGCCGGCCCTTGGTGCTCTGGGCGCGGTCGAACACGACATCGAGGTTGTCCATGGCGACGTTGAAGCTTTCGCGGAAGGACTGCGCCATTTCCGCGGTAACGACGGAGGCGTCGTCGGAATGGGCTGGAGCGGCGGCGCCTGCGCTCAGGACGGCCGCCACACCCAGGATCAAGACCGTCACATGGCCTTTCATCGATTCCTCGCTCTCTCTGCCAAGAGCACCGGCGGCGGCGCAGCAGCGCCATCGGCCGCCGCCTTGCTCGAAGTTTGTGAATCTGCGCGAGTTTGAGCCGCGGGACCGAAGGGGGTCAAGGACTATTCGGCGGACTCGGATGGGCTCTCAGGTTCTGACCTTCACGACGTTCCAGGGGAGCACACTTTCCGTAGATGCGGCGGAAGGCCAACCTCCCCGCGTGCCGATGCGGATCCTTCTCCAGTGGACTTCCTCCGATTCAAGACCCCTGACGGACCTTCAGGAACTGCCGGGCCGGTACGTCTCGCCGTTTCGAGTGGGTCCCGTCGGGCCATCGGACGTCCACCTCTTCGACCTTCTCCAGGCTCCCGAGGCCAAAGTGCGGCCGGGGGTCGTGACTGCTCAGGTACGAGTCGCCCGAGGCGATGTCGCGCTGCTGCTTGCGGCCGCCCGCGGTCACGGTCACGACCGTCCCGATCGGGTTCGTCTCGCCATGGGCGTCTTCGCAGACGACGGTGAGCCACGCGCCCGCGCGACTCTCGTTGCGAAGGAGGGTCGGAGCAGCGTCCAGGTGGCTGATCAGGACGTCGATTCGTCCGTCGTCGTCGAAATCCCCCACCGCGAGGCCGCGGCTCGACCACAACGGGCTCGAACCCAGGTCCGGCCTCGGCGGTCACGTCGCGGAAGAGGGTGGCCGCGCCGGGGCCCTGGTTCTCGAGCAGCAGGTTGCGCTGCGCGAAGGTTCCGATCAGCTCCGGGTGCCGGTCGATCTGCGGGTAGATGTGCCCGTTGGCCACCACGAGGTCGAGGTCGCCGTCGTTGTCGAAGTCGGCGAAGGCCGTCCCCCAGGAGAGCGGACGATAGGTGGGCTGGCCGACACCCGTCTCGCGACTCGCGTCCTCGAACAGCAGGTTCCCCAGGCCCCGGTACAGGGTCGAAAAGTCCTCCGAGAAGTTCGTGACGAAGACGTCGAGGAGCCCGTCGCCCGTAGCGTCGCCCACTCCGATTCCCATGCTGGCCTGCGCGGCGCCGTTCGCGTCGAGGGCCGAGCCCGACCACGTGGCCATCTCCTTGAACCTGCCGTTGCCCTCGTTCCGGTAGAGATAGTTGGGGTCGGAGTCGTTGGCCACGTACAGGTCGACCCTGCCGTCGCCGTCGAAGTCGGCCGCGCGCACGGCGAACCCGAAGCCGCGGGCCCGGTCCTCGAGCCCCGCCTCTGCCGTCGCGTCGACGAAGCGCTTGCCGCCCACGGAGCGGAAGAAGTGATCCGGCGCCCCCTTGAGGCCGAAGGGCCCGACCGCGACCTTCTCGAGGCCACGCCAGTCGAGCGTTCGCTTCGCGCTCAGGACGTCGGCCAGCGTGCAGTCGATGTAGGAAGCGACGTAGAGATCGAGGAAGCCGTCGCCGTCCGCGTCGAAGAACGCCGCACCCGTGTTCCAGCCCGGGGCATCGACGCCGACCTTCGCCGCCACGTCCTCGAATCGTCCGGTGCCGAGGTTCCTGTAGAGCAGGTTCGCGCCGAAGGTCGTGACGAAGAGGTCGGGCCAGCCGTCCCGGTCGAAGTCGGCGACGGCCACGCCCGATCCCCACCGTTCCTCACCGCCCACTCCCGCCGCGTCGGTCACATCTTCGAAGGTGCCGCCGGGCAGTCCGCGGTACAAGGCGTTTCGACCGCGCTCGGCCACGCGCGCACCGTCGAGCCGCCAACCGTTGACCACGTAGACGTCCAGGCGGCCGTCGCGGTCGTAGTCGAGGAACGCGATCCCGGTCCCGGACGAGTCGAGCAGGTGGTCCTTCTCCGGCCGTCCCGAGAGGACGACCCGGTCGAGGCGGGCCTGGCGCGAGACGTCCACGAAACGGAAGTGCGGGTCAGACCCGGCGGCGGGAGGCTTGACCGGAGAATCCGCGCGCGCGAGGCCTAGGGCGCCGACGACGGCGGCCAGGACCGCGAACACGCGCGGCGAGGAGAGTTCTTTCACCAGGGAGGCGAAGACTCTAGCGGGCCGGCTTCATCAGCTCGTCGTAGACGGCCGCCACCTTCTTCCATTCCGCCTCGAGGGCGTCGGCCTTCGGGGCGCGGGACAGTTGCCCGATCGCCCGCGACGACTCGAGCAGCTTCTGCTTGGCGGCGCGGGTCACGATCACGAAGCCGGCGTCGAACAAGCCCTGGGCCTCGCCCGCGGCGTTGTGGTGATGGCCGCCGTCGACCAGACGCTTGCGCACTCCGGCCACGGCGTTGTCCCCCTCCGTGGCGATCTGCCCTACCGCCGCCGCCACCGACTCGAGCGCGGCCTGCGCGGCCTTTGCGTCGTTTGCGGTGATCGACTTCTGGGCCCGCGCCAACTCGACCTGGGCGTGCGCGTAGGACGCGGCCAGGATCGAGCGGCAGAGGTTCTCCTCGGTCTTCTTGAGGGCCAGGATCCCGTCCGCGAGCGTTTCGTAGGTGGCGACCATCGGGGTGGGGGTCGCGGGGGACGGCGCGCCCTGCCGAGCGGCCGCGGGGGCGGCCGGGATGGCCAGAAGAGCCATCGCCAAACCCCCACCCCGCACGACTCGCTCGGTCATGGATCGATTCATCATTCTCCTCCTCGCTGACCCGTGGGCCGGCCGCGACCTGTGTCGAGGCCATCTGCTCCTGGGTCCGGCGACTGCGAAGACACTACTTCCCGCCTCGCGCGAACGTCAAGATCCACCTGTCTCAACCATCCCGTGCTCGTGGGCGCCTGTCCCCGAGAGCCGGCGGCACCGGACCACGGCACCGGTCCACGGTTGACCCGGCTGTGCCCGTGGGCGTAGCGTCAGGTCGATTCTCCGGGCGAAACCATGGCCAGTGGGCCGAAGAAACGAACGCAGGCGGCATCGAGGCCTCGCCCAAGGCCGCGGGCCGCCGTGCGGCTGGCCCGCGAAGTCGGTCCCCTGCTGGCCGAGACCATCGCCGACGCCGTCATCACCATCGACGCGGAGAGCCGAATCCTCTTCGTGAACCCGAGCACGTCGAGGATGTTCGGCTACGCTCCAAGAGAGATGCTGGGCCAGAGCCTCACCATGCTGATGCCGGACGCCCTGCGCGAGCGTCACCAGAGCCTCCCTCGCGCGCTACGTCGCCACCGGTCGCAAGCACGTGGACTGGCATGCGGTCGAGCTCGTCGCGCGCGACAAGAGCGGCCGCGAGATCCCGGTGGAGATCTCCTTCGGAGAAGGTGGAAGCAAGGCCAGGCCCACGTTCACGGGAGTGGTGCGGGACATCACCGAGAGGAAGCACGCCGAGGCCGTGCGCTCCGCGCTCTATCTCGTGGCCGAGCAGGCGCAGGCCTCCACCGACATGGCCGACCTCTATTCCGGGATCGGAGCCACGCTTCGCGCGCTCATGGGGGCGAAGAGCCTCCGGGTCATGCTCAAGGACACGGCGTCCGCGAAGCTCACCTGCGCCTACCTCTCCGGGGAGGCGCCGATCGTGTCCGGGCCGCGGACGCTCGCGGATGAATGGACCGCGCAGGTCGTGGAGACGGGCGAGGCCCTCCTGGCCCCGACTGCGGCCAAAGGCGGGGGCGGCGACCCCCTGGGGAGCTGGCTGGGCGTGCCCCTGAGGTCCGGAGAGAAGACCCTCGGCGCTCTGGCGGTTCGAGCGCGGCCCGACACCGCGGCTTACGGAGAACGGGAGAAGGAGATCCTGACCTTCGCGGCACGCCAGGTCGTGGCCGCCCTCGAGCGTCATCGCGCGCAACAGGAGATGAGGCGAACCGTATCCGTCCTGCGTTCGACCCTCGACTCCACTGCGGACGGCATCCTGGTGGTGGACCACGGGGGCCGCGTGGAGTCGTTCAATCATCGGTTCGCGCAGCTCTGGCGAATCCCCCGCCCGATGCTGGCCATGCGCGACGACACCGCCCTGATCGCGCACGTCCTCGACCAGCTCAAGGACCCGGAGCAGTTCCTGAGCAAGATTCGAGAGCTCTACTCCCAACCGGAGGCCGAAGCGTTCGACGTGCTGGAGTTCAAGGACGGCCGGACCTTCGAGCGGTATTCCATCCCGCACTGGCAGGACGGGCAGCCGCGAGGCCGGGTGTGGAGCTTCCGCGACGTCACGAAGGCGCGAGATCTCGAAGGGCCAGGTTCGGCGGTCGGACCGACTGGAGGCCATCCGGAGGCTCGCGGGGAGCGCGGCCCAGGACTTCAACAACCTGCTCACGGTCATCACCAGCCGCGGCGAGCTGGCCAAGAGGCACGCGGGGCAGGACGAGTCCTTCGGCCGGCAGCTCGAAGAGCTCCTGGGGGCGGCGGAGCGGGCCACGGCACTCACCCGGCAGCTCCTCGCCTTCAGCAAGCGGCAGCCCCTGGCCGCACCTCACGAGACGCTGCCCGCCGCTCCGGCCGCGATGACGGCGCCACCGCGTGGCTCGGAGACGATCCTGCTCGTGGAACACCACGAAGCCGTTCGCCTGGTCGAGCGGGAGATACTGGAGGGTCAGGGCTACGTCGTGATCGAGGCGAGCCAGGGAGAGGACGCGCTCCTCGTCCAGAAGCGGCACACTCTACCCGTCCACCTCGTCGTGACCGAAGTCTCCATGCCGGACATGAGCGGCCCCGAGCTTGCCCGGCGTCTGGCCCGGGACTGGCCCGAGACGAAGAGTCCTCTTCGTGTCCGGCAGCATCACCGATGATTCCGCCCCGGACGGCGTTCTCTCACGCGATGCCGCGTTCCTGCTGAAGCCTTTCTCGCCCGACGCCCTCGCGCACAAGGTGCGCGAGGCCCTGACCGCCCCGCCTTCGCCCTAGCGGCTCTCCACCACCGGCAGGCTCACGAAGCTCACCTGCTCTCCCGCGTGGAACACCCTTACCGTGGCCTTTCGTAGTCGGTGGGCTTGGCGAAGAAGATGTTGTCCACGTAGGTCTGCGGGTTGCGGTCGTAGAGTGGGAACCAGGTCGACTGGATCTGCACCATCACCCGGTGTCCGGGTTGGAAGACGTGATTGGCCGTCGGCAAGATGAAGCGATAGCTCTGCACCTTGTCGGCGGGGATGGGCGTGGGGTGCTCGAAGCTCTCACGGTAGCGGCCGCGGAGGATGTCCGCCGCGACCATCAACTGGTAGCCGCCCATCTCCGGCTGCGAGGGCACCTCGTCGGGATAGACGTCGATGAGCTTGACCACCCAGTCGCCGTCCGTGCCGCTCGTGGACGCGAAGAGGTTGACCATGGGCGCTCCGCTGATGCGCAGCGGTGCGGTCAGGACCGCGGTCGCGTAGCTCAGCACGTCGGTGCGGTCGGTCACGGGGCGCTGGTCGCTGACCAGCCACCGTCGCCACGCGTCTCCGTCTGCGAACCGCAGGGGACGCGGGATGTAGGGAACGGGCTTCGCGGGGTCCGAGACGTATTCGTCGTAGGCCGACGCCCCCTGGGCCGGCGCGGCGAAGGAGAGGCCGAAGTCCGGCTGCACGTAGAGCGCCCTCATGGGCGACGGGCAGCCCGCGTCACAGGCGAGCGGCCAGGACGAGAGGCGGTCCCAGTGGTTCTCCCCCGTGTTGTAGATCAACACGGGCGGAGTCTCGGCCTTCCTGGCGCCGTCCTTCAGGTACTGGTCGAAGAACGGCTTCAGCACGTCGCGGCGAAACTGGAGCGCGGTATCGCCCTCCCACCTCAGCGGGCCGAGGGTCGAGCCTTCGTAGTTGACCCCGCTGTGGCGCCACGGGCCCATGACCAGATAGTTGCGGTCGTTGCCCGCGTCCTTCGGCTCCAGGGCCAGGTAGCAGTGGATGGCACCCCACATGTCCTCCTGGTCCCAGAGGCCCTGCACCCACATCGTGGGCACGCTCGAGGCGCGGCCGGGAAGAAGCCGGTCGAGCGCCTGGCCCTGCCAGAAGGCGTCGTAGGCCGGGTGCTCGGTGACCTTGCGCCATGCCGGCAACTGGTCGAGCCCCGCCGCCCTCGCGTAGTCCCCGGCCGAGCCCGCCCGGCGGAAGCTCTCGTAGTCGTCGTAGCCTCCGCGCGGCACCGGGATGCCCTCCCCCTTGGCCGTGGTCTGCCCGGCGAAATAGTCGAGGTTCGTCTGTCGGAACGCGCCGAAATGGAACCAGTCGTCGCCCATCCAGCCGTCCACCATCGGACTCTCGGGGGCCGCGACCTTGAGCGCCGGGTGCGGATCGAAGAGCGCCATCGCCACCGTGAAGCCCTCGTAGGACGAGCCGATCATGCCCACGCGCCCGTTCGACTCCTTGACGTTCTTCACGAGCCAGTCGATGGTGTCCCAGGCATCGGTCGCGTGATCCACGGCCGTGGGGTTGAGCGGCCCCCGGAGCGGACGCGTCATCACGTAGTCGCCCTCGGAGCCGTACTTGCCGCGCACGTCCTGGAAGACGCGGATGTAGCCGTCGGCCACGAACAGCTCGTCGCCCTGGGGCACGGTCGCGAGCAGGTGCGGGCTCTGGCTGCGCTCGAGTCGCTTCGACGCGTTGTAGGGGGTACGGGTCAGCAGGATTGGCGCGTTCCGGGCGCCCTTGGGGACGAGGATGACGGTGTGCAGCTTCACCCCGTCGCGCGCCGGGATCATCACCTCACGCCTCTCGTAGTCCTGGGCGCCGGTCGCGACCTGGAACTTGGCGGGAATGTCCGGGGTCTGCGGCGGCGTCTGGGCGAGGGCCAGGGCTGGGAGGCCCAAGGCGAGCGTGGCGGCGGCGCGGCGGATGAGGGCAACGAGGGTCATGGGGATCAGTCTCCAGCGAAGAGGGGACACTATCGGCCGGGTGGCGGCCCGTCAACCGGCGAAACGCTTCTCGAGCCAGGGCCGGTCGAGGTCTCGTGTTCCCCTCGGCAGCTGGTCCAGGCCAAGGGGGGACCTCTTCTTCCGCGGTGATGCTCAGGCTGGGCTCGACTCGAGCCGCGCGAGGATCGGCGCGGCGCGTTCCGCGGTCAGCCAGGAGGCAGTCGCGGCCGTCAGGGCAGCACGCGCGCTCCCCAGGTCCTCTGCGGAGTGGGAAGTCTCCATGAACCGGCGGTAGGCATCCAGGGCGTCGTCGTCGTTTCCGGCAAAGCAGTGGGCCAGACCGAGGTTCGACAGGCTTGCCGGCGAAGCGACGAGACGGACTGAAGCCTCGAGATCGGCCAAGAAGGCGAGACGGTCACCGCCGGCGTATCGCAGCTCGCCACGGCAGTTGAGGGCGCCGGCGACCTCGTCGGGGGGAGCGCCGGGCAGATGGATGACGCGGGTGTAGTCGGCGATCGCCCTCTCGGTGTCCTCCCGTTCCCCGTAGGTCGCCCCGCGGTTGTTGAGGGCCGCAGCGACCTGGTCGGGGGGAGCGCCGGGCAGCTCGATGGCCCGGGTGTAGTCGGCGATCTCCCTTTCGGTGTCGTCGAGCTCTCCGTAGGCGAGGCCGCGGTTGTTGAGGGCCCGGGCGACCTCGTCAGGGGGTGCGCCGGGCAACTCGATGGCCCGGGTATAGTCGGCGATCGCCCCCTCCGCGTCGTCTCCCTCCCCGTGGGCGGAGCCGCGGTTGAAGAGGGCCGAAGCGACCTGGTCGGGGGGAGCGCCGGCCAGCTCGATGGCCCGGGTGTAGTCGGCGATCTCCCTCGCGGTGTCGCCCGCTTGCCCATGGATCAGACCGCGGTTGTTGAGAGCCGAGGCGACGTGGTCAGGGGTTGCGCCGGGCAGCTCGATGGCCCGGGTGTAGTCGGCGATCGCCTTCTCCGTGTCGTCCAGCTCCCCGTAGGCAACGCCGCGGTTGAAGAGGGCCGAAGAGATCTGTTCGGGGGGAGCGCCGGGCAGCTCGATAGCCCGGGTGTAGTCGGCGATCTCCCTTTCGCGATCGCCGAGCTGGCCATAAGCCAGGCCTCGGTTGTTGAGGGCCCTCGCGACCTCGTCCGGGGGAGCGCCGGGCAGCTCGATGGCCCGCGTGTAGTCGGCGATCGCCTTCTCCGTGTCCCCTTGCTCCCCGCGAGCGGCACCGCGGTTGTAGAGGGCCGAGGCGATCTGGTCGGGGGGTGCCCCTGGCAGGTCGATGGCCCGGGTGTAGTCGGCGATCTCCCCTTCGGTGTCACCCCGCTCGCCGCAAGTGAGACCACGGTTGTTGAGCGCCCGGGCGATCTCGTCCGGGGGAGCGCCGGGCAGCTCGATGGCCCGCGTGTAGTCGGCGATCGCGTCCTCCGTGTTCCCCCGCTGCCCGTAGGTAACGCCTCGGTTGAAGAAGGCCGAGGCGACCAGGTCGGGGGGAGCGCCGGCCAGCTCGACGGCGCGGGTGTAGTCGGCGATCTCCCTTTCGGTGTCGCCCTGCTGACCGAAGGTGAGCCCACGGTTGTGGAGCGCCCGGGCGACCTGGTCTGGTGGAGCGCCGGGCAGCTCGATGACGCGAGTGTAGTCGGCGATCTCCCTGGCGGTATCCCCTCGCTGGCCGTAGGCAAGGCCGCGGTTGTTGAGAGCCTTCGCGATCTGCTCCGGGGGCGTGCCGGGCAGCTCGATCGCCGTGGTCCAAAGCGCCATGGCCTCGTCCAGGTGTCCGGCGAAAGACCGCTCCAGCGCCGCCGAGATCAGATAGCCGGCCACGTCGGGTTTGCCTTCGCTGGTCCCACTACCCTCGGTCTTCAGACCCCAGCTTGCGCTTCGGAGAGCGTCCACCGCCTTCTCGAGGAGATCCTTGGCGCGCACCTTCTCTTCCGCATGCACTTTCGGGGTCCCGGGCCTGCTCGTCTCGGGCGCGATGCCCGCCGCGTACCGCTTGAGGGTGAGGCCTTCGACGCTCAGGCCGCTCAACAGGTCGGCGAGCCCGACGAAAGGGTCGATGAGAAGCCGGGGGATGCCCTCCTGGACGAGCTCCTGGAACAACAGGCCCATCAGCCCGTCCGCGCCCTCGGGCCCGAGCGGCACGTAGAAGCGACGCCCGCGCTCGCTCCCCATGAGCTTCCGGGCGTACCGCGAGAGTCGGCCCGGGGCATCGGGCGTCGAGAACACGTCGCACCAATAGAGGTTCCCCGCGAAGTTGATGCACCGGCCGAGCGCCGCGACCAGGGTGTCGTGCCAACCGCTGTACCCCACGACGATCACGCCGTGGTCCTGCAGATAGGGGGCAAAGATCGGCGCGTTGGAGACGCGAAGATGCTTCAGCTCCTCCTCGGTGTTCGCGAGATAGGGACGGTGAACACTCCCGTGCGTGTAGACAAGGTGAATCGCTTCGTCGTCCTCGACCAGGTGCCCCGGCTCCAGGGGCAGCTCGGGCCGGTCCGTCATGTAGTAGAGGACGCCCATGAGCTGGAGACTGGTCTGGAGGAGGCTGTCGAAGTTGGTCGTGAAGATGGTGCGGCAGAAGGGACGCTTGCCGTGGAGATTCCCGCGTCGCTGCGCGTCGAGCAGCGCCGCCAGAAAGAAGTGAGCGCCGTTCAGCCGGCCGCGGGACTTCGCGATCATCGTGCGCAGGAAATCGCGAGCCTCCCGGACGGTTCCGATGCCGCCAATCGCTCTCGCCCTGGATACGGTCTGGTAGGCCGCCGTACAGTCGGTGGGCAGACCGTCGTCGCCCAGATCGACCTGACAGCCGGTGGCGTTCGCCTGGTTCAGCGCGTTGAACTCATGCCAGAACTCGATCGTCAGCTCGCGCTTGCGTGCGGGGGCTAGGCCCTCCGGCTCGCCCCTGAGGCACGGACCGATCTCCGCGTGCATCATGTCCCGGGTCAAGGGGACGAGTCCGTAGCTGAAACCCGCGCCCAGGATCAGGGTAAAAGCCGGCTGCCTCGGGTCCCCGCGGTTCATGGCGCTCTTGGCGTGAGCGGCAAGATGGGCGGGCGTCACGCTTTCGAGCTTCATGGTCTCCGCCTCTTCAGGCCGATCCCGAGTACCGCTCCCGGAGCAGGGTCTTCTGCACCTTGCCCGTGGCTCCGAGCGGAAGCGTGTCCACGAAGATCACGTTCTCAGGGAGGCAGAGCTTCGCGACCTGGCCCTCCAGGAACTCCATCACCGACTCCTTCGTGGGCGAGGCGCCGGGCGCGGGCTGGACGATGAGAAGCGGGCGCTCGCCCCACTTCTCGTGGGGGACGCCGATGACCGCCGCCTGCGCGACCTCCGGGTGGCGTGCGGCCGCGTTCTCGAGGTCGATCGAGCTGATCCACTCGCCGCCCGACTTGATGAGGTCCTTCTTCCGGTCGGTGAGCTGCAGAGTGCCGTCAGGATGGAGCACCGCCACGTCGCCGGTGGAGAACCAGCCGTCCTTGTCCAAGGCGCTGCCCGGCTCGTCGCCCAGGTAGGCCGAGCAGACCCAGGGGCCTCGGATCTGGAGCTCTCCGGAAGACTTTCCGTCCCGAGGGAGGACGACGCCGTCGTGGTCGACGACCCGCAGATCGACCCCAAAGAGCTTTCGCCCTTGCCGCATGAGAAAGGCGACCTGGGCCGCGTCGTCCAGCCCCTCCTCGGCGGCGGTGATCCTATTGATGGTGCCCACCGGGCTGGTCTCGGTCATCCCCCACCCGTGGAGCACGCCGATCCCCCGGGACCGGAACTCCGAGACCAGGGTCGATGTCGGCGCCGAGCCGCCGATGGTCACGGCCCGGAGGGACGGGACGCTCTCCCCCGTCGCCCTCCAATGGGCCAGGAGGCCCAGGTGCACCGTGGGGACGCCGCAGCAGATCGTGACGCCCTCGGCGCTCATGAGCTCGGTGAGTCCCGCGCCGTCCAGCCGGGGCCCGGGCATGACCAGCTTGTACCCGCACATCGCCGCGCCGTAGGGGACCCCCCACGCATTGACGTGGAACATGGGGACCACGGGGAGGAGCGCGTCGCCCGGAGCCGCCGGGATCGCGCCCGGGAGGGCGCAGCCGTACGCGTGGAGGACGGACGAGCGATGGGAATAGACCACCCCCTTGGGATGCCCGGTCGTCCCCGAGGTGTAGCAGATCCCGGAGGCGGTGTTCTCGTCGAAGGTCGGCCAGTCGTAGCTCCCGTCCTGGGCCGCCAGCAGGTCCTCGTAACAGAGCGCTCCGGGGATCGTGGTCTCCGGCATGTGTGCGCGGTTGGTCATGATCACGAGGTGGCGCACGGACTCCAGCTTGTCCCAGATGGCTTCCACCAGGGGCACGAAGGTCAGGTCCACGAAGAGGGCCCGGTCCTGGGCGTGGTTCAAGACGTAGACCAGCTGGGTCGCGTGCAGCCGGGGATTCACCGTGTGCACCACGGCGCCCATGCCTGACACGCCGTAGTACAGCTCGAGATGCCGGTGGGTATTCCAGGCGATGGTCGCCACCGCATCGCCTTCGCGGAGCTGGAGGTGCTGGAGGGCCTGCGCCAGCTGCCTCGCCCTTTGGCGGGCCGCCGTCCACGTGTACCGGTGTACGGGGCCCTCGACGCTGCGCGTGACGATTTCCACTGTGGGGAAGACGTCGGCGGCGTGCTCCAGCAGGGAGGAGATGAGGAGTGGCCGGTCCATCATGAGCCCACGCATTGGCGACCTCCGGGGCAGGGACTGGGCGAACCGGAGGCGATTCTACGCCGGGTCGTGGAGGCCGTCGGAGGGCACGCGCCAGGCTGAGATTCGAAGCATGAGTGGTGTTCGGGGCGTATCCTTGGAGGAGGGCGGGTATGGGGCTGGCTCTCATCGCACTCGTAGCGAGCGTCGTCGTGACCGCGCCCGACAAGGGCTCGGCGCCGTTGGTCGTGCGCCTGGGGGTCGAGCTCGTCCAGATCGACGCGGTCGTCACCGACAAAGACGGTCGCCCGGTAACCGATCTCGTGGCCGCCGATTTCGAGGTCTTGCAGGACGGTCGACGACAGGCCGTGACCCATGTCGCCTACATGGGGGGCCCGGCGCGCCCGGGTGTCGCCGACCCGACACGCTCGCACGCCACCGCCGAGGGAGCATCGCCCGGGGAGCCGGCGGAGGCATTGGTCTTCGTGGTCGACGATCTCGAAATGTCCCTGAACAGCATGGCCACGACGACCCGCGCCCTCCTGCGCTTCGCCGACGGGATGCGCCCGGAGATGCAGGTCTTCCTGCTGCGCACCGGCCAGGGGGTCGTCGATCTGCGACCCATCGAAGGCCCCGCCGAGCTTCGCGCGACGGCGCGGTCCCTAAGGTACAACCCGTTCGAGAACCCGAACGGGATGGGCAGGTCTGCGTTCGATCTGCGGGCGCGGGACACCGGCCTCTACTTGAGCGGCCTCCTGGCCGGGCAGAGGCTTCTTTCCCTTCAGAACATCACGGACGCACTCCGCGGCTGGACGGGGCGAAAGACCGTGGTCCTCTTCAGCGACGGTTTCCCGATCTGGAACCTCCGGGGCCCCGGGGTCCTCGTCCCGCTCGACCAGGTCTACGGCCCCGGGGAGGACGTGCTCGACGCCGTCGATCGCCTGACGGACCTCGCCAACCGTGCCTCGGTGGTGATCCACACCGTGGATCCCCGCGGCCTGGTCACGACCGGGATCTCCGCCGCGGACTCCCTTCCCGACTTTGGCCACGACGTGGCCATGAACGTCCTGGACACGCGCCGTACCGCGCTCCTCACGAGCCAGGGCAGCCTCGCTTACATCGCCGAGCAGACGGGCGGCCTTGCGGTGGCGGACAGCAACGACGTCAGCGGCGGCGTCGCGCGAATCCTATCGGGCAGCCACAGCTACTACCTTGTCGGCTACGCCCCCGAGCGCGCGACCTTCGGCCGCGACCGTCCCCGTTTCCACCGACTCGCGGTCAAGGTCAAGCGCCGCGGGCTGACGGTCCGAACCCGGAAGGGGTTCTTCGGCATCAGCGACGAAGCCGTGGCGGCCATGGCTCCTCCCCCGGTCGTGCCTTAGAGCACTTCGCCTACTTGCTCTTCTGGTAGGTCCCCATCAACTCCGCGTGGGCAATCACGTGGCCCTTCATGGCCGTCTCGACCTGCGCCTTCGTCGCCGCAGCCAGGTCCGGAAGCACGGTGTCGAGGGCGTAGAGCTTGTGGAAGTAGCGGTGCCGGCCGATCGGGGGGCAGGGGCCGCCGTAACCGGCGCGCTGCGAGTCGTTCGTGCCCTCGCGGGTGCCGGGGGGCAGGTCCTTCGGCGCGACGGCCTCGGCAAGCCCGCGTGCGGTCGGGGGCAGGTTGTAGAGCACCCAGTGGACCCAGGTCATCTTCGGGGCCATGGGATCGGGCGCGTCGGGGTCGTCCACGATCAGCACGAGGCTCTTCGTGGCCTCGGGAACACCCGTCCAGTCGAGGGCAGGCGAAACGTCACGACCTTCGCAGGTGAAAAGGGCGGGTATCGCTGCGCCCTGCGTGAAGGCCGGCGAGCTCAAGGCGAGTTCCATCTGATCCTCCCTTCGGTACCGCCACGCAGTCCGCAAGCGGAGCCTGGGCCGCCGGATCAGCGGGCAGCGGCTCCATTGTGCAGGCCGCTGCTACGGCCCGCCAACCCGCTGGTCCAGGTCCGGCCTGTCCGCGAGTGCGCCCTTGTCGATGGGGCGCCTGACCCGTGTAGACTCCGGTCTTGCGGACCAGCCGCGGGAGGTCACCCATGGACGACACTCTCCTCGGACAATTCGAGGACAGCCTGCGTCGCTGCAACGCCAACCCCGCTTTCCTCGACCGCTTCTACGACCGATTCCTCGCGTCGTCGCCGAAGGTCCGCGAGAAATTCGTGGGCACCGACTTCGTCCGTCAGAAGCACCAGCTCCGGGCCTCCCTGGACCTCATGCTCCTCGCAGCACGCGACGACGGCAGTCGCCCGATGACGTACCTGGACGAGGTGGCGGCGCGTCACAGCGCCTCCCAGATGGCCATCGGCGCGGAGCTCTACGACCTCTGGCTCGACAGCCTGCTCGCTACCGTGCGCGAGGCAGACCCCGGCTGGAGCCCCGCCGTGGAGCGGGCATGGGAGAGCGTCATGGTGGTCGGCATCAAGTACCTCATCTCCCGCTACAACCCGCCGCCCGGACCGGACTGAGCCGCCACCTCGGCCGGCCTGGCGACTCGGGACCTTGCCGCGCCTTGCTCGGAGTCGAGCCTCGCGGTGTCGCCTGACGGCGGTGAGCTTCTACTCGTGGCCGCGGCGCGGGCCAGCGAGATCATGATGGCGGAGCTTCCGTAGGTCCTGCGAGGTTCGCGCTCCCATATTTCGAGATGAACGCAGACTAGAATGTCTCAGTGCTTCCAGGAGGTCTTGTGATGAGAAAGTCGTCGAATACCCTCGCCGCGGTCTGTCTGCTGTCGTTGGGCCCGCTCGCGGCCTCGGCCCAGGAGCCACCCAAGGTGCAGATACCGCAACCGGGGGTGCCGCAGATCATGACGATGGAGGGCCGGTACGTCCGCGCCGCCTACAACCAGGAGGGCTACGCCATCCTCGGGTACAAGCTCGCCAACCTCTCGGTGGGCGAGACCTGGATGCTCCTCGAGGTCGGCCTCTCCCTCCGGGAAGGAGTGCCGGATTACGAGCTGACCCGCGCGGCGGTGTCGCTGGACACGCCGGACGGCAAGACGATCCCCTTGCCGTCGACCGAAGAGTTCCGGAAGGCTGACATCAGGGCGCTGAAGATGCGAGAGAAGGTCCAGCGCGACTCGATCAACTACTTCCCGCCCAACGCGTACCGGGCGTGCTCGATCCAGTTCTTCCCCGACCTGGATCAAAGGGCGATGCCCTACGACAACGTCGAGCTCACCAGCGACCGCGGGTGCCTCGGCCGGTTCTACTTCCCGATACCGAGCGGGGTCACCTACGGCCAGCACTGGCTGAACGTCAAGTTCGCGAAGAGCGTGGTGCGCGTCCCTTTCCGGATCCTGACCAAGGAAGAGGACAAGCTGCTGGACAAGCACTACAAGAGCATCAAGAAGCAGGTCGACGAGGCCTTCAAGAAGAAGAAGAGCTAGGAGGGCAACGCCCGGCGGCGTTCTGGGGCTCCTCAGAGCCCCAGGAGCTTGCGGATGAAGCCGACGTGCTCGGCGGCGTGGCCGTTGCTCGCGATCTCCTTCAGGTGAACGGTCGGCGGGTGGAGGATCTTGTTGACGATGGAGGAGGTCAGGCCGTCGATGGCCTTCTCCTGCTCCGGGGTCAGCGAACCCAAGCCGCGCCCGCGCCTTCTCGATCTCGTGCTTGCGGATCTCCTCCCCGCGCTGGCGCAGCTCCACCAGCAGGGGCACGACGTCCAGCGACTTGCGCCAGGCCATGAACTCCTGGACCTCGCGCTCGACGATGGCCTCGGCCGCCGCCGCTTCCTTGCGACGCTCGCGAAGGTTGGCCTCGGCCACGGACTTCAAGTCGTCGAGGTCGTAGACGAAGACGCCCGGCACCTTGGCGGCGTCGGGATCGATGTCGCGCGGCACTGCGATGTCGATCAGGAAGAGGGGCCGGTGCCGCCTTGCCGCCTGGGCCGCCTCCACGTCGGCGCGCGCGACCACGATCCCCGGGGCTCCCGTCCCGCTGATCACGATCTCGGCCTTGCCCAGCTCTTCGCGCAGGGACTCGAAGGGAGCGGCTCGTCCGCCGAGTGCCGCCGCCAGCTCCGAGGCCCGCTCGAAGTGGCGGCCCCCGAGGACCGAGGCCCGGGCCCCGCCGCGCACCAGGTGGCGGGCCGCCAGCTCGCTCATCTTGCCGGCCCCCACCAGGAGGACGTTACGGTCGCGCAGCTCGCCGAAGATCTTCTTGGCGAGCTCCACCGCGACGAACGAGATCGAGACCGCGTTGTGGCCGATGCCCGTCTCCGATCGCGCCCGCTTGGCGGCGGCCACCGATCGGTTCCGGAGCGCGTTCAGGACCGACCCGAGCGAGGTCGCGGCCGCGGCATCCTCGTAGGCCGTCTTCACCTGGCCCAGGATCTGCGGCTCACCGAGGACCATCGAGTCGAGGCTGGCCGCGACCCGGAAGACGTGGCGGATCGCGTCCTCCCCCTCGAGCCGATAGAGGTGCGGCAGGATCTCGGGGGCGGGGCGGCCGTGGTACTCCGCAATGAATCGGGCGACGGCATCGGTGGTCCCCGCATCCTTCCCGCGTCCGTAGACCTCCACCCGGTTGCAGGTCGAGAGGATGATCGCCTCCTCGAGACCGGCGTCGGCCCGCAGCCGCTCGAGCGCCTCGGCAATCCGCTCGCGAGGAAAGGCCATGGCCTCGCGCACCGGCAAAGGGGCGGTCTGGTGGCTGAGGCCGACGACGACGATCATGGGTGAAGACCCGTCGCGGCTGCGGCGCGTCTAGCGGCTCGCAACCGTCACTCCGGACACGAGCGCCATCCAGGCCCACGCGAAGGCCACCGCCACGAACCCCGCGATTCCGAGGTAGGCACCCCGGCGGCCGCCCCAGCCCGACCGCAGGCGGGTCACCAGGAGCACGACGTAGATCACCCAGGCGAGGGTGGCGCTCCACTCCTTCGGATCGCCCGTCCAGTAGCGGCCGCGCGCGTGGTCGTTCCAGAGGATGCCCGTGACGATCGCGAGGGTGAGGAACCCGAAGCCCACGATCACGATCCGCGCGGCCAGGGTGTCGCAGCGCTCGAGGCTGGGCAGCATGTAGTAGAAGGCCCGCGGCGAGCGCGACTTGAGCTCGCGCTCCTGCATCAGGTACAGGATGCCCATGGCACAGGCGAGGAACAGGGCGGCATAGCCGAAAAGGGCCAGGGTCGTGTGGATGGGCAGGAAGAGGCTGCGCAGGATCGGGTCTTCCGACAACGGAGGGCCGGGTGAGCCCAGCCACCAGCATCAGGCCGAAGATCACCGGGTAGACGACGAGCCCGAGCGCCTCCATCCGGGTCCGCACGTAGATCGCGAGGAACGCGAGCACGATGGCCCAGGCCAGGAAGGAGGCGCCGTCGTGGAGCCCCACCACGGGAAAGCGGCCCGCTTCGGTCCACCGCTGGGACAGGCCCGCCGTGTTGAGGGCGAAGCCGATGAGGATGGCGATCAGCGCGACCGAGCCCAGCAACCGCCGGCGCGTCAGCGCGTGGACGAGAACGTGGACCGCACCCGCGGTGTAGAAGACGAGCGTGAGAAGGAGGTACGCCTGCGAGTTCATCTCTAGAGGGCCAATCTAGCACGCCTCCTCCTCCAAATCGTCGAGGCCGGGGTGAGGCCACCCGTCAGGTGCGCCAGCTCTCGATCTTGAGGCCCTTCACGCGCCGGAACTCGCGCACGTTGTCGGTCACGAGGACCAGTCCTCGCGAGAGGGCCTGCGCTGCGATCAGCATGTCGTTCGGCCCGATGGGCGTTCCCCTGGCGTGGAGGCGCGCGCGCAAGCCGCCGTAGGCTGCGGCCGCCAGGAGGTCGAAGTCGAGACAGGTGATCTCGGCGACGAGGATGTCGAGGCGCGCGTGGTTGGCCCGGGGACGGCCGCTCTTGTCGGCACCAAAGCGTAGCTCCGCCACGACTACCGAGCTCGAGCAGATGTCATTCGGAGAAGAACGGCGAATCCTCTCGGTGACGAGGGGGTGCCGGCCAGAGAGATAGTCCACGCAGACGTTCGTGTCGAGCAGGTAACGCACCGGTCAGTCCAGCTTGGGACCAGGCTCGGCGGCCGGCGGCTCCGAGGGGTAGGGAAACTCCGCGGCGGAGCCCGCGAGGGCGAGGAAAGCGCGACTCCAGCTTCTCTTCGCGTGCTCCAGGACCACGCGCGAACCCTCGCGATGGATCAGCACTTCGGTCTGGCCCGGAAACCGGTACTCCTTCGGCAGCCTGACGGCCTGGCTGCCCCCTGTCCGGAAGAGCTTGGCCCGGTCGGCCATCGACCACCTCCGACAGAAGTATATATCAAACGTATCTACAGTCTGGGGAACGCGTCGGCCAGGGCTAGCACGCCTCCTCCTCCAAATCGTGCAGGCCGAGGCCCCCGGGCACGAAGCGGCTTTCGTGGGCCAGCACCTCGCGCCCGCGTGCGTCCCGGAGGCCGACGAGCTCGAACCGGTGCTCGACCCCGGCGTCGAGCGGTCGCTCGGGGCGGCAGATCAGGACGAAGCCGTCGCGGCTCAGCTCCAGCCGCATCGAGACCGGCCCCGACTCGCCGACGATGCGCACCGAGTCGGGCGACAGCGTCCGCACGTCGAGCCGGTGCGAGATCCGCGCCAGAACCGGCGCGTCCCGGAGGACCCCGGAGGAGCCGTCGGGCGGCTCGACCCGCACCACGAACACCTCTTCGGCATCGCCCGTGGCTCTCATCGCTCGATCCACCGGTTGCGCCGGCAGAGGATCATTCGCACGCGCGCGCTGCCCGGCGTCACCCGTACCGCTCCCTGGACCCCCTCCCCGGCGAGGTAGAAGGTGCCGGGGCTCGCGGTCCCGAATGGCGAGAAGGACAGCATGTTGGAGCGACCGAAGCGGATGGGGTCGGCGGGGTCGAGGGGCTCGCCGTCGGGGCCCCTGAGCCCCGAGAGGATACCCACGCGCACCCCGGGCGCCCCGCCATCCAGGGGCAGCGGGCCCGAGATCCGATAGTCCAACCCCGACGCGATGTCGACGGCCAGAACGCCGTTGCCGTTCCCGTCCGAGTAGGTCGAGTACTGGTTCCTGCCGTCGGCCGACACCTCGAAGCGAATCGCGGTCTGCGACTCCGGACCGCACCGCGATCGACCGCGCCTTCATGAACTCCCACTTGAACTGGCGGCCCGCGCCCAGGATGTGGCTCTCGACCGAGTAGGCCTTGAGGGCCGGCGCGGCAATGCCGATCACCACCGTCATCAGGCCGAGCACGACCACCATTTCGAGAAGGCTGAATCCCCTGTCGTTCATGTGGGTGTCGGGGGCGGCCCCGCAGGAGCCGCCCCCGCCTCTCTTCGGGATGTCAGCGGCTCGCGGCGGGACGCGCGGCCCCGTCGCCGACGGTGAGATAGCCCTGGATCTTGTTGAAGTTCTTCTCGCCGATGCCCTTGACGTTCATGAGCTCGGCCGGGGCCTTGAACGAGCCGGCCTTCTGCCGATGCTCCACGATGCGAGCGGCCAGGGCCGGGCCCACGCCGGGAAGGGTCGTGAGCTGCTCCACGGACGCGGTGTTGATGTTCACCTTGCCCGTGGGCGCAGGCTTGCCCGCGGCCATGGCGAGGGTCGACAAGAACGCGGCCAGAGCGAAGGCCATGGTGGTGACGACGACGCGACGGAACTTCATTTCTTCTTCTCCTCGTGAATGCCCCACGACGAGCGGGGCGAGTTGTAGTTCGTCGTCGCGGGTCGTCCGATGCGAGCCCCGGCTCTCCCTTCCGTAGCTCGCACCGGAACGATCCGCACGACGCCCCAGGTAGGGGCAAGGCCGATGCCGGCTTCGACCGCGAGAGACAACCCATTGAGCTATCGCGGCTTGGCGGCAGGAGTCACACGAAGAGGCGGGCGACGGGCCGCGGGCAGTCGTCAAGTGGAGTTGACGCTCGGCGCCCGCGGAGCGGGCCAGCGGCAGCGGCTCCTGGAGTTAGCGGGGTGTCACGCGCGGTTGACGCGTCAACGCGTCATTCGCCGCCGAACTTCTTCAGCCACCCGGCGACGTCGTCTTCTCGCTCCGGCTTTTCCCGCGGGCCGGCCGCCTTCTCCCGGGTCCGGCCCTCGCTCGTTCCCGCAGCGAAGCGGCGCTCGAGCGCATTCCATTCGTGGGCGCGCAGAACGGAGGCTCCGCACGTCTTCGCGTAGGAGTAGACGGCCTTGTCGGAGGTGACGACCACCCATTCGGCGGGGCGCGGGGTTCGGTCGAGGAGCTCGCGGATCACCGTGTCGGCGTCGCTACCCGCGGGGGGGACACGCAGCGACAGGGGCCCGAGGTTCTGAGCCGCCAGGTCGGGACGCAAAGGGTGGCCGTCGAAGACCAGGGTGGCGCGCACGTTCTTGGCCCGACAGAAGGCGGCCACCCGGCGCACCACCTCGGAGCGACGATCGTCGTTCGACGTGGGACCACCCCAGGACCCGAGCAGGTTGTTGCCGTCGATCAAGTAGGGCATGGCGTCCTTGCGCTCGACGGCGGGCTTGCCCGCGACGCGGGCCCGGCTCCAGCTCCTGCCCGCTAGATCCCGAGGAGTCGCCGCATGAAGCTCTGTCGCTCGGGCGCCTTGCGCTTCAGGAACAGCTGCTCGATCTCGCCCGCGTCCAGGAAGATAGCCTTCGCAGAACGTGCAGCGGTCGATCTCGATGCCATCGAGGGTCTCGGCCTTGAGGTCGTGGCCGCACTTGGGGCACTTCATGAAGTGAAGCGCTTTCGTGCGCTGGCGCTCTTCGGCCTTTTCGCGCGCTTCGCGCTCGGCCTGCCGCTTCAGGCGCGCGGCGCGAGCCGCTTCGAGAAGGTGGAGCTCGTTCTGCCGGAACCATTCGTCTTCTCGCTGCCGGTCCACCTCGCTCAAGGGCACCTCCAGGAAGAGCAGTGTAAGTCTCGGTTTCGAGCACTGTCAACGAGTGCACGAACCGTGGTAATATATTGACCCAGCTTGCGATGCGTCCAGGGAGAGGAGGACTTCCCGGGCGCCAGGAGGGCTTGATGGCGGAGTCGTTCCCGATCAGCGGGAACATCGATCCCAAGTCGTTCCCCTTCCTCCTCATGGACCTCCACCGCCAGGGGGCCACGGGCTCGTTGAAGGTGGAAGGGCCCGTCCTACCCCAAGGCCCTCTACTACCGCTCCGGCCGAATCCTGTTCGGCTCGTCGAACGACCCCAAAGACCAGCTCGGCGCCATCCTGATCGAAAACGGCAAGATCACCGCCGAGCAGCTCGCCGATGTGAACACCAAGGTCGGGCCGGGGAATCCCCTGGCGAAGGTCCTGGCCGAGAGCGGGTTCGTGAGCCAGCGCGAGCTCGGGGAAGCGGCGCGGATCAAGGTCGAGCGGATTCTCTCCGACATCATCGGCTACACGACGGGTGCCTTCGAGTTCGAGGACGGCGTGCTTGCCCAAGGGTGCGGTCGACTTGAAGCTCGCGACCGAAAAGCTCGTGCTCGCGTCGGTGCGGCGTATCGCCGACCGCTCTTTCGTGCTGCGTCACCTCGAGGGCCTCGACGTCGTGCTCGGTCTCCGCGCCGGGGGCCGAGATGGCCGAGGTGCGCACGGACGTCGGGGACCTGCCGAACCACCTGGACGGCCAGCGGTCCTTGAAGGAAGCGGCGCGGCTCGCGCGGATCGACGAGTTCGACGCCGCCAAGATCGCCTGCGGGCTGCTGTTCCTCGGCCTCGTGGAGCCGAGGACCGCGGGAAGCACGCCTTCGGCATCGGCCGAACCCGAGCTGGACCTGGCCGCGACGGCGGCGATGGCCTTCGGGGGTGGCGACACGCCCGCGGCGGAACCACCCCCCGCGGGGCCGGACGACGACGATCCCTTCTTCACGAGCGTCGGCGAGCCCCCCGCGCTCGACGCGGGCGGTTCGCCTCCCTTCCCGATGCCGGAATCCGACCCGTTCTTCGCTCCCACCGAGGCTCTGGTCGTTGCCCCGGAGACCACCGAGCCGGAGGCGTTCCTCCCCCCGGAACCGGAGCCCGAATCCCGCACGCTACCCCGAACGCCCGCCTACGTGTCCCCGGACGCTGCGGACGGCCCCATTCCCGGCCCGCTCTCCCCGCCCAGCGATTCGACAGGATTCGCGCTCGGGCCCGAGGTCGAAACCACGGCCTTGCCGGTGATCGAGCCACCGCCTCCGCGCCGAGACGACGCGCCTCCGAACTTCTCCATGCCGCCGTTCTCGCCGGAGCCGATGGCGGACGCCCACGAGGCGGCCCACGAGCCGGTCGCCCCTTCGCGACCCTCGAAGGAAGACCTGGCGGCCCTGGACGCGCTCTTGAACCCGGCCATGACCCCGCGGCCGCCGATCGAGCCCGCGAAAGGCCCTGCCCGGTCCGGCAAGCTGGGAGCCCCAGTTCCAGACGATGGCGAAGCCGCGGCGCCCGTCTCGTGCCCAGGCCTCCCCCGTTCTCCTGATCACTCTCGCGGCCGGCGTGATCGCGCTCATCGCGGGGGGCTCGTGGTACTACCTCAACCAGGTGCAAGTGGCACCCGTGGCCCAGGCCTCTCCGCCGCCGCACCCAGTCCCACCAACACCCGTGGCGACGCCTGTGCCGTCTCCGGTCGCCGCCGCCGCGTCGCCCGAAGCGGCCGTGCCCACACCCACACCGGGCGTGTTGCCTTCGGTCTCGCCGGCGACGGCGCCCCCCGCTTCGGCCACGCCCCCTCCCACCCCCACACCCAAGCCCGTGGCTCCGCCGCCGCCGGTGACGCCACTCGACAACGGTCCGGTGACGGAGGCCCGCAGCCTGATGCGAAAGGGGTCGTTCGGGCCGGCGGCCAAGGGTTTCGCCGCCAACGTCAAGGCGGCCACGGGGTCGCCGTTCACCATCCAGCTCCTCGTCGCCTGCTCGACCGAGACCGTGCAAAAAGCCCTCGACCGGGTCAGCACCGACGACCTCTACATCCTGCCCGTCAGCTACAAGGGCAAGAGCTGCCACCGGATCTGTTGGGGCCTCTACCGCAGCGAGGCCGGAGCCGATTCGGCACTGTCGCGGCTTGCCCGACTACTTCCGCCAGAACGGCGCCACGCCCAAGGTCGTCAAGACGACGACCCTGCTCCGCTGAGGCCTGCCCTTGTCTCCTGGTCGCGGAGTCTCCGCGGCGGCCGTCGCCCTTGCCCTGGCCGCAGGGACGCAGGCCGACACCATCACCCTGAAGAACGGCCGCGTCATCGAGGCCGAGCGGGCCTGGATCGAGGGCAGCCAGGTCCGCTACCAGAAGGACGGCGGGGTCTACGGCGTGCCCAAGAGCCTCGTGCAGAGCATCGACCAGCGGCCCACTCCCTCCCCGGTCACGGACCCCGACACCCAGCGGGCGCGAGAGCTCCTGGCGGTGGACCCGGCCGAGGCGGTGCGGGCCGCGACCGAGCGCGCTCGCGCGCGAGCCGAACTCCATTCCCGCCCTCCAGGCCATGGCGCAAGCCCGGCTCGCGCTCGGAGACGCGTTCGCCGCGCGCCAGAACATCGAGAAGGCGATCCGGCAGGACGACCGCGACGCGCGCTCGTGGGACCTCCTGGGGGACGCGATGGCGGGGCTCGGCGATCGCGCCACGGCCGAAGCCCACTGGCGCAAGAGCCTTCTCCTCCGCCCCGACCCGGCGGTGCAGCGCAAGCTCGGCCCCACGCCCCCGGCTCGGCCGGACGTCGCACCCGCGTTTCCCGACGCCCAGTTCCGCCTCCGCTACGACGGCGGCGTCAACGAGCCGCTCGGGAAGGCGGTGATGGAGGCGCTGACCCAGGCCTACTCCGAGTACGCCGCGCGCCTCGGCTTCCATCCGCGAGGAGCCGGTGAGGGTCACGCTCCAGATGACCGCGGGCATCACGGACGGACGCGCACCCGAGTGGGCCGACGGCTGGAACGACGGGTCGATCCGCGTTCCCGTGCAGGGGCTGGACCGGCCGACCCCGAGGCTCCTTCGGGTCCTGCGCCACGAGCTCGCGCACTCTTTCGTCACCGCGCGCACCGGCAACAACTGCCCGACCTGGCTCCAGGAGGGGATCGCGCAGTGGCTCGAAGGCGGCGATCCCGCGCGCGACGACGCGCAGCTCGCGCCCTTGGCTCGCTCGGGGCGACTTCAGACCCTGCTGACTCTGGAAGGCCCGTTCCGCGGGTCTGGGCGAAGCGGAAGCCAACCTCGCGTACGCGCAGAGCCTGTCGGCGGTGAACCACATCCTTCGCAAGAGCGGAGAGGCGGGGCTCGTGCGCCTGCTCTTCGCTCTCGGCGATCGCCTGCCGTCCGAGGAAGCGCTGCCCGTGGCCCTGGGGCTCAGCTATCCCGAGTTCCAGAAGAGCTGGGAGCTGGCCCTGCGCGGAGCCGACGCGAGCAAGCCCGCGATCGGCGCCGCCAGTCCCCGTTGAGAAGCGTCCGCAGAGTGGGTCTGTAAGCCGGATTTTGTTCCCGCCCGAAAGCGGGTGGCGATCATTCCTCTAGCCCCGCGGTTACCCGCGGGATCGAGCAACCTACCCGGGGGCTTCGGCCGGGCCAGCCTCGAACGCCCCCCTATTTGGTCTTGCTCCGTGTGGGGTTTTCCCTGCCCGTCGTGTCACCACGCCGGCGGTGCGCTCTTACCGCACCATTTCACCCTTACCACCCCCGGTCGCCCGGGAGTTCGGCGGTGTATTTTCTGTGGCACTTTCCCTGAGGTCGCCCTCGCTGGCCGTTAACCAGCACACTGCCCATTAGGAGTCCGGACTTTCCTCCCCGGCCTTGCGATGGCCGCGGCGACCGCCCGTCCCACTCTGCGGACGACCTCAGGCTATGGCCTGTCTTCTCGCGGGTCAAGCTGTGGTTGGAAGCGGCGTCCCTGCCCGGGCGCAATCGGCATCCCCAGGAGGTCGAGCGCGAGCCTTCGCATCCCCGTGGGCAAGTGACGCACGATCGCGTTCGGCCGCGCGTTGCGCTTCGCTAGATGAGGTAGGCAAAACCCGAAGGAAGGTCATTCGGGGCGTGCATCTCAAGAATCCGCAATTGGGATAGTCGGACGCGGCGTCTACTCTCGGTCGCCAGGGGTTCAGCAAAATCGAAAATTGAGTGTGCTTGGGCACACATCGCACCCTCCTGGCGCTACACTAATCTCTCCTTTATCCGGTGAAGTGGGAAGAGGCGAGACCGCCTCTTTCGGGAGTGGTCCATGAGCGCGGAGGCGAAGCGGGCCGAGCGGAGAGGCGGAGGGTGGCCGAAGCGGCGACGGCGTTTGCTCGTCGTCGACGACGACGCCTGGTGCCGCGGCATCGCCGACGGCATCCTCCGCTCGAGCGGCTACCGGGTGGTGTGCACGGGTGAGGCCGGCACCGCCGTGGGCATCGCGCGCAACATGCTCCCCGACCTCGTGCTGGCTGACGTCCGCCTGGACCTCATCGAGCCCGTGCCGTTCCTGGAGCGACGTCATCTCGACGGGGCCGCGGTGTACAAGCCGACGGCGCGCATCGCCGATGGCTACGCCGTGTTGCGGCCGCTCGAGGTGGATCCGAATCTGGTGAGCTGCCCCATCGTGGTGCTCCGTGGATCGAGCGAGGGCGAGGACCCGCTGGACGGTCCCCGGTTCGGAGTACCCGACTACCTCGCGAAGCCCTTCACCGCCGAGGTCCTGTTGGAGAAGGTCGAGCGCTGCCTCCACACGACCGGCCTGGGGGAGGCCCTCAGTGGCTCCTTCCCCGCGACGCCCAGCCTGCGGGCGCGACGCGACTCCGACCCCTGGAATCCCAACGAAGCCCTCATGTCGGGGACCCTCGATTTCGTCGGGGTGCCCGCGGTCCTCGAGATGTTCCACTTCAACCAGCTGAGCGGCTTGTGCACGCTGCGCGCGGCCGATGGACGATCGGCCGAGGTCGGCTTCGAGGAAGGCGAGATCGTGACCGCCACCACCAGCGACGGCTTCGGCGGCGCCGACGCGGTGTTCCAGATCGTCTCCTGGACGCGTGGGCGCTTCGCCTTCACGCGAGCTCGCCCGCTGGCCGTCACCCCGCTCAAGACCCGCTTCGAGCAGTTGATTCTCGAGGGCCTCCGGCGCCTCGACGAGCAACGGCGAGGGCTCCCCGCGGTGGCTCTCGACACCGCCCTCAAGGGCCTCAACTTCCGCGAGTCGTAGCCGGCTCCGGGCTCGTCTCTCCGCGGACATGCCGCGCGACGACTTCTCCGAGGCGCCGCACGCCCTCCTCGATGCGATCGGGTGTGCAGTACGAGAAGCTGAGGCGGAACGTCTCGGTCCCACCCCCGAGCGGAAAGAAGGACGCGCCGGGCACGAAGGCCACCTTCCTCTCGAGAGCCTCCTCGAGCAGGCCCGCGGAGTCCAGGCCCGCGGGCAGGGTGACCCAGAGGAACAACCCTCCCTGGGGCTTTGTCCAGCGCACGCCCGGAGGGAAGTGGCGTTCCAGCGCGGCGAGCATGGCGTTCCGGCGCTCGCGGTAGACCTCGCGGATGTAGGTCACGTGCTGGTCGATGAAGCCGCCGCGGGCCGCCTCATAGGCCACCCTCTGCGTGAACGTGCTGGTGTGGAGGTCGGCACCCTGCTTGAGCTGCACCAGCTTGGCGATGACCTCTTCGGGCGCCACCACGAAGCCGAGGCGCAGGCCCGGAGCCAGTACCTTGGACAAGCTGCCGAGGTACAGCACCCCGCCCCGGAAGGAGCGCTCGCCGTGAGCGCAGCCGTGGTACTCCGCATCGAGCTCGACGAGCGGGGGCAGGTGCTGGCCCTCGTAGCGGAGCTGCCCGTAGGGATCGTCCTCGACGATGGGCGCGCCGTAGCGGCTGGCCAGCTCGACCAGGCGCTTGCGGCGCTCGAGGGAGAGCGTTGTGCCTGACGGGTTCTGGAAGTTCGGCAGGACGTAGAGAAACTTGGGCCCGACCCGAAGCGCCTCTTCGAGCTGGTCCACGCGCATCCCGTCATCGTCGATGCCGACGGTGACGTAGCGAGCCTCGTAGGTGGTGAAGGCCTGGAGCGCCCCCAGGAAGGTCGGTTCCTCGGTCAGGACGACGTCCCCCGGATTGATGAGCAGCTTGCCGATGAGGTCGAGGGCCTGCTGTGCCCCCGACGTGATGAGCACGTGGCCCGGAGTGACCTTGATCCCGTACCGGGCCATGTGCCGGACCAGCAGCTCGCGCAGGGGCAGATAGCCCTCCGTGGTGCTGTACTGCAAGGCGGCCTGGCCCTGTTCGTCGAGCACGAGTCGAGCCGCCTCCTTGAGGCGCTCGATGGGGAACACTTCGGGCGCGGGCAGACCTCCGGCAAAGGAGATGATCTCGGGATGCTCGGTGAGCTTCAATAGCTCGCGAATGGCGGAGGCCGAAACTCCCAGCGTGCGCTGAGCGAAGCGATGCGCCCAGAGCAGGTCCGCGGCGACGGCAGGCTCGGTCGGGAGGAGGGTATTCATAGAGGCGCTCCTCCTCCCAGAAACGCAAGCCTCATGCCCAGGCGATCCACCGGGCTGGTGCAGCACCCACGCCATCTTGCCGCAGCCCTTTCCGCTCAGCCTCGTCCGCGCACGCAACTCTTGCGCCAACGAGGTGAATTGGGGGCGTACGTGACTGAACCGGCGCTGGCACGTCCTTTGTTCCTCTCCTCTTGGCACCGTGGAGGTGACGGCAGTGAGGGACAAGCCCAAGCCGTTCGTGTTCCCGGAGTTCTGCAAGGGGTGTGGCCGCTGCATCAGCGCGTGCGCCCTTCATTGCATCGACCTGGGTCACGAGATCAACCCCGAGACGGGCCTCGTGCCCATCGAGCTTCACCTCGAGCACTGCACTGGCTGTGGCCTGTGCATCGAAGCCTGCCCCGAGCCCTACGGCCTCTCTCCGCGACCCTCGGAGCTCGGTCCCGACGAGCTGGTGCCTCCGCAGTGGCTCTTTGGACCGCGGACCACGACCGCGCCTGAGCCCCGCGACATGCCGGACGAGCGGCTGCCGCTCACCCTGGGCGCGCCTCCGGTGCTGGTCACCAAGGGCACCTATGCGGCGGCCATCGGTGCGCTCCTCGCCGGCTGCCGACACTTCTTCGGCTATCCCATCACGCCCTCCACCGAGGGCGCGGAGCTCATGGCGCGCCTTCTGCCTAAGCTCGACGGCGCCTTCGTCCAGGCCGTGAGCGAAGTGGCGGCGGTGAACATGATCTACGGCTGTGGCGGCGCCGGCCGCCGCGCCCTGACCTTCACCTCGTCGCCGGGGTTCAGCCTCATGCTCGAAGGCCTCTCCTACATGATCGGCGCCGAGGTGCCCGGCGTGTTCGTGAACGTGATGCGCGGCGGCCCCGGCCTCGGCAACATCGGCCCCGAGCAAGCCGACATCAAGCTCGTCTGCCGCGGTCTGGGCCACGGCAACACCCACGCCATCGTGCTCGCCCCCGCGACGCCCCAGGAGATGCTCGACCTCACGATGCTGGCCTTCGACCTGTCGTTCCTCTACCGGAACCCCGTAGTGCTGGCGTGCGACGGATACCTCGGCCAGATGACGGGGAAGGTGACGCTTCCCGTGACCATGGTGAAGCCAGGTCTGCCCGCCTGGGCCGTGGCCGGCGACGGCGAGCACCGGGGCAACCTCATCTCGTCGATCCAGCTGAGCGAAGCGGACCTCGAGGACCACAACCGCCACCTGAACGACAAGTACGCGGCGATCGAGCGCGCGGAGCAGCGGGCCGACCTGTTCCGCTGCGAAGACGCCGAGCTTCTGTACGTGGCCTGCAACACCCCCTCGCGGGCGGTGAAGGGCGCGGTCGAAGCCCTGCGGGGCCAGGGGGTCGCGGCCGGCCTCTTCCGGCCGGTGACCTTGTGGCCGTTCCCGATCGATGCCCTGCGCCCGCTCCTGCGCCACGTCGAGCGGATCATCGTGGTCGAGGCCAGCCCGGGCCAGCTCGAGGACGAGCTGCGGCTCGCCCTGTCGTACGCAGGCCTGAAAGTCCCCCCCATCGAACACCTGCAGCACTTCGGCGGCATCCTGCCGCAGCAGAGCGAAGTGGTGGCGGCCGCCCTCGCCTCGCGCGAGGGCCTGGCCGCGGGAGCCCGCGCATGAGCGCCTTCTATCCGACCTTCGAGCGGCACGCGCACGCGGAGGGCTTGAAGGCGCACAGCACCCACTACTGCCCGGGCTGCGGCCACGGCCTCGTGCACAAGTACCTGGCCGAGGCCATCGACGCGCTCCACGTGCAGGACCGCACCGTGGCCATCTCGCCCGTGGGCTGCGCGGTGTTCCTGCACTACTACCTCGACGTCGGCAACTCCCAGGCCGCCCACGGCCGGGCACCCGCGGTGGCCATCGGCCACAAGCTGGCCAATCCCGACTCCGTGGTGGTGAGCTACCAGGGGGACGGCGACCTGGCCTCGATCGGCCTGGCCGAGATCCTCCAGGCGGCGCAGCTGGGGCTTCCCCTCACGGTGATCTTCGTGAACAACGCGGTCTACGGGATGACCGGGGGACAGATGGCGCCCACGACCCTGATGGGCCAGGAAACCACGACCAGCCCCGGCGGACGTGGGCTCCTGATGGGCCAGCCCTTGCGCATGGCCGAGATGATCGCGGGCCTCCAAGGCCCCATCTACGTCGAGCGCGTGGCCCTCTTCGATGCCAAGCAGCGGGTGAAGGCGCAGAAGGCCATCCTGAAGGCCTTGAGGCTCCAGGTCGAGAACAAGGGCTTTGCTTTCGTCGAGGTGCTCGCCGAGTGCCCGACCCACCTCAAGATGACGCCGCAGGAAACCGAGACCTGGGTGAAGGAGAAGATGCTCCCGGTCTTCCCCCTGGGGATCAAGAAGGACGAGCCCGGCCGCGACTGGAGCCTCGACCTCAAGCACCCGCACTGGGACGCCGAGACCCTGCTGCGCGTGATCGGGGGAAACCAGGACCCGGCGAAGCGCTTCAGCACGGGCTTCCCAAGGTCGCTCTACGGACCCGATATCGCCCTGAAGCTCGCAGGAGCCGGGGGCGATGGCGCGCAGACGGCGGCCATGTTGATCACCCGGGCCGCCATCAACGAGGGCTTCGACGCGACCCACATCCCGAGCTACGGTCCCGAATCGCGCGGGGGCACCTCGTACGCGGACGTGCACATGGCGGAGGGCGAGGTATTGGCGCCGGCGGCGCCCCATCCCCACGTGCTGGTGGCCTTCAACGCCCCGAGCCTGGCCCGGTTCGGTCCCGCGGTCGTGCCCCGAGGGACCGTGATCTACGACAGCTCCGTCGTCTCCGAGCCGCCGAAGCTCGACCCCTCGGTCAGGGTGTTCGGGATACCCTGCACCCAGATCGCCCAGGACCTCGGCAAGGTCATGGTCAAGAACGTCGTCGCCCTGGGCGCCCTCCAGGCGGCTACCCCGATCCTGCCCGAGGAAACCCTGCTCAGCGCGATCCGGCAAGCCCTCCGTGACAAGTGCGCGCTCATCCCCCTCAACGAGACCGCCTTCGCGTGGGGCGCGAAGGCGCTCCGCCAGGGGGCCTGAGCCATGGACGTCGGGATTCCCCGAGAGGTGAAGAGTCGTGAGCACCGGGTCGGCCTCACTCCGTCCGGAGTCAAGGCCCTCGTGCATCACGGCCACCGCGTGTTCGTGGAAACCGGGGCGGGGCTCGGGGCGGGCCACCCCGACGCCGACTACGAGAGCGCGGGGGCCACGATCGTCTGGAACCGTGCGGAGGCCTACGGCCGGGCCGCGCTGGTCATGTCGATCTTCGCCCCCGAGCCCCGCGACTATGGGCTGCTCCTCCCCCGGCAGGTGGTGCTGGCTTTCTGGGCCCTTCCCCTGGCGCGCGCGGACGAGCTAAGGCCGCTCGTGGAGCGCGAGATCACCGCCATCGGCCTCGAGGTGATCGAGGACGAGGACGGACACGCACCGGTGCTCACCAGCATGTCGGAGATCGCCGGCGCCCTCTCGGTCACGGTGGGCGCGGGCCTGCTCCTGAACGAGCTCGGCGGCAAGGGCATCCTGATGGGCGGCGCGCCGGGCGTGCCCCCGGCCAACATGGTGATCCTCGGCGCGGGCGTGCTCGGTCGGGCCGCGGCCAAAGCCGCCACCGGCATGGGCGCCCAGGTCACGCTCCTCGACGTGAGCGTGCCTCGCCTGCGCGAGGCGATGAGCGCGCTGCGCGGACCGGTCGTCACCTATCTGGCCACCCAGCCCCACGTCGAGAAGGCCCTGGCCTTTGCCGATCTCGTGTTGGGGGCGGCGGCGGTGCACGGCCAGCGCGCCCCCGTTCTCGTGACGCGGCCCATGCTCCGTCTCATGAAGCCGCGCAGCGTCGTGATGGACCTGGCCATCGACATGGGCGGCTGCTTCGAGTCGTCCCGGCCCACGTCCTTCCCGAGCCCGACCTACGAGGTGGACGGCATCCTGCACTTCTGCGTGCCCAATCTCCCGAGCACGGCGGCGCGCTCCGCCACCCAGGCCCTCACCAGCGCCGTCCTCCCCTACCTCACGCAGCTCGCGGATGCCGGCCTCGAGAACGCCCTTCTCGCCCTCCCGGACCTGCGGCGCGGGTTGTACCTGGAGCGGGGGGCCGTGGCCCGGGCCTCCCTTCGTCACGCCCTCGGCGCTTCGAGCGAGTAGGCCCATGAACTGGGCCGCGACCTACGAGAGCCGCATCACCACGGCCGAAGAGGCCGTGAAGTGCATCCGCTCGGGGGATCACGTCTGGGTCCACGCCGGCTGCAACAACCCCGAGGAGCTGGTGCGGGCGATGGTGGGGCGAGCGGACGAGCTTCGAGACGTCGAGGTCGCCCACCTCATGACCTTCGGCTATGCCGACCACGCCCTGCCTCGCCACGCCAAGTCATTCCGCCACCGCTCGTTCTTCACCGGGGGGAACGTACGCGAGGCCGTCAACGCGGGCCGTGCCGACTACGTGCCCGTGTTCCTCTCCGAGATCCCGCGCCTGCTCGAGTCGGGAGCTCAGCCCGTAGACGTGGCCCTCATCCACGTCTCCCCTCCCGACGAGCACGGGTTCTGCTCGTACGGGGTCGGGGTCGAGTGCACGAAGGCCGCCGCCGAGCGGGCGAAGAGGGTGATCGCGCTCGTGAATCAGCAGATGCCGCGGAGCCTGGGCGATTCCTTCATCCACGTCTCCAAGCTCAGCCAGCTGATCGAGATCGACCGCCCCCCCGTGGAGCTCCCTTCGGTGGGAGCCCCGGGCGAGGTGGCGCGCGCGATCGGTCGCCGAGTGGCCGAGCTCATCCCCGACGGGGCCACCCTTCAGATGGGCGTCGGTGAGATCCCGGACGCGGTGCTGCTCTTCCTGAAGGACAAGCGCAACCTGGGCGTGCACACCGAGATGTTCTCGGACGGCCTCATCGAGCTCTTCGAGAGCGGGGTCGTGACCGGAGAAGCGAAGACCCTTCACCGCGGCAAGATCGTGGCCTCCTTCGTTCTCGGCACCCGGAAGACCTTCGCCTTCATCGACAACAACCCCTTCGTGGAGTTCCACCCTTCCGACTACGTGAACGACCCCTTCATCGTCGCCCGTCACGACGACATGATCGCGATCAACTCCGCGATCGCCGTGGATCTCACCGGGCAGGTCTGCGCCGACTCGATCGGCACCGACGTCTACTCGGGCTTCGGGGGCCAGGTGGACTTCGTCCGCGGCGCCGCCCGGGCCACGCGCGGGAAGCCGATCATCGCCCTTCCCTCCGCCGCGAAGGGCGGAACCGTGTCGCGGATCGTGGAGGTCCTGGCCCCGGGCTCCGGGGTCGTGACCTCGCGCGCCGACGTTCACTACGTCGTCACCGAGCACGGCACCGCGTCGCTCCACGGCAAGAGCCTGCGCGAGCGTGCCGGACAGCTCATCGCCATCGCCGACCCGCGGTTTCGCGAGGACCTCATGGCGGCGGCCCGGCGAAGGAACCTGCTCTAGGTATGGCCCCGCACAGGCATCCGCCCGGGGTGGTCGAGACGGACGATGCGCCCGCTGCGGCGCGCGAGGAGAGAGCGATGAGAGGACTGGTGCTGGTCGTCGGATTGGCGTGGCTCGGGGTTTCGTCGGCCTCGGCCGAGGAGAAGGTCGACGCGAAGGCTGCGGGAGCGGGCCGAGGGCTCTTCCTTCAGTACTGCACTTCGTGCCACGGCACGGACGCCAAGGGCGCAGGACCCGCAGCGGCATCCCTGAAGGTCCCCGTCCCCGACCTCACGGCCTTGCCCCAGAAGAACGGCAAGTTCGACGAGGCCAGGGTGCGGACCTCCATCGAGGGCACGCAGGCGAAGACCGCCCACGGTACCCGGGACATGCCGGTCTGGGGAAAGGTGTTCGAGAGCCGGCCCACCAAGCCCGGAGCCGGCTGGGCGCAGACCGACATCTGGAACCTCACCCAGTACATCCAGTCGATCCAGGCGCCCGCGCCAAAGTAGACGCACTCGCGCCCGCACGGGCTCGGACGCGTCGAGATCGGCGACGTTCAGAACTCCGGCTGGCGAAAACGCGTGCCGGGCGGGAAGGCGAGATCGAAGACGCGGGCCAGCACCTCCAGGAGATGCTCCGGGTCGCGGACGATCGTGGTCGTGATGGTGCCGTCCTCCCGAACCAGGAGGTCGCGGTTGCGCAGGATCGCGCGCCTTTCCGGCCAGGAACGCTGCACGACCAGGTTCAGGACGAATGGCGATCGGGGCCAGGTGCTCGTGAAGTGGTTGCCCATCTCGAAATCCACGGGGTGGTGCGGCTCGAGGGTGAAGGCGTAGAGGTCGGTCCACTCTCCGACCGTGTTCCCCTGGAGCACCCACAGATCGCCCTCGCGCCGAAGGCGGTGTCCGTTGCGCCCGACCCACGTCTCCTTCCCCTCCGCGAGGAGAATCGGGTGGACGAGTCCGTCGCCCCCGAAGCCCACGTCTGCCAGGAACACCCCCTCCGGGAGGTCGACGCCCAGCAGCATGTGGGTGCGAGGGCGGACCTCGGTCGTCCCGGCGCGAACGCGGGCAGCGAGGGCCGTGACGCGGAAGCCCAGCGCCTCCAGCGCGGCCCGAAGGAGACTGTTCTGCTCGAAGCAGTAGCCTCCGCGCCGCGCGCGCACCAGCTTGGCTTCGAGCGCGGGGAGATCGAGGGCGATCGGCCGGCCGAGCAGGATGTCGAGGTTTTCGAACGGGATCGCCGCGCAGTGCGCGCGGTGCAGTCGGACGAGCCCCTCGAGGCTCGGGCCGAGAGGGGGGTTCTCGCCGATGCGCGTCAGGTAGGCGGCGAGGTCGATACCGTTCGTCATGACATCGAACGCTGGACTCCACGGAGGGGACGGCCGCCGCCGGACGTTGGCGTCGGGCGGCGGCGCGGGGGAACCTGGACGGCTCGGAAACTACTTGGGAAGCGTGTACTCTCCCTGGCATTCGAAGGCCAGCCCACCCTCCGGGGTCGCCTTCCCCGCGCATGTGCCCTGCCCCTTGATGCCCTTGAGCTTGGCCGTCCCTCCAACGATCTGCCACTTGTTTTGCATGGTCTGGAGCGCGCCACCCTGCAGGACAGCGTTGCTTTCGTAGCTGTAATACACCTTCTCTCCGTTGGCCAACGTATCGACGTACAGCCCCCACACGTGGCCGTTGTTCCCTTTGACCTCGCCGTGTTCCGCGAAGGTAGCTGCCTTGCTCGGCGATCCGCCGATCTCGGCCGCCTTCGCCGGCATGCACTTCCCCTGGGCGACGGTCATCACGTGGTCGGCCGCGTCGCCGGCGGGTACCGCCTGTTGCACGTCGGGCTTGCCGCACGTTCCCGACATCGTCAACTTCGTCTGGGCGGCGGCGGGCGCCGCGGCCGCGACGAGGACGAGCAGGCTCAGCGCGAACGAATATCTCATAGCGTCCCTCCTTGTGAGCAGGTCCCGCACGACCACATGAGCACGACGTGCCGCGCGAGACACAGCGTTTGACGTTGGCCGAGAGGCTACTCGCCGTGCGCAGGGCGGTCAAGCCGCAGCCTACCGCGCGGCTACCGGAAGTTCTCGATCATCATGAGGTCGGGGTACCGGCTCGTTTGCCTGGTGTAGAGGATGGTCTTGCCGTCCGGGGAGACGGCGAACCGCCACCAGCGGTCATCCGCCAGCGTACCGATGAGGCGAGAGCGGCCGAGCTCGGGATCGAGCACCTTGATCGGGCCTCCCGCGTCGCAACTCCGGTAGTAGATGCCGGCCGCGCGCACGGCGAAGCTGCCGTTCCAGCCGGTGACACACTCCACGAGCGTCCGCTCCGGGCCCCCATCGAGCGGGTGGGCGAAGAGAGGCGTGGGGCCTTCCTTCTCTGGCCAGAAGAGGAGGCTCTTGCCGTCGGCCGACTCGGCCGCCCCAAACCACGCGCCGCCGTGCGTCACACGCTCTTCGGTCCCTCCCCCTACAGGGATGCGCCAGATCTCCCGCGCGCCACTCCGGGTCGAGTTGAAGTAGACCCATCGGCCGTCCCGAGACCAGCTCGGGACGTTCTCGTCGCCGGGGTCGTGGGTGAGCCGCCGGGGCGCCCCACCTTCGACCGCGACGGTCCAGATGTCCCAGTGCGAGTCCTCGGCCTGCGAGTCGAAGGCGACCAGCCGTCCGTCAGGCGACCAGGACGGGGACCCCTGCCAGCGGCCCGGTCCACGCGTGAGCTGCACCGGGTTGGATCCATCGTCGGCGGCCAGCCAGATCTCGCTCGTCTCACCGGCGCCATTGGATTCGAAAGCGATCCGGCGCCCGTCCGGAGAGAAGTCCGCCCCGGACTCGGCCGCCGAGGAGGCCAGGAAGGGCTCCGGCGGTCGTCCGCTCTCGAAGCGGTAGATGTCCGTGTCCTCGTGCCGTTGAACGAAAGCGAGACGATGTCCCGAAGGCGCCACGGCCGGGGCCCTCGCCTGGAATCCTGCGAGCTCGATCCGCTCGGGTGGGCGGCCGGTGTCTACCGAGACGCGAAACAGTGGCGTGAGGCTGGGCCCCAACCCGATCGAGTAGATGATCGACGCTCCGTCACGAGCCCAGGCAAGGTCGGTCATCGAGATACCGAGTCTAGTGACCTGGCGGGGTGGAGCGCCCGGGGCGAAGCCTGGACCGAGGTCGAGGACGAAGATGTCACACGCTGCCAAGCCTCCGGGGACTTCGTTGCCCGTGGCGCACGACACGTAGGCCAGGCGCCGCCCATCAGGAGAGAAGACGGGATAGTTGTCATCTCCGGGCGGTCTTGGTCGCGTGAGGACACGGGGCTCCCCGCCATCCGCCGGTACGAGATGGATGCCGCCGGCTTCAGGTGCGGTCTCACCGGCCGAGCCGCCACCGGCCGTCGGGCGACCACGAGAGCGGGCCGTCCACCGGGAGATCGCCCAGCTTGCGGTCCGACCCCCCGATGGGGGAAACGAGGTGGATCTTTCCGCTCTCACCCCAGGCCGGAGCCCTTTGGAAGGCGATCTGCCGCCCGTCGGGGGACCAGCTCGGCATCACGTCGACCGCGGCCTCCGTGGTGAGCCGTCGAACCTCGGGCGAGTCCACCATCTTGAGGTAGATGTCCCAGTTGTCCCGCTTCTCCCCCTGCCATTGGAACGCCACCTGCTGACCGTCGGGGGAGAACGTGGGGCTCCACAACACGCCACGCAACGTCGTGAGCCGGACCACGCGGGCGGGCGGAAGGGGGGCGGGTAGCGGCCATAACCATTTCCAGGCGACGGCGGCGACGGCCAAAGCGCACACGAGACCCAGCACGATCCCGACGGCTCGGCGGTTTCGGCCACGAACGTTTGCGGCGACCGAGGCCGGCCCGCGGGTGCTTTCGTCCGCGATGTCCCGCAGCCGCAGCACGACGTCGTGAGCGGTCTGGACGCGATCGCTCGGATCTTTGGCGAGCAGCGTTTTCACCAATCGCTCGAGGCTCGAGGGCGCCGCTGGCCGCAGCGACGTGAGGGGCGGCGGGTCGCTCGTGAGAATGGCCGCGCTGACGCTCGCGTAGGTCGCTCCGGGGAACGCCGGGCACCCCGTCGCCATCTCGTAGAGCACGGCGCCCAGGGCAAACAGGTCCGCCCGCGCGTCGACCGTCTTGCCTTCGAGCTGCTCCGGCGCCATGTAGGGGTAGGTGCCCATCGCCGTTCCGTCGTCGGTCATCGTCTGGTCTTTCGTCGGATCCTCGGAGACCTGGGCGCTGGGCCCACTTCGTCGGGGCCGGTCGCGACCGACTCAACGGCTCTCGTCCGCGCCACCGTCTCTCGGCCGCTTCGTGGAATTGCCGCCCCATCGAAGGGGTCCCGCCAACCGTTGATCGTCCTAGCGAGAGTAGTAGCCGTTGACGTCCAGGATCAGGTGTGCCATCCCGGTCGCCTGGTCGCACTGCACAGACAGGCCTTCACCACTCAGCTTGACCACGGCGCTGTTGGCTCGCGTCTGGCCGGGGCTCCAGTTGAGGCTGGAGACGAGGGGCGCCGCCGCTCCGGCCGGATAGAGCCGTAGGTCGCCGGCGTGAGTCGCCTGGGTGATGGTCACGTTCACAGACACCGCGGAAGCGGACAGCGGGATTCCACAGTTGCCGGCGATGGAGAAGATCCGCGCCGCACCGGCCACGAGGGCTGGTCCCGCCAGCGGGCCATCCGGGCTTCTCCGGGTGTCCACGATTCGGCAGGGAGCCACGGTGTAGTAGTCCGCTCCCGCCAGCAGGTCGCGGTCGGTCGCGTTGTTGTTGGCGGGGTAGGGGTCACCGACACCCAGGCCGGGAGGCACCAGGACCGTGGCCGTGTTGGTCACGGGACTTGCGGCCGAAGGACTGACGACGCCGGTCAGCGTGTAGGTCAGTGCGCCGCCGACGGGGAGGTTCACCGTGTCGTCGATGCTGCCGGACCCACTCCCCGCGCACGTCGCGCCACCGGTCGCGACGCAGCTCCACGTCACGGCAGTGATGTCTGAAGGCACGTTGTCCGTCACCCTGGCCGCCGCCACCGGACGAGGTCCTGAGTTGCTCGCCGTGATCGTATAGGTGATGGGCGCGCCGGCTTCTACTCTGGCCTGGCCATCCGTCTTCGAGATCGCCAGGTCCGCGGCCGGCACCAGCACGTCCGTGTCCGTTGCTGCGTTGTCGGCCGCGTTCAAATCCGTCACCCCGGGGGGCGCGGCCACGGCGGCGGTGTTGACGAGCGTGCCCGTCGCCGAGATGTCGATCGTCCCCGTGACCGTGTAGGTGGCCGTCGCGCCCACGAGGAGCGTGAGTGAGTCATTGATGCTCCCGGTGCCGCTGGGGGCGCAGCTTCCGCCGCCGGTGAGGGCGCATTGCCAGGTTGCCCCACTGATCGACGGCGGCAGTAGGTCCGTCACGATTGCGCCGACCACGGCGTTCGGCTCCGAGTTGGCGATCGCGATCTTGTAGGTCACGGTCTCGCCCGCGATCTTCGCCGCGACACCGTCCGTGTTGCTGCATGACAGGTCGGCCGTGGGCAGGCGAAGGTAGCGCGCCAGCGTAAACTCGCAGTGAGGCGTACACGGCCCGCCACCCCCGGCCGTGACAATCTTGCCATCGGCCTGGAGGGCCATCGCGCCGGCGGCGGCGTCCCCGCCGGCGAAGGAGGTCAGTACTCTTCCGAGATCGCCAAGGCTGACGTCGGGGCGACCGTCGGCCTCGAACCGGGCGAGGGCGAACTCCTGCGTGAAGCTCGCGAAGGCCCACCCGCTGGCGACGATCTTCCCGTCCGCCTGGATCGCAACATCGGTGGCTGCCTCGATGTTGTCACCCGTGAACTGGATGGTGACCTTCCCGTTCCCACCGAAGGTGGGATCAAGGCCTCCCTGAGCGTCGTACCGGGCGAGGGCGAAGCGTTCCGCTCCGGTTCCTGCAAGCACCATCTTGCCGTCGCTCTGCAGGCGGACGGCGTGCGCACGGTCCAGGCCGCCAAAGTCGGTGGTGACCTTTCCCCCCGCTCCGAAGCTCGTCTCGAGCATGCCGTTGGAGCCATAGAGGACCAGGCAGAAGTCGTGGGCAGGCCCGCCGCCGCCGACCACGAGGATCTTCCCGTCCGGCCTTATTGCCACGTCGCCTGGTTGGTCGATGCCGCCAAAGTCCGTCGTGACCTGCCCCCCCGTACCGAACGTCGGGTCGAGGCTTCCGTCCGCGTTGTAGCGCGCAAGAGCGAAGTCCTCGCTCAAGGCCGCGCCCGTGCTCCCTGCCGCCACGATCTTGTTGTCCGACTGAATGGCGAGGGCGGACGCTCCATTGAGTCCGCCGATGTTGGTGATCACGAGGCCGCCGGTGCCGAAGGACGTGTCGAGGCTGCCGTTGCTGTCGTACCTTGCGAGGGCGAACTGGCAACAGTACCCCGCCGGGGCCACCCGACCGGCGGCGACGATCTTTCCATCGGACTGAAGGGCCGCGGCGAAGGCCTCGCCGGAGGGTCCGATATCAGTGGTCACCAGGCCACCGGTGCCGAAGGTCACGTCCAGGGTACCGGTCACATCGTAGCGGGCCAGAGCGAAGCCGGTGGCAGTCCCGATGGCCACGATCTTCCCGTCCGGCTGTATCACCACGGCCGATGCGCTCTGGGTACCGCCCGGAAAGGTCGTGATGACCCTTCCGCCCGTGCCAAAGCTCAGGTCAAGGTCGCCGGCCGTGCCCTTGGTCGCCAGGCAGAGGGACGCCCCGACCCAGGCCGCCAGGATGACGCGGAGCCGTTTCTCCAATAGACCCTCGCTCCAGGAGCGGTGGACTGGTGGACTTTCGCAGGGAACCTGCCATGAAAGTTACGCCCGGCTTTTGCGAGAGTCAAGAACCCGTTTGACTCGGAGGCACGGGTCGGCATGCTGGACTTTGGCAGTGAGACCTAACCGGCGTGGTCTTCCGGAACGCAGCCTTCATAGTCTCTCTCCTTCCGGAGTCGCCGCCAGATCTCCCGTATAATGAGCGGAGTTGCTCCTCGCTGGAAGCCACCGGTTGCCATGCCCGGATTGCTGAGCTCGGGTGGAGTTCGCTCGCAAGGGGCGACTAGAAACTGGAGCACGATCATGCGCAGGCTCACGACCGGACTACTCGCAGTATGCGTCACCGGCGCCTTCGCCTTTGGGGCAGCGCCGGCGGGCGCCCTTGCCGTGACGCTCCGGCCAGGCGACATCCTGGTCAACGCGTCAAGCTCGGTAGGCCCACAGGGATGCTGCGTCGCGTCGGTCATCCGAGTTGATCCCTTGAACGGATCTCAGACGCTTGTGACCTCGGGCGGTCTGATGGTCTACCCCGCCGGCATCGCGCTTTCCCAGGACCAACATATTCTCGTCAGCGACCCGTTTGCTTCGATTGGCCCCGCCGTTCTTCGCGTCGATCCGGCTACAGGGAATCAGACAGTCCTCTCCTCTGGTGGAAGCTTGGCTTACCCGTTTGGGATCGCGATCGATGCCAACGGCAACGTCCTGGTCGCCGACAACGAAGCGGGTGGGGGCTCGGGTGCGGTCATTCGAATTGACTCGAGCAGCGGAGCTCAAGAAGTTCTCTTCTCGTTCTCGGGCGGCTTCGTGCACCCGCGAGGCATCGCAGTAGCCCCGAATGGAGACATCTTCCTGACTGGGGACGTGGCGGCGACCACTCTCGCGCGCGGTGCGGTCCTACGCGTGCACCACGCCACTGGCGACCAGACCATCGTCTCCCAGGGGGACCTTCTGAGTGAGACCATGGGGGTCACCGTCACCGCAGATGGCCAGATCCTGGTCGCGGAGCTGCAACTTGCGGGAGATGCGGGCCCTCCCCAGGGCGGGAGGGGAGCGATCGTCCGCATCGACCCTGTCAGCGGCGCACAATCGATCGTGTCCTCCGGCGTATCCTCCGGGGGCGCCCTGCAGGGCGTTCTTCGCCAGCCAAGAGGTCTCGCGCTAGACGCAGGCGGGAAGATCCTGGTAGCCGATGACAGGGGTGGCTGCGATGTCGATCCGAACGGGGTTTGCCAGAACGACTCGTCCCACCCCCTCCAGGCTGTCGTCCAGATCGACCCCACTACGGGCCTACAAACGACGATCGCTTCTGGCCAGGGGCTCGGGGGCCCCACGGCGTTGATTGTCGTTCCCCCTGCTCCGGTGCCGCCAACGGCCCGCTGCCGGAACGTCAAGGCCCGCGCTGACGAGACCTGCCATGCCGACGCCACAATCGACGCTGGCTCCCATGGTGCCTCCGGTGACCAGATCTCCCTCAGTCAGTCGCCGGCCGGTCCATACCCACTGGGTACCACGCCGGTTGTGCTGACGGTGACCGACGACACCAATTCCACTTCGAGCTCGTGCCCGGCCAACGTGTTCGTGTTCGACGCGACGCGACCCACGATTACCGAGGTGTCGGCGAGTCCCGCCATCCTTTGGCCGCCGAACCACAAGATGGTGAACGTGACGGTCAACTACATCGCAACTGACAACTGTGCACCCACCCCTGCATGCGTTCTCGCGGTCTCCAGCAGCGAGCCGGCCCAGGGCCCAGACTGGCAGATCGTGGACTCGCATCACGTGCAACTACGTTCCGAGCGCAGCGGTAGCGGCACGGGACGCGTCTACACTATTGACGTCGTCTGTAGAGACAACGAGCTGGGAGGCAACAGCGCGAGCCAAGCGGTGACCGTGACGGTGCCGCACGATCGGGGCAAATAGGATCAGCCACCGGATTGATCGGCCGCTCGGAGCCTACCCGTCCTTTTCCTGGCTGTTCGTCAGAGGGGGCCGACAGCACCGATGCTAACGTAACCAGCCGCGCAAGTTCAGGTACTTCCGAGGAGGAGTGACGCGGTTGGTCCGGGTCCGCGCGGGCGGAACGGTAACATCGGTGGTAACACGCCCCCATCAGTTGCCGGACGGGACTCGATGCCCATCAACCCAGCGGGGCCACGCGCGATACCGTCCGGCGAGGAGGGTGGCCAAGCCGACCAGTTGCCTTGGCCCCTGCCCTGCCGAACGCCGAAGGATCCTCCCATGAGTCCCGATGTGTGAGCGTCAGGGCGCCGGCGCGAACTCCTCCTGGATCCAGCGCTCGAGCGCCGCGGCGTTCTGTGGGCGCCCGAGGAACGCACGCACCAAGTCATTCGCCGGCTTCGAACCACCGGGCTCCAGCACCGTCTTCCGGTAACGCATCGCCGTGTCGCCGGAGAACGGCCGCTCGGTGTCGAATTGCTGGTAGAAGTCGAGTGCGATGATCCAGTCCCAGAGATAGGTGTAGACGGCGGACGAATATCCGCTGAGGTGACTGAAACCCGCCCACACGTGGTCGTCGGGCAGAGGGGGCATCAGCCTGTAACGGAGGACGTCCTCGCGCGTGATCCTGTCGGGATCGACTGTCGCGGCCGGCACTCGGTGCAAGTCGTAGGAAATCGCCGCCATCACCAGCTGTCCTTCGACCGAGTTCCCCCGGCCGAATGCGGAAGCGCGATTCAGGCATTGGGCCAGCTCCTTCGGAATGACTTCGCCGGTTTGATAGTGACGCGCGAACCCGGCGAGTACCTGCGGGTTGCGGGTCAAGTTTTCGAGCATCGTCGACGGCACCTCGAAGAAGTCGTCCTCCATCGCGAGCCCGCTGATCCCCGCCCAGCGCTGTTGCCCGCCCAGGACGTGGTGCATCGCGTGGCCGAACTCATGGAAGAGATTCCGAACGTTCTCGTCCATCATCAGCGCCGGGTCGCCGGCCGACGGCGCGGGGGCATTGGAGATCAGGATGGCCTCGGGCAGCTGGCGCCCCAGGACGCCGTCGAGGATCGGCGACATCCCGGGGAGACCCTTGCCCATACGCGGGTGCAGGTCGAGGTAGATCCGTCCGATGACGCGACCGTGATCGCGCACCAGCCAGCTCTCGACGGCCGGATCCCAGACCGGAGCGTCCGGCTCCCGCTCGAAGCCCACCTGGAACAGCGCACCCGCCGTGTCGAGCATCCCCTGCTTGACGCGGTCGAATGGAAGGTACGGCAGCGCCGACTGCGAGTCGAAGTCGTAGGTGGAGCGACGCACCCGCTCCTGGTAATAGAGGAATTCGTCGAACGTCAGGCCGCTGGCTGTGGGCTCGTCCTTGCGCTTCTCGGCCAGCACCATCGCGTACTCGCGCTCCGTCAGCGGCCGCACCGCTGCCGCGACCGACGCGATGAAGTCGCCAATGTGCGCGCCCGTGCCGATCATCTTGTCGGCGGCGAAGTAGTCCGTCCAGTTCGAATAGCCGAGGAGCGCGGCGATCCGCTCCCGGGTCTTCAGCATCTCGGCCAGTACCGCCTTGTTCTTCGGGTAGCCCCGGCCGAGGCCGGCGGTCAGCAGCTCTCGGCGCAGGCCCGCGCTCTTCGCAAACGATAGGACCGCCGTTCGGTCTGGTCCTGCCGCGATGATCGCAACCTTTCCATCCGCGCCCACCGGGTGGCGCGCGAGGAAGTCAGCGGGCAGGCCGTCGAGCTCCACTGGCGCGACGCTCACGTGCTGCACGTGCTGTTCGTCGTCGCTGATGTTCCGATCGAAGGCCGAGGTCTGCTCCGTCAGCACGTCGTTCAGCGTCTTCAGCTCTGCGCGCACCGCGGGGCTCTGGTCGACGCCGGCCAGCCGGAACAGCAGCAGCTGCCGCTCGACGTAGTGCCTTGTCTGCGCATCGGCACGAGCCAGGTCGATGGACGCAAGAGCGTGGTAGACATCGGGGTTCAGCTTGATGGCCGTCAATGCGGCCGAACCCTTGACGTTGGCCGCGGTGCCGCGGTCGCGGAAGGTCGCGTCGGGATGCACCTGCGCGACCAGGTTTGCCAGATTGACCGCCGTGTCGATCTCGCGAACGGCGTCGTCGAACGGCTGCAACGTGTTCTCGACCGTGCGGTTGCCCTTGACGGCGAGGAGGACTTGGACCGAGCGGTCCGCCGCCGTGAGGTGCTCGTCCACGATCTTATCGAAGCCGGGAAGGTCGGGCTTCGCTGCCCAGACCGAAGGCTGAAGCGTCGCCGGCGACTGGGCCCTGACGGGATGTGCGACGGCCGTCAAGGCAAAAGCAGCGATGATGCGGAAGGCAGCTCTCATAGTTCCTCTCCTCGGCACTTTGGAGTGGGGTATCGTAGCTCATCGGAACAAACCATTGCCCCGCAAGCCGGCGCGCCTACACTCCCGAAGACAGCTGTCCTACTTCCTGCTCAAGTGGGCGGCCGTTGATCTGGAAGGCCGGCGGATCAACGTCCATGAGCAGCTCGCGAGCGACAGCACGAAGACGGGGGAAGCCCGACTCGTTGACCTCGCGGGGCCGATCGTGGAAACGTTACGGAGCCTTCAGGCACAACGGCGTGAGGAGAGCTTCCGAGCCGGCACGGCGGTCGCACCGTGGGTGGTGTTCGCGTGGCTTGGCGACCGTCCGGGCGCCAAGGAGCAGCAGAAAGCCGCGAAGCGCGTCCGGCGGGCGATGGAACGAACCCTCAAGGCTGCGGGGCTCCCGGGGCACTTCACGCCTCACAGCCTGCGGCACACCTTCTGCTCGCTGCTCATCGGTGCGGGCGTGTCCCCTGTCTACGTCCAGCAGCAAGCCGGCCACGCATCGGTTGAGATGACCGTCGGCGTCTACGGCTCTTGGTTCGCGAGTCGAGGCTCCCGGGGCTATGGATCGTCTGGCCGCAGGTATCCCGGGAGGCCCAGTGGTAACAAATCAGGCCAAAGTGGTAACATCTGCCGACCCCTCACCCGCGCAACCCCTTTTGCCCACAGGCACTTCTGGACGCCCGAGCCTCAGCCGTCCTTTTCCTGGCTGATCTCGTACTGCTCGAGCTTCTTGTAGAGGTTCGAGCGGGGGGTGCCGATGGCGGCGGCGGTGGCGGAGATGTTCCACTTGCTCTCGTGGAGCTTCCTGACCAGGAAGGCGCGCTCGGCGGATTCCTTGAAGTCGCGGAGGGTGCCGGCCGCGACCGGGGGCGGCGTCGCCGGGACGGCGCAGGACGTCGCCCAGGTGCTCGGTGCCGATCTCGTCGCCTTCGGCCATGATGAGCAGGCGCTCGATCGCGTTCTTGAGCTCGCGGACGTTGCCGCGCCAGGGGTGGCGCTGGAGCGCCTCGAGGGCCGCCGGCGGTGATGGCCTTCGGGCGGAAGTTGTTCTCGGCCGAGAACTGCTTCACGAAGTGCTCGACGAGGACGGGGACGTCCTGCGGCCTCTCGCGCAGCGGCGGCACGCGAATCGGAATCACCGAGAGGCGGAAGTAGAGGTCCTCGCGGAAGTCTCCCTTCTCGATCGCCTCCTCGAGCGTCTTGTTGGTGGCGGCGATCACGCGCACGTCGACCTGGAGCGTCTTCTGCGAGCCGATGCGCTCGACCTCGCCCTCCTGGAGCACGCGCAGGACCTTGGCCTGGGTGCGCAGGCTCATGTCCCCCACCTCGTCCAGGAAGATCGTGCCCTTGTGGGCGAGCTCGAACTTGCCGATCTGCTTCTCGGTGGCCCCGGTGAACGAGCCCTTCTCGTGGCCGAACAGCTCGCTCTCGATCAGCTCCTCGGGGATGGCGGCGCAGTTGACCTGGACGAAGGCCTCGTCCTTGCGCAGGCTGTTCCGGTGGATGGCGCGCGCCACCAGCTCCTTGCCCACGCCGCTCTCGCCGGTGATGAGCACGGTGGCGTTGGTGGGCGCGGCCCGCTTCACCGCGTCCCAGACCTTCTCGAGGGCCTCGCTCTTGCCCACCATGCGGTAGCGCTCGTCGAAGGTGAGCTTCAGCCGCCGGTTCTCGTCGCGAAGCCGCTTCTGGCCGAGGGCGTTCCGGGCCACGAGCAGGATGCGCTCGCTCTCCGGGCGGCTTCTCGATGAAGTCGAAGGCGCCGAGCTTCGTGGCCTCGACCGCGGTCTTGACCGTGCCGTGGCCGGAGAGGATCACGACCGGGCGGCGAGCCGCGGAGCGCCTTCAGCCGCTTCAGGACCTCCATGCCGTCCATCTGCGGCATCTTGATGTCGAGGAGCACGAGGTCCACGTCCTCGGTCTCGGCCATCTTGAGCGCGGCCGCGCCGTTCGCGGCGAGCAGGCACTCGTAGCCCTCGTACTCGAAGATCATGCTGAGCGACGCGCGGATCGCTTCCTCGTCGTCGACGATCAGGACGCGCGGCTTCATGGCCTCTCCACTTCGATCTTGGTGAGGAACGAGGATGCCGGCTTCGGCCGATAGACGAAGAGCCAGGCCGACTGGCCGGGGGCGAGCGAGCCCAGCAGCCGGCGGTAGGCCACGAGGTCCTTGGTGGGCTGGCGGTTGATCTCGACGATCACGTCCCCGGGGTCGAGGGCGTCCGTGCCCGGGTCGACCCCGATCACGTCCTTGATCACGACCCCCGCCTTGTCCTTCGCGGCGAGCTGGCTCCGGGTCCGCGGACCCGGCTCCCCCACCACGAGGCCCAGGGCGTCGCCGCGCTGGCTCGCGTGGTCGGGCGCCTTCGGGCCGGGGGCCGGCTCGGAATCCGGCCCTCGCTCGAGGAGCTGCGCCGGCACCGAGAGTGAGCGGCCGTCGCGAAACACCGAGAGCACCACCGAGGATCCCGGCGGGCTCGTGGAGATGCGCCGCACCAGCTCGTCGCCGTCTCGGATCGCATGGCCCGAGACGCCCGGTGATCACGTCGTAGCGGCGCAAGCCCGGCGGCCTCGCCGGGCCCTCCCTTCACGACCTCCAGCACGACGGCGCCCTTGCCGTCCTGGAGGCCCACGAGCTTCGAGAGGTCGGGGTCCAGCTCGTGGAGCTCGATCCCCAGGTAGCCGCGCGAGACGCGGCCCTCGCGCCCGGAGCTGGTTCAAGACGTCCTTCGCGAGGTTGATGGGAATGGCGAAGCCGATCCCCTGGCCCTCGCTGCTCATCGCGGAGCTGATGCCGATGGCCTCGCCCGCCGCGTTGATGAGGGGGCCGCCCGAGTTGCCGGGGTTGATGGCGGCGTCGGTCTGGATGTAGTCGTCGAACGACTGGTTGAAGATCTTGCGGCCCTTGGACGACACGACCCCGACCGTCACCGAGTGGTCGAAGTCGAGCGGGTTCCCGATGGCGCAGACCCAGTCGCCCACGCGCAGGCGGTCGGAATCGCCGAGGGGCACGGTGGGCAGGTGATCGGCCTCCACCTTCAGCAGGGCCAGGTCGGTGCTCTCGTCGGTCCCCACCACCCGCGCCTTCAGCTCGCGCTTGTCGGCCAGGCGGATCCGGATCTTCGCCGGCCGGGCGACGAGGTGCTGGTTGGTCAGGATGTACCCGGAGGCGTCCACGATGAAGCCCGAGCCCTCGGACCGCTCGGGGACGTCCAGGGCCGGCGCGTCCTCGACCCCCTCGTGGGGATTGCCGCCCTCGGTCTCGATCACGTCCACGTGGACGACGGCGGCGTTCAGGCGCTCGACCACGTCGGCGAAGGAAGGGGCGCGGGCGGAGCCCGGGACGGGAATGGAGAGGGCGCCTCCGCCCCCGGCCAGGAACCCGAGCGCCCCGGCCACCAGAGCCACGAGCGCCACCGAAATGAAGCCAACCGTCCGCATCACCATTCAGTATATCTGGAGGCGATCAGAGCGGCTGCCGGCGGCGGGCCCGTCTCGAGCAGGGTGCGGAACTCGGCCTCTTCGAGGCACTCGCAGACCCAGCTCCCGGGCCTTGTCGAGCTTCGAGCCGGGGTCGTCGCCCAAGACCACGTACGACGTCTTCTTCGAGACCGACGAGGTGACGCGGCCGCCCCGCTCCTCGATCGCGGCCTTGGCCTCGTCGCGGCTCATCCCCGCGAGAGTCCCGGTGAGCACGAACTGCATCCCCTGGAAGGTCAGGGAGCGCACTCCGCCGCCCTCCTCCGACGTGCGCACCCCCGCCTCGCGCAGCCGCGCGACGAGGCTCGCGTTCGCGGGGCTCTGGAACCAGTCGTGGACCGACTGCGCGACCACCGGGCCGATCTCGTAGATCGCGTCGATCTCCTCGACCGAGGCCTCGGCCAGCGCGTCGAGGCTCCGGAAGTGCCGGGCCAGGAGCATGGCCGCGCGCTCGCCCACGAAGCGGATGCCGAGGCCGAAGAGCAGGCGCCGCAGCTCGCGCGTCTTGCTGGCCTCGATCTGCGTCGAGGAGCTTCTTCGCCCCCAGCGACTCCCCCTTCTTCGCTTTCGGCGCGAACAAGCGGGGCGAGGTCCTCGAACCGGAGGCCATAGAGGTCGGCGAAGTCGCGCACCATGCCGGTCTCCACGAGCTGCTGCACGAGGGCGTCGCCCAGCCCCTCGATGTCCATGGCCTGGCGCCGCGCGAAGTGCTTCAGGCGCTCCGTCGATCTGCGCGGGACAGGAGGCGTTGGGGCAGCGGCGGTCCACCTCGCCTTCGGCCTTCACCGCGGCGGTGCCGCAGACCGGGCAGGTCTCGGGCGGGGTCCAGGGCTTGGCCCCCGCGGGGCGCTTCTCGAGGACGACGCTCACGACCTTGGGGATGACGTCGCCCCCCTTCTCGATGAGGACGGTGTCGCCGACGCGCACGTCCTTGCGCGCGACCTCTTCCTCGTTGTGCAGGGTGGCCCGCGCCACGGTCGAGCCCGCCAGGAACACCGGCTCGAGATGCGCCACCGGCGTGAGCTTGCCCGTGCGTCCCACCTGGGTCTCGATCGCCCGCACCACGGTGGCCGCCTGCCGGGCGGGGTACTTGTAGGCGATGGCCCAGCGCGGGAACTTGCTCGTGAAGCCGAGCTCCTGCTGGAGGGCGAAGTCGTCCACCTTCACCACCACGCCGTCGATGTCGTACTCCAGGCTGTCGCGCTTCTCGCGCCACTCGGCGCAGAACTCGAGCACGGCGGGCAGGCCCGCGCAGCGCCGGGAGGTGGGGTTCGTCTTGAGCCCCCAGGAGCGCAGGCGCTCCAGGGTCTCCCATTGGCCGGTGAGCACGCGCCCTGCGCCTGCGCCACGGAGTAGAGGTAGATGTCGAGGCCGCGTCCCGCCACCACCCGCGAGTCCAGGGTCTTCATGGTGCCCGCGGCCGAGTTGCGGGGGTTCGCGAAGGGCTCTTCCTCGGCCTCTTCCCGCTCGCGGTTGATGGCCTCGAACCGCGAGCGCGGCAGGAAGACCTCGCCCCGCACCTCCAGCGTGCGTCGGGCACGCCCTCGCCGGAGAGGACCAGGGGGATGGCCCGGATCGCCCGCACGTTGGGGGTCACGTCGTCGCCCCGCACGCCGTCGCCGCGGGTCACGCCGCGCACCAGGCGGCCGTTCTCGTAGTGGAGGGCCATGGAGAGGCCGTCGATCTTCAGCTCGGCCACGTAGGTCATCTCGCGCGGCCCCACGATGCGGAAGATCCGCTCCTCGAACTCGCGCAGCTCGTCCTCGCTGTAGGTGTTGTCGAGGCTCAGCATGGGCACGCGGTGGGCGAAGGTCGGGAACTGCTCGGACGGCTTCTCCCCCACGCGCTGGGTCGGGCTGTCGGGGGTGACGAGGTCGGGGTACGCGGCCTCGAGGTCGCGCAGCTCGCGGTCGAGCCGGTCGTAGGCCTCGTCCGAGATCTCGGGCCGGTCGCGGACGTAGTAGAGCTGCTCGTGGCGCCGGATCTCGGCCCGAAGCGCCTCGACGCGAGCCGCCGCGTCCTTCCGGTTCAAGACCTAGTGGTCACGCGCCAGGATGAAGTCGGGAAGCACTTCGAGGGCCTCGCGGTAGGGGGACCGCTCGAAGACCAGGAGGTCGCGGCGCGCCGCCTCGGCGTAGCGCTCGGCCAGGAGCGCGCGCCTCGTCGAGCGCGCCGTGGTCGCGGGCCAGGCGCACGATCTCCTCGCGCGAGACGCGCTCGAAGCTCCGGTCCTCCAGGACCGTCCGGACCTTCTCGGCCGCGGCCGGCCCCGCCTTCCGGAGCAGGAAGATCATGGGCAGGGTCAGCTTGCCCTCGCGCAGGTCGTTGGCCACCGGCTTGCCCAGCGTCTTCTCCTCGGCCGTGAAGTCGAGGAGGTCGTCCACCATCTGGAAGCAGATGCCGAGGTTCATGCCGTAGCTCGCGAGGGCGCGCTCCTTCTCCTCGCCCACCCCCGCGAGCATGGCGCCGATGCGGGTGCAGGCCGCGAAGAGGTCGGCGGTCTTGCGCCGCACGAGGTCGACGTGCTCGTCCTCGGTGACCTCGAGCTTGCCGTTGCGCTCGATCTCCAGGATCTCGCCCTCGATCATGCGCAGGGTGACGTCGGAGAGCAGGCGCAGGATCTTCAGGTTGTCCTGGGAGAGGGCCATGGACATCGACTTCGTGTAGAGGAAGTCGCCGAGGAGCACGGTGACGTCGTTGCCCCACCGGCTGTTGACGCTGCTGCGGCCGCGCCGCACCGTGGCCTCGTCGATGATGTCGTCGTGGAGCAGGGTGGCGGTGTGGATGAACTCGACCACCGAGGCCAGGAGGATGGCGCGGTCGCCGCGGTAGCCGGCGAGGCGGCAGGCCAGGAGCAGGAGCGCGGGCCGTACGCGCTTGCCCCCGCCCTCGCGCACGTAGCGGCCGATCTCGGCCAGGAGGCGCACGTCGGACCGCACCTGCTGCTCGAAGAGCTCCTCGACCCGGACGAGATCGTCCTCCACGAGGGCCACGATCTCCTTGAGGCCGGCGACGCTCTTTCCGCCCACCGGATCCACCGCTGCCAAGGAGCCCCTATCTGTAGTTCGTGAACTGCATGTCGATGCCGAAGTCGCGTGCCTTCAGCATCTGGATCACCGCCTGCAGGTCGTCCCGGTTCTTGCCCGTGACCCGCACCTGGTCGCCCTGGATCGAGGCCTGGACCTTGATCTTGGATTCCTTGACCGCCTTGACGATCTCGCGCGCCTTGTCGGTCGGGATCCCCTTCTGGAGCGACACCGTCTGGCGGACCGTGCCCCCGAGGGCCTGCTCGATCTTCTCGTAGGTGAGCGCCTTCAGGGGGACGTTGCGCTTGACGAGGCGCCCCTCGAGCACGTCGCGCACGGCCTTCAGCTTGAACTCGTCGGAGGAGGTCAGGAGGAGCCCCTCGCCCTGGAGCGTCACTTCCGAGCCCGTTCCCTTGAGGTCGTAGCGGGTCACGAGCTCTTTCGTGGCCTGGGCGATCGCGTTCTTGACTTCCTGCAGGTCCACACTGCTCACGACGTCGAAGGAGCTTTCGGCCATGGTCTTAGGGCTGATCTCGGGGGTTTGGTGATGACTCCCGGCGGCGGGAGCGTCCCGTGTAAAGTGACGGATTCGCCCGGCGTTGTCAAACGTTACGGCGCAGGAAACGGCCGAAATTGGCGGTGGCGACGGCCGCGATCTCGTCGATGGGGATCCCGCGGAGGGCCGCGATCTTCCGGGCCACCTCCACCACGAAGGCCGGCTCGTTGCGCTTGCCCCGGTGCGGCGGCGGCGCCAGGAACGGCGCGTCGGTCTCGACCAGCAGGCGGTCGAGGGGCATGGTCCGGGCGACCTCCTGGATGCCTTCCGCTCGCGGGAAGGCCACGATCCCGGAGAAGGAGATGAAGAAGCCCAGGGCCGAGCGCCCGGCGGGCCAGCTCGGCCCCTCCGGTGAAGCAGTGGATCACTCCCCCGACTTCCGCGGCGCCCTCGTCTTCGAGGAGGGCCGCGGTCTCGTCGTCGGCCTCGCGGGTGTGGACGATGACGGGAAGCCCGACCTCGCGGGCCAGGCGCACCTGGCGGCGAAACACCTCCCGCTGCACGTCGCGCGGCGAGTGGTCGTAGTGGAAGTCGAGGCCGATCTCCCCGAGGGCCACGATCCGACGCTCCTCGGCCAGGCCGCGCAGCTCGTCGTAGACCGCTTCGGTCGCGAGCTTCGCCTCGTGCGGGTGCACGCCCGCGGAGGCTCGGGAAGCCGAAGGACTCGGCCACGCGGAGGGCGCGCAGGTGGCCTTGCTCCTCGTCCACTCCGCCGACGATCAGCATCTCGTGGACGCCGGCCTCGCGCGCACGGGCCACCACCTCGTCGCGGTCCGCGTCGAACTGCGGCATGTCGATGTGGGTATGGCTGTCGACAAGGACGAGTCTCGGCGAGCTTGTCATTCGACCTGTATTCTAGTGTTGGATTCCAACTCAGACACCAACCACTCCGCGTGGCGCACGGTGGACCCGACCACATCTCGTGAAGGGCAGTGACAGCGGACATGGTCATGATGGATGTGCGCTGGGCCCCATAGGCGCCCTTTCACTTCATTCCTTCACTTTGTCATTGACAATCCATGCACGCGCTCGTACATTGATGACCGAGGATTGAGTTGACTACTGTGCTCTCCAATTCGCAGTGCCCGTCGCTAGGTCGGCCATTCTATTTGGCCAGCTCCCAGCGAGTCGCCACCAGTGTGTGCAGATCCATGGCGCAACCCTGGATCAATCGCCACAACGGCGGCGCATTCGATACGGAGGGTAAAGCGTCCTAAGAGGCTCTGCATTCATTGAGAACCAGGCCTTCTAGGGCGATCCCCTAGAAGGCCTTTTTTGTTTTGGCCTGACGCGCGCAAGAAGAGCCGCGCCAGGTCACGGGGAGGTTGTGTCTCTGAATAGGGTCGATACGTGAAGCAGCAACCACCGCGGGCGGTACGAGCGGATGGTCCGCTGACGGGCCGTAACCCCGTTCTCCCCTGGGGAGCGATTGGGTTCGAATCCCTTGCCGCCCAAGCTCGCAAAGAGCGGGGTCTTTGAAAACTGACGGATCGCGATGGGCCGGTGAGCGACACCGGTCCACGTTCGGCCTGGGTGTGGAGGAATGCATCCCGCGTTGCCAGCGCGGAGGGACGGGTTCGATACCCGTAGGCCGAACCAGATGCGAATGTGGGGTAGCGGTTGCCTGCGGGCCTTCCAAGCCTTGAGGTGCGGGTTCGAATCCCGCCATTCGCTCCAAGCTGATCTGATGTAACGGCAGCCTGCGGCCCTGGTATGGCCGACGTCCAGGTTCGATCCCCGGGATCAGCTCCACTCCCCTTCGTAGTGTGAACGCAGCACGCCGGGTTCTTAACCCGTGAGGTGGTGGTTCGAGTCCACCCGGAGGGACCAATGGCCATGTAGCCCAATCTGGCAGAGGCAGCAGGTCGAGAGCCTGTCCAGTGGCGGTTCGAGTCCGCCCATGGTCACCACATCATCGGCTCGTGGCGCAACTGGCAGACGCGGCACGTTCAGACCGTGCAGATCGGGGTTCGAATCCCCGCGAGCCGACCATCCATCCATCCCAGCGTGGCGGAACTGGCTTACGCGGTCGGCTCAAACCCGACTGAACGCATCGGCCTTAAGAGCCGAGCACATGTGGGTTCGAATCCCACCGCTGGGACCATCCTGACGGGGACATAGTCGAAGGGAAAGACGCCGCGTTGTCAGCGCGGGAGTACGGGTTACGGGGCGACTCCGCTTCGCGCGAGTCGCCCCGTTTCACCTCGCGGACGCTCGGGGCCCGAGTCCCGTTGTCCTCGCCAAGATGGGCTCGTCGTTCAAGGGGAGGATTCGTGGCCTGCACCCACGAGATGAGGGTTCGATTCCCTCCGGGTCCACCAGAGAGGCTGTCGTCTAACGATTCAGGATGCTGGGCCCTCGACCCGGCAATGCGGGTTCGATTCTCGTCGGCCTCACCACACTCGTCTGCGGAGGGAAGGGACGGCGACCTTGGAGGTCTCATAAGCCTCGAAATGCGGGTTCGATCCCCGCCTCCGCGACCAACAGCCGGTTCGTCCAATGGAAGGACGGCGGTCCTACAAACCGCTCACGGGGGTTCGATTCCCTCACCGGCCACCAACTCCGATGGTGGGCGAAGGCAAACGGTGCGCCGCGGGTCTGTGAAACCCGTTCTAGCCGGTTCGACTCCGGTCGCTCACCCCAACTTCACTTCTTCGGGTCGTAGGGTAATCGGTAGCCCACCTGCCTCGGGCGCAGGTACGTGGAGGTTCGAGTCCTCCCGACCCGACCATTGCCAGATCGTCTAACGGCAGGACAGCGGCCTCTGACGCCGCCAATCGTGGTTCGAGTCCACGTCAGGCAGCCAGCTTCATTCCTCCTTACCTTGCTTTGTTTGTAGGGTGGTGGCAACGGCAACACGTCCGCCTGTTACGCGGCAAGATCCGGGTTCGAATCCCGGCCCTACAGCCAACCCTCGCCGTACCCCGTCGTGCCAGAGCGCTGATGCCTCCGCTCTCAAGCGGAACCATGCTGGTTCGACTCGAGCCGGCGGGACCAACCCAGGCTTCGTCCAACAGGCAGGACGTCCGGCCGATTACCGGAGAATCGGGGTTCGAATCCTCGAGCCTGGACCACGTCGACGAAGTGTTGTCGGAAGCACGGCGCCCTCGTAAGGCGCAGGCGCGGGTTCGACTCCCGCCGTCGGCTCCATCCGACGACCAGTGAGCTAGTGTGGTCATAGCGCTCGGCTGAAGACCGAGAGAACGTGGTTCGATCCCACGGCTGGTCACCACGCCACCAACGCTCCGGAGCGTAGCTGCCCTGTACGCAGCGAGAGGGAGTTCGATTCTTCCTGGTGGCTCCATTCGAGGCAGGCGGTAACGGCAGCCCGGCGGCCCTTCAAGCCGTCAGTCCGGGTTCAAGTCCCAGTGCCCCTGCCAAACTCCTCCAGCGGGGACCATTCGGCCGACGCGAGCGATGGACGCTCGCCCGCCTTCTAAGCGGGAGCCTCAGGGTTCGAGTCCCTGTTCGGCCACCATTCTTCCGAGCGGGAAGGCCAGCACCTCGAGCCGGCTTATACCCGGTTGCTCCGGACCGGAGCCTAGATCCTGGGGCGGCACCAGGCGCTCGGACCACGGAGAGGAAAGGACGAGCAGGGAGTCCAGCGCACTGCTAACGCGCCGAGGCCAGCAGGCCGCGGGAGTTCGAGTCTCCCCCTCTCCGCCATTTCACTGGAGGGCTAGCCCAACTGGTAGGGCACCGCGTTCGAAGCGGGACAAGGCGGCGGCGCCGTGCGGGTTCGAGTCCCGCGCCCTCCTCATTTCAAAGGACAAGACGATGTGGAAGACGCTTGGCGAGACGAAGATACCGGACATCCTCCAGTTCGTCGCCGAGGCGAGCAAGGATGGGCAGGCGGTCCACATCGGGACCGATTCTCAGCAGACGGGCCGCTTCACGCAGTTCGTGACGGTCGTCGTGATCCTCACGCCACGGAAGGGCGGTCGGGTAGCGTACCGCAGGGAGGTCGTGCCGCGCATCACCTCCCTTCGTGAGCGTCTGCTGAAGGAGGTCTGGAAGTCGGTCGACCTCGGCCTGCAGTTCACGTCGGTCGTGAACGGCGATCTCACCGTCCACATCGACGCGAACCCGGTGGTCACGCACAAGAGCAGCGCCTACGTCCAGGAGTTGGTCGGCCTCGTGGTCGGCCAGGGCTTCAGGGCCCTCATCAAGCCGGACAGCTGGGCCGCTTCTCACGCAGCGGATCACGTGGTCCGGGCGCAGGGGAAGCGGCCGCCCAGCGCCCCGGGACGGTCCGTGCTGGCGCCGGCTTCCTAAGGAGTCCGATGCTGGTGTTCGCGGGGAAGGAATGCGAATAGATAGCGGCCACCTCGGAAGCGTGGTGAAACCTCGAGGTCGTGCGGGCTCGAGTCCCGCTCCTTCCGCCAGGGTGGGTTGGCCGAGCGGCGAGGCGCTGGTCTGCAAAACCAGCTAGCGAGGTTCGACTCCTCGACCTACCTCCACTGCGGCGTCGTCTAACGGCAAGACAGCGGGCCTTGAACCCGCCGATGAAGGTTCGAGTCCTTCCGCCGCAGCCAACTCCCGATTCCGCCCATTACAGCGGCCGTCGCCAGGCCGCAAACGAGCTGACATCCCCGGCCGGCGGCGTGCGTCGCCTCACCACGGTGATCGGCGGCTCCCGTTCCGCGCACGGGTTCTAACAAAGGAGGTGTCAGAACTGGAGAGGAACGCGGCCGGTTGCCGCCCCGGAATTCTCCGGGTCCGAAAGGAGAGCGGGTTCGACTCCCGTCACTTCAACCAATGGCTAGCTCAGTGGGTAGAGCACCGAGCCACTAACTCGGCTGTCGCAGGTTCGACTCCTGCGCCAACTCTGCGTTGGTCGTCTGTCGTTCGGTCTCCGGGGCGGATGCCATGATCCGCCAGCCGGCCGCGGCGCCCGCTTTTGGTCGTGGCTGGCAGCGCGCGAAGGCGTCCTGAAGCGCGCGGATACCGGTCCCGCCCAAACGTCCGCCTCTCCGGCACCGCACCGTGGCGCTCGTTCCGGGCCGCCGCAACGTGCCGGCTGACACGTGCTGAGTCGGCGGGACCTCAAGTCGCGCTCCACGCCGGAGGCGTGGCGGCCGGCTCCCCGTCCCGGAGACTTCTTCTGAAGGAGGTGCACATTGCTGGTGCTGCGTCGTTTCAAGGTTCGTGAGCACGAGCGCGGCCTGCTGTTCCGCGATCGTGAGTTCAAGCGCGTTCTGCGCCCCGGCAGTCACTGGGTGTGGGATCCGCTCTTCAAGGTCCAGGTGGACGTGGTGTCGGTGCGTGACGTGTGGCTCACCCACAAGGAGCTGGACGTGGTCGCGAAGTCGGGCGCCCTGGGCCACGAGGCTCAGGTGGTCGACCTCAAGGATCACGAGCGGGCCGTGGTGTGGGTGGACGGCCGTATCGAGGGCGTGCTCAAGCCGGGGCTCTACGCGCTGTGGACCGTCTTCCACGACGTGAAGGTGGAGACGTTCGACGCGCGCACCGCGCGGTTCGACCACGCCGACCTGGCCGCCATCGTCCAGACCAAGGGCAGCGCGGTTCTGCTTGAGATGGTGACCGTCGAGGCCGGCCACGCCGGCCTCTTCTTCAAGGACGGCCGTCACGAGGCGACGCTCGCACCGGGTGGGTATGCACTTTGGAAGGGTGTCGCCAAGACCCGCGTCCTGGATGTCGACCTCCGTGAGCTGGTCGTCGACGTGGCCGGCCAGGACATCATGACCGCGGACAAGGTCACGCTGCGGCTGAACGCGGTCGTGACCTACAAGGTGGCCGATCCCGTGAAGGCGGTCACCACCGTAGAGGATTACCGCCAGGCCCTCTACCGCGAGGCGCAGCTCGCGCTCCGAGCCGTCGTCGGCACGCGCGAGCTGGACGTGCTGCTGAGCGACAAGGACGCCGTCGCTCGCGAGCTGGACGGCATCGTGCGGGTTCGCGTCGCCGGATTCGGTGTCGAGGTCGTTGCCCTCGGCATCCGAGACGTGATCCTGCCCGGCGAGATGAAGGACCTCATGAACAAGGTGACCGAGGCCAAGAAGGCGGCCGAGGCCGCCCTCATCACCCGCCGGGAGGAGACCGCGGCCATGCGTTCGCAGGCCAACACCGCCAAGATCCTCGAGTCGAGCCCCACCCTGATGCGTCTGCGTGAGCTCGAGGTTCTGGAGAAGGTCTCGGAGAAGGCCAACCTCACCGTCGTGCTGGGTGAGAAGGGTCTCACCGATCGTGTCGTCAAGCTGCTGTAAAGCGTTGAGGGCGGCGGCAATTGGGCCGCCGCCCTCGGCGCGACGGAGGGATAATCCGACCGCCATGCCCGGCACAGATGTGACCGTCATCTTCGAGACCGTCCACGGCAGCCGCGCCTACGGACTCGCGACGGAGTCGTCCGATACGGACCTCAGGGGCGTGTTCGTGCCGGCCTCGGTTGCCTTCACGGGATACCTGGAGGGGCCGGAACAGCTCGAGCCGTCCGCTGAAAGGGTGCTTTACGAGATCCGCAAGTTCTTTCGCCTTGCCGCGGCCTGCAACCCAACTGTGATCGAGGTGCTCTTCACGGATCCCGCGGACCATGTGACGGTCAGCCCCGAGGGCGCTCAGCTCCTCGAACGGAGACGTGAGTTTCTGTCGAGGCTCGCAGGCGACAGTTTCGGGAAGTACGGCTTGGCTCAACTCCATCGGATCAGGACTCATCGACGATGGCTTCTTTCGCCGCCTCAGGCAAAACCAGAGCGCGCCAGCTATGGCCTCCCCGAGCGCACGACGATCCCGCGAGACGAGCAAGGGGCCGTCGAAGCGATGCTCGCTGACGGCCGAATGGTCGAGGCCGACATGCCTCCGAGCTTTCTCGATCTCCTCGACCGCGAGCGCCGGTACCGCGGAGCTCTGCGGGAGTGGCAGCAATACCAGGAGTGGACGCGGAGCCGGAACCCAATCCGGGCAGACCTTGAGCGTCAGCACGGATACGACACGAAGCACGCCATGCATCTGATTCGACTCCTTCGGATGGCCGTCGAGATCCTGTCCACCGGAACGGTCCTCGTCCGGCGCCCGGACGCCGACGAACTGCTCGCAGTGCGGAGAGGCGCACTGACGTTCGACTCTCTTCTCGCGCAGGCGGAAGCTCTCGGGTCACGACTCAAGGCGCTTGCCGATGAGTCGCCGCTGGCCCCGAGGCCGGACGAGATTCGCCTGAACGAGCTCTGCGCAGAGCTCGTCGCCCAAGTTCATAGGGGGGCCGCGTGACGCCCGACCTTGCCATCGCACGTCGCTTCCTCGCCCAGAAGGGTGCGCCGGGCTCGTTGGCCGTCGGCGTCACCGGTGCGCACTACTACGGCTTTCCGAGCGCCGATAGCGACCTGGACCTCAAGGGCGTCCATGTCGCCGATACTCGGGAGATCGTGTCGCTCAAGCCTCCACCGGATGCGGTCGACCATCTCGGCGTCTTCGAGGGGACCGAGATCGACTACACGAGCCACGAGCTGGCCGCGACGCTCCGCTTGCTCATGAAGGGGAACGGCAACATGCTCGAGAGGATCCTCTCGCCGTTCCAGCTCCTCGATTCCGAGGCAGTCACTGAGTTGCACGCCCTGGCCCGCGGTGCCGTGTCACAGAAGTTCTTCCACCACTATCGCGGCTTCTTTGGCCGGACATGCCAAGCCTGGTGCGCCGCACAACCGAAGACCGTCAAGGGTCTTCTGTACGCCTATCGAAGCGCGCTTACGGGCATTCATCTCTTGCGAACGGGCGAGTGCGTCGGCGACGTCACCCGCCTCGCGTCACTCTACGGCTTCCCGCAGGTCCCGGACCTGGTGGCCCGCAAGGGCGGCGGTCGGGAGCACGGCGAGCTGACCGCAACCGCTGGATTCGACGCTGATCTGGAGCGTCTGGAGGCGCTCTTGGAGAAAGCCCGGTCCGAGTCACTGCTCCCGTCCGAATCTCCCAACGCTGACGCTCTCAACGAGTTCCTTGTCCAAAGGCGGAAGGAGCGCTTTGCGTAGCTGGCCGCGGCTCGTGGCCGCTGGAATGTGCCCGTCCCGAGAAGCGCACGACGCGCAGGGGCGGCCACGCGACCTCTGGCGTTGCGGGCGCGGCGATCGATCGCTATCCACACCTCGAGAAGGGTTCCGAGTGCCAATGCCGAGGAGCGTGAGCGCCGAAAGGGGGCACACTATGCCGTGCACTCTCACCGCCAAAGTTGCCAAGGAGACTTGTTACCCCGTTGTTACCCCAGATCGGCCGGACCCAGCCCAAGCCAACGACTTGGGTGATTCATTGAGCAATGTCGATGTGGGTATGCGAATCCACTAGCACAAGCGGTCGACTCGGGTTGGTCGCCTCAGCTCCTCCCCACTCACGAAGTCACAGACTCGGCAGAGGCACGTCCAACGAGGCGCCTCGCTCATCCGCGCGCGCCGCGACTTCCTCCCTGGAGACTGCAGACTGCCGAGACCGTAGGGACGCACGACTCTACGGGAGCTCTTTGAACGGATTGAATACCTTCACGCCCGGCCGGCGGAAGACCCGATCGTTCCCGGTGACTATGGTCAGCCCGTGGCGACGGGCCGTGGCCGCGATGTAGCTGTCGGCAAGGGGCATTCGAAGCCCGGCCTTGTCGAGGGCGAGTTGCTGCTCCGCCCACACGTGAGCGACAGCCACGCTGAAGCCCAGTACCCGGCCCTCCCAGGCATCGAGTAGCTGCCTGAGCCACTTCTGCAGCACCTCGCGTTGGCGCCCCTCCTTCGTGCGAACCCAATAGGCGAGCTGGGCAATGACGATCGTGCTGGTGTGGCAGGACGTCTCCTCCCGCTCCAGCCAGGCCACTATGCGGGCATCGCCGCGCCGCTTCGCCGCTTGACTCAGCACGTCAGCATCGAGCAGCCAGCTCACAGCCTCGGCTTCCGGGGGTATTCGCGGCTGCGCGGCGGAAGATCCTCAATGGGGACAGGGCACGCCTTGAGGATGTCGAGCCAGCTCTTCCCGCCTCGTTTGATCCGGCGGAAGACGATGGCGTCCTCCTCGTCGTCGAATCGCGCGTCGAACGCATCACCGGGCGTGGTGGGGGCAAGAGCCAGAGGGATGGTCAGGCGCCGCTTTTCGTCGAGGGTCACGATCATCGTGGGATTATCCCACCCGGCCAGAAACGGAGTCAACGAGTCTGATTCCGTCAACCGATTCCCACAGAGCTCCTGCGAGCGCTCCCACCGCCAAGGTGGCGAAGGAGGCGTGTGACCCCGTTGTTACTCCAGGTCACCCAGACCCAGCTCACACTCCTCTTAGCCAGCGACTTACGGGGTTCCCCGAGCAATGTCGAGTGGGTATGGCCTGTCAGTCGGCTTGGGCGCCGACGCCTGGTCGGGGCGATTGGGCAAGGACACGCACGATACGCCCTAGGTACGCGCCTGCGAACGGGAAGACCAGCACGGCGAGCAGCATGAGCGTGCCGACGGCTGGCTTCCGCAGAGCTGCGTAGGCGGGAACCCCCGCTCCGACCGTCAGCGCCCACAGCCACGGCCGTTGCGGGCCGAGAAGCCCCAGAACCGCAGCGAACAGGAACATCGCGCCCGCGGTCACGCCGGTGTCGTCCCAGGTCGGCCGGGAATCGACGTAGGCCACCGCCACGCCGGCGAGGCTTGCGAGGGCGAGCAGCACGCGATGCCGCGCCCACGTTCGATCGGCGGCGAACGCCGCTCCGATGACCTCGGGGGCTCCGAAACGGGCGATGGCGCTTCGTTGGGCGTCGTCATGGTCGGCGCCTTGCTGCCGCGCAGCTTCGACAGCGTCGGCGAGATGGCCCCCCACCTCGTCGATGATCTGGGCGTCGGTGATGAAGCGTTTCCGGAGTTCGACGCTCAAGCTCCGCAGGTACGCGTCGACGCGTGTCATCGCGATCCCCCGATCACGGCGTCGACACCTCGCGAGAAGAGTGTCCATTCGTCACGGCGTTCGGCCAGCGCGCGACGCCCCTTGGCGGTCAATTCATAGACACGGCGCCGCCGGCCGTTCAGCTCCGACCAGCGGCTGCTCAGGAGTCCGGCGCGTTCGAGGCGATGCAGGGCCGGATACAGGGTGCCCTCGGGGAGGTCGAAGGTCTCCCCGCTGCGCTCGCGCAGCGCGTCGGCAATCGCATAGCCGTGTGCGGGGCGCCGCTCGACAGCGGCCAGAAGGAGCAGATCCAGGTGACCTTTGAGGGTCTCCGCATTCATACTTTGCTATACTATCCCTCGTGTTACGATGTGTCAATCACGAGTGTGAGGTGTTGCGATGAGCCTCTTCGACCTGCTGTTCATGCTGCTGACTCTCGCCGCCGTTCTCGGACTCGCAACTGCCGCGTTACAGGCCATACGAGGGCGGTCGCAGGCTGCGGTGCGCATCGTGCGGCGCGTCCTGGTCGCCGCAGGAGCATATCTGGTGATCGTCGCCACAGTGGCCCGCTTGGGGCCTCGGCGCGACTACCGAGTCGGGGACCAGCGCTGCTTCGACGACTGGTGCATCGCGGTCGTCGACGCACAGCCTAGTGCGACACCGAGCAGTACACGATACGTGGTGTTTCTGCGGCTCTCGAACCGCGCCAAACGCACGCCCATGGGCGAGAAGGGCACCGTCGTGTACCTGATGGATTCGCGGGGGCGCCGCTTCGACCCCATCCCCGACCCGAAAGCCATACCCTTCGACACGTTGCTGCAGCCCGGCGCATCGCTCGTCGTCGAACGCCGCTTCAACGTGCCTCCCGATGCGCAGGACCTCGGTCTCGTCTACACCCACGAAGGTGGATTCCCCATCGGGTGGTTGGTCGTGGGCGAGGGCGGCTGGTTCCAGCGGCCGCCGATTGTGCGGCTCCAGTAGGCGTTCGCACGTTGGCCTGACCTTCGTGTGGATCTGGCGCCCAGCCTGACCGTACGTAGAACTCGAGGTGGACATCGGCCTGGAGACTCCCTCGGGAAACGGCCATCGTCGTCAGCTTGCGCTTGATATTATTCAAAATATACTCATAAGCGATGACGACCAGACTGCCCGGGGTGGCGCCCGAGACGAAGGGAGCGCGACTGTCCATCGGCGCGCTTTCGCGCGCTACCGGCATCCCGGTCGAGACCCTCCGGACCTGGGAGAGCCGCTACGGGTTCCCGGTCCCGGAGCGCAGGCCCTCGGGCCACCGCGTGTACCCGCTCTCGATCGTCCCGCGACTGGGGCGAATCGCGGAGGCCCTGGCCCGCGGTCACCGCGCGGGACAGGTGGTCCCCGCCTCGGACGCGGACCTCCGACAGCTTCTGGCCACGGCCGCCGCGACTCCGCCCGCCTCCCCGGCCGATGCCCCTGCCCTCCCCGCCGGCGACGTACCCCAGTTCCTGCGCCTGGTCGAATCGTTCGCCTCCGACCGGCTGACCCACGCCCTGCTCAGCGCGTCGGCGCGCCTGGGCCCCCTGGCTTTCCTGGAGACGGTGGTCACGCCCCTGCTCCGTGCGGTGGGCGAAGCCTGGGCCGAGGGCCGAATGCAGGTGCGACACGAGCACTTCGTCTCCGAGCGGCTGGGCGACGTGCTCCGCTCGCTCCGCCTGCCCCTGGAGGAGCGAGCCGGCGGTCCGCTCGTCGTCCTATCCACGCTGCCCGGCGAGACCCACGGCCTGGGCCTGCAGATGGCGGCGCTCGTCGTCGCCTTCGCGGGGTGCCGCGTCCTCTACCTGGGCACGGAAACCCCGATCCCCGACATGGTCTCGCTCACGCGGGATCTCGGCGCACGAGCTCTGGCCCTGAGCGTCTCGGCTTCCGGCCGGAAACCGCGAACGACCGCCCTCGTGCGGCGCGTCCGCGGCATGCTGCCCCGGCGTACCGCCCTGCTCGTCGGCGGCGCGGGAGCGCCCGCGCCCTCCGCCGGGGTCCAGGTCTTCGCGGACTTGCCGAGTGTCGCCGGCTGGGCCAGCGGGATCGGTCAAACTTAGTCAATATCTACTCAATAGCTTGACGCACACTGAATCTCGACGTACCTTTCTCCCATGCCAATCGCATCCCGCGGGTTCCCCCGCCGGCTTCTGGCTAAGGAGAAATTCATGAGACTCGTTGACCATCTTCCCGGCAAGGCCGTCCTGGCCGTGGCCCTGCTGGCCCTTGCCGTCACTGCATCGGCCGAGACCGCCGCGCCCAAGGCCGACGTCGTCGACACGGCCGTGGCTGCCGGCAACTTCAAGACCCTGGCCACGGCCCTGCAGGCCGCGGGCCTGATCGAGACCCTCAAGGGGCAGGGCCCCTTCACGGTCTTCGCACCCACGGACGAAGCGTTCGCCAAGCTGCCCGCCGGCACCGTGGAGGCGCTTCTCAAGGACAAGGCGCGCCTGGTCGCGGTCCTCACCTACCACGTCGTGCCCGGCCGGGTCATGGCCGCGGACGTCGTGAAGATGACAGCCGCGAAGACGGTGCAGGGCGGCAGCCTCGCCATCCACGCCGACAAGGGCGTCACCGTCGACGGCGCCAAGGTCGTGAAGGCGGACATCCAGGCCAGCAACGGTGTCATCCACGTCATCGACACCGTGCTCATCCCCAAGCAGTAGACCTCGTCTCCCGGGGCCGCAACGGCGGTCCCGGGATCTTCCATGGAGTTGGAACCTTGAGCACCGTGCGCGTTTCCCCGTTCCCCTTCCCGGCCGCCGACGACGCGGTGGGCGCCGTGACCACGCTCCTGCGCTCAGTCGGGGAGGACCCGAGCCGCCCCGGCCTGTGCGGGATCGAGCGGGGCGCTCTCGCCCCTCGCGAATGACCCCGGGCGGCCTGACCCTGGTGACGGGCGCCACGGGCTACGTGGGCGGGAGGCTCATCGCCGCTCTCGAGCGAACCGGTGCACCGCTGCGCTGCCTGGCCCGACGGCCCGAGGCGCTCGCCGCGCGCGTGGCCGCCTCCACCGAGGTCGTGAAAGGGGACTGCCTCGATCCCGCGACCCTGCCCGCGGCCCTGTTCGGCGTCGACACGGCCTACTACCTCGTGCACTCCATGGGCTCGGGCCAGAGCTTCGCGGCCCTGGACGAAGCCGCCGCCCGTCACTTCGGGCAGGCGGCCCGGGTGGCGGGCGTGCGCAGGATCATCTACCTCGGCGGCTTGGGGGCGGCGGCCGAGACCGAGCTGTCGGAGCACCTGCGCAGCCGACAGCAGACCGGGGACGTGCTCCGGGCGAGTGGGGTCCCCGTCGTGGAGCTGCGCGCGTCCATCGTCATCGGATCCGGCAGCCTCTCCTACGAGATGGTGCGCGCGCTGGTGGAGCGCCTGCCCGTGATGGTCTGTCCACGGTGGGTGCACGTGCGCACACAGCCGATCGCCATCGACGACCTCGTCGCCTATGTGCTCGCGGCACGCAATCTGCCGTCGGGGGCTGCGGGCGTGTACGAGATCGGCGGTCCCGACGTCTTGTCCTACCGCGACATCATGATGGAGTACGCCCGGCAGCGGGGGCTGCGGCGCTGGCTGATCCCGGTGCCGTTCCTCACCCCGCACCTCTCGAGCCTCTGGCTGGGCCTGGTCACGCCGCTCTACGCCCGGGTCGGCCGCAAGCTGATCGAGAGCCTGCGCAACCCCACGATCGTGACCGAAGGCCGCGCACAAACGGCCTTCGCCATCCGGCCACGACCGCTTCGGGAGGCGATCGCGCGCGCCCTCTCCCGTGAGGACGCAGAATTGGCCGCCACCCGCTGGTCGGACGCGCTCTCGTCAGCCGCCCTACCTGCGCCATGGGGTGGCACGCGCTTCGGCACCCGCCTGGTCGACAGCCGGGCCCGCGTGGTTGCGGCCGCTCCGCCCCGGGCGTTCGCGCCCGTGAGGCGGCTCGGAGGCCGGGCGGGGTGGTACTGGGGCAATGCGATGTGGAAGCTGCGCGGCCTCCTGGACCTGGCCGTGGGGGGCGCCGGCCTGCGCCGCGGCCGGCGCGACCCCGAGCGCCTGCGCGTCGGCGAGGCCGTGGACTTCTGGCGAGTGCAGCGCTACGAAGAGGACCGGCTCCTGCGCCTGTCCGCGGAGATGCGCCTGCCCGGCCGGGCCTGGCTCCAGTTCGAGGTCACCCCCCTGGGCGAGTCTCGCTCCGAGATCCGGCAGACCGCGATCTTCGACCCCGCGGGCCTCGCCGGCCTCTTCTACTGGTACGCGCTCTTTCCCGTCCATTCGCTGATCTTCCGCGGCCTGCTGCGTGCGATCTCGGCTCGGGCCGAGGCGGAGCCGGCGCGGCCCGAGGCCAGGAGCGTCCGCGGATGATCGGAGGACTGCTGCTCATGACGCTCGCCGCCGCCCCCCTGCCCACCCAGGACTGGGTCGACCTCGCGCGCTATGCCGGACGCTGGTACGAGATCGCCCGCCTGCCCAACCGGTTTCAGGACCAGTGCGCCGGCGACGTGGCCGCGACCTACACCCTGCGTCCGGACGGCCGGGTCACCGTGGTGAACGAGTGTCGGAGGCAGGGTGGTCAGACCGCCCGTGTGGAAGGGGAGGCCCGGCGTGCGGACGAGAAGGGCCCGGCCTCGCGTTTGAAGGTGCGCTTCGCGCCCGCCTGGATGTCCTTCCTTCCGTTCGTGTGGGGAGACTACTGGGTCGTGGAGCTCGACCGTGACTATCGCTACGCGGTCGTGGGTGACCCGGCGCGGAAGTATCTCTGGATCCTGAGCCGGAGCCCCCAGATGGACGCCGCCACCTACGGGTCGCTCGTGTCCACGGTCGGGCGATTGGGTTTCGACACCGCGCGCCTCGTCCGCACGCTTCAGACCATTTCAATATCTACTCAAAACCTGAAACTAATCACGCCCCGCTCTCGTACCCTTCTCTGACCGGTGAACCCCGGTCCGCGGCTCTCCTCGGTTGGCAAGGGGTCGAGCGGCGCCGGGGCCGGTAGAAAAAGGGAATGGAGCTAATTCATGAAGTTTCATGGAGCCGTACTGACGTTCATCCTGGGGGCCGCCGTGGTCCCCGCCTCCGTGAGCGCGGAGGACCTCAAGGGCCGCTGGTCCCTGGCGTTCCAGGGCGGCATCGACCTCGAGCTGAGCGGGAAAGTCCACGAAGGGGGCTTGGGGACGGTGCTCGGGCTGCCGACGACCGTCGAGGCGCGCTCGTTCGGCGACGTATATGACCCGGGCTTCCGGGGACAGCTCTCCGTAGGCTACGGGATCGGGCAAGCGAGCGAGCTGTTCGTGCGCGGCTCGTACTACAAGATGACATCCGAGACGCTACAGGTCGGAACCGTGGCCGGCCTCCAGCTGAACGGGGACTTCGCCGAGTACAAGGAATGGGGGGCGGAGCTCGGCTATCGCCGCTACTTCAGGGTCGACAAGCCGTTCAAGCTCTACGTGGGCGGTCTCGTCGGGCTTCGCTTCGTGAGCACGCTTCCGGCGACGTTCAGCGTCCCCGCCGCCGACGTCGTGCTCTCCGACGTTCCGTTCTACGACTCGTCGAGCGTGGCGGTCCTCGGCGCCGACCTGGGCTTCACGTTCGACCTGAGCAAGATGGTCGCGGTCGGCCTGGAGACCGGCCCCCGCTACCAGACGGGGTTGAGCGACCTCGAGGGTCTCGCCGGAACCGGCCTCGAGCGGATCAACGACACGGGCTCTCGCTGGTCGATGCCCGTCGTCGCGACGGTGAGGGTGCGGTTCTGATTCCGGTGCGGCCCGGAGCCTCGTGCGACAGGCTCCGGGCCGCCTTCCTGCGGCGGCGTGTCGCAGACCCCCAGCTGCTCGTTCTGAACCAGGCGCTCACCCCCGAGGCGGAGCCCGTGGCGTGAGCGGTCCGGCACTATTCATCCTCGGCTTGGGACTGGCCGCGGTCCTGATGGCGGCGGTCTTCGCGGCCTCGCTGCGGATTCGCAACTTCTCCATCGTGGACATCGCGTGGTCGGCGGTCTTCACGCCCCTGGTGCTGCTGTACGCGAGCCTCGGCGAGGGACGCGGGCCGCGGCGCACCCTGATCGCCACGATGGTGACGCTGTGGAGCCTGCGCCTCGCGGGGCACCTCTACGCACGGATCTCCTCTCTGCACCCGGCAGAAGAAGGCCGCTACGTGCAGCTCCGCCAGGAATGGGCCGCGCACCTCCACGCCCGCTTCTTTCTCTTCTTCCAGCTCCAGGGCGTGCTGGCGGCGCTTCTTTCGGTCCCATTCCTGCTGGCCTGTCTCGACCGCCGGCCGGCGCCAGGTGCCTTCGAGAGCGCCGGCGTCGCCCTCTTCGCCGTCGCCCTCCTGGGCGAGACCATCGCCGATCGCCAGCTCGCGGCGTTCAAGGCCGATCCCAAGAGCCAGGGACGCACTTGCCGGGCCGGGCTCTGGCGCTACTCGCGCCATCCGAATTACTTCTTCGAGTGGCTGGTCTGGGTGGCCTACTTCGTCTTCGCCTGGCCGTCTCCCGGGGGGTGGGTCACGGTCTACTGCCCTCTGCTCATGCTCTTCTTTCTCTTCCACGTCACCGGAATCCCCATGACCGAGGAGCAGGCCATCCGGTCACGCGGCGACGACTACCGTGACTACCAGCGCACCACGAGCGCGTTCGTTCCCTGGCTCCCCAAGGCATGAGCTTCGACGCGTTTCTCGCACGGCGATGACGCGGCGGGTGTTCCTGCGCCGGTCCCGGATCGAGGCGCCGGCCGAGGAGGTCTATCGCTGGCACGCGCGTCCGGGAGCCTTCGAGCGCCTGAACCCGCCCTGGGACCCGGCGGTCGTCGAGTCGCGCTCCGGCGGGATCGAGGACGAAGGGGCCCGCGTGATCCTGCGCGTGGGTCCGGCGCGCCAGCGCTGGGTGGCCGAGCACCACGGTGCTCTGCCCGGCCGCGAGTTCCACGACCTTCAGGTCTCGGGCCCTTTTGCCTTCTGGGAGCACGCGCACCGGATGACACCGGAGGGCGCCCTTGCCTGCACCCTCGAGGACCGGATCGAGTACGGCCTCCCGGCAGGTGCGGCCGGCGATCTCATCGGAGGCGGGTTGGTCCGCAGCACCCTCGAGAGGCTGTTCGCCTATCGCCACCGCGTCACGACGGACGACCTTGCCGCGCATGCGGTCTGCCGGGGAGAGAAGCCCATGAAGGTTGCGATCACAGGCTCGAGCGGTCTCGTGGGGACGGCGCTCTCCCCCTTCCTCACCGCCGGTGGTCACGAGGTCCTGCGTCTGGTGCGCCGCGCACCGAACAAAAAGGACGAGGTGCAATGGGACGCCGACACCGGCGTCATCGACGCGGCCGCTCTCGAAGGCGTGGACGCCGTCGTGCACCTCGCGGGCGAGAGCATCGCCGTTGGCCGGTGGACGGAGGCAAGGAAGACACTCCTCCGCACGAGTCGTATCGGGCCCACCCGGGCCCTCGCCGAGGCCCTGGGCCGGCTGGAGCGGAAGCCGAAGGTGCTGATCTCCGCGTCCGCGATTGGCTACTACGGCGACCGCGGCGCGGCGTGGATGAGCGAGAAGGACGCCCCCGCCGACGATTTCCTGGGGCGGCTGGCGACGGACTGGGAAGCCGCCGCGGAGCCCGCGGCGAAAGCGGGCATTCGGGTCGTGAACCTGCGCACCGGCATCGTGCTGAGCCCGGCCGGCGGGGCGCTCGGCAAGATGCTCTTGCCCTTCAAGGCGGGGCTGGGCGGGGTCGCGGGGCCAGGCACCCAGTACATGAGCTGGCTGGCGATCGACGACCTGCTGGGCATCATCCACCACGCGCTGGACCGCACGGACGTCAGGGGGCCGGTGAATGCGGTGACGCCTTCACCGGTGACGAACGCGGAGCTCACGAAGACCCTGGGCCGAGTCCTCGGCCGACCGACCGTCGCCCCCGTCCCCGCGTTCGCGCTGCGCCTCGCTTTCGGCGAGATGGCAGGCGCCACGCTCCTGGCGAGCACCCGGGTTCGGCCGGAGCGGCTGCAGGCCACCGGCTACCGCTTTCGCTTTCCAGACCTGGAGGGCGCGCTCCGTCACCTGCTGGGAAGGACGACCTGACGCCACTCCGGTCAACGGTCCCGGACGTCGAGCACCGGCTTGAGGTCGACGATGGGCGTGCCGTCGATGGCCTCGAGCGGGCCGACCTTGATCCTGCCTCGATCCAACTCGACGACTCGCACGCGGTGCAGTCCGATCGGGTTGGGCCTGTCGGGAGAGCGAGTCGCGAAGACGCCACAGAGTGGGAGCGCGGGATCGCTTCGGGGATGCACCTTCAGCACGTCACGCCGGGCCTGGTGAAGCCAGGTCAGGACGAGGATCTCCTGCCCGACCGAGATCCCGTCTATCCCGGCCAGAGCACCCGGCTGCAGCTCGAGCCACGCGTCGGGCGCTCCTTCGGATCCTTGCCGTGGAGCCTCGTCGCGCGTCGTTAGCGGCGACCGGACATGGCCGATCGGCGAGAGGGAAAGGTCGCGTGTGGTCATGGGTCGATGGGGTCCTCAGTCTAGCTGTTCCCGCGGTTGGCCGGTAGCGAGGCGGAGTGTGATCGGCAGAGGCTGCCCCATGCCTTGTGCTGGTACGCGCACTGGGAACTCGCTAGCATGGTTGACGCGTGCCGCATGCCCACCGTCCCGCGGACGGCCTGGCGTCGGCGCGGACAGCCCGTACGGTGTCGATCACGTTTTCCACTCTCGAGACGAGGAGAAGCCGATGAAGACTCGATTGATCCTGGGTGCTCTGGCCTTGACGCTGAGCACGAGCGCCTTCGCCGCCGACGTGACCGGCAAGTGGACCGCGCAAGTGCCGGGCCGCGACGGCCAAACCCGCGAGACCACGTTCAACTTCACTGCGGCCGGTGAAAAGCTGACCGGCACCGTGTCCGGGAGGAACGGCGACAATCCGATCGCCGATGGCGTGGTCAAAGGGGACGACCTCTCGTTCTCGGTCAGCGTCAACTTCGGCGGCAACGACATGAAGCTCCTCTACAAGGGCAAGGTCGCCGGAGAGGAGATCAAGTTCACGAGGACGAGGGAAGGCGGCGACCAGCCCGGGCAGGAGTTCACGGCCAAGCGGGCCAAGTAGGGCGCGAGAGAGGGACGCTCCCTGGGCGCAGCGTGGGGCGGCGCGACCAGGGAGCGGGGCGGAACCATGCACCCTCGGGGGACGTATTAGCTCGAGAGGAGGGTCTCATGGCGAAGTTCGTGCTTTGGCTGATCCTGCTCGTGCTTTGCTGGCCGCTGGCCGTCCTGGCGCTGGTGGCCTATCCCCTGGTCTGGCTACTCCTCCTGCCCTTCCGGCTCGTGGGCATCGCCGTGGGCGGGGTGTTCGAGCTACTGAGGGCGGTGATCTATCTCCCCGCCCGGCTGCTGCGAGGCCCTAGTCACGCCTGAGGAAGGGACCCCGCGACGGCCTGAAATCGGTTGGCGGGCGCGGTGATGCCGCTGGCCAATAGCGCGGCCCGTTGCCGGCTGTGGCACTCCAGAAACTGTCTCACCAGGTTGTAGCGGACGGCCGTCGTCGCCCACACTGAGGTGTCACGAGTGCGACCTCAGAAAAGGAGCGACGCGATGCTGGATGCCCCGGAAGCCGCGGTGACCCCCGCCGCCAACCTGCCCGCGAGCACGGGCATGGACACACCCCTTCCAGCCGTTGCTGTGCCGAGCCGATTCCGCTGGCCGCGGTTGAGCACGATGGGCTGGTTCGCTCTGTCCCTGCTGACGATCCCCATCGCCATTGGACTGGGCGCCCTGAATGCACCTCGTCCCCTGCTGGCCTCGGTCTCGCTCCTCGGCGCGGTTCTGCTGGGCCTCTCCACGTTGATCGCCCTCTTCCGGGCGTTGCTCGGGGCCGTGGCCCTGGTTCGCCCGGCTTCCGAACCGGCCAGTGCGGGGATCGGCGTGAGGATTGGCGACATTCTCGGCAACCTCTTCATGGCGGCCTTCGGCATGCTCGTCGCCTTCTTCGCGACTTTCGGCTTTTCTCGTGGACGTCAGCTGCGCCGCTTCGGCCGAGTGCTCCTGCCCGGTCTTAGGCCGAGCCCGGCCTGGACGACATCCACGGTGGTGTGGGAGGCCCATGAAGGCGTGCCGGCCGCGGTTGCCGATCAGTGGCGCGAGAACGGAAAGACCGAGCACGCCTCGGTCGCGGCATTCGCGAGGCTAACCTTGGACCTCATGGCGCTCGGGGCCCCCCCGAGTCTGGTGGCGGCAGCCAATCAAGACGCCCTCGACGAGATCCGTCATACCGAGCTGTGCTTTTCACTGGCGCGCGCGCTCGACGGGAAGATGGTGAGCCCGGGGCCGTTCCCCGAGGCACAGCGTGTCGGTGCGCTCCCCCGCTCCCGCACACTCGCCTTGGCGAAGCTAGCCGTCGACTCCCTGGTCGATGGGGCTCTTCACGAAGGGGTTTCCGCCCGCATCATCGCGAAGCTGGCCCGGCGCGGCGAGGTTCCCGCAGTTCGGACCGCACTCGAGGAGATCGCCGCCGACGAGGGGCGTCACGCCGCACATGGTTGGGCAGTCGTGGAATGGTGCCTCGACGAAGGAGGCAGTCCCGTGGGACAGGCTCTGTTGGCGGCGCTGCGCACGTTGCCGCAGGAGATGGACTCGAGGCTCCCCGAGCAGGCGTCGAACGGCGGATGGGAGAAGTGGGGTATCCACGGACACTGCCTCGAAACGCAGGAGTATGGAGCGACCCTCGCGCACCTCGCCGAACGAGTGCGCCGCCGCGTGGCCCGGTCCTCGGAACGGGCCGCGTGACCGGTTAGCGCGCCCGTTCGACGAAGCGGCCGTCGCGGGTGTCGACGCGGATGCGCTCGCCGGGCTCGATGTACGAGGGCACCATGACCTGTAGCCCGGTCTCGGCGGTGGCGGGTTTGAGTTGCGCCTGGGCCGTAGCCCCCTTGATCGCGGGGGCGGTGTCCTTGACCAGCAGGTCGACGGTCATCGGGAGCTGGAGCGCGATCACGCGATCGTCGAAGGAGACCGCACGTAGCTCCATGTTCTCGAGCAGATAGGAGCGCGCATCGCCGACCTGGGCCGCGTCCAGGGTCACCTGGTCGTAGCTCTGCAGGTCCATGAAGACGAAGGCGTCCTCGCGGCCATAGAGGTACTGGACCCCCCGCGTTTCGACCTCGGCGGTGGCGACCGTCTCGCCCCCGCGCCAGCTCTTCGACAGCCCCTGTCCGGTGCGCAGGTTCCGCAGCTTGGCCTTCACCAGCATGGCGGCGCCCCGGGCGGACGGGGTCTGGGAATTGATCTCGGTGACCTGCCAGGGGTCGCCGTCGATCTCCAGGATCTCGCCGCGCTTGATCTCGGTCACGTTGGCCATCATGGGTGCGAGTCTGACCCGACTCGGGCTCTCCTGGCAATCCGCCCGATCGAGACCGCTAGACCCGGAACGCCAGGGCCCCCGTTCAGCTCGCGGGGCAGGGCACGGAGCTCGGCAGATAGCCGAGGGCCTTCAGGTTCTCGCACTGGTCCTTGCGTCATGGACGAGGCGCCCTCGGATCCGGAGCGGACGCCACGAAACACGCTTCGCGTCCACTCGTGCAGGGTCTCGCGATAGTAGGCCGTCCGCAGGGCCTCGGCCGCGGCCCGGTCCTTGGTTTCGCCCGGGTCCTCCGCCGCGTCGAAGAGCTGCTCGCGGCCGCTCGCGGTTTCGTAGATGTAGGTGAAGCGGCCGTCGCGCAGGGCGTAGCGCGGGCGGTCCCAGACGGTGCGCGAGAGGACGAGAGGCTTGCCGCCCGCGCCGAGAGCCACCGGCAACAGGCTCCGGCCCTGGAACTCCCGCTCCGCGCCGCCCTTGGCCCGCACTCCGAAGACGTCGGCGATGGTGGGAGCGACGTCGAGAAGGTCCACGAGCTCGCGCACCCGCGTGCCGCGCGGGCCCACGCCGGCGGGAAACCGAATGACAACGCGGGACCCGGGCGCTGGGCTCGAAGAGCTCCACGTTGTGGCCGATCCACCCGTGCTCGGAGAGGCCCTCGCCATGGTCGGCGGCGACGATCACGACCGTCTTCTCCCAGAGGCCCAGCGGCTTCGAGGGTACGCCGCAGCGCTCCCACCTCCTGATCGACGTAGGCGAGGTTGCCGTCGTAGAGCCGCACCAGGTGCTCGCGTTCGCGCGGGCGAGAACGGCCTTCGACCCTGGTTCACGTCCTGGAAGAAAGCGGCGTCGCGGCGCGCGGCCTTCGGGATCGGACCCTCCGGACCGAACTTGGTGTCGAAAGGCGGCTCGGGATCGTAGGGGAAATGCGGCTCGCGAAAGTGGACATAGGCGAAGAACCGGCGGTCCTTGTTCTTCGCGAGCCACGGGCGGCAGGGCCTGGCGGAACACGTCGGCGCGGCTGCCGATCTCGCGCCAGACCTCGTGGAACTCCTGGAAGCCGCGGTCGAAGCCGTTGAGCCCGCCCGCGATCGCGGTTGGCCACGAAGCCGGCGGTCAGGATGCCCTGGCCCGAGAGCACGTCGGCCAGGGTGAGCCGGTCCTTCGGCAGGCGCGAGGAGAAGGACACGTCCCCGTGGTGGCGGTCGGGATACTGCGAGGTCCAGACCGACGACATGGCGCCGAGGGTGTAGACCGCGGGAGTGAAGGCTCGCTCGAAGACGACGCCCTCCTGGCGCGATGCGGTCGATCTCGGGCGTGGTCGGTCGCTCGTAGCCATAGGCCCCGAACTGGCGGGCTCGTGCCGCATCGAGGATCACGAAGAGCACGTTGGCGCTCGCGAGGCCGCTTCGCAGAGCGTCGGCCCGCGCGTCGTCGGCCGGGGGCAGCGCGCCCGGCTCCAGCGGATCGGCCCCGCCCCGCCCCAGGATGCGCGGCGCGCGAAACGCACCCCAGGCGAAGCGGCCGCTCTCGACCGACCCCACGAGCAAGCCGAGCCGCACGATCTCCCCCGCCGACCCCGGAACGCGCACCACCACCTCGCCCGGGGGCTTGTCGTTCGCCCGCAACACGAGGCTCCACAGCTCTCGCTCGCCCGGCTGCTCGGCCGACTCGAAGGTCACGCGGAACGACGCCGCGCCCGCCGCGGCCCGCGCGGCATCGCAGCAGCTCCGGCGTGAACCGGAGCTCGGCCCCCGCCGGCAAACGCAGGGCGAAGCGAACGAGCGCGGGGCCGACGAGGCGCAGCGACGGCACGCCGGCCGTGTCCGCGACCGCGAAGGGTCGAGGCGCGTCGCGCCGCAGCAGATCGTCGAGGCCGGCATCCCCGCCTCGCGCCGAGGGTCAGGCTGTAGAACGCGGCCGCGAGCTGCCGCTGGTCTTGCGCCTTCGGGTCCTGGTCGCTCGGGGCGGCGGTGGCCGCGAAGACGAAGCGCAGCCGATTCTCGCCGACCTTCTGCGCCGCCACCGGCAGGGCGACCCGGTAGCGGGACCGGACATCCCCGAGCTTCAGCTCCTCGAGGTCGGTCCCGTTGAGGCGGACGAGAAGCCGCTGGTCGCGGACGCCCTGATAGGGCTGAAGGTCGAGGACCACGGCACGAGGCGTCACGGTGTCGAAGCCGAGCGCCACCTCGGACTCGCCCTTCGACCAGAGGAAGGGTTCGCCCCCCGCCCCGGCTTCCCGGTAGAAGCCCTCGGGCAGGAAGGGCTCGACCGCGGGCGTCCCGAAGAGCAGCACCTCGCGCGCGGACCAGCGCTCGGCGACGGGCGCGCGGCGGGCCAGGTCGTAGACGACCGCCTTGGGGGCGCCCGGACAGCCCGCGAGCACGGAAGCAGCGGCCAGCGCCGCCAGGGCACTCCGGGCGGCAGCGCGGCCCGCGTGGTTCTCGGAGGGACCGCCCGAAGTGCGCGCCTGCGGCTTCACGTCGTGAGTCGCTGCCTAGCGAACCTTGGAGCCGGGTGCGATCTCGGCCTCGAAGGAGCACAAGACGGCCTTGCCGTCGTGGCTGCCCGCCAGCACCATGCCGTTCGACTCGACGCCCATGAGCTTCGCGGGCTTGAGATTGGCGACGATCACGACCTTGCGGCCGACGAGGGTCTCGGGCGCGTACGACTCGGCGATGCCGGCCACGATCTGGCGCTTCTCGTCCCCCAGGTCGACCTGGAGCTTCAGGAGCTTCTTCGAGCCGGGGATCTTCTCGGCCTCGAGCACCTGGGCGACGCGCAGCTCCACCTTCGCGAAGTCGGCGATGTCGATCTTGTCGCCGAGGGCGGCGGGGGCAGCGGCCGGAGCCGCGGCCGGCTCGCTCGGCTTCGGGGGCGTCGTCTCGGACACGGTTGTCTTCTCCTTTTTTCTTGCGGGGGGCGCTACGGCCCCGTCGACGCCCGCCTTGTCGAGGCGTGGGAACAAGGGCTCGATCGTGCCGAGCGGCCTTCCAGGCACCGAGTCTCCCCCACTCGAGGTCGGCGACTGACGGTTCGCCCGCGTCGAGGCCAAGCATGCCAAAGGTGCGCGCCGCCGCACGCGGCATCACCGGAGACACGACCGTCGCGATGAGGCGAACGGCCTCGAGCAGCCGGTACAGGAAGTCGTCGAGCTCGGTCTTGCGGGCCTGGTCCTTGGCCATCTCCCAGGGCGCCATGGTCACGATTCGCTGGTTGAGCTGGGAGACCCACGACCAGACCTCGCCCAGGGCTCCCGAGTAGTCGAGGCTCTCGTAGCGTTGCAGGACGCGGCCCTTGAGCCCGGTGGCGTCGGCGAACGGGCCATCGGTCTGGAACTGCGCCTCGAAGCCGACGGCCCCGGGGCCCGGCAGCCCGGGTCGGGCCGGCACCTTGCCGTCGCAGTAGCTGCAGCACCATGGTGAGCGCCCGCGACACCAGGTTGCCGAGGTCGTTGGCCAGGTCCGCGTTGAAGCGGGTGACGAACGCCGAGTCCGTGAAGTCCCAGTCCTGGCCGTAGACGCCCTCGCGCAGCAGGAAATAGCGCACGGCGTCGGGCCCGTGGTCGTTCACGAGCTTCACCGGGTCGATGACGTTGCCCGTGGTCTTGCTGAGCTTCTTGCCGTTCTTCGTGATCCAGCCCTGGGCGAAGAAGCGGGTGGGCACGGGAATGCCCGCGGCCTTCAGGAGCGCCGGCCAGTAGAGGCAGTGGAAGCGGATGATGTCCTTGCCGATGAGGTGGAACCGTTCGCCCGCTCCCACCCAGTACCGTCGGTAGCGGGGTCCGTCGTCCGCGAAGCCAAGGGCGGTGATGTAGTTCGAGAGCGCGTCGACCCACACGTAGAGGACGTGGTCGGGCTGCTCGGGTATGGGGATCCCCCACTTCACCCGAGCCCGGCTCACGCTGAAGTCCTGGAGACCCCCGCGAATGACGGACAGGACCTCGTTCTTCCGACCAACGGGATCGATTCGTATCCGGCCGCTTTCGATCTCGTCCTGCAGCCAGTCCGCGTAGGCCGAGAGGCGGAAGAAGAAGTTCTCCTCCTCGGTCCAGTCGCAGGGCAGCTCGTGGTCGGGGCACAGGTTCCCCGGCTGCTTCAGCTCCTCTTCGTCCTTGAATCCTTCGCAGCGGGGACAGTACCAGCCGGCGTACTTGCCTCGGTAGATCGCGGGACGCCCGTCCGGCGCGGTTGCCCCGCAGCAGCTTCGACCAGAGGTGGAGCGCGCCTCGCTGGTGGCGGTCCTCGGTGGTGCGGATGAAGTCGTCGTAGCGGATGTCGAGGCTCTCCCAGAGGTCGCGGAACTTGGCCGAGATCAAGTCGCAGTGCTGCTGCTCCGGAATGCCCTTCTCCCGCGCGATGCGCTCGATGTTCTGGCCGTGCTCGTCGGTGCCGGTCAGGAGGAAGGCGTCGTGGCCGGCGAGCCGACGCGCCCGCGTGACGACGTCGGCCGCGATCGTGGTGTAGGCGTGCCCGACATGGGGGATGTCGTTGACGTAGTAGATCGGCGTCGTGAGGTAGAGGGTCCGCGGCTCGGTCATGACGCTCCCCGGTGTCGGTAGGCGGCGAGGGCCGCGGCCCACACCTCTTTCACGGGCGCGCCGCTCGCCGCCGCCGCCCGCTCGCAGTCGCCCCACTCGGGCTGCGCGTTGTAGACGCGGCCGTGCGCGGCGGCCGACCTTGACCCGCACCTCGCCGTACGCGGTCGGCACCGGCACGAGCTCGCGGTCGAGCACGCTGCGCTGCCACTCCTGGCGGCGGACGCCCAGGGTCGTGGTCTCACGAAACAGCGTTTCCTCCAGGCTCTGCCGGCTCTCGGGTTTGGCGAGCACGGTGATCAGTATGCCCGGCCGCCCCTTCTTCATGTGAATCGGGGTGTAGTAGACGTCGAGCGCGCCCTTCGCGAGCAGCATGTCCAGGAGCGCGCCGAGGAGCTGCGGGGACGCGTCGTCGACCTCGGTCTCCAGGACCAGGACGGTCTCGTCCTCGCCGGGGGCTCGGCCTGTCTTCTTCGCCGACGATCAGCCGAAGGACGTTGGGCCGGCCCGGCACGTCGCGCGCGCCCGCGCCGTGGCCGATGGCCTCGGGCCGCAGCAACGGGAGCGGGCCGTAGGCTGAGGCGAACGCGGTCACGAGCAGCGCACCGGTGGGGGTCAGAAGCTCGCCTTCGCCCACCCCGTAGACCGGGACGCCCTGGACGAGGCGGGCGGTGGCGGGCGCCGGCACCGGAAACGTGCCGTGAGACATGGTGACCGTGCCCGTTCCGACGTTCAGGGGCGACGACACGAAGCGATCGGCGCGGAGCCACTGGAGGCCGATCACTCCGCCCACCACGTCCACGATGGAGTCGATGGCCCCGACCTCGTGGAAGTGGACGTCGTCGGGCGAGACGCCGTGCATCGCGGCCTCGACCTCGGCCAGGCGGCGGAACAGGCCGCTCGCGCGTTCCTTCACCGAAGGATCGAGGCCGCTCGCGTCGATGAGCCCCAGGATCTCGCGGATGCCGCGATGCTCGTGGTGGCCATGGTGGTGGCATGCCCGTGCGCGTGGCCCTGCTGCTCCACCACCACGTCGACCTTCGTCGCGTGGAGGCCCGAGCGATGCACGCGCTTCGACTCGAGGGCATAGCCGGGAAGCCCGAGCTTGCCGAGCTCGCGGCGCAGGTCGTCGAGGGGCAGGCCGAGGTCGACGAGGGCCCCGAGCAGCATGTCGCCGGAAGCGCCGGACGCGCAGTCGAAGTAGACGAGGCGGCTCACAGGACGCCTCGTTCCTTGAGGCTCACGTAGCGGCCCGCGCCCAGGATCAGATGGTCGAGCACCTGGATGCCGAGGAGCGCGCCGGCCGAGGCGAGGCGCCGGGTGAGAGCCAGGTCCTCGGCCGAAGGCTCGGGATCGCCGGAGGGGTGGTTGTGGAACAGGACGAGGGCCGCGGCTCGCGAAACGATCGCCTCCTGGAAGACCTCGCGCGGATGCACCAGGCTCGAGGTGAGGCACCCGACCGAGATGACCGTCTCCCGCTTCAGGCGCTGGCGCACGTCGAGGCAGAGCAGGCCGAAGGTCTCGGTGGGACGGCAGGAGTATCGCGGCAGCAGATAGCGGGCCGACTCCTCCGGGGTGCGGAAGGAGGGAGCCTGCGGTCCGCCTTCGGCCACTACCCGCGCACCGAGCTCCAAGCGTCGCCAGCACCCGACAGGCCTGGGCCTGGCCCAGACCCGATTCGCGCCGAAGCTCGGCCAGCGACCGGGAGGCCAGGCCCCGGAGCCCATCCCGCAGGAGGCCTTCCGCGAGGTCGAGCGCCGAAGCGCGGGTGGAGCCGCTGCCCAGGACGAGGGCCAGGAGCTCGCGGCTGGAGAGTGCCGCCGGTCCGTGCCGAAACAGGCGCTCGCGCGGCCGCTCCTCGGGCGGCAGGTCGAGGACACGGCGCGGGCGGGGAACGACGGCGATAGCGCTCATCAGGCCAAACCCTCATGTTATGCGGCGGCTCGGCCGGCGTACAACCGGGAGGGCGGCTCTCCGCGCAGTTGGCCCATAATGCCAGTCCCATGGTCAACCTGAGGTCCGACCGCCTCGCGGTCCCCGCCTGGAGCGCGATCCTGGCGGCCGTGATCGGGACCGCCCTGATGTTCTCGTCCTCGGTGGTCCTCGGCCGCCTCCTTCCCCTGCGCGCGCGCCATCGTCGTCGCGTCGGCCCTCCTGGCCGTACCCAGCCTCGTCGCCCTCGCACTGCACAGAGTGCCCCTGGCCGCAGGCCTGGGCACGCTGGCCATCCCCCGCCGGGCCGCCCTCCTCGCCGTCGCCGCCGGGCTCGGCTTCTGGGTCGCCAGCCTGGGCCTGATCGAGGTCCAGTACGCGATGTGGCCGCCGCCCGACGGCTATCTCGAAGGCTTCCGGCGCCTCCACGATGCGCTCCGCCCCCGCTCGGCACTCGACGCGTTGTGGTCGGCGATCGCCATCGCCGCCGCGCCCGCGCTCTTCGAGGAGATGACGGTGCGCGGCGTGCTCCTGCCCGCGCTGCGATCCTGGCTCGGAGGCGTGGGGGCCGTGCTGGCGTCCGCGGTGGCGTTCGCGCTGATGCACGCCGATCCCTACCGGTTCGCGTTCACGTTCGCGGTCGGCGCGGCCCTCGGCCTGCTGCGTCTTCGCACGGGGTCTCTCTGGCCGCCCGATCCTGGCCCACGGCACCCTCAACCTGCTGACCTTCGCCACCGCACCGTGGCTGGACGACCCGAACCAGCCCCTCCCCGACCCGCGCCCCTGGCTCGGCGCCGGCCTCCTCGTCCTGGGCATCGCCGTTTCCTTCTTCGTGTTCCGCAGGCTCGGTCCGCCTTTGACAGCCCCGGAGGCCGAGCCTAGACTCGCGTCATGAAGCGCTCTTGCCGGGCATTCGTGTCGGTCCTGCTCGTCTGCGTTCCCGCAGCCTTGGGTCATGCCCACGGCTCCGACGTCGTGAAGGCCGCCGCGGAGCCCCGGCCCAGGACTCCCCCCGCGGCCTCGCTACCGGCCTGGCGAGGTGATCGTGCAGTTCCGCGAGAGCGTCGCCGGCAACCGAGGCATGGTCGAGCGCGCCTTGCGGGAGGGACGGGCGGAGCGGGCCCGCGCGGGATTCGTTCCGGGCGCCTACCTGGCCGTCGCTTCAACCGGGGGACACCGTGGCGGAGGCGGTTCGCCGCTTCCGCGCCATGCCCGAGGTCGACTTCGCCGAGCCGAACGGCATCGTGCGCAAGGCGCAGAGCACCAAGTTCACCCCGAACGACCGCTTCTTCGAGTTCCAGTGGAACCTCAAGCTCATCGGAGCCGAGCGGACCTGGGCCATCCAGAAGGGCAAGCCCGAGGTCGCGGTCGCGATCATCGACACGGGGATCGCCTACGAGGACTTCGGCCCCTACCGCAAGGCCCCCGATTTCGGCGGCACCGTGTTCATGCCCGGCTTCGACTTCGTCAACAACGACGCCCACGCCAACGACGACGAGTACCACGGCACCCACGTGGCCTCGACCGTGGCCGAAGCCACCAACAACAGCCTCGGGGTCGCCGGCTTCGCGTTCGGGTGCGCGCTCATGCCGGTGAAGGTGCTGGACGCGAACGGCGACGGCAGCTTCTTCGACGTGGCCCAGGGGATCGAGTTCGCCACCAACTACCAGCAGGGCGGGACCAACCCGGTCAAGGTCATCAACATGAGCCTGGGCGGCGAGGGCCCGTCCCAGGCGGTCAGCCAGGCGGTCGACAAGGCCTTCGCGCGCGGAATCGTGATCGTGGCCTCCTCGGGCAACGACGGCGAAGGGACCATCGCGTTTCCGGCGTCGTTGCCCAAGGTGATCGCGGTGGGGGCAGTGGACGGGCGCAAGGAGCGCGCCCCCTACTCGAACTTCGGCAAGGAGCTGAGCGTGGTGGCGCCCGGCGGCGATTGCGACCGGGACGACGATCACGACGGCGAGTTCGACTGCGTGTTCCAGCAGATGCCCGACCCCGTGGCCCTGAGGGTGGGCCGGCACGACGTCTTCTGCTACTGCGGCCTCGACGGCACGAGCATGTCGGCGCCCCACGTCTCCGCGTTCGCCGCGCTCCTGATCTCCCAGGGCATCACCGACCCCAAGGCGGTGCGCGCGGCCATCGAGCAGACTGCCGAGCCCCTGGGCGGCGCCGCCGACGGGCGGCCGCAACGACAACTACGGCCACGGCCTCATCCGGCCCGAGCCGGCGCTGTCCGGCCTCGGCCTCAACTCCGGCCCCCAGAAATAGAGGACCCCCTCATGCATCCACTTCGGCGCACACTGCGCAGCGGAGCCGCGGGCCTCGTTCTGGCCGGCGCGACGGCGGCCCCCGCGGCTGCACAGGGATTCGCGGTCAACGCGCAGGGCGGCTACTTCGCAATGACTGCGAGCGACTCGGCCCAGGCGGTATTCGGCTCGTCGGGCGGCTTCACCCGCGGGAGGTGGCCTCTCCTACGGCTTCGGCAAGCACCTCTACGTCGAGGCCGGCGCCCGTTACTTCAGCAAGACCGGCGAGAAGGTGTTCGTGGCGGCACCCGGCGATCCTGTCTTCAAGCTGGGCTTCCCGCTCGAGGCACACCTCACCCCGATCTACGGGACCCTCGGCTATCGCTTCATGGGCGGCAAGAGCGCCTTCGTGCCCTACATCGGCGTGGGTGGCGGCGTGACGTCCTACCACGAGGAAAGCACGGTGGCCGGGATCACGACCAGCGAGAGCCAGTCGAAGGCCTCCTTCCACGGCCTCGTGGGCCTCGAGTACGGCCGCGGCCACCTGCGCTTCGCGGTCGAGGGGATCTACACCGCGGTGCCGAACGCCATCGGCGTGGGCGGCGTCTCCAAGGTCTACGGCGAGGACGACCTCGGCGGCTTCGTGGCCCTGGGCAAGCTCATCTACAGCTTCGGCACCCGGTAGACGACAACCCGCCGTGTAGCGCCAGATGGGGGATGTCGCTCTGCGACCATTGGGTGAGTCAGCCCGAGGCCGCAAACCCATCCGACGCAGCCCACGCTTATCTTCCCGCACAGTTTTCGCACTGCGCTCCGGCCTCCACGAGATGGGAGTGGGTGCACCCACCGCACAGGCCGGATCGCCGCGGGTGCGCCCGGCGTTTCCCTCGGGGCAGCTTCGAAAAACTTGCGTCGATGATCTGAGGTCCCGACAAGACTGCGGGAACATCTCGAGGGAGCCCCAGGCTTATGGGGCGGCGAAGCCCAACCTGAGAAGCTAGGCACGGCCCACCCGGCCCGAGGGTGGCGGTAAGTCTCTTCCAATCAGGTAGCTCTGACGAGGGAACGGCGGCCGGCGGCTCGGAGACGGCCGAGGCAAGTCGATTCCGGTCGTGGCGCCGCTCCCTCGTCGCGCCTTCCACCGGCGGTCCCGTTGTTGCATTCGTGTTGCGGCAGTCGCCCGCTACCGGGCCGAGACAGGGTCTCTACCGGCGCAACGGGCACGGAGCAGAGGCATATGTCCCTTCCGTGCGCAGTGAAAGGCCTCTCCCATCAAGACCTGGAGATGATCCTGGAGTCCCTTCGGGAGTATGCGGAGCGCCGGCTCGGCCCAGGGGTTCTCCTCGCCCTCGACGCCAGCAACGAATGCCCCGAAGGCACGATCCGCGAGATGTGCGGCCCTGAGCTGGGAATCCAACTCGTGTTCCTGCCGGAGGAATACGGAGGCATGGGGGGCAGCGCCTACGACGTCTACCGAACTTGCGAGGCTCTGGCACGGGTCGATCTGGGCATAGCCACCGGAGTCCTGGCCACGCTGCTCGGTAGCGACCCCCTGAGGTTCGGAACCCCGGAGCAGAAGAGAACCTGGCTTAGCAAGATCGCCGAGGAGGGGGCCATCCTCGCGTACGGGGCCACCGAGCCGCAAGCGGGCAGCGACCTCGCCGCCCTGCGCACCGTCGCCACTCCGGTCGAAGAAGGCGGAAGGGTCGCCGGCTACCGCCTGACCGGCAGCAAGCAGTGGATCAGCAACGGCGGCTTCGCCGACGTCTATACGATCCTGGCCAACGCTCCGGGCGGGCCGAGCTGGTTTGTCGTGGAGAAGGGCCTCGCCGGCTTCACCAACGGGAAACACGAAGACAAGCACGGCATCCGCCTCAGCAACACCGCGGCCCTTTCCCTGGACAACGTCTACGTGCCTGCGGATCGGCTGGTGGGCGGTGTCGAGGGCCAGGGACTCCAACAGGCCCAGGCCGTGTTCGGCTACACGCGGCTCATGGTGGCCGCGTTCGGCCTCGGCGCCGGTTGGGCCGCCCTCGACCGGGCCATCCCTTATTCGCGCGAGCGCATCCAGGCGGGAGCGCCGCTCTCCGAGAAGCAGGGCTATACCCACAAGCTGATCGTGCCCCACGCCGTACGGCTGGAGGCCGGCCGCGCCTACGGCGAGGAGACGGCGGAGCGCCTGGACGCGGGCGAGGAGAGCCTCCAGACCGAGGGTGCCATCGCCAAGTACCTCTCCACCGAGGCCGGCAACGCAGCCTGCGAGGCCGCCATCCAGGCCCTGGGCGGCTACGGCTACACGCGGGAGTACGAGGTCGAGAAGCGGAAGCGGGACGTCCGCATCACCACGATCTACGAGGGCACGTCCGAGATCATGGAGATGACGATCAGCCGCGACCGCTGGCAGCAGCACCTCAAGACCCGCGGGCAGCACTACCACGACAAGGCGAAGGATCTTGAGGCACTGCAAGTCCGGCGTCCTCACGTGGGCGCGGGAGCAGCCGCCCTCGCCCTTCACGCCTTGGCCGCGCTCCTGGAACGCTGCCGAGTGGCGCGGCTCACCCGACATCAGCACGTGCTCTTCCGCATGGGCGAGCTCGTGGCGCGAGCCGAGGGGGCCGCTGCGCTGGCCCGCCGGGCCGCCCGGGCCGCCGACGGCGCCCTCGACGAGCGGGCCGACGCGCGCTTCACCCCTGAGGGCCTCGCGGCCGTCAGCCGAGTCTTCAGCCGGGAGGCGGCCCTGGACGTGGCCATGGGCGGGCTGCGCTGGATCCTGGGAGGCGACCCTCAGGCGGGCGACGCCGACGCCTTCGCCCGTGCCCTCGGGCTGCCCGCGATCCAGGCTGCCCAATCCGGACTTCTTGCCGACATGGACCTCGTGGCCGACGCCCTTTACGGGCGCACGCCGGGCTCTGCGTCGGCGTCCTCACCCTGACGCAGCGGAGCCATCCATGGAAGACACTGCGTGTCGTGCGATCGCCATCGTAGGCGTGGGGGCGATTCTGCCCGATGCGACGAGCGCCCCCGCCTTCTGGGAAAACCTGAAGGCGGGCCGTTACAGCGTCTCGGAGGTCAGGCCCGATCGCTGGGATCCCGCCCTCTATTTCGACGGCGACCCCAAGGCGCCCGACAAGAGCTACTCGAAGATCGGCGGCTTCGTGGCCGGCTACGAATGGGACCCCGCTAGCTGGAAGCTCCCCATACCCCCCCGGGTCACGGAGGCGATGGACGAAGCGCAGAAGTGGGCCATCGCCACCACGCGGGAAGCCCTGCGGAGCTACGGCTGGCCCGAGCGGCCATTGGACCCCGATCGCACCGCCGTGATCCTGGGCAACGCGATGGGGGGCGAGAAGCACTACCAGACCGTGTTGCGCATCTGCTACCCGGAGATCGCCCGCGAGCTGGGGTCCACGCCGAGCTTCGCCGCCCTCCCCGCCGACGTTCGCGAGAAAGTGGGCGCGGAGCTCCGGTCTTCGGTCGGCCGACGCTATCCCGCGATCTCCGAAGACACGATGCCCGGAGAGCTCGCCAATTGCATGGCCGGACGGATCGCCAACCTCTTCAACTTCCATGGCCCGAACTACGTGTGCGACGCGGCCTGCGCCTCCGCCCTGGCCGCAATGACCGCCGCGGTGGAGGGACTCGTGCAGCGGGACTTCGACGCGGTCGTCACGGGGGGCATCGACCGCAACATGGGCCCCTCGACCTACGTGAAGTTCTGCAAGATCGGCGCGCTCAGCGCGACCGGCACGCGACCCTACTCGGCGGGTGCGGACGGCTTCGTCATGGGCGAGGGCTCCGCCCTCTTCGTCCTGCGGCGCCTCGACGACGCCGAGCGCGACGGCGACCGGGTGCTCGCGGTGCTTCGCGGCATCGGCGCGGCGAGCGACGGCAAGGGCAAGGGCATTACCGCCCCGAACCCCCTCGGCCAGAAGCTGGCCGTGGAGCGGGCCTGGAAGAGCGCGGGCCTGCCTCCTTCCACGGCGTCGTTCGTGGAAGGCCACGGAACGTCCACCCGCGTGGGCGACGTGGTCGAGGTGGGCAGCCTCATGGAGGCCTTCGGCGGCGACATCCCGCCAGGGTCCATACCGCTCGGCTCCGTGAAGTCCAACATCGGCCACCTCAAGGGCGCAGCGGGGGCGGCGGGCCTGCTCAAGACCGTCCTGGCCCTGCACGAGAGGATGCTCCCTCCGAGCCTCAACTTCGACACCCCGAACCCCAACATCGACTTCGACCACGCACCGTTCTACGTGAACACGGAGCTGAAGGCGTGGCCGACCCCCGCTTGTGGAGTTCGCCGAGCTGGGGTCAGCGCCTTCGGGTTCGGGGGCACGAATTTCCATGCCGTGCTCGAGGAGCACATCCCCGGCCGTTTGCCTTCCAACGGCAGGGGCCGGTCCTCGGTGAGCGTGTCCCTCGTGGGCGATGGCCCCCAGGCAACGGTGTCCGCGCCGCAGCTCAAAGCCCCGCTCCGCGGCGCCTTGGTGGTAGGTGCCTCATCGGAGGCCGAGCTTCGGGCCCGCCTGGGTGAAGTGAGGGACGCGGCCGCCACGGGCCACGCTCCCGCTTTCTGCCCGCCGCGGGAGCAGGACCTCCGCGCGACGGAGAGGCTGGCCATCGACTACGAGACCGCGACCGAGCTGGCCGAGAAGGCCACCAAGGCTCTCTCCGCCCTCGAGAGCGGAAATACGGCAGCCTGGCGCCTGCTGCGCGCCCAGGGCGTCTTCCGTGGACGAGGCACGGTGCCCAAGGTGGCCTTCCTCTACACGGGCCAGGGCTCGCAGTACGTCAACATGCTCCGCGTCCTGCGCGATAGCGAGCCGGTCGTGAGAGACACGTTTGCCGAGGCCGACGCCGTGATGACGCCTCTCCTGGGTCGCCCCCTGAGCGAGTACATCTTCGTGGACCCCGCCGACGAATCGGCGGGAGCGCGGGCGGAAGAGGACCTGAAGCAGACCGCCATCACCCAGCCGGCGGTGCTCGCCACCGACATCGCCCTCACCCGCCTGCTCGCCGCCTACGGCATCGGTCCCGACCTCGTCATGGGGCACAGCCTGGGCGAGTACGGGGCCCTGGTCGCGGCGGGCGCGCTTCCCTTCGCGGACGCCCTCGAAGCCGTTTCCGCCCGTGGGCGCGAGATGACCCGCGTGTCGGTCGAGGACAACGGCAAGATGGCCGCGGTCTTCGCCCCCATCGCGGACATCGAGAGAGTGCTGGCCGGCATCGACGGCTACCTGGTCATCGCGAACTACAACAGCCGGCGCCAGGCCGTCATCGGCGGCGCCTCTGCCGCGGTGCATCAGGCCGTCGCCGCCTTCACGAAGGCCGACATCCAGGCCGTGCTCCTCCCCGTGAGCCATGCCTTCCACACTCGAATCGTGGCCCCGGCCTCGGAGCCCTTGCGCCTCACCCTCGAGCGCCTGCACATCGCTCCCCCATGCATCCCGGTGGTAGCGAACGTCACCGGCGACTTCTATGCCATGGACCCCGGGGCTCGGCCGCGCGTGCTCGAGGTGCTGAGCCAGCAGGTGGCCTCCCCGGTGCTCTTCGTGAAGGGGATCGAGACCCTGCGGGCGGCCGGGGCGACCCTCTTCGTCGAAGTTGGCCCCAAGAAGGCCCTTCAGGGCTTCGTGGACGACGTTCTGGGGGACGATCCCGCGGTGGTCTCGCTGTTCACGAACCACCCCAAGCTCGCCGATTCCCTGGCGTTCAACCAGGCGCTTTGCGGCCTCTATGCGGCGGGGCTGGGCGACGGCGCCACCAAGCCAATGGAAGATACGGACCGGCAGGCCGCCGAACGCCTCCCGGCCGAAGTGCGGGCCACGGCGCCTCCGCCCGTGGCCGCATCTCCGAGCCCCGCACCTGGGGCCGCCGCCACGAGCCCACAGCCGGCACGGACGGAATCGGTCCCTCCCGATCGATATCACGAGCTCGGGCGCCTCTTCGCCGAGTTCCTCGAGCGCGGTCTATCCCTGTACGGCGGCCGGCCCGCGCCCGGACCCGGACCCAGTGCTGTTGAACCGACGGTCATCACCGGTTGTGGTCTCGGCCTGCCCGGTCTGGCCCGGGTCTTCGACGACTCCAACACGGCACGCCTCCTCCGCGGCGAGCAGCTCATCGGCGTCGTGCCGATGAGTGCGCGGCGAGGCATGGTCGACAAGCACATCGTGCGCCTCGTGAAGAGCGAGATGGGCGAGTCGCGCTTCGAGTCCATCGACGACGACGACGAGGTCATCAAGCTGGCCGGTCGGGCGGGAGCCCTGGACCTCGAACAGGAGTTCGGCGTCTCCGCCGAGCGGATCCCCGCCCTCGACGTCGTGAGCCGCCTCGCCATCGGAGCGGGCCTCGAGGCCCTGCGCGACGCCGGCATCCCCCTCGTGATGCGCTACAAGACGACGACCCGCGGGACATCGTTGCCCGACCGCTGGTCCCTTCCCGACGAGTTGCGAGACGAGACGGGTGTGATCTTTGCCTCGGCCTTCCCCGGCCTCGACTCCTTCGCCCAGGAGCTGACGGGATACCACGTGGACCGCGGCCGCCGGGACCAGCTCGCCCTGCTGCGGGACTTGCGCTCGAGCCTCGGCGAAAAGGGAGCGCCGGCCGCAGCCCTCTCCGAGCTCGAACGGCGGATCCAGGAAACGAGCTCCCTGCTCGGCCAGGAGGGCTTCGTCTTCGACCGCCGCTTCCTCCTCCGAGTGCTCCCCATGGGGCACTCGCAGTTCGCCGAGCACATCGGCGCCCGCGGGCCCAACACCCAGGTGAACGCGGCCTGCGCGAGCACCACCCAGGCGGTGGGCCTGGCCGAGGACTGGATCCGCGCCGGGCGTTGCCGGCGCGTGATCATCGTCGCCGGGGACGACGTCTCCTCCGACCTCATGATGGAGTGGATCGGCGCCGGCTTCCTGGCCTCGGGCGCGGCCGCGACCGACGCGGAGGTGGAGAAGGCCGCCCTGCCCTTCGACCGACGGCGCCACGGCATGATCGTCGGCATGGGCGCGGCCGCCCTCGTCGTCGAGACCGCCGAGGCCGCACGCGAGCGAGGTATCGCCCCCATCTGCGAAGTCCTCTCCGCGGTCAGCGCCAACAGCGCTTTCCACGGCACCCGGCTCGACGTCCACCACATCTCCGGGGTCATGGAAGCCCTGGTTGCTCAGGCGGAGTCGCGCTACGGCGTCCGGCGCTCCGACATGGCCCCCGAGACCGTGTTCCTCTCCCACGAGACCTACACCCCGGCCCGGGGCGGCAGCGCCTCGGCGGAGGTCCACGCGCTCCGGACCGTGTTCGGCTCCGGCGCGGACCTCATCGTGATGGCCAACACCAAGGGCTTCACCGGCCACGCCATGGGCGTGGGGATCGAGGACGTGATGGCGGTGCGCTCCCTCGAGACCGGCCTCGTGCCCCCCGTGGCCAACTTCAAGGAGGTGGACCCGGAGCTCGGCCCCTTGAACCTCTCGCACGGCGGCGCGTACCCCGTGCGTTACGCGCTGCGCCTCGCCGCCGGGTTTGGCTCCCAGATCGGCATGACCCTCCTGCGGTGGGTGCCTCCGCCCGACGGCCAGCGGCGCAACCCCGAGGAGCTGGGCTTCTCCCATCGCATCGCCGACGCCGCCGTCTTCAAGACCTGGCTGGGCCGGCACTGCGGATACGACGCCCCGGAGCTGGAAGTGGACCGCCGGACGCTCCGCGTGAAGGACCAGGGGCCAGCCGCTCGCGCCACCAAGGCGCACGCTGCGGAAACTTCCGCCCCCGCGCCCCTTCCCGCTCCGCCGGCGCCTCACGTCACGGCATCGCTCGTGGCCGCGCCTGCGGCCGCGGACTCCGTCCAGCAGCGCATCCTCGCCCTCGTCTCGCAGAAGACGGGCTATCCGAAGGACATGCTCGCCCTCGACCTGGACCTGGAGGCCGACCTCGGCATCGACACGGTCAAGCAGGCGGAGCTCTTCGCCTCGGTGCGTGAGGAGTGGAGCATCCCCCGCGACGAGAAGCGCAAGCTGCGCGACTACCCCACCCTGAATCACGTCATCGCGTTCGTGCACCAGATGCGTCCGGATCTCGCGGCCACGCCCCCCAGTGCCCCGCGGGTCCCGGCGACCGTTGCCTCGGCTCCCGTGGCGCCCGCTGCATCCGTCCCGACGGCGGCGCCCGAGCCCGGCGCTCGGCCCGCCGGTGACGACCCCGTGCGCGAGCAGATCCTGGCCCTGGTCACCGAGAAGACCGGATACCCGCCCGACATGCTGGACGTCGAGCTGGACCTCGAGGCCGACCTCGGGGTCGACACCGTCAAGCAGGCGGAGCTCTTCGCCTCGGTCCGCGAGAAGTGGGGCATTCCGCGTGACGAGAACCGCAAGCTCCGCGACTACCCGACCCTGCGACACGTCATCGCGTTCGTGCACCAGATGCGCCCGGATCTCGCGGCCACGCCCCCCAGTGCCCCGCCGGTCCCGGCGACCGTTGCCTCGGCTCCCGTGGCGCCCGCTGCATCCGTCCCGACGGCGGCGCCCGAGCCCGGCGCTCGGCCCGCCGGTGACGACCCCGTGCGCGAGCAGATCCTGGCCCTGGTCACCGAGAAGACCGGATACCCGCCCGACATGCTGGACGTCGAGCTGGACCTCGAGGCCGACCTCGGGGTCGACACCGTCAAGCAGGCGGAGCTCTTCGCCTCGGTCCGCGAGAAGTGGGGCATTCCGCGTGACGAGAACCGCAAGCTCCGCGATTACCCGACCCTGCGGCACGTCATCGACTTCGTCCATCAGATGCGCCCCGACCTCGAGAGCCCGGCGTCCGTGAGCCCAGCGGCAGAGGCGCCCAACACCACCCCTGTCAGCCCGGGCCCCCTGGCGCCCGGCCTCGGCGACCTGGCCGCCGCCGATCGCGTTCGGCGGCGAGCGGTTGTCCCGACGGTGCGCCCTCCCCTCTCACTGTGCAAACCCACCAGCGTCACCCTGAGGCCGGGCAGCCGTGTCCTCGTCATGAGCGACCGCGGGGGCGTGGGTAGCGCGCTCTGCCGCCGGCTAGAGAAGCTGGGCTGCGAGGTGCTGCTCGTGGCGGAGACACCCCCGGTGGAGACGCTCGTTGGCCAGATCCAGCGGTGGACCGCCGAAAAGCCGATCCAGGGCGTCTACTGGCTGCCCGCCCTCGACGTGGAGGATGACCTTGCCACCCTGACCCTCGAGGCGTGGCGCGAGGCGTTGCGGGTGCGGGTCAAGCTCCTCTACGCGACGATGCGTGCGTTGGCCCAGCAGCTGGGCTCCCCCGGGACGTTCCTGGTCTCCGCCACGCGTCTCGGTGGCCAGCACGGCTATGACGCGCCAGGGGCCATCGCTCCCCTCGGCGGAGCGGTCACGGGATTCACCAAGGCCTGGAAGCGCGAACAGCCGGACGCCCTCGTCAAGGCGGTTGACTTCGAGGCCTCGCGCAAGACCGCCGAGTTCGCCCACCTCCTCGTCGACGAGACCTTGCGCGACCCGGGAGTCGTCGAGGTGGGATACAAGGACGGCCTGCGCCTCTCGGTGGGCCTCGAGGAGCGGGAAGCGGCCGACGGCCGTCCGGGGATGAACCTCGGCCGGGAGAGCGTCTTCCTGGTCACCGGTGCTGCGGGAGCCATCGTCTCAGCCATCACCGCCGACCTGGCCGCCGCCTCGGGGGGAACCTTCCACCTCTTCGACCTCGTCCCCGAGCCCGATCCCGCGCACCCCGACCTCGCGCGCTTCCGCACGGACAAGGACGGGCTGAAGCACGAAATCTTCGAGCGCTTGAAGGCCAAGGGCAAACGGGCGACCCCGGCCATGGTCGAGAAGGAGATCACGGCCCTCGAGCGAGCCGTCGCGGCGCTCGGTGCCATCGACGCCGTGAAGCGGGCGGGCGGCCGAGCTCACTGGTACGCCTGCGACCTGCGCGACGGCGCGGCGGTGGCAAGGGCCTGCACCTTGGTGAGGCAGCGCACCCCCCGGGTGAACGTGCTCCTCCACGGGGCCGGCCTGGAGATCAGCCACTTCCTGAAGGACAAGGAGCCGCGCGAGTTCGACCTCGTCTTCGACGTGAAGGCCGACGGCTGGTTCAACGTGCTGAAGGGCCTCGGAGACATCCCGATCGGCGCCACCGTCGCCTTCAGCTCCATCGCCGGGCGCTTCGGGAACGGCGGGCAGACCGACTACAGCGCCGCCAACGACCTCTTGTGCAAGACGACGTCGAGTTTCCGGACGACGCGGCCGGGGGTCCGGGGCCTCGTGATCGACTGGACGGCGTGGGCCGACATCGGCATGGCCAGTCGCGGTTCGATCCCCGTGATGATGGAGCGCGCGGGCATCGACATGCTGCCTGCCGCATCCGGCATCCCCGTGATCCGGCGCGAGCTCACCGCAGGCGGTACGAGCGGGGAGCTCGTGATCGCGGGCCGTCTGGGCGCGCTGATGAAGGACTGGCACGAAACGGGTGGCCTCGATCCCGCGGCGCTTCTAGGCCGGGGACCTCTCGTCGGCGCCGTCCGGGGTTTCGGGCTCCACGAGGGCCTCCGGTTCGAGACCGTCCTCGACCCGAGGCGGCAACCCTTCCTCGACGACCACCGCATCGAAGGGACGCCAGTGCTGCCCGGGGTGATGGGCATCGAATCGTTCGCGGAGGCGGCTGCCCTCCTGCTGCCGGGCTGGCGCGTCCTGGCCGTGGAGCAGATCGACTTCAAGACGCCCTTCAAGTTCTACCGGGACGAGCCCCGCACCATCACCGTGACGGCGGTCCTGCGCCCGACGGCGGCGGGTATCGTGGCCGACTGCCGGCTCACCGGGGAAAGGACCTTGCCCGGCCAGCCGGAGCCCCAGGTGACGCTCCATTTCACGGCCCGTGTGTGCCTCGGTCGCGAGGCTCCGCGGGAGGACGTCGTGGAGGCCCGTCCGATCGGCGCCTCCGGCCGGGAGCTCGGCCCCGACGAGATCTATCGTGTCTACTTCCACGGGCCGGCGTTCCGCGTGGTCGAGAAGGCCTGGCGCCGCAACGGCGAGGCCGTAGGCCTCTTCTCGGCTTCCCTGCCTCCCGACCATGAGGCCACCGCGGGGGCCACTCTTGCCTCCCCGCGCCTCATCGAGCTCTGCCTCCAGACCGCGGGTCTGCTGGAGATGGGCACGCGCGGCACGATGGGCCTCCCCCTTCACGTCGACCGCGTACGACTCCTGCGTGAGCCTACGGAGAAGGGGCCGCTCTTCGCCCTCGTCCGACCCGAGAGGAGCGGCTTCGCGGCGCACGTGGTGGACAAGGAGGGCCGGGTCCACCTCGCCCTCGAAGGCTACCGAACGGTGGAGCTGCCCGCCGCCGTCGACGAGAAAGGCCTCGCGTCCTTCCGGGCCGTGATGATGCCGACAACACCATGACGGACTTCGCCCGCGTCGCCATCGTCAACCGCGGCGAGGCGGCAATGCGCTTCATCAACGCGGCGCGGGAGTTCAACCTCGAGAACGGCACCGCTCTGCGCACCATCGCGCTGTTCACCGAGCCGGACCGACAGGCCATGTTCGTCCGGGAAGCCGACGACGCCTACGACCTTGGCCCCGCGCTCTTCGTGGACCCCCTAGACGGCATTCGCAAGAGCAGCTACCTCGACCATGCGCGCCTCGAGGTGGCTCTCCGCAAGACGGGTGCCGAGGCCGTGTGGGCAGGCTGGGGCTTCGTGGCCGAGCACCCGGAGTTCGTGGAGCTCGTGGAACGGCTGGGAATCGTGTTCATCGGCCCCACCGCCGCGGCCATGCGCCGGCTGGGAGACAAGATCGCGGCCAAGCAGCTGGCCGAGGGCGTCGGCGTGGCGGTGGTGCCCTGGAGCGGTGCGGCGGTGACGACCGACGAAGACGCGCTCCTGGCCGCGGGGCGTCTCGGCTACCCGCTGATGATCAAGGCCACGGCCGGGGGTGGGGGGCGCGGGATCCGACGGGTCGCCTCCGCGGAGGCGGTTCTCGAGGCGTTCCACTCGGCGCGAGCCGAGGCCGCCCGGGCCTTCGGCGACCCGACCGTGTTCCTCGAGAGGTGCCTCGTGGGAGTGCGCCACGTGGAGGTCCAGGTCATGGGGGACCACCACGGCTCTCTCTGGGCCTACGGAGTCCGCGACTGCACGCTCCAGCGCAAGCACCAGAAGATCCTGGAGGAATGCCCGGCTCCCACCCTGACTCCCGAGCAGGACCGCGCCCTGCGTGAAGCGGCCTCTCGCCTCTGCCTGGCCGCGGACTATCGCAACGCCGGCACCGTGGAGTTCCTCTTCGATCCCAAGGCCCAGGCCTTCTTCTTCATCGAGGTCAACGCACGCCTGCAGGTGGAGCACACGGTCACGGAGGTCACGACCGGGCTCGACCTCGTCAAGCTCCAGCTCCACGTCGCTCGCGGCGGCCGCCTCGAGGGCGAGGCGCCGCGCCCCCGCGGTCACGCCATCGAGGTGCGGCTGAACGCCGAAGACCCCGACAGCGACTTCGCGCCGTCCCCGGGAACCTTCGCCCTGTTCCGGCTGCCCACGGGCCCCGGCCTCCGAGTCGATCGCGGGGTCACCGAGGGCGACCGCGTACCTCCCGAGTTCGACTCGATGGTGGCGAAGCTCATCGCCCACGGACAGGATCGGCCGGAGACCCTCGCTCGCCTGCACCGCGCCCTGTCAGAGAGCACGATCGTCCTCGAGGGCGGCACCACCAACCGGGCGTTCCTCCTGGACCTCCTCTCGCGTCCGGAGGTACGAAGCGCCGAGGTGGACACGGGGTGGCTGGAGCGGACCATGGCCGAGCCGGCTCCTCCGCGTCCCCACGCCGACGCCGCCCTCGTCCAGGCCGCGATCGACGTCTACGAATCGGAGTTCGCCCGCGAGCGCGACCGCTTCTACGAGACCGCGGCGCGCCTCCGACCGGAAGCTCCGCACGACTCGAGCCGGGTGATCGAGCTGCATCACGGTGGCCAGTCCTACAAAGCGTGGGTCTTCCGCCTGGGACCGCGGGAGTACCGGCTCCAGGTGGACGGCCAGCGCCTCGACGCACGGGTCGAGATCCTCGGGCGCTTCGAGCGCCGGCTCATCCTGGGTGAGCGGCGCTACCGCGTCATCTCCGTGCCCCTGGGCTCCCGGCACCTGGTCGAGGTTGACGGCATCGCCCATCGCTTCTCCCGGGCCGACCTCGGGATCGTACGCGCGAGCTCCCCCGCTGTGGTCGTGTCGTTGGCCGTGAAGCCGGGCGACGAGGTCAAGGCGGGGGACGCGCTCGTCGTGCTCGAAGCCATGAAGATGGAGACAGCCGTGGTCGCCGCTTTCGCGGGCCGGGTCCGCGAGGTCCTGGTCGCGGCCAACATGCAGGTGGGTCCGGGGACCGCGCTCGTACAGCTCGACGCCGCCGCGGCTGAGGGGGCCGTGGACGCCTCGCGCATCGCCTTCTCGAGCGGAGCCCCGGGCGCGCCGGCCAGCCCGCGCGAGCAGGCGCTGGCGAACCTGGAAGCCATGAGGCGCCTCGTCCTGGGGTTCGACACCGACCCCGCGGACATCAAGGGCCTCGCCGCGGACTACGTGCGCCTGGCCGAGGACGGGCCGGGAGATGCACAGAGGCGGCGCCTCGAGGACGAGATCCTCGGGATCTTCGCCGACCTCGCCTCGCTGTGCCGCCGCCAGACTTCTCCCGAGGAAGACGAGGAGCTGGGGCCAACAAGCGCGGGAGAATACTTCCTCACCTACCTCCGCACGCTGGACGCCACGACCGGCCGCCTGCCGCGCCGCCTCCGCGAAGGCCTGGAGAGGGCCCTCTCCCACTACGGGGTCTACGGCCTCGAGCGGACTCCCCAGCTTCTCGACGTGCTGTTCTGGGTCTTCAAGGCCCAACAGAGGCTGGAGGCTTCGGTCCCGGTCGCGCTCGCCATCCTGGAGCGACGGATCGAGGTTCCCGAGCCCGGCGAGGACGCGGACTTCGCCGCCCTCCTGGACCGGCTGATCGGGGCCAGCGAAGGATGCCGCCCCTCTCTCTGCGACTTGGCCCGTGAAGTTCGGTACCGACTCGTCGACCAGCCACTCTACGAGGCGCGCCGCAACGAGGTGTACGCGGAGGCGGAGGCCCGGCTCGAAAAGCTCAGGGGTGAGCCGGACCTCGCCGAGCGTGAGGCGTTGATCGCGGCGCTCGTGGCCTGTCCCCAGCCGCTGCAGAGGCTCGTCTCGGCCCGTCTGGAAAGCGAGACCCCGGTCATGCGGGCGTTGCTCCTCGAGATCCTGGTCCGCCGCTACTACCGTATCCGCGATCTCGAGGAGATCCACGTGGAGCAGGCCTCACTCCGCGCCCGGGCCGAAGCCGCCTACACCTTGGAAGGCCGGCGCGTGCACCTGCTCACGACGCACGGACGCCTCGAGGAGCTGCCCGAGGTCCTCTCGGGCCTAATGCCCCGGCTGGCGGTAGTGCCTTCGGGGGAGGACGTGGTCCTCGACCTCTATCTCTGGGAAGAGGGCGCGTTGGGCTCGGCCAACGACAGCGCGGAGCTCTTGCGCGCCGCCCTCGAGTCCACTCTCCGGGGCAGGCCGCTACGCCGAGCGGCGATCACTCTCGGCGCTCCCGGCAACGGCCACTGGCAGTCGGCGCTGCAGTACTTCACCTTCCGCTCCGGACCCCAAGGCTTCCGCGAGGACCTGCTCTACCGGGGCTTCCACACCATGATCGGAAAGCGCCTGCGTCTGTGGCGCATGGCCGAGTTCGACCTGGAACGACTGCCTTCGGTGGAAGACGTCTACGTCTTCCGCGGCGTTGCCCGCGACAACCCCAAGGACGAGCGGATCTTCGGGGTGGCCGAGGTGCGCGACGTGAGCCCTGTGCGTGATGCGGCCGGGCGGCTCCTGGCGGTGCCCCACCTGGAGCGCATGTTCATGGAGGCCTTGGCCGCGATCCGCGTCTTCCAGAGCCGGCGTCGGCCCGAGGACCGGCTGTACTGGAACCGCATACTGCTCGACGTCTGGCCGCCGCTGTTCTTCACCCGAGACGAGATCATGGCCGTGGCGCGCAAGCTCCTGCCGGCCACCGAAGGCCTGGGCATCGAGAACGTGCTGCTACGGGCGGACCGCCCCGACCCCCGGACCGGCGAGCTCCTGGCCTCGCTCCTCGTCCTCTCCAGCCCCGGACGGTCGGGGCTCTCCATGCGCGAAGTGCCGACCGGGAACAAGCCCATCCGCCCGCTCTCGGAGTACGGACAGAAGGTCACTCGCCTGCGACAGCGCGGCCTCCTCCACCCCTACGAGATCCTGCGCCTCATGACCCCCGCTGTGGGCGCCCGATCCGACTTCCCGCCCGGCACCTTCGAGGAGCTGGATCTGAGCCCGGGGGGAGAGCTCGTGAGGGTGGAGCGGGCCTACGGGAAGAACACCGCAAACGTCGTGGTGGGGCTCATCTGCAACGAGACGTCCCGCTACCCCGAGGGCATGAAACGGGTCATCCTCCTCGGCGACCCCAGCCACGAAATGGGCTCCGTCGCCGAGCCCGAATGCCGGCGCATCCTCGCCGCCCTGGACCTCGCGGAGAGGCTCCGAGCACCAGTCGAATGGTTCACTCTCTCCGCAGGGGCGAAGATCGCGATGGACAGCGGCACCGAGAACATGGACTGGATCTCGCAGGTCCTGCGGCGGCTCGTGGAGTTCACCCAGGCCGGTCACGAGGTCAATCTCGTGGTCTGCGGGATCAACGTGGGCGCGCAGCCCTACTGGAACGCCGAGGCCACCATGCTCATGCACACCCGGGGCATCCTGGTCATGGTGCCCGAGGCGGCGATGGTCCTGACCGGCAAGACGGCCCTCGACTATTCAGGCTCGGTCTCCGCCGAGGACAACCTGGGGATCGGCGGCTACGACCGGATCATGGGCCCGAACGGCCAGGCCCAGTACTGGGCCCACGACATCGCCGAGGCGTGCTCGATCCTCTTTCGCCACTACGAGCACAGCTACGTGGACCCGGGAGAGCGCTTCCCCAGGCGTGCCGCCACCCGCGACCCCACAGATCGCGACGTGGGCCTCTTCCCCCACGACGGGGGCTTCGACGGCTTCGCCTTCGTCGGTGACGTTCTGAGCGACGAGATCAATCCCGGGCGGAAGCGGCCCTTCGCCATTCGGCGGGTCATGGCCGCTTGCGCGGACCAGGACCACCCGGTGCTCGAGCGCTGGGCGGGCTGGCGCGACGCGGAGATCGGGGTGGTGTGGGATGCGCACCTCGGAGGGATCCCGGTGTGCATGCTCGGCTTCGAATCGCGTCCCCTGCCGCGGCTGGGGTTCGCCCCTACCGACGGCCCGGACCATTGGACGTCGGGCACCCTTTTCCCGCAGTCCTCCAAGAAGATCGCCCGCGCCATCAATGCGGCCAGCGGCAGTCGACCCGTCGTCATCCTCGCCAACCTCTCCGGTTTCGACGGCTCCCCGGAATCCATGCGGCGACTGCAGCTCGAGTACGGGGCCGAGATTGGCCGCGCCGTGGTGAACTTCAACGGTCCCATCGTATTCGTGGTCGTCTCGCGCTACCACGGAGGCGCCTTCGTCGTCTTCTCGAAGGCCCTCAACGAGAACCTGGAGGTAGCCGCCCTCGAGGGCACCTACGCCTCCGTCATCGGCGGTGCTCCCGCAGCCGCGGTCGTTTTCGCGCGGGAGGTCGACGCCCGAACCAAGAAGGATCCGCGGGTGGTGGCCGTGGAGACCGAACTTCAGACGGCTCCCGAAGCGGAGAAGCGACGGCTGCGCGGCCGGCTCGCCGACGTCCTGAGAAGCGTGCGCTCGGAGAGGCTCGGCGAGGTGGCGGACGAGTTCGACCGCACCCACAGCGTGGAGCGCGCGTTGCGGGTCGGCTCCCTGGACCGCATCATCCCCTGCGCCGAGCTCCGTCCCTACCTCATCGACGCCGTGGAGCGGGGAATGGCACGCGCTCTAGCGCGCGAGCCGGCGCGTATGGAGCCGATCCCGGAAGCGGTGCCGTGAGCACGCCCCTCGTCCTCCTCGCGGCAGCGTCCGAGCTCCCCGCGGGGAAGGATGGTCTGGGGCCGGCCGAGCGCTCGATCCTCCTCCGCCTCCACGCGCCCCGACGTCGAAGGGACTTCCGCGTCGGGCGGTTCGCCGCCAAGCGCGCGATCGCCTTACTCGAGGAGGGCGAGGGATTCGTGTCCCCGGCGCCCATCGAGATCCTGCCGGGTCCTGATGGCGCGCCCAGGCCCTTTCGCGACGGGGCTTCGCTCGCAGTGGCGGTCTCCATCAGCCACTCGGATGGCTGGGCGTCGGCCGCGGTCCATTTTGGGTCCGGCCCGCTCGGGTGCGACCTCGAGCGCATCGAGGCGCGGAGCTCGGCCTTCCTGGACGACTACCTCACGCCGGGCGAGCGGGCGTTCGTGGCTAAGGGGCACGACAGCGACGGCGCGCTCTTCGCGACCCTCGTGTGGAGCGCCAAGGAAGCGGTGATGAAGGCCCTCCACGAGGGCCTGCGGCTGGCACCGGCGTCGGTCGAGGTCATCCCGGCGCTCCACCCTGCATCCGAGGCGGGGTGGCGGAGGTTCTCGGTGTCGGCTCCGTCCGCCCCCGCCGGCTTGAACGGGTTCTGGCGGACCGTCCGCGAGTTGGTGCTCACGGTAGCCGGAGGTCCCGGCGAGCCTCGGCTCGTCGGTTCGGCTACCGGGGCAGCGACGCGAGCGGACCCACCTTAGACCCCTCCGACGAGGGAGCGAGCCCGGTACAAGGAGTTCAATCGTCTGCGCTCGCCCGAGAAATGGCTGTTTGTAGCGGGTGCGCCTCAACGAGCGGACCGAGGGACTCGCTCACGTCAGTCCAAGGAGAGGCGCTACTCCTCGCGCTTGCGTTCCAGCAGCCCCATCGCCTCCAGTGTCGTCTTGTCCTCCCGCCAGTTGGGACGCACCTTCACGAAGAGGCCGAGGAACACCTTGGCCCCCAGGAACTCCTCGATCTCCTTCCGGGCGTCGGTGCCGATGGCCTTCAGCATCTCGCCGCCCTTGCCGATCACGATGGCCTTCTGCCCGTCGCGCTCGACGAAGAGCGAGGCCTCGATGCGCACCATGCCCCGCTCCTCCTTGAAGGAGTCGATGAGGACGCCGGCCGCGTAGGGGATCTCGTCGCGGGTCCGCGCCAGGAGCTTCTCGCGCACGATCTCGGCCACGAAGAAGCGCTCGGGCTGGTCGGTGAGGAACTCCTCCGGATAGAGCGGCGGCCCTTCGGGCAGGTGGCTCAAGATCACCTCGGTCAGACGGTCCACGTTGTCGCCGGTCTTGGCCGAGACGGGGACGATGTCCGCGAAGTCGAGGAGGCCCTTGCAGCGGTCGATGAGCGGCAAGCACCTTGAGCCTGGGGATGGCGTCGATCTTGTTGACGACCAGGATCACGGGCAGGCGGGTCTTGCCCAGCAGGTCGCGCACGTAGCTTCTCGGCCGGGGTGTAGCCCTCGCGCGCGTCGAGCACCCAGAGGGCCAGGTCCACCTGGGCGAGGCTCTTGGTGGCCGCGTCCACCATGCGCCGGTTCATGGCGTGCATGGGCTTGTGCAGGCCCGGGGTGTCGAACAGCACGATCTGGCCGCCGGGCGGGTTCAGCACCGCCAGGATGCGGTTCCGCGTGGTCTGGGGCTTGTTGGAAACGATCGCCACCTTCTGGCCGACCAGGCGGTTGACGAGGGTGGACTTCCCCACGTTGGGCAGCCCCACCACGGTCACGAACCCGGCGCGGCTCGCCTTCGGGACGGCGGCGTCCTCACTCATGTTTCGCGGCCCGGGCTCCGGCGGGGCTCGCGTGGTCCGAGGTCAGCCGCCGGAAGCGCACGCGGTGCACGCGCTTCCTTTCGGCTTCGACCACCTCGATCTCGAAGCCCCGGTACTGCATGTGATCGCCGGCCCGCGGGACTCGCCCGAAAGCGTTGGTGACGAGCCCTCCCACGGTACCCACCTTCTCCGCCCTCGTCGAGAGCGGCCTCCAGGGCCTGCTCGAGCCGCGGCACGCTGACCCGCCCCTCGACGAGGAAGGCGCCGTCGGGCTCGACGGTGATGGGCTCCACCTCGACGTCGTGCTCGTCCTTGATCTCCCCCACCAGCTCCTCGACGATGTCCTCGACCGAGATCACGCCGACGGTGGCCCCGTACTCGTCGACCACGGCCGCGAAGGTGACGCGCTTGGCCTGCATGCTCCCGCAGGAGCTCGGCGATGAGCTTCGTCTCCGGCACCACGAGGATCGGGCGGACCAGGGGTCGCAGCGGCTCGTCGGGCGTACCGTCGAAGTCGATGAGGTCGCGCACCTCGGCCACCCCCACGATGTCGTCCAGGTTCTCGCCGAACACGGCGATGCGGCTGTACTTCGTCTCGCGCATCACCCGGCGCAGCTCGCCCACCGTGCTGTCCGCGGCGATGGCCACGATGTCGGGGCGCGGCGTCATCACGTCGCGCACGAGGGTCTCGGCGAACCGCGCCAGGGAGTCCACGGCCCGGGCCTCGTCGGTGTCGTGGACGGGGGGCGGGGGCACCGCGGGAACGAGCGGCGGCACCGCCGAGTCCTCGCTGAGGCCTCCCGGGGCCGCGTGCCGGCGAAGGGCGCTGACCAGCGGACCCACGGCCCGCGCGTACAGCTCGAAGGCGGGCAGCAGCAGGAGGAGCGAGCGCTCGGGGCTGCGGCGCACGAGCATGTAGGGGATCGGTGAGGCGGAAGAACAGCAGGTAGCCCAGCATCACGAAGAAGGTCGCGAGCATCGACCAGTGGGTGAGGACGTCGAACAGCAGCGACGTGATCAGGATGGTCATGGCCACGTGCGCGGTGTAGGTCCCGATGTGGACGGGCATGAGCAGCGCCGGCGGGATCGTCCAGGTAGGCGTGGGCGAGCACGGCCCGCGGGTTCTGCGTGGCCAGTCGCCCGATCCGCCGGCGCTTGACCAGGTAGAAGGCGGCCTCGACCGCGGCCAGGGACATGGACATGGCGGCCAGGGCGAGGAGCAGGGCCAGGGTCAGGAGCGGTCATGCGAACCCCAGCAGGCGCAGACGCAGCCGCCGCTCCAGCCGGTCCATGGTCCCGTCGTCGGTCTCGTGGTCGTAGCCCAGGAGGTGCAGGAACCCGTGCAGCGCGAGCACGTCGAGCTCCTGCGCGAGGGTCCGGCCCAGGCGACGGGCGTTGCGCTCCGCGGCGGGCACGCTGATCAGGATGTCGCCGAGGCCCTCGGCCCCGCCGGGTCCGGGGAACGAGAGCACGTCGGTCGGCCGGTCCTTGCCGCGGTAGCGCCCGTTGAGCCGCTTCAAGACGCCGTCTCCGGCGAACACGAGGGCGAGCTCGCCCGAGACGCGCAGCCGTCGCGGCGCCGCCTCGCGCAGCACGCGGAGGAACCGCGCCTTCGCGACCCGGCGCTTCCTCTGCCGGTTGACGAACACCACGTCGAGCCCGCGCCCGGGCGACTGGGAGGCCACGCTCCCTCTACTTGGCGGCCGGGGCCTGGGCCGCCCCGTAGCTCTCATAGGCCAGGATGATGGACTGCACGAGCTTGTGGCGCACCACGTCCTTCTCGTCGAAGTAGGAGAAGGCGATGTCCTTGACCCCCGAGAGCACCGAGATCGCCTCGATGAGGCCCGAGGTCTTGCCCGCGGGCAGGTCGATCTGGGTGATGTCGCCCGTGACCACGACCTTCGACCCGATGCCGATCCGGGTCAGGACCATCTTCATCTGCTCGGTGGTCGTGTTCTGCGCCTCGTCGATGATCACGAAGGCGTCGGAGAGGGTCCGGCCGCGCATGAAGGCGATGGGGGCCACCTCGAGGGCGCTTCGCTCGAAGAGGCGGGTGACCTTCTCGTGCTCCATGAGGTCGTAGAGCGCGTCGTAGAGCGGGCGGAGGTAGGGATCGACCTTCTCCTGCAGGTCGCCGGGCAGGAAGCCGAGCTTCTCCCCCGCCTCCACCGCCGGGCCGCGCCAGCACGATGCGCGAGACCTGCTTGTTGAGCAGGCAGGACACCGCGGCCGCGACCGCGAGGTAGGTCTTGCCCGTGCCCGCGGGCCCGATGCCGAAGACCATGTCGCGCTCCGCGATCTGCTCCAGGTAGAGGCGCTGGTTGAGGCTTCGCGGGCACCACCACCTTCTTGCCCCCGCGAAGCGCCGAGCGCATCAGGTAGTCGCGGAGGCGCCCGCCCGATTCCTGGGTGAGGAGCTTCGCCGCGAGCCGCACGTCGCCCGAGGACACCGAGTACCCGTCGCGGCGCAGGCTCTCGAGCTGCTCGAAGACCTGGCCCACGATCTCGCTGCCCTTTTCGTCCCCGTCCACGAGGAGCGCGTTCCCCTGGCTCTTGATGCGCACGCCGAGGTTCTCTTCGAGGAAGCGCAGGTTCTCGTCCTGGTTGCCGAAGAGGACCTCGAGGCCCTTGTCGGGGACGGCGATCGTCTTCATGCGGCCTTCACTTGCGCACCACCAGGATACCCAGATCCCGGACCTGTTCGTCGCGGACCGGCGACGGCGAGCCGGACATGAGGTCGGTGGCGCTCGCCGTCTTCGGGAAGGCGATGACGTCGCGGATCGAGGACTCCCCGGCCAGGATCATCACCATGCGGTCGAGGCCGAGGGCGATCCCGCCGTGCGGCGGCGTGCCGTACTGAAGCGCCTCGAGGAAGAAGCCGAAGCGCTCCTTCGCCTCCTCGTCCGAGAGCGACAGGAGCTTGAAGATCTTCGCCTGCAAGGCCGAGTCGTGGATTCGGATGCTGCCCCCGCCCACCTCGCTGCCGTTCAGCACGAGGTCGTAGGCCTTGGCCCGCACCGCGCCCGGGTCCTGGTCGAGCAGGGCCAGGTCCTCGTCGTGGGGGGCGGTGAAGGGGTGGTGCAGGCTCCCGTAGCGCTTGGCCGCGGCGTCGTACTCCATGAGCGGGAAGTCGGTGACCCACAGGAAGCGATAGGCCTTCTCGTCCACGAGCTTCAGCTCGCGGCCCATCTCCAGGCGCAGGATGCCCATGGCCATGGAGAGCGGGCCCGCGGCGTCGACGCCGATGAGCAGGGTGTCGTCCTTGCCCGCGCCGGCCTTCTCGAAGCATGCGGCGGGCCACGGCCTCGCTCGCGCCCTTCTTGGCGAGGTTGGCGACGGCCTCGTCGGTGGCCTTGAGCGTGAACAGGTTGCGCTTGGCCGCGCGCGCGTCGCCCACGATCCGGCCCAGCCACAGCTCTTCGTTGATCTTGCGCAGCCGCGTGCCCGAGACTCCGGCCGACGCGGGCAGCACGATGGCGCGGGCCCGCGCGCCGTCCGCGATGAGGCCGGGGAAGGTGTCGAGGCCCAGGGTCGCGATCTCGTCGGTCACGTCGGTGATGGGCATGCCGAAGCGCAGGTCGGGCTTGTCGGAGCCGTAGCGCGCGATGGCCTCCGCGTAGGGCATGCGCGGGAACGGCGCCGCGACCGTGATCCCGGCCAGGGCGCACAGGCGCGACGAAGAGCGGCTCGATCAGCGCGAAGATCGTCTCGATGCGCGGGAACGACATCTCGATGTCCACCTGGGTGAACTCGGGCTGGCGGTCGGCGCGCAGGTCCTCGTCGCGGAAGCAGCGGACGATCTGGAAGTACTTGTCCAGGCCCGCGATCATCAGGATCTGCTTGAAGATCTGCGGCGACTGCGGCAGCGCGTAGAAATGGCCGTGATGGACGCGTGACGGCACGAGGTAGTCGCGCGCGCCCTCCGGCGTCGACTTCGTGAGCATGGGGGTCTCGATCTCGTAGAACCCCTGCTCGTCCAGGTAGCGCCGCACCTCCATGGTGATCTGGTGGCGGAGCCGGAGGTTCTTCTGCATCCTCGGCCGGCGCAGGTCGAGGTAGCGGTACTTGAGGCGGATGTCCTCGGAGGTCGTGATCTCGTCCTCGATCGGCGAAGGGCGGGGTCTTGGCCTCGGAGAGCACGCGGATCTCGCGGGCCAGGACCTCGACGGCGCCGGTCGGCAGCTTCGGGTTCACGGTCTCGGCGGAGCGCGCCGCGACCTCGCCCACCACCGCGAGCACGTACTCGCCGCGCACGCGGTCGGCGGCGGCGTGGGCCGCGGCCGAGACCTCGGGCCGCGCCACCACCTGGCAGATCCCCTCGCGGTCGCGCAGGTCGACGAACACGACGCCCCCCAGGTCGCGCCGCGTGGCCGCCCAGCCCATGAGGGTGACGGTCTGGCCGACGTGCGCGTCGCGCAGCGAGCCGCAGTAGTGGGTGCGGACGAGCTCGCCCAGGGTCTCAACCATGAATCTTCTCCTTGAGGTGTTCAGCCACGCGTGCCACGGGCACGTCTTCCTGGCTCGATCCCGCCATGTCGCGCACGCTCCACACGCCCCGTGCCATCTCGTCGTCGCCGAGGATGGCCACGAAGCGGGCGCCCAGCCGGTCGGCGAGCTTCATCCGCGACTTGAAGCTGCGGCCCTCGGGGTCGAGGAGCACGCTGAGCCCGCTCGCGCGCAGGTCGTGCTGAAGGCGCAGCGCGGGGTCGACGGCCGGCAGCGGCGAGCGGGGCCAGGAACACGTCGCAGCGGCGCTCGCCCTCGCGACCGGCGGCAGGATCAGCACGAGGCGCTCCAGGCCCAGGGCGAAGCCGACGCCGGGGATGTCGGGGCCGCCCAGGTCGCGCACGAGGCCGTCGTAGCGGCCGCCGCCGAGCACGCTGTTCTGGGCGCCGAGCTCGCCGCTCACCACCTCGAAGGTGGTCTTCATGTAGTAGTCGAGGCCGCGCACGAGCCGCGCGTCGAGCCGATAGCGGAATGCCGAGGAGCTCGAGCTGCCGGCGCACCTCGGCGAAGTGCTCGCGGCAGGCCCGCACAGGTGGTCGCCGATCTTCGGGAGCGACGCGATCAGCTCCTGCTCCTCGGGCGCCTTCGAGTCGAGCACGCGCAGCGGGTTCGTCTCGGTGCGGCGCTGGCTGTCCGCGCCGAGCTTCGCCGAGGTTCGCGCGGAGCGCCGTGCGCAGCGTCTCGACGTACTGCGGACGGCAGGCCGCGTCGCCCACGGAGTTCAGGACCAGCTCGTAGCTCCGGAGGCCGCAGGCCTCCAGGAAGCCGAGGGCCATCTCGACGACCTCGACGTCCACCATCGGGTTCGCGTAGCCGAAGGCCTCGACGTCGAGCTGGTGGAACTGCCGGTAGCGGCCCTTCTGCGGCCGCTCGCGGCGGAACATCGGCCCCAGCGCGTAGACCTTCAGCGCGGGGTCGGTGTTGATCAGGTTGTGCTCGATGACCGCGCGCACGATGCCGGCGGTGGCCTCGGGCCGCAGGGTCAGCGACGAGCCGTCGCGGTCGTCGAAGGTGTACATCTCCTTCGACACGATGTCGGTCTCGGCCCCGATGCCCCGGGCGAAGAGCTGGGTCTCCTCGAAGATCGGGGTCCGCACCTCGCGGTAGCCGTAGCGGGCGAAGAGGGTGCGGGCCGCGGCTTCGACGCGCTGCCAGGAGGCCGTCTCGTCGGGGAGGATGTCCTTCGTCCCCTTGACCGCGCGGACGCTAACCAAGGGGCGGCGTCGGCCGCTCCGCTGCGGCCGCCGTCTCGGCGAGGTAGGTTTCCTTGTAGCCGAGGTAGGCCTCGGCGAGCCAGCGCAGGTTCGCGCGCTCGGCCTCCGTCACCTCGCGGCGCACCTTGGCGGGCACGCCCATCACCAGGCTGCGCGGCGGCACCTTCATTCCCTCGGGCACGAGCGTCCCCGCGGCCACGATCGACTCTTCCCCGATCTCGGCCCCGTTCAGGACGATGGCCCCGATCCCGATCAGGCAGTAGGAGCCGACGCGGCAGCCGTGGAGGGTGACGGAGTGGCCGACCGTGACGTGATCGGCCAGGGTCGTGGGCAGCTCGGCCGGTGCAGTGCAGCACGCAGTTGTCCTGCACGTTCGTGGCTTCGCCCAGGTGGATCGCGTTCACGTCGCCCCGGAGCACGGCGTTCATCCACACGCTGGCGTGGTTGCCGAGCGTCACCGTCCCGATGACCTGGGCCGAGATGTCGACGTAGACGCGCTCGCCCAGCTTGGGCCATTGGCCCTGGTAAGACCGGATCATTCCCTACCCCCGAAAAACGGAAAGTGTAGCAGAGGCCCGGAAAGCCCGGCAAACCGCCGCCCCCGCGCAGGGATAGAATTGACTCATGGCGGTCGCGTCCAGGCGCGCATTCCTCGAGCGGGCGCTCTGGGCCGGGGTCGGCTCGTCGACCGTCGCGCTCCTCCCCGACCGCCGGGCCTGGGCCGCTGCCGCGTCCGCACCCGGGCGCCCGGCCCCTGCGCGACCGCTTCCCCGACCTCTCCCGCCACCTCATCTTCGAGTACTACCCCTGGTACGGGGGCCCTCCCGACTACGTCCATTGGGACTACCTCGACCGCCATCCCCCCGACGACATCGCGTCGAACTTCGTGCCCCGGCTCGGACCCTACGACGTGACCTCGTTCGCCGACCCTCGAGCAGCACGCCCGCTGGATCAACGAGGCCGGAGTCGGGGCCATCGCCTTGTCCTGGTGGGGCCGCGGCAGCTTCATGGACCTCGTGGCGCCGCGGATCATGGACGTGATGCGCGACCACGGCATCAAGGTCACGTTCGCGATGGAGCCCTACGCGGACGACCGTGGCCGGCGCTTCGCCGACGACGTCTTGTACCTGATCGAGCGCTTCGGCGAGCAGCGCCGGTTCGACGCGCTCTTGCTCCTGCGGAACGCGGACGGCACGGAGGGCCCGGTCTTCAAGGGCTTCCGCTGCATCCTCCCGGAGTCCACGACCGACTGCCGCGGGCAGGTCCACGTCCCCTCCGACTTCACCTCGGACGCGACCTGGCGACGAGCAGACCGATCGCCTGCGGAACACGCTGCGCGGGGACTTCGACCACATCACCCTGCTCGCCGACTCGCTCGAGTTCGCGCGCACCCCGGCCTCGGGCTTCGACGGCATCGGCATCTACGACAACTTCATCGCCCCCGATCGCTACCGGCCCCTGGCCGAAGGCGCGTCCCGCGCCGGCCTCGTGTTCTCGTTCAACGTCAACCCCGGCTACGACCAGATCGAGCCGCGCATCGCCCCGCCCGCGGGCTCGCCCGCGCCCGATCCCACCGATCCCTGCTACGTGCCGCGTCCCACCGCGGCCTCCGGCGACGGTCGTCGACTGGTCGAGGGCCGAGGAGCGCGAGAAGGCGGCCCGGGCCTCGCGCGACCGGATCCGCGAGTCGTTCGAGGCGACGGTCGAGGTCCAGACCGACGCCGCCCTCACCAACGCGCGCCGCGGGCTTCTTCCTCGTCTACATCAACTCCTTCAACGAGTGGCACGAAGGCCACGCCTTCGAGCCCATGAGAGACGCGGCCGACCTGCTGCCCGCCGAGCGGCCCTTCGGCTACCACAACCCGGCGCGGGGCGACTACCGTCTGACCACGCTGGCCGGGCTCGTGAGCGGCCTGCTCGGGGCCGGCGCCGAGGCTCCGGGACCGGAAGCGCCGGTCGAGGACCAGACGACACGAAAGGATTCGCACCATGTCTGAGACCGACCTGCCTTCGCCGGCCTTCGGCGCGTTCCGCCGCCCGTCAACGACCCGAACCGCACCTATGCCCCGGGCTCGCCCGAGAAGATCGAGCTCAAGGCTCGGCTCGCGGCCATGGCCGGCGAGCGCATCGACATCCCGCTCGTGATCGGCGGCAAGGACGTGTACACGGGGAACAAGGCCACCGCGGTCATGCCCCACGACCACGGCCATGTCCTGGCCGACTGGCACAAGGCCTCTCGCGAGCACGTGGGCCAGGCGGTCGAGGCCGCGCGGGCCGCGCATCACGACTGGGCGAGCTGGCCCTGGGAGGACCGGGCCGCGGTGTTCCTGAAGGCCGCGGAGCTCCTGGCCACGACCTGGCGGGCCACCCTCAACGCGGCCACCATGCTCGGGCAGTCGAAGACCGTGTTCCAGGCGGAGATCGACTCGGCCTCCGAGCTCGTGGACTTCTGGCGCTTCAATCCCCACTACGCGCAGGAGCTCTACGGCGAGCAGCCGCTCTCGACGCCTTCGATGTGGAACCAGCTCGAGTATCGGCCCCTCGAGGGCTTCGTCTACGCGATCACGCCCTTCAACTTCACGTCCATCGCCGGCAACCTGCCCACCGCCCCCGCCCTCATGGGCAACACCGTGGTCTGGAAGCCCGCCTCGAGCGCCATCCCCAGCGCCTACGTCATCCAGCGCCTGCTCGAAGCCGCGGGCCTGCCCCCGGGAGTCATCAACCTCGTGATCGGGGACTCCGCCATGATTTCCGAGGTGCTGCTCAGCCATCCCGACCTGGCCGGCGTCCACTTCACCGGCAGCACCGAGGTCTTCAACTCGATGTGGCAGACCATCGGCGCGCGCATGGCGAGCTACCGCTCCTACCCGCGCATCGTGGGCGAGACCGGGGGCAAGGACTTCATCCTGGCCCACAGCCTCGGCCGATCGCGAGGCCCTGGCCGTGGCCATCGTCCGCGGCGGCTTCGAGTACCAGGGGCAGAAGTGCTCGGCGGCGAGCCGCGTCTACGTCCCCCGCTCGATCTGGGACGAAGTGCGCGACCGGGTCGTGGCCATGATCCACGAGATCCGCATCGGGGATGTCGCTGACTTCCGCAACTTCATGGGGGCGGTGATCGACAAGAAGGCGTTCGATCGGATCTCGGGCTACATCGCCGACGCGCGGCAGAACGCCACGATCCTGGCCGGGGGCGGGGTGACCGAGGAGACCGGGCTACTTCGTGCAGCCCACGCTGGTGGAGACGACCGACCCTTCGTATCGCCTGCTGCGCGAGGAGATCTTCGGCCCGGTGGTCACGGCGTTCGTCTACCCCGACGAGCGCTGGCACACGACCCTCGAGCTCGTGGACGGCACGTCGCCCTACGCCCTGACCGGCGCGGTCTTCGCCCAGGACCGCGCGCGCCGTCCGCGAGGCGGCGGCGGCGCTGCGAAACGCCGCGGGCAACTTCTACGTCAACGACAAGCCCACGGGCGCGGTCGTGGGCCAGCAGCCGTTCGGCGGCGCGCGCGGGTCGGGGACCAACGACAAGGCCGGCTCGAAGCTCAACCTGGTCCGCTGGGTCAGCGCCCGCGCGGTGAAGGAGACCTTCGTACCGCCTCGGGACTACCGCTATCCGTTCATGGCCGAGGAGTAGACCCCAAGGGCTGGGGGGTCCTGGGAGGACGAGGGGCAAGCGGTTGACACCACCCGGCTGGCGTACGACCATCGGTTAGCAGCGTCGCTCGCTTCGTGCCGGAGGCTTCGATGGTCCTTTTGGGTCGCAGAAAGCTCGTACCCTTGGCGTTGTTCCTCTCCCTCGCCGCCTGCGGCGGAGGCAGTTCGGCGCCCACGGCGCCCGCAACCCCGACCCCCACGCCGGTCGCGGTCGTACCGACGCCCACGCCCACGCCCACGCCATCGGCGACTCCCGACCCTGCGTGCACCCAGGGCCTCTGCGAGCCACCCACGACCAGCACCACCCCTCCGGTCCGCCTCATCCTCCGCTTCTACCAGCTCTTCGACGCCAACGGGCTCTGGGTGCAGCCGACGCCGGTCCCGTCCAAGCAGGTGGTCAAGGAGCCGATGCCCCTCGGCTACACCATCAGGCTCGACTTCACGGGCAAGGACGAGAACGACCAGCCCACGAACGGCACGGGAGCCGTCGAGTATCGTGATCTCGGATCCCACCATGGTGGACATCGCGATCTCCGGCGAGTTCCAGCGGAAGGTCAAGGTGCTGAAGCCGGGCAAGTGGGAGATCTACGGGGTCCTGGACGGCGTCGCGTCCAACAGCCTGGGCTTCACGTTCTGCGATCCCAACGCCGACCTGGCCTGCCACTACCCCTGAGGCTCGCTGGTCGGGCCGGTTCTAGCGTGCCCCGAAGCTGTAGAGGGCCTTGCTGGTGCGAACGTAGACATGCCCGAATGCGAGGGCCGGCGTCGCCTGTGAGCCTTCGTTCAGGTCATTGACGGCGAGAACTTCCCACTGCTGACCTGCGTTGACCACGGTCACCTTGCCGCCGTCGCTCACCAGAAAGACCTTGCCATCGGCCGCCACGGGGGAAGCGAAGTACGGATCGATGGCATCCTTCGTCCGGCCCACCTTCCAGACTTCGCCGTTCTCCGGATTCAGTGAGGTCAGGATTCCCCCGTTCTTGATCTCGTACAAGACGCCGCGGTAGAGCAAAGGTGACGTGAGATTGGAATACGTCTTCTTGTACCGCCACAAGAGATGCTCTTTGGTCTGGTCGCCCTCTCCCCCGGCGCGCACGGCGACCAGGCCGTGCTCGCTCACGCTGGACCGCAGGATGTAGTTCCACTCGTCGCCGACGATGAGTCCGTCGTCGTTGGCGTCGACCCAGCCGAAGTGATCGGCATACACCGGATCGGCGGCGAACTCCTCGCGCGAGATCTTGCCGTCCTGGTTCTTGTCGAGCTTTCCGAGCGTCTCCTCGAAAGGGGGGTACGGCGGCTGGTCCGAACCCTCGCCCGCCGCGTAGATGATCCCGTCGGCCATGGCGGGAGTAGCGATCGGATAGCGCCCGTGCCCGCCCACCCACCAGAGGTTCTCGCCGCTCTCCATCGCGTAGCCGTCGATCCGGTCGCTCCCCGAGACCACGAGCTGCGGCCGTCCGTTCGGAGGCGCATACACGACCGGAGTGGTGAAAGCCTCGAACAATACCTTGCGCTCCTTGCGCCAGCGAACATTCCCGCTGTTCTTGTCCAGCGCCAGCAGAAACGAGCCTTTGGTCTGATCGCACACGAGCAGGACCAGGTCGCCGTGAACAATGGGCGACGCGGCGACCCCGTAGAAGCTTTCGAACGGGCCCAGGAGGCGGCGCCAGCGCTCCTTGCCGTCGGGGCCATAGGAAACAAGCCCCAGGTCCGAAAAGAACGCATACACGTTGGATCCGTCCGTGGCCGGGGTCGGCGAAGCCGTGTCGTTTCCCTTGTAGCCCACGTGGGCCCGGCTCCGGACGATCTCACGTCGCCAGAGGATCCTTCCCGTCGCCCGATCGAGGCTCAGCGTGATGAGCTTGTCGCCCTCGAGCGCCGTCAGGAAGACCCGATCCTTCGTCACGATCGGCGACGAGCGGCCGGAGGGGATTTCGGTCCTCCAGGCGAGGTTCTTGTCCGCGCCGAACTCGACCGGCAGTCCGGTCGTGTCCGAGACCCCGGTTCCGTTGGGCCCGCGGAATCGTGGCCAATCCTGCGCCAACGCCGGTTGGAGGGAACATCCGGCGATCACGACGAGCAATACGACCCGCAGCGCGGCGGCCGGGTCGCGCCCTGGGCCCAGGATCAGCGGAACGTGCATGGCTTCCTCCAGGCGACTCGCGTGACCCTCGAGGTTCTGGACCGTGCCATCACGAGGTGGCCCGCAGCTCGGTCTCGAGCCGCTCCAGGAAGAAGCCGACGTCGGTGACCAGTCCGATGGCCTGCATGGTACCCCGGTTCGAGAGCTTCACCGGGACCGATTCGGTCATGTCCACGCACACCGTGCGCACCCGGGCGGGCAGGAGGTTCCCCACCGCGATCGAGTGAAGGGCCGAGGCCAGCATCAGGCACACGCCCGCGCCGTCGAGGGCGGCCACGTAGGCCTTCTGGGCCGCGATCATGTCGGTGATCGTGTCCAGGAGGGGCCCGTCGTCGCGGATCGAGCCCGCCAGGACCAGGGTGGTCCCGCGCTGGATCGCCTCGTACATGACCCCGGAGCGCACCAGGCCCGACTCCACCGCGGCCCGGATGCCACCGGCCCGGTTCACCGCGTTTATGGCGTAGAGATGGTTGCGGCTGCCGCCCTCGAGCGCACGCCCGCTGAACTGGCAGACCCCCAGGCTCGTCTTGAGGATCGACTTCTCGAGGTCGTGCACGGCGAAGGCGTTGCCGGTCAGGATCACGTCGACCCAGCCGTCGCGGACGAGCCGGGCGAGGGCGCCGTCGCCGCCCGAGTGGACGATGGCCGGGCCGGCCACGAGCACGATCTTCTCCTTGGCCTCCTTGGCCCGGCGCATCTCGCGGGCGGTCCCCCGGATCGCGATGCCTTTGTTGATCTCGGCCGAGATGTCGTTCGACATGAAGCCGAAGACCGAGGCCTCGCGGCTCCTTTCCGGAGGCCGCACCCGGATGCCGCCTCCCCGGAGGGCCACCGGCTCGCCCTTGCGCACGAGGCGCTGCTTCACGCAGCGAGGCGCGCCCTCGCGCAGCACGAGGGCGCAGTCCATCCTCTGGTCGAGGGCCTGCGTCCACTTGCCGTCGATGCGCAGGAAGGTGTCGAAGTTGGTGGTGGAGTAGAACTCGTCGGGCAGGATGCCGTCGGCCTCGGCCTCGCCGAACTGCGCGTTCCCGGCCGAAGCCACCGCCCCCAGATAGCCGAGGCCTTCCAGGATCGTGTCCAGGGTCTGCGGGTCCTTGGCCTTCACCGCGATCTCGGTCGACGACGCATCGTCGTTCGTCTTGCCGACGTGGAAGTCGAGCACCTCGAACTCGCCGCCCTCTTCGACGATGCGGTCGAAGACCCGCCGCAGGATGTCCGAATCGATGAGGTGTCCTTCGAGCCTGACCCTTTCCTGGACCACCGCCTCCTCCTCGTTGCTCGTCGGAGTCTAACAGGGCGAGGGCGGCCGTCGTCTCATTGACCCGCGGGCAGGGTCGGGGATAGCCTGCCTGCTCACGGTGAGGAGCTCGATGGACGAGGGGGCACGCGCAAGCCCGCCCGACAAGAGGCTGCGTGTCCAGGCCGCGCTCAACGAGGCGGGACGGTGGCTCCAGGGCGCCTTCGACCTGCCCACGCTCCTGGGCGGGGTGTTGGCCACCGCCACCACTGCCATCGACGCGGAGAAAGGCTCGATCCTCCTGTGGGACGAGAGCACCGCGTCGTTGCGGGTGAGCGTGACCCGGGGCTACCGCGACCCGCGGGTGGTGGACAGCCGCTTCCCCGTGACCAGCGGCATCGCCGCCCTCGCCGCGCGCGCCCGCGAGCCGGTGCTCATCCCCGACGCCTGGCAGCAGGCCGGGCTTCGGTACGAAGGCGAGGTGGAGGAGATGAGGGCGGTCCGAAGCGCGCTCGCGGTGCCCCTCATCAAGGCCGAAAGCCTGCTCGGGGTGCTCTCGCTCGACTCCGACCGGCCCGGGGCCTTCGTCCGTGACGACCTCGAGCTGCTCTTGCCTTTCGCCGCCCAGGCCGCCGCCGCCATCTACGACGCCGGACTCCTGGCGCGAGTCTTCGCCTCCGAGCACCGCTTCGCGAGCGCCTTCCGCGCCTCCCCCATGGCCATCGCCATCTCGACCTTCGACGAAGGACGCTACGTCGACGTCAACGACCGCTTCCTCGAGCTCGTGGGCCGTCGGCGGGACGAGGTTCTGGGTCGAAAGTCGATCGAGATCGGGGTCTTTCTCGACCCCGAGGACCGGGCCCGCATGGTCGCGCGCTTCGCGGAACAGGGCTCCCTGCGCGACCTGCCCGCCCGCTTCCGCACCGGGACGGGCGAGGTGCGGGAGGTCGAGATCTCCGCCGAGCGGATCGAGATCGAGGGCCGCACCTGCCTGCTCTCCCTGATCCGCGACGTGACCCACAGCCGGCAGGTGGAGGCGGCCCTGCGGGAAGCCACCCGGTTCAGCCAGAACACGGTCTCGGTCCTCCAGTCGATCCTCGAGTCGACGGCCGACGGCATCCTGGTGGTCGACCACGAGGGGCGCGTGGTCTCGTACAACGAGCGCTTTGCCCAGCTCTGGCGGGTCCCCGTCGAGGTCCTGGCGGAGGGGCGGGACGAGGCCGTGCTGGCCCACGTGATGGGCCAGCTCCGCCATCCGGACGCCTTCCTCGCCCGGGTCCGCGAGCTCAACGCGCAGGCCGAGGCCGAGGCCTTCGACACCATCGAGTTCACGGACGGGCGCGTCTTCGACCGTTACTCGGCACCCCACCGCCTCGAGGGCCGGCCGGTGGGCCGGGTCTGGAGCTTCCGGGACATCACCGAGCGCCGGCGCGCGGAAGAGCGCATCCAGTACCAGGCCTATCACGACGCGCTCACGGGCCTGCCCAACCGGCTTCTCCTCCGCGACCGTCTCACCCAGGCCCTCGGGCACGCCCACCGGCTGGGGCGCCTCCTGGCCGTGATGTTCGTGGACGTCGACCACTTCAAGCTCATCAACGACACCCTCGGCCACGCGCTGGGCGACCGGCTCTTGCAGGGGCTCGCGGAACGGCTCCTGGCCTGCGTCCGCGAGGACGACACCGTGGCCCGCATGGGCGGAGACGAGTTCACCCTGGCCTTCAGCGGCATGACGAAGGTGGAGGACGCGGCCCGCATGGCGGAGAAGGTCCTGCACACGGTGGCACAGCCGTTCTCTCTCGAGGGCCACGACCTCCACGTCACGGCCAGCCTCGGGATCGCCGTCTACCCGGGTGACGGGGACGACCCCGACAGCCTCCTGCAAAGCGCCGACGCCGCCATGTACCGGGCCAAGGAGCAAGGGCGGAACAACTACCAGCTCTGCACCCCCGGCATGAACGACCGCGCGTTGGAGCGGATGGCGCTGGAGGGACGCCTGCGCCGCGCGGTCGAAGGCGACGAGCTCGTGCTCCACTACCAGCCTCTCGTGCAGGCGAGCACCGGCAAGATGGTCGGCACCGAAGCGTTGCTCCGATGGCAGCACCCGGAGCGGGGCCTGCTCATGCCCGACGCCTTCATCCCGGTGGCGGAGGAGAGCCGCCTCATCCTCCCCATCGGCAAGTGGGTCCTCGGCGCGGCCTGCCGCCAGCTCCGGTCCTGGCACGAGGCCGGCTTTCCCGAGCTGCGGATGTCCGTCAACCTCTCCGCCCGCCAGTTCCAGCAGCCGGGCCTGGTCGCCTCGGTGCGCGAGGCCCTGGAGAGCGCCGGCCTCGGGCCGCGCTTCCTGGAGCTGGAGATCACCGAGAGCATCGCCATGAGCAACGCGGCCTGGACCGCCGAGGTGCTGGAGGCCCTGCGGGCCATGGGCATCCGCATCTCCATCGACGACTTCGGCACCGGGCAGAGCTCGCTCAGCTACCTGAAGCACTTCCCGCTCAGCACCCTCAAGATCGACCGGTCGTTCGTGCGGGACATCGCCGTCGATCCCGAAGACGAGGCCATCGTCAACGCGGTCATCGCCCTCGCCCACGTGCTGGGGCTCTCGGTGATCGCCGAGGGGGTCGAGACGGAGGACCAGCTCGCCTTCCTGAGGCGAGCCGGCTGCGAGGAGTTTCAGGGCTACCTGTTCAGCCGGCCGGTGAGCCCGGACGCCCTCCTGGAGCTACTCTTCACGAACGCGCCGCGGGCGTGACCCCCGTCTACATCCGCGGCAGGGTCAGGGTCTGCTGGGCCTGGTACTTGCCCTTCTTGTCCGCGTACGAGGTCTCGCAGATCTCGTCGCTCTCGAAGAACAGCACCTGGGCGATCCCCTCGTTGGCGTAGATCTTCGCGGGCAGGGGGGTGGTGTTGGAGACCTCGAGGGTCACGATGCCTTCCCACTCGGGCTCGAAGGGGGTCACGTTCACGATGATCCCGCATCGGGCATAGGTGGACTTGCCCACGCACACCGTGATCACGCTCCGCGGGATGCGGAAATACTCGACGGTGCGGGCCAGGGCGAAGGAGTTGGGGGGGATGATGCAGACGTCCCCTTGAAGTCCACGAAGGAGCGGGTGTCGAAGCTCTTGGGGTCCACGATCGTGGAGTTGATGTTGGTGAAGATCTTGAACTCGTCCGCGATCCGCACGTCGTAGCCGTACGAGGAGAGCCCGTAGGAGACGACGCCGTCCCGGACCTGCTTCTCCGAGAACGGCTCGATCATCCGGTGCTCGACCGCCATCTTCCGGATCCATTTGTCCGCCTTCACCGACATCGCGCCTCCGCGGAAAGGCCGTAAGGATTTCACGGCCCCGTCACGCCCGCAAGCTGTATAAGAGGAAGGTGGGCGAATCCCCCGCATCGATCAAGCCCGGTGACCGGTCACCCGAGCCTGGCGGCGCCACGGCTGATGCTAGCCACCGCCTCGGCGAAGTCGCTCGTGTCTTCCTGAAGCTCGGCCTCATCGGCTTCGGGGGTCCCGCGGCGCACATCGCCCTCATGGAGCAGGAAACGGTCACGCGGCGGGGATGGGTGACCCGCGAGGAGTTCGTGGACCTGCTTGGCGCCGCCAACCTCATTCCGGGGCCCAACTCCACGGAGCTGGCGATCCACCTGGGCCTCCGGCGTGCGGGGCGCCCCGGGCTCGTGGTCGCCGGCGCCTGCTTCATCGCACCCGCCGCCCTCATCACGCTCGCGTTCGCCTGGGCGTACGTGCGGTACGGGGCGATGCCCATGGCCGAGTCGTTGCTCTACGGGATCAAGCCGGCAATCCTCGCCATCGTCGCCGCCGCCGTGGCTCGTCTCACCCGAACCGGCTTGAAGAGGCCTCCCCTGATCGCGCTCGGGATCGCCGCCGCGGCCGCGAGTCTTCTGCGGCTGGACGAGTTGGCGATCCTCCTCGTCGGCGGGGTCGCGGGCATCGCCACCGCCCGGGCCTCCAAGGCGAGCGGCGTCGCGGGCCTGGCCCTCCTGGGCCTGCCCACGACCGTGGCCACGAGCGCGGGCTCGACCGCGGCGGCGCCGGGCCTGGGCGCGATCGGCCTGTTCTTCCTCAAGGTCGGCAGCGTGCTCTACGGCAGCGGCTACGTCCTGATCGCCTTCCTGCGGGGTGGCCTCGTGGCGGACCGCCATTGGCTCACCGAACGACAGCTCCTCGACGCGGTCGCGATAGGGCAGTTCACGCCAGGCCCTGTCTTCACGACGGCCACCTTCATCGGCTATCTGCTCCGGGGCACCGGAGGAGCGGCCGTCGCGACCCTGGGCATCTTCCTGCCCTCGTTCCTGCTCGTCGCGCTGACCAGCCGATGGGTGCCGCGGATGCGCGCGTCGCCCGGCCTTGCGGCCTTCCTGGATGGCGTCAACGCGGCCTCGTTGGGCCTGATGGCGGCCGTCGTTCTCCAATTGGCCCGCGGCGCTCTCGTCGATTGGCCCGCCTGCATCATCGGCGCTGCCGTTCTTGCCGCGACTGGATTCACCCGGATCAATCCCTCCTGGGTCATCGTCGTCAGCGCAGCCTTCGGCGTCGGCCGGCAGTGGTTGTGGCATTGATCCATGGAACGCCAGGGGTCCTTTGACCGAGGCGGATGCGGTGTGCCAGCATCCGCTCGAATCGAACGGAGGGAGCTCGGGTGAGGAACTGGGTCGTGGCGTGCCTGGCCGTCCTCACTCTTGCGGCGCCGGGGCCGAGGTGCCTGGCCGCTTCCGGACCCGTCGTGGTCACGCTCCAGACCGAGCTCGGCGAGATCGTGCTCGAGGTCGACGCGGTCCGGGCCCCGATCACCGCCGCCAACTTCCTGCGCTACGTCGATGCCGGCCGCTACGAGGGCGGACGCTTTCACCGGACGGTTCGCCGCGACAACCAGCCCGGCAAGGACGCGCTCATCGAGGTCGTCCAGGCGGGCGTGAAGGCAGACCTCGTGGCCTCCGACTACGGGCCGATCCCGCTCGAGCGCACGAGCAAGACCGGCCTTCGGCATCGCGATGGCACCCTCTCCATGGCCCGCGACGGACCCGACACCGCCACCTCCGATTTCTTCATCTGCATCGGCGACCAGCCGTCGCTCGACTTCGGCGGCAAGCGCAACCCCGATGGCCAGGGCTTCGCGGCGTTCGGCCGGGTCCTCCATGGCATGGACGTCGTGCGTCGCATCCAGGCGGCGCCGTCCGACGGCCAGTTCCTGACGCCGCCGATCCTCATCCGCTCCGCTCGCCGGCGGCCCTGAGCATCGCTCCGGTCGCTCTGGAGGGGATTCCTTCACCGCGTTCGTGATCGATCAGCTGCAGGGTCTTGGCAAGGTCGAGGCGCGAAGGATGTTCGGAGGCCAGGGCCTCTACTGGCAGGACCAGATCTTCGGGCTGATCGACGACGGACGCCTCTACTTCCGTGTCTCGACGGTCACGGCGGCGGTGTACGAGGAGAAGGGATCGCAGCCGTTCGAGCCCTGGCCGGGACACGTGATGAAGGGCTACTACGAGGTGCCGGCCACCGTCCTGGAAGACGCAGATCTCGCCGCCGCCTGGGCACGCGAGGCCTGGTCGCTCCCCCGGGCTCGGCCGCGGAAGGCCAAAGCGAGGCGAGCAGGCCCGCCGCGGTCGGGCAAGCACGCCTCGCGGCCCAAGAAACCGCGGTGACGAAGGACCGCCGGCACACGGGTGATCGACTGATCTCCGGAAAGCTCCGCGCCAAGGCCGGGCGCGACGGCGCTCCGGCCAATGTCATCTCGGTGGACGGGACGAGCTACGCCTGGAAGTATCGGCACGGCTGGGTGGTCTGGGGCAAGGGCATCAAAGCCATCTCGTTGTCCGTGTCCCTCCACCCCGCGCGCACGCGCGAGCTGATCCTCGATTTCACCGTGAAGGTCGATCCCGAGGGAGGGCCACCTTCCGAGATCAAGGTGCCTCGTGCGCTGGAGGCGGCCATCAGATCGGCGATCGAGACGGGATGGGATCCGGAGTCTCGGGGCCGTGCGTTCCGCTACGAAGTCCCCGAGGCCGTGTAGGCTCGCGTCAGGCCGTTCCACTCACTCGAGGTGAACATGCTCGCAAGGCTGCCCAAGCCGGTGTCCGCGATGGTCCTGGTCCTTCTGGTCGGAGGTTCGTTCTTGCCGACCTCCCTCCTCGCCGACACGAAGCAGGCGGCTCCCCTCAAGGTGGCGGGGCTGCGCTTGGAATACAAGGAGAACCCCCTCGGGATCGACGCGCGGCAGCCTCGGTTCAGTTGGGTGATCCAGTCCGCGGCGCGCGGGGTCACCCAGTCCGCCGACCAGATTCGGGTGGCGACGACAATGAGCGCCCTTCGGAGCGGGACCAGCCTGCTGTGGGACTCGGGCCGGGTGAGCTCCGACGAATCCATCCAGCGTTCGTACGACGGGCCGCCGCTGCGATCGGGCCAGAGATATCACTGGCAGGCGCGGGTCTGGGACGGGGGCGGCAAGGCCACCGGCTGGAGCGAACCGTCATGGTGGGAGATGGGCCTGCTCGAGCCGTCGGACTGGAAGACGAGTTGGATCGAGCCAGGCCTTCCGGACGACCCCAAGAAGTCCGGCCCCGTGGCCATGCTCCGGCGGGAGTTCAAGCTCAAAGGCCCCATCGCTTCGGCGCGTGCCTACGTGACGAGCCACGGCCTTTACGAGATGCAGCTGAACGGCCAGCGCGTGGGAGACCAGCTCTTCACGCCGGGATGGACGAGCTACAACAAGCGTCTGCAGTACCAGACCTACGACGTGACCCCGCTTCTCCGAAGCGGCGACAACGCGGTGGGGGTGCAGCTGGGCAACGGCTGGTACCGCGGGTACCTCGCCTGGCAGGATCGGCGCAACGTCTACGGCGAACGGCTGGCCCTTCTCTGTCAGATCAAGATCACCTACAAGGACGGGCACGAAGAGACGATCGGCACCGACCCGGGCTGGAAGGCGTCGACGGGGCCGATCCTCATGTCCGAGATCTACCACGGCGAGACCTACGATGCCCGATTGGAGAAGGCGGGGTGGGCCCTGCCGGGCTTCGACGACGCCCAGTGGACGAGCGTCAAGGTCGTCGAGGGCCGCAAGGACGACCTCGTGGCCCCCGCCGGTCCCCCCGTCCGCAGGATCGAGGAGCTGAAGGCGGTCAAGATCCTCAAGACGCCGGCGGGCGAGACCGTGGTCGATCTGGGGCAGAACATGGTCGGCTGGGTGCGGCTCAAGGTCCAGGGGCCCGCGGGCACGACGGTCACGCTGCGGCACGCCGAGGTGCTGGACAAAGCGGGCAACTTCTACACCGAGAACCTGCGCGCGGCCAAGGCCACGCTCCAATACACGCTGAAGGGCGGCGGCCCCGAGACGTTCGAGCCGCATTTCACGTTCTTTGGCTTCCGCTACGTGGCGGTGGCGGGATATCCGGGGGAAGTGACTCCCGAGAGCCTGACCGGGATCGTCGTTCATTCGGACATGGCGCGGACGAGCGAGTTCGAGACCTCGAAGCCGCTCGTGAACCAGCTTCAGCACAACATCCTCTGGGGGCAGAAGGGGAACTTCCTCGACGTTCCGACCGACTGCCCGCAGCGCGACGAGCGGCTGGGTTGGACGGGGGATGCCCAGGCCTTCTCCCCCACGGCCGCCTTCAACATGGACGTGGCCGGCTTCTTCACCAAGTGGCTGAAGGACGTGGCCGCGGACCAGTTCGAGAGCGGCAGCATCCCCCACGTGATCCCCAACGTGCTTCCCGACCGCGAAGGCCAGCAGCCCGGAGGAGCCGCGGGCTGGGCCGACGCCGCCGTGATCATCCCCTGGAACATCTACCTGAGCTACGGGGACAAGCGAGTCCTGGAGACGCAGTACGACAGCATGGCAAGGTGGGTGGAATACGAAAGGAAGCGGGCGGGCGACGACTACATCTGGGCCGGCGATCCGCATTTCGGCGATTGGCTCGCGTTTGCCTCCACGGCCAGCGACTATCCCGGCGCCACCACGGGCAAGGACCTGATCGCCACCGCCTTCTTCGCCCACTCGACCGATCTGCTCCAGCGCACCGCCCTCGTCCTCGGCAAGAAGGACGACGCGGCCCGTTACGCCGAGCAATTGGGCCGGATCAAGAGCGCCTTCCGCCGGGAGTTCGTCACCGAGACCGGGCGCGTGGGTGAGGACACCCAGACCGCCTACACCCTGGCTCTTCAGTTCGATCTGCTGCCTGAAGACCTTCGCCCGGTGGCGGCCAAGCGGCTGGCCCAGGAGGTGCGGACCCGCAAGCACCTGACCACGGGCTTCCTCGGTACTCCCTACCTGTGCCACGTGCTCGTTCGCTACGGCTACCTGGACGAGGCCTACATGCTGCTCAACCGCGAGGAGTACCCGTCGTGGCTCTACCCGGTGAAGCAGGGGGCGACCACGATCTGGGAGCGTTGGGACGGCCTGAAGCCCGACGGCTCGTTCCAGAGCGCGGGCATGAACTCGTTCAACCACTACGCCTACGGCGCCATCGGCGAGTGGATGTACCGGGTGATAGCGGGCATCGAGATCGACGAGGCCGCTCCCGGCTACAAGCACATCCTCATCCAACCGCGCCCGGGCGGCGGCTTCACGAGTGCCAGAGCCAGCCATCAGACGATGTACGGCCAGGTGAGCTCCGCCTGGACGCTCAAGGACGGCACCTTCGAGCTGGCCGTGGAAATCCCCGCCAATACGCGGGCCACGGTACGCCTGCCCGGAGCGCAGCTCGCGTCCGTGACCGAAGGCGGCAGGCCCGTCGGCGCGAGCAACGGGATCGCGGCTCCCAAACAAGTGGGAGGCGACGTGACCCTGGAGGTCGGTTCGGGCCTGTACCGGTTCGCGTATCCATCCGCAAAGTGAAGGGAGCAGCGAGGAGGGCCCGGTGATCCGCAAGGCCTTTCGGATGTCCGTGCACAAAGACCGTTTCGAGGAGTACGTGCGGCGCCACAACCCCATCTGGCCCGAGCTCGAGGAAACCCTCTTCGCGCACGGCGTCCGGTCCTACTCCATCTACCTCGACCCGGAGTCCGGCGACCTGTTCGCCTATGCCGAGATCGAGAGCGAGGAGCGCTGGAAGGCCATCGCGGTCACCGAGGTCTGCCAGCGGTGGTGGCGGCACATGCGGGACCTGATGCCCTCGAACCCCGACAACAGCCCTGTATCACGAGAGCTGCGCGACGTGTTCCACATCGAACGCCCGAGCTGAACCAGACCTCCGTCACGCGCCAGGACTCCCTCGGGATTGCCTTGACAGGTTGGGGGTCCTAGTCTTACACTTTGTCAGATCGATGGATACTGATTGAAATGAGAACGGGTCGACTCCCCACCGTCTCCCGAAAAGAAGCCCTGATCCTCGACCTGCTAGCCACGGCCCGCGACCGATACGGCTTGGAGCTCGTCGAAGCCTCCGATGGGCGCCTCAAGCGTGGAACGGTCTACGTGACGCTCAGCCGTATGGAAGACAAGGGCTACGTGACTTCGGAGCAAGAGGCGAAAGGGCCGGGCGCAATCGGTCTGCCACGCCGCCTGTACCGGCTGACCGCACTCGGGCGACGTGCACGCGAGGCGTGGGCCGTGGTCAGCAAGAAGCTCGCTTGGGAGAACGCCTGATGAGGCACGAGCCGACGGTAGATCGCTCTCCGGGCCAGGTGCTTCGATGGATCGCGGAGCACGTCGCCTCGAGGACCACCCGCGAACGCGTGCTCTTCCCTCTTCTCGCAGACCTGCAGTTCGAGCACGCCCAAGCCCGGAGCCCCTGGGCTCGAAGCTTCGTGAGGGCCCGTGGCGTTCTGGCTTTCTGGCGGGCGTTCGGCGTTACCGCCGCGACCGATTCCTGCCCACCACCTTTGGACCAATGCGTGGGGTACGACCGCAGAAGAAAGCCAGGCAACCAAGGAGCTCGTCGTCCGCGTAGTTTTGGGAGCCGCGGTCTTCACCACCTTACTGCTGGGTAACCAGTACCCTCACCTTCGCTCCTTTCATCTCGGTGGCGCCTTCTTCCTGCTGATGCCATCGATCATTCCCGGTCGCGTTGCCGACCGGCACGCTGTTCGCCTTCGCCCTCCGGGCAGAACCTGCGGGCGGGCGAACGACCGCGAGTCGGTACTCAGTGTGGTCCTGGTGGCGGGCCTCGTGACCTTCGCCACTGCCGCCTGGCTCAATCCCGTCGCCAACCAGCGAGTTCCGCAACCGCCTCTTCGAGGCTGTGGCGCCCGAGTCGTCGTCCGCCCGCTGTCGGAGGGCGACCGGGAGATGACCTTTGACGAGTCTGGCCGTGCGCTCCTCCGAACTTCGGTCTGCTGGCAGCGGCAAGGAGGCCAAGCGGTTCGAGTTGGAATGGCACAAGAAGCCCGCCTTCGGCGCGAGTTGCCTAGCCCTCGCACTCGCCGGCATCGCTATCGCATCGACGTTGCGGAGAACGCTCTGGCGCTTCGTCGCCGCCTTCGCGGTGTACTTCGTGTTCTACGTGCTTCTGCGGTTGGGCGAGCAGGCCGCCGATGCCGGACTCGTAGCGCCGGCTCTCGCCATGTGGGGACCAGTTCTACTGGTCATCACCGTCTCGCTGGCCGTCCTCGGGATGGCCCGGCGAGCGGCCAAGGACGCGCTCACCCACTCCTGACGCGACTCGCCTATCGCCGGAAGAAGCGGAACAGCAACGTCAAGACGAGGCTCACGATGATGCAGGTCGCGAGCGGGAAGTAGAACGTGAAGCTCCCGCGGCGCCAGACGATGTCTCCGGGCAGGCGGCCGAGGCCCGGGATCTTCTCGGCGAAGGTCAGCAGCAGGCCGACGCCCAGCAGCACGGCCCCGGCGATCAGGAACGGGCGGCCCAGGGCGCTCGCCTCTCGGCTAGAGCTCGATCCCCGCGAAGAAGTAGCCGATCTCGAAGGCCGCGGTCTCCGGCGCGTCCGAGCCGTGGATGCAGTTGGCTTCGATCGAGGCGGCGAAGTCCTTGCGGATGGTGCCCGCGGCGCGCCTTGGCGGGATCGGTCGCGCCCATGATCTCGCGCAGGTGGGCGATCGCGTTCTCGCGCTCGAGCACCATGGTGATGCAGGGGCCCGAGGACATGAAGTCGCAAAGGCTGCCGAAGAACGGGCGCGCCTTGTGGACGTGGTAGAAGCCTTCGGCCTCGGCCCGGGTCAGGTGCCGCTCACGCAGGGCGACGAGGTCGAACCCCGCCTTCTCGATGCGGGCCAGGATCTCCCCCGCCTGCTTGGCCTTCACCGCGTCCGGCTTGATGATCGAAAAAGTCCGCTCTCTCAATGTCTTCTTCCCTCGCGATGTCTATTTCTTGCCCAGGGCCTTCGCGACCGCCGCGCCGAGGTCGGCCGGCGACTTGACCACGTGGATGCCCGCGGCCTTCATGGCCTTCATCTTCTCGTCGGCGGTGCCCTTGCCCCCGGCGATGATGGCGCCGGCGTGGCCCATCCGCCGTCCCGGGCGGCGCCGTCTGCCCGGCGATGAAGCCGACCACCGGCTTCTTCACGTGCTTCTTCACGTAGGCCGCCGCTTCTTCTTCGGCCGACCCGCCGATCTCGCCGATCATCACGATGGCCTTGGTGCCGCGGTCCTTGTTGAACAGCTCGATGGCGTCGGTGTGGTTGGTGCCGATGATGGGATCGCCGCCGATGCCGATGCAGGTCGACTGTCCGATGCCGAGGGCGGTGAGCTGGGCCACCGCCTCGTAGGTCAAGGTGCCGCTCCGGCTCACCACGCCCACGCTGCCGCCCTTGTGGATGTGGCCGGGCATGATCCCGACCTTGCACTTCTCCGCCGGGCGAGATGATGCCGGGGCAGTTGGGGCCGATGAGGCGAGTGGGCCGGTCCTTCAGGTAGGTGGCCGCCTTCACCATGTCGAGGGTGGGGATGCCTTCGGTGATGCAGACCACGAGGGGAATGCCCGCGTCGGCCGCTTCCATGATCGCGTCGGCGGCGCCGGGTGGCGGCACGAACACCACCGAGACGTTGGCTCCCGTCTTGCGAACCGCCTCGCTCACGCTGTCGAAGAGGGGGAACCCCTCGACCTTGGTGCCGCCCTTGCCGGGGGTGACGCCGCCCACCACCTTGGTGCCGTAGTCGCGGCAGCCCATGGCGTGGAAGGTGCCGTGCTTGCCCATGCCCTGGACGAGGAGCCGCGTGTCCTTCCCGACGAGGACGCTCACGCGGCACCTCCGCGCCGCGGCCACCACGCGCTTGGCCGCCTCCTTCATGTCGTCCGCGGTCGCGAAGTTGAGGCCCGACTCGCGGAGCATCTGCTTGCCCTTCTCCTCGTTGTTGCCCTTCATGCGGATCACCACCGGGATCTTCACGTTCAGCTCCCGCACCGCGGCGATGACGCCCTCGGCCAGCACGTCGCAGCGGAGGATGCCGCCGAAGATGTTGATGAGCACCGCCTTCACGTCCACGTCGGTCATGAGGATGCGGAAGGCGTTCCGGATCTGCTCCGCGTTGGCCCCGCCGCCCACGTCCAGGAAGTTCGCGGGCGCGCCGCCCGCGAGCTTGATGATGTCCATGGTGGCCATGGCCAGGCCCGCGCCGTTCACCATGCAGCCGACGTTGCCGCCGTCGAGCTTGATGTAGTTGAGGTTGAACTTGCTGGCCTCGACCTCGAGCGAGTCCTCCTCGTCGAGGTCGCGCAGCTCCTTGAACTCGGGGTGGCGGTAGAGGGCGTTGTCGTCGAAGTTGATCTTGGCGTCGAGGGCCAGGAGCGCGCCGGCCTTGGTCATGAGGAACGGGTTGATCTCGAGCAGCGAGCAGTCGGCCGACTCGAAGGCCCGATAGAGCGCCTGCATGAAGGTCACGGCCGCGCCCAGGGTCGCCGCGGGCAGGCCGAGACCGAAGGCCAGCTTGCGGGCCTGGAAGGCCTGGAAGCCGACGGCCGGGTCCACCGTCTCCTTCAGGATCGCCTTCGGGTCCTGTCGCCGCGACCTCTTCGATGTCCATCCCGCCCTGGGCCGAGGCCATCACCACCGGCTTGCCGGAGGCGCGGTCGACCACGATGGCCAGGTACATCTCCTTCGCCCCGGCGAGGTCCATGCCCTGCTCGATCAGCAGGCGGCGCACCACGCGGCCCTCGGGCCCCGTCTGGTGCGTCTTCAGCGTCATGCCCAGCATGCCCTTCGCGAGGGTCTCGCACTCCTCGGCCGTGCGCGCCAGCTTGACGCCGCCGCCCTTGCCCCGGCCGCCGGCGTGGATCTGCGCCTTGACCACGACCGGGAAGCCGAGCTCCTTGCCGATCTCGACCGCCTCGGCCGGGTTGTACGCGGCCTTGCCCTTGGGCACGGGCACGCCGTACGAGGCGAGAATCGCCTTTCCCTGGTACTCGTGGATCTTCACTCGAGGATGCCTCCGGAGCCGCACGGGGCGGAAGCCCCGCACGGCCCGAGATTTTACACCGCGGCGGGAGCTACTTCTTGACGATGTCGAGAAGCTCGACCTCGAAGACGAGGGTGGCGCCGCCGGGGATGGCCGGGGGCGCGCCGCGGTCGCCGTAGGCGATGTCGGACGGGCACACGAGCTTGGCCTTCTCGCCGACCTTCATCTTCTGGACGCCCTCGGTCCAGCACGGGATGACGCCGTTCAGGGGGAACTCGATGGGCTGCCCGCGCTTGTAGGAGCTGTCGAACTCGGTGCCGTCGGTGAGCGTGCCGCGGTAGTGGACCTTGACCGTGTCCGAGCCGCTCGGGCTCTTCCCGGTCCCCGCCTTCAGGCTCGTGAAGATCAGGCCCGAGTTCGTGGTCGACGGCCCCGGCCTCCTTGGCGGCGGCGTCGCGGAAGGCCTGCGCCTTGCCCTTCTCGGCCACGGCCTGGGCCGCGGCCCGCGACTGGGCAAAGGCCTGGATCTTCGGAGCGAACTGCTCGAGCTCCACCGCGGGCTTCTTGCCCGTCGCCCCGTCGCCCAGGCCCCGCTTCACGAGCTCCAGCTCGGCTGGGGCTGATGTTCAGGTTGGCGACGTTGCGGCCGAGCATCACGCCCAGAGCGTAGAGGACCTTCTGCTCGTCGGTCTGGAGGTCGCCGGCAGCCGCCGAGGGCGACGGCGAAGGCGCGGGGGCCGCGGGCTTGGTGCACGCGGCGACCATCACGACCGCGGACGCCGCTACCACCAGCACCGAGGCACGTTTCATCGCACGATTCATGAATTCCCTTCCTGGCGGGCCGGGTCCGGGCCAGGCGCCCGAGCGACCCGCGAAAGTCGAGATGCTACACGGGGCCCTCCGGGGAGACAAACCCGGAGGGGGCGCCCCGGTCATCGCGGGCGGCTGCGGCGGCGACGGCGGTCCCTCCCGAGCGACTCGCCCCAGCGCGCGAGAAACTCGGTCAGGAACTCCTGGCTCTTCCCGGGCTCCGCGGCCAGGGGAGCGAGCGACAATCCCACGGTCAAGGCGACGTGATAGCCCTCGGCCCGGGAGGCCACCGCCCGCGCATACGCGGGGTGAGCCGTGTTCACCCAGATCGTGGACTCGATCAACCGGCCGAGCTCGGGCTGGTCGGGCTGGTCCGCGAAATCGATGGCGAGGCCGTAGCGCGTAGGCCGCTTTGGGCCGTTCGCGGCCGCCGGAGGCTCGAGGGTCGAAGGCGCGGGATGGTCGACGGTCGGCTCGGTCGCCGCCGGGGCGGGCGATCCTGAAGGCGTGTCGCGCGGTGCGGGCTCCGTTGCCTCCGCCCCGAGGCCGGTATCCGTGCCCCGCTCGTCGGCACCTTGCGGACCAGGACGCGACACGACGCCTCCGGCCAGTCCGTTCTTGCCGGTGGGAAGCCGGCGCTGGCCACCGGCTCGACGCTCCACGAGCGCCGTCAAGGCCGGGTACTCGTCGGCCAGGTCCACGAGCACGGTTTCGAGGTCCTTCTCCAAGGGTCGCGCCGCGCGTCTGCGCGCCGTGTCTTCGCGGTCCCGCGCCTCCCCCCAGGCCGCCAACTGAAGCGACGCCGCCTCCTGGATGGCCTTTCGATAGGCGAGGTAGGTGATCCCCCGGCGACCGGCACGAACGAAGTCTCCCTTGTTCAAGGTCAACACCGCCGCGAGGCCCGGGGCCTCCACCAGGCCCGCGACGAGCGAGGGCGAAGCGCAGGTCACTCCCAGCCAGTCCCAGCCGCGCCGGATGACCTTGCCGAGCGTGCTGATCGCGATCCCTTGCCGGTCTTCCTGGATCGGCTCGGAGAAACGCTCGACGTAGCCCAGGGCGGCGGCCTTGCGCTTCCTCGGAAGCCGTACCTCGACGCAGGCACGGTCGCCGCCCAAGGCTCCGCGCTTCTCCACCGGCCGACCGTTGACGCCGAAGACGACACCCTCCGGGTAGAACTCCGCCAGCACGTCGTCGAACGCCGCGTCGAGGAGTGGCTCGAAGTGGCGGCGGAGGGCCGCCTCGATGTAGCCAGAGTCGAGAAGCGGTGAGAGCGGGTTCTTGAGCCTCAAGCCGACCGCGGTGCCTTTCAGGGACACCCAACCCGGCGGGGGCGCCCAGCTCCACGGCGCGCGCTGACGAGAGGCCAGTCGCCAACGCGTCGCCACGTGGGTCTCTCCCCTGCGGGTCTCGGTCAGTACCTCCTCCGCTACCAGGAGGCCAAGCTTGATGCCCACACCCGCGAAGCCGATCCCCTCGCCGCGCTCCTTGGTGCTCGCGGCCACGTCGTGGTAGCGGCTCAGCTCACGGCGGGTCATGCCCCGACCATCGTCCACCACCACCAGCGTCCGCTCGGCGGGATCCGTGAGCACGCGCAGGTGGCGCGCGCCGGAGTCGAGAGAGTTGGCGACGATCTCGGTCAGGATCGTCTCCTCCAGGTCGCCCGGGTAGGCGTCCCGAAGGTCCTCGAGAAGGTGGAGCAAGTCGACGCGCGTCTGTCCCATGGCTCGCGCAGAGGCTACCCCAAGGTCCGCCAGTCCAGAAGCCTCCGGCACTAGAATGGTTGGAGATGGGGAGGAAGCTCTGGCCGTTCCTCGCGGGAGCCACGGCCGGGGCGGCAGGCCTGCTGCTCGCGCAGTCGCTTTCCCCCCGGCGCCGGCTCGACCCCCGGCTCATACGGGCCCTGCGGTCTTCCGTCAGCGACGTCGCCCCCACGGTGCTCGTGCCCGGGCTCATGGGAAGCCGGCTCGTGCACCCTGACGGTGGAGAGGCCTGGCTGAATCTGGCCAACGCTTTCGGCCACCACGACCTTCGCCTCCCCCTCCGCCTGCCCCTCGACACGAGTCGCGACCAGCTCCGGCCTTCGGGGCTTCTCGGGGTGGACACCGCGCTGCCGCGGGTCTTCGGTTTTTCGGAGTACGCCGATCTCGCCCACCTCCTCGAGGGCGCGGGCTTCCGCCACGGGCTGCGCGGCGGTGGGCTCTCGTACCACGTCTTCGCCTACGACTGGCGGCGCGACCTCGTGGAGTCGGCGCGCGCTCTAGGAGAGACGCTCGACGCCCTCGCCGAAGCGATGGGCGACCCGCTGGCGCGGTTCAACGTGATCGGCCACAGCATGGGCGGCCTGGTCGCCCGCTACTACCTCCGGTTCGGCGAGGCCGAACCGGAAGAGGCGGGGCCCGTGACCTGGGCCGGGGCCCGGCGGGTGCGACGTCTCGCCCTCGTGGCCACGCCCAATGGGGGCTCGATCCCTGCGCTGGGCGCCGTCCTCTCCGGTGAGCGGGTGGGGCTTTCCTACACGACCCTCGCGGCTCCGGTCGTCGCGCGGATGCCGTCCGTCTATCAGCTCTTCCCCCCTGCCGGCACACGGCCCCTCTTGAATCGCCAGGGCGACCGGCTCGACGCCGACCTCCATGACGTCACGACCTGGGAGCGCTTCGGCTGGGGACCGTTCGCTCCGCCCAGGGAGCGTCATCGGTCGACGAACGGGGACGCGGCCGATTCCGGCGTCGATCAGCGCGCCTTCGTGGAGGCCGCGCTCACCCGGGCCGCCGCCTTCCACCGCGCGCTGGCCCGAAAGCCGGAAACGCCCTGCCCCGCCCGGGTCGTGGCCCTGGGCGGCGACTGCCTCCCCACCCTGGCCCGCGCCATCGTCGCCGACCTGCCGGGCCTGCCCCCGCGGCTCGAGCCGGTGACCCGCCGCGAGAACGAATGGATGTTCGAGGCCGGCGACGGACGCGTCACCCGGGAGAGCGTCCTCGCGTCGCACCTGCCCGAGGCGAGCGATTCGGAGACGGGGTCGGGCCTGCCCGAAGCCTCCCAGGTCTTCTTCGCGAGCGCCGACCACCACGGCATCTACCAGGAGCCCACCTTCCAGAACCTCCTTTTGCGCATGCTGCTGCGCCGGACTTGAGGGATAATCGCGCCGTGGCCGCGGTCCCGTCCCTGGTCCCACCTGCAATCGCTGAGGAGCGTCGGATGACGAGAGACGTCTCGTTCGTCGGGTCCACCATCGGCAAGAAGGTCGTGATGGCCCTGAGCGGCATCGTGCTGTTCGGCTTCGTGCTCGGCCACATGGCCGGCAATCTCCAGCTCTACCTGGGGGCCCACGCGCTGAACGAGTACTCGGTGTTCCTGCGCGAGATGCTCCACGGGACCGGCCTCTGGATCGCACGGGCCGTGCTGATCGTCGCGGTGGGCCTGCACATCTGGGCGGCGACCAGCCTGACCCTCGTCGAATGGGCCGCGCGGCCCGAGGGCTACCGCACCGTGCGCCACCGCGAGTCCACCTACGCCTCGCGCACCATGGTCTGGAGCGGGCCGATCCTCCTGCTCTTCATCGTCTACCACATCCTCCACCTCACCCTGGGCACCGTCCACGGCAGCTTCATCGAGGGCGACGTCTACCACAACGTGGTCGCGGGATTCTCGGTGTGGCCGGTCTCGGCCTTCTACATCGTGGCCATGCTCGCCCTGGGCCTTCACCTGCGGCACGGGGTATGGAGCATGCTCCAGACCCTGGGGCTCAGTCATCCGCGGTGGAACGGCCTGCGCGGCGCGCTCGCCAGCCTCTTCGCCCTGGTCGTGGTCGTGGGCAACATCTCGATGCCGGTGGCGGTACTCGCCGGTCTGGTCAAGTAGGTAGAGACGCCATGGAGCTGAACGCCAACATCCCCTCGGGCCCCATCGAGAAGAAGTGGGACAAGCACCGCTTCGAGATGAAGCTCGTGAACCCCGCGAACAAGCGCAAGTACGACATCATCGTGGTGGGCTCGGGCCTCGCCGGGGGCGCCGCTTCGGCCACCCTCGCCGAGCTCGGCTACAACGTGAAGTGCTTCTGCTACCAGGACTCCCCGCGGCGCGCGCACTCGATCGCCGCCCAGGGCGGGATCAACGCGGCCAAGAACTACCAGAACGACGGGGACAGCGTGTTTCGCCTGTTCTACGACACCGTGAAGGGCGGCGACTTCCGCGCCCGCGAGGCCAACGTCTACCGCCTGGCCCAGGTGTCGGTGAACATCATCGACCAGTGCGTGGCCCAGGGCGTGCCCTTCGCCCGCGAGTACGGCGGCCTGCTCGCCAATCGCTCGTTCGGCGGGGCCCAGGTCTCGCGCACGTTCTACGCCCGGGGCCAGACCGGCCAGCAGCTCCTGCTCGGCGCCTACCAGGCGCTCGAGCGCCAGATCGGCCTCGGCAGGGTCGCCATGTACAGCCGCCACGAGATGCAGGAGCTGATCGTGGTCGACGGCCGCGCCCGCGGCATCGTGACTCGCGACCTCGTGAGCGGGAAGGTGGAGTCGCACCTGGCCGACGCGGTGGTCCTCGGCACCGGCGGCTACGGCACCGTGTCCTTCCTCGCCACCTACGCGAAGGGTGCCAACACCACGGCCATCTGGCGCGCCTACAAGAAGGGCGCGGGCTTCGCGAACCCCTGCTTCACCCAGATCCACCCGACCTGCATCCCCGTGACCGGCGAGCACCAGAGCAAGCTCACGCTCATGAGCGAGTCGCTGCGCAACGACGGCCGCATCTGGGTGCCCAAGAAGAAGGCCGACACGCGTCCCCCGGATCAGATCCCCGAGGACGAGCGCGACTACTACCTCGAGCGCAAGTACCCGAGCTACGGCAATCTGGCTCCCCGCGACATCGCCTCGCGCGCCGCCAAGCAGGCCTGCGACGAAGGCCGAGGGGTCGGGAAGACGGGCCTCGGCGTGTACCTCGATTTCAAGGAAGCCATCGCCCGCCTGGGCGAGGCCACGGTCCGCGAGCGCTACGGCAACCTCTTCGACATGTACGAGCTCATCACCGACGAGAACGCCTACAAGACGCCCATGCGCATCTATCCGGCCGTCCACTACACGATGGGCGGCCTCTGGGTGGACTACAACCTCATGAGCACGATCCCGGGGCTCCACGTGATCGGAGAGGCGAACTTCTCCGACCACGGCGCCAACCGGCTGGGCGCTTCCGCGCTCATGCAGGGGCTGGCCGACGGCTACTTCGTGCTGCCCTACACGATCGGCCACTATCTCGCCTCGAACAAGCTCGAGAAGCTGTCCGCCTCCCACCCCGAGGTGAAGGCCGCCGAGGCGAGCCTAGACGCGCGCACGAAGCGGCTCCTGGACATCGGCGGCAAGCGCACGGTCGACGAGTTCCATCGGGCCCTCGGCAAGATCATCTGGGAGTACTGCGGCATGGCCCGCAACAAGAAGGGCCTCGAAACAGCACTCCAGAAGGTCCCCGCGCTGCGCGAGGAGTTCTGGAGCGACGTCAAGGTGCTGGGCACGGGCGAAGAGCTGAACCAGTCGCTGGAGAAGGCGGGCCGGGTGGCCGACTTCATGGAGCTGGGCGAGCTCATGTGCCGCGATGCGCTCGAGCGCGACGAGTCGTGCGGCTGCCACTTCCGCGAAGAGCACCAGACCGAGGACGGCGAGTGCAAGCGCGACGACGACAAGTTCGCGCATGCCGCGGTCTGGGAGCACACCGGCGACGGCAAGACCCCCAAGCGCAACGTCGAGCCCCTCGCCTTCGAAAACGTCCACCTGCAGCAGCGGAGCTACAAGTGAACCTCACCCTCCACGTCTGGCGCCAGAAGAACGCGAGCAGCCCGGGCCGTTTCGTGACCTATCCGGCCCAGGGCGTCAGCCCCGACATGTCGTTCCTCGAGATGCTCGACATCGTGAACGAGGAGCTCATCAAGAAGGGCGAGGACCCGATCGCCTTCGACCACGACTGCCGCGAGGGCATCTGCGGCACGTGCAGCGTGGTGATCGACGGCTCGCCCCACGGGCCCCTGCCCGGGGTCACGGCCTGCCAGCTCCACATGCGGAAGTTCGAGGACGGCGCCTCGATCACCCTCGAGCCCTGGAGGGCCAAGGCCTTCCCGGTGATCAAGGACCTCGTCGTGGACCGCAGCAGCTTCGACCGCATCATCGCCTCCGGCGGCTTCATCTCCGCGCCCACCGGCTCCGCACCGGACGGCAACGCGCTTCCGGTGCCCAAGGAGAACGCGGAGATGGCCATGGACGCCGCCGCCTGCATCGGCTGCGGCGCGTGCGTGGCGGCCTGCCCCAACGCCTCGGCCATGCTGTTCGTCTCGGCCAAGGTCTCGCAGCTCGCCCTTCTGCCCCAGGGCCAGCCCGAGCGCTACGTGCGCGTGCTGAAGATGGTGGCCACGATGGACGAGGCCGGGTTCGGCCACTGCACCAACCACCAGGAGTGCGAAGCGGCCTGCCCCAAGGAGATCAGCGTCTCGAACATCGCCCGCTTGAACCGCGACTACATCGCGGCCAGCCTGATCGCGGGGCGGCGGCCGGCGCGGACCGGAGACGGCGGCGCCGGTTAGCCCGGATCATTCGAGAGGCCGCGTGAGGGACCATTCACGAAGCGAGTCAGGCCACCTTCGTGAATAGTCCGGGATTGGCCCGGGTCCGCATCCTCGCCACCGGCGGCACCATCGCCGGGGCCGGGCCGTCCGACATCGATCCCGCGTACAAGCCCGGCGACCTTGCCGTCGAGGCCCTGATCCGGGCGGTGCCCAGAGTCCGCACCCTCGCGGAGGTCTCGGGCGAACAGATCGCCCAGATAGGCAGCCAGGACATGGACGACGCCCTGTGGCTGAAGCTGGCGGCGCGGGTCAACGCGCTCTTCTCAGCGGACGAGGCCGACGCCGTCGTGGTCACCCACGGCACCGACACCATGGAGGAGACGGCCTACTTCCTCCACCTCGTGACCCGGAGCGAGCGGCCCGTGGTCCTCACCGGAGCCATGCGCCCCCCCACGTCGCTCTCCCCCGACGGGCCCTTGAACCTCTACAACGCGGTGGCGGTCGCGGCCGATCCGGACGCCGCGGGCCGGGGCGCCATCGTCGTGCTGAACGACGACCTGCACTGCGGCCGCGACGTGACCAAGGCCAACACCACCGACGTGCAGGCCTTCGAGTCGCCGGGCCCCGGGCTCCTCGGCACCGCGAGCTACGGCAAGATCCGCTACTACCGCCGGCCGTCACGCCTCCACACCCAGGCCGCCGAGTGGAGCGTGAGTGGGCTCGACCGCCTGCCCCGCGTGGACATCGTCTACGCCCACGCCGGGATGCCCGTCGACCTGATCGAGGCCAGCGTGTCCCTGGGGGCCAGGGGCCTCGTGGTCGCGGGCATGGGCAACGGCAACCCTACGGCTCCGGCAGTCGCTGCACTCGCGTCGGTGGCGAAGCGCGGTATCGTCGTGGTCCGCAGCAGCCGAGTGGTGAGCGGAGACGTCACCCGCAACGTCGAGGTGGACGACGACGCGCTCGGCTTCGTCGCCGCCGACCAGTTGAACCCGCAGAAGGCCCGCGTGCTGCTGAAGCTCTGCCTCACGCGCACGAGCGACCCGGCCGCCATCCAGGACGCGTTCTATAGGTATTGAGATCGATACCAGGGTCAGGTCTGGAATTGTGAATTCTGATCGGCAGTCCTCCCGTGAGATGGCGCGAATCGTGAATCGCCCGTCAGTCCATGGCCCCTTCGGCGAGGCCCGCGCGCTACAATGAGGGGTGATCACCCGCGGCATTCGCGAGTTCGTGTCCCGCGACTGGCTCGCTGTGCGCGAGGCCAAGGATGCCTACTGGGGCGAGCGCATTTCGCGGCTGGGCCCGGTCGAGGGCCTGCGCATTGGGGACGAGCTGCGGCGCCAGGCTCTCCTGCAGAACCCGGCGTGGCCCAGCGCCGCGGACCGACGACAGGACGTCCAGTCCCACGCGCGTCTCTCCAAGCTCTTTCAGCGTGCCGATTCAGCCCGCCGCCCATAGTCGGCTCACACCCTGACACTCTGACTCGCCAGCAGTACTCAGGAGGGTCCGAGAGACCTTGTCAGTTCCTCGCCCGCTGCGTTCTCACAAAGGGCCCGGCAGCGCCACAAAGCGGTGCGTGAAGTCCCGATCCACCGCCCACGCCTCGCGGATGCCGAGCTTCTCCATGACCACGAAGCTCGTGCAGTCGACGAAGCTGTAGTCCTGGTCGTCATGCTTGCTGAAGTAGTCGAAGGCCGCTCGCTCCTCCTCGGCCGTGACCTGGTGGATGCGGCCGAAACGTCCGGCGTAAAGCTGCCGCCCGACCTCGACCGCGCGGGCGTGCCGGGTCCGGGCGTCCTGCTTGCCGCGCTTCCGGAGTAGGGTCACGGTTTCTGCGAGCACGAGGTTGGTGGTGAGGACCGTTTCCCAGAGCCGGCGGCCGCGCTCTGCTTCGAACACCCGACGCACCCGAGCATGGCTCTTGTCGTCGGCGTCGATGAGAGCATAGAGGAAGCCCGTGTCGAGGAAGATCAATCGCTCGGGTCGCCGTAGAGGTAGTCGTCGTGCTTCTCGGACACGTCGGTGAGCCCGCTTCTCACGGAGCCGATCAAACGGTCGATCGCCTTCCAGCCCGTGGGATCGTCGTCGTCCGCCTTCGCCTCCGGCGCCGCCTCGATGGTCAGCGTGACCTTGGACTTCTCCTTGAGGTTCAAGGGGGCCTCGGGCTTGAGCACGCCGTCCTCGTAGGTGGCTGCGACCGTGATCGTCATGAGCGCCTCTTTCCCTCCATTCTACGCCCTCGCCTGCTCGCGGGGGCCGCCGCAGGACCTCCCTCAGGCCGGTGACGCCCACCCGCGTGTTGGATCGCGGTGGGGCGGATCCCCTGTGCCCGAGCAAGCTCTGGACGTGGTCACCGAGGCGAGCGCCTGAGCGGGCCACAGGGTCTTATCCAACGGTTACGGGCTTCGCCGCCGCGGACAGGCCGATCGGACGGCGCGGGGGAGAGCCTAGCTCATCGGGGCGGAGTCCAAGAGATGGAAGCCCATGTCGACGGCTCACTTGTAGAGGTGCTTGTCGTGCTCCCGTGCGATGGGCTCGCCCTCGGGGGCGTCCCTGATGAAGCCAACGAACCTTTCGGCATCATCTGCCGTGGCCTTCTCAGCCTCCCACTCCTCCTTGCTCATCCGGAAGAACGGGATTCCCAGCTTGTCCGCGTGGCGAACGAAGTCGAAGCGCGGCATGCCGAGCAACTCACCGGCCTTGCCGCTGGAGATGATGCCGCGGCGGTACAGCTCGAGCACCACCGCCTCGCGGGTGGCCCTCTCCAAGGGCTGCTGAGTCTGTTCCAGCAGTGCCGCGAGTTCGTCTGGCAGCTCAACGGTTCGCATGGCTACGAGCTATCTTACGCCCGCTTTCGCCTCGTTCGGTTGCGTGTGCCATGCGTCGAGCCCGGCCAGGTCGGCTTCCCACTCCTTCTCGGTGGTGAGTTAGACGGGGACGTTGTGCTCCTTGGCGCGGCGGATGAAGTCCTGCTGATCGACGCCGAGGAGCTCGCAGGCCTTGCCGGTCGAGACCCTGCGGCGACCGAAGAGATCCATCACCAGGGCCTCGCGCGCGGCCTCGTCGATTGACTTCTCCTCCTCGATGAGCGCGGCGAGATCTTCATCCAGGGTCACGATTCGCATGGTGTCGAGGTCATCTTACGCCCCGCTCCTCTTTGGGCAACACGGTCTGCGCCGGCAAGTCCACGCGTCGTGCCCGCTCTGACGCCGCGACCGGCTTGGAGCGCGAGGTCTTCGGTACCGTTCACGCGTGGCGCATGACGGCCAAGACGAGTGGCGCCCCGCGCGCCCGTCCCCGACGCCTCGCGCCGGCTTTATAAGGACGCCGCCGTGGCGCACGAGCTCGGCCTACGACGGAAGCTCGCACGCCACCGCGGCGCTGTATTCATGGGGCCGGCGGCGCTGCCTCGCTGGCCTCTCGCTCTTGCTTCTCGCTGGTCCCGGGCGTGGGGGAGTCCGCGCTTCGCGCCCGATAACGCGGCCTATGTCCAGTCACGCTTGTCCAGCGCGCCGCTTGCACTTCACGCCCTTCCTTGTGCGTGCGGCCGCGCCAGCCGCACGCACCCATTTGCCCGCAAGCGTCGCGCCGGGCGTGACTGCAAGCACTGCCGCCACTCAGGAAGCGGCCAGCGCCGCCCCTTCCTCGTCCTTGGCGCGGAGTACATAAGCCGCGTTGATCGGCTCCCCCACGCCCACGGCGCCGTCCTGTTGCCCTTGCTCCCGGCCACCGGCACGCCGCCGGCCCCACAACGGCCCCGCGCCTGGAGAGGCCGTCATGCGGCGCGCAGGTCGGCCAGCGTTCCCAGCGCGCCGCACGCCGGCCCCACGCCGCGCCCGGGCTTCACAGAGTCTCGCGCGCCTCCTCGTCGTCTCCTCCGTCCGGAAAGTCTTCGTCGAAGGCGGCGCTAGCCCTTTCCCGAATAAAATCCAGCTCAAGCGCGTTCCATCGGAGATCCCCGTGGCCGGCCTCGTCCTCGATCCGCTCAAGAAGATGCCCCTGTGCACGAGCACGCCATTCAAACAGATCGATCGCTCGTTGGTCCGTCGTCGTCAGCTCGTAGAGCTGCTCCTCGTTGAGAAGAGACTTCACGAGCAGAGGAAGCGCGTAGGCACCCAGGAGCAGGTGCTCAATCCGCCCCCACAGGAGGTCCGCAGGTGGCGCTTGACTACCATGCGCATGGGCGTTCCTGAGGCTGTAGAGGTCGTCAATCCAGAAACGACGCACTGAGGGGCCATTTCGTCGCGCAGGCGGGATCCGAGGTGCATCACGAGGAGAGATGTCCCTCGTCGGTCGGAAATGCTGACCGAATTCGCGCTTCAGCGCGTCGGAGCCCCACACACCAAGAGCCTTTTCAAACGCACCTACCATCTCGACCACCTCGGTCTGCTCTGCCGTGTCAGCGCTGTCCGTATTGGCGCGGAGAAAAGGCCCCACAGCTTCGAAGAGTCGATCCCAAATGGGGCGCCCTCGGGCATTCATGAAGGCGCGTAGCAGCCCGACGTCAAGGTCAATCGGTCGAGTGAAGCTCAGGTGTGCAGGTGCAAGCACCTGGTATGCCTCCGCGGTGACGCGCTTGCTCGTGTAACCATCTCGCCGCCGCACGTCGAAAAAGGTCCCGTTTGGCTCCTCGCGGAAGCCTTGGATCAGGAAGGCGAAGTCCGCCGCGTTGCAGTACCGCGCGGCGGCGAGGTTGCAGAATTGCCTCGCCGCAAGGCCGCTAAAGGTAACCACCTGAGAAAACACAAAGAGGTCGTTCCTCTCAGCCTCGTCAAGGTCAGCGGTGTAGGCCTTGCCCTCGAGGTGCGCGATCGTTGCCACGTTAACCGGGCCATGGGGCACTCGGAAGGGTGCGAGGACGCCGTCGATCAGCCCTTGCTCAGCACTTCCCAGGCCGCCCGGCGCCTGGCCACGTTGAAACGAGACCAGCCGAAATCGGTCGATATCGACGTTCTCGTCAAGCGTCAGCCATGGAAAGAAACAAAGCATACTCATCGGCCCACCTTACACGTGCCCAGAGCCTCCATGGGGCTACCATTTCAGAAGGCTGCGACACACCTTCCGTCCGCTACCATGGCGGTCTCGCTACGCCAGCCGTGCGGTCCAGATCAGCAGTCGATAGAAGGCCGCGGCCGCGATCAGGCCGAGACATACGACAGTCCATGCGGCAATCGCGACCCCTGACTTGAAGCCGGATCGCCTCGACACCCTGAAGGCAAGGAGGGCGGCCACGATTAGTAGGAGTGGTCCGTATGCAGCCATGACGAAGAAATGCTCGGCGCCCGCCTCCGCCAAACGCTGCATCGCCTTCGGCAGATGGCTCCCACTGGCGTCAGCATTGAGCCCTGCCATCCAGAGCGCTGTTGTCCCAAAGATCGACGGCAGACAGAGCAGCAGCACCACCCCAAAATGCAGCAGTGTAGGGCCTAGCCTTGCCTCGCTCGCCTTTCTTGTCTCGGACAGGGTGCTCATACCCTACTTTGCACCCATTGCACAGCTTGGGAGCTTGAAAGGGAGCACCTTTAGCGCGCGCGAGACCGGAGTGTTACTCGTGTTGCTGGGCCCGTAGGTAGTGGACTCAGGCTGCTTGTTGTACTCGTCGATTACCTCCCTCTCCTTGCATGGCTTCGCCGGTACGTCGGTACATGTGGACCCGGTCGGTGTAGGCCGGTCATCCGTGTGGTCCCTGATCTTTTGGAGTATCAAGCCAAACCGATACGCACCCAATGTCTCGCCATTGGACAGAAGGATCCAGCAGTGGCACTTGAGACCGCCGGTCGCCCTAGTCGCACGGCAGCACACCTTTAGCAGGCCGCTGGGATCGCTGAAGTCGACTGGATCATTGTCTACATATGAGTAGAAGTTCATCCCGCCGAAGGGTCCGATCGGATCTTCGCTGGCGAACTTCCCGATCTTTGGGTCGAGGTATCTAGCCCTGTAGTAGGTGAGCCCTGTCTCGGCGTCGTGCTCCCGGCCGGTGAAAGCGTAGCCGCTCGTCGTCGCACCGAGATCAAGATTGCCCCAGGCGTCGTAGCGCCGCGTAAGGACCACAGCACCGACCGCACTCGTAGTCTTCGCGATGCTCCCGAGGCCGTCCGCGTGGAAGTACACCATTGCTGACCCGTCGTCCGTCGCGAGAGCCTCATCGACCGCTGGCCCATGAACGTACTTAAGGGTTGTGGCGCCCTGGACCTGCCTCGAGAGTTCTTCGCCGTCATAAGTCCAAGCAGTCGTCACGCCACCAGCGACCTTCTCCACTCTCCTACCCTTCGCGTCATACTTGAACCGAGCCTGCTCGACGGCGTTCTTGGTAACCCTGGTGAGTTGGTTTTCGGCATTCCACTCATACCCCCACGTGTCCGCCCCCTCGACCTTCTGGCTGAGGTTCCCGTTCGCGTCGTAGGTGTACGTGGCCCCGTTGCCGGAGACGCTGACCTGGTAGTTCTTCGTGGTGACGTTGCCGGAGACGTCCGTGGCCTGAACGGTGACGGTGTTGTTGCCGGAGACCATGTCCAGCATGGCCTCGAAGACGTTTCCCGCAAGCATCTTCGCGGGCTTGCCGTTGACGAGGGCGCTCGTGAAGGCCACGCTCCCGGGCTCGTTCAGCGTTCCTCGCCACCGCAGCGGTCCGCCGCCCGTGCTGCTCGTGAGCTGGTTCTTCTCGTTGTAGGTCGAGGTGGAGACGGTGTTGTCGAGCTGGGCCGAGATGCGGTTGCCCACGGGGTCGTAGGCCCACCGCCACAGGCCCGTGCCTCCGGCGCTGCGCGTGGCCCCGGTGAGACGGTAGAGGGGGTCGTAGGTGTAGTCCTCGGTGTAGTCGAGCTGCTGCTTCCGGGTCCGGTTGCCCGCGTTGTCGTAGACGTACTGGAAGTCCGTGACCGGAGTGGCCCCGAGGTCGGCCTTCAGGCGGGTGAGACGGTTCAGGTTGTCGTAGGTGTAGGCGGTGGCGATGCCGTTGGGGTAGGTCATGGACGTGCGCCGGTTGGCGTTGTCGTAGCCTAGCCCGAAGACGCTCGATCCCTTTGTGATGGTGGTCAATCGGCTGGCGTCGTCGTAGCCGTAGGTCAGGAAGAGGGTCCCGTCGAGGCTGATCGTGGCCCGGTTGCCGCCGTTGTCGTAGGTGTAGGCGACGGTGGAGGCGTTCTTGGTGCTCTGCTCGGTCAGGAGCTGGCCGGCGAGGTCGTAGGTCCAGGTCAGGGTGTCGGTCCCGTTGGCCGCGGTCAGGAGCCGGCCCACGAAGTCGTAGGTGTAGGTCACGGCCGGGGTGCCGTCGGAGTAGGTCTTGCCGGTCAGCCGGTTCACCAGGTCGTAGGAGTAGGTGGTGGTCACGTTCTTGCGGTCGACCTTGGTGCGGAGCCGTCCGCCGTCGTCGTAGGTGAAGGTTTCGAAGGCGCCGCCAGGATAGATCACCTCGGGGAACGGCGATTGCACGGAAGTGCGTGTGCTAAGCGTGTGCTCTTTAGTCGACGCCGGCTCTTGTTGGGCAACGCGAGGTATTCCCTTACGCGCGACGAGCGCCCTGAAGCCCGGACCCTGAGAGGCCAATTCACAATTCCAGACCTGACCCCTTTCGGGCCTCCCAGGCTTCGGCGGCGGAGAGCCGGGCCTCGTCGCGACGCGCCGTGGGAAGTGAGACGACGACCTCGACGCCAGGAACCTCGTCGCGGTTCCGGGCCACGGCCCTCCCGCCGTGGAACTCGGCGATCAGCCGGACGATGTAGAGACCCAGGCCGAGGTGAGGCCCGCCTTCCCCACCCCCTTCTCGGATCGACACCATGGACTCGAAGAGCTGCCCCTGCATACCCGCGGGCAGCAGCGGGCCTTCGTTCCGGACCGCCAGGGTGACTCCTCCCACGGTTCGACCGAGGGCGATCTGCACCGCCGTCTCCGGCCGCGCGAAGCCGAGGGCGTTGTCCACGAGCTTGTCCAGGAGCTGGGCCAGAAGGTCGGGGGCGCCAAAGAGGGGAATGGGTTCCTCAGGACCGTCGAGCAGGATCTCCCGGCCCGGGTTCGCGAGTCGATAGCCCTCGACGCATCCCCTGACCACGTGGCCGAGGTCGAAGAGCTCACGCTCCGTGGCCTCGAGCGCGCCTTCGAGGCGCGTGGCTTCGCTCATTCGCGAGAGCACGTTGCCCAGCCGCCGGACGCCTTCGTCCGCTCGCTCGATGTAGATCCCGGCGCTCTCCGGCAAGGGCTGCGCACGCAGGTTGTCGAGCGACGACCGCACGACCCCGACCGGGGTGCGCATCTCGTGCGACAGTCGGTTCCCCACCTGCTCGAGATAGCCCGTGTACTGCCGCTGCCGGTCGAGGATGCCGGCGAAGCTCCGGCTCAGGTCGCCGATCTCGTCGCGGGCGCCGGAGCCCGAGACCCCCCCCTTCACGCGGCCGTGGGGGTCGATCGCCTGCTCGACCTGGTCCCGCAGGCGCCGGATCCTCCAGGACAGGCGCGTCGCGAACACGAAGAGGGCGACCGCGCCCAGGAGACAGACCAGCAGGATCGCGGCGAAGAGCTTCTCGAAGGCCCGATTCCGCACCGCGAGGACGTCGTTCGTGGTCTCCTCGACGAGGACGGCGCCGCGGACGTGCGCATCGACCCAGACGGGATGCGCGGCGGAGAGCACCACGGCCTTCGAATCCTTGCTCAGACGCCAACGCGTGGCCTCGTGGCCCTGGAGAGCGCTCTCCACTTCGCGCCCTTCCTGCCGGTAGGTGCCCGGCTCCGTGTCTTCGAAGTCTTCCCGCGGCACCGTCAGGAAACGGCGGGTCACCGGACGCAGCATCGCCCCCGCCACCCGCTCGAGCAGCCCCGCTTCGTCCCGGGACGACTGCCTTTGGCTGGTGAAGGCTCCCCGCGTGGGCGAGCACCCGCCGGTTGACGTCGACCACCCAGATCCGGGAGCGCGAACGGCCCAGGCCGCGGATCAGCTCGCTGATCTCCGGGGACGGCACGAGGACGGTGCCGAGCTCGTCGCGCGAGGCCGTGCCCCCGGTGCCGATCTGGCTCACCAGGGTGCGGGTCTCGGGGTCGTCGACGTCCACGACCGCGAACGACAGGCGGGGGCCGATGAGGCTCCGCGGCAGGCGCAGCTCGACGAGGTAGCCCTCGGGGGTGGCGCGCCACACTCCGGTGATCCGGTTGTCGGGCACCCGCGGGACCGCTCTCGGGAACGAGCCACGCGGAGACGGGCCCGTCGCCCCGGGCGTCGACCGCGAAGTGGAGGAACTCGTCGTCGGCGGTGACCACCGCGATCTGCACGTGATCGTTGGCGGCGAGGTCGGGCCGCTCGGGATCGTGCAGGACCACGTGGTCGTCCGTGACCTCGAAGAGGGCGTAGACCCCGGCCCCGAAGCGGCCGATGCGGTAGCGGAAGCCGAAGGGTACCTCGGCCTCGGCCGGGGCGCGAGTACGAGTGGCCTTCCACCCCGGGCTGCGACCAGTCCGCGATCTTGCCGTCCACGGTGATGGGCGACGACAGGTTGGCGACGCGCAGGTCGCGCCCCTCGAGGAGCGGCACGGAATAGACCTCGCCCGAGAGCAGGACGCTCGGCCGATCGTTGAGGGCGGTGGCCACGGCGCGGGCCGTGGCCACGAGCCCCTGCTCCTGGGTCTGGAGCAAGAGCCGCTCCAGCTCGCCCACGTACTGGAGGCCGAGCCAGGGAATGAAGAGGAGCAGGCTCGAGACGAGCAGCAGCTTCAGGGGGATGCCGAGGCGCAAACGCGGGAGCCGCACGCTAGCCGGGCTCCTCGTTCCAGCGGTAGCCCATGCCGTAGACCGTCTCGATGCAGCGCGAAGGCCGGGTCCGCGGCCAGGAACTTCCGGCGGATGCGCTTCACGTGCGAGGTGATCGTGCTGTCGTCCACCACCATGCGCGCCTCGCCCATGAGCTGGTCGCGGTCCTTCACGTGGCCCGGGTGGCGGGCCAGGGCGTGCACCATCCAGAACTCGGTGAGGGTCAGCTCGATCCGCTGCCCGCCCCAGCTCGCGGTCACGCGCTTCAGGTCGAGCCGCAGCCGGCCGCGATCGAGCACGTCCTCGCTCGAGGCGTCCGTCCCCATCGCGTCGACGCGCCGGAAGAGAGCCGCGATGCGGGCCACGAGGTGCGGGCAGGCCGATGTCCTTGGTGAGGTAGTCGTCCGCGCCCAGCCGCAGGCCGGAGACGGTGTCGAACTCGCTGTCGCGGGCGGTGAGGAAGAGGATGGGGAGGGTCGCCGACAGCGCGCGCAGCTCGCGGCAGAGGGCGAAGCCGCCGTCGATCTCCGGCCCGAGCCCGATGTCGACGATCGCGAGGTCGGGCAGCCGCGTGCGGAAGGCGGCCATGGCCCGCGGCCGATCCGGATAGATCGCCACCTCGTAGCCCTGCCGCCGCAGCACGTCGGCGTAGTTCTCGCGGAGGGCGACGTCGTCTTCCACGATGGCGATGCGTCGGCTCATGGCTCGGGCTCTTGCTCCTGGCCTGGAATATAGCCCACCGACCCGGGCTCGGGAGGCTCGCGGACCACTTGCCATCTTTCTGCCCGAATTGCTCTCCAGATCGCCTCATTCCCTCCCCGGGACCGCCGGCATCGTCGCGTCCAATGCCAGTGAGGAGGAAGGAAATGACATCGCCAGCAGACGGACTCGATCGACGGCTCGGTTCATCGGCGGGACGAACGGCCATCCTCGACCTGGGGCGCCTCGTGGCCTGGGCCTTCGCGGCGGCGACGGCGCTCGGCGTGCTCCTGACCCTGGCCGCCACCGTCGTTCCCCGCGCCCCTCACCCAGGAGGGGGCGGTGATCCGCCCACGCCGCGCGACGCGACGAGCGGCTGCCTGCTGGTGCGCCGCGGGCCCGGGCAGCCTTACGCGCCCGCCCCCACCCTGGCCACCGAGGTCCATATCCAGGTCTTCGGCGTCGTGGCCCGCGCCACCGTGGTCCAGACGCTTCAAGAACGCCTCGGAGGATTGGGTCGAGGGCATCTACGTGTTCCCGCTGCCCGAGCGGGCGGCGGTGGACCACCTCCGCATGAAGGTCGGAGAGCGGGTCATCGAGGGCGTGATCCGCGAGCGCGAAGCGGCCCGCGCCGAGTACGAGCGCGCCAAGGAGACCGGCCACCGGGCCACCCTGGTCGAGCAGGAGCGGCCGAACATGTTCACGAGCAGCGTGGCGAACCTCGGCCCGGGCGAGGAGGTGCGGGTCGAGATCGAGCTCCAGGAGACGCTCGCCTTCGACGAGGGCGAGGTCCGCCTGCGCTTTCCGCTGGTGGTCGGGCCCGCGCTACATCCCTGGCCAGGTGATCGCCGGCGCCCAGGCGGATCACGGCTTCGCCGCCGACACGAACGAGGTCGCGGACGCCTCGCGGATCACGCCGCCCGTCGCGGGCCCCGGCAGTTCGTGGCGGCACACGGTCCGGATCGACGTCGACCTCGACGCCGGGTTCCCGGTCGAGCAGGTCCTGAGCCGATATCACGCGGCCGTGTCCGAGCCGCTCGGCGAGACCCGCTACCACGTGCGCCTCCGCGACGAGGAGGTGCCCGCCGACCGTGACTTCGAGCTGGCCTGGAAAGCGCGGCCGGGAAGCATGCCGAAGAGCGCGCTCTTCAAGGAAGTGCGCGATGGCGGCACGTACGCGCTTCTCACCCTCTTTCCCCCGGCCGGCGCGGGAGCGGAGCAAAGCCGCCTTCCCCGCGAGGTCGTCTACGTGATCGACACCTCGGGCTCGATGGAGGGCGAGTCGATCCAACAGGCGCGCAAGGCCCTGCTCCTGGCCGTCGACCGGCTGAAGGCGGGCGAGCGCTTCAACGTGATCCAGTTCAACTCGGTCACGAGCCGTCTTGTTCCCCGAGGCGCGGCCGGTGACCGACGAGACCCGCGGCGCGGCCCGGGACTACGTGTCACGGCTGGTCGCGACCGGAGGCACGGAGATGGCGGCCGCCCTCGAGGCGGCGCTCAACTCGAGCGACGACCCGAGGCGCGTGCGACAGGTCGTGTTCCTCACCGACGGCAGCGTCGGCAACGAGGACGCCCTCTTCGGCCTCATCCGAAGCGGCTCGGCGACACGCGCCTCTTCACCGTGGGGATCGGCTCGGCCCCCAACGGGCACTTCATGACGAAGGCCGCCGAGTTCGGTCACGGGACCTTCACCTACATCGGCAAGCTCGAGGAGGTGGAGGAGAAGATGAGCCGGCTCTTCAAGGCCCTCGAGAGCCCGGTGCTCACCGACATCGAGGTGCGCTGGCCCGTGACCGCGGCCGTAGAGGCCTGGCCCCAGCGGATCCCCGATCTCTACGCCGGAGAGCCCGTGGTGGTGAGCGCGCGCATGACCGGAGCCGCCGAGGAAGTCGTGGTCACCGGCCGGCGCGGCGGCCGAGCCGTGGCTCGCGACCCTCGCGCTGGCCGAGGGCCGGGCCGGAACCGGGATGGCGGTGCTCTGGGCACAGCGGAAGATCCAGGCTCTCCTCGACTCGCGCCACGAGGGCGCTCCCGAGGAGGAGGTGCGCGCCGCGGTAGTGGCGCTCGGCCTCGAGCATCACCTCGTCACGCCCCACACGAGCCTCGTCGCGGTGGACGTGACGCCGGCGCGGCCCGTGGACGCGAGCCTCGACTCGCGGGCGGTCCCGACCCTCTTGCCCGCGGGCTGGAGCCACGAGGCCGTCTTCGGTCAGCTCCCCCAGACCGCGACGCCGGCCCCGCTGCACTTCGCCCTCATGGCGGTGGCACTCGCCCTGGCTGGCCTCCTCTGGGCGTGCCGGCCGTGGCCGGGCCGCCAGGAGGCCGTCATGACCCGCGGATCGCGACCGTTGGTCGTTGTCGCGCTGCTGGTCGTCGCGGCGTGGCACGGGAGCGCAGGGCCTCTACATCGAGGCCAAGGCGCGGCTCGCGCAACACCTGATTCTCCGGGCGTGGAACGCGACCCTGTCGGGAGCAGGCCACGCCCGCCCCTGGCCGTGGGCGGACACGGAGCCGGTGGCCCGGCTCCTGGTGCCGGGCGAGCGATGTCGACCTGGTCATCCTGGCCGGGGCCAGCGGGCGCACGCTCGCCTTCGGCCCCGGGCACATGACGGGCACGCCCCTGCCGGGCGAGCCAGGGAACGCGGTGGTGAGCGGCCACCGCGACACTCACTTCGCCTTCCTCGCTCGCCTGCAAGCCCGGGGACGAGCTCACCGTGGAGCGGCGCGACGGACAGTGGAGACGTTACGTGGTTTCCGGAGCGGAGGTGGTCGACAAGGGCGAGCGTCAGGCTCCTCCAGGACCAGGTCGACACGCGGCTCACCCTCGTCACCTGCTACCCGTTCGCCGCGCTGCGCCCGGGAGGCCCGCTTCGCTACGTGGTGACCGCTCGGCTGACCGCGGCGCCGGTCGGCCGCGCCAGGACGGTTGCCGATGGCTCCCGTCGCTAGAACGCGAAGCGCGCGGAAACTTCGATGCGCCGGCTGCCGGCCGCGCCGCCGCCTCCTCCGAAGCCGCCGGCGCTGGCGAGGGATTGTCCGAACGAGGGCGAGCTGAGGTTCCCCACCGGCTGGCCGGGGTTCGTGCGATTGAGGAGGTTCTGGGCGGACACCGAGACGGTCAGGCCGCGCCCGCCCTCTCCGCCGCGGCCTCCACCTCCACCCCCTCGCCCACCGCCGCGGCCTCGTCCTCCACCGAAAGGCCCGCCCCCAAATCCCCCGCCGCCCGGGCCCCCGCCATCGCCCGGTCCCGGGCCCGAGGGCCCGGCCGCGGCCGCGCCGTGCAGGCGAAAGGTCCGGCTCAAGCGGAGGTTCACGACCACGAACGACGGACCCTCGCCGAAGTTCCGGGGAATGATCTCCTCGCCGGGGCGCGGGGTGGGATCGAGCGGACCATAGGGGGTCTCGACCACTTCGGGATCGCTGGCGTCGGCCGCGAACGCCGGGCGCTCGGTGAAGACGCTGTCGCGGTTCAGGTCGCGGCCGATCGTGATGTTGTAGGGCCGCCCCGTGGACGCGATCACAAACGGGCTCACGCGAACCTTCCAGGGCCCCGTCAGGTTGCCCCCGAGGACGATCCGGTGACGCACGTCGGTGGCCGCGCGGCCGTATTCCCCGGCGACGTCGTAGGAGTTGGCGGGGAAGGTACCGGATCCGTCGGTGTCGCTGCGCGCGCGGGTCAGGAAGTAGCGGAAGAAGAGCGTGAGCTTGGGGCTCAAGCGGTTGTTCACGCCCAGGATCCCCTGCACCTGGTTCATGCGACCTGTGGACTCCACCTGGTACACGTTGCCCGCCGCGTCGCCCAGGGGCCGGACGCCATCGGCCATGGGAGCGTTCACGTTCCGCGAGCGAAGCATCCGCCTCCCCTGGGTGGCGAGGAGGTTCACGGCCACGGTGAAGCCCCCGCCGACCTGCCGGTCGACGCTCATCGAGCTCTGGATGTTCATGGGCGACTGCAAGTCTGGGGCAACGGTGAAGGTCGTCTGGGGCACCTCGAACCTCGCGAGATCCGCGACGGAGGGCAGGTTGGAGACGCCGCCGCTCGCGTCGAACTGGATCTGGTCGAGCACCGCGGGGTCGCTCACGACGTACTGCTGCTGCCGCACCCCGTCGAAGCGGCGCGCACGCAGGGTGAAGTCCTCGCTGAAACGGTCGTAGAAGATGCCGAAGCCGCCGCGGACCACGGTCCGGGGCTGGCCGGTAGCGTCCTTGCCTCCGGGCGACCAGGATACGCTCGCGCGGGGCGCCAGGTTGAAGTGGCTCCCGATGTTGTTCTGCAGCTCGTAGCGCAGGCCGGCGCTGACCAGAAGGGCGGGCGACAGCCGCCAATCGTCCTGGAAGAAAGGGGCCACGTCCCACTGGGTGACGGTCGCCAATGGATCGCCGCCCGCGATCTGGTACTGGGTCGGTCCTCCGCCCAGCGCCAGGATGGCCAAGGGATCGATCCCGCCCTGCTGGAGCAGGATGGTGCGGCGGTATCGGTCGATGCTGCTGAGGGGGACGAAGAGAGGCAATCCATCGGGACCCAGAACCAACTGGCCGTCGTCATCGAGGGTCGGGCCGAGAGCCCCCGCGAAACGGACCGTCCCCGCGAAGTCTTGCGGGGAAACGTCGTCGATGCTGACCGTGCGCAGCCGGACGCCGGCCCGGAGCGCGTGCTTGCCGAGCGACCACGAGGTCACGTTCTGGAGCTCGAAGCGTTTCTGCTGGTTCGTCGCGGCACCGACCTGCGACCCTCCACCCGTGAACGCGTCCTGCGCCTCGAGGGTGGGCAGGGACTCGTCGCCGTTTCGGGACTGGCGCTCGGACCAGAAGCGCAGATGGGTGTCGCTCACGACCTTGCCGAGGACCGCGGTCTCGGAGAGCTGGAGGGTGTGCTGCCGCTGCGAAGTGGTGTACGCGCGCGAGGGCAGAGAGAAGCCGCCGATGCCGGCCCGGTCCTGCTCCGACGAAGCATAGGTGTAGCGCAACGTGAGGCTGTGCGCAGGAGTGACCTGCCAGTCGAGGCGCGGGCTCACCGTGGTCCGTCGGGTGGGGGTCAGGAACGCCGCGTTGAAGGGCACGGGCTCGAGATCGGGGCCGGGGCCGAGCACGATCGCATTCACGATCTGGTTGTCGTCGACGTCCCGCTTCTCGAAGTCGACGAAATAGGACGCCTTCTTGGCCACGATCGGGCCGCTCAGGTTGCCGCCCCACTCGCGACGCTGATAGGGCGGCTTGTTGGGGGCGTAGGGATTGCGTGCGTTCAGGCTGTCGTCGTTGAACCGGTAGGAGGTCTCGCCCCGGATCTTGTCGGTCCCGGGCTTCGTGAAGACCTCGATGCGGCCGAAGCCGATGCGGTCGTACTCGGCCGAGAAGGGGCTGGCGTTGATCCGGATCTCCCGGATCGAGGCCTTGGGCGGCATGCGCCCGCCGGTGAAACCGTCGATGAAGATCTGCCCTCCGTTCGGCCCGGCCGCGGGCCCGGCGAGGGCCTGCAAGGCTTCCGACATCTCGTCCGGGTCGTCGGGCAGGGCATCGAGGTCTTCGCCCTTCAGGACGATCGTGCCCGCGTCGTTCGTGGCCTCGAGACCGAGCGCAGCCTCCGGCGACTTGACGGTGACCGTCTCCTCGATCGGAGCGACCTCCAAGACCGCCTCCAGCTTCGTGGTCTTGCCCGGCGCCAGCACGACGGAGTCGCGCGTGCAGGTGGTGAAGCCGTCCTTCGTCACCGTGACCTTGTAGGGGCCCGGCAAGAGGCTCGCGATCGAGTAGACACCGGGCGCCACCCGCCGCGCCCTGCGGGTGCCGGAGGGACCCAAGAGCGTCACCTGGGCGCCCGCGATGAGCCCGCCCTGGGAATCAGTGACGCGAACCTCGAGGCTCCCTGTCGCGCCGTCGTCGGCGAAGGCCGCCACCCCGCAGACGAGGGCGAGCGCTGAGAACGCGACAAGCGGTCTCATTGAATGCTCATACCCAGGTCCATCAGCTCGGGCGGGAGGGTCGACTCCGGCCCTCGGGCCGCTCGCCCGGCCGTGGGAGCGGGTGCGCTGAGCGCCTCCAGGCCGCTCACCAGCGCGATCGCCGTCAGCCGTGAGGCATCGCCGCCCGTGGTGCTCGACACCAGGATCCGCTCCCCCACCTTCAGATCGGCAAGGGTCGTCGCGGGCATTCGTTCCAGAATGTCCTCGCCACCGCCGCCCGATCCCCTTCCCCACTCCGGCCGCGGCCCGACCCCTGCTTCCGGACGGGCTGACTGCGTCGACCCAGGCGCGCCCTCGCCTTGGCGGCGGCGGGCCAGCCGGGCCGCCATCTCGGGCGGAAGGCGGCGGAGCCGCGCATCCGGCCCCGCGACCGCCGTCACCTTCTTTCCCGATTCCTCGTCCCGAAACGTGACCTCGCCCTTCTCCGGAGCGACGGCGGTGACGCTTCCGGCGACGAGGCGGAAGGAGCCGAAGACCGCCTGCTCGGCGAGGAAGGTCTTCTCGTCGGGCCCGCGATCGCCGAGGGCCCGAAGCTCGTCCCCGACCTTCATCTCGGCCAGCGTGCTCGGCTTGGCGTCGCTGAACTTGACCGAGTCGGGAGCGTAGCGACGGAACGTCACCGTCCGGCCCGAGGTCTCGAGGACCAGGGTTCGCGCCTGGACTCCGCGGCCAACCTGCAGGGTGATCGTGCCGGCCGTCGCGTCCACCGCGGTGACGGTGCCGAGGACGCCGCGGCGCCGCCAGTCGGCGCGCTCGGCCTCCTGCTTGCGAGCGATGTCCTCCTTCGCCATCACCACGACCTGCCGCGCCGCGAAGCTCGCCCCGTCTTCCGAACGATCGCCGCGCACCAGCACGCGGTCCCCCACCGCGACCTCCTCGAGGGTGGCCGCCACGGCCTCGGCCAGGGTCTTCGCCCCAGGCTTCGCCCGAACGACCGAGGCGCCGTCCTTGAGAGTTACCGTGACCGCGGCGCCGTCATCGGCCTTCAAGGTGAGCCCGGATGCCGCCTTTGCCGTGACCTCTCCGACCAGGGAGGCCGGCTTCGGCTCCGCGGCCTGGCCCAGGAGGGCTCCGACGAATGCCGCGAGGGGGAACATCGCCAACGGCCGCAGGACCTGAGACGCGAGGTTCACGAGCGCGGGCCGGTCAGCGTTGCGCGTCCGTCGTCGCCTGATCGTAGAACCGGCGGACGGACACAGCCGGCCGCGAGCCGGCCTCCACGTTCAGCACGACGGTCAGCCGGTGCTTTTCCGCGTCGAGGCCGTAGGTTTCGGTGAGCTTCGCTCCGCTCTTCGTCTTCGTCTCGATCACCAGGTGATCGGCCTCCCAGCGGGTCTTCACTTCGTCCTCGCCGCTGCCGGCCTTGTGGCTCTGCCCGTCCGGGTGGAGCGCCCTCATGAGCCCATCCTGGTCGAGGATCGCGATCTCCGTGGCGGTCTGGGTGACGGTCAGCTCCTGCGGGGCATTGAACAGCAGGGCACGCGCCCCTTGCGGATCTCGGCTGGGCGCGGACGCGACGCCGTCTCCACCCCCCGAGCGGTGACCTCCCCCGTATCCGCCGCCCCCGCCGTACCCACCACCGCCGCCATGGCCGTATCCCCCGCCTCCTCCATGGCCGTATCCCCCGCCTCCTCCACGGCCGTATCCGCCACCGCCGCCTCGACCCGCTCCTCCACCGGAGCCGCCGCCGGAGGCCCCACCCCCGCCCTCCATCGATTTCTTCACCTTCTGGCGGGCATCCTCGCTGTCCTGGACGTTCAACTTCCAATGGCCCGAGAGCGACGGAATGGCCGGGGCGGCCGCGGGAGGGGCTTGCGCTGTCACCTCGGTCGACGAGGGGGTGGGTTGCTCCGGCGGCGCCTGTTCCGCGGCGCCCGCGGCGCTCCAGGCGAGGGCGGCTCCCAGGACCGCGAGGGTCGGGACGGGGTATTTCACGATGTCCTCCCGCGCCGCAACCCCAGGGCCCCACCCGGACGGCGACTCAATGGGAGTTAGACCGGGACGTGGCCGTTCGCGTTTAGTGGCGGGGTGCTAGATCTTCAGGACGTCGACGAGCTCCTTGACCGCGGCGGCGGACTTCTGGAGGGCCGCGTTCTCGTCCGCGGTGAGCTCGATCTGCCAGATCTTCTCGATGCCCTTGCTTCCGAGCTGGGCAGGCACGCCGACGTAGAGGCCGTTGATGCCGAACTCGCCCTCGAGGTAGCAGCAGCAGGGCAGGATCTTGTGCTTGTCCTTGAGGACGGCGTCCACCATCTCCGCGGTGGAGGCCGAGGGCGCGTAGTAGGCGGATCCGGTCTTGAGCAGGGACACGATCTCGGCGCCCCCGTTGGCCGTCCGCTTCACGATCGCGTCCACCCGGTCCTTCGGCATGAGCTCGGTGATGGGCACGCCCGGCCACCGTCGAGAAGCGCGGCAGGGGCACCATGGTGTCGCCGTGGCCGCCCAGGACGAAGGCGTGGACGTTCTCGACCGACACCCCGAGCTCCATGGCGATGAAGGTGCGCATGCGCGCGCTGTCGAGCACCCCGGCCATGCCGAAGACCCGGTGCTTGGGCAGGCCCGAGACCTTGTAGGCCACCTGGCACATGGCGTCGAGCGGGTTCGAGACCACGATCAGGATCGCGTTCGGCGAGTGCTTGAGCGCGTTCTCCGTGCAGTCCTTCACGATCTTGTAGTTCGTGTTCAGGAGGTCGTCCCGGCTCATGCCGGGCTTGCGGGCGATGCCGGCGGTGATCACCACCACGTCCGAGCCCGCGGTGTCCTCGTAGTCGTTGGTGCCGATGACCCGGGCGTCGGACCCCTCGACCGGCGTCGCCTCCATGATGTCGAGGCCCTTGCCCTGGGGCATGCCTTCGACGATGTCGATCAGCACCACGTCGGCCAGCTCGCGGTCGGCCAACCGCTGCGCGAGGGTCGCCCCCACGTTGCCCCCGCCCACCACCGTGACTTTCCTGTTCATGTTTCTTTCGATCCTCGTTTGGTGCCGTGATTCTACCTCGCGCGGAGGCTGCTCGGCCGTCGGCTAGAATGGGGCGCCGAAGGAGGCGCTCATCGACATGGCATACGAGCACGCGAAGGTCCCGGCCGCCGGGGCGAAGATCACCATCAAGGACGGCAAGCTCAGCGTCCCCGACCAGCCGATCATCCCCTTCATCGAGGGCGACGGCACCGGCCGCGACATCTGGCGGGCCAGCGTCCGCGTGCTCGATGCCGCGGTGGCGAAGGCCTACGGCGGGCAAGCGGAAGATCGCCTGGATGGAGGTCTACGCCGGGCAGAAGTCCTTCGACAAGCTCGGGATCGTGGCTGCCCGACGAGACGGTGACCGCCTTCCGCGAGTTCCTGGTCGGCATCAAGGGACCCTTGACCACTCCCATCGGCGGCGGGATCCGGTCCCTGAACGTGGCCCTTCGCCAGATGCTCGACCTCTACGTGTGCCTGCGGCCCGTGCGGTGGTTCAAGGGCGTCCCCTCCCCGGTCCGCCACCCCGAGCTCGTCGACATGGTGATCTTCCGCGAGAACACCGAGGACATCTATGCCGGCATCGAGTTCGAGAGCGGCTCGGCGGACGCGAAGAAGGTGCTCGAGTTCCTGAAGACCAGCTTCCCGAAGGCCTACGAGAAGATCCGCTTCCCCGAGACCACGGCCATCGGCATCAAGCCGGTTTCGCGCGAGGGCACCGACCGCCTGGTGCGCGCCGCCATCCGCTACGCCCTCGACAACAAGCGCAAGAGCGTGACCCTCGTGCACAAGGGCAACATCATGAAGTTCACCGAGGGCGGCTTCCGGATCTGGGGCTACGCCCTGGCCGAGAGCGAGTTCGCGGGAAAGACCTACACCTGGGAGCAGTGGGAGAGCACGAAGAAGGCCAAGGGCGAGGCCGCGGCCAACGACGAGCAGAAGGCAGCGCTCGCCGCGGGCAAGCTCCTGGTCAAGGACGCGATCGCCGACATCACCCTCCAGCAGGTGCTCACCCGCCCCTCCGAGTTCGACGTGATCGCGACCCTGAACCTGAACGGCGACTACCTCTCGGACGCCCTCGCCGCGCAGGTGGGCGGCATCGGGATCGCCCCCGGCGGCAACATCAACTACGTCACCGGCCACGCCGTCTTCGAGGCCACCCACGGCACCGCGCCCAAGTACGCGGACCAGGACAAGGTGAACCCGGGCTCGGTGGTCCTCTCCGGCGAGATGATGCTGCGCTACCTGGGCTGGGCCGAGGCCGCCGACCTGATCCTCAAGGGCATGGACGGCGCCATCGCCGCCAAGACCGTGACCTACGACTTCGCGCGCCTCATGGAAGGCGCCCAGGAGGTCAAGTGCAGCGCGTTCGGCGACGCCGTGATCGCCCACATGGGCTGACGGCGGGGCCCCGGCCGCTCAGGACCGTCCCACCACCAGCAGGTTGCGAGACCCGATAGGCGCCGGACTTGCCTCGGGCGATGACGCCCGCCGCTTCCTTCTGCGCGGCCGTCGGAACGGACCCGCTGAGGGTCAGGGTCTTCGCCTCGTCGTCCGTTTCGACATGCACGTTGCTGGCGTCGACGCCCTTGTCCGCCATGAGGGTGGCCTTCACGTCGAGCGCGAGGGTCTTGGCCTTGATCTCGTGTCCGGCCTCCTTGACCGCCGCGGTCACGACTTCGGCGGCCTTCTCCGTCTTCTCCTGGACCTTGTTCTCCTCCGCGTCCTTCTTGAGCCCCTCCACCGTGTTCGAGCAGCCGGCGGCGAGCAGAACGAACGCCGACAACCCCGTCCAGGCCAGCATCTTCATACTCACTCCTTCGTTTCGAGCGGCCTTCTCACGCGGAAGTTCCCTCAAAACCTGAGACCAAACGCAAAGACCGCCTCGGTGTCGCCCTTGGCGATGAGCTTGAACTGAAAGTACGGAATGATGTGACCGCGAGCCCCGATCCCAGCCAGGAAGTTGGCGGCAACGTCGGTGTTCGAAGCGGCCGGGCCTTCGGGATTGACATAGGCGACGCCTAGCCCCCCGCCCAGCCAGACGAAGGCCCGGTGGTGGGTCGGAAAGTCGTAGTGGAAGTCGGCGTTGAATGTCATGTAGGTCTCGCTGTCCACGAAGACGTACTCGACGTTCGGGTTGAAGTAGATCCGATGAGTCACGGGCGTCAGGAACTCGGCGCCCACGAACGCATGTTCGCTGCTCGCGTAGTACCCGAACCGCGCGCCGAAATACGACTCGTCGGCAGAGGCCACGCCGGGGACGAGCATGGCGATGACCAGCCCGAGGACCACGGCGAACCCGCGTCTTCCAGACTGCTTCATCGTTGCGACCCTCCCTGCGGCCGGAACGGCCACGAAGGCGGGTAGAGCAACGGCCGTGCCACGCGATCCTCAGGCTGGACAGCGGCTTCGCGGCGCCGTGCCTTGTAAGAAGGGGAGCGCGACCGGCAAGACTTACATCGGGGTCAGGCGCCGCCCCGGTACTGATTGATCCGGTTGTAGAGCGTCTTGAGGCTGATCTGAAGGACCTCGGCGGCCTTCTTCTTGTCGTCCCCGAGCTGCTCGAGCGTCGCCAGGATGAGCCGGCGCTCGGCCTCGGCGACGGACGTGCCCACCTTCATGTTGAGGCTCGAGCCCGAGGCCTGCTCGGGAACGCCGAGGGGGATGGCGTCGATCCCGATGTCTTCTTCGGCCAGGATGAAGGCGCGCTGCACCACGTTGCGCAGCTCGCGGACGTTGCCGGGCCAGCGATGGCTGCGCAGCCGGTCGAGTGCCGCCTGGGTGAACTTCTTCGAGGTCGCCTTCCTCCTTGTTGAGCAGGCCCAGGAAGTGCTCGGCCAGGAGCTCGATGTCCTCGCGCCTCTCCCAGAGGGTCGGGCAGGTGGACCGGGAACACGTTCAGGCGATAGTGGAGGTCCTCGCGCAGCTTGCCCTGCGCCACCGCCTCCTCGGGTCGCCGGTTGGTGGCGGCGATCACGCGCACGTCGACCTTCATCGCGTCGGAGGCCCCGACCCGGGTCACGCTCGACGTCTCCAGGACGCGGAGAAGCTTCACCTGCAGCTCGAGCGGCCGTCTCCGTCACCTCGTCCAGGAACAACGTGCCCCGGTGCGCGCGCTCGAAGTAGCCCTTGTGGACCCGATCGGCTCCCGTGAAGCTGCCGCGCTCGTGGCCGAAGAGCTCGCTCTCGATCAGGTTCGGAGAGACGGCGCCGCAGTTCAGGGGAAGGAAGGGCTCCCGGCTGCGCCGGCTCATCTGATGAACGGTCTGGGCCACCAGCTCCTTGCCGGTGCCGGTCTCGCCGGTGATCAGGATGGTGGCGTCGGTCTTGGCGACCTTGCCCAGGAGGTCGTAGACCTTCTGCATGGGCGAAGACGAGCCGATGAGGAGGCCGAATCGCCCGAGCCGGCGCAGCTCGGTGCGCAGGGTGCCGATCTCCTGCTTCAGCTCCCGGGTGCGCGCCACGTTGGCCAGGACCATCTTCACGCGCGCAAAGTCGACCGGCTTGGTCAGGTAGTCGCTGACGCCCCGACGCAGGGCCTCGACCGCCGTCTCGACGCTGGCCTGGCCCGTGATGAGCACGGTTTCCGCCGGGCCCCCGTCGAGATCGGGCAGGAGGTCGAGGCCGGTGCCGTCGGGAAGCTGGAGGTCGAAGAAGACGACGTCCGGGGCCTCGCGGGCGAGCTCCGCCGCGCGCCTCCGCGACGGAGCCAGCGCCGCTCGTGGTGAAACCTTCCTGGCGAACGGCCTCCGCGAAACCGAGCTGGAAGCTGAGGTCGTCGTCCACGATGAGCGCGTGGGGCATGGCTCCTCTCAGTCCCGGGCCACGATAGGCAGGCTCACAGAAACCTCGGTGCCGTGGCCCGACCCGGCTCACGACGTCGATCTCGACCCGCGTGCATCTCGACGAGCGCCCGAGCCACGTAGAGCCCGATGCCGCTGCCCGTCCCCTTGGTGGTGAAGTCCCGCTCGTAGATCTGGGCCAGGACGTCCTCGGGAATCCCCGGGCCGTCGTCGGTGATGCGCACGAGCACCTCGGCCCCTCGAACCTCCATCTGGAGGCTCACCTTGCCTCCGCTCGGAAGGGCCTCGAGGGCATTGACCGCGATATTGAGAAAGCTCTGCTTGAGCCGATCCTTGTAGCCGACGAGCACGACCGGCGCTTCGGGCATTTGCGTGCGCAGATCCACCCCCTGCCTGCGAGCCTGAGGGGCAAGAAGCGTGCCCAGCTCGAGGAGCGCTTCGCGAAGGTCGAACGGGTCCCGCTGGTCGGTCGGGGGCAGGGTCTGGGTCAGGGCTTCGGTGAGGGAGCGATTCAGCCGGTCGAGCTCGTCACGAAGGACGACCACGTATCGCTCCTGGCTGTCCTTGGCCTCGAGGTTCGCGCTCGGCCGGGTCAGGCTCTCGCGCAGGAGGTCGAGATGGATCATCATCGCGCTCAAGGGAGCGCGGAGCTCGTGGGCCACGGTCCGGTAGACGCGGGCGACGCCCTGGAGCTGGCTGGCCAGCCGGACGTCGGTCTCGAGCGCGTCCAGGATGCCGGGATCGTTCAGCAGGACGAGGAACTCGTCGCCATCCTTCTCGCCGAGCCGGAAGATCTCGACCCGGAGCCTGGCCACTCCGTCGCCGGGGAGGTCGACGAGAGCCGGCGATGACGCGAGGTCGCCGGCCCGGAGGCGCGCGAAGAGCGGCTCGAGGCTGGGGCGGACGGAGGCCCAACGCTCGCGCAAGGCGGCCAGGGAGGCGGAGCCGAACAACTCGAGGGCGCGCGGGTTCGCGAAGTCGGGCTCCCGTTTCCCGCGGAGGAGCAGGACCCCCATGTCCATGGCCTGGGCCAGGGCACTGAAGCTCTCCTGCAAGCGCGACGTCTCGCGACGCGCATCGCCAAGAGCTTGTCGCACCCGTCCCGCCGCGCGAACCACCCGCGCAAACTCGTCCTTGTAGGGCGCGGCGGGGCGTCGGTCGGGCCCTGGAGGGCCTCCTCGAGGGACCGGGCGACGTCCTTCGTCCGGCGTGAGATCTGGAACTGCAGCGTGCCACCGAGGACGACGACGCCCCCGAGCCCGAGGAGCGCCGCGATCAGGAGCTGACGCCGCGCTGCTTCGAACAACCGCGCGACGTTCGGGCGAGGGAACTCGACCTCCACGTAGCCCGCGATCAGGCCGCCCTCGACGATCGGAACCTGAAAGCCGTACTCGCGACCCTGGAGGAAGCGCGTGATGCCCGGCTTCACGCGAATCTCCGGGTCGTTTCCGAACAAGGCAAGGGCTCCCGACGTCATCTGGCCGACCGCACGGCGATCGCTGGCCACGATCTTCCCTTGGGCGCTCACGACCGTGATCGAAGACGGAAACTCCGTGAGAAGAGCGAGATCCTCGATCCGTTCCTGGAGCGAGGCAAAGGACCGCTGGTCGTCCGCGACGAAGGCGCCTAGCGCGCGCTCGGAAAGAAGCGCCGCCTTCTCCCGCGCGAGCAGCTTGAGGGTCTCGAGGACCACGGTGTCCTCGAAGCCGTGGAGCCAGCGATCGATGGTGAAGCCGAAGGCTCCGATGAGAAGAGCGTAGGCCGCCAGCATCAGCAGCAGGCTCTTCACCCCTAGGCGCATTCACTCTCCACGGGTCGTGCTTGCGTTCGCAAGCGGCCTGTCGCCGAGGCAGTTTGTAGAGTATACACGCCGATCAGGGCCCACCCGTGCGCGGGAACGGACCTCCGAGGCCCGCCTGGTCCATCTCGAGCCTGCCGGAGCAGACCGGGCGACGCGGCACGTCGCTTGCACCTCCCCGGACTCCAGACCTGGACCTGCACGTCCCTTCGGCAGGAGCCGGGCGCGAGAGGAGGACTGACATGCTGTGGACGATCTTCGTGATCCTGGTGGTGATGTGGCTGCTCGGGATGGTGAGCTCGTACACGCTGGGCGGTTACATCCACTTGCTTCTGCTCCTGGCCATCGCGGTGGTGCTGATCAACATCATCCAGGGCCGGAGGCCGGTCTGACGGAGGTGGAACATGCAGGTCTTCGAAGCCATGACCCCGAACGTCGTGAGCGCCACGCCCGAGACCACGCTCATGGATGCGGCGCTGATGATGCGGAACCTCGACGTGGGGCCGCTGCCCGTGATCGACGAGGGGTGCCTCGTCGGTGTCATCACCGACCGCGACATCACGGTCAGGGCCACCGCGGAAGGGCGCGATCCGCGCGTCACGCGAGTGGGCGAGATCATGTCGCCGGAGGTCGTCACCTGCGCCGAGGGTGACGACGTCCGCAGCGCCGCGCGCCTCATGCAGGACGCCAGGCTCAGGCGCCTCCTGGTCGTGGACGGCGACGGGAGCCTCAGGGGCATCGTCTCCCTGGCCGACCTCGTCCTGCAGACTGGAGACGACCTCCTGGCGGGCGAGACCCTGGAGAAGGTCTCCGAACCTGGGGTCTGGACCCTGCCCTGAAGGCGGCCGCCACTCAGGCGGGAGGGGCGCGCCTTTGGCGATAGACTCCCACGCCGTAGCGGACCCCGCGCCAGACCGCGAGGGCCCGCGCGAGGGGCCGAAAAGGCAGAGCCGCGAGCAACTCGACGAGGTCGCCGGCTCGCCTCGCTCCGGTGGCCGCGTGGCGCACCGCCGACTCGATCGCGGGGAGCTGGCGGGAAGCACCGGCGGCCAGCTCCGCGACCTCTTCCACGACGAGGCCCGCGCGAGCCAGGTGGGGCCGTAGCTCGCGTTCGACCTCTTCGAGGCGGAGCGCGAGCCGCCGCCCGTTCACCAGGAGAAGGACCAGACACACCGCCTGGAGGATGGCGGCCACGGCGATGAGGGTGAGCAGGGCGATCGTCACCGGCGACTCCACGGCGGCCTCCGCCCTCCTACGTCCTGCCCCTCGCGGCGTCCAGGCGCGCGCTCACGTCCTCCCAGTTCCAGAGGTTCCAGACCGCCTTGAAGAACTCGGCCTTCTGGTTCTTGTATTGAAGGTAGTAGGCGTGCTCCCACCCGTCGATGACCATGAGGGCCAGCGCCCCCTGGGCCACGTTCGACTGGTGGTCGTGGATCTGAGAGGTAATCAACCGGCCGGCCACAGGCTCAAAGACGAGACAAGCCCAGCCGGACCCCATGAGGGTGGCCGCGGTTTCGGTGAGCTCCGCCTTCATTCCTTCGAAGCTTCCAAAGTCGCGTTCGATCGAGCGAGCCAACTCGCCCGCCGGCGCTCCGCCTCCGCGGGGCGTGAGGTTCTTCCAGAAGATCGAATGGAGGAGGTGCCCCGAGACGTTGAAGGTCAGGGCCTTCTCGAGCCCCGCGATCGCGGAGAAGTCGAGCCGCGCACGCGCCTCTGCGATCTTCTCCAGGGTCTCGTTGGCCTTCTCCACGTAGGCCTTGTGATGCTTCCCGTGGTGCAGCTCCATGACCTCGCCCGAGATGTGGGGCTCGAGCGCCCCGAAGTCGTAGTCGAGGTCGGGAAGACGGTAGGGTCTCGTCGTCGTTCCTCGTCGCCCGTCCGTGGAGAGGCGGGAGGCCCCGGGGCGGTCGGATGCCCCGGGGCCCGGGCGGCGGGGTGGGGCCTTATCGGCGGTGGGCAGGTTCGTCATGACGGGTGACGAAGCAAGAGACGAGCCACACCCCCACTACCCGCAGTCCGCAGGTTTTCGGAGAATTGCGAGGTCCCGGGAGCGAACGCGGCGGCACGAGTGGAGGTGGTTTGTAGATTGTGCCCCGCGAGGATCTCGATCTCGCTCGCAGGCAAGAGCTTTGCCCGCTCCCGTTTCTGGCACGTGCGTTGCTCTTTCACCCCCACGGGCATCGCGCGAGACGCCTCCCTTGGCTGGCCTCTCGTCGCAACCAGAAGGAGGACGCATGAAGGTACATCTGAGCTCGATTCGCGGGGGCTGTCTGGCCCTCGTCCTGGCGGCGGCTCCGGTCCTGGCCGATGCGCCGGATGCGTGGCTGACCACCAAGGCCAAGATCGCGCTGCTGACCGCCGACGGGGTGAGCGTGACCGCGGTCAACGTCGACAGCGTCAAGGGCAAGGTCACGCTGCACGGCAAGGTCAAGTCCGAGGGCGAGAAGGCGAAGGCCGCCACCGCCGTGGAGAAGGTCGAGGGCGTGAAGAGCGTGGTGAACCTGCTCCAGGTCGTGCCGGACGCGGTGAGGCCCACGCTCAAGGTGGCGGACGACTCGATCAAGAGCAACATCGAGGCCTCGTTCAAGGCGGAGCCCGCCCTGAGCGGAGTCAAGGTCGCCTCGGTCAACAACGGCGTCGCCCTGCTCAGCGGGAAGACCCACAACCTCGCCGACAAGCTGCGGGCCATCGAGGTGGCTTGGGCGGTGCAAGGCGTCCAGCGAGTCGCGAGCGAGATCGAGACCGTCGACCAGTAGAAGCCGAGGAGGGACACATGAACCAGGACATCCTGAAGGGCCAATGGAAGCAGCTCCAGGGTCGGATCCGGCAGCGTTGGGGTCGCTTCAGTGACGACGACCTGGCCCAGATCAAGGGCGACCGCGACGTGCTCATGGGCAAGATCCAGGAGTACTACGGACGTTCCCGGGAGCAGGCCGAGAAGGACCTCGAGGAGTGGCTCTCCGTCGAGGCCGTCACCTAGCGGCCACGAGCGTGCCTGGGGGCTCCTCCTCTCGGGGAGGGGCCCCTCGAACTCCCGGCTATCCGAGTCGGATGAACCGCACCTCGCGGACGCCGGGCGTGGCCTTGAGCTCGGCGAGGCCCTCGGCGGGGACCTCGCTGTCCACCTCGATGAGCATGATGGCGCGTCCGCTGCCCGGCTTCCGGCCGAGCCCCATGCGGGCGATGTTGACCTTGTGGGACCCGAGCAGGGTTCCCACCTTGCCCACGATGCCGGGCGCGTCTTCGTTCTTCACGAGGATGACGTTGCCCTGGGGGATCACGTCCACCTCGACCCCGTCCACGTCGACGAGGCGCAGATGGTTGGGGCCGAACAGGGTGCCCGCGACGGAGAAGTCCTCGTCGCTGGTCTTGAGGCGCAGCGCGATGAGGTTCGCGAACGTGACGTTGGCGGACGAGGTCGACTCGAGGATCTCGATCTTGCGATCCCGGGCGATCTGGAGCGCGTTGACCAGGGTCACGCCCTCGGCCAGGCTCGGCTTCAGGATCCCGTTCACGGCCGCCGACAGGATGGGCTTGATGTCGAACTCCCGGAGGTCGCCGTAGAGGCCGAACTCGATCCGCTCCAGCGAGCCCTTGCAGACCTGGCCGAGGAAGAGCCCCAGGCGCTCGGCCAGGTCCATGGCCGGCCGCACCTGGTCGTAGAGATCCCCCGAGAGCGAGAAGAAGTTGACCGCCTGCTGGATGACCCCGCCCTTCAGGTAGTCGCGCACCTGGACCGCGATGTCGGTGCCCACCCTCTCCTGCGCCTCCTGGGTCGAGGCCCCGAGGTGCGGGGTGGCGAGCACGCGCGGGTGCTGGGACAGGCGCCGATCGACCGGCGGCTCCTGGGTGTGGACGTCGAGCGCGGCGCCGGCCACCCGCCCGCTTTCGAGAGCGGCCAGGAGCGCCTCGTCGTCGATGAGCTCGCCCCGGGCCGCGTTGACGATGCGGATGCCGGTCTTCACCTTGGCGAGCGCGTCCTTTCCGATCAGGTGGTGGGTCTCCTTGGTCAGGGTGGTGTGCAGGGTGAGGAAGTCGGAGCTTTGCAGAAGCTCGTCCATGGTGCGGAGCTTCACGTGCAGCGACTCCGCCACCGCAGGCGAGACGAAGGGGTCGAAGGCCGCGACTTCCATGCCGAAGGCCCGGCAGCGCGCCGCCACCTCGCGCCCGATCCGCCCCAGGCCCACGACCCCGATGCGCTTGCCCGACAGCTCGACTCCCGCGAAGGACTTGCGGTCCCACTTCCCCGCCTTCATGGACGCGTCCGCGGGGGCGATGTTGCGGGCGAGGGACAGGATGCAGGGCCATGGCCAGCTCCGCGGTGGAGACGAGGTTGCCGCCCGGCGAGTTCATGACGATGATGCCGCGCCGGGTCGCCGCGGCGAGGTCGACGTTGTCGACGCCGACCCCCGGCCGCCCGATGACCTTGAGGTTCTTGGCCGCGTCCAGCACCTCGGCGGTGATCTGGCTGCCGCTGCGGACCAGCATCGCCTCGTAGGGCGGGATGATCTTCACGAGCTCGGCCGGGGGGAGCGCCTTCTTGACGTCGATGGTGAAGCCTTCGGCGCGGAGGATCTCCAGGCCGCGATCGGTGATGCCTTCGAGACAGAGAATCTTGTAGCTCAATGCAATCCCTCAAATGAGAACGGGCGACGCCGGAAACGGTCGGACACGATGAGTGGGTGACGGAGCGACGTGAGAGCCTCGATTATCGCCGAAGTGGAGCGCAGAGACCTCATCGCGCCCTTCGCTGGCCCCTATCGAACTGCGTCAAGGCGTCACGGCCGTCACCCGCCGCAGGTACTCCGTTTGCGCGGCCCCCACGCCCGCCCCGGGTTCGAACGAATGGCCGAGCCTCCGCAGCACGATCTCCAGGGTGCCGATCAGGCCCAGGATGTCGGTCACGTCGTAGTAGCCGAGATGCGCGATCCGCAGGATCTTGCCCGAGAGCTGCCCTTGGCCCCCGGCGACCGTGGCCGCGAACTCGCTCTTCATGGCCTTGACGATGGCCGGGGCCTCGAGGCCCACGGGCGGGTAGAGCGCGGTCAGGGCGTCTGCGTGGTGTCGCGGCGACGACGAGGGGCATGCCGAGAGCGACGGCCGCCGCGCGGGTCATGGCCGCGAGCCCGGCGGCGTTCGCGATGAGGCCATCGACCCCGCCCGACGAACGGACTCCCTCGAGCGCGGCCCGCAAGGCGACGACGTGGGCGATGGCCGGGGTGAAGGCCGAGTTGCCGTCGCCCTGGCCCTTGCGCTCGCGCCGGAGGTCGAAGTAGAAGCGCCGCGCCCTTGCCTCTTCGATGCGGCTCCACGCCTTGGGGCTGACCGCGAGGAAGGCCAGGCCCGGGGGAAGGGCGAGCGCCTTCTGGCTTCCCACGACGACGATGTCGACGCCCCAGGCCTCGGTCTCGAGCCTCATCGCCCCCGCCCCCGAGATCGCGTCCACGATGAGCAGCGTTCCCGGGCGGTCGCGGATGACGCGGGCGAGTCCAAGGACGTCGTGGCCGGCGCCGGTGGACGACTCCGAAAGCTGGACGGTCACCGCGCGCAGGGAGGGATCACGGTCGAGGGCAAGCAGCGACGGCATCAGGGGCCACCGCCTCCCCCCAGGGTGCCTCCAGGGTCTCCACCAGGATCCCGTGTGCCTTGCCGATCTCGACGAAGCGCTTCCCGAAGTGTCCGGCCACGAGCGCGAGCATGCGCTCGCCGCGGAGCGACGGTGTTGACGACCGCGGCTTCCATTCCTCCCGTGCCCGAACACGACAAGATGAGCACGTCGCCGGTCGTCTTCAGGAACTCCTGCAGCCCGCTGCGGCTTTCCTTGAAGAGGGAGCGGAACTCCTCGCTGCGGTGATGGGGAATGGGGCGACCGAGCGCCTCCAGGACGCGCGGGTGAAGCGGCGTCGGGCCCGGCGTGAACAACCTTTCCTTCTTCAGCATGCTTCGGATCCGCTCACCGGTGCGTCCACAGATTCTGTGGAAAAGCCTGTGGAAACTGTGGAAGCCTGGCCTCCAAGCCACTGCATCTCGAATCACTTGAAAGCGATCTGCACTCTGTGACAGCAGCATGACGAGGGCACGCGATTTGCGTGATGGCCGAATTCTCTTCCCGCAATACTCGCGGGCATATCGCCGGGCGCCGCGTCGTGGGATTATAGAGGTGTTTCGGGGTGTATCGCCCATCACAAACCCGACTCCGGGCCGCACGTATGGGTGTGACAGGAGGTCGGCGATGCGTGGAAAGGTGATCGCGTTGGTGATGGCGGCGGTGGCGAGCGCGGCCGTCGCTCGGGCCCAGGAGCTCTGGCGGCGAGCGAGCAGGACCAGGAGCAGCCGGCCGAGGCGCGCCGGCCGCTCCGCGTCCTCGAGAACCCCTACGACATCTCCTCGTTCTACCGGTCTTCGCAGAGCGGCGGCGGGTTCTACGGCCCGGTCGACTTGCTCCGGCAACCGGCGATGCCCTACGGGCGGACCCTACGCGATCGCGGGCTTCTACCGGTCGCACCAGGGCTACTACTTCGGCCTGCAAACCCCGGTGTCGCAGAATCCGTACGCGATCGCGAGCTACTACCGCAGCAGCGCGAGCAACGACGTGCGGTTCTGGAACGGCGGCTACGGCCGACCCGTGTCCGCGGGTCGTCCGGGTGGCTACAGCAAGTACTGGAATTCGATCGGCGAGAACGGCGACGTGTTCCTGATGGCCCCGACGATCCTGGCCCCCGTGGGCGCGCTTTCCGCGATCTACTACTCCGGACGGTGATCTTTCGTTGTCCCGGGGGCGGCCCCACCGTCCCCCGGGACAACTTCTAGTTCGTCGGCTAGTTCTTCTTTCGCTCTTTCTAGCCCTTCTTGCCCTTGTTCGTGTTGTGGCCGCCCAAGGGCCGCGACGGCTCAGGAATCGGCGGGATCGAGGCCCAGCGCTTGCCGAACGCTTCGTCCCACCTCGCGACGGAAACGGTCGGCGTATCCCTCGATGGGGCCAATCGACTCGTCGCGCTCCATCCTTTCGATCCGATTCATCGGATAGAAGAGGGTGACGAGCCCGAGCAGGCTCTCTTCGCTGCGCGCCTCCTGGCGCAACCAGTCGTCGAACGTCCGAAGGTCGAGCCCGCGCACCACGAGCCCCGAGGGCAGGATCGTGAGCAGGAGCCCCCACACCTTCTCCTTGGGCTCCCGGAGATAGAGGATGACCGGCGAGCCTTCGACGAGGTCGAAGGGGCTCACCCGGTCTCGCCCCGCAGGGACGCGAAGAACGAGACGAGCCGCCGCGAGCCGTCCTTGAGCTCGTCGAGGGAGCGGGCGAACGAGATGCGCAGGTAGCCCGGGGTGCCGAATCCCTCTCCCGGCACGACCGCCACTCCCTTCTCGTCGAGAAGCCGGTCCGCCAGCTCGATCGTCGTCGGCATCTCCGGGCGCAGGTAGCGGGCGACGTTCGGGAAGAGGTAGAACCCGCCTTCGGGCTCGACACAGGTGATCTTGGGGATGGCCGCGAGGACCGGCTGGAGGAAGTCCCGCCGACGGCGATACTCCACGGCCAGGCTCTGGACGAACTTCTGGAGCCCCGAGAGCGCCTCCACCGCCGCCACCTGGGCGAAGGTCGCGGGGCCCTGGGTGCTGTGCGAGGCCAGGGCCGCACAGGCGTCCACCAGCGGCTTGGGGCCGAGCACCCAGCCGATCCGCCAGCCCGTCATGCAGTAGCTCTTCGAGGCCGTGCCCACGATCACGAAGCGGTCGCCGACGGACTCGCGGAGGATCTGCAGGGCGGAGTGGTCCGCCTTGCTGAACACCAGGTGGGCGTAGGTGTCGTCGTAGACGATCGTGAACTTGCGCCTCTGGGCCATGTCGCCGATCACGAGGAGCTCTTCGGGATCGACGATGGCGCCGGTCGGGTTGGACGGGCTGTTGAGGATCACCGCCTTGGTCTTGGGGCCGGTGGCCTTGCACGATCATGCGGGCCGTGACCTTGAAGCCGTCCTTCTCCTGGGCCGGCACGAAGATGGGACGCCCGCCGGCGAGGCGCACCGCCTCCCCGAAGGTCGGCCACGCCGGGGACGGGATGATGACCTCGTCGCCGCGATCGAGCAGGGCCTGGGTCACCAGGTAGAGGGCCTGCTTGCCGCCGACGGTGACCGCCACCTCCTCCGGGGTGAACGAGACCTTGAAGTCCTTCTTGTAGCGCTGGGCCACGGCCACGCGCAGCTCGGGGATGCCGGCGGCGGGAGCGTAGCGGGTGCGGCCGGCGTGGAGGGCGGCCACCGCCGCGGCCGAGACGTGGGGCGGGGTGTCCTGGTCGGGCTCGCCGACGCTGAAGTCGAAGATCCGCTGGCCGCGGGCGCGCAGCGCCGCCGCCCGCTGGGCCATGGCCACCGTGGGCGAGACCTCCAGGCTGAGGGCCCGTCTCGAGAGGTCTCCGGCCGATCCGTCGATGGCGCTCACCTGGTCCTCCGCGAGCGGGAGGGCGAGGCGGCCCCCGCCCCTGGCCTGGGCCCGTACTTCTCCCGCAAACGACGCTCGACCACCGGGGGAACGAGGCCCGTCACCTTGCCCCCCAGTTGGAAGACCTCCTTCACGAGCCGCGACGAGAGATACGAGTAGCTCTCCGCCGGCATCATGAAGACGGTCTCGATCCGGGGGTTGAGGCGACGGTTCATGAGCGCCATCTGGAACTCGAACTCGAAGTCGGAGATCGCCCGGATCCCCCGCACGATGACCGAGGCTCCCACCGCCTCCGCGTAGTCCACGAGCAGGCCCGAGAAGGTATCGACCTCGACGCGCCGGTTGCCGCGGTAGGTCTCCCGGATGATGGCCACCCGCTCCTCCACGCTGAAGAGAGGGCGCTTGTCGGGGTTCACCAGGATCGCGACCCTCACCGCTTCGAACACCTGCAGGCTGCGACCCACGATGTCGAGATGGCCGTTGGTGATCGGATCGAACGACCCCGGGAAGATGGCCATCGATCGGCGCCGCCTCATCACTCACACCCCCCCGAGGACCCTGTGGCGGTAGAAACTGAGCCGGTGGTCGCCGACCCGGACCTCGCGACTTCGGGCGAGGCGGCCTATTGTCTCCGGAAGCGCACGCTTCTTGAAATGCTCGGCGACCACCACCCCCCCGGGGGACAGGAGCCCCTTCTCGGCGATCGTCTCGAGCAGGGGCTCGTAGAGGTCGCTCTCGTAGGGAGGATCGAGGTAGATCACGTCGAACGACCTCGCCGGCCCCCGCCAGGCCGGACAGGGCGACGCGAGTGTCCTGCCGGTAGACCCGGGCCTCCCCGCCCGCCCCGGCCAGGGCCTGCACGTTCTCCTTGAGCGCCGAAGCCGCGGCCGCGTGGAGCTCCACGAGCACGACCACGGCCGCTCCCCGCGACAAGGCCTCGAGGCCGACTCCGCCGGAGCCCGCAAAGGCGTCGAGGAAGCGACAGCCCGGGATCTCGGGGGCGAGGATGTCGAACAGGGTCTGCCTCACCCGCGCCCCCGTGGGTCGGGTGGCGTCGCCCGCGGGCGTCTTGAGCCTTCGGCCCTTCACCCGGCCGCCGATGATGCGCGTCATGCGACCGCGGACAGCAGGATCCGCACCGTCGTGCCCACGCCCATCCGGCTCTCCACCGCGATCCGCCCGTGGTGCTCCTCCACGATCTGGCGGGCGATGGCGAGCCCCAGCCCCGTGCCCTTCACCTTGGTCGTGTAGTAGGGCTCGAAGATCCGGTCGACGTCCTCGACCCCGGGGCCCTCGGTCGATGACCGCGATCTCCACCTCGCTTCCCCGCAGGCGCGTCGCCACGCGGATCTCCCCCGGGCGGCCCTCCATGGCTTCGAAGCGCGTTGTTGACGACGTTCAGCAACACGCGCTTCAGCTGGTCGGGGTCGGCCTGGATCTCGGGCAGTGCCTCGCCCAGGTCCAGGGCGACCGAGGGTCGGCCGGCCATGCCGTGGGCGTAGCCGGCGAGGGCAGCCTGCACGAGGTCGTTCGGCCGGCAGTTCTCGAGATGCACCTCGGGCAGGCGGCTGAAGCGGCTGAACTCCGCGATCAGCTCCTTCAGATCGCGCACCGAGGACAGGACCATGTCGATCGCCGAGGGGAACATCTCCTCGAACCGCGAGCGGTCGCGGGCGTGGGCCGACTTCAGGGTCTCCGCGGCCAGGCCGACCGGGGTCAGCGGGTTCTTGAGCTCGTGGATGACCCGCTCCACCGCTTCCTTCCAGGCTTCGAGGCGCTGGGTGGCCAGGATCTGGGTCAGGTCCTCGCAGACCACGACCGTCCCCATCGCCCGTCCCTCGCCGGGCAGGGCGGAGACCACGACCGACAGCGTGCGCCGCCCCGCGGGAAGCTGGCAGACGAGGTGGGCCTGCTCGCGCGGGGTCCTGCCGGACCGCACGACCTCCACGAGGTCGAGCACCCGACGCGTGTCGCCGTCGAGCACCTCGCCCAGGCGGCGGCCGGTCACGTTCCGCGGGCGTGGCCAGGATCTCGCCCGCCCGCTCGTTGAAGGTCTCGATGCGGCCCTCCTCGTCGAGCGAGACCACACCCGTGGCCACGTTGGCGAGCACCGTCGCGAGTCGGTTCTTCAAGTCGAGGAGGTCGGCCTCGGACTCCTGGAGGGCGTGGGTGCGGGCCGCGACCATGGTCTCGAGGTTGTGGCTGTAGTCGAGGACCTCGCGCTTGGAGGCGAAGAGCTCGCCCACCATGCGGTTGAAGGCGTCGGCCATGGCCCCGAGCTCGTCGCGCGAGTGCACGGGAAGGACGCACCTCGAGGTCGCCCGTGGCCGCCCGCGACATGGCCCGCTGCACGTTGCGTACGGGTCCGATCACGATCCGCGAGATCAGCAGGTTCAGGAGGATCAGCAGGAGGACGAACGAGGTCCCGGCCAGGCCGTAGAAGAGGGTGTGGGTGAGGGCCTGGCTGCGCTGCACGTCGGCGAGCGAGTAGAGCAGGTGCAGCCGCCCGAACGGCTCGTCCGGCCGCCGCGAGCCTGCTCCCGAAGTAGAGGACGGCCCGACCGTTCCAGCGGCTGTCCTCGAACCACGGCTCCGCCGCCTTGGCCCTCCAGACGGGGAGAGCGGCCCGCGCTACGGGACGCGCCTTCAGGAGCGGCCGGCCCCCGGCCCCCACCAGATCGGCCTCGCCGTTCGCCCGCACCAGCAGGGCCAGGGTCGGCTCGGCCGCGAAGGCCGTGGCTTCCTCGCCCAGGAGGTCGCGAATCACGTCCCGATCGGCGGTGGCCGCGAGGTCGATGTCGTCCGACTCCACCCGGGCCCACAAGAGACCTCGCTGCCCGGCGAGATCGGCGAGATGGGCGGCGAGCGACTCCTCGTTCTCGCTCAGCAGGTCGTAGATGAAGTCGCGCTCGTGGCTGTCCCGGAGGGTCGCGAGCAGCCGCTTGTCCTTCTCGAGGAGGCTCGCGCGCTGCTCGGCGAGGAAGGGCACCATGAACAGCAGGAACGCGCCCACGATGGACACGAAGACCGCGACGAGGGTGAGGGTGACCTTGGCGTTGAGGCTCAGGTCGGCGAGGGCGCGGCGGAGACGGGTCACGCTAGCGCCCCCCCACCCAGCCCTCGAAGCGTGTCTCGTACCCGCCAGCGGTCGTGGGCAGAACGGCCATCACCGCCATGCCGGTGGGCCGGTCGCCCACCTCGTCGAACCGGACGCGGCCGGTGATGCCGGCGCAGATCGGCGGAGGCGACCGCGTCACGCAGACGCCGCCGCGTGGTCCGCAAGCCGGGCGTCCAGGTCTTCGGGTTCGAGACGGCCCAGGGACTGGAGGCCCGCGGCGATCGTCCGCACCGCGTCGTAGGCGAGGGCCGCGCGGCAACCCTGGGTCGGCTGGCCGAACGCCTGTCGGTAGCGCTCGTTGAAGGCTGCGGGTGGGGAGCAGTGGTCGAGGAAGTACGCGGGCTGCTCGGGACCGCCCCTCTTGAACAGGAGGGGGCTCGACCAGGCGTCGGCCCCGAGCAGGGTCGCGCGCAGCCCGAGCAGCTCGGCCTGGCGCGCGATCAGGGTCGCATCGGTGAACGAGCCGGGCAGGAACAAGACGTCCGGGCCGAAGGCCTGGATCTCCCGGAGCTGGGCCCGGAAGTCGGTCTCGAGGGCGAGGTAGACGAACTCCGCGGAGGTCCGCGCGCGGGCGGGGTCCTGGAAGCGCTCGACGAAGCTCCGGGCGAGGCGAGCGCTGTAGGTGCGGCCCACCTCGTAGAGCACGGCCGCCCGGCGGGCGCCGAGGCTCGTCCCGCGCGAACGCGGCGAGGAGCGCCGCCCATGACCCCGTCGGAGCTGCACACGCGGAAGACGAAGCGGCGGCTCTCGCCGGTGGCGGGGTCGAAGGTGAGGTCCTGGGCCGTGGACACGTTCGTGACCTGGACCAGGCCGACGCGCCTCCGCCTCCTCGGCGATCGCCATCGAAAGGTCGCTGGAGTTGGAGCCGACGATGGCGAGGGCCCCCGCATCGGCGGCGAGGGACGCGGCCTCGCGTGCGTCCAGGAAGTAGCTGCCGATCGGGTACTCGAGGAGAGCCAGCGGGCGGCCGCCGACGCCACCGGCCTCGATTGAGGTCCACGACGGCGAGGCGAACCCCGTTGAGCGATTGCACCCCGGAGAGGGCGTAGCGACCGACCGCCGGGAAGATCGCGGCCACGGCCAGGCGCCCGTCCCGAGGCGCCTGGGGATGGGCCAGCACGAGCGGCTCGACCCGCGATTCACCGGCTCACCGTCCTATGGCTCGCGGGCGAGACGCACGACCGCCAGGAGGGCACCGGCGAGAGCAGTCGGGAATGGCCACCGGGCCCGGTTCACGACGGGATTATGGCCTCGGATGGCCTTCTTCTTCAGGCGTGGACGCCCGGGGCCTCGTGGCCGGTCCGCTCGACGTACTCGACGTACGAGCCCGGGTAGAGGTGCGGAGCGGCCTCGGTGCCGGTCTCGCCGCCCGAGCTCGATCACCCGGTTGCTCAGGCCGCGGAGGAACGCGCGGTCGTGGGAGACGAAGAGCATCGTGCCCTCGAAGTCGCCGAGGGCCTCGACCAGCATCTCCTTGGTGGCGAGGTCCAGGTGGTTGGTGGGCTCGTCGAGCACCAGGAAATTCGGCGGATCGAGCAGCATGCGGGCCATCACGAGCCGGGACTTCTCCCCGCCGGAAAGGGCGCGGATCGCTCTTGTCCACGTCGTCCCCCGAGAACTGGAAGGCGCCCAGCAGGCTGCGCAGGGCCCCGACGCTCTCCTTGGGGAAGTCCCGCTGGAGCTGCTCCCACACGGTGAGCTCGGGGTCGAGGAGATCGAGCGATTGCTGGGCGAAGTAGCCGAGCTTCGTGCTCGCCCCCAGCCGGACCGTGCCCGCGTCGGGAGCGAGCACCCCGGCCACCATGCGGAGCAGGGTGGTCTTGCCCGCGCCGTTCCTGCCCATGACGCACCAGCGCTCGCCGCGACGAAGGGTGAGGCCGAGCCCGTCGTGGACCACGCGGCGGCCGTAGGCCTTGCTCACGCCCTCGAGCACGGCGACCTCCTCGCCGGAGCGGGCGGGTCGGCGGAAATCGAAGCGCACCACCTGCCGCTTCTTGGGCAGCTCGATCTTCTCGATCTTCTCGAGCGCCTTCACCCGGCTTTGCACCTGCGCCGCCTTCGCGGCGTGGGCGGAGAAGCGCTCGATGAAGCGCTGCTCCTTGGCGAGCTTGGCCTGCTGCCGAGCGTAGGCGGCCTCCTGGTTCGCTTCCCGGAGCGCGCGCTCGCGCTCGTAGAAGTCGTAGTTGCCCGGAGTAGAGCGTGATCTCGCCCCCGTCGATCTCCGCGACCTTCGTGACGATGCGGTTCATGAACTCGCGGTCGTGCGAGGTCATGAGGAGCGCGCCCGAGCGCGACTTCAAGAAGGCCTCGAGCCAGAGGATCGACTCCAGGTCGAGGTGGTTCGTGGGCTCGTCCATGAGCAGGACCTCGGGCTTCCCCAGGAGCACGCGGGCCATGGCCACCCGCATCTTCCAGCCGCCGGACAAGGCGCCCACGTCCCCGTCGATGCGCTCGTCGTCGAACCCGAGACCGTGCAGGACCTCGCGCGCCTGGGCCTCGAGCCCGTAGCCACCGAGGTGGTCGTACTCCTCCTGTACCTCGCCGAAGCGGGCGAGGACCGCGTCCATCTCGCCCGCCCGGGCGGGATCGGTCATCGCGTGCTGGAGGTCTTCGAGCTCGTGGTGGAGCGAGCCCAGCCGGCCGCTGCCCGCGATCGCCTCGTCCAGGACCGAGCGGCCCGACATCTCCTCGACGTCCTGGCGGAAGTAGCCGATGGTGAGCTTCTTCGGGACCGAGACCTCGCCCTCGTCGGCGCTCTCCTCGCCCACGATCATGCGGAAGAGGGTCGTCTTCCCCGCGCCGTTCGGGCCCACGAGGCCGACCTTCTCCCCGGGGTTGAGCTGGAAAGAGGCGTCCACGAACAGGACCTGGCGGCCGTACTGCTTGCTGATGTTGGAAAACGAGATCATGGCAAGGGGCGAAGCGTAACACGGGCGCGCGGCCATTCCCCCCGGCGCCTCTGGCGAGCGGGCGTGGTTTTTGACATCATCACCCGCGCGTTCATCGACGAAGCGAGGTGCCATGACGACTCGAAGCTCCCGCCGGACATTCCTGGCCACGGCCGTGGGCGCCGCCGCCGCACCCGCGCTCTCCTTGTCGATGCCCACGGTGGCCTCCGCGAAGACGCGGCGGCTGAAGCTGGGACTCGCGTCCTACTCGGTGCGCAAGTTCACCCTCGACCAGGCCCTCGAGATGTGCAAGGAGATGGAGCTCTCCTACATCAACCTGAAGGACTTTCACCTCCCCATGACCGATTCGCCCGAGGCCATCGCTGCCGCGCGGAAGAAGATCGAGGCCGCGGGTCTCACCATCATGGGCGGCGGGACGATCACCCTGAAGAACGACGCCGCCCAGATACGCAAGGCCTTCGAGTACGCGAAGGCCGGGGGCTTCCCCCTCATGGTCGTCGCGCCCGGAGCCCGCCGCCTTCGACCTCATCGAAAAGGCGATCCAGGAGTTCGACATCAAGGTCGCGATCCACAACCACGGGCCCGAGGACAAGGCGTTCCCCGCACCCCAGGACGCCTACAAGCTCCTCAAGGGCCGCGACCCGCGTTTCGGCCTCTGCATGGACATCGGCCACGCCACGCGGGCGGGGGTCGACCCGGTCAAGACCGTGGACGAGTGCAAGGACCGGCTCCTCGACCTGCACGTGAAGGACCTCAAGAACAAGACCGATCGCGAGAGCCAGACCGAGGTGGGCAAGGGCCTCCTCGACATCCCCGGCCTGTTCCGCGCCCTCCTCCGCATCGGCTACTCCGGCGCACGTGGGACTCGAGTACGAGATCAACGAGACGAGCCCGCTCGTGGGCATGAAGGAGTCGTTCTCCTACATGCGCGGCGTACTCGACGCGATCGAAGGCTGAGGGCAGCCGCGGGCCTCAGCGACGTCAGCCCCACCATGATCTACACCCACCTGCTCAACCGCAGCGGCCTCGGCGTGCGAAGCCCATTGGACCGACCTGGCAACGTGTAGGTTCCTTCCACCCAACCCATGTGGAAGCCGAGCGGCCACGCAACGTGTATCCGGCTATCTCGCAGCGGCGCCCAGAGCCCGGCCCCACCCGCCTTCCACCCGTCCCAGCAAGTTCTTGCTTCGTTGACCCTTCCCCACCTGCCCCAAGCGCACCCATTCAGACCGAGTGCCAATGTCTCGCGTGTCTTATCGGATATTCTTGTCGGATACTAAGGTGTTGGACATGCCCCACTACGTGGGAGTGGAGCGAGCGAGAGAGTAGCGTCTTAGATAGGCTGCTTTCTCGCGGCTTGTGACAGTTTCAGTGACCCTCACAAAGAGCGATTCATGGCGAGTGGGATGGCGCACCATTCGCGGCTGTGCGGCTGCGGGTGGCGGACATTCTGCGGGCGGGTGGCGACGGGTACCTGTCGTCTCGCAGTGTTCCAGGTGTCGTACGCAAGGCGATGCGGGCCATCGTGGCTTGCCGGACGGCGGTGCTGGGTGGTCATGCTGGGGTGTGTGAATCGGGTCATCTGAGCGTCTGGTACAACGCATGTCGTCACCGGTGTTGCCCGCGATGCGCGTTCTCGCGTGTGCAGCGGTGGCTAGAGCGTCAGGCGAGGGTGTTACTGGGGTGCGCCCACCACCATGTGATCTTTACCGTCCCCCACGAGTTGAATTGCCTGTGGCAGCTCAATCAGGCGGCGCTGGGCGATCTGCTCTTCAGTTCGGCACGGGAGGCGTTGTTCACGCTCGCCAGTGATCCGCGCTATCTCGGGGCTCGGCCGGGAGCGCTGATGGCTTTGCACACGTGGGGTCAGCAGCTTGCACTTCATCCACACATCCACTGCCTGGTCACCGCCGGAGGTACGGACGAGCAGGGCGGCTGGCGGCACTGCCGACGACGGCACTTCCTGCCTGCAGAGCCGCTGAAGCGGTTGTTCCGAGGCAAGTTTCTGGATGGCCTTCGGCAACTGGCCCGACGCGAACGCTTGCGTCTTCCGGCAGGCTGGGGAGTATCGGACGTGGATCAGCTCGGCCTTCAGCTCCGCAAGAAGCGCTGGAACGTTCATGTACGTGAGCGCTACGGCAACCCAACCGCCGTCCTCAACTACCTTGGTCGCTACCTGAACGGTGGACCGTTCGGCGAGGGCCGTCTCCTCGCGTTCGACGGTGACCGAGTCAGCTTCCGCTACAAAGACTATCGACTCGCCCAGGAGAAGGTCATGGCACTCCCCACGGCTGAGTTCGTGCGCCGCTACCTCCAGCACGTTCCTCCAGAGGGCTTCCATATGGTCCGAGGGTACGGTCTTTATCGGCGTGGTAGTCAGAACAACCATCTAAGAGACCGCGCCGCACAAACGGTTCCTCTCAGCCCTGAGCTGCGAGCCGAGATCACGCCGGATACCTCCGCCCCCTGGAAGCAACCTTCCGCCGGACGCACCCTTTGCGCGACGTGTGGAGTGCCGGTGTTGCGCGTCACCCAACTCAAGCCCTTGCCCACTCGATCGCGCCCCGGTCCTTCCTCCGCAGCCGCATGAGCAACCACCCTCCATCGCCGATCACCGCGGGACGTGTATCCCCGCCGACTCGCAGCACCCTTCGCCACTCCAATCACCCTCCCGCCGTGGACCTCCAAATCCATCTCGCCTCGAATTGCCCAACCTCTCCACCCTTCCCGTCCCCAGCACACACCTTCCGAACGTCATCCCGCCGGGCGTAATATCCATAGAGGCCCACCGCGCACAGGAGCCACCTGGGCGCGTGGGATGTCCAACAAGTAGGTGAAGCTGACGGGCGCGGCGCCTTCGGCGATGGGTCGCCCGCAGCTTACCTAAGTGTTCGGCGGACCCAATGAGCATGCGAGGGCGGTGAAGGTGTGATTCTAGGCGCGATCCTGATCGGTGCTGTTGGTGTCGCCAACCCCAACTGCGGTAGCAACAGGCAGGTCGTGCGCCTCCTGGAGGCGCGGCTGGCGGACCTTGCTGCTGGGCGCACGCTCACCGATCTCAAGGCGAGACTCGGAGACGCCTTCAGCGAGCATCAGTTGTCCGATGGCGCTGGAGCGCGGAGAGCCTCGTTCCTGATCACAGGCCGTGACGGGAGTCGATCCGCGACACAGCACGTGTTGTGCGACCTGGACTCCGCAAGCCGGGTGGTTCGATGCGCCAACGAGGGCGAACGGTTCATCACTCAGACCGCGGCTGAGGTCGACTGGGAACGCGTCTCGAAGGGGGCAACCCTCGAGCAGGTGTATCGCACGATATGTGAGCCCGGTGATCCGATCCTTGGTCCGCCTCCGGGCTATGAGGCCAGCCTGGAGTACATGGTTGCGTTGACGAAGCCCAATCCTCATTTCGGAACCTGTGCCGCCCGACTCCTCGTGAAGCGAGGCCTCGTGGCGGCAAAGGAGTTGATGTGCGAATAGACTCTGAGGCCGCCGAACAACGGGATGAAGCTGACCGCGCGCGGCGCAAGCGTTGAGGCGCGGCAGCTTATCCCGGTGTTATCCGGGCGTAGGGAGACTCATGAGGAGCGGTGAGTGGTGAGTCGCCGAACTACTGACGCTCTCGTCTTCACACTCGCTGGCGTGGGCACCTTCGTGGCCCTGGGCTGGATCGAATTGCACTGGCTGGCGATCGCCGCCCGGCTGATGGGGCGCCCCCGCATCATCTTTGATCAGCAGGCCCCGTGGGTCCGCAGCCTTCATAGTGCCATCGGGGCCTTGCCTTGGATCATCGGCGCCCTCCTGCTCCTGTTCGCCATCCTGAAGAAGCGTTGGATGCCGCTTGTTGCATTTGCCGGCGCCCAAGTTCTAGGGATGTGTGTCATCTTCGGCATCATCTTCGGAATGCCCGTCGTGAAAGACTATGCTTCCAGACAGCCGTTCGACCCAATTGTCTGGAAGGCCGAGAATACGCACTCTGCCAAGGGCATACGAGTGCACATGGTTGACGACCTCTTGCGCAAGCATGCTCTCGTGGGGATGTCCCAATCGCAAGTCGACGCGCTGCTCGGGGTCCCGCCGTCGTCAGAGTATTTTCGCGAATATGACTACGTCTACTGGCTAGGACAGGAGCGCGGCGCCTTCGCCATCGACTCTGAGTGGTTGGTTCTAAAGCTCGAACACGGTAGTGTCGCAAAGGCCGAGGTCGTCACGGACTAAGTGGATGCAGAGACTCGAGACGCCGGATAACAATGGGTTGAAGCTGACGGCCGCACGGTAGCGGCAAACCGGCAGCGGAGCGTTCGCAGCTCAACCCGGTGTTCTACGCACCATGAGGAGGACATGCAGCGGTGAAGCTGCCTGAAGCCCATCGTGTACGGATCGACGAGGAGAAGATCCGGAGCTACCTCCTCTCTCGAACGCACCCGGTGGGCCGATTCAAGGCCAGGGTCTTCGCGGCACTGGGCTTCGACGAGGGCAGCGCTCAGGCGTTTGTCTTGGAGCTCCGTCGAATCGCGGCGACTGGCGAGGTCGCAGAGGTTGAAGACATGGAGTTCGGCCGGAAGTACACTGTGCCTGGTGACCTAAAGGGCCCCGTTGGCTCGGCCCAGGTGTCGACCATCTGGATTCAAGAGGCTGGGGCATCAGATGTTCGGCTCGTCACCGTTCGACCGAGGTAGCCATGACATTCGCCCTTCTCGACACGGTGGTGCTGAATCACGATCTCCCGAATCATGGCCTCCGTGCCGGGGACCTTGGAGCCGTTGTCGAGCTCTACGGCTCCGATGGCGTCGAGGTTGAGTTCGTGCAAGCGTCGGGGCAGACCAAGGCGCTCGTCACCCTGCGTGCCGCGGACCTGCGCGCCGTCGCTCAAAGCGACATCCTCGCAGTTCGTACCGCGTAGGAGCGAAGCGGGGCGCAGAACAACGAGATGCAGGAGCTGACGAAACGCGGGGTCCACCACGGACGCGTTTCGCAGCTGATCTCGGGGTGTTCTACGGGCGTTGGGCCCAACCTCGTAGGGTGAGGTGATGACGGTGGCCACGGACTACTGCCTGGCAGTACGGAATACCGCGAGCGAGTTAGCATTCGAGATCCGCGGAGCGGGCGTTCGGACGATACTGTTCTCTGTCGAGAATGAGGACACGGTCGCGTGGTGCATGGAGCCCCCGGGTGCGGTCGGACCGTTTGCGGGAGCCATCAGGGAGGTGGGTCCGCTAACGGCCGTTCCCATCGCAGAGGCGGACGCACCTGATGACCAGTCCGAGGGGAGCACGACCGAGGACACCATGCCGGAACTTAGCTTCACGTACGGCACCCCACCCGGGGGCTCTCGGACCGCCTTAACCAGTCCCGCCACTCAGCTGATCCGCGGCAACCGGTATGTGGCTCTTGCCGTGGGTATAAGCGACAGGGGCGTGGAGCACGCCTCGATAGCGTTCACAGCGAGGTGAGTGAGCAACGAGATCGCGCCGTAGAACAACGAGATGCACCTGACGAGGGAAGATCCCGAGGTCCGCGATGGCAAAGCGACGCGGCCCTCGCAGCTCAACCCGGGGTGTTCGACGGACACGAACATGAGCGCGAGATGCCCGTAGATTCCCTGTCCTGCTGGACGCGTAGATCCGGCGACCGACAGATTGGAGAGGTCGGCATGACGCGAGATCTCTCGGCACCCCTCCCATTCAAGTCGCTTCTCATGCCGGCCATCGTCACTCTTGCCGTGACGCTTCTTCGCCTCACGGGCGAGCTTCAAGGCTGGTCGCCCAGGCTCGTCGGCGACGTTGGCGGTGGGGGTGCCATCGTGGGCATCGTCTGGCTGGTGCCGCTCTTTGGCGTTTACTTCGCGTGGAAGCTGGAGCGAAGTGGGGGCTCGCCGCGAGCGGCCCGCGTCGTCGGGCACGCTCTGTGCGCCCTCGCCATCGTAATCGTAAGCGCCGCAACCGCGGGACTCGTTCTGAGGCTGACCCAGACTGCCCAGTTGGGCGTCGTCATGCTGACCGGTCTGGCGGCGGCCTGGGTCGCATATCGGGGCTTCCCTGCCCTCGGCCGGACGCTCTTCGTCTACGGCCTGGCCGCGCGCGTGCCCGTCGCCATCGTGATGCTAGCCGCAATCTTTGCCAACTGGCACACGCACTACAACGCGCCGCCGCCCGGTTTCCCGGAGACGGCTCCGCTGGCGAAGTGGTTCTTCATCGGATTCATCCCCCAGATGTTCCTGTGGATCCCGTTCACGATGATCGTGGGGGCCGTCTTTGGCGGGCTCACCCTGCTGGTTGTGGGTCATGGTCGGCAGCCAGGCACGGCTTGACGATTGCACTTGGCGATATCGCGTATCCAGTCGCCTCAGGCCCCGCAACGGTGCGGTGGCTATCGCCAGTGGTGGGTCTGCGAAGGAGCCGTCGAACAAGCGGATGAAGCTGACGGCGGCACGGTAGTGGCACAATCGGCTGCGGAGCGTTCGCAGCTCAACCCGGTTATGCGTACTCAGGGGCGTGACACGAGGAGCTACGAGGACGGCGCCGAAAGTGGAGGACGCGACCTGGAGGCCGGAGATGGAGCCGATCAAGGCGTCAGCGCTCTCGCACCCACGGTTCAAGGCAAACCCGTATCCCTTCTATGCGCGCATGCGCGCGGAGACCCCCGTCTTCCAGGCCTCCGTACCCTTCGTCTTGCGGGGCTGGCTCGTCACGCGCTACGAAGACGTGGTCACCGTGGCCAAGGACGAGCGGTTCTCGATGGACATACTCTCCAAGCTGGGCTGGCTGCAGCCGGCCTTCGCCCGACCCCTGACCCGCCACATGCTGAGCCAAGACGCTCCGGATCACACCCGCCTGCGGAAGCTGGTGAGCCAGGCCTTCACACCCGGAAGGATCGAGCGGCTGCGCGACCGCATCCGGGCCGTGTGCAACGAGTTGCTGGAGGCCGCTCCGCGGACGGGGTCGTTCGACCTGGTCCGCGACTACGCCCTTCCCATACCGCTGACCGTCATCGCCGAGCTGCTCGGGATCCCGAAGCAGGACCGTCATCGCTTCCACACTCTGGTCCAGGGCAGCATCCCGATCAGCGCTCCCACCGGAATCCTCGATATCCCGATCGCGCTCCCCTACGTCTTGCTCATCATGCGGTACTTCCGGAGGCTGTTCTCGGAGCGCCGGGCCCGCCCCGGCGACGACCTGCTCTCGGCACTCGTCCAGGCCGAGGAGGCGGGCGACCGCCTCGATGAGGACGAGCTGCTCGGCATGGCCATGCTGCTCCTCTCTGCCGGCTACGAGACCACGGTGCACCTGATCGGCAGCGCCGCCCTCGCCCTGCTCCAGCACCCGGACCAGCGCGCCAGGTTCGTGAGCGAGCCGGGCCTCACCAACTCCGCCATCGAGGAGCTGCTGCGCTACACGAGCCCGGTGGAGATCACGATTCCGCGCATCTCCCGCGAGGATGTGACCCTCTCGTCCGTGACCATCCCGCGCGGAGAGCTGGTGAGCGCGGTCCTGGGCTCGGCCAACCACGACGAGTCCGTGTTCAGGGACCCCGAGACGCTCGACCTCGCTCGTGATCCGAACCCGCACGTGTCATTCGGCCAGGGCCGGCACTTCTGCCTGGGCGCGAGCCTGACCCGCATGGAAGCGCAGATCGCCCTCACCACCCTCTTCGCGCGCTTTCCCGGCCTCCGCCTGACCCAGCCCGCGGAGTCGCTGCGCTGGCGCAAGCTCCTCCCGGTGCGGGGGCTGGCCGAGCTACCGGTCGCCGGCCTGGCCTGAGCCTTGGCTCTCGTTCGCTTCCGTCGCTCCCTCGACGAAGCGCGCGACTCGCTAATCCAAGCGGAGCGGGGTGTCTCGGGATGAACCATGATCGAGTGAGCCGCCGAACAATCGGATGCGGATGAAGCCGGCGCAAGGTCAGGTTGGTGGCCGAACGTCGTATCTGCTGTGTTAGGCGGGCATGGAGCAGGGGCGCAAATGAAGACGTCGGTGTTCGTCGGTGTGAGCGTCGATGGCTTCATCGCTCGAGCCAACCATGATCTCGACTTCCTGGATGCTGGCGGAACCGAGCCCCATGGGTACGAGGAATTCATCGCTACCGTCGACACCATGGTCATGGGCCGAAAGACTTTCGAGGTCGTTCTGGGCTTCGGTACCTGGCCATACGGCGAAAGGCGGGTCGTCGTTCTGAGCGGCCAGCCTCTCGAGCTTTCTGCGGCGTCTGACCGCGGGGGTCGAGTCGAGCAAATGAGCGGCCCGCCCGCCGACATCGCGTCGCGGCTGTCCGCCGAAGGCGCACAGCACGTCTACGTGGACGGCGGCGTGACGATTCAAGGCTTCCTTCGCGCCGGCCTGATTCACCGCCTGGTTCTCACCCGAGTCCCCATTCTCATCGGTAGCGGCATTCCCCTCTTCGGTGCCCTGCTGCGGGACGACCGGCTTGGCGCGGTCAGTCGGGAATGAAGCCGGAGACCTGGCTGTTCCAGAGGCCGGCATAGACCCCGCCGCGCTCCACCAGGTCTTCGTGGCGGCCGTCCTCCACGATGCGCCCGGCCTCCAGCACCACGATGCGGTCCATGGCGCGGAGGGTGGACAGGCGATGGGCGATCGCGATCACCGTCTTGTCGCGCATGAGGCCCACCAGCGCGGCCTGGATCGCGGCCTCGCTCTCGCTGTCGAGGGCGCTCGTGGCTTCGTCCAGCAGCAGGATGGGGGCCTTGCGCAGAAGAGCGCGGGCGATGGAGATCCGCTGGCGCTGGCCCCCGGAGAGCTTGACCCCCCGCTCCCCCACCCGCGTCGCGTACTTCTCGGGGAGGACCTCGATGAAACGGTCGGCCTGGGCGAGGCGCGCCGCTTCCATGACCTCTTCGTCGCTGGCTTCGAGCCGCCCGTAGCGGATGTTCTCCAGGATGGTCCGGTGGAAGAGCGACGTGGTCTGCGGCACGAGCGCCACCGCGCGGCGCAGCGATTCCAGCGTGATCCCGGAGATCGCTTGACCGTCGATCCGGATCTGGCCCCCCTGGAGCTCGAACTGGCGCAAGAGCAACGCGACGAGGGTCGACTTCCCCGCGCCGCTGTGGCCCACGAGGCCGACCTTCTCGCCTCCCGCGATTGCGAGGCGGAAGTCCCCGTCGAACACGGGCTGCTCGCGGTAGGAGAATCGCAGGTCGTCGAACGCGATCGCGGCGCTCGTGACCACGAGCGGTGCCGCTCCCGGTCGGTCGGTGATCTCGTGGGGCTCCAGGAGCTCCTTCAGCCCCTCGCTCACCTGTCCGTGGTAGCTCACCGCCTGGGTCAGGTTCTGTCCGAGGAAGAACATGCGCTGCTCGAGCGCCATGACCACCGTGATCACCATGACCAGCGAGCCCACGCTGATGGTCCCGCTGGCGATGAGCCGAATCCCCAGGGCGAGCATGCCCACGATGAAGGCGGCGAGGAGGATGCCGTTCGTGACCAGCACCCACTCCGACCACCACCACTCGCGCAGGTGGGACACACGCTGGTGGCCCACGTACTCGCCGATGTGGCCCTTCTCGTACTCCACCTCTCCGGCCGCGCGGACGGTATCGATGTTGGACGTGCTGTCCACCATCTGACCACGGAGCTGGGATGAGTCCTCCGCGTACCGGAAGCTGAGCTTGTGAAGACGCGACACGAAGAACACGTTGGTGGGGACGTAGACCAGCGTCCACATCACGAGGCCGAGCGCGAAGTAGGGATGGGCGAGATAGGTGAGGTTCAAGTCCGCGACGAGACCGACGATCCACGGGAGGAACTGCCACAGCCATTGCGAGATGAGGCGCTCGGTGCCGCTCGCCGCGTTCGCGATCTTGTTGACGAGCGCCCCCGCGTAGCGGTCGCTGAAGTAGGTGGCCGAGTGCTCCGAGAGGTGGGCGAAGAGGCGGCGGTTGACCTCGGCCACCAGCCCCGTGACCCAGCGCATCCCGCAAAACCCGCTCGTCCGCCAGACCACCTCGTTGCCGAGGTAGACCGCGGGGAAGACGAGGGCCCAGTGCCAGATCTCGTTCGCGCCGGCCCGGCCCTGGCCGAAGGCGATCGCGGCGTCGGTGAGGAGCTTGATCACGTAGCTCATCACTCGACCCGCCGCGGTCGCGACGAGCACCGCGAGCATGGCCCCCGCGGCCCAGGCGCGGAAGGGCCGGCTCATCCGCAGCGCGAAGGCCACGGGGCTTGTCGGGATGTCGTCCGGGCCCGAGGTCAGGGCCACGCCGCGGAGTTCCTGATCATCGGAGCTCCGATTCTAGACGGTGGGGCTCCTCAGTGGGAGGTGGCGGGCGTCTCCCTGGCCAGGCGGGCGAATACGCCGGCGACGATCCGGTCGCAGCGTGACAGGTGGAGCGAGAAAGCCGTGGCCGAGGCGAGGCCTGCGCGCTCCAGGAGCTCGGCCCTGAGGTAACCCCGGGCCCGGTGGAGCCGGGTCTTCACCACGTCCTCGCTCACGTCCAGGCAGCTCGCGGTCTCCGACGTGCTGAGGCCCTCGACCTCGCGAAGGACGAACACCGCGCGATGCGTCGCGGGAATGGCTTCGATGGCGGCTTCGAGAAGGACGCGCACTTCTGCCCTCCACGCCTGTTGTTCCGGATCAGGCTCGGCCGATGGCAGCCGGCCCAGAACGTCGTCTCCCTCGCGCGCAGACCTGGCCCGCGGGGTTTCCCGCGCCCGCCGCCGGGCCCGGGCCAGCGACTCGTAGACCGCGATCTTCGTGAGCCAGGTGGAGAACTGCGCCCGTCCCGCGAACTGGTGGAGATGGGTGTATCCCTGGACGTAGACCTGCTGCATCACGTCCTCGGCCTCGGCATCGTCCCGTACGATCGCGCGGGCGACGCGATAGAGCCGCTGGTTGTAGCGTCGCACCAGGACCTCGTAGAGCGGCCGATCCCCCTCTAGGACGCGGCGCACCACCTCCTCGTCCGAGAGTGCGCCCCACGCCGCCCGTTCTGCCGGTAGACTGGACTCTGGCTCGCCCATGGCTCTCGACTCTCACCCTAACAGAGTCGGCAAGGCCGAAGAGGTGACAGGCCCGTCTTCGGGTGGCCTTGTCACCTCAGGGGCGAACACGACTCTAATGAGTGAATCCCAAGGAGGTTCCATGAAAGCTCGCTCCCTGATCGTGCTGGCCGGAGTTCTGGCCCTGCCCCTCGCGGCCACCGCCGAGACCTGGAAGAACGTGCCCGTCATCGACACCTCGTGCCTGGCCAAGGTCAAAGCCGACCCTGACAAGCACACGACGGCCTGCGCCCTCCAGTGCGCCAAGGGAGGCTACGGCCTCCTGGCCACGGACGGCGCCTACCTGAAGTTCGACGCGGCGGGTAACGAGAAGACGGTGGCGGCGCTCAAGGCCACCAAGAAGACCGACCACCTCCGGGCCACGGTGGAAGGTGACCGCGAGGGCGAAACGGTCAAGGTCAAGTCCGTCACCCTCGACTGAGCCGCCACCAGTAACGCACCTCTCCTCATCCGGCCGGGCGAAGCGCCTGCGCGACGCCCGGCCCGTAGCCGCAGCACCTCACGACCAGGGCACTCGACGAGGCGACCGGTGAGTCATTGTCCCCATTGACTTGCTGCAACTCGGCGCCGAGGCTCGGGTGAGCGGTGGCAACATGACGAGGCCGCCCTTCCATCCGTTTCGGTCCGAGGAAGCCAGGGCCGAGTACGAGGCCCACAGCCTGCAGACAGAGAGGGCGTGGCCGGTCCCGGCCGAGACCAGGCTCTTCGACACCCCTGCCGGGCAGACCTTCGTCCGCGTGAGCGGGCGCGTCACGGACCCCCCGCTGGTCCTGCTTCCCGGCGCGCGGGTGAGCTCGCTCATGTGGATCGACATGATCGCCGCCCTCTCGGCGCGCCACCGCACTTATGCCCTCGACATCGTCGGTGACGCGGGGTGGAGCGTGAGCCGCAGCGAGATCTCGAAGCCGGAAGCCTTCGTCGATTGGCTGGACGAGGTCTTGACGCTGCTGGTTCCGGAACGGCCCGTCAGCCTGATGGGCATCTCCCTGGGGGGCTCGATAGCCGCCCAGTATGCCGCCCGCTTTCCGGGGCGCCTTCGGAGCGTGGTGTTGCTCGCCCCCGCCGCGACGGTGCTCCCCTTCGCGGTTGGCTTCTTCGTCCGCTTCACGCTCCTTTCCCTCCCCATCCTGGCCCTGGGCAAGAGCCCTCTCCGCAGGACGTGCCGCTGGTTGTTCGAGGACGCGGTGCGCGGCGACGAGGCCTGTCGGGCCCGCGCCGAGAAGACGATGGACGACGCGCAGAGGGTCGTGCGGGTCTTCGCCCTGCGCCCTCCACCCTGGCCTCCGGTGCTGGCCGACAAGGTGTGGCAGGACTTCCGCGTGCCTTGCCTCGTCCTGGTCGGCGAGAACGAGAAGATCTACTCGGGCCCCGCCGCCGTCCGCCGACTGAAACGAGTCGCGCCCCAGGTGCAGGCGGAGATCATCCCCGGGGCCGGACACGACCTGATGATGGTCCAGCCCGAACTCGTGACCAGGAAGGTCCTCGAGTTCCTGGACCAACGCGAAGCGGCCATCGCTACCGGCGTCTGACCCCGACTTTGCCAGGCGTACAATCTCCTCCATAACCTAGACACCAGGGTCTGTCGCGGCTACGCCTCGGTTCCGGGCAGTCCGCGCATGAGAGATGGAGGAAGCATGGGCGCACAGGCGGAGACGGGCGAGATTCGGCAGCTGGCGCGCTACCAGGTGCGGCCCGAAGCGCTGACCCGATGCCTGGCCGCGATTCACGACTTCGTGGCCTACGTTCGCGCCAACGAGCCGGGCACCCTTCGGTACGAGGTCTGGCAGGAGCAGGCCGACCCCACTCGCTTCGTTCATATCTTCGTCTTTCGCGATGCGGAGGCGGATCGGATTCATTCCGAATCAGCGCAAGTCCGCAAGTTCGCCGGAGCCCTCTATCCCGAGTGCCTGGCGCCAGTCGAGTTCATCGACTACACGCACGTGGTGTCCAATGTCTAGCAGCACTTGGCGGCACTCTGGGTGTCGCGACGCTCCGCTCGATCGGCCTGGTCACTGACCGCCTCCCCATCACGATGGAGGCGAAGGATGGGACGTTCGTGGGAGGAGTACGGCAAGGTGTGTGACTACGTTCCCGTCTCGGAGGTCGCCGAAGCTGCCTACCTCTTTTCGGAATTCACGACCCGTTCAACCGTTGGAGCGAGCTGAGCAATGCCGAAAGGCGCGATCCTGGGCTTCCTGCGCGCACTGGCCCTGATCGCGGTGATGGCTGGGGCGGTGGGCTCAGAAGGCCTGATGCTCCGTGCCGGTCGGCAAAGCCCGCGTCTCCTGATCGTTCTGTTCACGATCTGGGTGCTCTCTCCCTTCGTGGCGCTCGGCTGGGCCAACGTCGTTTCGAAGCATTGGTCGGCTCTCACGCGGGCGACGCTCTACGGCATCACGCTCGTCGTCGCGGCGGGCTCTTGGGCCATCTACGCGCACCCGATCCTGGTAGCGCCACCGGGGTCTGCGAACGCTTTCGTGTGGGTGGCCGTCCCCCCGGCGTCATGGCTGCTCATGACGGTAGTGACCCTGATCGCCGCGTTCGTCTCGGGCAGGCAGTCGCGGCGCGGCGCGGGGGCCTGAAGGCACAGCTACCGGGCGGGCGTCACCACGATATTCCGGAAGCGGACCTTTCCGTGGTCGCCCTGGAGCATCAGGGGACCGGGCTCGCCTTCGAAGGGGTTGATCGCACCGCCGGTGATGCCGTCGACCTCCGCATTGTCGATGATGGTCTTGCCGTTCAGGACCACGGTCAGGCGGCGGCCCACGATGGTGATGTCGAAGGCCTGCCACTCCCCGGCCGGCTTGGTGGCGTCGACCTTGGGCGCGATACGGCTGTAGAGCGCGCCGCACTTCTGCGCCGCGGCCACCGAGTGAGGGTCGTCGGACTCGATCTGGATCTCGTATCGGCCACGCAGGTAGACGCCGCTGTTGCTGTGAGGCTCCACGTTGAACTCCAGATGGAGCTTCATGTCCTGGAACTTCGGATCGCTCATCAGGTCGGCGTTGCCCTTCGGGTCCACAACCGCGAGCTCGCCATCGACCACGGCCCAGCCCATCTTCGCCTTGGGGTCGCGGAGCGTCCAACCCGTGAGCGTCTTGCCGTCGAATACCGTTACCGGCGGGCCCCACTTCGGGGCTCCCGCGGCCGCGAGCTCCGGCGCTCGCTTGCCCTCGAAATGATGGACCTTCGCATCGGCGTACTTCACCTGGCCCACCAGCCTGTCCCCTTCGAGGCGCGCCTCGAACACGTCGGCCTTGCCCGGCTGCGGCTCGCGCACGAGCCGCAGCGTGCCGCCGTCCACCTCCGCGCTCTTGGCCAGACCCACACTCCCCGAGCGCCAGACGATCGAGGCCACGAGGCCGGCGTCCTTTCGCTCGACCTTGAACCCGCCGCCCGTGAACGTGTTCTCGGCATCGGTCAGGCGGACGTTCCAGCGGCCGAGGAACGCGTCGGCCGCGGGCTTGGCCGGCGAGTCGGCGGCGACGGCGGCAAGGACGGCAAGGCTCAAAGCAAGCATTCGGGACTCCTTGGGCGGCGCGCAGCGCACCGTGGCAGCACGACGCTAACGACCAGGCCTCGAGCTGTCAAACTTCAGGCCTTGACCTTGCCTTCGAGCTCGGCCCACCGGGCGTAGAGGCGGTCGACCTCCGACCTGCGCGGCGGCCAGCGCCTCGATGCGCTCGTGAAGCGCCGCGTGGTCGGACGCGACCTCCGGGTCGTGACTCGCCCGGCTCGCGGCTTCGAGCCGGCCTTCGGCGGCGAGGATGAGCGCTTCCATCTGCTCCCACTCGCGCTGCTCCTTGTAGCCGAGCCGCTTGGGCCTGTCCACGGTCGCCTTCGGCGGCTCCACGAACTTGCCCTGCTTCGAGGCCACGGCCGTGGGCGCGCTGGCCCGCTGGCTCGCTTCCCACTGGGCGTAGTCGGCATAAGGCACGGCGCCGCCTCGGCCGTCGAGGGCGAGGAGATGCGTCGAGACGCGGTCGAGCAGGTAGCGGTCGTGGGTCACGAGGACGAGCGCTCCCTTGAACTCGATCAGGCTCTCCTCGAGCACGTCGAGGGTGTCGATGTCGAGATCGTTCGTGGGCTCGTCCAGGAGCAGCAGGTCGGCCGGCTCCAGCATCAGCCGGGCGATGAGGACGCGCGCCTGCTCTCCACCCGAGAGCCGACCCACCGGCGTCTCCAGCTGGTCGGTCCGAAACAGGAAGCGCTTGGCCCAGCCCGCGACGTGGACCTCGCGGCCGTCGAAGATCACGGCATCGCCAAAGGGCGCGAGGGTCCGCCGGAGCGACACCTTGGGCTCGAGCCGCGCCCGGTGCTGGTCGAACATCACGACGCGGAGCTGCGGCGCCGGCTCCACCGAGCCCGCGTCGGGGCGCTCCATTCCGGCCAGCATGCGGAGCAGGGTGCTCTTGCCGCTGCCGTTCATACCTAGAAGGCCGAGGCGTTGGCCCGGGGAGAGGACGAGGTCGAGGCCGCGCACGATGTGGCGATTGCCGAAGCTCTTCGTGAGCCCCTCGGCCACGAGCAGCCGCTTGGTCCTGCGTTCGGTGCTCGTGAAGTCGATCCCCACCCCGGCCGTCTTCGAGCGCTGGTCGAGGTCCGGCCAGCTCGCTCTGGAGACGGCCCGCCTCGTCGATCCGCGCCTGCGCCTTGCGAGTGCGGGCCTTGGCCTTGCGCGAGAGCCATTCCACCTCGCCGCGGACGCGGTTGCGCAGCGACTCCTGGTAGGAGGCCTGGCCCGCGAGCACGTCGTCTTTCCGCTCGAGGAACGTGCTGTAGCGGCCGCTCACCACGAGCAGCCCCTCGGCGAAGGCCCGGTTCAGCTCGATCATGCGGCTGGCCACGGACTCCAGGAAATAGCGGTCGTGGCTCACCGCGAGGAAGGCCTCGGGCTCCTCGCGCAGCAGGTCTTCGAGCCAGAGGATGCCCTCCACGTCGAGATGGTTCGTGGGCTCGTCCAGGAGCAGGAGCTCCGGCTCGAGGCAGAGCTCGCGGGCGATGGCCAGCCTCTTCTTCCAGCCTCCGGAGAGGGCTTCGACCGGCTGCGTCCCGTCCACGAGATCGGCCTTCCCCATCACCACGGCGATGCGGCCCTGCGCTTCGTATTCGTCGAGGTGCAGAGGGCGCGAGCGCGGCCCGGAGCACCGACTCCACGGTCGAGTCGGCGGGGAAGGTCGGGTCCTGCGGCACGTACCCGAAGCGAAGGCGCTTGCGGACGGAGCGCTGGCCGGTCGAAGGCTCCTCGGTCCCGGCCAGGATCTTCAGAAGCGTCGACTTGCCCGAGCCGTTCGGCCCGACGAGGCCGATGTGATCGCCCTCGAAGATCCCGAAGGACAAGCCCTCGAAGAGCGGAGCTCCGCCGAAGGCCTTTCCGAGGTCCTGGACAGGAGAGAAGAAGCTCAGCCAGCTTCAGCTTTCGAGCTTGGCGTCCATGGTGATCGTCGCGTTCAGCACGCGCGAGATCGGGCACCCCGTCTTCGCGTTGGCCGCGGCCTGATCGAACTTGGCCTTGTCGGCGCCGGGGCTCTTGACCGTGACGTCCAGATGGACGGCGGTCAGGGTGAAGCCCGGCTCGAGCTTCTCCATCGTCACCGTGGCCGTGGTGCGGATCTCGCCGACGGTGAGGCCCGCGGCTCCCATCTGGCCCGAGAGCGCCATGCTGAAGCAGCCGGCGTGCGCGGCCGCGATCAGCTCCTCGGGATTGGTGCCGATCCCGTCCTCGAAACGCGTGGAAAAGGAGTACTGCGTGCCCTTGAGCACCCCGCTGTCCGTGCTGATCGCACCCTTGCCGTCCTTGAGGCCGCCCTGCCAGACCGCCGACGCGTTGCGCTTCATTCAATCCTCCGTGCTTGGGGAACCCATTTTGGTCGAACCCGTCGAGAGTAGCACTTCCCGGTGATGGCTTGGATGACGGAGGCGGGGGCCAGGATGCCGCCCATGGCCGGAAGGGTCGCAGCTCCGAAGCTGCCGGGGTAGCCTTGACCCATGAAGAAGTGGATTCCGAGGGCTCTCCTTCTCGCCGGCCTGGCCGTCCCCGCGGGCGCCGCCGACTCCCCGGCCGTCGCGGGTCGCGCCGTGGCTGTCACCTTCGACGACTTGCCGGGGCCACCCGGCGGCCTGGTCTCGAACGACGCGGCCACGCTTGCGGGAGAACACGCGCAAGCTGCTCGCCACCTTCACGCGCGCTCCACATGCCGGTGGTGGGCTTCGTCAACGAGGGCAAGCTGTTCCTGGAGGGAGAGACGCCCGCGGACGCGGAGGCGCGGATCGCGGTCCTGAAGACGTGGGTCGACGCCGGCTTCGAGCTCGGCAACCACACCTACTCTCACCGGAGCCTGAACCGCACGCCGCTCGAGGAGTTCGAAGGCGGACGTGATCCGGGGCGAGCCCGTGACGCGGCGCCTCCTTGGGGAGAAGGAGCATGAAGCTCCGCTACTTCCGCCATCCCTTTCTCCAGGTGGGCCTCGACCTCGACAAGCGGCAGGGCCTTCGAAGGCGTTTCTGAAGGAACGTGGCTACAGGTCGCGCCGGTGACGATCGACAACGACGATTACGTCTACGCGACCGTCTATGCGGCCGCCCTGCGCCGCGGGGACAAGGAGACCGCGGCCAAGATCGGCGCCGACTACGTCCGCTACATGGAGACCGTGTTCGCGTTCGTCGAAGACGTCTCCCGACGCCTTCTCGGCCGCGGAGTCCGGCAGGTCCTCCTGCTCCACGCGAACGCGCTCAACGCGGACCACTTCGACTCGGCTGGCCCAGATCGATGAAGACGCGAGGTTACGAGTTCGTCACCCTCGAAAAGGCGCTCGAGGACGAAGCCTACGCGCTTCCCGACACCTACGTCGGCAACTGGGGCATCTCGTGGCTCCACCACTGGGAGCTCACCGCCGGCCGCAAGCGCTCGCCCTCTCCCGATCCGCCCGACTGGGTGACGAAGGCCTACGAGGCCCTCGGCCCGCTGACGTGTCGTCTTACTTCAGGAGCTCCTTGGCCAGGGTGCCGAGGAGGACGCCGCTCCGGTCGGAGTAGTACTCCCAGAACATGGCGCCCGCCAGCTTCCGCTCGCGGATGTAGCGGCACTTCGCGGCGCAGCGACTCGGGGTCCTCGTAGCTGATGAAGATCTTCTTGTCCGCGTTCCACAGGAACGCGGCCTGCGCCTTGTCGTCCCAGACGCGCTCGAAGCCGCCCTTGCCGATCCGGTCGGCGGCGAGGCTCGCGTAGCCGGTCTCGATCCTCTCCGCGGGCGCCTTCCCTGGCTGGTAGAGCCCTCGCGCGTCGGTGGTGGCCACGCTCCAGGCGCGACCGTAGAAGGGCACGCCGAGGACGAGCTTGCCCGGAGGCACGCCCGCCGCCAGGAACTCCCGGACCCCGCGGTCGGCCGAGGCCTGGTGCGGGTCGGTCGGGTTCGGGTACAGGTTGGCGTGGTGCCCGGCTTCGCCCTCCGCACTCCGCCACGCGAAAGTCGTAGGTCATGAGGTTCACGAAATCGACCGAGGCCTGGACCTTCGCCATCTCGGTGTGCTCGAGAAACTCGGAGGAGGCGCCCGCGGCGAAGGTGAGCAGGAGGTGCCGCTTCATGGCCTTGCCTTCCTCGTCGAGAGCGGCGCGCAGCTCGGCCATCAGGGCGGTGAAGTTCTCCTTGTCCTCGGGGCGGAACACGTTTCCGTCTCCCGACCATCCCCGGGTACTCCCAGTCCACGTCGAACCCGTCGAGATCGTGCCGTCGCACGAAGTCGATGGCGCTCTCCACGAACACCTTCCGGCTGGCGGCGGTGAGGGCGGCATCCGAGAATCCCTTCGACCAGGTCCACCCGCCGACCGACACCAGCACCTTCAGGTGGGGATGCTTCTGGCGCAGCCCCGCCAGCACCTTGAAGTTCTCCGCGTCCTTCGCGAACCCCTCCACGACCTTGCCCAGCGGCGACGTTCGCGAACGCGTAGTTGATGTGGGTCAGCTCGTCCGCCGCGATCTCCGCGGGATCGATGAGGCCGTCCTTCGGGAACACGTAGGCGATGATCACCCGGCGCGTCTTGGGCGAACGCGAAGCCGCCGACGCGGCGCCCGCCGCGGCCACCAAGAGGAGCCCGCCCGCGAAAAGCCTGCGCGCCGACTTGAGCTGCCTCACGCCCCCATCCCGACTCACTCCTTGAAGCGTACGACCGCGGTGTCGTCCACGGTGTAGTGGACGTCGCGGCCGTCGACCCACTGGCCCTTCTTCAGGTACTGCGACACCACGTGAAGGCGGCCGTCGGGCAGGACCTGGCTCGTGGACTTGACCTCCGTGATGCCGTCCGCGTCGCCCGTCACCCGCTCGTGGCGCAACGTAGCCTGTGCCCTCAGCCTTCAGCGTCCCGGTCGTGTAGAAGCCGGCGGTCGTGAAGTAGTAGTAGACGAGGCTGTCCTTTGCCTTGTCCCAGACGATCAGGCTCTCGCCCCCGTAGTCGCCCCCGTTGATCGAGTGCAGGTTGCGTATTGCCTGCCCGTTCAGGGTCAGCTCGAAGCGGCTCACGTCCACGATCGGCTTGGCCGCGGTCGAGCCCGGGAACACTCCCTTCCAGGTCTTCCCGAGCAAGGGCCGGAGCGGCTCGAACCGTGGGTTCATCTCGGCCGCCTGCGGGGACCGCCATCGCGAGGGCCAGGGCCAGTACCGTCTTCGAGGCGACGCTTCTCTTCATGTGCGACCTCCTACCCTCCGTTACGGAAACGGGGCCAATCCATTCAACCCACCCGGGCCAGACCGAAGCGGCGCTCCCAGCCCCCGCCTTCGAGGAAGGTGCGCAGCGGCTCCTGGCCTGACAGGGGCTCGTCCGCCACCTGGAAGGCCAGCTGCCGCGCGGTCTCCAGGAGCTCCCGGTCGCGGATGAGACGGCTCACGCGAAAGGTCGGCATCCCCGACTGCCGGGTACCGAAGAAGTCGCCGGGGCCGCGGATCTCGAGGTCCTTCTCCGCGATCAGGAAGCCGTCCTCGGTGCGGACCATGGTCGAGAGGCGCTCGCGCGCCACCTCGGAGAGACGGCCGTGGCCGAGGAGGACGCAGATCGAGGCGGCGGCGCCCCGGCCCACGCGGCCGCGGAGCTGGTGGAGCTGGGCCAGGCCGAAGCGCTCGGCATGCTCGACGACCATGACCGTGGCGTTCGGCACGTCCACCCCCACCTCGATCACGGTGGTCGCGACGAGCACGTGCGGTCTTCCCCGCCGCGAACGCGGCCATGGCCGCTTCCTTCTCCGGCGGCTTCATCCGGCCGTGCAGAAGGCCGATCTGCGCCTCCGGCAGCAGCCGCCGCCACTCCTCGGCCATCTGGGTGGCGGCATTGACGTCCTCGAGCTTCTCCGACTCCTCGACCAGCGGGTAGACGACGTAAGCCTGCCGGCCCGCGGCAATCTCGCGGCGCAGCAGCTCGGCCACGTTCCGCCGCGCGGAGGCGGGCCGAAGCACGGTCCGGATGGGCGAGCGCCCGGGCGGCTTCTCGTCGACCACGCGAGACGTCGAGGTCGCCGTACGCGGTCAGGGCGAGGGTGCGCGGGATGGGGGTCGCGGTCATCACCACCACGTCCGCGTCGTAGCCCTTCTTCTGCAAGTCGTCGCGCTGGAGCACGCCGAAGCGATGCTGCTCGTCCACCACCGCGAGGCCGAGCCGCCGGAAACGCACGCCTTCCTGGATGAGGGCATGGGTGCCGACGGCGATGTGCGCTTCGCCGGCCGCGAGGCGACGCGAGCGCCTCGGCGCGAAGCGCGCCTTTCCGGCTGGCGCTCAGCAGCTCGACCGCGATAGGGACGGCGCGCGAGGAGGCGCCGAAAGGACAGGTAGTGCTGCTCGGCCAGGATCTCGGTGGGCGCCATGAACGCGGCCTGGAAGCCGTTCTCGACCGCCACGATCATGGCGAGGAGCGCCACCAGCGTCTTGCCCGACCCCACGTCGCCCTGCACGAGGCGGTTCATGGGATGTGGTGATTGCATGTCGTCGGCGATCTCGCGCAGGACGCGCTTCTGGGCGCCGGTCAGGGGGAAGGGGAGGACTTTCTTGACCGCTTCGCGCGTGGCCGGCGTGACCTTGAAGGCCACGGCCTTGTGCCGGCCGCGACGCCCGCGCCGCCTCTGGGCGAGGCCGAGCTGGAACAGGAAGAACTCCTCCAGGATCAGGCGGCGATGGCCACGGCCGCGGGCCGCGTTGAGGGTGGCAACGTCCTCGTCGTCCGGCGGCAGGTGGATCCGGCGGAGGGCTTCCCCGAGCCCGCACACCCCGAGCCTCGCGCGCAGCTCGGCCGAGAGGAGATCGGGGAGGTCGTCGGGCGATCTCCGCGGCGAGGCCACCGATGACGCGCCGGAGTGCCTTGCCCGCCAGGGGCCCGATCTTCTCGTAGATCGGCACCACCCGGGCGCCCGGCGGCGGCATCGTCCTCCGCGTCCAGGACCTCGAACTGCGGCGAGGGCATCAGCAGGGTGCGGCCGCCGTAGCTGTCGCGCTCGACCACGCCGAACAGGACGACCCGGGCCCCGCGGGGCAGGACGTCCTTCAGGAACGACTGGTTGAACCAGAGCGCCTTCACCCGGCCCGTCTCGTCCTCGATGCGGGCCTCGTAGAGGGTCATGCGACGGGCGCGGCGCAGACCCGCGACCGCGATGACTCCGGCCACCGAGACCTTCATGCCGGGGCGCAGGTCGGCGATCTTGGCGAGCTGGCGGCGATCCTCGTACCGGGTGGGGACGTGGTACAAGAGGTCCTCGACCGTGCGAATGCCCGCCTTCGCCAGAGCCGCCGCCCGCTGGGGTCCCACCCCCTTCGCAAACTGGACCGGCGCGAGGAGATCCATGCGCGGGGCCATCATCCCACGCCAGGGCGCCGGTCCCGGTCCGGCGGAGCCGGCGGAGGTCCCAGGATGACGCAACCAGGAGAGGCGGGAGGCGTCCGCGCGGCGCTGCGCGCGGCGGTCGAGCAGGCTCTCGCCGGCGACTGGCAGGCCGCCCACGAAGTGGCGCAGCGGCACGAAGACGACGCCCTCGCGTGCTCCTGAAGGAGCCGCAGATCCAGGACAAGGCCGGCGCCAAGCCGCCGACGCTCTCGGGCGGACAGCAGCAAAGACTGATGGTCGCGCGCGCGCTGATGCACGATCCGAAGCTGGTGCTGCTGGACGAGCCGACCACCGGCCTCGACCCGCAGGCACGCCGCCAGCTCTGGGGCGCCCTGCGCGGCCTGCACCGGCGCGGCCTCACGGTGCTGCTGACCACGCACTACATGGAGGAGGCCGACCGGCTGTGCGAGCGGCTGGCGATCATCGACCACGGCAAGATCCTGACGTGCGACACGCCGCAGAGCCTCAAGACCTCGCTGCCGGCGGGCCGGATCCTCGACGTGTGGGCGCGCGCCGCGGAGCCGCTGCTGCCGAAGCTGCAGGCGTTGCCCGGCGTGCTGCGCTCGGAGGCGGTCGCGGACAGCGACGGCGACGCGGGGCTCGAACGGCTGCGGCTGTTCGTGGAGCCGCAGGAGGGCCTGCTCGACCGCGTGCTCCGGGAGGCGCGCGAGCACGGCGCGGACCTCCACCACGTGAGCCTGACCCAGCCGAGCGTGGAGCACGTGTACATCCACCTCACGGGAAAGGAGCTGCGCGAATGAAGACGTTCCTGGCGCTGCTGCGGCGGGACCTCCACGTGGCGCTGCGCAGCGCACCGGTCCTGTTCGTCGGGACGCTGACCCAGCCGGTGCTGGTGGTGCTGGTGTTCGGCAACATCCTGCCGCGGCTGGGCCTCGTCGCCGACGAGTTCCGCACCGTGATGGTGCCGGGGCTGATGGCGATCACCTTGATGATGGCCGGCGTCCAGGGAATCCTGATCCCGCTGGCCGCCGACCTCGGCGGCTCGCGCGAGATCGAGAAGCGGCTGCTCTCGCCGCTCTCGGTCACGTCGGTCGCGTTGGAGAAGGTGTCGCCGGCGCGATCCACGCCTCTGCCGCGGGCCTCGTGGCGCTGCCGCTGATGATCGTGCTGATGCACCAGGTCTCGGGCGTGGACGTGCGGCCGCGCTGGGCCGTGCTGCTGCCGCTGGTGGCGCTCGCGGGCGTGCTGTCGTCGTCCTTCGGGCTGAACCTCGCCACGCGCATCCAGGTGCGCTTCGCCGGGCTGCTGTTCTCGGTGCTGCTCGGCCCGATGATGATGTTCGGCTGCGCGTACTACCCCTGGGCCAGCCTGACCGCGATCGGCGCCTTCCAGTACCTGTTCCTGATCAACCCGCTGGTGTTCATCAGCGAGGCGATGCGGCTGGCCGTCACGCCCGAGATCCCGCACATGCCCGCGTGGCTGATCGTCGCCGGGCTGCTCGGCTACACGGTGCTGTTCCTGGGCCCGGGCAGCAAGGCCTTCGAGCGGCGGACGGTGCTGTAGGCGGCCGGAGCTGTCCGCAGCCACGCGAGGTTGGTCCGCGCCGAAGTTCCTTGACAGCGCCCTCGCAGAGGCAGAATCTGTTTACCAGAGTCACGGTGACCACGGCCAGCGCCGCGCTCACCGTTTGGCCACGGCACAGAGCGATGTCCATTCGACGATCGTTGTCATCCCCGAAAGCGCCCTTCGGACCACGCGCTATACGGTGCCCGCGGGCACCGTATAGGACGAAGTGCCTACAGGGCTCTGTCTAGGAGGTTAGTGCAATGGTGGACGTTCGACGAGGTGGAACCACGGACGATCAGCTCGGTCCGCAGCCCAGACCTCAGCCGGTTCAGGTCAGCCGGATCGTCGCCCTGATCAACGACCTGGTGGAAGCCATATACGCCACCGGGGACGACGCGGAACGCGCTTGCCGGACCGCGTTGAAGGACCTGCGTGCCCAGGCCGACGAAGCCGCGATCGCCCTGGCCCGGCTGGAATCCGACTGTGACCGGCGGACTTATCCCCGGCGCTGGGGGCTGATCTACGCGGCCGCCCAGCTTGAGCATGACGCCGTGCTGCCTTTCCTGCGCCAGGTCGTGCTGACGCCCATTCCGCCTGAACAATCAGCCAATCCGCACTCCTTCTCCACGGTCAAGGAGGAGACCGCGCTGCGCACGACAGCCGTCGAGGGAGTGGGGGCGCTCGCCGCGCGCGGCAACGACCGCGCGCGCGAGTCGCTTTTCGAGTTCCTGTCGATCGAGTCGGTCTCGATCCGGCGGGCCAGCGTCCAGAGCTTGCTGGCCCTTGATCGCGGGCTTCGCGACCGGGTCGCGGGATACCTGCCGCGCGACTTTCACCACCTGCTCGATATCCGCGCCGTGGCGGTGGCCGACGTGCCCCAGATCAAGGACCCCCGCCAGCACTTGCGCGAGGGGCGGCTGCCAGAAAAGGCGACCCCTCCAGACCCCGCAAAGGGCGAAGCACCGCCCGGGCAACCCGGTCCCAGGACAGGAGGCTAAGCATGGCGACCTGCACGGTTCCATCCCACGACAATGCAACTAGCGGCGACAACCTCTATGGGCCGCGGGCGTGCTGGCAAGCGCTGGTCGACTGGGCCTGGTCCGCGTTCGGCTTCCAGAACCAGTACTGGGACGACGGGTTCGGCTACGAGGATCCCTGCAACCGCAACCTGCCCGTCAATCGCACCATGGGCGCGATCTGGCTGCTGTGCTACTCCGCGGAGGACTACAACAACGACGCATACAGCAACAACTGCCTGCATTGGGCGCGCCGCTACTGCTGGAATCAGATCGACAGCCTGAAGGCGTTCTGCGGGGATGGCTCGGCGGTTGCGGATGCCAGCGGCTCCAACGTCAACCTGTACCTCGGCTACTGGTACAACCAGGACGTTTCAGTGCGCGCCTCGACCCTGTTGCACGAGGCTCGCCACCTGGGCGGCAAGTCGCACAACGCCAACTTCCCGGCGGGGTCGGTCTTCGGATCGGGCGGCGGGGCGGACTCCTCGTGGGGCTACGAAGGGGCGTGGATGTACGAGACGCTGTACCTCTGGTGGTTCTATGCCGACGGGCGGCGGTCCACCACGGCTCTCAAGCAGCGGGCCCGCCAGGAGGCCAACCTGTACATCGACAACGCCTTCGCCACGCATCCGGGCTTCAACATCGCCTGAGCTGGCCGGGCACGCCTGAGCCAGCAGGCGACCGCCCGCGCGTGCCGGCTCACGCGCATGGCCGTGGAGACGGTGCTGGCGTTCTACGCCGCCCGCGCGGGGGAGGAGGGTTGGCCCAGGGCCAAGAGCGGTGCGGTCACCGCGGTGCAGAGGACATCGTCCGACTTGCGACTCAATCCACACATCCATGTCATCGCCCTCGATGGCGCCTGGCGCGAGCAGGACGGCGAGCTCGCCTGGGAAGGGCTCGGCCATCTTGGGACCAGCGAAGTGGGCGAGGTGCTAGAGCACCTGGTCCGGCGCCTGGAGAGATACCTTCGCCGGAGCGGCCAGCTCCAGACCTTCGAGGACGAGGGCGAGGCGGACGTGGAGGACGACCCCGAAGGGACCCTCGCGGCTTCGGCGGTCGTTTGGCCAGGCGCCGCCGGCCGGGCCGCAGTGGGTGAGCCGCCTCGCCCCCCTCGAGCCGCAGGGTCTGGCCTACGACAAGCCGCTGTGCGCGTCGCTCGATGGGTTCACGTTGCACGCGGCGACGCGGGCGGGCGCTCTCGACCCGGCGGGGCGGGAGGCGCTGCTGCGCTACGTGATGCGTCCTCCGGTTGCGCCGGAGCGCGTGGAGCAGCGAGCCGACGGCCTCGTGCGCATCACGTTGAAGAAGGCCTACACCGACGGGACGATCGCAGTCGACATGGACCTGCTGTCTCTGCTGTGCCGGCTGGCCACCAGCGTGCCCCACCTCGCCTGCACACCCTCCGCTACGCGGGGGTGCTGGCCCCGGCCAGCCCGTAGAGGTCGCGTCTCGCGCCGCCGCCCCCCCAAGCCGCCGCCGCGGGCGACAAGCCGGGCAGGCCGAATCACGCTGGGGGCTACCGCCCGTGGGCGGAACCTCTGGCTCGAACCTTCGCGGTGGACGTTCTCGCCTGCCCCAGGTGCCAGCGGCGGATGAAGCTGCTCGCGCTGGTCAAAGGTCCGTCGAGCATCGCTCGGTACCTCGCCACGGTCGGGGAGGCGACCGAGGTGCCTCGGCGGTCGCCCGGTCGCGGTCCGCCCTATTGGAAGAGCCGCGTGCTGCGCCTCAAGGTTCTCGGTGACGAGGACGAGGGCGCAGGGCGTGGCCGCGGGGCAGGTGAGGAGGTAGCGTAGCCGCGGGGCGACAGCGTGGGTGGACCACGGTGCGGTGAAGCCTGCGCGCTCTGGCGGGGTCGGCGCGATGGAGCAGTCCCCGCCGCGCCGGCGAGCCATCGTCCCGGGCATGATCGGGGGGCCTGAGGGGAGGGTTGGCCCCCCGCGACGATCCGGGCTGACTGGCCAACCGCCCTTCTTTCACTTACGCCCCGCGCCACGTCACCGGCGCCGCGGCGGCGGCTCCTTCTCAGGGAGAGGGGCGCAAGCTCCCCCAGACACGATCGTACCCACCGGATCGGAGTAGCTGCGGATCGGCCCGTTCGCGTCGACGCAGAAAGCTCGCACGCCGCTTTGGCCTTTCGCCACGGGAGTCGCCTGTGCCGTGTAGGCCACGACCTGATCGGCCGCCGAAGTGACGGACTCGTACTCGAACCGGTAGCCCTCGTCGTCGAAGTTCGATGGCCTCCGCGCGCCCCCGGGGTCGGCGAGCACCGCCAGGTTCACCGGGTATCGACGGTGCCTGGAGTAGTAGCTCGCGGCCTCGAGCGAAAGGCGCGCGAGCGTGAGCTGGGCCTTCAACTCGTTCTCGCTGACCTTGGCGCGGAGCACGGACGGAACCGCGATGTCGGCGAAGAGGCGTCCCAGGACGCGAGCCGCCTCCCGGCGTGGTGTGACGAGGAGGCTCCACAACCTCGGCCGCCGAGGAGCCGCCTCCCATCTTTGCTGCCAAGCTTCGTAGGAGAGGGAACCCCGCATCATCGCCACACAGTCGTCGTAGGCCAGGTTCACGGTTCGAAACACATGGTCCCACTCGACAGGTATGAAGAGGAACAACCCCAGCTCGGGGTCAAGATCCCCGCCCTGGAAGATCGATCGGCTGCCCCGGTGATAGTACGCGTTGCTCAGCGCGGCCAACATCGTGGCTCTTTGGGCGACGTCCACGGACGCAATCACACTGGCCGGTCGAGGAAGGCCGCGCAGCGATTCCAGGGTCTGCTCCAGAGCGGTCGAATCATCCTTGTGTTCCACCGCGAGCAGCGGAAGCGCGTCGACACCCAGGCCCTGTATCGCAATGCCTATGAGATTGTGAATCAGAGTGGGACCTCTCGCCAGGAGGGCGCCGAGTCTCATCAAGGTCGTCAGGTCCGCCCGTGCGCCCGCGTGGTCTCCTTGCCCCAATCTCAACAGGGCGCGCCGCCGCAGCGCTTCCCCGGCGTTTCGCGCCTGCAGCAGGCTGATGCCAAAAGGAACGGCGTAGGGAGGCTTGTCTTCCGGGAGGGGAATCCAAAACTCCGTTCGCTCGGCCCCTTCGCTCAGCATACGCAGGGGCGTCGCGTTCGCTTGAAGCCAGGCAGCTATGTGCGGACACACCTCGGCGGACCATGGCAGAATGCGCAGGTCCGGCGCCCCACATTGCGAAAGCTCCTCATCCAACCTGTCGGAAAAACTGCGTGCCCCCGGGCCGGGCGCCACCGGGCCTTCGGAAAGCAGCTCGGGAGCCACCTCCGCCAGCCTGCCCTTCAGCTCGTCCGTCATCTTGGAAGAACGTCCCCCGAGGAACCTGACTCCCGTGACCGTCTTCGGATCGATGCCCAGGCTGCGCAGAACGGGATCGTCAGAGCCGTCGTCATGTGAGAGGACCCGTACGAACGCAGCCGCGGCGTTGTTGTCGGTGTTGACGCCTAGGCCGAAACGCCGATTCAGGGCGGCCGAGTAGTTCACGGTGCCGTCTGCGCCAACCGGCTCCTCGAAGTAGGTCGTCTCTTTGGAGATCGACAAGCGCGTGGAGGCCTTGGCCACCAGCCCGAGGCCGACGGCGAGACCGACTCCGACCACCCCGCCCACCACCGTGAGGGCGGTGCGCCGACGGCGACGTCGCCGGCGCCTTCGCCGCGCCTCGAGAATCGGCTCGACCAGGCTGTCATGGCCGAGCTCGTAGTAGAGGCTCCCCAGCCGGGGCTCAGTGCGTAGCAGGCGGGCGGCCGAGAGGTGCTGAAGGGAAGCCGCGCTCACCCGATACCCGCGGATGATCTCGTTTTCTTCGAGGCTCAACCGGCGGCCTTGTGCGTTCATCAGGCCACGCTCGCACAACCTGCGCAATCGACCCCGGAAACGCCACTGTCGTATCGACGAGATCTGAGTGTCATAGAACTGTCCGAGCATCTTGGAGAGACCGGTATGGCCACCCAGGTCCTGCAAAGTGACCGGACCCGCGGACGGACGGCGCCGGACCATCGATTCGACGTGCTGGCAGACCAACTGCAATTGAAACGGCTCCACCTCGACTCGACTGCCGGCCTCTCGCTGCCGTCGGGAGAGGAAGTTGACGATCCCCTCGATCGTTCCGGGGCCGAACGAGAACGCCCGGGTGGCGAGGCGCGAGTCGACGAGGGACGCGGGCTTCTCGATCGCCTCCTTGGCCTGCTCGCGCCCGAGGGGAGTCACCCGGAAACGGGTGTTGAGGATGTGGGGAATCCTGGGTGCAAGCTCTTCGAGCTCCCCGAGGAAGTCTTCGCGGATCGACAGCACGATCTTCATGGCGGGCGTGGAGTAGCCTCGGCCGGAGCGGCCGGTCGCGCCCGCGCCGCCTTGGCCGGCTCCACCGCGCAGAAGCCTTCCGAGCTCTTCGGCGAACGCCCGGCGGGCCTTCGGTTGCTGAAGGGTGAAGAGCTCCTCGAACTGGTCGATGATCAGAACCGGGGTGAGGAGCGTGTCCTCCTTCCAGAACTCCGAGGTCGCGAAGAAGGCGAGCAAGGACGCCTTGCTCCCGCAAACGAACTCGACCCCGCCCTGGACGGCGCCGGCGGCCACCGAGTCGAAGACGCCTTCGAGCGGGCCCCGGGAAGGATCGTTGACCCTCGCATAGAGCGGAAGGTACTCTGCCTGGCGGATGCGCTCCAGGACGCCAGCATTGAGGAGCGAGGTCTTTCCCACGCCGGAGCGGCCATAGAGCACGACCATCCGCTCGGCGAGGATCAGGTTGTAGAGAGTCTCGCTCTCTCGACCCCGGCCATGGAAGAGCTTCCGCTCCAGGTCGGTATCCCCGAACGGCCGAGCGCCCGCGTATCGGTCTTGCGGAGGCTCTGTCGACATGGACTATGCGCGAAAGCGCCTGTGACAGTCACGTCTGAGCGTGCTGACGAGGGCTTGAACGTCGTTCGGCCCGCGGAGCGGCATGGCCTCCAGGTGACTCATCTCTTCGAGCAGATCGGCGTTCTCCAGCCGCAGCGGAATGATGAACCTGGTTCCGGGACGCGCGAAGCCTTGGCGCCGGAGCGCCAAGCCGATCTCTTTGTTGACATAGCTGAATTGCTTCGCGGCCAGGTGCGGGCTTTGCAGGACGACGAAGTAGTCCGAGTCGTTGATTCGCGTTTCGATCACTCGATCCCACTCGTCGCCCGCTTCGAGGCGCTGGGTGTCGACCCACGGCTGGAATCCCGCGGTCTCGAGGCCCTTGAACACCGCCTCCGCGAGGAGGTGGTCTTCGCTGGCGTGGCAGATGAAGACCTTAGGGGATGGGCCCGGCGTGGGGCGCGCCGCCGCGGTGCCAGCCGTCTCGTACCCTCCCGCCCGCTCGAACCGGAGGCGAAGCTCCTGCAGGAATGGGCCGGCGCTCTGATCGAGGACCTCGATTCGATAGCCGGTCTTGTAGAAGAGGACGGTCTGATCCCGCTCGGCGGACTCCTTGGGCAGCAATGGCTCGAGCGCGAAGGAACGGTTCTGGGAGTGACTCAACTGGAGGACGTGCAGCAGTATCCGCAGGTACCAGTGGCGAATGCCGAAGCCCAGGAAGAGGTAGCACTTCTCTCGCTTCTGAAGCTCCGCCCTGATCGATGTCGGCAAGGGTGGGTTCTTCGACACCACGGCGACGAGGAAGTCGAGGAGGTCGTTCTCGGTCAGGAGGAGAGACTGCGGGTCGCTCAAGGACCCGTGGAGGTAGTAGAGAAGGGGCGCGGGAACGGTTCCCATCGACACGTAGCCCTCGCTGACGCCCCGGTAGTGGTAGTGCAGGCTGGTCGGGCTCTTTCCCTGTCGAGTCAGGGCCTTGAAGAGCCCGGTGTCGTGACGTGAGGTGAGAACGAAGTAGAAGGGGAGGGCAGCCAGGCTCTCCATGGTCGGCGACGGCACCTCGGCACGGCTCTCATGGAATCTGACCACGTCTCTTTCCAGGTCCGACCGTCCGAGCTCGGCGAGGTACCGTTCCGCGGTCGCCTCCACGCTGAACCCAGGCAATGCCTGACCTGGGGGCAGCTGCTTTTCGAGGAACTGTTGTAGATCCGTTGGGCTCGGTCCGTCTTCCTCGGGAAGCTCGGGGCCCAGCAGGAGGATGCAGTCGCCATGCTGCAGGCTCCACACGAGCGTCTCCCAGTCTCTCTCCTGCATGGCCAGCGTTTCGCTCCGCGCCCACCGCCGCAGTCCAGGATGGTTTTCGCCGTCGGGCCTGATCAAGGGCTGTCTTTGCGGTAGGCGGGATCATAGCGCCGGCGGTTTGGAGGGTAAAGCCGCAGGGACGAAGAGCACTGGAGCCTCGGCGACGGCGGACGGTCAGGCGGGCTTCGGCCCCCGGGCCATGGCAGCAGCCGAGCGCTTGCGGTGGAGCAGGCCCCCCGCCCAGGCGCAGGGCAGCGCGGTCGCGACGAGCGCGAGCGGATACCAGTGGGGCCCGAACTCGGGGCCGCGATCCCAGGTCCCGTGCCAGGGGCGGATGAAGCTGCTCGCGCTGGTCAAAGGTCCGTCGACCATCGCTCGGTACCTCGCCACGGTCGGGGAGGCGACCGAGGTGCCTCGGCGGTCGCCCGGTCGCGGTCCGCCCTATTGAGAGCCGCGTGCTGCGCCTCAAGGTTCTCGGTGACGAGGACGAGGGCGCAGGGCGAGGCCACGGGGCAGGCGAGGAGGTAGCGTAGGCGCGGGACGATAGCGTGGGCTGGACCACGGTGCGGTGAAGCCTGCGCGCTCTGGCGGGGTCGGCGCGATGGAGCAGTGCCCGGCGCGCCGGCGAGCCATCGTCCCGGGCATGATCGGGGGGCCTGAGGGGAGGGTTGGCCCCCCGCGACGATGCAGGTTGACCGGCCAACCGCCCTTGTTTTACTTACGCTCCTCCGAGAGGGTCCCCGACCGGGCATCCATCCTCTTCTGTCGTGCCGTACACGTTGATCAGCGCCATGGGGCGGCCAAAGGACCGACGCGGCGATCAGCCCCCGGCAACACCCTGCGTGTTCACGTACAGCGAGTAGACCGACGTACTCGCGCACATGAACAGCCGGTTGCGACGCAGGCCACCGAAGCACAGGTTCGCGCAGCGCTCGGGCAGGTCGATCCGTCCGATCGGCTTGCCCGAAGGGTCGAAGACGCTCACTCCGTCGAGGCCGTCCTCCCCCATGCCCCAGCCCATCCAGAGGTTGCCGTCCACGTCCACGCGGAAGCCGTCGGGCGTGCCGGGGCCGGCGTCGATGAGCTTGCTCGAGGCGCCGAGCTTCTGGCCGCCGCCCACCACCTCGTAGGCACGCACGACGCGGGGCGACGCGCCCGCCTCCACCACGTAGAGCCGCGACTCGTCCGGCGAGAACGCGAGGCCGTTCGGGCGCTCGATATCGCCCGCGACCACGGCGGGCCGCCCGGTGCCGGGGTCGACGCGGTACACGTTCGTGGGCAGCTCGGGCCTGGCCACGTGTCCCTCGTAGTTGCCGAGGACGCCGAAGGGCGGATCGGTGAACCAGATCGACCCGTCCGACTTGCAGACCACGTCGTTCGGCGAGTTGAGGGGCTTACCGTCGTAGCTGTCGGCGACCACGGTGATCGTCCCGTCGTGCTCGGTCCGGGTCACCCGCCGCGCGTCGTGCTCGCACGTGACGAGACGGCCCTGGCGATCGCGGGTGTTGCCGTTGGCGTTGTTCGAGGGCTTGCGGAACAGGCTGATGGCAGAGGTCTCCTCCTCCCATTTCAGGATCCGGTTGTTCGGGATGTCGCTCCAGAGCAGGAACCGGCCATCGCCGAACCAGACCGGACCCTCGCACCAGCGGAAGCCGGTGCCGAGCCTCTCCACCTTGGCCAGAGGCAGCCGATAGCGGGCGAAGCTCGGGTCGAGGGCCCGTACGCGGGGGTCGGGATAGCGCGGACTCGGCTCCCAGTCCGCGAGCGCGGGCGCGGCGAGCGACGCCCCGGTGGCCGCGGCCCCCGCGGCGAGGAATGCCCTTCGGGTCGAATCCATGCTCACCCCCGGTGGGACGTCAGTCGCGCGGCTGGATCCGTGCCGCAAAGCCGCCGCCCGCCGCCAGCTTGATCTTGAGCCGGCCCTCTCGGCTGACGTCGGCCGCGGTCTTGTGGTAGTCGCTGCCGTAGCGATCCGCGTTGACACCGTCCTCGTAGGACGACATGCGAAAGCTGCCGGCGGGCAGGAACGAGAGGTCGAGGTCGAGCTCGCGCGGCGTCCAGTCGGTCAGGGCGCCGACGTACCAGTCACGCCCACTGCGGCGAGCGACGAGCACGTAGTCGGCGATGCGCGCGTCGAGCACCCGCGTCTCGTCCCAGACCGTGGGGACGGGCCCCAGGAACTCCATGATCTCGGGCTCGCGCAGGTAGCTCGAGGGGGTGTCTGCGAGCATCTGGAGGGGGCTCTCGTAGACGACGTACATGGCGAGCTGATGGCAGCGGGTGCCGAGACTCATGGGCTGCTCGAAGATGTGGGCGAAGCTCCGCTTCGAGGCGTTCCTCATGGCCCCGGGCGTGTAGTCCATGGGGCCGAGGAACATGCGGGTGAAGGGCAGGGTGACGTCGTGCTCGGGGTTCGCGTCCTCGCTCCACTTCATCTGCTCGAGGCCGCGCACGCCCTCGGTGCTGATGAGGTTGGGCCAGGTGCGGGTCATGAGGGCCGGCCGGATCGCGCCGTGGAAGTCGACCAGCATCTTCCGCTTCGCCGCTTCGCGGCAGACCTGGTGGTAGATAGCCGATGACCGGCTGGTCGTCGCGCTGCATGAAGTCGACCTTGATGCCCTTGATCCCCCACTTCTCGAACTTGTCGAGCGCGGGCAGGAGCTGGTCGGCCAGGGTCTTCCAGACCACCCACAGCACGAGGCCCACCTTCTTCTCGCGAGCGTAGGCGGTGAGCGCGTCCATGTCGATGGCGGGTACCACGTGCAGGAGGTCACCCAGCGGGTACCAGCCCTCGTCCAGCACCACGTACTCGAGCCCGTAGCGGGAGGCGAAATCGATGTAGTACTTGTAGGTGTCGGTGTTGACCCCCGACTTGAAGGGCACGCCGTTCACGTTGTTCGCGTTCCACCAGTCCCAGGCCACCTTGCCCGGCCGGATCCACGAGGTGTCGACAAGCTCCGAGGGACGGCTCGAGCAGATACACGAGAGGGCTCGTGAGGAGATCGCCGTCCTTCTCCGCGATGCCGAGGATGCGCCAGGGATAGGTCCGCGTGCCCTTCGTCACCGCGATGTAGTCCGCGGCCTTCACGACCTTGAAGTCGCGGTCGCCCGTGAGCTCTTCTTGCAGCGGATAGGGCGGGAAGGTGGCGGACAGCCCCTTGCCGCTCTGGCCCACGAGCCAGAGGCCCGGATAGTCTTCCACGTCCGATTCGGCGATCGCGATCTTGACCCCCTCCGGCGCCTCGATCACGGCCGGCACGCTGGCAAGCGAGGTCGGGGCGATGTCCTTGACCGCCAGGCGCAGGAACTCCCGCTCGTTGTGGGAGAAGAAGCTCTCTTCCTTCGGGTAGTAGGCGGTGTAGTCGCCAGCGAACACGAAAGAGGCCTCTTCGCCGCCCGACCTTCACCTCGGGCTGCGCGAGGGCCGTCTCGAACCGATAGGCGACGCCTTCGTCGAAGGCCCGGAAGACCACCGCGTAGGCGCCCTGCAGATCGAGGCGAAGCTCGTTGTAGTGCTCGCGGATCCGCGCGGCCTTCTGGCGAACCACTGGCTCGATCTCCCGATCGACGCTCGTGGGCTTCGCGGTCTTGAGCTTGGGCGCCGCGCCGAGAACGGTCCCGTCGATGGTCATCGCGAGCGTCGAGTCCGCGAGGAGTGGCCGCCCTCGGAGCGCAACGCTGTAGCGGATGCGGTCGGAGAGGTCGATGCGCACCTCGAGGCGGCCGTCGGGAGACCGCAGGGTCCGGCTCGGAGCCGCCGCGAGCACGGGGCCCGCCGCCGAGCAGGGGTAGCGACAAGGCCAGCAAGGACGGCCACGCCCACAGCCCGCGACCCGGGAATGCGTTCAGCATGAGCAAAGGCCTCCTCGAATGAAGGGCGCGGGAACGGCTCAGAAATCCAGCCAGGCCCGGCCCGGCTCGAGCCGCACCTGCCTGACCGCGTAGGGTAGCCGGAAGGGGGCCGACAGGTCGAAGCCCGCGGGGTTGTCGCGAGTGCGGGTCGCCGAGAGGACCACCTGCTGCACCAGCGAGACGGGCAGCGACACCCCCCCGAGGCGGACTTCCTCGACCATGAACGTTCCCATCCCGTCGTGGCTGGGCAACTGGGTCTTGAGGTCGACGGCCAGGCGTCCGCTCAGGAAGTTGAGCGGACTCCACGGCCCCTGCGGCGGGACCTTGGCCTTGAGGCGGTCGAGGTCGACGAGGCCGGTTCCGGCGAGCCGGCCCGACTCGATCGCAAGGACCACGTCGGAGAGCTCGGGGGGCATCTTGGGTCCGAGGGTGAGGTTCAAGTAGGAGTTGAGCTCGGCGGCGCTCACTTCCATCGAGGGTGGCACCTTGGCCTTGCCCCGTTTTACCGGCGCGCTCTCGATGCCGATCAGCTTTCGCGCCAGCGAGTCGGCGGCGGCCCAGGTGATCCCCGTACGCTTCGGGGCGGGCCGCGGTTCGGCGGCCTGGCCCGCGAGCTGCGCGATCAGGAGGAGGACGAGAGTGCTCACGACTCGATTATAGGCCGGCGATTCAGCGGTTCGGCGAGGAGGCGAGAGCGTCCATCTCGAGGCGTACGGCCGCGTCGTCCCGGGACCAGAGAGACATGCGAAACGAGGCCAGCGCCTTGTCGGACTCTCCCCGAGCCCGATAGAGCCTCGCCATCAGGAGATGGATCTGCGGGTCGGTGGGCTCGAGGTAGACGGCGCGGCGAAGCTCGGTCAGGGCGTCGTCGAGCCGGTCCTCGCGCGCCAGGGCTTCGGCGTGGGCGACGAGCGTCGCGGCGGGGGCCGGGTCGCCGGACTCGTCCGAGCCACGGAGGGGAGGCCCTTCGGAGTCCCGAATCCTCTCGAAGCGCCGCGTCAGATCGGGCGTCGCCAACGTCTCGTAGGAAGGACTCTGGGCCACTACCTGGCGCCAGAGCGCGTCGGCCTGGCCGTCGCGCCCCGCCAGCGCGCGAGGCCCAGGTCAGCACCACCTGGGCCCGCACGTCGGCCGGGTCGCGGTCCACGACGGTCTCGAGCCAGAAAGCCGCGGCCTCGGCCTGGCCCTCCGTGAGCAGCGCGAACCCGAGGTTGAAGGGCAGGTCGAGGGCGTTCTTGTCCAGGTCGACGGCGCGCCGAAGGACGGACGAGGCTCGAGGTGCGGTCGAGGCCAGGCGCAGCAGGGCCAGGGCCTGGTTGTTGAGGGCGCGCCGACGAGGGTCCCTCCGCGACGAGGGCAGCGTAGAGCTCACTCGCCTCGGCGTAGCGGCCGAGGCCGAGGAGGGCCACGCCCTCGAGGAAGCGCGCCGTGCGACCGACGCGCGAGGCCAGGGGAATGCGTGTGAGGCTCTCGCGCGCGCCTTCGTACTCCCGGGTCTCGACCTGCAGTCGCCCGAGGGCCAGGCGCGCCTCGTCGTAGGCGGGGCGGAGGCCGAGCACGCGCCGGAGGAGCCTGGCGCGCGCGACCGGGTCGGAGACGGACAAGGCTCGCGCATAGGCCCGCAGCGCGTCGAGGGGTACGGCCGGCTCGAGTGCCAGGAACTCCTCGCGGCTCGTCGCCGGGCGGGTGGAGCCGGCCAGGGCGATGTCCCAGGCGAGACCGCGCGATCAGCTCGGGCAGGCGGGCCAGGGGACCCTTGGCGATGAGGGGCGCCGAGAGCGTGGCCCGCTCCACGTCCAGGAGACGAAGGGAAAGGGTCACCTGCTCGTCCTCGGAGACGTAGCTGCCCGTGACCAGCCGCGAAGCCGAGAGGGCCTCGGCCACGCGAATGGCGGACGCCCTCGTCACCGGCGCTCCGGGGATGCCGAGCCTTTCGAGGGTCTGCCGGAGGTCCGCGCGGTCCACCGCGGGCACCGTCAGGAGGCCGAGGTCCCGCGGGAGGGCGTCGGCCACCGCCTCCCCGATCCAGGCGGTCTCGGCCGAGGGCGGGCCTTCCGGGGCCACGACCACCACGGGGCCGTAGGCCGACGCCGCCAGGAGCAGAAGCGCGGGCGCCGAGGTCAAGGCGGGAGCTCGATGCGGGCCGGGAGGGCGGACCCAGGCGTGGGCCGCGAACTCCTTCTTGAGGCGGAAGCCGAGGCGATGGTAGAGCCGGTAGGCGGCGTCGTTGGCCACGGTCACCGAGAGGCTGGCCGTGGAGAGCCCCTGCAGAGCGGAACGCCTCGAGGGCCCGCGTCATGAGCACGGTCCCGAGGCCCCGGGCCTGTCTTTCCGGGTCCACCGACACCTGGCAGATGTGGCCGTTCAGACGGGACAGGTGGCTCGCGAGGAGCACGCCGATGAGGCCCGTCGCCGTCCTCCGCGACCATCGAGGCCTCCGCGTCGAACCGCCCGCAACCCGCCCGCAGCACGAGGGTCTCGACGAACCCGCGGCACAGGGCCGAGCTCGAGTAGGTCAAGTTGAGGGCGGCGTCGATCGTCCTCACGTGGCTCTTGAAGATGAGGTCGGCGGCGGCGGGCAGGTCGTCGCGGCGAAGGGCGCGGAGGCGAAAGGAGTGCGGCGGGCAGTCGGAGGCCGGCCGCAGCTCGCGCATCAGATAGTGGCGGGCACGCCCGCAGAACCCGGCCCGCGCGAAGCGCTCCTCGGCCCCGGGCGCGGTCGAGAACAGGGTCTGACATTCGACCCGGCCGTGGGTGGGTAGCGCCTTGGCCTCGTCGAGGACCGGCTCCAGGAGGTCTTCCTCGATGCCCTGGCCGCGGAAGCCCTCGCGAGCGTAGAGCGAGCCCACGATCGCGCGCCCCGAGTCAGGCATGAAGTAGCAGTAGGCGACGGCGCGATCTCCGTCGTGGGCCACGCGCCCGTTCAGGGCGCGACGTTCGAACCCGCTCGCGACCGCGGAGGAGACTTCGGAGTAGTCCCACTGGAGCTCTTCCCCCCAGTGAACGCTCTCTTCCTGAAGCAGAGCCCGAAGCTCGCCCACCGGCACCTCATGGAGAGGGCGGGAGCGCACCACCGCGGCGTCTCCTTTCCGAGGCGAGGAAGGGCTGTAACCGGTCGGCCGCGCCGGCGGGCAGGCCCAGGAACTGCAGGCCCGTGAGGTAGTGGGGCTGTCCGGAGGCCAGGGATTCACCCTCGACCGAGGAGTCGGCGACCCGCACCTTGACCTCGATCGGACGCGGGGAAAGGTCGAGCGTCAAATCGAGAATCGCGCCCCGATCGAGTGCCGTGTCTCCGCGCACCAGGCATCCCGTGAGGCTCAGATCGACGACCGTGACGGCCCGCCGCGTTCGGCCGGAGAGGGAGCCCTGGAGGTCGGTCGGGCGCCGGGGAGCTCGGCGACGACTCTTGTCGACCTTCCGCGGGGACGGTGCCGGCAACTGCGCGGTCATCGGGCAAACCTCGCCAAGTGTCGTTATTCTAGATCAAGTCCCAGGCGGCCGCGGGCGAGGGTCCGCCGAGGATGCGCCAATGACGAAGACCCCGCTTCCCCCTGGCGTCCGTTGGGCCGCGCTCTTCTTCGCCGCGAACGGCCTCGCGCACCTGGGCCTCACCCTGGCCGAGCTGCCGAGGCCGCTCGCGTTCTGGCCGGTCTGGCAGGCCGTCGGGAACGGCCTGCTCTACGCGCTCCTCGCCTTAGGCCTGGCCCGCAGGTTCGCGCTCTGCCGATCGGTGGCGATGGTCTACTGTCTGGCCACCCTCGTCACCTATGCGGTGGTCCTGGCCATGGCTTTCAGCCAGGCCCCCCTCGCCTTCCCGCGCTCGATCGTCGTCTCCGAGCCTCTACGAGGTGCCCTCGTGTGCCCTCCTGCTGCCCTATCTGCGCTCTCCGGAGGCGGCGCTCGTCTTCCGCCGACCCCTGCTATAATCCGGGGCCTCTCTAGCCGAGGCGGAGGCCAGTGGCCGGCATGACGTTGGACGTCGGGGCGCAGCAGGGGCGGAGGGCTTCCTCGACGGCGCGTTCCGCCCGGCCGGCGGCGCCTGCCCCCAGGAGCCGGGCCAAGACCGGCAAGACCGGCGACGAGTTCGTCCTTGCCCTCGAGGAAGTGAGCCGGGGGATCCAGGACCCGGTCGCGAAGCTCCGTTACATCCGAAGCTCGCTCGCCCGCTACCAGCCCGCCGACCGCTGCGTGCGGGCCGTCCCGTTCTCGGGCCTGCGCCACGCTCCTGTACTGGCTGCTGAGCCTGCGATGGGATCCGTCACCTGCTCACCTCCAACCCCATGGGCGCATCGGTGCCCGTCGTGGACACCGGCACGCGGCGTCGGGTCCGGGCGGCCACTCTCGCCGGAGTCGCCGCCGTGTTGCTCCTCGCGGTGGGTCTCCTGGGGCTGGGCTTCAAGGTGACCCGTTCGTCGGCAGAGGCCGCGGCGCCTCCCCCGCCGCGCCCCCCACGCCCCGCCGTGGCCGAGACCCTGGCGGCTCTGCCCGCGGGGGTCGCTCCCGCCTCGGTCTGGCTCGTCGAGAAGGGCGAGAGCTCCGAGCAGTACAGCAACGGCCTGCGCATCGACACCACGTTCGCGGTTCCGGGCGAGCACCGGCGCTACCGGGTCTTCGAGGCCGGCCGCGGCATGTCGGCCGAGACCTTCGACAAGCCGGTCGGGATCCTCTTCCACACCTCGGAGAGCGACATCTGGCCTCTCGACGAGGCCCACAACGAGAAGCTGCGCGACTCGAGCCATGGCCTCCTCCGCTACCTGAAGCGCAACCTCGTCTACCACTACCTGGTCGACCGGTTCGGGCGCGTTTACCGGGTGGTGGACGAGGAGTCGAAGGCGAACCACGCCGGGCAGGCGGTCTGGAACCGCGACAGCGCCGTCTACTTGAACCTCAACAACGCCTTCCTCGGCATCTGCTTCGAGACGCGCTGGGAGGGTGGGAGGGCCTTGCCCATCACCGCCGCCCAGCTCGCCGCGGGGCGCGGCCTCACCGATTACCTGCGCCAGCGCTTCGCCATCCCCGGAGACATGTGCGTGGGACACGGAATCGTGAGCGTCAACCCCAAGACGCACCTCATCGGGCACCACCTCGACTGGGCCCGGGGGTTCCCCTTCGAGGCGTTCGGCCTGCCCGACCAGTACGCGCGAGCGCTTCCGAGCGTCGCCATCTTCGGCTTCACCTACGACGATCCGTTCTTGTCGGTGATGGGCGAACCGTGGCCGGGGGTGCGCGCGGCCGAGCACATCCTGGCCGGCGAGGCCGCGGCGCGGGGCAAGACGGCCGAGGAGATCCGCAAGGAGCGGCGAGCAATCTACGACGGCTGGGTGTCCGAGCAGGCCCGGGACCAGGAGAAGGCGGCGCGCCAACTCGCGAACGCGAGGACGAGCGACGCGAGACCAGGACTATGAGAGGAACGGAGGAGAAATGCCGGAGAACAAGGAGCATCTCTGGAAGGTGGCGGAGGAAGCGCACGAACGCATCGACAGCCTGGTCAGCGCGGGCTCGAACCCGATGGGCCTCGACGTGGGCACGAGCAAGATCGTGGCGGCGAGAAAGAGCGGCAAGGACATCCAGTCCGCCTCCCAGCTCAACGCCTTCATTCCCGTGCCCTTCTCGCCGGTGACGGAGAAGACGATCCAGGCCCAGTCCGACATCTCCTACTTCCGGGACGGGGACGAGCTGATCATCTACGGCACGGCGACCGAGCGCTTCGCGAACATGTTCAACGCCGAGTGCCGGCGGCCGATGTCGGACGGGCTTCTGAACCCGAGGGAGAAGTCGGCCATGCCCGTGCTCGAGGCCATCCTCGAGACCATGGTGCCGAAGGCCCGCACCAGCGGCGAGATCCTGTCCTTCTCGGTGCCCGCGGCAAACCCGGGCAAGGAGGCGGAGCTGACCTACCACGAGGCGACGCTCCGGCGGTACTTCACCGGCCGCGGCTACCGCGCGGTCGCGATCAACGAGGGCCTGGCGGTGGTGTTCGCCGAGCTCGAGGACCAGAACTTCACCGGCATCGGCATCTCCTGCGGCGGCGGCATGTGCAACGCCACCCTCGCTTTCTTGTCGATCCCGACCGATCATGGTCGGCATCCCCAAGGGCGGCGACTTCATCGACGCCTCGGTGGGGTCGGTGGTCGGCGAGCACGCGACGCGGGTGAAGGTCATCAAGGAAGAGAGCCTCGACCTCTCCAAGTCGCCCAAGGACAAGCTCGAGAAGGCGCTCCACATCTACTACGAGGACCTGGTGGAGACCCTGGTCGACGCGCTGCGCAAGGGAATCTCGAAGGCCGAGAAGCTGCCCCGGACCGACCGGCCCCTGCCCATCGTCCTCTCGGGCGGGACCGCCAAGCCCCGCGGCTTCCGCGAGCTGTTCGAGCGCACCCTGCGGGCGCGCACCCTGCCCATCGAGATCGCCGAGGTGCGGCTCGCCTCCGATCCGCTGACCGCTACCGCCCGCGGGGCGCTGATCGCGGCCATGTACGAGAAGTAGGCTCCGGAAAGCCGCAGCTTGACCGCCCGGTCGTGGGGTGAAAGGCGCCCCACGACCGGTCCCCGGGGCGGCAGCCCCCCCTCGGCTGCTAGACTGACACCGTGCGGGCCCGTCTTCTCCTCCTTGCCGTCCTGCTGCTGGCTTTGCCCAACCCGGCCTGGGCCGCCCGGGAGTGGTACGAGAGCTACCTCGACGCCCGGGACAAGCACATCCCGGCCGGTCGCTACACCGAATGCCTGGTGGCGCTCAAGGAAGCCGTGCGCCTGAAGCCCGAGCCCGGCCCTGCAGGTGCAGACCTACGGCCTGAGCTTCATCGACTACTTCCCCTACTACTACATGGGGGTCTGCTACCAGGCGAAAGGGCGACCTCCAGAACGCCATCACCCTCTTCAACATGGAGGAGCAGAAGGGCCTCATCAAGCGGAACGAAAAGTTCCACAAGGACCTCTTCAAGAGGAAGAGCGAGGCCCAGGACGCCCTGGATACCGGAGAGCGCAAACGTGCGGTGGACCGGGCGCGCGCGGACGTCGATGCGGCCCTCAAAGAGGCGGACGCAATGGACAAGGCCCGCCGCTTCGACGATGCCCTGGCCAAGCTGAAGATCGCCGAGGCCGCGGCCCGGCTCCTCGATGCCCGGACCCAGCGCACGATCGCCGAGGCCGCGGAGCGCATCAAGAAGGAGCAACAGGACCTCGCGGAGGTCACCACGCGCGCTCAGCGCGTCGAGCAAGGTCTCCTCGAAGGCGCGCGGCTCCTGGAAGAGGGCAACGGCAACGAGGCCAGCACCCGCTTCGACGCCGTGCTCGCGGTCGACCCTCAGAACGCGAAGGCGCTCGAGGGGAAGAAGCGCAGCAAGGAGCTGATCCTGGCCACCACCACCCGCCTGGCCCGGGAAGCGGCCTTCCAGGCGGGCAAGGCCTTCGTGGAAGCGGGCCGGTACGCCGAGGCGATCGAGCCGCTCACCAACGCGGCCGTCGACATCCCCCAGGCGAACGAGCTCCTGAAGCGGGCCCAGAAGATGCGGGAAGGGCTCAAGAAGCAGCGCGAGACCCAGGCCGAGATCGACCGGCTCTTGGAGCAGGGCGAGGGCTTGATGGCCGCTGGCCAGTTCGCGGCCGCCCAGGTCAGCTTCGACGGGGTCCTCCGCCTCGATCCCGGGCACACGAAGGCCCGGGAGCGGCTGGACGTGGCGCTCGAGAAGACGGTGGAGACCGTCCTCGCGAAATACCAGCGGGACGAGCGGCCTACCCTGATCTTTCCCAAGGGACCTGAGAACGAGAGCGAGGTGGATGCCCCCACGGTGTCGATCGTGGGCGCCGCCTGGGACGACCGGGGGATCCAGAAGGTCGAGTTCCATCTGAACGGCAAGCTCGTGGCCGAGCTTGCGCCACCACGGGGGCTCGACACCGGAGAGGCCCAGCGACAGCAGAACTTCGACCGCGAGTTCCCGCTGGAGCCCGGCCGGAACGAGATCCTGGTCAGCGGTCACGGATACCGGCGGTCTCTCGCGCGGCGCAGACCTTCGTCGTCGACCGGCGGCTGCGGTTCTACGAGACGCGGGCCTTCCTTCCCGCCGCCGCGGGCGGGGCCGTGGGTCTCCTCGCGGTGGGCGCGCTGGCCGCGCGCCTGCGGCGGCGTCGCGCCATCAGGCGCCGCTTCAACCCCTACATCGCGGGCGCCCCCGTCCTCGACGACGACATGTTCTTCGGGCGCCAGAGGCTCATGGCCCGGATGCTGAACGTCCTCCACCACAACAGCCTCATGATCACGGGCGAGCGGCGGATCGGGAAGACCACCTTCCTCTACCACCTGAAGAAGGTGCTGGCCGCCGACGAGGGGAGCGAGTTCCAGTTCTTCCCCGTCTTCACGGACCTCCAGGGCGTGCCCGAGAGCGCCTTCTTCCACGCGGTGATGTCGGACGTGGTGGACGGCCTGCACCCGTCCCCCGCGACCCTCGCGTCCCTGCGCTTCGGACGCGAGCCCCGAGGCTACGAAGGGCGCGACTTCAGCCACGACCTCCAGCGGGTGATCGAGGAGCTCAAGACCCGCACCCCGAAGAAGGTGAAGCTCGCCCTCCTCATCGACGAGGTGGACGTCCTCAACGAGTACTCCGAGCGCGTCAACCAGAGGCTGCGCAGCATCTTCATGAAGACCTTCTCCGAGAACCTGGTCGCGGTGATGAGCGGAGTCGGCATCAGGCGCTCGTGGCAGAGCGAGGTGAGCCCCTGGTACAACTTCTTCGACGAGATCGAGATCGCGGCGCTCTCGCGCGAGGAGGCCGAGGCCCTCATCAAGAACCCGGTCGCGGGCTTCTTCCGCTACGAGCCCGAGGCGGTCGAGGCCATCCTCGCGGAGAGCGAGCGCAAGCCCTACCTCATCCAGAAGTTCTGCATCCACGCGGTCAACCGCATCCTGGAGGAAGACCGGACCACCATCACCGCGGCGGACGTGGCCGCGGTGCGCCAGGAGGTGCTGTTCGAGGGGCGGCCGGTCGAGAGCTTCGATGGGCTCCCGGGCGGCGAGAGCGGACGGGCCTTCAAGGCTGTGGCAGACTAGGCCCTTGCCCGAGCCCATGCGCAATCCCTTCATCGCCGGAAGCTGGGTCCGCGGAGAGAACTTCTTCGGCCGCGGGCGGATCCTCCAGGAGGTCCTCGAAGGCGGCCGGCATTCCCTGTGGGTGGTGGGCGCGCGCCGCCTGGGCAAGACCAGCCTCCTGAAGGAGCTCGAGCGCCAGGTGCAGCAGAGCGGAGACACCCCGTTCGTGTCGCTCTACTGGGACCTTCAGGGCAGCGCCGACGCCCGCGGCCTCGCCGAGAGCCTCATGGGCAGCGTTGAGGACTCCGAGCCCTATCGCCGGGCCACCAACATCTCGGTCGAGGACCTCGAGGGGCTCTCCGCCTCGGACGTGCTCACCACCCTCATCCGCCGCACCGTGCGCAGCGGGTGGCGGCTCTTGCTCCTGGTGGACGAGGCCGAGGAGTTCCTGAACGTGGGCCGCAGCGACCCGAGCGTGCTGGCCCGGATCCGCCGGCTCTTCCAGAAGGGTCCCGAGGTGCGCACCGTCATCACCTCCACCCGGCGTCTCGCGCGCATCGACGAGATCACCGACCTCCTGACCTCGCCCTTCCTCCACTCGTTCGTCCCTCCGCTCTACCTGACCCCGCTGTCCCGCGAGGAAGGCCGGGCCCTCCTCTCGCGCGGCGCCTTCGCCGCGGAGGACGTGGAGACCATCCTCGATCGCTCGGCCTGCCATCCCTTTCCTTCTCCAGCTCATGGCCAGCCGCCTGTTCGAGAGCCACGACCTCGGGGCGACCGTCGACCAGCTGGCCGCGGACGACATGGTCGCGAACTTCTTCTCGATCGACTTCCAGACCCTGGAGGCCGCGGAGCGCAGCGTGCTCGAGGAGCTGGCCCGCGAGGGGGCCCTCGGCCGGCGCGAGCTGAGCCAGGCCGTCTCACGGTCCGAGGACGCGCTCGAGCCGTCGCTCTTCGGCCTCACCCAGATGGGGTACCTCACGGCGGACGGCGGACCGCTACCGCCTGGGGAACTGGTTCTTCGAGCGCTGGCTGAAGCGCGTGGTCGCGGCGCGCGACCAGCGAGGTCCGGCCGGCATGATCGTCGCCGCCAACCGCGTCTTCGAGCACGAGGGCAAGGAGCTACCACGTCCAGGTCGAGGACCTGGGCACCGAGCAGGCGGCGATGGAAGCCCGCGTCTACGACGGCGGCACGGTCCTCTGGCGCCGTCGCGTCCCCTACGCCGAGGTCCTGGCCAGGGGCCTCGACAAGCTGGCCCAGGACGACGAGCTGCGCGTCCTCATGGAGAAGACCCTCCATACCGTCCAGGCCGCGATCGCCAAGGGCAAGCTCGGGTAGGGATCGCGAAACCCGACACCTCGGTAATAGACTCCGGCCGTGACTCTGCGCCCGGGGACGGCACTCGGACCTTACGAGGTGGTGGCCCTCCTCGGGACCGGCGGCATGGCCGAGGTCTACCGGGCGCGCGACCACCGCCTCCAGCGCGACGTGGCCATCAAGGTCATCGCCCCCCAGCACCTGCAAAACCCCGACGCCCTGAAGCGCTTCCAGCAGGAGGCCCAGGCCCTGGCCGGCCTGACCCATCCCAACATCGTCTCCCTCTTCGACATGGGCAACGAGAATGGAATCTTCTTCGTGGTCTCGGAGATCCTCGAAGGCATGACCCTGCGTCAGCGCCTCCAGGGCGGGCCCGTCCCCGTACGCCAGGCCCTCGAGCTCGCGGTCCAGATCTGCCAGGGGCTGACCGCCGCGCACGCGCACGGGATCGTGCATCGCGACTTGAAGCCCGAGAACCTGTTCGTGGCCAAGGACGGACGGCACCTCAAGATCCTCGATTTCGGGGTCGCCAAGCTGACCGGCCTCGACGAGCCGGGCCCCGGTCCGCTGCCCGGAGCGAGCGAGGCTCTCACCGCTCCCGGGATCCTCGTGGGCACCCTCGGCTACCTGTCGCCGGAGCAGGCACGCGGCCAGCCGATCGACGCGCGATCGGATCTCTTCGCGGTGGGCGCGGTGCTCTACGAGATGGTGACGGGAGCGAGGGCTTTCCTCGCCGGCACCGGTGCCGACACCCTCGCCGCGCTCCTGACCCGCGAGCCGCCCGGAGATGGTGGCGCCGGAGGGACCGGTCCCGCCGCCCCTCGAGCACGTGGTGAGGCGGTGCCTGCGCAAGGACCGCGAGGAGCGGTTCCAATCGGCGCACGATCTGTCTTTCGCTCTCGAAGCGCTGCTGGCCTCGCCCACCACGGCGGCCGGGTCCCAGGGCATCGCGGTCGAGCCCGGTCCCCACGCGCCGCCTCGCCCTCGTCGGCGCCATCGCGACCCTGGCGGTCATCGCTGCGGCGGCGGGAGGCCTCGTGGCCGGTCGCGCCACGTCGCAACCGCCCGCCCCTACCTTCAAGCAGCTCACCTTCCGGCGCGGCTGGATCAACCTCTCGCGCTTCGCCCCGGACGGCCGCACCGTCGTCTACACGGCCGCCTGGGACGGCGAGGCCCCCGAGATCTTCACGACGCGCACCGACACCCGCGAGTCCATACCCCTCGGGCTTCGTCACGCCGCGGTCCTGTCCGTATCGTCGTCCGGACAGATGGCGATCCTCCTCGACCCCCACAAGGGTATGGGCCTCTTTGCGAAGGGGACCCTGGCCACCGTACCCGTGGGGGGAGGCGCTCCCCGCGAGGTGCTCGAGAACGTGCTCGAGGCCGACTGGACGCCCGATGGCCGGGAGCTCTGCGTCCTGCGCCAGGGGGAGGGCGGCCAGAAGATCGAGCTTCCCGCCGGCAGCCTCCTCTACGAGTCCCCCCGAGACCTCCGACTCCTGCGCGTCTCTCCGGACGGACACCGCGTCGCCTTCGTCGAGGGATCCGAAGCGCGGTTGCGCATCGTGTTCGGTGGAGATCGCGACGAAGACGGCCTCGGTGCTCGCCGCCGATCTGCCCGCCAACCTCTTCGGGCTGGCCTGGGCCCCCAAGGGCCGCGAGATCTGGTTCACCGCAGGAGAGCACGACGGCGCAGAGGGACATCCTTGCCGTCGACCTCTTCGGAAAGCAGCGTCTCGTGTATCGGTCGCTGGCCACCGCGAGCCTGCTCGACGTGGCACCCGACGGCCGGGCCCTCCTGCACCGAGGGTCGGACCGGTGGGGCACGCGGGCCAAGACCCCCGAAACCGGTGACGAAAAGGACTTCTCGATCTTCGACGCCTCGGTCCCCGCGAGCATCTCCTCCGACGGCAAGACGCTGCTGCAGGACGAGTTCAGCGCGGCCGCGGGCGACGGTGCGGTCTACGTCCGCCAGATCGGGGCGGGGCCCGCCGTACGGCTCAGCGATGGTCTCGGTTGGGACCTGTCGCGGGACGGGCGCTCGGCCCTGGTGAAGCGTGGGAATCCTCCGAAGCTCTACGAGGTGCCTACCGGGCCCGGCCTCGTGCGAGCCCTCGACCTCGGTTCCGTGGTGCCGCAGTGGGGGAAATGGGTCCCTCCCGACGCACGCCAGGCCGTGGTCGCGGGAACCGATGGCGATCGGCCCCTGCGGCTCTGGCTCGTGGGCGGCGGCGCGGCCCCGCGCCCGATCGGCCCCGAAGGCGGCTCCACGAACTTCGCGGTCGCCCCGGACGGGCGCACGGTCGCGGCCCGGATCGTTCCGGGGGCCATCGCCTTGCTCCCGATCGACGGCGGCCCGCAGCGTGACCTGCGGAGCGTGCCGGACGACTTCGCGATCGGCACCTTCAGCGGCGACGGGCAGGGGCTCTTCCTGGTCCGCACCAGCGTGAGCGTGCCCTGCGAGGTTTCGCGGCTCGATCTCCGGAGCGAGCGGATCGAGCCATGGATGAAGGTCGCGCCCGCCGACGCCACCGGCGTGAGCCGGTGCGCGTGGATGAACATCGCCTCGGACGGCCGGACCTACGCGTACGGCTACTTCCAGGCTTCGGGCGACCTCTTCCTGGCGGAGGGCCTCCAGTAGGCTCGCTCGGACGATGGGGTCCTGGCGAAGGTCAGCGCCGGGGCCGGCTCCGTGGACGGCGAGGCCCCCCGCGGCCGCCGCCTTCTCCGCCGCGGCCTCGGCCCGAGCCTTCGGAGCGGCGTGGAGGTGGCCCCGCGGGCAGCTCGTCCGCTTCTTCCGGGGGCACGGCCGGGCCCGCGAAGCGGCCCTTCACCAACGCGGCCACGATGCGATCGCGCTGCTCGTGCTCGGCGATGCGGCGCGCCACCGGCACCAGGCCGATCGCGTCGTCCACCGAGAGCTCGGCGGCGTCCTCGGCCAGGACCGCCACCAGCCGGTCCGCGGTCCGGTTGCTCACCTCTTCGTCCGTCGGCACCGCCAGCTCCTTCACCTGGATGTGGTAGCGGTTCACGAGGCGGTTGAAGTTCATGAGGTCGTGGGCGCCCACCAGGCTGATGGCCCGCCCGCTCTTCCCCACCCGTCCCGTGCGGCCCGCGCGGTGGATGTACTGCTCGGGCGAGTCGGGGGTCGAGAAGATGAAGACGTGGGACAGGTCCTCGATGTCGATCCCGCGGGAGGCCACGTCGGTGGTCACGAGGTGGTGGATCTCGCCGGTGCGGAAGCCGTTCATCACCGACTCCCGCTTCTTCTGGGGCAGGTCGGACGACAACATGGCCACGGGCAGCCCCCGGCCCCGCAGGAAGGTGGACACGAGGCGCGTCTCTTCCTTGGTGTTGCAGAAGATCATCGACGAGGGCGGATTCTCGTACTCGATGAGCTTGTAGATCGTCGCTTCCTTGTGGAAACGCGGGGTCAGGCAATAGAGATGCTCGACCTCCTTGACGTAGATCTGGTCCTCGGAGAGCAGGATCCACTCGGGATCGGACAGGTAGTGGTAGATGAGGCCGCGGATCCCGATGGGCACCGTGGCCGAGAAGAGCAGGGTCTGCCGCTCGGGCGGCACGAACTCCATGATCTCGCCCATCTCCACCGCGAAGCCCATGTCGAGCATGCGGTCGGCTTCGTCGAGCACGAGGATCTTCAGCTCCTCGAAGCGCAGGGTGCGGCGGCGCAGGTGGTCGAGGACGCGGCCGGGGGTGCCCGCGATGACGTGGGCCCCGCCCCTTATTCCTTCGAGCTGGCGGTCCATCGAGTCGCCGCCGTAGATGGACTCGACCTTGACCCCCTTGGCCCGGCCGATGTCGCTGATCTCCTGGGCCACCTGGATCGCGAGCTCGCGCGTCGGAGCCAGGACCAGGGCCTGGATGGCGTTCTTGCTCGTGTCCACCCGCTCCAAGATCGGGATGCCGAAGGCCGACGTCTTGCCGGTGCCCGTGCGCGACTGGACGACCAGGTCTTTCCCGGCGAGGGCTTTGGGGACGGCCTCGGCCTGGACCTCGGTGGGAGCGCTGTAGCCCTTGGCGGCGAGTCCTTCGAGGGTGAGCGGCGGAGAGGCCGAGGGAGGAGAAGGTCTTGGAGGGGGCGGCAATGTCCATGACCTTCAATTATGTGGCGGCATCCGGGCGCCCGCAAACGCGGGCCTCGAAGCCGGGCCCGGCTCGCGGTAAAATGAGAGGTTTGACGGAGAAGCCTGAAACGATGACCACGATCACGTGTAGCCGCTGCGGTCAGGCCGGGGAGCAGCCACCCGCCCACCGCGTCCCCTTCGCGGGACCCGACAAGGAACGCATCCTCGCCTCGATCTGCGACGAGTGCTGGAAGCTCTGGGAGGGGATGGAGGTCAAGGTCATCAACGAGTACCGCTTGAGCTTCCTCGATCCCGAGCACCGGGGGTTCCTGCAGCGGGCCTGCACGGACTTCCTGTTCAACCAGAAGGCGGCGGCGGGCATCCCGGAATGATCCACGTCGAGGGCCTCACCAAACGCTACGGCGACCGGATCCTCCTCGAGAACGTCTCCTGGCACGTCAAGAAGAAGGACCGCATCGGCCTCTCCGGCCCGAACGGCTCGGGCAAGACCACGCTCCTGCGCATGCTGGCCGGCACCGAGGAGCCCGACGAGGGCCAGATCCGCATGGCCTCGGACACGACCATCGGCTACCTGCCCCAGGACGGCATCGTGCACGCGGGCCGCACGGTCTACGCCGAGGTCGTCCTCGCCTTCGAGGAGCTCCTGGCCCTGAAGGACGAGCAGCACCGGATCGAAGACCGGCTGGCGGAGGCCACCCACGACGACGGCGGCGAGCACGAGCGCCTCCTGGTGCGCTACGCCGACGTGACCGACCGCTTCAAGCACCTCGGCGGCTACGAGATCGAGGCCCGGGTGGCCGACGTCCTGAAGGGCCTGGGCTTCAAGCCCGAGGACAACGCCGCGCCAGACCGAGGAGTTCTCGGGCGGCTGGCAGATGCGCATCGCCCTCGCCAAGCTGCTGCTCGCCCGGCCCGAACCTCCTGCTCATGGACGAGCCCACGAACCACCTCGACCTTCCCGCCCGCAACTGGCTCGAGGAGTACCTGTCCGACTATCCGGGCTCGGTGGTGCTCGTCTCCCACGACCGCTACTTCCTCGACGCCACCGTGAAGCGCATCACCGAGGTGGGCCTGCGCACCCTCACCGACTACCACGGCAACTACTCGAAGTACGTGGTCGAGCACCAGGCCCGCATGGAGAACCTGCTCGAAGCGCACCGCCGCCAGATCGGAGGAGATCGAGAAGACCGAGGCCTTCATCAACCGCTTCCGCTACCAGGCCACGAAGGCGCGCCAGGTGCAGAGCCGGATCAAGCTGCTCGACAAGGTCGAGCGCATCGAGATCCCGGCCGCGCGCAAGAAGATCCGCTTCAAGTTCCCCGACTCGCCCAAGGCGGGACGCGTGGTCCTGGAGCTTCACGGGGCCCGGAAGGTCTACGGCAAGAACGTCGTCCTCGCGGGGCGTGGAGCTCCTGGTCGAGCGCGGCGACCGCATCGCCCTCGTGGGCCCGAACGGCGCCGGGAAGTCGACCCTCATGCGGGTCCTGGCCGGGGTCGATCGGCCCGACGCGGGCACCCGGGTCGAGGGGCACCAGGTCGTGATGTCGTACTTCGCGCAGGACCAGGCCGCGGTGCTCAACCCCACGCGCACGGTCTACGAAGAGATGTCGTCCACGAGCCCCACGACCATGGTGCCGATGATCCGCAACATCCTCGGCGGGTTCCTCTTCTCGGGCGACGACGTCTCGAAGAAGTGCGGGGTCCTGTCGGGGGGCGAGCGCAACCGGCTGGCGCTCGCCAAGATGCTCCTGGTCCCGAGCAACCTGCTGCTGCTCGACGAGCCCACGAACCACCTCGACCTCGACTCGAAGGAAGTCCTGCTCGACGCGCTCGCGGACTACGGAGGCACCCTCATCTTCGTCTCCCACGACCGCTACTTCGTCGACCGCCTCGCGAACAAGGTCATCGAGGTGGGCGGCGGGCGAGGCCCCGCTCTATCCGGGCGGATACGAGGACTTCCTCCACTGGAAGAAGCTCCAGGAAGCAGGCCAGGCCGCTCCCCTGCCGACCGGGCCGTCACCCAAGAAGGCGTCTCAGCTAGAGCCAAAGAGCGAAGCGGCTAAGCCCGAGGCCCCCCGGAGCGAAGCGCACAAGCCTGCGGTCGCGCCCAAGGGCAAGTCTCCCCAGGCCGCGACGCCCTCCGCGGCCAAGCCAGGCAAGAGCAACGGCCAGCCCGCGGCCGCGGGCAAGCCGGGCTACGACCCCCTCGCCCCTCGCCTCCGCCCGACCGGAGCACCCTCCGATCGGCAGGCCCGCGACAAGGAGCTGAAGCGGATGAAGGCTCGCCTCGGCGAGCTCGAGAAGCGGATCGCCGAGAAGGAGAAGGCGGTCAAGGACATCGAGGCCCAGATGGCCTCGAGCGGCTTCTACGACGACCGCGCGCGGGCCGAGGAAGCGGCGAGCACCCACAAGTCCCTCATGTGGGAGGTGGGCGACCTCATGAGCCAGTGGGAATCGCTTCAGACCGAGGTCGAAACCGCGAGCTGAGTGTCGGCTTCGGCGGGCACTCGCCCTACGAGATCACGTGTCGAGGTCTGTATTGTCTACAAGTGGCGTGGCTCGCGCGCCATATCGCAGGGTGTTCTGCGGACAGCGGGGGAGTAGAATCAAGATGAAGATGGAGGCCGGATTGGACTGGCGCGAACACGTAGCCGTGGATCCAGCGGTGTGTCATGGGCAGGCTTGCATCCGCGGCACCCGGATCCCCGTCTCGGTCGTGCTCGACAACCTCGCCTCCGGTCTCAGCGCGAGCGAGATCACGACCAGTTAGGGGTGGGCAATAGGTCGAGGCCACAAGTCAGACTCCGGTGGGGCTGCGCCCCTCCAGGGCGCGGCGGGCGACGTCCTTCAGCAGCTCCAGCGCGTGCGTGGCCTCGGGATCGGGCGGGGCTCCACTCTTGGGAGGGACTCGAATCGCGATCGGCTCCGTGGGCAAAGGCGCGTCGATCTCCTGGAAGGGGCCGGTCTCTCCGCCGGGCTCGGACACGAGCGGCTCGCGGAGGGACGCGGCGAACGAGCGGACCGGCTCGAGCTCCTCCATCGCCGCCCGGTAGCGGCGGGCCACCACCTGGGCCAGGGCGATCGTGAGCTTGGCGAAGAGCTCGCTGTCGCCCTGGGCGAGACGCAGGAGCCCTTCGCGGGCGAGGCGCCGCAGCCGACAGTCCACGAGGGCCCGCACGTGGTGGGTTCGCGCCTGCCCGTCGATGAAGCCGACCTCGCCCACGATCCCCCCGGGACCGACGCGGCCCAGGACCAGGGACTTTCCGACGCCGTCGTCGAGGACCTCCACCTCGCCTTCCTCCACGAGCAGCAGGCTTCGTGAGGGACTGCCCTTGTGGAGGATCACGTCCCCGGCGCGGGCGGTGCAGGGCTCCATCAGGGCCATCAGACGCCGCTGCTCGTGCTCGGTGAGATAGGCCACCAGGTCTCCGGATTGCGTGCGCGGCCACCAGGTCTGCTCCAAGTCCCCCTCCCTTCGTTAGAGCCCGCGCGCGTCCAGCCAACCCAGGATGGCGCGGTGGACCTCTTCCCTCACGTCGCCCGCGGTGCGGCCCGAGCTCTTGCGCACCGCCAGCGAGTGGTCGCCGTCCTCGACCCGGTGGACCCTGGCCTTGGGCCCGAGCCTTTCGAGCACCGCGGCCAGAAGGTCGGGGCGCGCGAACGCGTCCCGCGTGCCCTGGACGAAGAGCATGGGGGCGGCGATCTGGGGCAGATGGCGATCGCGCAGGGTCTCGGGCTTCCCGGGCGGGTGGAGCGGGTAGCTGAGGAGCACGAGCCCGTCCGCGGCCACGCCTCCCGCCACGACCTGGGAGGCGATCCTTCCCCCCATCGAGCGCCCGCCGAGCACGACCCGGATCACCCCGGTCTCCTGGCGGGCGTGCTCCGCCACGGCCCGGGTCGCCGCCTCGAGCACCGGGTTGGGATCGGGTCGGCCACGGCCTGCGTCGGTGTAGGGGAAGTTGTAGAGAAGGGCGCGCCGACCGGAGGCCGCCACGGCCTCGGCGAGGGCCACGAGAGCGGGATTCTTGCGGTTCCCGCCCGCGCCGTGCCCCAGGACCACCGCGGTCGCGCCGTCTCCGCGCCACGAGGCGCTGACAGATCCCTCACCCACTGGCACCCGGATGTCGGCCATGACCTGATTCTGCGAGGATACGCCGGTTCGGGCCCGCCCGGGGCGGGCGGTAGTAAACTCGCTCCTGGACCAGAGCATGTACGAGACCTTCTACGGATTTACCGAGAAACCGTTCAACCTGACCCCGGACCCGAAGTACCTCTATCTTTCGCCACGGCACACCGAAGCCGTGGCCCATCTGGAGTTCGGCCGACGAGAGCGCGGCGGCTTCATCCTGATCACCGGCGAGGTCGGGACCGGCAAGACCACGCTGGCCCGCTACTTCCTCGGCCGCCTCCCCCCGAACACGGCGACCGCGGTGGTCCTCTACCCGGCGCTCAGCGCGGTGGAGCTCCTGCGCTCGATCCTCGACGATCTCCACGTCCCCGTGGTCGGAAACTCGCTCAAGGACCACGTCGACGCCTTGCACCGGTTCTTGTTGCAGGCGCGGAGCGAAGACCGGGACGTGGTGCTGTTGATCGACGAGGCCCAGGACCTCGCGGCCGACGTCCTGGAGCAGGTCCGCCTCCTTTCCAACCTCGAGACCGACACCGAGAAGCTGATCCAGATCGTCCTCATGGGCCAGTCCGAGCTGCGCCAGCTCCTGGAGCGCACCGAGCTGCGCCAGCTCGCGCAGCGCGTGACGGCCCGCTATCACCTGGAGCCGCTTTCGAGGGCCGAGATCAACGAGTACGTCCGCCACCGCCTGTCCGTGGCGGGCGGCGAGGGGAAGGTCGCGTTCACCGCCAACGCGCTCGACACCGTGCACCAGCTCACGAACGGAATCCCGCGCCTCGTCAACTCCCTCTGCGACCGCGCCCTCCTCGCCGGCTTCGTGAAGGGCCTGCGCGAGATCAACGCGGGCATGGTGCGGCTTTCGGCCCAGGAGGTCCTGGGCGCTCGCAACGTGCCGCGGCCCTCGCGCCGGTGGGGCTGGGTGGGGACCGCGGCGGCGGTGGCGGCGTTGCTCGTGGCCGCGCTCGCTCCTGCCGCGCACCCTGCGCGCCCCCGAAGCGCCGCCCCCTACGCCCTTGCCCTCCGTCGTCCCCACGCCGCCTCCCCCCACCCCGGCTCCCACTCCCTACCCCGATGACGCCCGCCTCGACGAGCTGATCTCGACCATTCCTCGCGAAGCCGTCGCGAAGATCGGCCGTCGCCCGGATCCAGGCCCTTTGGGGCGAGCCCACCCTGGAGCGGACCGCGCTTCGCACTCACCTCGACCAGGTCCGGCGCCTCGACCTGCCCGTGGTGCTCGAGCTCTTTCACCCGCTGCGACGCGACACGGCCTTCGTCGCCCTCGTGGGCCTCGACGAGGTCGCAGGCGCAGGTGGTGGTGGGCGACGCTCCGCCCCTCCGCGTGTCGGCGGCGGCGCTCGACCGGCTGTGGACCCGCGATGCCGTCTTCCTCTGGCAGGATCCCGCGGGCCTCGCGCGATACACGGAGTCGCCCCAGGCCCGCGCCTTCGCGCGCGCCGCGCTCGATCGCCTCGGCTACACGGGTCCGGCCGATCTGCCCGAGATCGTGAGCCGCTTCCAGCGCGACCAGGACCTCCTGCCCGACGGGGTGATCGGCGGCCGCACCCTGATGGTCCTCTGCGGCGCCGGCTCCGACCCGCGGCCGCGGCTCAAGGCGGGAGGGCGGATCTCGTGAGCCTGATCCTCGAAGCCCTCCGGAAGCTGGAGCGAGACAAGGATTCCCCCGAGCGCGGCTTCGTGGTCATGACCCACGTGCCCTGGGCGCAGGGCCGCAGCTCGTCTCGGCTCGTGGGGATCGGTGCCCTCGCCGTGGCCCTGGCGCTCGGCGGCCTCGCGATGACGCTCTGGCGAGGGCGAGTCGGCAAGGCCCCGGGCCCGGAGGCCAAGGTCGTCGCGACCGCTCCCCCTTCGGTTGCACCCTCCGCTCCGCCGGCCAGCCCGGCATCGCCTACCCCTGCGCCGTTCGATGCCAAGGCCCTGGCCCTGGAGAGCGTCAAGAACGCCGGCCCCGTACCAGCCGCGCCGCCGCCTCTTGCCGAGGCGGCCCAGAAGCCGCGGTCGTCGACCCTGGCCGAGCTGCGGCTCAACGCGATCAGCCAGAAAGACGGCCAGCCAGTAGCCGTCGTGAACGACCGCCTCGTCCACGAGGGCGACGTCTTCGACGGCATCCGGGTGATCCGCATCGGCGAGACCGAGGTGGAGGTCGAGGTCCGAGGGCAACATCGGATCCTCACCTTCTAGCCTGCTAGCATGGGCCGGATGACCCTCCACCTGCGCGACCACACCCCCGAGGACCTGGCCGCCCGTTGGCCGGGGCTCGGGCTCGAGGTTGCTCGGCGCGTCGTGAATCGTCTGGTGTTCGAGGACCGGAACGACCTCGCCTTTGTCCGGGGCCTGTCCAAAGCCACGGCCGCGGCGCTTCGCGAGGGAACCCGAACCACCCGTCTCGGCGTGCTCGACCGACGGCGGAGCGCGATCGATCCCTTCGTGAAGTATTTGTTCCGCGCGCCCGACGACGGCCAGATCTTCGAGAGCGTGCGGATCCCCCTCGAGAAGCCCCGCTACAGCGTCTGCGTCTCGTCCCAGGTCGGGTGCGCTCTCGCCTGCTCCTTCTGCGAGACGGGGCGCCAGGGTCTCCGCCGCAACCTCGAGCCGTGGGAGATGGTGGAGCAGGTGCTGACGGTGCGCCGCGAGTCGCCGGATCGCCCCGTCACCGGCGTCGTCTTCCAGGGACAGGGCGAGCCCTTCCAGAACTACGACAACGTGATGCGGGCCGCGGCCCTCCTGCGCCATCCCTGCGGCGCCAGGATCGGCGGCGATCGCATCACGATCTCCACCGTGGGCCTCGTCCCACAGATCGAGCGCTACACGGACGAGGGCCATCCCTATCGGCTGATCCTCTCGCTCACCTCGGCCTTCTCGGAGAAGCGGGCCCGGCTCATGCCCATCACCCGGAAGTACGGGGTCCCCGAGCTGGCCGAGGCCATGCGCCGCCATGCGGTCCGCCGAGGCCAGACGGTGAGCCTCGCCTTCGTGCTCATCGCCGGATTCAACACCGGCGCGGACGAGGCGGCCGAGCTGGCGCGCCTCTTTCGCGGGGTACCGGTGCGGCTCTCCGTGATCGACGTCAACGACCCGACCGGCCAGTTCCAGCCCGCCTCGGACGAGGAGCGGGGGCGGTTCTTCACGGCACTCTCCAGCTCCGGGATCGGCTTCGTGCGTCGCTACTCCGGCGGGGCCGACATCCACGCCGCCTGCGGCATGCTGGCCTCGGGGGCGCGGGGCGGGCAGGCCCTTCAGGAAGGCGGCCACGCGGCATGAGCGTCCTCGTGCTGCCCGCGGGCGACCCGGGCGCGATCGCGGAGGCCGCAAGGATCATCCGGAGCGGCGGGCTCGTGGCCTTCCCCACCGAGACCGTCTACGGCCTGGGGGCGAACGCGCTCGACGCGGCGGCCGTGGCTCGGATCTTCGCGGCCAAGGCCCGACCGAGCTTCGACCCGCTCATCGTCCATCTCGCCGACCGGACCTGGCTCGCGCGAGCGGTAGCCTTTACGCCGGAGGCTGCCGCCCTCCTGGCCAGGCGCTTCTGGCCGGGTCCCCTGACCCTGGTGTTGCAGAAGGCACCGGTGGTGCCCGACCTCGTGACCGCGGGACTCGACACCGTGGGGGTGCGGGTCCCGGACCACCCGGCCGCCCGCGCTCTCCTCGAAGGCGCCGACGCGCCGATCGCGGCGCCCAGCGCCAACCTGTTCGGCCACGTGAGCCCGACCACCGCGGCCCACGTCGTGGAGCAGCTCGGGGAACGCGTGGACGCGGTGCTCGACGGCGGACCTTGCCGGGTGGGCGTCGAATCGACGATCGTGGCCTTCGCCTCGGGTGCTCCCGTGGTGCTGCGGCCAGGGGGCGTGACGCGCGAAGAGTTGTCCGTCGCCCTGGGCCGGCCCGTCGGCCTTGCGCGCGAGCAGGCCACCCCTGGCGCGGCCCTCGTGGCCCCCGGGCAGCTCGAGCGGCACTACGCGACCCGCACGCCGCTTCGCCTGCTGCCCGGCCGCGCGACCGCCCCGGCCAGCGCGAGCCGCGTCGGGCTGCTGGCTTTCGCCGGCGATCCGGCCCTGGGCTTCGCCGCGGTCGAGGTGCTGGCTCCGGACGGCAAGCCGGCCACCGCTGCCGCGAACCTGTTCGCGGCCCTCCGCCGGCTCGACGCGCGGGGGCTGGATCTGCTGCTCGCCGAGCCGTGTCCCGAGGAAGGTCTCGGCTCGGCCATCATGGACCGCCTGCGGCGCTGCGCCGCGGGCGCGGTCTGAAACCAGGGGGAGCCATGGTGCTCAAGTGGTTCGGAGGATCGAAGGAAAGCACCATCGAGGAGCTGATCGCGCGGAAGAAATACGCGCGCGCGGTCGAGCTGCTGCGCGCCCGGTTTCGCGCGGGCAGCCGGGACCCGCTCCTGCGCCAGCAGCTCGCCGACGTGCTCGTGCTCGCGGGCAAGCGGCAGGAGGCGGTCCCGATCATCATCGGGCTGGCCGACGAGTACGCGTTCGACGGCCAGGCCGCGAAGGCCATCGCCCTCCTGAAGAAGCTCGAGCTTCTCCAGACCACCCCCTCCGAGGTCGAGGGACGCCTGGCGGCCTTGATTCCCCAGGAGAAAGAAGCCCCCCGGCCCAGCGCACCGACCGCGGCCACGCTCGAGGTCGAGTGGGACGTGGTCTCGCCGGGAGAATCGCGGGCCGGGGACTATCAGAGCCTGGAGGCCGAGGCTCCGATGACGGAGGAGGACTTCGGTCTCCGCCTCGTCGAAGTCGCCCACGAGGCCATGGAGAACCTGTCTCGCCGGCCGGAGGACGCGACCGCGAGCCCCGTGGTGGCCAGCCCGCTGTTCAGCGATTTCTCCGAGGCCGAGCTTCGGGCCGTGATCCGCGGGCTGCGACTCATCACCTTCGAGCCGGGCGACATCATCCTGAGCGAAGGCGAGCCGGGCGACACGGTGTTCGTCCTGGCCACGGGCGCGGTCAAGGCGTTCGTCAGGAACCCGGAGGGACGGCTCCGTCTCGTGCGCGAGATGGGCGAGGGCAGCTTCTTCGGCGAGATCTCGATCCTCTCGGGAGCGCCCCGAACCGCCACGGTCACCGCCGCGGCCCGCTGCGACGTGCTCGAGCTCGACCGGGCCACCCTGGACGAGATCGCAGACCGGCACCCCGGGGTCTGGCCGGTGCTGGTGCAGTTCGCCGAGCAGCGCTCGGGAAGCCAGGAGGAGGAGCGGATCCGCAGCGAGGCCGCGGAGGCGGCGGGTGAGGACTAGGCCCGGCCGGGAGCCACGCCCACGAGGCCCTTGATCCAGTTTTCCACGTCCAAGGGCACGCTGGTGAAGCGCACCACGTAGGTCGAGTCGTCCCCGTCTCCGCGCACGTCCACGACCTTCGCGTAGAGCTCGGGGAGGAAGGCCTCGGTCTCGGGGGCCGCTTCGAACTCGATCTTGAGATTGCTCAAGGTACGCAAGCGGCGCCGTGAGTGCATGAGCCCGAGCTGGACCGAGAGCTCGGCGAAGGAGGCGTCGAAGGCCTCGGTGCCCACCCGCTTCTCTTCGAGCACGTAGTAGCGGGCGCGGATCTCGTAGGGAAGGCGCACGAGCGCAGCCTCCCGCTCCGGCAACGAGACGTCGTAGGGCGAGCCCACCCCCTGGAGGTCGTAGACCGTGATCGGGTCCCGCGCTCCCTTGGCGTCCACCGACAGCCGCTCCCCGACCCTGATCTCCGGTCCCGCTTCGGCCAGGGTGGTCTCGGAGATCAGCACCTGGCCTCCCACCGTGAAGGACTCGATGCGGCCCGTGTGGTTCACCGGGCTACCCACCACCCCGTACTTGGCGCGCTTCTCCGAGCCGATGTTGCCGACCACCACGTCGCCGGTGTGCACGGCCACGCCCATCTCGACCCGCGGCAGCCCTTCCGCCTGGTTGCGGCGGTTGAGCCCGGCCAGCGCGATCTGCATGTCGACCGCGCAGGCCACCGCCCGTCGCGCGTCGTCGTCCCGGCGCACGGGGGCGCCGAACATGGCCAGGATGGCGTCGCCGATGAACTCGTCGATCGTGCCCTGGTGGGCCAGGATGACCTCGGCCATGGCCCCGAGGTACGAGTTGAGCAGCCTCACCACGTGGTCGGGGCTGAGCTTCTCCGCGATCCAGGTGAAGCCCCGCAGGTCGGCCATGAGGATGGTGACCCGGCGCTGCTCGCCCCCGAGCGCCAATCCCTCGGGTGACTCGAGGAGGCCGCTCACGATCTCGTCGCTCAGGTAGCGACCAAAGGTCTGCTGGATGAAGCGGTTCCGAATCTCGAGCCCCTCGGCCAGACGGCGGATCTCGTCCTTCTGGCGCTTCAAGGAGAGCTGCGTGCGCAGGCGGGCCAGGACCACGGGAAAATCCAGGGGCTTCGTCACGTAGTCGTTGGCCCCCAACCGAAGGGCTTCGACCACGTCCTCGGCGGCGTCCCGCGCCGTGACCATGATCACGGGCAGGTCGGACGCGGAGGACCCGTTTCGAATGCGGCGGAGCACCTCGAGGCCGGTGATTCCGGGCATCATCACGTCGAGCAGGACCGCGTCGAAGCGCTCCGTGGCGAGCAAGCGGAGCGCTGCCTCGCCTTCCCCGGCGATGGTGACGGTGTATCCACGCCCGCTCAGCCGGCGCGACAGCATGTCGCGGTTCATCTCGTTGTCGTCGACCACCAGGACGTGGCCCGTGGCTTCGTCGGGGGACGGGAGGGGAGGCTCGGAGGCCGCGAAGACCGCGGGGAGAGAGGGCGAGTGCGCGGCCACCCCCGGGGAGCCATCCGGCACCGGCGGCAACAAGGCTTCCACGAGCTCCAGCATCCGGCGGGCCGCGGCCTGGATCTTCTCGAGATCCTTGGCCATGCCCTCCTCGCCCCGAGCCGTGGCGTCCTCGTGCAGCAACTCGCTGTAGCCGAGGATCTGGTTCAAGGGCGTGCGCAGCTCGTGCCTTTGCGTGCGCAGCGCTTCGTCCCTCGGGTCACCGGTCATGGGTTCGAGGTATCTCCCAAAGGGAGCGCCGCGCTCCTGGCGCGCACGGGGCGATTCTCATCCTAAGCGGCGCCGGTCGGGTGATGGTATCAGATCCTCGCCAAAACCCGCCGGGCGGCGGCCGAACCTGCCCTTGGCGGATCGCGGCCGGGCTGGAGTAAACTCCCCGCCGCCATGACCCAAGTCCATCGTCCCCGCCACCGAATGGCCACCTTCCTGGCCCTCCTCGCCGCCCTTGCCGCCCTGGCCGTCGTGGGGAGCGGGCGCCCACCGGAACGGCAGAAGCTCGACCGCTGGAAGGCCGCGGCCCGGGACCATGACGTGCGCATCCTGAGGGACACCTGGGGCGTGCCCCACGTCTTCGGCAAGACCGACGCCGATGCCGCCTTCGGCCTCGCCTACGCCCATGCCGAGGACGACTTCGCCACGATCCAGGGCACGCTCATGGCGGCGCGCGGCCGTCTGGCCTCGGTCCAGGGCCAGGCGGGAGCGGCCAACGACTACATGGTGGGATTGCTGCGGATCGCGAAGACCGTGGACGAGAAGTACGCGACCGACCTCTCCCCCGACGTCCGCAAGGTCTGCGACGCCTACGCGGAGGGCCTGAACCTGTACGCGGCCCTCCATCCCACGGAGGTGTGGCCCTACGCCTTCCCCGTGCGCGGCCAGGACGTCGTGGCGGGCTTCGTCCACAAGCTGCCGCTCTTCTTCGGTCTCGACCGCACTCTTCGCGACCTCTTCGGCGACGCCCGGCGCGCGGCCGTGTCCGTCAAGGGACCGGCGACGACCGCGGCCGCGGAGGCGCCCGCCGAGTCACCGTACGGTTCGAACGCGTTCGCGGTCGGTCCCGCGCGCTCCGCCGACGGCTTCACCCGCCTGGCCGTGAACTCGCATCAGCCCTGGGACGGCCCGGTGGCCTGGTACGAGGCGAGCGTCAGGAGCGAAGAGGGCTGGGACATGACGGGTGGGGTCTTCCCGGGCACTCCCGTGATCCTGCACGGCATCGGGCCGCGACTGGGCTGGGCCCACACCGTGAACAGGCCCGACCTCGTCGACGTGTACGTCCTCGAGATCAACCCGCGAAACCCGAACCAGTACCGGTTCGAAGGCGAGTGGCGCGACCTCGAGGTCAAGGACGTGCCCATCGACGTGAAGGTGTGGGGTCGCTTCCACTGGACCTTCCACCGAGAGGCCTTGTGGTCGGTGCAGGGGCCGGTGGTGCGGCGCCCGCACGGCACCTACGCCATCCGCTTCGCCGGCATGGGCGACATTCGCGCCGTCGAGCAGTGGTTCCGCATGAACAAGGCGCAAAGCCTCGAGGAATGGCAGGCGGCCATGCGCCTCCAGGCCGTCCCCCTGTTCAACACCGTCTATGCCGACGCCCAGGGCCACATCGGATACGTCTACAACGCGCGGATCCCTCGGCGCGCCCCTGGCTACGACTGGTCGCAGTACCTCCCCGGCGACACGAAAGAGACGCTGTGGACCGACTACCTTCCCTACGACCAGCTCCCGCAGGTCACGAACCCCGCCTCGGGGGTCGTCTTGAACAGCAACAGCTCGCCCTTCGCGGCGACGCTCGGGCCCGGCAACCCCGATCCCGGCGCACTCCCCCTGAGCACGGGCATCGAGACCCACCTCACGAACCGCGCCCTGCGCGCGCTCGAGCTCTTCGGCCAGGACAACGCGATCACCGCGTCGGCCTTCGATCGCATCAAGTACGACACGCGCTACTCCGCGCAATCGAACGTGGTGCGCCGGCTGCGCGCCCTTCTCGACGGTCCGCCCCCGCAGGCCCCGCTCGCGAGAGAGGGGCTCGACCTGCTCCGGCGCTGGGACTTCGGGACGGACGTTTCCAACCCGGCGGCGGCGCTGGCCCTCATGACGCTTCGACCCAAGGACGACGACCAGCTCCCGACCGTGAGCCGAGGCGAGCTGATCCTGCGGCTCGAGGAATCGGCCCGTCGCCTCCAGGACCAGTTCGGCCGCCTCGACGTGCCGTTCGGCGAAGTCCATCGCCTCCGCCGCGGGGACGTGGACCTGCCGGTGGGAGGCGGCCCCGACACTCTCCATGCCGTCTACGCGCGTGAGTCGGCGGACGGTCGCTCCGTGGGCTGGGCGGGAGACAGCTACGTCCTCATGGCGGCCTGGGACCGCGAGGGCCAGGTGCACGCGCGGAGCATCAGTCCCTACGGCAGCGCCACCCTGGACCGGAGGTCGAAGCACTTCGCCGACCAGGCCGCGTTCTTCGTGCGCGGCGAGCTCAAGCCCGTGTGGCGTACCGAAGCGGAGGTGCGCGCGCACCTCGAGCGCGAGTACGTGCCGGGTGACGACGTTCGATAGCGCTGGTTCTGGACGGCCCCCAAGAGGCCTGCGGCGGCAAACATCCCGGGGGCCGTCTGCTCTTGCGTCTTTTGCGTCTACCGTGAAGACGCCGAGCTCGTTCAGACCGCGTCCTCACCTCGCTCTCCGGTGCGGATCCGGACCACCTCGTCCAGGGTGCTGACGAAGATCTTGCCGTCCCCGAACTTCCCGGTCTTGGCGGTTCTGCAGATCGCCTCGACGGCGGCCTCCACCACCGTATCCGGAATCGCGATCTCGATCTTCACCTTGGGCAAGAAGTCGACCCTGTACTCGCTTCCCCGATAGGTCTCCGTGTGTCCCTTCTGACGGCCGAAGCCTTTGACTTCCACGACCGTCATGCCGGCAATGCCGATCTCCTGGAGCGAGGTTTTCACCTGTTCCAGCAAGTGTGGCCGCACCATGGTCTCGATCTTCTTCATGACACCTCCTTCGTCACGAGCCTTCCAATAGCCTGCCGCCGACCGTCTACTCGGATGTGGATCCCGGGGCGATGAGGTCGTTGAAGTTGTACGCCGACTGCCCGTGCTCGCCGATGTCCAGGCCCTCCTGCTCCTCCGCCTTGGCGACGCGCAGGCCCATGATGAGCTTGATCGCATACCAGAAGCACAGCGACGCAACCAGGGTGTAGGCCCCCACGCTCACAATGCCCTTGAGCTGCGCGATCAGGAGGGTCAAGCCGCCTCCGTTGAAGAGCCCGTTGCCCGTCGCGGTGCCGGTGATCTTGTCCACCGCGAACAGCCCGACACACAGAGTGCCGAAGACGCCGTTGAAGAGATGGACGGGCACCGCGCCGACCGGATCGTCGATCTTGAGATGGTCGAGCAGCTTCACCGCGCAGACCACGAGGAGGCCGGCGAGCAGCCCGATGAGGAGTGCGGTGTTGGCGGTGACGAACGCGCAGGGGGCAGTGATCGCGACCAGGCCGGCGAGACATCCGTTCACGGACATGCTCAGGTCGGGCTTGCCGTCCCAGAACCAGTTGAGCGCGGTAGCGGAGAGAAGACCCATGAAGGCGGCGCTGTTCGTGGTCATGAAGATGTGAGCGATGGCGTTGGGATCGGCGGCCATGGTGGAACCCGGATTGAAGCCGAACCAGCCGAGCCACAGGACCAGGCATCCGATGACGCCCGAGGTCATGCTGTGGGCAGGAATGGGCATCACCTTTCCCTTTTCGCTGTACTTGCCGAGCCGCGGCCCCAGAATCAGGACGCCAGCTAGCGCGGCCCACCCGCCGACGCTATGGACCACGGTCGAGCCCGCGAAGTCCCAGAAGCCCGCGGCCGCCAGCCAGCCGCCCCCCCAGATCCAGTGCCCGGTGACCGGATACACGAACGCGACCAACAGGAAGGAGAAGGTGATGAAGGAGAAGTACTTGATCCGCTCCGCCACCGAACCGGAGACGATCGTCGCCGCCGTTCCCGCGAAGACCAGCTGAAAAAAGAACTTCGCGTAGAGCGGTATGCCGGTCCAAGCGATCGCCGAGTAGGCGCCGGAATAGGCGTCCCCCGTCGCCGGACTGTTGTCCGCGCCGCCGGCCATGAGCAGGCCTTGCCACCCGACGAAGCCGTTGCCGGTGCCGAACATCAGGCCCCAGCCGAATACGTAGAAGGCGAGGCTCGAGATGGCGAACACGATGAAGTTCTTGGAAAGGATGTTGACCGTGTTCTTGGCCCGGCAGAATCCGGACTCGACGAGCGCGAATCCCAGGTTCATGAAGAAGACCAGGGACGCGGTCAGCAGCACCCACACCGTGTCCAACGCAATCGTCAGTTCTTCGGGCGTCTTCGCGGCGGCGTGCGCGTTCGCCGCGAAGCCGAGACCGACCACCAGCACGGCGCCCAGCCGGCACGTATGGTTCTTCAACGCTTTCACGAGTTGCCTCCTTTGAGTAGTGTTCGTTAACGTGTTTCCGGAGTCGGAATGACGTGCGGCCCGCGCCCACCGGGGGCGCCGCGCGAGTCATCGTGGAAAGGGGGGCTAGAGTCGGAGCACGGTGGGAGAGGCCGGATTCTCAGCGGCGGAACGCAGCGTCCAGGGAGAGTACCCACCGAGGCAGATCGGTGAGATTGCTCCGGTGGTCACGATGACGCGGGGCGACGCTACGAGGCGCGGACCCTGCTCTTCCCTCCCTCGGGTTGGCGGAACGACCGCCACCGAGGTCGATCCCGGCGTGTTCGTGAGCGAGCGGGGGCCGGAGGCGAGAAGAGAGGCGGGCATGGTCCTTGCCGTGCCAAACAAGCCCGCCACGTCGGACGCGGAAAAGGGCTCGGTGAACGGGCAGAGCACCAAGAGGATCAGCCAACAGGCATAGGGTCTGGCTGGCATTTCAGGCGGCCTCCAAAAGCAAGGCCCATGCCACAGCGCGCGCCTTCACTCCCGCCTGGGGTGGTAGGCGAGAAGATCCGATCTCGTCTGGGTTTAGCGGCTGCTCGTTCGGGCGGTTGTCCTCGAGCGCCCGCGACGTGGGAGCGACAGGGTTGTCTGACCTCGTCGGGCGCCCGACATTGGTGTCGCTCGCGAGGTCCCGTCCCCCTCATCGCGTCGCGGGCGGCCAACGCCCACCTTCGGCCCTCCCGATCGCGGCCGGCACGCTCGCTCTCCGCCTGCCCGGTGGGTGCTCCGTTGCGCCGATCCTGCGCAATGGGCAGACCGGTCCACCCGGCCTTCCATCACTCCCGCCGCGTCGGCCGATAGTCCGGGTAGCGGGCCGGGCTCGTTCCGGCGGTCACACGCCAGAGCTTGCCGTCGGACAGCCTCTGGCGGTAGATGGCCCATTCTCCCGAGATGTTCGAGGAGAAGGCGAGCTCGCTCCCATCCGGGGAGTAGACGGGGCTGTAGTTGAGGGCGGGCCAGTCCACGAGAACCTTCTCCTTGCCCGAGGCGAGGTCGTGCTCGAGCAGGCGGCTGGTGGGACGCCGGTGGCCTCGGCTGACATACACGACTCGGCGGCCGTCGCGGCTGAAGCGGGGCTCGCAGCCTCCGCCGGTGAGGCCCGAAACTCGCGTCTCCACACCCGTGGCCTGGTCGACGACGTAGATCTGGTGCCCGATTCTCCAGTTCGAGGAGAACACGATGCGGCTCCCGTCGGGGCTCCACTGGGGATTGCCGAGGACGGACGTCCGACCGTGGCGGACCAGGGCCGTCTCCTCACCCGTGACGCGGTCCATGGTCCAGAGTGCCTCGTGCCCGCCTGCGTTCGACAGGAAGGCCAGCCGCCGACCGTCCGGGGACACGTCGGCTTGGAGCTCACGAAAGGCGTTGGCTCTTACGCGCCGAGCCGGTCCGCCGTCCGCGGCCACCTCGTAGAGCTGCCAATGTCCGTCGCGTTCCGAGGCGAACAGGACAGCGCGTCCGTCGGGGCTCCAGCGGGGAAGCCCGTCGGTGGCAGGATGAGTCGTCAGCCGGTACTCAGGCCCGCCGCTCGCGGGCAGAACGTAGAGGTCCTGGTTGCCGTCCACATCACGCTCGTAGACCAGGTCGGCGGGAAGCTCCGCGCGACCCGCGGCAGGGAGGAAGGGAGCGGCGCCGCCGGCGCAGCTCGCGAGCTGCGCGAAGCAAGCAAGCTGGAGCCACGAACCACCCCGGATCCACCACTCTTCGCGGGGGCTCGACATCCTTCGAGCGTAGCAGGAGGGGCCCGCGGCCCGGGGGGTGGGGGTAGTCGTCAGTCGGGCTCCAGGCCGAGGCTGCGGCGGCCGATGTCGTTGAGGTCCCTCTCGGTGAATCGGCCCTTCCAGTCGGCCTCGTAGTGCTCGTCCGGGAAGTCCGAGGGGCTGCGCCCCGAACGGAAGGCGGCGCGAACTGAGTCGGCGTAGGCCGCATTCTTGGCGCACCACGGCGCGGCCGGGATGTACATCACGTTGCCCCAGCCCTGCTGGCCGACGACCGGCGCCACGGAATGGACCATGTCGCAGTGCCAGAAGGCCGAGTCGCCGGGCTCGACATCCGGAATCCCGGTGAGCGCCTCCATCAGCAGCGGGTGCCAGCGCTCGTTGGCCGGGAACACCTGGTTGATCGTGACCCCGCACATGCTGTCCAGAGGCACGTCGTCGAGCAGCGGGCGCAGCATCAGGTAGGCCATCGCCTTTGGGATCGGCACGGTGTGCAGCACGCCCTGGTCGTGCCGCATGGCGCTGAGCGCCGTCCAGCCCTGGAAGGTGCGGAAGGCGGAGCACATCGTCGAGCCCGGGTACTGTGCGGCCTCGGTGCGGTAGGCGGCGTCCCACGGATCGTAGGCGGCGACTCTGCCCGCGAACAAGTGCCGGAAGTGCCGCTGGTAGCCCTCGGTCATCCAGAGGTCGAGGGTGCCGGGATCGAGATGGGTGCCGAGGCCGGCGGACTCCGTGCCGGGGGGCCGGCGACGGATCCGGTCGGGGTAGAGCGCGGGGCGATCCGGGTCGAACCAACGGCGGCCCTCGGACTCGCAGGTCCAGCGGGCGTTCAGGAAGGACTGGATGGTGGCCATCCGCGGATGCTGGCGGGCCTCCATCTGCGCCGTCGACCAGTAGATCGGGTAGATCTCAGGCTTGGACTGCACCGTGCCGAAGAAGTCGTCGGCCGGGCCGCGGTAGTTGGCGAAGAAGCGATTGGACTCGACGTAGTCCACTACCGATCGGTCCCACGCCTCGGCCTGAGCTCGCGGGAACAGCTGCCGGATCACCGCGCAGCCTCGGCGCCGCACTCCCGCGATGAGCTCGGGCGGGACCTTCCCGGCCTCGATGTCGCCATAGTCGATGACCGGCCAGACTGGCTCGCCCCGGGATTTGGTCGCCTGGATGTCCGCTACCTCGGCGCGGATCCCTTCCTCTACCTCGGCGAAAACGTCGGCCACGGACCGGCCCGAAGCGGCGATCCGGGCCCGCAACGCCTGCTTCACCCCCACGATGGCGGCCGGGATGTCGTCGGGGATGGTCTCCCAGTGCGGCAATGCGGTGGTTGCGGCGTTGGTCGTCATCATTCCTCGCGAGTTGAGGGCTGGATCCTCCGCCCGCGCCTTGCGCGGCGGCCGATGGGGAGGGGCGGCGAGGCCTCATTGCGACTCTACTACGGCCGCGCCCCTTACGTGCCGGGTGACGAAACTCGATAGCGGGAATTCGCGGGTCAGATGGCGGTCAGCGGAACGACGTCCGGTGGCCTAACATGCTGGCCATGGCGGATCGTGATCACCTGAGCGAGCAGATCCACCTGCTCGGAGACCTTCTGGGCCAGACCATCGTCGAGCAGGACGGGCCCGCGCTCTTCGACCTCGTGGAGACCGTGCGGGCGCTGGCCAAGGCCCACCGCGGCGGCGACGCCGCGGCCGGGGAACGGCTCCTGGAAAGGGTCCTCGCACTGCCTCTGGCCGACGCTCGGGGGGTGGTGAAGGCGTTCGCCTCCTACTTCCAGCTCGTGAACCTCGCCGAAGAGCAGGAGCGCGTGCGGGTCCTGCACCGCCGCGAGCAGGAAGCGCACGACAGCGGATCGCCGATGGCCGAGACCATGCGCTCGGCGCTCATCGAGCTACGGGACCAGGGCGTGCAGTCGGAGGAGCTCCAGGGCCTGCTGGGGCGGCTTCTGGTGATGCCCGTCTTCACCGCCCATCCCACGGAGGCGAAGCGCCGTACCCTGCTCACCAAGCTCGGGCGCGTGGCCGAGACCCTTCATGCCTTCGACTTCCACTCCCCCACCCCGGACGAGGCGCGGGCCGCGGTCCTCTCCCTGCGCGAGGAGATCGTCTCCCTCTGGCAGACGGACGACACGCGGACCTATCGCCCGAGCGTTCTCGACGAGGTGAGGAACGGTCTCTACTACTTCGAGAGCACCCTCTTCGACCTGGCGCCGGAGATCGAGCGCCGCCTCGGCGACGCCCTCGCGGACGCCTATCCGGGCGTGTCGTTCGCGGTCCCGCCGTTCCTGAGGTTCGGAAGCTGGATCGGCGGCGATCGCGACGGCAACCCCTACGTCACGCCCGCGGTGACGGAGGAGACCCTGCGCGAGCACCAGGCCCTGGCCCTGCGTCTCTACCGGCGCGGGCTCGAACGCCTCCACGGCCACTTGAGCACGGCCGCCCGGCGGGGGGTGGACGAGGCGCTCGTGGCCAGCATCGAGCGCGACGCCCTCGTCTTCCCCGACGAGGCGCGGCGGTCGGCCGAGCGCTATCGCCAGCAGCCCTATCGGCAGAAGATGGCCTTCGTCTACAGGAAGCTCGGAGCGACCCTGGAGGCCAGCCAGCGTCCCTGGCGGGCCGACCATCGCCCCAAGCCGGGGACCTACGCGAGCGCCGGCGACTTCCTGGACGACCTTCTCCTGGTGCAAGAGAGCCTCCGCCGCCACGGCGGCGAGCGGCTGGCCGACGGACGGCTGGGCACGCTCATCCGCCAGGCCCGCATCTTCGGCTTCCACCTCGCGGCCATCGACCTGCGCCAACACGCGGTGCGTCACACGAGCGCTCTCAGCGAGGTCTTCGCGCGGTACGGGCTCGCCCTGGGTTACGCCGACCTGCCCGAGGAAGCGCGCGCGGATCTCCTGACCCGCGAGATCCTGGCCGGCCGCCCGCTCACCCCGCACCGGCTCGACTTCAGCGAGGCCACGAACGAGACCCTCGACCTCTTCCGCCTGACGCGAAAGGCCCACGAGCGCGTGGGTCCGGCCGCGATCGAGACCTACGTCGTGAGCATGACCCGGGGCCCGAGCGACCTGCTCGCGGTCCTTCTGATGGCCAGGGACGCCGGGGTCTCGGACGGCCTCGACGTGGTGCCCCTGTTCGAGACCGTCGCCGACCTGCACGAAGCGCCTTTGACCCTGGAGCGCCTCTTCACGAATCCCGCCTACGCCCGCCATCTCGCGGCCCGCGGAGGACGGCAGATGGTGATGGTCGGCTACAGCGACTCCAACAAGGACGGTGGCTATCTCACCGCGAACTGGGAGCTGCACCTGGCCCAGCGCGCCATTGCCTCGGTGTGTCAGCGCTACGGCATAGGCCTCACCCTCTTTCACGGCCGCGGAGGCTCGGTGGGGCGCGGGGGCGGTCCCACCAACCGGGCGATCCTCGCGCAACCGCCGGAGTCGGTGGGCGGCCGCCTGCGGCTGACCGAGCAGGGCGAGGCCATCACGAACCGCTACGCCAACAAGTACCTGGCCCGGCGCCACATCGAGCAGCTCGTGCACGCCGTGCTCCTGACCAGCGGCAAACGACCGATCAAGAGCCCCTCGCGCGGAGGGGTCTGGGAGCAGACCCTCCAGGAGCTGAGCCCGCTCGCCGAGCGCGCCTATCGGGACCTCGTCTACGAGACACCTGCCCTGGGCCCCTACCTGCGCACCGCCACCCCCCTCGACCAGATCGAGCGCCTCAACATCGGCAGCCGTCCGTCGCGACGCGGGGGCAGTGACGGGGTGAGGGAGCTTCGCGCCATCCCCTGGGTCTTCGCATGGACCCAGAGCCGCGTTACCCTGCCCGGCTGGTTCGGGTTCGGCAGCGCCGTCGAGGCCTGGGCCGGGGGCGACGCGGGACGGTTCGAGGTCCTGGCCACGATGTACCGCGAGTGGCCGTTCTTCCGGACCACGATCGACAATTCGCAAGTCTCCCTGCGCAAGGCCGACATGCTGATCGCCGGGGTCTACGCCTCGCTGGCCGAGCCCGCCGACCGCGAAGCCGTGTTCACCCGCATCCGAGAGGAGTTTGGGCGCACCGAGGCCGCGATCTGCCGGCTCACCGGACAGCGCGATCTCCTGGACGATGCCCCCTGGCTGCAACGCTCGATCCGGGTGCGCAACCCCTACATCGACCCGATGAACTACGTCCAGGTGGCGCTGCTGCGCCGCCTGCGCTCGGGGCACGCCCCCGCCGAGACCGAGGAGCTCCGCGACGCGGTGCTGCTGAGCGTCAACGGCATCGCTGCGGGCCTCCGCAACACCGGCTAGGATGAGGCATCGCGGCCGCCGCTCTTCGGCGGCCCTCGTCCTCAGGGGGAGTCGAACATGGCTTGTGTCCTGAGAGTCGCAGGTCGAGGCTTCGACGTCGACGCCTACATCCGGCGGGGCAAGCTCGTGCCCTCCGCCGTGTATCGCCGGGGAGAAGCCCGGTTTCCCACCCTGCCGCGCGCTCGGAAGAGCCCGGAGTCCGGATTCCACATCGTGATCAGCAAGAAGGACCTCCCTGAGTTCGCCGGCCAGGTGAGGGACGCCGTGAGCTTTCTCGGGCATCACCGGCGAGCCATTCGCGCCCTGTGCCGTCGCAAGGGCGTCGAGACCGCGCTCCTGGAGTTCCGGGTCGCGCGCGGGCCGGAGGCGGTCGTACAGACCGAGGTCTTCCCGGTGGAGCTCGTGCGTCTGGCCGGACAGCTTGGGCTGGCGCTCCAGCTTTCCTTCTATCCCGCACCCGATGGGCGGGGCTGAAGCACCTCAGGGGCGAATGATCGCCTTGACCACGGCCAGGTGCTCCATGTCCGAGAGCGCCTCCCCCGCGGCGGCCAGGGCATAGCTTCGCGTCACGAGCTCGGCCCAGCGGAATCGCTCGCGGTGTTTCGCCATCATGGCCACGGCGCGGTGGAGGTGCGTGTACTCGTAGCCCCAGCAGCCGAGAATCGTCGCATGCCGGCGGTTGACGTGCCGGTGCGGGCTCAGGCTCACCTCGCCCGCGTCCGTGTACTGGCCCACCACGACGTAGCGGCCCGCGTCGCGCACCATCTCGAGGCCCTCGACCACGGCCGCGGGGTTGCCGGAGGCTTCGACGACCACGTCCGCCCCGCGGCCCGCGGTGCGGTCGCGAACGAAGGCCACGCGGTCCTCGGCCCGCGGGACCTGGCCCAGGTCCAGCACCTCCGCCGCTCCCAGGCGGAGCGCGGCCTCGAGGCGCGCGCGCGGCGCGCCCACCACGAACACGCGCTCGGCTCCGCGAAGCTGCGCGAAGATCGCGGCGTTCAGGCCCACGGGGCCGCTGCCCTGCACCACCACGGTGTCGCCGAGCTCGATGCCCGCCCGCTCCACGGCGTGGAAGCCGGTGGGCAGCCCGCAGCCCCCGCCCATGAAGTCCTCGACCGTCAGGCCCTCGGGCAGGGGCAGGATGCGAACGCCCGGCCGGAGCTCGATGCGCTCGGCCCATCCCCCCAGGAGCCCCTCGTCGGCCGAGGTGGTGATCCCGTAGACCCGTCGATGCGGGCAACGAGTGCCCGCCTTCGCCACCAGGCAGTGCCAGCAGGAGCCGCAGATGCCGAACACGTCGTAGAACGTCACGAGCTGGCCCGGCACGATGGCCCGGCCCTCCACGTCGCAGAGAGCGCCGCCCGTCTCCAGCACGCGCCCGCAGCTCACGTGGCCGGGGATGATCGGATAGGGGACCCCGGCCAGCCGGCCGTGATGAAGATGCACGTCGGTGCCGCAGACCTCGCTCGCGACCGTCTCGAGCACCGCGCCGCCGGGCTCGGGCCGGGGTGCTTCGAACATGCGCGCCTCGAGCGGTCGACGCGGGCCGGGCATCACCACTGCGTTCACGCGTTCACTCATGCGCCGATCTCCTGAGGCCCATCCTGGACCGGAGTCTAACCTGCGCCGGGCCGTGGTCCGGAGAACGCACCGGAACCCGGACCACCGATGGGGCGCGGTAACGGGGGCTCAGGTTGGGGAAGAGAGGCCGTCGCTGCTAGGCTGTCGCGCGTGAGCACGATTCACGACCTCGCGACCCCGGCCGTGGTGATCGACCAGGACACCCTGGAGCGCAACGTCCTGCGCATGGCGGAGGTCGCGCGGAGCCACGGCGTTCGGCTGCGGCCCCACGCCAAGACCCACAAGACCCTGGAAATCGCGCGCCTCCAGATCAAGGCCGGCGCCTGCGGCCTCACCGTGGCCAAGACCAGCGAAGCCGAGGTGTTCGCCGAGGCCGGCTTCGAGGACGTGTTCGTCGCCTATCCGGTCGTGGGCGCCGACAAGGGCCGCCGTTTGCTGGCGCTGACCGACCGCCTCCGGCTGGCGGTGGGCGTCGACAGCGTCCTGGGAGCGTCCACCCTGGCGGGCGTCTTTCGAGCGGCCGGGCGAACCCTCGACGTCCTCCTGAAGGTGGACGTCGGCCTTCATCGCGTGGGGGTTGCCCCTGCGGACGCGCCGGCCCTGGCCAGACGATTGGCGGACCTGCCGGGCCTCCGGCTGCGCGGGCTCTTCACCCACGGCGGCCAGGCCTACGGCGCGGAAGACGGTCCCGCAGTCGAGGCCGTCGGGCAGAACGAGGGCCGGATGATGGCCGAGGCGGCCAAGGCGGTGCGCGCCCTGGGCCTCGAGGTCGAGACCGTGTCGGTGGGCTCGACCCCGACCGCGCGCGGCAGCATGGCGGTGCCCGGGGTGACCGAGTGCCGCCCTGGCAACTACGTCTTCCACGACTTCTCCCAGGTCAACCTCGGGACCTGCGGCCTCGAGGACTGCGCGATGACCGTCCTCACCACCGTGGTCAGCGTGCCGGAGCCCGGCCGGGCCGTGGTCGACGCGGGGAGCAAGACGCTCTCGAGCGATCCCCTGCGCCCGCGGGTGGGGGGCCACGGCCTCGTGCTGGGCACGCGGAGCCGCCTCACCCGCCTGAGCGAAGAGCACGGAGTGATCGCGGTCGAGCCCGGCGATCAGTTCCGGGTCGGAGACCGCGTCAGGGTGCTCCCCAACCACGCCTGCGTGGTGTCCAACCTCCACGACCGGCTCTGGATCGCGCGGGGAGAGTCGGTAGAAGGGGCTTTCACGGTGGCGGCCCGCGGCCACGTGGAGTAGGCCGCCGACAGGGTGTCGTCGCCCCCGCGGGGCGCCCGCACGCGTTCGATCCTCGACTCCCACTTCCAGAGCGAGCTTCGCCCCCCGACCTCGTGGCCGAAGGTCAGGCCCCACGCCGTCGGCAAGGTGAGACCGCCCCACTCCTTGAAGTCGGAGAAGCTCTCCTCGAGGTGAAAGCTCGTCTCCTTCTGTTGAGACGATTGGGTGATCTCGCCCCCCATGATCGCGGACAAGATCAGCTTGTAGACGGTCCGGCGATGGCGGAAGGTGTCCGGCTCCAGGTAGAGGAGGATCTCGATGTCGCCCTGGCCCCGTTGCATCCGGTAGCGTACCTGTAGCCACTTCTGCCCTTCCACGTCTTTCGTGCCCTCGACCTTGAGCTTGGCCTTGCGCGCCGCGAGGTCGAGGAGGGGCCAGGACGTGGAGAGAGTGCCCCCCAGGAGGCCTTCGCGCACGAGGACGTCGTAGTTGCGGAGAAAGTCGCCGAGGTCGGATCGGCGTCCGGGCTGCATGAAGCCGATGTCCACCTTGCCACGCTGGAAAGCGACGCTCTCCCCGCGGTAGTCGGGGGCTTCGAAGCCGAAGGTCATCCGGTACTGAGGCCCGTCGGACACGAGGCGCGTCTGGCCGTCGAGATCACCGGTACCACCGATCACGAGCTTCAGCCGGCAGGCCCCTTCCACCACCCTGGCCTTGGCCTGCTCTCTGGCCTCGGCCGTGCCGAGGCTCGCGAGATGGCGGGCGACCACCTCCTCGACGGAAAGGGTCTCGCCGGGCGCAAACGTGGGCGGCCAGACCAGAAGGGCGAAGAGCACCGACGGCCGGATCTGCATGACGCCACTCCCCCCGGCGAGTCTACCTCGTCAGGTGAAAAGGGACGCTGGTGACCACGACGTTGCGCTTGAAGAGCAAAGCCCCCTTGATGAGCAGCGCCCGCTGATTGTGCAGGAGATTGTGCCAGATTCGGGCCGGCACGAACTCGGGTAATACCACCGTGACGAAGGCCTCCGGCGGCTCGGCCGCCACCTGCTCGACGTACTGGAGCAGCGGCTCGAGGAGCGACCGGTAGGGCGACTCCAGGACGACGAGCGGGATTCCCCGGCCCCATTGCGCCCAGTCGTTGCGCACCTGCGCCGTCGCCTTGGGATCGGTGTCGACGTACACCGCCCGCACGTCCTTGCCCAGGCCTTCTGCGTATTCGAGGGCCTCGACCACCGCGCGGTGCACGCCGCTCAAGGGCACGATGACCCGGCTCGGCCGCGGCGGCGGTGCTATCCAGCTCTTCAGGGAGAGCTGGGCCGCCACCACGTCGTAATGATGCCTCACCGACCGGAAATGAAGGACCAGCAGGGGAATGAGCGCGATGATGATCCAGGCCCCTTCCGCGAACTTCGTGAGGGCCACCACGACCAGGACCATCCCGGTCAGGACGGCGCCGAAGCCGTTGACCAGGGCATTGGCACGCCAGCCGGCCTCGCGCTCCCGGCGCCACTTCACCACCATCCCCGCCTGGGAGAGGGTGAAGGAGACGAAGACGCCGATCATGTAGAGCGGGATCAAGGAGTGCGTGTCGCCGGCGAAGGCGACGATGAGGACGGCGGCAAGCACGCTCAGGACGATGATCCCGTTCGAGAAGGCGAGCCGGTCGCCCTGGTTCATGAACTGGCGCGGCAGGTAGCGGTCACGGGCCACGATCGAGGCGAGGCGCGGGAAGTCGGCATAGGCGGTGTTCGCGGCCAGGACCAGGATGGCCATGGTGGCCGCCTGCACCAGGTAGTACGCGAGGTTCCGGCCGCCGAAGACCCCGCGGGCCAGGAGCGAGACCACGGTTTCCTCCTCCACGGGCACCACCCCGTAGGCATGGGCGAGCAGCGTGATGCCCATGAAGAGCGTGACCGACAAGGCGGCCATGGCCACCAGGGTGGCGGCGGCGTTCTTCTCCTCCGGCGGCTTGAACGCGGGCACCCCGTTCGAGATCGCCTCGACCCCGGTCATGGCCGTGCAGCCGTTGGCGAAGGCGCGCAGCACCAGGAAGGTGGTGAGGGCGTGGGTGCCCGTGGGCAACGCCGTGCCCTCGAGGGCCACGGGCTCCACCTCTCCGATGAGGAAGTGCCAGGCCCCCACCACGATCAAGGACAAGAGCATCACGAGAAAGAAATAAGTCGGCACCGCGAAGATGCGGCCGGATTCCTTCACCCCCCGGAGATTCCCGACCGCGAGGAGGGTCAGGAAGGCCAGGGACAGCTCGGTCCGGCTCATGTGCCAGTCCGGGAACGCGGAGGTCACCGCGGCAACACCGGCGCAGATGCTGACCGCGACGGTGAGCACGTAGTCGATGAGAAGGGCGCCCGCCGCAACGAGGCCCGGGGTGTCCCCCAGGTTGCTGCGGGCCACGATGTAGGCCCCGCCGCCGTTCGGGTAGGCGTGGATCGTCTGGCGGTAGGAGAAGGCCACCACCAGCAGCAGGAAGGCGATCACGACCCCGATGGGCGTGGCGAGCCACAAGGCGCTGGCCCCGGCCAGGATCAGGGTGCGAACCACTTCCTCCGTCGCGTAGGCGACGGAGGAAAGGGCGTCCGAGGAGAGGACGGCGAGGCCCGTGGTCTTGGAAAGCCGCTGGTGATGCGCCAGGTCCGAGTGGATCGGCTTTCCGAGGAGGACCTGTTTGGCGAGGGCGAGAGTCCGGCCTTCAGGCACGAGAGGGTTCGGGGTCGCGCCCCGCCAGAGCCGGCATCGTTGGCGAGGGATCCTAGGCAGGCCCTTCCACCCTGTCAACCCAGGTTCACGCCTTTTTACTTGACTAGTCAACTAATTGGTCCTTATCGTCGTAGGCATGGCGTCCGGCACCCTCCAAGGCGAGATCCTGCAGACGCGGCCCTTTTCCTCCGTCTCCGAAGAAGCGGCCCTGGGCCTGCTGCGCACGAGCGACCTCCTGCGCCGCTTTCTGGCCGACGTGGCCGAGCCGCACGGGATCACCCTGCAGCAATACAACGTGCTGCGCATCCTGCGGGGCGCCGGACCCGGGGGATTGCCGACCCTGGAGATCGCCGCCCGCATGATCGAGCAGGCTCCGGGGATCACGCGCCTCCTGGCCCGGCTGCAGCGCAAGGCCCTGGCCGAGCGCCACCGTTGCGCCAAGGACGCGCGGCGCGTTCTGTGCCGGATCACGCGTGCGGGATTGAAGCTCCTCCAGGAGCTCGACCGCCCCATGCTTCGGGCCAGCGACGCTTTCTTCGCCCCCCTTCGAGGCGACCAGGCACGGCGCCTGATCCGCTCCCTCGACGACGTTCGCTCATCACTCACTCTAGGAGGTCATTCGAAATGATCCGTCAATCGAAGACGTATCTCGCCGTCGCACTCTTCGCCGTGGCCCCTGCCCTCACCCTTCCCGTGGCCGCCGCCGACACCTACGCCGTGGACAAGACCCATTCCGAGGTGCTCTTCAGCGTGAAGCACCTCGTCAGCAAGGTCAGCGGCCAGTTCCAGGACTTCGAGGGCAAGATCCTCATCGACCGGGCCAAGCCCGAGGCTTCGAGCGCCGAGTTCACGATCAAGGCCACGAGCATCAGCACCAAGGAGACGAGGCGCGACGATCATCTCCGCTCGCCCGACTTCTTCGACGTGGCGAAGTTTCCCGAGATCACCTTCAAGAGCACGAAGGTGACACCGAAGGGGAAGGACGCCTTCGAGGTCACCGGTGACCTGACCATGCACGGGGTCACGAAGCCCGTGGTGCTGGCCGTCGGCTTCCTGGGCGACATCAAGGACCAGATGGGCAACGACAAGGCCGGGTTCGAGGCCACGACCACCCTCAACCGGAAGGACTTCGGCATCCTCTGGAACAAGGCCCTCGACCAGGGCGGCTACGTCCTGGGCGACGACGTGAACGTCTCGATCAACCTGGAGGCGGCCAAGCCGAAGGCCGCACCCGCGGCGGCCCCCCTCGCCAAGTAAGACTCAGCGCGAGCCCGGTCCTCCCGGGGCCGGGCTCGCGAACTCGTCCCGCGGCGCGAGATCGAGATTCGGCTCGGTACGAGCCCGCCCTTCGTGGAAGGCGGGCCTGATCCTCTCCAGCCGGTTCTTCACCTCGCGCGCGTTGCCCTCGCCCAGATACGTGCTCCCGCCATCCGCGAGCCTCGCCTCCCAGGCCTCGCGGTCGATGGCGATGGGGGTGAGGCTTCCCACCAGGATCTCGCCCGCGTCCGCTTCGAGCACGTGGGGAAAGACGCGACGGAAGCTGGCGTAGACCCGCGGGGTGGGCGACCACGTGCACATGAGCCCGCCCGGCTGGAGACGCTCCGCGCAGACCCTGAAGAACTCGACCGAGTAGAGGTTCCCGCTCCCCGCGCTTTGGGGGCGCAGGGCGTCGACCTCGATGAGGTCGTACCGCGCCGCTTCCGACGCGATCGCGTGACGTCCGTCCGCGACCACGATCCGGATGCGGGGATCGGCCAGGAGCGTTTCGAGATCGGGCAGGGGTGTCATCCGCGCGAGCCGGGCGAGGATACGCGGCTGCGGCGAGGATATCTCGAAGACGGTGATCCGCTCGGTCTCCCGACGACAACCTGCGGCCCACGCGGTGTCGCCCGAGCCGAGACCGATGAGGGCCACCTCGCGCGGTGCGGGATGGATGATCGCGGGCAAAGAACCGAGAACGGTGTGGACGCCTCCGAAGGGAAGCCAGCTGTTTCCCTTGCCGTTGATCGAGAGCCGCCAACGCGCGTTCGGCTCGCGGCCCAGGGTCACGACGCTCGAGGCGTCTTCGTCCACGAGGGCCTCCTCGGTGGGCGACAGGCCGTTGAGACGCCGCCACAACGCCTCCTGGCCGGGCAAGGCGAGGACGAGGCCGGCCAGCCCGGCGGCCGCGAGCAGGAATCGCCGGCCGCAGAGCCGGGCGCCGAGCGCGGCGAAGAGGAGGCCGAGGGCCACCAGCAGGCGCAAGGTTTCCGCGGTGCCGACCGCGGTCAGGGAGACGAGCCCCACGAGCAGGCTCCCCGCCACGCACCCGAGGATGTTGGCGGCCTGCAAGGTGCCGGTCCGGCGTCCGCTGGTGCGCGGGTCTTCCTGCACCGCACGCTGCAGGATGGGGAAGGACAACCCCATGAGCACGGTGGGCAACAAGAAGAGAGCCGCGGGAAAGGCCAGGTACAAGGAGGCGAAGGCCCGGGCGTCGAAGGTGCGGCCGAGAAGAAAGCCGTCGTACTGCGCCCAGTACGCGATGAGCCCGCTGAGTCCGGGCGAGGCGGCGGGCAACGCGACGAGGAGAAGGACGGGCAGGCCCGCCAGCAGGAGGACGCCGCACTGGCACCAGAGAAAGGCGGCGAGGGGACGGCGGACGCGGTGGACCTGGAACGCACCCAGAAGGCTGCCCACGCCGTTGCCCGCGAGGTAGATGGCGAGGACGGCTCCGAACGTGAAGGCGGTGGACTTGACCGCCACGTCCATGATGCGAAACCAGAGGATCTCGAGGGACAAGGCGACGAAGCCCGAGAGCGCGTAGAGCGCCCCCCATCCCAGGAAGGGAGCGTCCCGCACCGGCTCCGGCGAGGGCGGGACCGCGGGACCGGTCGAGCCCTCGTCTCCCTCCAGATGAGACGGCACTCGGTGAGCCACGAGGAGAGCGCCAAATCCGGCCACAGCGTTCGCGCCCGCGGCAGCGAAAACCGCGCCGGAGAGCCCGAAGCGCGAGATGAGCCAGAAAGGCGCGGCCAAGGCGCCCAGAGCGGCCCCGAAGATGTTCACGGCGTAGAGAAGCCCGATGGTCCGGCCCGCTCCCTCGGCGCGATCGACGCAGGCCCGCACCAGGAAAGGGAGCGACATTCCCATGAGCGCGGTGGGCGGGAGCAGGGCCAGGAGGTGCACGAGCGCGCCCCGGAGAGAGGGGCTCGGGATGCCCACCGCCCAGGGATAAAGCCAGTCGTAGTAGATCCAGGTGCTGAAGGCGCCGAAAGCGGCCACTGCGAGCTCGAGCACGGCGAAGAGCCTGAGCGCCGACCGACGGGACACTTTGGCGCTCGCGACCCCGCCGAGATGGCTTCCGGCCCCCAAGCCCGCCATGAATGCGGCCACGATCATGGCGACCGAATAGAGCCCCACGCCGCTGTGCAAGGCCAGGATCCGCTGCCAGACGACCTGATAGACGAGGGCCGCGGCTCCGCTCAGCGCGAAGAGGGACGCGACGAGTCCCAGCCGGAGATCCGTTCGTGGTGGCGAAGGGGCGAGCAAGCCCCGTACCTTCCCATCTTTCGGTGACGGCGCGCAAGGCTCGGCCGGCCCAACGGTCCGGGCGCCACTGGACTAGAATCCGGCGGTCCTCGGAGGAGCCCCCGATGAAGCTTGCCGTCCTCGTCCTGTTGCCATCCGTGCTCACCGCCGCCACGACGGAGGCCGCTCCACCTTCGTGCGACCTCCTGTTCGCCGGCGGCCGCGTGGTGGACGGAACCGGCGCGCCGTGGTTCCGCGGGGACGTCTGCGTTGCCGGTGATCGCATCGCGGCGATCGGGCAGCTTCCGGGAGCAGTGGCGGTCCGGCGAGTCGATGCGACGAGCCTCGTGCTCGCTCCCGGCTTCATCGACATGCTGGGCCAATCCGAGTACCGCGTGCTGGTGGACGGACGTGCGGCCAGCAAGATCACCCAGGGCATCACGACCGAGATCACCGGCGAAGGCGGCTCCATCGCGCCCACGAGCGCCGCGTTGATTGCGGCCGACAAGGAGACCTGGGACTACTACGGCGTCACCCCCGACTTCACCACTCTCGCCGGTTACTGGAAGGCCTTCGAGCGCGCGCGCCCCGCCATCAACCTGGGCACCTTCGTGGGCGCCGGCGGCGTGCGGCGCCTCGTCGTAGGCGAGGACGACCGCGCCGCCACCCCTGCCGAGCTTGGCGCGATGGAGGAGGCGGTCCGCCGCGCGATGGAAGAGGGCGCGCTCGGCCTCTCCTCGTCCCTCATCTACACGCCCGACCGCTTCGCGTCGACCGAGGAGATCATTGCCCTCGCCAAGGTCGCCGCCGGCTACGGCGGCTCGTACATCACCCACCAGCGCGACGAGGGGGATGACCTCGGGGTGGGCGTCGACCGGAGCCTCGACGAGGTCTTCAAGATCGCGAAGGAGGCCAGGATTCCCGCGGAGATCTACCACCTCAAGGTCTCGGGCAAGGCCGCCTGGGGCAAGATGCCGCACGTCCTCCGGCGGATCGAGGAGGCACGGGCCCTGGGACTCGACGTGTCCGCCGACCAGTACCCCTGGACGGCCAGCTCCAACGGGCTGAGCGCGAGCCTGCCCGCCTGGGTGCGCGAGGGCGGACGCGATCGGCTCGTGGCCCGGCTCCAGGACCCCAAGGTCCGCGACCGCCTCCTGAGCGAGATGCCCAAGGACGACCCCTGGCCAGGTCTCGCCGAAGACATCCTCATCACGAGCGTCCTCGCCCCCGCGGTGAAGCCGCTCGAAGGCAAGACCCTGGCCCAGATCGCCCGCGACCAGGGCAAGGATCCGCTCACCGCGATGTTCGACCTGCTCGTGGCCGACCGCGCCAACACCGGCCGCATCACCTTCACGATGAGCGAAGACGACGTGCGCACCGCCCTCCGGCACCCCTTGGTCTCGCTGTGCACCGACTCCGGGGCCGGGGCCGAAGACGGAGTCCTCTCCCGGGAGAAATCGCATCCCCGCGGCTGGGGCTCGACGGCGCGGATCCTCGGCAAGTACGTGCGGGACGAGAAGCTCCTGCCCCTGGAAGAGGCCATCCGCAAGATGACCTCGTTGCCGGCCGCGCGGATGCGGCTCGCCGACCGCGGGCTGCTGCGTCCGGGGATGGCCGCCGACCTCGTCGCCTTCGATCCGGCGACGGTCCGCGAGCGCTCGACCTACGCGGACCCGACCCACTACAGCGAAGGGTTCGCCTACGTCGCGGTCAATGGCCAGCTCGTCGTGGACGCAGGCCGCATCACGCCGGCCCGGCCCGGGCGCGCGATCAAGGGTCCGGGATACCGGGGCGGGCCTTGACCCCATGAGCGTGCATCCCACCGCCCTCGTGGGCGCGCGGGCTCATCTCGGTGCGGGCGTAACCGTGGGCCCCTACGCCATCGTCGAGGACGAGGCCGTCGTCGGGGAACGCTCGGTGATCCTCGCCCACGTGGTGATCAAGCGCTTCACCACCCTGGGCAGCGACAACGTCGTCCACGAGGGGGCGGTGCTGGGAGGCGAGCCGCAGGACCTGAGCTTCACCGGAACGGACACTGGTCTCGTGATCGGGAACGGCAATCGGATCCGGGAGGGGGTCACGATCCACCGCTCCACGCGTCCGGGCTCTCCCACGGTCGTGGGCTCCTCCTGCTTCCTGATGGCCAACACCCACGTGGCCCACGACGACCGGATCGGAGACCGGGTGGTGATGGCGAACAACGTGGCCCTGGCCGGGCATGTCGAGGTGGGTGACGGCGCTTTCCTGGCGGGCGGCGCCGGGGTGCACCAGTTCTGCCGCGTCGGGCGGCTGGCCATGGTCGGGGGCAACGCCAAGGTCGTGCAGGATTGCCTGCCCTTCGTGATCACTGACGGCGCGCCCGCCCGGGCGCGGGGCCTGAACGTCGTCGGCCTCCGCCGCGCCGGTTTCCGACCCGCGCAGCTACGGACCCTCAAGGAGGGCTACCGCCTGCTCCTGCGCTCGTCTCTTCCCCTGGCCGCGGCGCTCGAGCGGATGGCGGCCCTTCGGGAACCCCTCGTCGACGAGATGATCGCCTTCGTGCGCGGCTCCAAGCGCGGCTTCGCCCACGCGGGCTCTTCGGGCGACGAAGAGCCATGAGCGCGGCCAGCCTTGTGGCGGTACAACCGCTCGGCTAGACTCGAATCGGGATTCTGAAGGAGCCGAATCATGGCCAAACGCGTCCTGCTCTTCGTCGCCACCAACATCGCCATCCTCGTCACCGTCTCGATCATCATGGCCGTGCTCTCCGCCACCGGCCTCGTGGACACCCGGGGCGGCTTCAGCCAGGGCGCGCTCATGGTCTACTGCCTGGTCTGGGGCATGGGCGCGTCCCTCGTCTCGCTGGCCCTGTCGCGGAAGATCGCGAAGTGGTCGATGGGCGTGAAGCTCGTCAACGGCCAGACCGGCAACGCGGACCTCGACTGGTTCTACAACACGGTGGGCCACTTGAGCCGCCAGGCCAACCTGCCCATGCCCGAGGTGGGCTTCTACGAGTCGCCCGAGGTGAACGCGTTCGCCACGGGACCGAGCAAGAGCCGCAGCCTGGTGGCGGTGTCCACCGGCCTCCTCCAGAAGATGGGCCGGAACGAGGTCGAGGCCGTCCTGGGTCACGAGATCTCCCACGTCGCCAACGGCGACATGGTGACCATGACCCTCATCCAGGGCGTGGTAAACGCCTTCGTGCTGTACCTCTCGCACATCGTGGCGGGCATCGCACGCTCGGTGCTGAGCGGCCGGGACTCGGACCGCGGGCCCAACTTCCTGGCCGTCATCGCCGGGCACATCGTCTTCATTGCCGCCCAGATCGCCTTCGGGATGCTCGGGTCCCTGATCACCGGCTGGTACTCGCGGGAGCGCGAGTTCCGCGCCGATGCCGGCGGCGCCCAACTCGCGGGCCGCCAGAACATGATCGGGGCCCTGCGCCGCCTCATGACCACGCAGCAGCTCGTCGACACGTCGAACCAGCAGCTCGCGACCTTGAAGATCGCCGGGGGCGCCAAGAGCTTCATGATGCTGTTCAGCACCCATCCGCCGCTCGAGGTGAGGATCGCGGCGCTGGAGCGGATCGGCTAGCGAGCTTCCCGTCGAGCGTCCGAGCGGCAGCGCGTCACGGTGCGGCCAGCCGCGTGGCGCCCTTTCACGCTTGCTTCTTCCCCCGCCAAGCACGACGCTTGCCCGCGGCGTGGATTGGAGGGTGGCATGAAGGCAACGCGTCTCGTCCCGGTGATCCTGCTGATCGGCGGCTTGGCGGTCGCCGCCAGCGAGCGCCCGCCGGCCGAGGTGGACACGAAGCGTATCGTGGGAGCGGACCGCGAGCCGGGCAACTGGCTCACCCACGGCCGCACCTACGGCGAGCAGCGATGGAGCCCGCTGAAGGCCGTCAACACCGCGACCGTGGGCCGACTGGGCCTGGCCTGGTCCTACGACCTCAAGATGGGGCGGGGCGCCGAAGCCACTCCCCTGGTCGTCGACGGCGTGATGTACGTGACGTCCGCCTGGAGCATCGTCCATGCGATCGACGCCAAGACCGGTAAGGGGCTGTGGGTCTACGACCCCAAGGTCGACCGGAGGGTCGGCGCCAAGGCCTGCTGCGACGTGGTCAACCGTGGCGTCGCGGTGTACGCCGGCAAGGTGTTCGTCGGAGTCATCGACGGGCGCCTCATCGCCGTCGACGCGCGGACCGGTGCCATGGTCTGGGAGAAGGTGACGGTCGATCAAGCCCTCCCGTACACCATCACCGGCGCTCCCCGGGCGGCGAACGGTCTCGTCTACATCGGCAACGGTGGAGCGGAGTACGGAGTGCGCGGCTACGTGTCCGCGTACGACACGGAGACCGGCGCCCTCGAGTGGCGCTTCTACACCGTGCCCGGCGACCCGGCGCGGGGACCCGACGGGGCCGCGTCCGACCCGGTCATGGCCAAGGCCGCCGCGACCTGGAAGGGCGAGTGGTGGAAGGTCGGGGGCGGGGGCACGGTCTGGGACGCGATCGTCTACGACCCCGAATTCGACCAGCTTCTCGTGGGCGTGGGCAACGGCTCGCCCTGGAACCAGCAGATCCGCTCGCCGGGCGGGGGCGACAACCTCTTCCTGGCCTCGATCGTGGCGCTCGACGCCAGGACCGGGACCTACAAGTGGCACTACCAGACGACTCCGGGCGAGTCGTGGGACTACACGGCCACCCAACCCATCATCCTGGCCGACCTCACGATCGACGGGGTGGCGCGCAAGGTCGCGATGCAGGCGCCCAAGAACGGCTTCTTCTACGTGATCGACCGCACCAACGGGAAGCTGATCTCCGCGAAGCCGTTCCTCGAGATGCTGCCCGCGAAGGACACGCCCGAAGGTGCGCCTCTGGCCTGGGCCTACGCGGTGGATCCGGCCACCGGACGGCCCGTCGAGAACCCCGCCGCGCGCTACGCCTCGGGCACGACGCTCATCCACCCGAACCCCGACGGCGGACACAACTGGCACCCGATGTCCTTCAGCCCGCAGACGGGGCTCGTGTATCTCCCCATGCAGGACATGGCCATCGCCCTGGCGACCGATTCGCCCTTCCAAAGGCGCGAAGGCCCCTTCGACAACCTCGGAGTGGTCATCGGCACGCTCCCGGACGATCCCAAGGTCCGTCAGGCGATCCGGAACTCCACGGTCGCCGCACTCGTGGCCTGGGATCCCGTGGCCCAGAGGGAGGTCTGGCGGGCGAAGCGGCGCGGCCCGTGGAACGGGGGAACCCTCGCGGTCGCGGGCGGGCTCGTCTTCCAGGGCACGGTCGACGGTCAGTTCCTGGCCATGGACGCGAAGACGGGAAAGGAGCTCTGGTCGTACGACAACCAGGCCGCCACCCTCGCCGGGCCCATCAGCTATGAGGTCGACGGCGAGCAATACGTCGCCGTGCCGGGAGGCTACGGCACCGCCTTCTTCCTCATCGAGGGGTTCTTTGCCCCGAAGGAAGGAGCACCGATCAACGCACGAGTGTCCGCCTTCAAGCTCGGCGGCACCGCGCCGAAGCCGGAGATCGTCTTTCGTCGCATCCCGACCCCGAAGCCACCGGTCATCACGACAACGGCCGACGAGTATGCGCTGGGGGCCGGGCTCTACGACCGCAACTGCCTGGTCTGCCACGGAATCGCCGCGGTCACGGGAGGCGTCCTCCCTGACCTCCGAAAGTCGGGTCGCCTCCAGGACGCGGGGCTGTGGAAGCGCGCCGTGGTCGACGGCGACCTCGCCCCCATGGGGATGCCGAACTTCGGTCGATACGTCACGCCCCAGGATGCCGAGCGGATTCGGGCCTATGTCGCAAGGCAGGCAGCCATGCTCTACGCCCGGGAGGAGGCGGCTCCCGCGAAGCCGTGATTCACAGGACTCTGGGCAACCCCTCGCGAACGAGCCGGGACAGGAACGCCGCCCGCCACGGGAGGTCCGAGACGACGACGTGCTCGTCGCGAGCGTGCGCTCCCCCACCGCGCGGGCCGAGGCCGTCGAGCGTCGCAATGCCCGCGGCCGCGGTGAGATTCCCGTCGGACGCGCCGCCCACCCGCGCCGCGGCCAGATCGAACCCCAGGTCCGACGCGATCTGTCTCGCGGAATCGTAGAGGGCCTGCGCCGCGGGCGAGGGCTCGAGCGGTGGCCTATCGAATCCGCCCCGGACCTCGATCCTCACGCGCGGATCGTGCAACTTCAGACGCCGGATGGCCAGCTCCACGCGCCGTGCTTCGGGCTCGGTCCAGACCCGCACGTCGGCCGTGAGCTCGGCGCGTTCGGGCACCACGTTGCTGGCCGAGCCGGCGCGCGCGAGGGTGGCCGTGACCGTGGTCCCGCGGGCCGTATCGGCAAGCGCCTCGACCGCGAGCGCCGTGCGCGCCATCTCGATCAGGGCGGACGCGCCCTTCTCCGGCTCGAGGCCCGCGTGGGCGGCCTGGCCCGTGAAGGCGAGGCGGAAGAGACCGGTTCCCTTGCGCGCGACCTTGGCGGCGCCGTCCAGCGAGGGCTCGAGCACCAACACGCGGTCGTGGTCGCGTGCGGTGTCGAGCAGAAGGCCGCGCGAGGCCGCGGTGCCGACCTCCTCGTCGGGCACGAGAAGCATCGACACCCGCGGCGGCTGCGGATCGAGACAAAGCGCGCCGAGCACCGCCATCCCCACCGCGATGCCCGCCTTCATGTCGAACACGCCAGGCCCGCGCGCGAGATCGCCTTCGACGCGGAAGGGGTCGGCGCCCCAGGAGCCCACCGGCCAGACCGTGTCGAGGTGGCCGAGGAGCAGCGTCCCTCCACGGCCAGCGCCCACGGAAGCGAGGAGCGCGTCACCGCGGGGCGGGCAGGGCCGGACCTCGGCGGGCACGCCGCTCGCCCGCAGCCGCTCCAGGATGAAGCCCGCGAGCGCGCTGACACGCGTGCCATCCTTGGACGGCGATTCGTGGGCCACGAGGGCGGCGAGGTCCTCGATCAGCCGGTCGCGACCGGCTTCGAAAAGCTCCAACCCTGCCTGGGCCACGCTCACCTCTCCCGCAAGTCCGCCGATCGGGGCGACAATCATATCCTTCGCGGAGCGGGGGCTGGCCCGCGGGAGGTGACCGTGATGCTTGTGAAGTCCTGGTTGCGCGCGAGCGCCGTCGGGCTCGTCGCGGTCTTCACCCTGGGAGCGCGCTCCGAGCTCGAGCCTCCCCCACAACCGGCGCCCTGTCCGCGGCATCTGGCCGGGCTCGTCGGGGCCTACGGCCAGACCAACCTGCCCCTCTACGTCTTCGAGCGCGAGGGGAAGCTCTACCTGCTCTCCGCCGGCGCCATTTCCGGGCCACTCGATGAGCCCTCTTCGGACGTCTTCACGGTGCCAGCCCCCGGATTGAAGGCGGGTTCGACCCTCACCTTCTCCCGCGATCCCGAGGGCGACGGGGCCGCGGTCCGCGTGGGCAGCGCCGTCCTGGGCCGGCTGTCCCTGGGGATCGAGGGGCAAGGGACCTATCGAGTCTCGCCGGTTCGGCCGGTCGACGAGCTCACCCGGGAGGCGCTCGCCGCCCTGCCTCCGCCCGAGCCCACGAGCCTGCGCAAGCCCGACCTCGTGGAGGTGACGCATCTCGATCCCACCGTGAAGCTCGACATCCGCTACGCGACCACGGAGAACTTTCTGGGCGTGCCCGTCTACAGCGAAGCGCGCGCTTTCCTTCAGCGGCCCGCGGCGCAGGCCGTGGTGCGTGCTCATCGCGCCTTGAGCGCCTTCGGCTACGGCATCCTCATCCACGACGCCTATCGGCCCTGGTATGTGACAAAGGTCTTCTGGGAAGCGACCCCCAAAGACAAGCGTGAGTTCGTGGCCGATCCGGCGCAGGGCTCCCGCCACAACCGCGGGTGCGCGGTGGACCTCACCCTCTTCGATCGCGGGACGGGCAAGGCCGTGGAGATGCCCGGCGTCTACGACGAGATGTCCGAGCGCTCGTACCCGACCTTCGTCGGCGGGACCTCGGCGCAGCGGTGGCGGCGTGACCTTCTGCGAAAGGCGATGGAGCGGGAGGGCTTCGCCGTGTTCGACGTCGAGTGGTGGCACTTCGACTACCGCGAATGGAAGAGCTACCCGATCCTGAACCTCACCTTCGACCGCATTCAAGCGACACCAGTCGGCTGACTCAGACCAGTCTTGGAGCGCCCCTCAGTCATCCCTACCGCCCGGCAAGGCCTTGGTAGCCGTGTGATCACGCCAGCGCTTGTCCGGAATCATTCCCACTTCCGAGCCATCTACGACTTATGTCTCAAAGCATCTGCCCATATGTTTTCGGACCCAGCCACACCCCTACGGCAACCGTAGCGCCGTGTGTGACTTGTCGCCCGTCACCCAAGCCGGCCACGACACTTCTTCGCTCATGATCTGGATCAGAATAAGTGTTCGACAGACTAGGTGAAGAGTAAGGAAGCAATTCTGGCTATAATCTGGCCAGATGCGGTTCGAGATCGTCCTCTCTCCAGGCGCGGCGAAGGGCTTGGCTACTCTCCGGCCCGATGTGCGATCCGGAGTCCGAGAGGCCATCGAGCTACACCTGAGGCACGAGCCAACCAAGGTCAGCAAGAGTCGAATCAAGCGCTTGCGCGGTCTCGATCAGCCCCAATATCGGCTCAGAGTTGGTGAAATCAGGGTGTTCTATGACGTCGCTTCCAAAGTCGTCGAAGTCCTCGCCATCATCTCGAAGCAAGAGGCTGAAGCCTGGCTCGCGAAAGAGGCTACCCCAACCAAGGAGGGTGGCCCTGGCAAAGGTGAAGGATGACCTCTCACGGTACCTGAAGCTGGCTGCCGACAGGGAGATCTTGATCACTCGTCACGGCCGACCCGCTGGCGTCCTGATCGGCTTCGGGTCCGACGAGGATTGGTTCGAGTACCGGCTTGAGCACCACCCGGAGTTCCTCGGTCGCATACAGGAGGCCCGGGCCGCAATCCGAGCCGGGCGTGGGATTCGGCTGGAGGACTTGCCTCGCTAGTTTCTGGGAGAAGGCGAAGGCGACCTGCTACATGCTCTTTCTCTATCGCAAGAATCAGCAAGGTGACCTAACCGCGGCACAAGTCCGTACCTTGGCTCGCGTGGTTCGTGAGGAGTTGTCATGAAGGGTGAAGCATTCGAGCAGCTCGTCCGCAGCGTTCGCCAAGCGGGCCGCATTCGTCGTGGTGCAGCCAAGCCGTCGCGAGTCCGTCGGTTCGACCCCGAGGACGTGAAGTCTGTGCGCGCGCGCCTTTCCAAGTCTCAGACTGAGTTCGCCCTCATGATTGGCGTTAGTGTCGCGACCCTTCGCAACTGGGAGCAGGGTCGTCGCACTCCAGACGGCCCCGCCTTGGCACTGCTCCGCGTTGCATCCGCTGCACCGAAGGCAGTGGAACGAGCACTTCGAGGGGCGGCATAACAACGGGTATCTGGACTCCTCCTGTCAAGTGAGAAAGCGCCAGGCGTTTGCTTTCTTCAATCGAGCCGTGGCGGGAAGCGAGTCGCGTGTTGGGAACGGGGTGGACTGCAGACGTATCTCCGGCCTCATTGAAGGAGCCCCCGAGGGCTCCGGGCCATGACGGAATCCGCGCGCAGGTAGCCGTCACCGCGCTTGGAGATGCGACCCAGGTTTCGTTTGAGTCCGCTCGAGAACTCCCGCGGAGTGAGACCGAGGTAGCTGGCCAGGTGGCGACCAGTCGGGAACCGATGGATGTCTCCGATGAAGCACGAGAGGGCGGTGGCGGTGAGAAGCCCGATGCCGGAGGTACCGCACGACCGGGAGTTCCTTGGCCATCGCTTCCAGGCGGACGTCGCCGAGGCTATTGCGGGTGAGGCATTTCACAACGTCACCTACTTCCCTGGTACCGTCGACGAGGCTCGCGCGGCGGTTTCGCAATAGCGACCGAGCCGCCCAAGAAGGAGTTGAAGCTGACGACCGTTGAGGGTATTGGATGCTCGCAGCTCAACCCGGTGTCATGCCAGCAGTCGGCGAGAGAGCAGGGCGCGATGCGTGATGCCAAGGTGCGATCTGTTTCAACGAGCCCCATCCTCCGTTTCTCCGGAGCTGTGAAGCGGGACCCGGCCGTTCAGGCATGGCTCAACGGGCAGCCTGCGCACTTGCGTGCCATTGCGCGCCCGTGGTTCGAGCGCATGAGGGAATGCGGTGAGGACGTCCAAGAACTGATGCACGACGGGTGCCCGACTGCGTGTGTCGGAGATGCAGGCTTCGGGTACGTCAACACCTTCAGGGCACATGTCAATGTGGGATTCTTCCGAGGCTCGACACTGGCGGACCCTGTCGGTCTTCTGGAGGGAACCGGAAAGCTTGGCCGTCATGTGAAGCTCACGCCATCGACTCCTTTGGACTCCTCGGCCCTGGAGGCCGTCATCAGAGAGGCCTACCGGAACATCAAGGCGTGTCTCCGTGCGGAAGAGGGCGTTTCACGGACCGGGCGCGAGCGCCACTGATGCAGCCGCACAGCAACGCAACGGGCCTGACGAAGTCCGCGGTCACCGCACCGCCCTTGCGGAATCATCCGCCTTCCGAGGTGTGCTACCGCACGCCTCATGTCGATGAATCACGCGAGTGCTAGAGTCGGATTCCTGGAAAGGGAGGCCACATGCCTACCGCCGCGAAGCCCTCACTTCGGTTCTTCCATTCCGCGGCCCTCCGCACGCGGACGATCAAGGTCCTGGGTGCAATCGACCGGGACCCAGACGCCACCCGGCACGCGGGTGCGCTGTCGAGTCTAGTGGTGGACCTGACTGAAGCTGGCTTCAACTACTATTTTCTGAAGCCGCTCCAGCAGGCCAAGGTCGGCTTTGTGTCGCGCCAAACCGCCAACTTCGGCATGGCGGGTGCTCTACGCATGATGTCGCCGGTCATCCGCAGTATTCTGGCGGGCGCCAACCCCACTCAACTGCGCGCCATTGCCGGGCACATCCGTCATCTCATGTAGCGGCGTGTGGAAGTGGGCTGCCGCCCACGCCCGAGCAGCCGGGCGACTATGCCAACAGAGGATTCGGGCACCTGGCCCTTCTCCCGACTCAGAACCAACCCAGCCACTTCCACCACAAGAGCCCCACCCCGACCCAGATCACGAGGTTGGGCACGGAGACCAGGAGTCCCAGGCGCCACCACGTGCCCTGGGAGACGTAGCCCGCGCCGAACAGGATGGGGCCGGGCGTGGTCCCGTAGTGGGTGAGAGACGCGCAGAGGTTGGAGCAGTAGGCGAGGAGAAGGACGGCCATGGGGCCGGGCGCGCCCAGCGCGATCATCACCGCGAGGAAGGGCGCGTACATGGCGCTCGCGTGCGCGGTGATGCTCGCGAAGCCGTAGTGCGCGTAGAAGTAGGCCAAGAGAAGGAAAGCCACGGTGGCCCAGACCGGCAGGCCCGTGGCCAGCCCGGCGGTGGCCTCGGCGAACCGGCGGGTGAGCCCGGTCTCGCCCAGGGCCTCGGCCATGCGCACGAGGCCTCCGTACCAGATGAAGATGTCCCAGGCCCCGCGCTCGCCGAGGACGTCGCTCCAGTCGAGGACCCCGGTGAGCAGGAGCACGCAGATCCCCACGAGGGCGACCGCGCTGTAGTGGAGGCTGTGGAAAGCCGCCGTCATCCAGAGGATCGCCACCACCAGGAAAACGGCGAGCATCAGCTTCTCCCCCCGCGCCATCGGCCCCAGCTTCCGGAGCTCCTCGACCGCGAAGGCCGAGGCTTCCGGGGTGCGCTTCACCTGCGGGGGGAAGACGAGATAGAGCAGCGGAGGCACGATCGCCAGCGAAAGCAGGGCGGGCACCAGGGCGCCCAGGAGCCAGCGGCCGTAGGTCAGCTCGAAACCCGCGCCCTGCATGGCGAGACGGGCGATGAGCGCGTTCGAGGCCTGGCCCGTGAGGAAGGTGGCGCAGACCAGCACCTCGCACTGGTAGAGAAGCACCATCAGGAACGCGCCCAGGCGGCGCGCGGTGGGGCCTGACTCGGAGCCGTAGGCCTGGCCCAGGCTCCGTGCGATCGGGAACACGATGCCGCCGCAACGTGCCCCGGTGGAGGGGATGAAGCTGGCCAGCACGGTCTGCGAGCCCACGAGGGCGTAGCCGAGGCCCAGCGTGCGGTGGCCGATCGCGCGGATGAAGACGTAGGCGATGCGCCGGCCGAGGCCGGTCTTGATCATCCCCCGCGACATCAGGCACGCGGCCAGGACCAGCCAGACGATCGGATCCGCGTACCCGGCCAGGGCCTTCTGGATCGGCATGATACCGAAGAGGGCGATCGTGGTGATCCCGAGCAGCACCACGAAACCCCCGGGCGCGGGCTGCGCGATGAGACCGGCGATGGTGGCGGCGAAGACCGCGAAGAGCCGCCAGGACTCCACGGCCACGCCCGAGGGCGCCGGCGCGGCCGCGATGGCCAGGCCGAGACCGACGGCGATCGCCCACCTCCACCGAACGGATTTGGCGACGTCGGAAGGGGATGCGTCGCCCAAGCTCCGCCTCAGCCCAGGAGGCCGGCGAGAGTGGAGACGAGTCGCGACCAGCCACGGGCCGCGAAGGCGGGCCAGGAGCGGTTGGGCAACCACAGGGGGAACGTCTTCGCGCCCGGCTGGGCGAAGACGTTGTCCCAGCCACTCCCGTCCCAGAGGATGTCGAGCCCGACCCCGCCCACCGTCTTGACCGACGCCGCGGGGTTCTTGCCGTTCCCGCCCAGCCGGTTGTCGTGGACGAAGTTCCCCTCCGGCACCGGCCCCACGTCGAAGACCGTCCCCTTCGGCAAGGCCTGGGCGAGGCTGACGACCGCGATCCCGAAGGAGTCATTGCCCTGGATCTCGTTCTCCGCGACCTCGGTGCGATCGGCGGCCATGATGAAGATGCCCGTCCCCGCCGGCACCTGGCTCACGATGGAGCCGGGGTCGCCAAAGTTCGCGTGGTTGTTCCCCACCACGCGATTGCGGAGCACGCGGGTGTCGCTGCCCACCTTCGACGGGTTGTTCGGCAGGAGGAACACGAGGATCCCCCCGGTGTTGTCGTGGGCGTGGTTCCCCTCCACGAGGGCGTTCACGGAGTTCTCGATCTCGATGCCGGTCACGTTGTCTCGCACCTCGTTGTCGCGGACCACGATGTCGCGCGACTGCCCGACGTAGATCGCCGCGTCCCGCGCGCCGGTGACGAGCACGCGCTCCACGAGGACGTCCTTGCACTCCACCGGGTAGACCCCGTAGAGGCCGGTCTTCTCGACCTGGAGATCGCGGAAGACGACGCCGGTGGCGCCGTGGACGGTGATGCCGTTGCTCGTGTAGTTGCGCACCGCGAAGCCTTCGATGGTGAAGCGGTGGCCCGAGGCGATGACCGCGTCGGTCCGCTCGTCGTCGCCTTCGAGCACGGCTCGCTGCCCGTTCTTCACCAGACCCCGGAGCGTGATGCCGTCGATGTCGACGAGCACGCTCTCGCGATAGGTGCCCGGCTCCACCTCGATGGTGTCGCCGGGTCGCGCGCTGTCGATCGCCGCCTGTAGAGTCGCGCCCGGCCGGACCCGGACCGTCGTGGGCTCGCCTGCGGCGGGACGGGCCAGAGGGGAGGGCGAAGGGTCGGTCACCACGGCACCCGGCGGCCGAAGGCGTGCCACCACGGGAAGCCCCGACGGCACGCGCTCGGGTATGTCGGGCAGTCGGCTCTCGTCGGTGAGCGCGTGCAGGAACGCGACGAGGTCCTGCTGCTCTTCGGTGGTCAGGGGAAAGGGCCGGATCTTGTCGTCCAGGTTCTCGAGGTCGAGCCCCTGCCCGCGGCCCCCGCCCTTCTGGTAGAAGAGGATCACCTCGGCCAGGGTCTTGAACCGGCCGTTGTGCATGTAGGGCGCGGTGAGGGCCACGTTTCGCAGGCTCGGGACCTTGAACGCGTGCTCGTAGGGCTTGCCCCCGGCGATCTCGGCGCGGCCGAGGTCCGCCTCCTGCCCGGGCACGTCGGGAACCCCGATCACCTTGAAGTCGGGGTTGGCCAGGGTCGGGAAGCCGTGGCACTCGAAGCAGCGGGTCTTCAGGGATCGAAACAGCGTTAGCCCTCTGCGCTCGGCGGGATTGAGCGCCGAGGGATCTCCCTCGCGGTAGCGGTCGAAGCGCGAGCGATCGGAGACGAGCGTGCGCTCGAAGGCGGCCACGGCGCGCGTGACGTTGTCGAAGGTCACGCCGCTTCCCTCTCGGCCGCCGAAGGCCGCATCGAAGAGCCGCACGTATTCGGGGATCGCCTGCGAGCTCACGGACCAGCTCGTCCGGCTTCTGGTCCATCTCCTTCTCCGACGTGATCGGGAAGCGGGCCTGGTCCTCGAGGTCGGCGGCGCGGCCGTCCCAGAACTGCCGGTGGTTGAAAGCAGCGTTCCAGATCGTGGGGGCGCCGCGCTTGATCACGGTACCCGAGACGCGCTCGGGCCCGAGGCCTCGTCCGCCCTTCCCCATCGACTGCCCGCGGCCGTCCGTGAAGCCCAGGTCGGGGTGATGGCAGGTCGCGCAGGACTGGTCGTTGGCACCCGAGAGGACCTTGTCGAAGAAGAGCAGCCGTCCGAGCGCCACGCGCTCCGGCGTGACCGGATTGTCCGCGCGGACCACGGCGGGCGGGAAAGCACGCCGCAGGCCCCCGTCGCCGGGAGTGTGGACGACCGCCGGAAGACCGGGCACGTCCGCGGCCACCGGCCAAAGGCCTGCCACGACGAACGCCGCGAGAAACAGTCCCGTGGCGACGAGGAGCCCTTTGACGAGGCGGCGGGTGAGGGTCTTCATGAGCGAGAACCCCTAAGGTGGCGTGAGCTTACACGCCGACTGGAAAGGGGCGCAATCCGGAGGGGAATAAGGGTCGGGCCGTCCTGTACCTGCTTTGGAGGTGGGGCATGGGACGGCTTCAGGCTTTGGTTCTTCTCGTGGTCGCGAGTGCTCTGGTGGGCCCGGCGGAGGCCCAACCCTGGGACGGGGCCGAGAGTCCCGGCACGCGCGTCGGGGTGAGCGTCGAGGTGGAAGGACGCTGGGCCCCGCTCTATCCCGCGCCTGACGCCACTCGCTTCTATCTCGAGGCCCGCGCGGGCGCGCGCTACGCCGTGCTCCTCACGAACCGAACCCGGGAGCGCCTCGGAGTCGTGCTCACCGTCGACGGCCTCAACGCGATCAGCGGCGAGCGGGACACGGCGATCGGCCGCATGTACGTGCTCGGCCCCTGGGAGCAGACGACGGTGCGGGGCTGGCGCTCGTCCCTGTCCGACGTGCGCCAGTTCACGTTCGTGGACGAACGCTCCTCGTATGCCGCGCGCGCCGGGAAGGCCAACGGCCACATGGGCTGGATCGAGGTCGCGGTGTTTCGGGAGCAGCGGGCGTTCGTCGGCCGGCCGTGCGGGTCCCTTCCGTGGTGCGGTGACCGACCGGTGGATCGCACCATGGAGCCGGAAGCCCGCAAGGAGCTCGACGACGAAGGCCGAGACGCACGCCGGGACGCGGAGCCTTCCGCGGGCGCCGCGGCGCCCCCCGCGTCGGAGCGCGAGGCCGCGCGCGATCGCGACGACAAGGCCGAGTCGCGGAGCGGCGATCTCTACCGGCCCGCGCCGGCGCCCTCCGCCAAGTCCTTCCCGGGCACCGGCTGGGGCGACCGTGCCTACGACCCGGTCACCGTGGTCGAGTTCCGCCCCGAGCCGGTGGCGGCCGAGCGAGTCACGCTCCGCTACGAGTACCCAGGGACGCTACGGGCGCTGGGGATCCTGCCGATCCCCTATCCCAACCGCGACCGGCTCGGCGAGCGCGAACGCGGTGACCTCGGCTTCGCCCGGCCGCCGGCCTGGTAGGCTGAACCCACCACCCCACGTGATAACCTCCGCCCGCCGGTATTGGGGCGGAGGTGCTCGATGTTCACGACGATCTCCAGTTTTCTCGAGAGCTGGCAGTTCGAAAGCGACGGGACGTCGAAGATCCTGGCGGCCCTCACCGACCAGTCACTCGCGCAAGCCGTGACTCCCACGGGACGCACCCTCGGCCGTTTGGCGTGGCACATCACCATGACCATTCCCGAAATGATGGGCAGGACGGGCCTTCACCTGAGCGGCCCCGCCCACGATGCTCCCGTTCCCTCGTCGGCCCGCGCGATCGCGGGAGTTTACCGCGAAGCGGCAAGCTCGCTGGCCAAGGCGATCCAGGAATCCTGGACCGATGCGACGCTCGGGGTGGAGGACGAGATGTACGGAATGAAGTGGACGAGAAGCGTCACCCTCGGAGCGCTGATCAGCCATCAAACCCACCACCGCGGCCAGATGACCGTGTTGATGCGCCAGGCCGGTCTCGTCGTGCCGGGCCTGTACGGCCCCGCTCGGGAAGAGTGGGCTAAGATGGGGGTCCCGCCCGAGGACTAAGGCGTATCCAACTGATATACAGACACTTATGCGGGACGGATGCTTTCAGGAATCTACCGTTCATATATCATATATTAGCTATTGACGAGAGCCTCGTCGGCGGTGTAGTCTCCAATCCGAAATGTTGGATGCAACGTCCGCAGCCCAGCGAGCCGACAGGACTCCCCATAGATGAATGACCGAGCGGCTGTTGCGGCCGGACCGCTGCCTTTGGCGAGGCGCGAGTTCCTGTCCTTCTCTTCGGGCAGCAACCCGGGAGACACGGATTTTTGGATTCGCGTGCATCGTTCCGCGATGGCCTGTCGCTTCGAGATCACGCTCCCCCACGAAGCGGCGTGCGACATCCCCGCGGCCCGCGAGGCGCTCGACAGCGTGGACGCGATCGAGGCCGCTCTCTCCGTCTACCGCGAAACCAGTGAGGTGACGGCTCTCAACCGCGCCGCCACCGAGAAGGCCGTGCCCGTGAGCCAGGAGCTCCTCGGTCTGCTGTCGCACAGTCGGGCTCTCCACATCGCGACGAACGGCGCCTTCGACGTGACCTCGACCCCGCTGAGTCGCGCCTGGGGGTTCTTCCGGCGGGAGGGCCGGCGTCCCGCAGCGCCCGAGATCGCGGCGGCGTTGTCCCGCATCGGCTTGCACAACGTGGCCCTCGACGAGAAGGCGGGCACCGTTCGCTTCCGAAAGCCCGGCGTGGAGCTGAACTTCAACGCGATCGGCAAGGGTTACGCCCTGGACCGCGTCGCTTCCGGCCTGCGCCGTCGGGGCGTGGAGCACGCCTTGCTCTCCGCGGGCGGGAGCAGCGTGCTGGCCGTCGGGGGCGGCCGGCGCGGCTTTGCCGTGGACGTCCGCTCCCGACACGTCGAAGAACCGCTGGCGCGGCTGCGCCTGCGCGACGCCGCCCTGGGAACGAGCGGAGCCGGCGAGCAGTTCTTCGAAGCGGACGGGCAGCGTTTCGGCCACGTCCTCGATCCCCGCACCGGCTGGCCGGCCCGCGGAGCGCTGAGCGTCTCGGTCGTGGCCGACGACGCGGCCACCGCCGACGCGCTCGCCACCGCGTTCTTCGTGGGGGGCGCGGAGCTGGCCCGGAGCTACTGCGCCGAGCATCCGCGGACCCTGGTGCTCCTGACCCCCGAAGCGGCACCCCACGGGCTCCAGGTCTTCGGCGATCACGACGGCGTGCGGTTCGAGTCGGAAGGGCGCCTCGCCGATCCGGCCCCGAACGCGAAGGAGGCCGAAGCATGACGCCCGTGGCCCTCTCCCGGCTGCCAACAGGTGGGACTGATCGTCTTGCGCACCCTCGTGGGCTGGCACTTCCTCTACGAGGGCTACACCAAGGCCATCGCCCCGGCCTGGAGCGCGCGCCGGGGTGCCGCTTCCCCACTGGAGCGCGGCCGGCTACTTGAAGGCGGCGACCGGTCCCTTGGCCGGCTTCTTCCACACCCTCGCGGGTGCGGCCTGGCTCGACAAGACCGACATACTGGTGATGGCCGGCCTCGTGCTCGTGGGCTTGTCCCTGATGCTCGGCCTCTTCACCCAGACAGGCTGCGTGGGGGCGTTGCTCCTGCTGGCCCTCTTCTACGTCTCGGCCATCCCGCTCTCCGGAGTGGCCCAGCCCGGGGCGGAAGGGGCCTACCTGATCGTGAACAAGAACCTGATCGAAGCGGGGGCGGTGCTCGTGATCCTGAGCTTCCGCACCGGCCGCATCGCGGGCCTCGACCTCCTTCGGAGCGCGCGGCCCGGCGACCCAACCCACGGAGGCCCTGGCGTCATGAATCTCACTCCGGAGCAGCAAGAGCTGGGGCGCCGCAACTTCCTGAAGGCCGTGGCCACCACTCCCGCCCTCGCGGCGCTCGGGGTGGCGGCCGCCGCCAAGGGCCCGGTGCGCGGCGGGCCCGTGCGCGTCGGCTACGTCGGGCCTGGGCGGCGAGGGCCGGGTCCTCCTGGGCGCGACCGACCCGGCCTACGCCCAGGTGCGGGCCATCTGCGACATCAACCCCGCCCACCTCCAGAAAGCCGACGAGGTGATGGCCAAGGCGGGAGTGCCCAAGGCCACTCACTACGAAGAGTGGAAGACGATGATCGAGAAGGAGGACCTCGAGGCCGTCGTGCTCGCGGTGCCTCTCTGGCTGCACGCGGACATGACCGTCGGCATGCTCCAGGCCGGCAAGCACGTCCTGTGCGAGAAGATGATGGCGTGGGACGGCGACGGCTGCCGCCGCATGATCGAGGCCGCGCAGAAGAGCGGCAAGCTCCTCGAGATCGGCTACCAGCGTTTCTACAACCCGGTCTACCAGGCGGCCTACGAAGGGGTCATCAAGTCCGGGACCCTGGGCGACGTCTTCCACGCCCGGCTCGTCTGGCACCGGAACGGCCCGTGGCGGCGCAAGGAAGAGCCGCCCGCGCCGGGCTACGACCCCTCGCGCTGGGGCTACCCCACCTTCGACCACCTGATCAACTGGCGGCTCTTCTGGAAGTACTCGCAAGGCCTCTCCGCCGAGCTCGCGAGCCACCAGGTGAACATCGCGAACTGGTTCTTCGGGGCCACCCCCGAGACCGTCCTCGGCTCGGGCGGGGTCTACCGCTGGACGAACGAGGGACGCGAGGTCCCCGACCACGTCTACCTCACCTTCGAGTACCCGCACGGCCGCACCGCGGTCTTCACCTCGATCGAGTCGAACGCCTACGACCACTACTACGAGGCCTACTTCGGGACCAAGGCCACGCTCATCCTGCGGGGTGAGACCGAGGCCTACCTCTTCGACGAGGGGGGCGAGAAGCAAGGCCACCCAGATCGAGGTCACGTCGGCCAAGGGCAAGGGGCCGGTGACCGACGCCTCGGAGAGCCGGACCGCCGACGCCGCCGGGCGCTGGGTGGCGACGAGCGCGCAGCAGGGCGGTGTCGACCGCCTGCTGTCCTACCGCAACGAGATCTCCGAGTTCTGCGCCGCCGTCCGCACCGGCACGCCCCTGCGCTGCGGGCCCGCAGAAGGCCATCGGCTCGGCCCTCGCCTGCATCGCCGGGAACCAGGCCATGGAGAAGAAGACCCGGGTGGCCATCGGCTGACCCATGACCTCCTCCGCCTTTCCCTCCGCGACCCGCTTCCGCACCAAGCAGGAGTTCGTGTACCGCACCCTGCGCGACGAGATCATGTCGTGCGACCCTCGCGCCCGACCAGCGTCTCGTCATCGACGACCTGGCCCGGCGCCTCGAGGTGAGCGCCATCCCCGTGCGCGAAGCCTTGCAGCTCCTGCAGTCCGAGGGCCTCGTCCAGAACATCCCCCACGTGGGGGCCACCGTGAGCCCTCTCTCGCGCGAGTCGATCGACGAGGTGTTCACGGTCATGGAGGGCCTCGAGATCGTGGCCACCCGCGGCGCCGCGGAGCGCATGACCCCGGAAGACGCGGTGGCGCTCGGAGAGATCGTGACGGCCATGGACGAGGCGGTGGCGGCCAATCGACACGAAGAGTGGGCCGACCTCAACACCCGGTTCCACCTCTCGATCAGCCGGCTGAGCGCCATGCCCATGCTCCAGGAGATGACCGAGCGCGTGCTCGCCCGCTGGGACCGGGTCCGTCGCTACTACTTCAGCGGGGTCCTGGTGCACCGGATCGAGCAGGCCCAGGGCGAGCACCGGGAGCTCTACTCGGCGATGAAGGACCGGTCGCTCCGGGTCCTGGAGGAAACGGTCAAGAAGCACAACCAGGGCGCCCTCGTCGCCTATACGGAGTACCTGCGCACCCACCCGGTGGAGTAGCCCACATGTCTTCGGCCCTTTGCCCATGAGCGATCCGCACTGGCCGCGTGTCGCTACGCTGAAGACCCCGGAGGCCTTCCGCGGGCACTTGACGCAGAGCGGCATCGCGCTGCCCTTCGACGACGCGCTCTCCCCGGCCGCCTCGTCACCCTTGGCCCAGTCACTCGACGTCGACGGCGTGCGGGTCGGCAATCGCTTCTGCATCCTGCCCATGGAGGGCTGGGACGGGACGGCGGACGGAGAGCCGACCGACCTCACCTTCAGGCGATGGCGGAATTTCGGGCGCAGCGGGGCCAAGCTCATCTGGGGAGGCGAGGCGGTCGCGGTACGCCAGGACGGCCGCGCGAACCCCAACCAGCTCATGATCGGCGACGAAACGGTCTCCTCCCTGGAGCGGCTCCGGCGAGAGCTCGTGGCCGAGCACAGGGACCGCTTCGGCGCCCAGGCCGACCGCGACCTCTACGTGGGCCTCCAGCTCACGCACTCGGGACGCCTCGCCCGGCCCCACGAGAAGGACCGGCCCGAGCCGCTCGTGGCCTATGCCCACCCGGTCCTGGACCGCAGGTTCCCGGGCGGGATGCGGGTCATCACGGACGGGGAGCTCGGCCGGCTGGTCGAGGACTTCGTCACCGCCGCTCGGCGCGCGGCCGAGCTCGGGTTCCAGTTCGTCGACGTCAAGCACTGTCACGGCTACCTGGGGCACGAGCTCCTGTCCGCGCGGACACGGGAGGGGCGCTACGGCGGCTCGTTCGAGAACCGGACGCGCTTCCTCCGCGAGATCGTCGCCGGGATCCGGGCCGAAGCCCCAAGCCTCGCGGTGGCCGTGCGCCTCTCCGCCATCGACATGCCGCCCTATCGGCCCGATTCGAACGGGGTCGGGGTGCCGGAGGCGGGCGACGACTACGACTCGGCCTTTGGGCTCCTTCGCGACGAGCGGATGGACGAGGCCCTCGACGACAGCCGCGGGTTCCTGAAGCTGCTCCGTGAGCTGCGCGTGCGATGGGTTTGCGTGACCGCCGGGAGCCCGTACTACAACCCGCACTTCCAGCGCCCCGCGCTCTTTCCGCCCAGCGACGGCTACCTGCCCCCCGAGGACCCGCTGCGCGGCGTGGCTCGGCACATCGACGCCGCCGCGCGTCTCAAGGCCGAGTTCCCCGACCTCGTCATCGTCGGGTCCGCCTATAGCTACCTTCAGGAATGGCTCCCGCATGTGGCGCAGCGGGTGGTCCGCGACGGAGGGGCCGACTTCATCGGCCTCGGCAGGATGGTCCTGTCCTATCCCGAGCTGCCCGCGGACGTCCTCGCGGGCACGCCCCTCCGGCGCAAGGCCATCTGCCGCACCTTCAGCGACTGCACGACGGCGCCCCGCAACGGCATGGTCTCGGGCTGCTACCCGCTCGACCCCTTCTACGCGAGCCGTCCCGAGGCGGCGCGCGTCAAGCAGGTGAAGGAAGCCCTCCGGGTATGAGGACGACGGCCGAGACGCACCAGGCCTTGGCCGTGACCACCGCATTCCTGGCCCTCTTCTCGGTCGTGGGCTGCGCCCTCTACGGCCTCCCCTTCTTCTACGACTTCATGGTCAAGGACCTGGGCTGGACGCGCCAGCAGGTCACGTCGGGGAACGCCCTCAGCAAGCTCGTGGTGGGACCCGCGTTCGGCTTCCTGGCGGGAATGGCGATCGACGCCTTCGGTCCGCGCCGCCTGATGATCGTGGGGATCCTGATGGCGGGCTTCGCCCTCGTCGGCCTGGCGAGCGTCTCCACCCTGGGGTTCTTCTACTTCTTCTACTTCTTCAACGCCCTTGGCTACGTGTGCGGCGGCCCCCTCCCCAACCAGGTGCTGCTCTCGCGCTGGTTCGACGCCGGTCGGGGGAAGGCCATGGGCATCGCCTACCTGGGCATCGGCATCGGCGGCGCGCTCGTCCCCCTCGTGGCCCACGCCCTCACCCAGCAGCTCGGATGGCGCGGCGCCCTGCGCACCCTGGGCCTGCTGATGATCGTGATCGCGCTGCCCGCGGCCCTCTTCGTGCGCGAGCCACCCCGGCCGGCCGGCGCCTCCGGCGACGTGCCCGTCTCCATGAAGAGCGTCTTCCGAAAGCCCGCCTTCTATCTGCTCGCCCTCGGCAGCATGTGCTCGATCGGCGCGGTGGGCGGCACCATGCAGAACCTGAAGCTCTATCTGACCCTCGACCGCGGGCTCACGCAGGGCCGCGTGGCCACGTTGCTCTCGCTGATCCTCGTGGGCAGCATCGCGGGCCGGCTGCTCATGGGCTACCTGGCCGATCGGTGGCCCAAGAAACGGGTCATGCTGCTCATCTACTCGATCGTGGCCGCGTCGATCCCTCTTCTCGCCGGGGCCCGGAGCGACGCGCTGCTTTACACGGGCGCCCTCGTGTTCGGGGTGGGCCTGGGCGGCGACTACATGATCATTCCCCTGATGGCGGTCGAGCTCTTCGGCCTACGGGTGTTGGGACGGCTCATGGGGGTCGTGCTCACGGCGGACGGAGTGGCGGAGGCGGTGGTGCCGATGGCCGTGGCCACCCTCCGCGACAGGTTCGGAAGCTACGCCCCCGGCTTCGGCCTGCTCGTCCTGCTCGCGGCCCTGGGGGCCCTGGCCGTGGCCCTGCTGCCGCGGATGCGCTCCACCGCCGACCGCTCGGCCGTGGTCCACGGCTAGGCTCATCAGTGTCCCATGAGCGCGGCGGGATCCCAGTGCTCGTCGGCCTTGCCGTCCTTGAAGCGCCACATGTCGAACCAGGTCGTGGTGTACGCCTTCGACGGGTCCTTGGCGTCCTTCATGTCCCGCACGAACGAGACCACCACGAGGTCGCCTTCCGCCACCACCGAGACGACCTTGGTCGCCATCTTCTCGGGGATGGGCTTGGGCGTGACCTTCAGCACCTCCGTGAAGAACTTCACGACCCCGGTCCGGCCGGAAGCGGCGTTCGGGTTGTGCTGGATGTAACGCTCGGTCAGGTACTTGTCCGCCTGCTCCCAGTGCCCGGCCTCGAGCAGGTCTCTGACGATGTGGTAGGCGGCCTGCTTGTTCGCGTGGAGCTTGGGATCCTTGCTCGTGAAGAGGGCGTCCGGGTTGCTGGCGGCGACCACGGGATCCTGCGCGAACGACGACGAAGCTGCGGCCAGCAGGCCGAGGACAACGGTGAACGAAAGCGGGTGACGCATCATTCCTCCACGTAAGCGGGGCCTGGTTGAGACGTCGCGGCGAGAGCGTAAGTAGTACAAGGGCGGTCGCCAGTCAAGCGTGTAGAGAGCGACTGTAGAGAGCAACAGCCGGAGCGTCGCCGGAGCGTCGGGGGCTCGACGGCGCCTCGCCCTCAGCGCGGCGGATCGGTCGAGCCGTCGAAGTAGCGGGCGGTGCCTGGGGACCCGCGACGTTGATGGTGTCGGCAGGACGCGGGCATGACCGGCTCTACATCCTTCCTGGGCGGCCGTGGGGCGGCAGGCCTACTGCATCGCGGCGACCTGCGCGAGCAAAGCGACCAACATGTCGCGGCGTTCCGCACCGAGTGACCGCGCAATCTTCTGTTCGAGCGCCTGGTGCAGGCGCGAAGCGCGCTCGAGCAAGCGCTGGCCTGCTGGCGTCAGCTCCAGCATGTTCGTACGTCGGCTCGTGGGCGAGATCCGACGCGCGACCAGGCCGCGCCGCTCGAGGTCGTGCAACAGGGGAGTGATGTTCGTCGCCTGGATTCCGAGCGCAGCGCAGGTATCGGCCTGCGACAGGCCGGGGTTGCGCTCGATCACGTTCAGCACGGCGAAGCGCGCGGGCGACAGGTCGACCTTGGCCAACGCGGCGACCACGGCTGCGCGTGAGGCGAGCTGCGCGCGCTGCAAGCCATAGCCTACGGACTCGGACAGCGGGCCCAGATCGACCACGGCTTGTGCGGAGGCGCGGATCACTGGAGAGGATGCGATCCGCATCGTGCGGCGCCGGCGAGGTTGTCGGCCCCCCATGTCGTTGAATCCTCTCGATCGCGCGGTCCGGGACGCTCCGCGGTGTCTCAGTGGGCCTCTGCCTTGGGCGGGCGCGGGGATGCGCCTCGGCCGTACGCTCCCTACGGTCTATGAGTATGGCCCCCGAGGGGCGAAGTCAAGCGCCGTGGGGGCCCCCACGCGGCGGGGGAACGGACTCCGGCCCGCGCCCCCGCCGCGCACCACCGGCGGATCAGAAGGTCAGCGAGAGCTGCGTGAACCAGCTGCGCGGCCGGGCGTACATGCGCTCGGCATACCCGAGCGTCGCCAGGGAAGCGTTGCCCTGGATGAGGTATGCCTCGTTCAACAGGTTCAGCACGCCCACCGTGAGCTGCCAGCCGCGTTTCTCGTCGGCAAGTCGGACCGTCGCGTTCCCGACCCAGTAGCCCTCCTGCTCGATGATCGGCACGCTGCCCGTGATGAACGTCAGGTGGGAGGTGTAGCTGCCGTCGAGGCGCGGCGTCAAGGAGTAGCGGTCGTTGAGGCCAATCCGCTGCGAGACACTGAGGTTGCCCTGGAGCGATGGAGTGAGCGGCAGGTCGTCGCCAGGCGCAACCGTGGCCGAGGCCCCGGGTACCGGGGTGATGCTCTCGATGTTGTCATCCAGGATGCTGAGACTGCCGTCAAGAGTCAGGCCCGACGACGAGTGCAAGCTCAGCTCGGCCTCGAGGCCGCGAATGCTCGCCTCGCCGGCGTTGAACAGCAGCGGCACCACGCCCTGGCGGAAGATCAGCTGGATGTCGTCGTAGCCTGCGTGGAAGGCTGCGAGGTTCAGCCTGAAGTGTCGGCTGAGGTCGAGCTTGGCGCCCAGCTCGAAGCTGTCCACCTTCTCCTCGTCGAACGGAACCGGCATGAAACCGGGTGGCGGAGCGTTGTAGCGCGTGTTGAAGCCGCCGGACTTGAAGCTCCGCGCGTACGAAGCGTAGGTGCTGACCGACGTGCTCCAACGATACTGAAGGCTCGCAGAGCCCGTCAGTGCCGAGAACGTCCTCTCGTTCGGCGTGCTGAAGATGTACAGCGGCCCGCCTTCAGGGATGGCCAGGGTCGGGAGCGGACTGGGATCGGGCTTGGTCGAGGGAAACAGATTGAGGACCGTGCCCTGGTAGCTCTTGCGATCTTCGGTATAGCGGAGCCCGCCGGAGAGTTCGAGAGCTGTGGTGGGCTTCACGGAGACCTGCCCGAAGGCTGCCAGGGAGCGTGTCTCGAGATCCGAGAACTGGAGGTCGCGCGAGCCCGGCCCGCCGGAGAGTACGGAGGCGATCAGCGGCGGAGTCGGTGGGAAGGTCAGGGGCACGCTGGCCCGCTCGGTGGTTGTCTCGTCGAAGAAGTACGCACCGACGATGGCGCTGACGTGGTGATAGCTGAGCCGCGCCTGCAACTCCTGACTGATTTGTTCGGAGTCGGTGGTCAGATCCGTGGTCAGGATCTCGAACGGCGTGTTGTCCGCGTCGCGCACGCCGCGTGAGCCGGTCGAGCGGAACGCGGTGATGGACTTGAGGGACAGCCTCTCGTTGACATCGAAGCTCGCCGTGCCCGCGACCCCCCAGACCTCCGAAGTGCTCACGACGGGGGCCGTCCCGCCACTGACGAAGTTGCCGAGGGCCTGGAAGTCGTTGGCGCAGCGAGGGTCGTCGATCACGGGAACGTTGGGCGGCCCCAGGCCGGGCGTGCCGGGGGGCAGGAAGGGCATGGTGGCGCCGGGGCAGCGGGCGGCCACGCTGACGATGGCCGGGACCGGGGCGCTTTCGTTGATGCCCGCGAAGACGAACGGCGCCCCATTCTCGTCGCGCTTGGTGTAGTCCCCTCGAACGAAGACGTCGACATCTTTGGAGGGCTTCCAGCTCAAGCCGCCGTTGAGGCTGTAGAAGTCGTCGTTGCCGAGGTCGCGTCCGTCGAACGCGCGGGTCACATAGCCCTGCCGCTTGCGAAGGCCTCCGGCGACCCGCGCTGATAGCTTGTCCCCGAGCGGCAGATTGGAAGCGAGGAAGCCCTCGTACAGGTTGTCGGCGCCGAGGCGCAGGCGCGCCTGCGTGCGGAGAGGGCCAATCTCGGGTTTGCGCGAGCGAACCAGGATCGCGCCGCCGATCGTGTTGCGGCCAAACAGGGTGCCCTGGGGGCCGCGCAACACCTCGACGCCGGCGGTGTCGCCGAAGTCGAGCAGGCCGCCCACGGCGCGACCCAGGTAGACCTCGTCGAGGTAGATGCCCACACCCGGATCGACTGCGGCCGTCGGGTCCAACTGGCCGACGCCGCGAATGAACACGACGGTGGCCGCGGTGTTTCCGGAGAGCTGGCCGGCTGGTTTGAATTGCAGGCTTGGCGTGATCTGCTCGAGATCTTGCGTGGAGCGTACCTGGCGATCCTCGAGCACCTCGGCGCTGAAGGCCGAGACCGCGATGGGAGTGTCCTGCATGCTCTCCTCGCGGCGTCGCGCCGTGACGACGATTTCCTCCACGGTCCGGACCGCGTCGTCAGTCTTCTTGGTGGAAGGTTGCTCCGTCGGCGCTTTCTCTGGTGGCTCCTGGGCGTGGGCCAAGGCCGTCATGCAGACGGCTCCCAGGATCGTCGCTCGACAGCACGGCAACAGCATTGCGGACGAGAACCAACGGGACTTGCGCATTCGTCTCCCTCCCCAGGCAGGCGTCGCTGCGACCGTGGCTTCTTGGTAAGTGGCTTCTTGGTGGGTCGGAGGATGCCACACGAAAGAGTGATACGCAATAATAATTTATGCACACGATTATGAACCATCATGGATTGGTCGGCCGCGAGCCGAAACGTCATTCGGGTATTCGACGCCGACCCCCGGTCCGAGTCGGCCGCTCCGACGACATGCTGAAGGTGGGCGGGATCTGGGTCTCGCCCATCGAGGTGGAAGCCGCCGTGGTGCGCCACCCGCCGTCCTGGAGGCCGGTCCTTGTGGGCTCCGAGGACGCGGATGGGCTTTTGAAGCCGAAGGCCTTCGTGGTCCTGAAGGACCCGGAGGGCGCGATTCCCGCGCTCGCCTTCAAGCTCCGAGCCGCCCGCCCGCAGCGCGCCTCTTCCGCCGTCCGCCCGGAGCGACCCCCTACGAAGCCAGGGGCTGGGTCCGCGCTCCTTCGTAGCCCTTCATCGAGTGATAGAGCGCCTTGTCGAAGAAGTGGCCGATCAGGAGGTTCAGCTCCGCCTCCTGGTGGAGCTCGACGGAGGTGGCCGCCGAACCCGTGCGGCGGATGTAGTTGCGCAGGTGCTCCTTGATGAGGATCACCACGTAGACGAGCTCGCTGGCCGGGGTGGCGGCGGCGTGGATGCGGCGGCCCAACTCGCCGTAGACCGCCTCGATGTGCGCCTCGTCCTGTTCGGCGACCCAGCGGCTGAGGTTGTGATAGACGTCGTACACCCGACCACGGAGCTGCTCCCGCGAAATGCTGTGGAACGAGGGGGTTCGCGGGTTTCGTCCGAGGTCGTCGAGGAGCTCACGGGTGAGCTCCTCGGCGTGGGTCTCGATCACGCGGATGAGGTGAGCCGAGAGCATGGCGTCCTCCTTTCAGCCTCACGGCCGAGGCGACGGCCTTACCACTTCACTCAACGTTATCAGATGCCTCCGACCCGCATCAAGAGCCGTGGTTCACGTCTAGCCGGGAAGGCGTATCCTTAGGCCCGTGCACGAGCTTCTGGCGAGCCCGAGCCAGGTCGGCGTCATCCTCCTTCGTACTCTCGTCGTCTACGTCTTCATCCTCGTCGGCTTTCGCCTGTCGGGGAAGCGCGAGGTCGGCCAGCTCGCCCCCTTCGATTTCGCGCTCATTCTCCTGATCGCCAACGCCGTGCAGAGCGCCATGGTGGGCCCCGACACGTCCCTCGTGGGGGGGCTGGCCGCGGCCACCCTGCTGCTCGGGATCAATCGCACCCTGGGCCACCTGGCGGCGAACCATCGCAAGGTGGAGCGGCTGCTGCGCGGGCATGCTCGGGTGCTGGTCAGCAAGGGGCACATCTACACCGAGAGCCTGAAGCTCGAAGGCATCTCGCACGAGGAGCTGATGCAGGCCCTTCGCGAGAACTGCTGCGCCACCATCGAGGAGTGCCGGCTCGCGGTGCTCGAGGTGGACGGGACCATCTCGGTGATCGCCCGCAAGGAAACCGCCGGTTGACCGCAGGTTCTGTTTACAGTGCGTTACCGCGGTTCTAACGATCGCCAGAGCTCGCGCGGCATGGCTCAATGGGGAATCACGTACTCCCGCCGTGCCCGGACCTGCACGCCCTTACGGCGCACGGAAACCTCGACGCGGTGGAGGCCAGCACGCGCCACGCCCCGCGGCTCGTATCGCAGCACGTAACGCTCGTTCGCAGCCTCGAGCACCTTGCGAAACGTCGCCTCCAGGTGCTCATCGGAGTCCACGGGCCAGTACGCTCCCCCCGTGGTTTCGGCAACGCGGCGCAGCAGGTACACATACCCTGATTCGGTAGAGACAGGCGCGAACCCGGCGCCGCGTGATGATCGAGCGATCCGGAGCCCGCGGCTCTCCGTTCCTACGACGTGAAGGAGAGTGGAAGACTCACGGGCTGCGCTCAGCACGGCTTCGTTCTCCAGCCAACTCATGGAGTCCTGTCCATCCGTCAACAGCACGACCAGCGGAAGGCCCGTCCCCCACCTTTGCTTCAGGCTGAGGTAGAGAGCGTCGATTACCGCTGAGGCGCCCCCCGTCTCCAGACCATCCAGTGCGCTACTGATGGCAGCCCGGTCAGTCGTGGCCGCGCCGAGCAGCTCGATCCTGTGGTCGAACGCCAGCAGAGCTGCCTCATCCTGAGGGCGCAGCTCCCTCAGAAACGCGCGGGCCGCGGCGCGCAGCAACTCGAGCTTTCTGCCCGCCACGCTCGCTGATCGATCGAGGGCGAGCACGACCGTGGTGGCTGTCGTCTCGCGATTCACCACCTCGACGGGCTGCAGAACACCATTGTCCTTCACGATGAAGTCCTCCGCCCGGAGTCCCCGCAGGGGCGTGCCCCTCCTTGTGACCGACACGTCCACGCTCACGCCCTCCACGCCGACGCGGAAGACCGGCGGAGCCTGCACCAACAGGAGGAGTGCCAGCATCACGCCGCCCGTCACCGCGAGGCCCTCACTCGACGAGCCCTCGGAGCTCCGCCACCAGATCGTCGAAGCGTTCCGGCTGGCCTGCTCCATAGCTCCACCACGGGTCGAACGGGGCGCCAGGGGCGCTGGCGCCTGCGAAGGCGTCCTGCGAGCCCGACTTGTCTCCGAGCTGGTCCAGCGCACGGCCAAGCGCCAAGAGGGCGGTCTGGGCCCGAGGTCCGTCCGCGACGCAAGCGCGGTAGGCAGCCACTGCGCCGGTGACGTCGCCCAGCCTCTGCCGCGCATACCCTGCGAAGAGCCGCGCCAGATAGCGCTGCCGAGGCTGACCCGCCTCCGTGGCCACACGCTCGAGGTCCCGGAGCGCATCCTCGGTCCGCCCCTTCAAGAGGCGGACGTGCGCGAGGCGCAGACGGGCCTCGTCGAGCTTCGGATTCGCCAGAAGAGCCTGCCCGTAGTGAGCCTCAGCCTCGCCGAGAGTGGCGTCCGGCAACACTCCGCCGTAGCCCCCCCTTTCGGAGCTATAGCCACCCGAGCGCCGTGTCACTGCTTCCGGACTCCCCGGGGGTGACGCGTACGTGCGAAGGGAGGCGACGGTTTCGATCATGGAGCCGAGCGCAGTCTGCAGCTCGGGATCTTCGGGGAAGGACCGGAGCGCCTTGGTGAGCAGCCTTCGACCAGCCGCGATCTCGACGTGCCACTGCAGAACCAGGCCGGCGAGAAGGTAGAAGCGCTGCGCGAAGGAACGGCCGCGCGCACCCAGCGGTTCCCCTTCCAGGAGGGGGCTGGCCGTCCAGAAGCCAGGGGCCAGCAGACCGATATCCCCGTTCCGAAGGTGAGACAAGGCACTCTCGGTCACGATCGCCGCAGCCGCGAGGCGCGTCACTTCGCGCTGCTCCGCCTTCTCTCGCGAGGCATGGCGCTCGAGGCCGGCGACGTCGAGGGAGGGGAGGATCAGCACCTCGCGCTCCTCCACCTTCGCGCGCGAGGCCTCCTCGGCGATCAGCCGCCCGATCTCGAACGCGATTCGCTCGGCGTTCCAGCGAGTTGCGACCGCTACCGCCCTGTCGTGATGACCCGAACGGTACTCTCGAACGAGCTCCGCAATCGACGCCTGTTCTTCAACAGGTGCTCGACCACCGGGAGCAGCAGCGCGGGCCGGCCCAACCCCGGTGCCGACCGCGAGAGCGAGGACCACGAACGTGCGCATGGCCTTGCCCACCTTACCAGATTGTGCTCGACGCACTTCAGGTGCCCATTGGGAATCGCTGCGCTTCGCGACCCACGCCGCCGTCTTGACCATGGTCGCCTCCGCGGCATACGCTCGCGGCGCTCGGCCATGCGCTTCTCCGGGACGGTCTCGATCCGCGCGCCCAGGGAACGCGTGTGGCGCTTTCTGACCGATCCCGAGAGGGTCAGCGCCTGCGCTCCGGGTGTCGAATCCCTGGAGATCGTCGCCCCGGGCCAGCGTTTCCGCGCCGTGGCCTCGGTCGGGTTCGGAGCGGTCAAGGCGACCTTCGCGAGCGACGTGGACTGGCTGGACCTCCGCGAGCCGAGCTTCGCGCGGATGAAGGTGCACGGCACCGCCCCCGGCTCCGCGGTCGACGCCACGAGCGAGATGCGGCTCGAGGACGGCGCCCCTGGTCAGACCCGCCTCGAGTGGTCCGCGGACGTCTCGGTGGTGGGGACCATCGCAAGCATCGCCGCGCGCCTCATGGGCGGGGTAGCACAGAGGCTGACCGACGCGTTCTTCGAGAAGATCCGCCGAGAGATCGAGGCTCGCGCGGAGTTTCGCTTCGGGCCCGTGCCGCTCGAGCAGGCCCAGGGGAAGCTGCTGGGTCACAACGTCGCCGATGCGGGCGGGCGCCCGGCCCTGCGCAAGGGCCGGGCCCTTTCCGCCGCCGACGTGGACCTCCTGCGCGGTCTGGGGCGAGCCGTCGTCTACGTGGCGGAGCCGGGGCCGGACGACGTCGACGAGGACGTCGCCGCGCGACGCGTGGCCGAAGCGGCCTGTGGCGCGGGGTTGCGCAGGGTGGGACCCGGCGCGGGCCGCGCCAATCTCGTGGCCACCTCCCAGGGCGTCCTGCGCGTGGACGTGGACCGCCTCTTGAAGATCAACGAAGGCGAGGGGATCACGATCGCCACCGGCCGGCGCGACGAAGCCGTGCGTGAAGGCCAGGTGGTGGCCACGATCAAGGTCATCCCCTTCGCGGTGCCCGAGGCCGCGGTGCGCGCGGTGGAAGGCCTGGCGCGGGAGAGCGGCGCCCTTCTTCGCGTCGATCCCCTCCCCCGCCGGACGGTGGCCTTGCTCCTCTCCGGCTCCGCCTCGGCCGAGGCCCGGGTGGTGCGCGCCTTCACGCCGCCTCTGCGGGCGCGGATCGAAGCCCTGGGATCGAGCCTCGGTGCCGTGAGCTACGTGGCGCTAGAGGACGAGGCGGGAGAAGCGGCGCTCGCCCTGAGCATCGGGCGCGCCGCCGCGGACGGCGCGGGCCTGATCCTGCTCGCGGGCGAGACCGCCATCGTCGACCGGCACGACATCGCGCCGCGCGCGCTGGAAAGGGCGGGAGGCGAGGTGGTGGCCTTCGGGGCCCCCGTCGACCCGGGCAATCTGCTCCTCCTGGGCTATGTCGGCGTGGTGCCCGTGCTCGGGGCTCCCGGTTGCTCGCGAAGCCCCAAGCCGAACGTGATCGACCTGGTGCTTCCCCGCCTGCTGGCCGGCGAGCGCCTGGGCCGAGAGGCCCTGGCCGCCCTGGGCCACGGGGGCCTTCTCGAAGACGTTCCCGAGCGTCCCATGCCTCGAGAGGAGGTCGGCTGATGTCCGAAACGAACGCCCGGCGGTTTTCCGATCCGCACGAGCCCAAGACCTCCGTACCCGAGGGGCTCACCATTCGGGGGGAGGTGTCCGGCTCCGAGTCGGTCGAGCTCCTGGGCACCCTCGAAGGCCCCCTCACCACCGAGGGCTTTTGTCACGTTCACGAGAGCGGGCGCCTGCGTGGGCACCTCTCGGCTACGGACGTCATCGTGGAGGGTGAGCTCGAAGGAAACATCGTGGCCCGGGGCAAGGTCGAGCTGGGGGCGAGCGCCCGGGTCAAGGCCGACATCCGGGCCCAGGCCATCGCGATCGCGGACGGCTGCTTCTTCGACGGCCAGATCCACATGGAGGGCGGCGAAGAGCGCGTCCGCTTCCAGGAGAAGCGCAAGAACCGCTAGATTCGAGGTCGAAGCGGGCCGCAACTTGGCGGTTGACAACGCTTCCGCGGACTGCACATACTCCAGCCCGCTTTTCGGACGAGGCCTCCATGGTCCTGCGTGCTCCCGCCGCCGGTCCGTCCTGTCGTCCCTTCCCCACTCCCATTGAGAGGCAGAGATGAAGTGTCCCGTCTCGATCACCGTGAACGCCTCGCGGCACACCCACGAGGTCGAGCCCCGCCTGCTCCTCGTCCATTTCCTCCGTGAGACCCTGGGCCTCACCGGCACGAACGTGGGCTGCGACACGAGCCAGTGCGGCGCCTGCACCGTGCTCTTGAACGGGCGGGCCGTGAAGTCGTGCACCGTGCTCGCGGTCCAGGCGGACGGGGCGGCGGTGACCACGGTCGAGGGCCTGGCCCAGAACGGCAAGCTGCATCCGCTGCAAGAGGCCTTCTGGGAGAAGCACGGGTTGCAGTGCGGCTTCTGCACCCCGGGCATGTTGATGACCGCGTGCGACCTCCTCGAACGGACACCCAACCCCACGGAGGAACAGATCCGCCACGGCCTCGAAGGCAACTATTGCCGCTGCACGGGCTACCAGAACATCGTGGCTTCGATCCAGACCGCGGCCGCCGTGATGGCGCGAAAGTAGGAGGCGAGAATGGCCACCCGCATCTTCGGCTCCGCGATCAAGCGCCGGGAAGACCCCCGCCTCATCACCGGCCAGGCGAAGTACACGGATGACTTCGTTCTTCCCGGGATGGTGCACCTCGCGGTGGTGCGCTCCCCCTACGCCCACGCCCGCATCAAGCGCATCGACGTGACCGCGGCCAGGGCCCTGCCCGGCGTCCTGGGCGTCTTCACCGGCCAGGAGATGAAGGACGCCGGCTTCGGCGGCATTCCCTGTGCCTGGGTGGTCCCGGGCTCCGACACCAAGACCCCGGCCTACCCGCCCATCGCCATCGACGTGGTGCGTTACGTCGGCAACGCGGTGGCGATCGTGGTGGCGGAGGATCGCTACCGCGCCCGTGACGCGGTCGACGCGGTGGTCGTGGACTACGAGCCGCTGGGCGTCGTGGTCGACGCCTGGAAGGCCGCGCAGCCCGGCGCCGTCCAGGTCCACTCCGACGTCCCCGGCAACGTCTGCTTCCATTGGAAGGTGAGCGGTGGCGACACCGAGGCCGCGTTCAAGGCCGCCGAGGTGGTGGTCAAGGACCGCATCCTCAACCAGCGCCTCATCCCCAACGCCATGGAGCCGCGGGCGGCTCTCGCCCAGTACGTCCCGGCGAGCGGCGAGGTGACGCTCTGGGTCACGAGCCAGAACCCGCACATCGTCCGCTTCCTGCTGTCGCTCGACACCGGCACCCCCGAGCACAAGATCCGCGTGATCGCGCCCGAGGTGGGGGGCGGCTTCGGCAGCAAGATCCCCCACTACCCGGAAGACTCGATGGCGATCTTCGCGGCGAAGGTCCTCGGCCGCCCGGTGAAGTGGACCGAGACCCGCAGCGAGAACTACAAGGCCACGATCCACGGCCGCGACCACGTGCAGGACGTCGAGCTCTGTGCGAAGAAGGACGGCACCATCACCGGCCTGCGTGCGAAGGTCTGGGCCAACCTCGGGGCCTACCTCTCGACCGCCTCCACCGGCGTCCCCACGATCCTCCACGGCCTCATGCTCTCGGGAACGCTACGCCATCCCGAACATCCACGAAGACGTCTACGGGATGTTCACGAACACGACCCCGGTGGATGCCTACCGCGGGGCGGGAAGGCCCGAGGCGACGTTCCTCGTCGAGCGGCTCGTGGATCTGCTCGCGGCCGAGCTGAAGATGGACCCCGCCGAAGTCCGTCGCAAGAACTTCATCCCGCCCTTCACGGACGGACACACCGTGGCCACGGGCCTCGTCTACGACACCGGCAACTACGTGGCGGCGCTCGACAAGGCCCTGGAGATGGCCGACTACAAGGGCCTGCGCAAGAAGCAGGCGGACCTCGCGGGCCAAGGGCGAGTACACCGGCATCGGCCTTTGCACCTATGCCGAGATCTGCGGCCTGGGCCCGTCGCAGGTGGCGGGCGCCGTGGGCTTCGGCGGCGGCCTCTGGGAAAGCGCCATCGTGCGCTTCCATCCCTCGGGCAAGGTCCACGTCTTCGTGGGGGTTTCGCCGCACGGCCAGGGCGAGGAGACGACGTTCGCCCAGATCATGGCCAGCGAGCTCGGGGTCGGCGTGGACGACGTCACCATCTTCCACGGCGACACCTCGCAGACCCCGATGGGCTGGGGCACCTACGGAAGCCGGACCACGGCCGTGGGCAGCGGCGCGCTGATGGGCGCCATCGTCAAGATCAAGGAGAAGGCCAGGATCGTCACCGCCCATCTCCTCGAAGCCGCGGTCGAGGACATCGACTACGCGGACGGGAAGTTCTTCGTGAAGGGCTCGCCGAGCAAGTTCAAGACCATTCAAGACGTCGCCCTGATGGCCAACGTCGCCTGGAACTACCCGAAGGGTCTCGAGCCCGGCCTCGAGGCCTCGGCTTTCTTCGACCCGCCGAACTTCGTCTATCCCTTCGGCGCCCACATCGCGGTGGTGCGGGTGGACGTGGAGACGGGCGAGATCAAGCTGGAGCGCTACGTCGCGGTGGACGACTGCGGGCGGGTCATCAACCCGATGATCGTGGAAGGCCAGATCCACGGCGGCATCGTGCAGGGCGTCGGCCAGGCGCTCTGGGAAGGCGCCGTCTACGACGACAACGGCCAGCTTCTGAGCGGATCGATGATGGACTACGCCCTCCCCCGGGCCGAGGCCTTCCCGACCTTCGAGCTGGGCATGACGGAGACGCCGACCACCGTGAATCCCCTCGGCGTGAAGGGCATCGGCGAGACCGGCACCATCGCTTCGACTCCGGCCGTCTACAACGCCGTGATGGACGCGCTCGCGCCGCTCGGAGTGAAGCGCGTCGACATGCCGCTCACCCCCGAGCGCGTGTGGCGGGCGATCCGCGAAGCGAAGAGGAGCTGAAGCCATGTACGCGGCGCACTTCAACTACCACCGCCCGAAGACCCTGGCCGAGGCCACTCGGCTCCTGCAGGCCAACAAGGACGCCAAGCTTCTGGCCGGAGGCCACAGCCTCCTCCCCGCCATGAAGCTGCGGGTCGCGGGGCCGGGGACGCTCGTCGACATCGGCGCGATCGAGGAGCTCTCGGGCATCACCACCGACGGCGCGGCCCTTCGGATCGGCGCCTTGACCACCCACGCCGCCATCGCCGCGTCGGCGGAAGTCCGCGAGCACTGTCCCGTGCTGGCGGAGGCCGCGGCGGAGATCGGCGATCTCCAGGTCCGCAACCGGGGCACCATCGGCGGCGCCCTCGCCCACGCCGATCCCGCCGCCGACTTCCCGACGGTCGTGGTGGCGCTCGGCGCCACCCTGGCCGCGGCCGGGACGGCCGGGTCTCGCGAGATTCCCGCCGCGGCCTTCTTCAAGGACCTCTTCACGACCGATCTTTCCTCCGTGCGAGGTCCTGACCGCCGTCCGCGTGCCGACCTACGGCAAGGGAACGGGCGGCGCGTACCTCAAGCACCGCCATCCCGCGTCGAGCTACGCCGTCGTGGGCGTGGCCGCCCTGGTCACGGTGGCCGGGGGAAAGGTCGCGAAGGCCAGCGTGGTGGTAGGGGGCGCCACCGTCAACCCGGTGCGGGCGAAGGCCGCCGAGGCCGCGCTCATGGGCCAGGCCCCCACCGACGAGGTCCTCGGCTGCGGCGGCCGCCAAGGTGGCGGAAGCCGTCAAGGACCCCTCTCGGACTACTACGCTTCCGGCGAGTTCCGAACCCACCTCGCGACCGTCCTGGCGCGCCGGGCGCTGGCCGAAGCGGTGGCACGCGCGAAGGCCTGAGGCCGCAGGACCCGACGACCTCGCCCCCTGGCGTAAGATGGCCGAGGTGGCCACTTCCTTCGACTCGATCGACGCCATGGGTCGGGCCTTTCGCGACGAGCGCTACATCGCCGCCCGCGGCTTGAGCACCGCGGCCTTCCTCGCCTTGAAGCTCGGTCGGCCCTTGTTTCTCGAAGGAGAAGCGGGGGTGGGCAAGACCGAGGTGGCGAAGGTGCTGGCCCGCGTCCTCGGAGCGGAGCTCGTCCGGCTCCAGTGCTACGAAGGGCTCGACGTGCACCAGGCGGTCTACGAGTGGAACTACGCGCGGCAGATGCTGCACATCCGCCTGCTCGAGGCGCGCGGGGACGAGGCGCGCGAAGCCGACCTCTTCGGCCCCGAGTTCCTGCTCGAGCGACCCCTGCTCCGCGCCATCCGGCCGGGCGGGGGGCCCAAGGTCCTTCTCGTGGACGAGGTGGACAGGAGCGACGAGGAGTTCGAAGCGTTCCTGCTCGAGGTCCTCTCGGACTTCCAGGTCACGATCCCGGAGATCGGAACCGTCCGCGCCGACCACCCGCCGGTCGTGGTGGTGACCTCGAACCGGACCCGCGACGTTCACGACGCGCTGCGGCGGCGCTGCGTCTACCACTGGATCGACTACCCGAGCGCCGAGGACGAGCTCGCGATCGTCGTCGCCAAGGTGCCCGGCGCCCCGCTCCGGCTGGCTCGCCAGGTCACGGCCTTCGTCCAGGAGCTGCGCCGCGCCGAGCTCTACAAACGCCCGGGGGTGGCCGAGACCCTCGATTGGGCGGCGGCCCTCGTCGCGCTCGACCGTCAGGCCCTCGACCCGTCGGTGGTCGACGAGACGCTGGGCGTGGTCCTGAAGTACCAGGATGACCTCGGCCGGGTGCGGGGGAGCGTGGCCCACGCCATTCATGACCGCGTCCAGGTGGCGCCTTGAACCTGACCGCCAACCTGCTCCTCTTCGGCCGCGTGCTGCGCGGGCTGGGCCTCGACGTGAGCCCGGGCCGGATGCGCGACCTGATCGGCGCCACCGAGCACGTCGGGGTCGGCGACAGGGCCGACTTCCGCGAGGCGGCTCGCAGCCTGCTCGTGCACCGCCACGAGGACATGCCCCGGTTCGACGCGGCGTTCGAAGCGTTCTGGCGGAAGCCGGCCGAAGGCTCGACCCGTCTCGACCTGCGCGCCCTCGGCGAGACCCGGCGCTTCCGCCGCCCCCGCTTCGCCGCTTCGGCCCCCCCCCGCTCGAGCCGCGAGGACGCGGGACAGGACCCCGGCCCGGATCCCACGGACCCGCCCTTGCTGCAGCCGGTGCTCGTGGCGAGCGCCCAGGAGCGGCTCCGCCACAAGGACTTCGGCGAGATGACCAAAGAGGAGCTGGACGAGGTCGCGAGGTTCGTGCACGGCGCGGCTCTGCGCCCGGAGGCCCGGAGGACGAGACGCCGCCAACCGGGCCCAGGGCCCTTTCTCGACCTCCGCCGGACGCTCCGCGAGAGCCGGCGCCAAGGGGGCGAGGTCATGACCTGGGCGCGCCGCGAGCGAAAGGCGAAGCCCCGGCCGATCGTGGTGCTGGCCGACGTCAGTGGCTCGATGGAGCGCTACACGCGGATCCTTCTCCTCTTCTCGTACGCCCTGGCGCAGCGCAGGAAGACCTCCGTGGAGGCCTTCGTGTTCGGCACCCGGCTCACGCGAATCACCCGCCATCTCCGCGGCCGGGACGCGGAGCGAGCGCTGCGCGAGGTCTCGCATGCGGTGCCCGACTGGTCGGGGGGCACCCGCATCGGGGACGCTCTGCACACCTTCAACTTCGAGTGGGCCCGTCGGGTCCTGGGGCGACGTCCCCTGGTCCTCGTGGTGAGCGACGGCTGGGAGCGGGGCGACCCGGTCGTGCTCGCGGAGGAGATGGCGCGGCTCCACCGGAGCTGCGGTCGTCTCGTGTGGCTCAATCCCCTGCTCGGCGCTCCCGGCTACGAGCCCCTCGCTCGCGGCATGCAAGCCGCCTTGCCGCATCTGGACGCGTTCCTGACCGTGCACAACCTGGCGAGCCTCGAGGATCTGGGCCGCCATCTCGCGAATTCGAGGTCCAGGAGTCTTCATGCGTGATCTCTTGTCGGACATCGAGGCCTGGGGAGCGGAGGCGCAGCCCCTGTCCCTGGCCACCGTGGTCAAGACCTGGGGCTCCGCCCCCCGCACCCTCGGGGCCAAGATGGTGGTGAGCGCCGACGGGCGCGTGGCCGGGTCCGTGAGCGGCGGCTGCGTCGAGGCCGCGGTGATCGAGTCGGCCCGTGAGGTGGTCAAGACCGGCAAGCCCGTACTCCTGAGCTTCGGGGTGGCCGACGACACGGCCTGGGCGGTCGGCCTCGCGTGCGGCGGCGCCATCGAAGTGTTCGTGGAGGCGCCCGACGCCGCCGGCCTGGCCGAGCTCGCGTCCCTGGCCTCCGGGAAAGTACGCGCCGCGGTGGCCACGGTCCTGGGCGGCCCCGACCTGGGCCGCCGGCTCTTCCTGCACGCAGACGGCCAGGTCCGGGGAACCCTGAAGAGCCCGCTTTCCCAGAAGGTCAGCGCCGCAGCCCGCGCCGCTCTCGCCGAGGGGAAGAGCGCGCGCGTGTCCGTCGCCGACACCGACGTCTTCATCGAGGTGATGCGGCCGGCGCCGAAGCTCGTCGTCGTGGGCGGCGTCCACATCGCGATCTCGCTGACCTGGATGGCCCGATCGCTGGGCTACCACACGATCGTGGTGGACCCCCGGCCCACCTTCGGCAGCGTGGACCGGTTCCCGCAGGCCCACGAGATCGTCTCGGCCTGGCCCGACGAGGCCCTGGGCCAGATCGGCCTCGACGCGGAGAGCGCGGTGGCGGTCCTCACCCACGACCCGAAGCTGGACGATCCGGCTCTCCGGGCGGCCCTCGTGAGCCCGGCCTTCTACGTGGGCGCGCTCGGCAGCAAGCAGACCCAGGCCAAGCGACGCGAGCGCCTCCTCGCCGCGGGTCTCACCGAATCGCAGATCGCACGTCTGCGCGCGCCGATCGGCCTCGACCTGGGCGGCCGGAGCCCCGAGGAGATCGCGGTCTCGGTGCTGGCCCAGATCGTCGCCGTGCGCAACGGCCGGGCCGACGCGAAGCCGGCCTAGGCCCGTGGTCGCGGCCATCCTCCTCGCGGCCGGAGGCTCGACGCGGATGGGCCGACCCAAGACCCTGCTTCCCCTCGGAGCGGGAACCGTGCTTTCCACGGTCGCCGAGCGCGTCCTCCAGTCCGCGGTCGACCGCCTCGTCCTCGTGCTGGGGCACGAGGCCGAGCGGGTCCGAGCCGGCGTCCGCCTGCCCGACGACCCGCGCCTGCGCATCGTGGTCCACCCGGGCTGGGCCCTGGGCATGGCCTCGTCGCTGCGCGCGGGGCTCGAGGCGAGCGAAGACGCGGACGCCGTTCTCGTCGTGCTCGGCGACCAGCCGGGCCTCGATCCGGGTGCGATCGATCGCCTCCTGGCCGCGTGGCGGGACGGTGCGCGAATCGCGGCCGTGGCCCACGACGACCGCCTCACGCATCCCGTGCTGTTCGACCGCAGCCTGTTCGCGGCCTTGCGCCGGCTGCAAGGAGACACGGGCGCGCGCGCGATCCTGCGCGATCACCGAGACGAGGTGGTCCAAGTCCCGGGCGTGCCGCTCCGGGACCTCGACGCGCCTGCGGACTACGAAGCCTTCGTTGCCGGGCGGGCCGTGACGGAGGACGAAGGCCTCGATTTCTCCTGATCGCGCCGCCGGGTCAGACCCGGACCGCCGCCCCCGCCAGCAGCAAGCGCTCGGCCAGCTCGAACACGTCGACCGGCCAGAATTCGCGCGGACGCGGCCGCCGCGCGCAGCGCGGCAGGGGCCGGCAGCTCAGGATCATCCGGCGCCACTGGAGGGGCACGGCCTCCCGCCCATGGACCGCGCCCAGGAGAGCGCCGGCGATCGCCGCGTTCGTGTCCGTGTCCCCGCCGCGCCTCACCGTGGCCACCACTCCTTCTTCCAGGCTCGGGGCATGCAGAAGCTCGTAGAAGGCGTTCTGGAAGGCGATCATCACGTAGCCCTGGGTCTCCGCGTCGCAGACCGGCGGCTCCGACTGGGCTCGCCGAAGGGCCTCACGCACCCGGAAGGTGCCGGCATCGTCGGCCCAACGAAGGGCGGTGTCGAATACCGCCTGGGGCCCCTCGCCCGTCCGCAGGGCGTGGGCGATCGCGATCACGAACACGGCCACGGTGTCGAGGCATGCCGGGTTCGGATGGGTGATGCGGCTGTCCTGGTGGGCCAGCTCGGCCACGGACCCTGGGTCGAGCGCGTGGGCAAAAATGCCGAGCGGGCTCGCGCGCATCAGGGATCCGTTGGCCTTGCTGTGGGGATTGAGGCGATCCGCGAGGGCGGCGCGCACGGTGCCGCCGATGTCGAAGGGCTCGGAGCGCAGCCACTCCTGGTAGGCCCGCTTCACCGCGGTCCGGTCGAAGCGCTCTTCGGCCACGATCGACCGGGCGAGGGCCATCGCCATCTCCGAGTCGTCCGTGGGCTGGCCGGCCAGGATGTCCCAGAAGCCTCCGTCCAGGAGCTCACGCGGGCCGTCGGGATACCGGCTCACCACCTCGGTGGCGCTCGAGAACTCGACGAGGCTGCCCAGGCTGTCTCCGGCGAACTGGCCCAGCAGGCAGCCTTGGGCCCGGGCCAGGAGGCCGGAGTCCGCCACGGCTTCGCCGCGCCGTAGCCGCGCGGGCACCGACTCTCCCGTGCTCTCGGCGAAGAGAGACGGGTCCCACGGTCGCAGGGCCAGCTCCGTCGCCACCGCCGCGGCGCCCCCGAACGCCCGCAGGGTGCTGCTCGAGCCGTCGCCCGAGTAGGTGACCTCGAGGCCGTTCTCGTCGACGAGGACCCCCCCGGCCCCGCGCAGCAACGCGTGCCCCGCCGCGTAGTCCCAGGCCCCGGGGGCGAAGAGCGAGGTCACCGCCGAGCCTTCGCCCGCGGCCACCAACGCGAGCCGGTGGGCGACGCTCGGGACCGCCCGAAACCGAGCGGGGGCTACGCAGCGCAGGTTGGCCTCGGGGTCCCGGTCTCCGTTCGCCGAGACCAGGACCACGTCCGACGAGCCGAGGCTCGTGGGCAGCTGGACCACGACCGGGGCACCGTTCCGGGTCAACGGCCCGCAGCCTTCGGCCCACGCGAATAGATCGCCGGCGTCGTCGGGATAGCCGAAAGCGAAGACCACACCCAGCACGGGCTGCCGATCCACCACGAGGCCGATCGAGATGGCGCTTCCGCGCCGCCCCACGAGGTAGTCGCGCGTGCCGTCGTTCGGATCGACCAGCCAGACGGGGGCATCCGCGGCTCCGGGACCCCGCCCCGTCTCTTCTCCCAGGTATCCCCAGCCCGGGAAGGCCTCGATCAAGCGTGCCCGGATCAGGACCTCGGCTTCGGTATCGGCTTCCGCCTTGTCCAGGTGCCCGCGCGCGCCCGTCGTGCGATGAAAATCGTCGCGCAGCGAGCGTGACGCGGCACGCGCTGCCGCGACCGCCACCGCCAGCGCTCGGCTCAGATCCATGCGAGCGACATTGTAACCGCTCGCGCCCTGGCCTCATCCATGAAGGAGCGCCGAATCCGCACCAGGCACCGTCTGCGTTTTTCGTGCCCTCTGCGCACACCGCACCATCGGTGCAGGCAGAGCCGTGGGGCGGGCCGAACAAGCCCCTTGACGGGCGGCCCCGCAGCACGGATGATGGAGGCCTAAACAGGAATCGACGGATCGTGCGAGTCGACCTCCGACCACCCAATCTCCACCACATCATAGCGAGCAGGTTCTGGAGGCGCGATGGGCGTCGCGGACGGTGCGCTCGGCCTCCAGGTGGGAGCTCTTCTCTTGATCGACGACGGCAACGACGGACTCGACGGGATGGCGAGGGAGCGAGGGGACTCGTCCCAGAACGCTCGCAGCGTCCTCCTGCTCGATCCCGACCCGTCCACCCGGGCGCGCATGGAAGCCGCACTCCGGGACGAGGAGTACTGGGTCTTCGGCACCGCCGATGCGCGAACCGCGGCCCGCCTCATCAACGTGCAGGCTGCCGACGTCATCCTGGTCGACCTGGGCATGGCGGCGCTCGACGTCGTTCCTCGCTGGGAGCGGCGGCGGTCGGACGTGCCGCCCACCGACGCGCCACCCACGACCGACGCCTATGCGGTCCTGCGGGCCCTCCAGGTCGATGCCACCGCCGCCCGCTACCCGATGGTCGTGTTCAAGGACGACTCCCCGGAAGGAGACCGTACGCCGCCGCGTCGCTTCGGGATCGTCGAATTCCTTCCCAAGGGGGACACGACCTCGGTGCTCACCGGGCTCGACGCGGTCTTTCGCAACCTGGTGCTGCCCGCGCGGACCCTGGAGCCGCTCGAAGGTGAGAACGACCTCGAGTCGCTGGAGCCCGAGGACGAGGAGGTCCCCAATGCGCACTCGCATCCCCGCGGCGAGCTCCTCCCCTTCCCGGAGCCCGCCGGACGCTCGCCGTTCCAGGAGCCGCCGCCTCTCGCGGCCAACCTTCCCTTCGACAGCCTTCCGCGCGCGCTTCGGCAGGCCCTGCTCGTCGATCCGGACGCCGCCTACCGGCGGTTCCTGAAGAACGCCCTCGTGGTCCACGGCTTCACGGTCCACGAAGCCTCGACCTCCGAGGAGGCGCTGCGGATCGCCACCGCGCGTCGGCCGTGGCTGATCCTCACCGAAGTGAACCTGCCCGACGAGAACGGCTTCGAGCTTTGCCGACGGGTGCGCGCCCACAGCCTGCTCGCGCACACCCCGCTGGCCTTCCTCTCCGACTGGGACGACTACGAGAAGCGCTACTACGGCATGAAGCTCGGGGCCGACGACTACTTCACGAAGCCGATTCCGGCCCGCGAGCTGCTCATCAGGGTGCAGCTCATCCTGAAGCGCTACTCGGACATCCGCACCCGCACCCGCAACGGCTCGGGGCTCGAGGGAGGCATAGAGCTGATCGGCGCCCCCGGCGTCTTGCAGATGTGCCACATCAGCCAGCTCACGGGCGTCTTCACCGCGCGCGCGGGGAGCCGGATGGCCCAGATCCGCTTCCGCGACGGGGAGGTGATCTCGGCCCACTGCGACGGCTTCACGGGCCCCGAAGGGATCTACGCCTTCATCAGCTGGCCGAAGGGCCAGTTCGCATTCCTCCCCGGCAGCGCCGGAGAGGGGGCGCGTCTGGGGGACAGCTTCGACCAGCTCCTGCTCGAGGGCTGTCGCCGCCTCGACGAGAGCCGCCGTGATCCCGCGAGCAACGGCTAGCCCCGGCGGCCGAGCGAAGGCTCTGTCCTAGCACCTTGACGGAGCGCGAGAGTAGAGGTCGCAGCTCCGGACCGGCTGGGGCGGGTACGTCTTGAGCCAGGGGCAGTAGACGAAGACCGCACCGCGGTCGCTCGTCACGTAACGAGGCGGGGCAGCGCAGCCGTGGCATAGGCTTTCCGGGAAGGGAAGAGCCGGAGCGGCGGGCCGGTCGGGCAGGGTCAAGCGGTTGGCTTGCCCGGCGCCTGCAGCTCCACCCGGTGTCGGTCGCGTCGCTCGAGGACTTCCCCCGCGCTGCGCAGCACGCCCGTGTCCTCTTCCTGCAGTCCGTAGGCGCGACCGATCTCGTCGACCGCGTTCTGATCGGGCGTGGGGGTCGATGCCCCGGGGGTGTCTTCTCCTACGTACTGGTTGCCCATCACGTCGTCGTCCGGGTCGCCCACGCGAATGACCTCGTCGTCGGCCCGAAGGGTCCGCCGGCCCCGCCCCAGCGGCGGCAAGACACCGGTGCGGAGGGCCTCAGCCGCGACCGCGGTGGGCGACCACTCCGTAGCCCCCGAGACCTCTTGTACCGCGGGTTTCCGCGGGAGACTCGGCTTGTCGTCTCGGGAGCGTCGGTGTCGAGGCTTGGTCTTCACGACATCCACCTGGTCCTACCTTGCGCCGCCGCGAGGGCGGCGTCAAGAGAAAATTCGAACGCGTCATTCGTAGTAGCCATTCACGTCCAGGATGAACTCGGTGGTGCCCGCCGCTTGCCCGCAGAACACCGCGAGGTCTCCCGCGGGCCCCAGCAAGGCCGTGGCGTTGCTGGCCCGCGTCTGGCCCGCCGCGTAGTTGAGCGCCGAGCTGGGAGGAACCGGCGTGCCGCCCGGGGAGATCCGGAGATTCCCGGCGACGGTCGGATTGGTCACGGCCAGGTTGACCGAGACGGCCCAGGCGGACGTGGGAATCCCACACCGGCCCACCACCGGGAAGCTTCGGCTGGCGTTGGCGCCGAGCGCCGGACCGCCCACCGGACCGGCAGCGCCTCGCGTGTCGACCAGGCGGCACGGACTCACGGTGTGGAAGGCCAGTGGCCGCGCGAGAACGGTCACGACGGTGGCCGAGTTGTTGGCCGGGGTCGGGTCCTCAACCGCGGCCGGCGCCGTGATCGTCGCGGTGTTCGTCACGAGACGCGTGGCGGAAGGAGCGACCGTGGCCTGCACGGTGTAGGTGGCCGTGCCCCCCGCGAGGAGGTTCACCACGTCGGCGATGCTGCCGGCGCCATTCGCCGTGCAGGAAGAACCGGCCGTGGCCGTGCAGGTCCAGCCGCCGCCGCTGAGGCTCGCTCCGAACGTGTCGGCGACCACCGCGCCGGTGACGGCGGTCGGCCCCGCGTTCCGGGCCACGATGGCGTACGTGATCGTCTGGCCGGGAGCCGGGGAGGCCCCGTTGTCGGTCTGGGTCACGGAGAGATCGGCCCCTGGCCGGCTCTCGAATGCCCCGGAGTCACAGGAAGCACCCTGCGGACGCGTCACTCCGCGCTGGTCGGTGGCGGGAGGCGGGCAGGCCACGCCGGAGTTCAGGGCCGGGCTGCCGGAGAGAAGCGCCATGGTTTGCGTGAGGCCCCCGTTGGCGGCGAGGGGTGCGAGCCGGGGGTCGGCGAAGGTGATCCCGGCCGCACAGGCATGGTCGTTGCTGTCGTTCGGGTTGAGGGTCGGCCACTGGAGATTCCCGCCGCCGTTCCCGAGGGCACTCGAGCAGTTCCTCTGGATGTTCCAGGGATTGCCGCCGTTCGCCGCCGTGTTGTTCGCGACGATCGAGTTCTTGAGGGTGGTGCCCGCGGGGCCGCTCACGATCCCGCCCCCGACCCAATCCGCGTGATTGCCGGCGATGGTCACGTTCGTGAGGGTTAGGCTCGACGCCCCACTGTTGGCGATCGCGCCGCCGAGGCCGACCGAGCCGTTGTTGGGCCTGGTGCCGGTGGCCTGGTTGCCGGTGAAGGTCGAGTTGGTCACGGCCACCGCCGTGCCGCCCCCCCCGTTCGTCACCCACAAGGCGCCCCCCTGGCCCGTGACCCGGTTGCCCGAGAACGTGCTGCCCGTGATCGTGAGGCCGCCATTCATGTGGAAGATGGCTCCCCCGTTCGTGGTCCCGACGTTGTCCGCGAACGTCGCGTCCTCGATGGTCATGGCCGATGCGCCGCCGTACATGTACGTGTGGATGGCGCCGCCCAGGTTGGCCGCGGTGTTCCCCATGAAGACGGTCCGCTGGAGAGTGAGCACTCCCAGGTTCGACCCGTCGATGTAGATGGCACCGCCGTTGCCACCATCCGCGACCCGGGGATTCGTCGCGTTGCCGCTGAAGACGGTGTCGGCGATCGTGAAGCGGGCCTGGATCTGGCCGATGGCGCCGCCGTTGCCTCCACGATTCCCGGTGAACACGCTGTTCGAGATGTTGACGATGCCCCCGAGCGCGTAGATCGCCCCTCCACCCACGTCGTTCCCCGCCGCGTCGCACACGTTGTTCGCGAAGGTGACGTTGGCGACGGTCAGCGTGAAGAGCCGCGTCGGCTCCTGGAAGACGAGGCGAATGGCTCCGCCGAAATCCGCGGCGTGCCCGTTGCGCAGGGTCAGGTTGCGCAGGGTCAGGGAGATCGCCCCCGAGAGGCTGTACTGGCTCAGGAAGTGGCGGGTCGCGCCCAGCGCATCGAGGGTGATCTGCTGCCCGGTCCCGTCGACGGTGGTGGAGAGGGCGATCGTCTTCGTCGTGGTGATCGGGATGGTGACCGCGCCGCCCCCGCAGTCGAAGGTCACGGTGCCCCCACCGCTCAAGGCCTGGTTGAGAGCGGCCTCCGTGCAGCTCACGGCGCTTCCGTTGCCCACGACGCCAGACGCCAGGAGCGATGCGGGGGGCAGGGCCAGCGACAAGCTGGCCACCAACAAGGCACGCATGACAGGCCTCCCTGGAGAGCGGACCCGGTCAGTAGATCAGATGGGTCCGCCTGCGCAAGCGACGCCCGTCACAAGCCCCTGTCGGGCAGGCGCCCTAGTTGATCTCGATATAGGTGCAGTTGTCCGGCTGAACACGCGAGCACGCCCACACCAGGCCCCGACCGTACACTTCGGCCAGGTATCCCGTGCCGGGCAGCGCCTCGACGGTACCGTAGCCGTAGGGCTTGATGGTCCACTCGGGCCCTTGATCGCCGATTCGCACCGCCTCGCACTCGTCGCGACGGCTGGTGCCGGGCAGGCCGAGCGGGCACACCGTGCGACCGGGGAAGAGAGAGCACTGCTCGGTGAGAGGGGTCGCGTCGAGCACTACTCGGTTCCGCGTGGGCTGCGCCGCGAAGATCGTGACGCGAATGCCGAGGAGGGTGGGGCAAGAGGTCGCCACGGGAGCGGCCGAAGGCGACGGCGTGGGCAGGATCGTGGGAGTCGGCGTCGCCTGGGGAACGACGGCCGCGGGCGAAGCTTCCGGCTCGACGGCCGTGGGCAGCATCCGGGTGCAGGCGGCCAGCGAGACCAACGCCAAGGCGGCGCCGCAGGCGATTCGTGTCCAGGGCTGGTTCATCATGATCTCTCCCAATACTTGAGGAAAGTAGCATTAAATACCTGTGATAACAACATTTATTCTCCATAGGGAATGCCGAGGGCCGATTTCGTTTGATTGCGTTCGCGCACACCGGCTAGCCTTCTTCATGCGCCTCGCCCTCCTGGCCGGTTTCCTGACCTTCTGTTGCGACCGGACTCACCGCTCAGGACGTGGTGGTCTATGACGACGCGCTCCAGAACGGCTTCCTGGACTACTCGTACGGAGGCGGCACCGACCTCGCGAGCACGGTGGAGGCCCATTCCGGCAGCAAGTCGATCGCGTTCGTCGGGAACGCATTCAACGCGGTGTCCTTCGCCCAACCCACCTCGAGCTTCACCACCACCCAGTACCCCGCGCTCCGCTTCTGGGTGCACGGGGGCGCGGCCGGCGGCCAACAGCTCCGGATCTACCTGCAGCAGGGCGGCGGGCTCGTCGCCCAGGCGGAGCTGGACAGCTTCATCACGGGGGGCGCGATCGCCGCCGGCGCGTGGCGGGAGGTCACGGTTCCATTCGGCCAGGCCCCGCTCTCCTACTCCGGCGCGTTCGACCGCATCGACCTGCAGAGCGACGTCCCCGGCGGGCAGCCTGTCCTCTACCTCGACGACGTCCGCCTGACTGCGGCCAGCGCTCCCCCGGTCACCCTGCTCCAGGTCGAGCGGGACGTGACCGTGGCGACCATGGTCAGCGACCGCTTCACCTGGCAGGATGCGGCTGGCCAGCCGCGGGTCGCCGTGCTGGCCCACAACGACGGGCCCCCGGGGCCGGGCGGCGCGCGAGGGGGCGCGCTGCGTGAGTTCCGCTACCAGCTGCCGGGTGGGGCCACGCGCGTGGCCGACGTGACGACCTACGGAAACGGCGGCTATGGCGGCTTCGGCTACGTCGTGTCCCACCGGGGCGACGGCGGGGCCGGCATCGCGGCGGACGACTCGCCTCTCGGCTTCGCCTTCCCCGGCACCTTCCAGCGCGTGTTCGAGGGGCGCCACCATGCGATCTTCCGCTTCACCCAGAGCTACCCGCGCTACTCGTCCACCACCGCGAGCCCGGCCAACCAGCTCTACAACGTGCCCGTGACCATCGACTGGGTCTTCGCGACGGGCCGGGACCATCCCACCTGGGCGGTGACCTGGGACCTCTCGGCGGTCCCCGCGGACGCCTTGAACGACGACTCCCGCGCTCCTTACGGTGAGCTCAACATCGACGGCGTGGGTGCTTCCGATATCGACGGGGTGGCTTGGGGAGACCGGTACAGGTTCACGAGCACCGCCGCGCCGGTGACCCTCGACAGCACCTGGACCTGGAACACGCCGAACACCGTGCCCTACGTGAAGCTCTGGATCGCGGCGACGGACGCGACCATGGGCATCGTGCAGACGCAGCCGATGAGCGTGCAGGACGCCGGGGCCGGCCGCGACCCCAATTACCACGACCTGAGGCCGTTCTGGGGGAAGACGTCGGCCAACGGGAACGCGGGCGGGGCGAACGTCATGCCCTGGCAGGACAGTTGGCCCTACCAGGCCAACAGCTTCTCCATCGGCCCCGCCCCGGGCTCGAACAACAACGCACGCCTCACCTGGGGAACGATGTACGGCTTCCTCGGACAACAGAGCTACCTGACCCAGAACGGCCTCGTGGCCACCGCCTCGGGCTGGCCGCGGAAGAGCTATTCCACCCATGTCGTCCTCGGCACCCACTCGAGCGGCCCGGTCGAAGCCCAGGTGGCGCAGGTCGAGACCGCGCAGTCGCTCGCGCTCACCGCCACGATCGGCTCGGTCGTGACCAGTGGCCCCGCGGGGATCGCCCGGGCGGACAGCGTGGCCTACGCGCCGGCGGGCTACGACCACGTGTACGGCGCGCTGGCCTTCGTGGCCAGCGGCAATCGGCTCGACGCGAACATCAACGTGGGCGCGGGGACGCTCAAGAAGCCGCTCGTCGTCGTCGGCAACTACGCGAGCGTCGCCTACCCCACCGTCAAGCTCGCGGGCGCCACCCTCACGCAGGACGTCGACTATTTCCCATCGCTACGCCCGGGTGCCAGCGAGCTCTGGGTCACCCTGAACCGTGATCTGTCGGGACCCACGAACCGCCTGGAGGTCCAGGGCGGCGCGCCCCCGCCGGCCCTGCAGTTTCACAGCCTGGCTCCCTGCCGCCTCGTCGACACGCGCAGCACCACCGGACCCGAGGCTTTTGCCCCCGCGCTCGCGGCGGGCGGCACGCGCACCGTCGCCACGGCCTCGAAATGCGGGCTGCCCGCCACGGTGAAGGCGCTCTCGGCCAACATGACGGTCACGGGGCCCGCCGCTCCCGGGTTCCTGACGCTCTACCCGGCGGACGCGCCGAGCGCGCCGCTCGCCAGCAACATCAACTTCCGGGCGGGCGAGACCCGCGCCAACAACGCCGTGTTGCCGTTGGCCGCGAACGGCATCGGCCTCAAGGTGCTGAACGGTTCCGCCGGAACCGTGGACTTCATCCTCGACGTCAACGGCTGGTTCGAATGAACCACCCGGGGCCGATCCCGGCGGAGGCGTAGTCGTTCTTCGTTCGCCGCGCCTTTTTTGCGGCGAACATCGGGGTTTCCGCAAAGCCTTCGCCGGGCCTGCACACAATTCCGCGGGACCGGGCCACTTCCAGGGGTGGCCGCGAGTTTGCACCTCGCCCCGGCGGAGGGCAGTGGGATGGGACCCGGCGACCGCGTGATCCTCGACAGGGAGAAGCTGGATCACTTGTTCGAGGTGCTGGCGGCGCGGGGGTACGAGGTGGTCGGTCCCGCGGTCAGGGACGGCGCCCTCGTCTACGACAAGCTCTCCTCCGCCGCCGACCTCCCCCGGGGCGTAGGCGACGAGCAGAGCGGCGGCCGCTACCGGCTCACGCGCCGCGACGACGGCGCTCTCTTCGGCTACGTGGTCGGCGCGCATTCGTGGAAGCGGTTCCTGCACCCGCCCTTGCTGACCCTCTGGCGTGCCCGCCGCTCCGAGAACGGCTTCGAGGTCGACGACGGACGCGACACGGGGCCGCGCTACGCGTTCCTCGGGGTCCGCGCCTGCGAGCTGGCCGCGATCGTCGTCCAGGACCGGGTCTTCCTGGGCGGGTCACACGTGGACCCCTCCTACGAGGCTCGCCGCCGCGAGGTCTTCCTGGTGGCCGTGAACTGCGGGCAAGCCGGAGGCAGCTGTTTTTGCGTCTCGACGCAGACCGGACCCCGTGCGAAGTCGGGCTACGATCTGGCGCTCAGCGAGATCGTCGTCGGGGGCCACCGCTTCCTGATCGAGGTCGGCAGCGAGCGTGGCGCCGAGGTGGCGGCGGAGCTGCCCACGCGGGCCGCGTCGGAGGCCGATCTCCTTGCCGCCGACGCGCTGTGCGAGAAGGCCTCCGGCCAGATGGGCCGCAAGCTCGAGACCGAGGGACTCAAGGAGCTCCTCTATCGCCACTACGAGAGCCCGCGTTGGGACGAGGTGGCCCGGCGCTGCCTCACCTGCGCCAACTGCACCATGGTCTGTCCCACCTGCTTCTGCGTCAGCGCCATCGACGTCTCTGACCTGACCGGCAACACGGCCGAGCGGCGCCAACGTTGGGACTCCTGTTTCACCTCGGACTTCTCCTACATCCACGGAGGCAGCGTGCGGACCTCCGCGCGCTCACGCTACCGGCAGTGGATCACCCACAAGCTGGCCACCTGGCAGGACCAGTTCGGGACTTTGGGCTGCGTCGGTTGCGGCCGCTGCATCACGTGGTGCCCGGTGGGTATCGACATCACGGAAGAGGTGAAGGCCCTTCGCGAGAGCGAGGCGGCCCCTTCCGGGGGGAGGTGAAGATGGCAATAGAGAACCTCGAAAGACTCCTGGCCGAGCATCCCTTCTTCAAGGATCTCCAGGCGCCCCACCTCGGGACGGTCGTGGGCTGCGCGTCCAACACCACGTTCGCGCCGGACGACGTCATCTTCAGCGAGGGCGGCGCGGCGGACCGCTTCTATCTCCTGCGCTACGGCAAGGTGGGGGTCTTGACCTTCGTTCCGGGCCGGGGCGCCATCACCATCGAGACGATCGAGCCGGGCGAGGTGATCGGCTGGTCGTGGCTCTTCCCTCCCTACAAGGCCCATTTCGACGTGCGGGCGCTCACCCTGACCCGAGCCGTCTCCCTCGACGGCGCTTGCCTGCGAAAGAAGTGCGAGCAGGACCCGGTCCTGGGCTACGAGCTCATGAAGCGCTTCGCCTCCGTGATGATGCAACGGCTCGAAGCCACCCGAATCCAACTCCTCGATCTCTATGCTGATCGCCCCTGAAGTCCAGGCGCCGCCCGTGGTCGATCCCCTGCGTCCGCGGCCGTTCGTGGTGCGCCGCGTGACGCGTGAGACCGGCGACACGTTCACGCTGACCCTGGAGCCGCCGGAAGACCAGGGCTTCGCCTTCCTCCCCGGCCAGTTCAACATGCTCTACGCCTTCGGCGTGGGCGAGGTGCCGATCTCGATCAGCGGCGACCCCGCGCAGCCAGAGCTGCTGGTCCACACCGTCCGCGCAGTGGGAGCGGTCACGCGCGCCCTCCAGAAGCTCGGCAAAGGGGATGTGGTGGGGGTCCGCGGCCCCTACGGGCGCCCCTGGCCGGTGGACCACGCCCAGGGCCACGACCTCGTGATTGTGGCCGGCGGCATCGGTCTCGCACCCCTGCGGCCCGCGATCGACCACGTGCTGCACGCACCGCAGCGCTCTACGGGCGGGTGGTGCTCCTGTGCGGCGCGCGCACGCCCAAGGACGTGCTCTTCGAGAAGGACCTGCGCGCCTGGCGCGGCCGCTTCGACGTGGACGTGGCGGTCACCGTGGATCGCGCCACCGGCGAGTGGCAGGGCGCGGTGGGCGTGGTCACGAAGCTGATCGATCGCTCGCACTTCGACCCCCAGAGCACGATGGCCTTCGTCTGCGGGCCCGAGGTGATGATCCGCTTCACGGCCATCGCCTTCGCCTCGCGTGGAGTCGAAGACTCGAGCATCTACGTCTCCATGGAGCGCAACATGAAGTGCGGCGTGGGCTTGTGCGGCCATTGCCAGTTCGGCCCCCACTTCGTCTGCGTGGACGGCCCGGTGTTCCGCTACGACGAGACTCTGCCCTTCTTCGGTCTTCGAGAGGTGTGACCGTGGCCAGGCCCAAGCCCCGCCTCGCCGTCCACAAGTTCGCTTCGTGCGACGGCTGTCAGCTCTCGCTGCTCGACTGCGAGGAGGAGCTTCTGGCGGTGGTGGGCGAGGTGGAAGTCGCCAACTTCCTCGAGGCCTCGCGGGCGGTGGCCAAGGGTCCCTACGACCTGGCCCTGGTCGAGGGCTCCATCACGACACCGCACGACGCCCAGCGGATCCAGGAAGTGCGCAAGAGCGCCCGCTTCCTGGTCACGATCGGGGCGTGCGCCACGGCGGGAGGCATCCAGGCGCTAAGGAACTTCAAGGACGTGCGCGAGTTCACTTCCGCGGTCTACCCGACCCCCGAGTACATCACCACCCTCGACACCTCGACCCCGATCTCCGAGCACGTGCGCGTGGACTTCGAGCTGCGCGGCTGCCCCATCTCGAAAGCCCAGCTGCTCGAGGTCCTGGGGGCGTTCCTCGGTGGGCGGCGGCCCGACATCCCGACCTCCAGCGTCTGCCTCGAGTGCAAACGCCGCGGCACGGTCTGCCTGCTGGTGTCCCACGGCACTCCGTGCCTCGGCCCCGTGACCCAGGCGGGATGCAACGCCCTCTGCCCCGCCTACGACCGCGGCTGCTTCGGCTGCTTCGGCCCCATGGAGTCGCCGAACGCCGCCTCTCTGGGACGCGCCTTCGAAGGGCTCGGCCAGGGCAACGAGGACATCGTGCGCGCCTTCCGTACCTTCAACGCGTGGGCGCCCGCCTTCCGCGCCACGAGCGAGTCCTATGAGCGTCATGAGTAGTCCGCGGGTGGCAGGCAAACGCGGCCGCACGATCCGGGTCGACGCGCTGGCTCGGGTCGAGGGCGAGGGCGGCCTCACGGTCCAGGTCCGCAACGGGAGCGTCTCCGACGTGAAGCTCCGGATCTACGAGCCCCCGCGCTTCTTCGAGGCCTTCTTGCGCGGGAGACGCTACTCCGAGGCGCCCGACATCACGGCGCGGATCTGCGGCATCTGCCCCGTCGCCTATCAGATGAGCGCCGTCCACGCCATGGAGGATGCCTTCGGGATCACCGTGGACCCTTCGGTGCGGGCTCTGCGCCGCCTGCTCTACTGCGGCGAGTGGATCGAGAGCCACGTGCTCCACGTGGCGATGCTCCATGCCCCGGACTTCCTGGGCTACGAGAGCGCCATCCACATGGCGAAGGACCACCCCGAGGTGGTGAAGACCGCCCTCGAGCTGAAGAAGGTCGGGAACGACGTGGTGGCGCTCCTGGGGGGACGCGAGATCCATCCCATCAGCGTGCGGGTGGGCGGCTTCTACAAGGTCCCGCGGCGGGCCGAGCTCGGGCCCCTGGCCGAGCGTCTGAAGTGGGCGCAGGGCGAAGCACTCTCCCTGGTGCGGTTGGTCGCGGCCTTCGACTTTCCAGACTTCGAGCGCGACTACGAGTTCGTGGCGCTGCGCCACCCGACCGAGTACCCCATGAGCGAGGGCCGCCTGGTCTCGAACCGGGGCCTCGACATCGCGGCCTCGGAGTACGAGGAGCACTTCCGGGAGGACCACGTCGCGCACTCGAACGCGCTCCACTCGGTGCTCCTGGCGCGCGGGGCCTATCACGTGGGACCGTTGGCACGCTTCAGCCTCAACTTCGACCGCCTGCCCGAGGTCGCCCGCGACGCGGCCATCGCGGCCGGCCTCGGCCCGACTTGCTTCAATCCGTTCAAGAGCATCGTCGTACGAGCAGTCGAGACCGTCTTCGCCGTGGGCGAGGCGCTTCGCCTGATCGAGGGCTACGAGCCGCCCGCGCGGCCGGCGATCGAGGTCGCGCCGAAGGCGGGCCGCGGCCACAGCATCACCGAGGCGCCGCGCGGCATCCTCTACCACCGCTACTCTCTCGACGCGGAGGGAACGATCCTCGAAGCCAGGATCGTCCCCCCGACCGCCCAGAACCTGAAGACGATCGAGAACGACCTCTGGAAGCTGGTCCCCCAGAGCCTCGACCTCCCCGACGAGCAGCTCCAGCTGCGCTGCGAGCAGGCGATCCGCAACTACGACCCTTGCATCTCGTGCGCGACGCATTTCCTGAAGCTGCGGGTGGACCGCCAGTGAGGCCCACCCTCGTCATCGGCATCGGCAACCGGGACCGCGGCGACGACGCGGCCGGGGTGGCGCTGGTCCGGCGCCTGCGCGCCCACAAGCCGAGGAACGCTGCGATGCGCGAGTGCTCGGGGGCCGCCTCCGACCTGCTGGAGTCTTGGCAGGGCCAGGAGCGCGTCATCCTGCTCGACGCGGCTTCCGGGAGCGGCCGGCCCGGCAGGATCCGCCGTTTCGAGGCCCACGAGGCGCCTCTGCCCGCAAAGGTCTTGCGCGGGTCCACGCACTCGTGGGGTGCCGTCGAAGCGATCGAGCTGGCGAGGAGCCTCGGGCAGCTTCCGCGCCGCGTCGTCGTCTACACGATCGAAGGCAAGTCGTTCGAGCCTGGACACCGCCTCTCGCCAGAAGTGGCCAAGGCCCTCGACCGGCTGGAAGGGATGATTCTGCGCGAGCTGGAACGGCCCGCTCCTTCTCCGGCTCACCTGCACGAGCGTCTCTAGCATGCGCCCCTCCGCGGTGGCCACCCCGGCCCCGGTCGGCCGCCTGCGGCTGCACGCCAAGGGCGCCGTCCAGGGCGTGGGTTTCCGGCCCTTCGTGTATCGCCTCGCGCGCAGCCTCGATCTCGCGGGCTTCGTCCTGAACTCGCCGCAAGGCGTCACCATCGAGGTCGAGGGCGCTCCGGAGAACCTCGCGGCGTTTCCGCGGCGGCTCCGGGACGAGCTGCCGCCCCGCGCCTTCCTGCTGGAGCTCACGGCCACCCCTTTCGCCCCCGTCGGCCACGACGCCTTCTCCATCCGCCCGAGTGACGCCGCCGGAACCCGAACCGCCCTGGTGCTGCCCGATGTCGCGACGTGCGCCGACTGCCTGCGCGAGCTGCGCGATCCCGCGGACCGGCGCTTCCGCTACCCCTTCCTCAATTGCACCAACTGCGGCCCGCGCTACAGCATCGTCCTGGGCCTGCCCTACGACCGCGCTCGCACCACGATGGCGCGCTTTCCGATGTGCGCCCGTTGCCGCGACGAGTACGAGGACCCGACCGACCGCCGCTTCCACGCCGAGCCCATCGCCTGTGGTGTCTGCGGACCGCAGCTCCAGCTGGTCAGCCCCGAGGGAACGACCCTCGCCTCGCGCGAGAACGCGCTCCTCGGAGCGGCCGAGGCCGTTCGCACCGGCCACATCCTGGCCCTCAAGGGGCTGGGTGGATTCCATCTGGTGGTGGACGCACGCAGCGAGGCGGCGGTGCGCGAGCTGCGCCGCCGCAAGGGGCGTGAGGCGAAGCCCTTCGCGGTCATGGCCCCGTCGCGGGCCGCGGCGCTGGCGCTTGGCGTTCTCGGGCCGGAGGAAGAGGCGCTCCTCTGCTCGCCGGAGGCGCCGATCGTCCTGGCGCGTCGGCGCTCCGCCGAGCTGGCCGCGAGCGTCGCGCCCGACAACCCGCTCGTGGGGCTGCTGCTGCCCTACACACCGATCCACCACCTTCTGATGGCCGAGCTGGGCTTCCCCGTGGTCGCGACCAGCGGCAACCGGAGCGAGGAGCCGATCTGCACCGACGAGGAGGAGGCCCGCGAGCGCCTCGGGAGCATCGCCGACGTGTTCCTGGTCCACGACCGCCCCATCGCGCACCCGGTGGAGGACTCGGTCGTGCGCCTCGTCGCCGGCCGCGGGATGCTGCTGCGCCGCGCTCGCGGCTACGCGCCTCTGCCCGTGGCGACGTCGCCTTCGGCGCGGGCTGTGCTCGCGGTGGGCGGGCATCAGAAGAACACGGTCGCATTCACGTCGGGCGGGCAGATCTTCCTCGGCCCCCACGTGGGAGACCTCGACACCGCGCCGGCCTTCGCGTGCCTGGAACACACGGTCTCTACCCTGTGCCGGCTCTACGCGCTCGAGCCCGAAGTGGTGGCGTGCGACGCGCATCCCGACTACGCCTCGACGCGGCTCGCGCGCGCCCGCGGCGGCACCGTTCTCCCGGTCCAGCACCACCATGCCCACGTGCTGGCGGGAATGGCCGACAACGAGCTCGGCCCCCCCGTCCTCGGCGTGGCCTGGGACGGCAGCGGGCGCGGAGAGGACGGCACCGTCTGGGGCGGGGAGTTCCTGCGCATCGGCGACCGTCTCCTTCGACCGCGTCGCCTGGCTGCACCCGTTTCCGCTGCCCGGTGGCGAGCGTGCGGTGCGCGAGCCACGCCGCTCTGCCCTCGGAGCCCTCTACGCGATCCACGGCGACGGCCTCTTCGATCGAGAGGGCGAGGCGCTTCTCCACCACTTCACCGTGGAGGAACGCCGTGTGCTGCGCGGAATGCTCTCTGCCCAGGTCAACTCCCCTCACACCTCGAGCGCCGGGCGACTGTTCGACGCGGTCGCTTCGCTCACCGGCCTCCGGCAGGTCGCGCGCTTCGAGGGCCAGGCGGCCATGGCCCTCGAGTTCGCCATGGACGGCCTGGAGAGCGACCGCCGCTACCCGTTCGAGCTGCGGACGGAGGGCGGCGGACTGGTCGTGGACTGGCGGCCGGCCTTGGAGGAGCTGTGGGCGGACACCCGCAAGGGGGTGGCGGCGGGGCCGATCTCGCTGCGCTTCCACAACACTCTCGCCGAGATGATCGTGGCCGTGGCCCAGCGCAGCGGGGAGTCGCGCGTGGTCCTGAGCGGCGGCTGCTTCCAGAACCGCTACCTGAGCGAGCGGGCGATCGAGAGGCTGCGCGCGGCGGGCTTTCTTCCCTTCTGGCACCAGCGCATCCCGCCGAACGACGGGGGCATCGCCGTGGGCCAAGCCCTGGCCGCGGCGCGCGCGGTGGGGGCCAGGAACGAGCCGGTGGAAACGAGGGCCTAGCATCATGTGCCTGGCGGTGCCGGGAAAGATCGTGAGCCTCACGGGCGAGCCTCCGTTCGGGAGGCTCGGCTCCGTCGACTTCGGCGGGATCCAGAAGCAGGTGAGCCTCGCCTTCGTGCCCGAAGCCCAGGTGGGCGACTACGTGCTCGTGCACGTCGGCGTCGCGATCTCCAGGGTGGACGAGGCCGAGGCCCAGAGGGTCTTCGGCTACCTCGAGGAGATCGAGGCCCTGGAGCAGGAGCTCAATGCGTCGCCCGCGGAGCCCGCACCTTGAGGTTCATCGACGAGTATCGCGACGCCGCCGCCACGCGGTCCTTCTCTCGCGCGCTCCACCGGATCACGACCCGGCCCTGGACGATCATGGAGGTGTGCGGCGGGCAGACCCACGCCATCGTGCGCTTCGGCCTCGACGAGCTGCTGCCGAAGGAAGTCGACGCTCGTCCACGGGCCCGGCTGTCCGGTCTGCGTGACGCCGGTGGAGCTGATCGACAAGGCGGTGGCGATCGCCTCGCGCCCCGAAGCCATCCTCTGCTCCTTCGGCGACATGGTGCGCGTCCCCGGCACCACCAAGGACCTGCTCACCGCCAAGGCCGAGGGCGGCGACGTGCGCATCCTCTACTCGCCGCTGGACGCGGTGGAAGTGGCGCGTCGAAACCCGGATCGACAGGTCGTGTTCTTCGCCGTGGGGTTCGAGACCACGGCCCCGGCCACGGCCATGGCGGTGCAGCGGGCCAAGGTCATGGGCCTCGCCAACTTCTCGCTGCTCGTGTCCCACGTCCTGGTGCCCCCGGCCATGGAGGCCATCCTGCGCTCGCCCGGCAACCGCGTGCAGGGCTTCCTGGCCGCGGGCCACGTCTGCGCGGTGATGGGCTACCACGAGTACCCGGCCCTCGCGCAGCGGTACCGCGTGCCCATCGTGGTCACCGGCTTCGAGCCGGTGGACATCCTGCAAGGCGTCACCATGTGCGTGAGGCAGCTCGAGGCGGGCCGCCACGAGGTGGAGAACCAATACGTCCGCTCGGTGCGGCGCGAAGGCAACCTGGAGGCGCAGCGCCTGATGGCCGAGGTGTTCCGGGTGATACCGCGCCAATGGCGGGGCATCGGCGAGATCGCGCAGAGCGGCCTCGGACTCACCGACGCCTACTCCGCGTTCGACGCCGAACCGCCGCTTCGAGGGCCTCGGCGCCATCACCGCCCGCGAGTCGCCGGAGTGCATCAGCGGCCTGATCCTGACCGGTCTCAAGAAGCCGGACGGAATGCCCGGCCTTCGCCCGGCGCTGCACGCCCGAGCAGCCTCTGGGAGCGCCCATGGTCTCGTCCGAAGGGACCTGCGCCGCCTACTACCGATACCGCCGCATCGCATTACCGCAGGAGGTGTAGCGTGGCCACGGAGTTCGCCCTGCAATGCCCGATGCCCAAGAGGCGGCACGAGCGCGTGCTGCTCGCCCACGGGGGCGGCGGGCGGCTCATGCGCGATCTGATCGAGGGCGTCTTCCTGCCCGCCTTCGCGAACCCTCTGCTCGGCGAGCGCCACGACGGCGCGGTCCTGCGGGTCCCCGCCCGCGAGGGGGTCGCTCGGATCGCCTTCACCACGGACTCCTACGTGGTGCGGCCGCTCTTCTTCCCCGGGGGCGACATCGGCACTCTCGCCGTCTACGGTACGGTCAACGACCTCGCCATGTGCGGCGCGCGTCCCTTGAGCCTGTCCGCGGCCTTCATCCTGGAGGAGGGCCTGCCCTTCGCGGACCTCGAGCGCGTGGCGGCATCGATGCGCCAAGCGGCCGACGCGGCGGGGGTCCAGATCGTGACCGGTGACACCAAGGTCGTGGAAAAGGGCAAGGGCGACGGCCTCTTCGTGAACACGGCCGGCGTCGGGCGTCGTGGAGCCGGGCGTGCACATCGCGCCGAGCGTCGTCCGTCCCGGGGACCGCATCCTGGTGAGTGGCGACGTCGGCCGCCACGGGGTGGCGATCCTGGCGGCTCGGGAGAGCCTGGGCTTCGAGACCACGATCGAGAGCGACTGCGCGCCCCTGGCCGCGCCGGTCCTGGCCCTGCTCGAGGCCGGCCTCGCCGTCCATTGCCTGCGCGACCTGACGCGGGGCGGTCTGGGGGCCGCCCTTTGCGAGATCGCCGAAGGCTCAGGGCTGCGGCTGAGCCTCGAGGAGGACCAGGTCCCGGTCCGTGAGGACGTGGCCGGCGCCTGCGAGGTGCTCGGGCCTCGACCCGCTCTACGTCGCCAACGAGGGCCGCTTCGTGGCCTTCGTCGCCGCGAGGGACGCGGACCGCGCGCTCGAGGTGCTGCGCCGCCACCCGGTCTCGGCGGGGGCGCAGGCCATCGGCGAGGTCCGGGACGTGGTGGACGGACTGGTCACCCTGAAGACCCGGTTCGGCTCGACGCGCCTCCTCGACTTGCCCAGCGGCGAGCAGCTTCCGCGGATCTGCTAGGGACGAGTCGTCCCCGCGCGCTCGATCAGGAAGCCCGCGAACTCTTCGATCCCCTCCCCGGTGGTGCAAGAGGTGCGGAAGACCGCGAGGCCGGGGTTCACCTGGCGGGCAAAGGCGACGGCCTGCTCGACGTCGTAGGGGAGGTAAGGCAGGAGGTCCACCTTGTTGAGGACGAGGGCCTGGGACTTCCGGAACAGGGCGGGGTACTTGAGCGGCTTGTCCTCCCCCTCGGTCGTGCTCATCACCACCACCCGCAGGTGCTCGCCCAGCTCGTAGGAAGAGGGACAGACCAGGTTGCCGACGTTCTCGATGAACAGACAGATCGAGGCCGGCCGCGGGGACCTGGGCCAGCGCCTCCTGCACCATGCGCGCCTCGAGATGACAGGTGCCGTTGGTCACGATCTGGACCACCGGCACCCCCAGGGCGCCGATGCGCTGGGCGTCGCGATCGGTCTGGACGTCCCCCTCGATGACCGCGACCCGGGCCCGGCCGCGGAGCGCCCCGATCGTCTTCTCCAGCAGGCTGGTCTTGCCGGACCCGGGCGCGCTGACCAGGCCCACCGCGAAGAGGTGGCGGCGGTCAATCTCCTGGCGGTTCTCGATCGCGAGGTCGTCGTTCTTCTTGAGGATCTTCTGCTCGATCGTGATCAGGTTCGCCATCGTCCACCACCAGCGACCTTAGGTCCAGCTCGTCGCCGTTCTCGAATACGAGTGTAGGCTGGCCGCAGGCCGGGCACAACAAGGCCGCTTCGAGAAGCTCGTGGCTCCGCTCGCAGGTCGAGCAGCGCGCCCGTAGCGGCTCGAGCCGGACGTGCAGCACCGCCTGCGGCCCGAGCGCCTCCTCGCGCAAGCACCTCGAAGTAGAACTGCATCGCATCCGGGCTCACCCCGGTCAGCCGGCCCACGCTCGCGTGGACCTCGAGCACGAGGCTCCCCGGCGGCGCCTTCTGCCGCGCAAGTGTGATGAGCTCCTGGACGATCGCCGCCTCGTGCATCGGCTCGGAGTCTACAGCGACCGCCCCTGCCCCAGGTCAAGCGGACCTTGCACAGCCGTGCCCTTCGATCTACCGTTTCGCTCCATGTTCGCCACGTCGCGCTTTGCCCCGAAGGCAGGAATTCCCTTCTGATGTCCATGGCGCAGTGCCGGCGATGCGGCGAGGAGGTGGTTCAGAAGGACCCGCGCCGCCTCATCGGCGTCGGTGTCCTGATGCTGGCGGGAACAGGCCTCGGATGGGTGTGGGCCCCGTTGTGGGGACCGGCCGTGATCCTCGGGCTCACCGGCGCATACCTGTTGGTCTGGGCGTCACTCGGACGAGCGCGCTGGTGCCGTGGCTGCAAGCGTTTCGACGGCGTCTAGGCCGACCCGCTACCATGATGGATGACCGTCTCCGATCGACGAGGCGTCATCGAAGGTGCCATGGAGGTGGCCGTGAACGCTAGACCGTCGATGGGCCGGCCTGCAGGCATTGACCTTGAGGCTCACCCAGACACGGAGTCTGCCCACAGCAGGACAGTCCGAGAAACCGTCCCAATCGGCGCGTTAGCCGGCCCAAGCGGGCTCTATCCTTGGGCCCATGCATACGGTTCGTCTTTGCCGCGACCTGACCGGCTGGTTCGCAACGATGAGCGCCGACGTGCCCACCTATCCCGGAGTCCGCGTCCACTGGGCCGCTGCCTTCGTGAGCGCGGAGGATGCGATGAGGGTGCTGGAACTGGCCCAAGCGCTTGCCCACCGACTCGGGGACCAGCCCCGCGCTTGGGGCGCAGATCTCAGGACTCCGGCGCGCCCATCGTGGCCTAGCGTGGGATGAGAGAGTCCGGTCCGGTTGGTGCCCAGGGCGGGACTTGAACCCGCACGACCTTTCGGCCACGGCATTTTAAGTGCCGCGTGGCTGCCAGTTACACCACCCGGGCGGCGGCTTGGCTACGGCGTCTCGCCGATTATCCGACGAATCGGCGTCGACGTGAGCTTCCCGCACAACCTCGGCCGGCGCGCCAAGCCCTAGCGCGCGCCGCTCCGTCCCGCCAGCGGCCGTCCTTGCTACGGCGCGAGGACCTCGAGAAGCGCGTCGTGAATCCGGCCGTTCGTGGCCAGCACCTGATCGGCGGTGAGACCCACGGCCGATCCGTCGAAGCGCGACGTCCTTCCCCCGGCCTCCTCGATGAAGAGCAGGCCGGCGAGGACGTCCCAGGTGTGGAGACGCTCTTCCCAGAAGCCGTCGGCCCGGCCCGCGGCCACGTAGGCGAGGTCGAGGGCGGCGGCCCCGTCGCGCCGGATCGCGCGCGCGTGGCCCATCAGCCGGTTGAAGAGGCGCAGAGTTGCGGCAAGGTCCGCGCGAAGGTCGTACGGAAACCCGGTGAGGAGCAGGCTGTTGATCAACAAGGCCGAAGACGACACGGAGAGGCGGCGGCCGTTCAGGTGCGACCCGGCGCCGCGCTCGCCGGTGAAGAGCTCCTCCTTGATCGGGTCGTAGACGGCGCCCGCCACCACCTCGCCGTCGATGGCGAGGGCGATCGACGAGCAAAAGAAGGGATAGGCGTGGGCGAAGTTCGTGGTGCCGTCGAGGGGATCGACGAACCACAGGAAGCGGGATCCCCGGCGGGCGAGGTCGGTCTCCTCGGCCACGATGTCGTGATCCGGAAAATACGACCGGATCGTCTCGAGGATCGCGGCCTCGCAGGCGCGGTCGACCTCGGTCTGGAGGTCGATCTCGCCCTTGTGGCGGATCTCGATCACCTGCCCGTACTTCGCCTTCTGGATCGCTCCGGCGCGGAGGGCCGCTTCCGTGGCCACGGCGGTGTAGTGGGTGCTCAAGTTGAGGTGATCGTTGACCGGGGCCCGCTCCGGCGTCAAGCCGAGCCGCCATGCACGTGGCGAGTTGCCCCACGGGAAGGCCGCCGGGTAGGATGCCGGCACCGATGGCCCAGACCCTCTCCGCGCGCGGGGCTGCGCTGCTCCTGGCCACGACCGCGGCCCTCCTGCTGTTCCGCCTCGGCGCCGTGCCCCTGCTCGGTCCCGACGAGCCGCGCTACGCGCGGGTGGCGGTCGAGATGCATCGCTCCTCTGACTGGGTGACGCCCACGCTGCAGGGGAAGCCCTGGCTCGAGAAGCCGGCGCTCTACTACTGGCTGGCGGGCGCCGGGTTTCACGCCCTCGGCGAGAACGAGACCGCGGCCCGCCTGCCGTCCGTGGGCGCCGGCGTCCTGCTCGTCGGCGCGACCGCGCTCTTTGGGGCCCGGCTCTTCGGCCGTGCCGCGGGCTTGCACGCCGGCTTCGTCCTCGCCACCGCCATCCTGCCCTTCGCCTACGGCCGCGCCGCGGCGATGGACATGCTCCTGGCGGCGGCCGTGACCACGGGCATCGGCCTCCTGGGCCTGCGTCTCCTGGGCATCGCGGGCCCGCTGGCCGTGCCCGCGGGGACCGCGTTCCTGGGACTCGCGACACTCGCGAAAGGCCCCATCGGGGTCCTGCTGCCAGGACTGGTCATCGCCGTCTACTGGTTCCTGCGCCGCGAGAGCCGATGGCTCAGGGAGCTGCTCGGGCCGTGGTCGATCGCCGCGTTCGTGATCGTGGCCGCCCCGTGGTACGTCGCCATCACCCTCGCCCAGGGCCAGGCGTTCGTCGACGTGTTCCTGCTGAACCACAACCTCCAGCGGTTCACGTCCACGATCCACAGCCATCCCGGGCCGATCTACTACTACCTGCCGATTCTGCTGGCGGGCCTCTTCCCGTGGACCGGCCTGGCCCTGCCCGCGGTGACCGGGGTGGCGCCTCGCACCTCGCGAGTCGATCTCTTCCTCGTGCTCTGGCTCGCGCTGCCGCTGCTCTTCTTCTCGCTCGCCGGCTCCAAGCTTCCGGGCTACATCCTGCCCTGCCTGCCCCCACTCGCCCTGCTGATGGGAAGGGCCGCAGATCAGCTGGTGAAGCGGCAGCCGGCCCCACGTTTCGGCGGCCCTCGGGCGGTGGCGCTCGTCGGCCTCGTGCTCGCGGGCCTCGTCTCGGCCCTGCCCGCGGCTCTCTACCAGTGGCGCGACCCCGCCTGGGTCATGGCCGTGCCCCTGGCGGCGTGGGCGATCCTGATGGCGTTTGCCTTCGCCCGGCGCGTGGGCCCCGATCCCATCGGCGCCCTCGCCATTCTCCGGGTGGGCGGCGCGGGGCTCCTCCTGCTGCTGACGCAGATCGCACCCGGGGTCGTGGCGAGGCGCGAGTCGGGACGCGACCTCTTCCTCCCCGCGCACGGGCGAGAGGTGCTGGCCCTCGGCGCCTGGCGGACCGCCTGGATGGCGGGCTATTTCTACAACGACGGTCGGGTGCGGGAGATCTCGAGTCTGGCCGAAGTCTCGGCCGCTGCGGAAAACGGCCCCGTACTGGTCTTGGCGGGCCCGTCGGAACGGCGAACGATCGAAGCGACGGCCTCGCTCCGACCCTTCGTGCTTTCCGAGGGACCGCGCGGAAACGGCCTGCTCCGCGTGGAGCGCCGCTAGCGGTGCTAGCTCAAACCTCGGCGATGCGCCGGTTGAGGTCGGCCAGAGCCTGCTCGATCTGCTTGCGCCGGAGCGGGTTCTGCGTGACGCTCGCCTGGTTCTGAAGCTCGGCCTTGGCCAGCTCGAAGGACGTCAGCTTCCGCTGGCGCGCGGGGTTCGCCGGCGGAGCTGCGTTGCGACGCTCCTTCTCCTGCTCCCGTTCCGCCAGCCTCTCCTGAAGTCGATCCTCGGCATCGACCAGAACCTCGCCCGCGTCACCCATCCATTCCTCCTCGGAGAACCCGTTCTCTTGTACCTCCATCATAGCGCTTCCGGGCGCCCCCTGCGGGGAATTCTCGATTCTCCCTTGGCCCGCCTGATACGATCTGTCGTCGGTCGTCGCGTCTTCCGGCAAGGCGTCCGCTCCGCGGGCGCAGGAGGCGAAACCATGAGGCCCCATCGCGTCGGCCCACTCGCCCTCACCGTGGTGCTTGCCGGTGCGGGCTTGGCGCGCGCCCAGGAGGCGAAACCCCCGGCGAAGCCTCCCGCCAAGCCAGAGGCGGCCGCTCCGGTGCCGGCAAGGCCCCCGATCAAGCCGACGCCCAAGCCCGCGCCCAAGCCCACTCCCACGCCAGAGCCCACCCCGACTCCGGAGCCCACGCCGCCCCCCAAGCCCCCCGACCCCCGGCCCCACGTCGCGGTGATGGCCTTCGACTACGGCACCATCCAGGCCCAGTGGTGGGGGAACTACGACATCGGCACGGGCATCGCCGATCAGATCGTGGACGAGCTCATCAACGACGGCTCGTTCCGGGTGATCGAGCGCAAGAGGCTCGACACGATCCTGGCCGAGCAGGACTTCGCCCAGTCGGATCGCGCCGCCCTCGACGCCGCCAAGCTGTCGAAGGTTGGCAAGGTGGCCGGCGTTCGCTACATCATCGCCGGCTCCATCACCCAGTTCCACACCTCCGACCGACGTTTCGGAGGAGGAGTCGGGGGCCAGGTGGCGAAGAGCGTGCTCGGACCTGTCGGCGGCCTCTCGTTCCGGAAGGTCAAGCACGAGGTGAAGCTCACGGCCCGGCTCATCGACACCACCACGGGCGAGGTCGTGGTCTCGACCACCGGAGAGGGCCGCTCGAACAAGGGGCAAGGCGCGGCCATCGAGATGGACCCGAACGGGTCGGGGAGCGGAGTCGGGTTCTCGATGACGTCGTCCGACTATCGAACGAGCGGGCTGGCCGAGGCCCAGGAGAAAGCCACCCTCGCCGTCGTGCAGGCCATTCTCGCGAAGCGCCAGGCACTCGCGGAGCCCGCGCCGCCGGTCAAGGAGCCGGTCGTCTCTCGCTGAGCGTTGGGGGCACCGACGCGCCGGCGGAGAGGATGAGGCTGACCCCGTCCTCCAGGCTCATGTCGGTCTCGATCACGTCCTCGACGGGCAACACCACGACGTCGCCGACGTAGAGGTGGTTGGTCGGCACGTATACCGTGCACAGCGAATAGGCCGAGCCGTCGGCGCGCTCCAAGGTGAAGGTTCCGGTCAGAAAGCCGGGCGTGGTGCGGCCGGGCAGGCGCGCCAGGACGAAGCGCTTGAACGACTCCTCGGAGCCTTGACCGCCGAGGCCCGACAGGACTTTCTTCGTGGTGCCGTAGACGGAGCCCACCACCGGTACGAAGTCGAGGACGTCTTCGAGGCCGTCGAGCAGGCGCCGCAGGGGACCGGAGGAGAAGAGCACGCCGGTGAGGAACACCACCGCGATCGTGGTGACGAAGCCGACGCCGGCGATGGGCCGGCCCAGGACGGCGATGGCCGCGGGCTGGGCCAGGCCGTCGACGTAGGTGAAGAGCCACCAGAGGCTGTTCACCGTGATCACGATGGGAACGAGGATCAGGAGCCCAGCCACGAACTTGCTCCGCAGGATCGGCGGCAGGTGCCTGGGGCGCTCGGCGGCCCTCGTGCCGTCGGACTCAGCCTTCAACGGACGAACGACTCGCGCCGCGAGGCCTCGGAGAGCGGGATCAGGAAGGCGGCGGGATCCGCGGCGATCTTGGCATGGGCGCTCGCCAGGTCGCGCTCGCCCGCGTAGCTCACCGCCGAGCGGAGGTGGCCCCGCACCCGATGGAGGATCCCCACGACGCTTCCCACGTAGGGCACTCGGACCGACTGGCCTTCGGCCGGGGTGCTGAGGGCCTCGACCAGAGACTCGGCGCTCTCCGCGTCCACCACGGCCTCGGGCGACGTCATGCCGCGGTAGACCTTCATCTTCTGGCCAGTCGCGGGGTCCTCGATGACGATGCCGGGGGCCTCGTCGGTGCCGGAGAGCATGCTGCCCAGCATCACCGTCGAGGCGCCGCAGGCGATGGCCAGGAAGATGTCCTTGTCGGTGCGCACCCCGCCATCGGCGATGATCGGCACTCGTCCTTCGACCCCCCGCCAGGCCGCGCGGATCGCCTGGAGCTGGGGCACTCCGGCCCCGGTCTCGAGCCGCGTCCGGCATCCGCGGCCCGGTCCCACTCCCACCTTCACCGCGTCGGCCCCCTGGTCGCGCAGGCGCCGGGCCCCGTCCGCGGTGGCCACGTTGCCGACGACCAGCGTGGCCTTGGGCAAGGCCTTGCGGAACGTGGCCATGGCCTTGGCCACCACCTCCGAGTCGGCATGGGCCACGTCCATCAGGATGGCGTCGGCCTCCTCCGCGACGAGCGCCACTGCGCGCTCGACGTAGTCGCCGGTCGCGCCGATCGTGGCCCCCACCCGCAGCCGGCCCCGCGCGTCCTTGGCCGACTGGGGCTTCTGCTTGTAGAGCTTCAGGTCGCGCATGGTGATGAGGCCGCGGATGCGGCCGTCGGGATCGACCAGGGGCAGCTTCTCCACCCGATGGTCGAACATCACGCGCTCGGCCTCGTCCATGGCCACGTTCGGAGGCCGGGTCACGATGCGCGGGGCCGGGGTCATGTAGTCGGTCACGGGCCGGTCGTCGCCGACGTGGAGCAGCGGCATGTCCCGGTGGGACAGGATCCCGGCCAGGATCCCGCTGCCCGGGGACTCCTCGATCAGGATGCCGCTCGCCTTGTGGGCGTGGATGGTCTTCCGGGCCTCGGCCATGGTCGCGGTCTTCGGAAGCAGCACGGGCTTGTCGATGACGTACGAGTGCCGGCTCTTCACGTACCGGATCTGCGAGGCCTGCTCCTCGATGCTGCGGCTCCGGTGGAGAAAGCCAAAGGCCCCTTCGAGGGCCAGGGTCTTCCCCATCTCCTCACCCATCACGGTGTCCATGTTGGCGCCGATGACGGGCAAGCCCACCCTCAGTCCCGCGGCGAGGGGCATGGAGAGATCCACTTCGCGACGGGTCAGGACGGGGCTCCGCTGGGGAGTGAAGAGGAAGTCGTCGAAGGTGCGTCCGAGGAAGAGGGCTTCTTCGTTGGTCATCGGCGGGGGGCTCTTCTAGAGCCGCTTGAGCATGCGGACGAGCGTTCCGCCCCCGGGCGGGAACGAGTAGGAGACCTCGTCCATGAACGACTTCATGAAGAAGATCCCGCGGCCGTCCACCTTCAGGAGGTTCTCCTGAGCCAGGGGGTCGGGGATGGAGGTCGGGTCGAAACCGGAGCCCTGGTCGTGGATCGTGACCTCGAGGGCCTTGTCTCCGATCGTGAACACGAGATCGACGCGCTTCAGGGCGTCGAGCTTGTTGCCGTGCTTGATCGCATTCACCACGGACTCGCGCACGGCCACGCTCATGTAGTGTGTCGCATCCTCTCCGAAGCCGACGAGCGTCGCCAGATGGGTCACCACGGTCTGCACCACGTCGAGCATCTCGAATCGGCTGGCGATGTCGAGCTTGACCGTCCGAGTCTGGGTCATTGGGTGGGGCAACGGACGGCGACGGGGGGACCGTAGCACGGGCCGACGAGCAGCGTCAAGCTCTGCTCCCAGAGAGACTTGCGGCTCCACGAAGGCCGCCGGCCGTGCTAGCATCCCGGGGCTTGAGCGTTCTCATCCAGCAAGCCCGCCGCTTCCAGGGTCGGTTCCGGCTGGCCGGCGACAAGTCCCTCTCCCATCGCCTCGCGATCATGGGCGGCCTCGCCCACGGCCAGACGCGCCTCACGAATTTCTCTTCGGCCGCGGACTGCGCCTCCACCCTGGCCTGCCTCGGTGCGCTCGGGGTCGTCATCCGTCGCACCGGAGGCGAGGTCACGATCGACGGCCGCGGCCCGGAGGCCTGGAAGGCGCCCCAGGACGCCCTCGATTGCGGGAACTCGGGCTCGACCCTGCGCATGCTGGCGGGTGCTTTGGCCGGGAGGCCGTTCCGGAGCACCCTGACCGGGGACGCCTCCCTCTGCCGCCGGCCCGTGGAGCGCGTGGCGGCGCCGCTCCGGGCCATGGGGGCCGGCGCCCAGGGCATCGACGGCAAGCCGCCGCTGACCCTCGACGGCGGCTCTTTGCGGCCCATCACCTGGGACCTGCCCGTGGCCAGCGCCCAGGTGAAGACCGCGGTGTTGCTGGCGGGGCTGGATGCCGAGGGCATCACCACCGTCAAGGAGCCGGCCGCAAGCCGCGACCACACCGAGCGCCTGCTCCCCGCCTTCGGGGTGCCCGTGGAGCGCTCGGGCCTGTCGGTGAGCGTGCGCGGGCGGGCGCGCCTCGAGGCCGTTCGCATGGCGGTGCCGGGCGACGTGTCGAGCGCGGCCTTCCTGGTGGTGGCCGCGTTGATCCTGCCGGACTCCGAGGTCCACATCGAGGGGGTCTCGCTGAACCCGGGCCGGATCGGGTTCGTCGACGTGCTCCTGGCGATGGGTGGGCACGTCTCCATCACCACCGACTCGGCGAAGCCCGAGCCCGTCGGCTCGATCGTCGCTCGCTCGTCCCGCCTGCGCGGCGTGGACGTCCCCGCGGCCGCGGTGCCCGGCCTCATCGACGAGATCCCCGCCCTGGCCGTGGCCGCGGCCTACGCCCAGGGACGATTCACGGTGTCCGGCGCGGCCGAGCTGCGGGTCAAGGAGAGTGACCGCATTGCGGCCCTGGCCGAGGGTCTCCGCCGCATGGGGGCCGCCGTCGAAGAGCGCCCCGACGGCCTGGCCATCGACGGCGGTCAACCCCTCCGCGGTGCCACGGTGCGGGCCCACGACGACCACCGGATCGCCATGGCCCTGGCCGTGGCCGGGCTCGCCGCGCCGGGCGGCACGAGAGATCGAAGGCGCCGAAGCCGCCTCGGTCTCGTTCCCCGAGTTCTACGACGTGCTGGCCTCCGGGGCCGGGCTTGGGTGAGAGTCCTCCCGAGCGCGTGGTGCTGGTCGGATTCATGGGGTCCGGCAAGAGCACGGTCGGCCGGATCCTGGCCCGGAAGCTCGGCTGGGGCTTCGTCGACATGGACGAGCGCATCGAGGAGCGCGCGGGGCGGCGGATCGCCGACATCTTCCGCGAGCAGGGCGAGGCCGCCTTTCGCCAGGAGGAGCTTCTGGTCGCTCGCGAGCTCCAGTCAGCTCTCCGCCGGGTGATCGCAACCGGCGGCGGTGCTTTTGCGCAAGCCGAGACCCGCGAGGCCCTGCAGACCGGAGCCTTCACGGTCTACCTCGCCGGCGATTTCGACACCCTGGCCCGGCGGGTGCCCACGGACGGGAGCCGGCCCCTGGCTGCGGATCGTGAGATAATGCGGCGTCTTCTCGGGGAGCGGGAGCCCTTTTACCGTTCGGCAGACCTGGTCGTGGATGCGACGGAGGCGCCGGAAGCGATCGCCGGGCGCATCGTCGCGGCGGCCTTCTCGGACGCGAGCGCGGAGCGATGAAGTACCTGATCCTGTCGGACATCCACTCGAACAAGGAGGCGCTCAGCGCCATCCTTTCGTTCGTCCGCAGGAAGCCCTGGGACAAGGCGGTCTTCCTCGGCGACCTCGTCGGCTACGGCGCCAATCCCAACCAGACCGTGGACCTCGTGAGGTCGCTCAAGCCGCTCACCGGCATCCGCGGCAACCACGACAAGGTCTGCTCCGGGATCGAGGACGGCGAGCTCTTCAACCGCGTGGCCCTGGCCGCCGCGATGTGGACGCGGAAGAAGCTGACCCGGCCCAATCTCAACTGGCTGCGCGACCTGCCCGAAGGGCCGGCGGTGGTGGACGGCCAGTTCGCGATCTCGCACGGCACCCCCATCGACGAGGACGCCTACATCTTCGGCGAGATCGAAGCCCTGAACGTCTTCCGGCAGACGCAGTTCCCCGTCTGCTTCTTCGGCCACTCTCATTTCCCCGTGATCTTCGGCCTCTCCCCCGACGCCATCACCACGATTCTCACCATCGGGCCCTCGTTCCGCTACAAGCTGAAGCCGGGCGTGCGCTATCTCATCAACCCCGGCTCCATCGGCCAGCCGCGCGACGGCAATCCCCTGGCCTCGTTCGCGATCTACGACAGCGACGCGCGCGCGATCACGATCTACCGCATCCCCTACCGCGTCCACGAGGCGCAGCAGAAGATCCTGAAGGCGGGGCTGCCGCGGCCCCTGGCCGACCGCCTGGCCATCGGTCGGTAGCTCGCGATGGCGTCCCCGATTCGAAGGCGGGCGACATACGACGACCTGCTGAAGGTCCCCGACCATCTCGTCGCCGAGATCGTGGACGGCGACCTGCACACGAGCCCCCGGCCCGCAGGGCGACACAGCGTCGCCACCTCGGGACTCGGCGGTCAGATCTGGTCGCCCTTCGACCGCGGTCGCGGCGGGCCCGGCGGTTGGTGGATCCTCGACGAGCCGGAGCTACACCTCCGCGAAGACGTCCTCGTTCCCGACCTGGCAGGATGGCGGCGCGAACGCTTGCCCGCCATTCCCGACACGGCCTACTTCACCCTGGCGCCGGATTGGGCCTGCGAGGTCCTTTCCCCGTCCACGGAGCGGCTCGACCGTGTGCGCAAGCTGCCTGTGTATTCCCGCGAGGGGGTGCAGCACGTCTGGCTCGTGAACCCTGCGGCGCGGACGCTCGAGGTTCTTCGGCTGGAAGCCGGTCGCTGGGTCGTGGCCGCGACGTATGGCGGCGACGACCCCGTCCGCGCCGAGCCGTTCGCCGCGATCGAGCTGGATCTCGGCGCCCTTTGGGGCGAGCGGCCGCCGGCGAGCCCGTAGTCCGAGCTGAGGCTTCTCGTCGAGGGCCGTTTCTACTCCCGGCCGTATCCGGGGCGTTCTCTGTCGCCCAAGCCGCTCAGTCTGGCGCGTGAGAGAGTCTACGGCGCGTACTTCAGGGTGAAGGTGCCGGCCTCGGGGCCGGTGGCCGTTCCCGTGTGGACGCTTCCCGTGATCCCGGCAGCGTCGAGTTGACCGACGAAGAATCGCAACGCGGCGCCGGTGCGCACCGTGAAAGTGACGGTGGCGCCCTGAACGGTGACGGCCTGGAGCGGCTGCTCCAAGGACACTCGCCCACCCGTCAACAGGGTGCCGGCGAGCTTGCCCCCGGCCTGGCGAACGCGCACGGTGATCGGCTTGCGCAGGCCGCTGGTCTCTGCGAGCTCGCCTTCCCACGTACCTTCGAGGGCCGCTCCCACCGTCGCGGCCGTCTCTTTGCCGAGGCCGAACGCCATCTCGGCCAGCCGACCCAGAAGGCTCGGTGAAAGCGCGCCCGCGCGGCCCGGCGTCACCGTAGCTCCGGGCCGCCAACCGAGCTCGGACTGGAGGTCTACGAAGGCGCGCCCGCGCGGCGACGCGGCCAGCATCCGCACCGGCCGCTGCCCTTGAACGAAGAGCGCCGCGTAGTCGGAGAGGAGGGCGGCCCAGTGGGCGGCCAGCGCGGCGGGCGTGGGGGCCGAGTTACGCACGCTCACGCCGGGGGGCGCTGCGTAGCCCGCGGCGTCTTCGGCGGTGGCCTTCCACAAGACCTCGGGCCGGCCGGCCGCGGCGACGCCGTCGCCCTTCGCCTCGAAACCCGAGACGCTCGCGTCGAAGGCGGCGTTGAGCGCGCCCGCGACCGCGACCGCCCGGTCCTGCACGCTCTTCGCGGCGTCCTTCGACGAGAGCACGAGCAGCGGCCCGAGCTGGCTCGACACGAAGGCCTGGGCCCGCGTGGAGCCCGCGTCGGTCGCCACGAAGCGGGGACGGAAGGAGACGGCCGAAGGGCTCGTGTAGGTGAACAATGCACGGTTCGTGGTCGGGCGACCACTCGCATCGATCACGATCTCGGCATCGGTCGCGCCGGCCGGAGCCAATGGCGCCGCCACCTGCAGCTCCGCGGCGCTCGCACCGAGGACGAGGGCGGACGCACCGGCGAAGGTGACCTTGTTCCTCTCGGGGGCGGCGGCAAAGCCCTTTCCCCGGAGCACCACCCGGTCCCCCGCGGCGCCCCGCGGCGGAACCACGTCGAGGATCACCGGGAGCTTGCCGATCAGGAGATCGACCGCCGCGCTGACGCGGTCGCCGATCTGGACGATCACGGGCTCGGTCCGCGCCGGCGTGGCCGGCAGGTTCGGGACCTGGAACCGGATGACGTCGCCCTTGGCCTCCACCACTCGCGCGGCCGCACCGCCGACGGTGACGGTCACCGCGCCGCCGAGCGACTGGCCCCGCAAGGTCACGGTTTCGCCGGGCAGCGCGGCCTCGGGATCGAGGGCCGCGACCTTGGGCGTGCGGGTCAGCTTGAAGGCCTACGGGCGACGAACGACCGCCGCGGGTCTGGACGACGACCTTCACCTCCTGGCCGGAGGCCGCCTCGGGCACCTCGGGCACGGTCACGGTGAGGCCCGTGGCATTGCCTCCCATGACCTGGGCGGTCGCGTCTCCGAAACGCACCGTGTTCTTGGCCGCGTCTTCCGCGAAGTATTGCCCCGAGAGTGCGATGACCTGGCCCGGCTCGCCCGCGGCCGGCTGCACTGACTGCAGGACGGGGGCTCGGCCCAGCACGATCCTCATCGCGACGAGGCCCAGGAGCACGAGCAGGAGCCCGCCGACCGGCACCAGCACCTTGGGGCTCCGCCAGTCGATGTCGCGCAAGGCGTCGAGTGCGGCTTCCCAGGGAGGGGGCTTGGGGGGCCGCACCGGGCGCTTCGGGGCGCTCGCCGGCTTCGGGAAGGGCGCGGCCGCGGGTTTCGCCGGTTCGGCGGGAGGGGCCTCGGGCGCGGGTGGAGGCAGCGTCACCATCACCGTCCCCGGTGGGATCCGCACCAGGAGCTTCGGAAGGTTCAGCTTGGAGCCCGAAGGGACGAACGCGATGCGGTCGCCGTCGGCCAGGGGCCCGGTCACGACCGCCTCGCCGTTCACGAAGGTCCCGCCCATGCTGCCGTTGTCGGTGATCGAGATCCCGGCGTCGTCCCAGTTGATGCGCAGGTGGGCCGAGCCGATCGGCTCGCCCACGAGCTGCAGGTTGGCGAGGCGGCCCGACCCCACGAGGATCGACGTGCCCTCGGTCAGGGCGAAGATCGCTCCGTCCGTCGGTCCGCCCTTCACGATGAGAGACGGGACCTCGATGACGGGACCCTTCCGGTCGCTTTCCACGGCACCTCGCGAATGAAACTGCTGCGGAGCCTACCTAACGGTTGTGTGGCCCGTCAAGGATGGCCGTCACGCCCGAGCCGAAGGCGAAACCCGGCGCGGACGAGGAAGGGCGGGCCGAGGGTGGCGACCGGAGTCAGCCCGACTGCGTAGCGCTCGTCGAAGAGGTTCTCGATCGCGGCGAACACCTGGGCCGAGCGGCCGACCCGAAACGTCGCGAAGAGATCCGCCACCACGAAGGACGCGAGGCGTAGCTCGTTGAGATCGTCCTCGTACTGGTCGCCCACGAACCGCACGTCGGCGCTGGCGGAGAGACGCTTCCGGTCGTAGAGGAGTCGGAGAGAGGTCTGGTGCCGCGGCAGTTGCGGGAGGAGGTTGCCTTCGAGCGCAGGAGAAGGGGGGAAGCTCTCCACGAAGCCGTCGGTGAAGGCGTAGCCGCCCGCGACGCGGAAATGCTCTCCGAGCCGCGCTTCCGCGTCCAGCTCGAGCCCCAGCGCGCGCGTGAGGCCGAGGTTCTGTCGCTGCCGCGTGATGAGATTGGGCGTCGAGGTGAGGGTCAGGTTGGCCACCGGGTCGTTCGTCTGCGTCCAGAACGCGGTGCTCGAGAGGGTCAACCCGCGGTCCCGCCACCGGGCTCCGACCTCGCCCCCGTTCAGCCGTTCGGCGCGGAGGGCGGCATTGGCCAGGGTCACGGTGTTCCCGACGCGAAAGGACCGGTAGAGCTCGTTCAGGGTCGGCCCGCGGAAGGAGTGGTAGCCGGCGAGGCTCAGGTCGAGGCGGCTCGTGGCGTTCACGATCAGGGTGGCGCGCGGGTTCACCGACGATTGGCTCTCGTCGGGGTATTCGGTGACGACAGGCGGGCCCGGGCGAGCCAAGGGGGTGGTGGTGGAGAGCGCGCGGTACCGGCGCCAGTGGTCGAAGCGAGCGGCCAGAGTCAGGTGGACGCGTGGACCGATACGCCAGAGATCCTCCACGAAAGCGCTCGCGGTGCGCTCGCGGCCTCCGGCGCCGACGGTCGAGGTCGGCACGCCGGCCGCGATGACGACCTCGTCGCTCGCCCCCCGCACTTCGCGGCCCACGAGGCCAGCCACCAGGGTGTGGCTCGCCCCCAGCGAACGCGACCATTGCGCGGAGAGGCCCGTGTCCTGGGCCGGAACGCGCTGGTCGCGGATCAAGGCTTCGCTGTTGCGGTCGGCCGCCACCGCAGTGAAGGTCTGATTGAAGACCTGGGCGCTCGCGTAGAAGCGTACGGCCGCTTGCCCGTAGCCCGCACCGCTCGTGTCGGCGCCCAGCACCACCTGGTTGACGCGGGTGTCGTTCGTCTGAAGCGGCGTGCCGTTCTTCCGGCTCTCCCCGAAGAAACGTCCCCTCACGAACGCTCGCCCTCCCCGAATGTTCCGGTCCACGGTCAGGTCGGCGGTCGCGTAGCGAGCCGCGGCTTCGGTATCGACCGTGCCCCGCTCCGCTTCGTCGACCGGGACATAGCCGTCGGTCGCGAGCCCTCCGGCCGAGAGGCGCGCCCCCCACTCGCCCACGCGGCCGCCCGCGGACAACGAGCCTTCAGCCGTGTCTTCGTTCCCCAGGCTCGCCTCCACCGACAAGTCCGGGGGACTGGCCGCGGTCCGGGTCAGCACCTGGATGACCCCTCCCAGGGCGGCGCTCCCGTAGAGGTCGGAGGCGCCTCCGCGGAGGACCTCGACCCGATCGATGCTCTCGCCGGGGACTCGGCCCCAGTAGATCCAGCCCCCGAAGGGGTCGTTCAGGGGAAGCCCGTCCACGAGCACGAGCGCACGGCTGGCGCCGCTCGGCCCGAGGCCACGCATCGACACCCCCTGGGACGTGGGGTTGGCGAAGCGGCTGCCGGTGCGGCGAAACAGGTTGAAGCCCGGCACCAGACGCAGGGCGTCGTCGAGGGTGGGGGCCGGCGTGGTGTCGAGGTCCTTGGCCGTGACCACGACCAGGCTCGGGGGCGCCTCCGCATCGGGCTGCGCGGTGCGAGTGGCCGTGACCACGATCGTCTCCGCCGCTCGCACCGGCTCGGGGGAAGGCGGGTTCTCGGGCTGGGGCTCGTGCGTCTCCTGGGCCAGGGCGTAAGGGGCGATCAGGCCGAAGAAGGCGCCGGCGAGGAGACCGCGAAGTCGGGGGGTCGTGGACATGCGACGTTCGAAGGATAGCCCGTCAGGCCGTCACGACGAAGGCGAGGGCGGCGAGCCAGAGCGCCTTCTTCAGCACACCGAGCTTCGTCGGCTCGAGCACCGCCAGGGCCAGGAGGGCCGCCGACGCGGCCGCGGCGGTGAACGGCGTGGCATAGCTCCCGAGTCGAAGCCAGCTTTCGAGCCCGGCCACGCCCGCGGCCGCGACCGCCAGGCTGCCGCCGATGCGCGCTTCGAGCGCAGCCTGGCGAGCCCACGGCTGCGCGTCGCCCGAAGACGGCGGGCCCAGCAGGACGACGAGACCGGCGACGAGCAAGGTGGTGGCCAGCATCAGGCCGACGAGGCTCCGAGCGCTCGCCGTGAGCGCCTCGGGGAACCCCGAGCCTCGGAGCAGGATGAAAGCCACGGCAACGATCGACAGGCCGGCGCCCAGGACCAGGGCTCCCTGGCCGAACCGGCGGACCGGGGCGGAGGGCGTCTCTTGCGTGAGCAGATGGGCCAAGAGCGCCAGCGAGCCCGCGAGGGTCACGACCAATCCGAGGCCGACGAGGAGGCCGGCGCCGGGGATGTCGACGCGCGCCTCCGCGGCCCCGAGGCTGAAGCGCCAGGCCAGGGACTGGCCTTCGCCGGGAATCGCCGCCGCCAGGCACACCGCGAAGCCTCCCCAGACCGCGGGCCAGGCACGGTCCGCGCCGGACCTTTGCCGCGCGGCACCCTCCGAGCCGAGAGAAGCGGCCCCCGCCGCGAGGGCCATCGCGGCGAAGACCGGCGCGCCGACGGCCTCCGATCGCGAAGGCACGCCGAGCGCGGCCATGGCCGCCGCCGCCGCGGCGAACAGGCAAGGCAGCGGCGTGGCGAAGACGGCGCCTCCCGCGACGAGAGCCACCCACGGCCACGACGCCGGGTCCTCGAGCGACGGAACCATGGCCACGGCCGCCAGCACCGAGAGGATCCGTTCGGCCTTTGCCGGCGGCATAGCACCGCGGGCGAGGGCGACGAGCGCCGCCGCCAGGGCGGCGGCCGCGGCGAGAGCAGGCAAGACGTTCACACGCGACTCCGGGACAGCAGCACCCCTGCCCATACGAACAAGGCCGCCACGCCGAGAAGGGGGGCGAAAGGCTCTTCGGCGACCTGGAGCTGGAGCGAAAGCTCGGGCTCCACCTCGCCGAGCCCGAACGTCTGGCGAAGCTCGGGCACCTGGTGCAGGCCGGGCATCGACCGGATCACGAAGACGCGGAAGGCCCGCGCCCCGCGCCGAACCTGCAGGAGGGCGGCCGGGTTTCGGGAGTAGGACGACCGGGAGAAGGGCTGCTGCCGCTCGTCGAGGGCGAAGTCGGGAAAGTAGCGCTCGAGCTCGATCTCGAGGTCGCCCACCCGGCCGGGCTGGTCGGGGCCCACTTCGGCCGAACGAGCCCCGGACTCGTCGTTCACCGTCACGGTGAGGCGGGCCGCCTGTCCGGTCGGAATCAGCTGCGGGTCCCCGAATCGGAACGGCCCCAGCCGACCCGCCTGCGAGCCCGTGACCGTGATCCGGGCGCCATCGCGCGGACGTTCGAGGGTGGCCACCGACCCGCTGGCCCGCGCGAGGCGAAGCTCGAAGCCAAAGGGCCTGAACCCGAGCGCACGGCCGTGGGCGCCCTGCTCCTCGAAAGTGTTCTTCGTCTGACCTACCCCGAGGCTCAGCATCCCGCGGTGGGCCTGGGTTCCGTCGAGGGCGAGACCGGCCACCAGCGCGAGCGCGCCCAGGGCCAGGAGGCGTTCGGCAAGGCCGCCAGGGATGCCGCGCAGCACGAAGGCGAGGGTCAGCAGCAGCGCGATCGCCGCGACAAAGGTCGCGGCCCAATCGGGTGACGAGGACGCGAAGGGCAGACGCGGATGAAGGCCCGCCGCAAGGGCGCAGGCCAGGGACGCGACGACGCCCGCACGAACGAGGACCCTCAAGCGACGGCCGTTCCCGTGAGCGCGAGGCCCGCCTCCCGAGCGAGCTCGTAGAGCAGGCGCACCGGCAGGCCCGCCACATTCGAGGGCGAGCCCTCGATCCCGACGATGAAGAAGCTGCCCCGGCCGTCCACGTGGTAGCCGCCGGCCTTGTCGAGCGGCTCCCCCGTCGCCGCGTACCAGGCGCACTCGGCCTCCGTCATCGGCGCGAACCGCACGGTGGTGCGTTCGACCCCGGCACGCTCGACCCCGCCCTGGCGCAGGCAGACCGCCGTCACCACCTCGTGGGTGCGCCCGGCGAGCCGAAGGAGCATGGCGAGAGCGCCCTCGACGGTGCCCGGCTTTCCCAGCACCTCTCCATCGCAGATCACCTCGGTGTCCGCGGCCAGGACCGGCAGGGACTCCCGGGCCGCGACCGCCGCCGCCTTGGCCCGGGCCAGGCGGAGCACCGCCTGGGAACCCTCCTCGCCGGGAAGCAGCGTCTCGTCGACCGCGGAGACCACGACCCGGAAGGGAATGCGAAGCTCGTCGAGGATTCGTGCCCGGCGCGGCGAGGCCGAGGCGAGGATGAGCACGCCTAGCCCTTGCGGAAAAGGGAGATGCAGCGCGCCACCAGGGCCGCCGCCCCCGCGCTCTTCAGGACGAACTCGTCGGCGCCGTGCACGGTGCGAGCCTCCCGCTGACTCTCGACCGCGGCCCGGGTGTAGAGGACGATGGGGAGGTCCACCCATTCCATGGTGGCCTTGATCATGTTGATCACGTCCTTGCCCGCCATGGCGCCGCGCAAGTCCAGCTCCAGCACGATGACGTCGGGCTTCTCGTCGGCGATCGCCTGGAGGCCGACCTGCCCGTCGGCGAAGGCGCGCACCGGCACCGAAGCCTTCTCGAGCTCGGCCACCGCGGCCGCGCGCGTCTGCGCGTCGTCGTCGATCACCAGGACCGACTTGTTTCGCCGGGTCCGGAGGGGGGCGGCGGGCACCGCGGGGCCGTCGAGATCGCGACCGAGGGACGGGGCGGCGTCGAGCGCCCGCGCTCCTGGCGATTCCGATCGTTCGCGCAACAGCTCGAGGATGTCGTCCTGGACCGAGCGCAGCGCGCGCAGCTCGGCCAGGATCGCTTCGAAATGGCTGTGCGTGGCCTCGGCTCCGCTGTTCCGCTCCGCGAGCTCCTCGGGCCGCGGGATCCTCTTGAGGACCGTCCCCGGCGGCAGCGTGGCGCTCGGATGATGGCCCTCGGCGCCGGAGCTCTCGTTCGGCCGCCCTGCCGCCCGCGCCGCGGCCGCGGCCTTCGTGAGGAGCTTGGCCCCGCAGCCCGGACAAAGGAGCGCACCCGACGCGTCCGGCGGGCTCGTGATCGCGGCCTGACAGCGAGGACACTGCATCAGCGGGGAGGGGCGGTGGCCAGGGGGGAAGGCGGCGAGAGGGCCATTTCGAGCCTCGGAGTATAGCGTGGCGCTGACTGTTAAAGTAAAGCCATGTCCCTCACGCGTCCCGCTGCCACGGACCTGGCCGTGCGGCTCTTCGGCGCGTCGCCCGAGCGCACGCTGGCGCTTCTGCGTGCCGCGTGGCCGCTGGCCGTGGGGCCCGAGCTGGCCCGGCGCACCGAGGTGGTGGCGATCGAGGGGACGACCCTGCGCGTGAAGGTGTCCGACGCGACCTGGCGCAAGGCGCTCTTGAAGATCCGCGGACCGCTGCACGGCCGCCTGCGCCGGGTGGCGGGCGATCTGGCGCCAGCCCGGCTCGCCTTCTGTGATGGACCAGTGGCGCTCGCGCCGGAACCCCGATCGGTCGCCCCCGCCGAACCTCCGCCCACTCCGCCTTCGGCCGAGTTGACGGCCGCCGCCAAGACCATCGAGGACGCCGAGATTCGCGCAGGCTTCCTCGATTCCGCGGCACGCTACCTCACCCGTTCCCGTTCCTGAAGGAGCTCGACATGAGAGAAGCCGTCATCCTCTCCGCGGTCCGCGTCCCCACGGGCAAGTTCCTGGGCACCCTCAAGGGTTGGAGCGCCCCCCAACTGGGCGCCATGGTGGTGAAGGAGGCGGTCGCACGGGCCGGGATCGAGCCGGGGGCGATCGACGAGGTGATCCTCGGCCACGTGGTCTCGGCCGGCGCCGGCCAGGCCCCCGCGCGCCAGGCGGCGCTCGGGGCCGGCCTGCCCAACACCGTCGCTGCCCTCACGATCAACAAGGTCTGCGGCTCGGGCCTCAAGGCGGTGATGCTGGCGGCGCAGGCGATCGCCGCGGGCGAAGCCGACGTGCTCGTGGCCGGAGGCATGGAGTCGATGTCGAGCTGCCCCTACCTCCTGCCCAAGGCGCGCGAAGGGATGCGCCTCGGCCACGGCGAGGTGCTGGACTCGATGATCCACGACGGCCTCTGGGACGTCTACAACGACTACCACATGGGCTGCACCGGCGAGATCGTGGCCGAGAAGTACGGGGTCACGCGGCGCGAGCAGGACGAGTGGGCGCTCGCGAGCCACCAGAAGGCCATCGCCGCCACCAAGGCGGGCAAGTTCAAGGCCGAGATCCTCCCCGTGCCCATCCCCCAGAAGAAGGGCGATCCCGTCCTCTTCGCGGCGGACGAGAGCCCGCGCGAAGACACGTCGCTCGAGGCGCTGGGCCGCCTGAAGCCCGCCTTCAAGGACGGTGGCACCGTCACCGCGGGCAACGCGCCCGGCGTGAACGACGGCGCCGCGGCACTCGTGGTGATGGCAGCCGACGTGGCCAAGGCCCGCGGTCTCTCGCCGATGGCCCGCGTGGTCGCGGGCCAGGCCGTGGCCGGCCTCGATCCGTCGCTCGTGATGATGACCCCGGTGCCCGCGGTGCAGAAGCTCTGGAAGAAGACCGGCTGGAGCGCGGACACCGTCGACCTCGTCGAGCTGAACGAGGCCTTCGCCGTTCAGTCCGTCGCAGTGTGCCGCGAGCTCGGGCTCGACCCCGCGAAGGTGAACGTGAACGGCGGGGCCGTGGCCCTCGGCCATCCCATCGGGGCCAGCGGCGCGCGCATCCTCACCACCCTGATCTATGCGCTGCGCGATCGCGGCAAGTCGCGGGGCGTCGCCACCCTCTGCCTCGGCGGCGGAAACGGCGTCGCCCTCGCGGTGGAGCTGCTCTAGGCCAGCTCGGAGAGCTGCTGGTCGAGGGCGGCGAGCCCGCGCTCGAGCATCTTGCGGTGGGCCTCGACCTTCACGGACTCGAGCTGGCGGAGAGTGTCGGCTCGCGCGAGCTCGAGTCGCCGCTTGCGGGCGAGGAGGCCCGGATCGCCCCGGGGGCCGGTTTGTACCCGCACCCAGTCCTTCGCCTCTTGCTGGTCGGCTACGGACTTGCTTTCGAATCCTCGGGCCATCGCGGGCCACCTCCATTCCGGCGAGTGCGGGCGCGCCATGCCCACGCCAGCACAGGAAGCAGAACGACGCACTCCCACGCCGCCGCCAGGGCATTGTGACGAACCGCCCTCCAGTCGAGTGTACGCCCAACGTCCAGGAAGACCGGCCAGGGGAACTTGAAATAGCCGGCCGAGACGGGCCAGAGGGCGAGGATGCCGATGGGCGGATGGGTATCGACGTTCAGGTAGTCGAGGAGGACGTGGCTGGACCAGGCGAGGCCAATGGCGAGGGCCAGGACCTGGGGCCTTTGGCGGCGCCAGAGTGCGGCAAGGCCGAAGGCCGCGCAAGCCACGAGGAAGGCCATGCCCAAGCTGTGCATCTCCTGGCCGTGGTGGTTGCGGCCATCCACGAAGCGCAAGATCAGGTCGAGATCGGGGGCGAGGGCCGCGCCGGCCACGATCGCCGCCCGACGCCAGTCGGCCCGCTCCTCGGGAGACCCCGCCGTGAGGACGTGGACGGTGAGACCGGCGATCGCGTGGCCGAGGGGCGTGGGCATGGTCGCGGAGTCGGCGCGCTGCGGGAGCGGCCGCGCCCCGCGTGCCAAGAGGCCATGACGAGGCCTCTCGGCACGAGAGGCCTAGAGTCGGCGCTCGAAGATCTTGAAGTCGCTCTTCTCCGCTTCGACGATGTCGTCGAGGAGGGCGTAGATGGCCGCGATCTTCCGGTCCTTGTGAAACTTGTCGTCGAAGGCCGTGAACTCGGCCTCGTCCTTGAACCGGAAGACTTCCATCAAGTAGTTGGGCCGGCTGCGATCTTCGAAAACGGTGCAGTCATTTCCGCCAATCGCGGCGAGCAACGGCTTCAGCTCCCGCAGGAGCTCGAAGAACTCGTTGCGGCGCCCTTCCCGAATCGAGTAGGTGATGGCCAACATCACACCCGAATCCGAGAAATCGGGGAGGGCCAGCGGCACTCGCGGAGCGGGCGTCGTCGTGAGGATCCGGCGCACCTCCTTCGGGGGAGGCATGGAGCGAGCCGGCGTGACGAGGGCCGGACGGGGCGGCGCCACGTGCCTTATCGGCATCGGGGAAGGCACCGGCACCCGGCGGGGGATCGTGGAGCCATGACCCGAATGCTTCTTGGAAACGACGTGGCCGGTACTCCGGGCCGGGTTGGAGGCCCGAGCCCGGCTCACCAGAGCCTTGGATCTGGCCTTCGAATGCTTGGAGGACGTGGGCGCGCTCTTTCTCCGGTTGGACGAGGCCTTGGCGCTGCGCCGGGCCGTCGCCGACGAGGGCTTCCGCGACGAAGAGCGTGCAGTCCGCGGGGCCTTCTTCTTGTTCAAGTCCTTCTCCCTCTTGGAGTCCCGGGATCCAAGCTAGTGCTCGGGAACTCTTCCGGGACCTTCCTCGCAACCGCATTCTAGCAGAGGGACGTCGGTGTCTCACAGCGTTTTTTCGTCTCGAAGAGAATCTCCGAAAAGTGTGACTCGGATGACACTCACCCGCTAACCTCATACAACATCTAGTCTTAGGGAGGATTCCCCCCCAACCCGTGGGCTTCTCCGAGGGCCTCTTTGACTCTGCCCGATGACCTTTTACAGTGGGTGGCATGAACGAGCAGAATTGATCATATCCAATACAAATAGCGACTTCATTGGCGTGAGTGAGCGAGAGAGTGTGCCAGCTCGGAGGGGCGTCCTCAGCGGATGACGTTTCGCTCGAAATTTTCAGGCGCCTCCGGACCTCCCATGACACGTGGCGTGGCTATGCTCCGCCTACCGCACGACGGGCCCTATCGACCAAGGAGAGGTTCATGAACGACGACAAGAACGAGCGGGGCAAGGCGATCGAAGCCGCTCTCGCGCAGATCGACAAGCAATTCGGCAAGGGCTCGATCATGCGGCTCGGCAGCCGCGACAAGATCGACGTTCCCGCCATCCCCACGGGCTCGCTCTCGCTCGACGCAGCCCTCGGCGTGGGCGGCGTGCCCCGGGGCCGGGTGATCGAGATCTTCGGCCCCGAGTCCTCGGGCAAGACCACCCTCTCCCTGCACGTGATCGCCGAGGCCCAGCGCCGGGGCGGTATGGCCGCCTTCGTCGACGCCGAGCACGCCCTCGATGCGGTCTACGCGGCCAAGCTGGGCGTCGACACCGACAACCTCCTGGTGTCGCAGCCGGACAGCGGCGAGCAGGCCCTCGAGATCACCGAGGTGCTCATCCGCTCGGGCGCGGTCGACGTCCTCGTCATCGACTCGGTGGCCGCCCTCGTCCCCCGCTCCGAGCTCGAAGGTGAGATGGGCGACGCGCAGATGGGTATGCAGGCCCGGCTCATGAGCCAGGCCCTGCGCAAGCTCACCTCCGTGGTGGCCAAGAGCAAGACCTGCCTCATCTTCATCAACCAGCTCCGCGAGAAGATCGGGGTGATGTTCGGCAACCCCGAGACCACCACCGGCGGCCGGGCCCTCAAGTTCTACGCTTCGCAGCGGCTCGACATCCGGCGCATCGCCTCGCTCAAGGAGGGCGACGTGGTCATCGGCAGCCGGGCCAAGGTGAAGGTGGTCAAGAACAAGGTCGCGGCGCCGTTCCGTGAGGCCGAGTTCGACATCCTCTACGGCGAGGGCATCAGCAAGGAAGGCGACCTCCTCGATCTCGGAGTCGACCACAAGGTCATCGAGAAATCGGGAGCGTGGTACGCGATCGACGGCGAGCGCATGGGCCAGGGGCGCGAGAACGCGCGGCAGTTCCTGAAGGACAACCCGGACATCAGGAACGAGGTCGACGCCCGCCTGCGCAAGGGACTCGGCCTGCCCTCCCTCGAGACCCCGGCCGAAGCCGCGGCCAAGGGTGAGAAGGCGGCCATCCTGCCCATGCCGGAGAAGAAAAAGGCCTGAGGAGCCGCGGGCGGGGGCCCGCGGAGCCGCCTCAGGGCACGTACCGCGAGACGGAGTGGGAGTTGGGCGAGGCGAACCACAGGTTCGCGTCGATGCCGGCCGTGATCTCGAACGGAACGTGGGTAAGCGGCACGGGGAACTCCGTGATGGCTCCCGCGGTCGTGACGCGCGCGATCCTGGAGGAGCCTCGCTCCGCGATCCAGAGGTTTCCGTCCGGGCCGGTCACGATTCCCTGGCCACCGGAGCCCACCGCCATGGGGAACTCGGTGATGACGCCGGCGGGCGTGATCCTGGCCACCTTGTAGGTTGCCTGTTCCGTGAACCAGACGTTGCCGTCCGGACCCTTGGTGATGCCGTAGGCGACGGCGTTGACGCTGGGAATCGGGAACTCGGTGATCACGCCCGCGGGAGTGATGCGGCCGATCTGGTTGCCGTTGCCGCCGGTCTCGGTGAACCAGACGTTGCCGTCCGGTCCCCCCGTGATCACCCGGGGCCCGCTGCCGGCGGTGGGCACGGTGAACTCGGTGATCACGCCCGCGGGAGTGATGCGGCCGATCTTGCTGGCCGTGGCCTCACAGAACCAGAGGTTGCCGTCGGGACCGGCGGTGATCCCGAGCGGGCCGCTGTTGAACGTGGGGACCGGGAACTCGGTGATCACGCCCGTGGGAGTGATACGCCCGATCTGGTTGCCGTAGGACTCCGTGAACCAGAGGTTGCCGTCGGGGCCCGCGGTGATACCCCAGGGCTGGGTGCCCGCGGTGGGGATGGTGAACTCGGTGATCACCCCCGCGGGGGTGATGCGCCCGATCTTGTTCCCACCCCACTCCGTGAACCAGAGGTTGCCGTCGGGGCCCGCGGTGATGCTGTAGGGGTTCGAGGGTTGGGTGGGGGTGAGGAACGTGGTGACCGTGCCCGAGGGCAGTCCGGGCACCTTGGTGAGCATGTAGCGGGCGGACAGGGCCCGGCCCACCAGCTCTCCCCTCACGTTGCGGGTGCTGTTGTTGAAGGCGGCCACGTTGCCGTCCACGGTGGCGATGAAGCTGCCCATCTGGGCCAAAGACGCATTCGCGTTCGTGTCCAGCGTCGCGAGCGCCGACTGGACCTGGGACGAGAGGGTCGTCACCGTCGGGTTCGTGATGAAGGCCGAGAAGGCGGAGAGGGCGTCCTGCATCCTCTGGAGCATGTAGCGGGCGACCTCCAGGGGAGTCCGCGTGTCCCGCGCGGTCAGGTACAGCGAGAAGTTCCAGCCGCTTCCCTTGTTGCTTCCGCATCCCGACGAGATGTCCACGAAGACGGGCCCTCCGAAGCCAATGTCCTCGACCAGGCCCGGCTCGCCCTTCAGGGCTTCGGGCGCGTAGAACGTCCGCGGCTCCTGCGTGGGATCGGTGGGGACCACGCAGGGCGGGTCCCACCCCAGCCGGAAGTCCTCGAACCCGTGAAACTCGGCCGTCCGCGCGAACTTCGCGGTGGTGTCGATGAGGCTGAGGACGAACGTCGGAGTTCCCCCGGCGCTGCCCTTCCCGAGGGGCTTCACGAAGCCAGGAACGATCACGCTCGGGACCAGCGCGCGTTCGGGCGAGCCCGTCGGGAAGAAGTCCTTCAGGTCCTGATTCACCGCCCCGGAGCGATTGTCCGGGAACTCGAAGACCCGGGCGCCGGTGCCTCCGGCCGAGGTCACGTCGTCGAAGGTGATCTCGACCTCAGGCGCCGGCCGCACCCTCACCTTCTGGCCCACCGGCGTCGGCACCATGTCGGTCGCGGCGAAATAACCGTTGACGTCCAGGATGAGGTGCGTCGTGCCGGAGACCTGGTCGCACTGCACGGCGAGGGTGCCGTCGCTGGCGAGGGGAACGATGCCGTTGTTCGCCCGGGTCTGGCCCGAGAGGTAGTTGATGACGGAGGCCGGGCTGGTCGATCCTCCCGGAAAGAGGCGCAAGTCTCCCGCCGAGGTGGGGCCCGTGATCGTCAGGTTGTAGGAGATCGCGATGGCGTTACCGGGCAGGCCGCACAGCTCCCGCACGTTGAACGTTCGGACCGGGAGCCCGGCGGCCAGGGGAGGGCCTCCGATCGGCACGCCCGATGCCCCCCGGGTGTCGGCCAGGCGGCACGGGGGAAGCGAGTGAAAGCCCTGGACCCGCGTGAGGGCGGCGGGCGCCACCGCGGTGTTGTTGCCCGGGACGGGGTCGGTGGTGGAGGCGGAGGTGACGGTGGCCGAGTTCACGATCGGGTCGACCCCCGAATACCCCGCGGGCACGTTGAACGTCGCGGTGATCGTGCGCGTCTGGCCTTGGGTCATGGCGGACAGCACGCAGGGGAACGCGGCGACGCAATCGCCGGTGTTCGAGGCGAAGGTCAGGCCCGCCGGAGTCGCATCGGCGACGACCGCGTCCGCCACCGTGTCCGGTCCCAGGTTCGTGACCACGATCGTGTAGACGAGGTCCGTCCCCGGCTTGACTCCCCCGACGACGTTCTTCGAGATGGCCAGGTCTGCCGCCGCGAACAGGGGCGCGGGTGCGCACAGGAGGAGAAGGGAGGGAAGGAGGCGCTGGGCGCCCAGGGTGGCGACTCGAGCAGGGAAGGCCATGGTTCCGCTCCTCCGCCCGGTGCGTCGCCCGGGCCAAGGCAGGGCTCCCGGAGGGCCGAAACCCCGCCTATCCCGAGACGCGCAACCTGCGTCTAGAACCTCTCATCCGACCCGCTGGGGACGGCCGCTGGGGCGAGAGCTAGCCGCCGATCTTCTTGACGGGAAGGGTGGCGCTGAACGTGGCCGTTTCGTAGGAGGGCCGGTCTTTGGAGACGGTGGCGAAGGGAACCATGCGAATGGCGTCGTAGTCGTCCGGGCACCACTTCTCGCAAGCCATGCAGCCGATGCAGGTGTCGAGGTTGACCGAGAGCACCTCGAGCGACGAAGCGGCGGGGTCGGGGGTCAGGGTGATGCAGTCCGGCACCGGGCAGACGGCGACGCAGTACTCGCACCCGCGGCCGAAGCACTTGCCCGGATCGATGATCGCGAGCATCTTCGGGTCCTTCTTGCGCTCGCTCGTGGCCTGGGGCTGGGGCACGGGCAACCGGTCGTAGTCCTTGGGCAGCTTGCCGGCGGGCGGTGCGGGCATCGAGTCTCCCTCTTCCTTGACCCCAACTCCAGAACGGCTCGACGCGAGAGTATAGCCCCAGGCCTTTCTTTGACGCGAGTTTCGGTTCGTGGTTCAATCGGAGTTTCGTTCGGGGCCTGGTAGCTCAGTTGGTAGAGCAGCGGACTGAAAATCCGCGTGTCGGCGGTTCAATTCCGTCCCAGGCCACCAACCCCTAGAACAACTTAACGAGTGACCTCAGGAGGCGAAGAGGGCCCTTCTGTGCCCGTTCTGTGCCCATTCGTCTAGCTATCGTATGTCGTGCGAGGTCTTGAGCTCGGGCCATTCCTCCCGAGCGTGCCAGGGCCGGCCCGCCTCCCGAGCGGTGTCCGTGTCCTGGGCGCTCGCGTACCCCGCCCGGGTGTAGACTCGGCGCTTCCTCCGGAAAGGTCGCGACACGATGAGCGATGTTACGCCCCTGACCGACGCCGACTTGGCCGAGATCGAGGCGCGGGTAGCGGCGGCCGAGTATGGGCCGTGGTTCAACAGGGTCCGCATCAAGACCGACAGCCGCGACCGGGATCGAGAATTTGTCGAACTCTTTGCTGCCTGCGACAACCTAAGGCCCATTGCGCGGTTCTTTCCCCAGCGTGAAGATGAACGGCAGGAACGGTCATGGGGCGCGAAACCCTCGTTTAATGCCGTCGCAAACTGTGCGTTCGCGGCAGGGGCGCGAATCGACGTTGTCCGCCTCATCGCTGAGGTAAAGCGACTCCGCAGCCCTACTCCAGCTTCCCGTTGAGCCACTCCGCGAAGGGTGTAGACTCGGACCTCCCTCTGGAAGGCGACGTGACACGATGGTCGAGATGCACTGGTTCCACGAGATTGGCGAAGTGGCGTTCATCGCGAGCAAGTTGCGCAACGGAACGGCGCAGGCCCTCATCTGGTGGCCAGATCGCACCATGCCCGATGCGGCCGAAGCGGGCGGGCACTTTCGCTCGATCGATGAGGCCCGCAGTTGGCTACAGGTTCGCCTTCGGGAGCTGAAGCAGTCCGGTGCGACAGCAGCCGCTGCCACATGCATCCCGAAGCCCACGCCCTCTAGCCTGCGGAGTAGAGACACTAAAAGGGCCGGCCCCCGAAGGACCGGCCCCCTGGGTGACGACGGCGCCGCTGCTACGGTTTGAGCGCTGCCACGTTTAGGCGGGGAAGCTAAGCTGTCCCGGGCGAGTCTGGGATCGGGTCCATCCAGGCGTCAGGTACTTCGATCTTTGCCTTCAGACCAGCGTGTTGCTCGAGTAGGTACAGGAGATGGCTTCCACCGAGAAGCTCAAGCGGCTTCCCCTCAGCGAACTCAAACGCCGCCTTGCCGTACCCGCTCGTCGTCACGAGAATGCCCTTCGAGGCCCCCTCATTCTGGAGCGTCCCGAACAGGTCTCGCACCGCACTCACGCCAACGGTGTTCTTGTACCTCTTGGCCTGAATGATGACTTTGCCACCGAAGATGGGGCGCGGGTCGTAAGCGACGCAGTCGACGCCTCCATCCCGCGAGGCTTGAGTGACGCGCGTCTCAAGACCCATCTTCTCGAACAGATTGCTGATTAGCGATTCGAACTCACTCGGTGAGAGCGCCATCAAGTTCGGCCGCTGATCGAGGGTCGCGAGCACCTCCGTCTCTTCAATGAAACGGGGATCAACCATGTTGAACTCGAGCACCGGTCGCACTGGCACTAGCTCGGCGGGGCTAGGGGACACCGAGGCGCTCAGGCCCTTGAGACAGGACATGGGCTCGACCTGCCTAAGATTCAGCTCGGTGAACACGTCACGGGTCGTCCGGATCGTTACGATACACGGGTGGACCACTCGCCCCGTGCCTTTGTCGATTGCAGTGACGTGGCCGTTTGCGACGATGCTCTCGATATGCCCTCGCGTGTCCGCCGTGAACAACTGGTGAATCGTTCGAAGCATCAACTGAGCGATGATAGGGCTATATAGGCTTCGGCGTTGGTACACGGGACGGAGAGTCGCGACAATCTCATCCTTGGTCTTGACGTACTTGTAACCGGCCTCCTCAGGCACAGCATCAAAAGTAGGACACTCACACTCGACGACGAGCTGTTTCGATTCGGGGACAAACGCCACACGAGCCGAAAATCCCTCCGGCCCGTCGTTCGAGTCCAACACCAGTCTGCAATAGTCTCTGATGGCGACCGGTTCTCCACTGCCGTACTCAGCAACGAATCTGTCAATCTGGGCGTTCCAGGCATCTGCTTCCTGCTTGAGCCTGTCCATCTCCGCTTCGTGCTTGGAACGGGCGTCAGACAGAGCTCTCTCCCGCACCGCCTCACGCTCCGCGTGCCTTTTGATGTCGAGTTCGTATCGTTGGCGGGCGGCGTCCGTTGCCTCGGCATGACGTCTCTTTGCTCCGGGGAACAGGCGCCGCAGGAGGCTGGGCGGAGCGGCTTCCCGTCTGGCTGGGGGTCGCTCGGCTGTGGCCAGCGCCCCCCCTTGAAATGGTCGAGTCTCCGGCTGGCGCTTTAGGCTGTGGAAGTCGATTGGTCGAGCCGAGGTCAGCCCCCTCGATAGGATCGTCGTGAACTCCTCAATCCTTCGGTCGAGTTCCGCGGTCAGCGATTCCGCTTCCTCCTGCCGCTGCTGGAGGTATTCGAGCCGCACCTCGCGCTCCAGCTTCTTGGTTTCCCGTTCCGTGTTATTCAAGTGACGCACACGTTCTCGTTCGGCACGGAGGCGTTCGCGTTCGTAGTGCGCCATCGATGCCGCGCTGGCCTTGAGAACGCTGTCGAGGAAGCTACGGCGTGGGGACATTCGTCTTCACCCTGGGAACTTGACGTCAGCGACGCGCCTTCCTCTTTCCACTCTTTCGGGTCTTCGTGGGCTTAGCCCCGTGGGTCTTCGTGGGCTTAGACTTCGCCAGCATGTCGGCCAAGTCGGCCATCTTCTCGTCAAGGTCGGTTCCGTCGGCGCGCATGAGCGAGAGCACGTGTCGCACCTGAAGGGCCCACCTCGCCCTGGCCGTTTGGCTTAGGTTGTCGACCTCCCTTTCGGTAGGTGGCCGCCGCACTTGAATCCAGTGGCCGAGCACGGCCAACGTCTCAATCGTGTTGATGCCTTCGATGATGTTGATGGCGGCACCCACTTCCAAATCCTGGCGCAGGCGCTTAAGTTCAGCGAGGATTTCTTCTTCCATGGCACCGCTCTCCCTGAGCAGAGGACAGGAGTCTACACCTGCGGTGGACCGACCGGCCTCGTCGAGCCCGCCTGATGAAGTGGTTCGCCGGCCGAGACGGCAAGCGGTTTAGGAAACGAGGCGGGGTGGGGCGGGACCTTGCCTATGTCTCCGGCTCGGGCGCAGGTGGCGCTGCGCGCGGGGGTAGGCCCAGAAGGCTCTGGTAACGGAGATGGTAGACCGCCTGGGTCAGCTCATCGAGGTCGCGAACGAGGTTCCATGCCGCCCGAAGTGATGGAGAGTTTGGGATATTAAGCGCGACCTCGACTTCGGACAAGACACAAAGCACGGCTACGACTGCCAACGTAGCAACGGCGCTCTTCGCCATCAAGAACGTACCCTCGTCGGGCTGCTCCTCGGTATAGAACGCCATTTGAAGCGCCGCAACTCGATGGTGCGACAACGCCGAAAGTGAGCCGTACCAGAATCCGCAGAGCTCCTTGAAGACCTGTCGCCGTTCGCCTTGAAGCCGAGGGGGCTGCCTTCGCTTAAGGAGCTTGCCCGGCGTTGGCCACCGTCGCAGTGCCGCTTTCCTTTCTGGATCTTCGATCTCCGAAACGCTCAAGCCCAGATACTCGCCGTACCCACGGAGAATCTTGACCTCCCTCGCTTCGTTGCTGCGGTATCGGCGCTTTCGATATTCGATGCGTAGGTACGTGTTGAGAAAATCGTCGCGGCCAAAGAGTGCGGGCGCATCGTCTGGGTCGTCGAGCAAAGCAAACAGGTTGCCCACACCCTCGACAAGAGCCCGAGCAAGAACCCCACCCGCCAGCACGAACTGCCTGGGCGTACGATCGTCCATCACGATGATTGTCGACCGGTAGAGTTGCTCTGTGCTGCGCACAAAACCATACAGCAGTGCTCTCGTCTCGCCAGACCTCGGCCACATGTGGCCACTCGGATTTGGGAGGTGGTCGATCTGCGCGCGAAAGGACTTGAAGGACGTGCCGATAGGCTTCGCGATGTCCGCGAACGAAACGTCAAGCTTGCCCGGAACGGTAACTGGGGATCGGCGTCGACCTCGCGAGTCGACCTTTCGCCGGTCGACTGATGAATAGCCCTTGGGTCGATCGTCCTCTTCGCCCATTCCGCGGCCTCTGCCTGTGCCCGAACTGTGCCCATTCTATAGGAATGGACTGGTCGGAACGGGTCGCCTGGCCTACGCGGAGTCGGCGTCTAGTCCCCTATTTATGCGGGTGTGCGCAGATGACGACAGATGCCGTCGTGGTCCGCCCGTTCTGAAAATCCGCGTGTCGGCGGTTCAATTCCGTCCCAGGCCACCAACCCAGATCCGCCTCGGATCGTTCCCCGCCCCCGTCAAGCCACCCTCAGAAGATGCATGCCCGAACGGCCGGCTGACCGCAGCCGTCTTTCGATCGCGAAGACTCAGCGGCTGTGGTCGTACTCGAACGAGTCGAAATCGGCGGCTCCCCCGCCGGGGCCGTACGCGAAGATCGTCACCCGCGCACCCTTCCACTGCCCGAACGCGAGCCTCACACTGACGCCGTTCTCCGTGAACTGCTGGCCATCGGTGCTGTAGAGGAGCCGCGCGGTCGCGCCGTCGTAAACGCCGCGCAGCCAGACGGTCGAACCGGCGAGCGGCGGGCCGCTGCCGCCGTCCCAGTAGACGCGACGGGCCGCGCCCTCGCGCACGACGCCGACGGGGCTGAACGCCTTGCCGCTCAGGAACGCGAAGCCGGCCCGCTGTCCGTCGGAGAGCCCGCGCACGTCGAGCTTGACGGTGACCGTGCCCTTCTCGCCCCACAGCTTCTGGGTGAGGGTGTTGCGGGCCAGCATGATCTCCGGGGCGGGCTGGCCGCGCAGGCGGAGGAAGCCCTTGCGCTCGCCGAGCGTCCACGCGCCCGGCAGCGGGTTGTGGTTCCACTGCCACTGCGGCAGAAGCGTCGCGGCCGAGAAGTCGTCGCTCGTCTGCGGGTGCTCGATCTTCGACGCGGCGCGGACGGCCGGCTTCTTCCAGCGCTCGACGGTCCGTCCGTCGTCGCCGAACACCGGCCATTCGTCCTCGCCCCATCTCACCGGCATCAGGTGGCTAACGCGGCCGCTGTGGTCCCGTCGCCCTGGTCGCCCCAGGGCAAGGGCAGCGCCGCGGAGGCCGCGACCGACGGCAAGACGAGGGGCAACGCCAATGCGAGCGCGCGGAGAATGGTCTTCATCGGCCAGACCGCGCCACTATACAGCCACCACCGCCTGCGGAGTCCGGGTTGCGCCCGTGTTGGACTGGACGCTGGACACGAGGAACTGCCCCGCGGGACAGGACCCGTAGCCTCCCTACTCGCCGATGGTCTTTGGGGCCAGGGTGAGGCCGGACGCTTCCACCAGGGCGGAGTAGATGGCCCCCGTCAGGTGGCCATGAGCGTTGCGTAGCTCCCTCTCGTTTGCGTTCCGGGCGATGAGACGGGCGTAGGCCGCGATGTGAACGGTGATGTCGTCGGCCACGCGCTCGAGGCTCTGTGCGGTGGGGGGCATGGCGGGCTCCTCTTCTGGGGGCGGCGGTTACGGCGTCGGCAGCTCTAGAACGCTCGCCACGAACGGCGAAAACGAGGCCAAGCGGGGCCCAAGCGCCGACCGAGGTCGCTCCTCTAGGGCCGCAGCAGCTCTACGAGCACGTCCTGGCTCTCGCCGGTCACGACCGTCACCTCGCGATGATCGGTCGCGAAGCCGGGTCGGACCAGCTCGATCCGGTGGCGGCCCGGGGGCAGGTTCATGATCCTCGCTTCACGCGCTGTTCCGTGGAACGCGTCGTCCACGTACACCGACGTGTCCTCGGGCCGGACTTCGAGTCGGACTCGACCCGTGGGGCCTCCGGACGGGCGACCTGCGTAGGAACCCTCGCTCTCGCGCGCCGGTTGCGGCGCTACGCCACCGTCGTCACCGCTCTCGGCAACGTAGGGAGCGGAGGCGCCCACCGAGTAGGAAGGGGTTCCGTAGTAGCCGCCCCCGTAGTACGGCTCGCTCGAGCCGTAGCCCAGGCCGAACGACAGCGAGACGCCGGGCCAGTAGTACGGGTAGTACGAAGAGTACGGGTAGCCGTAACCATAGCCGTACCCGTAGCCATAGTAGGGGTAGCGGCCGTAGCCGTAGTAGGGGTAATGGCCGTGCCCATAGCCGTAGCCATAGCCGTGCCCGTAGCCATAGCGATAGCCAGTGCCCGCCCGCGGGTGGCGCTGCTCGGCCACGCCGCCGTGAGGCGCGTACCCTGGGCGTGACCCGTAGTGCGCGCCTCCGCCGGACCCTCCGCCCGATCCGCGGGGAACCGCATGCGAGCCCCCGCCATGGGAGCCGCCGCCCGAGCCGCCGCGCGAGCCGCCTCGCGAGCCGCCGCCGTGGCTCTGCGCCAGGACCGGCTGGGCCACGAACGCCATCGCCACAGTGAGAGTGAGAGCGGGTAACGAATGTCGGAGCTTCATGGCCCCTCCTCGCTGCACCGGGCACCCCGAAGCCCGCGGTGGGTGCCCTGTGTTGTCAGGATACCGACTGCCACTTGCGGTGGCAAGCCCAGGTTTTCCGCCCGGCAGAAGCTCTGACGTCAGTTCGCCATCCGGGCCGGCCCGAACGTCTTCCCGAAGAAGTTGCCCGGCTTCCACCGGGGCGCTTCGCGATCGGAGGCGATGGCGTAGGTGATGAGCACGTTGGCCCGGACGAAACGCTCCGCGGACCCCATGTCCATCGGCAGGTCGAGGTCGTCCGAGGGCCGGTGGTAGTGACGGGCGAAGAAGTCGCCGAAGGCTTTGGCCCCGTCGGCCGCGGGGTCTTTCGACTTGAGGCCGGGAACCAGGAACACGGCGGGGATGCCACGCCGGACGAAGGAGTACTGGTCGCTGCGGATGAACACGTTCTCCTCGGGTATGAAGTCGGGGCTCACGGCGAGGCCGGTCTGCGCGGCCGCCTTCTCGACGAGGCCGTCGAGCGACGAGTTCTCCGCGCCAAAAGCCACCACGTCCCCCAGGGGGTAGAGAAGGAGCGGCATGTCGATGTTCACGTTGGCCACGATCTTCTCCACGGGGACGGTGGGCCGGTTCGCGAAGTAGTCGGAGCCCAGGAGCCCCCTTTCTTCGGAGGTGACGAACACGAAGAGGATCGAGCGACGGGGACGCTCGTGAAGGGCGGCGAGGGCGCGGGCCGCTTCGAGGACGACCGCGGTTCCGGTCGCGTTGTCGTAGGCGCCGTTGTAGATCGAGTCGCCGTTCTCGGGCGCGCCCACGCCGATGTGATCGAGGTGCGCGGAAAGCACCACGTAGGTGTCCGCCAGGTCAGGATCCGAGCCGGGGAGCCGTCCGACCACGTTGGGGCTCGAGAAGTGCCGGTGCTCGCTCCGGCTCTTCAGGCGGGCCTTGACCCCCAACGAAAACGCGATGGACTGGCCTCTGGCGGCCGCGTGCGAGTGCCTCGTCCAGGGGGACGGGCGAGGACGCGAAGAGCTTGCGGGTTCCCGCGAGACTCAAGGCGGCCCCACCTCGAAGCTCCGGAAACGTGGACTCCGGCTTGCCGTCGGGTTGCAGCCAGCGGACGGTGGCTCCGTCGTTGGTTTGCACGATGCGGGCCCAGGGCAGTCGGGCCTCCTCCTCGGGCGTGCGCAGCAGCAGCAGTGCCACGGCCCCGCGCCGAGCCGCGTTCTCGGCCTTGAGCCGAAGCGACGCGAAGTGGGCCCGTTGCTCGCTCGGAAAGCGGGCCGGGGCGTTCGAGAGGATCGCCACGATCTTGCCCTTCGCGTCCGCTCCCGCGTAGTCGTCGTGGTGAAGCTCGGGTGCCGTGACGCCAAAGCCCGCGAAGAGGACGGGGGCCTCCACTTCGGCCTCGAGGCGCAAAGCGTCCCCCGACATGAGGTAGTCCTCGCGCGCCACGAGGGGGACCGGCGAGCTCACCGTCGTCGTGGTCAAGGACAGATCGCCCTCGCGAAGCGTGCTTTCGAGGAGGGGCACGGATTGGAAGTAGGTTCCCCTCTCGCCCGCCGGCGTGAGGCCCAGGCCCTCGAGCTCGGTGGCCACGTAGCGCGCGGCGATCTCGTAGCCACGCGTGCCGGGCTGGCGGCCCTCCAGGAGATCGTCGGCCAGGAACTGCACGTGGGCGCGGACGGCCGAGCCCCGGACCCGGGCCAGAGCGGCGGCCAGGTCGTCTTCCGGCCCGCCGGCCTCCCCCCGCGGAGGACCAGAAGCGGCGAGCAACGCAAAGGGCAGCGCGGCGAGGACTCTGCGCAAGGGTGCCTCCTTCGGGCGAACGCACATCCTATAGGTTTGGGGCAGTCCGTTCGCCAGGGCGTCAGGCCCGTCGGCGGGTGAGCGTCGAGATCGGCTGGTAGAAGCCGGTCGAGGTCGGGGGCTCGGCCTGCACGGTCGCGTGGTCGATCCCGTGGCGCTCGTGGATCCGCGCGCAGACGTCCTGGGACACGTCGGTCCCGTGCCGGGTGCCGTCCAGGGTGACGTGGACGGTCACGACGTCGAAGCCTTCGCTGATCGTCCAGGCGTGGAGGTCGTGAAGGTCGGCGACCCCCGAGGTTCCGCGAATGGTCGCCTCCAGGGCGGGGAGCTCCAGGCCCTTCGGAGTGCCCTCCATCAGCACGTCGACCGTCTGGACGACGAGTCGCCAGGCTCCCCAGAAGATCATGGCCGCGAGCACGATCGAGATCAGGGGGTCGGCCCGGCGCCAGCCAAGACCCAGGACGAGGCCGGCCGCGACCATGGCCGCGATCGAGCCGGCCGCGTCGGAGGCCACGTGGGCGAGGGCGGCCCGCGTGTTCTCGTTGTGGGTGTGCCCGCCCGAAAGGACCGCCGCCGCCACCAGGTTCACGAGCAGGCCGAAGATCGCCACCGCCAGCATCCACCCGCCCTTGACGTCGGGGGGATCCTGCCAGCGCTCGACCGCCTCGATCACGACCCACACCGAGGCCACGCCGAGGAGAATCGCATTCACGAACGCGGCGAGGGTCTCGGCCCGGCGCCAACCGTAGGTCCGAAGGCCCGTCCGCGGACGGCTCGCCACCCTCTGGGCGACGAGGGCGAGGCCCAGCGCCGCGGCGTCGGCCAGCATGTGCCCGGCGTCCGAGAGCAGGGCGAGGCTGCTGGCGCGGATCCCGCCCAGGACGGAGACCACCATCCCGGCAATCGTGAGCAGGAGGGCAGCGAGGATGCGGGTCTCGGGGGAAGACGAAGCGTCGTGCGCGCGATCGGTCAAGGACCCGGCTCCCCTTTCGAGAGGTGCTTGGGCGCATCCGTCCGGCGGGCCGAAGGCGAGGCCACGCGGGCTCCAGCTTACCAGTTGATCCGGCCAGATCCGAAGCGTAGGCTAAGGTTTGCCTTTCAGGGAGGGAGACCCAAGGACGTGACGGGGAGCCGTCGCCTCTGGAGCGCCGTCGCCGTCCTGTCGTTCGGCCTCGTTGCGGTCGGCTGGATGCTGCGGACGAGCGCTCTGCAAGCGATCAACCAGGCGAACGCGCAAGCCGACGCGATCGGTGCGGGCCTGCAACGCCTGGTGGCGTCCCTGGCCACGATGGCCGCCGCGGAGCGCAGCCTCGCGCTCATGGGCCGGCAGGCGGACACCGACGCGCTGACCTCGGCCGCGGCGGACGTCGATCGCTCGATGGCCGCGGTTTCCGCCCTCACGTCGGCACTCCCGCAGGAAGGGTCGGTGGACGCGCTGCGCGTGCTCGTGGCCGAGGCGGTCACGACCAGCCGCGAGACGGCGCGCCTGCGCAAGACCGAAGGTGCCGAGGCCGCGATGAAGCGGGCGGTCTCCGACGAGGACCGCGTCCTTCGTGAGCACGTGCAGCGGTCCGCGGCCGACATCGCCTCGGCCGCACGCGAGCAGGCGGCAAAGACCCAGGGCGCGGCGGCTACGAAGTCGGTGGTGGCTTCCGTGCTGGGGGGCCTGGGCGGCCTCGCCGGCCTGGCCGCGATCCTGTTCGGCCTTTCGGGCACCCGGCCCGTGCGTCACGAGCCGTACCGACCTGCGCCGCGCGAGGAGACCCCGCACGGAGAGCCGATGCTGCCCCAGATCCTGGGCACCCTCGACGAAGCGGTGCTCGCCATCGACGCTCACGGAAAGGTGATCGCTTCGAACGCGGCCGCCGACGCCCTCCTGGGCCTGGGCGACTCGGGTCCGGGCTCCCGGGCCCAAGCCCTCTACGCGCCCGATGCCGGGAAGAAGGGACCGCCGGCCGAGAGCCCCCTGCTCCGGGCCCTGAAGGGCCAGTCGATCAAGGGCGCCACCTTCTCGGTGGGGCGTCCGAGCGAACCGGGAAGCCGTCGGGTCAGCGTGAGCGCTACGCCCGTCCTGGACCCGGACGGAAGGACGCGGGGCGCGGTCATGACCCTGCGGGACATCACCGACGCGAAGGCCAGCCCGGGGCCCGGGCGCAAGGCAGAGGTGCCGCCACTGCCCCGCCCGCCCCAGGAGGCCTTCGGCAAGGTCTTCGAGGACGCTCCGGTCCCGATCGCCCTCCTGGGCCTGGACGGGCGCGTGGCCCGGGCCAACGGCGCCTTGTGCCACCTCCTCGGCTGCCTGCCCGAGGAGCTGGTGGGCCGGGATCCCAGAAAGCTGGTGCACGCCGACGACGTGAAGAAGGAAGAGCCGCTCCTCCGGCAGCTCTTGAGCGGTGAGATCTCCTCCTACGAGGTGGACAAACGCTTCACGATCAAGACCAGGGACAAGGGCAAGGAGGTGCCGCTCGTGGTGCGCTGGGCGGCGTGCGCGGTACGCGCCGCGAGCGGCGAGGTCACCGGCGCGCTGGCCTTCGTCGACGAAGTCAAGGAGAAGAGGCCCGAAGCGCGACTGGCTCGCGAGACCCAGGACATGCTGCGGCTGGTGCTGGACACCGTCCCCGTCGGGGTCTGGGTGACCGACATCGAGGGGCGGGTCAAGCTGGCCAACCCGGCGGGACGCAAGATCTGGAGCAAGGACGAGGCGGTGGCGCGATTCGAGCAGGGCGAATACAAGGGCTTCTGGGCCGACTCGGGGAAGCGGATCGAGCCCGACGAGTGGGGCGCCTTGCGCGCGATCACGACCGGCGAGGCACAGGTCGACAAGGCCATCCAGGTCCAGAGGTTCGACGGCACCCGCAAGACCCTGCTCACCTCGGCGGTCCCCATGCGCGCGGGGGACGGGACCACGAGCGGAGCCATCGTGGTCCAGCAGGAGGTGCCGGACGCTGCGGTTGCCGGGGATGGGGACCCGAAGGCCGAGACGCCTGACGCGAAAGCCCAGAGCGAGGCCCTGGCCAGCATCTTCCCCCTCTGCCCTTCGTGCGAGAAGAAGCGCGAAGACCCCGCCTACTGGAAGCAGGTCCGCACCTACGTGCGCGAGCACCGCGCCGAGCTGCGCGGGGCCACCTGTCACGAGTGCTCGAGTCGCGCCTACGATCTGTGGGGCGAGCTCATCGACGAGAAGACCGTGGCCGGGGAGTCATAGCCGCGCACGTGGCGTTCGTCTACATGTTGCGCTGCGCGGACGGCTCCCTCTACACGGGGGCGGCCAAGGACCTGAAGCGACGCCTCCGTCAGCATCTCGCGGGCCAGGCTTCCCGCTACACGCGCGCGCGCCTGCCCGTGGAGCTGGCCTGGAGCCGGAGAGTCAGGACCTGGCCCGGGGCCCTGCGGGAAGAGCGACGGCTCAAGGGGCTCACGAGGTCGCAAAAGCTGGAGCTGATCGGCAAAGCGCGCTGAGGGGCGCGGTCTCCTAGAGCTTCAGCTCCCGGCGAAGGTCGGCGACGGCTTGCTTGGCACCCAGGGAAGCGCTCCCCGAGAGCCGTTCCTTGACCGAGGCCTCGAGGGCTTCTTCGATGGCGAGGAGGGCGTCCTGCTCCGCGCGCGCGGGAAGACCCTGGGCCAGGAGGTCCCCGCGCAGGCGCGCGGCATCGGCCTCGCGGTCCACGTCCACGTAGGCGGTCACCACCTCCCCGATTCCGGCCTTGGTCGCCGCCATCATCCGGCTCAGGAACGTGACCCCCGCCTTGTTGACCAGGTAGTTCACGGCGCCCGTGGCCACGATCTCGCGGCGCAGCACGTGCTCGGCGAAGTGCGCGCCGAACTCGTTGCGGAGGCGGTGGGGGAAGTAGTTCTCGAGGAAGGGGTGGCCCGCGGGCGCTGTCCGGGAAGTCGGTTTCCATGACGAGCTGGAACGCGAACATCTTCGTGTACCCGAGCAGCACCGCGAGCAGCGGCCGCGGCAGGCCGCGCTCGCGGTGCGGGCTCGCGAGCAGCTCGTCCCGGCCGGGAACCGACTCGTCGGCCCGCACGAGGACGCCGGCCCCCGCCAGGTCGTCCACGTAGGCCACGAACTCTTCGTAGCTCCGGGCGCTGCGCTGGCCGTCCAGCGAAAGGGCCAGGGCCTGGCTCGCGTTGTCGGCCAGGACCAGGTCCGCCACCTCTTCGGTCATCTCGGACAGGATGCGATTCCTCTCCGCGCGCCCCTTGATGACGCCCTTCTTCACGAGCACGTCCATCAGGATCTTGATGTTGACCTCGTGGTCCGAGGTGTCGACCCCGCCCGAGTTGTCGACGGCGTCGGTGTTGACGAGGGTGCCCCCCGCCCAGAGCTCGAGCCGCGCCTTCTGGGTGAAGCCCAGGTTGCCGCCCTCTCCCACCACCCGGGCCCGCACCTCCTTGGCGTCCACCCGCACGCGGTCGTTGGCCCGATCGCCCACCTCGGCGTCGTCCTCGCCCGAGGCCTTGACGTAGGTGCCGATGCCGCCGTTGTAGAGCAGGTCGACCCGCGAGGCGAGGATGCGCCGGATCACCTCCTCTCCGCTCGCGCTCTCGCCTTCGAGGTCGAGCAGCTTCTTCATCTCGGGCGAGAGCGGGATGGCCTTGGCCGAGCGGTCGAAGATGCCCCCGCCCTTGCTGATCAGGGCGGGATCGTAGTCACGCCAGGTCGAGCGGGCCAGCCCGAAGAGGCGCTCGCGCTCCTTGAAGCTGCGCTCGGGGTCGGGGTCGGGGTCGATGAAGATGTGGAGGTGGTTGAAGGCGGCCACGAGCTTCATGGCGCGGCTCTGCAGGACCCCGTTGCCGAAGACGTCGCCCGCCATGTCTCCGATGCCCGCGGTCGTGAACGGCTCCTTCTGCACGTCGATGCCGAGGTTGCGGAAGTGGTGCTTCACGCACTCCCAGGCCCCGCGCGCGGTGATGCCCATCTTCTTGTGGTCGTAGCCGGCGCTGCCCCCGGAGGCGAAGGCGTCGCCCAGCCAGAAGCCGTACTGCGCGGAGACGCTGTTGGCGGTGTCGGAGAGATGGGCGGTCCCCTTGTCCGCGGCCACCACCAGGTACGGATCGTCGCCGTCCTGGCGGACGACCTCGGGCGGATGGAGCACCTGTCCGTCCACCCGGTTGTCGGTCACGTCGAGGAGGCCCGAGACGAACTCGCGGTAGCGCGCGATCAGGTAGGCGTCGAGAGCGGGGCGCGAGGGAACGCTGCCCTTGAGGACGAATCCCCCCTTCGAGCCCACGGGCACGATGATCGAGTTCTTGACCATCTGGGTCTTCATGAGACCCAGGACCTCGGTGCGGAAGTCGTCGTGCCGGTCGCTCCAGCGGATGCCCCCGCGAGCCACCCGCCCCCCGCGGAGGTGGATGCCCTCGAGGAGGCGCGAGTGCACGTAGACCTCGACCATGGGGCGCGGCGACACCATCCCCTCGACGCGTCGGCTGTCCACCTTGATGGCCACCACCGGCCGCTCCGGCCGCTGGTAGAAGTTCGTGCGCAGCGCGCACTTGATGAGGTTGTCGAGGCCCCGCAGGATCTCGTCCTCGGCGAGGCTGCGCACCGCCTCGAGCGCGCGCTTCACCCCGGCGTCCGCCTCCGCCACCGCCGCCGCCCGGTCCCCCACGAAGTTGGGATCGAAGCGCGCGGCGAAGGCCTTGAACAGCGCGCCCGCGGCCGCGCTGTTGCGGAGCAGGACCCCGTTGACGGTCTCGACGTTGTAGTGGCTGCGGATCTGGAGCAGGTGATTGCGCAGGGTGCGCACCACCTCCACGTCTCGCCACTGCAGCCCCGCCTGGAGGATGAGCCCGTTCAGGGGATCGTCGGTGGCACGCTCCTCGTCGAGGGCCCGCAGAGCGTCCACGAAACGGTCGCCGCCGAGGTGGAGGGCAGCGATGCGGTGGGAGGGAGCGTCGAGCTCGAAGCGGTAGAGAAAGCAGCGGCGGCCGTCGGGGAGGGTGAGGGGCGCGCGAAGCTCCTCGGTTACGGTGAGCCCGAGATGCTGGAGCGTCTTCAGGATGTCGGTGAGCCCGAGCGCGTGCATCGAGTAGAGGTTGACGGCGACGACCTCGGACGAGCGCGGGATGACCCGGACTTCCAGCCGGCCTTCGAGCGCCTCCAGGTGCCGCACGTCTTCGGGCACCTGCTCCGGGGGCGTGGCTTCGCGGTAGAGGCCGCTCCGGGTCTCGGGGCGCACGTAGCGCTTGAAGAGCTTGCGGCCTTCGCGCTCGCCGAACTCCTTCTCCAGGGCCTGGGCCACCCGGTCCTCCCAGGTCGTGACCAGGGGCAGGGTGATCTGCCGCACCTCCACCGGGTCGATCGCGTGCTCGAGCCGCGAGGAGTCGAAGTAGAAGAGGAAGAGGGTGACCGCGCCACAGTCGACGGAGATGGAGAAGGAGATCGGGCCCGAAGGCGTCGGCCAGGGCCTGCCGGAGCGCCTCTTCCGTCTGGTAGGAGTAGCGGAAGCGCGAGAAGACGATGTAGAGGGCCTCGTAGCCCGTGCCCTTTCGGGAATAGATCAGCGATCTCGTCGTCGCCGGTCATGGAGACGATGCGGTCGATCACGGTCTTGAGGTCGGCGACGACTCGCGTAGAAGAGCTCGGTCTTCGGGAAGCGGTTGAAGGCCGCGCGGATCTCCCGCCAGACGTGGGAGTTCGGGATGACGCCGCTCTCCCGAAGCAGCCAGTCGTGCTTCTCCTTGAGGAGGGGGATCCGGTCGGCGCGCTGGGCGAACGCTCCCCGCGCGAAGCGGCCGAGGAACACGGTCGCGCCGGCGAGCTTGCCGTCGCTCCCCCACTCGCGGACCACGATGTCGTCGATCGGCTCCAGGTGGTAGATGGAGCTCGCGTTGTTGCTGAAGTCGATGTCGATGATGCGGTCGTCGCCCGGCGCGGGCATCAGGTGGCTCTCGATCTGCTCCAGGGCCCCGGGGAAGACGACGGGGAGCAGGGCCACGTCCTTGAAGACGCCGGTCGCCGTCTCGTCGATGCGGTCGAGGGTGCCGTCTCCCTGGACGCGGTAGCGCAGGGTCCCCATGAAGATGTAGTTGTCGTCGAGGAGCCATTCCAGGAAGGCGCGGGAGGCCTCGAGATCGTTCGCCCTGGCCGCGCGCAAGGATCCTCGGCCCGAGCTCCCGGCAGGCCCGGCCCATGTCCTCGAAGTCCTCGACCGCGTGGAAGACGCACTTCAGGACCGAATAGACCTCGTGCTCGATGCGCCGCAGCCGCTCCTTCGACTCGACGGGCTCGATCTGGAGGTGGGTGTAGCACTCCTTGCTGCCCTCGTCGTGGGGTCCGCCCACCCAGACGATGCGCTCCCACTGGCGGCGCACCGTGAAGATCGGGTGGACGGCGGAGAACACGCGAAGGCCGGCCTTGCGGAAGTAGTTCTTGAGGCTCTCGAAGATGAAGGGGGTGTCGGCGGTGTGGGTCTCGACCACCGTGCTCTCGATGGGCAGGCCCGCGTAGCCCGCGCCCATGGCCACGGCGTCGGCCTCGCTGAGGGCCCTGGCCGCCACGTGGATCCCGGGGAGGCCCTTGTAGAGCTGGATCGCGGGCGGGATGTCGCGCGCGATGAAGCGGAAGTGCGCGAGGAGGCGCCCGGCCAGGGCGGCCGGCGGGAAGGCCCTCGACCAGACGATCCGGCATGTCGTGGAAGATCACCGGAGCGAGGGCCAGGACGAGGTCCTTGTCCTCGGCCGGTGCGATCCGCCGCAGGATGTCGAGCACCTCGTCGAGCCGAGTCGCCTCTCTGCTGCGGTTCCGAGGTGATCATGGGTCCCTTCTCCGCTTGACGAGCGATGCTACACCGCCCCCTGGACCCAAGTCGAGACGAACCCCTGATAGAATCCGCCCAACTTGGCCATGCGATTCGAGGTTCGGTACCCCGACGGGAGAGCCTCACGAGGTCGAGCTCCAGGGCACCTTCGCGGTCCTCGGACGCGATCCCTCGTGCGACCTCGTCCTGAACGACGTGAAGTGCTCGCGCCGGCATGCCGTGATCGAGGCCGGCCCGGACGGGCTCGCCATCCGCGACACCGAGAGCGCCAACGGCGTCTTCGTGAACGGCCAGAAGGTCGAACGGGCGAAGCTCCAGGAGCGCGACCTCGTTCGCCTCGGCGAGATCGTGCTGCGGGTCCTGCCCGAGCAGATCACGGGCACGGTCGTGATGGGGCCCGAGGACCTCGTCGACCTCATCCCTTCGGCCGGGCGCGAGGACAGGGCTCCGGTGGCGCCACCGGCTCCCGAACGCCGGCCCTTGCCCCCCACGTCGCCGCTCGATCCGCCGGCGCCGGTCCCGGGCCCGCGGCCGCATCAGCCCCGCGGCCGTCACCCGCGGCCCCGAGACCGTCGCCTCCCGCCCCAGCGCGACCCTCGCCCGGACCACCGGCCGCAGCGGCCGCTCCGGGCATCGCGCCCTCCCGGCTCGTCCCCTCACGGTCCAGGTCCTGAGCGCGCTCTGGGTCGCCTCGGTCCTTCTCTACGGCGGCGCCGGAGCGCTCGTGGCCGCGCGCGGCGACCTGCCCTCCCCGTTCGGCCTGGTGGCGGCGGTCGTCGGGGGCGTCCTGGCCCTGCTCAGCGCGGTGATGGCCATCGGTCTGTGGACGCTCAAGCCCTGGGCCCGCTTCCTCCAGATCGCGGTGGCCGCGATCGGCCTCCTCGATTGCCCGATGACCCTGGCCTCGGCCACCGTCCTCGTCTACATGTTGCGCAAGCCGACCGCGCTGTGGTTCTCCGGTCGGAACCTGGGCACGCCTCTCCCCGGAGGAGGCGGCCGCCGTCGACCCTTCGGCCGAGACCACGTTCTCCCTCACCGTCCTCGCCATGGTCGCCCTCGGCGTGCTCTTGACCGCCGGGCGGTCTCTATCTCGGCTGGCGCCGGCCCTGACCGGCGCCCCAAGGCCAAGGGCCCCAGTCGGATAGACCCGTTTCGTTGACTCACCCGGAGCGATGGGTCAAAATCCGTCCGGCGGTCTCTCCGCACGGAAGAAATCATGAACAGAGAAGAAGCATTCAAGCTCTATCGGGAGATGCTGCTCATTCGCCGCTTCGAAGAGCGCTGCGCCCAGCTCTACGCCGAAGGCAAGATCGGCGGCTTCCTGCACCTCTACATCGGCCAGGAGGCTGTGGGCGTCGGCGCCATCAGCCTGCTCCGGCCCGACGACTATTTCGTCACCTCGTACCGCGACCACGGCCTCGCCCTGGCCCGGGGCACCGACCCTCGCGCTCCTGATGGCCGAGCTTTGCGGCAAGGCCACGGGGATCAGCCGCGGCAAGGGCGGCAGCATGCACTTCTACGACGTCCCCCTGGGCAACTTCGGTGGGGACGGGATCGTGGGCGGCCACCTGCCGATGGCCGCGGGCATGGGCTACGGCATAAGGCTCCGCAAGACCGACCAGGTCGTCCTCTGCTTCTTCGGCGACGGCGCCGTGAACGAGGGCGCCTTCCACGAGGCCTTGAACGTGAGCGCGCTCTGGGACCTCCCCGTGGTCTACATCATCGAGAACAACCGCTACGGCATGGGCACGGCCCTCGACCGCGCCTCGTCGGTCAAGGACCTCTACCAGCGCGGGTCGGCCTACGGCATCCCCCGCCGCGAGGTCAACGGGATGGACCTCATGGCGGTCCGCGAGGTGCTGGGCGAGGCCATCGACCGTGCGCGCAAGGAGAAGCGGCCCTCCCTGATCGAGGCCGAGACCTACCGCTACCGCGGGCCACTCGATGTCGGACCCGGGCAAGTACCGCACCAAGGAAGAAGTCGACCAGATGATGCAGTCGGACCCGCTGCACCTCTTCAGCAAGCGGCTCATGGAGCAGGAGCGGGTGACGCGCCGCCGAGCTCGAGGCCATCGACAAGGACGTCCTGGCCCAGGTCGACGAGTGCGTCCGCTTCACCGAAGCAGAGCCCCTTTCCCGCCGCCGGAGTCGCTGTACGAGGACGTCTACGTGCGCTCCCCCTACATGAACATGAAGGGGGCCGAGAAGGACCCGGCCTGGCGGGCGGCGCTCGCGCGAAGACCGCGTGCCCGAGAAGTTCCCGGCCTGGGTCCCGGCCGCGGCCAAGGTGGAAGGCTAGACATGGCCCTCATCACCATGCGGGAGGCCTTGAACCAGGCGCTGCGCGAAGAGATGACGCGCGACGAGAGCGTGTTTCTCCTCGGCGAAGAGGTCGGCGCCTACCAGGGCGCCTACAAGATCACCCAGGGACTCCTGGCCCAGTTCGGCGAGTGGAGGGTGCGCGACACCCCGATCGCCGAGGAGGTGATCGCCGGGCATCGCGGTGGGGGCCGCGTTCATCGGCCTGCGACCCATCGCGGAGATGATGACCTTCAACTTCTCGATCCTGGCCCTCGACCAGATCGTCAACCACGCCGCCAAGTACCGGTACATGTCCGGGCGGCCAGATCCGCTGCCCCATGGTGATGCGCGGCCCGTCCGGGCGCCGCGGCCCAGGTCGCGGCCCAGCACTCCCAGGCCCTCGAGAGCTGGTACGTCCACATCCCCGGCCTCGTGGTGGTGATGCCCTCGACCCCCAAGGACGCGAAGGGTCTCCTGAAGAGCGCCATCCGGGACGACAACCCGGTGATCTTCATGGAGAACGAGGTCCTCTACAACTTCAAGGGCGAGGTGCCCGACGAGGAGTTCCACATCCCCCTGGGGCTCGCGGACGTCAAGCGTCCGGGCAAGGACGTGACCCTCGTGGCCTGGAGCCGCTCCGTGACCACCGCGCTTGCCGCCGCCGACCTGCTCGCCAAGGACGGCATCGAGGCCGAGGTCGTCGATCCGCGCACCCTCCGCCCCCTCGACGAGGACCTCATCTTCGACTCCGTCCGCAAGACGAACCGGTGCGTGGTGGTCGAGGAGGGTTGGCGCTACGCGGGGTTCGGAGCGGAGATCGCCGATCGCATCCAGCTCAACTGCTTCGACGACCTCGACGCTCCGGTGGTGCGGGTGACCGCGGCCGACGTTCCCATGCCCTACGCGAAGACCCTCGAGACCGCCTACCTGCCCCAACCCGACCGCGTCGTGGACGCGGTCCACCAGGTCCTCTACCGGTAAGGGTCCATGGCCATCACCAAGGTCGTGCTCGCCAAGCTCTCCCCCACCATGGAGGAGGGCACGATCGTCAAGTGGAGCAAGAAGGAAGGCGACGCCGTCAAGGTCGGAGACGTGATGGCCGAGATCGAGACCGACAAGGCCAACATGGAGATGGAGGCGCTGGGCGCCGGCGTCCTGCGCAAGATCCTGGTGCCGGCCGGGGGCAAGGCGCCGGTCGGCGCGCTCATCGGCGTGATCGCGGACGCGGGAGACGACATCGCCCCCCTGGTTGCTTCCGCTGGCAGCCGCCCCGAAGCCCGCGGCTCCGGCCCCGCCTCCCGCTCCCGTAGCGCCCGCTCCGCTGGCGGCCGCGGTCGTTGCGGCTCCAGCGGCCAGCGCACCGCCAGCGCCGCCAGCACCGCCGGTTGCCGCCCCGCCCTCGGGCCACGTCCCGTGCCGTTGGCCGCGGTGGCCCCCGCCTCGGCCGAGGCCGCCGACGGCGGGCGGGTCAAGGCCAGCCCCCTCGCCCGCTCCATCGCGGCGCGCGAGAACATCCCGCTCGCGGCCGTGCGCCGGCAGCGGGCCCGGCGGCCGCATCGTGCGGCGCGACGTCCTCGGCTACGCCGCCGAGCCCCGCCGCCGCCCCGCCCGGCCCCCCGCCGTCGCCCGGCGCGGTGGTGCCCTTCCCCGCGGTGCCCGCCGGGCCAGGAGCTGCCGGTCTCGAACATGCGCAAGACCATCGCGCGGCGCCTGGCCGAGAGCAAGTTCACGGCTCCCCACTTCTACGTGACCGTCGAGATCGACATGGACGCGGCGGTGGCTGCTGCGCGAGCAGATCCTGAAGGTCGAGGACGTGAAGGTCTCCTACAACGACCTCGTGCTGAAGGCCTGCGCCAAGGCCCTGACCCGCTTCCCCATGGTCAACGCCTCGTGGCTCGGGGACAAGATCGCGACCCACGGCGAGGTGTCGATCGGGGTGGCCGTCTCCATCCCGGACGGCCTCATCACCCCGGTGGTGCGCAACGCCGACCGCAAGTCGATCGTCGAGATCTCGCGCGAGGTCAAGGACCTGGCGGCGAGGGCGCGGGACAAGAAGCTCAAGCCCGAGGAGTACATGGGATCGACCTTCACGGTCTCCAACCTCGGGATGTTCGACGTCAGCGAGTTCACGGCCATCATCAACCCGCCCGAGAGCGCGATCCTGGCCGTGGGCGCGGTCCAGCGGGTCCCCGTGGTCAAGGGCGACGAGATCCGTCCCGGGCACCGCATGAAGGTGACGCTCAGCTCCGACCACCGGGTGGTGGACGGCGCCCTCGCCGCCCAGTTCCTGAGCGAAGTGCGCCGCCTCCTCGAGAGCCCGATCGCGCTCTTCGTCTAGGCCATTTTGTCTGCCGTGTCGCCGCGCCCTCGGGCCGCCCGCCCCCGTGGCCTCGGCTCACCACAAACGGCCGGTTCTCCGCCAACGTCGTCCAAGCGGCACCCTCACTGAGCCCGCAAGAGGCGTGCCTTCGTGACACTGAGCAGGGGCGCATCACCTCGCTGCACCCTCACGAAGTAGAGGTTGCCGGCGTCGTCCGAACCCTCCAGCGTGCCCATCACACCGTTCTCCTCCACCCTCTCGAGCGCCCCGGGGGCCTCGAAGTCCAGCACCTCGAACGCAACGTGGCTTCGCACGATGCTCATCCCCGAGGGGTGCGTCCCCGCGGGCTCCAAGGCTTCGCGCTCAAGGACATACGTTCCATCGGCCGCGCGCGCGACGCCAACCAGCATGTGCCGGCTGCCTTCGAGCCCATCGACAGGGGGCAAGGCGACTCGATGCAGCAGTCGTCCCGAGCCGTCGAGCAGCAGGGCATCGAAGCCGTCTTGCGGGAAGAGGGCGGTGTTTCCCGACGCGGGGTCCGTGACGAGCTTTCCAGAAAAGTGTCACGGGGCGGAGAGCCGCCCGCCGGCGGAGTACGCCTTCCCGAATGAGCCAGCGCGATCCAGCCGGTGCAGGTTGGATCCCAAGGCGCCACCATTCAGCGTGACGATCTCGCCGTCCTTCCCCCGCGCCAGCCCCAGGGTCGGACCCACTTCGCGCGGTATCGGTACAGGACGGATGGGCGCCCCCTCTTCTCGCATCACCCTGAACAGGGAGTAGCCGAGGGCCATGGTCAAATCGCCGTCCGACGAGCACGCGCCGATGGTCAGGCCTTCGAGTGGAGGCACCATCCTGTCGGCTGCGACCGCGCCGTCGGCTCCAAGACGTACGAGCCGACCTTCACGGTCAGTCAGATAGCTTTCTCCGTTTGGGCACACCGCCACTCGAGGAACCGCGCTCTCCCTTGGCTGGCCGAGACTCGCTGTCCAGACTGGTTCGAGACGCAGTTGCTGTGACGCCGCCGCCAACAGGGGCAGGGCACTGCTTGCGATCAGATGCACTAAGCCCGTCGCCATGATCTCCCGAAGAGTGCCGCAGCCGAATTCGGCCTCAGCAGAGAGTAAATGCGGTACGGGAAGGATGGCCCCAATATGGGTGCCCTCAGCGAAGCCCCGTCTCGTAGGCCGCGATCAGGCCGAGGATCGCGGCGCGCCCCGCGGGGTCGAGGTTCGTGAAGCTGATCCCGAAACCGGGGGGCAGGCTGTGCACCGGGTGCTGCTGCTTGGGGTTGTTCCACGCGACCACGGCCTCGAGCTCGAGCTCCCGCTCGGTCCCCGGCAGGCGGAAGGCACAGCGCAGGGGCTGCCCCAGGGGCAGCATGACGTCGAGCTCCACGTAGGCGCCGAGGACGCTGATGTTCACGAGGAACGCGGTGGTGGCCGAGCCCTCCGCAAAGCGCAGGGAGCACCGGCGCACGAAGGGGATGCGCAGGGGAGAGCTGGTGCGTCTCTCGGGTGGCATCAGGCACCTCGGGTCTTTCTTCATGTCAGCACGAGGCGGTCGGAGCCCGAGCGCCGGGTGACCCGTTCGCGGTCCAGGAACTCGAGGAGCGGGATCACGAACTTCCGGGTCAGCCCGGTCAGGTCCTTGAAGGCCGCGACGTCGAGGTGGGAGCCCGGCGGCCACCGCTGTCGGACCTCCTGCTTGAGCGCCTCGAGATGCTCGTGGTGGACGAGGAAGGCGCCCACCCGGAGCAGCAGCCCTTCCTCCGTGAGGACCCGAGCCACGCGCTCGGCCACGCGGGAATCGGCGGCCGCGGTGCGGGCCGCGAGGTCGAGACCGGCGAGACCGGCTTCATGGGCTTCGCGGAGGAGCCGCTCGCGGGCGTCCGCCTCGGGACCGGTCAGGGTGACCTTGTGATCGGCGAGGGCCACCGCGTCGGGCAGGACGACGATCCGACCTGACCCCTCGAGGTCTCCCAGCACGCGACCGAAGGCCTCCACGGGCGAGCGGGCGAAGACGCGGCGGCGCAGCTCCTCGCGGGGCATGGACGGGCGAAGGGGCTGCTCGCGGTGAAACGTCTCGAGCGCGAGCAGAGCGGCCTGCCCGAGGCCTTCGAGGGCCGCGCGGGTCAGGTAGGCGACTGTTGGCGCGCCCAGGGGCACGATCTCCGTCCGTCGCTCGAGGGCCTCCGCGATCCGCTCCTCCCGCTGCGTGAGCCGGGCCACGAGCGTGCCTGCATCCATTCCGTGGGCGCCCGATTCCGTGACCATCCAGGCCGCTGCGGCGCCGAGGTCGTTGCCCGCGGCCCGGAGCCGCTCCACGGCATCGCGGTCCCGGGCCCGCCGCTTGGGCGGCAAGGGATCGAGCACGAGGGCGCCCGCGATCGTGGTCGCCGGGCGAGTAGGAGCGGATCACGAGCCGGTCCTCGCGGCCCGCGACCACGGGCTGCTCCAGCCGAAGCTGCACGAGAGCGGGCGCCGCGGCCCGCACCGCTTCGCCGTCCAGCACCCGCACCCGCGCCAGGACCTCGGCGCTGGCCACGTGCAACCGCACCCGTGCCCCGCTCGCCAGCGGGCGCTCCTCGGGCATGAGCGTCACCAGGGCGTCGAGCAGCGAGGTCGCGCGAAGCTGACCCGGCGAGCGAGAGCAGGAGGCCGCGCCCGACCTCGCCCGTCTCGATCCCGGCCAGGTTGACCGCGACCCGATGGCCCGCGCCCACGTGCTCCTGCGCCTCGCCGTGGACGTGGAGCCCGCGCACCCGCGCCCGGCGGCCGCCGGGGAGGACCTCGAGCTCGTCGCCCAGCGACGAGCGATCCCGAGATCACGGTGCCGGTCACCACCGTGCCAAAGCCCCGCAGGGTGAACGCGCGGTCCACGGGGATCCGCAAGAGACCCTCCTCCGTTCGCGGTCCTACGGCCCCCGACAGGGCCCGGAGGGCGGCCCTCAGGGTCTCCAAGCCCTCGCCTGTCTTCGAGGACACCTCGAGGACGGGCGCGCCTTCGAGAAAGGATCCCAGCGACGAGCTCGCCGCACCTCCAACCGCGCGAGGGCCCGGCTCTCCTCGTCGGCACATGTCGCTCTTCGTCAGGACCACGAGCCCACGAGACACCCCCAGCAACCGGCAGATGTGGAAGTGCTCGCGGGTCTGCGGCATGACCGACTCGTCGGCGGCCACCACCAGGAGGACCGCGTCGATGCCGTGGGCTCCCGCCAGCATGTTGCGCACGAACCGCTCGTGGCCGGGCACGTCGATGAAGGAAGCCGCGACCCCGTCGCCGAGGTCCGTGTGCGCGAAGCCGAGGTCGATGGTGATCCCGCGTTCCTTCTCTTCCTTCAGGCGGTCGGGGTCGGTCCCGGTCAGCGCCCGAACGAGGGCGCTCTTGCCGTGATCGATGTGTCCGGCGGTGCCGATGATCAACGAGCGCACGGGTTCGACTTCACCACAAAGGCGGCGCGATCACAAAGCCGGAGGATCATGGCTCGTCGCGGCAACGCGGTCCCGCACCCATGCCCCGGGTTCGCGCCGGGCCGGCATCCACCACCCGGCTCGGGTCGAGGGCATCGAGCACGAAGAGCGCGCCCGCATGGACGGGGGTGAGCACCCCGAGCGACGTCAGCCGGTCCCGGATCGCTTCCGGCTCGACCGGGAAATCCCTCCTGCCAGATCCTTCGCTCGACCGACCTCCCCGCCGCCGGCGTCAGCAGGAAATCGGCGTCGGGATAGAGGGCCAGGAGCGCCGACCAACACTCCGCGCTGTTGGTGGAAAGCGCGCGGTGCACTCGGCGCTGCTGACGACGGAAGTCTCCGAACGGCGAGGCGTGGCCCGGAGGCACGGCCAGGGGACGGCCGAGGGTCGAGGCCGCGAGGCCGTAGCCCATGAAGTCGGGAGCCACGAAGGTCCGGCCGCGAAGGATCTCGCGAAGCGACTCGGCCTCCGCTCTCGCGGCGGCGGTGACCGGGTACTCCTGGCCCGTCCAATCCGCTCGGGCCCGGACCGCCGCTTCGGCCGCGAGCGCGACGAGGACGGCGGCCAGGGCGGCCCGGCGCGCCGCGGATCGGCCCTCGCTCCCGAGCCACTCGAGGGCCAGGGCCGCGGACAGCCAAGGGAAGACCAGGATCGCCACGCGCCCGACCATCCAGGCGCCGAACACCTCGACCGTCGCCTGGTAGAGCGGCGTCAGGAGCACGAGCAGGGTCAAGATCGTGCCCACGCGACAAAGGTCGCGGGCGAGGCGCCGCTCCGGACGGCACGGCACGACGAGACCCGCGAGCGCCAGGACCAACGCGCCCGGCGGCAGAAGCTCGAGGACCTGACTGGGCCTCATCCACAGGAATCCCAGAGCCTCGACCTGCTCGGGTCGCCAGGTGTGCGCGCTCGTGCGGGCCAGGCCTGCCGTACCCAGGGCAAAGGCGAGGCACGGCGCCGCGAGCAGCACGCCGATCCCGCCGGCAAGGACCGGGGTCCGCCACCCGGGCGGGCTGCCACTCCGCCAGCGGGCGACCAGCACGACCAGGACCGCGACCGCGGCGAGCACCCCGCCGAAAAGGTGCGTGTAGAAGGCGAGGGCGACGAAGAGACCGGCACGGGCCGCGGCCCCGCGCGACGACGGGCCCAGATCGAGGGCGGCCGCGGCGGCGAGGGCGACGAAGGCGACGCTCGCGTAGCGACCGAGCACCACTGCCGACCAGGTCTCGGGCAGCGAGACCCAGAACAGCAGGAGAGACACGGCACGCAGTGGGCTCGCGCCGAACAACCGGCCGGCCAGGGTCCACGCCCCGACGGAGAGCAACAGGATGGATGCGAGGGCGAGCGCGCGGACCAGGGTGAGGGGAGGCAGACCCGACCATCGGCGAAGGTGCCCGAGGACGAGCCAGGCCACCGTCACGTGCGGGCTCGGCGGAGGCTCGAGACGAAACGGCTCGTCGCGCAGCACGTCCTGGCCGTCGGCCACTCGCTCCACGATGAGCACGTAGGTCCAGAGATCGGAGTCGTAGCTCGAGAAGGCGGGGCTCCACTGGGCAAAGGTCACGCCCAGGAGGACGGCGCCGGTGAGGATGGAGACGAGGAGCCCCGCGCTCGCCGGGGCCGCGGAGGCGGGCTCACCCACCTGCGGACCGGCCGTCTCAGTCTTCTCGGGTGTTGACGCCGAAGACGGATTCGGCGGTCTTGTGAAGCTTGGCGGCCAGGGCCAGCCGCGCTTCCTTCTCGGCCCGCACGATGAAGGAGTAGTTCTCACGGGCGATCTTGATCAGGAAGAGCAGCTCGTCCCGGGTGAGGTTCAAGACGATGCGGTTCTCCGCCTGGTCGTAGGGGCCCTCGAGGAGCTTGTCGCGAAGCCGGAGGCGAGCGTTCTGCTCGTCGTCCGTGATGAAGTGGTACTCCTGCCGCGTGACCTTCTGCAGGAACACGAGCTCCCGGCTGTTCAGGTTCAAGGCCACGCTTCGGGCTTCAGCCATCGTGAGAGTCCTCCGCCGGAATGAGCGTCTAGTCCGGCATTCTATCGGAAACCGGGTGAGGGCGAACGGGCCTGGTCAGCGACGCCGCGGCCTCGGGCAAAGGCGACGCGGAGCGGGGCGGCGTCCGGCGCGCCTTGGGGCCCGGGGCGGTCGCCGGCCGCGGCTTCTTCTGAACGCGGGCGTGCTCCAGGACCTCCACGAGGGCGAAGTCGATCTGGCGGCGCTCGAGGTCCACCCGGGCGACCTGCACCTCCACCTTGTCGCCCAGGCGATAGACCTTCTTCGTGTTCTCGCCCTTCAGCAGGTGCGCCTTCTCGTCGAAGAGGTAGTAGTCGTCCGTCATCGACGAGACGTGCACGAGGCCCTGGACGTAGATCTCCTCGAGCTCGACGAAGAGGCCGAAGGACTGGACCCCCGTCACGTAGCCCGGAGAACTTCTCCCCGACCTTGCCCGCCATGAAGCGGACCTTCTTCCACTCGATGAGCTCGCGCTCGGCATCGGTGGCCTTGCGCTCGCGCTCCGAGAGGTGGCGGCCCATCTCGGGCAGGGCCTCGCGCAGCCGGGCCTCGGCCTCGGGCATCGGGCCCGCGGCGGAGCGTGCGCAGGGCGCGGTGCACCACGAGATCGGGGTAGCGGCGGATGGGGCTCGTGAAGTGCGCGTACATGTCGGTGGCGAGGCCGAAGTGCCCCAGGTTCTCCTCGTGATACCGGGCGAGCTTCATGGTGCGCAGGAGGAGGTAGGAGATGAGCTTCTCCTCGGGCTTGCCCTCGATCTGGCGCAGCACGAGCTGGAAGTCCTCGGGGCGCAGCTCCTCCGCGCTCGTGTTCAGGCGGTAGCCCAGGGAGGCCGCGAGCTCCGAGAACTCCTGGGCGCGCTCGGGATCGGGCGCTTCGTGGATGCGGTAGAGTGCGCCCACCCCCGCCTTCGAGAGCCGCTCCGCGACCGCCTCGTTGGCCGCGAGCATGAACTCCTCGATCGTGCGCATGCTGTCCAGCCGCTCGGTGGCCACGATGCCGGTCATCTCGCCCGACGCCCCGAGCACGAGCTTCGGCTCGGGAAGGTCGAAATCGAGCGAGCCCCGTTCGTAGCGGCGCTTCCGCATGAGCTTGGCGAGCTCGTCCATCCGCTCGAAGAGCTCCACGAGCGGCGCGAACCTTCTCCGCAGCTCCGGGTCCCCGTCCACGATCGCCTGGACCTGCTGATAGGACATGCGGGCGGCGCTGCGGATGACGCCGTCGTGGAACTCGGCCTTCAGCACCTTGCCCCGGCCGTCGAGCTCGAGCACGACCGACTGGGTCAGGCGATCCTGGCCGTCGACCAGGCTGCAGATGTTCGAGGAGAGGGCGTGGGGAAGCATGGGCACCACGCGCGCCGGGAAGTAGACCGAGGTGCCGCGCAGGTAGGCTTCCTGGTCCAGGAGGCTTCCCTCCGGCACGTAGTGCGCGACGTCGGCGATGTGGACGGCCAGGAGCCAGTGGCCGTTCGGAAGCCGGTCGAGGCTGATGGCGTCGTCGTGGTCGCGCGCCGTCTCGGGATCGACGGTCACCGTGGCCCAGGGCCGGAAGTCGGTGCGTCCGGCGATGTCCGCCGCGGCCACAGACTCGGGCACTCGGGCCGCCTCGGCCTCCACCTCGGGGGGAAAGGCTTCGGGCAGCTCGTACTTGGCCATCACCACGGCGAGGTCGACGCCCGGGTCCTCGATCCGGCCGAGAGTGCGCAAGACGCGGCCGGCCGGGTTGCGGGCAGCGCTCGGGGGCCGGGTGATCTCGGCCAGGACCATGAGGCCGGGCAGGGCGTCGCCGGCGTCGCCGGCGGGAATGAAGAGCTCGTGCAGCACCCGGCGATCGAAGGGCACGACGTGGCCGCCGAAGCGGCCGTCCGCCTCGTAGCGGCCCACGATCCTCTGGATGCCGCGCTCGAGGACGCGGATGATCCGGCCCTCGGGGCCCTTGGGGCTCACCCGCTCGATGCGGACGACCACGCGGTCCGAGTGCAGGGCTTCCTTCAGGTTGGTCGCGGCGACGTAGACGTCGGGCTGGCCCGGCCGCCGCTTCTCCGGAACCACGAACCCGAAACCTCCGGGGTTGCAGGTGAGGCGGCCCACGACGAGGTTCATCCGGGAGGGCAGCCCGATGCGGGCTCCGCGGATCTTGACGACCTCGCCGTCGTCGATCAGGCGACGGAGCAGCGTCTTCAAGTCCTGACGCGCCTCCTTGTCGAGGTCGAGCTTCTGGACCAGCTCCCGAACGGAGACGGGCTTGCCGCCATCGTTGAGCAGTCCCAGGATACGTTCACGCAGATTCATCGAGTACTTTCACCAAAAGGAGACGCGCGCAGCGTTCCGACAATAGACTTCTTCGGCACCCGGAGAAATCGATCGAGTGCTCTTGGCCGCGGATCACTCGGCAGCGACCAGGGAAGCCGAGACGAGGGTGGTGGGGGTGGGACTCTAACCCAGATCGGCTGTCCGCGGCATCCGAACGCGTCCAGTCTAGCACTGAAAACAAATGCGCTTCCACAGGACACGGGTGGAGGTCCGCCGCTACGCCCTGTTGATGGACAGCTACGGGTGGACCGAGCAGGACGTCCGCCGGGACCTGTCGCAGCGCAGCGACTATCGACGCTACTCCGCCGGTTCGGCGATCGACACGAACGCGGTCATCACCCGTGCGTACGAGGACATCCTCGGGCGCGAGCCCGATCCCTCCGGCCTGCAGTCCAATCGCAGGCACATCATCCAGGATGGATGGTCTGAGCAGGACGTCCGCGAGTCGCTGCGCCAGAGCCCCGAGTACAGGTCCACCACGCGCCGCACTGCGTCTGCCGACGGGATCATCAGGCGCGCCTACCAGGACGTCCTGAAGCAGGAACCGGACCCAAGCCGCCTGGACACCTACAGGCGGGCCATCCTCGAGAATGGCTGGGACGAGCAGGACGTCCGTCAGGTGCTGCGCCGCGGCGACGATCGCCGTGGGCAGCAAGGACCCTCGCCCGGAGCGCGCGGCCAGGACCACGTCACGCAGGTCGTGCGCAACGCCTATCTCAACATCCTGCGTCGCGAGCCGGATGCGAACGGTCTGCGCGACTACGGAGCGCGGGTGGTACAAGACCACTGGAGCCAGGCGGACATCGAGAAGGCGCTTCGCGACAGCCCGGAATACAGGACCAGGAATCGCTGAGCCCACCGGCACGAGCGGATCGGACCCATGGCCCATGCCACGAGTGGATTGCCTCCGGCGAGGTGATCGTGATACGAGGGGCCCTGAGCAGGTGCGCGGGCAAGACCGGCGTTGACGGCCCGGGCCGTTGAAAGACCGAATCATTCGCATTGTCGAGTGTGATCGACGCGTCGCCTGACCAAGAAAGGAGAGCCCGATGCATCGTGTCCTGGCCGCTACTCTACTCGTGGGTTCCGTCGTGTTGATGGTCGGAGGGTCTGCTGCCGCCAAGATGCAGACACCCAGCCAGCAGGTTCAGCAACAGCTCATCGCGCTCGACAAGCAGTGGGGCGCGGCCGGGACGGACACGGCCACGCTCAACAAGATCCTCTCCGACAACCTGATCGCGCTCGGGCAGAAGGGCGAAGCGGAGGGGAAGAGGGAGCAGATCGCCGCGAGCACGTCCACGCCTTCCAGCGGCTATGTGGCTGACGAGCACAGGTTCGAAATGCTCACTCCCGAGGTCGTCGTCATGACTCACCGGGGGACCTCGACGACGACCGAAGGCGCGAAGCAGGTCAAGGAATCGCACCGGAGCCTCCACGTGTTCCAACGTATCAATGGGAACTGGCAGGTCGTCGCGAGTGCACAGGTACCCATCTCTCAGCAGTAGAATCGCACTCGATACCCAGCTTCCGCGCCTCGGCCGAGATCTTCTGTGGGGGCCGTGTCGTTGGGCATCGCAGATATCATGGCTCCACCATGATCGTGAAGTTCGAGGGGGAGAGGCCGCCGGACGAGAGCGCGTGGCTCGAGGTGTTGTGCGAGGCGCTGGGCGAGAAAGCCGGTTCCTCTTGGGTCCGCTTCTACCGGGAGCCGGGAGGCTGGCGCTTCGACCTCGAGTGCCGCAGCGAATCCGGTTCGTATGGGCGGTCGTCGCGCCCCAGCCTCGCGCCGGCTGACGAGAGCGTCGCCCTCCGCGTCTACACTCTCCTGGTCGAGAGTGGCAAGCCCCTCGATCCGGGCTGGAGGCCGTTCGCGCCGAGCCCGCCCGCGGCGATCGTCCGGACGCCGGCACTCGTCGTCGTCCCGGCAGCGTCGGCCGTCGCCGAAGCAGCACCCGTGCCCTTGGGCGAGGCGCCACCGCCCGCGGCGGGAGGCCATCTCCCCGCCGGTGATAGCCGGCGCCGTAGCCGGAGCCCTACGCCACTCGAGCCCGTCCGCGAGACGAAGACGGAGTCTGTCGGGCCCCTGCTACCCGCTCCGGTGCTTGAACCGGAGCCGCCCGCGGAACCACAGCACCGCCCCGCCCCCCGCCCCCCGGGGTGGCGGGGCCTCCGGTCTGCCATCGTCTACCTGCCCGCGGTCCTGCTGGTCGCCCTCGCGGGGTGGCTCGCCCGGGACAGGCTTCAGTCTCGCCCCGCGCCACCACCCGTCCCTTCGCCCTCCGCCACGGTGAGCCAGGAGGCTCTTGCCGCGCAGAAGCGGCTGGCGGAGCTGGAGGTCGTCGTTGCCCAGCTGAAGGAGGAGCGTGCTCAGGTGTCCCCGGGACGACGTCCGGCGGCTGCCGCGCCGATCGGAGCGAGGCAGCAGGCCTCCGGGCTACCGCCCACGCAGCGCGTGGAGGGGCGCGCGCACGAGATCCTCGCACCGACCCCTGAGCCGGGCCCGACCCCCACGCCCGTGACGACGCCGGCCGCCACTTCCGCGCCCACCGACGTTCGGTTGCCCACCGACCTCTCCACCGACGCGGACGTGACCCCCGCCCCCGTGCCCGCCGCTGCGGCCCAGCCGCCTCCGACGTCGACGTCCGTGCCGCGCGGTGCGATGGCAGACCTGAACGACCCCGGCCTCACGCCCCCGGTAGTCGTGACGCAGACGCAACCCCGTTTTCCGCCTCTCGCCCGCGCGCGCCGGCTCTCCGGCGCCGTCTGGCTCAATGCCCTGGTGGACGAGACGGGCGCGGTCATCGACGTTTCCCTCGTCCGGGTCTCTCCACGGGGACTCGACTTCGAGGGCGCGGCGACGAGATGGTTGCGCGCGCGCGTCTACCGGCCGGCGACGAAGCAAGGCCTGCCGGTGCGCGTCTGGGTGCCGGTCATGGTCGAGTTCCGATACCCCGATCGCTAAAGGCCGCGATCCCCCATCCCGGGTTGGGGATCTCCTCACGGAGCGCTGCGACGCAGCGCGATTCCCACCATGATCCGAAGGAATGGTGCCGGAGGTGGGACTTGAACCCACACTAGCCGAAGCCAACACGGCCCTGAACCGTGCGCGTCTGCCAATTCCGCCACTCCGGCAGCGGGACAAAGGAAAGCAGTATAGCGACAAACGATCGCTTCAGGCAAACGTCTGGGGTGATCCCGCCATTCCTCCACCGAGGACGCTCTGCGCCCCGGTTGGCGGACAGTGGGCTTCTCGCACCGAGCTAAGTCACTGGTAGACTTGAGCCAACCGCGGAAGCAAATGGCACGACACTTGCTCAGTTCCAGGTCAGCCAGGCCGCCTGTCGGGGCTCTGGCCGGGGACCGGCAATGAGACACACGGCGCGGGCGTTCATCGTGATCCTGGGTTCGGCGGCCGCCGCGGCGGCCCAGGAGGACTATCGCCACGGGCGGATCCGAGACGTCGAGGCGACGGTCTCTCTCCAGAGGGAAGCCGAGCCCGGCGCCGAGGAAGCCTACCCCAATTCGCCCTTCCTCCCCGGCGACCGGGTCTGGACCGACGCCCGCGGGCGAGCCGAGTTCCAGTTCCCCGACGGCGCCATCCTGCGTCTGGACAGCCGGGGCAAGCTCGACTACCTGACCCACGACGCCCGGGGCGAGAAGGTCGCCCTGAAGCTCTGGTCGGGCGGGCTCTACTTGCGGACCCTCGGGGAGCGGGGCGGAGCCGCAATCGAGATCGAGACCCCCGCGGGCTTCGTGGAAGCCTTCGACCGCGGGACGTATCGCATCGACGTGGACGCAGGGGAGACGCGGCTTTCGGTCTACGAGGGTGCAGCCGTCCTGGACGGCGAGGGCCGACGCGTCGCGGTCGACGCCGGAGAGCGCTCCTACGTTCGCAGGGGCGAGGAGCCAGAGCGTCCGCAGTCCTTCGATCGCCGGGAAGAAGACGAGTTCGCGGCCTGGGATCGCGGGCGTCAGAGCCGGGAGACGTTCGTGGACGGCGGACGGCGCTACCTTCCCGAGGAGCTCGATGCCTACTCGGGTGAGCTCGAGGCGAATGGCGCCTGGAGGTACGAGGCGTCGGTCGGCTACGTGTGGCAGCCCTACGTGGAAGTGGGCTGGCGTCCCTATACAAGGGGGCGGTGGAGCTGGACGTCGTACGGCTGGACCTGGGTGCCGAGCGAGCGTTGGGGTTGGGCGCCGTCCCACTACGGTCGCTGGGGCCAGTCGCCTCTCTTCGGCTGGTACTGGATTCCCGGACGCTCCTGGGGTCCGGCCTGGGTCTCCTGGGCCAGTGGCGGCGACTACGTAGGCTGGTGCCCGCTCGGTTACCGGGACCGGCCGGTGCACGGCTGGGGCGGAACCGCCGGAGTGGCCATGCCGCGCGGAGCCAGCGCCTGGAGCTTCGTGCGCCGCGGCGACATGAGCGCCCGCGATCTCACGCGACGACGCGTCGACAGCTCGGTCGCGGACCTCCAGCAGGTGCGGGTGGTGGAGTCGCCCCGGGCTCGCCCCAGTCGCGACCTGCGCGAGTTCAGCGTGGCGGAAACGGCCGGCCTGCGAGCCGTGCCCCGGGGCGCCCGAATCGGGCCGACGCCCGGCGATACCGTGCCGGAGCTCCGAGTCGACCCGATGGCCTTGCCGCCCCCGACCGGTCCGCGACCGAGGTACGGAGAACGCGACGGATCGGCAACCCGCGGCGCCGATCGGCGGGGCTCGCGCGAGGCCCCGGCCAGTGAGCGGCCGCAGAACGGCGAGCTGCGGGCCACGGACGTTCGCTCACCACGGCCGCAGCCTGCTCGCGCGCAGGAGGGTGCGGCGGGGGGCGCCGAGGTTCGGCGGACCGAGCCGCGACGGGTCGAGCCGCCGCAGGCGGCGCCCACGGGCCGTAACGCCGACCACGACGTCCTGGGCCGCTTCTTCCGGCCATTGAGCGAGCCCCAGGCGCGCTCCCGCCCCGACCGGACCCCCGAGGCGGCCACTCCCCCGCCGTCGCGCGAGCAGACGTATCGGCCGAGCCGGGACGAAGAGCGCTCGCGCCCGCGGAGCGAGGCGAGCGCGAGCCGCGGCGACAGCGGTGCCCGCGCCACGAGAGGAGCGCCGCGAGAGGAGCGAACACCGCCCGCCCGCGTCGAGCCGAGGCAGAGCGAGCCCTCCCGTCCGGCCCCGCGGACCGAGCACACGGAGCACGCCGCCCCGCGGCCGCAGAAGCAGGATCGGGACAACCGGAAGAAGTAGCCTGAAGATCGGCTCTCTTCGGGCGGTATAGACTTCTTCCATGGCTGTCGCCCAGGGCGGGGCAAAGGTCCCGGCCCCCACGAAGACCTTCACCGTGCGCCGTGTCGTCGTCAGCCTTCTGTTCGCCGGGGCGATTCTCGTGGGCGCCGTGGTCGGAGTCTTCCTGGCCTTCGAGAGCGACCTGCCCCAGATCGCCTCCCTCGAGGACTTCAAGCCCAACATCATCACCCAGGTGTTCGCAGCCGACGGCTCGATCCTGGGCGAGTTCGCCATCGAACGGCGGGTGGTGGTGGGCTTCAAGGACATCCCGCCTCTCCTCCGCAACGCCATCGTCGCGGTCGAGGACGCCGACTTCTGGAAGCACCTGGGGGTCAATCCGTGGCGGGTGCCCGGGGCCGCTCTCGCCAATCTCCGCTCCGGCCGACGCGATCAGGGGGCCTCGACCCTCACCATGCAGCTCTCGCGTCTGCTCTTCCTGACCCCGGAGAAGACCCCGGAGCGGAAGATCAAGGAGGTCATCCTCGCCTTCCAGATCGAGAAGAACTTCACGAAGGAGGAGATCTTCACCCTCTACTGCAACCAGATCTACTTCGGCCACGGCCACTACGGGGTGGAGGCGGCCAGCCGGTTCTTCTTCGGCAAGCCGATGAAGGACCTCACCCTGGCCGAGGCCGCTCTCCTGGCCGGCGTCCCCCAGAACGCTCCTCGACTCTCTCCCGTCGACCATCCCGACCGTGCCCTGGCCCGCCGCAACCACGTTCTCGACCGCATGGTGGAGGAGAAGTACATCAGCGCCTCGGAGGCCGACGCGGCCAAGGCCACGCCCCTCGACGCTTCACCTCAAGAAAGAGCCGCTCACCATCGCCCCTCACTTCCTCGAGGAGGTGAGGAAGTACCTCGAGCGCGAATACGGCAGCCAGCGGATCTACCAGGGCGGCCTTCGCGTCTACACCACCCTCGATCCGGCGATGCAGCAGACCGCAATCACGGTGCTGCGCAAGGGGCTGCGGGCCCTGGACCGGCGGGCGCGCGGCTACGTGAAGCCCGAGGCGACCGTCCTCAAGGACGGGCTCCTGCCGGAGCCCCTTCACCTCGACGAGTGGGACCGCCCGCTGGCCGAGGGCGACGTGGTGCGCGGGAGTCGTGGTCGCCTCCGACCGCATGACGGCCGTCGTCCAGATCGGGGACTATCGGGCACGGCTCGGGCCCCAGGACATCGCGTGGACCCGCCACACGAACCTGGCCGAGGTGCTTCCCCGGGGCACGGTGGCGCCGTTCCTGGTCCAGTCGCTCACGGACCCGGCCGGCCGCAAGGAAGCCAAGCTGCTGCTCGAGCAGGAGCCCAAGGTGGAAGGGGCCTTCCTCGCCATGGACGTGAAGACGGGGGCGGTGAGGGCCATGGTGGGCGGGTACGACTTCGAGCGCAGCAAGTTCAACCGGGCCACCCAGGCCATGCGGCAGGTGGGCTCGGCCTTCAAGCCCATCGTCTACGCCGCCGCCGTCGAGAAGATGGCCTGGACCCCGGCCACGGTGATCGTGGACGCGCCCCTCTCCTTTCCGAACCCCTGGAACAAGACGGTCTGGTCTCCCCAGAACTACGACCGCAAGTACCTGGGCCCGATCCCTCTTCGCAAGGCGGTCGAGCAGAGCCGCAACATCCCCGCGGTCAAGACCCTGCAAGCGGTGGGAGTGGAGACCGGCATTCAGTACGCCCACAAGCTGGGCCTCGCCGGGGAGTTTCCTCCCTACCTCCCCATCGCCCTGGGCGCCGGCGAAGCCACCCTCATGGAGATGACCTCGGCCTACGCGGCTTTCGCGAACCAGGGCCTGCGCATGAAGCCGCTCCTGGTCGAGCGCATCACCGACCGCGACGGCAACGTGATCGAAGAGGCGAGACCCCAGGCCCGGGACGCGATCCGGGCGGACACGGCCTTCATCCTCACCACCCTGCTGCGCGGGGTCGTGCAACGAGGGACCGCGGCGCGGGCCGCCAGCCTGAACCGGCCCATCGCCGGCAAGACCGGAACCACGAACGATTTCACGGACGCCTGGTTCATCGGGTTCGAGCCCACGCTCGCGGCCGGGGTGTGGGTGGGCTTCGACGAGAAGAAGGACACGCTGGGCAGCGGACGAAACCGGCGGCCACGCGGCCCTCCCCATCTGGATGGACTTCTGGCGGCCGACCATGAAGGACAAGCCGGTCGAGGACTTCTCGATCCCCGGCAACATCGTCTTCGTGCCCGTGGACGAAGCGGGCCATCTGGGTCATGCCGGCTTGCCGGGGGTGCAGATGGAGGCGTTCGTGGCGGGGACCGAGCCCAAGACGTCGTCAGGGGATGCGGGCGGCCTGGGCGGTCAGCCCTAGGGGTCGCTGCCGGTCACTCCTCGCCATTCGTCCGGTTCGCGTGCCTCAGACCACGAGCAGCTCGTCGTCGGGTCGCCCTGTCCAGGACTCCGGCCAGGATCCGCAGGCCCTTCTCGAGCTGGGCGCGATCGCGGGCCACCCCGAGGCACACACGAACGGCGCGGGGCGCAGCCCCGCCTCCCACCACGAAGGCCTGGGCCGGAGTCACGGCCACCCCGGCCCGGCGCGCCTGCTCGGCGAAGGTCTCGCTCCTCCGGGACTCGGGAAGCTGGAGCCAGAGGTGGTGCGCGGCGGGATGGGCCTGGATCTGGAACCGGCCCAGCACCGACACCGCCAGCCGATGCCGCGCCGCCGACTCCTTGCGGTTGCCGGCCAGGATGCGGTCGGCGGTGCCGTCGCGGATCCACACGGAGGCGACCTCGGCCAACAAGGGCGCGGCCATCCAGGTGGTGGCGCGGATGGCGGTCGCGAGCCGCGGGACAAGGGCCTTGGGGGCGAGGATGTAGCCGATGCGCAGGCCGGGGGCGAGGGTCTTGGCGGTGCCCGAGACATGGACCGTGATGTCGGGAGCCAGGGCGGCCAGGAGTGGCGGCCGCTCTTCGATCAGGCGGCCGTGGACGTCGTCCTCCACGATCAGCACGTCGTGTTGGCGGGCGATGGCCACCACCTCGCGCCGGCGCCCCTCGGGCATCACGGTGGTCGTGGGGTTGTGCAGCGTGGGCACGCAGTAGAGGGCCTTCACCGATCCGCCGCGGCACGCGGCTCGAAAGGCGTCGGGGCGCAGGCCGTGCTCGTCCATGGCCACGCCCTGGAGGCGCAAGTGGAGCAGCCCCGCGAGCGCCTTCATCCCGGGGTAGGTCAGGGCCTCGGTGAGGACGAGATCGCCCGGGCCGCAAGAGCCCCGAGAGAACGGCGGTCATGCCGTGCTGGCTCCCGCTCGAAACGAGGACGCGGTCGGCCGTGACCTCGAGCCCGGAGCGACCGATCCAGGAGGCTCCCGCCGCCCGATGCTCCGGGCGAGCCGCCTTCGGGTGCGTAGTCGAGGAGCGTACCGAGATCGGCGTAGGCAGCGATCGTGGTGAGGGCCTGGGCGAGCGCCGCCGGGTCGGGCGGCGCCGGCGGCAGGTTGACGCTCATGTCGATGAGGCCGGCCTCGGCCTGGGAGGCGAAGCGAAAGGCCGCGGGCTCGGTCCCGACTCCCCTCACGAAGGTCCCCCGCCCCACCTCGCCGGTGACGATCCCCCGCCGGGCAGCCTCGGCATAGGCCCGGGTGATCGTCCCCACCGTGACCCCCAGACGATCGGCCAGGTCGCGGTGAGTGGGGAGCTGGCTTCCGGGCCGCAGCCGACCCCGGGCCGCGTCCTCCGCGATGGCCTCGGCGATCGCGCGATAGCGGGGACCGGGGCGGCCCTCCATCCGCGGCTGCCAAATTGTCACCGTGACAATATAGCACTTGTCAGGACACAATCCAGACACTATCTTGGGACATGCACTCGACCAACCCGCGTTCCTCTGAAGCCAGCGCGGCCGAGGGATCGAACGTCCTCGACGCGGCGGCGGTCCTCGCGAAGCAGTTCCTCGACGGCCTCGGGCACCGACCGGTCCGGGCCACCGCCAGCGTGTCCGAGCTTCGGGCGCTGCTGGGCCAGCCGCTGGACGAGCAGGGAATCCCGGCGGAGGCTGTGGTCTCCGAGCTGGCGCGCGGCCGCCGAGCCGGGCCTCGTGGCTTCCGCGGGTCCCCGCTACTTCGGTTTCGTCATCGGGGGCAGCCATCCCGCCGCGCTGGCCGCGGACTGGCTCACCTCGGCCTGGGACCAGAACGCCGGCCTCTACGCCACCTCGCCCGCCGCGGCTGTGGTCGAGGAGGTTGCGGCCGCGTGGCTGCTCGACCTGCTCGGCCTTCCCCGGGGGGCCGGCGTCGGCTTCGTGACGGGCGGCCAGATGGCGAACTTCGTAGGGCTGGCCGCGGGACGCCACGCGGTGCTCGACCGCGTCGGCTGGAACGTCGAAGAAGAGGGCCTCCACGGCGCGCCCCGCGTCGAGGTCGTGGTCGGCGAGGAAGTGCACGTGACGATCCTCTCGGCCCTGCGGATGCTCGGCCTCGGCAGCCGCCGCGCGCGACGCGTGGCCGTCGACGGCCAGGGCAGGATGCGACCTGACGATCTCGCGCGCGTGCTCGGCGCCTGTTCCGGCCCGACCCTCGTCTGCGCCCAGGCCGGCAACGTGAACACCGGGGCGTTCGACCCGCTGGACGAGATCGCCTCTCTCACCCGGGAGCGCGGGGCCTGGCTCCACGTGGACGGCGCCTTCGGCCTCTGGGCCGGGGCGAGCCCGAAGCTTCGCCACCACCTGGAGGGCGTAGGGCGGGCGGACTCGTGGGCCACCGACGCGCACAAGTGGCTGAACGTGCCCTACGACTGCGGGATCGCCATCGTGCGCCGATCCCGCCGCGCACCGGGCCGCCCTCACCGCCCGCGCCTCGTACCTCGTCCAGACCGCCGGCGCGGAGCGCGACCCCTTCGAGTGGGTCCCCGAGTTCTCCCGTCGCGCCCGCGGGTTCACGGTCTACGCCGCGCTTCGGAGCCTCGGGCGCCAGCGGCGTCGCCGAGATGATCGAACGGTGCTGCCGGCTGGCCCGGCGCATGGCCGAGGGGCTGGCCGCGCGCACCACGAGTGCGCATCCTCAACGAGGTGGTGCTCAACCAGGTGCTGGTTCGCTTCGAGCCCGCGGGCGGCGGGGACGCGGACGCCTTCACCCGCGCGGTCATCGCGCGCGTCCAGAGCGGCGGCACGGCCTGGCTCGGGCGGCTCGCGCTGGCGGGACCAGGAGGTGATGCGCATCTCGGTCTCGAACTGGTCGACCACCGAGGCCGACGCCGACCAGTCGGTCGACGCCATCCTGACGGCAGCGGCGGCAGTGGCGGGCCACGGCGAAGCGGGCGCGGCCCTGGAAAGGAAATGAGCATGAGCACGACGGTAGGCAGCCTCCGGCTGAAGACGGGTCTCGCGGAGATGCTGAAGGGCGGGGTCATCATGGACGTGACCGACGAGACCCAGGCCCGGATCGCCGAAGACGCAGGCGCGGTGGCGGTCATGGCCCTCGAGCGGGTCCCCTCGGACATCCGCCGCGACGGCGGCGTCGCGCGCATGGCCGACCCCGAGGTCATCGAGCGGATCATGGACACCGTCTCCATCCCGGTGATGGCCAAGTGCCGCATCGGCCATTTCGCGGAGGCGCGAGTGCTCGAGGCGCTCGGCGTCGACTTCATCGACGAGAGCGAGGTCCTGACCCCCGCGGACGAGCAGCACCACGTGGACAAGCACGCGTTCACGATCCCCTTCGTCTGCGGGTGCCGCGATCTCGGCGAGGCCCTGCGCCGCATCGGCGAGGGCGCGGCCCTCCTGCGCACCAAGGGCGAGGCCGGGACCGGAGACGTGGTCGAGGCCGTCCGCCACATCCGCGCGGTGCACGAGCGCCATCCGTCGGCTCACTACCCTCGGCGCCGAGGAGCTGATGGCCGAGGCCAAGACGCTGGGCGCGCCCTACGAGCTCGTGCGCGTGGTCGCGGCCGAAGGCAAGCTGCCGGTGCCGAACTTCGCGGCCGGCGGCATCGCCACTCCCGCCGACGCCGCCCTCATGCGCGCCCTGGGGGCCGAGGCCGTCTTCGTGGGCTCCGGCATCTTCAAGTCCGGCGAGCCCGCAGAAGCGCGCACGCGCGATCGTCCGCGCCACGACCCACTTCGACGATCCGCAAGATCGTGGCCGAGGTCTCGCGCGGTCTGGGAGAGGCGATGCGAGGGCGTGGAGGCCGCGAAGATCCCGACCGGCGAGCGGCTGGAGACGCGGGGTTGGTGACGGTCGAGCCGTGAGCCGGGCCCTGGGCGTCCTTGCTTTGCAGGGGGACTTCGCGGCGCATGCGGCCCTCCTTCGCGGCCTCGGACGCGATCCGCGTCCGGTGCGCAGGGTTCGCGAGCTCGACCCTCTCGGGGCCCTCGTCATCCCCGGCGGCGAAAGCACCACCCTGCTCCACCTGATGGCGGACGAGCCCTGGTTCGCCGCCCTGGGCACCTTTCACGAGCGCGGCGGCTTCCTGTTCGGTACTTGCGCCGGCGCCATCCTCCTGGCCCGGGAGGTCAGGGGTCCCGCTCAGCGGAGCCTCGGCCTCCTCGATGCCACGATCGATCGCAACGCCTATGGCCGCCAGGTGGATTCGTTCGAAGCCGATCTGAGCCTGCCCGGCTCGGGGGCCAGGGTGAGGGCTGCCTTCATCCGGGCGCCTCGGTTCGCCGCCCTCGGCCCCGGAGTCGAAGTGCTGGCCCGACACGAGGGCGCGCCCGTGCTGGTGCGTGAGGGCCGCGTCCTGGCCGCGACCTTCCATCCGGAGATCACGGGCGATCCGTCCGTCCACCGGTTGTTCCTCGAGATGGCCACGGGCGCGGAGCAGGGACAGGCGGCGGCAGTCGGTCAGCGCGCGGCGGGCCGGTAGTCCGGAGAGCGAGCCGAGCCCTTGCCAAAGGTGACGCGCCACGATTGCCCGTCGGTCAGGCGCTGACGGTAGATCGCGTACTCCCCCGTGATGTTCGAGGCGAACGCGATCTCGGTGCCGTCCTCCGAATACGTGGGGTCGTAGTTGAGGGCCGGCCAGTCCACGAGCACGCGCTCGACTCCGGTCGCGAGGTCGTGTTCGACGAGGCGGCTCGTGGAACCGAGGTGGCGCCGGCTCACATAGACGACTCGCCGTCCGTCGGGGTGGAAGCGCGGCTCGCAGCCGCCCGAGGCGAGTGGCGAGACTCGCGTCTCCTCGGCGCCCTCCAGATCGAAGAGGTAGATCTGATGCCCGAAGCGCCAGTTCGACGAGTAGACGAGACGCTGTCCGTCGGGGCTCCAGTCGGGATTGCCGAGGATGCTGTCCTCTCCGTGGCGCACGAGCACGCGGGCCGAGCCGGTCGCCCGCTCCAGCAGCCACAGAGACTCGGCGCCAAGGGCGTTCGACAAGAAGGCCAGCCTTCGGCCGTCCGGGGACACGTCCGCCTGGTATTCGACGAAGGCGTTGGTCCGAACCGGGCGAGCGGATCCGCCCTGGGCCGCCACCTCGAAGAGCTGGTAGTGACCCGTCCTCAGGGAGCTGAACACGACCTTCGCCCCGTCCGGTGTCCACCGCGGCAGCCCGTCGAGGGCAGGGTCGTCGGTCAGCCGGCGAGCCACTCCCCCGCCGGCCGGAATCGCGTAGATGTCCTGATTGCCGTCCACCACCTGCTCGAAGACCAGCTCCGCGGCGGCGGGCACCGCCGAGGCCGCGCGGTCCGGACCTTTCGATGGACCCCGGCAACAGACCAGGCCCTGGATCGAAGCCAGAAGAAGGAGGGCCACGGTGCCACGCGGCACGGCCAGTCCATGGCGGAACCTGAAAGGCGTCAGTCCTCCGCCGAGACGGGCGCGCCCAGCGTCCCCTTGGCCCGGGCGATCAGGGTGGTCTTGATGAAGTCGTCGATGTCCCCGTCCATCACCCGGTCCACGTTCCCCACCTCGTGCTTGGTCCGATGGTCCTTCACCATCCGGTAGGGGTGCATCACGTACGACCGGATCTGGCTGCCGAAGGCGATCTCCTTCTTGGCCGCCTCCACCGCGTCGAGCTTGGCTTGCTGCTTCTGCATCTCGAGGTCGTAGAGCCGCGACTTCAGCACCTTCATCGCGACCTCGCGGTTGCGGATCTGGCTGCGCTCGTTCTGGCAGGAGACCACGATGCCGCTCGGCAGGTGGGTGATGCGCACCGCGGAGTCGGTCACGTTGACGTGCTGCCCGCCGGCCCCGCTCGAGCGGTAGGTGTCGACGCGCAGGTCCTTGTCCTGGATCTCGATCTCGATGTCCTCCTCGATCTGGGGCCAGGCGAAAACCGACGCGAACGAGGTGTGGCGTCGCGCCGCCGAGTCGAAGGGGCTGATGCGCACGAGCCGATGGACGCCGGCCTCGGCGGAGAGGTACCCGAAGGCATACTCGCCTTGCACCAGCACGGTTGCGCTCTTGATGCCCGCCTCCTCGCCGGCCTGGATGTCCGTGATGTCGCGCTTGAAGCCCTTCCGGTCGCACCACCGGAGGTACATGCGCAGGAGCATCTCCGCCCAATCCTGGCTCTCGGTGCCCCCCGCGCCCGAGTTGATGGAGAGGATGGCGCTCGCGCGGTCGTGCTCCCCGCCCAGCATCTTCTGGAACTCGGCGCCCTCGATGGTGGCGCCCAAGGCCTCGAGGCCGGCGCGGAGGTCCTTCTCCACGTCCTCCCCCGCCTCTCGCCATTCCACGAGGACACGCGCGTCGTCCTCCTGGGTCTTGAGCCCCCTCAGGAGCTCCTGGTCGGCTTCGATCTTCTTGCGCCGGCGCTGGACCTTCTGAGCGCCCTTCTGGTCCTTCCAGAAGTCGGGATCCGCCATCCGGGTCTCGAGCTTGTCGAGCTCGGCCTGAAGCTTCGTCCCGTCAAAGATAGCCGCGAATGTCCGCGGCCCTCGCGACCAGCTCGTCGAAACGCTGCTGGATGTCGTCGTTCAATGCTGCCTCCGAAACCCTGATTGTAGCGTCAGAAGGACGGTGGCGAGGAGGCAGCCAAAGGCGAAGACGTCCCCGTACCGCGTGTAGAACGTCTGGCCGGGCACGGTGGGAACGTCGCGCACGAGGACGGCCGGCTCGAAGAGGGGCGTCGACTCCAGCACGCGGCCGCGGGGATCCACCACCGCGCTGATGCCGGTGTTGGCCGCCCGCACCAGGTACTTGCCGTTCTCCACCGCGCGGAAGGTGGCCATGGCCAGGTGCTGGTAGGGCGCGGAAGTCCGCCCGTACCACGCGTCGTTCGTGATGTTGACCAGGAGATCGGCACCGTCCCGCGCGAAGAGGCGGGCCAGGTCGGGGAAGATCGCCTCGTAGCAGATGAAGGCCCCGACGCGGTGCCCGTCGACCTGGGCGGTGGCGGGATCGTCTCCGGGCGAGAAGTCCGAGACCTGTTGGACGAGCTTGGCCGCGTACCTCCCCCCGAGGGTGAGGAGCGGCTGCATGGGCACGTACTCTCCGAAGGGGACGAGGCGGATCTTGTGATAGCGAAGGGCGAGGTCTCCCTGGGGGGTGAGCATCTTGGCCCCCACGTAGAGGCGCTCTTCTTCTCCAGACGATCGGCGGTCGTCGTTGCCGAAGAGAAGATAGAGCGCGCGGCTTCGACTCAGGGCGCTCAGCTCCTCGGCCAGTTCGGGAGCTTCGTCGAAGCGGCGGGGCACGGACGACTCCGGCCAGACCACGAGGCGCGCGCCTCGATCCGCGGCCGACGCGGTGAGGTCATAGTGCTTGCGAAGGTTCACGGTGGCACTCGCCGGGTTCCATTTCTCGTCTTGCGCGATGTTGGCCTGGACCAGACCCACGCGGACGATCCCGTCGACGGGCAGCGGCCGGTTCAGGACCACGAGGCCGATCAGGAAGACTGTCGCCAGCATGACGAGGAGGCCGGTTGCCGCGTTGCGGCGCCTTCGGGCCTCCTTCTCGAGGCCGACGTAGGCGAATAGGGCCGCGCTCTCCACGAGCAGGAACGAGACTCCGTAGACCGCCGTGACCGACGCGATCTGGATGAAGGGAAGGTGGCGGTGCTGGCTGTAGCCGAGCAGGCACCAGGGGAAGCGGAAGGTGGTGTAGGCCCGCAGCACCTCGGTCGCCACCCAGGCGAAGGGGGCGAAAAGGAGGCCGCGCAGGCCGTGGGCGGCGACCCAGCGGCCCACGAGCCACGCGAAGAGCGCGGGAAAGAGCGCGACGGCAAGGCAGAGCAGGACCATGACCACGATGCCGACCGGGAAGCTCAGGCCGCCGTATTGGATGACGACCAGCGCCGTCCAGTACAAGAGGCCGAGGGCGGACAAGGCGCCGGTCACATAGCCCAACCGGAACGCGGTCCACCCCGGGGCGCCGGGCAGGGCCATGAGCAGCGGCGCTAGCGCCACCCACGCCACCGCCCCGTGCCCGAACTTGGGGAAGGAAAGAACGAGAAGGACGCCGGAGAGAGCGGCCAGCGCGTCGCGACTGTAGGGCGCCTGGTCGAACCTCACCCGGCGACGGCACGCGCTTCGGCGTGACGGGCCGCCACCTCCTCCGCGTTGAAGGAGGAGCGGACGAAGACGCCGGAGTAGACGGTGGGAATGCCGAGGGCCCGGGCCTGGCGAGCGAGGATTTCGAACCCGGCGGGCGTCACGTACCGCGCGACTGGAACATGCTCGCGCGTGGGCCGGAGATACTGGCCGAGGGTGACGATGTCGACGTCCGCCCGGTGCAGGTCGGCTAGGACCTCGAAGATCTCCTCGTCCGTCTCTCCGAGCCCGATCATGAGGCCGCTCTTCGTGACCTGCCCCGGACGAAGGGCCTTGGCCGCGAGGAGGAGGTCGAGACTCAGTCGGTAGCCGCCCTGGGCCCGCACTTGCGGAAACAGGCGGGGAACGGTCTCGACGTTGTGGTTGAAGACGTCGGGCTCGGCGTCGAGAACGGTGGCGAGGGCACCTCGGTCACCGCGGAAGTCCGGAGTCAGGACCTCGATGCGGGCGGACGGCAACGCCCGCCGCACCTCGCGGACGGTCTGGCCGAAATGCGAAGCGCCGCCGTCGCGAAGGTCGTCGCGCGCCACCGCGGTCACCACGACGTGCCGAAGACGGAGGCGCACCGCGGCCTCCGCGACCCGTGCCGGCTCTCCGGGATCGGGGGGAAGAGGCCGGGCGGTCGTCACCGAGCAGTACCCGCAGCGCCGCGTGCAAAGGTCGCCGAGGATCATGAACGTCGCGGTGCCCCGGGAGAAGCACTCTCCCAGGTTCGGGCAGCGCGCTTCCTCGCAGACCGTGTTCAGGGCTTGCTCGCGAAGCAGGGTCCGCACGCCGTGTGCCGCGGGGTCGAGGGGATTCCCCTTGCGCGCCCACTCGGGCAGGCGTGCCGGGGAGCCGGGCGAACCGAGAGACAAGACGCGTCCCTAGTTCTTGACGATGTACGGTTTGAACTTCTCCTGGTCGCGGAGCCTCGCCTCGGTCCGCTCCGCATCGGCGCGGGCGGCGAACGACCCCACGCGCACCAGGAACAAGCCGTCGCTCCCGTCCGGGGGAACGACGAAGGCGGCGAACCCCTTGCCCTTGAGCCGCGAGACCACCGTGTCCGCGGTGCCGCGATCCTTGAAAGCGCCCACCTGGATCGTGAACGCGCCGGGGGCGGCGGGAACCTTGGCGGCCGCTCGGGCGGTCGCGGGCGCAGGGGTCGGGCTCGGACGGGCTTCCGCCGCGGCCGGCTCCGTCGCCTTCGGGCTTGGAGCGACCTTGGCCTCCCGCGGGGCGGGGGGCGCCGTCGGCGTGGCCGTGGTCGCGGGGGCCACCGCGGATGGTTTCGGTGAGGCGGCCTTCGTCGACGCCGAGGGGACGGGCAGGGGAGCAGGTGTCCCCGCCGGCGCCTTCGCCAGCGAGTCGTCGGGCTTGTCGGACTCGAGCCTCTGGGCGTAGCTCAGATCAGCCGGGGAAGGCGCGGGCGACACCGGACGGGGCGTCTCCTCCGCGATCGTCCTTTCCTCCTGCACCCCGCGCGCGGCCTGGACCTCGCCTCCCTGCGCATCGACGCCGCGGCCCACCATCACCCCGGCGAGGAAGCTCAGGATGAGGCCCGTGGCCCCGGCCATGAAGTAGAACACGAGCTGCTTGTTGGTGAGCTGGATCTCGTAGTAGTAGTCGTCTTGCGCCAAGTCTTCCCTCCGCACCCTGGTGCGACCCCTAACCGACGCCGAGCCTTCGGTACCCGTCCTTGATGATCCCGGCCACGACGGCGGCCTCTTCGACCCCCTGGTGCTCGCGCACGAGCGACTGGATCGCCGCCACCAGCTCCCGCAGTCCTTCCGTCATGAGGTCCTTGCGCTCGTCGGCGGGCAGGTCGGCCACATTCGCGAGCATCTGGTCGTAGTCGGCGCGCCCGTACTGCCGGAGGTCGACCCCGTAGAAGAGCGCCTCGTAGCGCGACGTGACCTTCTCGAGGGCCGCGGCCATGTAGTCGTCGACCTCGTCCCCGTTCCGCCCCTTCAGGAAGACGTAGATGCGGTTCAGCATCTGGTTGAACTTCTCGACCACCGCCTCCGTGTCGAGCTCGCCTTCCCGCGCCATTGCCTCGCCGGCAATCGCCTCCGACCCCGCCTGCTCGCGCCGGATCACGCCCAGGACCTGAAGGGCCCAGATGATGCGACAGGTCTCGAAGTTCGAGAGATACGACACCTGGCAGATCTGCTCCACCTTGCTGCGGCCGTTCACGTGGTGAAGGATCTCCTGCTCGTCGTCGGTCAAGGTCAGCTTGTAGAGCACGTCGGTGTTTCCCGTGGGGACGGGCACGGCGTCGAGCCCGCCGATCCCCCGCTGGATCCGGCTCCACGCGTGGGTGCGCCGGATCCCTTCGAGGATCAGGTTCTCGATCGAGATGTTCAAGGTGAGGATGTCGTCGAGGCCCGGCTCGTTCATCACGAGCTCGTACTCGCCCCGGGTCCAGACGAAGACGTCGAGCAGGATCTCGCGCACGTGCTGCTCGATCGCAGGCAGGAGATCCTCTGCCCCCAGGGCTCCCATCTCGACGAGGATGGTGCCCAGGCGGCGCCCGGGGCGGATGAGCTGGCTCGCATCGAGGTACTGGCGCACGGTGATCTTTCCCCGGGCCAGGAGGCTCTCCCCCATGCGCTCGTCCGGGTCGCTGCTCCGTGCGTAGACCACCCGGCCCATGTGCATGAAGACGCTCTTGGTGACGTCGCCGTTCCTGAAGGTGAACACCCCGGTCTCGCCGCTCGAGAGGATCGAGCGCATCAGCTCGGGGACGCTCGAGTCTTCGATGCGTCCCTTGAGGGTGAGCGCCTCGTCGGCATCGGCATCGGCGCCCTGGCCGGGGCCGAATTCGGAGGATGACATTGAGCCGCTACTTCTCCTTCCCCAATCGCAAGGAGACCCAAGAGATGGACACCGGAAGACCCTCGAGTCTACCCCGTCTATTTCTCACGAGCTAAGTGTAGGAAAATCAGTGGGTTCCTGTCAATACTCCGGAACTTTCTCGGGGTGGTGGTAAGATCGGGGCATGTTCGGAACCCTGGGCGGGCCGGAGCTGTTCCTCATCCTCGTCGTGGCGCTCATCGTGTTCGGTCCCAAGAAGCTGCCGGAGATCGGGAAGAGCCTGGGCCGAATGATGAACGAGTTCAAGAAGGCGTCCAACGAGTTCCGCCAGACGCTCGAGGACGAGGTCGAAGCCGATAAACGGCGCGAGACGGCCCGGATCGAAGCCCCGGTCGCGGTGAGCGCCAACGTCGTCGAGCCGGCCCCGACCGAAGAGGCGCGCCCTCCCTCCCTCGAGCCGGTGGTCGCTTCGACGAGCACGCCCGCGGAGCCGACGGTGAGCCGCGCGGCGTCGCCCCTCGAGCCGAAGTAAGCAGAAAGCCGCCCCGCGCTCGATGGCTCGTCCCCATCCGGACAAGATGTCGTTCCTCGAGCACCTCGAGGAGCTGCGCCAGCGCCTGGTGCGCTCGGCCGTCGCCCTGTGCGTGGGCTTCGCGGCGTGCTGGGGCTTTCGCGAGCAGATCTTCCACTTCATGACGGCGCCCCTCCGCGCGGCGGGCTTCAAGGACCAGTTCATCTACACGAGCCCGGCCGACGCGCTGATGCTCTACATGAAGATGGCCTTCTTCCTCGGGATCTTCGTGGCCCTGCCCTACCTGCTGTGGGAGGTCTGGGGCTTCATCTCCCCCGGCCTCTATGCGAACGAGAAGATGTACGTCGTGCCGTTCATCCTCTTCGGAACCCTCTTCTTCGTGATCGGTGCGCTCTTCGGCCACTACTACCTGTTTCCCTCGGCGTTCTCGTTCCTGGGCGAGTTCGGCGGGAAGGACATGAAGTTCATGCCCAAGATCGACGAGTACTGGTCGTTCTACTCGTGGTTCCTGCTCGGGCTCGGTCTCGTGTTCCAGATCCCGGTGGTGATCTTCGTCCTGGCCCGCCTGGGGATCGTGACGCCCCGACTCCTCCTGCGGGGCTGGAAGTTCGCGGTCATCGGCTCCTTCGTGGTCGCCGCCTTCATCACCCCGAGCCCGGACATGGTGAACCAGACCATGCTCGCCCTGCCCATGATCGGGCTCTACGTGCTCGGAGTGACCGTGGCCTTTCTCTTCGGCAAGCCGCGACGAAAGGACGACAGCACCTCGTCCTAGTCCGGGATCATTCGTGAGGCCGCGTGATGTTCCGAAATGAATGATCCGTCCTGGAGCCGTCAGACGGCCCTCCATGGCCCTCATGGCGCACGACACGGGGTGGATTGGCGATGGCGTTGAAACGGGCTCGGGCTGGTGCCCGAATGGCCCTCACATGTGGCCAGATCGGCCTATTCACGAAGCGGTCAGGTGGACTTCGTGAATAGTCCGGGTTAGGGCCCGTTCAGCGCGGAAGCTGGAACTCGAGGCTCTTGCCCACCACGGCCTTCTCGCGGCGAGCTTGCCCGGCGTTCAGCTCCACGACGTAGGACGCCTTTCGCAGCGGCTGGTAGACCGGGCACGGATCCGCCTTGCAGGCGGGCACGGACTCCTCGAGATGAACGATGGCCTTCTGATCGTCGAGCCACAGGATATCGATGGGGAACTTGCAGTTCTTCATCCAGATCCCGTGGAAGTCGCTCTGCTCGAAGATGAAGAGCATCCCCTGGTCGGCGGGCAAGGCGGAGCGGAACATGAGGCCCATCGCGCGGTCTTCGTCCTTGACCATCACTTCGACCTTCAGGACCTTGCCGGAAGGAAGGGTGAGGGGGACCACGGCGGGCGCCGCCGCCGCCGTCCGCGCCAGCGACGCGGCGAGGGCCACAGCCAGAATATGATGGCGCGAGGTCTTCACGGTGCCGATCCTACCATCCGCCGGAAAGCGCATCCAGGAGCTGCTCGGGCGGACCGCGAGCGGAGCTCCCGCGGAGCGAGAGTCGGCGGTCGCTCAGCTCACCCTGCTGGGGCCGCGAACGATCCCCCAGGCTTCGGGATTTCCTCGGCAAGGCCCCGGCGGCCGGCCGACTGGCGGCGCTCGAAGTGCTGGAGCGCTTGGGCGACACTCGCGGCCTCGACGCCGTGCTCCCCCTGACCAGCGACCCCCACGAGGAGGTCGCGGTGAAGGCGATCCAGGTCGCGGCTGGTTTCAAGGAGCCGCGCAGCGGGGCCACGCTTCGCACCGTCTTGTCCTCGGGCTCGAGCCCGCGGCGTCGGGCCGCGGTCAAGGGCCTCGGACAGCTGCACCGGCTCGGCCTGGTCGAGGCCGTCGAGCCGTTGCTCGGCGTCCTCCTCGACCCATCTGAAGAGGAGGCGCTTCGGCTCGACGCGCTCGAATCGCTCTCCTCCCTGGATCGCCGTACCCTCCTTCCGGCATTGCGCCCGCTGGCCAAGGACCGAAGCCCGGCGCTCGCCCGGGCGGCGGCGGTGCTCGCGGGCGGCGCCTCACGCGCCGAGAGAGCGCAACCTCCATCTGCCGAGCCCGTCGACCCCGCGATCTTGCTCGCACGCCTGACCGCCCCGCGCACCCCGTCGGCCGAGGTGTCGGCGATCCTCGCGGCCCTCGTCCAACAGCGAACGCCCGCGCTCCTGCCTCTCTTGGCGCGTCGCCTCGAGACGGTGAGCGCGGAGGACCTCAAGGCGGAGCCCGCGGCGCGGGCGAAAGCGCGCCTCCACCTCGCCCTGGCCGCGCTGGGAAGCCGGCTCGCCCTCCACGACCTGCGCGACATGCTGAAGGCGCGTCCTCCTCACGCCGCTCGCGACCTCCTGGCCGCCGCCGAGCTCGTGGGTGATGCCTCGCTCGTTCCCGCGATCGCCGCCCTCGCGGTGGACGAGCCCCGGCTCGCCCCGGCCGCGGCCACGGCGTTCCGGGCCATCGCGGGGCGCCTCAGCCTGCGCCGCACGAGCCGGGTGATCCAGGGCCTCCGCGGGGAGCACAAGGCCGCGCTCCTGGCCCTGTGGCCCTATGAGCGCGCTGCCCCGTCGCCGGGGGCGAGCCGGGCGCGAAACCGCAAGTTGAGATAGGCCCCTGCCATCAAGAGCACGGCGAGAGCCAGGAACGAGAACATCCGCAAGAGGGTCGGAAAGGTGGCCAGGTCCACGAACACGACCTTGAGGGCGGTGAAGGCGAACAGCCCAAAGCCCGCGTAGTAGAGGGCCCGGCTGCGCGCAGCGAGACCACCCGCGAGAAGCCCGGTGGCGAAGAGCGTCCACAGGACGGAGAGGCCGAGGCCAGCCGCCCGGCGCGTGAACCGCGCGGCTTCGAAATGGCCCGCGGATTCCGCGGCCCGTGCCCATTGCGCGAAGGTATCCGCGGTCTCGGCCGTGGTCGCCACGAAGAGAAGCGAGAGGGCGGCGGCCGCCAGGCCCGGTCGGAGCCAGCGGTCGAGCGCGCCGCTCGGTGCAGAGGCCCGCGTCAGCCAGTGGCCGCCGGCCAAGGTCCCAATCACGAAGAGCCAGGTGCCGAACCCGGAGTTCAAGACCGGAACGAAACCCGCGTCGTGGAGGGGCAGGTGGTACTCGAGGAGGCGGATCACGGCCAGGCCGGTCACGCCGTAACCGGCCAGGCGCACGCCCTGGGAGGAGTGGCGCGTCCCCAGAGCGAGGAGCAAGGCACCCTCGATGGCCCAGGCCAGGGTGATCGCATGAAGGCCCAGCCAGACGGGAATCGCCAAGGTGAGGAAGCTGATGCCGAGGCCGAAAGCCGTTCCGCTGGCCAGGCGGTCGTCGCCGCGCGCGCGGGAGGACGCGAGCCCGAGCACTCCATAAAGGGCCGCCAAGGCCAGAAGGATCGAGGCCAGCACGCCCGGAGAGCTCGGTCCAAAAACCTGCTGAAGGGCGAAGAACAGCAAGGCCGCGGAGACCACGTGAGTGGCGAGGCCGGAGATGCCGAGGGGGACGGACCCGAGCAGCACGCGTCCCCCCAGGGCCAGAATCGTGGCCAGGCCCACGGGAACTGCAAGGAGAAGGGCCTCACCCCCGCGTTCGGGGCTGTAGAAACGGGCGAACCACGCGGCGATGGTGAAGGCGGCAGCCAGTGCGCCAATCAGCTCCGCGACCTGGGCGCGGGGCCGAAGCAAGGTCGCGAGGCCGGTCAGGGCCAGGAGCAAGGCGAGGAGCCCCGTCGGCCGATCCACCGTGGCCCCGAGGCCGATGGCGGCGAATCCCGCGAACGAGAGGGCGAGCACGGGCAGGATGACGGGAAGGCGAGCCTCCGAAGGGTCGGGCCAGGTGAAGACGATCACGCCGGCCACGAGCCAGAGCGCGGCCAGGCCGAGCCGCGAAGGCTCCAGGGGATGTTGCGCCCCCATCCACGCCAGATAGGGCAGGGACAAGGCGGCCAGGCCGACGAGGCCCACCCCCAGGCCAAGACGACGGCCGAACCGCGCCCAGCCGAACGCGGCTCCGAGCGACATCACGAGGAGCCACTCGGCGCGGCCGTGGTCCGCGGCCATGACCGTGATCCAGAAGGCGACGTTCAAGCCGACGAGGCCGGTCAGCCAGGGGCGGCGCCGGAACGCGAGCGCCGCGCCGAAGACCACGGTGAAGAGCGCCACGCCAAGAGCCGCGACCTCGAACCGTTCGGCCCGGTAGTGTTGGCCGTACCAGCCGGCGTAGAGAAGCATCGTGCCCGTGAAGGCAATGGGGAGCGTCTCCCCCCATGTCTCGAGACGATCGAGGGCGAGGCCGCCCAGGGCCAGGAGCAGAAGGTACGCGTAGAGCGAGAGCGCCTGGTCCTGGCCGGTCGAGAGGAGCAGCGGGGTCAGGTAGCCGCCGAGCCAGGCCAGGGTGGCGAGAAGGCGGGTGTCGAGGCGGACCGCGAGAGAGACGGCGCTCGCGGTCACCACCACCATCAAGAGGCCCGCCGCACCGCGGGGAATGAGCGCGTAGAAGGCGTGGGCCCCGTAGCCCGCGAGATAGAGGCCTGCGAAGCCCGTGGCCGCGAGCCCCTGCCCGAGCGGCCGGTACTCGCGGCCGAGGAGGCGAAGGCCGCACAGTACCAGAAGCAGGCTCAAGGTGGCGCCGCTCAGGACGCGGCCCCAGGGGCCGACCCACTCGTTCTCCCAGGCGTACTTGACGAAGAGACCGAGGAAGACCACGAAGGCCAGGGCGCCGGTCCCCACCAGGAGCTTGGGGCCGAGGTTGCTCACGAAGTCAGCCCGGGCCGGCGTGGGCCGCGGGCTCTCGGGCAGAGGCAGCTCCGGAGGCGGAGCCGCGTCGGGGGCGCGTCGGGGACGGATTCGGGCATCACGAAAGGGGGTGGCACGGGAATCGGGCTCGGAACCGTCGGAGCCGCGGAGGGCTCGCGGACGAACGCGGGCGCAGCCTCGACGGCTGCCGCCGGAGACGCTGCCGGCGAAGGCCGCTCGCTGACCACGCGCCCGGCCAGGGCGGAGAGCCGCGTCTCGACTGCGCTCACGGAAGCCTGGAGGTCGTCCACCTGCTTCCGCAGTCGGCTCATGCGCAGGAGCCCGGCGATGGCCAGCAAGGGTCCAAGACCGGTCACGACCAGGGCCGCGAGCCCGATCAGCGCCCAAAGGGCTTCCATGGACAGCCTCCCCCGCCGGCGATCACCAGCGGTCTGGTCCTAACCTACGCTCACCCTCTTGAGGTGGCTCCGCCCTCTGTGACGGTCAAGGAACCGTTCGGTCTCGAATCGCTCCGGTCATGGGCACGAAGCGGACAGGAAGCACATGCCGCTCCTCGAAGCGCTGGCCTCGCCGCGTCACCACGAGAAGCTCCTGCGCCTCCATCTCGGCCCCGATCGGGACCACGAGCCGAGCCCCGTCCTTGAGCTGCGCTCGAAGCGGCTCCGGCACCCGGGGCGCGGCCGCGGCGACGATGATCGCGTCGAAAGGGGCGGTCTCCGGCCAGCCCCGGTAGCCGTCGCCGGAGCGGACGTCCACGTTCAGGTAGCCAAGGCGCAGGAGGCGCTCCCGCGCCTCGGCCGCGAGGACGTCCACGATCTCGATCGTGTACACCCGCGCCGCGATCTCGGCCAGGACCGCCGCCTGGTAGCCCGAGCCGGTCCCCACCTCGAGGACGGCGTCGCCGGACCGCAGCCCGAGCGCCTCGGTCATGAAAGCGACGATGTAGGGTTGGGAAATGGTCTGCTCGTGCCCGATCGACAGGGGGCAGTCCTCGTAGGCTTCGCCCGCCTGTCGAGCCGCGACGAACCGGTGCCGGGGGACCTTCCCGAGAGCCCCGAGAGTCAGGGGATCAGAGACCCCGCGCGCCACGATCTGCTCGACCACCATCCGCTCCCGAGCCGGGACGAAGGCGTCCTCCTCGGCCACTCCCCCGCGAGATGGGTCGGGGCCGGGCACGCCGATCAATACGCTTGCGCGAAGTAGACCTCGCGGCCCGCCTTCCCGGTCACGATGCACGGCGCCTCGCGGTTCTCATCGACGGCGATCACGCGTATCGTCGCCTTCGTCTCTTCCTTGATCTTCGCTTCCACCGCGGGGTCGCCGTTCCATCCCGCCACGATGAACCCGCGCTTCGTGGCCATGACCTCCTTGAACTGGTCGTAGCTCTTGACGCGGGTGGTGTTGTCGGCCACGAACTGGCGCGCGCGCGCCAGCAGGTTGGCCTGGATCTGGGTCGAGAAGATCCGATGCCGCGGCCGCGAGGCCGGCGAGGGGCACGAACGCCTTGTCTCGCGTGTCGCGGCGCACCAGGACGCACTGGTCCTTCTCGATGTCCTTGGGGCCGATCTCGAGGCGCAGGGGCACGCCCCGCATCTCCCAGTCGGCGTACTTGAAGCCCGGCTGGAACTGGTCGCGGTCGTCGAGGTGGACCCGCACGCCCGCGTTCCGCAGCAGGGCCATCACCTCGCGGGCTTTGGGGAGCACCGTCTCCGCCACGTCACCCTTGCGTGGCGGAATGGGCACGATGACGACCTGGTAGGGGGCCACGCGCGGAGGCAGGACCAGCCCCGCGTCGTCGCCGTGGGTCATGATGAGCCCGCCGATCATGCGGGTGGAAGAGCCCCACGACGTGGACCAGGGCTTGGCCCGCTCCTGGTTCTTGTCGAGGAACTCGATGCCGTAGGCGGTCGCGAAGTGCTGGCCCAGGTTGTGGCTGGTCCCGGCCTGGAGCGCCTTCCCGTCGCCCATGAGCGCCTCGATGGCGTAGGTCTTCAGGGCCCCCGCGAACTTCTCGCTCTCGGACTTCTGGCCCCAGATGACAGGCATCGCGAGGATCTCCTCCGAGAAGCTCTTGTAGACGTGGAGCATCTTCAGGGTTTCTTCCTCGGCCTCCTCCTCCGTGGCGTGGAGCGTGTGTCCTTCCTGCCAGAGGAACTCGGTGGTGCGCAGGAACGGACGGGTCACCTTCTCCCAGCGCACGACGTTGGCCCACTGGTTGAGGAGCACCGGCAGGTCGCGCCACGACTGCACCCACTTGGCGTACATCGAGCAGATGAGCGCCTCCGAGGTGGGACGGATGGCGAGCGGCTCCTCGAGCTCTTCTCCCCCGCCGATCGTGACCCAGGCGCACTCGGGCGAGAACCCCTCCACGTGCTCCTTCTCCTTCTCGAGCAGGCTCTTGGGCAGGAGCAGCGGGAAGTAGGCGTTGACGTGGCCCGTCTCCTTGATGCGCCGGTCCATGTCCTGCTGCATGTGCTCCCAGATGGCGTAGCCGTAGGGCTTGATCACCATGCAGCCCTTCACCGGGCCGTAGTCCACGAGGCCGGTCTTCAGCACCACGTCGAGGTACCACTGCGAGTAGTCCTCGCCCTTCGGGGTGATCTCTTTCGACACGCGCTCTTTCTCCATTGCTTCTTTCTGATGGGCCGCGCTCAGGCGGACGCGGCGCGAGGCGGGAAAGCTTGCCGCCACTGGCGGGCGAAGGCGGTGAAGGCGCTGAGCTTCCGGGTGCCCAGCGCAATCTGGGCCAGGCCCCCGGCGATGAAGAGGCCGTAGACCACCATGATCTCCTCGCGAAGGTTGGGCACCGCGAACTGGGCGAACCAGAGGACGAAGATGATGACGGCCTCGGCAAAGGTGTAGCGCATGTTCACGAGCAGCAGCATGCCCAGGAGCGACTGGAGGATGGTGAGCAGCACCTCGTGCCTGTGCATCCCGTCGAAAGGAACCGCGGTGATCGAGCCCACGCTCATGCTGTAGACCACGGGGATCATCCCCGCGAGAACGGTCCACTGGTTGATGTTGGAGGAGACCATGTTCATGAGGGCCATGGGCGCGTGGCGCACCGTCGAGGCCCACTTGAAGGCCGAGACCTTCTCGGGGAACTCCGAGAGGAACGGGGCCACCCACTGGATGAAGACGAACTCGCTGATGCCCGCGGTCAGGGCCAGGCCCTTCAGGCTGTCCACGAACGGGTGGGTCACGTAGTAGAGCAGGACACCACCACCGACGAACAAGCCGACGATGGCCGCGCCCCGAAGGCCGGGCCGTAGAGCCATCACCTTTCGCGGGACGTAGTCGAGCTCCTCGGCCTCGTCCGCGGGCCGCGCCGGAATCTTGTTGAGGACGAAGAGGTACACGAGGTACAGCAGGAGCAGGACGAGCCCATCCCACACCGTGAGGCTGCCCTTGGCCCAGATCACGAAGAAGTAGAGAATCGGCGCGAGCAGGCCCACGACCTGGATCGCGTGCTCGTCGTCGAGGGCGATCTCGCCGAGCCACTTGCCGGTCTTGCGCCGGTGGGCCACCGTGGCCACCCCGAAGATCATCGACCAGCCGAGGCCGACCAGGAGGCGCAGGCTGCCCGTGAAGTTCGCAGTCATGTTGGGAACGTCCTGGCGCCACGCGATATCAGCCTCGACCGCGAACTCGGGCAGGGTCTGGAGCCAGGCCAGGATGGCCAGGGCGAGGCCCTGGCTCATGAAGAACTGCGCCGCCTCGGCTCCCCAGGCGATCACGAAGGCCGAGAACAAGACGGCGGGGAAGGTCCAGAAAGCCGCGAGCGCTGCGGATGTCGCCTCCCCCGTACGGGCGGCGGCGGCCAATGCGACCTGGCGGGCATGGCTCAGCACGGGTTCGGTCCTCTCCTTCGCGAGTACAAAGCTCGTGATTCTATCACCGGCCCTTGACGGGCCCACGGAAAGGGCCTACCTTCCAGGAAGTCGGGCCGGCCGCCCGGCGCTCTCCCAGAAAGGCAACCGTCATGTCGAAGCGCTTTGCGCTCTCTGTGCGCGCTTGCGCTGGCCGGCCTTCCGGCTTTGGGGGAAGAGGGCAAGCCCGCGCGCAAGGCCGTGCGTGTCTATACAGACGAAGACGTGGAGCGCGTCGCTCCCCTCCGAGGGCAGACCGGCGTCTTGTCTCGCCCGGGGACACCGCCGGCGCGAGGGACTACGAAGGACGGGCCAGCGGACCGCGCCACCCCGCCCAGCAAAGGCGAGGATTATTGGCGACGAGAGTCGGCGCGGACCCGAACCCAGGTCCGCAGCGTCCAGGAGCAGGCGAGCCGCCTCCGCGAGCAAGATCGCGCGCGAGGCGGAACGGCCGTCGACCGGCAAGGGACGGCGAGGCCGGGGACGCGAGGCGTGGGCGGCCGAGGACGATCGCGCTCGGCGTCTTCGAGCCCTCGAGGCGCGCGCTCTGGAGATCCAGTCCGACCTCGAGGACCGCGCCCGTCGAGAGGGGGTGCCGCCGGGCTGGCTCCGATAGGCGCCGACGGCGACCCCGTGCTATTCTCCGCGGCCATGGTCGAGATCCCGGTCGAGCTCGGAGCCCGCCGTTACCCGATCCTGGTCGGCCGCGGCCTGGCCCCGGTCCTTCCCGACCTGCTCGAGTGGCTGCAGGGTCGGCGTCTGGTCGTGGTTTCGAGCCCCAGGGTGTGGGCGAAGCATGGAGCGCGCCTCCGCTGGGCGCGACCGGCTGCCACGCAGGCCGGGCCGATCCTCGTCCCCGACGGCGAGCGGCACAAGAACCGGGCGACCCTCGCGGCCATTCACGATCGCTTCGTGGACGCGGGCCTCCGGCGGGACGGCGTGGTGATCGCGGTCGGCGGCGGGGTCATCGGCGACATGACCGGCTTCGCGGCCGCGACCTACATGCGGGGTGTGAGCTGGGTGGTGGTCCCGACCACCCTCCTCTCCATGGTCGACAGCGCGATCGGCGGCAAGGTCGGCATCAACCACCCCAAGGCCAAGAACATGATCGGGGCCTTCCACCAGCCCCGGGCCGTGGTCTCCGATCCGGCCTTCCTCGACACCCTGCCCATCCGCGAGGTGCGCGGGCGGGGCGTACGAGATCCTGAAGTGCGGCATCCTCGCCGATCGCTCGCTCTTCAAGGCCATGCAGAAGGCGCCCTCAGGCCTCCAGGGATGGCGAGGCATCGAGGTCGAGAGCGCCATCGCTTCCGCCTCCCGGATCAAGGCGGAGATCGTCGAGAAGGACGAGCGCGAGGGTGGGCTTCGGCGGGTGCTGAACCTCGGCCACACCCTCGGGCACGCGCTCGAGGCCGTGACCCACTATCGGCGCTTCACCCACGGCGAGGCCGTGGGCTGGGGGCTCCTGGGCGCGGCCACCATCGCGCGGCGACGCGGCCTGCTGACGGACAAGGCCTTCGAAGCCGTCGCCGCCGCGGTCGACCACATCGGGCCCCGGCCGCCCGTTTCGGACTTGCCCGCGGCCGGAGATCCAGGAGGCGGTCTCGCGCGACAAGAAGGCCCGCGCCGGCAGGGTGCCCTTCATCCTGCCCTTCGGCGTCGGCCGCGTGGTGACCCGCGACGACGTGAGGCCGGCGGAGGTACGTCGGGCCCTCCGGGAGATGGCGGCACGCGAGACGAGGCGCGCCTAGTCCGGATCGTTCGTGAGGCCGCGTGATGTTCCGAAACGTTTGATCCGTTCGCGTGGACTTCAGGAATAGTCCGGGCTAGGGATGCTCGCTCAGAAGCAGCATCATGAGGGCCTTTTGGGTGTGGAGGCGGTTCTCGGCCTCGTCGAAGACCACCGACTGCGGGCCATCCACGACCTCGGCCGCGACCTCTTCGCCCCGGTGAGCGGGCAGGCAGTGCATGAAGAGGGCTTCCGGTGCCGCCGCCGCCATCGTCTCCGGCGTGACCTCGTAAGCCCTCGAAGGCCTGGGCCCGAGCCTCGGCCTCCTCCTCCTGGCCCATCGACGCCCAGACGTCCGTGTAGACGACGTCCGCGTCGGCCACCGCTTCCATGGGGTCTCTCGTGATCTCGACGGCCGGCCGGCCCAGCTTCTGGGCTTCGCGCGAGGCGATCTTGACCAGCATGTCCTTGGGAGCGTAGCCCTCGGGAGAGGCCACGCTCATGCGCATTCCGAGCTTCACCGCGCCGAACATCAGCTCGTGGCACACGTTGTTGCCGTCCCCCACGTAGGCGATCTTGAGGCCCTCGAGGGCTGCCCCGGCGCTCCCGCAGCGTGAAGTAGTCGGCCAGGGCCTGGCAGGGATGCAGCAGGTCCGAGAGCCCGTTGATCACCGGCACCGAAGCGTGCCGCGAGAGGTCGAGAAGGTCCTGATGGGAGTAGACCCGCGCCATGATCCCGTCCACGAAGCGGGAGAGCACCTTGGCGGTGTCGGCGACGCTCTCCCCGCGCTGGAGCTGGATGGCGTCGGCTCCGAGGTAGAGCGCCTGCCCGCCGAGCTCGAACATCCCCACCTCGAAGGAGACCCGGGTGCGGGTCGAGGGCTTCTGGAAGATCATGGCGAGCGACTTGCCCTGGAGCACGCCGGCGTAGGCCGCGGGATCGGCCTTGACCCGGGCCGCGAGGTCGAAGATCTCCTCGATGTCCTCGGATGAATAGTCGCGCAGGGAAATGAGGTGTCGTTGCTTCATGGAGCCAGCTGGAGCACTCTCCGGTCTTCGGGCTTGTCCCCCCCCGTGGCGCGCGCGACGATGATACGGGCTTGTTTCACCTCACGTCAACGAACGGACGGGCCCCTCGCGAGCTGCGCGCGCAGCAAAGGCGGAATCGGTCGCTGGCCGCCGGCGGGCGAGGTATGATCGCGGCGGTATGGCCTCCGACGGAGGAAAGCCGCGGGATGTCGAGGCGAGGCTCGACAAGGAGCGCGCGTTCCACGACTCGTGGGCCTCGGGCGTGTCGCCGGGCGAGGTGGCGGTCAAGGCCGCGTTCGAGAACCTGACGGCGCCCGAGAACCGGCTGATCCTGAGCCTCATGGGGAAGATCGAGGGCCTTCGCCTGCTCGATCTGGGCTCGGGGCTGGGCGAGTCCGCGATCTACTTCGCTCTTCAGGGAGCTCGGGTCACGGCCACGGACATCAGCCCGGAGATGTGCGAGCTGTGTCGCCGCGCGGGACACGAGCACGGCATCGAGCTGGAGGCGATCGCCACGCCGGTCGAAGAGCTGCGCGTGCCCGAAGGTAGCTACGATCTCGTCTATGGAGCCAACTTGCTCCATCACGTGTCCGACATCGACGCCACCCTGGCGGCCGTGCGGCGCGCTCTCCGTCCGGGCGGCCGGTGCTTCTTCTGGGACCCGCTCGCCTACAACCCGGTGATCAACGTGTACCGCCGCATGGCCACCCGCGTCCGCACCGAGGACGAACGGCCGCTGCGCTTCGAGGTCCTCGACACGTTTCGTCGGCACTTCGTGAACGTCGGCCACCGCGAGTTCTGGCTCTCGACCCTGGTGATCTTCCTGAAGTACTACCTCGTGGACGGCATCCACCCCAACGCCAGCCGCTACTGGAAGCGCATCCTCGAGGAAGACCCGCGACGTCTCCGCTGGTGGTTCGGCCCCCTGCAAGCCCTGGACGGGGTTCTTCTTCGCCTGCCTCTCGTTCGTCGCCTGGCCTGGAACATGGTGGTGTTCGCCGAGCGGCCTGCGTGACCGAAGCCCACGGCCCAACCGATTCTCCGGCCGCCTCCCTTCGTCTCGATCGTGGTGCCGGTCTTCAACGAGCAGGATGTCCTGGCCATGCTCGTGCCGCGCCTCCTTTGCCTCCTCGACGCAATGGCCTCCGGCGGCGAGGTCTGGTTCGTCAACGACGGCAGCACCGACAAGACCGGGGAGATCCTGGCCCGGGCTCACGACGACGACCCCCGGCTGAAGGTCATCGAGTTCTCGCGGAACTTCGGGCACCCGGCGGCCATCACCGCAGGCCTGGACCACGCGCAAGGCGATGCCGTGGTGCTGATGGACGCGGACTTGCAGGACCCGCCCGAGGTCATCCCCGAGATGATCGCCCTCTACCGTCGGGGCTTCGACGTGGTGCACGCCCAGAGACGCTCGCGCGCCGGGGAGTCGATCTTCAAGAGGGCCAGCGCCTGGCTCTTCTATCGGCTCATGCGCGCCGCCACGAGCGGGAGCGTCCCGGTGGACGTCGGCGAGTTCCGACTGATGAGCCGCGAGGTGGTGGAGGCCCTTCGCTCGCTGCGCGAGCATCATCGTCTGGTGCGGGGGCTCGTCTCCTGGGTGGGGTTCGCCCAGACCACTCTGGCCTTCGAGCGGCCCAAGCGCGCGGCCGGAAGCACCAAGTACCCGGTGTCGCGAATGGTACGCCTCGGTTTCGACGGGATGACCAGCTTCTCGGCCATGCCCTTGAAGCTCGCCACCTTCCTGGGCTTCGGGGCGTTCCTGCTGGGGTGCGGCTATGCCGCTTACGCCATCTATGTCGGATACGTCCTCCGCCTGGGAGTGCCCGGGTGGACGTCCCTCGTCATCTTGAACATCTTCTTCTCGGGCGTGGTCCTCGTGTGCCTCGGCCTCGTCGGTGAGTACGTCGGCCGCATCTTCGAGGAAGTGAAGGGCCGGCCCCTGTATGTCGTGCGCCGACGCCTGTCGGAACCTCCCGGGGAGAGCGAATCCACGAAGCGGTCGCCGTGACCACGACCCGTACCCCCCCGGGCTCGCGAACGGCGGATATTCGCTGGTCGGCGGTCCTTCTCGCCGCAGTGGTGGCCACGGCCTCGCTCGTCACCTTGGCGATCTACGGAGCTCGCTGGCTGGTCCTGGTCCGCTACCCCTGGGACTGGAGCCCCGACGAGGGCCTGACTCTCGACTACGCGCGTCGCGTCCTGGAAGACCCGGGACGCCTCTACCCCAGGGAGGCGGTGCCCTTCCCCGTGGCCTACGGCCCCCTGCTGCCGCTCTTGCTCGCCCCGGTGGTGGCGCACTGGCCCGCACCCCTCGCGGCCGCCCGCGTCATGGCCCTCCTGTGGACCGCGGGGGGGACCGCCGCGGTCTATGCACTGGTTCGCCAGCGGGGGTCCGTTGCCCTCGCCCTCGCGAGCGCCGCACTTCACCTGGCGCCTCTCGACCTGAGCTTCTGGCACGTGCTCGTGCGGGTCGACGGGCTGATGACCGCGCTCTGGCTGGCCGCCGCCATTCCCCTGCTCCCTCACCGCATCGAGCAGGGGGCGGACCGGCTGTCGGCCGCGCGCATGGCCGCAGGAGTGACCCTCCTTCTCGCTGCGATCCTCACGAAGCCCACCGCCGTGCTCCACGGCCTTCCCCTGGTGGTCGGCTGGTGGTTCGTGGATCGCAAGAGCGCCCTGCGCCTCGCGTCCGCGGTCGCCGGGGCGGGGCTCGCGACCCTCGGCCTGCTCCAATGGTCGACGTCGGGCGGCTTCCTCTGGGTGAACCGACTCTGGGCCGTGCATCCATCCGTGCCGGGGCAGGCTTCGTACATCGCCCGCCTCATGCTGGAGCAGGGCTGGCCCGTGCTGCTCCTCGGGGTGGCAGGAGCCTGGCGGGCAGCGCGGCGCAACGCTCGGCCGTGGCGGGACTCGTCGTTGCTGCTCGTGGCCGGAGGCCTCCTGATCGTACCCACCATGTCGAAGCACGGTGCCTGGTGGAACTACCTCGTTCCCCTGCTCGCTGCGATCGTCGTCTTCAGCGGGCGCGTCTGGACCGAGCCAGACCTGACCCCGGCTCCGGAGCCGCGCGCGAAACCGGCTCTGGGCGGCCTGGCCACGGCCGGCCTGGCCCTCGTTCTGGCGACCACCCGCACCTTTCCCCTTCCGAACGCCGAAGACGAAAGGACGGCTCGGACCCTGTACGCGTTCGTCCGAACGATCACCGCAAAGGTCGGCGGCCCGATCCTCGTGAGCCGACCCGACTATGCCTACTTCGACAACCATCAACCCGCGGAAATCGAGGGGAGCAGCTTTCCTCACCTCTTCGCGGCGCGAGTGAGCGGGACGGACAGAGTCCTCGAGAGGGTGCAACGCGGCACCTACACCCTGGTCGCCTGGACCTGGCCCCTGCCGCCCGAGGTCGAGCGGGCCGTCGCAGACGGGTACCGGCACGTGGGCGGGTGCAGCCTGAGGTGGTACTTCGGCGCCCTGAATGTCCACCTCTTCGCACGTCAGGACCTGGGGGTTCGTTTCCTGCCGCCGGGAGGGACGCGTTGCCGCACCGCCGCGAGCCCGGCGCCACCTCCCTGAGCTTGGAGGCGCCGCTGGCTGCGTGATATGCTAGCCGTTTGGCCCTTCCGGCACGAACCTCGTCGCACCCCCAAAGAACGCTATGAATTTTCGCAACGTCGCCATCATCGCCCACGTCGACCACGGCAAGACCACCCTCGTCGACGCCATGCTCCAGCAGAGCGGGGTGTTCCGGGCCAACCAGGAGCACGCCGAGCGCATCATGGACTCGAACGACCTCGAGCGTGAGCGCGGCATCACCATCCTCGCCAAGAACACCGCCGTCCACTACGGGGAGGTGAAGATCAACATCGTCGACACCCCGGGCCACAGCGACTTCGGGGGCGAGGTCGAGCGGGCGCTCAAGATGGTGGACGGCGTCATGCTGCTGGTCGACGCCTCGGAAGGCCCGCTCCCCCAGACCCGTTACGTGCTTCGCAAGGCGCTCGAGGCGCGGCTGCCCGCCGTGCTCGTGATCAACAAGATCGACCGCACGGACGCGCGCCCGAAGGAGGTCTTGAACGAGGTCTACGACCTCTTCATCGACCTCGACGCGACGGAGGAGCAGCTCGAGTTTCCCGTGCTCTACACGAACGCCAAGGCGGGCATCGCGCGGACCGAAGCCGGACGGAACCGGAGAGAGACCTGCGGCCGCTGTTCGAAGCCATCGTGAAGCACATCCCTCCTCCGAGCGGGTCGCCCACCGCGGTCCTGCAGCTCCTGATCGCCAACCTCGACTACAGCGACTACCTGGGCCGGCTCGGCATCGGGCGCATCTTCTCCGGAACCGTCCGGGTGGGCGAGACCGTGGCCGTGGCCAAGCGCGACGGATCGCTGCAGACCACGAAGGTCACCAAGCTCTTCTCCTTCGACGGGCTGAAGCGGATCGACGTGGCCGAGGCGCCCTGCGGCGAGGTGGTGGCCCTGGCCGGGTTCGAGGGCATCGCCATCGGCGAGACCATCACCTCCGCGGAGTCCCCCGCTCCGCTTCCCCCTCTGCGCATCGACGAGCCCACGCTGTCCATGATCTTCGCCGTCAACACCTCGCCCTTCGCGGGCAAGGACGGCAAGTGGGTCACCTCGAGAAACATCAAGGAGCGCCTGGAGAAGGAGCTGCTCACCAACGTGTCGATCCGGGTGGAGCCCACGGACTCCGCCGATTCCTTCATGGTGATGGGCCGCGGCGAGCTCCAGCTCGCGATCCTGATCGAGACCATGCGCCGCGAGGGCTTCGAGCTCGGCGTCTCGAACCCCGAGGTCATCACCCGGGTCGAGGACGGCGTGCGCAAGGAGCCGCTCGAGCTCTTCGTCCTCGACCTGCCCGAGAGCTACATGGGCGTGGTCCTGGAGAAGATGGCCATGCGCAAGGGCAAGATGGTCAAGATGGTCAACCACGGCTCCGGGACGGGTCCGTCTGGACTTCCACGTCCCCACGCGCGGGCTCATCGGCGTGCGCACCGAGCTCATGACCGACACCCGGGGGACGGCGGTGATGAACACCCTCTTCGAGGGCTACGTCGAGTGGCAGGGCGAGATCAGCCGGCGGCAGCACCGGGGTGCTGGTCGCGGACCGCACCGGCGACACCACCGCCTACGCCCTCGCCCACATGGAGGACCGCGGCGAGCTCTTCGTGGGCGCCGGGGTCTCGGTCTACGAGGGGATGATCGTGGGCGAGAACGCGCGGCCCGCGGACATGGACGTGAACGTGACCAAGACCAAGAAGCTGACGAACATGCGCGCCTCGACCGCGGACGACGCCATCCGCCTCACCCCGCACCGGGCCTTGAACCTGGAGCAGGCGCTCGAGTTCATCAACGACGACGAGCTGGTGGAGGTCACGCCCTCGGCCATCCGCCTGCGCAAGCGGATCCTGGCCTTCAACCAGAGGCCGAAGCGGCGCACCGAGGGCTGAGGACCGTGGGCGCCGTGCTTTGCCGGACGGCGGTGGTCCTGACGGTCTCCTGAAGGTCCTTCACCCTCTCGTGGCCGCCCCCGGACGAGTGGTAGCCTATCCAAGGGGACGGGGAGACGCCGTTCGACGGAGAAACCCTCGAGCCTCCTGATCATGACTCCAGCACCCCGGGCTCCGATTCCCGCCTCCAGCATCGCGAAGGTGGGCCTCGCCCTGCTGGCCGTCGCGACGGGGGTGGTGGCCCAGGCCCCCCAGCGTCCCCCGACCTTCCAGGCCGGGGTCGAGGTCATCCGCCTCAGCATGACCGTGACCGACGGCCACAACCGCCTCATCACGGGGCTCTCCGAGAGCAGCTTCGCCGTCTTCGAGGACGGCGTCCGGCAGGAGTTGTCGTTCTTCACGCGAGACCCGCTCCCCTTGTCCGTCGCCCTCCTCATCGATTGCTCGGCGTCGATGGACGAGAAGCTCCCCTTCGCCCAGGAGGCAGGGGTGCGATTCGTCAAGACCCTGGGGTCCGCGGATCTCGCCCAGGTCGTCCAGTTCAACGACCGGAACGCGGTGCTGCAGGACTTCACCTCGGACCACATCGCCCTCGAAGCGGCCATTCGCAAGACGCGGGCAGCGGGAGCGACCGCGCTCTACACCGCCCTCTACATCGCACTCAAGCAAATGCGCACGCCAGGGCACCCCCGATGCGCCGCGCCGGCGCGCCGTGGTCCTGCTCACGGACGGCGAAGACACGGCTTCCCTGGTCGACGACGAGCAGGTGCTCGAGCTGGCCCGCCAGGCCGACGTCGGCGTGTACGTGATCGCGCTCCGGACAGAGCACGCCCTCGACCGTCAGCGGCTCGCCTTCGCTCAGGCCACCTACTTCCTCACGGCGGTCACGCGAGACACCGGGGGCGAGGCTTATTTTCCGACCGCCCTCTCGGAGCTGGACGCCACCTACGGGCGCATTGCCGAGGAGCTGCGCAGCCAGTACACGCTCGGCTACGTGTCCGGCAACGATCGGCGCAACGGAAAGTGGCGGCGCATCGTGGTGCGCACACCGGCACGCGAGGACCTCCATGTACGGCACAAGCTCGGCTACTACTCGGCGAAGCAGTGACGGGCAAGACGCGCCTGCTCGACCGCCTGGCCAGCAGGGCCTGGATCCAGACCAGCGCGCTAGTACGGCCCTTCGGCCGCGGTTGGTGGGTCGACGCGATCATCGTCCTCGGCCTGGGCGCGACGCTGTTCGGCCTCCTCCAGGTCGCCCGCGAATGGACGGGCATCCAAAGGCCGACGATCGAGATCGACCTCTCCCCCTGGGCCCTCCCCGCCTACACGTTCTTCTCCATGGTGCGCGGACTGGTGGCCTACGCCCTCTCGCTGGGCTTCACCTTGGTCTACGCCTACTGGGCCGCCAACGACCGGCGGGCGGAGAGGCTCCTCGTGCCGCTGCTGGACATCCTGCAGAGCATTCCCGTGCTCGGCTTCATGCCGGGGCTGGTGCTGGCCATGGTGGCGCTCTTCCCGCGCACCAACGTCGGCCTGGAGCTGGCCGCGGTGATCATGATCTTCACCGGCCAGGCCTGGAACATGACGTTCAGCCTGTATCACTCGCTGAAATCGGTGCCCCAGGATCTCAAGGAGGCTTCCGTGGTCTACCGGTTCACCTGGTGGGAGCGCTTCAAGTGGGTGGAGCTGCCGTACGCGACGACGGGGCTCGTGTGGAACAGCATGATGAGCATGGCCGGTGGCTGGTTCTTCCTGATGATCAACGAGGCCTTCCGTCTGGGCGACCACGACTTCCGGCTGCCCGGCGTCGGCTCGTACATGAGCGTGGCCGTGCACGAGGGCAAACCGCTCGCCATGGCCCTGGCCGTGGTCGCGATGATGTTCATGATCGTGGCCCTCGACCAGTTGCTCTGGCGGCCGGTGGTCGTCTGGGCACAGCGCTTCCGAGTGGAAGAGACGACGGCGGGCGAGTCTTCTCGGAGCTGGTTCCTGGACCTCCTCAGGCACTCTGGCTTCGTGAGGCGGTTTCGATTCTGGCGCCGCAACCGGTCGCGTCATCATGTCGCCGCCATGCGGGCGCCGAGTGCGGTCCGCGGACCGACGGCGCCGTCCCCCGCCTCACGGTTTTCCGCGGTGCTCCCCCAGGCCGCTCTTGCCCTGCTGCTGGCAACGATCGGCTGGGGCGCAATCCGCCTCGTCCACCTCCTGGCCCAGCTTCCGCTCTCCCACTGGGGGACGCTGACCCTTGCCGGAGGCCTGACCCTGAGCCGGGTGCTCGTCTCGACGGCCGTGGGCACGGTCTGGGCCGTGCCCGCCGGCCTCGCAATTGGGCTGTCGCCGATGCTGTCTCGGCTGCTCCAGCCCGTGGCCCAGGTCATGGCCTCCTTCCCGGCTCCCATGCTCTTTCCCGTGGCGATCGCGCTCTTCCATGCGGCGGGCGTCGGTCTCGGGGCTGGCAGCATCCTCCTCATGCTCCTCGGAACACAGTGGTACATCCTTTTCAACGTGGTCGCGGGCGCCAGCTCCGTACCGTCGGACCTCAAGGAGGCGGTGGTGGCGTTTCGCCTGACGCGGCTCGACCGGTTCTGGACGCTCTACCTGCCGGCGGTCTTTCCGTACCTGCTGACGGGATGGGTGACGGCGGCGGGCGGAGCCTGGAACGCGAGCATCGTCGCGGAGTACGTCTCCTACAAGGGCGCCACCCTCTCGACCTTCGGGCTGGGCGCTGCCGTCAGCGTGGCCGCGGAACGAGCGCAGTTCGCGGAGCTGGCCGCCGGGGTCCTGGTGATGTCTTTGATCGTGGTGACATTCAACCGGCTCGTGTGGCGGCGCTGCTATCGGCTCGCGTCCACGCGCTTCTCGCTGAACAAGTGAGGCGAAGCGGTGGCTGAGCAGGCGATCTGCGAGCTCAAAGGGGTCCACAAGGCGTTCGACCGGGAGGGGGGCAAGCCCCTTCGCGTGCTCGAGGACATCACCCTCGACGTGCGGGCCAACGAAGTATTGGCGCTGCTCGGCCCCTCCGGCTGCGGCAAGTCCACGATCCTGCGCATCGTGGCCGGCTTGATCCGCGCCAGCGGCGGCGAGGTCCTGTACCACGGGTCGCCACTCGAGGGAGTCAACCCCGGCGTCGCCATCGTGTTCCAGAGTTTCGCGCTCTTCCCGTGGCTGACCGTCGAGAGCAACGTGGCGGTGGTGCTGCAAACGCTGGGCTTCGACCTGGCCTCCGCCCGCGAGAAGGCGCGGGCTGCCATCCGGATGGTCGGCCTCGAAGGCTTCCGCGAGGCCTACCCGCGGGAGCTGTCCGGTGGCATGAAACAGCGGGTGGGGATGGCCCGGGCCTTGGCCGTGGATCCCGAGGTCCTCCTCATGGACGAGCCCTTCAGTCAGGTGGACGCGCTGACCGCGCAGGCCCTGCGCGCGGAGGTGCTCGACATCTGGGACGACCGCGAGCGCAACCCCAGGTCGATCCTGATGGTCAGCCACGACATCGGGGAGGTGGCCTACATGGCCGACCGTATCGTCGTGCTGTCCGCCAACCCGGGGCGCATCCGCACCATCGTGGAGAACACCCTTCCCCGGCCGCGGGACTCACGCTCGCCCGACTTCACCTGGCTTCTCGATCGTCTCCACGACATCGTGACCAGCGCCGAGCTGCCGGACGTGTCCGTCAGTGCCCCTTCCCCGGCCGTCGCACGCGACGTCGTGGAGCCCCTTCCGGCTGCGCACACGACCGACATCCTCGGCCTTCTCGAGTACCTCGACACTCAGGCGGGGGCCTGCGACCTCTTCCACGTCGCCCACGAGACCCACGGCACGTTCGTCGAGGTCCTCACCACCGTGAAGGGCGCAGAGATGCTCGACCTCGTGGACACGCCCCAGCGTCTCGTGAGGCTGACCCCGCTCGGCCAGAGATTCGTGCGCGCGGGCATGGAGGAGCGCAAACCCCTCTGGCGAGCCCAGCTCATGACCCTGGGCCTGTTCCGCGCGCTCAAGCAGATGGTCGACGCCAACGGTGGAGAGTTGAGCCGCGAGCAGGCGATCGTGGAGATCCAGCAACGGCTTCCCCGCGAGGACGCGGCGCGGACCTTCGACACCTTGGTGGGCTGGGCACGCTTCGGGGGCCTCTTCACCTATCGCGAGGACGCTCAGACGCTGAGCGCAGAATGATGCCGCGCCGGAGCGCGCGTCATTGCGGTGCTGGTCGCGGCCTGGGTCTGGTGGCCGCGCTCTCGCTCTCGTGCGGTGGAGCCGCGACAATCGGATCCAAGCCGGCCCCTTCGGCGAGCGGAATATCGCCCCCCCCTCGATCGCTGCAGGTCGAACCAGACACCGTCGTCCTGAAGGGACGCTGGGTGCCGATCGAAGCGGTGACCGATTCGCCAGAGCTACCCAATGCGGTGCAAGTGGTCTGCCTGCGAACCCAGCGTTCGTGCAAGGAGGACCTGAACCGCCTCACGGCTCGAGCCGGAGCGGCGCCGGTGCACGAGGTGCTCGAGTACCGGATCGAGGACTGGACGAAGTGGGGAACGCCGGCGGGCCGGCTGGTCGCCTCGCGGAGGGACGAAGGAGCCGTGATCGAAATCCGCGTCTCCTTGAGCGGTCTCGCCGCAGAGAAGGCGGTCGTCCGCAAGGGGAGCGAAACCCGTTGGCGACTCGAGTGAACCCGGGGCTCTAGTCCGTGCCGTCGCTGGTGCGCAGGCGCCGGTTCAGGGTTGCGACGCTGATGCCCAGTCTCTCCGCGGCCGCGGCACGGTCGCCGCCCGTGTCCTTGAGGGCGAGGGCGATCGCCTCTTCTTCGGCCCGCGCCGTCGCGCGTTTCACCACGTCCCCGAGCGAACCGGTCAGGTCGAGCACGTCCTGGAGGGTGGGCCCGCCGGCCAGCGCGGGGACGAGGCGCAGGTGCTCCGGCTCGATCATGACCCCGCCGGCCAGGATCGCCGACCGCTCCAGGCAGTTCTGAAGCTCGCGGACGTTCCCCGGCCAGGGATGATCGAGGAGGGCGCGCCGGGAGGCGTCCGAGAGTTGAAGGCCGCGGCGCCCCATCTCCTTCCCGTACCGCTGCAAGAAGGCCTCCGCGAGGGGCAGGATGTCGCCCCGCCGGTGACGCAGCGGTGGGATCTCCACCGGGAAGACGGAGAGACGGAAGAAGAGGTCCTCTCGAAACTGCTTCTGGGCAACCAGCTCGCGCAGGTCGCGATTGGTGGCGGCCACGACCCGCACGTCGACGGTTATCGTCTGCAGGCCGCCTACCCTCTCGAACTGCCTCTCCTGTACGAGGCGCAGGATCTTGGACTGGAGCGAGAGCGGCAGGTCCCCGATCTCGTCCAGGAAGAGGGTGCCTCGGTGCGCAATCTCGGCCTTGCCGATCTTGCGCGCCCCCGCCCCCGTGAACGCCCCCTTCTCGTGGCCGAACAGCTCGTTCTCCAGCAGGCCTTCGGGTATCGCGGCGCAGTTGATGGCCACGAAGGGCCCCGCCGCCCGCGGCGAGAGCTGGTGAAGGGCCCGGCTCATCAGCTCCTTGCCGGTTCCGCTCTCGCCGAGGATCAGCACGGTCGCGTCGGTGCCGGCCGCCTTCTGGATGGCCAGCATGGTCTCCTTGAGCACGGGGTCGTCGCCCGAGCACCTTGGGCAGGCCGATGCGGCGCTGGTAGTCTTCCTTGAGCAGCACCAGCTCGGTCACGACCCGCCGGCGATCGATGGCGCGTTCGATCAGGAGCAGCAGGTGATCGGTGTCGACGGGCTTGGTCAGGAAGTCGACCGCCCCTTCCTTCATGGCCCGCACGGCCTCTTCGACGGTGCCGAAGGCGGTCATCACCAGCACCGGGCACTCGGCGTCGGCTTCTCGGGCGGCCAGGAGCACGTCGAAGCCGCTGCCCGCGGGCAGGCGCAGGTCCGTCAGGACCACCAGGTAACGCGTGGCCTGGAGGCGGCGCCGGGCCTCGTAGGCGTCGCCCGCGTCGTCGACCGAGTAGCGGCGCGCCTCGAGCGTCGTGCGCAGCATGGCCCGCAGGGATTCCTTGTCTTCGACGACGAGGACGTCAGCCAGCCTGGGCCCCTAGGGCTGGAGCCAAGCCGGGGACGCGCCGGCGACGCGAGCCTCCTCCAGGAACTTCTGCCATGAGCGTCTCGGCCTCGGCCGCCGCGGTCCGCGCTTCTCCGAGCTGGCCGTCGAGGACCCGGAGCTGCTCCTCGACCTCGAGGACGGCCCCTGGCCCTGCGGTCGAGTTGCCGCCGAGCACGTAGTTCGTGCTCATCGGATTGAGCTTGTCGCGCAGCTCGGCGATCTGGGCCTCGATTCCCTTGATCCGGCGTTCCGCCTCCTGGACCGGGGCCCGAGCGCCCATGGCCCGGGCCCTCCAGTCGGCCTCCTCGGCGCTCTTCGGTTCTTCGTCGGCTCGGCGGGGGCCTCGACGCCGGGCTCCTGATTGGCGACGGGCTCGGGGGTGCGCGTCCGCCTGGCCGGCGCCTCCTCCGTACTGGGGGCTCGGTCGAGCCCGGCTGCGTCTCGGTCTGCGTCGCCGCCGGCTCGGTCCTTGGGCGTGTCCTTGTACTTCTTCAGGTCTTCGTCGGAGTAGGAGCGGGGGGCCGGCTTGGTCTTGGCGGCCTTGTCCTTCTCCTTGTCCTTGTCGTCCGCCGCTCCACTCCACGCCGCCGGAGCGACGAGAGTCGCGAGGGCCAGGACGACCCGTAGGAGCCTGCGGCCACCTCACGACTTGCCCGGTCCTTCGAGGCGCGCCGCCCGCTCGGCGAGCTCCTTGGCGTCGGGAGCGTTCGGGGCCAGACGCGCATACTCCTTGTACTCACGGATGGCGTCCTGCGGTCTTGCCCATTCGCTCGAGCATGTTTCCGAGGTCGCGGCGCAGACTCGGGAAGGTTCGGGTCGCGCTCGACGCCGTCCTTCAGGATGGCCACCGCCTCGTCGCTCTTGCCCTGCTCGAACACGAGCTGCGGCGAGGTGGCTTCTCGAGACGTCGGCCCCGGGGGCCAGGCCCAGCACTTCGCGATAGAGCTGCGCGGCGCGCGCCTTGTCGCCCGACTTCTCGACGGAGTAGGCGAGCTCCTGGCGCAGGACGGGATCGCCGCTCCGCGCCCCCACCGCCTTCTCCAGGAAGGGCGCGGCCTTGGCGAAGTCGCCGCTCCGGTAGTAGAGGCGGCCGAGGTCCTCCTGGACGGCGAGGTTGGTCGGGCTCCGCGCGGACCACGTCCTCGTAGACCGCAGACGCGTCGGCGGTCGCGACCGGCGCGATCGAGGGCACGCGCATAGGGCACGCGGAACTCGCCAGGCGTCAGCCGGGCGGCTTCGGCGAATCGCGCCAGCCCGTTGTCGGCAGCTCCGGTGGCGACCAGCGCTTCGCCGTAGGCCCATTGGAACCGCGGGTTCGAGGAGCCGGCGGCCGCCGCCTTCGCCAGCAGGACCAGGGCTTCGGCGGCCCGACCCTGCGCGAGGAGCTTCCGACCCTCTTCGTAGTCCGCGGCCCCGGGCCCGGTCGCGGGCGCGGCCGACGGAGGGGCCACGGGGAGCGTCGGCCACCGTGAAGAGGCTGGGATCGGCCGGCGGGGCGCCTTTGTAGGTGCTCGCGTAGCGCCAGCCCGCGACGGCCAGGCCCACGAGCAGGACCGCGCCTGCCCCGACGATCAGCCCCGGCGGAAAGGACGACTCGGCCTCGCGCTCGTGGATCTGGATGGTGAGCTTGCTCTTGCCCTTGCCCTTCCCCTTGACCACGGTCTTCGCGAGGGGGGCGGCGGTCTCCGCGCCCTGCAGGGACTCCCCGCAGCGGACGCAGAACTCCCACTTGGGCTTGTTGCGCGCCCCACACGCCGGACAAACGAGCGCATCGGAAGCGGCCATGGTCATAAAGTACACCCAACCACCGGCCCAAGGGAAGGTGGCTACGTCCGGGGCCCGCCCCGTTCAGTCGGGGGCGGGCCCAGAGGCCAGGTCCTACTGGCAGACCGTCGAGCCGAACTTCATCGCCGGCATCGGATGGTCCGCACGGTAGCCGAGCCGGACGTTGGATCCGCCTGCGGGCGGCTTGCCCGGCTTGGGCGGAGGCATCTCCTGCGACCCGGGCTTGCGCAGCCCTTCGTCGGCGGCGAATCGGCTGCCTCCGCGGCCCGGCTCGGGGTCGGCCTGCATGCCGATCCCGACGATGCGGCTGTCGTGGAAGATGGAGTAGGCATCGTCACCGGTCCCGTTCAGGTCGTAGGCGGCGTTGCCCGAGCTCGCCTGGAGCGCGTAGATGATGCTGTCGAAGGTGGACCGGCACGGGTAGGTCGATGGGGTGCCGGGCACCGGCAGGGGCGCGAAGGCCGAGAGCGGCGCGTTGAAGCGGGTGCCGGCGAAGAACACGACGCCCTTCTTGTCGGCAGTGAACGCGGTCGCCGGCTGGTCGGTCCCGCGGAAGACCGCCCACGGCGTCGGCGCCGCGGGGTTGAGCGGCGGCCCCTGGTCGTAGACACGGGTGAACAGCGACACCACGGGGCCGAAGGTCGTGACGTCGTTCGCGACGGTGGTCGGCGCCACCGTGATGTTGGTGTCGTCGCCGTCGTCGCGGAAGCCGTAGATCTTGAAGGGCCCTGGCTCCCGGTTGTCGTTCCCCGAGGTCACGAACACGTAGGGAGTCGGCGGCGGCACGAGCTGGTCCAGGGGGAGGCCGAGGATGGAGGCCGCCGTACCCACCGGCTGGTGCTCGGTCCCGTCCTCGAGGTCGGCCATCGGAAGGACGGTGTTGGGGAAGGCGCTCAAGACCTTCCAGAACCGTCCGTAGAGGTCACCCACGTAGACGCGGTTGGTCTTCGAGGCCGACGGGTGCGCGGTGGTGAGGATCTTGAAGTTGCTCGGGTTGAACGCCACCACGTTCGCGACGATCGCGTTGTCGTAGGGAACGGGTGGGGTCCCCGGGGCCGAGCGGGCCCCGCGCGAGATCCCGTTCGCGGTGGCCACCGGCTCCACGTCGGGAGCGGCGACGACGTCGCCGGTCAAGGCGTCCAGAGTGTAGATCCTCGTCCCTTCGCTCGCGGTGCTGCCGTACCCGGATCCCATGTAGGCCACGAAGTCGACGCCACCGGGCTTGCGAAGCGTGACGTTCTGGGTCTTCTCCACGTAGACCACGGCCGGCAACGACCAGGTCTGGCCCATGGCCGCGTAGGCCGCGGTGTCCACCGCGGTGTTGACCGCAGGCCCGGCCGGCTTTCCGTCCGTGGTGTCGGGATTTCCCCGGCTCCACAGAGGAATGGGGCCCGTCGCCGAAAGCGCGGCGGTCTTGAACGTGCCCGGCGAGGTCACGTCGATCGCGGTCATGTACTTGCCGCCGATGCCCCGCGGAACGTAGAGGATCTTGCGCCAGACCCCCTGGAGCGTGAGCACGTCCGCCGGCGCAGGCCCCATGGTCACGTTCGTGGTCCCGGGCACGAACACGTCGGCGAAGCGGACGCCACGGGCGATCATGTAGTCGTGGGGGTCGCGCTTGGTGGGACGGTTGACCACCCGGGTGTAGAGCTTGCCGAGCTGGTCGAAGGGCACGAAGCCCCAGAGCTCGTCGCCGCCGCAGTCGGGTACCGTCGCGCTCGTCGCGCTGCTCATCTGCTTCTGGCAATTTGGGCAGTCCCGACCACGATCTGGTTGCCGCAGACACCGCCGGTGCGATTGGTGCCGAGCGAGTAGGCCGAGCCGGCGCGGAACGCGTGCAGCATGTCGTTGGCGCCGGCGTAGACCACCGACATCACGGGCTTGATCGCCCGCGTGTCCTGGCCGGTCACGGGGTCCTTGGCCGCCGCGTCCTTGTCCGGGTTGGCGAGACCGAAGCCCTTGGCGAGGACGTTGTCGCCGGCCGCGGTGTTGGTGCCGCCCACGCGATAGCCGTCGCGGAAGAGGTCGTACTCCCGGGTGTAGGGCGTGGCGCTCGGCGAGCCGAAGGGCGGGGGCACCTCGGCCGGGGTGGCCAGGGACGATTCCGCGAGGATCCACGACTTGGCCTTGTAGAGGATGAGCCCGATGTTGGCGCCGGAGGTGATCCGCTTGGGATTGGCCTGGTTGTTGATCGTCGGAGTGGCGCCCGCCATGTTCGCCAGGATGATCTCGCGCGCTTCTCTCCGGGCCTGCTGCATCTGGGTCAACGGGCTGGCGCTGTTGCAGTTCGTGTTCGCGCGCCGAGGGGCTCGGGATCGTGCCTTGGCAGACCCGGAACTTCGTTTGCAGGTTGGCGAACTCGGTGGCCGGAGAGGCCGCGCTATCGAGCGGCAGGCCCATGGCGTCGTCGAAGAGACCTTGGGCCAGAGAGGCCGGGGCCACCGCGGGCGCTGTCGCCTGGGGCGGCCACAGGGAGATCCGGTAGGGCGCGGCGCCCGCGAGGAGGTTCGGCAATGGTCACCCCGAAGTATCCGTTCTGGCTCGTCGTGTAGATCCGCCGTCGGATCGCCGCCGCCGAGGTCCCGATGTTCGCATCGGTCGCGCCGCGCATGAAGCTGGTCGAAGCGGCACTCGCCGCCCGACCGCCCCCGGGCTCGAGGCGATCGGGCAGGCCACGGCGTTCGTCATGCGGGTCGTGACGCTGCTCAGGAGCTTGTCGCCCGCGCTCCAGAGCATGACCGACGTGTCGCCCCCCGTGCACGGGGCGCCCGTGGCCGCGTCGCAGAACGCGCCGCCGGCCGGACAGGTGCCGGTGCCCGGCGCGATGTTGCAGGCGTTGGCGAACGCCTTGATCTGGCCGTTGAAACCCGGCAGGGTGAAGGTCGAGACTGAACTTCACGGGGGTGAACGCGCCGTACCGGGTGTCGGGATTCCTGGCGTCGAACGGCTTGGCGGGCGCCGTGGTCGGGGCCTGATCGACGTACTCGTAGATCGACCCGGTGATCGACTGCTGGGCCGTGAACTCGCCGCTCTGCGCGCCCTGGTCGAAGATCGACTGCAGGACGGAGGCCAGGGAGGCCGGGTCGGGAGCGATGAAGGCGTCCTGGCAGGTCTCGCAAAGGAGCCTTGCCGCCGCGTTCCAGCCGCTCGTCATCCCGCTCCCGCCCCAGGCGATCTGGTTCATCAGGGTGGGCGTCGTCGAGTCCCCGTACCCGACGATATAGGTCGTGACGGAGGACGCTGGGTCGGTGCCGGGGCCGAACTGCCCGGTCGGCGAGACCACCGAGCCCACGATAGGGGCATAGAGGTTCATTGCCTGGGTATAGGCATTCACGACGCCCCCGCACGTGTCGTCGCCGTCGGTGATGAACAGGACGATCGTCCGCTCGCGCGGGTGTGACGTGCTGGTTGATCTGACCCGAGGGCGGAATCGTCACCGTACCGACGGTCGCGGGAATGGTGCTCTGGGCCGCGCCGTTGTAGTAGCGCGTGAACACCTTCTTGAGGTCGGCAAGGGAGTTCCCGATCGGGGTCGAGCCGCTCGCGGGCAGGCCGTAGGGGAGGATGTTCCCGCCGGTGGTGTCGAAACGGCCTACTCCTTCCAGGGTTTCCTCGCGGTTCATGAGCCCGCCGGGGGCCTGGGCGATGATGCCGGCCGGCGGCGCCGGCCCGGCCGCGGTCGCGAGCTGCCATTCCGGCTCGAGGTAGGGAACGTTGATCGCCACGGCCTGGCCCGCCGTGTTGTCGCAGGCGCGAAGGTCCGACCGGATCTTGAAGCCGGTGCAACCGATGGTGTTGCCGCTCCCACGGTTCGTCGCCGCCGTAGGAACCGGCATTGGGGCCGTTGCCGCCGTCGGAATCGAAGCGCACGGCGGTGCCGGAGAGGGTGCCGGTGGCGGTGCCGTAGGCCCCTCCCGGAGCGGGGCAGGTGGTCCCGGTGATCAACTGGAGGTTGACGAAGGGCAGGCTCGTGCTGGGCGGGCCCGCCGTCATGTCGCAGACGTTGCCGTTGGACTGAACGTAGAAGGTCTCGCCGTTGAAGAAGCGGCCGACGTTCATCTCGAAGTACGTGACCGCCGGCGTGCCTTCGGTGAAGGCGTTGCCGTCGAGCCTGCGCATGATGCGGAAGCGCGAGTCGACGGTCGGCGATCGTGTTGCCGAACCCGGTGGTGGCGGTGGCGGCGCTACCCAGCACGCCGCGAATCGAGTTGGTGGCGGTGCCCCAGTCCATTCGGAAATTGCGCGCACCCGTGTCGCGGGTGAAGGTGAAGATGCCGCTGGCCGCGGCGTAGGTCACGGTATAGGTGTTGGCCTTGGCGACCGGTACACGTGGCGGCGTTCATCCGGAGGCCCATCTCCGTGGCCAGGTCGGCGCCGCTCTGGTAGAAGCGCGGGGTGATGGTCGCCGTGCACACCGCGTCGGTGGCCGACGACGCCACGTCCTCCGTGAAGTAGAGCAGGTTGTTGTTGGTGCGCGCGTTGGGCGCGACGCCGTTTCCGATGATCTGGAAGGCGTGGACCTGGTTGGCGACGAGCTGGATGTTGGGAGCCCCGGGAGTCGGCAGGCCGACCATCGACGGGAAGTCGGAGCTCTTCGCCCAGTAGCTGAAGTGGTCCTGGTTGTTGCTGTTGGCCTGGACGGTCTTGTACGCGGAAGTCGACTGTCGAGGTCGTGTACGTCCCGAACATCATGTTGACCTTGCTCTCGTTGTTCACGAGGGCCGTTCGGATGACGCGCTTGGCCGATCCAATCTTCGAGTCGGGGTGGTCCCCGCCGATGGTAGTTGCCGCTCGGCGGTCTGGTTCATCGAGCCCGAGGTGTCGAGGACGATGAGGACGTTCGGCTTGATCTGGAGGTTCAGGACCTCGAGGGGGTCGATGCCGAGCGGGGTGGCCGTCATCGCCCGGTCGCCCACGAGGACGAACAGGAACCCCGCGGACAGGAGCACGCCCGCCGCCCGCTTCACCACCGAGAACCGGCTCTTCATGACTTCCCTTTCCTCTCGCATCGGAGACAGACCCTTCAGCATGGCAAACGCTCCGTTCACGGCTACGGCAACTGGGCCAGGGTGCCGCCGCCCCCGCCGAACACGGCCGACAGGCTGCCCCCGACCCCGGCGGTCAGGGGCTGCACGAGTCGAAGTTCTCTCCGGTCGGGCCGGCGCCCTCCTGGGTGCCCTGCCTCTGGCAGGGATCGCCGATCGCCAGGCTGTAGGTCTGCTCGATGATCCGCGTGGCCCGGTTGGCCCGGGTGAACGCGTTCGCGGCCCCGGGATAAGGCGCTACGCCTTCGGCCGTGACCACGAGGTTCGTCGGGTTCTGGGCCGGGTCGTCGAGGAAGAAGCCGGTGTTGTCCGCGTTCACCTCCCGGCGCACCCAGATGGTGAAGGAGCCGTTGATGGTCTGCCCCATGAACGCCGAGACGTTCTCCCACCGGGAGGGCGTGCCGGTCGACGGATCGGGCGCCCGCAGCACGACGCCGTACCCGACGCGCGCCCGGTCGTTGCAGTTGTTCCTCTCGTAGTCCCGGCCTGACGCGCCGCCCGGGGAGGCGAAGGGCGGGTCGCCCAGGTTCTGGCCGGTGAACGTGTTCCAGGGCGTGACCCGGGCCACGGGCACGATGTTCTGCCAGTTGCCGTTGGCGATGGCCACGTTCGAAAGCAGCAGCTTGCTCGCTTCGAGACCGGCCTCGGCGTTGTAGAGGGCCTGCTGGCTCCAGCGGAAGTTCGTCGCGATCTGGAGCTCGGTCGACGTGGTCGTGGCCAGGGTGAGCCCCAGGAACGTGAGCAGCATCAGGGACAAGATGGCGAGGACCATCGCGAAGCCGCTCTCGCCCGCGGGACGTCGATCGTTTCTCATGGCCTGACGGCCCTCCTGGAGACTGGATTCGAGGTACCTCCCCGTCACGCCGGGGCTGGAGAGTACACACCTGGTGCGGGGCGTCATCGGATCTGCGCTCCCATCTGCAAGGCCCAGAGTGTCGCCCGTGGCTGGACACTGGCCACGAGCTGGCCGCGGATGGCCCGGGGGCCGGTGCCGCCCGTCGCGGCATCGGTCGCGCCCTGGAGAATCGGCGCGGCGGTGCGGGCCGACAGGGTAACCCGCACTTCGCGCACGAGCGCCGTGAAAGCGGCCGCGTTCGTACAACCCTCAGGAGCGCCACAAACGCCGAGCGGAACCGTCGGAGGAAAGTTCGTCCAGGTGTTCGTCCCGTCGCGGTACTCGACCTGCATGTCTTCGATCCCGCGGGCCACCATCTGCCACGGCGAGCCCGCGCTGCCGAGGGGCACGGTCGGCAAGGCGCCGAGCCGGTCGTATCGCCCGGTCACGCTGCGCCAGAGAACGGGCACGGGGTCGAGCGGGTCGGGATTGGCCGCGATCATGTACCTCGCCACGCGCCCCGAGTAGATGAAGGCCTGGATCCCGCCCCCGGGCGGAACCAACGCCGGGGCCACGGGATTCGTCCCCACCTGCACCGCAGCCGCGAGGCTGAAGCCCCCGTTTCCGTTGGGCCCCGCGGTGCCGCCCGGGCACGCGGTGGGAACGATGGCCGAGGGTCGGCTGGATGGTCATGTTGACGTTGTCGGTCTGGATGGTGAAGTTCTGGATGCTGGCGCAATTGGGGTTGAACTCCCGGGTGCGCGAATACGTTCGCGGTTCCGGCCAGGACGCCGGGCGTGCACACGCTCTGCGCCGGGCAACGCTCCTCGGCGCCCACCATCTCGAGAACGTCGGAGTTGATGGAATCGCCGCCGCGCAACCCCGCGGCGGCTGCTCCCATCGCTCCCGCGGGCCCCATGCCGTTAAGAGGTGCTCCGGTCGGGTCGGTGTCGGTGAAGACCTGTACGAAGGCGGGAACGTTGGAGCCGGCGTTCAAGACGTCCTTCATGATCAGGTCCATGGCGAGCCGGACGTTCTGCTGGCGGTCGGACATCTCGGGTTCCCTGCGAAACGCGTTCTGCCCCGACGAAAGAAGGGTGTAGATCGCACCCGAGACCATCATCGTGATGAGCATCGCGACCATCAGCTCGATCAGACTGAATCCGCGCTCGCTCTCCGGCTTGGCTGCCCTCATCCCCGGCTCCCTCTCGACATCGTTGCCCTTCGCATAGAAACCTGCCTTTCCGCGCGCCGCCATCTAGGGCGGCACCGGGCAGGAGATCCCGGGCGTAATCGGCGTCGAATCGGTGCAGGCCCGGAAGGTCTGGAACTCGGCTCGCGACCGGGCCCGCGCCAGGACTCCCGTCCCCTCGGAACGCACCTGGATCATCACCAGCCGGTTGGTGCCGGCCACCGGGGCGATCCTCCAGCGCGTCTCGATGATGCCCACCCCGGGGATGTCCTCCGTGCAGTTGTAGGTCGCGGGGGGCAGAGCCACGGTCTGGCACGGGCCGGCGGTGCCCACGCTCGTGGTGACGCTGCCACCGGCCGCCGCGGTGAGCGCGGCAAAGGACATGTTGCGGAGCTTCTCCATGCGGTCCGACGCGGACACCGTCGCCGCCGTCCCCTGGTTCGCCACGCTGTTGGAGCTGGCCGCGACCAGCATGAGGTTCGTGACCGCGATGAGGCCAAAGACCAGGACCACGATGGCGATGAGCGCCTCGACCAGGGTGAATCCGGCCTCTCCGCCGCGTTCGTCGGGTCCGTTCATGGCTCTCCCCGTCACTGTTGCACCACCACTCGCCCGCCGGGCGAGACCTGGACGGTGCGGGTGATGTTGGTCGCGAGCTCGCGCAAGGTCAGGGTGTAGTTCTGCGGGTTGGTGGCCGCGTCGATGTAGGTGTTGGTGGGAGCCGCCGCGTCGCCGCAGTTGATGCTCTCGGCCGCAGTGCAAAAGGGCGTGGTCGCAATCGTGGCGCAGCCCGTGGTGCCCGGCACACATGCTGCCCCCAACCGGCCGAAGCGCAGGCCGACGGCGCCGGACGCCACCGGCTGGAAGCGCATACCCACCGGGAGGTTGAAGAGGGTTCCGGTCAGGGGGCTCGCCGGCGCGGGTTGGGCATCGAGCTCGTCCTCCTGGATCCAGCGATAGCTGTCGCCATCGACCACCACGAACACGACCCCGCGGTTCGTGTTCCCCATGATCGCCTTGGACCGCGCCTGCTGGATCTGCCCGGCCACCTGCTGAGCCGTTCCTCGGATCTTGTAGAGGCGCAGGTAGCCGGAGAGGTTGGGCAGGGCGATGGCTGCCATGATCACGATGAGCGCGACCACGATCAGCAGCTCGACCAGGGAGAACCCTGCCTCGCTCGGTTGCGTTGGGCTTTGTCGTCGATTCCTCATGGCGCCTCTCTAGTAAGCAAGGGTCATACCGAGACTGGTGGGAGACTCTTTATATCTCACTAATATGAACTTACACACAAATCGACGTATCAGCGGTCCCAGCGCGTCTCGCTGTTTACGTTACCAATAGTAGCAGTCCGCTCATCCCTTGGGTCCCGCAGCGGGAAGCCGGATACGAACTTCGAGTCCGTGGGGAGCACGGTCGTGAAAGGTCATCGCTCCCTCGTGAAGATGGACGATCTTGTAGGCAATCGGGAGGCCGAGACCAAGCCCCCCCGGCTTCGTCGTGAAGAAGGGCCGGAGCTCACTGCGACGCGCCGGAGAAAGTCCAGGCCCGTCGTCCGTGATCGTGACCACGACGTTCTCGCCTTCGGCCGCCACCGCCAGAGCCACGGTCCCTCGGGGGCCCGCCGCGTCCCGGGCATTGCGCACGAGGTTCTCGAACGCGCGCTCGAGCAGCTCCTCGTCCGCCACGAGGGCCATCGACGGAGGAAGGCGATCCAGCGCGACCTCGGCGCCTGCGTGGCTCCGCGACTCGCGGGCCGCGACCCGGGTCAGGGTCCGGACCACGTCGAAGGGCCCGATCTGGAGCGACTCCCGCCTCACGAAGTCCACGAACCGGCGGATCACGGCTTCGAGGGTTTCGCACTCTTCCCGGATGTGGGTTCCGGCGGTGGTGGCCTCGGAAGAGCCGGGGTTCCTCTCCAGGAACCGGGCGTAACCCAGGATCGTGCCCAGGCCGTTGCGCACCTCGTGAACGATGCCCGCCGTCAGCTCTCCCGCACGCGCCATCGCCTCCTTGTCCTCGATCTCCTCCTCCATGCGCCGGCGCTCCGCCTCGTGGGCACGGGAGCGGGCTTCGCCCTGGTCGCGCAGGCGGCCCATCGCCTGTTCGTAGGCGTCGAGCGGGTGCTTGGCCACCACCGCGGCCGCGCGCGGGCCCGGCAGCAGGCTGACGCCCGCGGCCAGGAGCAGCAGGCCGACGGCGAGGAGGTGCGCGAAGAAGAGCCTTTGACGATCGTGCAGGTCGTCCATCACGTCGGGCGCCGGCGTGGAGAGGCGCAGCACGCACGCGCGGCCGTTCCAGAGGAAGGGCACGTCGGTGAGGGCGCGGAGCTCGGGTCCGGTCTGGACGAGGAGGGTCGACAGCGTGCGCGAACGCAGGGCCTCCTGCGCCAGCCCGGCACGGGGGGCGACGGGGATCACGGTGGGCCGGGAGAGGAGCACCCTGCCGGAGTCCACTTCCAGCACCTCCGCTTCGGAGGCCAGCCCCCGCAGCAACGAGAGGTTCAAGGCCTCGTTCCAGGACTCGAGCGAGCCCGTGGCCAGCAGGGGCTCGAGCGTCGGAAGCTGCGCCTCGACGCGCGCCCGGGTCTCGCTCGCCACTCGCGCCCGCAGCCGCCGGTGGGCCCGCACCGACTGGAGTTGGGATCCCACCTCGACCAGACCGACCGTCACCACCGCCAGGACCACGGCGGTGCGAAGCCACACCCCCCTCGCGTCAGCCACGGAAGAACGCGGCGTACCAGGCCAGGAGGGGATCGCCGACAAAGAGGCTCGCGATGCCCGCGGCTCCCAGAAAGGTGCCCAGGGGAAGCGGGAAGCGCAGGTCGCGGCCGCGGAAGGCGATGAAGAGCATTCCCACCACGGCGCCGAGCAGCGAAGCGACGAACACCACGAGCAGCAGCTTCTGCCAGCCCAGGAACGCGCCGATCAGGGCCGCCATCTTCCAGTCGCCCTGTCCCAGTCCCTCCTCCCCGCGGATCCTCTGGTAGGCCCGGGCCACGGCCCAGAAGGCCAGGTAGCCACCCACCGCGGCCAGGAACGACTCGAGTGACTTGGTCGGCCAGCCGGGGAGGAAGCTCGCCAGGAGGCCGGCGGCGATCCCGGGCCGGGTGATGACGTTGGGAAGCAGGTGATGGTCGAGGTCGATGAGGCTCAACACGAGAAGGCCGGTGGCGAGCGGCATGGCGACGAGCGTCCAGGTCGAAAGGCCGCCCACCGAGGCGAGGCCCCCATAGAGCGCGCCGTTCAGGGCCTCGACCAAGGGATAGCGCAGCGAGATGGGAGCGCGGCACGCGCGGCACCGGCCGCGCAGCCAGAGCCAGCTGAGCACGGGCACGTTGTCGAAGGCGCGCACGAGCGCTCCGCACTTCGGGCAGCGCGACGGCGGGCGCACGATCGACTGGCCCAGGGGTATGCGGTGGATGCAGACGTTCGCGAAGCTGCCGACGATGAGACCCAGAAGCAGCGCCAGGACCGGAAGGGAAAGGGCTTGGGGAAGATCGAGCTCGTGGATCATCGCCCCTCCGGGCGAGGATCTTCCCGCGCCCCGCCGCTCGCGTCAAGGCTCGCCCGGGGCGTCTCCCCGGTGACTTGTATATGATCTCCGCGATGGAAGGGCCGTCCCTGGGCACGACCTCCGCCTCGGCTTCGCCCGAAGCCCGCGGCCACCTTCCGGTCCTCCTCCTCGGCTTCGCCGTCTCTCTTCTCTTCGTCGGTTTCCTCCTGGCTTCGACCGAGGGCCACTTCGTACCGCCGGTGGTCGACCTCTACGTCGTGTGCCAGTACGCGCGGGCCTGGGCCGAAGGACACCCCTTCCACTACATGGCCGGCGATCCCGCTTCGACCGGCGCCACCAGCCTGCTGCACACCTTCCTCCTGGCCGCGGGCCATGCCCTGGGGGCCCGGGGCGAAGGCCTCGTGGCCTTCGCGGTCGGCCTCGGAGTGCTCTTCTTCCTGCTGACGATCGCCCTCGCCAGGAGAATCGGGATCGCGGTCGGCGGGGAAAGCGGGGGGACGCTGGCCGGGGCCCTCGTCGCCCTGAACGGCCCTGTCGCCTGGGGTTTCCTCTACGGCTCCGACATCAGTCTCTTCCTGCTGCTCGCGACCTTCCTGCTCGATCGGATGCTCGTCCAGGCCCGAACCGGGGCGGCGAGAGGAGTGGCTCTGGCCGGGGTGCTGCTGGCCGTGGCCCGGCCGGAAGGGCTGCCCATCGGGTGCCTTCTGGCCCTCGCCGCTCTGCGCCGGGGGGTCTCTCTTCGCGCTCGCCTTCTGGCCCTGGCGCCCGCCACCGCTTCCCTGCTGGTCCTGGCCCTCTACGGGTTCCTGACCGGCTCCTGGCTCGGGACGTCGGTGGCGGACAAGTCGCTCTTCGCCAACTACGGGGTCGTGAACGGGGCGGCCCTCGTCGCCCAGTACGGCGTCGACGTGATGCGCGGTGTGCTTCTCGGCTTCTACCCGTCGGAAAGCGCCTTGGGCTTCTCCCGGGGCTTTGCACCCTTCTACTTCCCCCCGCTGGCCCTGCTTCTGGTGCTCCTGGCCACGGTTCATGCGCCCAAGCCCATTGCGTCCGCCATCCGTCGCTGGCTCCTGATCGTCGGCGTCGTCTGGGTGCTCGTCACGCCCAACGTCTTCATGGGAGTCCACTTCAACCGGTATCTGCTCTGGGCCTTCCCCGGCCTCCTGGCGCTTGGAGCCCCCGGCATCGCCCTCCTCGCGAAAGTGATCGCCCGGGGCGACCTCACGATCGAGCGCCCGGTCTTTCGCGCCACGAGCGCGCTGTGCCTGGTTCTGGGGGGCCTTTCCGCCGTGCGCTTCGCGGCCTTCTACGCGGACGGCGCGGGCGAGGTGTGGCGGCGGGACGTCTCCACTGCGCTATGGATCACGAAGAACCTGCCGCAAGGTGTCGCCATGGCGAACATCGCCACGAGTGTCGAGTTCCTGACCGGCCACAAGAACCTCAACCTCCACGGGGTGACGAGCCCGGCGTTCTTCGGCAACCGCACCGCCGAGCGGGAGGCCGGGACTTTCGAAGCGCTCGGGCGGCTTCCCGAAGCCGAGCGGCCCGCCTATCTCATCTCGAGCGTCTCGACCCAGGAGGGCTCGCCCCTGCTCCGCCGGCTCACCCTCGAACCTCCCCTCTTCCAGTCGAGCAGCTTCGGGGACGAGCTTCTCGTGCTGCGGTTGAACTACGAGCTCGTGGGCAAGAGCCAGCGCCTCTTTTCCGGGGAGGCCAAGAGTGCGGTGAGCGGCCTGCGTGAGGTCGATCGGATCAACGTCTGCGACAGCCAGGACGAGGCCGCCCACCGCTATTCGTACGTCTCTCGTCTCGGCAACCTCGCCTTGAACGGCACCGTCCGCATCGACTCCTACCCGGCGCCGAGTGGTTCCGTGGCCGAGGTCGTGGCGGACGCCGGGCGCGCGATCCTCGGCCACGAATCGTTTCGGGTGAGGACGACACCGGGCCGCGACCTGGTGGTCGTCATGAGGACGGCGGGCTCGGCCCAGGCCGCGGTCTTGCGCTCGACCGGAAGCGGCGTCTTCGAGCTCGAGGTTCCGGAGGCGGGGGTGATCGTCCGCGTGGGGAGCGAGGTCGCGACCCGCGTGGGCTTCCGCCCTCACCCGGGCTGGAACGAGTTCGTGTTCCGGGTGCCGGCGCGGCTCGTCCGCTCCGCGGAGACGGACCTCCGCCTGCAGGGTCGGTACGTCTCGCACTTCTTCTGGTTCTTCCAGTAGCCAAGGCGGCGAAGGGCAGGCGGCTGACGGGCAGGTCGGCTTGGCCGGGCGGGGAGGCCATGTTAACGTGTCGCCAATTCCGCGATGAATCTCGCCGGCAGCAGCGTCGTGGTCACGGGTGGTTCGGGGTTTCTCGGTCACCACGTCGTCTCGGAGCTGAATCGCCGGGGTGCACGAACCGTGGTGGCGCGCCAGCGCGACTACGACCTCATCGATCGCGAGGCGTGCCGTCGTCTGGTGGCCGACAACCGACCTGACCTGGTCGTCCACCTGGCCGCGCGCGTGGGAGGGATCGGCGCCAACCGGGAGAACCCCGGCTCCTTCTTCTTCGCGAACCTGATGATGGGCGTGCAGCTCATCGAGGAATGCCGGCTCCAGGGTGTCGCCAAGGTGGTCACGGTGGGCACCATCTGCTCGTACCCCAAGTTCACGCCGGTGCCCTTCCGGGAGGACGACCTCTGGAACGGCTACCCGGAGGAGACGAACGCGCCCTACGGCCTCGCCAAGAAGATGCTGTTGGTCCAGGGTCAGGCCTATCGGCAGCAGTACGGAATGAACGTCGTGCACCTCCTGCCCGTGAACCTGTACGGGCCCGGGGACAACTTCGACCCGAAGTCGTCGCACGTGATCCCCGCCCTGATCAAGAAGGTCCAGGACGCCCTCGACCTCGGCAGCGACGCGATCGAAGTGTGGGGAACGGGCAAGGCGTCGCGCGAGTTCCTCTACGCCGAGGACGCGGCCCGCGGCATCTGCCTCGCGGCCGAGGGCTACGACGGTGCCGACCCGGTCAACCTGGGCGCCGGGTTCGAGATCTCGATCCGCGAGCTCACCGTTCTCATCGCGCGGCTCATGGGGTTCTCGGGCCAGATTCGCTGGGACCCGAACCAGCCGGACGGGCAGCCCCGCCGAAGCCTCGACACCGAGAGGGCCGAGCGGCTCTTCGGCTTCCGCGCCGCCACCAGCTTCGAAGACGGACTGAAGAGGACCATCGAGTGGTACAGGCGAGAGCACTCCTCCCCGACTCCCGCTCGCTGAACGATCCCCTCCTCGAAGAGGTCCGGCGCTTCTACGAGGAAAGCCACGCGGGGATCGAGGCGTCGCGGCGGCGCCACCGCTACTTCTACGAGTACTTGACCCGGGTCTTCCGGGCCCGGATCCCCGAGGGCCAGCGGATCCTCGACTTGGGTTGCGCCTCCGGCCAGCTCCTGGCCGCCCTGCGCCCTTCGCGCGGGGTCGGAATCGACGTTTCGGCGCCCGCGATCGAGGAGGCCCGGAGAGCGCACCGGGGGACGAACCTCCACTTTTTCGAGGGCGACGCCGCCGACCGCCGATTGCTCGGGCAGGTGGGGGGACCCTTCGACGTGGTGTTGCTCACGAACGTCGTGACCCACCTGACCGACGTGCAGCGAGCGCTCGAGGGCCTTCACGGCGCCTGCCATTCACGGACTCGGGTGTTCCTCTACAGCTACAGCCGTCTGTGGCAGCCCTTCCTCCGGCTGGGCGAGGCCTTGGGCCTCAAGCACCGGCAACCCCCCGAGTCGTGGCTGCCTCCCGAGGAGATCGAGAGCATGCTGGCCCTGGCCGACTTCGAGGTCGTCCGTCGCGATCGCCAGGTCGTCTGTCCGGTCCATGTACCTCTGCTCGCCGACTTTCTGAACCGCTACGTCGGCCACCTGCCCATGGTGGACTGGATGTCCCTCATGTTCGGAATCGTGGCGCGCCCGGCGCCCGCGCGCTCGCGGAGCGGCCGCGCCTCCCAGCCGAGCACCAGCGTCATCATTCCGTGCCGAAACGAGGCCGGCCACATTCCCTCCCTGATCGAAACCCTGCCTCGGCTCGGGCCGAGCAGCGAGTTCCTGTTCGTGGAGGGGAACTCCAGCGACGACACGGAGGGGGCGATCCTGCGGGCGATCGACCAGCATCCCGAGCTGCCCCTCCGGTTCCTCAAGCAGACGGGGAGAGGCAAGGGCGATGCGGTACGGTTGGGCTTCGCGGAAGCCCGTGGCGAGATCGTGCTCATCCTGGACTCGGACATGGGCGTGGCCCCCGGCGACGTGCCCAAGTTCGTCGAGGCCCTGGTCCGCGGCAAGGGCGAGATGGTGAACGGCTCCCGCATGGTCTACCCCATGGAGGGGCGAGCCATGAGATTCCTGAACCTCGTCGCCAACAAGGCCTTCGCTGTCATCTTCTCCTGGCTCCTCGGCCAGCAGGTGCGCGACACCTTGTGCGGCACCAAGGCGATGTACCGGGAAGACTACGAGCGCATCGCGGCCAATCGCGGCTATTTCGGCGATTTCGATCCCTTCGGCGACTTCGACCTGCTCTTCGGCGCGGCGCGGCTCAATCTCCGGATCGTGGACGTGGCCGTGCGCTACCACGAGCGTCAGTATGGTGAGACGAACATCTCGCGCTGGAAGCACGGGTGGCTGCTGCTCAAGATGAGCCTGTTCGCGGCCCGCAAGCTCACGTTTCTCTGAAAGGGGGCCCTCGTGACTGAGCCCGCGGACGCCGCGAAAGCCCGACTGGCCCGGGAGATCGAGCACCACCGGCAGATCGCCGACCGGGCCGAGATCATCTGGAACTGGGACAGCCCGTCCGGGCGGCGCCGCGCGGATCGTCGCGCCGAGCTCTTCGTCACCCGGGGAGCCCTGGGCCCCCGGCGACGCGCGTTGGAGCTGGGCTGCGGGACGGGCGTCTTTCTCGAGAAGGTGGCGCGGTCGGGCGCCCTCATCCACGGCCTCGACCTGTCGGAGGACCTTCTGGCGAAGGCCAGGACCCGGCTCGCCGCCTTCGCCAACGTCACCCTCGACCAGGGCAACGCGGAGCAGATGCCGTACGAAGATCAGGCCTTCGACGTCGTCTACGGCAGCTCGGTGTTGCATCACCTCGACCTCGACGCCGCTTTGCGGGAGGTTCATCGCGTGCTCCGACCCGGAGGCCGCCTGGTCTTCGCCGAGCCCAACATCCTGAACCCGCAGGTGGCCGTCATGTTCCACCTGGGTCTCACCAAGGAGTACTTCGGCGTGTCGCCCGACGAGATGGCCTTTTCGCGCTTCGCCGCCAAGGCCGCCCTCGTGAGGGCCGGGTTTCGGGAGGCCAGAGTGACCCCCTTCGACTTCCTGCATCCGGCGACGCCGGCCGCCTGGCTGGGGGCGGTCGTGAAGGTCGGGCAGTGGGCCGAGCACGTTCCCCTCGTTCGAGAGATCGCGGGCTCCTTGATCCTGGAGGCCGCGCGAGCGTGAACGCGGGTGCCGGAGACCGGCCCTTCCGCCGCGACCTCCTGGCGGGCCTCCTCCTTTGCACCTTCGCCGCCCTCCTCTTCCCCGACGTCGTGTTCCGGGGCCTCATCTTCTTCGAGCGGGACATCTACATCCATTGGTTCGGACAGGTGGAGACCATCGTCCGGTGCGTCGCCCGAGGCGCCTGGCCACTCTGGGATCCCTACGTAGGCTTCGGCCAGCCTCTCCTCGCCAACCCCAGCGCCCAGGTCCTCTACCCCTGGACCTGGCTCAACCTCCTGGCCTCTCCCGGGCCGGTCTACACCGCCTACGTCGTCTCGCACTTCGTGCTGTCCGGGTTTGGCCTCTACCTGTTCCTGAGACAGCGCCGCCTTTCCCGAATCGCCGCGCTGGCCGGCGCCTCGACCTGGATGGCCGCCGGACCCTTCCTGTCACTCGTGAGCCTCTGGCATCACCTGGCGGGCGCCGCCTGGATGCCGTGGGTGCTGCTCACCCTGGAGGCGGCGGTAGCCGAGCCCAGCGTCGGTCGAGCCGTGAAGGCCGCGGTCGTCCTCACCTTGCAGATCCTCGCGGGCTCCGCCGACATGTGCGCGATGACCGGGCTACTGGCCCTCATCGTCCTGGCTCCGGCACTGGACTGGCGAAGGCCGAGGAGCGCTTTGAATGGTCGCCGCCTTCTGGCGCTCGCGGGCGCCTTCGTCCTGGCGCTCGGCCTTTCCGCGGCTCAGTGGCTGCCGAGCCTCGAGGTCGCTCGCGATTCGGCACGGTGGAAGCTCGACGCGTCGGTGAGGACCTACTGGTCCGTTCATCCGGCGCTTCTCGCGCAGACCGTCCTCCCGGTCTTTGCGGAGGAGCTGCCCCTGGCCCCCGCGGTACGGGCCGCTCTCTTCGAGGCCCGTGAGCCGTTCTTGAACTCGCTCTACCTCGGGCTCACCGCGACTCCGCTTCTCCTCGCGGGCGCCGTTTGTCGTTTCCGGGAGGCGGTACCCTTCCTGACGGCAGGGATCGGCTCCGTCCTCGTGGCCCTCGGCCGCCACACCTTCGTCTACGACCTCGCCCTCTTCCTCCTGCCGCCGCTGCGGATCCTCCGCTTCCCCTCGAAGGCGATGATGGTGGCCGCCTTGTGTTGGGCCTGTCTCGTGGCCCTCGGCTGCGACGCCTGGAGGGGCCAGCGGGCCCGGGCGGTTCGGGCCTCGCTCGTGGCCGGCCTCGGGGCGTTGGCCCTGGGGATGATCGTCCTGATGAAGCTCTGGTCCGGCGACGTCGCATTCTTGACCCTTCCCTCGCCGGGGGGAGCGTCCTATTCCTCGCTCGTCGAGCCGATCGCGACCGCGTTGGTGAAGGCCCTGGCCACGGCCGCCGGGCTCGTCGTGGTCGCCTTGCTGGCTTGGCTTCGCCCTTCCGCTCCGGCCGGCCTCCTCGCGGGTCTGGCGGCCGCGCTTGCGGTTCTCGACCTGTGGATGGCCGGCGCCGGAGTCAACCCCGTGGCGCCGCCCAGTCTCTTCGCTGGGCGGCCTCCGACCCTTCAGGCGCTGGCGGGTCCCGGCCCCACCCGGATCTTCGCGTTCGACTATCTCCCGGGCACCTGGTCCGGGCGGCTTCTCCCCGATGCCTTCTTGCCCCGCCCCGGATTGTCCATGCCGGTCTCCTACAGCCAGGCGCTGGGATACCAGCTGTACCTCCTCCCCACGATCTCTCGCCGGTTTGGCGTCTTCGGCAGCTATGGCGTCGATACCCTCGGCCTGCAGCCCCATGGGCTGCGAGCCTTGTGCGACTTCATGCGGTCGGCCGAGGGAACTCCGGCCTTTCTGAGGCTGCTGCGGGTGGGTGCCGTCGGACACGTCGTGGCCCTGCACCAGGCAGGCCTCGAGGACCTCGTCCTCGAAGCCACGGTGCCGGGTCCATTCCGTGAGCCGGTCCGCGTCTTCCGCGTTCCCGAGTCGCTGCCGCGATCCTACGTGGTCGGCGGTGTGCGCATCGCGACGGGCGACGAGGCCTACCGGACCCTCGTGGATCCATCCTTCGACGCCGGACGCGAGATCGTCCTCGACACGGGCACGCCGAAGCCACCGCCAGACGGGCTCGCGGGTTCGAGCCGCCTCATCGAGCACCGGCCCGACCGCGTCCGGCTGGAAGCCTGGCTCGAAGCGCCGGGCTACCTGGTTCTGGTCGAAGCCTTCGATCCCGGCTGGCGCGCGCTCGTCGACGGGCACCCGGCGCCGGTGCTCCGCGCCAACACCGCCTTCCGCGCGGTGGCCCTGGACGCCGGCCGTCACGAGGTGGAGCTCCAGTACCGGCCGGCCGAAGTGACTGCCGGCCTGACCCTTTCTGCGACCACGCTTCTGGTCGCGCTCGCCCTGCTCGGCCGCCGCCGCCATGGACGAAGCCTCGAGGCTGCACGTTGAAGGCGGTGGCCGCCGTCGCCCGCCGACTCCCGCTCTGGGCCATCGCCGGACTCGCCCTGCTCGTGGCGTGGCTCTTCCGCGACGCGCTCCTGGGAGGCGTCTACTACAAGCGGGACATTCATCTCGTCTGGCACGCGCAGGTCGAGGGCTTCGTGAGGTCGGTGTTCGCGGGGGCCTGGCCGGTGTGGGACCCGAGCCTCGGGTTCGGTCGCCCCCTCCTCGCCGATCCGAGCGCTCAGGTCTTGTATCCCCTCACCTGGCTGAACCTCCTCCTGCGGCCCTGGCGGTACTACACGGCCTTTGTCGTGCTGCACGCGTTCCTTTCGTCAGTGGGCCTCTTCCTCCTGGCTCGCCGCTTGGATCTTCCCGCCCCGAGCGCGGTCGTCTCCGCCGCCCTGTGGCTCCTTTCCGGACCTTACCTGTCGGGAGTCGATCTCTGGCATCACTTTGCCGGCGTCTCCTGGCTGCCCTGGGTGGTGCTGGCGGCAGACCGGGCCCTCGAGGGCCGGACCATTGGCCGCGCCCTTCTCTGGGGCGTCGTCCAAGGCCTGCAGATCCTCGCGGGATCGGCGGACGCGTGCACCATGACCGCCCTGGCCGTGCTGGCCCTCGGCGTCCCGCGCCACGTCGCCTGGAGAAGAGATGCGGTCCGCCCCAACCTCGAGCTCATAGGCCTTGGCCTCCTGGCCTCCCTGGCCGCGGTGGGGATCTCGTGCGGTCTCTGGCTCCCCGCCCTCGACCAGGTGAGCCGGGCCGCCCGCGCCGACTTGCCACGCGAGATCCGCACCTACTGGTCCGTGCATCCGCTCGGGCTCCTCGACACCGTGTTCCCGGGGCTGTGGTCGAACCTGCCGCTGAACGCGACCATGCGGGCGCTTCTCTTCGAATCGCGCGAGCCCTTCCTGGGCTCGCTCTACCTCGGGGTGGGGGCACTCGGTCTGGTGCTGGCCTCGGTCGGCGGTCCAGGACATCCTCTGCGGCGGCCCCTGGGCGCCATCCTCGTGCTGAGCCTGGGCGTATCGCTCGGGTCGCACGCCCCGTTCTACGGATGGGCGACGACCCTCTTCCCTCCCTTCCGGATCCTGCGCTACCCCGTGAAGGTGACGGTGCTGGGCGCGTTCGCCTGGTCCTTGCTGGGAGGAATCGGTTGCGAGCGGTGGCGCCGCGAGACCTCGGGCGGCCCTCCGCGTTGGAATCGCGTCGCGCTCGCCCTCGCGCTGTTCTCGGGGCTGGCCGCGGCGGGTGCCTTGATGGCCTCCTGGGGTGCCGTCTTCTGGGCCTCGCGTCTCCTCGCCCTGCCCGCGAGCATCACTGCCGCGCAGGGCCTCGCCCCCACGGCGTCGCGGCTCTGGGTGGTGGCGGCGCTCGGGGCCGGCGAAGCGCTCCTCGCCTGGTGGCGCGGTCGCACCGGGGCTCCGCGCCTTTCGGTGATGGTGAGCGCCCTCGCTCTCCTGGATCTCGGCCTCTATCACCGTTCGCCGAACCCGACCGCGCCGGCCAGCCTCTACACCTATCGCCCGCCCGTGCTCGCCTCGCTGGCCGATCCCGAGACGAGGGTCTACGTCTACGACTACGGCGTGCCCGGCAAGTCCGTCCAGTACCTGGGTCGAGAGGGCGGGTACCACGTGGTCCGCCAGCCGGAAGGGTGGACCCTCGATGCCGCCAGCGCGCTCGCCATGCAGATGTACCTCGCTCCGGAATCGAGCGGACGTTGGGGTCTCCGCGGAAGCTACGAGATCGACTACCGGGGCCTCTATCCGCGGAACCTGGAGCTCCTGACTCGCCTGCTCAGAAGCCTCGAAGGCACGGACTTGCACCTCCGTTTCCTGAGGCTCGCCCACGTGACCCACGTGGTGTCGCTGCATCGGTCGGGCCTCGAAGGCCTCGAGCCCGTGACCGAGCTGCCCGGCCTCTTCCGGGAGCCGATCCTCGTGTTCCGCGTTCCCGACCCGCTCCCCCGAGCCTATGCGGTGGGCCGGGCCCAGCGGGTCGACGGCCCCGACGCTCTGGCCGCAATGATGGCCCCCGGCTTCGATCCCCGCTCCGAGGTCGTCATCTCGGGGGGCGACGCGATGCCCCCGACCGCGTCGTTCGTGGGCACGAGCCGGGTGCTCGCCTCGGGGCCCGACCGGGTCACCCTGGAGGCCGAGCTGAGCGCACCCGGCTACGTGGTGCTGCTGGACGGATACGACCCGGGCTGGCAGCGCCGAGGTCGATGGGAAGCCGGCGCCCGTCCTCTGCGCCAACGTCGCCTTTCGCGCCGTCGCTCTGGCGCGCCGGACGCCACGTGATCGAGCAGGTCTACCGGCCTCGTCCCGTCCTCCTCGGGCCTGAGCGTGTCCGCCGCGACGGTCCTCGCCCTTGCTCGGCACGGCGCTCCGCCGGCGCCTGCGAAGCCGTGGCCCCGGACCGGGCGCCGCCCCGGGCTCTTCGTCGTGAGCCGCGCTCTGCTCGACGATGCATCGCCGAATCTGGGAGGCCAAGCCGGTCCTGCGGACGATCTACGGCCGCTGGTTCGACCTCATCCTCGAGCAGGCGCCCGCGGCGGGGCGAGCTCTCGAGATCGGGGCAGGCCCGGGCTTCCTCGGCGCCCACACGCGGCGCACCCGCCCCGACCTGCGGCTGGTCGCAAGCGACATCCTGGCCGACGCCGTGGCAAGACCTCGCGGCCGACTGCCTCCAATTGCCCTTGAAGCGGCGATCGATGAACGCCGTTCTGGGGATCGACGTGATCCATCACCTGGCCCGGCCGGCGCGCGTTCTTCTCCGAGGCGGCTCGGGTCCTCGTGGCGCAAGGTCGCCTCGCGGTCGTGGAACCGTGGGTGACGCCCCTCTCGTTCCCGATCTACCGCTGGCTCCACCAGGAGGGTTGCCGACTCGGCCTCGATCCCTGGGACCCCTTCGCATCTGGGCTCGGTCACGCACAAGGAGGCCTTCCAGGGGGACGGCGCCGTGGTGTGGAAGCTGGCCCGGGTGACGCCCGTTTCCCGCTGGCACGATCTCGGCTTCGAGGCTCCGCGGCTCACCCTGTTGAACGGGTTCGCCTACCTGCTGAGCCTCGGTTTCAAGCCGGCGAGCCTGCTCCCGCGAAGGTTGGCCGGTGCCGTCCTGGCTCTCGACCACCAGCTCGAGCGTTGGGCGCCTTGGCTCGGCATGCGCGTCCTCGCCGTCTGGGAGCGAAGGGCGGACCCGGCCGGCCCCAATGGCGGGAACTAGCGGCGGAACATCTCCCCGAGCTTGATCGGATCGACGAGACCCAGGGTGAGCTCCTGGATCGCCCCTCCCGGTCCCACCCGGAGGGTGAGGGGCGCGCGGTTCACCTTCAATTGCTTCATGAACTCCCGGCCGGGAGAGCGCACCACGGGGAAGGAAACCGGCATCGCGTCGAAGAACCCCAGGGGCTCCTGGTCCATGATGACGCCGAGGACGGTGAGACCGGCCGGGCGCCTCTCGTAGGCGCGGTTCCATTCCGGGATCATCTTGTGACAGGTGGGACACCCGCTCAGGAAGAACAGGAGCACGGTGGTCGAGCCCTTGGGGAAGGACACCTTCTGGGTGGAGCCGTCGATGCGTTGCGCGTCGAACGCCGGCACCACGTCGCCCACGGAAGGCGAGTTCGGCAGCGGCTCTTCGGCGGCAACGGCGAGAGGGGGCGTCAGCAGAGCGGCCCCGACCAGGACTAGGACGGCGGTTCTTCGGAGAGTTTCCATTTCTTCTTTCGCTCCGGCCTCCACAGTGTCGAGCGTTCCGAGATGCGCACGCGCCCGCTGTCGCGATCATAGTCGAATGTGACGCCGATGGGGTCCACGCGGCGGGCCCGGCCAGAGCCCCGCCGCGGTGAGCTCCTCGAGCCGCTCCGGGCGTCTGCCAAATCGCTTCTCGAAATCCGCGACGCGCTGCGTCAACTGATCCGCCAGGTCCTGGGCGTCCAGGACCTGAAGGCGGGCCCGCGCGTTCTCCTTGATGATCCCTTCCTCGGCCTGCTCGAACATGCGGCGCCACATCAGCCTGCGACTTTTCGCGATTGCCGCTCCAATCCAGGACGTCCGCCGCGAGGTTCCGCAGCCAGAAGGCGGCGCCCGGGATGTCCGCGGCCTCGTTCAGGATCTCCGACGCCTTCTCGGCATCGTCGAGAAACAGGTAGTGGAAGAACCCGAGATCCTGCCGCAACCGCCACGACAGGGGCAGGGCGCGAGCGCCGCGCTCCAGCACGGCGATGCCCTCGCGGGGTCGGCCCGCGCCAATGGGCGGCGGCTCGCACAGGAAGATGGCGCCGTAGCGATACGCGATCTCGAGCCGCGGGTCGAGGGTGGTGGTGATCTCGATGAGCGGATAGAGAAGGTCGAAGTTCTTCTCGTGGGCATAGACCTGCTGGCCACCGAAGTACTGGACGGTGCGCAGCCAGTAGATGCTCGCCATCAGGTCCTCGAAGCCCGGAAAAAGGCGGCTGCACCTGCGCTCCGGACCACAGGTAGCGGGCCTCGTTCTGGATGCGGAACGCCCCGAGCCGCGCGTCGATCCGTTCCTGCGTCCAGATGATGGCCGGGAGCAGCGGCAGGAGCAGCAAGGACTTGAAGCTCACTACTTGAGGTCCTTCGTCCGGAAGAAGGCCAGACCGAGCCCCAGGCCAAGGCCGATGTAGAGGAGGGCGTAGAGGGTCACATACCCCAGGGTGGCGGCGTCCACGGGATCGCCATAGACCACTCGGTTCTTGAAGTCGAAGTTCCGGAAGTTCGGGATGGAGTAGTAGAGGCCATCGACCAGCCAGTGCGGGACGTTCGGGGCGACTTCGCGCATGTTCCGGACGACGTCGGAGAAACGGCCGGCGACCGCGAGCCCCACCGTGCCGACCGCGGCCAGAGTGGAGGAAGTCAAGGTGGAGAGCAACATGGCCAGGGCCACCATCAGGAGCAGGCTCAGATACGTGGGATAGATGGCGCGCAAGCAGACGCAGATCGGCGGTGCCCTGGGTGGCGAGCAGGGTCACGAACAATCCCGCGGCCATGACCGCGACGTTGACCAGGAGGGTGAAGGACAGACCGACGAACTTCCCGATGAAGAACTCGTCCCGGGTCAGGGGCTTTGCGAGAAGGGGATAGAGCGAGCGACGCTCGATCTCCTTGCTCACGAGGCCCACGCCAATGAAGATCGCGATGAGGTTGCCGAAGATCTCGATCGCGGAAAGGCCGATCTCCTGGATGATCTTCTCGTCCTGGCGTATCGAGAGCTGGCCCAGGAGCAGGCCGGACAAGGTCATCAGGATCGCGAAGAAGACCAGGTTGTAGAGCACGCGCTCGCGCACGGTCTCCCGGTAGGTGTTGGCCGCCACCGCGACGACGCGGCTCAGTCCTCGACCCATGCCGCGGTCGTGGGCTCTTCGCCCAGCTCCTTGAAGAAGTAGTCCTCGAGCGACTGGCGGATCGGCTGGACGGAGAGGATGCGGCCTCCCGTGCGCCTCGACCGCGGACACGCACGACCCGAGGGCGGCTTCGTCGACCTCCAGCCGCCAGCGCTCGCCGAGGGGTTGTCGAGCCCGCAAGCCGGGCAGGTCGAGGGCGTCACCGCCGAGGCCCGAGATCAGGACCTCCATGTGCGAGATGTCGAGATTCAGGATGCTCGCCAGAGGCCCGACGTCCAGGAGCCGGCCCGACCGGAGGACGGCCACGCGGTCGCAGAGGGTCTCCGCGTCGGAGAGGATGTGGGTCGAGAAGAGCACGGTCTTGCCCGACTTCTTGAGGTCCAGGATGATGTTCCGGACCAGCCTGCGGCCGATGGGATCGAGCCCGGACATCGGCTCGTCGAGGATGACGAACTCGGGATCGTTGACCAGGGCCTGGGCGATTCCCGCCCGTTGCACCATCCCCTTCGAGAAGCGGCGGACGGGGGTGTCGGCGGCTCGTCGAAGGCCCACGAGGTCGAGAAGGTGCTCTCCGCGCTCCCGCCGTTGCCGCGAGCCGAGGCCGAACAGGCGGCCGGCGTAGTCCAGGTATTCGCGCGCCGTGAGGTAGTCGTAGAGATAGGGATGCTCGGGAAGGTAACCCACCTTGTACCGCCAGGCGGCGTCTCCCTGAGCATGCCCGAGGACGGAGAAGGAGCCGCGGTCCGCATGGAGGAGACCCGTGACGATCTTCAGGGTCGTGGTCTTACCCGAGCCGTTGGGCCCGAGGTAGCCGAAGATCTCCCCGGCTCGAACCTCGAGGTTCAAGTCCGTGAGGACGGGGACGGGCCTTTGTCGCAGGTGCCCGACGGCGTAGCTCTTGGAGAGCCCCGAGGTGACCAACGCCAGGGGCGAGGCGGGCGGAGTCATGCCGCCCGTCGAGCGTATCAGGCTACTGAAGCGCGGTGCAACCGGGCAGCATCTGCCCGGGTGCTCCGGGGGGCACACTCGTTCCGTCGGGGGTGTAGCAGATCACTCCACTGCAGTCCCCCCCGAAGCCACGCACGCCCGTCTGCCCCGGGTTGATGGGTACGCCGCTGTAGTGATAGCAGCTCAGGCCGCCGGCGAAGATCGCGCTCTCGTCCATCGACCTCGAGTAGCCTGACTTCGGGGTCATCGCCGCGATCTGCGAATCGATGAAGGTGGGCCCGGTCGAGGGGTAGCTGGGCAAGCAGGCGGTACCCGTGGGAGCCAGAAGACAAAGCGCGGTGCCGTAGTATCCGCCGCTCGCTGAGTGGTAGGCCGCCTCGGCCGAGATGACCGTGCGAATGTCACCGATGGTGCCGGACTCGTTGGCGGAAACTCGGGCCCGCAAGAGGCTGGGGATGGCGATCGCGGCGATGATCCCGATGATCGCAACCACGATCAGGAGCTCGATGAGGGTGAAACCCGCGCTGCGTTTCACGCACCGGCATCGCTCCCCCTCTTCCTCGAAGAACAAGGAAACGGGGGACCACGGTGGCCCCCCGTTACTCAATCGATTCCTACTGCAGGGTGTTGCAGGTGGCGCTGATCACGAGGGCGCCGTTCGCCGGGCTCGTGGTGGTGCCCGCGGGGTTGAAGCAGATCACGCCCGACATGTCGCCGGCGAAGCGCGCGAACACCGGTCTGACCGATGTTGATGGGGAGCGCCTCGTAGGCCAGGCCGGTGACGCTGGTCGTACCCGAAATGACCGGAAGCGGAGCGGGCGTGCTGCCGACGTTCGGCACGGACCGGTTGTAGCCCGACTTGCCCTGGAGCGACGCGATCTGGCTGTCGACGAACGTCGGCGCCGTCGAGGGGTAGCTCGGGATACACGTCGTGCCGTTGTTCGGCTGCACGAGGCAGTCGAAGCTCGACGTGAAGAAGCCGCCGTTGGACGACTGATACGTCGACTGCGCGGAGATGACGGTGCGGATGTCGCCGATCGTCGCCGACTCGTTGGCGGAGACGCGCGCCCGCAGGAGGCTGGGGATCGCGATCGCCGCGATGATGCCGATGATCGCCACGACGATCAGCAGCTCGATGAGGGTGAAGCCCTTTTGATTCTTCATTTCAGATTTGACCTTTCCTTTCGCCATGCTATGGCCGATGACGACGTTTGCAATAGGGATGCCGGCGTATCGACGGCGATAAGTCATTGATGAACATAAGAATCCCTGAATTGGTCGGGTCGGCTTTGGGGGGCAAATTCTGTCGGTGCGTCAATTTTTGTCGGTCTGGGCGGCTGACCCATGCTTCTGGATCAGGTACCGGAGCGACCGGGGAGTGATCCCCAGGATTCGCGCCGCTTCGGCCCGGTCTCCCCCGGCTTCCGCCAGGGCCTGGTGCATGAACTGACTCTCGATGGTGCGGAGGTGCTCATCGAGCTTGAACGACGCGCTGATCTCCAGCCGGGAGGGGGGGCGGACGAGCGCCCGCAGCGTGTCGGGGAGACGTTCCGAAAGCACCGCCTCCGTCGTCTCCAGGGCCACGGCCCGTTCGATCACGTTCTCGAGCTCCCGCACGTTACCCGGCCACGAGTGCCGCACCAGGAGGGCCATCGCCTCCTCGGAGATCTTGGCGATCTCCTTTCCCATTTGTCTCGCGAACAGCTTCAGGAAGTGCTCCGCCAGAAGGGTGATGTCTTCGCGCCGTTCGCGAAGCGGCGGGGTCCGGATCGGAATCACCTGCAGCCGATAGAACAGGTCCTCGCGGAAGCGCCGTTCCTCGACGAGTCGCTCCAGGGGAACGTTGGTGGCCGAGATCACCCGCACGTCCACCTCGACTTCGTCGGTGCTCCCCACCCGACGGATCTTGCGCTCCTGGAGCGCCCGCAGGAGCTTGACCTGCATGGACGGGGACGTCTCCCCCACCTCGTCGAGGAACAGAGTTCCCCGGTGTGCCGCCTCGAAGAGCCCCTTCTTGTTCTGGTGGGCGTCGGTGAACGCGCCCTTCATGTGGCCGAAGAGCTCGCTCTCGAGCAACGTGTCCGGCAACGCCCCGCAGTTGACGGAGATGAAGGGCGCCTCGCGGCGCGGAGACAGGGAATGGATGGCCTTCGAGACCATCTCCTTTCCCGTGCCGCTCTCGCCGGTCACGAGCACGGTCGAGCCGGTGGGAGCGATCGAGCGGATCATCTCGAAGAGCGCGGTCATGGCCGGGGAGACCCCGATGACCTGGTCGAGGCCGTGCTGCCGGCCGAGCTCGCGCTTGAGCAGCAGGTTCTCGGCCCGGAGGTCCTCCCGCTCGAGCGCGTTGCGCACCACGATCTTGAGCTCGTCGACGTCGAAGGGCTTCAGGATGTAGTCGTGGGCGCCGAGCTTCAGGGCGGCCACCGCCGTCTCGGCGGTGCCGAAGGCAGTCATCACGATGACCACCGTCTCCGGTGACGCTGATTTCACGTGCCGGAGAATCTCGATCCCATCCCCGTCCGGCAGGCGGACGTCGGTGACCACGAGATCCACCGGCCCCTGCCCCAGGACCGCCGCCGCCATGGCGCGGCCCTCCGCGGTCACCACGTCGAAGCCTTCCTTCTTGAGCATGATGGCGAGAAGCTCGCGCATGGACGGCTCGTCGTCCACCACGAGGATGCGCTTCTTGGGCATGCCCTACGCCTCGACCGGGACCGGAACCGGAACCACCGGCAGCCGCACGTCGACCTGGGTCCCCCTCGAGGGAGCGGTGCGTACGGTGATGTCGCCGCGATGCTCGCGCACGATGCGGTAGACGATGGCCAGGCCGAGCCCGGTGCCCATGGGACTCCCCGAATGGAAGGGCTCGAACATCTTCCGCTGCTCGTCCCGGCCCATCCCGCGCCCCTGGTCCCGAACGGTAAGCACGATCTCGTCGCCGTCGCGGCGCAACCGCACGTGGAGAAGGCCCCCGCTGGGCATGGCTTCGAGCCCGTTCCGGGCCAGGTTCCAGAAGACCTGGACGATCTGGTCGGGGTCGGCCATGCACAAGAGGGGTCCCGGGTCGACGTCGAACTCCACCTGGTGCTGCCGCCCTACCTCGGGCCCGTTGCGAAGAAGGGTCAGGGCCTCACTGATCAGGGGCACGAGGTCGACCGGGCCTCGGGACCGGCCGGGGGTACGGGCCTGGAACAGGAAACGGTTGAGGGTGTCCGACAGCCTCTTCGACTCGCGAATGATGATGGCCAGGAGATGCTCCTGCTCGGTCGAGATGTTCGACTCTCCGAGGAGCACCTGCGCGGAACCGCTGATGGAGCCGAGCGGGTTTCTGATCTCGTGCGCGAGCTGGGCGGCCATCTCCCCGACCGCCGCCAGCTTCTCCTTGGTCCTCACTTCCTCTTCGAGGCGCTTGACGTCCGTCAGGTCCTGGAAGACCAGGAGGTGGCCACCCGCCATCTGTCTTCCCGCGGTCAGGGGGGCCACCGAGAGACCAAGATCGATCACGGTCCCGTCGGGCCTGCGGTAGGGGACCTCCAGGCGGGCGAGGGAGCGCGATCCGGCCCGGGCCCGCACGGCGGAAAGCTCCAGGAACGAGGAGTCGAAGACCTGGCTCGTGCTCTGCCCCCGCGCCGAGGCGGTGGTCACGCCCAGGATTCCCTCCCCGACCGGGTTGACCCACAAGATACGTCCCTCGGCGTCCTCGGTGAGCAGCCCGCTCTGAATGCTGTTGACGATGACGTCGTTCAAGCCCTGAAGGTCCGCGACCTGCCCCGCGACCAGCTCGAGCCGTTCCCCGACGTGGCGCAGGTTCTCGGAGAAGTAGGCCCCGATCAGGGCCACGCTGCCGCAGGTCACGCCGGTCACGAACACGGAGTAGACGACGGTGCGCCGGGGAAGATCGAGGACTTCCGCGAGGCCCTCGGGCGGCACCAGGCCGGACCTGACCGCCCAGAGCGCGCTTCCGTAGAGGAGGGTGGCGAGCGCGGCGACCACAACCCCCCCCCGGCGGCGGAGCAGGACGCTGCCCGCGAGCACTGACAACGGGTAGAGCAGCATGAAGCCGGTGCGGATGCCGCCGCGGTAGTAGACGAGACCGGTGATGACGATGAGGTCGCCCAGCACCTGGGCGTAGACCTGCGGCACCATCGACCGGACGTAGCGAAGGGCGACGGCGTAGCCCACCGTGAGGAGGTAGGTCGCGGCGACGAGAAAGTAGAGCGGATTGACCGGGGGGAGGTTCTCGGAGATCGCCTCGACATAGGCGGCGATCATGAGCAGGGTGGTCACCATCACCACCCTGAAGAAGATGAGCCGCCGGAGGCGAGGGCCGAGGTCCGAGGAGCTCGCGACCGGCGTATCCATCATCCGAGACGGCGGCCGTCTCCCACGGTTGCGCAGGGGAAGACCACGCGCCGACCCCTCAGCTCAGCTTGCTGATGAGGTCGAACAACGGGAGATACATGCTGATGACGATGCCTCCGACCGTGATGCCCAGGAACAGGATCATCACCGGCTCCATGAGGGTCAGGAGGTTCGCCACCGCCTGGTCGACTTCTTCCTCGTAGAAGTCGGCGATCTTCCCGAGCATGTTGTCGAGGGCGCCCGTCTGCTCGCCGACCCCGATCATCTGGACCACCATCGCCGGGAAGACCCCGCTCTCCTTCAAGGGCTGGGCCACGGTCAGACCGCTCTCCACCGCCTTCCGCACGGCCATGATGGCGTCCTCGATGATCGCGTTGCCCGCGGTTCGAGCCGTGATCTCGAGGCCGTCCAGGATGGGAACGCCGGAGGAGATGAGGGTGGCAAGGGTTCGACAGAACCGGGCCACCGCGATCTTCTGCATGATGACGCCCAGGATCGGCAGCTTCAGGATCATCCGGTCCACGACCCGGCGTCCGCCGTAGGTGGCGTAGTACCGGCGGAAGAGCACCACTGCGAGGATGATGCCGATGACGAGGAACGGCAGGAGGCGGACGAACCAGTTGGACATCGCGATGACGATGCGCGTGGGGAGAGGCAGCTCGGCGTTCAATCCCGCGAACATCGACGCGAAGGTCGGGATGACCTTCCAGAGGATGACCGCGATGACGAGCCCGGCGATGCAGAGCACGGCCACGGGGTAGACCATGGCGCCCTTGACCTGCGCCTTGAGCTTTACCGCCTTCTCGATGTAGGTGGCGAGGCGCTTCAGGATGGTGTCGAGGATACCGCCGGCTTCACCAGCCGCGATCATGTTCGTGAACAGGTCGTCGAACGCTTTCGGGTGCTTGCGCATGGCATCGGCCAGGCTCGCCCCGCCCTCGACGTCCATCCGGGTGGTGGTGAGGATCTTCTGGAAGTTCTTGTTCTCCTGCTGGCTGCCCAGGATCTCCAGGCACTGCACCAGGGGAAGACCGGCGTCGATCATGACCGAGAACTGGCGCACGAAGATCGCGAGGTCCTTGGCGGGAACGCCGCCGCCCAGCTTGGGCAGGGCGATCTCCTTGCCCTTCTCCTTCACCGAGGAGACGAGGATCTGCTCGCGGCGGAGCAGGGCCATCACGGCTTCCTTGTTCTCGGCCACCCTCTCCCCGGAGACGGCTTTCCCTTCTCGGGTCTTTCCCTTCCAAACGAATGCAGGCATCGGATCCTCCTAGCGGGAAGCGCCCGCGAACACTAGCGTCCTGCCGGGCGCATCGGGGGCCGGCCTCCGGACTGGGGAGTAGCCAGACCGGCGCCGCGGTTGATCATGTCCTGCAGCTCGTCGGGATTCGAGCTGATTCCGAGTGCGGTCTGCAGGTTGAGCTGCTTCGCGAAATAGAGGCTGGCCAGGCTCTGGTTGAAAGTCTGCATGCCGAACTTCTCCTGGCCCGTCTGCATGGCGGAATAGATCTGGTGGATCTTGTCCTCCCGGATGAGGTTCCGGATGGCCGCGTTCGGGACCATGATCTCCAGGGCGAGGCAGCGCCCGGTGCCGCTGGCCTTGGGCAGGAGCGACTGACACATGATCCCTTCGAGCACCAGCGAGAGCTGGGCCCGGATCTGGGACTGCTGGTGAGCGGGGAACACGTCCACGATCCGGTTGATGGTCTGGGCCGCCGAGTTGGTGTGGAGGGTGGCGAAGGTGAGATGGCCGGTCTCCGCGATCCGGAGGGCAGCCTCGATGGTCTCCAGGTCGCGCATCTCGCCGATCAGGACCACGTCGGGGTCCTCGCGCAGGGCCGAACGCAGTGCGTTCGTGAACGAATGGGTATCGGCGTGGACCTCGCGCTGGTTCACCACGCACTTCTTGTGGGCATGGAGATACTCGATCGGATCCTCGATCGTGATCATGTGCTCGTGCCGCTCGCTGTTGATCTTGTCGAGCATGGCGGCCAGGGTGGTGGACTTGCCCGAGCCCGTGGGGCCGGTGACGAGAACGAGGCCGCGGGGCTTGTCGCAGATCGAGGCGATGACCGGGGGCAGGCCCAGGTCCTTGAAGTTGCGGATCTCGTAGGGAATGGTGCGGTAGACCGCGGCCACCGCTCCGCGCTGCATGAACACGTTGGCCCGGAACCGGGCGAGGCCCTTGATGCCGAAGCTGAAGTCGAGCTCGAGATTCTCCTCGAACCGGTGCTTCTGGGCGTCGGTCAGGACGCTGTAGGCGAGCTGCTTGGTCTCGACCGCGGTGAGCGGGGGCAGGTCCATGGGCCGGAGCTTGCCGTCCACGCGGATCTGGGGGGCGGAGTTCGTGGTCACGTGCAGGTCCGTTCCCCCCATCTCCGTCATCGTCTTCAGAAGCTGGTGAAGGCTGACCGCCAAATTAACCCCCTGCGGCCACGCGCGGGCGCCGCCTCGTGCCGACGAACAAACCCTAGAGGACCGTCTCTCGCAAGACTTCCTCGACCGTGGTGATGCCGGCCTTGATCTTCTCGAGGCCGCTCATGCGCAGGGTGAGCATGCCGTCCTCCAGGGCCTTTCGCTTGATCTCGACGGAAGTCGCGCCGACCATGATGAGGTCGCGGATCCCTTCGGAGATCTCCATGACTTCGTAGAGCCCGACCCGCCCCTTGTATCCCGTCCCGTTGCAGACCCCGCAGCCGCGGCCCTTGTAGAGCTTGAAGCTCCCCACCATCTCCGGGAGAAAACCGATGTCGGTCAGGGTCTTGGAGGGCATGTCCGTGACCTCGATCTTGCAGTTGACGCAGACCTTCCGGATGAGCCGCTGGGCCTGAATGAGGTTGACCGCGGTCCCCACCAGGAACGGCTCGATGCCCATGTTGACGAGTCGGGAGACCGTGGAGGGGGCGTCGTTCGTGTGCAAGGTGGAGAGCACGAGGTGGCCGGTGAGGGCCGCCTTCACCGCGATCTCCGCGGTCTCGTAGTCGCGAATCTCCCCTACCAGGATGATGTTCGGGTCCTGTCTCAGGAAGGACCGCAGGGCTGCCGCGAAGTTCAAGCCGATGTTGTCCCGGATCTGGACCTGGTTGATTCCCGGGAGGTTGAACTCCACCGGGTCCTCGGCGGTCATGATGTTGGTGTCGGGCTTGTTGAGCGAGGAGAGCGCCGAGTAGAGGGTGTTCGTCTTGCCCGAGCCGGTGGGCCCCGTCACGAGGACGATTCCGTAGGGCTTGGCGATCGCGCCCTTGAAACGCTCGAGAGAGCCCGGCTCGAAACCCAGCTTGGTCATGTCGAGCATGAGCTTCGTGCGGTCGAGCAGACGCAGCACGATCTTCTCGCCCCAGAGGGTGGGCAGGCACGAGACCCGGAAGTCGAGGTCGCGGCTCCGGTCCTCGACCTTCATCTTGATCTTGATGCGTCCGTCCTGGGGAAGCCGCTTCTCCGCGATGTCGAGCTTGGCCATGATCTTGATCCGCGAGGTCAGCGGATCCTTGAGCTTCATGGGCAGGGCCATCACGTTGTAGAGAATGCCGTCGATGCGGAACCGGACCCGGAACTCCTTCTCGTAGGGCTCGATATGGATGTCCGAGGCCCCGCGCTTCAGGGAGTCCACGAGCAGGACGTTCGTGAGCTTGATGACCGGCGCGGCGTCGGCCGACTTGCTGAGGTTGCCGAGGTCGATCTCGTCGTCCTCGGCCTTGACCTGCTCGACGTCGGCCTCGGCGTCGGACATCGAATCGATGTCGACTTCCGAAAGGCCGCCGATCGAGGCCATGTCGTCCATGGTGAGCGCGGGCGCGTCCATCGCGTCCTTGAGGCTTCCCCCCGGCGTTCCGTAGCCCGCCCCGCCCCCCCCGCCCATGTCGCGCCGCAGCTCGAGCGACCGGGTAGAGCCGTAGTACTTCTCGATCGCGTCCTCGAGCGAGGTCTCGGAAGCCACCACGGGCTCGACGTTGTAGCCCGTCATGAACTTGATGTCGTCCATGGCGAACACGTTGGTGGGGTCGGCCATGGCGATGGTCAGGGTGGCGCCCGACCGGGAGAGGGGAAGGATCTGGTACTTCCGCGCGGTCTCCGCGGGGATGATCTTGATGATGGCGGGATCCACCTCGAAGTGATCGAGGTTGATCGAGGGCACGCCGTACTGCCGGGAGAGGAGGCTCGTGATCTCCTCGTCCTTGACGTAGCCCAGGGACACGAAGGCCTTGCCGAGCTTGCCTCCATTCATTTTTTGATGGCTGAGTGCTTCCTGGAGCTGCTGGGGAGTCACCATGCTCTCCTTCAGCAGCAGTTCGCCGAGCTTGACGGGCATCGTGCCTTTTTCGAAAAACCCCGTTTTCTCTAGTACTTAATCGGGTGATGCTACCGCGCAGGTTCAACCGTGTCAAGCCTCGTGGGGCGAAGCCGGCGAACATGTACGGCGTCGGTGCGATGCTACGATACGCGCCGATCGACGCCCCCGCGGGCCGCCAGCGAGGTAGACCGAGGTAGACAAGGTGACGCCTCCCATCGTGCTGTCCAAGCCGTGGTTCACCGAAGCCGAGAGCCGCCTGGTCGGCGAGGCCCTGGCCGGCCGGGTGGCGGGCGACGGGCCGTTTTGCCGGAGAGTCGAGGGGCGTCTCTCCGAACGGCTCTCCGGGGCCCGGGTCCTCCTCACGACGTCCTGCACCCACGCCCTGGAGCTCGGCCTCCTCGCCCTGGGCATCGGGCGCGGCCAGGAAGTCGTGTGCCCCTCGTTCACCTTCGTCTCCACCGCCAACGCGATACTGCGGGTCGGCGCCACGCCCGTCTTCGCGGACATCGAGGGCGCCACCCTGGGGCTGGACCCGGCCGACGTGCTCCGTGTGCTGACCCCGCGCACGGCCGCGATCCTGCCCGTGCATTACGCGGGGATGGCGCCGGACATGGAGGCGCTCCTCGGCCTGGCCCGCGCCCGCGGGCTGAAGCTCGTCGAGGACGCGGCTCAGGGGCTCGGGTCGTCCTACCGAGGCGAGGCTCTCGGCACCCTGGGAGACGGTGGGTGCTTCAGCTTCCACGAAACCAAGAACATCACTTGCGGCGAGGGCGGAGCCCTCGTCGTGCGCGACGCCGCGGTGGCCGCGCGGGCCGAGGTCATTCGGGAGAAGGGAACGAACCGCAGCGCCTTCCTCCGGGGAGAGATCGACAAGTACACGTGGGTGGCCGAAGGAAGCAGCTTCATCCTCTCCGACCTGCTCGCGGCCATCCTCGACGCGCAGCTCGACCGGTTCGAGGAGATCCAGAGGCGACGGGCGCGGGTCGCGGCCTCGTACCGGCAAGGGCTCGAAGAATGGGCGCGGCGGAGCGGCGTGCGGCTGGCCCCGAGCGACGACGCGGACCGCAAGGGCAACGATCATCTCTTCTACCTGCTGTTCCCGAACGCCCAGGCCCGCGACGCCGCCCAGGTCGCCCTGAAAGCCGAAGGGGTGATGGCCACGTTTCACTACGTGCCCCTCCACTCTTCGCCTCACGGCCGCTCTCTGGGCGCCGACACGAGAGAGCTGCCGGTCACGGACCTTGTCGCGCGAACCCTGCTTCGCCTCCCTCTCCATCCCTTGCTGACGGAGCCCGAGGTCGCTCGGGTGGTGGAGGTCGTCACAGGCCTGCGGATCTGACCGTGTCCGCACGCCCCGAGATCAGCGTCGTCGTCGCCTGCTACAACGAGGAACAAACCCTGAAGGCGAGCTTCGAGGAGATCAAGGGGACTCTCGAAGAGCTGGGCCGTTCCTACGAGCTCATCTTCGTCGACGACGTCAGCCGTGACCGGACCCGCGCCATCCTGGCCGAGATCGTGGGCCAAAACCCCGGGCTCGACATCCAGGTGCTCCTGCACGACCAGAACAAGGGCCGGGGCGCGACCGTGACCGACGGCTTCAGGGTCGCCCGCGGGGCCATCGCCGGCTACCTCGACATCGACCTCGAGGTCCACTGCCGCTACATACCTTCCCTCGTGCGGGCCATCGAGAAGGGCGCCGACGTGGCGACCCTCCGGCGAATCTACGCCTTTCAGCTGGGGAGCCTCGACCGCTACGTGATGAGTCGCGGATATTCCTTCCTCGTGCGCAGACTGCTGGATGTAGACTTCAAGGACACCGAGACCGGCTTCAAGTTCTTCCGGAGGGAGAAGGTCACCGCCCTGCTCGACCAGATCGAGGACGCCGGCTGGTTCTGGGACACCGAGTTCATGGTCCGGGCGGCGCGGGCCGGACTAGAGATCGTGGAGATCCCCGGGGCGTACATCCGCCGGGGCGACAAGACCTCGACGGTCAGCGGCCTGCGGGACTCCATCCGGTATTTCGGGAAGCTCCTCTCCTTCCGGCATGCCCTCAGGAGAGCGCGCACGTGAAGGCCGTGGACGAGGTCGGCTGGAGCAAGGTCGTGCGCTTCGCCTTCTTCACCCTGGCCCTCATTCCCTATCGGCTGACGCTCTTCCCTCCCCTGCGCGCGCTCTGGCTCCGCCTCCTGGGCGCCCGGATCGGGCGCCGGGTGGTGTTGCACGACGTTCGCTTCTTCAACGCCTACCGGCTGGGGTTCAGGGGCCTCACCGTCGGGAACGACTCCTTTATCGGGGACGAGTGCCTGCTCGACCTCGCGGAGTCGATTACTCTCGAGGACCAGGTGACGCTGGCCGAGCGCGTGCTGGTCCTCACCCACCTGAACGTCGGATACGCCGACCATCCCCTCCAGACACGGTTCCCAAAGATGGCCGCGCCGGTCCTCATCGAGCGCGGCTCGTTCGTGGGGGCCAGCGTCACCATCCTCGCCGGGGTCACGGTCGGCGCGGGCTCGTTCGTGGCGGCGGGCAGCGTGGTGGTCGAAGACGTGCCCCCGGCGACGCTCGTGGGCGGCGTGCCCGCCCGGCGAATCAAGTCCCTGGCATGACCGAGCCCGGACCCGCCGTCCCGGGTCGGGCTCAGGCAGAGGCGTCCGGAAATCCCCGCGGCGAGTCCCTGGCCCTGGGCGCCCTGATTCTGGTCATCGCCCTCCTCTTCCCGGGAGTCGTCCTGCGCCAGGAGGTCTTCTACGAGCGGGACGTCCACATGGTGTGGTACGGCCAGGTCGAATCGTTCGTTGGTGCCATCCGCGGGGGCTCGTGGCCCCTTTGGGATCCCTACGTGTCCTTCGGCCACCCGATGCTCGCCAACCCCAACACGCAGGTCCTCTATCCCCCGACCTGGATCAACCTGTTGGCCCCCCCGGCGATCGCGTACGTCGTGCTGGTCTTCGTCCATCTTGCGTTTGGAGGGTTCGGTGTCGTGCGGCTCGCTCGGCGCCTGGGACTTTCCTGGGGAGCGACCGGGTGCGCGGCAGTCGCCTGGATCGCCTCCGGCCCCCTCCTCTCCCTGGTCAACGTGTGGCACCACCTGGCGGGCGCCGCCTGGATCCCCTGGGTATTCCTCGCCGCCGACCGAGCCTTGGTCAAGCCTTCGCTCCGCGGCGCGGCGCTCTTGGGAAGCGCCTTGGGAATTCAGCTCCTGGCGGGGTCGCCCGACCTCAGCGGGTTCACGGGGGCCGCCGTCTTCGGGTTCACCCTCTCCGGTTTCGAATGGCGCCACCCCATCACGGTCGCGAACGGCCGACGACTGGCGAGCGCCAGCCTGGCCTTGCTCCTGGCCCTCGGCATCTCCGCGGCCCAGCTTCTGCCGACCCTCGAGGTGGCGCGGCGGAGCGCGCGCTTCAACCTCGATCCCGTGTCGAGAAGCCACGTGGGATCGCTCCACCCCCTCGGAGCCTTGGCCAAGGTGTTGTCCCCGTTTCCGCTCGGAGAGCTGCCCTTCGCTCCGGACCGGACGGGCTTCCTTCACGACGAGGGAATGCCGTTCCTCCGCTCTCTCTACCTCGGCCTTCCCGCGCTCGCCCTCGTGTTGAGCGCCTTCCGAGGGCCCCCAACCGGGCGACGCCGCGGGTTCTTCGCCCTGCTCTTTGGAACGGCCATCCTGTTCGCCTTCGGTCGGCATACGCCGGTCTATCCGACGCTCGTCACCCTCTTTCCGTTTCTCGGCACGTTGCGCTACCCCGAGAAGGCGATGGTGCTCGCGGCTTTCGCCTGGGCCGTTCTGCTGGGGCTGGGCTTCGACCACTGGCGGCGGCCGGGCCCCAGGCCTACCCGGGCGTGGACCCTTGGGGTGACCCTTCCCCTCGGGGGGGCGGTCCTGATGCTGGCGGCGGCGGGCTACGCTCTCGCCCATCCCGGGCTCGGCTTCGGCGCCTATCTCATCCCTGAGAAGACTCTCGGACGCGCGTGGGCGGAGGCCTTGGAGGGCGGCCCCTGGGCGTTCGGCGCGGCGGCCCTCCTGGGAGCGGGCGCCCTCGCGGCCAGCCTCTGGCCACGGCGATCCTTCGCGGCCTGGTCCGTCGCGCTCCTCATGGCCATCGATCTGGTGGTCGCGGGCTCGCGCGTCAACCACACGACCTCGGCCGAGTTCTACCGCTACCGGCCCGCCCTCCTCGACCACACCGACCCCAAGGGCCTGTCCCGCCTCCTCGTGCGCAGCTATCCCGAGACGCAGCCCCTCGGGCCGGTCGAAAACCCCTACAAGATCGCCTGGTACCCGAAGGGGCTGAGCCTGGACGCCGGGCGCGCGCTCGGGGCGCGGCTGGCTCTCAAGCCCCCGGTGAGCGCCGCCTTCGGTCTCTTCGCGAGCTATGAAGCAGACCTTCTGGGCCTCTACCCTACCTACCTGGCGGACCTCGTGGCTTCGGTCGAGCGGGCCGCGGGTACGCCGGCCTATCGGCGCCTGCTCGAGCTGGGCGGGGTGAGCCAGGTCGCGGCTCTCGACGACCGTGGTCTCGAAGATCTCGTTCTCGTGAGAGACCTCCCCACCCCGCTCGTATTGCCGCTGCGTCTGTGGCGCGTCCCGGCGCCGCTGCCACGCACCTACGTCGTGGGAGGGGCCCGGGTCGGCGACGGGGAGCGGGCGCGACAGCTTCTCGAAGACCCCTCGTTCGATCCGCATCGCGAGGTCGTGCTGGCCGACGGCCCGGAGAGCCCCGTGCCTCCGGATTTCACGGGTGCGAGCCAGGTCCTGGAGCTCGGCGCAGACCATGTCCTGCTCCAGGCGACCGCGAGCGCTCCGGGCCTCGTGATACTCCTGGACACGTTCGACCCGGGCTGGCGAGCGCGGGTCGACGGCCGCTCCGCTCCCGTATTCCGGGCCAACGAGGCCTTCCGGGCTGTGCCCATACCCCAAGGACGCCACCTCGTCGAGCTGCGCTATCGGCCGACCGCGGTCGTGGTCGGCCTCGTCGTCTCCGCCGCGACCTGGCTCGCGTCCTTCGTCCTCTTCATGCACCGGAGTCGGCGGGCCGACGCCCGCCATTGACTCGGGCGGCTCGCCCGGCTACCATCCCTCATTACACGGGCCCCAACCTATTGGCCATCGTCGCAATCATCCCCGCGCGCTTTGGTTCCACACGCCTTCCGGGGAAGCCTCTCTCCGACATCCTGGGCAAGCCGATGATCCAGCACGTGTACGAACGAGCGTCGAGGGCGCGCTCGATCGATCGCCTGCTCGTGGCCACCGACGACGAACGGGTCGCAGCGGCGGTGGCCGGCTTCGGCGGTGAGGTGAGGATGACCTCCCCCGCCCACGCCTCGGGCACCGACCGGTTGGCCGAGGTCGTCCGGACGATCGACGCAGAGGTGGTGGTGAACGTCCAGGGCGACGAGCCACTGCTCGATCCCCAGGCGATCGACATCGCGGTGGCCGCGATCACGGGCGATCCCGCGGTGACCATGGCCACACTGTCCCTTCCCTTGACCGATCTGGAGGAGATGATGTCGCCGGCGGTCGTCAAGGTCGTGGTCGACGGGAAAGGCGACGCGCTCTACTTCTCGCGAAGCCCCATCCCTTGCGTACGCTCGACCTCGGGCGGGCTCCTCGAAGGGGCGCGGGCGGCGGTCGACCAGGGGATCGCGCGCAAGCACGTGGGTCTCTACGTCTATCGCCGCCTTGCCCTCGAGCGCTTCGCCGCCCTTCCCCCGACTCCCCTGGAGCAGGCCGAGGGACTCGAGCAGCTGCGCGCCCTTCACCACGGGATGAGAATGAGGGTGGCGCCGCTCCACGCGAGCACGGGGGGCGTGGCCGTCGACACGCCCGAGGACCTGGAGCGGGTGCGCGCGCTCATGGGTGCTTTGGCCCACTAACGGAGGACGAGAGGAGAGGATTGCCGACCAAATACATCTTCGTGACCGGCGGGGTCGTCTCGTCCCTGGGCAAGGGGCTCGCCTCCGCGTCCATCGGCTGCCTGCTGGAGAGCCACGGGTACAAGGTCGCCATGATGAAGTGCGACCCCTACATCAACGTCGACCCCGGCACCATGAGCCCCTACCAGCACGGCGAGGTCTACGTGACCGAGGACGGGGCCGAGACCGACCTCGACCTCGGCCACTACGAGCGCTTCACTCACTGCGTCACCTCCAAGACCTCCAACATCACCACCGGCAAGATCTACGGCTCGGTCATCGCCAAGGAACGGCGGGGCGACTACCTCGGGCGAACCGTCCAGGTGATCCCCCACATCACCGACGAGATCAAGGCGGCCATCCGCGCGGTGGGCAAGGACGCGGACGTCGTGATCGTGGAGATCGGCGGCACCGTGGGCGACATCGAAGGCCTGCCCTTCCTCGAGGCCGTGCGCCAGTTCCGCCAGGACGCGGGGCGCGACAACGCGATCTTCGTGCATCTCGCCCTCGTGCCCTATATCGCCACCGCGCACGAGCTCAAGACCAAGCCCATGCAGCACAGCGTGCGCGAGCTGCGGGCCATCGGCATCCACCCCCAGGTGCTGCTGTGCCGTACCGATCGTTACCTCTCCCCCGACATCAAAGCCAAGCTGGCCCTTTACTGCGACGTGCCCGAAGAAGCGGTCATCACCGCCAAGGACGTGGACACCATCTACGAGGTGCCTCTGGTCCTGTCTCACGAAGGCCTCGACGGGATCGTCCTGAAGGCGCTCCAGCTCCCGGAGGGGCGCCGCGACATGGGCGACTGGGAGCAGCTCGTGGCCCGCATCAAGGACCCGCGCGGCGAGGTCACCATCGGCATCGTGGGCAAGTACGTCTCGTTCGAGGACTCCTACAAGAGCCTCAACGAGGCCCTCTCCCACGGCGGCTTCGCGAGCGGCGTGCGGGTGGTGCGCCGCTGGGTCGAAGCCGAGGAGCTCGAAGCCTCGAACGCCGAGGCCAAGCTCGCGGGGGTCGACGGCATCCTGGTGCCCGGCGGATTCGGCACGCGGGGCACGGGAGGCATGATCGCGGCCGCCGAGTTCGCGCGGCGCACGGGCACTCCCTTCTTCGGGATCTGCTACGGCTTCCAGTGGGCGGTAACGGAGTACGCCCGGAACGTCTGCGGGCTCGCGGGCGCGAACTCGACCGAAGTGGACGAGAACGCGCCCCATCGCGTCATCTACAAGCTCCAGGATCTGCTGGGAGTCGACGACCTCGGGGGCACGATGAGGCTCGGCTCCTATCCCTGCCGCCTCCTGCCGGGATCGCGGGCCGCGCAGATCTACGGGACCACGGAGATCCGTGAGCGCCACCGCCACCGCTACGAGTTCAACAAGGAGTACGAGTCCTGCCTGTCGGACAAGGGGCTCGTGATCTCGGGCAAGACTCCGGACGGCAAGTTCGTGGAGATCGCCGAGATCCCCGACCATCCCTTCTACGTGGCGGTGCAGTTCCACCCCGAGTTCCAGTCGAAGCCGCTTGCTCCCCATCCCCTCTTCGCCGGCTTCGTGGCCGCGAGCGTCGCCAACCGAAAGGTCCGCCGGGGCGAGGCCGCGGTCGGCGTTCCCGTGGCCCAGCCTTGAGCCGTAGCGGGAAAGACGCCAGCGACCGGCTCTGGCGGACCCTGCGCGGCAGCAAGAACCTCTTCCTGATCGCCGGGCCTTGCGTCATCGAGAGCCCGACGCACCCGGCCAAGGTCGCCGCTCGCCTGGTCGAGATCACGGGCGAGCTCGGCATTCCGTTCGTCTTCAAGGCCAGCTTCGACAAGGCCAACCGCTCGAGTGCCGGATCCTACCGAGGCCTCGGGATGGAGCGGGGCCTCGACATCCTTGCCGCCGTCCGGGAGCGGTTCCAGGTCCCGGTCCTGACCGACGTGCACGACGTGGCCCAGGTCGAGAGAGTGGCGGGCGCCGTGGACGTGCTCCAGATCCCCGCGTTCTTGTGCCGACAGACCGATCTCGTGCAGGAGGCGGCCCGAACCGGCAAGATCGTGAACATCAAGAAGGGCCAGTTCATGGCGCCTTGGGACATGAAGACCGTTCTCGACAAGGCCGCGGCTACGGGCAACCCCAGGGTCATGGTGACGGAGCGAGGCTTCACCTTCGGGTACAACAATCTCGTGGTCGACATGCGCTCGTTCCCGACGCTGCGGTCCTTCGGCTACCCCGTCGTCTTCGACGTGACTCACAGCGTGCAACGGCCCGGCGGCCTGGGCGATCGCTCGGGGGGCGATGCCCACTTCATCGATACCCTGGGGCCCGCCGGGGTCGCGGCCGGGGTCCACGGGGTCTTCATGGAGGTCCACGAGAACCCGGCTCGCGCCCTGTCCGACGGGCCCAACGCCTACCGCCTGTCGCGGGTGAAGGGACTCCTCACGCGCCTCCTGCGGGTGCAGGCGGCGGCCCGGACCTGAGCTCCGCCTTGTCGAGAGGCGGCGGGGCTCCCCTCTCGTCGGTCCGATGAGAGGCCTTCGGCCCGTCATCGTCGCCTGGACGTTCACGGTGGCGTGGTCGGCGGCTCCCTACCTCGCGGCAACCCTGAACCCGCCCGCGGGCACCCGATTCCTGGGCGCCTTCCGCTACGTGGACGATTTCTACAACTACTTGAGCTACGCGCGCCAGGCGGAGGACGGGTCCTTCGTCCTTCGCAACAAGGTGCTGCTCGACGATCACCGGCCGGCGCTCGTCAACCTCGAGTGGTCCCTGGTGGGCGCCATGGGTCGGCTCCTGGGCGGGCGGCTCATCCTCGCCTACCGCGTCTTCGGTCTCCTGGCCTCGGCCCTGCTGCTTTGGGCTTTCGACCTGTGGCTGTCGAGGCTCGAGCTTCCTCCCCCTCACCGGTTGCCGGCCCTGCTCCTCCTCACCACCGGGGGTGGACTGGGCGGCCTCCTCTTCACCCTGGGCTCCCGTCCGATGCCCGAGTGCCTGGATCTCTACGCGGGCCTCTTTCCCTCGATAGGTCTGCTGTTCAATCCTCACTTCGTGGCGGGCACCGCGCTCCTCGCCTTCGCCCTCCTCCGCTACGAGGCCGCGAGCAGCCCGCGGGCCCTCGTCCTGGCCACGCTCGTGGCGACCGCCCTCGCCCTCGTGCGCCCGTACGACTTCGTCCTGCTCGCCGTGGTGCGCACGACCTCTGTCCTCCTGCTCGACCCGGTTCGTCGCTGGCCGAAGGCCCTTCTTCCTCTTGCCGGCATGCTGCCCGCGGTCGCCTATCTCTATTGGCTCTTCTACCGAAACCCGGCCTTTTCCTTCTACTCCGACACCGCCTACCGCTTCCCCGCGATCACCGATTTCGCCTGGGCCCTCGGGCCCGCCGCGTTTCTCGCCCTCGGCGCCCTCGGTCGGACCGCCGGCGCTCCACAAGAGCGGCGCGCGATCGTCCACCTCGCCGTATGGGCCGGCCTCGGCCTGCTGGTGATCGTCGCGCAGCCGGTCCACTTCTCGCTGCAATTCCTGGTGGGCATCGGCTTTCCGTTGCTGGCCCTGGGAGCGGTCGGGCTCGCCCGCTACCCGGCCTCTCTCACCCTCGCCGCGGTGGCGGCCTGGTCGACGACGCTGGTCATCGCCTGGGGACTCGTGCTCACTCCCAACCCGCACTGGCTCACGTCCCGAGAGAACATGGAGATCGTGGCCGCGCTCGAACCCCAGTGCCGGGCCGGCGACATCGTGATGGCGCCGCCGGACCTGGGCCTGCTCGTCTATGGGCTCACCCCGTGTCGGGCCTTGGTGTCGCACCCGATCGCGCCGGACTACGAAAAGCACCTCCAGGAAGTGCAGAGGTTCTCGGTCGCCTCCCCCGGGGAACGCCGGGAGCTTCTGGACCGGGTCCGTGTGCGCCACTTGATCCTGCCCGGAGACGCGGGTCCGACCCCCGTGGCGTGGCTCGGACCGGACTCTCGTTATCAGCGAGTGGCCGTCGTCGGATCGCCAGGCCGGTTCAGCCTCTACGTGCGACACTAGCTCGTGCCCGGAGCCGAGCCCACCGTCGCTGACCCGGATCATTCGTGAGGCCGCGCGTGTTCCGAACGAATGATCCGTCCTGGAGCGGTCAGGTGGCCTTCATGAATAGTCCGGGCTAGGATGCCCTGATGTCGCGTGAAGTCGCCCGGAAGGTGCTCGCGATCGAGGCCGACGCGATCCGCGAGCTCATTCCCCGTCTCGACGAGAGCTTCGATCGCGCGGTTGAGGCCCTCCTCGGGTGCACCGGGCGCGTGGTGGTCACGGGCATGGGCAAGAGCGGCATCATCGCCCAGAAGATCTCGGCGACCCTGTCCTCGACCGGGACCCCTTCGCTCTATCTGCACCCCGCGGACGCCATCCACGGCGACCTCGGGCGCATCGTCAAGGGCGACGTCGCGCTCGCGGTGTCTCACGGCGGGACCACCGAGGAGATCCTGGCCCTCATCCCCCAGATGAAGAGGCTCGGCTCGCCCCTCGTGGCGATGACCGGAAACCCTCGCTCGCCCCTCGCCATCGCCGCCCACGTGCACCTCGACGTGTCGATCCGCGAGGAGGCGTGCCCCCTGGGCCTGGCCCCCACCGCCTCCACCACCGCCGCCCTGGCCCTGGGAGACGCCTTGAGCATGGCCGTGCTGGAGCGGCGCGGCTTCACGGTGGACGACTTCGCCGCTCTCCACCCCGGAGGCCATCTGGGTCGGAGGCTGCTGCGGGTGGAGGACCTCATGCGCACGGGCGGGCAGATTCCGCGGGTCTCCCCCGAGACGAAGATGAAGGACGTGCTCTTCGAGATGACCCAGAAGCGCCTGGGCCTCACCACCGTCGCCCTGGCCTCGGGGGCGCTCGTCGGAATCATCTCGGACGGGGACCTCCGGCGCCAGATGGAACGCCACGGGTACACGCTGCTGGACCGGACCGCGGCCGAGTGCATGACGAAAGACCCGGTGACGGTAGGACGGCGCGCGCTCGCCTCCCACGCGCTCGAGATCATGGAGGCCCGGAAGATCACGGCCCTCCTCGTGGCGAACGACGCCGGCCTGCTGGAGGGAGTGCTGCACCTCCACGACCTCTGGCAGACCGATGCGCTCTGACCAGGGGCCGCAGATGAAGGACGCTCTCTTCCGCCAGCGATGCCAGGCCCTGAAGCTCGTGCTTTCCGACGTGGACGGAGTGATGACCGACGGAAAGATCATGCTTCTCCCCGGGGGCGAGGAAGCCAAGTCCTTCCACGTTCGCGACGGCCTGGGCCTGGTGCTGGCCCGGAGGGCCGGCCTTCGCACCGGCCTCGTCTCGGGGCGTGCCTCGGCCGAGGTCGAGAGGCGGGCCACGGAGCTCGGCATGGACGTCGTCCGCCAAGGTGTGGGCGACAAGCGGGCCTGCCTCGAGGAGATTTGCGCCGGGCTCGGACTCCTGAGCCGCGAGATCGCCTACATCGGGGACGACGTCAACGACCTCGCCCTGCTCCGGGAAGTCGGGCTCTCCGCGGCGCCGGCCGACGCCCCCCTCGAGGTCCGGGACGCGGCCTTCCTGGTGACCGAGCGGCGGGGAGGCGAGGGCTGCCTGCGCGAGTTCGTGGAGGCCATTCTCCGCGCCCGAGGAGAGTGGGAGCTCGCCCTGGCCACGATCGGGGCTCTGCCCTCGTGAGCGCCTCGGACCCCACTTGACCGATACCGCGGTGGTAGCGGTCGCGTTGGCCGCGGTAGCCGGCCTCCTGGCGGGTCGAGCCTGGACCCGGGCCTTGCGCCGGGGCTCACGCGGAGGAGAATCCTTGCGAACCTCCGCGCACTTCAGCCAGGGCCTCAACTACCTGGCGGCCGGACAGCCGGCCCTCGCGATCACCGAGCTCCAGAAGGTGGCCAAGGAGGACGAGGACGCGGTCGAGGTCCGCCAGGTGCTGAGCCACCTGCTGCGCGAGGCGGGGCAGGTCGAGAAAGCGATGAAGCTCCATCAGACCCTGCTCGCTCGGCCGGATCTGACCCGCGCGGAGCGTGCCTACACCCTGGCGGGCCTGGGCACCGACTTCCGCAAGGCAGGCTTTCTCGACCGGGCCGCCCGCGTGTACCAGGAAGCGCTCGACGTCGACCCCAACAACCAGAACGCGCTCTCCGGCCAGCAGAAGCTCCACGAGGAGCAGCGGCAGTGGAAGGACGCCTACGACGTTCGGGCCCGCCTGGCCCGATTGCGCAAGACCGACGACGGGCTCGTGCTCGGGCACCTGCAGGCGGAGATGGGTCAAGAGGCCACGCGCGCGGGCGACCGGGCCCTGGCCGAGTCGTGCTTCAGGAATGCCCTCGCCCTCGATCCGCGGGTCTTCCCCGCTCGTCTCGGCCTCGCCGACCTCTACATCGACCAGGAGCCCGCGCGGGCCGCGGCCATTCTCGAGGATGCGATCAAGGCCGCGCCGGAGCGCGCCTACCTGACCTTCGATCGCCTGGTCCGCGCCTACGAGGCCGGCGGCGAGGCCGCCCGCTTCGAGCAGCTTTGCGAGCGGCTCATCCGCGAGCGGCCGCTCGACTGGCGCGCGCGGGTGGCCCTGGCCCGGCATCTCCGGACCGCCGGCCGTTTCGAGGAGGCCCTGGGCCTCCTGATCCGGGGGCTCGAAGCCAACCCCCAGGTGCTGATCGTGCATCTCGAGGCCTGGCGGACGCTGCGCGCGGCGGGCCCCATGGCGCCCGCCGCCTTGCGCTATATCGCCACCGCGGAGGAGGCGGTCTTCTACCGCGATCCCCACATCTGCACCACGTGCCGCTATCGCGCCGACGACATGCTCTGGCGGTGTCCCCACTGCCACGAGTGGGATACCTTCGTCGAGGAGCGCCTCAGCCCGTCGCGGGACGGTCGCTGACGCGCAGGAGGGTATCCGCCGCCTCTTCGGCTTCGGGCTTCAGGAGGCCCTCCCCGCGCGCCCCCCGCAGGCCCGCCAGAGCACCGGCGAGGTCGGGGTTCGCGCCGCCCCTCGCCGCGGCGGCTCGCGCCTCGGCAACATCCCCGGGGTGCTCATCGACCGCCCTGAGCACGAGCTCGAGCTCGTCGGAGAAAGTGCCACCCGCCCACCGCTCGGCGTTCGCACGCCAGAGAGCCAGCCGATCGGCGAGCAGGACGGTGGCGCTCCGCCCCGCGAGCGCCTGAAGCATCGCGAGAGCGAGCACGCAAGCGTTCCCGATAGCCGGGCTCGTGTCATGGGTGAGGCGGGCCACGGAGGCCATGGCGGCCAGGAGCGCCTCCTCGTCCGCGACGCCCCGCGCCGCCTGCCACAAGACGATGGCACCGGCCAGCGTCGCCGGGAGCGGCCCGGTTTCGTCGGGCCGGGCGGCCCGGTACCAGACCCCCGAGGCGGGAGGCCAGAGCAGGGACTTGAGCGCTTCCATCGCGATGCCGCCTCGCTGCGCGATCTCGAGCAGCAGTCTCGAGGGCGACAGGCCCCGCGGCCCGTGCAGGGGACCGTGGCTCAGGCAACCGAGCGCGCGGTCGCGACGGACCGTCACCTGGGGCCACGCACGTCGCGCGAGTGCCTGGATCTCCCGGGCCAGCGCGTCGGCCGCGGCCCAGGTCTCCTCCAGGGCGCCGGTGGTGGTCACCTCGAAATGACCATAGCGCCGCTTCTCGAAGGTCGGCATCTGGGCGCCAAGACGCGCCCGGGCCGCGTCCTCGTCGAGGCCCCGCTCCATGAGGCGCCGGATCTGCACCTCGGGTGGGCAGTGGACGACCACCAGGCGGTCGAACCGGAGGTGCAGGCCCGACTCGACCAGCAGGGCCGCGTCCGTGACCACCACGGACTCCGCCTCGTCGGACCACCGCGCCACGAACTTCGACTCCTCGTCCCAGACACGAGGGTGCACGATGCGGTTCAGCAGATGGCGAGCCCCTTCGTCGCGGAAGACGAGGGCGCCCAGGGCCTGGCGATCGATGGCACCGATGGGGTCCAGGATGCCGGGGCCGAAGGCCGCGACCACCTCCTCGTGAGCAGCCCCCCCGGGAGCCATCACCTCGTGCGCGACCCGGTCCAGGTCGAGGGTGTGGAAGCCGGCCTTCGCCAGTCGAGAGAGGACCTGCGACTTGCCGCAGGCGATTCCCCCGGTGAGCCCGATGCGGAGGGGACGGGGCATGGTGGACGAACCCGGGTCAGGCTCGCATGGACGCGGCCTTCACCGTGTTCTTCATCAGGAGGGCGATGGTGAGCGGGCCGACTCCCCCCGGTACGGGGGTGATCGCGGAGACCACGTCCCGCACGGCCTCGAAGTCGACGTCGCCTACCAGGACCTGCCCCTTCGACTCGAACTCGGAGAAGCGGGCGGAGCCCAGGAGGGCCCGGGCCTTGGCCGCGTCCGTGACCCGATTCATGCCGACGTCGATCACGACCGCGCCCGGTTTGACGTGGTCACGGCCCACGAAGCCCGCGGCCCCCATGGCCGCCACCAGGATGTCCGCCTCCCGGGCCACCGCCGCGAGATCACGGGTCTTCGAATGACACCAGGTGACGGTGGCGTCGGCGTGGAGGAGAAGGAGGGCCATGGGCTTGCCCACGATGTCGCTCCGCCCGATCACCACGGCACGGCGGCCCCGGACCTCGATCCCCCGGCGATTCAGGAGCTCCAGGATCCCCGCGGGAGTGCAGGGGACGAACCGCGGGCGCTTTTGCACGAGCCGGCCCACGTTCTCGGGATGGAACCCGTCCACGTCCTTGGCGGGAAGCACGAGGTCGAGCACGCGTTGGGTTTCCACCTGGGGAGGCAGCGGCAGTTGCACGAGGATGCCGTGGATGTCGGCCCGCTCGTTGAAGGCGCGCACCTCGTCGAGCACCTCGTTCGTGGTGGCCTGCGCGGAGAGTCGACGCGTCTCGTGAAAGAGGCCCAGGTCCTCGCAGGAGCGGGTCTTGCTTCGGACGTAGACCGCTGAGGCCGGATGGTCCCCCACGAGCAGCACGCCCAGGCCGGGGACGACGCCCTGCGCCTTCAAGGCGGCGACGGTCGATCGCAGCTCGTCTTTGATCTCGCGCGCCACGGCAGCCCCATCCAGGAGAGTCGGCATGGCCGATGCTACTCCAATCATTCCTGGGCGAGGATCTGAAGCTCCGGCCGGGGCGGCCCCAGCCGGATCCGCTCCCGGGGACGGTAGGCGGCGCCCGCCGGCAGGGCGGGAAGCGGGCCCTCTGGCCATTCGTCGAGCAGGCGGACCTCGCCTCCGGGCAGTGCCCTCACGACGACCAGCTGGTCGTAGCGATAGAGCCGCACGGGCTCGCGCCACGGGCCGCGGATCGACTCCATGGGCACGCTGACGAGACCATCCTTCGAGAAGGCATGCGGGTAGAGGAAGGGCTCCGCCCCGAGGGACACGCCCGTGGCGCGCCGTGCGTACAGATAGTCGAGGGCGTGGTGGAACGTGAAGGTCGCGGGAAAGCTTCTGGCACCGTCGAGGAGCACCACGAAAGTGTCGGGGGCGACGTCGGGAGCGGCCACGAGGAGTGACGACAGCACTCGCCGCTGGGCGGGCCAGTAGCCGACCTCGTCCCACTGGCGCTGCATCGCCACGACCCGCGCCGTTCCCCCGGCGACGATCCACGCGCCCAGGAGTGCGACGAGGGGGCGCGCGCCGCGGCCCGTGCGCAAGGCGATCCAGGAGACCGCCGCGGCCAGGAAGAGCCCGATACCCGGGGCGGAGAGGATCTGGGCCCGAGCTGGCCCGGTGATCGAGGGGCTCAAGGCCATGACGCCGTATCCGAGCGCGGCGCCGGCCAGCCCGATCAGGCCCAGCCGCACCGCCGCTCGTGGGTCCTCGCGGTCCTGAACCATCCGGGACGCGACGGCCCAGGCCCCCAGGAACACGGCCGCGCTGGCGAGCGCCGCCACCGTCGCGACCTCGCTCCACCGCGGGCCAACGAGGGGAGCGAGATGAGAGGCAAACTGCCCGAGCACGCGCGACATGACCCGAACCGGGTGCGGATCGAAGCCCATGGCGTGCGTCTGATAGGAGCCGCCGGGGGGTGGAAAGAGAACCGGACCGGCCGCGAAAGCCAGAGCGGCGCCGACGATCGCCGCCCAGGCCAGGACCGCGGGAAGCGCGCCGTTTCGCCGGGGTGCCGGCAAGAGGAGCAGGAGGAGCGGACCCGCGACCAGGAGACCGGCCGACGATTCCAGGCTGCGCAGGGCCAGGGCGCCGACGCACGCGCCGAGGGTCGCGATCACGATCCTCCCCCGGAGGCTCCCCTCGATGAGGAGCAGCAGCGCCAGAAGGGTCGCCAGGGTCACGCCCGAGTAGTTCGAGATCAACACGGTATCGAGCCGCAGGCTGTCCAAAGGCGCCCAGGTCGCGGCGAAGATTCCGGCCAGGAGCGCGAGCCGCTCCTGCTCCGGCGCGAGCCGGCGCACGATGAGCCACGACAGCACGCCCGCGCCCCCGAGATAGAGACCGTGCAGCACGTAGAACCCCCAGAGCCCGTAGGGGCTCAAGAGGGAGCCCGGCAGGTTGAAGGCCAGGGAGAACGGCCGGTTCTCGTAGGGCAGCCCCACGTGACCGTTGAACGTGAGATCGATGACCAACCACTCGTCCCAGCCCCCGAAGTTGGTGGCTCGCACCCAGGCGAACTGGGAGGCGAAGACCGCCAGGATCGCCGCCATCCCCACGGCGAATCGATGGCGGTCCCTCATGTCTCGTCGTGGCGGGCCGCGTCCGGAGGTCGCACCACCACGGCCAGGATCGAGGATCCGAAGGGCGGGCAAAAGCCCCGGGTGAGCAGACTTCGCTCGATCGCCAGGAGCGCGGCCATTCCCTGGTTGAGGCCAGGGACGACGCTCAACTCGGCCGCACGCCGACCCGCCGCCCTGGCCCCGCCCCCTCCAACGAGCCGCCCAAGGGTCCGCCCCACCAGCAGGAGGGGCACGAGGGGGGCCATGAAGTGGAACAGGGCGCGGATCTCGAACCCGGTGCCAAGGAGCTTCTCCCGGAGCTCAGGGAGCCGATAGCGGCGGCGGTGGTGCGCGAGGACATCCATCTCGTCGAAGAGGAACGGATGGGCGGGTACGGTGATCACGAGCGCCCCCCCCGGATCGAGCACCGAGAACAGGAACCGCAGGGTGGCGACATCGTCGTCTATGTGCTCGAGCACGTCGAAGAGGCTGAGCAGGCTCTGGCCAGGACCCAGCGGCGGGAGCCGGCCTTCGTCCACGAGCACGAGAGGCGTGGCCACACGCCCGCGGACCATCTCCAGGCTCTCGAGATAGGCGTCGCAAGCCCCCGCGAGCCCGACCCCATTCGCGCCCAGGAAGGCGAGGAGGCCCCCGCTCCCGCAGCCAATGTCGAAGAGCGCGCGACCGGGAAGATCGGGGACGGTGCGGCGCAAGGCGTCCAGGATCACCCGCCGGCGCGCTGCGAACCAGAAGTGCCGGTCTTCGACCTCGCCCAGGGCGCCGAAGTAGTGGGGGTCGAAGCCCGGGGCGCCCGCCCGGCCCTCCACCAGATGAAGGATGCCCCGCTCGACCGCGTATCTCGCCCCGCACCCGGGGCACGAAGCCGCGCCCCCGGAAGGGGTCAGCGGGCCCCGACACCTCGGGCACACGAGCGACGGGAATCGTGGAGCGGCCACCGCGACCGCGTCAGCCATGGACCCGCCCCTCCGCAGCGCGGGGCCGGATCAAGGCGGCCAGGAGCAGAAGCCAGGAGACCGCTCCCACCGCCAGTCCGGGCCGCAGGCCTGGAGGCTCGTAGCGCAGAACGACTTCGTGGCGGCCCGGCGGGACGGGAACGGCGCGGTGCTTGCCGTTGGCGCGCAGGGTCGCGACCGGCTGCCCATCGACGCGCGCGGTCCAGCCTCGCGCGTAGCTGGCCCGAACCACGAGGTAGCCATCGCCGTCGGCCACCGTCTCATAGCGCTCCTGGCCGGGAACCCAGCTGATTCTCCTGGCGGTGCCCGAGCCGCACGCCGCTTCGCCCTCGATCTCGAGCGCCACGTCGCGACCCGTGTCGAAACCGGCCGAGTACGGTCGCTCCAGAGCCTCCTGCATCCCCGGCACCTTGACCGCCCGGCAGGCCACGTAGGCAAGCGGTGCAGGTCGCGCGAGGTCGTACACCCGAATCGTGATCAAGGGGGTGACCACGGGGATCTCGGTCAGGAGGGTCAAGCCCTCGTGGTGGAGAGGGTCGAGGCTCAGCACCCGCGAAACGCCCGCGTTGCGCAGCCAGGGCAGGAGGCCCCCCACTTTCGAGGGATCGTAGTCCTCCACGCCGAGCTCGCGGGCTCGCGGCACAAAGGAGGTGAGGTCGGTGGCCTCGGTGGCGAGGGCTCGGTCGAGGATGTTGTTGTAAGGCCCCAGCAGCTGGCGATTGACGAAGAAGGAGGCAAACGACAGACCGGGGCCCCCGGCCGCGAGCAGCCGTCGGAAGGAAGGGCTGTAGTCGAGACCGTAGGAAAAGACGCGGCCCTCGAGAGCGTCCAACCGCTGGGCGGCCAGCTCCGGGAGGGGCGCGTAGAAGGAAGGCGTCCGCTGCGGGTTCATGCCCGAGCCGGCTCGAACGAGGTCGAACACCACGAGGGCGGCGAGCAAGGGCACGACTCGTTGCCCGGGGACCTTGCCTCGCGCGACCAGAGCCGCAAGGGCGGACACCACCAGCGCGAGGCAGAGACTCTGAAGGGCAGACTGCGTCACCGACACCCGGACCGCGCCGAACACGGGCGCCTGAATGTTGGCCCACCTCCCCAGGGCGCCCCCGAAAGACCAGAGCCCGGCGATGGCGGCCAGCAAGAGACCCGTGATCACCAATCCGGCGTTGCGAACCGCGCTCACACCCGCGCCCTCGCGCAGGCGACTCGCGCCCAACCCGGCCAGGAGCGAAACCGTCAGATGGGGCAGCAGCAAGGCCTTGCTCGGGAAGCGAAACGATCCGAAACCGGGCAGGTGCTGAAGGGCCAGGGCCAGGCCAAAGGGGGCGCCCAGGGCGTACCACACGCCCGCCGCGGCACCCAGAAGGAGCACGCGGCGTTCCGGGGGCGGGAGAGCGCTTCGGCCCGCGAAGGCCAGGGCCAGCGCCACCGGTCCCAGGTAGAGGCTCAGGAAGTAGGGGAGGCCTTTCGAGAAGAAGGCTCCTCCCCACCAGACGGTGACGGGATCGGCCAACGAGCCGAAGAGGTTCGGCACGAGCACCTGGAGAAGAGCCAGGGGATGGACCGCGTTGGCCAGGGCGACGTCGCGTGCAAAGCCCGCGCCGCGGGGCGTCTCGCCGAGAAGGCCCAGGATCACCGCGATGGGCACCGCGGCGAGGCCGAGGCCCAGAGCCACGGCCCGCACGCATCGTATGAGGCTGGCCCGCGTCGGAGTGGCGGCAACGGCGAGGGCCAGGCCGAGGGCAAGGGCCTGGGCGACGAACTCCACGGCCAGGGTAGCGACCGCGACGGCAAGGATCAGGCTGGCCACGGGAACCCATCGCCCTCCGTCGCGGGCCGCCCGCCGGAGGGCGCCGATCAAGAAGGGGGCCAGGGCCAGGGCCTGCAGGAACACGTACAGGTTCAGGGAGGACAGGCTGAGGCCACCCAGTGCGAAGACCGATCCGGCCACGAAGCTTCCGGTGGAGTCGGCCCCGAGCTCTCGGGCCAGCCAGAAGGCGCCCACCGCGGCGAGGGGCAGGTGCAGGGTCAGCAGCCAGGAGACCGCGGCGGGACCCGAATCGAGGACATGAAGGAGGTCCACCGGGTAGAAGGTGGGGAGGGAGAAGGCTCCTTCGTAGATGAATGGATTCCAGAAGGGCACCCGCCCCTCCCGCAGCTCCCGGGCGAAGAAGAGACGCAGGGGATAGAAGGTGACGCTGAAGTCGCGGAAGAAGTAGCTCCGGCCGGGAAGAGCCGCCGCCGGGTCGGGCAGCAGGGCCACGAGCGCCGCCAGCAGCACCAGCCACCGCCCTTGTCGCTTCTCGCCGAGCGGCGCTTCCTCGCTCATCAGGGGCCTATGGCACCGCCTTCTTCTCGGGTGCGAAGCGATCCATGAAGCGCGTGTCGAACCGCCCGGCCACGAAGTCGGGGTCGTCGAGAATTCTCCGGTGCAGCGCGATGTTCGTCTTGATGCCCTCGACCACCATCACCTCGAGACATCGGCGCATCCTCGCGATGGCCTCGGCCCGGTCCCGTCCGTAGGTCATGAGCTTCATGACGAGGCTGTCGTAGTAGGGGGAGATCTCGCAGCCCTCGTGGGCGAAGGTGTCGATGCGCACCCCGGGCCCTCCGGGGGCGTAGAAGTGCCGGATGACCCCGGGCGAAGGCACGAAGGTATAGGGGTCCTCGGCATTGATGCGGCATTCCAGGGCATGGCCGCTCATCACCACGTCCTTCTGCGCGAAGGAGAGGGGTTGACCAGCGGCCACGTGGATCTGCTCCTTGACGAGGTCACGGCCGCTCACGAGCTCGCTGACCCCGTGCTCCACCTGGATCCGGGTGTTCATCTCCATGAAGTAGTAGTTCCCGTCGGCGTCGAGCAGGAACTCGATGGTGCCAGCGTTGACGTACTGGACGGCGGCGGCGGCCTCGACCGCAGCGCGCCCCATCCGGCGGCGGAGCTTGTCCGTGAGGACGGGCGAGGGCGCCTCCTCGATGAGCTTCTGGTGGCGGCGCTGGATCGAGCATTCGCGTTCGCCCACGTGGACGACGTTGCCCTTGCTGTCCGCCATGACCTGGATCTCGATGTGGCGTGGCCCCACGACGTACTTCTCGATGTAGACGTCGGCCACGCCGAAGGCCGCCGCGGCTTCGGCCTGGGCCGCTCGAAAGGCCGGACCCAGCTCGCTCGGGCTGCGCACGATGCGCATGCCGCGCCCGCCTCCCCCCGCCGAGGCCTTCAGGATCACGGGAAAGCCGATGTCCCGGGCGATCCGGGTTCCTCTCTCTTCGTCCTCGACCACGCCGGCAGATCCCGGCACTACCGGTACGCCCGCCTTCTGCATGGCCTTCTTGGCCCGGCTCTTGTCGCCCATCAGGCGGATGGCCTGGGGCCCGGGCCCGATGAACTTGATGTTGCAGGCTTCGCAGATCTCGGCCAGGTAGCTCGACTCGGCGAGGAACCCATAGCCCGGGTGAATGGCGTCGGCGCCGGTGATCTCGGCTGCACTGATGATCGCGGGGATGTTGAGGTACGACTCGATGCTGCGCGCGGGGCCGATGCAAACGGCCTGGTCCGCGAACCGGACGTGGAGGCTCTCCTGGTCGGCCTCCGAGTAGACGGCGACGGTGGGGACGCCCAGCTCCTTGCAGGCCCAGAGAACGCGCAGCGCGATCTCGCCGCGGTTGGCTACGAGAATCTTCTTGAACATGGCTCTCTAGGCGTCCGCGACGCGCTCAGGAAGCGGGGCGCACCGTGAAGAGCGGCTCGCCGTATTGCACCGGCTGCCCGCTCTCGTGATGGACTTTCACGATCTCACCGGCCACTTCGGCTTCGATCTCGTTCATGAGCTTCATGGCTTCGATGATGCAGAGTACCTGGCCGATCTTGATTGCGTCCCCGACGCTCACGAAGGGCGGCGAGTTCGGATCGGGGGCTCGATAGAAGGTGCCGACGATCGGTGACTTGACGATGGTGAGGCCGCTCTCGACCGGCTCCCCCCCCGGCGACGGAGCCTCGTGTGGGATCGGTTGGGGCGCGGGCGCGGAGAGGGCGCTCGACCCCTCCGCCAGCGGGTCCGGGCGGCTCGTCGAGGCACCCCCGCGCCTCACCCGGAGCTTCGTGCCCTCTTGCTCGAGCTCGAACTCGGTGATCTCCTGGTCCTCCAGGATCTGCAGGATCTCCTTGAGCTCCTTCAGGTTCACGCTTTCACCCTGTTCTTTCCTGGTCGTCCGGCGGGCCCGGATTATAGCCCTAACGGAACTCTCGCTCCAGCGAGAGCCCCGCCAGGCGCAAGGCGAAGCGCGCCCGGCCAATGAGCGCTCCCGGTTCGAGCGCCGCAAAGAGGAAATACTCGGGGGTGATCCCGACCAGGAGCGCGGTCATCTTCTCCGTGACCACGCACAACTCGAGCAGCGCGCCGAGCCCGGTGTCCCCCGCGGCGGAGACACTGGCCCGCAGGAGGGTGGTGAATTCCGCCGCCACCGCCTCGAGATTGGCGTCGGGGCGAACCACGAGCCGCTCGATGGGGATCCCGTCGGTGCCCATCAGCATCAGGACTTGCGTCTCGGGCACGCGGGCGGCCACGTCTTTCAGGCTGTCTGCGAAAGCCGGCACCTCTAGGCCCTCCTTACCGTGGCCAGAAAGGCCTCCAGGCGCGTGATCGTGCGCTCGATCGCCTCCCGGCGAAGCACCTTCGGTTCGGCCGGCGGGGGCGGCGCTGCCGAAGGACTCCCCTCGAGCTCGCGGTCGATCGCCTGGAGCTCCACGATGCGTGCGGCGACGCGCTCGTTCCCGGGCTCGCGCTCGAGCAACTCGCGGTAGACGTCGAGGGCCTGTCGGGTGAAGCCCTGGTTGAAATAGAGCTCGGCGAGAGTGGACGAAGAGAGCGGCGGCGCTTCAGCGGCGGGTAAGGTCGGGGTCGGAGGCTCGATGGACGGGGCCGGAGCCTCGGTAGTCGAGGCCGGAGGCAGGTCCCACTCCTCGGGAAAGCTTTCGTTGAGGGCCTCCGGCGCCGCGGGCGGAATCGCTTCCTTGATCACAGGAGGGGGCCACGCGGGCGTCACGAAGTCAGGCAGAGAGGAATCGTCCTCAGGGACCGGCGCCTCCGGGGTCACCGGCGGTGCGAGGTCTACGGGCGTCGAGTCGTCTGCGAGCGCATCGCGCCCTTCATGGGGCGCGATCGTGAGGGGCGGCGGTTGCGCAGCGGCGGCCTTCGACGTCACCGGCGGAGCGGGGGGATTCACCGCAACGGCCGGCGCGGATGGTCGCCAGGCCACCGTCTTGTCGAAGGAGCTCTCCAACTCCATGGGGCCGTCCACGTCGAGCACCGGGATCGCACCCTCTCGCGGGAGAACGGGCGCCCGCGGGACGGGAGGTGGGGTTGCGGGTCCGGCCCCGGGAGACGGGGTGAGCTTCTGCTCCAGAGCGCGAATCTGTGCCTCGAGATTGCGGTCGCCCGGCGCCAGCCGCAGAGTGGCGCGGTACTGCAGGAGCGCCGAGCCGAGGTCTCCCAGGCCCTCCAGGCACTCTCCCAGAAAGCGGCTCGCCAGGATGTTGTCGGTAGCTCCCCGGAGGACCGCTTCGAACTCGGCTCGCGCCCCACGCAGGTCGCGCATGTCCAGGAGGGCCCGTCCCAGGGTCATCCGCGCCGAAGGGTAGCCAGGATGGACGAGCAGACCCTGCCTGGCCACTCTCACGGCCTCGGGCAGCTGCCCGGCCTTCCGAAGTTCCTCGGCCAGCTGCGCGAAGACCCGCGAGCCGGGCTCGCGGTCGAGACGTCGTCGCAAGTCGTCGATGCGGGGGTTGTCGGGCACTATCCCTCGGTCAGAGAGCCAAAGACAGCACGAGCCGCGGCCCCCGCCTCTCGCGGCTGGCCGCGGCCTGCGATTCTAACCCACGCCTGCCGACGCGGCGAGCCTCGGCTAACGTTGGTCGATGGCGACCGAGCGGGTTAGGCCCGCATAGGCGTCGAATCCATAGGGCCGCGCCTGCACGATGATCTGACCGATGCCGAAGCCTGCCTGGTACACCACCTGCGCCACCCCGTTGTTCCCGGTCTGGACCGTGAAGCCGGTCTGCAAGGGCCCCACCAGCACCCCGCCGGCGATCAGCGCTCCGTCGCCGAGTCCGGACACGTAGATGAGCCGGTTCGGCGCGGGCCGTCCGTTTTCGTCGCGGGCCGTGATCGAAACCACGGACTGGCTCACCCCGTCGGCGTTGATCACGTCCGGCGAGGCGCTCATCTGCAGGGACAAGCCCAGCTCCGACGGACCGGAGAGCGGCGGCACCTTCGTCTCGTCCAGCCCGCAGCCGACACCAGCGAGGAGCGCGGCGAGACCCAGGGCGCCGACAGTCGCCTTCACCCAGTTGCCAACAGTCTGATTCTTCATGACCTCGCTCCCTAGTTCGGTGTGGGGCACGTCCCCGACGCTCCCGTATCGACGTAGTCCGCAAAGTCGATCTGCATGCTCCCCGACGCCGAGACGTTCTCACCGGCGACGGTCTGGCCATACAGCGTGATCTTCGCGAACATCGTGACGATCAGGGACTGGCCGCCGTTCTGGCCGTCGGGGATCCTCAGCTGAACGAGAGGCGGCTCCATCTTGGCCTGCCGGCGCACGACTTCGATCGGAATGTTGACGGTGCCACCCGTGGCGGCGTCCACGCTCGCTGTCAGGGCGCCGCTGATGCTGTAGGGCACGTCCACCCCTTGGGTCGCGCGCCCATCGGAGCGGTAATAGCTCACCTCGTATCGATTCACGATGATCGCCTGCGGCACCGCGGGCACCGTGACGTTCAGGTTCTTCGCGCGATTGGCCACCGCCACCGTCGCGAAGTCCGCACAGATCGTTCCGGCCAATAGCACCTCGGACGACATCGGGTTCGGCGAGATCGCCGCGATGATGAGTTGGACGGGGGCGTTTCCGACATCCACGTAGTCGGCGGCGCACCCCGCAAAGGTCAGCGCCGAAAGGAGCGCCATCCGGTTCACCGTCTTCATGACCTTCCTCCGCGTTTGAGGCTCTTGCCTCCAACCGCCCGATCGCCTGGCCAGGCCCTTCATGCTCGTCATCACCTAGCTCTTCACGATGCGCGGCGTGATGAAGAGGAGCAGCTCCTGGTTTCGGGTCTGGACCCCCTTGTTCCGGAACAGGTAGCCAAGCAGCGGTACGTCGCCCAGGAAGGGCGTTCGCGATTGGCTGCTCGTCTCGTTGCTCTGGTAGATGCCGCCGATCACCGCCGTGGCCCCATCCCGCACCAGGACCTGAGTCTTGGCCTGCTGCGTGTTGATGGGTGGGATCCCGTTGATCTGCCGCGAGAAGTCCGCGCTGTCGTTGTTCACTTCCAGGGTGAGGATGACGGTGCCCGCGTCCGTGATCTGCGGCGTCACCTTGAGGGTCAAGACCGCATCCTTGAACTGAACCGTGACCGTGTTGTTCGCAACGGTCTGGATGGGGATCTGCTGCCCCTGCCGGATCGTGGCTTCCTGGTTGTTCTGGGTCGTGACCTTGGGGGTCGAGATCAGCCGGCCACGGCCCTGTCGCTCGAGCGCGGTCAAGGCCGCGTCCAGGCTGAAGTTGCCGAGGACGTTGCCAAGGGAAATGCCCAGGCCGGTGTTGAAGCCCGTGGCCGGGAGGTTGACTGCGTAACCTCGGCCCGCCGAGCCGAAGCCCGTGGCGCTCGTCGCCTGCCCGTTCTGGTCGGCCGAGATGCCGAGGTCGGAGGGCACGCCGTTCCCGTTGATGATGATCGAGTTCGGGAAGGCCAGGTTGGTGGTGTTGCCGTAGCGGAACGACTGCTCGTGGTTGAAGCCCCACTGGATCCCGAGCTCACGCGTGAAGTCGCGGCTCGTCACCACGATGCGAGCCTCGATCTCGACCTGGGGGGTGGCCCGGTCCAGGTCGGCGATGAGGTCGTTCGCCTTCCTGATGTTGGGTTCGAGGTCCGTGATGATCATCGTGTTGGTGCGGGTGTCGAGGGTGATGTTCCCGCGCGCCGACAACGCGACCTTCTTGATCGTCGGCTCGAGCTCCGCCGCCTTCGCATACGACAGGCGCTTGTTGACCACGGTCAGGGTGCCGGCCAGGGCCTTCTCTTCCTGGAGCTTGCGACGGTCCGTCTCTTCCTTCTGCAGGTCGGCCAGCTTGGCGATGCGGATCACCCCGTTGTCGACGGTGCAACCCAGGCCCTGCGTCTTCAGGATGAGGCTCAGGGCCTGGTCCCAGGGCACTTCGTTCAGCTTGAGCGTGAGCTTGCCGCTGACCCCGGGGTTCACGACGACGCTGTTGCCGCTGATATCCGAGAAGAGACGGAAGATGTCCTGGATGTCCTGTTCCTTGAAGTCCAGGCTGATCGGCGCCTGGGTGAAGGGCGGCTCGCCGCACGCGTGGGTCTCCGGAGCGGGCGCGTCGCCCACCGGGGGACTCGCGGACTTCGGCGCCTGCGGCTCAGGGAGCGCAGGCAGAGAGACGGAAAGAAGCGTGGCCCGAGTGGGCTCGACGAGCGCGGGGGCGGCCGTTGGCTCGACCGCAGGCCGCAAGGCGGCGAAGGGTTCCGGCGAGGCCGTGGCTTTTCCTTCTCCGAAGACGATCTTCACGCCGTCGGATCCTTCGACGATGCGGTAGGGGGCGCGGGCGGAGAGATCGAGGACGAGTCGGGCCACCCTCGGGGACGCGGCGCTGAACTGGCCGAGCCGCACCTTCTTGATCGGGTTCACGCTGTCGACGTTCGGAGCCGGGGCCCGGGCCAACACGTCCGCGAAGTCCACGACGAGTCGGTCAGGGTTTCCGAGGAAGAAGTCCTGGTACTTCAGGCGACCGTCCGCCTTCACCGTCACCGCAAGCTCACCCGCTTCGGTCTCCTGGGTGACTGCGATGATCTTGGTGGCCTTGGGGCCAACGGCTGCGGAGGGCGCCGCCTTCACGGTCGGGGTCGGTGCCGACGCTGCGCTCGGTGCCGTCGATGGCGTCGCGGCCATGGCGGTCGTGGCGGCCGCTTCGGCCGGCTTCGCCTCCTCGACCGCGGGGGCCGGGGCGGGCGCGGGGGGGTCGGGCGTCCGGGTGGCGACCTGCGCCTCCGGGGCCGGGGCGGGTGCCGTGGCCGCGGGAAGGGCGGTCGGGTCCGGCGGCCGGTTGGCCGCGGTGGCCGGGCGCTCGAAGATCAGGTTCAAGGCCTTGCCCTTGGAGTAGATCTGGTAGGGCACTAGGCTTGCGAGCCGGACCTCGAGGCGGGCGAGGTTGCGGCCGTCGGCCCGAGCCATGTTGGTGACCCGAACCGATTCGACCTCCTTGCTGCCCACTGTGATCTTGGGCGGTATCTTGGAGGCATCCACCTCCGGGATGTCCACCACCAGCGTGAGGGGGTCCGGGCTGTAGTAGGTGTAGGCCAATGGGCCTGTGCACTCCACCACTAGCCGCGTGGACCTCTCGTTGGATTCCTGGCGGATGTCGGAGATGGCCGTGGACACGCGGTCCTCGGCGGTGGTCAGTGGCCCCAAGGCGGACAGGACGACGGCCGCCGTCAGTGGGGCCCAGGCGAGCTTGGCTCTCATTGCCGCGCCTCCTCGGACGCATACAGGGACTTCCTCACGTCTCGCGTCTTGACCGGGGACAGGGGATCGGTCACTTCCTGCCGGAACGTCACTGAAGTGGCGTCGATTGCGGTGATGACGCCGTCGAATAGGCGCTGCCCGACGGTGACGAAGAAGCTCTTGGTCGGGTCCGCCCCCTGAAACACCGCGATGTATCCCGGCTTGGCCGCCGAGCCGATTCCGGGCTCAGTGGTCTTCACGATCCCGCGCAGGGCCACTTCCTGGATCAGGAACCCGGCGAAGCCGTGCGGCCGCGCGCCCTTCGATCCCGCGGGGGCCACAGGCTTGATCATGCTGATGAAGGGATCTCGCCGGCCCTGGGCATTGTAGGTATAGCCACCCGGGGGCGGTTCGAGCTCCTGCTCGAGAATGGACTTGCCGATGTCGGAGGCATCGGCCTTCGGTACGTCGGCGGCCGGGCTCGGGGATGGGGCCTGGGCGAAGGCCAGGGGGGCGAGGCCGGTCAGCGCGAGGCTCAACAGCGTCGTCTTCATGGCTCGGGTCCTCATCGCGCCGGCGCGCCCGGACGGGCTCCGCGAGCGCCCGCGGCCGTTGGGGCCGGCTTGTCCACATAGACGTAGGTGGTGGCGACGCCCGACGCGGCAATCGTGTTCGAGCCGGTCTGGTTGCTCTGCGCCTTGACCTTGACGTTCGTCATGTTCACCAGACGGGCCAGACGGCTGATCTTGTCGAAGAATTGGCCCAGGTCGTGGTAGGTGCCCTCGACATCGAGGGTGTAGGGGACCTCTTTGTAGAAGTCCTTCGTGACCTCGGCGGTGGGCGTGAATTGCTTGATGTTCAAGCGGGACTGGGCGGCCAGGGCCTGGACGCGCCGCAGCAGGTCCGGCGTTTCCTTGTCCGCGGGCAGGATCCGCTTGAGGGTTTCGAGCTGGGCCTCGAGCAGCTGCACTTCCCGCTGGAACTCCTGGAGCTTGTTGGCCGTGGCCTCCAGGACGCGAATTTCCCGCTGGAGCTGCTCGAGCTGCGCCTGCTTCTTGGCTTCGTCCTCGAGCATGGGCGAATAGGAGAAGTACCAGAAGGCGCCGCAGATCAAGGCGGCGACCAGCACGGAGACGCCGAGCTGTCCGCCCAGGGGGAGCTTGGTGAGGCTGTTGTCGGCCATTCCTGTTCCCTCCGCCTACTTCTTCGCGCCCGGAGGCGGGGCTGCCGCTTGCGCTGCCGCCGCCTGGGCGGCCCTTTCCTTCTCCAGCGCGGCGACCTCAGGATCCTTGAAGTGGCCGGCGAGGTTGAAGGTGTAGATGGTGTTCGTCTCTTTGGCCGAGACGAGCTCGGCGCTCGGGAACCATCCGCTGCGCTGAAGCGCCTCGATGAACGCCGCGACCGCCGTGAGACCGTTGCTCTCCCCGGTGAACTTGACGTTGCCCCCGGTCTCGTCGAGAACCGTGAGCCAGACGAGATCGGGCAGCGCCTTCGAGATCTCGTCCAGCATGTGGACGGGACCCTTCTGCTCGGCCTTCAGCTTCTTGATCAGGTTGACCTTGTTTTCGAGCAGGGTCTTCTTCGCCTGGAAGGCGTCGACCTGGGCCTTGATCACCTGGAGGTCGCGCTTGCGCTTCTCGCCTTCGGCGATCCGGGTCTCCAGGTCGCGGATCTGCGCCGACTTGTAGAACCAGCCGGCCGCGCACAGCAAGGCGGCGCCCCCGGCGAAGAGTCCCAGGAGCAGGTAGGCCTGCAGGGCCCCTGGGGGCGCCTTCGGCCCTTTCGCCGCTCCCCCGCCCTTGGGGGCCTTCCTCTCCTGGACGAGGTTGATGCGAATCATCGGTCGCCTGCCCTTCGCGCCGCGAGGCCCACGGCAATGGAGGCCGAGGGACCGATCTCAGCGATGAAGTCCGGGTCGAAGTCCTTGGGGTTGTAGGTCACGCTGTTGAACGGGTTCAGTATCTCCACCCCCGCCTCGAATCGATCGGCGAGGAGGTCGCGCAGTCCCTGTACCTTGGCCGTGCCCCCGGCCAGGAAGATCCGGTCGATGCGGTCTTCCGAGCTCGTGGCCCGGAAGAAGTCGAAGGTCTTCTGGATCTCGACCGCGATCTCCTCGGAGACGGCCTGGAGGATCGGATGGAGGTTCTCGGGAGCGGCCCCTTCCACGCGACTGCCGCGCTTCAGCGCTTCGGCCTGATCGAAGGAGAGGTTCAGGTCCTTCTGGATCACGTCCGTGTACTTGTTCCCACCCACGGCGATGTCCCGGTTGAAGATCGAGGTCGAGCCCTTGATGATGTTCATGTTCATGATCGAGGCGCCGACGTTGAGGAGGGCGATGACGCGGCCGGGATCGACGCCGTAGTTGATCTCGTAGCAGTTCTGGAGGGCGAAGACGTCGACGTCCACGATCGCGCACGACTTCCCGGCCTGGCTGATCGCCGAGGTGTAGTCGCTGATCTTGTCCTTCTTGACCGCGACGAGCAGGACGTCCATGTTCCCGCCGGAGCCGCCCCCGTCGATCACCTCGTAGTCGAGGGCGACGTCCTGGATGTCGAAGGGGATGTACTGCTCGGCCTCCCAGTGGATCGACTCGGCCAGCTCCTCGGCGCTCATCTGCGGAAGGCTGATCTTCTTGACGATGACCGCGTTGCCGGACACGCTGGTGGCCACGTCGACGGTCTTGATCTTGCTTCCGGAGAAGAGCCGCTGGACCGCGTCGATCACCGCCCCGGAGTCCATGATGGCCCCGTCGACGATGGCCTCGGGGGGCAGCGCCTCGAGACCGATGTTGACGAGCTGGTATTCGTCCCCGCCCTTGCCACCGGCCTTCAGCTCGACCGCCTTGACGGCCGAAGAGCCGATGTCGAGGCCGACGAGTCCTTTCTTCTTACCGAACAGAGCCACGGGCGCCTCTCTCTCGAAGACGTCGGCTACGTCGTCTACCCGCTCTTAACGGTCCGACTCGCGCCGTCGCCGGGTCACTCCCGGTCGCCGGAACCTGCCAAAAACCAGAACCGAATCCAGACCCGCACTTATGAATAATAGTTAAAGTGCTGCATGAAGCTAGCAGAGCGATTCCAACCTGTCAAGGGAAAAGTGAGGCTTCGTGCAGTAACTCATCGAGGGGCCTAGACTCCAGAGCCAAGAGCATAGGTGAGTCCGGGCTCAAATCCAAGTCGCCGCGTGCGAACGGGACACGGGATGGTGCGGGAGAAGGCCTGCAAAAAGAAGTGCGCGCGGTCACTGGCCCCTGCCAGGGGAGTGGCCGCGCGCCCGTGTCGCTTTGTGTGCGATCTAGAATCGGATCTTGAGATCGGGATTGTCGAGGGCGTGGATGGTGTCGATGAAGCGGACCTGGTGGGGCACCGTGGTCATGACGAGGCAGTGTGTGCGCATTCCGTCCCCGAAGAACCGCACCCCCTTGAGCAAGGACCCGTCGGTGACCCCAGCCGCGGCGAAGATGACGTTCTTCCCGGGAGCCAGGTCCTCGGTCCGATAGACCTTGTTCAGGTCCGTGATTCCCATCTTCTTCAGCCTCTCGGCGTCGGCCGGCTTCGTGAGCACGAGCTTGCCCTGGATCTCTCCGTTCAGACAGCGCATGGCCGCGGCGGTGAGCACACCTTCGGGCGCTCCCCCTGTCCCCATCACGGCGTGAACCCCCGTGCCGGAGACGGCGGCGGTGATGCCCGCCGACAGGTCGCCGTCGCTGATGAGGCGGATCCGGGCCCCCGCCTTGCGGATCTCGGAGATCAGCTTCTCGTGCCGGGGTCGGTCGAGGACGATGACCACGAGGTCGTGCACCTCCCGGTCCAGGCACTTGGCGATCACCTTCAGGTTCTGCTCAGGCGAGGCGTTGAGGTCGACCTGCCCCTTCGACGAGGGCCCCACCACGAGCTTTTCCATGTAGATGTCGGGCGCGTTCAGCAGACCGCCCTTTTCCGAGGCCGCGAGCACGGCGATCGCGTTGTTGGCGCCGGTGGCGCAGAGGTTCGTGCCCTCGAGGGGGTCGACGGCGATGTCGACCGGTGTCGCTCCCGCCTTGCCGACCTTCTCGCCGATGAACAACATGGGGGCCTCGTCGCGCTCCCCCTCGCCGATGACGATGGTGCCGTCGATGTCGAGGCTCACCATCTCCTTGCGCATCGCCTCCACGGCGACCTGATCGGCGTACTTCCGGTCCCCCTGGCCCATGGTGCGAGCGGCCGCGATGGCCCCCTGCTCCACGACCCTCACGAACTCGAGCGGCAGATCGTCCCGAATCATTTCGATGATGCTCCTAGGACCTTGGTCCGGTTACTTGTCGTAGGCGGGAAGCTCGACCCGGCGCGCCTTGTCCAGGCGGTAGCCGAGGGCATAGTCCGCCTGCATGAGCTTGTGGATCTCGCGCGTCCCCTCGTAGATGACGGCGGCCTTCGAGTTGCGGAAGAAGCGGCCAGCCGGGTACTCGTCCGAGAAGCCGTTGCCGCCGTGGATCTGCACGCAGTCCGAGGCGGCCCTTTCGCTCTTCACCGTCGCGAACCACTTCGCGAGGGAGGTCTCCCGGGTGTTGCGCCGTCCCTCGTTCTTGAGCCAGCCCGCCCGTAGCCAGAGCAGGCGCGCCGCGTCGTAGTCGGAGACCATCTCCGCGATCATCTCCTTGACGAGCTGATGCTCCCCGATGGCGACGCCGAAGGTCCTGCGGCCCTTGGCATAGCCCACGGAGGCGTCGAGGCAGGCGCGGATGAGCCCGGTGGCGCCCGCGGCCACGGTGTAGCGCCCGTTCTCGAGCGCGAACATCGCGATCTTGAAGCCTTCGCCCTCGGCCCCCACCCGGTTTGCGGCCGGCACCTCGAGATCCTGCATGGAGAAGCCCCCGGTGTTTCCGGCCAGGATCCCCCACTTCTCCTTCATGGTGTAGGAGCTGAAGCCCTTCATGGCCCGCTCCACGATGAAGGCCGAGAGACCGCTATGGTCTCGCTTCTTCTTCTTCTCGGGGTCGGTCCAGGCGATGACCAGGAAGTTGTCGGCCAGGTCGGCCAGGCTGATCCAGGTCTTCTCGCCGTTCAGGACGTAGCTCTCGCCCTTCTTCACGGCCGTGGTCTGGATCCCGACCGCGTCGCTGCCCGCGTTCGGCTCGGTGAGGCCGTAGGTCGCGATCTTCTCGCCCTTGGCCTGGGGCACCAGGTACTTCTTCTTCTGCTCCTCGGTCCCCCAGCACCAGAGGGTCATGCAGTTGAGACCGACGTGGACGGACATGATGACGCGCAGGTGGGTGTCGACGTACTCGAGCTCCTCGCAGGCGAGGCCCAGGCTCACGTAGTCCATGCCCGCCCCGCCGTACGCCTCGGGGATGCAGATGCCGAGGAGCTGCAGGTCGGCCATCCCCTTGAGGAAGGCCGGCTCGAATCGATGCTGACGATCGAGGTCGTGGATCTTGGGGGCCACCTCGGCCGCGGCCCAGTCGCGCACCATCTTCTCGACGGCCGCTTGCTCTTCGGACAGGTCGAAGTCGATCATGGCTGACTCACTTGTCTTTCCAGGTGGGACGCCGCTTCTCGATGATGGCCCGCAAGCCCTCTTCCGCGTCCTCGGTACCCATCAACTGGTTGAGGTAGACGTCCTCGGCGTGGCGCAGGGCGTCCGAGAAGGGCAGGTCCAGGGCGCCGGTGATCGCCCGGCGCGTGAACTGCATCACCGGGGCGCTCGACTCCTGGAACCGCTGCACGAGGGCAGCCGCGTCCGCCTCCAGCTTGTCGTCAGCGCACACGCGGCTGACCAGGCCGACCCGCTCCGCGTCGGCGGCCGTCAGGCTCGCCCCGCCCATGATCACCTCGAAGGCCTTCTTGCGGCCGATCAGGCGAGGCAAGAGCACGGCGGCCACCGTGTTGAAGACCCCGCCCTTGATCTCCGGATGCCCGAACTTGGCGCTCTGGGCGGCCAGGACCATGTCGCAGGCGGCGGCCAGGATGGAGCCGGCCCCGAGGGCCGGGCCCGCCACCACCGCCAGGGTCGGCTTGTCGAGCTTGATGAGGTTCTCGAAGATGCGCCTGAAGGCCTCGAGCATCATGTAGGCCCGGTCGCCGAGGTGGTCCATGAGCTCGAAGCCGGCCGAGAAGTACTTCCCGGTGGCCATGAGGACGACGAGCTTGACGTCGCGCTGGTACTCGAGCGACTCCAGGGCCGTGTTGATGTCCTGCATCATGTCCACCGACAGCACGTTCGCGGGAGGGCGGTGCAAGGTGAGGCGGGAGATGCCCTGGACCGTGTCGAGCTGGATGAACTTGAAGCTCTGGTCCCGCGTGGGGGCGTAGACGTCGACGTCGTGCGGGTCTTCGTGGAAGTCTTCGTCGGCCATGCTCAGGCCTCCTCCGGGCGGCTCATGCCGCCTCGAACGCCGCGGCCATGCCCATTCCCCCGCTGATGCAGAGGGCGGCCAGCCCGCGGCGAGCCCCCCTCCGCACCATCTCGTGCAGAAGGGTCACGCAGATGCGGGCGCCCGTCGCGCCGATGGGGTGCCCGAGGGCGATCGCGCCCCCGTTGACGTTCAGGCGCGCGGGATCGAAGCCGAGCTCGCGGTCGCACGCCAGCACCTGGGCCGCGAAAGCCTCGTTGACCTCCACGAGGTCGAAGTCGCCGAGGCCGAGCGAGAGGCGCTCGAGAAGCCGCTTGACCGCGGGCACCACGCCGAGGCCCATCACGTGGGGATCGACCCCGGCCTGGGCCACCCCCAGGACTCGCGCCTGGACCCTGACCCCAAGCTCCTCGGCCCGCGTCTTCGACAACACGACCAGGGCGGCGGCCCCGTCGGTGATACCCGAGGAGTTGCCGGCGGTCACGGTGCCGGAGCCGGCCTTGAAGACCGGGGCGAGCCTGGCCAGCCCTTCGAGCGTCGCATCCGCGCGCACGTGCTCGTCGCGGCGAGAGCTCCGTCGCGCCCTTCCGGCCCGGGACGGGCACCGGAAACGTCTCGGCCTGGAATCGCCCTTCGCTCTGCGCCCGGCTCGCGCGGTCCTGGCTGCGCGCGGCGAACGCGTCCTGCTCTTCGCGCGAGATGCCGTAGTCGGTGGCCAGACGCTCGGCCGTCTCGCCCATCACCTGCCCGGCCATCGGGCAGAGAAAGCCGTCCTGGTACATGGCGTCCACGGCCGGCTGGTCTCCCATGCGGTGGCCCCAGCGCGCCTCCGTCAACAGGTAGGGCACTCGGCTCATCGACTCCGTTCCTCCCGCGAGGACGATGTCGGCGTCACCGTCGCGCACCGCGCGGTGGGCCAGGTCGATGGCTTTGAGGCCGCTGCCGCAGGCCATGTTGATCGTGTAGGCCGTCACTTCCTGGGGCACGCCGGCTCGGTACGAAACCTGTCGGGCGACGTTGGGACCGCCCCCCGCCTGCCGAGCACACCCAAACGCCGTCTCCTCGACCTGATCGGGGCGGACACCGGCGCGACGCAGGGCCTCCGAAGCCGTAGAGGCACCCAGGTCGGCGGCAGTGAGGCCAGCCAGGGATCCGCCGAACTTGCCAATGGGCGTGCGAACGGCGCCCGCCACGACGACCTCACGCATGGTGGTTCTTGTAACCCACGCCAGGGAATGGACCTACAGGGCGTCGGCGGATCATACCACGAGTTCCCCGGCTGTCTCGGGGTGCTCCACTCGGGGAAGAAGAGTCGGACGGGAGCCCCGATCCAGGCTCCGAGCTGGCGTGACGCGCTCCCCTGATTGACCGCGATCTCCAGTCGGCCGCTGCTGCCGAGGACGGCGCACGCTTCGCCTCGAGCCACGTCGGAGTAGGTCCGTGCGAAGGGCAGGACGACACCTTCGACGGACACCTGCAGATCACTGAGGCCGCGAGGCAAGAGCTCGCCCATCGCGCTGAGGTCGCGCTCGGTCACGTTCGTGGTGAGATTGCCGAAGCGATCGACGTGCAGCACCACGGCCTCCCACTCGGTCGGGGCCCGGCGGTTCACGGGGGGCACCCGGAGCGTGACGGCGTCGTGGACGAGCGGACCCACTTCCTCGAAAGACGCCCCGCGGGCGAGATGGCCGGCCACCGGCGCGAAGACGTCGCGCCCGTGGAACACCGGTGACACCTCGTAGCGAAAGAGCCCGGCGTTCGTCAGCTCCCGAAGCAGGGCGCCCGGGTGCGCCGTGAGCACCAGGCTCAGGATCCCGTTGTCGGGGCCGACGAAGTGGTACCCGGAGGCGGCGGCGGCCAGCCCTCGACGGGAGGAGCCCACCCCGGGATCGACGACGGCGAGGAAGACCGTTCCCCCCGGGAACGCCCGATACACCGCTTCGAGGGCCAAGGCGCCGGCCATGACGTCGTGGGCCGGGAGGTCGTGGACGACGTCGACGAGGGTGGCTCCGGGGCAGGAGGCGAGCACCGCGCCCTTCATGGCCCCGACGTAGTGGTCCTCCGAACCGAAATCGCTGAGCAGCGCGACGATCGCCGGCATGAGGCCGCCATTGTAGCGGAGACTCGGGGTGGGTCATGCGAGGCGTGCCCGGGTTAGGATGTCCGGGTCAATGGAACGGATCTACCTCGACCACAACGCCACGACTCCCCTCGATCCCCGGGTCTTCGAGGCCATGGCCGCCGCCCTCCGGGCCAACTTCGGCAACCCGTCGAGCGCGCACTGGTTCGGACAACAGGCCCGTACCGCGGTGGACGAGGCCCGCGAGCAGGTGGCGGGCCTCCTCGGAGCCACGCCGGCCGAGATCGTCTTCACGGGTAGCGGCACCGAAGCCGACAACATGGCGGTCCGCGGGGCCGCGCAGGCGCGCCGAAGGCTCGCGGCGCAAGGTCGTGGTCACGGCCCTCGAGCACCACGCCGTCCTCCACGTGGCAGAGGCCTTGGCCAAAGAAGGTTGGACGGTCGACGTCGTCAGGGCCCTCCCGGGCGGCGCCGTCGACATGGACGACCTCCGGGCCAGAGTCGACGAAGAGACCGCCCTGCTCTCGCTGATGCTCGCGAACAACGAGACCGGGGTGATCCAGCCGGTCGCGGAAGCCGCGGCCCTCGCTCACGAGCGGGGCGCCCTCGTGCACTGCGATGCCGTCCAGGCCGGGGGCAAGATCGCGGTCGACGTGCAGGAGCTGGGGGTCGACCTGCTGAGCCTCTCCGCGCACAAGCTTTACGGCCCCAAGGGAGTGGGTGCCCTCTACGTGCGCCGGGGCACGCGCCTCCATGCCTTCGTGCATGGCGGGTCGCAGGAACGCAACCGGCGCGCGGGAACCGAGAACGTGGCGGGCATCGTGGGATTGGGGCTCGCGGCCGCGCTTTGCCGGCAAGAGCTGGCCGCGGACGCCCTTCGCCTCGCGCGTCAGCGGGACCGCCTGGAGCAAGCTCTCCTGGCCATCCCCGGAGCGCGGCGCAACGGCCTTGGACCTCGGGTGCCGAACACCACCAACGTCACCTTCTCCGAGGTGGATGCGGAGAACCTCCTCCTGGCCCTCGATCTCGACGGAATCGCGGTGTCCGCGGGGGCCGCCTGTTCCGCCGGCGGCACGACGCCCTCGCACGTGCTGCGCGCGATGGGCCTGTCGCTCGAGGAGGTGCAGGCCTCCCTTCGTTTCTCCCTGGGCCGGCCCACCACCGATTCCGACGTCGACCGCGCCGCGGCCGCCGTGGCCGACTGCGTCGTGCGCCAGAAGCGGGCCTTCGGCCGCGGCTAGCCCGGACTCCTAAGAAACTCAATCGAGCACTTCGCCGGTCTGGCCGTTGACGAGGTGGAAGCCGAGGGCTCCGGCACGCTGACGGAGGCGATGTAATACGGTGGTGCGGTGCTTGCGGTCGTATTCGGCGGCGCCTGGGTCCTGGTAGACGAGTTCACGCTTGAGGCAACGATAGACCAGGATCGCCAGCTTTCGGGCGGTTGCGGTGATGGCCTTGGCCTTGCCGATGCGATAGGCAAGGCGGCGATAGAAAGCTCCGAGCGCTGTCTGGGTGCGGCCGAGGCACATGGCGGCCATGCGAAGGATGGCAGCGGCACGATTGGCTGCGGGTCTGGTGCGAGAGCTCAGTAGCCGACCACCCGAGACCTTGTTGTCGGGCGCCAGAGTGAGCCAGGAAGTGAAGTGGTGTTCGGTCCGCCAGCGCGACATGTCGGTACCGATCTCGGAGATCAGGCGAAGGGCGCTGTACGGCCCGATTCCGTCGAGCCGGCTCAGGTCAACGCCGGTGAGCTGATGGAGAGAGGTCTGTACGTCGAAATGGGGTTCGTTGCTGCTGGTTTTGCGGCGTGACCGAGGAGTCGATGGGAGGGCAGCTGGTGGCGTGGTGCTTGTGGCAAGGGCCTTCAAGTGGGCCTCGATCTGGGTGTCGCAAGATTCGATCTGGCGCTGGAACGCGTCGTAGAGCTCGAGGTTCTGTCGGAGGACGAAGAGGTGCTCTGGGCGGTAGTGCCCAGTGAGCGCGGCAGCGATTTCCGGCTCGGATGCGTGACAGCGTGCATCGCGATGCGTGGCGAGGTGCCGGGGATCGGTTTGTCCGTCGACGATGTCGCGAAGGATCCGCAGACCCGTGGCCCCGCCGATGTCACTGATGACCACGTGCAGTTGCAGGTTCATCTGCACGAGCGCCTTCTGCATGCGGTTGATCGTGGTCGCAGCGCCCTGGATGAGCGTCTCGCGGTGACGAAGGTAACTGCGCAGGGCCGTAATCTCAGCCGTGGGTCGGAAGCTACCCTTCAGTAGTCCGACGCTATGCAGATCCCGCAGCCATTCGCCGTCGGTGACGTCGCTCTTCCGCCCAGGCACGTTTTTCACGTGTCGCGCGTTGACGAGCAGGACCTCGAGGCCGCGCGCCTCCAGGATCTCGAAAATCGGGATCCAATAGACCCCCGTTGCTTCCATGGCCGCGCTCTTGATCCCACAGGCAACCAGCCAGTCCGCGAGTCGATGCAAGTCCTCGGTGAACGTCTTGAAGCACCGAACCGGCTCTGGGTCGCGGTCCGGCGGCACCGCGACGTAGTGCATGGCGGAGCCGCAGTCGATACCCGCAGCATTCAAGTTGACCCGCTCTAGTAAAGGCCGCGACCTACGAGTCGCCTTCCCCCTCGACTTCTTGTTCTTCACCGAATCCTCCTTGATACTTCAGGAGCATCCGGGAACAGGGTTGCGACACCTGAGACAATCTCCTAAACGGGATCACGCTTACACGTGTCACCAATGTATGTACCGCAACAACCCATGGGCCACGCTATTCAACGGGCTTTTGAGGAGCACCAGTGTCTGGCCGGCCTCGGTTCCCGGATGCCGCCAGCATTCTGGCTCGCAAGTCACCCGGAGTTTCTCGCCGGGAATGGTCGCGGCAACCCGCGTGCGCCCGCTATTCATGAAGTCCACCTGACCGCTTCGTGAATAGTCCGATCTGGCTACATGTCAGGGCCCTTCGGGCACCAGCCCGAGCCCGTTTTCAACGCCATCGCCAATCCACCCCGTGTCGTGCGCCAAGAGGGCCATCGAGGGCCGTCTGACGGCTCTAGGACGGATCATTCGTTCGGAACATCACGCGGCCTCACGAATGATCCGGACTAAGCCGCCGCCGCCCGCGGCACCACCCGCTCGAAGAACGCGGCCAGGAGCGCGGGCTCGAAGTGGGTGCCGGCGTCGGCGGTCATCATGGCCATGATCGTGTCGCGGTCGAGACCGCGTGCGATAGGGCCGATCGGTGCGCAGGGCGTCGTAGATGTCGGCGACCTGGGTCACGGCGCTGGCCAGGCTCGGCTTCCAGCTCCGGGGGAGCGCAGGGTAGCCGCCCCCGTCGAACCTGACGTGGTGCTCATAGGCAACGACCACCGCCAGCTCCGGCACCCCCTCCGTGGCCAGGAGGATCCGGGCCCCATCCTCGGGATGACGCTTCATCAGCTCGAGCTGGTCGGGGCTCAGGCGGTCCGGCTTGTTGAGGATCTCGGACGGGACCTTGAGCTTCCCCACGTCGTGGAGGAGGGCGGCGATCCCCACGTCGTGCACCTGCTCCTTGGGCAGCTCGATGGCCTCGGCCAGGGCCATGGCCAGGAGGGCGACGTTCGTGATGTGGGTGGCGGTGTAGCGGTCGTGCGACTTGAGCGCGGCCATGGGGATCATGGCCCCGAGGTTCTCTTCGACCGTTCGGGCCAGGGCGACCACGATGCCCTCGAGCGCGTCGAGGTTCAGGTCACCGCGCTCGATGATGTCGGCCCACACGTCCTGCAGGGTGTCGACCTCCTCGGCCAGGAACCCGCGGCCCGGACCGGCCTCGTCCGGCCCCTGAAGGGCCGAGAGACGGATGTTGCGCGAAGGCCGAACCCGGCCCTTGGCGCCCTCGCCGCCCCGTCGCCCGATCTCGGCCACCGCCGCGACGAACGCGGCGATCTCGGCCCGCGAGACCCCTCGGCGCAGGGTCAGGCGGTCGTAGCCGGCGGCGCGCAGGGCCTGGAAGAACCCCCGGCTCACCGCCTCGACCCCGACGAGCGGCGTCCCGTCGTGGACGAGCTTGTCCTCGATGGCGAAGACCGAGACCGCTGAGCCCCGGGCCGTGGCTTCACGCAGAAAGACCGCGACCCGCTCGGCCGCCTCCTGGATCCGCGGGTGCTCGGGCGGATACAGCAGGTGCGAGGAGACCGCGTTTTGCAGCGCTCTCACGAGCCCTTCGACCGCGGTGCTCACGCGGAAGCCTCGGGGTCGTCGGGCAGGAGCATGGAGAGCCAACCCGCCGGCGAGCGACGGAAGGAGCGGACCGCCGCGACCGCCTCGTCGTCTCCGATGCGGAGGAGGCCCGCCTCCACGATCATCGAACGACGCACCGCGCCCACCTTCAGCGTCCTCCTGCGGCTCAGCAGCAGGCGCGCCAGGGCATCGCGGCCCTCGGACCCGGGAAGGGTCGCCAGGGCCGAGGTGGTCTTCCTGCCGAGCTCCGTGGGCAGGCCTCCGGCCAACCAGCTCTGTCAGGAACTCGGCGAGCGCTCGGGCCGACGCGGAACCGCCGATGGCCGCGGCGCGCTCGATTCCCAGGGAGACCACCACGGGGTCGGGGTCAGCGAGCGCTTTGCCCAAGAGACGCGGGAACTGGGGCGCGGCCCCGTCCTCCGCGAGCAGTAACCGGAACGCCTCGAGCCGTATCGCCGCATCCTTGTTCGCGAGGAAGGTGAGCACCAGGTCGGGGCCGAGGGGCGACGCGGGATGCCCGAGCAGGGCGAAGAGCGCCCGCACCGAAGGCGAGCCCGTCGAGCGCAGGCGGGCGACGGCCGCGTTCAAGGCCTCCGTGCTCGAGCAGGAAGAGCAGCTCGCTGAGGCGCTCGTGGCCTTCCCCCGGGGGCAACGCCGCCAGCCGGTCGAACGCCGCGCAGGCCGCATCCACGCCCGCCGCCCGGAAGAGGCCGACGACGCCGGGCGCGGGCGGCTCCGCGCTCTCCTCCGCGGCCTTGAGCAACGCGGCGACGACTTCCGGCGCTATCGCGCGGGCGATGTATTCCGCGGCCAGGGGGCGCACCTCGTCGGCCACGCCACTCGGCCGGGCGAGGACATCGTCGAGGGCCGACGCTTCGCTCGAGAGTCGAGTCGAAGCGACGGGCGGCGAGGTCCGCGGGAAGGTCCGCCAGCAGTCGGCGCACCTGGTCCGCGGCCTCGGGTCGGTCGGGTGCGGCCACGAGCAGGCGCAGCACGATGCTCGAAACGTGGGCCCTGACCTCGGACCGCGGAGCGCGGGTCCCGGTAGTGACGCGACTCGTAGCGCACCGTGTCCCGGGGTCCCTCCCGGCTCAGGCCTTCCAGACGCTCCTGGTAGGCCTCGGGGTTCTCGTAGTCCCCCCGCACGTCGAAGACCTCGCGCAGGGCGCTCTCGATCTTCGCGGGCTCGAGCTCGGTGAGGCCGGCGGGCAAGCCGAGGCTCTGGAGCTTGGTCTCGGCCAGCTCGCGCGACAAGGGATCGACGGCCGCGACCCCGATGAGCTTGTTGAACAGGTTCAAGAGATGCCTCGGGGGCGGTCCGCCCCCGAGGTCGATGTCGGCCAGGACCTCCAGGACGAGGGTGTCGGGCAGGCCGTCGATGATCTCCGCCAGGAAGTCGACCTTGAGACGGCTCGCGTCCTTGTCGACGCGCAAGAGCTGGCTGCGCAGGTCGGGGGTGAGCCCGGCCACGAAGGCCGAGAGGCGTCGCTTCATCTCCGCGCGCGCGGGGTCGGGCAGATGGGGCAGGTGCGCCACCGATGGCCTCGATGCGGGCCAGCAGCGAGGCGGCGCCGACCCCCTCGTGGCGCAGGACGTGGGCCGACAGCTCTTGCGCGAGCGCCTGCGGATCCTCGGGCAAGGGCCCCTCTTCGAGGTACCAGCCGGTGGTCAGGTTCGAGGCTAGGGTCTCCCAGAGGCGGGCGGGGTCCTGAGCCCTGGCGAAAGGCGCGTCGACGAAACGGGCCTTGGCATAGTCGATGCGGGCGAGGACGATTCCGACGAAGCGGGCGTCCTCCTTCGGGGGGCTGGGACGAGCCAGCCACTCCACGAACCGGACCAGCTCGGCCTCGGCCACTCCGCGATCGATCGCGAACGAGGCGAGTCCGCGGTCGCGAAGCTGCGCGGTGAGCCACGAGAGCGCGCTGCGTCGCTCGTCGAGCGACACTCCCTCCACCACCAGCCGATCGGACGCCACCCCGACCAGCAGCACCGGGCGTTCGTCGAGAGCGTTGCGGAGGCCAAGGACGAAGGCCTTCACGGCCGCCGGAATCGCGGGATGGCCGCCGGGATAGATGGAGGCCCGCTGGACGGCGCGATTCAGGCGAACGAGGGCTTCGGCGATTCGCCCGTCCTGCCGCCGGAGGGAACCCGCTTCCGTCGCGCTGGGCATGCCCGAGACGCTCCTCGCGCGAGGATCGGGCACCGCCCCGGGAAATGCAAGGGACTAGTGCGGGACCTGCTCGTCGGCGTGATAGGAGGACCGCACCAGGGGTCCCGACTCGACGTGGCGGTAGCCGAGGTCCAGGGCGAACGTCCGCAACGAGTCGAACTCGGCCGGAGTGTAGTAGCGCTCGAGGGGGAGATGCTCCGGGCTCGGGCGGAGGTACTGGCCGACCGTGAGCACGTCGGTGCCGGCCGAGCGGATGGCGCGGATCGTATCCTCGATCTCGGCCCACTCTTCCCCGAGACCGAGCATGATCCCGCTCTTGGTCAGGAGGCCCGCCTGCTTCGACCGCTCGCAGGAGCTCGAGGGAGCGCTCGAATCGCGCCCCGGGCCGCACCCGGCGGTAGAGGCGCGGGACGGTCTCGGTGTTGTGGTTCAGGATGTCGGGACGCGCCGCGAGCACCAGGTCCTGGGCGCGGGGATCTCCCTTGAAATCGGGAACCAGGACCTCGACCGCGCAGGTCGGGACGCGGGCCCGGATCTGCCCGGACCACCGCGGCGAAGACGGCCGCGCCGCCGTCTCTTCTGATCGTCACGGTTGACCGAGGTGATCACGGCGTGGGTGAGCCCCATCCGGGCCACGGCCTCGGCCACCCTCCGGGGCTCTTCGGGGTCGGGCGGACGGGCCGGCAGACCCGTCTTGACCGCGCAGAACCCGCAGGCCCGGGTGCAGACGTCCCCCAGGATCATGAAGGTGGCGGTGCCGCGATTCCAGCAGTCCCCGACGTTCGGGCAGCGGGCTTCTTCGCAGACCGTGTGCAGGTCGAGCTCGCGCATCAAGGTCCGGAGGCGTTCGTAGCCGGGCCCCATCGGGGCGCGGGCCTTGATCCACTCGGGCCGGCGAAGGAGAGGCAACGCGACGCTCATCGCCCTTCAGGCCTCACTCGTCGTCTTCGTCCTCGTCCTCGTCTTCGTCGTCGTCATCATCGTCGTCGTCATCATCGTCATCGTCGTCGTCGTCGTCCTCTTCGTCCTCTTCCTCGTCCTCGTCGTCGAAGTCCTCGTCGTCCTCGTCCTCCTCTTCGTCGTCCTCCAGCTCGTCCTCCTCGTCCTCGGCCTGGAATTGAAGGATGCCGTCTCGGTTCAAGGTCGCCTCCTATGGTTCGTGGCCTTGGCCTCAGGGAGAGCTTAGCGCAGAACCCGCCCAACCCGGATCCCCGATAGCCGCGGGCCGCCAATTCGTATTATCCTGTCGCGGCCGCGACAACGAGGTGGCTTGCATGATCATTGTCTGTCCGAGCTGCCAGGCCCGGTACAAGTTCGACGAGAGCCGCCTGGGCGACAAGCCCAAGGTCAAGACCCGGTGCACCAAGTGCGGCGGCACCATCGAGATCGAGAACCCGCTGCTGGGCGCCATGACCCTGCCCCCCGGCAACATGAGCCCCGCGGCCGCCGCCGCCCCCGCCGGAGCCGGACCCGGAGCCGCCGCCGAACCCGGTCCTGGCCACCCAGCAGAGCCTCGAAGCCAAGGCCGCCTCGGCGGCCGCCGCCGAAGGCGAGGCCGGCGGCCACACCATCACCGGCAAAGACCTGCACAAGATGGGCCTCCTCGAGCTGCCCAAGGACAAGCGCTTCTCGCTGGCCGTGATCCAGGGCGCGGCCACGGGCCAGATCTTCCAGATCGGCAAGACCCGGAGCATCATCGGGCGCAGCGGGGCCGACATCAACATCGACGATCCCGAGGCCTCGCGCCAGCACGCGGCCCTCGAGATCATCGGCGAGACCGCGATCCTGCGAGACCTCGGGTCCACGAACGGCACCTTCATCGACCTCGACCGGATCGAGCAGCACGTGCTCGGCAACCAGCAGGAGTTCCGCATCGGCGGGCACGTGCTGATGCTGATCGTCACCGACGTCGAGTAGGCCTTCCGGGCGCCGGTCTATACTGAATCGATGCGCATCGTCGTCGCCATGTCCGGGGGCGTCGACTCGTCGCTCGCCGCCGCCCTCCTGAAGGAAGCCGGCCACGACGTGGTCGGCATCTCCATGCAGCTCCACGACCAGACCGGGGGCCACGGGCCCTCGTTCGGGCGCTGCTGCGCGCTCGACGACCTCCACGACGCGAAGACCGTGGCCGGGCGGCTCGGCATCCCCCACTACAACCTGAACCTCGAGCGGTCGTTCCAGGACGGGGTCATCTCCCCCTTCGTGCGCGACTACCTCGAGGGCCGGACCCCCATCCCCTGCGCGCGCTGCAACACCGAGGTGAAGTTCGAGAGCCTGGTCACGAAGACCCGCGCCCTGGGCATCGAGCACGTGGCCACCGGCCACTACGCGCGCAAGGACCGTGATCCCGCGACCGGCCGCGAGCGCCTGCTCAAGGGGCGGGACGCGCAGAAGGACCAGTCGTACTTCCTCTTCGGCCTGTCGCGGGAGCAGCTCGCGGCCGCGGTGTTCCCGGTGGGGCACCTGCGAGAAGGGCGAGGTCCGGCGCATGGCCGCCGAGCGGCGGCTCATCACCGCCGACAAGCCCGAGAGCCAGGAGATCTGCTTCGTGCCCGACGGCGACTACGCGGGCTTCGTCGAGCGTCAGGCCCCGCCCGCCGATCGCTCGGGACCGATCGTCGATCGCAGCGGACGAGGCCGTGGGCCGGCACGAGGGCGTCCACCGATTCACGGTGGGCCAGCGGAAGGGGCTCGGGGTGACGGCGACCCGGCCACTCTACGTGCTCGAAGGTGCGACCCGAGGACCGAACGGTGGTGGTCGGCGACGAAGCCGACCTCGCCGGCGACCAGCGCGCGGGTGCGCGAGGTGAACTGGCTCTCCATCGACGCCCCCCGGAGCCCCTTGCGCGCGCAGGTGAAGATCCGGTATCGCCACGTCGCGGCGCCGGCCACCCTCGAGCCCTGAGCCCGGAGGCCGGAGCTCTCGTGCGTTTCGACGAGCCGCAGCGCGCGATCACGCCGGGACAGGCCGCCGTCTTCTACGACGGGGACGTGTGCCTGGGCGGGGGCTGGATCGAGTAGCCGCCGGGGCGGCCGCTACCGCAGGCTCTGGAGCGCCGTTCCGCGCCGCCGCCTGCTGCGCGGCCTTCTTCGACGATCCCTCCCCCTCCGCCACCACCTGGCCGCCGATGAGGCACTGCACGCGAAAGAGCCGGCGGTGGCTCGGGCCCTCCTCGGCGACCACGACGTAGGTCGGCAGCGCCTCGCCCCGGGCCTGGAGACGCTCCTGGAGAGCGCTCTTGAAGTCGGGGTCGGCGAGGGCCCCGGGCTCGAGGTCGCGCCGCGAACTCGGCCACGACGAAAGCCTGGGCGGCCGCGAAGCCCCCGTCCAGATAGACGGCGGCGATCACCGCCTCGTAGGCGTCCGCCCAGAGGGCCGCCTTCGCGCGGCCTCCGGTCTTCTCTTCGCCGCGGCCCATCGTGAGGAGGGCGGGCAGCCCGAGGGCCTCGGCTCGCCGGGCCAGGCTCCGGGCCGACACGAGCTGGGCGCGGGCCTTGCTCTTCGGTCCTTCGGGCCCGCGCGGATCGCGGCGATGGAGCAGGTCGGCCACGAGGAGACCGAGCACGGCGTCGCCCAGGAACTCGAGCGGCTCGTTGTGGGGGACTTCGCCGGCCGGACGCTCGTTGGCCAGGCTCGAGTGGGTGAGGGCCTGGTCGAGGAGGGACGGCTCGGCAAAGTGGTGGCCGAGGCGCTCTTCGAGGGCCGCCAGCCGGGCGCGGCGGTCGTCGCTCATCGCGGAAAGGACCTCACGGTTTCCGCTCGAAGACCACGCGACCCCCGACGACCGTCAGGTCGACCGGTGTGGCCAGGATCTCGCGGGCCTGGACCCTGAAGAGGTCCTGCGCGAACACCACGAGATCCGCGAGCTTGCCGGGCTCGAGGTCCCCTTGTCCATCTCCGCGAACTCCGCGTAGGCGGAGCCTCGCGTGTAGAAATCGAGCGCCTCCTCGAGACTGATCTTCTCGCCGGGGCCAAAGCCGCCTGGCGGGACCTCCCTCCGGCCGCTCGCGGGTGACCGCGGCGTAGAGCCCGAGACGGGGGTCGAGAGGCTCAACGAACCAGTCCGTGCCGAAGGCCAGGGGCACACCGGCCGCGGCGAACGAGCGGAACCGGTAGGCGTCCGGGCAGCGTGCCGGGCCGATCCGGGCCGCCGCGAACCTCATGTCGTCGATGCAGTGCGAGGGCTGGATCGAAGCGATGACGCCCAGGTCCTTGTAGCGCGCGACGTCCTCGGCGCGGACGTGCTGCGCGTGCTCGATGCGGAAGCGTCGGTCGCGAGGCCCGTTGGCCCGCGCCGCCTTCTCGAAGGCGTCGAGCACGAGAGCGTTGGCGCGATCGCCGATGGCGTGGACCGCGAGCTGGTAGCCCGCGGCATCGGCCTCGAGAATGGTCTTCTCCAGGTCTTCGACGGGGTGGAGGAGCAGGCCTCTCGTGGTCGGGATCGTCGGTGAACGGCTCGAAGAAGGCCGCGGTGCCCGCGCCCAGGGAGCCGTCGGCGAGGATCTTCAGGGCGCCCAGGCGAATCCAGTCGTCGCCGAGGCCGGTCCGCACTCCGGTCTGCCTCAGCGGACCGAGCGACGGGAAGGCGTAGCGCCACACGTAGAAACGGGCGGTCAGCTCGCCGCGAGCCCGCAGGTCCTGGTAGGTGGGAAGGGCGTCGACCGCCGAGTTGTCCTGGATGCTCGTCACCCCAACGCGTGCCGCTTCCGCGAGGGCCGCGCGGGCGGCGGCCAGGTTGGCCTCGTGGGAAGGCTCGGGAATCGCCCGGGACACGAGGTCCATCGCGTTGTCCTTCAGGAGCCCGGTCGGCTCGCCCGCGGCGTCCCTCACGATCGTCCCGCCCGGTACGTCCGCCGTCCTGCGGTCGACTCCCGCGAGCCGCAAGGCCAGCGAGTTGGCGAGAGCCATGTGCCCGTCCAGCCGGCTCACGAACAGCGGATGCTCGGGCGTCACCGCGTCGACGAGCGCTTTGGTGGGCTCTCGCTTCGAGGGCCAGGCGGTGTGGTCCCAGTTTCCGTTCTGGATCCAGGTGCCGCGGGGCAGGCCCTTCGCGCGCACCTCGATGCGGTGTCCGAACTCCTGCTCGTCCCGCGCGCCCCGCAGGTCCACCGAGAGGAGGCCAAAGCCGCCATCGAGGAAATGCACGTGGGCATCGTTGAATCCGGGCACCACGAGGCGCCCGTGGAGCGTCGATGACCCTGGTCTTCGGGCCCACGAGCGCCCTGACGAGGTCGTCGCTCCCGACCGCGGTCACGCGCTCCCCCGTCACCGCGATGGCGGTACCCTCGGGCTTGCCGCGCCCCGCCCACACCCGCCCTCCCACGAGGACGAGGTCCGCTTCCGAGGCCCCGACCGGCATGGCAAAGCTCATCGCAAAGATCACCCCACAAGGGAGGCCCTGCAAGTCAGGCCACCTTGAGCACCACGAGGGTCATGTCGTCGTGGGGCGCGGCATCGCCCACGAAGCCCCGGATCTCGAACAGGATCTTCTCCTTGATCTCCTCGCTGGTGAGCCCTTCGACGGACTCGACGATGGCGCGCAGCCGGCTCTCGCCGAAGAGCTCCGATCGGCCGTTCATGGCTTCGGAGAGGCCGTCCGTGAAGAACAGGAAGATGTCACCCTTGTGCAGCGGCGTCACCGCCTCCTCCAGGATCTCCTCGAAGCGCTCCCCGCGGTCCATTCCCAGGCCCAGCCCCTGGGGCACGAGCACCCGCGTCTTTCCGCTCGCGGCTTCGAGATGGATGATCGGGTTGTGGCCGGCGCGGGCGTAACGCATGGTGCCCTCCACCATGTCGACCACCGCGTAGGTCATGGTGATGAACGAGCGCGAGTCGAGATTGGCGGCAAGAATGCGATTCGCTTCCACCAGCAGCTTCGCGGGCGAGGCGTAGATGCGGGAGAGCGACAGCACCAGGCCCTTGAGCTCGGCCATGTAGAGGGCGGCCGAGGTCCCCTTGCCGGAGACGTCGGCCACGAGCACGCCCAGGCGGGTGTCGGAGAGGGGCAGGAGGTCGTAGTAGTCGCCGCCCACCTCGGCCGCGGGGAGGCACAAGGCCGCGATACGGATCCCGGGCATGGTGACGGCGCCCTGGGCCGGCAGGAGGCTCATCTGGATCTGCCGTGCGATGCGAAGCTCCTCCTCGAGCCGCTCCTTGTCCGCCTGCTCGCGGAGGAGCGCCTTGACCCCCTGGGACATGTGGTTGAAGGACTCGGCCAGCTCGCCGAGCTGATCGCGGCTCCTCACCGCGATCGCGTGGTCGAAGTCGCCCTGGCGCAGCCGCTCGGTGCCGAGGGACAGCGCATGAACGCTTCGTGTGATCGAACGGGCGAGGAGCAGGCCGAGGAGAAGGGCCACCGCGTACATGACCAGGAAGAACGTGCCGACCACCCCCATGAGGATCACGAGGATGTCGGTGAGGCTGCCCATCTTGCCCTCGACCTTGAACCCGGGAGCCAGCGACTTCAACAGGTCCAGGGGGTGAAAGCGAAAGGGGACCGGGTGGATGGTGGCCTTCTCTCCCGTGTCCCAGTCGGTCTGCTCGGGGATGGCGACGAAGACGAGGCCCGAGCCGGAGCTGATCGAGAGTCTCTGCCTGGGCGTTCTCCTGCCGCCCCTGGGCCTGGGCTCGGGAGCGTCCGCCTCCGACGAGTCGTCGCCGCGCGCCGCCTCGAGCTCCGTCTCGGTGAGCACGTGGATTCCCGTCCGACGTTCGAGCCCTTCGAAGAGCTCGGCATCGACGGGCACCTCGAGCAGGAGGAACGTCTCCAGACCGCGGGCCTGCACCGCCCGCAGCCGGCGCGGCTTCGAGCCGACATACCCCGAGAAGGTTTCGCCCTGCCACCACGCCGGAAGGCGGCGCGGAGCGTCTCCGCGGGATGCGACCACCTGGCCGCGGCGGACGAAGGTGTAGGCCATCCCCTTGTGGATGCGCAGAGCCGGGGCCAGACGCTCGTCCACGACTCGGGCCGCCGCGGCGTCGTCGGAGGGAAGCGAAGGCAGCGCTACCTCCGTCATCGTGGCCAAGGTCGAGGTCATGCGCTCGATCTCGGCCGTGACCACGTGGGCCGCCACCAGGCTCGCCAGGAGCACACCCGCCAGGACGAAGAACGCGCTCGCGAGAACGATGGGGACGAGCCCGATGAACAGATAGGAGAGGATCAGCTTGCTGCGGATCCGCCACAGGAGCGCGCGCAGGGCGCCCCGGGAGAGGCGAACGAGCCCGACGACGCCGAAGACGACGAGGACGATTCGAACGAGGCCGCCCACGAAGGGAGGCAGGGGCAAGCCGAGAAGCCCCAGGAGAGCCACGGCGACCGCCACGAGCAGGGTCCGGCCCGGCCAGCTCTCCAGGAAGAAACCACGCGCCCGGTCCGCAAGGCCCGGCGCGGGCGAGGCGGGCAGGGCCTGCAGGACGAACCTCTTGGACATCGGCGGACCGACTTTAGCACGAGGCTCAGCGAGGAGCCGGACCCGCTGGAGCACAATCGTCGCGGCCTCGACGTTGACAGCAACGTCGAGCGTCGGCTACGGTCGTTGGGATGCTCCTCGCCCTCCTTCTCCCCGCTCTCTTGGCCGCGCCGCCGGGCGACCTGGCGGCGCTCGGCATGGTGGTCGGGCGTCCCCCGGCACCGGCGGTCGCCATCTTGCGGTCCGGAGGAAAGACCCGCGTAGTCGCCGTGGGAGAGGCGGTGTTCGGGGGAAGGCTTCTCTCCGTGGACGCTCGGGCCGCGGTTCTCGAGTTCGGCACGGGCCGGGTCGAGGTGCTCCTTTCCGCGTCGACCGCGCCGCCGGCCGAGCCCGCCCGGCCCAAGGTTGCGGCCAAGAGCGACGATCCTTCGGCCCCTCGCAGCATGGAGCGCCGCGAGGTGGAACGCCGGCTGGGCGAGGAAGTGCCCCGCATCCTCGCCGAGACCACGGTCGTGCCCGTGACCGAGGACGGGCGGGTGACGGGCCTGACCCTCACCCGCCTGCCCGAAGGCACGCTGCTCACGGAAGCCGGCCTGCAGCCGGGCGACGTCCTGACCCGGATCAACGATACGGTCGTGGACGGCCTTCCCACGCTCATCTCGCTGTGGCCGCGCCTTCAGGGCGCGAGCCAGCTGCAAGCCGTGGTCTTGCGCAATGGCCAGCCGGTGTCCTTGACCGTCACTCTCCGCTGACGGTTCGCCGGCCCGGCCCGCCTTCTCCTGCGCGGTCGGAGTAGAATCGGCCCCCGCGGAACAGCCATGAGCCCAAGGAGCCGCCTCGGCCTGACCCTCGCCCTCCTCGTGCTCGGCGCCTCGGGCGTTCTCCTGGTGCGCACGCGTCTCGCGCGGCAGATCGGGGCGGCGCTCGACGGACCTCCCGCATCGGTGAAACCGCTGACCTTCGTCCCCCTGGCGCCGGCCCGTGGGCCCCGGCGCGTAGGAAGCGGCGAGGTGAATGGGATCGCACTCACTCCGGCGGGCCTCCTGGTGGCCGGAGCCTCCGGCGTCGCGGGCGGCGACTTGCCCGACGCGCAGGACGGGGGCCTGCCGACGCTCCGGGCCTCGGCCCTGGCGTCGTGGCGCGGCACACCGGTCGTGGCGACGGAGAGCGGCGGCCTCTTCCGCCGAGGCAGCGGACGCTGGGACGAGATGCGCTCCGGCTTCGGGACCCTTCACGTGCGGGCGCTCGCCGAGACCGAGGCCGGCGAGCTCGTGGTCGGAGCCCGGGAAGGTCTCTTCCGCGCCGAGTGGGGCGGCGTCACCCTGACGCGAGTCGACTCTCATCCCGTGAGGTCCCTGGCCGTGGCCCGAGGCCTCGTGGTGGCGGGCGGCGAAGAAGGGCTCTTGCGCGTCGAAGGAGCGCGCGTGGTCAGGGTCGACCACCACCGACCCGTGGATCGAGTCGGTGGGCCTCGTGGACGAGGCGCTCTACGCCGCCACCCCGGTAGGACTGCTGCGCGGCCCCCTGGCCGGTCCGCTCCAGCCGATCGCGGCCGCGGACGAGGTGGCTTCGGGGGTCGGGGACGGGGAGGCGTTCTGGGGTGTGGCCTGGCCACGCACCGAGACCATTCGCCGCGTGACCCAGGGCGGGATCCGGGAAGAGCGTCTGCCCGCGGCGGTCCTTCGGGTGATGTCGGCCGCGGGCGTGCTCTTTGCCGATACCGAGGCCGGGCTCTACCGGCGCGGACCCGAGGGATGGCGGCTCGCGCGGCCCCGGCCCGATGCCCTGCCCCCCGGCTCCGCTCACTTGAGCGCCCTCGCCGTCTGGGGCCAGCGGCTCTACGCGGGGACGTTCGACGGCGGCGTCGCGGTGGCCGAGTCTCCCGGCCCGTCGCAGTGGCGCGCGATCCCCGGAGCATCGGCCTGGGGGGTGAACGCGCTCCTCGCCGCGGGGGGCGAGCTTTACGTGGCCAGCCTGCGCGGCGCCGCGCGTTTCGACGGCCAGCGGCTCCGCGCCATCGAAGGCCCGGGCGCGGCCTTCGCGCTGGCCGCCACCGCCGAAGGCGTCGCGATCGGCTACGCGCAGGGGGTGCGACTGCCGGGCGCGACCCTCGTCTCCGCCTTCCACGGCCTTCCCGGCAACCAGGTCCTCGCCCTGGCCTCGAGCCGGGAGCTCTTCGTGGGAACCCCGAGCGGCCTCGGCGCTCTTCGAGGAGGACGCGTGTCCTGGCGCGTGGCGGCGGGCGAATCGAGGCTTCCCCACCCCTGGGTCACGGCGCTTCTGGAGCACGAGGGTGTCCTCTATGTCGGGACCTACGGCGGCGGCCTCGCCCGGCGCACGGCCAGGGAGACCGCCGGGCCCGGGAGCACTCTCGTGGATCGCGCGCGCTACGACGCCTTCCCCGAGACCGAGGGACTGAAGATCAACGCGGGATGCCTGGTGCGCGCGGGCGGCCGCTTGTATGCCGGGACGGACGGCGCCGGTCTCTGGCGATCGTCTGAGGACGGAGCCCGGTTCGAGCGGCTCGCCGTCGCCCTGCCCTCGCCGAGGGTGACGGCGCTCCTCGCATCCGAGGACACGCTCCACGTCGGGACGGACGAGGGGCTCTCCAGCCTGGCCCTGCGAGACTTGCCGTGAGGACTCGCCGGATCGCCGCGGTCGCTCTCTTCGCCCTCGTGGGGATGCCTCCTCCGAGCCGGAGCCAGGCCGGCCTCCTCGTTCCCACCCGAACGGGCCGGCCGGACGCGCGGGTCCTGTCCTTGCGGGAGATGTCGATCGACGTCGGCATCGCGCGCGGGTACGCGCGGGTCGACGTCCGCCAGGTTTTCGAGAACCGGACGGGAGACGTCCAGGAAGGGACGTATCGCTTTCGCCTGCCCCCCTCCGCGGCGATCGGCGACTTCGCGGTGTGGGACGACCTCGTGCGCATCCCGGGCGTGATCCTGGAGAAGCGGCGAGCCCGCGCCCTCTACCAGGAGCTGACCACGCAGCGGATCGACCCGGGTCTGCTCCAGCAAGGCGAGGAGGACGAGAGCGGCACACGTCCTTCTGGGGGGGCCGTCTTCTCCGCGAAGGTGGCGCCGGTGCCGCCCCACGCGACGAAGCGTCTCGAGATCCAGTTCCAGCAAGAGGTCCCCTTCATCGGGGGCCGCGGAGAGTTCCGGCTCGGCCTGCGTCCTCCCGACGGAGAGCCTCCGGTCGCGGCTCACTTCGCGGTCCGGGTGAGCGTCGCCGATGCCGAGGCCGCGGCGGGCTCGGACGGCCTCGCCCTTGCGGTGGATGGAGCCGACCTGGTCCTCGCCGGGACCGATGTCCCGCTCGACCGCGACCTCGTCGTGACCCTGAAGCCCCGGGGCTCGGCACCTCTCCGCCTGAGCGCCTTTCGCAATCCCGACGGCGTGCTGCCCGACGGCGTCGCCCTGGCTCCGTGGGAACGGGCCTCGGAGCTTCCGCCCGAGCGAGACGGCTTCTTCCTGCTCGAGGTGACTCCGCCCGCGCAATCCGCGGGAAGCGGGCCTCGTCCGGCGGCCAAGAGCCATCCGCCGATCGCACTCGGCATCCTCTTCGACACCTCGCTCAGCCATCGCTTCTCGGGGCTCGAGAAGTCCTACGCCTCCCTGGTGCGCCTGCTTCAGTCGCTCTCTCCGCGCGATCGCTTCGCGCTCGTAGCGTTCGACCGGAATGCGGCCGGGGTGGCGGCGCTCGCTCCGGCAAGCCCGGAGAACATCGAGGCGGCCCAGAAGGGCCTCCGGGCCCGTCCCCTGGGGGCGGGAACCGACGTTGTGAAGGCCGTGGCCGAGGGCCGACGCCTCGTCGGCGACAGCGGACGCCTCGTCCTGTTGAGCGACGGCCCCCCCGGCCCCTCGTCGGCGGCGATCGCGTCGGCCAAGGGCCCGCTGCCTCTCTTCGCCGCGCTGGCCGGCGAGGAGACGCCGGAGTCCATCCGGGCCGCCGCGCAACAGGTTCTTCCCGCCGGCGCTCCCAGCGTGGAAGAAGACCTGTTCTTCGACCGCGCGGTGGGGCCGCTCGAAAAGACCGCGAGCCGCCCCGCGGGCGAGCCATCGATCCCGTTCCGTGTCTCCGGCGGAGAGCCGCGGCTTCGTGACGTCTATGCGGTGCTCGTCCAGCCCCCCGCCGCGGGCTCGCTGTCCGGGTGGATCGGCCGCTACGCCGTGCCCGAAGAGCGCCTGCGCTTCGACGTGTCGTCTCCGCTCCTGGCGGAGGGCCGGGCCTCCCTCGAAGGTTCGCTGCCGGACAAGGCGATCCTGGCCCGCGACCTGCCTCGCCGATGGGCCCGCGCCCGCGTCGACCATCTCCTGGCGTTGATCGAAGCGGAGGGCGAAAGGCGCGAGTGGGTCGACGAGGTCATCGCGTTGTCCAAGCGCTACAAGTTCGTGACCCCCTACACGGCCTTCCTGGCGGCGCCGCGCTCCCTGCTGCGGCCCCGCCGCATCCAGCCCGGCGACCCCGTCCTGCGCGTGGAATGCGATCCCTCCACGGTCTCGGCGGTTGCGCTCTTCCCGTTCGGCCAGAGGCTCCCCCTCGTCCGCCGCCCCGGCACCCACGTCTTCGAGGGCCGCTTCCTCGTACCCGAAGGGCTGCAGGATGGGGCCTACACGGTCCGCATCGTCCTGCGGGATGCGGGGGGCGGCACCGTTTCCGAATCGAAGCGCTTCGTGATCGACGGCCGCGCCCCGATGATCGTGCCGGAGCTTCCGCGCGTCGCGCATCCCGGCGAGCCGCTCCGCGTCGCCGTGCGCACCGACGAAGACGTGATCGTGATCGAGGCCCGGCTCGGCGACGGCGCCCCCGTACCCCTGCGCTGGGACGAAGCCAGCCGCGCGATCGGTGGGCTTCATCCGCGTACCGTCGGCGTCGATCGGGGCGCAAGGGGTCTTCATCGAGGCGGTGGACGCGGCCAAGAACCGCGGCTTCGCGCGGGGGCTCGTCGAGGTGCGGCCTTGAAGCGCGCGCGGCGAGCGCTTCTCCTGGGCGCGACCGGCCTCGTGGGCATCGGGGCCTCGTCGTACGTGCCCTGGGAAGACCTCACGGAAGCCGACTGGCTCTACGCCTTGTCCACGCGGTTCGCCACCGTCGACGGCCATCGGGTCCACTACCCCACGCCGACGGCCGAGCTCGCGCAAGCCCTCGAGGGCCGGGCAGAGAGCGCGGCCCTGCGCCATCTGGCCGAGGCCCGGCTGGAACTCGGCGATCGCGCCGGCGCGGTCGCGGCAATCGAGCGCTGGGCCGAGGCCCTTGGCGCTCCGGCCTGGGCGGAGGCGGCCCGATGGGGAGCCGCCCATGGCGACATGACCCTCGCCTTCCGGGCGGCGGCCTCGGCGCTCCCGGGCCTGCACGCGCGACGAGCAGCGCACGCTCGCGGACGAGCAGGTCGAATGGGCCGATGCCCATCCCGAGGCGGCCGACGGTCTGGCCCTGCGCCAGACCCGGGCGGCGCTCTTCCCGAACGACGGCGCCCTGGTCGAGGACTGGATCCGCGCGCTCGAAGACGCGGGGCGCCTCCCCGAAGCCGACGCGGCCGTCCTCGCCGCCTCGGGGATGAGCGCCGAACGCCGCCTCCTGCTCCGGTCCGACCTCCTCGCGGATCACGGCGACAAGAAGCGCGCCTTCGAGTTGCTCGACGCCGACTCTTCTGGGCTCGACCACGTGGGAACCGGAGTTGCGCCAGGCCTTCGCGGAGCGCACCGACGGGTGGTCGCCGGGCGCTCCCGAGGCCTGGCGGGCGACGCTCGACAAGGCCTTCGACGCCCAGGCGCTCCTTCGCCTCACCTCCTACTTCGAGGGCCAGGGCCGCGGCGCGGCCGCGGCCGACCTTCTGACCCAGGTCGAGCGACGCTACGAGCCGGGCCTCGGCCGGACGCGAGTTGCTCCTGCTCGCGCGCCTCCACGGCGAGATCGACGCCGTGCCGGAGGCCTTCCGCAGCCTGCTGTCCGCGGCGGAGCGCGGCAGTCCCGCCGAACAGAACGACGACCTGGCCGGGCTCGTCCGCCTGGCGCTTCGCGCCGGAGGCCGGCCCCTGGCCTACGGCGTCTACAACGACGAGCCCTACCGGTGGATCGCCCGGATCGATCGCACCCCCGGCTTCTGGACGGGCGGCCTCTCCTTCCTGCTGACGGGGCAGGACTGGAAGGAAGCACTGGCCCGGCTCGAGGCCGAGTCGTTGCCCGAGCGGACCTTCGCGACCGCGCGCGCGCTCCTGGCCGAGCTTCTGCGCCGCGCCCCGAATCACCCCGAGCCGCGACGCCCTCCGCACCCTGGTGATGGCCCGCCACGTCGAGCGGGGCGAGGGCAGAGAGGCACTCGCCCTCCTGCCGGGCCTCGAAGCGGGAGCCCCCGAGGTCGCGGCCGAGGCCCGCCGCCTCGCCCTCCTGGCCGCGCGCCAGACCGAGGTCCCGTTGTCCGAGGAGCTGCGGCTCTCCAAGGCCCGGCTCGCCTCGTTGGCCGCGAGCGGCTCGCGGCCGTCGACTCTCGACCGAGGCGTGGAGCCCGCGTCGGCCGTCACCGGGCCCGGGGCGCGCCTGGCGACGCCAGATCGCGGCGCCGACGGTGGAGACCTACAAGGAGGCGCTCGACGGGACGATCGCCCGCCTCGATCAACGCGACCCGAGCCACCGAGCCTCGATCGACCTGATGCTGGGCGAGCTCGATCGCCTGCCCGAGGCCGAGGAGCTCTGGTCGGATCTGGCCAGCCGGCTCGAGAGCTGGAACCTGGACGACGATCTCGGTCCGCGCTACGAGCGGGCCCTCGAGCAGTTTCGCGGGGAGGACTGGTGGGCGCGCGCGGCCCGCTGGTACGCGCGGCGCTCGCGCCAGCGCGATCTCGACCGGCTGGCGACCGAGCTCGCGAGCCGCTTCCGCGGGGCGGCCATCTTCGCGAGGGCGGACGGCGCTCCCGCGGTTCGCTTCCCCGCGCCCGGACAGCCCCCCGCCGGCGGCCGCGTTCGCCTCGTGCTCTGGGCCGACTGGGTCCGGCTTCGGGCCCTGGAGCGCTTCCCGCACAGCCCCCAGGTCTTCCGCGAGGCGCGGGGCCGCCTCGATCGCCCGCGGAACCTGGGAGAAGCTCGCCCCCGCCAAGCGCGATCCCGGCACCGTCCACTCCGGTCGTGGTCGAGGACGCGCTGCTCGACGAGCGACGTTTCGCGCTCCTCTTCGCGGACCCCGATCGGCGCGAGGAGTTCTTCGCCGAGGCCATGCGCAAGGGGGACCTCGAGCGTCGCCTCCTCGCCCTGGAGTCCGGCTCCGACCCGGACCCCGGTCGACGAGTTACTCTTGTTCGAAGGCTGGAGCCGGCTCTCCCGTTTCGAGAAGGCCTGGGCCCCGGCCGACCGGCTGTCGCTCGCCTACCCCGGCAACGGTACGCTGGCGCGGCGCGTGCTCTCGCTGCACCGGTCGCTCGCCGCCCTGGAGCCGGGCCACGCGGCCACGGGCGGCGGCCCTCGTGGCGCGGACCGCCCCCGCACTCGAAGACCCGAACCCGTCTCTTCACCGAGCTCGGGGAGATGGAGGTCGAAGCCGGCCACGTGGACCGGGCGCGGCCGATCTGGGACCGGATCCTCGAGCGTGAGCCGCGGAGCCCGGAGCGCATCCTGGAGCTGGCCACCTTGTTGTGGGACTACGACCAGATGAAGGAGGCGCTCGGGGTCGTGGAGGAAGGCCGGCGGCGGCTCGCGCGGCCGCACCTCTTCGCGTTCGAGGCGGGAGTGTTGCGCGAGGAGCAGCGCGATGTCTCGGGAGCCGTCCGCGAATACCTGAACGCCTCCCTTCCCGACGAAGAGGATCCCTGCTTCTGCTCCTGGTTCGAGCGCGATCAGCGTTCACTGCGACGCCTGGCCCAGCTTCTGGGCCGCGAGCCCGTGGAGCGCGTCGTCCACCAGGAGATCGAGCGGCTCCGTCCGGGGGTGAAGGCGGACGAGCACACGCTGGTCGCCCTCCTGCCCCTGGCCCAGATTCGTCCTCCTGACCCGGACCTGGACTTTACCGTGGACGATTGGATCGACGGTCTCGACCTGCCCCGTGATCCCGTGGGCCGCGCGGCGCGGACCGAAGCCCGGGCGGAGTGGCGGCCAAGGTTCCAGGCCGCCATGGTGCGCACCGGAGAGGCCCTGCTCGACAAGATGCTGGAGATGATCCCGCGGGCGACCGAGCCCGCCTTCCTCGACACGGCGGAGCGGTGGAGCGGCCCCCTTCTCGACCGCCGGTGGGCCCGGGACCGCGAGGTCGACTTCAAGAGCGTGCTCCTGGAGCGCCGGGCCGCGCTCGGCCCGAGCGAGGAGGAACGCGTGGCGCGCGAAGTCGAACGCGCTCGCTATCTGCTCGACAACGGCCGCGAGGCGGAAGCCGACGCCACCTGGGCGGCGCTCTCGCCTCGCATCGGGGCGCTGCCCGAGGGCGCCCCTCGGATGCACGCGGAAGCCGATCGCGCGGTCTATCTCGAGCGAGCCAAGGGAAAAGACGCCGCGGCCGCGGAATGGGCGCGCCTCGGCGCGCGCTACGCCTGGAGCCTGGGCGTGCTCGAGGACCGCGTCGCGTTCCTCGACCGCGCGGATCGCGGCGCCGAAGGACGCGGGCTCCTCGAGGCCGCGGTGTCTCGCGCCGCCCCCGGACACCGGGAGGCGCTCCTGGAGCGGCTCACCCGGGACGCGCTCGCGGCCTCTGATCTCGCGCAGGCTCGTCGGAGCGTCGCCCGCCTCCTGGGCGAAGGCGTTCTCCAGGAAGAGCAGCGTCTCGGGGGGTTGCACCTCCTGGCTCGCCTCTCGCTCCGCGAGGATCCGCACTTCGACCTCCTGGCCCTGGCCAGACCGGAGGAGCCGAAGCTCGAGGCGGCTCGGCGGGCCGACCTGTACAAGACCCTGGCGGAGGCGGCCGAGGCCGAGCATGCCGACGAGGCCGGGGTGACCCTGTGGACCTTAGCCCTCAACCGAAGGATCGAGCGGCCCTGGCTGCACGCCGCGAGTCGTTGTGCGACGAGGGCGGGCCAGGCCGATCGGTTGCGGCGGTTCTTCGAAGACCAGCAAGCGAGGAGCCCTCGTGACGTGCGCTGGGCGGTGGCGGTGCGGGAGATCCGCCTCGACCTGGGCGACCTCGAGGGAGCTATCGCGATGGCCAAGGCCGCGATCCAGGTGCGCCCCGATCGCGAAGGCCTCTGGCGCGAGGCCGCCGACCTTCTCTTGCGGGCCGGCCGTCCGCGCGAAGCCGCTGACCTCCTCGAGGGCTGGCAGAAGCCCCGCCCGGGCGACGAGGAAGCCGCGCGCCGGAGGAGCGCTCTGTACGCGCAGGCCGGCGACGCGGCTCGCGCCCTGGCCGTCGAGCAGCAGGCCCTGGACGCCTTCAAGCGCCTTGCGGCCTCGGACGAGGAGGCGACCCAGATGGTCGCAGACCGACGAGGCCGGGCCGCGCGCCGACTCCTCGACCTTGGCCTGCCGACGCAGGCCTGGCGGATCGCGGTCGCGGGCGGAGGTGTAGCCGCGCTCGCGCAGAGCGGGCTTGGGTCCGCGGGCGAGGCCGAGGTGGCCCTCGCCTCCGGCAATTTCGTCGCCGCCCTCAGGGGCCGGCTCGACGCGGAAGGCTGGAGCGACGCCGCGGCCCGCGTCCTGAGCGAGCGCGGACGCCCCGAGGCGAAGGAAGAGGTGCTGGCCTGGATGACGAGCCAGATCCTGCCCGCCGGTCCGCCTCCGGCGAGCGCTCCGCAATTGGCCGCCCTTCGCCGGGTCTGGCCTTTCGCGAGCGCCGCGGGAATGGAACCCGCCCTGCGCAGCGCCGTGGCGCAGCGCGTCATGGCGTTCCGCCCCGGCCCCTGGCAGGCGCAGCCCAGCCCGACTTTCGCGGAGGCGGTGGCTCTGGTCGTGCTGGGCACGAACGCGGACGGGCTCGTGGAGTTCCACGAGCCGCCGCTCGATGCGCTCTACGTCCGCGACCTCGTGCGCAGCGGGAACGACGAGGCCCTCTGGGCCTTCCTGGAGCCCCGTTGGCGCGAGGTCACGGCTCGCGTCCGCTCGGGCTTGCCCATGTCCAAGGACGCGCCCGTCGTGCCCTGGGCTACCTGGCTGAACGACGCGGAAACGATGGCGGCCTTCGCACGCGCAGCGGCCCAGCGCCCCGGGCGGGTGGCCGACCTCGCCCCCCTCCTCGCGGACCGTCGTCTCTGGGATCGGTTGTGGGCGGTCGCAGCCCGTGACTGGAACGTGGGTCCCCTCGTGGCCGTCTTGCCCGAGGACGCGCGCACGGCCTGGTTCCGCCACTGGCAATCGCCGTCGGCGCTCGATCCCGACCCCGTGCAGAGGGCCCGCGGGGAAGCGGTCGAGCGCGTCTCGGTGGCGCTCGCGCACCTCGTCCTGGGGCGTCCCGAGGCGGCGGCGGATCCGCTCATCGTCCGCCTCCGGGGACCGCGAAGCGTGGGCGACGTGCTCGGCTCCGACCCGCGTTGGCTCTGGCCCGAGCTGATCGGCCCGGCACCTCTGGCACGCGGCGCCGACGCGGACGACGCGCGGGTGATCGGCCAGGGCGCGGACAAGGGCCGCTTCCCCGGTGCGCTCTGGGGCGAGCGGCCCGGCGCCGCGTGGTTCGTCCTCGAGACCCTGGCCCGGAAACGCGAGGCCGACCCCACCGCCGCGCTCGTGCCATCGGAGTGGCCGGAGCGTGGGGGCGAATCGGACCGCGGCCTTCTCGCGGTGCGCCTGGCCCTGTCGTCCGGCGATCCCGGGTTGGCCTTGTCGCTCGATCGGGAGTTGCCCGGGCACGGGGACGTCGCTCGCTTCGCGGAGCGGCTCCGCCTGCTCGTCGGGCAAGGGCGCACCGAGGAGGCGCGGGTGGCGTTCGAGGCCGAGGTTCGTGGCCAGCAAGCGGCGATGAACGAGTCGAGGTTCCGCGCCCTGTGGCTGCTCGCTCGAGACCTGGGCCTGCCCGACCCGATCGACCTCCTGGACCCGGCGACCGAGGTCCCTCCGGTGCTGCTGGCCTTCCTCTACGATGGGCGCGGTCCGACCGCAGCCAGCCGGTTCCGGTCCAAGGACCCCGCCGACTTCCGAACCGCTCTCGCCAACCGCTGGCGCGGACGCGAGGCGTCCCTCTCTGCCGATGCGGTCCGGTTCTGGTTGGCGGAGCTCTGGAAGAACGATGCCGCGCCGGTCCCTTTCGCCGGTCTCTCTCGCCTGGGGACCCCCTGGCCCGAAGCCGCGGCCTGGCTCTCACGGCTTCGGGTGCACGACCGCGACGAAGGCCTGGCCGCGATCGGCGCGTGGCCCGATACCGCGCGCGTCCTCGCCCTGCTCGCGCGCGACCCGGAGCCGAAGAGCGACGTGGTCCGGTTGTTGCGGTTGCGGGTGGCCCTGCGCAACGGTGAGGACATGCAAGCCGTGGCCCTTCTCGAGGAGACCCTGCGCGAGGTGGGCGAGCCCGGAGGACTCACCTACGCCCCAACGGTCCTGAGCCCGCAGCCGGTCGTTTCCGACGAAGCCTCGTGGGAGGACTCGGCACAAGAGGAGAAGACGCCTTCGGAAGACGACGCCACGACCGCCCGGCTCCGGGCCTGGCTCGATCCCTTCCGCGAGGCCAAGCGTCTCGACCTCGCCCTTGCCCGGTTCGAAGGCGCCCTCGAAGAACGACGCCAGCGGGGGCCGGTCGTGGCGGGCGAGTGGGCTTTCACCCTCGACCTTTCCGCACCGGGGCCTCCGCCGGCGCCGATGCTGGACGCTCTGGAGCGCGCCTGGATCCGCGGCGATCTCACCCCCGCCACCCTCCAACCCGTGGTCCTGGCCCTGGCCCGCCGCGCCCCCGCCGAGGCTCCGCGATGGCTCGAGCGCTGGCCCAAGGGAACGAGCCTCGAGGAGGTCGGGCAACGCGCGCACGTGCTCGTGGTTCTCGGAGACAAGGCCGGAGCGGCCCGCGGTGTCATCGAGGCGCGCGCCCAGGGCACCTGGGGTCTCACCGGCGAAGTGAAGGCCTTCGATCTGTGGCGCAGGAGTGCGCCGGTCGCCACGGACGCGGCCGCGGGGGGACTGCCGCCGCCGGCGACGTGGAGCCGCGCACGCTCTTTCTGGACGCGGAAGGCGACGGACGTCGACGCGGATCTCGCGGCCCACCTTCGCTCCCATCCGTTCGACGTGCTGGCCGCGCGCGCTGCGTTGCGCACGGCGGCGCCCGGGAACGACGTGGCGATGCGCCTGGCGGCCGCCGTCTTGCGCGAGGCGCCGGGCGGGGTGCTCGAGGATCCGACCGCCGACGTCGAGCTGCTGAACCTGCGGGCCGCGCGGGGTCTCTGGGGCGCCTGGCCCCGGGCGGCGCTCGGGGTGCTCGGCCCGAGGGACGGCGAGGCTCTGGCGAGCGAGCTCACTCGTCGAAGGATCCCGAGGGCCGAGGTGGATTCGGCGCTCGCCGATGTCGCCCGCATCGCCGCTTCGGGAGGGCCGCCGCGAGCGAGTGATTCGGCGCTCGCCGCCCTCGACCTGCGGAGCCCCGACCTCGCGCGGGCCGTCCGCCTCGAGATCCGGGCGCGCTCGAAGCCCGCGGCGCCGCCCGGCTACCTCGTGGTTTCGGGGACGCCGGCTCCCTACCGACCACGCGATCTCGGTTGGCCACTCGTCCAGGCGGTCGCGGCCGCGGAGGAACAAAGGTGAAGAGGGTACGGGCGATCCTCGGTGCCGCGTTGGGCCTCACGGCGGCGCTGTCGGCGCCCGCGCACGCGGCGGGCCTGCCGCTCCCGCCCGCAGCCGTTCGCGTTCTCATCCCGGACGTGGCTGGATTCGACGCGGCGCTGACCGGCGCCTACCGGCGCGCATTGCTCGGGGAAACGGAGAACGACCCCGTGGCCACGGCATGGCTCAGGACGCCGGTCGGGGCCAAGCTCCAGGCCCAGGGGGGCAAGCTCGCCCTGGACCTGCCCTGGACCTGGGCCGACATCCTGAAGCTGAAGCCGCGGTCCGTGGGGCTGGCCCTGATGTCGGCGGGATCGCTCGAGTTCGTGCTCGTGATCGATACGCCGATCGCGGTGGCGGTTCCCATGCCCTCGGGCAAGGCCCGGAGGTCCGCGGCCGGGGCGCCTTACACGCTGGTCGCGCGCGGGGCAGGCGACTCGGCCGAGGGAGAGCGGCGCATGGGTCTGGCCTGGGCGCGCGCCGGCAGCCTCCTGATCCTCGCGACGAGCGAGAGTGCCCTCGTCAAGACCCTCGACGAGTCCGCGGCCGGCCGCACGTTCGAGCCGGGTCTCATGGGCGTCGTGGCCATGGAGCTCGACCTCGACGCTCTGCGCAAGGACCGCTACTTCAAACGGGAGTTCCTGTTCGGAGCTTCGGGAGACCAGGGGCGCATCGCTGCCGCGCTTCGCGTGGAAGGGAGCGGGTTGGTCGAGGTCCGGCAGGGAACGGGTGCGTCCAAGGGCTCGGCGCTCGCGTTCGAAACGCCGGGCGCGCTGGCGGCGGCCTGGGAGCCGGAAGGGGAGACAGTGTGGTCCGCCCTGCGAGCCGGCCTCGTCGAGCCGTGGCCGAACCTTCCGGCCAGACCCGTGCCTCCGCTCCGGCCACTGCCGACAGCACGAGCGACCGAGGCCGAAGACCGCTATCTCGTCGACCTCCGCAAGCCGCAGGCAGGACCGGGTGCGCCCTGGGAAGAGGGCGACCTCGAGGTCTGGCGAGAGCTCGCCGCACGGCAGCCCGTCGCCGGCTGGGGTTACTTCGTGGGCGCGAACGGGACGCGCGTCCTCGTGTTCGATTGGCCCGCGAGCCTCATGCCTGACCTGGAGCGCGCCTGCCGCGCCACCCTGGAGAGGCGCGCGGGGCGGCTGAGCGTTCTGCCCGTGGGCGACGCGCGCGAGTTCCGCATGGGCGCCGGAATCGCCGGGCTCGCGCTCAAGCGTGTCGGTGACCAGGTCTGGCTCGGGCCCTCGGCGGCCGTCCTCGCCGACCTGCCGGTGGTGCGGCGGGAGCCTGCGGTCGTTCGTTGGGCGAGGCTCGATCTTGCGGGCGTGCGGGCCGAGAGCGCGCGCTGGGAGCGGGCCGAGGGTCCGGCGACGCCGGAGACCGTGCGCCCGTTCTCGGACCGGATCCTCGGGCTCCTCGGCTGGATGCCCGCGACCACCTCGTTGTCGGTCGAGCGGCGCCGAACGCCCGAGGGATGGACCGAGCGGGTCGAGTTCGGGACCCGGCGCCCTTGACGCGGCCCGGGAAGGCCGCCCTGCTGGTGGCCGCGGTCTCGTCCTTGGGCGCCTCGACCGCCACCACCACAGTACCGACCCGCTCCACTGCGACGACCACCTCGCTCATCGTGTGGCGGCTCCAGGACGACCGCGTGGTCGGGCCTCCGGGTTGGGATCGGCCGTTGCCCGTGGGCTCGCTCGCCAAGCCGTTCGTGGCCAAGGCCTGGGCGCAGAGCCATCGCGGATGCCGCAACCCCGCGGTTCTGGTGCACCGCCACCTCGGGCTGCTGGCTGCCCTCGGGCCACGGGCTATTGGGGCTGAAGGAGGCCGTCGTGGCGTCGTGCAACGCCTACTTCCGCGCTCTCGCCGCCGCCACACCCGAAAGCACGCTCGGCTCGGTGCTCCGCGACGAGGGGTTCCTCGTCCCGAGTCCCCTGTCTTCGGACGCCGCCATCGGGACCGACGGGGCGCTGGCGGTCCGACCCGCCGCGCTCCTGCGCGCCTACCTTCGCCTCACCCGGGAGCCGTGGGCCGCAGGGCGAGGAGGCTGCGCGCCGAGCTGCTCGCGGGCCTGCGCGAGAACGCGCTGCGCGGTACCGCGCGCGGCCTCGGGCGATACGGCCTTTGGGCCAAGACCGGAACCGTCCCCGCGATCGACGGCCGCCCGCTCCGCACCTCGGGGCTCACGGTCGCGGTCGACGACGCGGGCGGGGTCGTCCTCGGCGTCCTTCCGGACGGGACCGGCAGGGACGCCGCGCGCGCCCTCGGAGCGGCGATCATCCGCGCGCCCACCGGTGCGGGGCCGCGGGCGAGCCCAGGAGATCCCGCGAACCGAGCTCCCCGGACCTGGCCCTCGAGACGTCGGCGGGACGCGTCAGCGTCGCGCTCTTCGGGGGCCTGCGTCCGCGAGTCGTGGTCGCCCGGAACCTCGGAGACCATCCCCTTCAGACCTCGCGCGGATACCTGGGCGCGGCGGCGGTCACGAGCCTCCGGCCCGGAGATCAGCTCTCCGAAGGTCATTGGCGGCTCTCTCTGCCCGATCGCCGCTTCCACCGCGACGTGGTCGCCGCGCTTTCGTGCAGCGGCGAACCGGGCGGCACCCTGCGCCTCCGCGCGGACATGTCCGCGCCGGAGTACGTGGCGGGGGTGGTGAATGCCGAGCTGCCGGGCGGGCCCGGCGCCCTTCGCGGTGGCGCTGGGCGCGGCCGTTCTGCGCTTCCTCGCGGACGGGCCCCGTCACGGCGCGACCCACGTCTGCGATTCGACCCACTGCGCGTGGTTCATCGGGCGCGGGCCGGCGGTCTCGTGGCGCACGCCCACCGAGCCCGTCCTGTTCGTCCGGCCCGAGGCCGACGGAGACGGATGCGGCGCCCATGGACCCCGCCACCTGGGAGGCGATGGCGAGAGGGGCGCGCGAGCCCGGGCCCCGCCAGTGGACGAGCCATTGCGGCGGACGCCCGCTCTCCGCGCACGCCGTCTGGGGGAACGATGACCAGCGGGTGTGGGCCTGCGCGCGCCACCCCGGCCCTTCGGCGCCCTGGTCGCGGCTCTGGACGCGACGCCGGACCTCCGCACGGCCTTCGGAGGCCGCGTGCGCTCGATGGCGGTGACGGAGGCGGGCGGCGTGTGGAGGCTGGCCGTGGAAACCGCCCCGGGCCGCGAGGCGCTGAGCTACGACGACGCCCACCGGCGCCTGGCGGCGACCCTGGGTTGGGCCGCCCTGCCCAGCCCCGCCGCCCGCCGTCGTTCGCGAGACGGGCGGCTGGCGGGTGGAAGGGTTCGGCCTCGGCCACCGGGTCGGCCTTTGCCTCGGGGTCGACTCTCGCCGGGGCGAGCGCCGACGCCCACGGTCGGCGCTCCGCGATGAGATAGACTGCCGTGAAACCAGGGTCGCTGATCGATGCAGGATGCGACCGAGAGCGCCTCATCCCTTCCGGGCTACGGCTCCGAGGAAGCCCGTCTCTTCTTCACCCACACCCGACGCGCCCAGCTCCTGGTCGACCCGTCGTCGGGGCGTATCGTGGACGCCAACCCCGCGGCGTGCCGTTTCTACGGCTACTCCGAAGCAGAGCTTCGTGCCCGCTACGTCACCGACCTCAACACCCTCTCCGCGGAGCAGGTGGCCGAAGCCATGGCCTCGGCCGTGGCCGAGAAGCGGAGCTCTTTCTTCTTCCAGCACCGCCTGGCGACCGGCGAGGTGCGCGAGGTCGAGGTGCACTCCGGGCCGATCGAGATCGCGGGCAAGACGCTGCTTCTCTCCACCATCCACGACGTTCCGTCTCGGCGGAGGCTCGACGACACCCTGCTCATGCACGCCCAGGCGGTGGGCGCCTCGATGGACGGGATCGCCATCCTCGACGGCCACGAGAAGTTCGCCTACGTCAACCCCGCCCACGCGCGGATCTACGGCTTCTCGAAGACCGACGACCTCCTGGGGAAGAGCTGGCGGGTCCTCTACGCTCCCGAAGAACGCGAACGCGTGCTCGCCGACGTCATGCCCGCGTTCTGGGCGGTCGGGCATTGGCGGGGAGAGACGACCGGGCTGCGGCGGGACGGCAGCACCTTCCCCCAGGAGATCTCGCTGGTCGCGATCGAAGGGGGCGGCTTCGTCTGCGAGGTGCGGGACATCACCGCCCGCAAGCGGTCCGAGAAGCTCCAGTCCGCACTGCTGCGCATCGCCGAGGCCACGAGCTCCGTCCAGGAGATGGCCGCGTTCTACGAGACCATAAGGCGCATCGTGGGCGAGCTGATGGACGCGAAGAACTGCTACATCGCCCTTCTCGACGAGGGCACGGACATGGTCAGCTATCCCTACTTCGTCGACGAGGTCGAGGCTCCGCCCTTCGCCCCACCCCAGAGGACGCGGCCTCACCGAATACGTGCTGCGGACGGGGGTCCCCCTCCTCGCCACCCCGGCCGACCTCGAGCTCCTGCTCGCGGCGGGCGAGGTGGAAGCCGTGGGGGCGCCCTCTCTCGACTGGCTGGGCGTGCCCTTGAAACGCGGGGACAAGACCTTCGGGGTGCTGGCGGTGCAGAGCTACGCCGAGAGCACCCGCTACACGGAGCGCGAGCGCGACATCCTCACCTTCGTCTCCAGCCAGCTCGCGAGCGCCATCGACCGCAAGCGGGCCGAAGAGCAGGTCCGCGCTCTCGCCTACCACGATGCCCTCACCGGCCTGCCCAACCGGCTGCTCTTCAACGACCGCCTGGCCCTGGCCGTGGCCCAGGCCCGGAGAAAGGGCGAGCGCCTGGCCGTGCTCTTCCTCGACCTCGACGGGTTCAAGGCGGTCAACGATTCGCTGGGCCACAACCTGGGCGACCTCCTGCTCCGCGGCACGGCCGACCGCATCCAGGCCTCGCTGCGCGCGGTCGACTCCGTGGCCCGCCTGGGAGGCGACGAGTTCATCCTGCTCCTGCCCGGCATCCGGCGGGTGGAAGAAGCGGCGCGGGTGGCGGAGAAGGTGCTCGAGTCCATCCGCGCGCCCCTGGCCGTGGAGGGACACGAGCTGTTCGTGACCGCGAGCATGGGCATCAGCGTCTACCCCGAGGACGGCGAGGACGTCGAGACCCTGGTGAAGAACGCCGACACCGCCATGTACCGCGCCAAGGAGCAGGGGCGCGACCGCTACCAGCTCTACACCCCGGCCATGAACGCGCGCGCCCTCGAGCGCCTGGCCCTCGAGAACAGCCTCCGGAAGGCCTTGGCGCGCGGGCGAGCTGCTCGTCCACTACCAGCCCGCTCCTCGACCTCGCGAGCGGCCGGATCCACGGGGTCGAAGCTCTCCTGCGCTGGAAGAACCCGGAGCGAGGCGAGGTCCTCCCGGCCGCCGACTTCATCGCCCTGGCGGAGGTCACCGGTCTCATCGTTCCCATCGGTCCCTTCGTGCTGCGGCGCCGCCTGCCGGCAGGCGCGCGCCTGGCAACGACTCGGCACGCCGACCTGCGGGTGGCGGTGAACCTCTCCACGCGCCAGCTCCAGCAGCCGGATCTGGTGAGCCAGGTCAGGAAGGCGGCGGCCGAGGCCGAGCTCGATCCGCGGCTGCTGGACCTCGAGATCACGGAGAACCAGGCGGCCCAGAACGGAAGCGCTTCGGGAGACCCTGCTCGACCTGAAGGCCCTCGGGGTCCGGATCACCATCGACGACTTCGGCATCGCCGCTTCGTCGCTGCGGCACCTGCGCCGGCTGCCCATCGACGCCCTGAAGATCGATCGCTCGTTCGTGCAGGACCTCCTGACGAGCGCCGACGACGCGGCCATCGCGCGCGCCGTCATCGCCCTCGCCCACTCGCTGCAGCTCCAGGTCGTGGCCGAGGGGGTGGAGACGGAAGAGCAGCGGGCCCTCTTGACCGACCTCGGGTGCGACCTCGTCCAGGGCCACCTCCTGAGCCAGCCCGTCCCCGCCGACGAGTGCACCGCGGTCCTCGCCAGCTACCGGGATCGGGCGCTTCTCTAGTCCCGGCGCTTTTGCTTCCTCGGGGCTTTGTGGTGAACTAGCCGCCATGGCCTTCGCCACCGATTGCATCCACGCCGGGCAGGAGCCGGATCCCACCACCGGCGCCGTGACCACTCCCATCTACCAGACCTCGACCTACGTCCAGCAGGGTATCGGCCAGCACAAGGGCTACGAGTACGCGCGCACCCACAACCCCACGCGGCGGGCTCTGGAGAAGAACCTCGCGGCCCTCGAAGGGGGCAGCGACGCGTACTGCTACGCCTCGGGCATGGCCGCCACCAACGCCGTGCTCACGTTCGTGAAGGCCGGGCAGCGGGTGGTGGTCTCGGACAACGTGTACGGCGGCACCCATCGCCTCTTCACCAAGATCCTGGCGCAGTACGGAGTGGAGTTCGCGTTCCAGGACGCGAGCGACGCCGCCGCCTTCGACGCGGGGGCCGGCCGTTTCGACATGCTCTGGATCGAGACCCCGACCAACCCCCTCATGAAGGTCTGCGACATCGCGGCCCTGGCCGCGGCCGCCCGCAAGCGCGGCGCGATCCTGGTCGTCGACAACACCTTCATGAGCCCCTTCTTCCAGCGCCCGCTGGGCCTGGGCGCGGACATCGTGGTGCACTCCACCACGAAGTTCCTGAACGGGCACTCCGACAGCGTGGGCGGGGTCGCGGTGGTCAACACGGAGGCCCACGCGAAGTGGCTTCAGTACGTGCAAAACGCGGCGGGGGCGATCCTCTCGCCGTTCGACGCCTGGCTCGTGCTGCGGGGGACGAAGACCCTGGCCTTGCGCATGCCACGCCACGAGGAGAACGCCGCCGTGGTCGCGCGCTTCCTGCGCGATCAAGCCCAGGTCCTGAAGGTCAACTGGCCGGGCTTTTCCGACCATCCCGGCCACGACATCCAGAAGCGGCAGGCCACGGGCTACGGGGCCCTCATCTCCTTCGATCTCGGGAGCCGCGAGGCCGCCGATCGTCTTCCTGCGCGCCGTGCGACTCTGCTCGCTGGGGGAGAGCCTCGGCGGCGTCGAGACCCTGATCTCCCACCCCGCGACCATGACCCACGCCGGGTACACGCAGGCCGAGCGCGACGCGCTGGGGATCGGCAACGGCCTCGTCCGGATCAGCGTGGGCTGTGAGGATGCGGACGACCTGGTCGCCGACCTCCGCCGGGCGATCGACGCGATCTGAAAGGCGGGCGCGAGCACGGTTCGCGGAGGCGGGGCCGGACCTAGCGCGCCACGCTCTCGTCGAGCCACGACAGATAGGGAACGTGGCCGCCGGCGACGTCCAGCGCGATCACCTCGGGCACCTCGTAGGGATGCAGCTCGACGAGAGCCGCGCGTAGCTCGTCGAAGCGATCGGTCCGGGTCTTGATCAGGAGCAACCGCTCCTCGGTCCTTCTGGACCTGTCCTTCCCAGCGGTAGAACGAGGTCACCCCCGGCAGCAGGTTGACGCAGGCCGCCACCCGCCGCTCGACGAGGGCCTGCGCGAGGCGCTCGCCGTCTTCGGCGCTCGCCACCGTCGAGAGCACCAGGCAGTGCTCGCTCACTTGGCGAGGGTCTCGATGACCTTGACCTGCGCCGCGGTCAGGGGCACGACCGACAGCCTCCCCTGGCGGACGAGGGGGCTCTCCTCGAACTCCTTCCTGGCCTTGATCTCGGCCAGGGTCACCGCGTCGGGGCAAGGGACCGACGGCCTGGAGATCCACGACCATCTGGCTCGGGAAGCTCGCCTGGGGATCGGGATAGGCCACGCGCACCACCTCGGCCACGCCCACCACCGCCTTCTCGTCGCCGGTGTGGTAGACGAAGACGCGATCGCCCACCTTCATCTGCGCTCAGGTTGCGAAGGGCCATCGTGTTCTTCACCCCGTCCCAGACCGCGCGCTTCGCCTTGGCCAGGTCGTCGTAGGCGTACGCCGTCGGCTCCGTCTTCACCAGCCACATCGACCACCTCCAAAGGGCCGACCTGGCCCGAAGGTCGACCCATTCATACCACGCTCCCGAGCTGCCCGCCTCGAGCCGTCCGCGAAAAGACCTTGACAGTCGGCGCGCGAGGAGTATTCTTGCAGTGCTTTTCTGATTTCTACTGTAAGAAACCGAATGACCAGCATCGAGACGATTCGGACGCGGATTCGGGAGCGGCTGGCCGAGCAGCGATCTCTCGTCCAGTCGCTGCTGCGGCTGCGCGAGCAGCTCCAGGGGTCGCTCTTCGCGCGCTACGCCGAGTGCGGCAAGGAGACCTGCGTGTGCCGGCAGGGTCACAAGCACGGCCCCTACTACGTGCTCTCGACCCGGAGCGGCGGGCAGGGTGGGTTCGCCTATCTCGAGGGACGCCGGGCGCGAAGAGGCGGAGCGGCTCGTGGGCCGCCACAAGGACTTCAAGGCCGGATTTCGCCGGCTGAAGAAGGTCAACGCCGAGATCGTCGGCCTGCTGCGCCGCTACCAGCAGCAGATGTCTCGCCAGGGGGGTCGCCGGCTGGGCCTAGGGAAGAGCCGTTCTGCTGAACAGAAAATGTCTGTTTGACAATATGTTACACTCTGACTCTAAAGTAGAGCCTCAAGTCTTGGGAAACAGCGCCAACGAACGCGGACGGGGGGATGCCCAGGTGCGGCGTCGCGCGGCGACGCTCGCTTCGTTCATCGCCCTCGTGGCCCTCGTGGTGGCCGCCCTGTTCGGCGACCGCGGAATGCTCCACCTCATGGCGCAGACAGCAACGCGCCGAGTCGCTGGCGCGGGAGATCGAGGACCTGCGGGCGGAGAATCAGAGGCTCGCTGCGGAGATCGTGGCCCTCAAGGCAGATCCGGGCGCGATCGAGCGCCTCGCGCGCGAGCAGCTGGGTCTCGCTCGTCCAGGCGAGACGGTGTTCCTCATCCGCGAGGCGGGCGTGGGCGACGGTCCCTGAGGAGCGTCCGGGACGCGCCCGGGGCGCATCCCGCGCGGTCGCGGAGCGCGGTTCCAGCTTGACAGACGACCGCGAAACGCATGTAGAATGCGAGGCTCTTTTCAAACGCACGGTTTGAGCGTGCCCGACTCTGAGGAGGAGTAACTGGAATGGCAAAGGCTTTGACGAAGACGAAGATCGTGGCCGCCCTCGCCGAGAAGGTCGAGATCCCCAAGAAGACCTCTGCGGCTTACCTGGAGGCCCTGGCTTCGTTGGCCCACAAGGAGGCCAAGAACGGCTTCACGATCCCCGGGGTCGGGAAGCTCGTCGTGCGCAACTACAAGGCTCGGATGGGTCGCAACCCCCAGACGGGCGAGGCGATGAAGATCCCGGCCCGCCGGCGGCTGAAGTTCGTGGTCGCGAAGGCGGCCAAGGACGCCGCGCTCGGCGCCAAGTAGCACGCTTTCGGGCGCGGGGGGATGAAGACCCTCGCGCCCGGTTCCGTTCGGCCCTTCCCGAGAGGCGGGCCCGGCGGCTAGCGGAGCACGCTGCGGAGCTGGGACTCCAGGCTGGCGACGAACTCGCCGAACTCCTGCTCCGAATCGACGACGATCTCGATCTTCCCGCCCGGCATCTTCCTGACCCGGCCCGGATGGCGTGGGCGGAGGGGGATCACGAGAAGCTCGCGCGATAGCCCCAGGCGGTCGGTGACCGCGAAGATCGCCTCGATCTCGCGAATCGTCACTTCCTCGAGCATTGGCTTACCGCCGCAAGGTTAGCATTGTCAGGGCACCGCCCGCGGACTAGAGTGACGCGGGTATGGCGGGCCCGAACCCCATGGCACTCCCCGCGCAAGCCGACCTCGAGGCTCGCGTCCTCGAGGTGGTGCGCACGCTCGCCGCGGAGACCGGCGGCGAGCGCGCGAGGAACGCGGCCTCTCCGGGCGCCTCCTTCGAGCGCGATCTGGGACTCGGCAGCCTCGAGCGGGTCGAGCTCCTGGCCCGGCTCGAATCGGCCCTGGGGCGAAAGCTCGAGGATCGCCACCTCGAGATCGACACCGCCGCCGAGATGGCCCGCGCCTTGATGAGCGCCTCCCTCCCCGAAGCACCCGGGACCGCGCGCCCGGACCCCGTGGGCGCGGCCCGTGGGGAGGTGCCGAAGGCCCGCACGCTGCACGAGTCGCTGTTTCTCCGGGCCCAGGTCGAACCCGGACGACCCGCGGTGTTCCTGCGCGAGGGCGATGGGGAGGAGCGCACGATCACCTACGGGGGCCTGTGGAGCGAGGCCGCGGCGGTAGCGGGCGGCCTGCGCGCGGAAGGGGTCGCCCGGGGCGACGCCGTGGCCCTCATGCTGCCCACGGGAAACGACTTCTTGCGTGCCTTCCAGGGCATCCTGATCGCCGGTGCCATCCCGGTACCCATCTATCCGCCGGTTCGCCTCGACCAGCTCGACGAGTACGCCGGCCGCCAGTCCGCAATCCTGGCCGATGCTGGCGTGCGCGTGCTGGTCACCATCCCGAAAGCCAAGCCCATCGCCGGCTTGCTGCGCTCGAAGGTGCGAAGCCTCCGGAAAGTGGCCACGGCGGACGAGCTGGCCGAGCGCGGACTGGCCAGTTCGTCCGCCGAGGGGGCCGGAAGCGATCCCGCCTTCATCCAGTACACCTCGGGCAGCACCGGTCTGCCCAAGGGGGTGCTCCTCACCCACGACAACCTCCTCGCGAACATCCACGCCATCGCCCAGGGGCTTGCGGTACGGCCCACCGACGTGGGCGCGAGCTGGCTGCCGCTCTATCACGACATGGGCCTCATCGGCTCGTGGCTCTTCTGCCTGCACCAGGGCCTGCCCCTCGCGCTGCAATCGCCGCTGTCCTTCCTGGCTCGACCCGAGCGCTGGCTCTGGTCCATCCACGAGCGACGGGCCACGCTCTCCGCGGCCCCGAACTTCGCGTACGAGCTGTGCGCGCGCAAGATCCAGGACTCGGCCATCGAAGGCCTCGACCTCTCGTCGTGGCGCTGCGCCCTGAACGGCGCCGAGCCGGTGAGCCCGGCCACCGTCGATCGCTTCGTGGCCCGCTTCGCGCCCTACGGCTTTCGCCGGGAAGCCATGATGCCGGTCTACGGGCTGGCCGAGAACTCGGTCGCCCTGTGCTTCCCACCGCTGGGGCGCGGCCCGAGGTTCGACCGGATCGAGCGCGGGCGGTTCGAACAAGAGGGTCGCGCCGTGCCCACGAGGGAGGAAGACCCGGGTGCCTTGCAGTTCGTCTCGGTGGGCGCGCCGCTGCCCGAGCACGAGGTGCGCATCGTCGACGACGCCGGCGACGAGGTCGGCGAGCGAACCCTGGGCCGCCTGCTCTTCCGGGGCCCGTCCATGACCGCCGGCTACTTCAAGAAGCCAGAGGCCACGGCCAAGGTCACCGCCCGGGGCGGGTTCCTCGACAGCGGCGATCTCGCCTACCGCGCGGACGGCGAGCACTTCATCGCGGGCCGCCGCAAGGACATCATCATCAAGGCGGGGCGCAACCTCGTGCCCCAGGAGATCGAGGAGGCCGCCACCCACGCCTCGGGGGTGCGCCGGGGGTGCGTGGTGGCTTTCGGGGTCACGAGCGACGAGCAAGGCACGGACCGTCTGGTCGTGGCCGCGGAGACGCGGGTCAAGGACGGGGCGCGACGCGAGCGGATCACGGCCGAGATCACGCGCCTCGTGGCCGACGCGGTCGGGCTGCCTCCGGACGCGGTGGCCCTGGTCCCGCCCGGCGCCGTGCCCAAGACCTCGAGCGGCAAGGTCCGCCGCAACGCGACCAGGGAGTCGTACCTCGCGGGCACCCTGGGCCAGGCCACGGGCACCTCGTGGGCTCACCGGTTGCGGCTGCTGGCCGGACTCGTCTCCGCGAACCTGGTGGCGATGCGACGCCGAGTCCCGAGCGCCCTCTACGTCGCCTGGCTCTCGGTCGCGCTGCCCATCGTGGTGCTGCCGCTCTGGGTGGCGGTGGCCCTCGTTCCCCGGCGGCGTTTCGCGTTCGCCTGCGGTCGGCTCACCGTGCGCCTCGGTCTCCGGCTCGCGCTTTGCCGGCTCTCGGTCGAGGGCCTCGATCGGCTACCACGATCGGGCCCGTTCCTCCTGGCCTCGAACCACGCGTCGTATGTCGACGTGCCCGCGCTCATGGCGCTCCTTCCCACCGACTTTCTCTTCGTCTCGAAGGTCGAGGCCCTGCGGTATCCGGTGGTGGGCACCTACCTCAGGCGCTGCGGCCATCTGACCGTCGACCGCTTCGACGCCCAGGCAGAGCGTCCAGGACGCCGGCCTCGTGGCGCAGGCGGTGGCCGGGGCTCGAAGTGTGCTCCTGTTTCCCGAGGGGACGTTCACCCGCGGAAGACGGGCTTCGACCGTTCCGGATGGGAGTGTTCAAGACCGCCGTGGAGACCGCCGTCCCCGTGGTGCCCCTCGCCCTCCAGGGCACGAGGCGCGTCCTGCGCGACGGCTCGTGGCCCCGGCCGGGCGCCATTCATCTCTGGATCGGTGAGCCGCTCCGGAGCGTCGGGACCGACTGGCGATCCATGGTCGACCTGCGGGACCGCACCGCGGCCGCCATCGCCGCCCACACGGGCGAACGGCGCCTCGAGACCGTGGGCTTGGGTCCCTTGCGCTCCGCGCCGGAGTGAGGCCACGCCCTGAACGCCACATCCCCGGGGGACCTGACCTTCACCCGCGCCCTGACGGTGCTCGCCGTCGCCGCCGGAGTGCTGGTGGGAGCGTCGTCCGTCGGCGTCCTCGGGGCGGCTCTGGGCGCGGCCCTCGGTCTCGGCCTCGGCGCGGTCTTCTTCCGGATCAGGGACCGGCGCTACGCCCGCCGCCGTTCCCTGCTCGCCCGCCCCTTCCCCGCGGCCTGGCGATCCTTCCTCGAAACGCGCTACGACCACTACGACCGCCTGCCCCCGGACCTGCGGCGGCACTTCGAGGACGACGTGCGCCTCTTCCTGGGCGAGATGCGCATCACCGGCGTCGAGGTGGAGGTCACCGACGAGCTCCGACTCCTGGTCGCCGCCTCGGCCGTGACCCTGAGCCTCGGCTGGCCGTCCTACGAGTGGGAGCAGCTCACGGAGGTGCTGCTCTATCCCGACGCCTTCGACCGCGACTACAACTTCGGCGTCCCCGAGCGGGTGGGCGAGACGCATGGCTGGGGCTCGGTCATTCTCTCCGTGCCCTCGTTGCTCGACAGCTTCGAGGATCCGGACGACGCCTACCACGTGGGGATCCACGAGTTCGCGCATCTCCTGGACAAGGGCCGCTTCCAATTCGACGGCATCCCGCCGGGGCTCGACGAGACGGAGCGGGCCCGGTGGGTCCGGCTCGCCGCGAAGGAGATGGATCGTCTCCAGCGGGGCAAGTCCGTCCTCGATCCCTACGGGGCCCAGGATGCCATCGAGTTCCTGGCCGTCGCCGTCGAAGCCTTCTTCGAGGTGCCCCTCGCGTTGCGCCGGCGCCACGCCGAGTTGTACACGATGCTCAGGGCGTACTTCGTCCAGGACCCCGCGGCGTGGGACGACGCCCGCGGACTCCTCGAGCCCTGACCGCCCTCTGATTGACAAGCCCCGGCGGCCGGGACTACGTTCCTGCCTTGTCCAAGAAGAAGCCGGGCTAGCCGGGCATGCGCCTGGACCTGGCCCTGATCGGAAAGCATCCCGGCCTCTCCCGCCGGAAGGCTCGAGAAGCGATCGAGAAGGGCCAGGTCACCGTGGACGGCCGGATGGTCCGCGAGCCGGGGACCTTGCTGACCAGCCCGCGAGCGGCGATCGAGTTCGACCCGAACCAGAAGGCCTTGCCGCGGGTGCGGGCGGCGATTCCACTCCTCTACGAGGACGATTCGGTGCTGATCGTCGACAAGCCGGCGGGCCTCTTGTCCGTGCCGAGCGGTCCCGGCGCCGATCGCACGAGGAGACGGCACTCGGCTACGTGCGCGACTACGTGTCCCGGCTGACCCCGAAGCGGCCGTACGTGGGCCTCGTGCACCGCATCGATCGCGATACTTCCGGAGCGCTGGTCTTCGCCAAGTCGCCCGAGTCCCGCCAGGCCCTCATCGGCCTCTTCTCGCGACACGCGATCGAGCGCCACTACTCGGCCCTCGTGGCGGGAAGCGCCCCCCGCGGACTCGGGCGTCGTGGATGCGCCGATCAAGGACGCCTACGAGGGCGGACGGCGCGGGGTGGCCCGCGGCGGACGAGCCGTCGCAGCCGGCGCGAACGCGCTGGCGCGTGGTCGAGCGTTTCGCCGAAGGCGCCCACCTCGACGTGGTGCTCGAGACCGGCCGTCAGCACCAGGTGCGAATCCATCTGGCCCACATCGGCCTCCCGGTCCTGGGCGACTCCCGGTATGGGCGCGAGCGCGGCAAGAAGCCCGGCCGCGCGACCCTTCGCGCTCACCCCCGTCGCCAGATGCTCCACGCCCGGAGACTCGCCTTCGTCCATCCCCTGACCGGAGCGAAGGTCGCGGTCGAAAGCCCCCTGCCCGAGGACTTCGTGGCCGTGCTCCAATCCTTGCGCAAGGCGGCCAGGGCACGGCCGGGGCGCCCGGGCCCGCGGTAGCGACCCCGCCCGCTCGGCTCCGGACGCCCGGCGAGCGGGGTGTACCATCAGCGCAGTGCCAGCCGAGGTCGTCCCCGAAAAGACCGGCCGCTACGAGATCCGGCGCGAGCTGGGCCGCGGGATGATGGGCGTCGTCTACGAGGCCTGGGACCCTTCCCTGAACCGGGTCGTGGCCTTGAAGGTCATCCGCCTCTTCTTCGCCACCTCGGGCGACGAGCAGGCCTCCTTCGAGCGGCGCTTCCTCGCCGAAGCGCGCATCGCCGCGAGCCTTTCCCATCCCGGCATCGTCGTGGTCCACGACGTCGACCGCGATCCGGAGAGCGGCGTGCTCTTCATCGCCCTGGAGCGCCTCGAGGGCGAGCCCCTCTCGAAGGTCATGGCCGAGAACCGTCGTCCCCCCTGGCGCCAGGCCCTCGGGATCGTGGCCCGGGTGGCGGAAGCGCTCGCCTACGCGCACCAGCGGGGTGTCGTCCACCGCGACATCAAGCCCGCGAACATCATGCGCCTGCCCTCGGGCGAGCCGAAGATCATGGACTTCGGCCTCGCCAAGCACGCGCACGGCCAGGAGCTGACCGGAAGCGGCCACTTCGTGGGGACGCCCCTCTACATGGCCCCCGAGCAGGTCCTCGGCTTGCCGATCGACGGCCGGACCGACCTGTTCTCCCTCGGCGCGGTGGCGTACACGCTGGTGACGGGCCAGAAGCCCTTCGCGGCCGAGAGCGTGCCGCGGATCATGGCCAAGGTGGCGCACCAGCATCCTCCTCCGCCCTCCTCGCTCAACCCCGAGCTCCCCCCCGCGGCCGACTACGTGATCGAACGAGCGATGGCGAAGGCGCCGGCCGATCGATACCCCGACGGGCAGGCCCTGGCCGAGGACATCGCCGACGTCCTTGCCGACCGCGAGCCCCGGCATCGCGTGGGCTGGACGCCACCGGAACGGGGCCTTGGCACTCTGGTCTCCCCTCGGCCCGAGGTCGAGATCGAGCCGATGGACCTGCCTCTCCAGTCCGTCGAAGAGCCACGGCCTGGGAAGCCGCCCGCGCGAAGCCTGAGGCTGGAGCCGCTCGCCGTCCTCGCGGTGGGCATGCTGGCCGTGGGCGCTCTCGCCGTGGGATTCTCAGCCCTCTGGCCCGCGCAAGTGGCCGAAACGCTCCACGTGGCACCTTCGCCCACGGTGGCGAATGAGACGCGGGTTGCCCCGTCTCCCTCGGCGGTCGACCCCCCGCACCCAGCTCCGTCCTCCTCGGCGTCTCCCCTCGCGGCTCCGCCCACCGACCCGCCCAAGGCGTCGCCCGTCGCCCTCGCGGCGGAAGCCGAGGCGGGCCCGACGAACGCACGGCTGTTGCTCAGGGTCGAGGGCGAGGCCGCCGGCGGCGTCGCCCACGTGTTCGTCGACGACGCGCCGGTGCTCGAGCGGGCGACCGAGCTGCTGACGACCGACGCCGACCCCATCCCGGTCAGGCCCGGGAGCCATCTGGTCCGGGTCCAGGTCAACCGACAGGACCGCATCGACACCCAGGAGCTCCGCGGCACCTTCGAATCGGACGCGGACCGGGTGCTGGGCGTCCGCCTGGACCCGGACGGCGGTCTGGCCATCGACTGGAGGTGAAGGGCGTCAGGCCAGCGCGGCGAGGACCTCGTCGAGCGCCTGGGGGCTCTCGTCGAACACCAGGCCGACCTGGTGTGAGATGCCCTCGACCCGGGACCAGATCACGTCGGCGCGGATCTCGACGGACGGCATGCTGGCCCCGTCGCGGAGCGGCACCTCGAAGAGCACGCGGAGCTGGCGTCCGCGGGCCAGGGACTCGCCCACCCGCAGGCGGCACCCTCGGGTCGAAAGGTCCATGGCCGTCGCCGGGTGCCAGTCTTCGGCGGCGTTGTAGCGCACGGTGAGCCGGCAGGCCCGGCGCGCGGTCACTCGGCGGTTGGTGGCGCTGGCGGTCACGGGAGACCCTCGGGCACGCTAAGAACGTGTCCCGACAGCATGATACACTCGCAAGGTTTGGGCCGCCGCAACTCTTTTTCCACGGGCCTCACCGGCCTCGTCCTCGCCGCCTTCTTCGGCGTCTCCTGCGGGGGAGGAGGGTCTCCGGCCGGGCCGGATCCGCCGCCCACCGAGCCTCCGGGCACGCCGGTCGGAGCCTTCGTCTTCTACGACGAGAACGGCAACGGGATCGCCGACCCCCTGGAGAGCATCCGCCTGCCCGGAGTGACCGTCCAGGTGGCCACCCGCACCGGGCAGACGGCGAGCGGCGGGCATGCGATCGTGGCCAACGTGCCGTCGGGCGCGCAGGCCGCGACGGTCCGGCCCGAGAGCCTGCCCCCCTATTTCGTGCCGGGTGCGCAGGTCGCGGTCCAGGTGCCTGCGGGCGCCGAGGTCGCGGTTCCCGTCATCCTTCCCATCGGTTCGAACCGCGCCAACGTCTACATGGCGTTCGGAGACAGCATCACCTTCGGCGAGGGCTCGAACGACGGCAGCGGCTACCGGAGCTACCTGGAAGCCAACCTCCGGAGCTACTGGGGCGGGAGCGCCTCGGTGCGCAACGAGGGCAAGTCGGCCACGCGCAGCAACGCCGGCGCCGGCCGCATCGGGGGCAGCCTGGACCGGACCCGTCCCGCCTATACCTTGATCCTCTACGGTACGAACGACTGGAACGACATCGAGTGTCGCGACGACCGGTTCCCCTGCTACACCATCGACTCTCTCCGATCGATGATCCGGGATGCGCGCTCGGTCCAGAGCAACCCGATCCTGGGGACGATCATTCCCGTGAACCCCCAATTCGCCGACAAACAGGCGGCGGAGAGGAACGACTGGGTGAAGCGGATGAACGACCAGATCCGCACGCTCGCGAGGACGGAACGGGTGGCGGTGGCCGACATCTACGCCTTGTACATGCGCCAGTCGTCGCTCCCTCCCCTCTACACGGACTTGCTGCATCCCAACGAACAGGGCTATGCCCTGATGGCCCAGGAGTTCCTGCGGGGGATCACGCAGCCCCTGGCCGCAACCGGATCCGCGCGGCGGCCGTTCTTCTTCTCCCTCGGCGGGCGCTAGGCCTGCGCCAAGGGCCCACACGATGAAGACGGGCCGACTCCTCAAGCTGCCACGGCCGGGAGGGGAGGTCCACGTCTACCTGTACCAGGACGGCCCCGAGATGAAGGCGGCCGTCTATGCCCTGGGCGGCGAGGCAAGGAGCCAGGACCCGATCCACGTGGTCTCGGGCGCGACGGAGGCGGTGGTCGAGGCGGAGGCGCGGTCCTGGGTCGACGCCCACTTTCCGAAGACGGCGCCTCCCAAGGGCGCGGCCGGGTAGGGCGGCTCAGCCCGCCGCTGCGGCCACGGCTTCGGCCAGGATGCCGGCCGCGATCTCGGCGTCTTCGCGGTCGATGACGAGGGGAGGCGAGATCCGGACCGTGTTCTTGCCGCAGCCCAGGAGCAGCAGTCCGCGCCGGAAGGCCTCCTCGAGGATCCGTTCCCGCAGCTCGGGCGCCGGCTCCTTCCGGGCGCGGTCCTTCACGATCTCCACCCCGATCATGAGGCCGAGGCCCCGGATGTCTCCGACCACGCCGTGAGGAGCGAGCCTCGAGCGCAGTGCCCCCATGAGGTGATCGCCCACCTGCGCGGCGTTCTCGACGAGCCCACCTTCCAGCAGGCGAAGCGTGGCCAGGGCCGCGGCCACCGACACGGGGTTGCCGCCAAAGGTCGAGCCGTGGCCTCCGTCGTTCCACTGCATCACTGATTCCTTCGCGAGGAGCGCACCCAGGGGCATGCCGGAGGCGATCCCCTTGGCCAGGGTCACGATGTCGGGCTCGAGGCCGAAGTGCTCGCTCGCGAAGAGCCGGCCGGTGCGGCCCATGCCGCACTGCACCTCGTCGGCGATGAGCAGGATGCCGTGCTCGCGCGTGAGGTCACGCAGCCGCTTGAGGAAGCCGGGATGGGGAACGACGTAGCCGCCTTCGCCCTGGACCGGCTCCACGATCACCGCCGCGACCTCGCGCGGGTCGATGGTGGTGCCGAACATCGTCTTGGTCAGGAGGTCCAGGCACTCGACGTCGCAGGTCTCCTTCTGCCGGTTCACGGGGCAGCGGTAGCAGTGCGCGTAGTGGGAGTGGACGATCTCGGGCACGAACGGCCCGTAGCCGCGGCGCTGGACGGGCTTGCTGGCGGTGAGGCTCATGGCGCCGTAGGTGCGGCCGTGGAAGGCCCCGTAGAAGGCCACGATCTTCTGGCGGCCGGTGCGCAGGCGCGCCAGCTTGATGGCCCCTTCCACCGTCTCCGCCCCCGAGTTCGCGAAGAACACGCGCCAGGGGCCGGGACCGGGGGCGCGCCGAGCCAGCCCTTCCGCGAGCTCCACCACGCCGTCGTAGTAGAAGTCGGTCGCGCACATGTGGAGGAAGCGGTCGGCCTGGGCCTTGATCGCGGCCACGACCTCGGGATGGGAGTGGCCGGTGGCCACCACCGCGATCCCGGCCGCGAAGTCGAGGTAGCGGTTGCCGTCGGAGTCTTCGACCACCGGCCCGTACCCGCGTTCGGCCACCAGCGGGTAGTCCTTCTTGTAGTTCTGGGACATGACCCGAAGGTCGCGCTCGATCACCGCCCGTGCGCGCGGTCCCGGCGGGGGGACGGTGATGGACGGGTAGTTCTTGGCCATGCGCTGAGTTCACCACAAAGGCGAGAGGAGCACAAAGAAACCGGGGCGGCGTTTCCGCCGGTGAGACGCGCGGCCGGGCTCAGAGACCGAGGTCTTCGAGCGTTTGCTGAAGGAGGGCGGCCATCTCGTCGATCTGCGCTTCGGTCGTCACGAAGGGGGGGGCCAGCATGACGAGGTCGCCGCTCGTGCCGTCGGCGCAGCCGGTGCTCGGGTAGACGACGAGCCCCTTCGCGAAGGCTGCGGCCGTGACCCTTTCGGCCTTCTTGTCGGCGCGCGGGAAAGGTCGGCGCGTGCCCTTGTCGGCCACGAGCTCGACCCCCGCCATGAGGCCGCGGCCGCGCACGTCTCCCACGTGGGGGCGGGAACGCAGCGGCGCGAGCCGCGAGAGGAGGCGCTCGCCGAGAGTGCGGGACCGCGCGACCAGGTCCTCGTCCTCCAGGATGCGCAGCGTCTCGAGACAGGCCGCGGCCGTGACCGGGTTGTGCGAGAACGTGAACCCATGGGTGAAGCCCGAGGCGCGCTCGAGCGCAGCCACGATGCGCTCGCTGGCCAGCACCGCCCCCACCGGCATGTAGCCCCCGCTCATGCCCTTGCCGCAGGTGACGAGATCGGGGCTCACCCCGCTCCACTCGATACCGAAGAAGGCCCCGGTTCGGCCGAACCCCGTCATCACCTCGTCGTCGATGTAGACGACACCGTGGCGGGAGCAGATCTCGCGGGCCTTGCGCGCATAGTCCTCGGGGGGGACGAAGGCGCCCGCGGAGGCGCCGAGGATGGGTTCGGCGATGAAGGCCGCCACCGTCTCGGGCCTCTCGCGCAGGATCACGGCCTCGAGCTCGTCCGCGCAGGCCACCTGGCACTCCGGGTAGGTCTTGCCCAGGGGGCAGTGATAGCAGAACGGAGCCGGGGCCTCCGGAACCGGGACGAGCATCGGCCGATAGGGCGCCTTGAGCGTCGGCCGCCCCGAGAGGGAGAGGGTCATGAGGGTGTTGCCGTGGTACGAGACCGAACGCCGGACCACCTTGTACCGCGACCCCTGGCCGAGGGCGAGCTGGTAGGCCCGAGCCATCTTGACCGCGGTCTCGTTGGCCTCGGAGCCCCCCGAGACGAGGTAGAGCCGGCTGCAGTCGCCGGGAACGTGCGCGGCGAGGCGGCGCGCGTAGTCTTCGATCGCATCGCTCGTGAACTGCGTCCCGTGGACGTAGGCGACGGCCTGGGCCTGGCGGGCCATGGCCTGTGCGATCTCGCCCCGGCCGTGGCCCACGTTCACGACCACTGCTCCTCCGGAGCCGTCCAGGTAGCGCTTGCCGGTCCTGTCCCAGAGCTCGGCCCCCATCCCCCGGGCGATGACGGGCAGCGCACGCCCCAGCGGGCGATGGAATACGAACGAACCCGGGGAGCGACGGGGCGCCGAGCGTCGCGGCCGGGTCAATGGACGATGGTGCGGGACTGCTCCCGCATGAACTGCTGGACGTAGTAGAGCCCGCCCGAGGCCTTGCCCGAAGACCCGCTCCCCTTCCAGCCGCCGAAGGGCTGTACTCCCGGCCAGGCGCCCGTCGTGGCCCCCGCGCGCCGGTTGACGTAGACGACGCCCGCCTCGATCCCCGCGAGGAAGTCGTCCACCTCGTGGGCCTCTCCGCTGAAGAACCCCGCGGTCAGGCCATACTCGGTCTCGTTGGCCAGGCGCAGGCCCTCCTGGAGCGAAGAGATCCCGGCGAGGCAGACGATGGGCACGAACATCTCCTCGCGGAAGAGGGCGTGGTCGACCGGCAAGGCGTCCACGACGCTCGGGGCCACGAAGTAGCCGCGGGCGAGGTCCCCGTCGCGCAGCAGGGCGCCGCCCGGCCAGCACCCGGCCGTCGCGGCGGGCGAGCTCCGCGTAACGCTCGTAGCTCCGGTACGCGCGCTCGTGGATCACCGGACCCATGAAGACGCCGTCTCGGCTGGGGTCGCCCACCGTGAGCCGCGCCGTCTTGTCGACGAGCAGGGCCGTGAACCGTTCCCGCACCGCCTCGTGCACGTAGACCCGCGAGCAGGCGCTGCACTTCTGGCCCTGGAGGCCGAAGGCCGACCGCAGCACGCCCTCGGCCGCGTCGTCGAGGTTGGCCGACGGCATCACGATGGCCGGGTTCTTGCCCCCCATCTCGGTGATGCACGGCTTCGGCCACTCGCGGCTGAAGCGCCGGAGGATCGACATCCCGACCGTCTTCGAGCCCGTGAAGAGCAGGCCGTCCACCCCGGGGTGCGAGGCGAGCGCCTCGCCCGCCTCCTCCCCGCTTCCGAACACGACGTTCAGGACGCCGTCGGGCAGGCCCGCCTCGCGAAAGAGGTCGTGCAAGGCCAGGCCGATGAGCGACGCCTCCTGGCTGGGCTTGAGCACGGCGGTGTTCCCGGCCACGAGCGCCGCGCCCAGGGGGCCTCCCGCCAGGGCCGCCGGAAAGTTGAACGGGCTGATGACCGCCCAGACCCCGTAAGGCCGCAGGACCGAGCGCGTCTCCTCGCGTTCGGTGAAGCGGGCCATGGGCCGGTCGAACCCGTCGTTGCGGGTCCATCTGCTCGCAGTAGTAGCGCACGAGGTCCGCGGTCTCGGTGACGTCTCCCATCGCCTCGAGGCGGCTCTTCCCGACCTCCAGGCTCAGCAGGGCCGAGAGGTCGAACCCGTGCTCCTCGATGAGGTCGGCGGCGCGACGGAGGATCGCGGTGCGCTCTTCGAAGGGCCTCTGGCTCCAGGCCGGAAAGGCCCTTCGCGCGGCGGCCACGGCGCGCCCCACGTCGTCCGACGTGCCCCGGGGGAATCGCCCGATCACGATCCCGGTGTCGATCGGGCTTCGGTCCTCGAAGTAGGTGAAGCCACGGACGGACTGGCCGTCGATCACGTGCGCGTGGTCGCGGCCGAACCATCCGCGCACCCGCAGCAGGGCTTCGTCGTAGCGATTCTTGAAGTCCGCGGTCTGGCCCGCCGCGAGCGTGGCGTAGGTGACACGTTCCGAGCTCATGGGTCTTCCTGGTTCCGGGCGACGAGCGCCCGCCCCAATTCTAGCGGCGCGCGGGACGCGCTGCCTGATCCACGGGCGTCATGAGGGCGCCGAAGACCAGGACGAGGCTCGAGATGTAGGCCCAGAGGATCAGCGACACGGAGAGGGCCAGGGGACCGTAGAAGGCCTGGAGGTTCATGCGCCCGAGCTGGATCACGAACACGTACTTGGCCCCCTCCCAGGCCACCCCCGCCCAGATCGCCGCCTTCATCGCGACCCGGCTGCCCACGGGCGCGCTCGGGATCAGCCGATAGATGAGGAAGAAGAGGACGACAGGTGAAGAGAAGTGCGCTCGCCTTCGCCCCGTACCGCGTGATCCCGGGGACGCCCTGGCTCAGGGTCCGGGCTGCCACGGTGAGCGAGACCGAGGCCAGGGCCAGGATGCCCCCGGCCATGGTCATCAGGAAGGCCAGGAGCTTGCTCTTCCAGAAATCGCGGTGGGTCGGGCCGCCCCAGGCCTTGTTGAGGACCATCTCGACGGGCATGAAGATGCCGGAAGAGCCCCAGACGATGAGGAGGAGCGAGAACAGCTCCAGGGTGCGCGCGGTCTTCGAGAGCCCGCGGAGCGACTCCGCGAGGGCCGTGTGATCGAAGGGGATCAGCTCCTGGAGCACCAGGAGAAGTGCGATCGAAGCGCGCCGGCTGAAGGGCAGCTGTTGCGACACTCCCGCCACCACCAGCACCAGCGGGAAGAGGCAAAGCAGGAAGTTGAAGGCGATGGCGTTGGTCAGGACGGCGATCTCGCGGGACAGAAGCATCCCCCCGGCTTCGAAGAGCCGGCGCAGCACCCCGGGCCGTCTTCGGCTAGGCGCGATCGCGTGCCTCCTTGGTCCGGCTCCGCCAGAAGAGATAGGCGGGTACTCCGAGGGCGAGGAGGCCGAGGCCGATGAGCGATTCCCGGGGGCTCTCCACGAGGGTGTTGGCCACGATCAGAAGCGCGCTCAGGACGAAGAGGGCGGGCACCAGGGGGTATCCCCAGGTGCGGTAGGGACGGGCCAGCGTCGGGCCGGGTCCGGCGCAGCACGAAGACCGCGACTCCGGTGGCGGCGTGGAAGAGGCACACGGCGAACATGACGTAGGTGTAGAGCTGCTGTAGGTCCCGGAGAACGTGAGCAGGATCGCCCAGACTCCCTGCGCCAGGATGCTCGTGGAAGGCGTCCGGTAGCGGGGATGGATGTAGGCCAGGGACGGGAAGAAGACGCCGTCCTCCGCCATCGGCAGGTAGATGCGGGCCGCATAGAGGATGGTGGCCGAGATGCACCCGAAGGTGGAAACGAGGACCGCCGCGCTGATGAGCCGGCCGCCGATGGGCCCGAAGAGGGCCGTGGCCGAGGTCTCGGCCACCCGGCTCGTGGCCTGCATCTCCTCGAAGCTCAAGGAGCGGACGAACACGATGTTCATGACCGCGTAGAGCGCGGTGACGAGCAGGGTACCCGCGATCAGGCCGCGCGGGAGGTCGCGCTCGGGCCGCCGCATCTCGCCCGCCAGGTTGGTGACCGCGTACCAGCCGTCGAAGCTCCAGAACACGGCGATCATGGCCACGCCGAAGGCCGCGAGAAGGGGCCCTCCCCCGGGAAGGGGCGCCCAGAGGTCGGGGTCGTGGCGGGCGGGCGCGGCGAAGCCGAACACCGCGAGGGCGACGAGGGAGGCGATCTTGACCAGGGTCACCGCGTTCTGGAGCCCGGCCCCTTCCTTGAGACCCACGTAGTTGACCGCGGTCAGGAAGACGAGGCACAAGGCCCCGGCGAGTTGGCCACCGTTGAGGGTCCAGGTGAAGACCCCGAGGGGCACCGCGAGCAGCACGTGACCGGTCGAGAAGAAAGGGAGGAAGGCCCCGGTGTACTCGCCGAAGCCGACGGCCAGGGCGGCGATGCCGCCGTTCATGATGACGAGGAAGCTCGCCCAGCCGAAGAGGAAGCCCCAGAACCGCCCGTAGGCCTCCTTCAGGAACTCGTACTGGCCGCCCGGCCCGCGGGAAGAGAGCGCCCGAGCTCGGCGTAGGTGAGGGCGCCGGCCAGGGTCACGAGGCCTCCCGCCAGCCAGAGCGAGCAGCATCAGACCCGGCATGGGGCATGGAGCGGGCGATGTCGCCGGGGGTGATGAAGATCGCGGTCCCGAGGACGGAGCCGATGGTCACGAGCGTGGCGTCCCAGGCCCCGAGGCCCCGGACGAGACCGGCTTCGCGCGTCGGCGGCGGCTCGGCCATGGAACGTCCGCGGATTCTAGTTGATATAAACTCCTGCCGCCCATGAGCGACGACATTCGCATCCGCCTCGCCCGCACCCGGTCCGACTTCGAAGCCTGCATCCCGCTGCAGCGCGCGGTGTGGGGCATCGCCGACCTCGAGATCACCTCCGCCATCCAGCTGATCGCGACCGTCCACGCCGGCGGCTTCGTCCACCTGGCCGAGACCGCCGACGGCAAGATCGTCGGCTTCGCCTACGCCTTCCCCGCCCTGCGCGGAGGAATCCCCCACCTGCACTCCGACATGCTCGCGGTGCTGCCCGACCTGCAGGGCCGCGGCCTGGGCGCGCGGCTCAAGTGGGCGCAGCGCGACGAGGCCCTGGCCCGCGGCGTCGGCCTCATCAGCTGGACCTACGACCCCATGCAGGCCCGAAACGCCAACCTGAACCTCCGGCGGCTGGGCGGCCCAGGCCCCGCAGTTCGTCGCCGACTTCTACGGCCGCACCTCGTCCGCGCTGCACCACGGCCTGCCCACCGACCGGCTGCTCGTGCGCTGGGAGCTGAAGTCCAAGCGCGTGCAGGACTGCGCCGCGGCCGGAGAGCCCGCGCTCACCGTGGCGGCGCCCGACCCACCCCGCGGATCAACGACGTGAAATGGCAGGCCGGCTGGCCCGTGTCCTCCGAGCCTCGGCTCGACCTCACGGACGCCGAGCTGCTGCTCGAGATCCCTCCGGACTGGGACGTCCTGTGCCAGGCCGCGCCCGTGCGTGGCCCAGGACTGGCACGGCAAGGTCCGGCGCGCTCTCCAGGCCTACCTGGGCCGCGGCTACGTGGCCGCGGATTTCGTGCCCTCGGAGGAGCGCGGCCGACGCCGGCCGCTCTACCTGCTCCGCAAGGCCTGAGGTGCGACGTCGCCGTTTCCTTGACAACGCCGCAATCCGGGACGTAGAGTCCCGCTTTGGCGATCGATCCCCAAGTGAATCCTGCGTTCTCCCTTCCGGAGGTCCCCATGCGTCGCAGTCTCATGGCCGTGCTCTGCCTGGCCACCATCCTCGGCCTTCCCCATCTGGCGCTGGCCCAGCGCGTGACCGGCCAGATCGTGGGTACCGTCACCGACGCCTCGGGCGCCATCCTGCCGGGAGTCACGGTCACCCTGAAGGGACCCGCGATTGTCGGGGCCCAGACCGCGATCACCAGCGAGAAGGGCTTCTACCGCTTCGTGGCCCTGCCCCCCGGCAGCCTACACGTTGAGCTTCGCCCTCTCGGGCTTCGCCACCCTCAATCGCGAGGGCATCCGCGCGCAGGTGGGAGGCAACACCGAGGAGAACGTGAGCCTGAAGATCTCGAGCCTGTCCGAAGAGGTCACGGTCGAGGGCGGGCGCGGCGGTGGTCGACACGACCTCGAACCAGGTGAGCACCAACTACAACCAGGAGTGGGTCAAGGTCGCTCCCACCCCGCGCTACACCTTCTTCGACCTGATCAACGCCGCGCCCGGGTGTGGCCCAGCAATCGTCCGACAACGGGCAGCGCCAGACCTCCTTCGGCTCGAGCACGAACGAGAACTCCTACCAGATGGACGGCACCGACTTCACCGCTCCCATCAGCGGCGCGGCCTGGCCCTACCCCAACACCGACGCCATCGAGGAGATCGAGGTGCTCTCGCTCGGCGCCCCCGCCGAGTACGGCAACCTGCAGGGCGCGGTCTTCAACATCGTCACCAAGCAGGGCAGCAACACCTGGCACGGCGACCTCAACTACTACAACCAGAACGACGCCCTGACCTCGCGGAACACGACGCCGAGCGAGGAATGCGCGGGCGACGGAGACTGTCTCGCCGCGGGCGGCTATCCCTACCACCGTGACAGCTACCACGACGTGACGGTCCAGCTCTCCGGGCCGATCGTGAAGGACAAGCTGTGGTTCTTCGGGTCCTACCAGTTCCAGAAGGACGTCTTCTCGCCGGTGGGCGTGCCCGCCGAGTTCCCTTCGCTCGGCAAGAACAACCGGGTGTTCGGCAAGCTCAACTGGCAGATCAGCGCCAAGCAGAGGCTGATGTTCGCCTACCACAACGACTACTACAACCTGCCTAGCCAGGGAGACGCCAACACCGCGCCCTCCGCCGTGCCCGTGAACTACGGCAACAACCCGTCGCCGAACCTCACCTACACCGCGATCCTCTCCGACAAGACCTACATCGAGGCGCGCTACGCCGGGTTCTACGGCCACGACCTCGGCAAGCCCAACGACGGCAGCAATCGGGTCAACCGCGCGCTACATCGACACTCGACACCGGTCAGATCACGGGCGGCATCTACTCCTGGTACGACGGCAAGAGCAACAAGACCGGGGTGAACGCCAAGATCTCGCACTTCGCCGACAACTTCCTGGGCGGCAGCCACGACTTCAAGTTCGGCGTGCAGTACAACCAGGGCGGCGGCGACTACACGAACGGCTACAACGACTACATCTACACCTACGGGGGAGTGCCCCTCTACGGCTACACCCAGCTCCCCTTCAAGCAGAACGGCCAGATGAAGAACATCGGGGTCTTCTTCGACGACACCTACCGGCTGGGCGACCGCCTCACCTTGAACCTCGGCCTGCGCTACGACCACAGCAAGGCCAGCCTGCCGGACGCCCCCGTGCTCGACGCCGAGGGCAACGCGACGAGCACGATCATTCCCGGCATCGACAACGTCTTCACCTGGAACGTGGTGTCCCCGCGCATCGGCTTCTCCTGGAAGCTCAACAAGAGCGGGCACTCCGTTCTGAAGGGCCACTACGGCCGGTACTACCGGGGCGTCATCACCGGCGAGTTCGACGACGCGGCCGCCTCGGTGTCCGCCCGCTACCTCTTCTCGGGCAGCTACGACGCCGCCGGCAATCCGATCGACGCCGAGCTCGTGTCCGACACCACTCAACAAGAGGGTCGACTCCAACTTCAAGAACCCCTACACCGACCAGTTCATCGCGCAGTTCGAGCAGGAGCTGGCGAAGGACCTGGCGTTGTCCGTGGGCTACGTCTACAAGACAAGGCGAGCGCTACGGCGGCTGGCACGACGTGGGCGGTCAGTACGACGACCGTCGGCTACGTCGACGACCAGGGGGCGGACGCGATCGGGCCGCACCATCCCCGTGTTCCAGCTCCAGAACGATCCGGCCGAACGGTTCTTCCTGCTCACGAACCCGAGCGAGATGTTCTCGCAGCTACAACGGCGGCACCCTGACTCTCACCAAGCGGATGTCCCACCACTGGCAGGCGGTGGCGTCGCTGGTCGTCTCCAAGTCGACGGGACGCCTGGGCTCGAGCATCGCAAGGGCTGAAGAGCACCCAGACGAGCACCGCGCTGAGCTTCGGTCAGAACCCCAACGACTTCATCAACACGGACGGCCGCCTGGTGGGCGACCGGCCGGTCATGTTCAAGGTCCAGGCGGTTTACGAGGCGCCGCTCGGCTTCCACTTCGGAGTCAACTTCGTGCACCAGTCGGGCCGCCCCTGGAGCCGTCTGGTGCGCGTCGGCGACGAGGTGGGAATCCCGACCACGATCCTGGCCGAGCCCATCTCCGGCGACGTGCGCGTGCCCGACTGGAACATCATCGACCTCTCCGTCGCAGAAGAACTTCAAGCTCGGCTCCAAGGCCGAGATCGATCTCTTCGCCTATCTGCTGAACCTGACCAACTCCGGCATCTACGAAGACGTGCTGGACCGGGTCGGAACCTCCGACACCTACGGGCTCGGCACGAGCTTCTTCCCGCCGCGGCGCGTGATGCTGGGCGCGCACTTCCGGTTCTAGGCGCGAGTCCGAGGACCTTCACGCGAGAGCCCCGGGGCTTCGGCTTCGGGGCTCTCGTCTTTCAGGGGTGGCCCTGCGTCTCGCGGAGGCGCGCGCTCGCCGCCCCGAAACCCGGCCGCAGCTCGAGGGTCTTGCGAAAGAAGGGAGCGGCTTCGTCCTTCCGGCCCTGACGCTGCAGGGCCAGGCCCAGGTTGTAGGCGTACTGCGCCTCCTGGGGGTCGCGGCTGACGGCCTCGCGAAAGGCTGCCTCCGCGTCGGCGAGCTCGTCGCTGCCCGCCGAGCACCATGCCCAGCGCGTTCCAGTATTCGGCGGGCTCCGGGTCGAGGGTCACCGCCTCGCGCATCAGCGCGATCGCCCGCGCGGGCTCCCGGCGGTCGCGGTAGAGCTCGCCGAGCTTCACGCGCAGGAGCGCGTCCTTGGGAGCGAGAGGCAACGCGGCCTCGTAGGCCGCGATGGCCTCTCGCGGCTTCTCGAGCCGCCTGCAGGATCGCGGCCTCCGCCTCGAAGAGCCGCGCGTCTTTCGGGCTCACGGCCTTGCCCTTCTCGAGCACGGCGAGGGCTCGCTGCGGCTCGCCCAGGGCCAGCCAGGCATCGGCGAGACCCGTGTAGGCCGCTCCGTAGGCGGGCAGACGCGCGATCGCCGCCTCGAAATGGACCAGCGCGGGCTTCGGCTGCTTCTGCTGCAAGAGGGCCCGCGCCAGGTAGTAGTGGACCTCGAAGCTCGAGACGCCGCGCGCAAGGAGCGCCTCGAAGCGAGCGGCGGCGCCCGGCCGGATCCTTCTCGCGCAGGTGGGTGAGACCCTCGCGCATCAGGGTGTTGACGGCCTTGTAGTCCTCGAGCTTGTCCTTCGGGTCGGCGCCCGGCGCGTTCCCCGCCCCGCCCGTGCCCCCGCCCACGTAGCCGAGGGCCCCGAGCTGCTCGAGAAGCTCGGGCGGAATGGCCGCGGCGGCGGCGGGTGCCTTGGCCGTCGCTTCGCTCCGCGACGAAGCCGCTGCGCGAGCGCGCCGCGGAGGGCCTCGGCCTTCGCGGGCGATGCGTGCACGAGGTTCTTCGCTCACCGGGATCGGTCCTTCAGGTCGTAGAGCTCCGGCCGCGGCGCCGCGATGTACTTGAAGCGGCCTTCGCGGAGCGCGCGAAGGTCGCTCCAGCCGAAATGAAGCAGGGGCGTCAGCGACTCCGCGTAGGTCGCCTCGTCGGACGGGGCCGGCCCGCCGCGAAAGGCCGCGGCGAGGCTGCGCCCCGAGACCTCCTGGCCCGCGGCCAGGGGGACCCCGAGGAGGTCGAGGACGGTCGGCACGAGGTCCACGCTGCGCACCGTCGTGGCCACGCTGCGTCCCCGCCGGGATACCTGGGCCCGCGCACGACCAGTGGCACCGCGAGCGTCGACTCGTAGACGAAGAAACCGTGCACGGCCTCGCCGTGGTCGCCGAGGCCTTCGCCGTGGTCCGAGGTCACGACCAGGAGGGTCTCGCCGCGACGCCCGAGCCGGTCGAGGGCCGCGTCCAGCCGTCCCACCAGCTCGTCCGCGAAGGCCACCTCGCCGTCGTAGGGCCGGTCGGCGTAGCGCGTCGCGAAGGGCTCTGGCGGCTCGTAGGGGTCGTGCGGATCGTAGAGGTGCAGCCAGACGAAACGTCCGCGCGGACGGATGGGCCTCGAGCCAGGCGATGGCCTCCGCCGTCGGCCCGTCTCCCCTCTTCTGGATCGTGTTCAGGAACCGCGCGTCGTCCGCCCCGACCTCGAAGCGGTCCGAGTAGGTGTCGAATCCCCGCGCCAGCCCGGACTGGCGCGAGAGGACGATCGGACGACACGAAGGCCGCGGTCTCGAAACCCTGGCTCTTGAGCCGTTCGGCCAGGGTCTTGCACCTCGGAGGCGAGCGCGGGCGACGACGTTGTCGCGGATCCCGTGCTCCGCCGGATAGCGGCCGGTCAGGATCGTGACGTGGGACGGGCGGGTCAGCGGGGCCTGCACGCTCGCATCTCGCGCGAGCGCGCCCTGGGCCGCGATGGCGTCGAGATGCGGGGTCGCCACCGTGCGGCTTCCGTAGCAGGAGAGGCGGTCCGCGCGCAGGGTGTCGATCGTGACGAGGACGAGGTGCTTCGCGCCGAGCGGAGGCGGCGGGGTCCGGGCGCAACCGACGAGAGCGAGCGCGGCGGCGAGAGCGGCGCCAACCGCCCGCTTCATCCCCCTCCGGTCTCCAGCGGGCAGCGAAGGATCGGCGCTCCATTCGCTCCACGAGCCCGGGTAGAGCGTCCGCGAAGACCCGCCCGCTCGAGGGCGATGAGGTCGTGGCAGGCGGTGACGCCCGAGCCGCAGTAGACGACGGGCTCGCGGTCCCTGGCCCCGAGCGATTCGTAGTGGCGCCGAAGCTCGTCCGCCGGCCGAAAGACGGGCACGGCACCTTCCGTGAGGTTGGCCGCGTAGGGCGCGTTCCTCGCACCAGGGATGTGGCCCGCCCGCGGGTCGATCGGCTCGGATTCTCCGCGATAGCGCTCGGGCGCGCGGGCGTCGAAGACCAGGGTGTCCTGGTGCGCGGCGACCATCTGCTCGCGAGGGGTCACGAACCCGGGCAAGAGACGGCCCACGAACGCCGAGGGCCTCACCTGGGGAACCTCGGTCGTCGAGCGGCCGTCCTTCGGCGATCCACTTCAAGAGCCCGCCGTCCAGAAGGGCCACGTCCTCATGGCCGTGAGCGCGAAGCACGTACCAGAATCGCGCCGCGATGGCACCCGCCTGGTCGTCGTAGGCGACCACCCGCACGCCCGGGCCGATGCCGAGGCCACTCATCACCCGCGCGACCTGCTCCTCGGACGGCCAGGGGTGCCGGCCGACGGGAGCGCCACGGCTCGCCGCCGGGTGCCGAGAGGTCGGTGTCGAGGTCCACGAACACGGCTCCCGGGATGTGCCCCGCCCGGTAGGCCTCGCGGCCCTTCCGGGCGGGGTCCAGGTACCAGCGCGCGTCGACGATGCGAAGGTTCGGCTCTCCGAGCCGCTCCGCGAGCCAGCCGGTCTCGACGAGAGAATCCACGCGTCCTACTTCTTGGCGCCCATCTTCGCCATCGGCGAGTCGACCTTCTTGTAGCCCGCGGGGATCTCGAAGGCCGAAGCCGGCACCGGCCCCTGCTTCACCTCGATGGCCTCGGAGCTCGTGGTCGTGCTCTTGCCCATCATCTGGAACTCCGTGGTGCGCGCCAGGGGGAAGCCCTGGATCTTCTTCATCTCTTCCGCCACCTTGGCCATCCCCTTGAACATCGGGTTCTGGGCCATCGGGCCCCATCGCGCTGGCGAAGGACATGAACTTCTTGAGGTCGGCCTCGGGCACCGGGAACTGGAGGGCGGTCGTGTTCCAGGTCTCGGTCTTCATGCCGGCACCCATGGCGATCGTGTACTGCTGGGTGTCGTAGCCCGCGATCTTCCTGGTTCCCCCCTTGGTCACGGTCACGGCCGCGGCGCCCCCGCCCATCATCTTCTCCATCTTCTCCCGGACCTCGGGCGGCAGGTTCTGCATCTGCGCGTTCGCCTTCTCCATCTCCGCGGACATCTTCTGCATCTGGGCTTCCATCTCGGCCAGGGTGATCTCCGAGTACTCCTTCTTCTTGTGGTCGATGCTCGTGATCTTCCCGGTCCCGTACTCGAAGATGGTGTCGCGGTCGCCCATGTTGTGGCGCACCCGCTCCTTGGTGAAGTACTGGGTGGTCGTCTTCTCGGGGCCGTTGCTGCTCGTCTCCTTGGAGACGATGGTCAGGTCTTCGGCGCGAGCGGGCAGGGCGGCGACCGCGAGCGTGCAACAAGCGACGGCAACGACTCTAAGGCTAGTCATCTTTCCTCCGAACCTCCTCCAGAGACCGATCCTCGTCAGGATAGCATGCCGGTTTATACTCGCCCGGCCGGCCGGCCCCGGGAGGAGGCCCGTCTTGCCCAAGCCGCAGCATCAGATCCTCGTCTGCCTGAACTCCCGCCCCCCCGGCAGTCGAAAGTCGTGCTGCGCCGACAAGGGCGCGGAGGCGCTCTACGACCGACTCAAGGACATGGTGCGCGAGCGTGGGCTGCGCGACACCGTGATGGTGAACCGCACCGGCTGCCTGAAGCACTGCAGCCAGGGAATCACCGTGGCCATCCAGCCCGACAACGTGTGGTACGCGGGAGTGACCGAAGCCGACCTCGAGGAGATCTGCGCGAGCCAGGTCGAGGCCGGCCGGCCCGTGGAGCGCCTCCTGATGCCCGACATCCCCTGGGAGTAGGACTATCGCCCCGCGCGGCCCGACTTGCCCCGCGCGCCTCCCAACCGGATTCGAGAGAGCTCGCGGACGAAGGGCTTGAGGTCGATGTGCGCGTCCTTCAGGAACTGCGCGACCTCGCGCGCGAACTCGGTGACGACCTCCGGCTGGTTCGACGGCTCCTTGTGGACCACCGTGCGTCGGTGAAGGCGGCCTTCGCCGATGAGGCGCTTCACGAGGCTCACCCGCGAGGGGCTCCAGAGCCGATAGCCGCTGCGGTTTCGGGGCGGCTCCGGGACCTTGCCCGCGTAGAGCCAGTTCAGGAGGGTCTGCTTGCTGACCTTGAGCTCGTTCGCGACCTCGAGGGTGGTGAAGTACTTCATGGGGCGAGGTGAAGGATTCTACCCCGAGCCTTCGGAAAGGGCATGGGGCACTCGTGACACAATGCCCCGGCGCCGGGTGCGGCCGGAGACGGGGAATAGAAAGGAGCGAAGAGGCGTTCTTGCTCGATGAGGACGCCTTGCGCGCGTGGATCTACGAGAGCGATTCGAGACTGAGGCGATGCCGCACATGAAGCGGCTTTACGGGGCAGCCTATCGCCTGACTGGAGACGCGGCGGATGCCGAGGATCTCGTGCAGGAGACTCTGCTCCGAGCCTATCGCCGGTTTCACCTCTTCGTGCCCGGCAGCAACGCCAAGGCCTGGCTACTGACCATCCTGCAGAACCTCCGCACGGACCTCCTGCGCAAGAAGGGAAGAACACCCGCGCTCTCGGAGCTGCCCGAGGAGGGACCGGCGGTCGAGGCCACCCAGGGCCAGGGCCTGGATACCGCGGACGTGGAACGGATCCTCTCGAAGCTGCCGGATCCGTTTCGCACCGCCGTGGTTCTCCGGGACGTCGAGGAGCTGAGCTACGAGGAGATCGCCAAGGCGATGCACGCGCCGATCGGCACCGTGATGTCTCGCATCCACCGCGGACGGGCGCTGCTTCGGGCGGCGCTTCGGGGGAGCCGCCGCATGAGCTGCGAGCCCGAGAAGGTCACCGGATACGTCGACGATGCCCTCGCGCCGGAAGAGCACGCGGCGGTCGAGGTTCATCTCGTCGAATGCTCCTCCTGCCGGCAGCAGGTCGAGGAGGAACGGACCTGCGAGCGCGGCTCGGCGCCTTGCCCGCGCCTCGAGCCTCGGCCGGCGTTCGAGGACCAGGTGCGGCGACGCCTTGCCGGACACCCGCGACGGGGCTTCTGGGCGCTGCCCTTCGCCGCGTCGCTCGTGGCGCTCCTGGCCCTGTGGGCCCGCGGAGCCGCGCCCTTCGTGGCCTACGAGCTGGCCCGCGACCACGCCCACTGCTTCGACCGCGCGGCGCTCCCGGCCAAGGTCTGGAGCGACGACGCCGCCGTGGTCGTGGCCTGGTTCGAAGGGCAGGGCACGAGCTTGCCCCTGATCCCCGAGAACGTGGCCGGCCTCGGCCTCGTGGGCGCGCGCTACTGCCCGCTCCTCGACCGCTTCGCGGCGCACCTCTACTACACGGGCGGAGATCGGCACGCGTCGATCTTCGTGCTCAAGGGCCCGGCCCGTTTCCGCGACGCCTACGAAGGCCGGATCGGCGCGCAGACCGTGCTGCTTGTTCCGCTCCGCGGGAACCACGGTCGGGATCGTCTCGGAACGACCCGAGGATGCCGAGGCCTTCCGCCGCAAGTTCACGACGACCATCGCCGCGCTCGGACCCGCCTCGCCCTGACCCGCGCCGTCCACTTCTCCTCGCCCCGGCGTTTGACCGCTCCGAAGGGGGTTGGTATCCTTGATCTTCTTCGTCCCAGTGGGGCTGTAGCGCAGCTGGGAGCGCGCGTGAATGGCATTCACGAGGTCACGGGTTCGATCCCCGTCAGCTCCACCAACTCCAGCAACAACTTAGCGAGACGGCTCTGACGCGGAGGGCATCTCGTGTCTTGTTTGGGTCTTGTTCGGCATGCTACGCCGCTGCCCGCTCGGGTGAGCGATCTCGCGCGACGGAGCGCGGTGTTAGCTACTCCGCACGGAGGGCCTGAACGGGATTGACCTGGGTCGCGCGGCGCGCGGGGACGAGGGCCGCGAGCAGCGCGACCACCGCGAGGGTCGCCGTCACCGCGCCGTAGGTGACAGGGTCGGCCGGGGACAGGTCGAACAGCATCGAGGCGATCGCTCTGCTCGCACCGTACGCGGCGACCAGGCCGAGCGCAATGCCCAGCGCGACCAGCGCCAGCGATTCGCGCAGGGCCAGCGACAACACCTGGCGGGGCAGGGCCCCGAGGGCCATCCGCACGCCGAACTCGCCCGTGCGGCGGACCACCATGTAGGCGGTCAGGCCGTAGAGGCCCACGCCCGCGAGGGCCAGGGCCACGATTCCGAAGAAGCCGGACAGCCACGCGAAGAGGCGCTCCTGCGAGCTGATCCGGGCGATCTGCTCGTCCTGGGTGCGCAGATGCGTCACGGCCAGCGTGGAATCGACCTCGCGCACGGCGGCGGGGATGGCGCGGAACAAGGCCGCGGGATTACCGGCGGCGCGCACGCAGTAGTTGGCCTCGCCGTCCGACTGCTGGGCCGCGGGCAGGTACACCGTCGCGGGCGACTTCTCGCGGAGGCTCGTGTACTTCGCGTCCCGCGCCACGCCGACGATCTCGACGTTCTCGCCGCCGCCCGTCGGCATCGTGCCGAACGTCAGATGGCGGCCAACGGGGTTCTCCTGGCCGAAGACCTGGCGCGTGAACGCCTCGTTGACGATCGCGACCCGGGGCGCGCCCGCGGCATCGCGATCGCTGAACGGCCGGCCCAAGAGGAGCGGAATCTCCATCGCCTCGAGGAAGTTCGGGGCCAGACCGTTGATGTTGAAGGCAGCCGGCGCGGTGCCCACGGGCGCCCCTCCGACCACCGAGAGCCGGCGGTTGGCGCGCACACCCGCGAGAAGCTCGACGTTCGAGAACGTGGCAGCGCGCACTCCGGGGATGCGGGCCAGCCGCTCCTGGATCCGCGCATGGACCGCGGCGAACTGCGGCGCCGTGTACCCGGCCGCATGCGGTTCGATGCGAAACAGCGCGAGTTGCCGCGGATTGAATCCGGGATCCACGTTCTGCAGGTTGCGAAGAGTGCGGATGAACAGGCCGGTGCCCACGAGCAGGACGAGGGAGAGCGCCATCTGCACGACCACCAAGGAGCGGCCGCGCGCCGAGCGCGAGCGATGTCCGAGCATTCGCGCGCCGCCCCGGAACTCGGGAGCGAGGTCGACGCGGCTCGCGCGCAGCGCCGGGCCCAGGCCGAAGAGAACCGCGGTGGCCGTGGAGACCCCGATCGTGAAGGCCAGCACGCGCGCGTCGATCGGCGGGTCGAGCACGACCGCGGAGCCGCTGAACTGCCGCAGCGCGACGAGCAGGCTGCGCCCCCAGAAGGCGAGCACGATCCCGAGCGCCGCGGCCAGCCACGCCAGCAGCACGCTCTCCGCCAGCAACTGTCGGACGATGCGGGCCCGGCTCGCGCCCAGGGCGAGGCGCACCGCGAACTCCGGCCGGCGTGCAGCGCCGCGGGCGAGCATCAGGGTCGCGACGTTCGCGCAGGCGGCGATCAGCAGCAGGCCGACCAGGCCCATCAGGACGTAGAGCGAGCGGCGGTACTGGCGGCGGCTGTCGTTCTCGCCCTGGCCGCCGGGGTCCGCGGCCAAGGTTGGCGGCTCCAGCAGGGCGCCGGCGCCGGCCGCGATGGCCAGCGATTGGCCGGCGCGCCAGCCCTCCTGCGCCGTGTCCTGCAGGATCGGCTCCAGAGCGGCACGGACCTGCTGCGGCGTCGCGCCTGGCGCGAGTCGTCCCATCACACGGACCCACCAGTACCAGGGCTGGACGCGGTGGGCGCTGCGGTCGGGCTGGAAGAGCGAGTGCAGGGCCAGCGGCACCGTGATGTCCGCGGATTCGCCTACCTGCATCGCGCCCGCGAACCCCCGCGGCGTCACTCCGACGATCACGGTCGGCACGCGGTTGACCTGGACCGTCTTGCCGATCACGGATGGATCGCCGCCGAACCGTCGCTGCCAGTAGCGCCAGGAGATGACTGAGACGGGCGCCTCGGAGAGCCGGTCGTCTTCCTGAGTGAGCGTCCGGCCGAGGATCGCCGACACACCCAGGCCCGCGTGATAGCCGCCGGACACGAGCTGGCCCAGGACCTCCGTCTCTGGCTCGCCGTCCACGATCAGGTTGATCTGGTTGAGCGGCGCGAACGCGAACACGTCGACGAGGCCCGGGTGGTGCGCGCGGAAGCCCTCCAGAGCGAGCAGCGAGAACGACGTGCTCGACGCGCGGCCCGTCGCCGGATCGACGGAGCCGTTATTCTCACCGGCCTGGGACATGCTACCGCTCCGGCCCTGGACGTTGCGGAACAGGACCAAGTGGTTGGGATCCCTGACCGGCAGTGACCGCAGCAGGACGTCGTCCACCACACTGAAGACGGCAGTGTTCGCGCCGATCCCCAGGGCCAGCGAGAGGGCGGCCACCGTCGTGAAGCCAGGGGAGTGCGCGAGCTGGCGCATGCCCACTCGGATGTCGTGGCGCACATCCGCCAGAGATCGCATCGCGCCTCCTCGCCTGCGTCGGCAGGGCAATCCTACGCCGCACCATGAGACGCCGCGAGCGTCGAAAGGGTTGCGTCACAAGCTCCAGACTCGAGGTACGCGAGGCTCTGCGCGACGACTTACGCGGTGAGCAGGAAGGGACGGGCTCGACGGCGGGGTCGGTGAACCCGTAGGCGTCCACTGGGAGTCTCCCCAAATGGCGGCCCTCGGCGAATCAACGGACCTCCGATAGTGCCTGGTTCCAATCCACGTTCGAATCGCTCATGAGCGAGTACGCGGGGTGGCCAAAGGCCAGGGCATTCAGTAGGGGAAGAAGAAGGGATACGCCCGGGCCGTCGTAACGAGGGAAGCGGACGCGCCGCGCTGCGCCGCTTCAGACCGCAAAGCGGGCCGCCGGCCAGCAGCGAACCAATAGTGTACCCGCCTTCGCCAGTGACCGACAATGCGATCGCCATCCGTGCAAATCAGCAAAGGGCGACTCCTAATCTCCGGGTTCCAGGTTCGAGTCCCATAATAGGCGGGGTCACCATCCTTCTGCCCTGATTCCAACCAGTCAGCCGCCCGCGGTACCCGCGCCCTCGAAGCACGAGTGTCTCGCGTACCACCGAGACGGGAACTGCCTGAACCATCGTGAGACCTCGCGAAGCGCAGGTGAATGGTATTCACGAGGTCGCCGGTTCGATCCCGGCCAGCTCCACCAACTTTTTCAATAGTTTATAGAAGCGGCGAATCGGCCAGAGCGCCGATTTGTCCATTTCTTGTCCACTGCGCGAGGCCGACGGACCGGCGATGCACCATGGACTTCGCGGAGTTCGCTCGGAGCGCCTGGTTCGGATTCCTCGACACATCGGGACTTCGGTCCGCCCGGCGTCGAACTCGCGCAGGCGTTCCTGCCGCGGGATCTCGTCGACGGACTCGACCGCGATGCCGAGGCGATCCCTTCAGAATCGTGAACGGGCGCGCCTGGCAGGACGTGAATCGGAGCACCCAGAAGGATAGCAGGAACGAACGACCGCCCTCCGTCGTACACAGCGGCAAGGAGGAGTGTCATGACGCTCAGCCGCCGTGAGTTCGTCCAGGGCGCCGCGGCGATAGGCGCCACGCTGGCCTTCGCCGGACCCGCCCGCGCGTCCTGAGCCACCTGGCGCGAGCGGCGCGACATCTTCCCCAAGGGCGTCGCCTCCGGCGATCCGGAACACCAGAGCGTGATCCTCTGGACGCGCCGGCCGTTCGAAAATCGTGAGCGCGAGGTCCTCACCGTCGAGGTGGCCAAGGACGAGGCCTTCCGTCATGTCGTCGCCATGGCACCCGCTCCGGTATCCCGGGCCGCCGACTGGACGTCCCGCGTGCTGGTCGCGGGACTGAAGCCGGCCAGCACCTACTGGTATCGCTTCACCGACGCGGACGGGAACGGCAGCCGCGTCGGCCGGACGATCACGGCTCCCGACCCCGCCGACGGCCGCGCCGTGAACTTCACGTTCGTCAGCTGCCAGAGCGTCAACGACGGCACGCTGAACGCGTATCGCCGGATGATCTTCGAGGACGAGCGGGCGGCGCCGGCCGACCAGCTCCACTTCGTGCTCCACCTCGGCGACTTCATCTACGAGGTCGTCTGGTACCCGGAGGACCTGGCCACCCGCTACGACCGCAAGATCTACGAGGTCGCCCGCATCCCCGGCGGCGAGAAGATCGGCACGTACCACTTCCCGCTGACCGTCGACGGCTATCGTCGAGCGCTTCGACGCCTTTGGCCTGGGCGACGAGCCGAACAATCGCAACGCGATCGACAGCCTCAAGGGCTACCGGGCGCTGCGCTACGGCCGGCACCTCGACCTGATCCTCACCGACCAGCACAGCTACCGGAGCCCCGATTCGCTGGACGCGCCGGAGCTCGGCAAGCTGGGCGGCGACGAGTTCCCGGCCATGTTCCCCGAGGAGCTGATGCAGATCCTCGACGGCGGACGGGCGTTTGACGGTGGACATCCGCCCGCGGAGCTGCGCTTCGGAACGAACAGCGTGGCGAACCCTGCCAAGGACGCGCCGCCGATGACGATCCTCGGCTCCGCACAGAAGGCCTGGTTCAAGGAGCGCCTGCGCAGCTCGTCGGCCGCCTGGAAGATATGGGGCAACTCCCTGGGCACGCTCGACTGGCGCGCCGATCCGCAGAACCTCCCCGCCGGCCTGACGGTGCCCTGGCCGAGCGGGTTCGCGAACATGGGTGGCGGCGACTACGGCAACGCCTATGTCGAGCGCGGCGAGATCTACGACCTCGTGCGCGAGGCTCACATCACGGGCTTCGCCATCGTGTCCGGCGACCGGCACAGCTTCTGGGCCGGCTACGCCGCCAAGGCGCTCCCTCCGAAGCCGTTCGAGCCGGTCGGGCTGAGCTTCGTCGGCGCCTCGCTGTCCAGCCCCGGCGCGATGGAAGCGTACGAGCACCGGCTGCCCAAGGACCATCCGCTGCGTGCGCTGTACCTCGCGGACCGCGCCCGCGGGCCGGAGTGGACGTTCAACATGCTCCTGAGGCACGGCGTCCGGTCCTGCCTGGAATATGCGAAGAGCGGCGACCGGGCCAAGGCGCGCGCGCTCTCGAATCCATCGCTCGCACCGCACCTGGAGTTCCTCGACCTGGGCGGACACGGCTATGCGCGGGTACGGCTGTCCGCGGACGAGATGCGCACGGAGTTCGTGTGCATCCCGCGCCCGGTGACGCGCAGCGATCGCCCCGACGGCGGACCGCTGCGCTATCGCGTGGTCCACGTGGCACCGCTGTGGCGCCCCGGCGAGCGGCCCCGGCTCCGGCAGGAGCTCCTGGAGGGAGATCCTGGCCTGCCCATCTAGCCGCGGCTACCTCACGGCCGCAGCAGCGTCTTGATGGCGCGCCTCACCGCGCTTGCTGACCTCGGCGGGAGAGCGCTGAGGTCGAGACAGTCACCGCTCCCGGACTGCGTAGGTCAGGTGGGTCACCCGCTGCGTCGGCTCCGCGCAGACTGGCGCGAGGGCCACGCGGCCCGCGTCCACGCCCTCGAACAGGCGGATTCCGGAGCCGAATAGCACGGGTGAGAGCGCGACCCCGAACTCGTCGATCAGGCCGGCGTTCACGTACTCCAGGATCGTTGCGCCGCCGCCCGCAATGCGGACGTCTCGGTCGCCCGCGGCCTCGCGGGCCCGGTCGAGCGCGGTGTCGATGCCGTCGTTGACGAAGTGGAAGGTGGTCCCACCCGGCCGCTCCCAGGGGTCACGCTTCTCGTGCGTCACGACGAAGACCGGCGTGTGGAACGGCGCCTCCTCCGGCCACGCCTGCTCGCCGAGGTCGAACATTCGTTTGCCCATCACGCTCGCGCCGGTGCGCTCGAACGTCTCCCGCAGGATGTCGTTGTCGCGCCCCTCCTCGCCGCCCTCGCCGAGCCTCAGGTTCTCCCGGAAGAACCGCAGCGGGAATATCCACTGCTGCAGCTCCATCCACTGCGCCGTCCAATCCGGGTCACCCATGCGCCCCTCGGGTGCTATGAACCCATCCAGCGACATCGACACGCTGAAGAACACCTTTCCGGCCATCAGTCCAGAGCTCCCTTCCGAACGATCTCGGTGACGTAGGCAGCCAGCTTGCTCAGGGTCTGCTGGCCACCCTCGATCGCGTGGTACTTCAGGGCCGCCTCGTCGCGCAGCTCCTTGGTGGGGAACACTGTGCGCATCTCGATGCGAGTCAAAGCACCGTCGGGCGCGAACGTGAGGACCGACTCGAAGGCGTTTGGGTCGCCGCGGGACTCACCGTGCAGCAGCGTGATCCGCTCCGGCGGGACGATCTCGGTCCAGGAGATCCACTCCTGGTAGTCCGTCCCGTCCGGTCCGTGCATCACGAAGTCCCACGCCCCGCCGACGCGGAACTCGAAGGACCGCGTGGTGGTGGTGAACCCCTCCGGCCCCCACCACCGCGACAGGTGCCGCACCTCGGTGAAGGCCTCGAACACCCGCTCCCGTGGGGCGTCGATGACCCGGGAGATCACGATCTCGCGGTCGGTCGTCGCCGACTGCGCCGGCGCTCCTCGTCCCGTCGCGCTCATCAGCTACTCCTCCTGCCTTGCCTTTTGAGATCCTGCACGTACGCGTCCAGCCGGTCGAAGCTCTCGTTCCAGAACCGCTCGAACCCAGAGGTCCACTCGTGGACCGGTCGCAGCTCGCGGGCGTCAAGGCCGTACAGGCGCTGCTTGCCTGCCTTGCGGTCGCGCACCAGCCCGACCTCCCGGAGCACCCGCAGGTGTTTGGACGCCCCCGGCTGGGTCATCCCCAGCTCCTGGGCCAACTCGGTCACCGGCCGCTCACCCGCCCGCAGCAGCACCAGGATCTCCCGGCGCTGCGGCTCGGCGATCGCGTTGAAGACGTCCGACGTCGTCGCTGCTCGTGCCATGGCAGCGATCATATACCCATATCGGCATGTGTCAACGTGGTGCGGTCAAGCCTCGGCGTGGGCCGCGGACGGGCAACCTGCATGGAGCGTTCTTCGGCGTCCTGCGGAGTGCCCCAGAGCTCCTCCAGCGAGGGACCCCGGGAGAGGCGACGATCGCGGAACACGAAGTTCCGGAGCTCGAAGAACCACACCCGGCGCCCCATCCTCGCGTACCAGCGCATGGCATGGCGCAACCGCCGGTCGGGCTGGAAAAAGGTCCGCCAGATCGCCTTGGGGCGGAGCTGTACGAGGGCTTCGATCGCTTTCACCCATAGGAGCACGCGCCAGGGTGGCAAGTGGCGGGTGGAGAGGACCTGGTGCTTGTAGTCCCAGCGCCGCACGTCGTCCTGGATCACACGCCGGCCGGCGGCCAGTCGAAAGTAGGGCGTCCAGCGGTGCGGCGTGACGTACAGCGCCTGGATCTGGTCAGGATCGTAGGCGAGCAGTTGCCGGAACCCGCGCCAGAAGCTGCGGTCGTCGTCCTCCTCGAATCCCGCGACCCAGGTCGCCATCGACAGGATGCCGTTGTCCCGCAACAGGCGGATGGCCTCGCGGTCCTTCGTCGTCGAGCCTCCCTTGCGGATCAGCTTCAGGGTGTTCTCGTCCGTATTCTCCATGCCCAGCAGGAAGCGAACCCAGCCCGCCTTGCGGTACAGCGGGAGCAAGTCCGAGTCGCGGACGATGTCGTCCGCGCGCGTCGATCCGACGAGGGTCAGGGGTACGTTCTCCGCGATCAGCGCCTCGAGGAAGCGCTTCCAGGCATCGCGGTCGACGGTCGGGTTCTCGTCCGCGAAGTTGATCAGCTCCACCCCGTGCTCCCGATAGAGCCGCGCGAGCTCCCCGGCGAACTTCACCGGGTCGCGATAGCGCCACTTCGTCCAGAAGCCGCGCTGACCGCAATAGGTGCAGGGGTGCGGACAGCCCCGTGAAAACTGCACGACGACAGCCCGCATCCCGCCCCAGTAGCTGTAGCGCCGGTGATCGATGAGTTCCCAGCCGACGCGGTAGCGGTCGAGGTCCACGATTGCCTCCGCCGGCGGCGTCGCCCCCGTGCGCAGGGCCAGTCCCGGAACCGCTCGAAGGTCGCCGCCGTCCTGGAGCGCGCGGAGCAGCTCGCCGCAGGTCCGTTCCCCCTCGCCGCGCACGATCACGTCGATCTGCGGCTCGCGTTCCAGGATCTCGCGCCAGTGGTACGTCGGAAACACACCGCCGTAAACGATGGTGGCCGCAGGCAGAAGCCGGCGGACCGCCCGACTCACCTCCGCGACGACCGGATGCGCGGAGGTGGACCCGGAGTGGCCGAGGAGGACGGCGTCCGGCCGGAAGCCAACCGCCTCCGCGGCTATCCCCTCCGCCGAATACGTGGTGCACCGGCCGGCTTCCAGGTCCGCGTCGAGCAGCCGGACTTCGTGGCCGTCGTCGATCAGCGGCCCGCCGATGGAGAGCAGCCCGAGCGGCGGGAGATGGTCGTCGGGGATGCGGCTTCCGATCGAGGGGTGCGGGACGTTCAGGAGCAGGATTCGCATGAAGGCAATGTCGGCCGCCCTGCCGGGAAGAGTCATGATCGCCACATGAGCGTTCCGTCAGCACGGGTGAGCCTTTCGTCACGCGACCATCGGAGAGCGCCATTGCACAAGGTCAGCCCCTGCGAGGCATAATCCGTGATGATGAACGCCCATATCGATTTCGGCTATCCCTGGTGGCTCAGTTACGGCCACGTCGTGGTCTTCGTCCCCGCCCTGGCCCTCCTGCTGCTGGCGCTCGCCCGGAAATGGGGCCGGGGAGCCATCGTCCTGTTCGCCGCTCTCGTTCTCTGGTCCGGCGTCTCGCTCTTCATGAGCAGGTTCCTGTTCGACATCAACAGCGTTCCTCCGCTGCCCACCGCCAATTTCTTCCGGGAAGGCAAAGGCCGCGTTCTCGATATCGGCGCCGGAACTGGCCGCTCCTCCATCATGGTCCTGGCCGCGCGCCCCCAGGCCACCCTGGTCGCTTCCGATCTCTTCGGCCAGTCCTTCGAGGCGCACTTCGGCCCCGGCCAGAGCCCCAAGGAGCGGCTGCTCGCCAACCTGAAACTCGCCGGCGTGGACAACCGCGCCACCATCGAGACCGCCGACATGCGCCAGCTTCCCTTCCCCTCGGCCTCTTTCGACGCCGTGGTCAGCGCCTACGCCGTCGATCACGTCAATCGCGAGGGCTCGGCCAAGGCGCTCGCCGAAGCCTTTCGCGTCGTCAAGCCTGGCGGAGACTTCCTGCTCATTCTGATTTCCAATGACCGCTGGGCCAAGTTCGCCTACGGCCCCATGCTCACGCACGGCGGCACCCGCGGCCCCGCCTGGTGGACCGCGCGTCTCCAGGAAGCCGGTTTTCAGGTCCTGGAACAGGGAACGCAGCCCGTCACGCTCTACCTTCTCGCGCACCGGCCGCTCCCCCTCAGCTCCACCAACTCCAGCAACAACTGAGCGAGATGGCCCTGACGAGGTAGGCCCCTGTCTTGTGGGTGTCTTGTCTAGTGCGTCACGATCCGGAGGTCGTCGAACCGGATGACCGAGTCGGCCTTCGTCCAGAGCCCGATCTTCCCGGCGTCCGGGAACGTGGTGTCCTCGACCTCGTAGAGCTTGGCTCCGTTGAGGAGTCACCTCGAAAGCGCTGCCCTTCACGTTGACGCCCAGCGTGCTCCACTGTGCCCGAGGGGACCGGCGTCTTCTTCCCGTACGTCCGGCCCTCGCCCTTCAGGGGCAGGTCGGTCCTCTTGCCGTTCTGGACCTTGTAGAGGACCACGTTGCCCTCGAGGGCGTTGGCGCGCACGACGTAGTAGTTGTCCTTGTCGCGGTAGCGCCACGACGATCCCCGCTCCCTGATCCTCCCGGCCCGAGACCGGCTTGACCTTGACGCTGATCTCGGCGTCCTTCGCCGTGACGGAGTCGAGGACGCACACCGGGAAGCGGTAGCTCGTGGTATCGGCGTCCGTCTGGGCGAGCACCAGGTGACCCGAGGGAGCCGTCGTGTCCTCGACGACGACCCACACGCCCGGCTTGCCGGAGCCCGTGAGCGCCGTGGTGAAACCCATCGGCGGCGCGCCCGCGTTGTCTTTCTCGAAATCGACCACGGTCTGGGCCGATGCCCTCATCGCGAGGCCCGCGCCAGAGGACCGCGTAGCCAACGATGATGGCCTGTCTCATGGCTCCTCCTACTTCTGCGCGTGTCGAGCGCCGCCTTGACGCCGCGGGCCAGCGCGTCCGCCCGACCCGCGGCCCCAGTAGTGCAGGAACAGGTAGCGCGGCGTCTCTCCGGCCATGTGATGGTGGATCGCCACGATGTTGATGTCGGCCTTGCGCAGCGCCTTCAGCACTCCTTGCAGCTCGCTCTCCAGCATCGCGAAGTCGCCGTCGACGACCGCGTTGTCGTCGGAGCCGGCGAAGGCGGCCCAGGTGTTGACGCCCATCTCCTTGCGTGACGTCGCACCCGCACGCGGCGCTTCGCGGTGCGGCCGATGACGACCTTGAACATGCCGTTCTTCGCCTGGCCCTTCACCCCGAGCGCGTCCTCGACGGTCTTCCCCGTGATCGCGCTCGTCGCAGGCAGGGGCGCGGCGACCGAACCCGGTCGCCGGGGCCGGCGCCTTCGGACCGGATCTCCTTCACCTTGTCGAGCGCCCGCCGTACACCCTTCGCGAGCTGCTCGGTCGGCGGCCTCGCCACCGATGTGCATGAAGTACACCTTGGGCTCGTCGAAGAAGAAGTGGTTGTGCAGCGCAGTCACCTCGAGGCCGGCGTCGAGAAGCTCGCTGAGCACCGGGTTCACCTCGTCCTGGAACAGCACGAGATCGCCCATGACCATCGCCTTGCCGGCCTGGCCCGGCCTGGAAGGCGGCCCAGGAAGTCAGTCCCATGAACGGCGGCATCGTCCAGCCGTCCACCGAGATCTTGACGTCCGCGCGCGGCGACGTGACCTTGAAGACGCCCTCCGCCTCGATGAGCGTCCCCTTGAGACCGGTGATCTCCTCGATGCGCGCGGTGTCGAGCTTCGACCCCTGGGCGAAGACGGCGCCTCCGTTCGTCAGGAAGAACGCCACGACAGCGATGACCTTCCCTGCTCCTCGACGGTTCATAGGCCTTCCTCTCATCAGACTACCCCCCTCGCGCCACCGGGGCCACCATCTTTTCGTGGCTCACAACACCGTCTCCCTCCTCGAAAGGCACTGCACTTTCACAACCCCTTCAGGAGAACCCCCACGAGGCCGGCCAGAAGTATCAAGAGCGGCTCAGGGATCTTGCGGAATCGCGAGGCCACGCCGAGGGCCGAGAGCGCGATCGCGAGCGTCGTGAAGTCGACGATCGGCGCGGCGTCCGAGGACGAAGGCGGCACCCGCGATGGCTCCGGTGGCCGCGGCCGTCACCCCGTCGACGAACGCCCGGATGGCCTGGCTCCTGGACCAGCGCTGGAAGTGAGGAGCCGGGACCACGGTGAAGACGTAGCACGGCAGGAAGGTGGCGAGCGCGGCGACCACGGCGCCCGCTGGCCCCGCGACGAGGTAGCCGATGAAGCCCACCGTGATCACCACCGGACCCGGCGTGATCATCGCGACGGCGACCGCGTCCAGGAACTGCCGCTCGTTCAGCCAGCCGAACTCCTGCACGACGCCGCCGTGCAGGAACGGCACGATGGCCAGGCCGCTGCCGAAGACGAAGGCACCCGCCTCCGCGAAGTACCAGCCGATTCGCCACAAGGTGTCGCTGGTGGCCGGGCCCGCCAGGCCGGCGACCAGCCCTGGCGGGAGCAGCGCGAGCCCGAGGGCGGTGCTCGGAGCGGGCAGCGCAACGGCTTCGCGCGAACGACGAGGGCGACGACGTCCGGACCCGACGAACACCCAGACGATCTCCGACTCCGTCCAGGCCGTGACGAAGGCCGCCACGGCGAAAAGGCTCCAGAGCAGCACGTCCCGTCCGAGCGTCAGCCGAGTCAGCTTGACCGCGCTGCGCGCGATGATGGCGATGACGGCCGCGCCGATACCGTAGAACGCTCCCTGCATCCAGGGAAGGCCGCCGAAGCGGATGTAACCGATCGCCAGCGCCAGGACCATCACGAACGACGGAACCACGAAGGCCACGCCCACGAGGGCCGCTCCGACCGCTCCGCCGCGGGCCCATCCGAGGTACATGGCGAGCTGGGCGGCGAGAGGGCCCGGAGCCAGCTGGGCCAGCGCGAGGCCATCGCGGTATTCCTCGGCCGTGAACCACTGCCGCTTCTCCACGAGGTCGCGCTGCATGAAACCGACGAGCGCTATGGGACCGCCGAATCCGGTGGTCCCCAGCCAGAGGAAGTACCGGACCAGGTCGCCAACGGAGCCAGCCGGACGCGAGCCCTGTATCGCCGCCTTCGGTACAGGCTCGCCAGGTGGTGTCATCGGGCCGGGCCTCTCACCTCATGCGCTCCAGGCGCGACAGCTCGTCGTAGAGATGGACCGCGGCTCGCATGCACTTCCTCCAGTCGCCGAGGTGCAGGCTCTCGTTCTCGGAATGCGCGCCACACGCGGGGTCCTCGACGCCGGTCAGCAGGCACGGCGCGCCCTTCAGGAAGTCGGAGAACGGCTGGACGAAGCCGATGGAGCCGCCGGCCCCCATCATCGCGGCGTCCTTTCCGAAGCCGGCCTTCAGGGCGCGCCGTGCGGCGTCGAAGGCCGGGCCGTCCGGATCGGTCATCCACCAGGGCGTGCTGCGCACGACACCGCGCCTCGATGTGGGCGCCGCACGGCGGGTTCTTCGTCAGCTTGCGCACGAGCAACTCACCCGCCTCGCGCGAGTCCATGTTCGGCACCGTCCTCATGGAGATCCGAGCGCGGGCGGAGTCGACGATCTGGTTCGAGGACCCGAGGATGGGATGGGACTCGAACGCGATCACGGTGAGCGACGGCCGCGTCCAGATCCGCTCGTAGACCGAGAAGCCCTTCTCACCCGTGAACCTCACGCCCTTCAGCAGGCCGCTGCTCTTGGCGTACCTGCGCCTCATCGAAGGGCAGGCGGCGGATGCGCGCGCGCTGCCGCGGCGACAGCTTCTCCACGCGCCGGTAGAGGCCGGGAATGTTCAAGGATCCGTCCGCCGGCCGTGAGGTCGGCGATCAATCGAGACAGGATCTGCACCGGATCGGGGACGACTCCGCCGCGCTGGCCGCTGTGGACGGGCCGCTCCAGGCAACGCACCTCCACGTCCACCTGGCACATGCCCGCGGAGCCGATAGGTGAGCCCGGGCACGCCGGTGTCGAAGTTCGAGGTGTCCGAGAGCACGACCGCGTCCGCCGCCATCAGGCTCTTGTACTTGTCGAGGAAGGTCGCCAGGTTCTCGGAGCCGATCTCCTCTTCGCCTTCGATCAGGAACTTCACGTTGCACGGCAAGCGTGCCCGTCGTCCGCAGGTAGGCGGCGACCGCGGCCACGTGCACGAGGATGCCGCCCTTGTCGTCGGCGGTGCCGCGGCCGTAGAGCCGGCCGTTGCGTTCCACGGGCTCGAAGGGTGGAGAGACGCCACTGCTCCGGCCGGCCCGGCGGCACGACGTCGTGGTGACCGTAGAGCACGAGGGTCGGCTTGCCCGGGCGGTCGAGCCAGTCACCGTAGACGTACGGATGGACACCGCGGGATCTCGAGGATCTGGACGTGGCGCATGCCGATCTGCCGCAGCAGTTCCGCGAAGGCCGCGGCCGATCGGCGGACCTCCTCGGGAGGGAACCCCTGCGCCGAGACGCTCGGGATTCGGGCGAGGTCGACGAGTATCCGCTTGAACTCCTCGAACTGGTCGTCGACACGCCGAAGGACGGCCTTCAAGTCCGACGTCGGAGGTCGTCACCTCGTCACCGCCTCTCGAAAGCGAGGCGCAGCTGCCCAGGGTCGCCAGGAAGGCGGCGCGGCGCCCGCCGCCGAGTACATGGCGCGTCACCAAGGCCATGTCGGCACCGGGGGTGACGGTCAGGATCGCGGCGATGGCGATGAAGGCCAGGAGTCGTGAGTCCACCGCTCAGCTCCCGAGATCCACGGCCAGCCCGCGGCCGGCCGCCAGCGCTCTCTCGTAGACGACCACGGCCGCCGCCACGTCTTCGAGGGCGGTCCCGGTGGAGTCGAAGACCGTGATCTCCTGGTCCGAGCGACGCCCCGGCTTCCGTCCCGTCACGACGTCGGCCAGCTCGGCATGGACCGACTCGCGAGTGAGGACGCCCGCCTCCAAGGCGTGGTGCAGGTCCCCGATGGCCGCGCACTGGTCGAGGACGTCCACCACGACCACCGCCTCCGCCATCAGCCGCGGATCGAGCTCCTGCTTGTCGGCGCTGTCCGCGCCGACCGCCGCCACGAACGTTCCCGGAGCGACGTGATCGCGCAGCAGGAACGGCGCCCGCGACGGAGTACAGGTCACGCACACGTCGCTGCTCCGAACCGCCTCGACCTGGTCTCGCGTGGGCGTGATCTCGAAGCCCAGCTCCGCGGACAGCTCGCGCGCGAACGCCTGCGCCGTACGCCTCGTCGAGATCGAACGCGTAGGCACGCCGCAGCGGCAGCACGCGGGCCAGCGCCCGGAGCTGCTCGCGGCCCTGGCTCCCGCAGCCGCAGATCGTGACGGTGCTCGCGTCTCGGACGCGCCAGCCACTTCGCGGCCACGGCGGTGGCGGCCGCCGTGCGGCGAGCCGTGACCTCCATCGAGTCCATCACCGCCAGCGGGCAGCCGTTGTCGGCGTCGCACAGGACGATCACGCCCTGGATGGCCGGCAGCCCGTGCCGCCGCGGGTTGCCCGAGAAGTTGGCGTTGGTCTTGGCGGCGAAGTAGAGGCGGCCCAGCCGCAGGCCGGCCGCCTTGATGTGGAAGCCCCCCTCCGGCGCCCGGACACCGAGGACGCCCGGCGACAGGCTTCGCCCCTCGGCGTGAAGCCGGAAGGCGGCCTCGACGGCGGCGATGCACTCGTCCAGGCCGAGGAGCGCCTGCACGTCCCGTCGAGTGAGGACGAGGGTGCCGGTCACGCCGTCACCTCTTCCTCTTGAAGTACTCGTAGAGGGATTCGAAGACGCCCCCGCCCTCCTCGATGCGCGCCTCGTCGTCCTTGTGGCGCATGGCGATCCCGACGATCAGGCGGTCGATGCCGGCCGCCTCCGGCCGTGCGAACTTGGCGTCCTTCAGGTCGATGTCGTGGACGATCTCGCCGATCTGGCGAAGCGCGGCGTCCTTGAGGCCGAAGCGCCGCAGGAGCACCTCGAACGTGCACAGCTCGCCCTCGTGCGTGAAGTCGGCCTCGAACATGTCGAAGCGCAGCTCGCCGCTCTCGGGCGCGTACTCCTGGCCGCGCGACGAACTTGAACTCGCGCCTCGGGATCGATGAAGCGCCGGATCAGCCAGGCGCTGGCGATGCGATCGATGTGCACGCCGGTGCGCGTGACCCAGGTGCGGCCGCGCACGTCCGGCCGACCGAGTCGCCGGCGTCGCCTTCGGCTCGGCGGCCGGCCGCAGGCCGGCTTCGACGGCGGCCAGCAGCCCCTCGACCGTCCCGCGCCCGGGCGCCCCGAAGAAGTCGATGGCCGCCACCTCGCCGAGCCGCTTTCGCAGCCGCAACAGCGCCGCGGCCGCCTGCCCCTTGTCGTCGCTCCGGGCGCTTGCGGCGCCCGAGCGCCGCCTGAAGGCGGCGCGCCTCTTGCGCCAGCGCGGCGTAGTCGGCGTCGCGGGCCGCGGTGAACGAGCGCCTCCACGGCGGCGTCCGAAAGGCCCTCGACGAAGCGCGCCTCGCAGACGGAGGCGTCTCCTCCCCCGGCCACGATCTCCCGCCGCACCCACTGGAAGTCCTCGAAGGCCTGGTCGCTCCGCGGCAGCACGTAGACGGAGTTCTTCACGGCCACCGCCCCCAGGCCCTGGAGGCGCCGGCCGACCTTCACGCGCAGGTAGCTGGGCTTGGGCGGGATCTGGTGGATGAGGAGCAGCCACCGCGGATCGTGAGACGGATCTGGCATGATCCTTAGAGGCTATCACAACTGGTATGTCTGTTGATACAGTTGTGTCACGCGCCTCTAGAGTCCGCGCCTAGTTCAGTCGGCGATCCCCCGCGCTGGCGCCAAATCCCTCCTCACGCAGGCGGGCGACATCCTTGGTCGGGGCGCTCCCGAAGAAGCGGCCGTACTCTCTGCTGAACTGCGAAGGACTCAGGTAGCCGACGCGGCTGCAAGCATCGCTCGCGTCCATTCCCTGAAACAGCATCAGCCGCCGGGCTTCGTGCAGGCGGAGGGTCTTCTGGTATTGGAGCGGGCTCATCGAGGTCACGGCCTTGAAGCGCTGGTGGAAGGACGACGCGCTCATGTGGACCGAGGCGGCCATTTCCTCGACGGTGACGGGTTGCGCGAAGTGCGTGCGGATGAAGGACACGGCTTCGGCAACCCGCTGCACCCCGGACTTTGGCGCTCCGATCTGAGCGACACGCGTCCCGATCGGAGTGCGTAGCAAACGAATCAGGATCTCGTCGACGACCAGCGGTCCGAGCAGGTCGGCATCCTCCGCCCGGGCCATCAGATCCAGTAAGCGCGTCACGGCGTCGATGATGGCGTCCGTCGCGTGTCCGACATACAGCCCGCGATTGTCCGGCGGCTTCCCGGCGCCATTCGGGAAGACTCGCGCGGCGAGCTCTGCCACGCGCGCAGGATCCAGGTCCAGCTTGACGCCGAGAAACGGGTCCCTCTGGCTGGCTCGGGTCACCTGGCCGGTGATCGGCAGATCGACCGCGAAGACGAGCATGCGCGCGGGATCGTATTCGAGCACCTCACGGCCCAGCATCACGACCTTGGCACCCTGCGCCACGATGCAAAGAGACGGCCCCAGGGTCGCGTGGACGGGCTGGGACGTCAGCCGTGCACGGCGCAGCGCATAAACCCCCGGGAGCCGAAGCGGAAACACGCCATCGTGCGGAGCGTAGCGCGCGACCAGGTGCGCCAGTCTTCGGAGTGCCACCGCGCCCGGGGCCGCAAGGCTGATGTTGTCGAGCGCCGTCTGGGTAGGCAGTGGTGCAAAACGGTCGACGACGCGGCCGCGGAGGGATTTCAGTCCCTCGGCATATCCGGCACGACGTCGCAGGCGTTCACGTGCTTGCAGAGGAATGGTCGGCATGGTGGCAATGGTACAGCGGGTGGCGGCCTCCCGCTTGCCCAAACCTGCAGTCGAGCGCGTCATCAGCATTCGATTCTCGTGGGAATAGGCAAGGAACCGCCGCGGCTGCCCGCTACCCTGATCACGTTACGAGGCGCACTGCCCAACGTGGCCCGCAAACGGAGACCTCGTCCCTATCCAGTGCGATCGAGAGGCGGACCTATCGATGAAGAACATGGTGAAGCTGGTCACGATCCTGATTTCGTTGTCGTACGGCTCCGTCTTCGCAGCGGACTGGCCGTGGCTCTATGGACCGCGGAGAAACAATACCTCGGAGCAGAAGGGGCTCTTGCGGACCTGGCCCCAGGAGGGTCCGAAGGTGCTCTGGACGCTTCCGATGGCCGTCGGTTTTGGCGGGCCGGCTGTCGTGGGCGGGAACGTGTATCTGTTGGACCGCGACGAGAAGGTTGGCGACACCCTGCGCGTCCTCGATCTGGCGAGTGGCAAGGAGCTGTGGACGTTCGCCTACGAGGCTCCCGGCGGCTTCATGTTCGCCGGCTCACGCACGACGCCGACCGTGGACGGCGAGTACGTCTACACCGTAGGGCCGATGGGGGATCTGCACGCCATCAGCACGAAGACACGCAAGCCCGTTTGGCGCAAAAACATCTGGAAGGACTTCGGCGGCGCCGCCGAACTACCACGCTGGGCGATCGTGCAGAACCCGTTGATCTACGGCGATCTCCTGATCGTTGCGCCCCAGACCGCCGAGGCCGGCGTCGTGGCCTACGACAAGCTGACCGGCGCGCTCAAATGGAAGTCCGCCGCCCTGTCCGGCATTCCAGGGTACGTGACGCCCTCGATCGTCAAGGTCGCCGGAGAGGATCATCTCGTCATGATCACCGCTGCCGTTGGTCGTGGCCGCAACGCCAGGGACGGGAGCGTCAATGGTCTGGATCCACGCAGCGGCAAAGTGCTGTGGACCTATGGCAACTGGCAGTGCATCATCCCCGCTCCGCAGGCTGTCGACGCTGGCCAGGACCGCGTGCTCATCACCGGTGGCTATGGCGCGGGCGCAGCGATGATCAAGGTGGAGAAGAAGGGCGACGGCACCTTCGCCGCGTCTGAGGTGTTCAAGAATCCAGACTTCGGTGCGCACACCCAGCCGCCCGTCATGAATGAGGGCCACTTCTACGCTCACTACACGACCAACGAGCGGAACGACGGGCTCGTTGCGATGAGCCTGGACGGCCAGGTCAAGTGGAAGACCGATCAGCAGCCGCCGTTCGTCCGCGGCGGCTCGATTCTCGCCGACGGCTTGCTGCTGGTGACGGACGGCAGCACGAAGCTGTATCTCATCGAGCCGAGCCCCGCCGGGTTCAAGCCGCTCGCGAGCGCTGTGATTCTCGCAGCGGGCGACAACTGGGCGCCACTGGCGCTCGCTGAAGGCAAGCTGCTGGTGCGCGGACAGAAGGAGCTCAAGGCGTTTCAGGTGGCGCAGTGAATTGGGCATGCGGCCCCTGCGCATCAGCTCGTGTTCTCGTGAGTCTAGCCGGCTGCTCAGGTGAGTAGCCGATTTGAAGGAGTGAGCCATGAACGTCGCCCTTCCAGTCGTCGGGCTGTTCCTCGTGCTGATGAGCGTGCAGGCGACGTCCGCACAAGCGGGACCGCAGGGCCCTCCGAAGGCGAGCAACTCGAGCGCGGAGCAGGAACTCATCGCGCTCTCGAAGGACAAGTGGCAGTGGATGGCTGAACGCAAGGTGGATGCCTTGGACAAGCTCTTCGCCGATGAGGCGATCTTCGTGCACATGGGCGCCACCATGACCAAGAGCCAGGAGCTCGAAACCATCAAGAGCGGAATGATTCAGTACAAGGACGCGCAGATCCAGGAGGTCTCGGTGCGCTTCGTCGGCACGACGGCCATCCTCCTCAACAAGATCCGGCTGGTGGCGGTAGTGGGCGGCAACGAAGTGGTCAACCCGTTCAACGTCACCGAGGTGTACGTGAAGCTCGACGGGGCGTGGAAGCTCGCTTCGCTCTCGTTCACTCGGCTGATGACTCCCTGATGCGCGCGCGACGTCACGAGCCGCCGGCCGAATACCGAGAACGAGGTGGCCGCATGAAGGAGCGCACGCTTGGCACCGCTGGGTTGCAGGTCTCGGCGATCGGGTACGGCTGCATGGGATTGGCCGGTGTCTACGGTGCCGCCGCCGGCCGGCAAGAGGCCATAGCGCTCCTGCAGGCGGCGGTCGAGCGCGGGGTGACGCTGTTCGATACCGCTGAAGCCTACGGTCCGTTCACGAACGAAGAGCTCGTCGGCGAGGCGCTGGCCCCGCTTCGCGATAGAGTCGTGATTGCGACCAAGTTCGGGTTCGGGATCAACCCGGATGGCACGCGCTACGGGGTCGACAGCCGACCCGAGCACATCCGTCAGGTCGTCGACGCGATGCTGAAGCGCCTGAGCGTGGGAACCATCGACTTGCTCTATCAGCACCGCGTGGACCCGAACGTCCCCATCGAGGACGTCGCCGGCACCGTCAAGGAGCTGATTCAGCAAGGCAAGGTGAAGCACTTCGGGTTGTCCGAGGCCAGTGCCCAGACGATCCGGCGCGCACATACGATCCAGGCTGTCGCCGCCGTTCAGAGCGAGTACTCGCTGTGGACTCGCGATGTGGAGCGCAATGGCGTGCTGGGTGCCTGCGAGGCACTCGGAATCGGCTTCGTCCCGTTCAGCCCGCTTGGGGCGGGTTTCCTGACGGGCAAGATCGATCCCAGCACGACCTTCACCGGCACCGACTTTCGCACCATCTCGCCGCGCTTCGCGCCCGACGCGCGCGCCGCCAACATGGCGGTGGTCGACCTGCTGACGCGTATCGCGGACCGCAAGCACGCCACGCCCGCACAGATCGCGCTCGCCTGGCTGCTCGCCCAGAAGCCGTGGATCGTGCCGATTCCAGGCACGCGAAAGCTCGAGCGCCTCGAGGAGAACATCGGCGCCGTCTCTGTCGAGCTGACCGACGCCGATCTGCGCGAGATCGACGATGTCGCATCCCGGATCACCGTGCAGGGAGCCCGACTCCCTGAGGCAGTGCTGAGGCTGACGGACCGATGAATCGGCGAGTCGCACCCTTTGGGAAACTGTTGATTCGTGACCAGGGAGATGACGTGCGTGCTAGTGGGCCGGGTACCGGCCATCCAATAGCGGAGGTCCTATGAAACGCAGAGCACCACTGGTTGCGCTCCTGGTCACCCTCTCGGTGGCCAGCGTGTTTGCCGCCGACTGGCCAGGCTACCAGGGCCCCAGGCGCGACGGCACCTCGACCGAGAAGGGGATCCTGAGGACGTGGCCGAAAGAGGGTCCGAAGGTCCTGTGGACGGTTCCCTTGGGTATCGGCTTCGGCGGACCGGCGGTCAGCCGCGGCAAGATCTACCTGCTCGACCGAGACGACAAGGTCGGGGACACCCTTCGCGTTCATGACCTGGCCACCGGCAAGGAGCTGTGGAACTTCGCCTACGACGCGCCCGGCAAGTTCGAATATCCAGGCTCGCGCACGACCCCCACGGTCGACGGCAACATCGTCTACGTCGTTGGTCCGCTCGGCGACCTGCACGCCGTCGACATCAACACCCACAAGCCGGTGTGGAGCAAGAACATCTGGAAGGACTTCGGGGGCGGCACCGAGTTCATATCCTTCCCGCCGCGTCCGGGGGGAATGCAGGGGCTGCCGCCTGGGGCTCCGGGGGGTGCGCCTCCGGCGCCACCGGCAGGACAGGCGGGTCCGCCGGCGAACCAGGCCGGCGCTCCTGCAGCGCCCCCTGGCGCACCGGCCGGCACGCCTCCCGCGGCACCCGGCGGGCAGCGCGGTGGTTCAGGTTCGCCTTTTGGTCCGGATGGCTTCGGCGGAGGCTCCACGACGTTTCCCTTGTGGGGCATCACCCAGAACCCGCTCGTCTACCGCAGTCTGGTGATCGTGGCCCCGCAGGCTCCCGAGGCGGGCGTGGTCGCCTACGACAAGCTCACCGGGGAACTGAAGTGGAAGACGGCCTCGCTCGGCGGCACCGGCTTCGTCAGCCCGTCCGTCGTGAAGGTCGGTGGTGAGGACCACCTGGTGATGGTGACGGCCGCGAGGGGCTTCGGCCGAAACGCCAGTGGAGGCAGCGTCAACGGTCTCGATCCCCTGACCGGCAAAGTGCTGTGGACCTACGCCAACTTCCAATGCAGCATCCCGGTTCCCCACGCCGTCGACGCAGGAGAGGGCCGCGTGCTCATGACCGGTGGCTATCGTGCCGGGTCGGCCATGATCAAGGTCCAGAAGAAGGCCGACGGCACCTACGACGTGGCGGAGCTGTTCAGGAACCCCGATTTCGGCTCCCACACCCAGCCGCCGATCCTGTACAAGGACCATTTCTACGTCCAGTACACGGTCAACGAGCGGAGTGACGGCCTCGTCTGCATGACCATGAACGGCCAGGTGAAGTGGAAGACGGGCGAGGAGCCGCGGTTCAGCAAGGGAGGTGCTGTGCTCGCGGACGGGCTGCTGCTCGCGACCGACGGCGACACGAAGCTCTATCTCATCGAGCCGGATCCGGCAGGCTTCAAGCCGCTGGCGAGCGCCGTGCTTCTCGATTCGGCGAACAACTGGGCCCCGATCGCCCTCGTGGACGGCAGGCTGCTGATTCGCGATCAGAAGCAGATCAAGTGCGTGCAGGTGGCGCAGTCGGCGAACTAGACACCTGGGGCTGTCACGAGAGGAGAGTGCGCGTGGAAAGTCAGCGTGTCTCGATGTTGTGCCGATCGGCCATCTTCGGCGCCACGCTTGCGGGAGCCCTCGGCCCGGCCGCGAGCCTGAGGGCGCAGGCACTCAAGGATCTCCAGACCCCTGACGCGCCGCTCGTGCTGAAGGCGCAGGGCAGCTTCTACGTCGGCGGCGACAAGTCCGAGCAGACCGAGGTGGAGTTGGGCGGCCTTGGTCCCGGGGGCCACATCACCGTCAACCAGATGTACGTGCGGTACATGGTGCCGCAGGGCGGGGACGGCAACGTCCCGGTGGTGATGGTCCATGGCGCGACTCTCACCGGCAAGTCGTGGGAGACGACACCGGACGGTCGCATGGGCTGGGACGAGTACTTCGTGCGCAAGGGCCATCCGGTGTACGTGCCGGACCAGGTTGGCCGCGGGCGGTCGGGCTTCAATCAGGCCCTCTTCAACAACGTGCGTGCCGGCACGGCGCCCGCTGGCAACCTCCCACCCTGGCTGCGATTCAGCGACGAGGTCGTCTGGCCGAATTTCCGCTTCGGTGCGAAGCCTGGCGAACCCTACGCCGACAGTCGTTTCCCGGTGACCGCCGTGGACGAGCTCTCGAAGCAGGGTGTGCCCGACGTCAGCTTCGGAGGCCTGCCCACACCCAACCCGACGTTCAAGGCGTTGTCGGATCTCGCCCGTCAACTGAATGGCGCGGTGTTGATCGGACACTCGCAATCCGGGCGGTTTCCGCTGGAAGCGGCGCTACTCGACCCCACGGCCGCCAAGGGTCTCGTGCTGGTCGAGCCGGGTGTCTTTCCCACCAGGTACACGGACGCGCAGGTCAAGACTCTGGCGACGGTGCCGATCCTCGTCGTCTTCGGTGATCACCGCGACACGCCGACAGGCATCTCGACGCGGTCCTCGTGGCAGCTATCCTTCGACGGCTGTCAGGAGCTCATCGGTCGCCTGAAGGCTGCGGGCGGCCATGCGCAGATGCTCGAGCCGGCGGCCCAGGGTATCCGCGGCAACAGCCACATGATCATGCAGGACAAGAACCACCTGCAGATCGCAGACCTGATCCTGCAGTGGATCGATGAGCACGTGAGCAAGCGCAAGGGGGGGAAGAAGTGACCGCCGATTGCACAAGGAAGAGAGGTATCTCATGAAGAGGCGCGCGTTCTTCGGAACAACCCTGGCAGGCCTTCCCATCACTGGCGCCTTCGCGGCGCCGCCGAAGGCGAGAGCCTGGGACGTTCCCACGACCAGGCTCGGCAGGACCGGCGCCCTGGTGCAGGTCATCGCACAAGGGGGAGCCCGGATGGATCTGCACCCGGACATCCCGTCGGCAGCGCAGCACGTCCGCGAGGTCTACGAGCTGGGCGTGCGGTACTTCGACTGCGCGCGCATGTACTGGAACGGCCAGTCCGAGGAAGCGTACGGCCTCGGCCTGCAGGGCGTCCGCAAAGACGTGTTCCTGACCTCCAAGTCGGTCGGTCGGACGGCCAAGGACGCCGAGAAAGACCTCGAGACATCCCTTCGTCTCCTGAAGACCGATCACCTCGACCTCTGGCAGATGCACAACATCCAGGGTCGCGAGGACATCGAGGCCGTCCTGAAGCCCGGCGGGGCGATGGAGGCGTTCGAGGCCGCAAAGAAGGCCGGGAAATGCCGATTCATCGGGTTCACCGGGCACTTCGATCCCGAGGCACACGCAGCGATGCTGAAGGCCTACGACAAGTGGGACACGGTGATGATGCCGGTGCACGCGGCCGATCACGCCTACCTGAGCTTCGAGCAGATCGCGCTGCCCGTGGCCGTCGAACGGGGCGTCGCCACGCAGGCCATCAAGATCTTCGGCAAGGCCAACCTCCTTCGATCCCTGAGTTCCAGCGAGTGCCTCCGGTATGCGCTGAGCCAGCCGAGCGTGCAGGTGGCCATCTGTGGCTGCGGAACGGTTGGGCAGATGGAGGACAACATCCGCGCCGTTCAGAACTTCCGGAAGATGACGCCCGAAGAATGCGCGGTGGTGCGGAAGCGTGCCATCACCGGCGCGGGCGTCTATACGGGAACCACGCTGGAATACTGGAAGAAGAGAGCCTGAGTCTGCGAGCGGCTCGAGCAAGAGGGGTGAGGTATGCGCGTAGAACGCAACAATAGAGCCACCGCGGGTTCGAGGGTGACGAGGCTTCTCTTGTGCTTGCTGGCGGCGATGGGGGCCGGCACCGTCGCTTCCCCGCAGACGCCCGCGCCTTCGCAGGCGCCCCCGGTCGTCCGGGTGGAGAGCGGCGAACTGCAGGGGGTGGTCGACGACGGCGTCGCGTCCTTCAAGGGGATCCCCTTCGCGGCTCCCCCTGTAGGCGAGCTACGGTGGCGGCCGCCCCAACCGGCGCCGCGGTGGACTGGCGTGCGGCAGGCCGCGGAATTCGGGGCGGACTGCATGCAGGGTCGGTTCGGCCCGCCCCCAGCGCCGGGTGCGCCTCCGGCGCGGGTTCCCTCAGAGGATTGCCTGTTCCTGAACGTCTGGCGCCCGGCGGGCGCCAAGCCAGTGGCAAAGCTGCCCGTGATGGTCTGGATTCACGGGGGCGGGTTCATGGGGGGCTCGGGCGCCTCGCCCAACACTTCGGGGGCCCAGTTCGCCAAGCAGGGCGTCCTCCTCGTCAGCGTCAACTACCGCTTAGGCCGCTTCGGCTTCTTCGCGTTCCCCGCGCTCCGCCAGGAGCGCCCTGAGGAGACCAAGGGCAACTACGCCTACATGGATCAGATCGCGGCCTTGCAGTGGGTGAAGCGGAACATCGCGGCGTTCGGAGGCGATCCGAACAAGGTCACGATCTTCGGATTCTCCGCGGGCGGCGTCTCGGTGCACAGCCTCCTGGCGTCGCCCATGGCGCGCGGCCTGTTCCACAAGGCGATCGCCGAGTCTGGCGGTTCGCGCGACAGCGTGCTCACCGCGCGGCCGATGCGCGAGGACGGTGTCGATCCGAACTATCCGGTGTCGGCCGAGACGATCGGGATCACCTTCGCGCGCTCGATGGGGATCCAGGGCACGGACCAGGCCGCACTGGCCCGTTTGCGCGCCCTGAGCGCCGAGCAGGTCCTGCGAGGCGCTCCGGCCCCGGCGGGGGCGAACGTGGCGCCCATCGAGACGACGCCCGATGCTCGACGGCAAGCTGGTCACGGAGACGGCCGAGACCGCCTACAAGGCCCGCCGCCAGCCGCGTGTTCCGCTCCTGCTCGGCAGCAACAGCGCCGACACCGCGGGGAACCGGATCAAGGCGACGACCAAGGACCAGCTGTTCGCCCGGTACGGCCAGTGGAGCGCCCAGGCGAAGGCGGCCTACGATCCCGACGGATCGACAGATCTGGCCGCGCTGGTCGCGAAGGCGAACGACGACTTCGGTCAGGCCGAGCCGGCCCGCTTCGCCGCGAATGCCTTCGCGGCCAACGGTTCGCCCGTCTACCTCTACCGGTTCTCCTACGTTCAGACGGCAATGCGGGAACAGATGCGGGCAGGGGCCCCGCACGGCGGCGAAATCGCCTATGTGTTCGACACGCTGTCGGCAGGCCGAGGCGGCGCGCCCACGCCCGAGGATCAAGCGGTCGCCCGGATGGCGCACAGCTACTGGGTCAATTTTGCCAAGACCGGTGACCCGAATGGTCCGGGCCTACCGGCGTGGCCGCGGCACGACCCCAGCAAGGACCTGATCTTCGACTTCCGACCTGATGGCTCGGCGGGTGCGGGCCCCGATCCTCGCAACGCGCGGCTCGACGTGACGCAGTTGGCCACTGACTCGGGGAAGCGCTCCGACCCGTGAGAATGTGATGAGCACGAAAGCATTCGTGCTGGCCTTGTTGTCGACAACACCTTGTGTCGGCTCCACAGGAGCCGGCGACCAAAGTCCTCGAACCGAGGCTGGCGCCGTCGTCCCAACGGGGCCCGTGACGGCGCTCAGCAAGAGCCTGAGGGCCCACTGCGCCTCGACGACAGCCTCGACGACCTGCTGGCGCATCCGGCTTTCGCTGGCTTCGGTCGTCTCCTGTTGCCGTGGGATGACCGACGCTACGACCAGGCGATGCCGCTAAGGAACATCGGCTCGCTGCTCCCCTACCACGGGCATGTGGATCCCGCTGTCGTGCTGTCGGGGCTCAATCGGATGGTCGACGACGCGAGCGTCGGTCGAACGATCTTCTACGATGTCTACACCGGCGCGGAAAAGGAGGCGGAACCGTCGCGCAAGGACACGGGCCTGTTCTTCTTCCGAGGCAAGCCTGGGGCGCCGTTTGCGATCATTGCACCCGGTGGCGGGTTCCAGTACGTGGCGTCCCTGCACGAGGGCTTCCCTTACGCGGTCGAGATCAGCAACCGGGGATACAACGCATTCGTCCTGAAGTATCGCGCGGGACAGGGCGGCGCCGCCGCAACCGCGGATTTGGCAGCGGGGCTTTCACATGTCTTCCGAAACGCCGCCTCCCTTGGCGTCACGACGGCCGGTTATTCGCTGTGGGGTAGCTCGGCGGGTGCCCGGATGGTCGCGGCGATCGGCTCCCATGGGACCGGACGGTTCGGCGCCTCAGACCTGCCCAAGCCATCGGTCCTGGTGACCCTGTACACTGGCCACTCGGATCTCGCTTCAACGGAACCTCCCACGTTCGTCGCTGTGGGTGATGCCGATGGAATCGCACCTCCCTCCATCATGGAACGACGGGTTGCGGCGCTGCGGAAAGCGGGGACCCAGGTGGAGTATCACAAGTACCCCGGCGTTGGTCATGGCTTCGGGCTTGGCGTCGGTACTAGCGCTGAAGGCTGGATCGCGGACGCTGTTCGCTTTTGGGCAGAGCAGATCCAGAGAGAGCGCGCCCGTGGGGATGCCGTAGGTCTCATCGGAGGGCGAGAATGAAGCTGCTCACGGCGATGCTCGGGATGATCTGCCTGCTCAGTCCGGGGCTGACGGAGGCTCAGACCATCGTCATCACGCGCGGCGGCTCTCGCGCCGTCCGCCCGGGGCCTGCGGAGAATTTCACGGGGGGCGTTCGAATCGAGATGCTGTTCGAGGCGACCACTCCCTCCCACGCGAGCGGCGGGTCCGTCGCGTTCGAGGCCGGTGCCCGCACGGCCTGGCACTCACACCCCGGAGGCCAGATCCTGATCGTCACGGCCGGCACCGGGCGCGTCCAGCAATGGGGTGGCCCGATCGAGGAAATCCAGGTGGGAGACGTCGTGAGGATCCCGGCCGGCCAGAAGCACTGGCATGGCGCGTCGCCGCACGCCTCCATGACGCACCTCGCGATCACGGAGCCCCGCGATGGCACGAGCGTGCAGTGGATGGAAAAGGTGAGCGACGAGCAGTACAACGGTGCGCTGGCGCCAGCACGACCCCAGGTCCAGTCCGAGCAGCCGCCTCAGCCTTCGAGTCAACCGCCGGGCGCCGGCCGACCGTCAGGGGCGGTGCAGCAAAGGATCGCGCCCGGCCTCGCGACCCTGACCGACGACGTGCTGTTCGGCGATGTGTGGAGGCGGCCCGAGTTGTCACCGCGCGATCGCAGCCTCGTGACCCTCTCGGTCTTGATCGCGACGGGCAAGCCGGCGCAGCTCGTCGGCCACCTGGGCCGGGCGCTCGACAACGGCGTCCGGCCTGGCGAGGCCTCCGGCCTCCTGGCGCACCTGGCGATGTACTGCGGCTGGCCGAGTGCCGTGTCGGCGCTCGAGGTCTACGATCAGGTGTACACCGCGCGGAAGGTCGACACAGCAGCACTGCTCGCCGTGGGCCCGCGCCTTCCCACTCCCGCAGGAGACGCGGCACGGGCCCGCGCCGTCAGCGACGAGTTGGCGGGTGTCGCGCCGAAGTTCGTGCAGCTCACCAACGACGTGGTGTTCGACGACTTGTGGCGACGATCCGATCTCAACCTGCGGGATCGGAGCCTGGTCACCATCGCCGCACTCGCCGCGACGGGGGACGACGACCAGCTCGATTTCTACCTGCGCCGCGGGCTCGAGAGCGGCCTGACCCGCGCTCAGATCACCGAGGCGTTGACCCATCTGGGCTTCTACGCCGGCTGGATCAAGGCGACGAGGGCGATGACAGCGGTCACGAGGACGCTCGGCAAGTAGTGCGCTCTCTGAGCCATCGTGGCGGAGCCGCGCTCGCTCGTGACTCCCGAAGTGAGCTCAGGATCGATCCGGTGCATCGCTGGCTGCGCGGCCTGGTTCTGGACGCCTGTGCGGCGATCCCCTGAAGGAGTGGCAGGGGATGCACTCGACACCAGGGACGTTTCAGGCGATCTTCAGGGCGCTCGGCCAGCCTCGCCCTCGTGGCCCGGCCCGTGGCCTCGGCGCACTCGACACGTCGGATCTTTCCATGAGCGGAGGTCGTCAAATGCGTGCAGTCGTCGGAATCGGCACCGTTGCCAGCCTTGGCGTGCTCGTTGCCGTGGCGGCGAGCCTCTCGGCTCCGCGGAGCGCTGCGGCGCCGACGCAAACCGCGGCCGCGGATGCGACCGCCCGGATCGTCGCCTCTGCGCACAATTTTATCGCCACACTGGACGAGGCGGGCAGGGGCAAGGTCCAGTTTCCCTTCGACAGTCCCCAGAAGACACGATGGTCCAACCTCCCCACGGGCATATTCAAACGCGAGGGGTTGCGTCTGGGCGACCTCACACCCGCACAGCGCACCGCGGCCATGGCCCTCCTCGCCACCGCGTTCAGCCAGGAAGGATACCGAAAGGTCGTCGAGATCATGGGCGGCGACGAGGCCCTCCGGAGACCGGCGGGTGGTCCACCGAGGAGCGGGGGCGTGACCTTTGGCGAGGACGAGTACTACCTCGCATTCCTGGGCGTGCCGTCCGTCGACGCCAAGTGGATGCTGCAATTCGGCGGACACCACCTCGCGATCAACATGACGGTGATGGGGCGCCGAGCCACCCTGGCGCCAAGTCATACCGCAGCTCAACCCGCCACCTACTCGTTCGAGGGCCGCACGGTTCGGCCCTTGGGGAAGGAGAACGACCGCGCGTTCGCGTTGATGGCGACCCTGGAGGCCGCCCAGCGGAGTCAGGCCATCCTCGGCTACAGCGTGTCCGACCTCGTGCTCGGGCCTGGTCAAGACGGGCGAACCCTACAGCCGGAGGGCCTGCGGGCCTCGGAGCTCTCGGCCCCGCAGCAGACGATGCTCATGGACCTCGTCCGCGAGTGGGCGGGAATCGCGAACGAGGCGCTCGCTGCGCCACGGATGGACGAGATTCGGGCGAGTCTCTCCCAGACCTATTTCGCGTGGAGCGGTCCCACGGCAGAGGGCAGCGCCGCCTACTTCCGCATCCAGGGACCCACCCTCGTGATCGAGTACGCTCCCCAACGTGGCGTGGATCACATCCACACCATCTATCGGGATCCCACGAACGACTACGGGGCGCGCTTTGCGCGCAAGTAGCGGGCACACGCTGGTCCTGGCCCTGGCCATGACGGTCGTCGCCGCCCGGGATGTGTCGGCACACCGGACTGAGGACTATCTGCAGGCCGTGCGCATCGGCCTCGAGCCGGACCGTGTCCTGATCACCCTGGACCTGACGCCCGGCCTCGACGTGGCGGAGTCGTTCATGGCAGCGATCGATCCCGATCGCGACGGTGCGCTGTCCGCGGACGAGCAGCGAGGGTACGGGGGGCAGGTGGTGAGCGCCCTCACGGTCGAGATCGATGGGCGACCGCTTCGGCCGAGTCTGGTTTCCTGGAGCTTTCCCGAGCCATCGGCCTTTCGCCGGGGTGAGGGCGCTCTGCGGTTGGAACTCCAGGCGACCCTGCCCGGGATGTCCGCGGGCGGCGGACATCAGCTCCTCTTCAGGAATGCGCACCTGGCTGGCCATAGCGCGTACCTGGCCAACGCGCTGGTGCCCGAGAGTGCTCGCGTGGTGGTGACGGCACAACGTCGAGACCGCGATCAGAGCGAGATCGCGATCGAGTACACGGTCCAGGCAGACTCAGGGGGCGCTACCCTCGCAGGGCTCCTGGGCAGCCTCGTCACGGTCCTTCTGGTGGTGCGCTTCAGGCCCTTCAGCGTGCCTTGAGGGGGCCGCTCAATAGGCGTAGAGCCGTACGCGCTGGAGGGAGAATCGGCCTGGCTCCAGCCGGATATGCCGACCCTGGTGGGTCTCGTCCCCGCTCAGCCAGCGGACGTTCTCCCACTTCCCGGCCACGAAGCGGCCCTCTTCGGCACTCAGGATGCCGATTCGCCGCCCCCCCTGCGACGAGGCGAACGTGACCGTCACCGCGGTCCCGCCGAGGATGAACTCGTCCTCGCCGGTGGCCAGGACCAAGCCTCCGGAGGGCGGCGGCGGCCCCGCCGGCCGGTCCCCCGGCACGACACCGTCCGCGAGCGCGGGCGGCGCGCCTCGCTCGAACGTCGCCCGGAGGACGTAGTCCCCGAAACGCACCTCCTGCGGCTGCCGCTGCTCCGGGCCTTCCGAGAGGAGCCCGGCCATCTTCCCCTGGCCCTGGAGGGACACGATCAACGGCTCGAGCTGCGCCACCAGGCCGAAGCTCGCGGCCAGGTCCTTCGCCGCGGGCTCCGCGATCGACTCGATACCGAACGGCGAGAAGCCCATGGCGTCGAGCCCGCCGAAGGCGTAGAGCGCGTTGACGGACGCCTCCCGGCTCCGCATGGCCTCCGGGATGAAGAGCGGGTTGCCCGAGCGCGTGTAGCGCCGCGCCCACTCCGCGAAAGCCGTGAAGTAGATGTCCGGCGCCAGGAAATCGACGCTGGGCGCTCCCGCCCGCCAGACGTCGAGGAGGTGGGGCAGCGGCCCCGCGCTCGGGTACTGGCCCGGCTGGTGCCCGGGCCGGACGAGTGCCGCGTTCACGAACATCGGAAGCGGGTACTCCTTCTTCCCCGCCGCGGCGACCGCGTCCGTGTAGCGCGCGAAGTGCCAGGCCATGAACACCTCCTCTCCCGCCGGGCCGCCGCCGAACACCTCGGCCCACGTGCCGGCTCGGCGGCCTCCCGCGGCCTGCCAGAGTGCGCGCAGCTCGGGCGCGAGCCGCTCCTGGTGCGCCAGGAGGTCGCTCAACAGCTCGGCGGGCACCGCGGAGGCGAACGCACGGTTGGCTTCCGGGCCGTGGTCGCGCGCGGTCGGGATCATTCCTATCTCGTTCTCGACCTGGACCATCACCACCGTGTGGCGCGTGCCGTCGACCTCGCGCAGGTGCTTCTGCAGGGCGGCGAACGCGCGCGCATCGATGTCGCGGTTGGCCTTCGAGAAGGGCGAGAGGATCTCCTGGGGCACCCCGTCCTGGTCCGTCGCGCGGGGGAAGCGCCGGGGATCGCGCTTGACCCAGGCCGGGGCGTAACACGACATGCTGTTCTTCCAGCTCGCGAACCACAGGAGAACGAGCCGCATGTCGTGGTCGCGGGCCTGGCCGATCACGCTGTCCAGCAGCGAGAAATCGAAGCCTCCTTCCTGGGGCTCCATGAGGTCCCAGTAGACGGGCACGAGGACCGTGTTCAGGTTGAGGTCGGCGAACTTGCTCCAGAACGGCTGCAGATACGCCGCGTTCGTCGCCGTGGAGTTGCCCAGCTCGCCGCCCCTCATGAGGAACGGCTTCCCCCCGACCAGGAGCTGCGTCGCCGTGCCTTGGCGCCGCAGGTGCGGAAGCGACGGATCGGAGTCGGCAGCGTGGCCGGCCGTGGCCACGGCGAGGAGCAAGAGGCTCAGGACGAGGCGTCTCATGAGTGCCGATGATAGGCGATCTGAACCTGAATCCGCCGATTTCTGCCATATAGTGGGCGCAATGGCCCCGGCCCTCCGCGACCACTGGATCCTCGTCAAGAAAGCGAACGCCGCCGGGTACGTCGCTCGCTTCGCGGTCGCGGCGATCGTGGTCGCGGGCGGAGCCCCTCTGCTCCACGCCCAGGACCTCGCCCCGCGCGCCTACACGATCACGCCGCTCCGGTCGAACGCCGTGACCCTCGGCTACTCCTACAACACCGGGGAGCTGCTCTTCGATGGCACGGTCCCGATCACGGGCGCCACGGGGAAGCTCAGCGTGCCGTCGGTCACCTACTACCGCTCGTTCGGCCTGCTCGGCCGCTCGGCGAACGTGCTGGCCGCGGTGCCCTACGGGGTGGGGACATTCGAGGGCAAGGTGTTCGAGCAGCAGCGGTCGATCTACCGGTCCGGCCTCTTCGACTCCGTCTTCCGGCTCTCCGTGAACCTCGTCGGCGGCCCCGCGATGCCCCTCGCCCTGATGCGGCAGTGGCGACAGAAGACCCTGCTGGGGGTGAGCCTCAAGGTCGTCCCGCCCACCGGCCAGTACGATCCGACCAAGCTCATCAACCTGGGCGCCAACCGATGGTCGCTCAAGCCCGAGCTGGGCTTCTCGCGGGCCCGCGGCCACTGGGTCTTCGACGCCTATGCGGCGGTGTGGTTCTTCACCGAGAACCCCGAGTTCTTCTCGAACAATCCGGACTTCCACACCGGCACCCAGTCCCAGAAGCAGGACCCGATCGGGGCCGTCGAGTTTCACTTCAGCTACGACTTCCGGCCGCGGCTCTGGGTGTCGCTCGACGGCAACTTCTGGCACGGCGGGAGGACGAGCGTGAATGGCGTGGAGAATCCGGCCACGCTCCAGAAGAACTCTCGCGTCGGGATCACGGCCTCGCTCCCCCTCACCCGGCACCAATCGCTCAAGGTCTCCTACGCCCAGGGCGCGTACATCCGGTTCGGAGGCGACTACAAGATCTTCTCCGCGGGGTGGCAGTACTCCTGGATCGACCGGCCGAAGTAAATGGAGCGGACGTACTACACGACGGAGCCGAGAGTACGGCTGCCCTGCGAGTAGTAGGATCGAGTCATCATGGCAACGTCGACGAAGAGCCGACTGTACCGGACGGAGCGAACCCTTGCCCGTACCCTCCGGGTCGCCTACCCGTCGGGGCGCGGACGCATGGTGCTCCGCACCGAGAAGGACTGGGAGCTGGATATCGAGCCGGTGGCGGTGAGCGAGGACGGCAACGTCGCAACCTTCGCGCTCGAAGCGGACCAGCCCTTCCTCTACTTCAAGCCCTGCCTCGTGGAGAGCGGAACCCGGCACTGGGCGGTCGGCCCCAACAAGCTCGTGATCATGACCGAGAAGGACGCGCGGGTCGTGTACCCCTACTTCTTCAGCCCCGAGGTGGGTCGGTTCTCCTCGCTGGTCGAGCTCCCCTCGAAGCTTCTCGAGCGCGACCACAAGATCCGTGGCTACACCCCTCCGGGGTACGACGAGAACACGCTCAGCCGTTTCCCTGTCGTCTACATGCAGGACGGGCAGAACCTCTTCTTCCCCGAGGACGCCTTCATGGGACAGGACTGGAAGGTCGACGAGACCGGCGACGTCCTGCGTGCCATGAACGCCGTCGAGGACGTTCTCATCCTGGGGATCTACTCCGGCGACCGGATGACGGAGTACACCAAGCCGGGCTACGAGCGGTACGCCCGGTCGCTGGTCGAGGAAGTGGTGCCGGAGCTCGAGCGGCGCGGAGTCCGCGCGGAGCACCACCGGCGGTATCGCTCGGTCTGGGGCTCGTCGCTCGGCGGCGTGGTCTCGTTCTACACGGTCTGGCAGCATCCCGAGGTCTTCGGCAGCGCCGTCTGCATGTCGAGCACCTTCTCCCACCGGGACGATCTCATCGACCGGGTGTTCGCGGAGCCGTTCCGCGACGTCGGCTTCTACCTCGACAGCGGCTGGCCGGAAGACAACTACGAAGTCACCGTCGGGATGGCCATGGCGCTCATCTCGCGCGGTTGGGAGTACGGCCGCAACCTGCTGCACCTGTGCTTCCCCAGAGCGGGTCATAGTGAGAGCGCCTGGGGAACGCGATTGCACCTGCCCTTGCAGTTCCTGAACGGCGCGGTGGCCCGGGCCTATCGGGTCAACCGGCCGGTCCTGGGAGATCGACCGTTCGGGCCCCGCGCCGGCCTGAGGCGGGACGTCCCTAACCTACCGGGACGGGCGCCCGCGCGCTGAGTGCCTTGCTTTCCTTCTTCTTGTCGTGCTTGTGCAACAGGCGCAGCTCCAGCAGGTTGTAGACTCGCGTCAGCACCTCGACCGCGTTGAACGGCTTGCTGATGAAGTCCTTCGCGCCGGCGTCCAGCGCGCGCTGCTTGTTGCCGGGGTGCGCGGTCATGACCAGGACCGAGAGGTAGCCGTCCTCCTCGACTTCCTTGAGGCCTTCCAGCACCCGGAATCCGTCCGTGGCCGGGCATCTGGAGATCGAGCAGGATGAGGTCGTAGCGGTTCTTCACGTGGAGCTCCACGACCTGGCGCGGATCGGTGCGTCGAGGCGACCGACCCATACCCGGCACCGCGCAGCATGCGCTCCAGCAGGCGCACGTTGGCTTGCTGATCGTCGACGATGAGCACCTTGCCCGGCGAGGACGTCGGATGGATCAAGCACGACCGTCCCCTCCTGGTCGGGCTCCTGTTCTGCAAAGGCGAGGGCCACGTCCAGCGTCTCCATGAACTCATCGACCCGGAGCGGCTTGGTGAGGTACCGGAAGAACCCTGCCTCCAGCCCCTTCGCGATGTCGCGGGGTACCGCGTTGGCGCTCAGGGCGACCACGGGGATGTGCGCCGTCGCCGGGTCTTCGCGCAGGATCTTGAGGGCCTCGATGCCGCTGATGCCGGGCAGGTTGATGTCCATCAGGATCACTTCCGGCTGGGAGGCGCGCGCCAGGGCTATGCCGAGGCTTGCCGTCTGGCGCGCTCAGCAGGCGCAGGTCCGGGCGGCGCGCGATGAGCTGCTCGACCAGCTTCAGGTTGGCCGGGTTGTCCTCCACATAGAGGAGGGTGCGCAGTGCCGCGCGGCGCCGGGCACCGGCGGCTCCGGAACCGTCGCCGGCTCGGCTCCGCCCGCCGCAACCTGCGGTGCCGCCTCCGAGATCAGCTCGACCCAGAAGGTGCTCCCCACCCCGACGGTGCTCTCCACGCCGATCACGCCCCCCATCAGCTCGACCAGCCGCTTGGTCACCACGAGGCCGATGCCGGTGCCTTCTTCGGCGCTGCCCTCCTGCCCGAGCCGATTGAAGGACTGAAAGAGCTGGGCCAGCTTCTCCGGAGGCAGTCCGGCTCCGGTGTCCTTGACGCTGATGCGAACGCGTCCCGGGCGCGCTCTCCGCGCACGTCACCTCGACCGTCCCCTGCCCGCGGTTGTACTTGATCGCGTTGGAGAGAAGGTTGATGAGGACCTGCTTCATCCGGGTCCGATCGGCATTGACGAAGTAGGGCATGTCGAGCCGCGGGAAGGTGATGCTGATTCCGCTCTTCTGCGCCTGCGGTTCGATCATGGCCTGGCACTCGAGCATGACCTCGACCAGCGACACCGGCTCCAGGGACAGCGACAGCCTCCCGGCCTCGATGGTCGCGAGATCGAGGATCTCGTTGATCAGCTCCAGCAGGTACCATCCCGCCTGGAGGATCTGGTCGATGCTCTCCTTCTGGGAGGCGTCGGCTCGGCGACTCGGACTCCATCAACTGGGCGAAGCCGAGGATCGCGTTGAGCGGGCTGCGCAGCTCGTGGCTCATGCTGGAAAGGAAGTCCGACTTCGCGAGGTTGGCCTTTTCCGCCACGGCCTTGGCGCCCTCCAGCTCGACGTTCGTCTCCTGAAGCGTCTGCTCGAGGCGCTTGCGCTCCGTGACGTCGCGGGCCGCGGCGAACACGCCCTGCAGCGTCCGGTCCCGGTCGTAGAAGGTGGTCGCGTTGTAGGACACCACCGTCGTCTTGCCGTCCCGGGCGCGGGCGGTGAGCTCGTAGTTGGTGACCTTCTTCTCGCCCAGCACGAGCTTGATGGCCGCCTCGGCTCGCTCCGGATCGGTGAAGTAGTTCTTGAAGGGCGCGCCGATCAGCTCGTCGCGCGTGCAGCCGGTGAGCGCCTCCATCTGCTTGTTGACGTCGGTGATGATGCCGGACGGATCGGTGGTCATCAGGGCGTCGATGTTGGATTCGATGAGCGAGCGCGTGTAGAACTGCTGGTCGCGCAGACGCTGGTCGAGCTTCTTCTGCTCCGCCTCGACCTGCTTGCGCGCGGTGTTGTCGGTCCCGATCAGCAGGTAGCCGATGATCGCGCTCTGGGCGTCGCGCAGGGCGGTGACGGACACGATGGCCGGGAAGCGGCTGCCGTCCTTGCGGATGTAGGTCAGCTCGTAGATGTCCTCGATGCCGCGCGAGGCCTTGAACACGAGCGCCTCGAAGCCGGGAGTGATCGGGGTGCCGAGCTCGACGCTGAGCGCCTTGGCGCGCGCGATCACCTCCTGCGGATCGGAGATGTCGGCCGGGGTGATCTTGTTCATCACTTCGGCAGCCGCGTAGCCCAGCATCCGCTCGGCGCCGACGTTGAAGATCTGGATGACGCCCTTGGCGTCGGTGGCGATGCTCGAGAAGTTGGCGCTGTTGAAGATCGCGCTCTGCAGGGCTCCCGTCTTGAGCAGGGTCTCCTGGCGCCGGACCTCGGTGATGACTCCTGCCGTGCCGACGTCGCCGTCGCGGTCGCGGTCCTCAGGATCAGGCTCCATCACGAACGTCGCCATGGTGAACCTCCGTCGAATGGCCAAGGAAGGGCGCGGGCTCCTGGCCCCCTTCCGGCCCAGTCTCTGCCTCGGGGCGGATCCCTCGATGCGAGCATCTCCAGCAAGATTGCGGCCACGTCGCAACCAGCGAGTTGGCCCGCAAAGGCCGGGAACAACGTGCCCCCTTCCCCCGGCAAAAAGGCGCTTTGTACAACTTTCCTGTTGACATCCCACAGGTCTTTCCCCATATTCATGTGGTCGCGCCACAGGAGTGGAGGGCACATGACGGAGGGCAAGTCGGAGATTCTCCAGGGCACCCTCGATCTGATGGTCTTGAAGACTCTCGAGTCCATGGGGCCGCTGCATGGCTACGGAATCGCGCGCCGCATCGAGCAGATCAGCGAAGAGGCCTTGCAGATCAATCAGGGGACCATCTACGCCTCGCTGGTCCGCCTGATGCAGAAGGGCTGGATCTCGGGGGCCTGGGGCACGTCGGACAACAACCGAAGGGCCAGGTTCTACTCCATCACCAGGGGCGGACGGAAACAGCTCGCCACGGAAGCGCAGAACTGGGAGCGGATCTCCGCCGTAGTCGGCCGCGTGCTGCGTCTCGCGGAGCGGGGCTAGACCCATGCTTGCCCGGATGAGAGCGCTCGTTTCCCGAACCCGCACCTGGCTTTCTCCCCGCCAGGGGGAACAGGACTTCGAGGACGAGCTTCGGGCCCATCTCGAGATGCTCGCCGAGGACAACCGGAAGCGCGGCATGGCGCCCGAAGAAGCCGCGCGCGCCGCTCGCCTGCGCCTCGGTGGGCTCACGCAGCTCAAGGAGACGAACCGCGAGCTCCGCGGCTTGCCCTTGATCGAGACCTTCCTGCAGGACACACGCTTCGCCTTGCGCATGCTGCGCAAGAACCCCGGCTTCGCTACCGTCGCCATACTGACGCTGGCCCTCGGCATCGGCGCGAACACGGCGATCTTCAGCGTCGTGTCTGCGGTCCTGCTGAAGCCGTTGCCCTACTCGAACCCAGATGAGCTCTTCAACGTGTTTCAGGTGCAACCGCAACAGGGGGTCTCGGGCACGGGCTGGTCCTATCCCAACTTTGCCGAGCTGCGCGAGCAGACCCGCGCCTTCAGCGAGATGGCGGGAGCTCAGCAGCACCAACTGACCTTGACCGCGCTCGGCGAGCCCTCCCTCGTGGACGCGTCGGCCGTCACCCCGGAGCTTTTCCAGGTCTTCGGCGGGAGTTCGCTTCTTGGACGCGTGCTGCGCTCCGAGGACGGCCCGGCCGGCGCGCCTCCCGTCGTCGTGCTCAGCGAGAGCTTGTGGAGAGGCAGGTTTGGAGCCGATCCCGGCGTGGTCGGGAGCTCCATCAATCTGGACAAGCGTCCCTTCACGGTCGTCGGGATCATGCCCGCAGCCTTTCGTTTTCCGCTCGTCACCGAAGGTGCGCAGGTGTGGATACCCCTCGCCCAGGACCCGCTCTTCGGGAGCTGGATGCCCCGAAGGACGGGGCATTGGCTTCAGGTCACCGGACGGCTGAAGCCGGGCGTCTCGAAGACGGAGGCTCGAGCGGAGCTCCAGGCCATCAGTGCGCGGCTCGCCCAGGCGTCCCCCGCGGAGAACGCCGGGTGGGCGATCCGCATGGTGCCCCTCCAGCAGATAATCGTTGGAGACGCGAAGTCCCCCCTCCTGGTGCTGCTGGGTGCGGTCGGCCTCGTGCTCTTGATCGCCTGCGCCAACGTTGCCAACCTGCTTCTCGCGCGGGGGACTTCCCGCTCGCGAGAAATAGCGGTTCGGACCGCGCTGGGTGCTGGCCGTGCTCGAATCGTCCGCCAGCTGATGAGCGAGTCCGCAGTGCTCGGTGTGCTGGGCGGCGGGGCGGGGATCGCTCTCGCTTGCTGGGGCGTCCTGAGCCTGAGCTCGCTCCTCCCCCCGAGCCTGCCGCGCGTCGACGAGGTTCGCGTCGACAACCTGGTCCTGGGCTTCGCCCTCCTCCTTTCCGCGCTCGCCAGCGGTGTCTTTGGCTTGGCCCCGGCCTGGTTTGCGGCGAATGACAAGCTCCAGGCGGGACTTCGCGAAGGTGGCGCGCGATCGGGCGAGCCCGGCGGCCGTCGCCGGGCGCGCCGCTTCCTGGCGGCAGGAGAGATCGCACTCGCGATGGTCCTGCTGGTCGCGGCGGGCCTGCTGTTGCGCAGCTTCGCCAAGCTCATGACCGTCGACCCGGGGTTCGCCGTTCAGCACGTCGTGAAGGCGGATATCTCACTCCCCCGGTTCCAGTATTCGACGCCGGAGCAGTGGGCCACCTTCTCCGACGAGCTGCTGGCGCGCATCCAGGCCCAGCCTGGGCTCCAGGATGCGGCCGTGGCGGTGCCCCGGCCCATCGCCGACCGCTGCGTCACCCTGGGGTTCGACATCGCGGGAAGTCCTCCGTCGTCCGCGAGCGCGTCGCGAACGGCGGAGTATGTCTCCGTCAGTGCGGGCTACTTTCACGTGATGGGGATTCCCCTGCTGGCCGGACGCGTCTTCGACCGGCACGACGTCCTGCCCGCGCCGCGGGTTTCGATCATCAGCCAGGCCCTGGCGCGGCTCTATTTCCCGACTCAGGATCCCCTGGGAAAGCGGCTCGTCTTCGGCTTCCCGCCCGGAGTTCGCGGAGAGGAGCGAGAGATCGTGGGAATCGTGGGCGACGTTCGAGCCATGGCCCTCGGCCAGGAGCCGGGGCCGATGATGTATGTGCCGTACGCGCAGGAGCCCTTCTGGGGCTCGAACCTCGTCGTCAAGAGCACCCAGAGCCCCGCCAGCGTGGCCGCCACCATTCGGCGGGAAGTCCGCCAAATGGACAAGGACCTGCCGGTCACGGATATGGCGACGATGCCGGACGTCCTCGGGGCTTCGCTCGCGCAGCCCAGGTTTCGGACATTCCTGCTGGGCCTGTTTGCCACGATCGCGATGGCGCTGGCCGCCACCGGGATCTTCGGGGTGATCTCCTACTCGGTGTCATGCCGGACGAACGAGATCGGGATCCGCGTGGCGCTCGGAGCCTCACGCGGCGCGATTCTACGAATGGTCCTGCGTGAAACCCTGGTCCTGACCTTCGCGGGACTGGCGGTGGGAGTCCCCTGTGCGCTCGCCGCCGGTCGCCTGGTCGAGCACCTGCTCTTCGGCGTCTCGGCCAATGACCTGGCGACGCTCGGCGGTGTCGCCCTCGCTCTCGCGGCGGTGGCCGCTCTCGCAGGCTATGTCCCGGCGCGTCGCGCCATGCGCGTGGAGGCCATGGTCGCCCTCCGCCACGAGTAGGACCGGCCATCTCCGACTCCGCGCCAGAGACCCACTCTCGAAGTTCGAGTGGGTCTCTGGCACGGAGATCGGAGGGTGCCTCTGACTAGAAGCGCAGGGTCAAGCCACCCGTGACCTCGAACTGGTTCGAGTACTGGGCGTTCCCCACGACGTAGCAGCCCCAGTAGGGATCGCACCAATATCCCTCGCTGTCCGACTTGATGTAGGTCGGGGTCCAGCGCGCCTGGAGGCGGATGCCGACGTTCTTGCCAGGGTAGGCCTTCAGTCCCAGCCCGAAGGTCCCGGAGAACTTTGCGCTGCCCCCGATTTCCCCGGTCTGGCCGTTGAGCCGGGTGAAGCTCAGTCCAGGGTAGTCCGTGGCGCCCGCGCCGAAGAACACGAAGGGGCGGGCTTTCGCGCTCGAGTCGCCGAAGTTGTAGGAGAAGATCCCGTGGTAATTCTTGATCGAGAAGTCGCCGATGTCCCTGCTCGCGGTCCCCCCGACCTCCAGCTTGCTTGCCTGTTGCCCGTAAAGGAACTCGATCTCCCAGTTCTCGGTGAAGTAGTAGCCGAAGGTGAGGTTCCAGGAGAAGGAGTCCTTCGGGTCGATGCGGTTGTACACGCCGCCATCGCCCCCGACGATCGCGCTGTCGCTGCTGACGCCGTCGCTGAACGTCCAGCCCGCGTTGCCACTGACTTCGACCCGCTGGTCCTGCGCAAAGGCCGAGGTGCCCAGAAGGGCTCCCAGGGCCGCCAATGCCGTCACTCTGCCAATCATTGCTCTCTCCTTATATCGACTCGCGGGGCTGCCCTGCCGTCGAACGACGGCCCCCAAGGGGTTCTCAAACGGCACGCTCTAATAGCCAATCGCTTCAGGCCGTCCCCGCGCGGCATAGAAACCGGCGCCCCGGGCCATACCTAGACGCGCACCTCGGATCTGCGATCCCGAGCTTCTTCATCCGGAACTGGAGGGTTCCGCGCTTCATCCCCAGGCGCTCGGCGGCGTTGCCCCTTGCCTGCCACCCTCCCGCCGCATTGCCACAGCACCGCCAGGATGTGCGCCCGCTGCACCTCGTCGAGGCTCGCGCCCGCAAAACCTCTACCGGCGAGCGGCGTCCAAGAACACATCGCCCGAGAGGGCAGAGTCCGTCGTGACGATCAGTGCATGCTTCACTACGTTCTCCAGCTCTCGGATGTTCCCCTGCCCTCACGACGCGTCCCGCTGCGACCCGCTCTCCAGGTAACGCAGCAGCTCGCGTTCGAGGCGCAGGAGCAACGCCGCGTACTCGTTGCGCATCTCTCCCGACGAAGGGCACGATTCGAGACGGGCCAACGTCTTGGCGCACGCTTCGTATTCCTCGCAAAGGTCGCGAAAACTCTCGTCGCTCTCGAACAGGCGCGCTGAGCGCGCGCGAACCTGCTCGAAACGCTCACTTACCGCCTTCAGGGACGGATGCATGGCCGTCGCCTCTTCAGTGTCATCCTGGTGTGCTTCAAACCCTCTGTCTGACCCAACTTGGAGCGTTTCCCGTCTTACGGCACTCCGAGGATCCGCCGGCTGGCCGGGGCTGGGGAAGTAGCAAGGCCGTAAGTTACGGTTGCATCCCTGATTCCGGTGGCTCCCCCCCCCTGCGGCATCCTCGGCCTTGCCTTCAGGAGCCGTCCGGGGAAGAATGATTGGAACCGGATCGATTTATGGGCTGTCGCCTGGGCCGGGGCCCCCGACGGCGGCCCACGTCGGCGAGTCCGACGTTCGGCTGGCGAATTCCCCGAGAGATTGACTGATGGCGGAAGAAGTTGCGGCCTCAGGAGTCAAGGTGGAAACCGTCCATCCTTACCCCGAGCCGTTTCAGCTCGCGATCGAGGCCGCCCCGACCGGCATGATCCTCGTGGACGAGAGCGGACGCATCGTGCTCGTCAACGCCACCGTCGAGAGGATCTTCGGGTATCCGCGCGAGGAGGTGGTTGGCCAGATGGTCGAGATGCTGGTGCCCGAGCGCTTCCGCGCACGCCATCCGGGGTTCCGCGGGACCTTCCTCGGCGACCCGAAATCCCGGCCCATGGGCGCGGGCCGGGACCTCTTCGGCCTGCGTCGCGACGGCACGGAGGTCCCGATCGAGATCGGGCTCAACCCATTCACGGCTGCCGGGGGTCGCTTCGTGCTGAGCTCGGTCGTCGACATCACGGAAAGGAAGCGCGCCGACCGAGAGCGCGAAGGGCTCCTGGGCCAGCTCCGAACGCTCAACACCCAGCTCGAGCAGCGGGTGGAGGCGCGAACGGCGGACCTCAAGGAGCGCGAAGTCCTCCTCCAGGAGGTCCATCACCGGGTCAAGAACAACCTCCAGGTGATCTCGAGCCTCATCAACATGCAAGCCCGGTTGCTCGGAGACCACGCGAGCCGGGACGCGCTCCTCGAGTGCCAGATGAGGGTCCAGGCCATGGCCCTCATCCACGAAAAGCTCTACCAGTCGAGGGACTACACCCGAGTGCCGTTCTCCGAGTACACGCGGGACCTGGCCGGGAGCGTCTTTCACGCGACCGGGGTGTCTCCGGCGGGCATCGCGCTGGAGCTCGCCATCGAAGACGTGGTCCTGGCCGTGGACAAGGCGATCCCTTGCGGCCTCATCCTGAACGAGCTCATCACCAACGCGCTCAAGCATGCGTTCAAGGACGGGCGTCCGGGGACCATCCGCGTGGAGCTGACGCAGGCGCCGGGGGGGGAGCTCCGCCTCGCGGTCGACGACGACGGAATGGGCCTGCCCCCGGGGTTCGACCTTCGCAACCCACCGTCGCTCGGCCTGCACCTCGTGCAGATGCTGGCCCAACAGCTCGACGCGAAGCTCGAGGTCGAAGCGACCCGTGGGACCTGCTTCCGCGTGACCATCCCGGTGGAGCTGTAGGTGGCACCGGCGAAGCGCGCGGTCCTCATCGTGGAGGACGAGAGCATCGTCGCCCACGACATCCAGCAGACCTTGTCGGACCTCGGCTTCGACGCCTTCGCCATCGCCTCCTCCGCGGACGAGGCCATGGCGCGGGCGGACGAGCGGCGGCCCGACGTCGCCCTCGTGGACATCCGCATCAAGGGCCGGCTGGACGGAATCAAGACGGCGCAACTCCTCGAGGACCGCTTCGGCGTCCCCATCGTCTACCTGACGGCCCACGCGGACGACGCGACCCTCGAGCGCGCCATGAAGACGCATCCGATGGGCTATCTCCTCAAGCCGGTCAAGCCGGCCGCGCTGCGGAGCGCGATCGAGATCGCGCTCCAACGTCACGAGGGGCCGGGGCCCCGGCCCGCCACGCCGAGTACCGATGCTCCGCATCCCTCGACGAGAAAGGTCCGTTCACCCACGACCCAGGCGGTTCGCCGCGAGCTCAAGAAGGTCCTGGGTAGCGCCGATTTCGACGCGCCCCGGCGCTCGCTGGAGTTCCTGCGTTTCGTCGTGGAGGAGACCCTCGCCGGCCGCGGGGAGTCGATCAGCCAGACCACGATCGCCACCAAGGTCTTCGGTCGGAAGGACGACTTCGACGCCATCGTGGACCCCATCGTACGGATCCAGGCCGGCCGGCTGCGCCGTTCGCTCGAGCGATACTACCTGCTCTCCGGCGCACAAGACCCGGTCCGGATCGAGCTGCCCAGGGGCACCTACGTCCCCGTCTTTCGAGGCGCGACAGTGGCCGAGGCCGGGATGGTGGAAGTCGCCGCTACCGAGGCGGGCAGCCCGGAGCGCACCCCGGGGCGGGCCGAGGCGGCGGTGGGCAAGCTGTCGGGCGGCTGGCCCACCCTCGTCTTCACCGGGTTCGAGGCCGCGAGCCCGACCCCGGAAACGCAGGAGATTGCGCTCCACGCCGGCGAAGAGCTCGCCCTCGAGCTCAGCCGTTACTGGGCGGTTCGGGTGTTGCGGCCTCTCGAGGGGGAGGCCGGACCCTCGCTGACTGACCGTGCTCGCTTCGCGCTCTCTGGGCGGCTCCGCCAGGAGGGCGACGGCCTGCGGCTCAGCGCGCGTCTCGTGGACCGCGCGACGGGCGAGCAGGTCTGGGGGGAGGACTATCTGAGCGTCGCCCGCCGAGGCCAGTGGAGCGGGTCGCCGAATGACGCCGCCCGCGTCATCGCCGCGCGCGTCGGCGCCGAGGAAGGCATCGTGGTGCAGGTCCTGGCGGCCGAGCGAAGGAAGGGCGCGGCGGCCGTGGAGACGTCCTATGACGCGATCCTTCTCTCCTCCGAGTTCTTTCTCACGCGCGACCCGAAGGTCTTCCCTCTCGCCGTAGAGGCGCTGCGACGAGTGGTGGCTGCCGAACCCGAGTGCGGCCCGGCCTGGACGCGGCTCGCCCGGCTCTACATGGCCAACTACTCGTTCGAGGTGACCCCCATCCCCACCCCGATCGACGCGGCGATTACCTTCGCCCAACACGCCGTGCGCGTGGATCCCGCGAGCCGCAGCGCGCGTTGCGTACTCGGCTCGGCGCTGCTGATCAAGGGAGAGCTGACCGCCGCTCGAAAGGAGGTGGAGGAAGGGCTTCGCTCGAGTGCCGGCTCCCTCGTCTACCTCGAGATCATCGGCTACCTGCTGACGCTCCTGGGCGAGTGGGAGCGTGGCGCCGCCCTGAGCCGGAGCGCCCGGGAGCGCAATCCCCACTGCCTGCCCCACGTGTTGTTCGGGATGTGGACCGATAGCCTGCGCCGGGGCGACCTGGGACAGGCGTACCAGGTGGCCCTCGAGTACCGGGATCCGACCTTCTTCTGGCGATCGGTGATGAGGGCCTCTTGCCTCGGTCTCCTGGGGCGGACCTCGGAGGCCGACTCGGAGGTGGCCGAGCTCCTGTCCGCCAAGCCCGACTTCGCGGCCCGGGGCCGAATCCTCCTCGGCCATTACATCAAGTTCGACGAAGTCATGAACCCGATCGTCGACGGCCTGGCGCGGGCGGGGCTGAAGCTCGCGTGAGCGCCGCAAACCTGACCGCCGAGGAGGCAATCGCACGCCTGCGCGAAGGCAACGCGCGCTTCGTCCGCGGGGAGGCGCTCTTCCCCATCACCGTTCCCGAGATCCGAGTGGCGCTCGCCGGCGAGCAGCGCCCCTACGCGACGATCCTCGGGTGCAGTGATTCACGGGTGCCGCCCGAGCTCGTCTTTGGCGCCGGCCTCGGAGACCTCTTCGTGGTGCGGCTTGCCGGAAACGTCGTGTCCGCCGAGGTGATGGGCACCTTGCAGTACGCGGGGACCCATCTCGCCACTCCCCTCTTCGTCGTGCTCGGCCACGAAGGCTGCGGCGCCGTCCGCGCGGCGCTGGCCGCGCGGCTTCGTTGGGCGCGCGAACCCAGCCGGATCGAGGCCCTTCTCGAGAGCATCCTGCCCGGCCTCGCGGACCTCGATGTCGGGCTCGAACCCGAGGCGCTCCTGCAATCGGCGGTGGAGGCCAACGTGCGCTGGACCGTACGACAGGTCAGAGAGACGCCGGAAGCGCGCCAGCGCGAAACCGAGGGCGTCATGAAGCTCGTGGGCGCCGTCTACGAGCTCGAGACCGGCCGCGTCCGTTTCCTGGACTGAAGGGCCCTGAGGTCAACGGGACCTGCCGGGAGCGAGGTAAACTCTCCCAAAGTGAGTCATCTCGGTCCGGGCAGGTGGGGCTCTTGCCTCGCCGTGGCGCTGGCCGCGGCTGCGACCGCCCACGCCCAGCCCTCCGGCCGAATCATGGGCTCGGTGCAGGACATCACGAACGCCGCGCTCCCGGCCGTGGCCATCACCTTGGAAGGGCCCGTCACGCGCACCGTCCCCTCGGGGGCCGACGGGACCTTCCTGTTCGACGCTCTCCCCGATAGCGAGTACACGGTTCACGCGGCGCTCCCCGGGTTCGCGCCGGCCGCGCAGAAGGTGCGGGTGGCCGGAGGGGAGACCGCGATGGTCGCGCTGAAGCTCTGGGTGCTGGCCTTCGACAAGGTCGTGGTGACGGCCGACAAGTCCGGGGAGCTCGACGCGCAGGTGGTGCCCATCGCGGTGAGCGTGCTGAGCGGAGCCACGCTCCAGGACATGCGGGCCCAGAGCGTCGAGGACGTGGCCGGCCACGCGCCCTCGGTGACGTTCTCGCAGAACACCGGCTTCGGCCAGCTCACGATCCGCGGCATCGGAACCAACGCCATCTTCGCGGGGTCCGATCCGAGCTCGGCCGTCTACGTGGACGGCGTCTATCAGGCGCGACCCGCCATGGACCTCACGGACTTCCTGGACGTGGAACGCGTAGAGGTCCTCCGCGGGCCACAAGGGACGCTTTACGGGCGCAATGCGGTGGGCGGCGCCTTGAACGTGGTCACGAAGTCCCCTCCCCACGGGTTCGAGACCGGGGGGCGCTTGATCTTCGGCAACGACCAGGAGTTTCGAGCCGAAGCCTACGTCGGCGGACCCCTCGCGGGCGACAAGGTCACGGGTAGCGCTGCGTTTCTGCGCGGCGTCCGGCAGGGGTTCGTCCGGGACCTGGACCACCCCGATCACCCGCTCGGTGGCGAGGACGTGACCGCCGCGCGCGGCAAGCTGCGCGTCGCTTTCGGCACGCGTGCCGACCTGCTGCTCTCGGGCGACCTGAGCAACCGGGATCCGGTTCCGCTCACCTATGCCAAGGTGCTGGCGGTGAAGCCGGGATTCGAGGTGGACAACCCCGAGGACCCTCACGAGGTCCGCACGTCGATCTTCGCCAGCAGTCGGAACTTGCAGTACGGCACGTCGGCCCAGCTCACCGTGCGTCTCTCGCCTCGCGCCACCTTGACCAGCCTGACCGCGTTTCGAAAGCTGGACTACCACGTCGTGGTGGACACCGACATCACCGAGCTGGACCTGACGGTCTCCGACGTGCACGAGCTCCAGCACCAGTGGTCGGAGGAGCTCACGATCTCGGGACGAGGGCCGAGGCTGACCTGGGTCGGCGGCTTGTTCCTGCTGGAGGACGACGACCGGCAGCCCACCTCCATCCGCCTGGGGGGTCAGGGCATCTCGAATCGCCTCGACCCCCGGGTCGACGCGTCGTCGGGAGCCTTGTTCGGGCAGGCCACGCTGAACCTCACCCCGAGCCTGTCGGCGACGGCAGGGCTGCGCTACACGCGCGAGCGCAAGACCATCGACAACGCGGGGGGGCTCCACCCCCTCGACCAGCCCGAGGTCACCATTGCGCGCTCGGCCTACGACTACGACGACGCGATCGACTATGCCGCGTGGACGCCGAAGCTCGGGTTGGAGCTGCGCGTCGGGGAGCAGACGCTCGCCTACACCTCCGCGACGCGCGGCTTCAAGAGCGGAGGGTTCAACATCTCGTCGCCGGAGCCGGGCCGCGGGTACGCACCGGAATGGGCGTGGAGCTATGAGGCGGGCCTGAAGCGCACGCTCGCCTCGGGACGCGGCCGCCTGAACCTCGCCGCCTTTCAGATGGACTACACCGACCTCCAGGTGCAAGCAGCGATCCGACCGGGGATCCTGGACATCTCGAACGCCGCGGCCGCGACCATTCGCGGGGTCGAGTTGGAGGGCGTCTTCCAGCCTGCACCACCAGTTCGGCTCGGAGGACACCTGGCCTGGCTGGACGCCCGCTACGACCGATACGTGGCGGTGGGCACGGGAGGAGTCAGCGGCGACGTCGCCGGCAACTTCCTGAGCAACGCCCCCGAGTGGACGGGTCGGCTCTGGCTCGAGTGGAAAACCGGGGCCGGACGCGCGGGGACCTTGAGAGCACGCGCCGACTCCCGTTGGCAGAGCACCGTCTTCTTCACGCCCTTCAACGATCGGGTCCAACGACAATCTCCATATGGCCTCCTGGACGCGAGCGTGGAGCTCGGGCCGCGGTCATGGTCGATCAGCCTCTATGCCCAGAACCTGACGGGCGAGGACTTCATCACCGGCACCTTTGCCTCGCCTCCCCCGGCGATCGGAGGCCGTCCGGGAGAGCCCCGTCGGGTGGGAGTCGAGCTCCGCTTGCGGCGATAGCGCGCGGCCGCTTGGCGGTATCATTCGCCGTCCTCGAAAAGGAGAATCCATGCGAAGCACGACGGGCGCCCTCGCCCTTGCCCTGCTGGGGCTTGCGGCCGCCGCCACGGCCCAGACCGTAAAGGATCAGCTGGACCTGACCCGCCAGCGGGTCGAGAGCCAGCGGCGCGTCCTGGTCGCAGGCTCCCTGCCGCTGACCGAGGCCGAGGAGAAGGCTTTCTGGCCCCTCTTCGACGACTACGAGAAGGAGCGCCGCCCGATCGACGAGCGCGCCAACCGGCTGGTGGCCGACTTCGTGGCGGGCGCCGCGAGCCTGTCCGACGCGCAGGCGAAAGCGATGCTGGCGGAGGCGCTCCAGGTCGACGAGGGGCGGCTCAAGGTGCGCCGCAGCTACCTGGACCGAATGGCGAAGGTGATCCCGCCGCGCAAGCTGGTGCGCTTCTTCCAGATCGACAACAAGCTCGACTCGGTGGTCCGGGCCGACATCTCCAAGCAGATCCCGCTGGCTCCGTGAGGGCCGTGGGCGACGGCAAGGTGCAACGGTAACTTACGGACCCGATACTGGCGTTCCACCGCTTTCCGATCCATGCTTGAGAGTGCCGGTCTGAAGACGGAGCCTCGCCTCGTGTCGGGAGGATGCTGATGACGAATGTTCTCGCCTTGCTCGCCGTGTGGGCTGCCGTTACCGCGGTGGCCGCCCAAGAGGCCACCCCGCCAGCGGCCGCACCGCCGCCCCAGCTGGCCCCCCAACCGGCGCCGCCCAAGCCGGCTGGGCTCGGCCTCTTCGTCTACCCCGGCTCGGGCCAGGACGCGGCCAAGCAGGGTCAAGACGAAAACGAGTGCTACCTCTGGGCCCGCGGCCAGACCGGGATCGACCCGACTGCGCCGCCGACCCAGGCCGCGGCCACCGACGTGCCGAAGGGGGGGACGGTCAAGGGTGCCGCGGGCGGCGCGCTCGTGGGCACCGCCGTGGGCGCGATCGTGGGCGAGACGGGCGAAGGCGCGGCGGTCGGCGCGGTCGCCGGGGCCGCCAAGGGGCGCCGGGCCCAGAAGAAGGCCGAGAAGCAGGCGAAGGCGCAGGCGCAACAGGCCGCCCAGGCCCAGGATACGCAGAAGAAGGAGACCTTCAAGAAGGCCTGGGGAGCCTGTCTCGAGGGTCGCGGGTACAGCGTCAAGTAGGTGCGTTCCGTGGCGTTCATTGGAGGATGATGAAATGACGAGATCGTGCATTCGGGTGGGTCGCAGGGCCGTAGCGTTTGCCTTGGCGCAGTCGCTGGCTCTGACTCCCGCGGCTCCCCTCTTCGCCGAACCCGCACCGGCCCAGGCCCCAAGCGGTCCGCCCGCGCCGGCTACAAAGCCGCCTGACGCCACGAAGCCGCCCGCGACCGCCACGGCCACGCCGGCGAAGGCTGCGCCCGCCGCCACTCCCGCCAAAGCCGAGGCCGCCCCCGCCGACCAGGGCTGGCCGCGTGCCTACGCAACGCCCAATGGCGGGAAAGTCCTGGTCTACCAGCCCCAGGTGGCGAGCTGGACCGACCAGAAGCTGATGGTCGCCTACGCCGCCGTGAGCTACGAGGCGAAGGGTGCGACGAAACCTGCCCTCGGCAGCTTGAAGATCGAGGCCGACACGAAGGTGGCCACCGCGGAGCGACTCGTCAGCTACTCGGTGTTGCGGGTGACCGAGTCGAACTTCCCGACGCTGCAGAAGGAGGACACCCGCGAGGTGGTGGCCGAGGTGGTCAAGGCGATCCCCGACCACGAGCGCGTGATCTCGCTCGACCGCGTCCTGGCCGGCGTCGACAAGAGCCAGATCATCCCGAAGGAGGTGCCGGGGGTGAAAGCCGATCCGCCCGCGATCTTCTTCAGCAAGAAGCCGGCGCTCCTCGTGAACGTCGACGGCGAGCCGATCTGGAACCCGATCAAGGAGAACGACCTGAAGTTCGCGGTCAACACCAACTGGGACCTCTTCCTGCACGATCCGACGAAGGTCTACTACCTTCGCAACGAGGACAACTGGCTTCAGGCTTCGGACGTCAAGGGCCCCTGGACGGCCGCCGCCAAGCTGCCGGAGAGCTTCGGGAAGCTCCCGGGGGACGACAACTGGAAAGAGGTCAAGGAGGCCCTGCCCGGCAAGAAGGTCTCTGCGGACAAGCTGCCCCAGGTGTTCGTCAGCACCGCGCCCGCCGAGATGATCCTGCTCACCGGGGAGCCGAAGTACCAGCCCGTGGCGGGCACGGGGCTGCTCTGGGTCAGCAACACCAACAGCGACGTGTTCCGGCTGGGGCAAAAAGGCGCAGTCTACTTCCTGGTGTCGGGGCGGTGGTTCTCGGCGCCCGACTTCACGGGGCCGTGGACCTTCGCGACCCCCAAGCTGCCTGCGGAGTTCAAATCGATCCCCCTCGAGCACCCGCGCTCCCGCGTCCTCGCGTCGGTCCCCGGCACCCAGCAGGCGGCCGAGGCCGTGCTGCTCGCGCAGGTGCCCCAGACCGCGCGCGTCAGCAAGAAGGAAGTGAAAGCGCCCGAGGTCGTGTACCAGGGCGAGCCCAAGTTCGAGAAGGTCGAGAAGACCAAGGTCGAGCGGGCGGTCAACACCGACAAGAGCATCATCAAGGTCGGCGACCTGTACTACCTGTGCTTCGAGGGCGTCTGGTTCATGGGCAAGAGCCCGACCGGCCCCTGGGAGGTGACGGGCCACGTGCCGGGTGAGATCTACGAAATCCCGATCAGCTCGCCCGCCTACAACGTCACCTACGTGACCGTCCAGGACGACGACGACGAGTGGGCGACCTTCGCAACTGCCGCCATGTACACGGGCGTGATGGTTGCCTGGGGCTGTGCGGTCTGGGGCAGCGGATGGTACTACCCGCCCTACTACGGCGGCTTCTACGGCGGCTACTACGGCCACTACCCGACCTACGGCTACGGCGCCAGCTACAACCCCTGGACCGGGGCCTATACCCGAGGCGCCGTGGCCTACGGCCCTTACGGCGGCGCCGGCGTCGCGGCGCGCTACAACCCCCGGACCGGCACCTACTCGCGAGGCGCCGCGGCCTATGGACCCTACGGCTCGCGCGCCGCGGGTCAGGCCTACAACCCGCGCACCGGCACCTACGGGCAGACCCGCCAGGGCTCGAACGTCTACGGGAGCTGGGGCAGCACCCAGGTGCAGCGCGGTGACCAGTGGGCGTCCACGAACCGCGTGACCAACGACCGCACCGGCGCCACGACGCGCACGACACGCACGAGTGAAGGCGGCGCGGCCATCACCCGCAACGGGCCGGGGGCCGGAAACAACTCCGGCGTGGTCAAGACCGGCGGCGGCGACGTGTACGCCGGCCGCGACGGCAACGTCTACCGCAAGCAGGACGGCGGTTGGCAACAGTACAACGACGGCAACTGGGGCTCGGTCGACAAGCCCCAGCGCGATGGGAGTGCGGGCCCCTCGGCCTCCTCCACGTCGCGCGACCGCTCGGGGTCGGCCGGCCCGCCGGCCCCATCGACGATGGACAGCCTCAACCGCGATTCGCGGGCCCGCTCCGAGGGCACCCAGCGCAGCCGCGACTACAGCAGCTACAGCGGAGGCCGCAGCAGCGGAAGCTCCTATCGGTCGGGCGGCGGATCCTACCGAGGCGGCGGTGGCGGGCGCGGCGGCGGCGGGCGGCGACGATAGGCCCGTGCGCCCCCGCCGGCCTCTACTGACGCGATGAAGGCCATCACCGTCGAGGCCAAGAAGCCAGGGACCGCTCGGCTCGAAGACGTCCAGGAGCCCGACCCCCGCGACGGCTCGGTGATCGTCGAAGCCATCGCGGTCGGGGTCTGCGGTACCGACGTCGAGATCGCGGAGGGAAAGTACGGCTGGGCCCCTCCCGGCAAGACCCGGCTCGTGCTGGGCCACGAGTCCCTCGGCCGGGTTTTGGACCCGGGCCCCACCGGCGGGCTTGCCAAGGGCGATCTCGTCGTGGGCATCGTCCGCCGGCCCGACCCCGTCCCCTGCCCGAACTGCGCGGTCGGGGAGTGGGACATGTGTCGGAACGGCCAGTACACCGAGCGAGGCATCAAGCAGATCGACGGCTTCATGTCGGAGCGCTGGCGGACCGAGCCCGAGTACGCGATGAAGATCGATCGATCGCTCGGGCTCCTCGGGGTGCTGCTCGAGCCCACGACGGTGGTCGCGAAGGCGTGGGAGCAGGTCGCGGCGATCGGGCAGCGCGCGTTCTGGGAGCCGCGCATCGTGCTCGTGACCGGTGCGGGGCCGATCGGCCTTCTCGCCGCCCTCGTGGCCCGGCAGCACGGTCTGGAGGTCCACGTGCTCGATCGGACCTTTGGTGGACCCAAGCCCGAGCTCGTGCGCGCCCTCGGCGCGACCTACCACATGGGGACCGTCGCGAGCGTCGGGCTCGCGCCGGACGTCATCATCGAGTGCACGGGAGTCGGGCAAGTCATCGCCGACGCGATCCAGGCCGTGGGCGCGGGCGGCATCGTGTGCCTCACCGGGGTCGGCAGCGGCGGGCGGGTGAACCCGCTGGTCACCGCCGACGTCGCGGCCGCGATGGTGCTCGGGAACAACGCCGTGGTGGGGAGCGTGAACGCCAACAAACGGCACTGGTACAAGGCCGGCGAGGTCCTGGCCCGCGCGGATCGCTCCTGGCTCGGGCGGCTCGTGAGCCGACGCGAACGGCCAGAGGATTTCGCCTCCGCCCTGAAGCGAGCGCCCGACGACATCAAGGTCGTCATCCAGTTCGCCGAGCCCTGATGGACGACCGCGACCACAGCGGCCTGGCCGGTTGGGGTAGGCTCTTGTCATGATCTCGTTGGCAATCTCCCGGCTCGTCCCCGCGCTCCTGGCCGCGGCTTGGCTCGCCGCCGCCCCCGCGGGCGCGGCCGAGCCCAACGCGCCCCCGACCCTCACCGCGCCCCCGCCGACACCCCTGCTCCAGGAGTATCGGTACCGGATGTCCGCTGCGATCCGCCCCCTGCTCTTCTGGGTGGGGGACGACGACGTGGGGGGCGCGCGCATCACGTGGCGCCGCGGCAACGAGGGGCGTGGCTTCGAGCTGCTGCTCGGGGCCGATCCGGCCCGCGCCCCGCGCCGGATCAACCGCTGGGGCTGGGTGCGCGAGGACCAGGACGCGGAGGGCTCGAGCATGATCGGCCTCATCCGCAAGACCGACGAGAAGACCCTCGACGAGTCGCGGGCAAACCTGAGCGCCGAGGGCAAGGGAGGCTACGTCTTCAAGGCGATCCAGGCGCGGGTGGAGCACGGCGACGTGGTCGCGCGCAACACCGTGTGGCGCGTCGAGCGGGACTACACCTACCGCGACCTCGAGGAGGTGAAGAGGATCGTGGACGCGCCGGCGCCGGCAAGGCTCAGCGAGTCGCGCCTGCCGCCAGGGGCTCACCCTTCGTTCATGATCGCGGTGGCCGACGCGATCGACGAGGTGATCACGGCGGCGGGGGGGGCGAACGGGCGGCCGTCCCAGCTCCTTGCCGACCGCTCCTGGATCTTCCTTTTCGACGCGAATCCCTACGACCTCCGTCTGCGCGAGACCCGCTGGGAGAGTCCCGGCACCTACGCAGGGCGGTGGGTGGCTCGCCTCGTCCGCATCGAGTTCGAAAGCTTCAACCGCAAGCTCAAGACGACCGAGCGCTTCACCCTCGTCTGCGGCCTCGACGGAGCCTGGAAGGGCGTGCCCGTCTACGTGAAGTACCAGCCCAAGTGGTGGTTCAAGGCGGAAGGCGTGCTCGACGAAACCCAGACGTTCCAGTAAGAGAGATACTGAGGGCGACTGGAGGAACCAATGACGATCCTGTGGCCACGTTCTACCGTCGCCGTGGTTCTCCTGCTGACCGCGTCCTCGCCGAGCTTGCGGTCGCAGGAGCGAACCGCACCTCATGGCCTGGCGACCGAAGCGCAGAAGGAACCACCGGCCAAGTGCTGCTTCACGAACCCAGGCTACTCCGGCACCTGCGAGGTCCAGCCGGCGAAAGACGAGAGCTGCGGACAGATCCTCGACTACCTGAACAACCCCATGTCGCAAGGCAAGGGCTATTGCGGCAACACGGGGGTCAGGAGCGGCTGGAAGAGCGTAGCCTGCGAGACGAAGAAGCCCTAGAGGGCAGCGGGGAGGTCTGGAGCGCCCCGCAAGACTTGCGCCGAGACGGGTGGCTGTTTACACTCGGGTCGATCTCACTGCTGGATTGACGCCTTCGGCGACCCATCCGCGTCGAAGCCGCCTTTCCTGGACGAGGACGAAATGGCCTGGGTGTTCGCGTACGGAAGCCTGATGGGCGACGCGGTGCTCAGCCGCTACCCGGCTCGACCCGCCCGACTGGCCGGCTACCACCGGGCTTTCGTCCACGAGTCCCGCCGCCGCTGGGGCTCGAATGACCACCCCTGCCCCATCCTGGGCCTGGCCAAGGGCGGCGAATGCTGGGGAATCGCCTACGCGGTGCCGGCTGATGACGAAGCGCGAGTCGCCCGTGATCTCGCCCATCGCGAAGCGAGCGCCGAACGCCGGCGGGTGACGGAGGCCGTGGAGACGCCGGAGGGCGAAGTCCGGGCCTGGGTCTTCGTGAGCCCGGACAAGGATCGAGAGGCCAGCGAAGCGACCCTCGAGGTGCTTTTCCGCGCGGCGCACGGCACCGTGGGGAACGGTGCCGAGTACGTGCGGAGCGTGGTGCACGCCCTCGAGCTTCACGACCTCAAGGATCCGCTCGTGGACGATCTGTGGGGACGGCTGCGGGGATGAGATAGGGATGCTCCTCTACATCACCGCCGAGGACGTCTTCGGGGACGCAGCCCCCGAGCCGCGCGGGCCCCGGCCGCAGCCGGGCATGCCCACGACGCTTTCGGCGCTTTACGACCGGGGCATGCGCCACCACCGACGACGCGGAGCGCTCCGTTGGCCGGAGGGCACTGAGCTCCTGGTCGTGCCGGACTGGAAGCTCGACCGACTGGTGATCCGGATCGCCCTCTACTGCCGCGAAAAGCTGGCCCTCGAGCCGGGGACGCGGGCCGCGGTCTTCGGGAAGCTGGGCTGGCTCTGGCCTGCGGCGGACTTCGCGATCCAGGGGTTTGGCGCCACGGCGGTGGGGATCGAGCACGACGCTCCGGACGAAGTGCTCGCGGCCGTCCTGCGGGACGCCGATCCGCGAGTGGTCTTCTGCACCGATGGCGCGAGCACGGCGCGGTTCCTCGGGCTGCGCGTTCCGGGTCTCCAGCGGCGGCCACCCGTGGTCGCCGCGGAGACGGCCGCCGCCTCCGACGGGGTCCTGCCCCTCCGCGACGTCCTGGAGCTCGGCGGCACCCTCGATACCCCCGAACGCGCGCAGGCTTTCCGGATGGTCTGCCGCCACAACCCGCCCGAGTCCCTTGCCTTGTGGCATGTGGGGGCCCAGGGAGTGGAGCGGCTGACCCACGCCCGGGCGATGGAGCACGTCGCCGCGCGCCTGCGGTCCCGGCCGACCGCGATGGGCGACGTCGTCTGCCTCGAGCCGCCGCGGATGACCCTCGCCGGGCGCCTCGCGGTCGCGGCGTTCGTCGGCGACGGACACACCGAAACCGTCCTCGGGAGCGCATTGCGCGACGAGGTGACCCTCGTGCGTCCCCACGGGATTCGCGCGTCCGCGGACTGGCTCGAGGCCGCCTGTCGTGGCCGCGGGCCCCGGTGGCCGGCGGCCTTCGACCGGGGCCGCGCGCGGAGACGCTGCACGCGGTCCTGGGTGACCGCCTGCGCTGGATCGAGACGGAAAGGCCGGTGGACGAAGGCACCGCGGCGGCGCTTCTCGCGGTCGGTGCGAACGTGGTCGTCGTCGGTGAGGGCGTACCCGGCCAACCCCTATGAGGAGGACCCATGGAGTTGTCGCTTCAACAGCTAGGTGAGACGACGTGGCGCACGTTCCAGGCCCTCAACTTCAGAGTGCCCCAGGGTGACTCGATCACTCCTGGCTGGGCGCCGGGGGCCCTCCCCAAGTCCTACGAGCGGACGAAGCCGCCGCTTGGCTACCCGCGGGAGACGGACTCGCTCTGCCCGCGCTGCGTGGTCGAGACCAGAAAGGCGATCCTGAGCGGGGAGCGGGCGCTCACCGATCTGGTGAACGGCCACCTCGGCGAGATACGGGCGACCCTCTACGAGAAGGGCAAGGAGGTCTGGGTCACCAAGACCTGTCCCGACCACGGAACCTTCGACGACATCCTCTCGATCGACGCCGACTTCAGCCGATTGATCGAAACCCGCTACCCAGGACGCGACTTCCGCGCCTTCGGCGACCGTCACATCCACCGCCACGGCACCTCGAGCGTGCGCTACGGGCGGGGAGCGGTCCTCACCGTGGACCTGACCAATCGCTGCAACATGATGTGCAACCCCTGCTTCATGGACGCGAACCAGGTGGGGTACGTGCACGAGCTGACCCTGGAGGAGGTCAAGAAGATCCTCGACGACTCGATCTCCTTCAAGCCGCGGCGACAAATGGTCGTGCAGTTCTCCGGGGGTGAGCCCACCATGTCCCCCCACTTCCTCGAGGCCTGCGCCTACGCCAAGAAGGTCGGCTACAAGCTGATCCAGGCCGCGACCAACGGGATCCGCTTCGCCCTCGAGCCCGAGTTCGCCTATCAGGCCAAGGAGGCCGGCCTCGACATGGTCTACCTCCAGTTCGACGGCACCACGAACGAGGCCAACAGCCACCGCCACATCAGCAACCTGTTCGACGTCCGCCAGATCGCGATCGACAACCTGGCGGCGGCGGGGGTACGCATCACCCCGGTGGTGACGGTGGTGAACGGCGTCAACAACCACATGGTCGGGCCCATCTTCGACTACTGCATGCAGAACCACACCAAGATGGGCGGCCCCGCCTTCCAGCCCGTCTCCTTCACGGGGCGCGACGAGGAGGTGACGGACGAGGTGCGGCTCCGCCAGCGCTACACGACCTCGCACCTGGCGCACGACCTCGCCCGCTACTACGACGGCAAGATCGACCCCTATCGTGACTGGTACCCGCTCGGGATCTCCACCGCGTTTTCCTCACTGATCGATCACATGCAGGGGCCGGAGCAGGAGTTTGGCCAGCTCACCTGCGGCTGCCATCCCAACTGCGGCGCCTCCACCCTCATGGTCGCGAACTCCCGCACCGGGCAGTGGGCGACCCTCTCGTCGTTCTTCAACCTCGACCGGTTCTTCCGCGACCTCGACACGATCGTCGACTCGGCTCGGGGGAGGACCCTCACCATCACCCAGCTCGGGCTCTCCTTCCTCAGGAACTTCGACGCGAAGAAGGCCCCGGCCGGGCTCACGCCCTTGGGCGTCCTGGACATGCTGAACGGCAAGATCGGGGGCACCGTGACCGGCCCCGCCCAGCAGAAGAAGAGCGAGTGGCGTACGACCACGATCCTCAGCATGTGGTTCCAGGACCTGTGGAACTACGACTTCCGGCGCACCGAGATGTGCGTCATCCCCTACGGAACGCAGGAGGGCGAGATCTCCTTCTGCGCGTACAACACCGGGGTGGGATGGCGCAACATCATCGAGCAGATGCGCATGGTGGCCACCACGAAGGACTGGTACGCGGAGCGGGGCCGGCACCAGATCTACGCCGGCGACCGGCCGGTCGCGCTCCCCGATGCGCTGAAGCGGCGCTTGCCGGTGGTCGTCGAGAAGACCGGCGAGCCCGAGGCCAAGGGCTGCGGGACGGGTTGCGGATGCAGTTGACTCCGTCGTGAGCGCGACCGACGGCGCCTCTGCGGGCATGGGGGCCGGGCGCCTGCGGAAGCTGACGGCCGACCTCCTCATCACCTTCGGCGTGATCGCGTTCGGCCTCGGAGCCCTCCTGAGCGTCGCCCGGCGCGCCCTCTTCACGCCCGAAGCCTTCGCGGAGCGGCTGGCCGCCAGCCTGGCCGACCCGCGGGTCGCGGCCTTCGTCGCGGACCGCCTGACCGACGCCGTCCTCAAGCAGGACCCCGACCTGACGGCGTTTCGTCCCCTGATCGCCGGCACTGCCCGCGGCGCGGTGTCCTCGTCGAGCTTCCAGGCCCTGGTGCGGACCGCAGCGCGCACGGCTCACGCCGGCCTCTTCTCCGAAGGGGGCCGGACCGTGATCGTCTCGGTGCCCGACGTCGGGGTCCTCCTGAAGAGCGCGCTCGCGAAGGCGAACCCCGCCCTCGCCGAGAAGATCCCGACCCGAGTGCAGGGTGTCCTGGCTTCTCTCGGTCAGAGCCACGTCGATCGCGTGGTCCTCCGCCTCTTCGATGTGTCGCGACGGTCAAAGTGGCTGGCCGGCATCCTGGGTTTCGGGGGCGGGCTCCTCGCCCTCGCCGGCGTCCTGCTGGCGCCCAGTCCGCGGAACGCCCTCTCTCGGCTCGGTCTCGACCTGCTGGTCGCGGGGGTCGTGCTCTTTCTCCTGGGGCCGGCGGGCCGGGCGATCGTGGCTACCCTGCCCCACGAAGAGCTCGCGAAGAGAGCGGCCGCCGGCCTTTGGGATGTCTTCACGAGCTCGCTGCGCACATGGGCTCTCGTCCTCGGCGGGATCGGGCTCGTGCTGCTCGCCGCCGCCCACTCGCTGGCTGGACGCTTCGTTCCTCGAGAGGCAGCGAGGAGTCTCGCGGCCTGGCTCGAGCAGCCAGCCCTCGGGGCGCGGGGACGACTCGTCCGAGGAGCCCTCCTCGTCGCCGCCGGTACCTTCGCCCTGGTGCGGCCGGCGAGCGCCGCCGCCCTCCTGATGGCACTTTTCGGCGGGCTCCTGGCTTTCGTCGGGACTCGCGAGATCTTCGAGATCGCGCTCCGAGCCATACCCTCGTCGGACGAGGCGACGCCGTCCCAGCCCGCTCGCGGGGCCAGGCTCCGCGCGGGGTTGGTGCTCGGCCTGGCCGCTGTCCTCGTGGCCGCCATCGCGTGGATGGGCCGGCCCAGGCCGGCACCCGCCCGCCTGGCGTCGGATGCCTGCAACGGCGCACTCGAGCTCTGCGGTCGCCGGCTGGACGAAGTGGTCTTTCCCGGCAGCCACAACTCGATGTCGGCCGCCGACATCCCCGACTGGCTGTTTCCCCAGCAGGAGCGGGGCATCGCCGGCCAGCTCGACGACGGGATCCGCGCCCTGCTCGTCGACGTGCACTACGGGATCCCGGTCGAGGGGCGGGTGAAGACGGATCTCGACAGCGAGACCACCTCGCGCGAGAAGTACGAGCAAGCCGTGGGCAAGGAGGGGTTCGACGCGGCGATGCGCATTCGCGACCGCCTCGCGGGCAAGGCCGAGGGATCGCGCGGACTCTACCTCTGCCACGGCTTCTGCGAGCTGGGCGCCACCCCGCTCCCGGCCGCCCTCGAGCAAATGCACGAGTTTCTCGTGCAGAACCCGAGCGAGGTGCTCGTGCTCGTGGTCGAGGACTACGTCTCGGCACAGGACCTCGCCGCGGCGTTCGCGGCGAGCGGGCTCGACGGCCTGGTCTACCAGGGGCCAGCGGGGCCGCCCTGGCCCACGCTGCGCGAGATGATCGACACTCGCCAGCGCGTGCTCGTGCTCACCGAGTCCGGCCGCGCCGGCGTTGCCTGGATCCATCCCGCGTTCGAGGTCATGCAGGAGACTCCGTACCACTTCGAGCACCCGTCCGAGCTTTCGTGCGCGCCCAACCGCGGTGGGACCGTGGGCTCGCTCTTCCTGATGAACAACTGGATCGACACCACGCCCGCGCCCAAGCCCAGCAACGCCCTGATCGTCAACGCCTACGACGCGCTCCTCGCGCGCGCGAAGCAGTGCCAGGCCGAGCGCGGCAAGCGGCCGACTGTGGTCGCGGTGGATTTCTACCGCACGGGCGCGCTCTTCGGCGTGGCTCGGACCCTGAACGGCGTGGCGGACGCGTCGCCCGATGGACCGACGACCCCGTCACCCTGAGCTCCGTCAAGCGCCTGTCAGCCCCGCCCGAGGGCGCGAGCGGCCCGGTTGGCCAGGGCGCGGGCCAGCGCGTAGGGAGTGGCGATGAGCACGGGGCCGACCACGAGGGCAGCCCCGGGGTAAGACATGCCCAGGATCACCCACTGGAACACGGCGTCGAGCAGGATCCCCATCAGCAGGAGATTCGCGGTCGCGGACAGAGCGCTCTTCGCCAGCTCCCGCCGGTCTCCGGTCGTCGAAAGAAGCGCGAGAAGGTAGGGCCTCCGTCCGGCCAAGGCGTCCGCACGGCCGTCGCGGATGCCCAGAAAGGTCGCCAGGGCCGGCTGCAGGACGAAGCGGAAGCGGCCGGGCCCCGCCAGCCGCTTCGGGATATCGGCCAGGAAGCCCGCGGTGAAGACGTAGAACTGGCCGTGCTCCAGGGCCTGGCGAAGTGCCATGGGGGCGGCCAGGACGAAGACGACCGCAGTGAGTGCCAAGAGCACGAGGGTCAGGCGGCGGTCGGCCATCATCGAGCCTTCCGGACCACGACGCCCGGCCGGGGCGCGCGCTCCTCCACGGTCAGTATGCCTTGAGCCCCGCGGTCCGGAAGGAAGCGCAGGCCCGTTCGACCGCTTCAGGCGAAGGGGGCTTCACATCGCCCAGCTTGTACTCGAGGCCCAGCTCTTTCCACTTGAAGCGCCCCATCTGGTGAAAGGGCAGCACGTCCACGCGCTCGACGTTGCCCAGCTTCCCGGCGAATTCAGCGATCTGGGCGACCTCGTCGGGATCGTCCGTGAACCCCGGCACCAGGACGAAGCGCACCCAGACCGGCCTCCGGCGCGCGGCCAGCCGGCGCGCGAACTCGAGGGTCGGGCCGTTCTCCATGCCCGTCCAGCGGCGGTGGCGCTCCGGGTCCCAGCCCTTCAGGTCGAGCAGGACCAGGTCGGCGACCTCGAGCTCGGCGTCGCTCAGGCGGTCGCCGTAGTAGCCGTTGGTGTCGAGGGCCGTGTGAATGCCCAGCCCGCGCGCGGCGGCGAGGATCTTCACCGCGAAACGGTGCTGCATCAGGGCCTCTCCCCCGCTCAGGGTGAAGCCGCCGGCCATCACTTTCAGGCCCTGGCGGTACTTCCGCAGCTCTTCCGTGGCCCGGGCGATGGTGACGGGGATCCCGTTGGTCATGGTCCAGGTGTCCGGGTTGTGGCAGTAGAGGCAGCGCCACATGCACCCCGCCGTCCACGCGACGAGACGCATGCCGGGACCGTCCACGGCCGAGCCGGTCGTGAAGGAATGGAGGAACCCCATGTCGCCGGTGGCGAGCGCGGACCGGACGTCCGCCTCCGGAACGTCCTTGCCGAGGTTGACCCGGAGCTCGAACGGGCTCTTCGCGGCGAGCGAGGTCTCGCTCATGCCCCGTGGAACGTCCGGTTGATGACGTCCATCTGCTGCTCGCGCGTGAGCCGCACGAAGTTGACCGCGTACCCGGACACCCGGATCGTGAGGCTCGGGTACTTCTCGGGATGGTCCATGGCGTCGATCAAGGTCTCGCGATTGAGCACGTTCACGTTCATGTGGAAGCCGGTGACCCCGAAGTACGCGTCGAGCATGCCGGTGAGATTGCTCACGCGGTCCTCGGCGACCCGCCCCAGGCCCTCGGGGACGAGGGTCGCGGTCAGGGAGATGCCGTCCGCCGCGTCGCGATAGGGGATCTTCGCCACCGAGGCCGCCGCGGCGTGGATGCCGTGGCTGTCGCGCCCGTGCATCGGGTTGGCGCCCGGCGCGAAGGGCTCGCCCTTCCGTCGCCCGTCGGGGGTATTGCCCGTCGCCTTGCCGTAGACCACGTTGGAGGTAATGGTGAGGATCGACTGCGTGTGCAGGGCGTCGCGGTAGGTCGGGTACTTGCGCAGCTTCTTCATGAAGGTGCTGACCACCCAGCTCGCCAGGTGGTCGACCCGGTTGTCGTTGTTGCCGAACACCGGGAACTCGCCCTCGGTCACGTAGTCGTTGACGAGGCCCGTCTCGTCACGGACGACCTTGACCTTCGCGTGCTTGATCGCGGAGAGGCTGTCCGCGACCACGGACATGCCGGCCATCCCGAAGGCCATGGTCCGCAGCGGGGCGTAGTCGTGGAGAGCCATCTCGATCCGCTCGTAGGCGTACTTGTCGTGCATGTAGTGGATGACGTTCATGGCGTTGACGTACACCCCGGCGAGCCAGTCCATCATCTTCTCGAAGCGATTGGTCACGTCGTCGAAGTCGAGGAAGTCGCCCTCCACCGCCCCGAGCTTCGGCGCCACCTGATCACCGGAGACCTCGTCCCGTCCTCCGTTGATCGCGTAGAGCAGGCATTTGGCGAGGTTGGCGCGGGCCCCGAAGAACTGCATCTGCTTGCCCACGAGCATGGGCGACACGCAGCAGGCGATGGCGCCGTCGTCGCCCCAGGCGCGCCGCAGGATCTCGTCGCTCTCGAACTGGATGGAGCTGGTGTCGATCGCCACTTTCGCGATGAACCTTCGGAACGCCTCGGGCAGCCGGGGCGAGTACAGCACCGTCAGGTTCGGCTCCGGCGCGGGCCCCAGATTGTAGAGCGTATGCAGGAAGCGGAAGCTCGTCTTGGTCACGAGCGGCCGGCCGTCGTCGCCCATGCCGCCGATGGACTCGGTGACCCAGGTCGGGTCCCCGGCGAACAGCTCGTCGTACTCGGGGGTGCGGAGGAAGCGGACGATCCGCAGCTTGATGACGAAATCGTCGATGATCTCCTGGGCCTGCGCCTCGGTGAGGGCGCCGGACGCCAGGTCCCGCTCGAAGTACACGTCGAGGAAGGTCGAGGTCCGCCCCAGCGACATCGCGGCCCCGTTCTGCTCCTTCACCGCCGCGAGATAGCCGAAGTAGAGCCACTGGACGGCTTCCTTGGCAGTGGCGGCCGGGCGGGAGATGTCGAAGCCGTAGCTCGCGGCCATCTGCTGCAGCTCCTTGAGGGCCCGAGTCTGCTCGGCCAGCTCCTCGCGGTCGCGGATGATCGTCGTCCGTGGACATCGCCCCGTCGAGAGCGCTCTTCTCCTTCTGCTTCTGCTCGATCAGGCGGCCGACTCCATAGAGCGCTATGCGCCGATAGTCCCCGATGATGCGTCCGCGGCCGTACGCGTCGGGCAGCCCGGTGAGGACGTGCGAGCTTCGGCACTTCCGGATGTCCGCGGTGTAGGCGTCGAACACCCCTTCGTTGTGGGTCTTCCGGTACTTCGTGAACGCCTCTACGATGTGGGGCTCGGGCTCGTAGCCGTAGGCCTTGAGCGCGCCCAGGACCATCCGGAAGCCGCCGTTCGGCATGATCGCGCGCTTGAGCGGGGCCTCGGTCTGGAGACCGACGATGACCTCGTTCGCACGGTCGATGTACCCCGGACCGTGCGCCGTGATCGAGCTTGGAACCTGGGAGACGTCGAGCACGCCCTTCTTCCGCTCCTCGAGGAAGAGCTTGTTGAGCCTTTCCCAGATCGCGAGCGTGCGCGGGGTAGCGGACGCGAGGAACGACGCGTCTCCCTCGTACGGCTCGTAGTTCTGCTGGATGAAGTCCCGGACGTCGATCTGCTTCTGCCACAGGCCCGACCGGAACCCGCGCCAAGGGGACTCCTCCGCCTTCGTCTTGGTTGCTTGCTGTGCGCTCGTAGCCATGAGCCACTCCTAGGCAGGTTCGGATCGGTTAGACGCGGGGCTCGACGAGCCCCAGCAACAGCCCGGTGTGCCGGGCGATCATCAGCTCCTCGTTGGTCGGGATCACCCAGGCCGAGACCCGGCTGCCGGGCTTCGAGATGCGCGGCCCCTTCCCGGCGTTAGCCTCCAGGTCGAGCTCGATACCCAGCCAGGCGCACGCCTCGCCGATGCGGCGGCGGATCTCCGGGGAGTTCTCCCCGATGCCGGCGGTGAAGACCAGCCCGTCGAGCCCCTGAAGTGCCGCGGCGAGCGCCCCGATCTGCTTGGCGGCCTGGTACACGAAATAGTCGACTGCGAGCCGGGCCCCGGGCTCGGGGCTACCCAAGAGGTCGCGCATGTCGTTGCTGATGCCGGAGATGCCCAGGAGCCCCGACTTCTTGTAGAGGAGCGTCTCCACCTCCTTGGCCGAAAGCCCGAGGCCCTGGAAGAGGTGAAGGACGACCCCGGGATCCAGGGCGCCCGGCCTCGTGCCCATGCAGAGGCCATCGAGCGCCGTGAACCCGAAGCTGCTGTCGACGCTCTTTCCGTTCCGGAGGGCGCACAGGCTGGCGCCGCTGCCCAGGTGGGCGACGATCACGCGTCCCGCCGCGATCTCCGGCGCCACCTCGGGCAGGACCGAGGCCACGTACTCGTAGGACAGGCCGTGGAAGCCGTAGCGCTGCACGCCGTCACGGCGAATGTCCAGGGGCAGGGGCACGAGCTCGGCCACGGCGGGCTGGCCGCGATGAAAGGCGGTGTCGAAGCAGGCCACCTGGGAGACGCCGGGAAGGCGCTCGGCCACCGCGTCGATGGCGGCCAGGTTGTGCGGCTGATGGAGGGGAGCCAGGGGGACGAGCTTCCTGAGCGCCTCGAGCACGTCCTTTGTGACCACGACGGGACCGGCGAAACCCGCTCCGCCATGAACGACGCGGTGCCCGACCCCGAGCACGCGGGCCCCGCCGTACCGCGAGCCCAGCCAGACCGCCAGGGAGTCGAGAGCGGCACGCCCGTCGCGCACCGATGCGTCGAGCGCCTGGTCCACGAGCCGAACGCCCGCTCCATCCTTGGCGGAGAGCCGCGGCGAGGTGCCGATGCCCTCGATCTGGCCTCGCGCTTCGAGGCGCCAGGCTCCGGCCGGCGGCCGCGCGTACACGCAGAACTTCAGGCTCGACGAGCCGGCATTCAGGACGAGAGCGTAGTCATCCATGTCGCGCCCCCTCAGGAGTCGGCCGAGCCGCGGGTCCCGTCTCGCGCAGGACGAAGGTGAGCACGACGGCGAGCCCCACTCCGTACAGGAGGGGCTCGAAGGCCGTCTGGTAGTGCTCGAGCGTCATCGCGTCCGCCCCTCCGCTCACCGCACGCAGGAGGCCGCCGAAGACGGGCCCCAGCAGGGCACTGAAGGTGAAGTTCAGGAAGTTCACGACGCCGGTGGCCGTGCCGCTCAATTCCGGAGGGTTCGCCTCCTTGATCACGGTGTACGGCAGCATCGCCGCTCCCGACGCCAGCCCGGCCACGAGCCCCAGAACGTACGGCGGCAGGACGCCGAGCGGGCCGTACAGGATCCAGGCGAGGCTGCCCAGGAGGACGAAGGCCCCCGCCAGGATCACGGGCTTCCTCCGGCCGAGCCGGTCCGAGACGAAGCCGAGCAACGGGCACCCGATGATCCAGCCCAGCGGAACCATGGACGAGCGAATCACGGCGGAGGCGTACTCGTAGCCGTGCGCCTCCTGCAGAAAGCGGACGCCCCAGATCATGTCGAAGATCGTGGTGGGGATGAACAGGAGGCCCGCGATCATGCCGCACAGGATCGACTGCGGGTTGCGCAGGACCGTGCCGATGGCGGAGGCGGCCCCCGTGAGCCAGTTGCCGCTCTCCTTCGGCTTCTCCTGGGCCGGCAGCAGCACAACGAGCAGCGCGCCGATGACCAGTCCGGCCACGCCCATGAAGATCCAGAAGCGGCTCCAGGGCACGCCCGCGGCGATCACGGGGCCGACCACGAACTGGCCCGCGGACCCGCCGGCCATGCCGAACATCTGGGTCGCACCGATGAGCGTCGCCGCCATCGAGGCGGGGAAGCTCTTGGTGGCGATGTAGACGGCGCCCACGAGGGCGAAGACACCCCCCGCGCCCTGCAACACACGCCCGGCGCTCGCGAGCTCGCTGCTGCCGGACGCGAAGAGCAGGGCCCCGATGCCCACCGCCGCGGCGCCTAGGGGAACGACCTTGCGCGGTCCCAGCCGGTCCAGCGCGGCCCCCGCCACGAGGCTGAACGGCGAATAGCCCCAGTAGAAGAGCCCGACCATCGAGGCGACGCCCATCGAGGTCAGGCCGAAGGCCTCGGAAAGCTGCGGCATCATGACGGCCGGCGCCGACCGGAGCGTGTACTGGTAGAAGTAGTACACGGCCGTGATCAGCCACGCGACGCCAGCCGTCTTCGCAGCGCGGGTCATGCTCAGGTCTTCACAATGGGGAAGAGAGAGAAGATGGTAGATGAGCGAGCCCTGGGGGGGCTCCTAAGCCGCCCCCCCAGCCCCCCCCGCTTGGCTAGCAGAGAGTCACCGACACCGCGAGGCCGCCCTCGGACGTCTCCTTGTACTTCGAGTTCATCTCCTTGGCGGTGAGCGCCATCGCGTTGACCGTGGTGTCGAAGTCGACGCGGCGGTTGGCCGGGATCTCGTTGCTCGCGATCATGTAGCCCGTCCACGCCTTCACCGCGCCGAACGCGCAGCGCTCGATGCACGGCACCTGCACGAAGCCCGCGACCGGGTCGCAGGTCATGCCGAGGTGATGCTGCAACGCCGACTCGGCCCCGTTCGCGACGACTTGCGGGGGCTCGTCCATCGCCTGGGCGACGAGAGCCGCCCCCATCGAGGAGGCGACGCCGATCTCGGCCTGGCACCCGCCCTCGGCCCCCGAGAGCGTCGCGTTGTGCTTGCCGAGGTAGCCGATGACCGCGCCGGCCAGCAGGCCCTCGCGGATCTTCTGCTGCGGCAGCTTGCGGCCGCCCTCGCCGAGCGCGTACACGATCGCGGGGATGACCCCGGCCGAGCCTCCGGTCGGGGCGGTGACCACGAGGTGGCCGCGCGCGTTCTCCTCCGAGCCGGCGAGCGCGTACGCGGAGATGACACCGATGCCACGCTGGCGCTCGTACTTGTCGTCCATCGCCCGCTTGTAGACCTCACCGGCCTTCGTCTTCAGCTTGATCGGCCCGGGGAGCGTGCTCGTGGGCGCGCCCAGCCCCGACTTCACGATGGCCACCATGGCGCCCGAGATCTTGTCGAGGAAGGCATTGATCTCGGCCTCGCTCTTGCCCGAGACCGCGACCTCGTTCGCCATCGCGACCTGCGCCACGGTCAGCTTGTTCGTCTCGGCGTGGGCCAGCAGCTCCTTCATCGTCGCGTACGGGTACTTCGGCTGGCCCTTCTTCGGGGGCTCGTAGCCCTTCCACTCGATGAACCCGCCGCCGACCGAGTAGTACTCCTGCTCGAGGAGGACGGAGTCGCCGCCCATCAGCTTGCAGGTCATGGTGTTCGGGTGGGGGAAATCCCCCTTGGGAGCGTCGTAGATGACGTCCTTCAGGGAGACGTTGAAAGACTTCTCACCCAGCTTCACCGGGAAGACCTGATCCGGCTTGTCCCGCAGGCCGTCGAGGAAGAGCGGGTCGACAGTCGCCGGCTCCTTGCCGACGATCCCGGCGAGGGAGGCCCGCTCCGTGCCGTGGCCCAGGCCGGTGGCGCTGAGGCTGCCGAAGAGGTGCACCTTCAGCGCGGTGGCCTTGGCGAGCGTCTCGGGGGGCAGCTTCGTGCAGCGCTGGTAGAAGTCGTAGGTGATGCGCATCGGGCCGATGGTGTGCGAGCTGGAGGGCCCGGGTCCGACCTTGTAGAACTCCTCGAGGGTCGTCATCACCGGCCCCTTGGCCTTCTTGACGACATTGAGATCGGGGGAGAGGCTCACCTCCTTGACCACCGGCGGAGGGGCGGTAGCCGCCGCGGTCTGCTGCTTCTCCGTCGGCGTGCAGCCCGTGATCACGGCCGCCGAGCTGATCACCGCGCTGCGCATCATGAACGTGCGACGGTCGACACCCGCTGGAGGCTCCGGTAGCGTGGCCTCCGCTCCCGGGCAGAAGAGATCCCTTGTCGCCGTGATCCTGGGACTTCATACGTCCTCCTTTTGCTGGCACCGGAGAGTCAGCCCTCGCGCTTGGCGGGACGGGCATGGCCGTTCCTGGGTGGAACGATGCGCGCCCCGGAGAACCGAGGGAAGTAGCAGGAGGGTAAGTTACGGTTGCATCCGGTCGCCCTGCAGTTTCCGGATAGCGGAGCCCGCCGACGGGGGCCATATTGGGGCCGACGCCGGGGCCGCGGGATCCGCGTTGCCTCGAAGCGGGAGGCGGGCTTGGGCAAGCTGTTCGGGGCGCGGCGGAAGCAGTCGCTGGCCGCCCTGCTTCTGTTCGCAGCCGCCAGTGCGGCTTTCGGGAGCAGCCAGTTGTTCGCGTCGGCCTCGAACCCCAGGCCGGAACGACCGACGCGGCGGCGGCGCCGAGTGCCCAGCCGGAGGCAGAAGCCGCCCACGGGGAAGGCCTTCCCCGGAATGCCGTCGAGATCGCCCGCCCCTTCGGCTTCCCGATCACGAACTCCATGGTCGTGAGCTGGCTCGTGGCCCTGGGCCTCATCGTCTTCGCCCAGCTCGCGACGCGCAACATGAAGCAGGTCCCGGACGGTGCCCAGAACTTCCTCGAGTGGCTGGTCGCGGGGCTCTACGCCCTCCTCGAAGGGATCATCGGCCCCCACCTCGTGAAGCGGACGTTCTGGTTCTTCGCCACGCTCTTCATCTTCATCCTCGCGTCGAACTGGTTCGGCCTGGTTCCGGGAGTGGGTACGGTCGGCTGGGGACGGGTGGGCGCCCACGGTTTCAAGGTCGAGCAGCCGCTGCTGCGCGGGGCCAATGCCGATCTGAACCTGACCCTGGCCATGGCCATCGTGTTTTTCGCGCTGTGGATCTACTGGGCGTTTCGCGAGGTCGGGCTCAAGGGGGTGGCGCACGAGTTGTTCGGCGCCAAGGGCGAGACCGAAGGGTTCATGAAGGTGCTCATGGTGGTCGTGTTCTTCGCGGCCGGCTGCCTCGAGGTCATCTCGATCCTGTTCCGGCCCGTCTCCTTGAGCTTTCGACTCTACGGCAACATCTTCGCGGGCGAGAACATGCTGGAAGCCATGGCCACTCTGGTTCCCGGCCTCGGCTGGCTGCTGCCGATACCCTTCTACTTCCTGGAACTGATGGTGGGTCTGGTCCAAGCGATGGTCTTCATGCTGTTGACTGCCGTCTTCACGCTGCTCATCTGTCAACACGAAGAAGCAGCACCGGCGACGGAGACGGCTGAATGACGAGTTGTCGGTGCTCGGACGTCTTCTGCAAGAACGTCGTGCGATGGGCAAGAAAGGCAGGAACTCTATGACGGGTAGCATCCACGTCGGCTTGGCGGCCATTGGTGCGGCGATCGCCGTGGGCATGATCGGCATGGCCGCATCGAGCGCGGTGGGGAGGAATCCGGGCGCGTCCACGAAGATCCTCGTGCAGTCGATCCTCGCCATCGCCTTCGCCGAGGCGATCGTGTTCTACGCGCTCTTTCTCGTGCGCTAGGGAGCGGCTTCCCAGGAACTCGAGGTTGCCCCCATGAGTGCTCTCCTTCTGCTGACCCAGCCGGCCGCCGAAGGGCAGGTCCAAGAGATCGCCCGGACCTTCGGCGTGGACTGGCCGCATTTCCTGGCCCAGGTCATCAGCTTCGCGATCGTCTGCGCCCTTCTCTACCGCTTCGCCTACAAGCGCATCCTCGCGATGCTCGAGGAGCGGCGCCAGCAGATCGCCCAGGGGCTGGCCAACGCCCAGCAGATCAAGGCCGAGCTGGCCCGCACCGAGGCGCAGCGGCAGGAGGTGATGGGGCAGGCCAACGTCCAGGCCACCAAGCTCATCGAGGAAGCGCGCGCGGCGGCCGCCCGCGTGCAGCAAGAGGAAACCCAGAAGGCGATCGCCGCCGCCGAGCAGATCATGGCCAGGGCGCGGGAGGCCGCAGCCCAGGACCACGCGCGGATGCTGGCCGAGCTGCGGCGCGAGGTGGGCCGGCTGGTCGTGCAGACGACGGCCGCGGTCATCGGCAAGGTCCTGACGCCAGAGGACCAGCGGCGACTGGCCGAGGAGACGGCAGGGCGGCTTCCGCCCGGTGGAGCCGCGACCCGACCGCAATGAAGACGACCCGCCGAGCCCGTCGTGCAGCGAGGCGCCTCTACCGCGCCTGCCTCGTGGACGGACGTCTCGACGAGGCGCGCGCCCGGCAGGTGGCGGAGCGCGTCGCCGGAGCGAGGCGCCGGGGGGGCCTGCCCATCCTGTCGCACTTCCAGCGGCTGGTGGGCCTGGACCTCGACCGCCATCGCGCGGTCGTGGAGAGCGCCACCCCCCTGCCCCCGGACCTCCAGGCCAGCGTCCTTGCGGGCGTGGCGCAGGCCTACGGACCGGGCATGAGCACGTCGTTCGCCGAGGATCCGGCACTCATCGGCGGGATGCGGGTCAAGGTCGGGAGCGACGTCTACGACGGCAGCGTGCGGACCGCGCTCCTCACGTTGGAAGAGCGCTTTTAGGGATTGGGCTGAGGTCCTATGGACAAGCTGCTGCGGGAAATCGAGGCCGAGATCGCGGGGGCCAAGGCGGCGACCGCGAAGCAGAACGTGGGGGTGATCCGCGAGATCGGCGACGGCGTCGCGCGGATCGAGGGTCTCGCCGACGCGATGCTGAACGAGATGATCGACCTCGGGCACGGCATCACCGGCCTCGCCTTGAACCTCGACGAGACCGAGGTGGCGGTGATCATCCTGGGCGACTACACCCAGCTCCAGGAGGGCGACGAGGTGCGCGCCACCGGCAACCTGCTGCAGGTGCCCGTAGGCAAGGGCCTGCTCGGGCGTGTCGTGAACACGCTCGGCGAGCCGCTGGACGGAAGGGGTCCGGTGCAGGCGACCGCCGCCTACCCCGTCGAGAAGACCGCTCCCGGGATCATCAAGCGCAAGAAGGTCAGCCAGCCCGTCCAGACCGGGATCATGGCCATCGACGCGATGATCCCGATCGGCCGCGGGCAGCGCGAGCTGATTATCGGCGATCGGTCGACGGGCAAGACGACCCTCTGCATCGACACCATCATCAGCCAGGCTCGGCTCAACAAGGCGGCCGAGGCGAAGGGCGACAAGGACCATCGGCCTCTCTACTGCATCTACGTCGCGATCGGCCAGAAGCAGTCGAGCGTCGCCCGGATCATCACCACCCTCGAGCAAGAGGGGGCGATGCCCTACACCGTCGTGGTCGCGTCCTGTGCTTCCGACTCGGCGGCCAGCCAATACCTGGCGCCGTTCGCGGGGGCGGCCATGGGCGAGTGGTTCATGGACAACGGCATGGACGCGCTCATCATCTACGACGACCTGTCCAAGCACGCCGTGGCCTACCGGCAGGTCTGCCTGGTGCTGAAGCGCCCGTCCGGCCGCGAGGCCTATCCCGGTGACGTCTTCTACCTCCACAGCCGACTGCTGGAGCGGGCCGCGCGGGTCGGAGAGCAGTACGGCAACGGCTCGGTCACCGCCCTGCCCATCATCGAGACCCAGTCCGGCGACGTCTCCGCCTACATCCCCACGAACGTCATCTCCATCACGGACGGCCAGATCTACCTGGAGACGGACCTCTTCTACCAGGGCGTCCGCCCGGCGATCTCGGTCGGACTCTCGGTGTCGCGGGTGGGCTCGGCCGCGCAGCAGAAAGCCATGAAGCAGGTCGCGGGACAGCTCAAGGGCGACCTCGCCCAGTTCCGGGAGCTGGCCGCGTTCGCCCAGTTCGGCTCGGAGGTCGACGCCAAGACCCAGGCCCAGATCGACCGCGGCAAGCGCATCGTCGAGGTCTTCAAGCAGCCCCAGTACAGCCCCGTCCCCGTCGAGCTTCAGGTGGCGATCATGTGGGTGGTCCAGAACGGCTACTTCGACGACGTGGCCGTGGATCGGATCCGGGAATGCCAGGCGAAGCTGTCGGACTTCCTGACCACGCGCAAGAGCCGAGCTCCTCGCGACGATCGGCCGGGAGAAGGCGCTCTCCGACGCGTTGACGGCCGAGCTCAAGTCCGCGGCCGAGCAGTTCAAGCAGGGCTTCAAGTGAGCCCCCGCCGCCCGAGGCGCTGAGCCATGCAGAGTCCCGCGCGAAATCCGCCGACGCATCCGGTCGATCACCAGCACCGCCCAGATCACGCGGGCGATGCAGATGGTGGCGGCCTCGAAGATGCGCAAGGCGCAGGACGCGGCCCTGGCCGGACGTCCATTCGTCCAGCTCCTCTATCGGATCCAGCGGGCGGCCACGCAGGCGGCGGAGCTCGAGCATCCGCTGCTCCAGGTACGCGAGGTCAAGAAGCGGGCGATCATCCTGGTCGGCGCGGACAAGGGCCTGTGCGGAGCCTTGAACAGCAACGTGCTCCGGGTGGCCGCGCAGTACGATCCGGCCTCGACCGTCTTCGTCACCGCCGGGCGCCGGGCCGCCCAGTTCGTCGCCCGCACCGGCCGGCAGCTCGCTGCCGAGTTCGCCTACGGGGACAACCCCACGTTCCCCGAGGCGAGGGCGATCGCCGGCTGCGCCCGCGACCTGTTCCTGAACCGTGAAGTGGACGAGGTCCTGGTCGTGGGCACGCGCTTCGTCAACACCCTCACCCAGGAGCCCGTCACTCTCGAGTTCCTGCCCGTAGGAGAGATCAAGGGCCTGAAGATCCCGGGGACGGAATCGGAAGCGGTCGGGGCGGCCGAAGGCGACGAGTGCCTGTTCGAGCCGAACGCGGAGAGCGTGCTCGCCTTTCTCCTCGGCCACTACCTCAACATCTTCGTCTATCAGGTGCTGCTGAACGCGAAGGCCAGCGAGCAGAGCGCGCGCATGGTCTCCATGAAGAACGCCACCGACAGTGCCGAGGGGCTCATCAAGGACCTGACCCTCGACTACAACAAGCTGCGACAGGGCAATATCACGAAGGAGCTGCTGGAGATCGCGGGCGGCCAGTCCGACTGAACGGAAGCGGCCGCCCGCCATTCGACGGCGGGTGCGGGTATGAACAAGGGAAGAGTGGTTCAGGTCGTGGGTCCGGTGGTGGACGTCGAGTTCTCCAACGGACGGCCCGGGATCTACAACGCGCTCACCGTGGAATACGAGGTCAAGAAGCAGCCGGTCAAGCTGACCCTCGAGGTCCAGCAACACCTCGGCGACAACTGGGTCCGGACCATCTCGATGTCCGGCACCGAGGGCCTGAGGCGCGGGGTCGAGGTGCTCGACACCGGGGGGCCGACTCTCGGTGCCCGTCGGCGAAGGCGTGATGGGCCGGGTGCTCGACGTGACCGGGAGCCCGGTCGACGAGAGAGGACCGGTGAAGGCCGAGAAGCGTTACGCGATCCATCGCCCGGCTCCCCTCCTCGTGGACCAGTCGCCCTCTCCCGAGGTCCTCCCCACCGGGATCAAGGTCATCGACCTGATCTGCCCGTTCCTCAAGGGAGGCAAGGTTGGCGCGTTCGGGGGTGCGGGGGTGGGCAAGACCGTCGTCATCATGGAGCTGATCAACAACATCGCCAAGCTCCACGGCGGGGTGTCGGTCTTCGCCGGGGTGGGCGAGCGCACCCGCGAGGGCAACGACCTCTACCAGGAGATGTCCGAGGCGGGCGTCATCAACCAGAAGGACCTGGCGGCGTCCAAGATCGCACTCGTCTACGGGCAGATGAACGAGCCGCCGGGCGCCCGGCTGCGGGTGGCCCTCGCCGGCCTCGCCATCACCGAGTTCTTCCGCGACGAGAAGAACCAGGACGTGCTGCTCTTCATCGACAACATCTTTCGCTTCTCCCAGGCCGGCTCCGAGGTCTCGGCGCTCCTCGGTCGGACCGCCAGCGCGGTCGGCTACCAGCCGACCCTCGCCGCCGAGATGGGCGCCCTCCAGGAACGGATCACGTCCACGAAGAAGGGCTCGATCACGTCCTTCCAGGCCGTCTACGTGCCCGCCGACGACCTGACGGACCCCGCTCCCGCCACCACGTTCGCCCACCTCGACGCCACGCTCGTGCTGGAGCGCTCGATCGCCGAGCTTGGAATCTACCCGGCGGTCGATCCACTCGCCTCGACCTCTCGCGCCCTGGCCCCCGAGGTCGTCGGCCAGGAGCACTACGACGTGGCGCGCGGGGTCCAGCAGGTGCTCCAGCGCTACAAGGACCTGCAGGACATCATCGCGATCCTGGGCATCGACGAGCTGTCGCCGGTGGACAAGACCACGGTGCTGCGGGCGCGCAAGATCCAGCGCTTTCTGAGCCAACCCTTCAGCGTGGCCGCGGTCTTCACGGGCCGCGAGGGCAAGCAGGTACCGGTGGCCGAGACCGTGCGGGGCTTCAAGGAGATCCTGGACGGAAAGCACGACAAGGTGTCGGAAGGCAGCTTCTACATGAAGGGCGGGATCGACGAGGTCAAGCCGGACTGAGCGTCCTGGAGAGCGCGGGCGAATATGGCCGAGATCATGAAGCTCGAGATCGTGACCCCAGACGGCAAGGCCTACTCCGAGGACGTGGAGATGGTCACCTTGACAGGAGCGGAGGGGGAGATGGGCATCCTTCCCCAGCACGTCCGGCTCATGACGCAGATGCTGCCCGGGGAGCTCGTGGTGCGCAAGGACGGGCGCGAGACGTTTCTCGCGGTGGGCGGGGGTCTCGTCGAGGTCACGGGCAGCCGGGTGTCCATCCTCACGGACATGGCGGTGGCGGCCGAAAGCATCGACGAGGCCAAGGCCGAAGAGGCGCGCCTGCGGGCCGAAGCGCGGCTCAAGGAGAAGCTGGCGGACGAGGAAGTCGCCACGATCAACGCGGCGCTCGCCCGCTCGCTGGCCCAGCTCCGCGTGAAGCGCCGCCACCGCGGGTGACGGTGGAACGGCACTGGAGGTCGTCTTGAGCGAAGCAGGGTCGGACTTCACCGGCTGGGCCAAAGACCACGCCGCCTGCTACGAGGTGGCGCCGCTCTTCGAGATGGTCAAGGGGAAGAAGGTCCAGGTGGGCTTCACGGTCAGCCTCTACGCGCGCCTGCCGCTCGACAAGGCACCCGGAGCGGAGCGCCGGGCAGAGGCGGCGGCGATCCGGGAGCGCCTGGCCGGGATGATCCAGTCGCTGGTGCCGCGGGAAGGCAGCCGCGCGCGCGTGGAGATCGAAGCTCCCCGGGCGGCGGTCGTCCTCGAGCCCGAGGGTCAGAAGGAGCCCGAGGTCGCCCTCTACGCACGCGTGTTCCACGGTGACGACTACTTCGCCGAGGCGACGGCGGCCGAGGAGAAGAGGCTCCACGAGGCGACCCGGCGGCTCACGGAAATTGGCTTGCAGGAGAGGCACCAGCGGACTCCCTGACCAGCCACGGCTGAGGAGAGGTATGAAGGACAGCGCGAAGAAGAAGGGCAAGTCAGCGATGACGGAAAAGACCTACATGAAGGAGCTGCGCCGCCTCCAGGCCGAGCTGTGCCGCCTCCAGGAATGGGTGAAGGCCACCGGGCAGCGGATCATCGTGGTGCTCGAGGGCCGCGACGCCGCGGGAAAGGGCGGGACGATCAAGGCCATCACCGAGAAGGTCAGCCCGCGAGTGTTCCGGCTGGTGGCTCTTCCCGCGCCCTCCGATCGCGAGAAGAGCCAGATGTACGTCCAGCGCTACTTCGCGCACTTCCCGGCGGCGGGAGAGGTCGTGATCTTCGACCGGAGCTGGTACAACCGCGCCGGGGTCGAGTACGTGCTCGGCTTCTGCACCAAGGAGCAGCACCGGCGGTTCCTGGAGATCTGTCCCATGTGGGAGAAGCAGATCGTGGAAAGCGGCATCACCCTCCTCAAGTACTGGCTGGAGGTGGGTCCGGACGAGCAGAAGAAGCGTTTCCAGGCCCGCATCGAGGATCCGCTGCGCCAGTGGAAGCTCAGCCCCACCGACCTCGAGTCGCGGCGGCGCTGGTACGGCTACTCGCACGCCCGGGACATGATGCTCGAGGCCACCGACACGAAGGTCGCCCCCTGGCACATCGTGAGGTCCGACGACAAGAAGCGCGCCCGCTTGAACTGCATCGCGCACTTCCTGGGTCAGATCCCCTATCGGCGTGTGAAGCAGCCGAAGATCGATATGGTGGGACGCTCGCGCAAGGGCGCCTACGACGACGAGGCGCCGATGAAGAAGCGGCGCTGGATCCCCGAGACCCACTGAAGGTCGGCGTCCCATCGGTGGCCGACCGCGAACCCGACGCGCCCATGAAGTAGACTCCGGCCCGGGAGGGCGGCACCTTGACTTGGCTCCAACGCTACCGGCTGCGGGCCTTCCTGGGCTCGTCTCTCTGGATCGTCCCCGTTCTGGGCATGGCGCTCGCGCTCGTCGTCGCCCCGGTCCTGCGCCGCCTCGACGCGGCAACCCACTTCGACCCTCTTCGGCTTCGGTTCCGAGGGCGCGCGGGCGGTGGTGGGCGGCCTCGTCGCCTCCGTCTTCACGTTCGTGGTCTTCGTGTTCTCGATCCTCCTGGTCGCGGTCCAGATCGCGAGCGCCAACCTCTCGCCCCGGGTCATCGCCGGGATCCTGGCCCAGCGGCCCGTCCGGGTGTGCCTCTTCCTCATGGTCTTCACTTTCGTGTATGGACTGGCCACGCTGGGAAGGATCGAGGCCACCGTTCCCCAGCTCCCCGTGGCCATCGTCGTGGGCGCCAGCCTCGCGAGCATCGTCGCCTTCCTCTACCTCATCGACCACTCGGGGAGATGGCTCCGGCCCGTGAGCGTCGTGTCGCAGGTGGGGCGGGACGGCGCCCGCGTGATCGAGTCGATCTATCCCCAGCTTCTTTCGGAATCCCGGGAGGAGTCGGGCCGGCCGGGCCCCCTGGAGGGTCAGGCTCCACGACAGACGGTGTTCAGTCCCGCGGGCGGCGTCGTGCTGGCCTTCGACGTCGCGGGGCTCGTGAGCGTGGCGCGGGCCGCGGACGGCGTGATCGAGCTCGTCCCCCAGGTCGGCGACTTCGTGGCGAAGGGCGACCCGCTCTTCCGGATCCTCGGCGGCGGCGGGACCCTGGACGAGAGGCTCCTGCACCAGCGCATCGCACTCGGCGCGGAACGGACGATGGAGCAGGACCCGGCCTTCCCCTTCCGCATCATCGTCGACATCGCCTCGAAGGCGCTCTCCCCCGCCATCAACGATCCCACCACCGCGGTGCTCGCTCTCGACCAGCTCCACCACCTGCTCCGGAACCTCGGCACCCGGAAGCTCGACACCGGCCTCGTCCGCGACCGGGACCTGCGCCCGAGGCTCGTCTACCGGACCCCCGACTGGGAGGACTTCGTCGAGCTGGCGGTCACCGAGATCCGCCAGTTCGGGGCCACGAGCATCCAGGTGCCGCGCCGTCTCCGGGCCATGCTCGAAGACCTGCTCGCGGTGCTCCCCCCCGAGCGCAGGCCGTTGCTCCAGGCCGAGCTGCGCCGCCTGCAGCGGTCGTCCGAGCGCGCCTTCAGCGACCCCGAGGACCGGGCCCAGGCGGAGCGAGGCGACTCCCAGGGCCTGGGGGGTCAGGCGCCGCTCGTCGAGTCGAGCTCCGCGAGCGAGTAGCGCTCAGCGCGTGAGCAGGACGATGACCGGGCCCCAGGCAGTGAGCAGGATGTTGCCGAGCGCGTAGGGCACCGTGTACCCGAGCACGGGGAGCGGGCTCTTCGCTTCGTCCTGTATGGCGCGCAGCGCCGCGGTGACGGTCCCGGCCCCCGCACAGGCCCCCAGGAGGATGACGGGGTTCATCTTGAGCACGTAGCGGCCGAAGAGGAGCGCCGTGACGTGCGGGGTGAGGGCGACGACGAAGCCGACGAGCAGGAGGCTCGGGCCGGTCGAGCGCAGCCCGGCCACGAAGCTCGGGCCCGCGCCGAGGCCCACCACGCCGATGAACACGGCAAGGCCCACGGTGTCGAACACCCAGAGGGCGGGCTCGGGAATGCGGCCGAAGGTCGGGCGCACCGAGCGGAGCCAGCCGAAGACGAGCCCCATGATGAGCGCGCCTCCGCTGGCGGTGAGGCTCAGGGGAAGGTCGCCCACCTGGAGGGTGAGCGCGCCGAGGAGCCCGCCCACGAGGATACCGAGGCCGACGAACACCACGTCCGTCTCGCTCGACGGCCGCTCCACGTATCCGAGTGCCTTCCCCGCGCGCTCGACGTCCACCGCTGCGCCTGCGATCCGGAGCACGTCGCCCCGGTTCACGAGCGTGTGAGGCGCGAAGGGGATCTCCTCGCCGCCGCGCACGAGCTTCAGCAGGACCACCCCGCGTCCGTGCTCTTCGGCGATCTCACCGAGAGCCCGCTCCGCGACCTCCTTCCTCGTCACGACCACGTCCAGGGCGGCCATCGGGAAATCGAGGAGCTCCCGGTCTTCGACCTCCTCGCCGACGGGCGGTCCCTGCCCGAGGAGCACGTGCCGCCGCGCCCCCACCACCACGACGTCGCCGACGCGGAGAACGGTGGCGGGCAGGGCCGTCGAGGATCTCCTCACCGCGGCGGATCCGCTGCACGAAGACGCGGTCGGGAGCGAAGGAGCGCTCGACCTCCAGCCACGGTGCGCCCCGCCAACGACTCGAGAATCCGGTAGGCGCGCACGTCCCACTCGCGGTAGGCCGGCCTCGTTCCCTTCGCGCGTCGCAGGGCCCGCCTCGTGCGTCTCCAGCTTCCGGCTCTCCGCCTTGAGGTCGACGCGGAGCAGCCGCGGCGCGAGGCTCGAGAGGAACCAGACCACGAAGCCCGTGCCCACGAGGTAGCTGACCGCGTAGGCGACGGGGATGTTGTTGAGCAGGCGCGTCTTCTCCGCCTCCGGGAGGTCGAGCCGTGGGATCGTGTTGCCCGCGGTGCCGATGACCGTCGACTCGGTGAAGGCGCCCGCCATCAGCCCGGCCGCGGTGCCGCAGTCATAGCCCATGAGCTTCGCGAACGCGACCGTCGTGACGAGGCTGGTCACGCACAAGACGACGGTCAAGAGGGCCTGGGACAGGGCGTTCTTCTTGAGCCCCCTGAAGAACTGGGGGCCGACCTTGTAGCCCGTGGCGAAGAGGAACAGGTCGAAGAAGACGACCTTCACCAGGGGGTCGACCTTGATGTCGAGCTGGCCCACGAGCACGCCGGCGAGGAGCGTGCCGACCACGTTGCCGAGGCTGAAGGTCCCGATCCGGATCCGGCCGATCACGAAGCCGATGGCGAGGGTCAGGAAGATCGCAAGCTCCGGGTTCTCGCGGAGCGACGTGACGAACCAGTCCATGTGGCGGTGCCTCCGGCGGCGTCTTATCACAGAAGGTCGGCGGCCCCCGGTCTTTCGGGGGCCGCCCGAGCAGCTCGGGCCCCGGCAGGGGCCCGAGCTCGAGCCGCCACTGGCGGGACCTCTACTTCTTCGCCGATCCCGGCGGGAAGTCCTTGAACAACTTGTCCGAGGCCTTGGCGAGCTTCTTCTGGTTCTTCTCCGGCTTGTCCGAGATCTCGTCCGAGGCCGTCCCCCGGAACACGAGCTGCTTGGTCTTCGCGTCGAAGATGTCCACGACCAGGGTGCCCACGAGGTACTCGGAGGTGGTCGTGGTGGCGGTCCCCATGCCGCCCGCGCCCATACCCCGCCACCCGTAGCCCCCGTAGTCCGCCCTCCGCCGGAGTAGAAGGTGTTGAGCGTCTTCTGCTTCTCGGTCGCGCCGTGAAGGACCACGATCGCGTCGGCCTTGTCGGCTTCGGCCTTCGTCCAGCCCTTCTCCGTGAGCGCCTGCTCGATCTCGGCGAGGACCCGCTTCTCGCTGATGGGGTTGTTCCAGCTCGGTGCCGATCTTGGCGTTGAACGTCTTGAGCGCCGCGAAGTTCGCGTCCTTGTCGAAGTCCACCTTGACGTCCTGTGCGAAAGCCGTAGCGCCGACGACCGACAGCGCGGCGGCGACGGCCAGTGTCTGCATCCTCATCGTACTTCCTCTCTCTTCTTCGGCCCCTTTGGCCGCGTCAGTATTCCTGCAAGAGCCGCTGGATCTCCCCCAGGCTGCGCGGCTTCAGCAGCGCGAGACGAAGCAGCACTCGCGCCTTCTGGGGGTTCAAGTCGTCCGAGGCGACGAGCGCCAGCTTGTCGTCGTCCACCTCGACGTTGCGACCGACGCGGCCCGTGGCCACGCGGGTGCTCCGTACACAGACGATACCCTTCTTCGCCTGCGCCGCCAAGGCGTCGAGCGCCGCCTTCGTCATGTTGCCGTTGCCCACCCCGGCGATCACCACGCCCTTCGCCCCCGCGGCCACCGCGGCGTCGATGAGCGCGCCGTCCATGTTCTCGTGGGCCATCACGATGTCCACCCGGGGCAGCGCGGTGACGCCGTCGAGGGAGAACTCGGAGTCCACGGTGTTCCGGCCGACCGGGCCGCGGTAGAACTCGCACTCTCCGTAGGCCACGGTGCCGATCAGGCCGCGCAGGGGAGAGAGGAAGGTCTGCACCGCGGTGGTGCTGGCCTTGGTGAGGGAGGAGGCGCCGTGGATCCAGTCGTTGACCACGACCAGGACGCCGCGTCCCGCCGCGTCCTTGTTGGCCGCCACCGCCACCGCGTTGAAGAAGTTCAGGGGGCCGTCGGCGGAGAGCGCGGTCGAGGGACGCATGGACGCGGTCAGGACCACGGGCTTCTTGGACTTGACGACCAGGTTCAGGAAGTAGGCGGTCTCCTCGATGGTGTCGGTGCCGTGGGTGATCACGATCCCGTCCACGTCGGGCATGGCGGCGAGCTCGTTGACGCGGCGGGCCAGCTTCAGCCAGACCTCGTCGTTCATGTCCTGGGAGCCGATGTTCGAGATCTGCTCGCCGCGCATGGTCGCGAGCTTCTTGGCCTGGGGCACCGCGGCCAGGAGCTGGTCCACGCCGACCTGGCCCGAGGTGTAGCCGGCCTGCACGTCGCTCGCGGCGGCGCCCGCGATCGTGCCCCCGGTGGCGAGCACGACCACGTTCGGGAGCTTGTCCGCGGCCAGGGCGGGAAGAGCCAGCAGGGCGGCGACGAGCGGCACCCGCCCAGGTGATTCGAATCGCGCGTTTCATGACACAACCTCCTTCGAGATTCATCGGCTGACGAGCAGGAGCCACGGCGTTCCCACCACGAGGTACACGACGAGGTTGAAGGCCGTGGTCAGGGCGCCCAGCCGGTAGAGCTCGCCCTGCGACAGGTAGCCGCTGCCCGCGAACAGCAGGTTCGCGCTCGAGCCTTGCGGGGTGTTGGCCGAGAAGAAGTTCGTGGCGAACAGCAGCAGGAACGCGAGCGGCGCCACCGGGACGCCCAGCTTCACGCCCACGTCGAGGAACACGCCGAAGAGCGCGAGCAGGTGCGCGGTCTGGCTCACGAACAGGTAGTGCAGCAGCACGTAGGCCACGACCAGGACGACGCCGGCCGACGGCCGCGGACACGCCCGCGAGCGCTCCGGCCAGCCGCTCGCCCAGGTAGCCCATGAAGCCGAGCTCGTTGAGCTGGCCGCTCAGCGTGAAGAGCACCGCGAACCAGATGAAGGTCGCGAGCACGTCTCCTTCCTTCGCGATGTCCCCGAGGGTCAGGACGCCGGTCGCGAGCAGCACGCCCGAGCCCGAGGAAGGCGACCGCGGTCGAGTCGAGCCCCAGGGTCGCGGCCGCTCCCCAGAGCGCCACCATGCCCACGAAGGTCGCGGCCACGACCTTCTCGTGGGCGCGGAGCGGGCCCATCGCCTCGAGGGCCCGCCGCGCGGCGCGAGGCGCCTCGGGCGTGGCCGTGACCTCGGGCGCGCATGACCTTGTAGAGAACCAGGGGCAGGAGCGCCATCGCGACGAGGGTCGGCACCGAGGAGGCGACGAGCCACGAGCCGAAGCCGATGGTGAGGCCGTGGCCGCGCGCGATCTCGGCCCCGAGCGGGTTCGCGGCCATGGCCGTGAACCACAACGCGGACGAGACCGTGAGGCTGGCGATGCCCGAGAACATGAGGAAGCTGCCCAGCCGTTGGCGTCCCGGTTCGCCCGGCCGAGCGCCGGCCGCCTCGGCCACCGAGAGCACCAAGGGGTAGAGGACCCCGGAGCGGGCCGTGTTGCTCGGGAAGGCGGGGGCGATCACGCCGTCGACCAGGAAGATGCTGTAGCCCAGGCCCAGGGTGGAGCGGCCGAAGAGGCTCACCACGAGATGGCCGAGCCGCTCGCCCAGGCCGCACTTCACGACGGCCCGGGCGACCAGGAAGGCCACGACGATGAGGAGGATCGTGCCGTTCGCGAAGCCCGAGTAGGCCTTCGCGGGGGCAAGGGTGCCGGTGAGCACGGCCGCGGCCAGGGCGAGCACGGAGGCGGTCAGGATGGGGAACGCGCCGATCACGACCGACGCGATCGCGGCCACGAACAGCGCGAACAGGTGCCAGGCCGCGGGCACCAGGCCTTCGGGTACGGGAGAGAACCAGAGGCCGAGAACGAGGGCGATGGTCACCACGCGGGCGATGCTCGTCTTGCGACCTTCGCCCGACAGGCTCATCGCGAGGCGTCTCCCCGACGAACCCGTCCCGAGAGGTCCGCCGCCCGGCCCTGAATGACGCCCGCGCCGTCCTCGCGGGCGATGACGTACTGCCAGGTGAAGGAGTACTCGCCCTCGAGCCCCGCGTAGCGCCCGGTGCCGCCCGTGATGGTGCCCACGAACCGCTTCCCCGTTCGCAGCGACTCGCCCTTCAGCCGACTGAAGATCTGGTCTCCGTTCTCGTCGGTCCAGACCGAGCGGCCCAGGCTCTGGCCCTGGCCGTCGTCGAACCCGATGGCCGTGCCCGCGGAAGCCGCGGCTCAGGCCTTCACCGACCGTGAGTACGACCGCCCCCGAGAGCTCGACGATGGCGGCCGCTCCCCCGCCTTCGACCGCGACCACCTCGCGCCGGCCCGAGGCCGACCAGGTTCCCGCGAACGAGCGCCACTCCTGGGCGGGCGGCTCCTGGGCCGGCCCCGCCGCAGGCGAGCCGGCCAGCGCGAGCAAGACGCAGCCGAGCAGCGCTGCCCTCAACCTCGCCTCCCGGTCATGACGGCCGTCCCTGGCCCGTCATGGCCGCGGGGTCGAGGACCTTCGCGATCTGCTCCTCGCTCAGGATCTTCTTCTCGCGGAGCAGCTCCAGGATCCCCCGGCCCGTCTTCATGGCCTCGGCGGCGAGCTCGGTGGCCTGGTCGTAGCCGATGACGGGGTTGAGCGCGGTCACGGTGCCGATGCTGTAGTCGACGTAGTGGCGGAGGATGTCGACGTTCGCGGTGATGCCGTCGACGCAGTGCACGCGCAGGGTGCGCGCCGCGTTCATGAACATGGTCTGCGCCTCGAAGATGCAGGCGGCGATGACCGGCTCGAACACGTTGAGCTGGAGCTGTCCCGCCTCGGCGGCCATCGAGACGGTGAGGTCGCTGCCGATCACCCGGAAGCAGACCATGTTGACGACCTCGGGGATGACCGGGTTGACCTTCCCCGGCATGATCGACGAGCCCGGCTGCTTCGCGGGCAGGTTGATCTCGCGCAGGCCGCAGCGCGGGCCCGAGGAGAGCAGGCGCAGGTCGTTGCAGACCTTCGAGAGCTTGATGGCCAGGCTCTTCATGCAGGAGGAATAGAGGACGAAGGCCTGGGTGTCCTGGGTCGCCTCGATCAGGTTGTCGGCCAGACGGATCGGGAAGCCCGTGATCTTCGCCAGGTGCTCCGTGCACTTCTGCGCGTAGCCGCGGGGGCGTTCAGGCCGGTGCCGATCGCGGTCGCGCCCATGTTGGTCTCGCAGAGCACGCGCTGGATCGCCTCGAGGGCCTTGACCTCTCCGGCCAGCGTCTCCGCGAAGGCCTCGAACTCCTGGCCCAGGGTCATGGGCACGGCGTCCTGGAGCTGGGTGCGTCCCATCTTGAGGATGGACGCGAACTCCTTGCCCTTGGCGCGGAAGGACGCGATCAGCTCCTTCACGGCCGCCACGAGCTGCACGTTGCCGAGGACCATGCCCACGTGCAGCGAGGTCGGGTAGGCGTCGTTCGTCGACTGCGAGCAGTTGACGTGGTCGTGGGGATCGCAGTGCTTGTACTCGCCCTTGGCGTGGCCCATCAGCTCCAGCGCCCGGTTCGCGATCACCTCGTTCGCGTTCATGTTCGTGGAGGTGCCGGCGCCGCCCTGGAACACGTCGAGGCGGAACTCGTCGTGGAGCTTGCCGTCGATGATCTCCTGGCAGGCCTTCTCCATGCCCGTCAGGATCTCCTTGCTGAACTGCCCGCAGTCGAAGTTGGCCCGCGCGGCGGCCAGCTTCACCATGGCGAAGGCCTTGATCAGGTTGGGATAGAGGCGCAGCTCGACGCCCGAGATGTGGAAGTTCTCGAGGGCACGGGCGGTCTGGACGCCGTAGTAGGCGTCCTCGGGCACCGCCTTGTCACCCAGGAGGTCGTGCTCGAGGCGCGTGGCTTGCGAAGACATGGGATTCTCCTTTCGCGGCGATCAGATCCTCGCCCCGGCGACGATCGACACACCGCCCCGCATCGACATCGTCCTTATCAAGGTAGTTCCGTCGGGGGGCGAAGGCTATCCGAAAACTGCGAGAGCCGGGGACTCTGGCCGACCGAGTGCAGGCGTCATCCGCCGAGGGCCATGGTCATCGACACCAGGAAGGCGCCCACGATCACCATCCCGAGCCCCATGCCCCAGGGGTGATACCGCGTCAGTCGTCCCACCGTATATCCGCACACGAAGAGCATCGCGACGGCGATGCCGTTGGAGACACGCAGGGCCAGGTGGGCGTCGCTGGAAGAGGATGAAGGGAATGGCCACCGGGAACGTGGAGATGAAGACGAGCAGGAGCACGGCGAGGCCAGCCCGCCAATCCTCCCTCTCCAGGCGTGGGCGATCGGGCGGCTCGGGCAGCCGCGTTCAGCCGTTCGCGCATCGCCTCGAGCTGCGACGGGTCCAGGACGCCCGCGACCACCGGCGGCAGGAAGTCGGCGATGAGTCGTTGCCCTTCGCCCGGATCCTGGGTCGCGCGCACCGCGTGGAACGCGGCCAACCCACGCCCTTTGTCCGCGAGGGAGGCCATCAGGTACAGCAGGGCATCGATGACGCCCCAGGCCAGGTTGCAGCCGAGCGCCCCGATGAGCATCTCTCGGACCTCGGCACGCCCGGCGGTCGCGACGCTCAGCGAGCCGGTGAACGTGAGCACCATGATCAGCCCGAACACCACCTCGGACACCCGCTCTATCGGGTCGAGCGCCCGCTTCGAGGATCGCCCCGGATCTTGCGGCGCGGCCACGACGGAAAGGCTCGAAGTGCTCATGTTCGATCCACTGGCCCGGTGGAGCCTGCCGGGACGGCGACGGCGGCGCCGACGAGGGCCGCGACCGGCGCTCGCCGCTCGACTCCTCCGAAGCGGTCCGCGACCCCTTCGGCCCGCAGACGCTCCTGGGCCTGACCGTGGACCTCGGCGAGCCGGAGCTCCGCGCCCAGGACCCGCAGCTGCTCTTCGAGCTCGCCCAGCATGTTGACCGAGGGGAGGTCGAGGCGCGGCGATTGCGACAGCTCCAGGATCACGCGCCGAGGGCGGGGCGAGGCGTCGCGGACGCGGGTCACCACGTCGTCCCGCACGTGGTCCACGTTGAAGTAGACGAGGGGCTGGTCGACGCGGTAGACGAGCACGCCGGCGATCGCACGGGCCTCGGGATGCCGCTCGAGGTCCACGAACTCGTCCGAGCCGGGCCGCCGCCCGCGCACGCTCGCGGCCGGTTTCGAGACTCGCGCGATCACCATCAGGAGCGACACCACCACGGCCAGCATCACGCCGCGCAGGATCCCGAGGAAGAGCACACCCAGGAGCGCCACCACGGCGGCGCGGAACTCGAGGGGGCTGACTGAGCGCAGGTGGAGGAAGGGCTTCCGCTCGACGAGGCCGGAGACGGCCGCGAGCACGAGGGCGGCCAGGGTGGCCTCGGGCAGGTAGCGGAAAGGCCCGGTCAGGAACAGAAGGACGAGCGGCGATGGCCACGGCCGCGAAGACGAGCGACCGGGCGGAGCGGGCGCCGCCCTGCTCGTTCACCGCCGACTGCGACATGCCGCCGCTCACCGGATAGCCGTGGAAGAGGCCGGTCCCCACGTTGGCGGCGGCCAGGGCCAGCATCTCCCGCCGGGGATCGACGGTGTAGCGGTGCTTCATGGCGAAGGTGCGCGCCACGGCCATGGTCTCGATGAAGCCCATCACGAAGCACGCGAAGGCCAGGGCCACCAGCTCGTCGGCGTCCGCGGCGGAGAAGCGCGGCAGCGCGGGCCAGGGCAGGCCCGGCGGCACCTCGTGCGCGACCTTCACCCCGAGCGCGGGCAGGCCGAGCCAGGCGCTCGCCGCGATCGACGCCGCCACCACCCCCAGCACCACGACCCCCCCGGGCAGCCGGTGCTCGAGGACGAGGATGAGGACGAGCGCGCCCAGGCCCAGGGCGGCGGTGATCGGTGGATCTCGCGGAGATGACCGACCAGGTAGACGAGGCTCGAGAAGAAGCCGCTCGCGTGCATCTCGATGCCGAGCAGGTGGCCGAGCTGCTTCGAGGCGATGACCAGCGCGACCCCCGCCTTGAAGCCGATGAGAATCGGCTCGGAGATGAAGTTGACGAGCTGGTTGAGCCGCAGCAGCCACGCGGCGACGCTCATGACGCCCACCATGAGGGCCGTGACGGCCGCGAGCTGGGCGTAGCGGACGGGGTCTCCGCCGGCGGGAATCGCGAGCGCCGCCGCGACCATCACCGAGATCGCGGAGGTGGGACCGATCGCGACGTGGCGAGAGGTGGTGAGCAGCGCGAAGAGGGGGCCCGCGAGGAGGTACCCATAGAGACCGGCCTGGGGAGGCAGCCCCGCCAGCCCCGCATAGGCCATCGACTCCGGGATGGCGAACGCGGCCAGGCCGATCCCCGCCACCACGTCGGCTCGAAGCGGCGGACGATCGGTCTTCGGTCGTGTCGGGCATGACCTCTCCGCTATGGAGTGGGGCCGCTAGCCGGGCGCGCGTGGTGGCGGCGGCCTCCGGCTGCCAGCCCCCGCCCAGGGCCCGGTAGAGCTGGGCCAGGGCCACGAACTCGGCCCCCCGCGTCCGGGCCACCTGCAGCTCCTGCTGGAAGAGCGATTGGTCCGCGATCAGGATCTCGAGGTAGTTCGAAAGCCCGGTGTCGTAGCGCGAGCGGGCGAGCTTGGACGCGTCGCGCAGGGCGACGACGCCCTTCTCCTGCTCGGTCCGCGCGCTCCGCAGCTTCTCGATCGTGACCAGCGAGTCGGCCACCTCGCGGTAGCCGTTGAGCGCCGCCTTCTGGTATTGCGCCATGGCCTGGTCGAAGCGCGCCTTCGCCGCCTCGTAGTTCCGCTTGATCCGCCCGCCCTGGAAGATGGGCTGGAAGATGCCGGCTCCCAGCGACCACACGGCGCCGTCCGCCTTCACGACGTTCGAAAGGTCGTGGCTCACGCCGCCCAGGAGCCCGGTCAGGCTGATCGTCGGGAAAGAACAGGGCCTTGGCCGCTCCCACGTCGGCGTTGGCCGAGACCAGGAAGTCCTCGGCCTGGGCGACGTCGGGCCGCCGCTCGAGCAGCGTCGCGGGGATGCCCGCGGGCACGCTCGGCGGGAAGTGCTGCTCGGTGAGCGCGGCTCCCGCGGTCGATCGGTCCCGGGAGACGGCCGACGAGCACGCTGAGCGCGTTCTCGGTGAGGGCGATCTGCCGCTCGATGTCGGGGATGGTGGAGGCCGTGATGGCGCGGTTGGCCTGGGCCTGGTCGACCTCGAGCCGGTTGGAGACCCCGCCCTCGCAGCCGGTTCGAGTAGAAGCTCACGGTTTCGTCGTTGAGCTTCAAGGTGCGTCGGGCGATCTCGAGCTCCAGGTCGAGCTCGCGAAGCTGGAAGTACAAGGACGCCACGTCGGCCACGACCGTCATGAGGACGCCGCGTCGGCCCTGCTCGCTGCCGAGGTACAGGGCGAACGCCGATTCCTTCTCCCGCCGGATCCGCCCGAAGAGGTCGATCTCCCAGGAGAGGTTGAAGCCCAGGTTGAAGTTCTGGAAGGTCTTGTCGTCGGCGCCCGCCTGCGCGGGGTCGGAGTTCCGCGAGACCTGCTGGCCCGTGTAGCCGGCCGAGAAGCCGATCTGCGGGAAGAGGAAGGACTTCGCGACCCCCGCCCGCGCCCGGGCCTCGACCACCCGCGCGGAGGCCGCGCGCAGGTCGTAGTTGAAGGCGATCGACGCGCTGATGAGATGCTGGAGCACGGGATCGTCGAAGACCTGCCACCAGGGCACGTCCGCGAGGGACTCCGCGACGGCCGTGCCCTCGACGCCGCGATGGTTCGGGGGCGCGGGCACCTCCGGCCGGTGGTAGTTCGGACCCACGGCGCAGCCGGGGAGCGAGCGCGGCGGCGAGGACGGCCGCGGCGAGAGGCGAGCGACGAAGGAGACGGTGCCGAGTCATCTCAGTGCCCTCCCCCATGCGCGGCAGGCGCCGCTCCGGCGACGGGAGGCCCTCCGTGCTTGTCTCCGCCGGTCAGCTTCTCGACCACCACGAACAGCACCGGGACGAGGCACACCCCGAGGAGGGTGGCGATCAGCATGCCGGCGAAGACGGCCATGCCGATCACCTTGCGCGACTCGGCGCCGGCGCCCGACGCCGTGAGCAGGGGCACGACGCCCAGGATGAAGGCGAACGCCGTCATCAGGATCGGCCGGAAGCGCAGCTTGGCCGAGTGGAGCGCGGCCTCGACGAGACCCATGCCCAGGCCCATCTGCATCTTCGCGAACTCGACGATCAGGATCGCGTTCTTCGCGGCGAGGCCGATCAGCATGATGAGCGCGATCTGCGCGAACACGTTGTTCACGTAGCTCTCCGAGAACTGGCGGGCGAGCCAGAGGCCGAGGTAGGCGCCGAACACGGCGAACGGGGTGCCGAGCAGCACGCTGAAGGGCAGCCCCCAGCTCTCGTACTGCGCGGCCAGGATCAGGAAGACCAGCAGGATGGCGATGGCGAACACCGCGGCCACGCCCGGGGCCCTCTTCTCCTGGTACGACATGTCCGACCAGTCGTAGCCGATCTCCGGGGGCAGGACCTCCTTGGCCGTCTCTTCGAGGGCGGTCAAGGCCTGGGCCGAGGAGTAGCCGGGCGCGGGCACGCCGCCGATCTCGGCGGAGCGGAACAGGTTGAAGCGGTTCGTGAACTCCGGGCCGGAGGTGGCGCGCGTGGAGGTCAGGGTGTCGAGGGGGACCATCTCGCCCTTGGCGCTGCGCACGAAGAAGAGTCCCGAGCTGCTTCGGGTCCTTCCGGAACTCGGGCTCGGCCTGGACGTACACCTTGTACACGCGCCCGAACCGGTTGAAGTCGTTCACGTAGGAGCTGCCGAGCAGCGCGCCGAGGGTCGTGTTGACGTCGGAGATGGTCGCGCCGACCTTCAGCACCTTGCTGCGGTCGATGTTCGCGTACACCTGGGGGACGCTCGACGCGGTAGAGGGTCGAGACGCGCCCGATCTCGGGCCGCTTGCGCGCCGCTTCGATGAAGCGCTGGGCCTGCTGCGGCCAGGAACTCGGGCGAGCCGCCGCTCCGGTCCTGGAGCTGCATGGTGAAGCCCGCCCCCGTCCCCAGACCCGGGATCGCCGGGGGACCGAACGTCACGATCGCCGCCTCGGGGATCTGCTGGGCGAAGGCCTTGTTGAGCGCGGCCACCACGCCGTTCGCGTGCGCCTCCGCGGTCGTGCGGTGGGCCCACTCCTTGAGCTGGATGAAGAAGAAGCCCTGGTTCGAGGAGTAGGCGCCGGTGACCAGGCTGAAGCCGGTGACCGTGTTGTAGCCCTCGACGTTCTCGTTGGCCTTGATGATGGCCTCGGCCTTCTTCATCACGAGGTCGGTGCGCTCGAGCGAGGAGGCGTCCGGCAGGTTGACCTGGGCGAGCAGGTAGCCCTGGTCCTCCTCGGGGATGAAGCCCGCCGGGATGTGCCGCGTCAGCACGACGATCGCCCCGCACAGTATCGCGATGAAGATGAGGCTCCGGGCCGTCTTCCGGATCAGGATCCCCGAGAAGCTGACGTAGGCGTCGGTGCCGCGGCCGAAGACCTTGTTGAACCAGTTGTAGAAGGGCGTCAGCAGCGTCTTCTTGCCCGTCGGCGCCTTCAGCAGCAGCGCCGAGAGCGCCGGGCTCAGGGTGAGGGCGTTGATGACCGAGAGCAGCACGGAGAGCGCGATCGTGATCGCGAACTGCTGGTAGAACATCCCGGTGATGCCCCCCATGAAGCCCACGGGCACGAACACCGCGGAGAGGACGAGGCCGATCGCGATCACGGGGCCCGAGACCTCCTCCATGGCCTTGAGCGTGGCCTCCTTGGGCTGCATGCCGTGCTCGAGGTGGTGCATGACCGCCTCGACCACGACGATCGCGTCGTCCACCACGATGCCTATGGCGAGCACGAGCCCCAGCAGCGAGAGCACGTTGATCGAGAAGCCGAGCATCGGAAAGAAGATGAAGGCGCCGATCAGGGAGACGGGCACCGTCACGAGCGGGATCAGGGTGGCCCGCCAGTTCTGCAGGAACACGAAGACCACGAGGATCACCAGCACCACCGCCTCGAACAGGGTGTGGACGATCTCGTTGATGCCCTCCCGGACCGGGCAGCGTGGTGTCGAGCGAGATCAGGTAGTCCATGTCGCGGGGGAAGCGCTGCTTCAGGTCGTCCATCGTCTTCTTGATGCTGTCGGCCACCTGGAGCGCGTTCGTGCCCGGGATCTGGAAGACGGCGATGACGGCGGCCGGCCCGCTGTCGTGGCGGCCGATCGAGTTGTAGAGCATCGTGCCGAGCTCGAGGCGCGCCACGTCCTTGAGCAGCACCTGCGAGCCGTCGGGGTTGGTGCGGACGACGATGCTCCCGAACTCGTCCTCGTTCAGCAGGCGCCCCTGGGTCTTCACGGTGTAGGTGTACTCGGTCCCCGGAACCGCGGGCGGGCCGCCGATCTGACCGGCGGGGATGATCTGGTTCTGCTGGTTGATCGCGTTCACGATGTCCGGGACGGTGATCGCGAGCTTCGCGATGCGGTCGGGCCGGAGCCAGACGCGCATGGCGTAGTCGCTGCCGCCGAAGAGGTTGATCTGGCCGACGCCCGGGATGCGGGCGATCGCGTCGTTGATGTTGATCGTGGCGTAGTTCGAGAGGAAGTTGTTGTCGTAGCTCCCCTTCGGCGACTTGATCGAGATGATGAGCAAGGGGAACGGGAGCGCCTTCTTGACCGCGACGCCGTAGTTCTTGACCGACTGCGGCAGCATGGGCGTCGCCTCGGAGACCCGGTTCTGGGCGAGGACGTTGTCCATGTCGAGGTTCGAGCCCACCTCGAACGAGACCCTGAGGGTCAGGGTGCCGTCGTTGGCGTTGGTGGACTTCATGTAGATGCCCTTCTCGACGCCGTTCACCTTCTGCTCGATCGGCGTCGCCACCGACGCCTCCACGTCGGTGGCGGAGGCGCCCACGAAGGTGGTGGTGATCTGCACCATCGGGGGCACGACCTCGGGGTACTGGGCGATCGGGAGGCCGGACATGGCCACGAGCCCCAGGATCACGGTGACGATGGAGATCACCATCGCCACGATCGGTCGGTTGACGAAGAAGCGAGCCATGGCCTACTTGGCCTTCCCCGCCTCGGTCGCCGGCTCCGCGGCACCAGAGCCTGCGGGCACGGCGGCCATCGGCTTCGGGCTCACGACGGCCCCTTCGCGCACCTTCTGGAGCCCCTCCACCACGACTTTCTCGCCCGGCTTCAGGCCTTCCTCGATCACCCAGAGCCCGTCCACCCGCGGACCGACCTTGACGTTGCGGAACGCCACCTTGTTGTCGGAGCCGACCACGGCCACGCTGTAGAGGTTCTGCAGCTCGGCCACCGCGCGCTGGGGCACGAGCAAAGCGCCCTTCCTGAGCTCGGACTCGAAGCGGGCGCGGCCGTACTGGCCCGGACGGATCAGCCGCTGCGGGTTCGCGAAGCGCACCTGGATGGCCAGGGTGCCGGTGGTGGGATCCACCGCCCGCTCGATGGCGTCGACGCTGCCCTTCTGGGGGTGGACCGTCCCGTCGGCGAGGATCAGCTCGATGCGCGGCGCCCTCGGCCGCCTTGGCCTTGATCTCGTCGCGGCGCCGGGCGAGGCGCAGGTACTCGGCCTCGCTGATGCCGGCCCGGAACAGGATCGGGTCGACCTGGGAGACCGTGGTGAGCAGCGTGCTCTCGCCGCGGCCCACCAGGTTGCCGGCCTTCACGTTCGTGGTGCCGACGAGGCCGTCGAGCGGCGAAGTGATCGAGGCGTAGCCGAGATCGAGCGTCGCCTTGTCCAGGGCCGCCTTCGCCGCGTCCACCATGGCCCGGGCCGCCTCCTGCGCGGAGAGCGCGTTGTCCAGCTCTTGCCGGGAGATCGCCTGCTGCTCGGCCAGGGGCCGATAGCGCGTGACGTCGTTGTTCGTCCTGCCCAGCCGGGCCTCGGCGGTCGCCAGGTCCGCCTTGGCGTTGGCCAGCGCCGCCTGGAGCGGCAAGGGGTCGATCTGGTAGAGGGGGGCGCCCTTCGTGACGAAGGTGCCCTCGGTGAAGTTGACCGACTCCAGGTAGCCTTCCACGCGCGCCCGGATCTCGACGTCCTGCGAGCCCTTCGTCTGGCCGACGAGCTCCATGTAGACCGGCACGTCCTTCTGGACGACGTCGGCCACGTAGACCTCGGGCGCCGACGCGCGAGGGGCCGCCTTGGCGCACCCCGGCAGCGGCGCCGCCCAAGAGGGCCGGCAGAGAGGCGAGGAGCGCCAGACGGCGCGCGCCGGTTCGAACAGTTCTCTGGCGGTTCCTGGTCGGGGGGATCGGGGCGCGTTTCATTGGATCGGTCTCCTCGGATATCGGCTGCAGGACGGGTCGATGGCCCGTCGGTGGGCAAGCATGGTCTCGGAAGCGGGCGGGGGGAAGTAACAGCGTCGTAAGTTACCGTGGCTCCTCATGACGGCGTTCAGTGGAGACTGAGCCCCGCGCGGAGCAGGCCGTCCACGACGGGCTCGAAGAGGTCGGGGAGCTTCATCAGGCGGCCGACCAGGACGCGCCCACGCTCCTGGAAGTCCGGCTTCGCGCGAAGCAACGCGGCCACCGAGGCCGCGGCCTCGTCGCGCCGGCCCAGGTGGCCGAGGCAGCAGGCCCGCATGAGGTCCCGCCAGAAGAAGCCCGTGTCCCGGTAGGCCAGCGCGGCGTCGTAGGCCTCCTTCATCTCCCCGCGCCGCAGGTGATGGCACCAGAGCGCCTGGTGGGCGATGGGCATGTGGAAAGGATTGCGTGCGATCGAGTCTCGCACCAGGGCCGGCGCGTGCTCGTCGTCCCCGAGGAGGATCAGCAGCCAGGCGAGCGACTCCAGGTACACGAGCGATCTCGGGTTGAGGTCGAGGGCGCGGCGCGCCTCGGCGCGGCTCGCGGCGACCTCGCCCATCAGCAGGAGGGCGAAGGCCAGCGCGCCGCCGGCCCTTTGCCCGGTGGGGTCGAGCTGGACGCCGTGCTGTGCGCAGGTCAGGGCCTCCTCGAGCGACGACTCGATGGCCGCGACCTCGAAGGCATAGTTCGCGGAGTGGAGGCGCGAGAGCTGCACCCAGGCGAGGGCGCACTCCGGGTGCGTCGAAACGGCGCGCCGGAGCGCGTCGAGGGCGGGTGAGAAGTCGGCCGGATCGCGATTGAAGAAGAAGCGGTAGGAGAGGAGGATCGCTCCGTAAGGCAGGATCCGGTCCGGGAGCCCGTTGCGCTGCTCCACCCAGAGTCTCTGCGCGACGACCCCGTGCTCCGACGCCACTTGCGCGGCGACCACGCGTGCGGTCTCGCCGAAGGCCGCCCCGGAGCCGTCGAGGCCGCCCTCCTGGAACTCCTGCGCCCAGACCTGGCCTCCGCTCCGGCGGTCCACGAGGCGAACCGTGAGACGTGGGCCGCCGGCATCTCGGACGAAGCGCCCAGAGAGGTCGAACGTGCTCGTGTCGGCGGAGGCACGCGTCACCGGCGGCGCGTCGTCCCGCAGGACCACGCGCACGTCGCGATACCGGTCCATCTCGAGGGCCAGCTCTTCCCTGAAGCGATCGGCCGCCCCTGCGAGCACGGGATCGTCGCTCATGGCGCCGAAAGTGCTCACCACGACCGACGGCCAGCCGTCGGGCGCTGCGCCCCGTCGCCTCTCCCCCTCGCCTCTGAGCGAATCGCCCGGGCGCGCCTCGCGGATCAACGGTACGTACACGCCCCGCGGCAGCTCGATGCGGATCGGGTCACGGCCGCCCGAGAGCAGGTAGTAGCGCTCGAGGGAGCGCCGCAGCCGACCCGCCTGGATCCTCACGATGGGATCGATCGTGGCGTCGAAGTCCGCACGCCGCCCGAACACGCGCGTTGCGATGGTGGTCTGGGTGAGTGACGCCTGTCGGCCGGCGAGTGTCTCCTCGACGACGAACCGCACAAAAGCGCGGGAGCGCGGAGACGCGTCGAAGTCGCTGCTGGCGAATATGCGTTCGAGCTGTGCGATCACGGCCTCGTGATCGAGGCTCTTCCCGCCGGGACGCTCTGCGTGCGATTCTTGCGGCTGGGGTGGGGTGCTGGCCTTGGCCATGATTCGGGGTCGCGTGGGTGGCGGTCCTTCCCCGAGGCCCCGCCCACCTTATCCAATATGCGTTAACAGGTTGTTTCTAGGCTGATCCGGCTCGAAAAGCAAGCTCCGGCCCCCTGGCTCGGCAGCTCGGCCGTAACATACGGTGGTGTTACTTCCGCTCGTGTCTTTTCCGCTCCATTCTCTTGTCGTCCGGTCCCCCCGCCCTTGCCCGGTGCTGGGGCCGGTGTTGTCAGAAATGAATTAAGGATGAGCCCATGATGAGAAGAGGTGCCGCCGCCGGCCGGACGCTCGTGGCCGTCCTGACCGCACTATCCCTGGTGACGTCGTCGGCCGCGCCGCTCCTGGCCGAGCAGGCGGGAACTCCGGGCTCGACCCAGGCCGGACCTCCGAAGCCCGCTGCGACTCCCGTCCCCAAACCTGCGCCGGCCGCAAAGCCCGATGCCAACCCGCCCCCGCCCGACGGCGGCTGGCCACGGGCCTACACCACGCCGAGCGGCGGGCACATCGTCGTGTACCAGCCACAGGTGGCGAGCTGGGACCAGCAGCGGCGGGCTGTCGCGTACGCGGCGGTGTCGTACGAAGCGAAGGGGGCGACGAAGCCGGCCCTCGGCAGCCTGAAGGTCGAGAGCAACACGAAGGTGTCCGTGGAGGAGCGGCTCGTCAAGATCGGCGAGTGGAACATCACCGAGTCCAACTTTCCCACGCTGCCCAAGGATCAGATCCGGGAGGTGGTGGCCGAGATCGACAAGGCGATCCCGGATGAGGAGCGGGTGATCGGCCTCGACCGCGTGCTGGCCAGCATCGATCGAAGCCAGATCATCCCGAAGGAGACGCCGGGCGTGAAGGCGGACCCGCCACCGATCTTCTTCAGCAAGAAGCCGGCGCTGCTCGTGAACCTGGACGGCGACGCGATCTGGAGCCCGATCAAGGAGAACGACCTGAAGTTCGCGGTCAACACCAACTGGGACCTCTTCCTCCACGATCCGACGAAGGTCTTCTACCTGCGCAACGAGCAGAGCTGGCTCCAGGCCCAGGACGTCAAGGGCCCATGGGTCGCGGCCGCCAAGCTGCCGGAGAGCTTCGCGAAGCTCCCGAGCGACGACAACTGGAAGGACGTGAAGGCCGCCCTGCCGGGCAAGAAGCTCTCCGCCGACAACCTGCCGCAGGTGTTCGTCAGCACCGCGCCGTCCGAGATGATCCTTCTCGCCGGCGAGCCGAAGTACCAGGCCGTAGGCGGCACGTCGCTGCTCTGGGTCAGCAACACCGAGAGCGACGTGTTCCGGCTGGGGCCGAAGGGCGACGTCTACTTCCTCGTGGCGGGACGCTGGTTCTCCGCACCCGACTTCACCGGGCCGTGGACCTTCGCCACCCTGAAGCTCCCCGACGACTTCAAGAAGATCCCCCTCGAGCATCCCCGCTCCCGCGTGCTGGCGTCGGTGCCCGGGACGCAGCAGGCGGCAGAGGCCGTGCTCATCGCGCAGGTCCCTCAGACCGCGCGGGTGAACAAGAAGCAGTTGAAGGCGCCCGAGGTCCAGTACCAGGGCGACCCCAAGTTCGAGAAGGTCGAGAAGACCAAGGTCGAACGCGCCGTCAACACCGACAAGAGCATCATCAAGGTCGGCGACATGTACTACATGTGCTTCGAGGGCGTCTGGTTCATGGGCACGAGCCCGACGGGCCCCTGGACGGTTGCGAGCAAGGTGCCGGGGGAGATCTACGAGATCCCGATCAGCTCGCCCGCCCACAACGTCACCTACGTGACCGTCGAGGACGACGACGACGAGTGGGCCACCTTCGCGACCGCGGCGATGTACACGGGCGTGATGGTGGCGTGGGGCTGCGCCGTCTGGGGCAGCGGCTGGTACTACCCGCCGTACTACGGCGGCTTCTACGGCGGCTATCCGGGCTACTACGGCCACTACCCGACCTACGGCTACGGCGCTTCGTACAACCCCTGGACAGGCGCCTACGGCCGCGGCGCGGTGGCCTACGGCCCGTACGGCGGCGCCGGCGTCGGGGCGCGCTACAACCCGACGACCGGCACCTACTCGCGCGGCGCCGCGGCCTACGGACCCTACGGTTCGCGTGCCGCGGGCCAGGCCTACAACCCCCGCACCGGCGCCTACGGCCAGACGCGCCAGGGCTCGAACGTCTACGGGAGCTGGGGCAGCACCCAGGTCCAGCGCGGCGACCAGTGGGCGAGCACCTCGCGGGTGACGAACACGCGCGACCGGGACGACGACCCGGGGGACGACCACGAGCAGCGGCGGCGCGGCCGTCACCCGCAAGGGGCCCAGCGGCAGCGGCGGAGTGGCCCGGACGGCCGGGGGCGACGTGTACGCCGGACGCGACGGCAACGTGTACCGCAACGAGGGCGGGAGCTGGCAGAGGTACGACAACGGAGACTGGGGGAACGTGGACAGGCCGACGCCGACCGGACTCCGCGAGCGCGTCCGGGCCGCGAGAGCGGACCGCCGACGCCCAGGAGCAGCGGGACCATGGACCAGCTCAACCGCGACTCGCGGGCCCGCTCGGAGGGCACGCAGCGCACCCGCGACTACGGGAGCTACCAGAGCAGCGGGGGCAGCCGTAGCAGCGCCAGCTCGTACCGGTCGAGCGGCGGGGTCCCGCGGCGGGGCGGCACGCGCGGGGGCGGGGGCCGGCGGCGGTAGGCCGAGGGGTCTGTGGGCTCGCGCGGGTCTGGGGCGCGAGCCTCGACGAGGATGGGCCGTAGGCTGCTTGGAGCGATTGCTCTGTCCTCCACCCTGGTGCCCGCTTCGGTCGCGCGCCCAGTCCGCCAAGGAGATCACCGAGCACACGCAGTTCTGGTGGAGCCTGAACAGCACGACCCGTCTGTCGGACCGCTTCGGTGCGATCGCGGACGTCCACATCCGAAGAACCGACTTCGTTCGCGATCCGAGCTTCTATTTTCTGCGTCTCGGAGCCCACTACTGGGTCACCGAGAAGCTTACGGTGAGCCTCGGCTACGCCCACATGTGGCAAGCGCCCTCCTGCGCAGGCTGTGAGACGTGGTCCAACCAGAATCGCGTCTACGAGCAGGTGCAGTACGCCACGTTGCTCGGAAAGACCCGGGTCCTGCACCGCGTCCGAAACGAGCAGCGCTTCAAGCAGGTGGTCGAGAATGACGCCCTCACCGGGGAGACGGCGTTTTCCGACCGGGTCCGGTTCCTGGCAAGCTTCACGATTCCGGTCTCGGAGGACCCCTCGGGGCTCGCGCTGGTCCTGTCCGACGAGGTCCTCCTTCAGTTCGGGACGGGCATCGTCCTGAACACCTTCGACCAGAACCGGCTATTCGCCGGCGTCAAGAAGCAGATGAGCCGGTCGTGGGGCTTCGACTTTGGCTATATGCTCGTGTACCAGCAGAAGGCGACAGGGTACCAGTACGACCTGAACCACACGTTGCGCTGGTTCCTGTACTGGACCCCGGATCTCAGGAAGGTGAAGACCGCCCACGATTCCGCGGGAAGCGAGGAATGACGTGGGAGTGAACCCATGAGTTGCGAGGGGCTGCAATGATCGGCCGCGCCTTTGGAGCGAAGGCCGGCCGGGCGCTGGGCGCGGTCGGCGTACCACTCGTCTACGCCGTGGGCTCGATCCTCCTCGGCCTGACCGTCCCACGCCTCGAGGCCCGCTTCCTCCCCGGCCTCAGCGCGCCGATCAGCGTCAACGCGGCGATCGCCCTGCTGTCGGCCCTCGCCTCCGGGATGTTGCCGCTCACCGGCCTCGTCTTCTCGCTGGCCTTCGTGATGGTGCAGTTCAGCGCCACTGCGTACTCGCCTCGCCTCGTCGCGTGGCTCGCCGGATCGGCGATGATGGGGCACTCCCTCGGCATCTTCACTGCGACCTTCATCTACTCGCTCGCGGCCCTCTCCTTCTACTGCGGCGGCACCGGGTACGTCCCGCTGCTCACCGTCTGGGTCGCGATCGCCCTGCTCCTGGCGAGCGTCGGCTTCTTCGTGGCGCTGGTCGAGCGGCTCGGGATGCTCCAGATCTCGCGCGTGCTCGCGTATGCCGGCGACAAGGGGCGGGCCGTCATCGAGCGCGACTACACCTCGCTCGACCCGGATGCGCCCGCCGACGCGTCGCGGGAGGACGAGCTGCCGCCCGCCGCCCAGATCATCGTCCACCGCGGCGGGCCGCGCGTGATCCAGGTGATCGACCTCCCGCGACTGGTGGCGCTCGCCGCGCGCCATCAGGCAGTCATCGCGCTCTCGGCATGGGCGGTCGGCGACACCGTCGTCGACGGCATGCCGCTTGTTCGGGTCCACGGCGGGGCGGGACCTCTCCCCGAACGCCGTCTGCGGCGCCTCATCGGCCTCGGAGAGGAGCGCACCTTCGAGCAGGATCCCAAGTACGCGATCCGCATCCTGGTAGACATCGCGATCAAGGCGCTCTCGCCGGCGATCAACGACCCGACCACCGCCGTGCAGGCTCTCGACCAGGTGGAGGATCTGCTCCTGCGGCTGGGCCGGGTGGACCTCAGAGCGGGGCGTGTTCGCGACGGGCAGGGGAGCCTGCGCGTGGTCTTCCCGGTCCCGGATTGGGAGGACTTCCTCGGCCCTGGCCTTCGACGAGATCCGGTACTGCGGCGCGAACTCGATCCAGGTCATGCGGCGCATGCGGGCGTTGCTGCTGGACCTGAAGGAGCACGTTCCGGCCGAGCGGCGACCGGCCTTGCAGCGCTATCTGGAGCGGGTCGACAAGGGCATCCGCCGCAGCTTCGAGGATGGTGACGACATGAAGGACGCCCTCGAAGAGGACAGGCAGGGACTCGGCTTGTCGAGGGAGAAACGGGAGGCGTAGGCGCGGGTGGCACGCAAGGCGACCGGGTTGGGGTGCCTTGTGGGCGGGCGGTACCACTCCACGTGGTAGAGTAATGGCAATGAAGACCTCGGTGGACGCCGCCGGTCGCGTCGTCATCCCGAAGGACATCTGCGGGAGAGGCTGGGGATTCGCCGCGGGGAGAGCGCTCGAGATCCGCGAGCGCGACGGACGCATCGAGATCGAGCCCGCGCCTACGGCAATGAGTCTGGTCCGACGGTCCGGCGGGGCCGTCGCGGTGCCCGCCGAGAAACTCCCGCCGCTGACCGACGAACTCGTCCGCGACACCCTCGAGCGCACCCGCCGATGATCGCCGTCGACACGAGCGTCGTCGTGGCGGCCTTCGCCTCGTGGCACGAGGGCCACGCCAGCGCCGCGACGCTCGCGCGGCGTCCGCGCGTGCCGGCCCACGTCCTCCTCGAGACGTACTCCGTGCTCACCCGACTTCCGCCGCCTCATCGAGCGCCCGCCAGGCTGGTCGCAGAGTTCCTGGCCGAGCGGTTCTCGGCGCAACCCCTCGTTCTCCCGGGAGTGGAGCACGCGCGTCTCATCGAGCGGGCCGCGGAGGCGGGCATCGTCGGAGGGGAGGATCCACGACGCGCTCGTCGGGGCGACGGTACGTCACGCGGGCGCCCGGCTGCTGACCCGCGACCGACGCGCGGCCCCGACGTACGAGCGAGTGGGCGTTGGATACGAGCTCATCGGCTGACGATGAGCTGGATCGTCACCTCGCTCCGCGAGAATCCCGAGCTCGCGATCTTCCTGACGCTTGCGATCGGATTCGTGATCGGGCGGGTGCGGATCGGGAGCTTCCGTCTGGGCAACGTCGTGGGGACGCTCCTCGCCGGCGTCCTCGTCGGCCAGCTCGACGTGAAGATCGACCCGCTCGTCAAGACCGTCTTCTTCTCGCTCTTCCTCTTCGCGACAGGCTACAAGGTCGGGACCAGTTCTTCGCGGCCTCCGGAAGAACGCGGCTTCCCAGGCGCTCCTGACGCTCGTCCTGTGCGTGGTGAGCCTGGCGACGACGGTGGTGGCCGCGCGGGTCATGGGGTACGACTGCGGCACCGCGGCGGGGCTCCTGGCCGGGGCCTTTACCGAGTCCACGGTCATCGGCACGGCGGGGAACACGATCTCGCGGCTCGGACTGCCGGAGGCCGAGACGACCCGGCTCCTGAACAACATCCCCGTCGCCTACGCGGTCAGCTACCTCGTCGGCACGAGCTTCGTGGTCTGGTTCCTCTCGTTCCTCGCGCCGCGGCTGCTCCGTGTCGACCTGAAGGATGAGAGCCGGAGGCTCGAGGCGCAGGCGGCGTTGGGATCGAAGGCCGGGAGCGGGACTCGGTCGGCGTACCGCGAGTGGGACGTTCGGGCGTTCCGCATCCACGGGGCGTGGGCGGGGCGCACGGCCGCGGAGATCGAGGGCTCCTTCGCACCGGCTCGCGTCTTCCTCCTGCGGGTGAGGCGGGAGGAAGGCATTCTCGACGTCGCTCCGGGCACTGTCGTCCGATCCGGCGACGTGGCGGTCGTCGGTGCGAACCGGGAGGTGCTCCTCGCCGAGGGCCATCCCTTCGGGGAGGAGATCGAGGACCGCGAGCTTCTCGACTTCCCGATGGCGGCGCTCGACGTCGTCGTCACCCGGAAGGAGCTCGCGGAGCGTCCCCTCGCCGAGATTGCCGAGGCGCACGGCCGCGGAGTCATACTCCTGAAGCTCATCCGAGGGGGAGAGGAGATCCCCTTCGCGCCGGGCACGGTCGTCAACCGCGGGGACCTCCTCCGGCTCGCCGGGAGCGAACGCGACGTCGAGCGGGCGGGGAGGGCGTTCGGCTACGTGGAGCGGCCGTCGAGCGAGACGGACGTCGTGTTCGTGGGCCTCGGGATCCTGCTCGGCGGGCTCTTCGGGGGCGCTCACCCTCCGTGTCGGCGACCTGCCCATCAGCCTCACCGCGAGCGGCGGAGCGCTCATCATGGGGCTCGTCTTCGGCTGGCTGCGCTCGGTGCGCCCCACGTTCGGGCGCATCCCGGAGCCGGCGCTCTGGGTCTTCGACACGGTCGGCCTCGCCGTCTTCATCGGCTGCGTGGGCCTCGGCGCGGGCCCGAGCTTCGTCGGAGGCCTCCGCACGACCGGTCCGGGCCTCGTCGTCGTGAGCCTCCTCGGCGGGGCGCGTCTATGCCACCTCTCCGCGGTCCTCTTCGGGCGCTACGTGCTCAAGATGAATCCGGTGCTCCTCCTCGGCGCGTGCGCCGGAGCGGGGACGGCCACCGCCGCCCTGCGAGCCGTGCAGGACGAGGCGGGAAGCAAACTGCCGGTCCTCGGCTACACCGTGCCCTACGCGATCGGCAACATCCTGCTCACCGCATGGGGGCCGGTCATCGTGATCCTCATGCGGTAGGACGAAAGGAGCGAGCATGGAGCGACGCTGGCTCGCCTTCGGCGCTTGCGTTCTGGCCGGCCTCTCGAACGAGGCGAGCGGCGGCGCCGTTGTCGCTCTCGCTGCGTCCCGCGGGGGCCGAGCTGCATGCGGGGCCGGCGGCGATGCAACTCGTGATGACGCTCAGCAAGCTGCTCTTCGGCGCCTTCATGTTGCTGGGCGGCGTGCTGGGCGACAGCTACGGCCGCCGGCG